>NZ_JAIGNK010000001.1 GCF_019711435.1 Qipengyuania polymorpha
TATGGCGGCGAGGGCGCCGATACGCTTTACAGCAGCATCGACGGCGGCACGCTGTATGGCGATGCGGGTAACGACACGCTCAATGGCGACATACTGCACGACAATCTCCATGGAGGCGATGGCGACGATACGATTATTGCCGGTGCCGGTAACGACAGCCTCTATGGTGGCCAGGGCGACGACGCGATGTCGGGCGAAGGCGGCAACGACACGTTCTACGACTACTACGGCAACAACACGTTCGACGGCGGTGACGGCGACGACCGCATCAATGCGAACAATTACGACGATGCGAGTGTTGCCACCACGCAGTCCATCAGCGGCGGTGCGGGAAGCGATACCATCACCAGCACGCGGACCAGTGCGACCATCGATGCCGGCGCGGACAACGACACCATCAGCGTGTCCGGCAGCTATTACGGCAATGCCGACACGGTGGTCGATGGCGGCACTGGTGACGACACGATCACTTCGAGTGATGACCAGTACAACCAGGATTACGGCCAGCACACGCTGACCGGCGGCGACGGGGCGGACCTGTTCCGCTTCGGCAACTCTTCGCATTGGGGCGAGCAGGATGTCGTGACCGACTTCGATGCCAGCGAGGGCGACCGCATCGAACTGCTCGAGATCGTCAATGGCCGGGTGGGCACCTATTACGGCACGGTTGGCGTGCGCAACTGGTCGACGCTGTTCCGCGGCGAGCTGACCGGCTTCACCTTCACCGATGGCGAAGCGCTCCCGGGCGGCGGCATCGGCGACGGGGTGATGCAGTTCTGGTATGTGAACCAGGGCGGCAACACCTATCTCGTCGGCGATACCGACGGCGACCTTGTGTTCGATGCAGCTACCGACTTCGTGGTCGAGTTCACCGGCACCTTCGCCATCCAGCAGTCGGACTTTGTCGATGGCATGTTCGTGGCCGTGGCCGGGACCAGTGGCGACGACTCGATGGACGGCACGGCAAACGACGACCAGATTTATGGCGTTGCAGGCAACGACACCATCAACGGGTTTGCGGGCATCGATTACCTTTATGGGGGCGATGGGAACGACGCATTGAACGGCGGTGACGGCCGGGATTACCTCTTCGGCGAAGCTGGCCAGGATATCCTGTCAGGCGGGCTCGATTCCGACACAATCCGTGGCGGCGACGATAACGACCATCTGTACGGCGATGCCAACAACGATTCGCTGTATGGCGACGCCGGCGATGACACGCTGGAAGGCGGCGAGGACGCGGATACCTTGTCCGGGGGTGAGGGTAACGACACCCTCATTGGCGGGTTCGGCAACGACAACCTCAATGGCGATCAGGGTGACGATGTCATCTATGGCGGTGCCGATAATGATCGCATCTACGCTTATTATGGCACGAACGTGTTGGACGGGGGCGACGGCGACGACCAGATTTCGCTCCAAACTTATGGGGTCGAAAACACCGTTGCCACCATCACCGGAGGCTCGGGCGCCGACCTCATCACATCCGACCACTCCAATGCCATCATCGATGCGGGTACCGGCAACGATACTGTCAATGTTGCTGGCGGTACCACGACCGTCGATGCCGGCACTGGCGACGACACGATTTCCGTAGGTAGCGGTTATTACACCTCGTTCAGCGGCAATTCCCACTTGATAACAGGCGGTGATGATGCAGATACTTTCCGGCTCGGCAATGACAGCCATTGGGGCAACCACTCCGTCATCACCGATTTCGATGCGCTTGAAGGCGATCTCGTTTCCTTCCAGCAGGTTGATTCCAACGGTCGCACCAGTTACTATGGCTGGGCAATCAACACACGCCAAAGCGACGTCATCTTCCGCGGCGAGCTGACGCATTTCACTTTCTCCGACGGTGAGGCGCTTCCGGGAAGCGATGTCGGGACCGGCGTGGTGCAGGTCTGGTATGTCCAGCAGGGCGGCAACACCTATCTCGTGGCCGACAGCGATGGCGATCTCGTCTTCGATGTCGCGAGCGATATGGTCTATGAGTTTACCGGCACCATCGACTTTACCGACAGCATGTTCGCTGCGGGCAGCTTCGCGCAGGTCGTCGGCATGCCGGCCGACCAGTCGCTCGTCGGCACGCCTAATGCGGATAATCTTGCCGGAGGCACCGGTAACGATACGCTGACCGGTCTTGGCGCCGATGACACGCTTACCGGCGGTGCCGGGAATGACTGGCTCGACGGCGGGGCAGGCAACGACACCATGGCCGGCGGAGCGGACAGCGACACCTATTGGGTGGATTCGCAAGGCGACGTGGTCACGGAAAATGCAGATGAAGGTCTCGACTTCCTCTACACGACCCTCGCCACCTATACGCTGGCCGATCATGTCGAGCATCTCTACGGCACCTTCGCGGGCGTCCAGACACTGACCGGCAATGCGCAGGACAATCTGATCCGGTCGCTCGGCTTCGACGACACGCTGTACGGGATGGACGGCAACGACATCCTCGAAGGCGGCGCCGGGATGGACACGCTCTATGGCGGCATCGGTATAGACACGCTCCGTGGCGGTGATGATGCCGACACGCTCGATGGCGGCGAGGGTGACGATACGCTAATCGGTGGTGCGGGCGACGATACCTACTATGTCGACTACGCGTATGAGGAAACCGTCGAACTTGATGGTGAAGGCAACGATACCGTCTATGTCGCGACCTCGACCTACTACGGTTCCGATCACATCGAGCGTTTCCTCTCGGCGCATTCGACAAACCAGGTAATTTACGCGAACGACCAGTCGAACACGATGATTGGCGGTGATTTCGTCGACACTTTCTATGGCGAAGCGGGTGACGATGTCCTCGATGGCCGTGCAGGCAATGACCGGCTCTATGGCGGTGATGGCAATGACATCATCACCGGCGGCACGGGCAACGACACCATGTATGGCCACCTCGGAAACGACTATTTCTTCGTCGATTCCGCTTCCGACAACGTCGTCGAGCAGGATGGCGAAGGTATCGATACCGTTGCTACCAACCTGGCAGCCTACACATTGCACTCATGGGTCGAAAACCTCGAAGGTACCGCACCGGGCGGGCAGGCGCTGACGGGTAACGAGCTTTCGAATTACATCCTCGGCAATTCGGGCGCAGACACGCTCGAGGGCGGCGAGGGTAACGACTGGCTCGATGGCGGTCTTGGCAATGATGCGCTTGTCGGCGGACTTGGTGATGACGACTATATCGTCACCGATGCGGGCGATACGGTAACCGAACTTGCCGATGAAGGGCTCGACACCGTCCGTACGAACCTCGCCGAATACTACCTGACCGACAATGTGGAGCAGCTTTACGGCACCTCGACGGGTGGCCAGCGCCTGCTCGGAAACTACATCGCCAATGTCATCATCGGTAACGCCGGCGACGACTTTATCCGCAGCTGGCTTGGCGAGGACGTACTGTCGGGCGGCCTCGGTTCAGACACCATTGCCGGTGGCGGCGACAATGATGAAATCTACGGCGACGATGGCGACGACTACCTTTACGGCCAGTCGGGAGATGACATCATGGTCGGCGGTAATGGCGTGGACCGTATGTTCGGCAGCGCGGGTAACGACACGATGACCGGCGGCGACGGCAACGACAAGCTGTTCGGCGGCGCTGGTGCCGACACGCTGAGCGGCGGTCTTGGCAACGACCTCTATGTCATCGACGACATCGGCGATGTCATCACCGGCGAAACGGGCGGTTACAACACCGTCCGCTCGGACATCGATTTCGTCCTGCCCGACACGGTGCAGAAGCTCATCCTCACCGGAGACGCGACCGTCGCTACCGGCAACGCCCGCAACAACCTCCTGCTCGGCAGCGATGGTGACGATTTCATGGAAGGCTTCGGCGGGCTCGACACGCTCAACGGCCGCGACGGCAACGACACGCTGTTTGCGGGCAACGGCAATGACGAACTGCTCGGCGGCAATGGTGCCGACACACTCCATGGCGAGAACAATGACGACATCCTCTGGGGTGGCGCAGGCCTCGACGCGCTGTTCGGCGGCGCGGGCGACGACCAGCTCGATGGCGGTGCGGGCAACGACGTACTGAATGGCGGTGCGGGGGCGGACACGTTCTACTTCCGCGCCAACGGCCACCTCGGTTCGTCGGCAGCCTCGACCGACACCATCGAGGATTTCTCCCGCGCCGAGGGCGATCGTATCAACCTGTGGGGCATCGATGCCGACACCACGACCGCTGGCAACCAGGCCTTCACTTTCGTGGGGACTTCAGCCTTCAGCGGGACGGCAGGCGAACTTCGCTACGAGAGCGACGGTGCGGGTGGCCTGACCGTGGAAATGGATGTCGACGGGGACGGCGTGGCCGACCTCTACCTCTCTCTCGACAATCTGGTCGACCTGCAGGCTTCCGACTTCGTGCTCTAGGCCTAAGAAGCTGCGAGAGCGATTGGTGGGCGTTTATTCGCCCGCCAATCGCGCCTCGATGGCCTCGGTCAGTTCGCGCACCCGCGCGGCGTTGTAGCCGAGATCGGAAACGCCGACGCGGCTGACCGAGCGCAAATCGATCTGACCGTCTGCCACGCGGGCGACCACGTCGTCCTTGAACCCGAAAGCGAATGTCTCTGCGACACCTTCGACGGTATTCGAACCCTCGACGCGCCGGACCTCCTGCAGGCCGATCTCGCCCATGGCAGCGATGATGGCATCGAAGGCCTGCTCTTCGCTCGCATTGCCCAGGATGATCGGCTTGAGACCCTGATACTCTTCGGCGATAATGTCTGCGTGGTTCTTGGCCTTGAGCACTTCGTCGTCCGAGCCTTCCCACATCGGCAGCTGGCCCAGGGGTGTGCCGTAATCGTTGACGGGATTGGCACCCAGCTCGCTCCGCAGCGCCATGGTTGCAGGCGAGAAGGTCGGCGGGTCGCGCAGGTCGGTGGCGACATCGTGGATCGGCGGGACGCTTTCGGCCTGGGCGCGCAGGCTCATCAGCCCCATCAGCAACGTCACCGGAATGGCGAGGGCGATGGCGGCTTTCCACCAGGGGCCGCGCGGCGTCTTCACTAGGGCAAAAACCAGCGCGACCAGTGCAAACACGGCGCTGATCCCGATCAGGGGAAGGCCGGCGTCGCGAAGCATGAAGCCGAGGCCTGTCTGCCAGGGAATCAGACCGAATTTGGGGCCGAAAGCGGCGAGCGCGAACCACGCGAGTACGCCCAGCGAAAGCCAGAGCGCCCACTTGGGCAGGCTCGAACGCCACAGGCGCTTCCCGGCGCCGGTATCACTGTGTGGCGTAGTTTCGTGCTGTCCGGTTTCGCTCATTCAACCTCTCCCTCGGTATGACGATACACCCTGGTCGGGCAGCCACAAGCCTGCAGGCGGAGCGCCGCTTTGCCAGAAGACGTCGATCGGGATGCCCCCGCGTGGGTACCAGTAGCCGCCGATGCGCAGCCATTGCGGCTTCATCTCGTCGAACAGGCGCTGGCCGATACCGACCGTCACATCCTCGTGGAAGCCGCAGTGGTTGCGGAAAGAACCGAGGAACAGTTTCAGGCTCTTCGATTCGACGATGGTCTCGCCCGGCGCATAGTCGATGACGAGATGCGCGAAATCGGGCTGGCCGGTGACGGGGCACAACGAGGTGAATTCGGGCGCGGCGAAGCGGACCATGTAGAGCGAACCCTTGCGCGGGTTCGGCACATAATCGAGTTCGGCCTCTTCCGGCGAGGCGGGAAGGGGGCTGTTTTCGCCGAGGAACTTGGGGGTTGGTGTGTCGCTCATGCAGCGCATCTGCCGCGAACCGCGCCTTGGCGCAAGGCGGGGCTTGGAAGAGATGCCTTCAGTGCCTATTCAGCGCGGCCAACCAATCAGGCCCCCTTTGCCCATGTTTACCCGTTTCCGCCTCCCCCTCGTCGCGCTGGTCCTCGCCGCGCCCGCCGGTCTTGCCGCCCAGAGCGTGCGTGACTTCCAGCTGCCGCCTAATCCGACTCCGACTGCCAGCCCGAATGTCCAGGGGCCGGTCGATTCCGAGGGCGTAGTCCCGGTTCGTCCGCGCGTTATCGCTACGCCGACCCCCACGCCTGCGCCGCGCCCCACGCCGAGCGCGTCCGTGCAGCCGGTCCCGACACCGGCACCGACGCCGAGCGCGACGTCTACCCCGCGCAGCACGGCTCCGCAGCCCACAGCGCCAAGAGTGTCGCCACAGCCGCGTTCGGTTCCGACCGCGCAAGAGCGCCTGCCACTCGACCCGGGCGAGACCGCGCCCATCGTTCCCGCACCGGTTCCGACCGATGAAGCGACGCCCGTTCCGACACCCAGTGCCACTTCCAGCGAGCCGGTTGCGACTCCCGCTGCGGAAGAAAGCGCCGAGGGTATCGACTGGTTGTGGCCCGCGGTGGGCGGAGGCCTGCTGGCCCTGCTCGGTCTCGGCTATTTCGTGTCGCAGCGCCGCCGCAATGCGCCACCGCCCGAAATCGAGCGGCCCATCGTGGCCACCGCGTCGGGCAAGGCAGCCCCGCATGAAATCCAGATCAGCGCCGAGGCCATCAAGCTGACGCGCTCGGTGATGAATGCGACGCTGCATTACCGTGTGTCGCTCATCAATCGCTCCCCGGGAGCCTTGAAGGACGTCGACCTCGGCGCAGATATCGTCTCGGCCCATGGCGGTTTGCCGGTCGAACAGCAGGTTGCCAGCGCCTCGCAAACGCTTGAGAAACGTCACACCTTCGCCCGCATCGCACCCGGACAGACCGTGCGGTTCGAAGGCCAGATTACCATCCCGCTGTCGCAGGCGCGGGTTATCCGGCAAGGCAATGCGGCGCTGTTCGTGCCGCTGCTGCGCGTGCGGCTCGACGGCGCGAGCGAGGAGCCGCTGGTGAGGACCTTCGTGGTCGGCCTCGGCGTTCCGGGTGGCGGGCGGGTCATGCCTTTCCGCATCGACGAGGGCCCGCGCAGCTACGAACCGATCGCTGCACGCGCACTCGACTGAATCGACAGGCGTGCGAGCGCCCGCTAGCAAGCGGTGATGGACAAACTCGTTTCGACCGAATGGCTTGCCGCGCGGCTCGGCTCCGATGACATCGTCGTGCTCGATGCGACCATGCACCTGCCCGACAGCGGGCGCGATGCGCGGGCCGAATTCCGGGCGGCGCATATTCCGGGGGCTCGCTTCCTCGATCTTGCAAGTTTCGTCGATACCGCGTCCGACGTGCCCAAGGCGATGCCGACAGGCGCGCAGTTTGCCGAGCGCATGGGCGAACTCGGCATCGCGCCGGGCAGTCGTATCGTCCTTTATGACGACAGTGCCATCCGTTCGTCCGCCCGCGCATGGTTCATCCTGACGCGGTACGGCGAGGGCAAGGTAGCGATTCTCGACGGCGGGTTGGGCAAGTGGCGCATGGAAGGGCGACAGCTTTCCGACCGGATCGTGGATCACGCTCCGCGCAAGCGCGCCGGGGCTGAACCGGTACGCGCGGTCCGCAGCAAAGAGGACATGACCAAGAACCTTGAGGAGAACGAGTGGCAGGTCGTCGATGCGCGTGATGCGGCCCGGTTCGAGGGGCGCGCGGGAAGCGGGTCGGAGGGGCACATCCCCGGGGCGCGTAATCTGCACTTCACCCGCCTGTTTCACGAGGACGGGACCTATCGTTCTCCCGAAGCCATCCGCAGCGAGTTCGAAGAGGCGGGTATCGATCCGGACAAGCCGATCGTCACCAGTTGCAACAGCGGCATGACGGCCTCGGTCCTGCTGTTCGGCCTCGCGCTGATCGGCAAGCTCGATGCGGCACTTTATGACGGCAGCTGGCTGGAATGGGGCGCGGACCCCGACACGCCCAAGGAAAGCGGGGAGGCGCGCTGAAAGTGGGCAAGGGCAGCAAGCAGTCTCCCGGCACGAAGCTGGTCACGAGCGGACGCTCGGGCGATTTCGCCAGCCATGTCGTCAACCCGCCCGTCTGGCGTGCGAGCACGCACCTTTACAAGGATTGCGCGGCGCTTCGCGAAGGGGTGAAGTCGAACGAGGACGGCCGCTTCTTCTACGGCCGCCGCGGCGCTCCTACACAATGGGCGCTGGCCGAGGCGCTTACCGAACTGGAGCCGGGCGCGGCAGGGACGGTACTGTACCCCAGCGGTGTCGCGGCGCTGGTCGGCGCCTTGATGGCGGTCCTGCGCTCAGGGGACGTGCTGCTGGTGCAGGACAATTGCTACGACCCGACCCGCAATGCCGCGATGGGCATTTTGAAGCGTTACGGCGTGGCACACCGCTTCTTCGATCCGCTCAATATCGAGGCTTTCGAAGACGCGTATTGCGACAAGACCAAGGCCGTCATGCTCGAAAACCCGGGCAGCCTGACGATGGAAGTCTGCGACATCCCTGCGCTGGCGCGGATTGCGCGCGAAAAGGGCGCGGTCAGCCTCGTCGACAACACCTGGGCGACCTCACTCGGCTTTGCGGCGCTGGAGCATGGCTGCGATATCGTCATCACCGCTCTGACCAAGCATGTCGGCGGCCATTCGGACGTGATGATGGGTGCGGCGAGCGCAGGCGACAAGTGGCATCGCCGCCTGCGCCAGACCGCGCAGCAGCTCGGCCATGTCGTGTCGCCCGACGATGCCGCGCTTGCCCTGCGCGGCCTCAGGACAATGGGCGTGCGCCTGCGCCACGAAACCGAGAGCGCGCTTGCCATCGCCGAGTGGCTGCAAAGCCGCGACGATGTGGCGCATGTCCTGTGCCCCATGCTGCCCGGCTCGCCCGGTCACGAATTCTGGCGACGTGACTTCACCGGCGGCTGCGGTCTCTTCAGCTTTGTCCTCAAGGGCGGCGACGATGCCGCGCGCTGCCGCCTCGTCGATGCGCTCGAACTGTTCGGCATCGGCTACAGTTGGGGCGGCTTCGAAAGCCTTGCCCTGCCATTCGATGTCGAGCCGGTCCGCGCTAAAATGGCGTGGCCGAAAGCGGGATGGGGGGTTGAGGACCGCTTCGCAATTCGCCTATCAATCGGGCTGGAAGACACAGGCGACCTCATCGCCGACCTCGAACAGGCCTTCGCGGCAATGAACGAAAGATAGACGTGCAAGGCGAAACCGCACCCACCGACACGCCCAGTCCCGAGCCGACCCCGGTCGAGCAGGCGTGGAACCTGGCCGAAGATGCGCCCGAGGAAAGCAGCGTCGCTGCGGCCGAAGGGATCAAGGAGGCCGTGAGCGGCGGAAACGAAACCGTCGGTTCCGTGGTCGACGGGCTGGACGCATTGGCCTTCAGCATGGGCGATATCCGCATCTCGGTGTTCGATGTGCTCATCGTCGCGGTAATCGTGATGGGCGTCCTGTTCGGTGCATGGCTCATCAGCAAGCTGGCCCGCCGCGGCGTGCGGCGCTTCACCAAGTTCGACGATACGCAGCAGCTGCTCGCGGAGAAAATCCTCACCATCATCGTGTGGGCGGCGGCTTTCTTCCTCGGCATCGACCTGCTCGGCATCGACCTCACCGCGCTGGCGGTGTTCTCCGGCGCGTTCGGTCTCGCCATCGGTTTCGGCCTTCAGAAGACCTTCGGTAACCTCATCGCCGGCATCATCCTTCTGATGGACAAGTCGATCAAGCCGGGCGACGTGATTGCGGTGACAGACATGGCCGGAAACGAAAGCTTCGGGCAAATCCGCAAGATCGGCGTGCGCGCAGTATCGGTGACTACCCGTGACCAGCGCGAATATCTCATCCCGAACGAAAACCTGATGATCAACCAGGTCGAGAACTGGTCCTATTCGTCGAAAAACGTGCGGATGCAGGTGCCCGTCGGCGTCAGCTACGAAGCGGACATGAAGCTGGCCGAAGAGCTGATGCTGGAAGCGGCCAAGAGCTGCGAGCGCGTGCTCAAGGCTCCGCCACCGACTGTATGGATGAGCGAGTATGGCGACAATTCGGTCAATTTCATGATCCATTGCTGGATCAAGGACCCGGAAGACGGCGTGGGCAACGTGCGCAGCGCGGTGCTCAAGAAGCTGTGGTGGCTGTTCAAGGACAACGGGATCGAAATTCCCTTCCCCCAGCGCGATTTGCACATCCGCTCTTCCGACCAGCTCGACCGCCTGCTCGAGATCATGGCGCGCGAGAGGGTTACAAAAGAATAGGTTCACGCGCCGACAGCGTGGATTTCAAAATAAGCGCTTTTTGACCGCACACGCATTCTGATTGGCGCAATCGCGTCCTGCCACGCATTTTGGCCGCATGGCACATGTTGGCACCATCTATCTCGTCGGCGCGGGACCGGGCGATCCCGACCTCCTGACGCTGCGCGCGGCGCGCCTCATCGAGGCGGCGCGTATCATCGTCCACGACGGACTCGTCGACCCGGCGATCCTTGACCTCGCGCATCCCGATGCCGAGCTGGTTTCGGTCGCCAAGCGCCGTTCGAAGCACACCATGGCGCAGGAGCACATCAACGCGCTGCTGGTACGTGTTGCGCTGTCGGGCCGCGATGTTGTGCGGCTTAAGGGCGGCGACCCGTTCATCTTCGGCCGTGGCGGCGAAGAAGCCGAAGCAGCCCATGCGGCGGGCGTCCCGGTCGAAGTCATCCCCGGCATCAGCGCTGCCAATGGCGCGGCGGCAGCGGCACAGATTGCGCTCACCCACCGCGAGGCATCGTCCATCGTCAGCTTCGTCGCGGGCCAGTGCAAGGGCCTTGCCGAGCAGGACTGGGCAGGGCTGGCGGGCAAGGGCCGCACGCTGGTCATCTACATGGGCGTGAAGACCGCACCGCAAATCGCGGAGAAACTGATGGAAGACGGGCTTGCGCCCGACATGCCGGTTGCCGTCATCGAGAACGGCGCGCGGCCTGAAATGCGCGTGCTGCGCGCACCGCTCGCAGGGCTTCCCGACCTCGTGGAGCGCGAAGCCGTCGTCAGCCCCGCACTCATCGTCATCGGCGAAGTCACCGCGCGCGAAGACGCGCTGGCAGCGCTCGCCAGGGAGGCAGCATTATGAGAATCCTCACCGGAAACGACCTCAAGAGCGGTGCGGTGACCTGGTGGACCGGGCAGGACTGGTCGCTCTATGTCGAGGATGCCGCCGATGTCAGCGGCAGCGAGGAAGAAATCGCCCGCCGCGAGGAAGCCGCGCGCCGCGTCAATGCGCCTTACGCCATCGATGCCGAGCGCCACGAGGGTCGCCCGCGCCCCAGCCACATCAAGGACCGCATCCGCGCATTGGGCCCCACCGTGCGCCCCGACCTCACACTGAAGCCGACCGAAACCGATATCGGCACCTGGGTAATCTGATGTATTTGTACGACCAATACGACCAGCAAATGGTCGACGCGCGCGTGGAGGAATTCCGCGATCAAGCGCGTCGGCGCCTCGACGGCAAGCTGACCGAAGACCAGTTCAAGCCGCTGCGGCTGATGAACGGGCTCTACCTCCAGCTGCACGCCTACATGCTGCGTGTCGCCATTCCCTATGGCACGCTCAATAGCCGCCAGATGCATGCGCTGGCCGACATCGCGGACAAGTATGACCGCGGCTATGGCCATTTCACCACGCGCCAGAACATCCAGTACAACTGGATCAAGCTGGAGGAAGCCGCGGAGCTGTTGGCAGACCTCGCCAAGGTCGAGATGCACGCCATCCAGACCAGCGGCAATTGCATCCGCAACATCAGCTCCGACCACTTCGCAGGCGCTGCGGCGGACGAGCTGGTCGACCCGCGCCCCTATGCGGAGCTGTTGCGCCAGTGGTCGAGCTTCCACCCGGAATTCAGCTATCTGCCGCGCAAGTTCAAGATTGCCGTCATCGCCAGCGATACCGACCGCGCGGCCATGCGCCTCCACGATATCGGCATCCAGATTGTCGAGCAGGACGGCGAACTGGGCGCGGCTTTCTATGTCGGCGGCGGTATGGGCCGCACCCCGATGATTGCGCCCTGCATAAAGGCCTTCGTCCCGCTCGACCGGCTGGTGACCTATTCGGAAGCGATCCTGCGGGTCTACAATCGCTATGGACGGCGCGACAACAAGTACAAGGCGCGGATCAAGATCCTCGTCCACGAGATGGGCAAGGACGATTTCACCCAAGCTGTCGACGATGAATTCGCCCGCATGCTGGACGAAGGCATCGAACCGCCGTTCGCCGAGCTCGAGCGTATCCGGACCTTCTTCGAGGACCCGCTGTTCGAAACCGACGCGAGTGAAGATATCGACCGAAGCGACCCCGACTTCGCGCTCTGGGTCGACCGCAACACGGTTGCGCACAAGGCATCGGGCTATGTCTCGGCGGTCATCAGTCTCAAGCCCGTCGGCGGCATTCCGGGCGATGCGACTTCGGAACAGATGCGCCTGATGGCGGACCTCGCCAAGGATTACAGCTTCGATGAACTGCGCGTCATGCACACGCAGAACATCGTCCTGCCGCATGTCCGCAAGGCCGACCTCCATGCGCTGTGGACCGCGCTCGACGAGGCGGGGCTGGGCAGCCCCAATCTCGACACCATCGAGGACATCATCGCCTGCCCGGGGCTCGACTATTGCAGCCTCGCCAATGCGCGTTCCATCCCGGTCGCGCAGAAGATTTCCGAACGCTTCGCCGCCAATGGCAAGACCGAGGCTTTGGGCAAGCTGAAGCTCAAGATATCGGGCTGCATCAACGCCTGCGGCCATCACCATGCGGGCCACATCGGCATCCTTGGCGTCGATAAGAAGGGCGTCGAGAACTACCAGCTCCTGCTCGGCGGCAGCGAGGCGGAAGATGTCAGCCTCGCCAAGATCACCGGCCCCGGCTTCGACGAGGCCGGCATCGTCAACGCGGTGGAGACCGCCGCCGACGTTTACCTGCGCGAACGCGAGAAGGGCGAGCGCTTCCTCGACACTTACCGCCGTATCGGCATGGCCCCATTCAAGGAGGCGCTTTATGGATGACCTCGCTACCGAAAACGACCGCCTCATCCGCTACCGCGAGGACGAAGCCGTTGACCACGCTGCCGTGACGGTGGATTCCTTCCTCGACCAGTCTTCGGCCAGCGCGGTGCGCGTGGAGCCGGGCGACGACGCGCGCGAGCTTATCCCCCATCTGGGACGCCTCGCGCTGGTGGAGGTGAACTTCCCCGCTTTCGGCGACGGACGCGGTTATTCTTCCGCCCGCCTGCTGCGCGAGGCCGGTTACGAGGGCGAACTGCGCGCCGTGGGCGATGTTCTGGTCGATCAGGTCGCCTATATGCGCCGCTGCGGTTTCGACGCCTTCGATCCCGACGCGCCGCTCGATGCGGATGACCTCGAAGCCGCCTTCAGCCGCTGGCCCGAAGTCTACCAAGCAGCCGCCGACAGCCGCACGCCGATCTGGACCAAGCGCCACGCATGAACGAGGCGCGCGCCATCGACCGGCTCGACACGGGCCCCCGTTTCACGGACCATGACGCCATAAGGCTCAACCGCATGTTCCGCGGGAGCGATACCGATGAGTGGCTGCGCGCGGTCATCGACGGCGGCCTTGCGGGCGACATGGCCATCGTCTCCAGCTTCGGCGCGGAAAGCGCTGCCTTATTGCACCTCGTGTCGCAGATCGATGCGAGCGTGCCGGTGCTCTTCCTCGACACTGGCAAGCACTTCCCAGAAACGCTGGCCTATCGCGACGAAGTGGCCGAGCTGCTGGGGCTAAACCTCGTCAATGTCTATCCCGACCTCGCCGACCTGCAGCAGCGCGACGAAACCGGCCTGCGCTGGTCATACGACCCCGACGGATGCTGCGATTTGCGCAAAGTGCGCCCGCTTGAAAAAGCGCTCGCCGGTTTCGATGCCAGCGTGACGGGGCGCAAGGCGTTCCAGTCAAAGACCCGCGCCAACCTGCCGCGGTTCGAGCTGGACACATCGGACGCGCAGGGACGCCTCAAAATCAACCCACTCATCGACTGGGATGCAGACCGCATCGCCGCCTATTTCGAAGAGCACGACCTACCGCGCCACCCGCTGGTCGAACGCGGCTTCGCTTCCATCGGTTGTTCGCCCTGCACGCGCGAGACCAAGCCCGGCGAGGACCCCCGAGCAGGCCGCTGGGCCGGCTGGGATAAGGTCGAATGCGGCATCCACAAGCCCGGCGAGGAGCCGTTTCTCTGACGGGATAGAAAGGCGCCGGGGGCGGAAGCCACCGGCGCCCTTCACGATCCAGAAGGTCGTTCAGCTGTCTGCGCGCTCGATTACGGCAGTCTTGCCTTCCGAGTTTACCGAGGTCCAGACACCGTTCTCATCAATCTGTTCGGTGTTGCACTTGCGCGTGCCATCTTCCTCTTCGTCGATATATTCCTCATCGACTTGAGAACACCACTGGTCCGGCGATGGCTGCTCCCACGTGCCGGTTTCGACAACTTCGCCGTCTTTTGTCGTGACATAAGTGCCGTCGGGCTTGGCATCTTCCATGTAGACCTCGCCTTCCTCGGTGGTGACGCGGTACATTCCGGCCGAGGGATTGCCGTCGATAGCAACCGGTCCTGACACTTCGGCTGCAGCGGGCTCAGTGGCCTCTGCCGGGTCGGCTTCTTCAGCCTGCGAACAGGCGGTAATGGCCAGCGCGCTGGCAGCAATCAGGAAAATTCTCATCAAGTCCTCCGTTCGCGACCCTTTTACGAACGGGCGAATGTTTTCTGCCCACGATTCGCGAACCCGGCAGCTGCAAGGGTAGGGCAATCCAGCCGGAAGGCAATCGCTGTGGTTCAGCCAGCTTCGTGGGCGCGCTTGTGCATTTCCTGCGCTGCCAGCTTGTCGAGATTGGCCTCGCGTACCGCTTTCGCTTCCTCGTCATAGAGGAAGGGCAGGAAGGCGTAGCGCTTGCCCTTGGTCACCGGCGTTGCCTCGTGCAGCAGTGAGCAGGAGAACACCACCGCCCCGCCGGTCGGGGCGCGGTAGGTGCGATTCCCGAATTCGGGGAAGCGCAGGTTTCCGCCCTCATAGTCCTCAGCGTTGAGGTTGATGGTGACGGCGAAGCGGCGATGCGCCGTGCCGAAAGTCGTGTTGTCGCGGTGTGGGCGGAAATGGCCCTTTCCCGCCTCGTAACAGGCGACGATGTGCCGCTCGATACGCGTGGCCTTGAAGGCGAAGGCGCGCTCGATAGCTGGCGCTACACGCCGCGCTACCCGCTGCGAGAGCGCCTGGATGAGCTTGGGGTCCTCGATGGTGGTGTCGCGTCGCTGCTTGAAACCGTCGTCGAGGATATGGGTGGTCTTGCCATTCACATCGCGCATGAAGCCCGACGCGGTCCCACCATCGGCCTCGTAAAGCGAGATAAGGTGCTTGCATAGCGCCTCGTCGAAGACACCGGGCACGGTGAGCACGGGCGCCCAGCTGTCGGGGATGACGGCGGTGCGGCGCTTCAACTCGGCAATCGCTTCCTCGCCCTGCGCCAGCGGATACTTGCCGACAATGCGCAATTCCCGGTCCATCAGCATCCAGAAGGGTTCGTAGCGCTGGTCCTGATGTGCAGCACCATAGAGGCGGCTGACCGCGCGGTCGTAATCGAGGAAATGGCGGATGCCCGGCAGGCTCTGCGCAATCCGTTTCTGCGCGACATCGGTGGGGTCGACGGTGACGCCGAAGAAGATGGCATGCTCGTCGTCAAACAGCTTGCGGTACTTCTGGACCACATCGAGCGCGGCCTTGGCCCCCGGCTGGCTAGCCGTGCCGAAGAACAGCATCAGCACATGGCGTCCGCCGACCGAATGGAAGGCATAGCGGTCCGACCCTTCGAGGGCCTTGGCATGAAACCACGGCGCGTAATCGCCGGGCAGGGTAGGGGCAGGCTGGGCAGGCATCCGTTTGTCTTCGTCTCGCGTATGTTGCGAACAACATTTCAATAATAGCGATGTTGCCCGGCAGTCCTAGGCACTTGTGGTTTACGCCAAATTTACAAGGCGTGGAATAGGTGAACGCGATGACAGCAAGTGTGCCCTCCATCACGAAAGCGAGCCCGCATGTCGAGGCCGAGTCTTCGTGCGAAGTGACGGAGGATATCGCAGACGACGAGGCAGATATTGCCTACTCGCGCTCGCTGCTGGCACCGCTGGTCGCGACGTGGTTCGCAGCCGTTGTCCTGAGACTTCTTTGTGCAGCGCAAAGCGAGGAGCCTTGGATTGAGGTCCAGCTCGCCTTCGAAGTGCCCGCTGTCTATGTCATGGCAGCGTGCCTTGCGGGATGGATCTACCGCAGCGTACCGGCCGCGCTGCAACTGGCGAAACACGCGCTGAGCGTCATGGCAGCTGTGACCCTCGTACGATTGGTCCTGATGCAATTTGGACCGGCGCTGGATGTCGTGGACACCGATATCATCGTGGCGTTCGGCGCATGTATCAATGCGCTGGTCTACCTCCTCATGAACCGCAGCTATTTCACGAACCGCCTTCGTTCGGTCCTGATGCTAATCGCGTTCGGTCTGGGCGCCGTGGCTTCGGTCTGGACGGCGGAATTGAACATGAAGGTGACGCTGTACGCCCTCTCGCAGGGGGCCGAAGAGCAGCAAGCCCGCGAAATTGAAAGCATAGCACCCGACCGGCTCTGGCAATCGCAACATGGCCTAGTCGAGCAGTCAGCAAAGCTGCTCTCGGCCGCGTCAAGCGAGGAGGGCCGGGTTTACCTCATCGCGGTAGCACCCGACGGCACGCAGGAATTGTTCGTACGTGAAAGCAGACGGGCGCTGGAAGCCTTCGGAAGCCGCTTCGGGGACAATCTGCGCATGAGCGTGCTCCTGTCCAACGACGGGGCCAGCCCGACCGAGGTGCCGCTGGCGACCAACCCCAACCTCGAACAAATCGCGCAAGTGATTGCGGAGGATGCGGACCCTGCACGTGACATGTTGGCGGTCTACCTCACTTCGCACGGCAGCGAGGATGCCGCGCTGAGTACCTACCTGCCAGACTATACGGCGCTTGAAGGCATCACGGCCCCCCGGCTCCGCTCGGTGCTTGCAAAAACTGGTGTCGCCAAAAGGCTGGTCGTGGTCTCGGCCTGCTACTCAGGCAGCTGGATAGCCCCGCTCGCCTCTGACGACAGCATCGTCATTACCGCCGCGCGCAAGGACCGTACCTCCTACGGCTGCGACGACAGCCGCGAGATGACGGTCTTTGCCGAGATGTTCTTCAAGGGCGATGCCGTCGAGACCAAGCCGCTAGAGCATGCTTTCAAGGAAGCGCGGGAGCGCATTGCCGCCGACGAGGCGGGGATGGCGATTACGCCTTCCGAGCCGCAAGTGCATGTCGGCAAGAACATGCGCGGAGTGTGGGAAACGCAGCCCGAGTAGCAGCTATAGCCAGCCTTCGCGCTCGTACCAGCGGGCGGTCTGTTCGAAGCCCTGCGGCCCGGGAATGCGCGGCTGCCAGATGTCTTGCGGCACGGCACGCTCGGGACTGCAGACCCAGTCGGGGTGGACCATGTAGCCCACACGGTCGGCGGTCAGCTTGGCCTGGTCCCCGCGCATCAGGCGGTCGATTTTCGCTCCGAGGCCCAGCACGGAAGCAGGCAGGTGCGGGGCGAGCACGTTCTTCCCCATCGCCTTGCCGATGAGTTTGGCCATCTGCCCATGCTCATAGCCGCCTTCGCGCCCGTCATCGGGTTCGAGCAGCGCGCCGCTGGCGGTTCCGGCCGGTGCTAGCGCGAGCAGGCATTCGGCCAGGTCGTCGACATGGATGATGGACGTATAGCCCTTGGGCGGAACCGGAACGATGCCGTATTTTGCTGCGCGGAAAAGCTCGAACATGTCCTTGTCGCGCGGGCCATAGACGGCGGGCGGGCGCACGATGGTGTGGTCGAGGCCGCTCGCTTCGACATGGACTTCGGCATTGGCTTTCGACGCTCCGTAACGCGAGAGTGAAGGCTCGCGGGCGGAAAGCGAAGAGGTGAAAACAAACCGCGCAACATCGCTGCGCTTGGCCGCGTGAAGCACCTTGCGCGTGCCGGTGACATTGGCTTCGACAAACTCTGCCGGGTCGGGCGTGTTGGTAAGCCCAGCCACATGGATGACGCTGTGCGCGCCCTCGCAAAGTTTCAGGAGCGAGCCGGTATCGCCGAGGCTTCCCTCGATCCATGTCACCCCATTGCGTGGCGACTGCGGTCGGCGGGTGAGGGCGCGAACCTTGATGCCCGAACGCGCCGCCGCATCGAGCACCGCTTGCCCGACGAAGCCCGTAGCTCCTGTCAACGCGACGATCATGCGCGCACCATGTGGTCGCGGTGGACGACGGCCGCGCGCGGGGCATAGCCGAGCTTTGTTGCTTGCTCTTCCTCGCGCAAGCCAAGGATGCTGCGGCATTCCTCGGCAGTGTATTCGACGAGGCCCTGTCCGAGCCTCTCGCCCTTTGCGCCGAAGATGGCAACGAGGTCGCCGCGGCGGAAATCGCCCTCGACCTCGGTCATTCCGGCGGCAAGCAGGCTCGCCCCGTTGGCCAAAGCCTCGGTGCAGCCTGCATCGACGGTGAGGACACCGGTAGGTGCGAGGCGGCCCGACAGCCACGCCTTGCGGGCGCTTTCGTCACCTTGCGGAAGGAACAACGTCCCGCGTCCCGCATCGAGCGCGCGGGCAATCGGTGCGTCATGCGTGCCGTTGATGATGGCGAGCGCGATACCGGCGCGTTCGGCAATCCGCGCAGCCTGCAATTTCGCGAGCATCCCGCCCGAGCCGAGGCCCGAAGTGCTTTCATCCGTCGCCATGGCGATGATAGCGGGGGTGACGCCTTCGACCGTCTCGACCAGCTTCGCATCCGCATCCTTTGGGTTGCGGTCGTAAAGCCCGTCCACGTCCGACAGCAACAACACACCTTCGGCCTGCGCCGCCTGTGCCACGCGCGCGGCGAGGCGGTCGTTGTCGCCGAAGCGGATTTCCTCGGTCGCCACGCTGTCGTTTTCGTTGACCACCGGTATCGCACCCGCCTCGATCAGGCGTTCCAGCGTGGCCGAGGCGTTGAGATAGCGGCGGCGGTCTTCGAGGTCGTCGAGCGTCACCAGCATCTGCGCGGCGATGAGGTCATGACGTCCGAGCACTTCCGACCACAGCCGCGCCAGTTCGACTTGCCCAACCGAGGCAGCCGCCTGCGCATCGGCGAGGCTTCCGCGTCCGCCCTTGGCAAGCTCCAGCTTTGCCGCCCCCAACGCAATCGCGCCCGACGACACGACTATCACCTCGGTCCCGCCCTTGCGTAGCGCAGCGATTTCGGCGGCCAGCGTCGACAGCCATGCCTCGCGCGCCCGGCCCTGTTCGATCAGCAGCGCCGAGCCGACCTTGACGACCAGCCGCTTTGCCTCGCGCAATCCGGATAGGGTGGTGACCGTCATGGAAGGTCAGATGGGCGACCAGTCGGGCTCGTCGCCCTCGTCTTCGACCTCTTCGGCCTGCGTTTCGGTGGCGGTGCGGTCGGGCAGGTAGGACAGGACGGCATCGAGCAATTCCTCGATCCCTTCGCCGGTCGCGCCCGAGATATTGAAGACCTTGTCCGCGCCTGCCGCCAGCAGTTCGTCGGCAAAGGCTGCGCCCAGTTCCTCGTCGGTAAGGTCGAGCTTGTTCAAGGCGACCAGCTGCGGCTTTTCGGCGAGGCCAGCGCCATAGGCCTCGAGCTCGGCATTCACCGTCTTGTAGGCATCCGCAGGGTCTTGTCCGGCGATGTCGATGAGGTGGATGAGCACCCGGCAGCGCTCGATATGGCCGAGGAAGCGGTCACCGATGCCTGCGCCATCCGCTGCGCCTTCGATGAGGCCGGGAATGTCCGCCAGTACGAATTCGCGGGACTTGTGGCGAACCACGCCCAGTTTCGGCACCAGCGTGGTGAACGCGTAATGGCCGACCTTGGCCTTGGCGTTGGTGACCTGGTTGATGAAGGTGCTCTTGCCCGCATTGGGCAGGCCCAGCAGGCCGACATCGGCGAGCAGTTTCAGCCGCAGCCAGACCCACATTTCCTCGCCCGGCTCGCCCGGTTGGTGCTGGCGCGGGGCGCGGTTGGTGCTGCTCTTGTAGCTGGCATTGCCGCGGCCGCCCATGCCGCCTTCGAGGAAAACGATTTCCTGGCCCACTTCGGTGAAGTCGGCGAGCACCTCTTCCTTGTCCTCCGACAGGACCTGCGTGCCGACGGGCACGTCGATGATGAGGTCGGGCGCGCCTGCACCGGTCTTGTCCTTGCCCTGTCCGTGCATGCCGCGCTTGGCCTTGAAGTGCTGCGCGTAGCGAAAGTCGATGAGCGTGTTGAGGCCCTGCACGGCGCGGAAGACGATGTCGCCGCCCTTGCCGCCATTGCCGCCGTCGGGGCCGCCGTATTCGATATACTTCTCGCGCCGGAAGCTGACGGCGCCGGGGCCGCCCGCACCGGACTTGAGATAGATCTTGGCCTGGTCGAGAAAATGCATGGAAGCGCCCCTAATAGCTTTTCATGCGGAAGGCGAGGCGCTTGGTGAATATGCGAAAGGGCCGGGCCGCATGATGGCGACCCGGCCCCTTCCTGCGTGAGGGCTGGCGGCTTAGAAGCCGAAGGCCACGCCTACCTGTGCGGTGACTTCATCGTCGGCGGTGTTGCCTGCAAGACCTGCACCGATGGCGAAGCTTTCGCTCATGCGGCCGGTGAAGCTGGCTGCGTAGCCCTGCTGGCCGCCATGGGTGGCGAAATTGCCCGACATGACGAACTTCTTGTCCGGCATGGCGATGGCGCTGCCGAGAGCGGTGGCAGCGGCGATGCCGCCCATGGCCGAGCGGTTATAGTCTTCCAGCTGGAAGCCCATTTCCGCAAAGCCCTGCTCCAGCGTGCTGACCCGTCCCGAAATCTGCGCGACGTCGCTGGTGAGCGCCGCGAACTGCTCGTCGGTGACGGCCGCCAGCGCGTTCATCTGGCCCCGCAGGCTGCTGAAGCCATGGCTCACGCTCGCCTGGCTCGCTGCAGCCTGACGGCCGAGCACGCCATTCTCGTCGACCGTGACCGTGTAGACCACGCCCGACTGGGCATCCGTGCTTGCCGCCATGTCGGCGACGACCACCGCATTTCCTGCCGCGCCCAGCATGACCTGGTTGTCGGCTGTCGTCGCAGCGCCCGCGCCGATGGCGGTCGAACCGGCATGCGATGCGACAGCACCCTGGCCAAAGGCAGTGGCACGGTTGGCACTTGCCTGAGCGGCCTGACCGACAGCAGTCGAACCGGCTGCAGATGCCACAGCGCTTTCACCCAGCGCGGTCGACTGGAAACCTGCCGCGTTGGCCGAGTAGCCGAGCGCCACGGCGCGGGCGTTGCCGGCATTTGAGCTACCGCCCATCGCCAGCGCACCGAAGCCCGAGGCATTCGAACCGCGGCCCACGGCAACCGCACGCTGCGCAGTGGCCGAGGCATCGGTGCCGAGCGCCATGGCGTGGAACTCGGTCGCCTCGGCGCGGCTGCCCAGCGCGAAGGCCTGCCCGCCGGTCGCCTGCGTGCCGAAGCCGATTGCGAAGGCGAGGTTGGTCGCGGCATTGGCATCCGAACCCAGCGCCAGTGCGCCAGTGCCGAGCGCCTGTGCGCCCACTCCGTCGTTGCTCAGAATGCTGTCGCCGCCGATGGCGAGGGCATAGTCGCCCGAGGCCACAGCCGTTCCGCCCGACGCGCTGGCATAGGTCTGAAGCTCGGTGGAGTTGGCTGCGATGGCCGCTGCGTTGGTAGCGATGTCGCCCGTGTTGGTCGCAATCAGCGTAGCATTGTCGGCAATCGCGGTGGCGTTCGTCGCGATTGAGGAGGCATTGGTTGCGATTGCACTGGCATTGGAGGTGATTGCCGAAGCATTCGCCTCGATGGCAGTCGTGTTGGCTGCAATGTCCTCACCATAGGCTGCACCCGAAAGTTCGAGCGCTGCGATCGCCTCGGCATTGGTCTGGATGCCGCTGGCATTGGTCGCAATCGCCTCTGCGTTTGACGAAATGGCCGCGGCGTTGGTCTGGATGCCGCTCGCATTGACCGCAATCGCATCCGCATTGGCCGAAATCGCCGATGCGTTGGTGAGCGTGGCTGCGAGCGCCGTGTCTGCAGTCCCCTGCGCCGTAGCCGCATTGGCAAGCGCCATCGTGGCATCGTTCTGTGCGACATCGAGCGCTGCGCTGGTGGCGAAGCCGGCGGTCGCATCGGCGATGGCCAGGTTCATCTGCCCCACAGTAGCGGCGTCGCTGTCTGCCATGCCGTCCGCTACGTTCACGAGACGTCGCTGGTCGCTTTCGTTGCCGAAGCTCACCGTATCGCGCTCGGTTGCCAGCGAGAGGTGGCCGATGGCGACTGCACCGAGCGTCCCTGCTGCGGGATCGGCCAGCGCGACTTGCGCGGTGTTGCCGATGGCGACGGAGTCAGGGCTATCATCCAGCACTTCGGCCTGGAAGCCGAGCGCCACGGAGTTCGCGCTGTTCTGGGCGATGTAGGTCCAGTGACCCACGGCCGTCGATTGCGCAGAATTCTGGTCGATCCAGGCGCCGCCGACACCGACCGATTTTTCCGAATCCACACCGGCGAAGCCGACGGCGACCGAGAATTGGCCGTTCGCGTAGGACGCGTGGCCGAGTGCGGTCGAATAGTTTCCGATAGCAGTGGCGTATCCACCGAAAGCGATGGCGCCCGTAGCCAGCGAGAATTCGCCGGTGCCGAAGTCGTATCCGCCCGCGAAAGCCGCATTGCCGATAGCGATCGTCCCAGTTCCCAGCGCATAGGCATTGTTGCCAAGGACTGTCGCACCGTCGACCCACTGTGTTGTGGTGGTGGGCAGGATGGCGGCGTCGATCGAGGCAAAGCTGCCGTTGCCGAGCGCAGTCGAATAGCCGCCATGGGCCTGCGCGGGCGTGCCGGTGGTGGCGAAAGCGGTCAGGTCGCCGAGGTGGGCAAGCTCTGCATTTGCAACCTAGAGGTCGGCGATCTCGCTTTCCGCGGCACCGACACGCGTATCGAGGACTGCAATCGCCGCGCCGTTGTCACTGATGCCCCCCGCGTTGGTGGCGAGATTGTTCTCGAGCGTACCTACCCGCGTATCGAGTCCGGAAATGTCCGAGGCATTGGTGGCGATATTGCCCGCATTGGTCCCGATACTGGCGAGGTTGCTGTCGATGGCCGCCGTGTTCGCGGAGATATTGGTGGCATTGGTCGCGATGGCGGAAGCGTTGTCGCTGATCCCGGTCTCGGCCGAACCAAGGCGTGTATCGAGGCCCGAAATGGCGGTCACATTGGCCGCGATACCGGTTTCGTTGCTGCCTACGCGAGTATCGAGTGCGGCGATGGCATCGAAATTGTCGCCGATCCCGGTTTCTGCCGAGGTCAGGCGGGTATCGAGGGCACCGATTGCCGTGCCGTTGTTCGAAATGCCGGTCTCGGCCGTCGCCAGGCGCGTGTCCAGGCCGGAAATCGCTGTTCCGTTGTCGGCAATGGCTCCAGCGTTCGTGACAATGTCGCTTTCCGCCGTGCCGAGACGGGTGTCGAGACCAGCGATAGCGGTTACGTTGGTGTCGATGGCGGAAGCGTTGGTGGCGATGTTGCCCTGTGCGGTCGATACCTGCGAATATAGGTCCGAAATGTCGGCCGCGATATTGGTGGCATTCACATTGATGTCGAAAGCGTTGTCGCCAATGCAGGCGCAGCTGAAACCCGTGTCCGATTTCTCGGCGTGGGAGCATTATCATACCGGCCTGACCAAGACTTTCGACCACGGGCCGGTGGACCCGGCGACTGCGCTCGATCATATTGGCCGGGCAATCGAGCTGGACCCCGGTTTCGCGCGCGCATGCAGGGCGGGCGCATGCGAACTGGATGCTGGCGCTCTTGTCGTCGGATGCACGCAGGCAGGAGGTCGGGGCGGCCATGACCGCTGCGGCACAGCAGGCGCTGGCGCTTGATGCGCGCGACCCCTTTGTCCGAACGACGCATGGACGGACGCGCTACCTCCTCGGTGATTTCGCGCAGGCTCAGGTCGATTTCGAAAATGCGATCGAACGGGCTCCGAGCTACGCGCAGGCATTCGCTGCATTGGGGGGTCTCCACGCGCTGGGCGGCGATGTGGGGATCGGCATCGCGCACAACAGGACCGCGCTGGCGCTCAGCCCGCTGGATCCAAACCGGGACTCGGTGTTCGGCGCCCTGATCTGCGCGCATTTGCGCAGTGGCGATTACCAGGCTGCCGCCGATTGGGCGGATCGGGCGAGGAGTCCTAAACGCACTCCGCTACAGGTCTACGGTGCATCGCTTGCGGCCTATTTCCATGCAGGGCGAGACGAAGATGCTGAAGAAATCGCTGCGCGGATCAGGGCGCTCGCCCCGGGCCGGTCTGCCGAGGAAATGGTTTCGACCGTGCCCATCATGACCGAGACCCTGAAGGATATCCTGCGCGAGGGGTTCCGGGCCAAGGGCTTCTGAGCAGTAGGCGCTGGCGGCAAGCCTCTCATCGGCCTCGGGAAGTCTTGACATAATCTTGTTTTGTTCTCATCTCGTTCTCTTTCTGGGGCCGAGGAGAGCGAGTCGATGCAGGCTGATTTCGTTTACGAACCCGTGTTCGATGGGGCGGGCATGCAGCTTTCGGTAAGCGTGCTGGCCGATCGCGACGCGATACGCGATCAGATGCGCTGCGATGCAGAAGCGGCGGGTTTCCGCGTGCTCGAATGCTGCGGTCTCGATGAATTTGGCAGCGGCTCGGGCAGCGCGCTGGGTGACCTCATACTGGTCGACTGCGCCGATGCTGATGCAGGGGCGATGGCCTTGCTGTCGCGGCTGGATATGCGCGCGGGCAAATCGGGTGCGCAGTTGGTGGTGTCGACCACGATGGATGCGCTCGATGCCGTGTTCGGCTGCTTTGCCATGTCGGGGGCGCAGATATTGGTGGAGCCGGGGCGGGCGGACCGCATAATCGCCATTGGGCGCGTGCTGGCGCATGTGCCCAACCTGCGCCTGCGCGAACTGGCAGAGGAAGACCGGCTGATGTTGCTGCGATTGACCGAGCAGGTCGGTTCGATTGCGCAGCGGCTGGAGGGATTGTCGTCGCAGGTCGATGCGGGACAGCGTGAAGGGGGCGGGGCCTTCAGGCTCGAATCCCCGGCGCAAGGCTGGCACGCGCAGGGCGATGAATATGTCGTCGACAACAGCAAGGCCGCTCCGCGCCTCCCTGACGGTGCGCTTATTCGCAAGCTCATCCGCCAGCGGCAAGCGCGCTCGCAATTCTTCGATGCCGAACTGTTTGCCGACCCTGCGTGGGATATCCTGCTCGACCTCGCGGCAGCACGGGCAGAGCGGCGGCAGGTTTGCGTGACCTCGCTTTGTATCGCTGCTGGTGTGCCTGCAACGACTGCGCTGAGGTGGATTGCGCAAATGGTCGATGCCGATCTGCTGGTCCGCATTCCCGACCCGCATGACCGTCGCAGGGCGCATATTGCGCTCGCCGATGCTACTGCCGATGCGATGGCGCGCTATTTCGCAGCTATCGGAATTGGCGAGGCATGCGAACTGGCTGCAGCCTAGCGGTCTAGGCGCAGGATGACCGTCAGCCCTTCCGCTGGCGGTTCGCCAGGAAGTTCTATCCGGCGGGCATCGGCACGAGCGCGAACGAGGATGGCTTCGGGAATGTCCGGGTCATGCTGGACGGTGTCTGCCATCCCGAGCAGGCGTGCCTGCCTGAGTGTCAGGTCGTCGGGGTCGTCGCTGGTGAGCTTGAATTCTTCGGTTGACCCCGCGAGTTTGTCGCTTCCACCTTGCAGCCAGTTGTCGACGTGCTCGTGTGAATCGACCTTGAGGACATCCAACGGTCCGCCCTCGGCCAGCGCCTTGTCGAGCGCTCGCCGCCGCGCTGCCCCATCGGGAAACCGCGTGCGCATTGCCTCGCGCGATGCTGATAGCCTGTCTGCCAATCGCCCGATAGTTTCCGGAATGAGCGCTTCGAGCCGCAGCCGCAGGTGCTTGGCGAGGCCCGCGGAAGCGCCGCCGGTGCTTACCGCCACCAGCACTGGCTCGCGGTCGAGAATGCTCGGCAGGGTGAAATCGCACAAATCCGGACGGTCGGCGACGTTCACCAGCAGGCCAAGCCGCTTCAAACGCAAGGCCGCTGCCTCTGCCTTGCGTCCGTTCTCCAAGGCCACGAAACCCAGCTGTGCGTGATGCGCCTCGGTCTCGGCGCAAGGTATCCCGCCCGCGCGTGTCACCAACCGCGCCTTGGCCTCGGCCATATCGCCATCGCCCACCACGACCACGCGCTCGCCAGCGATGCGGTGGAAAAGCGGGAGCGAATGCATCAGCCTTCGAGCCAGTCAGGCACGCGCTCGGCATCCATGATGGCGCTGGCAGCAATGCGGTCTGCGACGATGGCGAATTTGTCGCCGTCGACGAGGACTTCTGCCACGAAGCCGCGCGAGTTGTAGCTCGATGCCATGGTCGCGCCGTAGGCCCCGGCCGTGCGGAAGACGGCGAGGTCGCCGGCGGCCAGCGCATCGCATTCGCGGTCCATCGCGAAGGTGTCGCCGGTCTCGCAAATCGGGCCGACGATATGTTGGACGGCCTTCTGGCCGGTCGGCTCGACCGCCTCGAAATCATGCCAGGCGCCATACATGGCGGGGCGGGTGAGGTCGTTCATAGCCGCATCGACCACGAGGAAAGGCGGACCATTGCCGCTGCGTTTGGAACGGATGACGCGGGTCAGCAGGACGCCGGCATTGCCTGCAATCACGCGGCCCGGCTCGAACATCAGCTGGACGTCCCAGCCTTGCGTGACGCGTGCGACCATCGCACCATATTCGGAAGGCGGCGGGAATTCCTCGCCAGCCTTGTAGGGTACGCCGAGACCGCCGCCGAGGTCGGCGTGGGTCACGCTGCACCCGGCCTCGCGCAATTCGGCAATCAGCGCGCCGACCTTTCCGAAGGCAGTTTCAAGCGGTTCCAGGTCGCCCAGCTGGCTTCCGATATGCACCGCGATGCCGCGCATATCGAGGCCCTCTTCCTTGGCCAGCGCGGCATAGATTTCCGCTGCCCGGTCGAGCGGAACGCCGAACTTGTTCTCACGCTTGCCAGTGGAGATTTTCTCATGCGTGCGGGCATCGACATCGGGGTTCACGCGCAGCGCGCAGGCCGCGCGCTTGCCGAAGCGGCGGGCGATGGCAGCGAGCTCGTACCCCTCTTCCTCGCTCTCGATATTGAACTGGCCGATGCCTTCTTCGAGGCCCTGCTGCAGCTCCGCATGGGTCTTGCCGACGCCGGAAAAAACGATGTCTTCGGCCTTCATCCCTGCCTTCAGTGCGCGGGTCAGCTCGCCTCCCGAGACGACATCCGCGCCATACCCCTCGTTCGCCAGCACGCGCAGCACGGCGAGGTTGGGATTGGATTTGACAGCAAAGGCGATGTGCGGGTTTTTCAGCCCCGACAGCGCTTCGCGGAACACCCGCGCATGGCGCACCAGCGTGGCGCGCGAATAGACATAAACCGGCGTGCCGACTTCCTCGGCAATGGTCGGCAGCGGGACATCCTCTGCATGGAGGACGCCGTCACGTAGCTGGAAATGGTCCATGCTGCGCCCCATGCCGTTCGCAGGGGGCCAAGTCGAGACAGCTTAGGTTCTCAAACGAAAAACTGGCCTTGGTCAGGCGCCGTCCGGACCGTCGGCTTCTTCGGGCGGCAGGTCGAAGGGGTCGTCCTCGCGCTCCTCGCTGCGGGTGCGCAGTTCCACCGAGCGGTCGGGCGCGGCCTGCGGGTCGAGTGCGAGCAGGTCCTGCGCATCGGGCTGCACTTCCGCGCCATAGGGCTTGGGCGGCAGGGTCTGGCCTGCAACCGGTGTCAGCGCAGCCTTCTGCCCGCATGCAGCGAGCGCGAGAAACGCAGCGAGAACAAGGGTAGCGCGCATCAATCCTCCATGCCCAGCCGCTGGCGCGCGGCTGCGACCTGCTCCCTTACACGCGCAGGGGCGGTTCCGCCATAGGAGGTGCGCGCGGCCACCGAGGCATCGACCGAAAGCACGTCAAACACGCCTTCGCCGATGCGCTCGTCGATGGAATGGAAATCCTCGATGGTGAGCCCGTCCAGCGCCACGCCCTTCTGGTCGGCCAGCTTCACGGCAGCACCGGTGATGTGATGCGCCTCGCGGAACGGAATATCCGCCTGTCGCACGAGCCAGTCGGCAAGGTCGGTGGCGGTGGCATGGCCCGCCTCGGCCGCCTTGCGCATACGGCCGGTGTCGAAGGTGCTTTTCCCCACCATCCCCTCCATCGCGGCAAGGCACAGGTCGAGCAATCCGGCGGCTTCGAAGACCGGCGGCTTGTCGTCCTGCATGTCCTTCGAATAGGCGAGCGGTAGTCCCTTCATGCTGATGGAAAGCGCGGTCATCGCACCGATGATGCGGCCCGCATGCCCGCGCACCAGTTCGGCCGCATCGGGGTTTTTCTTCTGCGGCATGATCGAGCTGCCGGTGGACAGTGCATCGGGCAGCTTGATGAAGCCGAAGGGCTGGCTGGCCCACAGGATCATCTCTTCGGCAAGGCGCGAGAGGTGGATGGCGCAGGTGCTCGCCGCCTGCAGGTAATCGAGCGCGAAATCGCGGTCGGAGACGGCATCGAGGCTGTTGCGCGTGGGCCGCGAAAACCCGAGCGCTTCGGCCGTCATCTCGCGGTCGAGGTCGAAGCCGGTGCCTGCCAGCGCCGCGCTGCCGAGCGGGCACTCGTCCAGCCGCGCCCGCGCATCGGCGAAACGCGCGCGGTCGCGTTCGAACATTTCGAAGTAGGCGAGGAGGTGATGGCCCAAAGTCACCGGCTGGGCGGTCTGCAGATGGGTGAAGCCGGGCATGACGCTGTCCGCATGCTCGTCGGCGCGCGTCACCAGCGCGCGCATCAGCGCCGCAAGCCCGTCCTCGGCGCGGCTCATCGCGCTGCGCACCCACATGCGGAAGTCGGTCGCCACCTGGTCGTTGCGGCTGCGCGCGGTGTGGAGGCGGCCTGCTGCGGGACCGACGATCTTGGTGAGGCGCGATTCCACGGTCATGTGGATGTCCTCGAGGTCCCAGTCCTCGGGCACGCCGTCGCGCTCGTATTCGGCGGCGACCTGCTGCAGCCCCTCGTCGATAGCCTTCGCGTCGGCTTCGCTCACGATGCCCTGCTTGGCCAGCATGGCGACATGCGCGCGGCTGCCCGCGATATCCTCGCGCCAGAGCGCCTTGTCGAAGGGGATGGAAGCGTTGATTTCGCGCATGATCGCGCTAGGTCCTTCGGCGAACCTGCCGCCCCACATGGCATTGGAGCCCTGATTGTCCCGCTTCTCGCTCACGCTCGTATCCATCCTCGCTCTGGCTGTCGCGGCCTGCGATAGGGATGCGCCGAGTGAGGCGCAAGAAAGCGGTGCTTCGGCAGCGGCAACCGGTGAAATCGACGCGTCGAATGCGGGCGAACTGATGCCCGCGTTGAATGTGAAGGACGCGGAAGGGCGTCAACTGAACCTCGGGGCGTTGCAGGGCGAGCCGGTGCTGCTCAACCTTTGGGCCACATGGTGTGCTCCCTGCGTGAAGGAAATGCCGCTGCTCGACGAGCTCGCTGGCGATTACGAGGGACGTCTCCGCGTGGTGACCGTCAGCCAGGACATGGGCGACCCGGCCAAGGTCACAGCGTTCTTCGAGCAGGGCGGGTTCGCCCATCTCGAACCATGGCTCGACCCGCAGGCCGAGCTTGGCTTCGCACTGGGCGACACCTTGCTGCCCACTACCGTGCTTTACGATGCTAGCGGGCAGGAAGTGTGGCGGGTGCGCGGCGATTTCGACTGGGCGGGCGAGGAAGCGCGTAGCGCGATTGACGCAGGTCTGACCGACTGATGCGCGGCGTGCACCAGATGGTGCACAGCTTTCATCGCGGTTTGCTGCGAAAGCGGGTATAGGGTTCGGCCATGTTCGAGAACGCCGACGCGCTGCTGCTCGCCCGTATCCAGTTCGCCTTCACGGTGAGCTTCCACTTCATTTTTCCAGCCTTCTCCATCGGCCTTGCGAGCTATCTCGCGGTGCTGGAGGCGCTGTGGCTGAAAACCGGCAAGCAGGTTTACCAGGACCTGTTCAAATACTGGCTCAAGATATTTGCCATCGCCTTTGCGATGGGTGTCGTCTCGGGCATCGTGATGAGTTACCAGTTCGGCACCAACTGGGCGGTGTTCTCTGACAAGACGGGCCCCATCCTCGGCCCGCTGATGGCTTACGAGGTGCTGACGGCCTTTTTCCTTGAGGCGGGTTTCTTGGGCGTGATGCTCTTCGGGATGAACCGGGTGGGCAAGGGGCTGCATTTCACTGCGACCTTCATGGTGGCGCTGGGTACGTTCATTTCCGCCTTCTGGATTTTGTCGGTGAACAGCTGGATGCAGACACCGGTCGGCTGGACCGAGGCGGCGAACGGGCAATTGCTTCCTGAAGCGGACTGGTTCGACATCGTCTTCAACCCGAGCTTCCCCTATCGCCTCGTTCACACGGTCATCGCGGCCTATCTGACCACCGCCTTCGTGGTAGGCGGCGTGGGCGCGTGGCACCTGCTGAAGGACCGCACCAACCAGCATGCGCGCAAGATGTTTTCCATGGCGATGTGGATGGCCGCGCTGGTCGCGCCGGTGCAGATTTTCGCAGGCGACATGCACGGGCTCAACACGCTCGAACACCAGCCCGCCAAGGTCATGGCGATGGAGGGGCATTACGAAAGCCACCCCGACGGCGCGCCGCTCTACATTTTCGGCATTCCGAACGACAAGGAACAGCGGCTCGATTACGCAGTGGGCATTCCGAAGCTGTCCAGCCTCATCCTGAAGCATGACCTCGACGCGCCGCTGGCAGGTCTCGACACCATTCCCGATGAGGACCAGCCTCCGGTTTTCCTGCCGTTCTGGGCGTTCCGCGTGATGGTCGGCATCGGCATGCTGATGCTCGGCATCGGTGCGTGGAGCCTGCTCGCGAGGGCGCGCAAGAAGCTTTACGACTGGACCTGGCTGCACAGGGCAGCGGTCGTGATGGGGCCATCGGGCTTCGTCGCGGTCATTGCCGGGTGGATTACCACCGAGGTCGGTCGCCAGCCGTGGACCGTTTACGGCGTGCTCCGCACCGCCGACAGCGCCAGCCCGCTCGATGCGCCCGCGGTGGCGATGTCGCTGATTGCTTTCGTCGTCGTCTATTTCGCGGTGTTCGGCGTCGGCACCTGGTATATCCTGCGACTGATGAAGCAGCCTCCTCACACGGGCGAGAAGGGCGTCAAGCGCACCGAGAAGGGGCCGGTGCGTACCGCCGGTATCACGCCTGGTCCGACGCAGAACCCGGGCCACGACCCCGATGTCCTGCCCGACAGCAAGGAGGAGGCGACCGATGGCAATTGATTTCGACCTCACCGTCATCTGGGCGTTCATCATCGCCTTTGCGGTCTTCGCGTACGTGGTGATGGACGGCTTCGATCTCGGCATCGGCATCCTCTTCCCGACCTTCCAGCCGGGGCAGGAGCGCGACCAGGCGATGAACTCCATCGCGCCTGTATGGGACGGGAACGAGACATGGCTGGTGCTGGGCGGGGGCGGGCTCTTTGCCGCCTTTCCGCTGGCCTACGCGGTTATCCTACCTGCGACCTACCCGCTGGTCATCGCCATGCTGCTGGGCCTCGTCTTTCGGGGCGTGGCTTTCGAATTTCGCTGGCGCGACAAGGCGCATGAGAAGTTCTGGGACATCAGCTTTACCGCCGGGTCCTTCATCGCCGCGATGGCACAGGGGATGATCCTCGGCGCGCTGCTGCAGGGCATCGAGGTGCAGGACCGCGCCTATGCCGGGAGCTGGTGGGACTGGCTCACCCCCTATACGCTGCTGACCGGCGTGGGCACGGTGGCCGGCTATGCGCTGCTCGGCGCGACATGGCTCATCTGGAAGCTGGAAGGCGCATCGCAGGCCCATGCGCGCACACTGGCCAAGAAAGCCTTCCTCGCGACGCTTGCGCTGATGGGCGCGGTGAGCGCTTACAACCTCGCACTCAATCCCGAATATGCCGACCGCTGGCTGACCGCGCCGGAAATCTATCTTACCGCATGGGTGCCGATCGTGACGGGCATTATTGCGCTCTCGCTGCTCGGCGCGCTTAAGAAGGAGCGCAACAGCAAGCCCTTCTGGCTGTCGATTGCGCTGTTCTTCCTCGGCATGGCCGGGCTGGGGGCGACCATCTGGCCCAATGTCATCCCGCCCGATATCACCATCTGGGATGCCGCCGCGCCGGAGAAAAGCCAGGTCTTCATGCTCATTGGCGTCGCCATCACCATGCCGCTCATCCTCGCCTACACCGGCTGGGCCTATTGGGTGTTCCGCGGCAAGGTCGGGACGGAAGGATACCACTGATGGGCTTCGATCCGCTTTCCGGCTCGGACGAGGCGCAGGACAAGCCCCTGTGGCAGCGGCTGGCGTGGATGCTGCTCATCTGGCTCGCCAGCGTGATGGTGCTGGGAGCGGTGGCCTATGGCCTGAGGTTGTGGCTGAAGTGAGGTACCCTTCGCTGTCGCTCGGGAGTTTCGACGCAAAACCATCTCCCGGATGGTTTTGTCTGGTCGAAACTGGTGGGCGATGACGGGCTCGAACCGCCGACCCTCTCGGTGTAAACGAGATGCTGGTCATTTTCTAGAGTATTCCAGAGTGGCCTGAGCTTGCATTAGTTGCCGATTTTCCTAGGTAAATTTTTGCTGGCCGCATCCTCTCGTTGGACCGCGTTGGATTTGGTTGGCTTGCTATTGGCTTGCTAGGATTGATTCGCGTGGCTTCGGGAAAAATCAATAAGACTGCGGTTGATAGGCTCGCGCCTGCCGACAGGGTTCAACTCTTTTGGGACGCCGAACTGAAAGGTTTCGGGGTGAAAGTTACGCCGAAGGGCCGGAAGGTTTATGTGGTCGATTACCGGATGCCGGGCAAGCGTGGCTCAAACCGGTACACGATTGGCCCGCACGGGTCGCCTTGGACGCCCGATACGGCCCGTGCCGAAGCGAAGAAACGACTTTTGGAGATCAGTCAGGGGGTCGATCCAAATGCAGAGAAAAGGCGACGGAGAAGCGAAACCATCGACTACGCCTTTTCAGCATACGCTAAACAGTTTGCGGAGAGATATCTCAAGTCGAATTGGCCCGGATCATACGACCGCGCAGTTTCGACGCTGCGCCGTCACGCAATTCCATATTTTGGGAAGCGCGATATTCGCGATATCAGCAAGGCCGACTGCGCCGCATTCATCGACAGTCTTTGGGAGATGGAGGCTACAGCACGAAAAGCTAGGGAAGTTGTAGGCAAGCTTTTCGGTTGGGCCGAAGATCGCGGCGATATCGAAAGAAGTCCGATGGAGCGTGTACCAGCGCCAAAGCCCGGGATTGGCAGAGAGCGTGTCCTCACCGACCAAGAGCTGGCTAAAGTATGGTCGGCTTGCGAAGCGATGAAATCACATCCCTATGCCCCGCTCGTCCAATTCCTGATCTTTTCGGGTCAGCGGCGCGGGGAAGTCGGCGGAATGCTTTGGGATGAAATTGATTGGGATCGAAAGCTCTGGGAAGTTCCGGCTGGGCGGACCAAATCGAGACGCGGAAACGTCGTTCCACTCACCCAGCCTATGGTCACTCTGCTAGGCAATTTACCGCGACTTGGGCCGCTGGTGTTCAGCATCACCGGCGAGAACGAATTGGGCAATCATAGCAAGCTGAAAGCCCGCCTCGACGGGTTGGTTGAGGAATCCAGTGGGCAGATTTTAGATCATTGGACGCTGCATGACCTCCGCCGTACGGTCGCCACCGGCTTGCAAAGGCTTGGTATTGGTTCCGACATGATCGAGCTGATCCAAGGACGTACGAGAAAGCTTGGGGCGGGTATACGCTACCAGAGGTACGATTATCTCGACGAGAAACGTGAAGCCACGAATCGATGGACCGATCACGTTATAAGCGTCTTTTCGTTGCGACCCTAATTTATCGATTCACGATAATAAATTCTGTATGATTTCCATATGGTTTTCGTATGGAAACTGTACCAAAAAGAATTGCCTTTTCAGTTCATTGGCTTGCACCCGCTTTCCACAAGGCCACTCGCGGCAGCCTGTAGAACAAGATCAACCAAGCGGTAATTTGCTCCCACCACGTCCAACGATGTGAGGCCTGTTCCAACACAGGTAGCCCCGCTCGTATCGAGCAACAATGCAGGAGCAATCAATGTCGATCATACAATTCCCGCCAAACATGCGAACGCCGGAGGCCGCGCGATACCTTGGCGTTTCAGAAAGCCTTTTGGAGAAACTTCGCGTCGCGGGCGACGGACCGCTCTACTCCAAAATAGGGCGTGCTGTGCTTTACCGAAAAGCATCGCTGGACAGCTGGATCGTCGAACAAGAACGCCGTCATACCAGTGGGCCGTCCAAGGCCGCCTAATCGGCTTGCCGCAACCATAAACTTGAGGATCATATCATGGCGAAGAAGCGCAACAAAAAGCGCAAAGTCGATGCGACCGGTCGCAATACGCATGAGAAATTTGTGATGATGGAACACTGGCTGCTTTCATCGCCAGCCTATCGTTTGCTGTCACCACCCGCGCGAGCATTGCTGGTCGAATTTCGGTACAGATTTAATGGCGTGAACAATGGTCAGATATTCATGTCGCAACGCGATGCAGCAAAGGTCTTGGGCATCGCAACACACGCGACTGCAGGCAAGTACATCAAGGAGCTGGTCGCGCGAGGGTTCTTGCAAGTCGTCGTGCCGGGAAGTTTCGATAACAAGCAACCGTTGGCTTCGGTCTATCGACTTACGATGGTCACGAACGCCGATGAGAAAGGACCGCCTACCAAGGAGTTTATGAGCTTGTCACTGACCGATGCAGAGAAATCACGTATCGAAAAAATGAAACCGTCGTGGGCAAAAAGGCGACCAGTCGGTCTAAAAAGCCTGCCCGATGGCATGGTACACGAGTTTGAAAATCAACCCCGCGACGCGCAAATTCGAGGACACAACGGGGCCAATGATTGCTCCACATATAATATACCAGGAGGACAGTCGGAAAGCACTCAGCAATGCACCTCCCGCAGGGCCGCCTAACCAGTGGGAAAGGGCGTGCTAAGGTACCGCCAACCCTACCAATAAACCCTATTATTCCACCGCGAAGCGGTGGCAATGGTCCCGCCGTGCCTTGCTCCACGAGCGAGGCGCGCCGGGTGCCATTGCTGTTGCGATGTTCTTATTCGTTATGAAGCGCTGCGCCTGAGATTGCTATCGGAGATGATCCATCGAACGACCCATTGCGTGGTAGACGATCCCCATTGGGTCAAAACCTATCCGGAAGCAGATGTCGAAATACTCGATGACGTCCAGCCGTCGTTCGCCGGTCTCATAGCGAGATACGAACTGTTGGTGTCTGCCAATACACTCGGCCAATTCGCGTTGTGACCAGCCGCGTGCCTTACGTTCTGACACGAGGTCAGCGATCAACACCCTGTATCTGTCGTCGTGAAAACCTTTGGCCAACCTTGCCACCCGTGTTCGATGCGGGCGGTGTGTCGGTCCTCTTGCGGCTTACACAAAAACCGTGTGAAACGAGCTGCATGATGGAGGGTCGGATGCAGCCAAGAGTAAAAGAAAATCCAGCGTATTCCCTTGGTGCGGAAGCAGAGAACAACCGCAGAGCCAAAACGCTCGAAGAGCTACTGCGACGTACGCTACAATTGAGGAATCAGGCGAGGCTGACGCGCGATCTGGCAATCCTCGGCATTGCCTTCGTGTTTGTTGTGGCGCTGATCCAGTGGCTTGATGGTGGCAATCAGGATTATTCTGCGACGATTATCTTCGGATCACTCGGCGTGGCAGTTTTCTTAATTGGTGGTGAGAAGGCTGCAGCCTTATCGCGGGTCGAAGAGATCGCTCTTCAGGAAGCGAAGCGGGGAGGATTTTCCGTCGCGAGGCAGCAAACTCCGAATTCGTCGCATTATTCCTACCGCGCAGCGCTTGAGATGCCGATCCAGCAGTTTGTTGCTGACCTTGATTATCCTTTGCCGGACCCCGAACCAGATCAACCAGAAGGCTTTGCCTGGTCGCCTCGTGGCGTGACCGCAGCAATCGAATTGCGGAAGAAGCCGGTGGGACAGTTGACCCGCGCGACCTATGAGAATGCTCTAGCACGCCGCATCAACCGACTGGTCGCCAATGAGGATGAGGACCAAGCGCGGTACCTTCTTCGCGAGGTTGAACAGAACGACTGGGCCGTCAATACAAACGACCTGACTTGCGTCGGTGAAGCCCTAGTCGCTGGAAGCGATGTGCTTCACGAAATGATCGCTTTCCCGTTAGGAGGCATTCCACCAACCGATCTTGAGCATGATCCGGACCTCTTCGTCTATCTCCGCGACGACGACACTCTCGAAAGCTTTCTAAATTCGCTCTACGATTTTCGCCGCTAACCGGCTTTCTTTTTCGGCCGCCCCAGAAGTTCAATCACTCCTCGGTCGCGTCAATTTTCCCAACCCGAAACGGCGAAAATCGTGGATACATCTACCGATTAGACCCCATGGCTGCGATCCAAACGATAGGGAAAACACCCCATTCCCCGCTGCCCAATAGGGATCTGATAGGGGAACCCTCCCCTATTTGGATTGCAGGCATCCCGCGCTAGGGAAGGTGTTTGAATTTGGAGGGAGATTCGTCGCTCATGTTCGAGCAGACATTCCGCAATATCGATGACGTCCTCTGGAAAGAGGCAGGCTGCACGACTGAGCTGGACTATACCGAACAGACATCCTGGATGCTGTTCCTGAAGTACCTCGACGACCTAGAATCCGCCCGCGAGTTGGAGGCGGAGCTGGATGGCAAGGCCTACACGCCGATCCTCGACAAGGAGCATCGCTGGTCCACCTGGGCCGCGCCTAAAGACGCGAAGGGCCAGTACGATCATGACGGCGCGCTGATCGGCGACGACCTGATCGACTACGTCAACCGTGAGCTGTTTCCCTACCTACAGGGCTTCAAGGCGCGGGCCGATAGCCCGGACACTATCGAGTACAAGATCGGCGAGATTTTCGGCGAAATCAAAAATAAGTTTACCAGCGGCTATTCGCTGCGCGACGCGCTTGAGCTGATCGACGGGCTGTCCTTCCGCTCGCAAGACCAGAAGCACGAGCTTTCGCACCTCTACGAAGCCAAGATCAAAAACATGGGCAATGCCGGACGGAACGGCGGCGAGTACTACACGCCCCGCCCCCTCATTCGCGCCATGATCCAGGTTATCAACCCGCAGGTGGGCGAAACCATCTATGATGGCGCCTGTGGCTCTGGTGGCTTTCTGTGCGAAGCCTACGATCATATGCGAGGCAAGCATGGCCTCAGCACCATTGAGTATCGTACGCTCCAGGAACGCACGTTCTACGGCAAGGAAAAGAAGAGCCTCGCCTACGTCATCGCGACGATGAATCTGATCCTGCATGGTATCGAAGCGCCGAACCTAATCCACACCAACACGTTGACCGAAAACGTGATGGACCTTCAGGAGAAAGATAAGTTCGATATCGTGCTGGCCAATCCACCGTTTGGCGGAAAGGAGCGGAAGGAGGTTCAGCAGAACTTCCCGATCAAGACCAGCGAGACGGCATCCCTCTTCCTCCAGCATTTCATGCGGACGCTGAAAGCGGGCGGCCGTGCCGCTATCGTCATCAAAAACACCTTCCTCTCTAACACCGACAACGCCACTGTGGCGCTGCGCAAAGAGCTGCTAGAAAGCTGCAACCTGCATACGGTGCTGGACATGCCGGGCGGCACCTTCCTGGGGGCGGGCGTGAGAACAGTGGTGCTGTTCTTCGAGAAGGGCCAGCCCACGCGGAATATCTGGTACTACAAGCTCGATCCGGGCCGGAACATGGGCAAGACAAACCCGCTGAACGACAATGATCTGGCCGACTTCGTAAGGCTTCAGAAGAGTTTTGCGGATAGCGAGAAAAGCTGGTCGCTTGCGGTGGATGGTGTCGATTTCGGCACCTATGACTTGTCGGTTCGCAATCCGAATGCGCCGGAAGAAGAGCCGCTTCGGTCGCCAGATGAAATCATAGCCGAGATGAAGGCATTTGATGCCGAAGCGACCGAGATTCTAGCGGAAATTGAGGCGATGCTCTGATGGTTTGGGACACGGCACCGCTACTTTCCCTATGCAAAGCCTATCAGCCGAAAACGATTGGCAGGAAGGAGATGGACCCCGAAGGTACTTATCCTGTTTACGGGGCAAATGGGATAATTGGCAGGTACCACAGTGCCAACCATACCGAACCAGAATTAGTCATTGGTTGTCGCGGCTCGTGCGGAGTCGTCAACGTGACTGAAGGCGAAGCCTGGATAACTGGCAACGCTATGGTGCTGAAGCCCCTCGACGATCGATTAGACCGGGATTTTCTTCGACATTTCCTTGCTGATCCTTCGATCCTTGCAAACGTGATTACGGGTGTCGCACAACCCCAGATCACACGAAAATCTCTCAGCGCCGTTCAAATTCCTATTCCGCCTCTCGCTGAACAGCGTCGGATCGTAGCGACTTTGGATGAAGCGTTCGCTGGCATTGCCACCGCCACCGCGAATGCGGAAAAGAACCTGGCGAACGCGCGGGAATTGTTTGATGCCTTTCGTTCTGCCTGCATGAACGATGAAAATTGGCCAAGGCGCGAACTTGGCGACATCGCGACAAATCTGGATCGACTGCGTCAGCCAATAACCAAGAAGGATCGACAGGCAGGCTCAATCCCATATTACGGCGCTTCTGGGCAGGTGGATTCTGTTCGCGACCACATTTTCGACGAAGATTTGCTACTTGTCTCGGAAGATGGCGCAAACCTGTTGGCCCGGACCTATCCGATTGCATTCTCAATTTCCGGGAAAAGCTGGGTAAACAATCACGCCCATGTTCTGCGTTTCGAACATATGGAAACGCAGAAGTTCGTCGAGGCATATCTAAACGGGATCAGCCTTGAGCCGTATGTCAGCGGGATGGCGCAACCGAAGCTCAACCAGAAGCAGCTCAATCTGATTCCGATACCCCTGCCTGATCTGGACGAACAACGCGACATTGTGGAGCGATTGTCGGAACTGGCCGGATACGTTGAAGAACTTGTGTCGATCTATACGGCAAAGGCAGATTCACTCTCGAACTTGAAACGAACATTCCTCACCAAAGCATTTTCCGGCGAGCTGACAAACATTGAGCGGGCCGCAGCCGCATGAATGAAGCCGAAACACGCGCGGAGCTGATCGACCCTGCCCTCAAGCTGGCTGGTTGGGGCGAGGTCGCGGAAAGCCGCGTTCGGCGCGAACAGATTTGCCCAGGACGGATACTAAGCAAGAGCAAGCGTGGGGAGCCTAGCACGGCTGATTATGTTTTCACCTATCGCAACCGCAAGCTCGCCGTCATGGAGGCTAAGCGGAAGGATGCAGGCGACACAGAAGGCGTGGGCCAAGCCAAAATCTATGCCGAGAAGCTGAAGACCCGTTTCGCCTATTCGACCAACGGCAAGGGCATTTACCGCATCGACATGGTGACGGGCGAGGAAGGCTATGTCGATCGATACCCTACACCGCAGGAGCTATGGGACGCGACCTTCGCCGAAGAGAATGTCTGGCGCGGTCGCTTTGCTGATGTCCCCTACAATACGCGTGGAGGCACATTCGAGCCGCGCTACTATCAGGACAACGCTATCGAGGCGGCGCTGGATGCCATCGCGAAGGGCGACAGCCGCATCCTGCTCACTCTGGCGACCGGGACTGGGAAGACCGCCATAGCCTTCCAGATCGCCTGGAAGCTGTTCCATGCCCGCTGGAACTTGCGGGACTGGCAGGCTTCAGGAGAGCCTACACACCGCCCCAGGGTACTTTTCCTGGCCGACCGCAATATCCTCGCGGATCAGGCTTACAACAGCTTCTCTGCTTTTCCTGAAGACGCCCTGGCCCGCGTCGAGCCTGCCGACATTCGGAAGAGGGGAAAGGTGCCGAAGAACGCCAGCATCTTCTTCACGATCTTCCAGACCTTCATGTCCGGCACCGATGATGAAGGCGAGCCGCAGCCCTATTTTGGAGAGTACCCGCCCGACTTCTTCGACTGCATCATCATCGACGAGTGCCACCGTGGCGGCGCGAATGACGAAAGCACGTGGCGAGAAATCCTGGAGCATTTCAGCCCCGCTGTTCAGATCGGCCTGACTGCGACACCAAAGCGTGACAACAATGTCGATACCTACCGCTACTTCGGCGAGCCGCGCTACGTTTACTCGCTGAAGGAAGGCATCAACGACGGGTTCCTCACGCCCTTCAAGGTGCTGCAGCTCGCCACAACCATCGACGAATATGTCTACACGCCCGACGATGCGGTGCTGGAAGGCGAAGTCGAAGAGGGACGACGCTACGAGGAAAAGGACTTCAATCGCCGGATCGAAATCCGCCAGCGCGAGGAGTATCGCGTCAAGACGTTCATGGCCAAAATCGCGCCGAAGGAGAAGACGCTCGTCTTCTGTGCAACCCAGGATCACGCCGCGATTATCCGCGACATCATCAACCAGAACAAGCAGAGCAGCGACCCCAATTACTGCGTCCGCGTGACGGCCAATGATGGTGCTGTAGGCGAGCATTACCTTCGCCAGTTCCAGGACAACGAGAAGACCATCCCCACCGTCCTGACGACCTCGCAAAAGCTATCGACCGGCGTGGATGCGAGAAATGTGCGTCACATCGTGCTGCTACGGCCCATCAACTCCATGATCGAATTCAAGCAGATCATCGGGCGTGGCACCCGCATGTATGACGGCAAAGACTACTTCACCGTCCACGATTTCGTAAAGGCGCATCATCACTTCCAGGACCCGGAATGGGATGGCGATCCGCTTGAGCCTGATGAGGGTGGCGGCTCGAAAGGCGGCGAAAAGGGCGACGGCGGCGAAGGCGATCCTGGCACTGGTGGAGGAGATGGCGGCGGTCGGGAGCGTCCGAAAAAGCTGAAAATCAAGCTGGCCGATGGGAAGGAGCGAACCTTCCAGCACATCGAGTCTACCATGTTCATGGGGCCGGATGGCAAGCCGATGTCGGTTGCCCAGTTCGTCGAAAGCCTGTTCGGCCAACTACCCGACCTGTTCCGCGACGAAGCCGAACTACGCGAAATCTGGAGCGATCCTGCTACCAGGAGAGGATTGCTAAATGGCCTCGCCGAGCGTGGTTTCGCTGGCGAGCAGCTCGATGAAATTCGAAAGCTGACCAAAGGCGAGGACAGCGACTTGTTCGACGTCCTTGCCTATATTGCATACGCCCGTACGCCCACTCCCAGAGCCGAGCGAGTAGAGCAACGACGCAGCGGCATACTCTCGCAATACGATGAGAAAACGCGAGAATTCCTCGATTTCGTGCTGTCACACTACGTCGAGGAAGGCGTGGATCAGCTTGACACCGACAACCTAAAGGGGCTGCTGACGCTAAAGTACGGCAGCACCCACGATGCTGCATCGAGCCTCGGCAACGTGAAGGACATCCGGCAAAACTTCGTCGGGTTTCAGCGAGGGCTGTACGACCCGCAGAGCAATAAACCCTAAGGACCCCGTAATTATGCCTTGGCCAAATTTCTCCGAATTGACTTTCGGATATGCGTTCTTGAGCGAATACGAGCGGCTCTATTGCGGTCATGGCGCGTTTCCTCAGCCACCAAACTTCATTTCGCAACAAGATGAAGCAGACAGGGGTTATGACGTAGAAGCAACGCTTGCGAACGGCCGCCTGCTTCTAATCCAGCTTAAGCGTTCATTCGTCCTCACGCAGCACCGCGACGCTCCGGCGATCTTAATCAAGCCGTCATATCGGATGCACCTTAGGAAAAATCGAAATTACGATCAGCATCGCCAGCTACGAGCGAGACAACACGAAGGATTCGAGGTCTTTTACGTGACGAGCCGCGCGAGGTCACGAAGTGCAGTGGTCAGCGCGTACAGGTCAGGCACTTTAATCTCGGATAGAACTGCCGCCTTCGCACCACTCGATATTCCTCAACCTACCGACGCCGAACAGCACTGGATCAGCTTTGAGGAACACGGGTCCTATGGTTGGATGTTTTCGAAGATGCCGACGAAGCTCGAGAAAGGGCAAATTGACCTGCACAAACACCTATCCTTTCTTCAGCAGGAATCGAATACTTTGGAGGCAAATGTGGAAGCACTTCGCGGACTGCTGGATAGCGAAATTGGCATAAGACGCCGAAAGCAAATCAAAGAGGCAAGCCCCTTCAGGCTGTTTTCGGAAGCAGCGTTTGCTGTGATGGAAACGATGGATGCTCGATTGCTGATAGTTCCAGACGCGGGGGCAAAGAGCTGAGAGTTTTTCTTACTAAGGTATGGGGCTTCGATACCCCAACAGGGCCGCTCCAATTCGGTGACAGAGGCTGGAGAAACAAAGCGGTGCGGGACCTCGCTGATGGCGACCGGGTCATATTGGTAGGAACTCTAAAGGAACCTACGGCCCATCATGAGCGTGGCATTATTCTCGGCATGATGGAGCCGACCAAAATCCCGGTCCAGACGCTTGATTTCCCGCTCAGCCCCAGACATCAGGATATGGATGCTGATGGGAACTACAAGTGGCCCTACTCCCTGCTCATCACACGAGCGTGGACACTTGACGAACCGGAACCCGTCAAACTTCGCACTATCAGTAGTCAAAAATTCAATATGGATGCGGCATCTGGCATTGTGGAGCTGACGGAAAATGAAGCCGTCCAAGTTTTAAACTTGGCGTGGGTTGAAGTAGAGGTTTTGCAGCCTTCCGTTCGAACCAGGCGACGCATAGAGCGAGAAACGGGCTTCAAATTTCGTAATGGTCCAGCACCTTCACACACAATGCGAGCTGGTGTCATGCACGTGCGGCACGCCCCTGCATGGACATATTTGTTCGAGGTACAAAGCTTCGAACAACGACGAAATGGATCATACGTCGATGGTCCCCGTGACAAGCTATTCAAGGTCGGTTGGGCATTCGACTTTGAAAAGCGGCGGCGTACCTTCAATCGCTACGCGCTGCCAAACAAGGGGGGCTTCTGTTACGTCACTTGCGAAGCTTTTCTGTGGGACACTGCGAGGGAAGCATATCGCATGGAACAACAGTTCCTTGCACGCTTCAGTGAGTACCGCAGCCCGGAAAACGCGGAAGTATTGGTAGTACCCGCTGGCGATAGGAAACGCGTCATCAGCGTGTGGCACGCCCTCACCAAGAAGTTGGCCCACAACCAATAGCGCATCATTGGGGTAAACCCAAGCGAGACGCATCTGTGAGACACCTTTAGCGTCTCATTAGGGTTGACCACAATGCAAACCTCTGCCATTCCACCTAGGTCTAGACCCTATTGAGACGGAGTATCGCATGGCGTTGGTTGGTTACGCACGAGTAAGCTCGGTAGGGCAGAGCCTCGAAATTCAAGAGGCAGCGTTATCCGACGCTGGTTGCGACAAGATATTTGCTGAGAAGCGATCAGGCTTAACTGCGAAAGGCAGGCAGCAGCTCGAAGATGCATTGGGTTATGTCCGGGAGGGTGACACCTTAGTTGTTACTCGTCTCGACCGATTGGCTCGCTCGGTGGGCGATCTGTTCGCCATCATTGAGCGGCTGCAAAGCAAGGGGGTGGCCTTCCGCTGCTTGCAACAGAGCGGCGTGGATACCGACAGCTCTACCGGACGGCTGATGATGGCGATTCTTGGGGCTGTCGCGGCATTCGAGGCGGACATTCGCAAAGAGCGGCAGATGGAAGGTATCGCGAAAGCGAAGGCCGCAGGCGTCTACCGAGGCCGAAAACAATCGATTGATGGAGAAGAAGTACGCCGACTTCACGCTAAAGGGGTCCGGCCTGTTGATATCGCGACGCGTCTAGGGATTGGCCGTGCGAGTGTATATCGGTACCTCGCAAAGAATGACGAACCCGTTCAAAACGCTTCAGGAAATTCGGGAAGAAAATCCGGAACTCCTGCAAGCCGGTAGTTGGAAACTTATCAATATCGATCCGAGGATGGCGTGGCCAACATCTGCGCAATCGTTTGAGTTTGAAGGATTTCCGATTTGGCTCATTCCTATAACTGAAAATGCATATCCTGGCCTAGCAATGCGTGACGGCCCGCAAGATCGAAATGAGGCCTATGCAGTCCTTTATCGCGCTTTGAGCGTCCTTTCGTGGATGCAAGGTGCGGGAGCTACTATCGTTGGCGCTGGCGGTGGTAGCCCACTTTTTCCGATCTACGGAATTGAGCGGCCTCCGCGAGAGTATCAACGCGACCCATTCGATCTGACCGAGATGCCAAATGTCGAAGACCCCAATGCGAAGCTTGCACTTGCTTTGATGCGTGAGGGCAGAGGCCTCAGACACCCGGCATATTCATTCCTGTCTTTCTTTCGAGTTGTAGAGCGAGCCGTACCTAATGGGCGGCGACGCGGGGAATGGGTTGAAGATCAGATAGGGCGGCTGGATGAGCATCGTGCAAACCAAGCTCTATCTGAACTGCGTGAGAGAATCGAAGGGCCAATAGGAGCGCACCTCTACGATTCGGGACGATGCGCGGTCGCGCATGCGGGCGGCGAGGTGGTTGCGAACCCCGATGATCCGGAGGACTATCTCCGACTTTCGCGCGAATTGCCGATCATGGAGGAGTTGGCCGTACAAGCGATTGAAACCGTTTTTGGCATCCAAACACGCAGAACGATATTCCGAGAACACCTGTACGAACTGCGTGGCTGGAAGAGGATTTTCGGAGAGGAGCTATTGAAGGACATTCGCGATGGGAATGCGATTCCAGAAGATGCGACTGTCGATCTTCCCATGATCAACGTGAGGTTTCGGCTGTCGGAGCCATTCGACTGCTTAGAGGGCATGCTTCCCACCGGATGTAGCGTCCATGAAAGGAAAGCTGAGGTAAGCTACAAAAGTCCTGATGGGTTCGCAGCAATCAACCTTCTTTTGGATTTTGCCAACGAACGGCAGGTCATCGCGCATGAAACTGGCATTCAGCTACTTGATGATGGCTCTGCGGATGCCGCACGGGTGGGGAAGCAATTGGCCCAGTTTCTGCATGCGCTATACTGTAACGGCGCGCTGCAAATCTGGGATGCCATGGAGGGCGAGCTAATCGCCAAAAGCGATGCATATCTCCCCGTCAATATGATGTTTAATCCGGACGGCGCGAAAGCGGAGTTGGATCGCTGGGACGAAGAGATTGTCGGGCGGCTCTTGAAGTAGCCCCCCTACGTGGTGTCGCAAGGCTGCACCCAATTTCCAATGGTTCCATTTGGAGTAATCCGGTTGGGGGACCCCCAAAACCCTCAGAGTACCTTGACCGCTGGAGAAGCAAATCCGGACTTCAGAAGGCTTGCTATTGGCCTGCTAGAAGAGGGCGGGAAATACGATCTCTCACGTAAGTCCTTGAAAAACTGGTGGGCGATGACGGGTTCGAACCGCCGACCCTCTCGGTGTAAACGAGATGCTCTACCAACTGAGCTAATCGCCCCGACCAGCATCGGGTGAAGCGCCACATAGCGCGGCTGACACATAAATCAATTGCCGCTAGTGCGCAGCCATGACGAAAAAGCTCACAGTCCTCGCCACGGGCGGCACAATCGCAGGTATCGCGGGCTCTGCCATTGCGCCCGAATATTCCGCAGGCGAGATTTCCATCGAGGACTACCTCGAAAAAGTCGGCGGACTGGGCCTCGAGGCAGAGCTTTCGGGCAGGCAAATCGCCAACATCGATTCGGCGGATATGAGCCCCACGGTCTGGAATGCGCTTCACCCCGCCATCCTTGAAGCGTTGGGGCAGGAGGACTGCCACGGCGTCATCGTTACCCACGGCACCGATACGCTCGAAGAAACCGCCTTCCTGCTCGACCTGACGCTGCCTGCCGACAAGCCGGTGGTGGTGGTCGGTGCGATGCGTCCCGCCGATGCGGTAGGCTATGACGGCCTCAGAAATTTCGCCAATGCCGTGCGCGTGGCCAGCGATCCGGAAGCTGCCGGGCGCGGGACGCTGGTGGTGATGGGCGACCGCGTATTCGCCGCGCGCGACGTGCGCAAGGTCCGTACCCGCGGGACCGAGGCTTTCCGCGGCTTCCCGCGCGAGTCCGTGGGTCTCGTGACGCCATCCAGCCTTGAATGGTTCGGCGCGCCCTGGCGGCTGGACGCTGCGCCGGCCTTCGTGTGGTCGGACGACTTGCCCGAGGTGGTCATCCTCTACGTCCACGCTGGGCTATGCGCCGAGGAATTGCTCCGGCTGGTCGGCGAGGAAACGCGTGGTATCGTCGTCGCGGGCGTGGGCGAGGGCAATATGCCCGAGCGCGTGCGGCAGGAACTGGCGCTGATGGCGCTGGGCGGCATTCCCGTGGTCCGCGCCAGCCGCGCCGACGAGGGGCTGGTCGACCGCGAGGGCGAGGACGAGGTCAACCGCTTCGTCGCCGCCCGCGCGCTCAATCCGCAAAAGGCGCGGATACTCCTGCAATTGCTGCTGGCAGGCGGGGTTGCCGACCCCGCCGCCATCCAGAGGTCATTCGACGGCCGCTAGTTCAGCCGTGCGGCGTGACGAGGTATTTCTCGCCCGTCTTCATCTGGCGATAATCGAGAATGGCATCCTTGGTCAGCATGCCTTCCAAATCGACCTTGGTCTTGTAGCTGCTGGCAAAGGTGGTGGAGAGATTGTCGAGCACGCGTTTCCTCATCCGCATCACCGTCTCCATGCCCGCATTCTGCAGGAACGGCGTCAGGAGCCAGCCCGATAGCGTCCAGCCAAAACCATAGGCAGGTGTCAGCACGGTCGGCCCGAAATCGAGGCGGCCATAGATAAACATGCGCTTCGCCTGGTTCGAACCATAGCGCGAATATTCGGTCATTTTCGACACGGCGACCTGCTCCATCGCCTTGAAGCAACTGTCGACCATCTGGCCGCCGCCGATGGGGTCGAAGCCGTAGAAGGCGTCGGTCGTGTCGATTGCGCTGCGCAGCTGGTCCATGAAATCATCGTCCGACGAATTCACGACATGCTTAGCGCCCTGCGACTTGAGCAGCTCGGCCTGGTCATCCTTGCGCACGATATTGACGAGGTCCATCCCGTCTTCGAGGCAAATGCGGTTGAGCATCTGGCCGAGGTTCGATGCGCCAACGGTGTGGAGGATGGCCTTCTGGCCGTCCATCTTGGCGTTCTCGACAAAGCCTAGCGCAGTCATCGGATTGACGAAGCTCGAGGCCCCGGTTTCCGCGCTGTGGTCGCCCAGCGGCAGGCACATGGCCGCATCCGCAATGGCATACTGGCTGAAGGCATTGCCCGGCACGCAGGCGACGCGCTGGCCCATCAGCGCCTTAGCCATATCGCTGTCACCCGTGGCGACGACCGTGCCTGCGCCTTCGTTACCGGCGGGAAGCTTCTGCCCGTGACGCGCCTTGCTGCCCGAATTGAACGGCTCGGGCATCTTGGCGACGACCTTGCCGGGCGAATATTCCGCATTCTCGAAATCCGCCGCGCCGGTCAGGATGGCGAGGTCGGAGGGGTTGATGGGCGCGGCCTCCATCTTGACCAGCACCTGGTTGCCGGTCGGCTCGGGGAAGGTGACGTCCTCCAGTTCGAGCGTAAGCGTGCCATCGCTGGCCAGCGTAGTGAAAAGCTGTTTGCCGGTGGTCATCCAATTCCCTTTCGTTGCTTTACGAAACCTGTTTGTGGGCCTCGCTACGCCTCGATCAAGGGCTTGGCTAGGGTGCCGTTACGTCAGGCATCGTCCGGATAGGTCGCATCGACGAAATAGAGACCGTGCGGCGGGGCGTTGAGGCCGAGAGCCTGCCGGTCCTTCGCTTCAAGCGCCTCGGCCAGCTGCTCTTCTCGCCAGCGCCCCATGCCGACCAGCGCGAGGCAGCCGACCATCGAGCGGACCTGGTGATGCAGGAAACTGCGCGCGGCGGCGTGGATGCGCACCTCGTCGCCTTCGCGCTCGACATCGAGCCGGTCCAGCGTCTTCACGGGGCTTTGCGACTGGCACTGGACCGAGCGGAAGGTGGTGAAATCATGCAGCCCCACCAGCGCCTTGGCGGCGCGGTCCATGGCTTCGTGGTCCAGTTCTTGCGGGACTTGCCACAGCCGGTTGCGCTCCAGCGTCAGCGGCGCGCGGCGGTTGGCGATGCGGTAAACGTAGGAGCGCCCCGTGCAGGAAAAGCGCGCATGCCAGTCGTCGGGAACGACCTCGCAATGGGTGACCGCGATCGGGTCGGGGCGAACCTGCGCATTCAGGGCCTCCATCAGGCGGAAGGGCGCAATACCCTTCTCGATATCCATGTGGCTGCGCATGGCGAGCGCATGGACGCCGGTATCGGTACGCCCCGCACTGAAGAGCCGCACTTCCTCTCCGGTCACGCGAAAGGCGGCGTCCTCGAGCGATTGCTGGACGCTCGGCCCGTTGTCCTGCCGCTGCAGGCCGACGAAGGGCGTCCCGTCGAATTCAATGGTGAGCGCGAAGCGGGTCACGAGAAACGCGCGCTCTTCTCGACTGTGTTCCCGCGCAGGAACTCGCTCCGGTCCATCGCGGGCTTGCCTGCGCGCTGGAGGCGGACGGGACGAATGGCGCCTTCACCGCAGGCGATGGCGAGGTCGTCGTCCAGCACCGCGCCAGCCTCTCCCGAACCTTCGACCACTTCGGCGCGGAGGAATTTTACCCGCGCGCCGCCCAGTTCGGACCATGCGCCCGGGAAGGGCGAGAGGCCGTGGATGTGGCGCACCACCTCTTCCGCAGGCCGCGACCAGTCGATGCGCGCCTCGGCCTTGTCGATTTTCTTCGCATAGGTCGCCGCCTCATGTTCCTGCTCGACCGCGTGGAGCGCTTCTAAATCGATGAGCGTGCCGATCATCAGCTGCGCGCCAAGCTCGGCCAGCTCCTCGGTCAGTTCGCCCGTGGTCTTGTCTTCGACCGGCGTGCGCACGGTGGCGAGCATGGGGCCGGTGTCGAGCCCTGCTTCCATCTGCATGATGGTGACGCCGGTGACCTCGTCGCCCGCCATGATGGAGCGGTGTATCGGCGCCGCCCCGCGCCAGTCGGGCAGCAGCGAGGCGTGGACATTGAGGCATCCGTGCTTCGGCGCATCGAGAATGGCCTGCGGCAGGATGAGGCCATAGGCCGCCACCACCGCGATATCGGCACCTAGCGCGGCGAAGTTTTCCTGCTCCTCTGCCGATTTGAGCGAAGTGGGATGCCGCACCTCGATACCCAGCCGTTCGGCGCGTTCGTGCACCGCGGTCTTGGTCAGTTCCTTGCCGCGGCGGCCTCCGGGGCGGGGCGGCTGGGTGTAGACGCACACTACCTCATGCGCGGCATCGACCAGCGCCTGCAGCGTCGGCACGGCGAATTCCGGGCTTCCCATGAAGATTATGCGCATGACCTTGCTTCGTGACCTTTCGTGTTCGCGCCATGGCCCCTATCTGTGAGGGCATGGCATCGCAAGAAATTGAAACCCTGGCATCGGCCCTCGCGCGCCTCCCCGGCCTCGGCCCGCGCAGTGCGCGGCGGGCGGTGCTGTGGCTGGTGAAGCGCCGCGAGAGCGCGCTGCCCGCCCTGCTGGAGGCACTCGCCACCGTGGGCGAGGCGTTGGTCGAATGCGACACTTGCGGCAATGTCGACACCACCAGCCCCTGCGGCATTTGCGCCGACCCGCGCCGCGACGGCAAGGGGTTGTGCGTGGTCGAGGACGTGGCTGACCTCTGGGCGCTCGACCGGGCCAAGCTGTTCACCGGCAAGTATCACGTGCTCGGCGGCAAGCTGTCGGCATTGGACGGCATAAGGCCCGAGGATCTCAACATCGCCAGCTTGCTCTCCCGCGTCGAAGAAGGCGGCGTCGATGAGGTCGTCCTCGCCATGAACGCCACGCTCGAAGGGCAGACCACCGCGCATTACCTTGCCGAGCGTCTGGAGGGCTTCCCCGTCCGCATCACCCAGCTCGCGCACGGCCTGCCGGTGGGCGGCGAACTGGATTATCTCGACGAGGGCACTCTGGCGCAGGCTTTGCGAGCCCGCAGGCCCCTCGGCTAACCGATAACTCTGACCGCCCCATTTCGATTGAAAAACGCGGCTTCGGCGCTTATCTGACCCCCCATGGCTATCCGTGAAATTCTCGAAGTGCCGGATCCCCGGCTCAAGGTCGTGTCCGAGCCCGTGACGGAGTTCGACGACGAACTGCGTGAACTCGTCTCCGACATGTTCGAAACCATGTATGACGCGCCCGGCATCGGGCTTGCGGCGATCCAGGTCGGCGTGCCCAAGCGCGTGCTGGTGATCGACCTCCAGCCCGAGGACGAGGACGCCGAAGGCGAGGTCTGCAACCACGGCGGGCACGAGCACGTCCACTACCCGACGAAAAAGGAACCGCGGGTCTTCGTGAACCCCGAAATCCTCGATCCGGCGGAAGAGCTGGCGACGTACCAGGAAGGCTGCCTCTCGGTCCCCGACATCTTCGCCGATGTCGACCGCCCGGCCACCTGCCGCGTGCGCTACCAAGACCTCGAGGGCGAGACGCACGAAGAAGACCTCGACGGGCTTATGGCCACCTGCATCCAGCACGAGATGGACCATCTCGAAGGCATCCTCTTCATCGACCACCTCTCGCGCCTGAAGCGCAGCATGGCGTTGAAGAAGCTGAAGAAACTGCGCGAGGCGGCGTAAGCTTCCCAACAATCCGGACATTCGAAAAGGCGATTCGCGATAAGCGGGTCGCCTTTTTCGTGCGCAAGTTGATGAAGTACATGCCGCATCCGCGTTTCTTGTGGGGCGGCACGGGGTTTTCGCGCGACTGACGATAAGAAAGAACCGATGCGAACCTATCTTGGTGGAAAGCTGTAGGAAAGGGCTGGTGTTCCACATGTGTTCCGCATAGTCTGGACGCATGGAATTGGCTGTCATTGCAATCGTCGCACTTGTTGCGGGCCTCGCGCTCGGGTGGTTTCTCGGCTCGCGTCCCGTGGCCGAATGGAAGGCGCGTCACGGGGAGCGCGAGGCAGAGGCGCGCGCGGGCGAGGACAGGTTGAAAGAGATGACCCGCGACCTTGCGACCATGTCGGAGCGGGCCGGGCGATCGGACAAACTGTCGGAGCAATTGGAGGAAGTGCGAAAGGAACGCGAAGGTCTGGCGAGCAGGCTCGCTTCGCTGGAAAGTTCTGCCGAAGCACGGGAGAAAGCGCTGGAAGAGCGGTATGCTGAGCGCGAAGCCCAGTTCGCCCGCGAACTGAAGCGGTTACAGGACGCTGAAGAGAAGCTGCAGGCCAAATTCGGTGAAATCAGCGAAAAGATGCTGAAAGGTGCGCGCGAGAAGTTCCTCGAGGACGCGCAATCGAATCTTGCGTCCCTGAACAAGGAAAGCCTCGCCGAACTGGAGAAAAAGGTCGGCCCGGTCGGCGAAACACTGGAACGATATCGCAAGCGCGTGGAGGAACTGGAAAAGAGTCGGACGAGCGACTTCGAGCAGTTGAAGGGTGTTATCGGGCAGGTGCGCGAAGGGCAGCAACGCGTGATCGACGGGGCCAATCGCATCACAACCACCTTGCAAGGTGCCACGAAAGCGCGCGGTGACTGGGGTGAACTACAGCTTGAGAACCTGCTTGAAAGCTGTGGCCTCTATGACAAGGCCGATTTCAACTTCCAGACCACCGTTCGTGACGAAAATGGCAATCTCCTGCGCCCGGACGCAGTCATCAATATCCCGGGCAATCGGCGGCTCGTCGTTGACGTAAAGAACGTCTTCAACACCTATCGACGGGCCAACGAGGCCGAGAGCGAGGAAGAACGTCAGGAGCTTCTGAAAACACACGCGCGCGAACTGCGCGTTCATGTCGATGAACTCTCGGCCAAGCGATACCAGGACCACGTCGACGGCTCGGCCGACTTCGTCGTAATGTTCGTTCCCGGCGAGCACGTGCTTTATGCCGCACTGACACAGGATAGCGGCTTGCTCGACTACGCGCTCAAGCGGCAAATCGTCCTTTCCAGCCCGCTCAACTTCATGTCGATTGCCTTAACTGTTTCGACCGTCTGGAGGCAGGCCGGGGTGCAGGCTGATGCCAAGGAAATCGCCAAGCTCGGCAAGGAGCTTTACGATAGACTTGGGGTGGTTGCGGGCCATATGGGCGCCATGCGCAAGAGCCTGCATTCGGCCAACCAGCATTTTGACAAACTGGTGGGCAGTTTCGATACCAATCTGCGCCGAACCGGTGAAAGGTTTGAAGAACTGAACGTGGACACCAGCGCGCAAGATCTCACAGAGGCACTGCCGATAGGACACACACCACGCGCGCTTGCAAATTTTTCCGAAGCCGAAGAAACGCCGATGATACAAGATGCTAGCCCTGCAGAAAGCGAAGCTGCGGAGTAATCGCGGGGGCGTTTAGCCAATTGTAAACGAATCCCCCTTAAGGTGTTAACCAGTCGCAATAAGAATAATTCGGGTCGCCGTATAAACGCCTTCAATGCTAGGGGCAGGCGAATGGATTTGAGACGGGAACAGCGCTATTCGATTTCGGTCCCCGGTCGTTACCGGAAGGGCACCGGCGTGCGCTACAATGTGGCGATTAAGGACCTGTCCGAATACGGCTGCCAGTTCTCCGACCTCGTCGGACGCATCGAAGCGGGCGATGACATAACCATCCGTATCGGCGACATCGGTCCCATTGCCGCGCGCGTGAAGTGGGTCGCCAAGCGAGAGATCGGCGTGGAATTCGACCAGCCGCTCTACCCTTCGGTCCTCGATCACATCATCGCTGCTGGCGGGACGAACGAAAAGGCCGCTTAACTTCTTATGCAAGATTATCTTGGACCGGAAAACGCGATCTGGGACGATGGCGAATGGGTATCGTGGACCGAGATCAATCAGCAAATAGCTTACAAGGAATGGGGCGCCAAATATCCTAATGCCGACCGTTCTCTCGTCCCCATCTTCGAAGACCTCTTGGGTACGGCGGAGCATTACTTCCATCTGACCGGTCAGCACCTCCCTCTATACGGGGTCATTGGTGAATTGTTCGCCGCGATTACGATTGGCCTCAAGCTCAACAAGCTATGCGCTCCCGGTGCGGATGGGCGGCTCGGAAATGACCATATCGAAGTCAAGACGATCACTCCGTTCAAAAAGCACGATTTCGTGGAGCTGAATACGAAGGGCAACTTCAACAAGGTATTCGTGGTCAAGGTTAGCCCTGATTTCGAACTTGCGTGGAGAATGATTGAGCGAAAGCGTTTGCCCAAAGCCAAAAACGGCAAAATCCGGCTTGAATGGTCCGATTTGCCGGAAACGCGTTCAAGCTAGCCGCTCCGAAAAACAGTCCCGGTCCACGACTTGTGGACCACTGAATTTCAAGGCCTTGGGGTGCTGGCGAACAGCTAGTCGCGCTCGAACACCACTTTCCCGCCCACGATAGTCATTAGGATTTCCCCGTCAAGAATGGCGGCAGGGTCCTCCTTGGTCAGCACGAATGGGTCGATATTGATCACCGTCAGGTCCGCCCATCGGCCCGGCGCGATGATGCCCGTCCGACCCTCGCGGAAGCTCGCATAGGCGGCCCAGCTTGTGTAGGCGCGGACGGCTTCCTCGATTGTGACGGCTTCTTGCGCATACCAGCCCCCCTCGGGCTGGAGGTCCTTGTCGCGGCGGGTGATGGCGGCGTGGAGGCCGTAGAAGATGCTTTGGTCCGAACCCGGCCCGTCGGCGTTGAAGACTAGCGACACGCCTGCACGTCGCAGGGTGCGCCAGGCATAGGCGCCTTCGATGCGCTCGGGACCAAGCCGGTCCTCGGCCCAGGCCTTGTCCTCCACCGCATGCGGCGGCTCCATCGAGGCGATGATGCCGAGCGCGGCGAAGCGCGCGAAATCGGACGGCGCAATGACCTGCGCGTGCTCTATCCGGTGGCGGTTGGCCTGCGCGCCCGGCGTGGCCGCGAAGGCCGCTTCGAGGATGTCGAGTGCCTCGCGGTTGCCCGCGTCGCCAATGGCATGGATGCCCACCTGAAAGCCCGCGCGGATGGCCGCTGCGTTCAAGTCGCGGTCGAAGCCGTAGCCTTCGCCGCTCACCCCGCGGTGGCCGGGCCGGTCGGCATAGTCTTCCAGTAGCCGCGCGCCCCGCGAACCCAGCGCGCCGTCGTAATAGGCCTTCACGCTGCGCGTCACGAGCATGCTGTCGCTGTCGCTGTCGGGCCCGCGCGCGATCCACTTCCGCATCAAGGGTTCGTCGCGCAAGGAAAGCATGGCGTAGACACGCACGGGGAGGCGGCCTTGCGCTTCCAGCGCCTCGAACGCCTGCATGGCATGACTGTCGGCCCCTGCCTCGTGCAGCGCGACATAGCCATCGCGCGCCATCTGCTGCAGCCCCTTCAATGTCTGGCGCTGCAGCGCCTCGGGCGAGGGGGCGGGGATGGCCGCATCGAGCATGGTCGTGGCGCGGTTGAGGAACAGGCCCGAGGGTGCGCCGTCCTCGCCCAACCGCATCTCGCCACCTGCCGGAATTACGCTGTCCGCAGTGATGCCCGCCGCTTCGAGCGCTGCCTCGTTCACCCATAGTCCGAAGCCGTGGAGGCTCCTCAGGACTACCGGATGGTCGGGCACGGCAGCGGAAAGCGCCACCTTGTCGGGATAGCGATTGGCCCATGCGCCTTCGTCCCAGCCGGCCCCGAAAATCCATTCGCCCTCGGGAGTATCCGCCGCTCGTGCTGCCACCAGGGCGACCGCTTCGGCTTCGGTTCCGACGTCGGTCAGATCGACCGCATCCAGCTTGCCGCCGAGTTCGACGACATGCGTGTGCGATTCCACGAGGCCCGGAATAACCGTAGCGCCATCGAGGTCGATAACCCGCGTACCCGGCCCGCGCAGGGCGAGCGCTTCATCCGAGGTGCCGACGAAAACGATATTGCCATCATCGAGAGCGACAGCCTCGGCATCTGGTTGCCAGCCTGCCGCACTCCACGGGGCATCCTCGGCAGGATTGCCTTCGCGATCGGGCTCGCCCCAGTCGAGCGTATAGACGCGTGCGTTGAGGAGGATGGTGTCGGCGGCGTCTGCGGGCGCAGCTGGCCCGGTAACACTGGTGCAGGCCGCGAGGAAAAGTGCTCCTAGGACAGCCAGTCCTGTCCGCGCGCCGATTACTGCTTCCACTCTCTTCCCCTCTCGCTCATTCCGGATCGAGAGAAGCAAGGCTTGTGCGTTTAATCAAGCGGTCATGGCGGCCTGGTGAGGATTGCATCGCCAGCTGATTGCGCGGCGAGGCAGGAGGTGCGTCCAGTCATCGTTGCGAGTGGCTTCAACCTCGCGCGAAACCTCTACGCCGACGAGGTGATCAGGAATATCGCTCGAGCTGCTCGCTGGTGGGGGCAAGGTCCCGGTAGGTTTCCAGAGTGAGCTGGATGCCGCGAAAGATGGACCGCAATCCGTATTTGCCCAGCAGATGGAGGCGAGCTTCCAGTATCCTTGCATGCGGATGTTCTGCTCTCGCAGCCGGTTCAAGCAATGGCCTGATAAGAGCGGCCGTCTTGCGAGTGGGCAGGAGATTGTAGCGATGCTCGGCGAGCCAGTAATTGGCGGGCAGGAAGCCCGCATCTACCCCGCGCAGATACACTCGCTCTGCCTCCTCGCTCTGGCCCATTATGTTAGACAACCGGGCGAAGTGAAGGCTTGCCATCGATAAACCTCCTGCGAAGGCGGAGCGATAATGCTCCAGAGCCGCGGGCAAGTTTTCTTTGGTGCCTGTTCCGGTCCAATGATGCCAGCCCAGCTTGTAGTGGGCGATGATCGATCCGCACTCGGCAGCTTCCTGCAAAAGTTCGATCGCGTCCCCAGCGCCGGCCTCGCCGAGCGCATCGGCACGCGCGATAAGCTTTAAGGCTTCTGGACTTTCGGCCTGCCATATCTCCCGATAGTTCGAGTGGTCGATTTCCCAGTCGTAGGAGATATGCTCGAGGTGCTGGTCATGCTTCCTGCAAAGGATGCATCGCCTCATCGGGGTGGGCCGTCCAAGCCAGCCAGCACTTCATAGCCCAGCACCGCTGCCGCGACGGCGGCGTTGAGGCTGTCGGCGCGGCCCTTCATCGGCATGGTTACGCGCAGGTCGCAGGCCATCTCGTAGTCCTCGGGAAGCCCGCGGCTTTCGTTGCCGACCATGACGAAACAGGGCGCGGCATAAGGCGCGCCGCGATAGGGCTGGGCATCGCGCAGGCTGGCGGCGACCAGCTGGCCTTCGCCTGCGCGCAGCCAGCTTTCGAACCCCGCCCAGTCGGACTGCGCGATTTTCTGCGTGAACACCGCGCCCATGCTGGCGCGCACGGCCTCGACGCTGAAGGGGTCGGCGCAGTCGTCGATGAGGATGAGGCCGCCTGCGCCAATGGCATCGCCGGTGCGCAGCATGGTGCCGAGATTGCCCGGATCGCGCAGTGCCTGGGCGACGAGCCAGATGTCGGCGCTCTTGCGGTCGAGCGCGTCCAGCGAGGTGTCGAACTCGGCAAAAACGCCCGCGACGGCTTGCGGATTGTCCTTGCCGGTTATCTTGGAGAGGATATCGGGCGTGGTCTCGATGACCTCGCCGCCGCTGGTCTCGACCGCTTCTTCGAGCGCGGTGAGCAGCGGATGCGGGTCGCGTCGGTCGGCCAGCACGAGCACTTCGGGCACATGGCCGCATTCGCGCGCGTCGGTGAGCAGGCGCAGTCCTTCGGCGAGGAACTTCTTCTCGCGCTTGCGGTGTTTCTTCTCGCGCAGCGCTCGCAGCGCCTTGACGGTGGGATTGGAAAAGCCGGTTATCTGGCGGCGTGACACACTAAACTCCGTTCGTTTCGAGCGAAGTCGAGAACCGTTCGTGCCAGTGTGTCTCGACTTCGCTCGACACGAACGGATAGTGGGTTTTTCCTAAGGCTCCCCGAAGCCGTCCTCGACCATGGCGGAGAGGTCGGCCATCACCGTATCGGCATTCGCGCCTTCCACGATGATTTCGATGGTGTCGCCCTTGGCCGCGCCCAGCATCATGAGGCCGAGGATGGAGCCGCCCGCGGCCTCGTTATCGCCCTTGGCGACGCGGACCTTGCAGGTTTCCGGCAGCTCGGCGACAGCGCCCACGAACTTGGCACTGGCGCGTGCGTGCAGCCCGCGCTGGTTCACCACTTCGACCTGTTTCCTAATCTCGCTCAACTTGCCTTCCGCGCGCTGTCGAGGTCCTGGCCGAGGAATTCGCTTGCCACGGTGATGTAGTTGCGCCCGGCGGTCTGCGCTGCGCTGACGGCGTCGACCACATTCATGCTCTTGCGTGCGCCGGCGAGGCGGATGAGCATCGGCAGGTTGATGCCCGCGATCACCTCGATACGGCCCGTGTCGAGCAGCGATATGGCGAGGTTGGAGGGCGTGCCGCCGAACAGATCGGTCAGGATGATGGCGCCATCGCCCGTGTCGACGCTGGCAATCGCATCGGCGATGTCCTTGCGCCGCTGCTCCATGTCGTCATTGGGGCCGATGCAGATGGTGGCCACCCCATCCTGCTTGCCGACGACATGCTCCATCGCGTCGATGAAATGTTCGGCCAGCTTGCCGTGGGTAACGAGGATCATTCCGATCATGCGGTCACAAGCGTCCGTTGCGGGTCCCGAAAATATAGGCTCATCATATTAATCGTTGCTGGATTTCAGCGCCGCTCGAGCGGGTCGGCGGAGCGGCTTTCCAGATTGCGGTGCAGGACCGTGGGCGAAAATCCCGCCTCGCGCAAGACCCGCGCGGCGCGCTCTGCACTGTAAACCGACCGATGTCTCCCCCCGGTACAGCCGAAAGCGATGTTGAGATAGCTGCGGTCCTGCGCGGCGTAGCGCGGCAGCAGTTCGAGCAGCGTGTCGGCGATGCGGGCGAAGGCGGGTTCCAGAGCGGGGTCGGCCTCGATGTGTTTCGCGACCGGCTCGTCCTGGCCGGTGAGGTCGCGCAACTCCGGCTGCCAGTGCGGATTGTCGAGGAAGCGCATGTCGAAGAGCAGGTCGGCAAGCGGCGGCATGCCGCGGGCGAAGCCGAAACTGGAGACGGTGACCGTCATCTCGCGCGAGCCGCTCTTTCCGAAGCGTTCGCGCACGACCTGGCCGAGCTGGTTGGCGGAGAATTCGCTCGTATCGATGAGCACTTCGGCCCAGCTGCGCAGGGGTTCGAGCAGTTCGCGCTCGGCCTTGATACCGCCCGCAACGGGCCGTTCTCGCGCCATGGGATGCGGACGGCGGGTCTCGTTGTAGCGTCGTTCGAGCTCGCTCGAGGAGCAGTCGATGAAGAGCGTGGAGATGTCGACATCCTCGCTCGCGCCAAGCACTTCGCACTGGGCGATGATGTCGGCGGGCACGAAACCGCGGGTGCGCGAATCGAAGCCGATTGCGATGGGAGAGCGGCTTTCCGCATCGCTTCCGACGAGATTGGTCAGTAGCCGCAAGGGAAAGTTGTCGATGGCTTCCCAGCCGAGGTCTTCCAGTACCTGCAGCGCGGTCGACTTGCCCGCGCCCGACATGCCCGTGACGAGCAAGATCCGCTGGCGCGAGGGGCTGTCGCTCACTGCGCGGCCTCTTGCCCTTCGCCCGCCACGGCAAGGCCATGCTTGCCGAGCGCGAATTCGGCGCGCAATGCCTGCGTCGCGTCTCCGGGGCGGAAGAGGAGGACGGGAATGTCGACCCCGCCAAGCTGGGTGGTGGCGAGTTCCATCGGATAACGTGGGGCGAGCGTGGTCAGCTGTAGCACCAGCGCAATCGGCACTTCGGTGGTTTCGAGTTCGACCAGTCCGACATTGCGTACTTCGAGGAGGCCGCGCGTGGTCTTCGGCGGGCAGGCGACGGGGTGGCCGCTCTCGTCGTCGATGACGATGCCGTCATCGCCAATCAGCGTCGCGCCGCGGTCGATGAGCGCGAGCGCAAGCGACGACTTGCCCGCACCCGCCTCACCGGCAATCAGCAATCCGCGCCCGTCGATCGCGACGGCGGTGACATTGGGAAGCTTGGTTTTCATCTTTTGGCCGCCGGCAGGTCGAGTACGAAGCAGGCACCGTTTGCGCCGTCACTGCGGCCCTCGACATGGAGTGAGCCTTCATGCGCCTCGGCGATGGTGCGGCCGATGGCGAGGCCTAAGCCTGAGTGGTTGCCGAAATCCTCGCCCTCGGGGCGGTCGGAGTGGAAACGGTGGAACACTTTCTCTCGCTTTTCCTCCGGAATACCCGGACCTTCGTCGCAAACTGTCAGGAGCACACGCCCTTCGCGCCGGACAAGCCTCGCGTCAATAGTGCCTGCGGGCGGCGAGAAGGAGACGGCGTTGTCGAGCAGGTTCTCGATGATGCGTTCAAGACGCATGCCGACGCCGTTCACCACCAGCGCATCGCCGTCTGCAGAAACGGTGAGCGTGCGGCCCTCGTTCTCGCCGCGCTCCTCGCGGCTGGTGACGATGTTGTGGAGCAACTCGGCCATGTCGACCCGCTCGAATTCGGTGCGCGACATTTCGGCATCGATGCGGCTGGCGTCGGAAATTTCGGTCACCAGCCGGTCGATGCGGCGCACGTCGTGGGTGGCGATATCGAGAAGTTGGGCGCGCAGTTCGGGGTCGTCGACCTTGCCGAGGCTTTCGGTCGCGCTGCGCAAGCTCGCGAGCGGGTTCTTGATTTCATGCGCCACGTCGGCAGCGAAGCTTTCGACCGCGTCGATACGGTGGCGCAGCGCGGCGGTCATGTCCGACACGGCGCGCGCCAGCATGCCGATTTCGTCGCGCCGGTCGGGGAGGCGCGGGACCTCGACCTGCCGGTCGCGCCCCTGCCGCACGCGCACGGCGGCCTGGACCAGTTCGCGCAAGGGGCGCACGATGGTCTGCGCAAGGAAGAAGCTGAGCAGCGTCGAGACGGCGAGGAACAGGAGGACGATCATCGCCACGGTGGTACGCGCCTCGCGCACCGACTGGGTGATGTCGACCGGATTGCGTGTCAGCAGCAGCGTGTCGCCATCAAGGCCCACAGGTGCGGCGGCGTTGATGACATGGGTGCCGTCGGGCGCATCGCGCAGCACGATCTGGGTGAGGCTCTCCTCGCGCGCCCGGACGAGTTCGGGCCAGGCTGCGGCATTGTCGACTTCGGGCTGGCGATAGTCGGGGAGGGCCGGTGCGCCCACCACACGGTCGAACCAGCGGTCCATGCGCAGCGCGAAATCGCCTTGGTCGACCTCGGAGGGCTCGGGCAGGTCGAAGCTGGGCGGGGCAAGCTGGAAACTATCGGATTCAAGCTCGCCTTCTGGGCCATAGACGCGGATGCGCAGCCGCTGCTCCTTGCCAATCTGGATGAGCAGCGCTTCCTGCCGCTGCTGCGTCGCGCCCGCCAGCGCCTCGGCGGTAATCTGCGCCTCGACCAGCGCCAGCTTGAACCGTTCGTCGAGCAGCTGCTTGCGGTAGCTGTCGAGATAGAGCACGCCGCCGCCCAGCAGCACCAGCGGCAGGACGTTGACGAAGAGGATACGGCTGGTGAGGGTAAGGCGGCCCGACCAGCTCAGCTTGTCGGAAAGGTGTTCGCCCCGTGGGACGGGTTTCGTCTCAGCCATCGCTGAAGCTGTACCCCGCGCCGTAAAGCGTCTCGATGGCGCTGAATTCGCCGTCCACCTTGCGGAACTTGCGGCGCATGCGCTTGATGTGGCTGTCCACCGTGCGGTCGTCGACGAAGACGTCGTCGGGATAGGCGGCATCCATCAGCTGGTTGCGGCTCTTGATGACGCCGGGATGCGCGGCGAGCGCTTCCAGCAGCAGGAATTCGGTGACCGTGAGCGAGACGGGATTGCCGTCCCAGGTCACGTGGTGGCGCGCAGGGTCCATGCGCAACCGGCCGCGCTCGAGGACTTCGGCGGGCTTTTCGCCCGGCTCGATGGGCATCGGGCGGCGCGCGTCGGAGCGGCGCAGGATGGCACGGATGCGCGCGAGCAGGAGGCGCAGGCTGAACGGCTTGGCGATATAATCGTCCGCGCCCATCTGGAAACCGGCTTCCTCGTCCTGCTCGTCATCCTTGCTGGTGAGGAAGATGACCGGCAGCGGCGATTGCTCGCGCAGGCGGCGCAGCAGTTCCATTCCGTCCATCTTGGGCATCTTGATGTCGAAGATGGCAAGGTCGGGCGGATTGCCGAGGAGGGCATTCAATGCCTGCTCCCCGTCCGAATAGACGCGGGTTGCAAACCCTTCGGCCTGCAGCGCTATGGAGACGGTCGTGAGGATGTTGCGGTCGTCGTCGACCAGCGCGATGACCGTGCGGTCATCGTCCTGCGGGGGCGTGCCGGTTGCGGCTTCTGTTTCCATAAAACAGCCGACTACAGCCATTTGGCGGGCAACACAACGCGCGCTTCACTCGCCTCAAACGAAATTGGGGGCGCTGCGTTTGACGTTGCGGCAGCGCGGGACTAAAGGCGGGGTCGACGGGCGCGCATTCGTATGCGCGAATGATTCTCGACCTACAACTTGTCTCTTTGACGCTGGAGATTTCAGTGACCACCGCACTTTCCCACTCGCTTGCCGCGCAGGGCATCGAGACCGCTGCGACGATTCACCCCAACCTCACCTCGGAAGAGCTGACCGCCGCCGCGCTCGAGCGGGGTGAAGGCCGCCGCGCCAAGGACGGCCCGCTGGTGGTCGAAACCGGCAAGCACACCGGCCGCAGCGCGAAGGACAAGTTCATCGTCCGCAATGCCGAGACCGAAGACACGGTGTGGTGGGACAACAACGCCTCGATGACGCCCGAGCATTTCGCGGCGCTGAAGGAAGACTTCATGGCCGCCGTGGCCGACAAGTCGGACCTCTTCGTGGCCGACCTCTTCGGCGGCTCGCAGCCCGAATACCGCGTCAAAGTGCGCGTCATCAACGAACTCGCCTGGCACAACCAGTTCATCCGCACGCTGCTCGTGCGCCCGACGGCGGCAGAGCTCGAAGGCTTCACGCCCGAATACACCATCATCGACCTGCCGACCTTCCAGGCCGACCCGGAGCGCCACGGCACGCGCAGCGAGACGGTGATTGCGGTCAATCTCGAGGAAAAGCTGATCCTCATCGGCGGCACCAAATATGCCGGCGAAATGAAGAAGAGCGTCTTCGGCATCCTCAACTACCTGCTGCCGCCCAAGGGCGTGATGCCGATGCACTGCTCGGCCAATATCGGCCCCGATGGCAAGAGCGCGGTGTTCTTCGGCCTGTCGGGGACCGGCAAGACCACGCTTTCGGCCGACGCCAGCCGCACGCTCATCGGCGACGACGAGCACGGCTGGTCGGACACGGCGGTCTTCAACTTCGAAGGCGGCTGCTACGCCAAGATGATCCGCCTCGACCCCGAGAGCGAGCCGGAAATCTACGCCACCACCAAGATGGAGGGCACCGTCCTCGAGAACGTGGTGATGGACGAGAACGGCGAGATCGACCTCGACGACAACAGCCTCGCGGAGAACACCCGCGGCGCTTATCCGCTGTCCTCGATCCCCAACACCAGCGCCGACAATCTCGGCCCGCCGCCGTCGAACGTCATCATGCTGACCGCCGATGCCTTCGGCGTGCTGCCTCCGATCGCGCGTTTGACGCCCGACCAGGCGATGTACCACTTCCTGTCGGGCTACACTGCCAAGGTCGCCGGCACCGAAATCGGCGTGACCGAGCCGACCGCGACCTTCAGCACCTGCTTCGGCGCGCCCTTCATGCCGCGCCATCCGAGCGTTTACGGCAACCTGCTCAAGAAGCGCATCGCCGAAGGCGGCGCGCAGTGCTGGCTGGTCAACACCGGTTGGACCGGCGGCAAGTACGGCGTCGGCAACCGCATGCCGATCAAGGCAACCCGCGCGCTGCTCAACGCCGCGCTCGACGGTAGCCTGAACGATGCGGAATTCCGCAAGGACCCGAACTTCGGCTTTGAAGTGCCGGTCAGCGTTCCGGGCGTCGACAGCACCATTCTCGACCCGCGCGCGACGTGGGCCGACAAGGACGAATACGACCGCACTGCGCATAAGCTGGTGCAGCTGTTCGTGGACAATTTCGAACCCTTCGCCGCCCATGTCGACCAGGGCGTGCGCGACGCCGCTCCGGAAGCGGCCTAAAAAAGCGCTGCTCCCGAAGCAGCCTGACGAGACAGCCCGCTAGCCGGGCCACGAGTTGGAGAGGAGGCCCCCGGCCGCGCCAAGGAGAGAGGGCGCGGACCGGGGGCTTTAAATTTGCCGCTCCACGCTTCATGCTGCGGAAAGCCCCCATGCGCGATAGGACCGCCATGAATTTCCGCTCGTTCTTCCTGACCCTTCTCGCGCTCGGCTGCACCGTGCCGCTGTCTGCGCAGGAGGCCACGCCGCCGGTCGCGGTGGAGGAGGCATATAGCGGGCCTACGGTCTACAGGGCCGAAGTCCTTGCCACCTATCCGCACGATGCCAGCGCCTTCACCCAGGGCCTGCTATGGCACGATGGCGCGCTCTACGAGAGCACGGGACGCGAAGGCCAGTCGGTCGTGCGCAAGGTCGATCTGGCGAGTGGCGAGGCGCTGCAGGAGACTGCCATTCCTGCCGACCAGTTCGGCGAAGGGCTGGCTCTCGTGGGTGGTGATTTCGTCAGCCTGACATGGCGCGACGGTGTCATCCACCGCTGGGATGCGGATACGCTGGAGCACAAGACCTCGCGTGCTGAATATCCGCTCGAGGGCTGGGGCCTGACCACCTCGGATGAGGGCCTCGTCCATTCGGATGGCAGCGCTAAATTGCGCATTCTCGACCCCGACACCTACGAAGTGCGGCGCACTATCGACGTCACGATGAACGGCCGTCCGCTCCGCCGCCTCAACGAACTCGAGATGATCGACGGGCTGGTCTACGCCAATATCTGGGAGACGGCCTTCATTGTCGCCATCGACCCGGCAGATGGCGTGGTGAAGCGCCTCATCGACCTGCGCGCGCTCGCGCAGTCGGTGCCCGCGTCGGGCTCCGACGCGGTGCTCAACGGCATTGCCTGGGACGCGGACAACCGCCGTATGTTCGTCACCGGCAAGCTCTGGCCCAGCCTGTTCGAAATCCGGTTGGTCGAAACCGACGCCGAGGTGCGTTAGGAGCCGGTGGGCTTTTTTGCCGCACCCTCTGCCACGGGGTCCTTTGCCTCGTTGCCGGTGGCTTTCGCTTCACCTTCTTCAGGCTGCCACGGCGTGCCTTCCTCGGCCTTTTCGAGCTGTGCGACATAAAGCCGCGCGGTGTCGGCCAGTTCGCCGCCATGCGGATTGTTGGCCACCGGCGACAAGCCCACCAGCGCAAGGGCAATCTTGCCTTCGCCAGCCTGCATCATGGCCGCATTCATCGCCAGCGCCTTGTCGAAGGGAGCAAGCTGCGAGGCGCGCTCCAGCGCATGTCGGGCAGTTTCGCTAGGCTCGGCGCCGCGCTCGACGAAGCTTCGGTAGTAATGGATGAGCGGGACGGGGTGGTCGTTCTCCAGCCGGTTGAGGGCGCTGAAGGTCTCCATCGCCGTGGCATAGGCAGCGTCCTTGTCCTCGGCCTCCTCCGCTATCGAGAATTGCGCATAGCCCTTCTGCACGTAGGCATTGGGCCGCGAGGGGTCGAGCGCAATGGCGCGGTCGGCTGCAGCAATCGCGGCCTCGTTGAAACCGGCATCGAATTCCGCTTCGGCCAGGGCGACCTGCACGCCGGCATCATCGGGATATTTCGCGGCAATCTTGCGCGCTTCCTCGACCAAGTCGAGCGCCTCTTCACGCGTCACCCCGTGCTGTGAGACGATGCGCACGTCCATCATCTTGGCCTCGCCCTTGGGCAGTTCGCGCAATGTAACGGGACGGGTGGTGAGCTGGTCGGGACCGATGCGGAAGAGCGACATCCTCTTCTGCTTGAGGTATTTCTTCAGGTCCTTGTCCAGCTGCTCGAGATCGCCAAACGCCTGCTTGCCGGCCTCCAGCGAGTCTGTGCCTTCATTGAGCAGCCTCCAGTAGCTCGTCAGCTGGCCCTTCCGGGCATCGTCGAAAATCAGCATGTGGAACAGCGCCCAGCTCGCGCCGTAAAAGCTGCCCGAGGCTTCGCGGTCGCTTTCGACGAAGGCTTTCGGGTCGAGCAGGTATTCCACCGGCGGGATGCCGGCGTAGGAGATCTCGTTGGCCCGGTGACGGGCAGGCATGCCCAGCTGCATTCCGCCTTCGGAATCGAAACTGCTCGCGGCAAAGAATTCCGCCGCGCCTTCGCCCAGCCAGCGCGGCATGGAGTGGCGGGCGCTCGAAATCAGGAAGTGATGCGCATATTCATGCAGCAGGATGACGGTCGAGAAATGCGGATAGCCGCTCTTGTTGCGGATGGTCTGCACGAATGCGCGCGAGGCCCCGGCGCGCGCGACATAGAAGCCGCCCACCCACCGGCTGCCGGTGAGTTCGCGCATATCGCCCTTGCCCCCGGCAACGAAGATGACCACCCGGTTGGACGGGCTGGGGGTCTCGATAGCGCGCCCCGTGACGAGGCTCATCGCCGAATGATAGCGTTCGAGATTCTCGGCGAACCTCAGGATATCCTCCTCGCTATCGTCGGCATAGATGACGAAATGCTCGCTCGACGCCTCGTACCACTTGGCCTGTGCGGCAGTGCTGGCGAAAAGGGCCAGAAGCAGGGCTGCCAGGATCTTACGCAATTGGTGCTCCCCTCAAGTCAGGACGAATGTCTTACTTGCGAAACACCAATATAGACCACGTTTTCAAGAAATTGTGAAATCGAGGGAAAATTGCGGCGGCCGGGCGGGGGTGGCGTCAGACCTCGCTGGCGGGTGCGGCGAGCCTGTCGACATTGTCCCACACGCGGCTGACCACGACCGAGCCTTCTCCCACCGCGCTCGCCACGCGCTTGACCGAACCTGCGCGCACGTCGCCCACGGCAAAGATGCCGTCGGTGCCGGTTTCGAAGGGCGTTTCGCGGCCCACTTGGGCGCCGGTCCTCACGAAGCCTTTCTCGTCCACCTCGACCATGCCCGAAAGCCAGTCGGTGTTCGGCGCGGCGCCAATCATGATGAACAGCGCGCGTGTGTCGATGCGCCGCTCGCCGCCGGGATCGGAGAAGGTGACCGCTTCCAAGTGCCCGTCGCCGTGCAGCTCGGTCACCTCGGTGTTGTAGTGGATGGTAACCGAGGGGTCGGCTTCGAGCCGCTGGGTGAGGTAGCTCGACATGCTGGAGGCAAGGCTGTCACCGCGCACCACGAGATGCACATGCGCCGCGCTGCGGCTCAGATACATGGCCGCCTGCCCGGCCGAATTGCCGCCGCCAATGACCACCGCCTCGGTGCCGTGACAGAAGCGCGCTTCCATATCGGTCGCGGCGTAGAAGATGCCTGCGCCTTCCATGTCCTCCAGTCCCTCCAGCGGCAGGCGGCGGTACTGCACGCCGGTCGCCACGAGGATGGACTTGGCGCAAACCTCGTCGCCATCGTCGAGCGCGACGCAGAAACTGCCGTCCCCCTTCCGGGTGACGCCTTGGACGCTGCGCGGCATGGCGAAGCGGGTGCCGAATTTCATCGCCTGTATCTGTCCGCGATAGACGAGGTCCGCGCCGCTGATGCCGGTGGGGAAGCCCATGTAGTTTTCGATGCGGCTGCTGGTGCCTGCCTGCCCGCCGATGGCCGTGTCCTCGATGGTGAGCGCGCACAGCCCCTCGCTTCCCGCATAGACCGAGGCGGCGACCCCCGCCGGGCCGGCGCCGACGATGAGCACGTCGTAGAGCGTCTTGCGGCACACATCGAGGTCGAGCCCGAGGTGCTGCGCCATCTTTCGCGGGGTCGGGTCATCCATCACCTCGTCCTGCCCGAGGATGACCGAGGGCTTGTGGTCGGTGAGGTTGCAGGCCGCCAAGGTCTCGTCGTCGCGCCCGTCCATGTCGAGGCTCTGGAAGGGAATGCGGTTGCGGCTGAGGAATTGTTCGACCTTCTGCACCCTCGGATCGCGGTCGGCCCCGATGAGCTTCACATTGCTGTTCTTGAGTTCGAACTGGCGGCGGCGGCGGGCGGAAAAGACGCGGATGACATGGTCGGACAGCTCGGGCACGCGCGCCATCAGGTCGAGCATGTCCACGCGCGGCACTTCGAGCGTCCGCGTGGGCTTTGCTGCGCGCATCGGGAGGAAATAGGTGCCGGCGTTGAGGAAGGAGAGCTCGCCCATGAACTGGGTCGGGCCGAGCGAGCTATCGAGAAGGCGCGCTTCGGAATAGGGGTCTTTCACTTCGATTTCGCCGTCGAGGACATAGACGAAGGTGTCGACCGTATCGCCGATTTCGGCGACCATTTCGCCCGGCTCGTAGGTCCGCTCCGTGCCGATTTCGCGCAGCATGGCGACATGATTGTCGGCCAGCGGCACGCGCGGCATGGTTTCAAGATTCTCGCCCAGCGCTTCCATCAGGGTCCCCTTGGTATCAGCCCATAGATAGGGACGGTCAGGGCACGAAAAAGGTCCTAGCTGCGCGCGGCCTCGATGTAGCGGGTGACGTTGCGCTCCATGACATTCATCGGGGCATTGCCGCCGAGCACCACCGCGTCGTTGAACGCCCTGAAGTCATAGGCGCTGCCGAGTGCGGCCTCAGCGCGTTCGCGCTGTTCCACGATGCGGCTGTGGCCGAGCTTGTAGCCGGTCGCCTGTCCCGGCCAGCTGCAATAACGGTCGACTTCGCTGCCCACTTCGTCGGGGTTCGAGCCGTTGCGCTCGATGAAGAACTGGCGCGCCTTCTCACGGCTCCATCCCTTGGCGTGCAGGCCGGTGTCGACAACCATCCGGCAAGCGCGGAAGGCGAGGCTTTGGAGATAGCCGAGGCGGCCCACGGTAAAGTCGTCATAGGCACCCAGCTCGTCTGCCATCTGCTCGCCATAGAGCGCCCAGCCTTCGCTATAGGGATTGAAGGCGAGGATCGAACGGATGAGCGGCAGGCGGTTGGCGTATTCGCCCTGCCAGACATGGCCGGGGACCGCTTCGTGGAAGGTCAGGCTGGGGAGGTCGAACTTGCGGTGCAAGTCGGTTGAGCGCAGGTTGATCCAGAAGCGTCCGGGAATGGTCCCGTCCTTGCTGCCCGCGCCGCCATAGGCGCCCGCCGCGCCGGCTTCCTCGGCGACCGGGATGCGGACGACTTCGAGATTTGGGTCCACCAGCGTATTGAAAGCGCGAGGCATCTGCGCGCGGATCCAGTCGATACGCTCGTTGATGAAATCCATGATTTGAGCCCGGCCCGTGTCGCCGTCAGCGAATTTATAGCGGTCGTCCTGCGCCAATGCGGTCATGCGCTCGCCAACGCTTCCCTGCGTGTATCCGATGCTGCGCAGGATGGGGTCCATCCGGCCGTGAAGCGCCCCCAGCTCCTCGAGGCCCTGCTGGTGGACCTCGTCGGGCGTGAGCGTGGTCGTGGTGCTCGAGCGCAGCGCCCAGGCGTAGAATTCGTCGCCTTGCGGACGGGCTGACATGCCGGGTGCCGACGTTGCTACCGCGCGCTGCGCCCTAAGCTCGACCAACTGGCGGTTGAGCGCCTCGGCGATGGGGCCGATTTCGATGACGAGGGCCTGGTCGGCGCGCGTCGTCGGCAAGCTCGATGCGACAAGTTTTTTCCGCAAATCGGCAGAGAACAGTTCACCCTTACCAGCGCTCTCGATGGTCTGTTCCATCTGGGCGATAGCCTTGTCGAGCAGGAAATCGGGCGGCACCAGGCCCAGTGCGCGGGCCTTGCGGATGCGGGCCAGCTCGCCGCCGAACACTTGCGGCACCTGCTCCATCCGCTCGATATAGGCATCGGCATCCTGCGCCGTTTCCACCTTGTGGTCGCCCTGCATCGAGCGCGGCAGGAAGAGGTATTCGCCGCAATTCTGGATGACGGTGTAGGGCGCAGTGCGCCAGTTGCCGACGGGCGTATCGCCATATGGCAGGGCAAAGCCGTCGAGCGCCAGTTCATAGGCGCTTTCGACCACCTCGATATTGGTCAGGCTGTCGGTGTCGAGGCCTTCGCGGGGAAAAGCGCGTAGACGGGCAAGGTCGTCCTTGAGGGTAGAAGCGTAGGCCTGCTGTCCTTCCGGCGACTGGTCTTCCAGTTTGCCGCGCAGATAGGCGTGAGAACCTGTGTCCACGCCCAGTTCCGATGCACGCATCGGCTCGTGCCGGAGGAGGTTGTAGGCGACGCTTTCGAGAAGTTGGTCAACGTTCCCGCTGGATGCCCCGCGCGGCAGAGTGCTGCAACCACCAAGCGTGAGGGCGGTCGTCGCGCCGAGGCCTGCGAGGACCTGGCGGCGGGTGGCATCGAATGTCTGTGTGGTCATGCGGGAAGCATCTGCGCTTCCCGCCTAACACTGTCAAATCAATCGAGGAATTCGGCCGGGACCTTGCCGCCATTGGCCGAAAGTTCACGCATGGTGCGCTTGTGCAGCCAGATATTGTCTTCCGCACTCCCCGAATAGTCCTCGCGCCCGAGCTCGGTCGCCAGAGCCTTGCGGTTCTCGTAACTAGAATCGACCCCGATGAGTTTCATCAGGTCGACAATCGAGGTGCGCCAGTTCAACCGGTCCGCACCGGGCATGGAATCGAGGCTGTTCTCGACATCGACGATGGGCTTGGCCTGCGACTGGGTGACGGGGGCATCGGCCCAGGCATTGCCGGTCTTGGTTTCAACCGGGGCTTCGTTGGCCTTGGCTTCCTTGCCGAAGATGGCATCCTTGATCTTGCTGAAAATTCCCATGGAATACTCCCCTTGAACATGCGGTGCGGCAGGGTGCCGCTTTCTCGGACTATCAACGGCAGGAGTGCAGCCGCGTTCCGGAGCGGATTCCCAAATGCTGCGAATAGGGCTAGGAGCCGGACATGCTCGACTTTGTCCTTTCCGTCGTGGTGCTGGCCGCCATCCTGCTGTTCTTGGGCGCGTTCCTGCTGTGGAAGCGGACAGGCAATTCGAAGAACGCGATGCTGATGGTCATCCTTGCACTGGTGGCGCTGGTGAATGTCGCCATCTGGACCGTGCCGACCGCAGACGGTGAAGCCCCGCTCGACAAGGTCGAACGGGGCTCGCGCTGAGCTTGCTCCCAAGTCAGGAGGTTACTCGGGAAGCTGCCAGCGCACCGAGGAACTGAAGCTTCCGGCAACCGGCTCTCCGTTCGAACCACGCGCAGGCTCGAAGCGGGCGCGGCTCTGGATGAGCTTGCAGGTTGCCTCGTCGAGTTCGGCATGGCCGGTGGAGCTGGTCACACGGCAGCCGGTGACCTTGCCGCTGGCAGCGATGTCGAGCTTGAACCCTGCGACACCCTGATACTCGCGGCGCACCCACGAGGACTTGTAGTCGCGGTCACGCAGCCAGTCGCCCGGATTGTTGCGCGGCTTGGCCGAGACCGGGTCGAAGGTTGCCACCGGCGCGAGCGGCTCGGATTCGGCCTTCGGCATCGTGCCCGGCTGCGGCAAAGGCGGCAGCGGGTCGGGCATGATCTTTGTGTAGTCGATCTTCGGCTCCTCGATCTTGAAGTCGAATTCGCGCGGCGGGATGTAGGGTTTTGGGATCACCGGCGTCTCGGGGATAACCTCCTGCTTCTCGGGCGGCGGCGGCGGGGGCGGCGGGTCCTTCAGCGGGACTGCCACAAACCCCTCGTCCTCTTTCTCGATGATGGTCTGACTCACGGTCAGGCCGGTGATGACCGCGGCCCCGATAGCCAGCTGGACGATGACAGAACTCGCCAGCCCTGCGGCGGATGGCCCTTGGTGTTGGTCGACATATGACATGGTCGGCTCCTCTCCTTGCGACTCCAGTTTGTGTTGATGTTACAACATATCAATTCAATTGCAAGAGAGGTTGTTCCGAGAGTTTCTGCGAGAGTGGTGTGCCGATACGAAAAAGGGCCCGGAAACCGGACCCTCCTTCACTCGAATTGTCAGCAGCCAATCACGTAATGGGGCAGGCCGGGTCGAGGCGGAAGTCGAGGTAATTGTCGACCGACTTCATCAGCTCTTCCTGCTCGTTCTCGAAGAAATGGTTGGCGCGCGGGATTTCCTCGTGGTGCACGGTGATGTGCTTCTGCGTGCGCAGCTTTTCGACCAGCTTCGTCACGGCATTGGGCTGGACCACCGTGTCCTGCGCGCCGTGAATGAAGATGCCGCTCGCCGGGCAGGGGGCGAGGAAGGAGAAGTCGTACATGCTCGCCGGGGCGCCGATCGAAATCCAGCCGCGGATTTCGGGGCGGCGCATGAGCAGCTGCATGCCGATGAGCGAGCCAAAGCTCACACCGGCAATCCACGTCACGCTCGCGTCGGGATGGACCTGCTGCACCCAGTCCAATGCGCTTGCGGCATCCGACAGTTCGCCGATGCCGTTGTCGAAGCTGCCCTGGCTGCGACCGACGCCGCGGAAATTGAAGCGCAGGGTCGCGAACCCGCGGTTGACGAAGGTCTTGTAGAGCCGCTGCGTGATCTGCTCGTTCATCGTGCCGCCGCCCTGCGGGTGCGGGTGGAGAATCATCGCCACGGGCGCGCGCGGGCGGGGTCCGGGAGAGAAACGGCCTTCGAGACGGCCTTCGGGGCCGGGAAAGATGACGGTCGGCATGGGGGAGATGTACCCTGGCAGAAATGTGAGGTGCGCGGCCTGTTAGGGCTTCACGCGAAGTTGCGCGCTATATAGGGATTTGTCTTCAATTCGCAATTATTTCGAGCACGTCCCGTCAAACCGCGCATTTACCTCGACCACGCCGCCACCACCCCGCTGCGCCCGCAAGCGCGCGCTGCGATGGAGGAAGGCTTCGATCTCTGGGCCAATCCTTCGAGCCCGCACGCCGAAGGCCGCAAGGCGAGAGCGGCGCTGGAGGACGCGCGCGAGCGGGTGAAACAGGCGCTCGGCTGGGAGGGGGAGGTCATCTTCACCTCCGGCGCGAGCGAGGCGGCGGCGCTGGCTTTGGGCCATGCGAAAGCTGGCGCGCGGCTGGTGTCGGCGGTGGAGCATGATGCCATCCTGAAGGCTGCGCCCGATGCGGAGCGTGTGCCGGTGAGGACCGACGGTGCGCTCGACCTCGAGGTTCTGACGGAAGCGGTGCAGCGCGAACGCCCGCTGGTGGCGGTGCAGCATATCAACTCCGAGACCGGCAATGCGCAGGACCTCGCCGCGATTGCCGGTGTCGTCGGGCAGGCGGAGGGCCTGTTGCTAGCCGACTGCGCGCAGAGTGCCGGGAAATTGCCGCTGCCGCCCTGCGACATGGCCATCATCTCCGCGCACAAGTTCGGCGGTCCTATCGGTATCGGGGCGCTGCTGGTGAAGGATTTTGCCATGCTCGAACCGGCTGGCGGGCAGGAGCGTGGCTATCGTCGCGGGACGGAGAACCTGCCTGGCGTGCTCGGCATGGCGGCGGCGCTGGAGGCTTGCGGCGAACCGTATCTCGACCCGGCCATCCTCGAACCGCTCGACAGCCTCGCGCAAGAGTGCCGCGACCTCGGCGGCACGTGGCTGTCCGACCGCCTTTCGGACTCCACGCCCTATATCCGCGCCATCGCCATGCCAAAGATGAGTGGCAGCGCGCAGGTGATGCGTTTCGACATGGCGGGCATTTCGGTCAGCCAGGGCAGCGCGTGCTCCTCGGGCACAATGAAGACCAGCCACGTGCTGCAGGCCATGCAGGTCGAACCCGACATCGCCGACCGCACCATCCGCGCCAGCTTTGGCTGGAACACAACGCGCGAGGAAGTGGAACGCTTCTGCGAGGTCTGGGTAGAATTGGCGAAAGCATGATTTACCTCGATTACCAGGCCACCACCCCGCTTGCCCCCGAAGCGCGCGATGCCATGCTGCGCTGGCTCGACGGGCCGGGCGGCACCGGCTTCGGCAATCCGCATAGTCCGCACAAGATGGGCCGCGAGGCGAAGGCCGCCATCGAATTCGCGCGCGAGCAGGTCGCCGCGCTATTCCCGGCAGGCGGCAAGGTCATTTTTACCAGTGGCGCAACCGAGGCCCTCAACCTCGCCATCAGGGGCAGCGGCTCGGGTGGTACGGTGAGCGTCTCCGCCATCGAACATTCCGCTGTCCTCGACACGGCAAAGGACGCGGGCAAGTGCCACGTGCTCAACGTCGCCAAGGACGGACAGTGCAACACGAAGCAGGACCTGCCCGCCGACACGCGGCTGGTCTGCCTTATGCAGGTGAACAACGAGATCGGCGTGATCCAGCCCACGGTCGAATGGCACCGCAAGGCGAAGGAGAACAACGCGCTCTACCTTTGCGATGCGGTGCAGGCCTATGGCAAGATCGAGGTCACCGGCGCCGACATGATTGCCATCAGCGCGCACAAGTTTCACGGGCCCAAGGGTATCGGCGCGCTGTGGGTGCGCGACGGGGTCGACTTGCACCAGGTCCAGACCGGCGGCGGACAGGAATCCGGCCTGCGCTCGGGCACGCTCAGCCCTGCGCTCATCGCAGGCATGGGCGCAGCAGCAGCCGAGGCCAAGGACCGGATGGAGCAAGACGCCGAACACGTCCAGAGGCTCTGGAAACGCGCGACCGAGGTGTTCGAGAACTGGGAACTCAACGGCAGCGCGGAGGCGCGCTACCACGGCAATCTCAACGTCCGTCCGCGCGGCCCCAATGGCGGCGGGCTCGATGTCGGCCGCCTGATGAGCGAATGTCGCAATGTGATGTTCTCGGCCGGCTCGGCCTGCGCCAGCGGTTCGGGGCGCACCAGCCATGTTTTGGAAGCCATCGGCCTGCCCAAGAAACTCGCCAAATGCTCGATACGTCTCGGCTTCGGTCGCTACACAACGCTCGAGGAAATTGAGGAAGCGGGTAAGACCATCAACGAGGCGGCCAAGGCGCAAGGGGCCTTATGAAAGTCACGTTCCTCACCTCGAATGGCGACCGCGTCGACGCGGCAGGCGAGGCCGGCGACAGCCTGCTGCGCGTGGCCCAGGCCGCAGGAATGCCGCTGGAAGGCACGTGCGAAGGCCAGATGGCCTGCTCGACCTGCCATGTGGTGGTCGACAAGGACTGGTTCGACCGGTTGCCTGAAGCCAGCGAGGAAGAGGAAGACATGCTCGACCTCGCCGCCGGCGTGCGGCGCACCAGCCGCCTGTCCTGCCAGATCGTGCTGGGCGAGGAGTTGGACGGCCTCACCGTCGCCATCCCCGCCGAAAGCCATGACATGAGCCGTTAGGCGGGTTTGTCTCCATCTTCCGGCGGGCTTGCCGGAGGAACCCAGCCGTCATTGCCGATGCCGGTCGTAAGTCCCAGCCGTCTCACCAGCTTCACCGCGCCCCAGACCAGCAGGCCGATGGGCAGGACCACGGTCACCAGCAGCATCATCAGCGCGATAAGATTGCCGAAGATGGAGGCGAGGCTGCCCCATGCGCCGCGGATGGGGTCGAGGAAGCCGCCCTCGGTCGGCGTGCCCGCCTCGTATTCGAGCGTCATGGTCGAATAGGCCACGCGGCCACGCATTTCGGTGAGCCAGCTTCGCGCCTGGTCGATTTCCTCGTTCACCTGCGCCACGCCGCGCTCGGCCTCGACCAGTTCGGCGACGGTGCCTTTGCGAGTGCGTAGCACCTCCATCAGCCGGTCGCGCAGCGCGGTGCGGGCGCGCAGGCGGGCCTCGGTATCGACGATGCGCTTGGACAGGTCCTCGCCCTGGATCGAGGAAGAGACGAGTTCGCCCTTCATCCCTTGCGAGGTGGCGGCAAGCGCCTTGCCGAAGGTGCGCGCCTCGCCGCTGGCGATGGCGATTTGCAGGCTGCCATAGGCATAGTCGCCTTCGCTCTCGCCCGAATTCATCGAGACGATGCGGCACACCTGCGGTCCCTTCGCCTCGCACATGTCGGCGTGCTTCTCCTGCATCGGGCGAATGACGGTGGCGGGCACCCGGAAACCATAGGCGTAAGTATAGGCCACCTGCGGCATGCCGACGGGGACCGGGCTGGTGGCAGAAGGCGGGATCGCTTCGCTTTGGGCCCCGCTCGTCCGTGGAGGCGAGGCCGGCGGAGGGGGAGCGGTGCGGGTGATGCCCGGAAGCGAGGGGCCGCTTTCCATCGCCTGCGCGAAGCCAAACTCGTTCTGCGGAGCCTCGTCTGCGGCTTCCACATCGACACTCGTCACGCGCTCTGAAACCGAACGTTCTTCCGACTGGCCGCACGAGGCCAAGGCAAGGCCGGAAATCCCGACCAGCAAAAGGGAACGCTTCATCATGGAATCTCTCCTCACCATATTTCTGCCTCAATATGGCCACATTTGTGCCGCATTCGCAAGTCCAGATTTATGTTACAACGTATCGAGTCGCGAGGTCGGGTCAAGGCGGGACATGGTAAAAGGCCCCGCCACATAGGTGACGGGGCCTTTCAAATCTTTGTATTGTCAGGTGTTTACGCGGTTTCGAGCTCGCGCTTCTCGACGCTCTCACCCAGCATTTCGATCAGCGCCTTGCTGAACGCCGGAATGTCGTCCGGATTGCGGCTGGTAATGAGGTTGCCGTCCACTGCGGCTTCCTGGTCGACCACATTTGCGCCGGCATTCTTAAGGTCGGTGCGGATCGAGGGCCATGCGGTGACCGTCTTGCCCTTGATGAGGTCGGCTTCGGCGAGGAGCCACGGTGCGTGGCAGATGGCGGCAATCGGCTTGCCTGCCATGTTGAATTCGCGGACGATAGCGATCGCACGTTCGTTCATGCGCAGGATGTCGGGGTTCATCTGGCCGCCGGGAAGCAGCAGCGCGTCATAGCCCGAACAGTCCGAAACTTCGTCGACAGTCTTGTCGACGGTGACGCTGTCGCCCCAGTCCTTGTCCTTCCAGCCCTTGATCTCGCCCTTTTCGAGACTGACCACGGTCGTCTCGAAACCGGCGTCTTCAAGATTGGCCTTCGGCTCCATCAGTTCCGACTGTTCGAAGCCGTTGGTGGCGAGGATCATGATGCGCTTTGTCATAAGGTAACTCCTTGATTTCGTGTTACCTGTGCAACGAGCGGGCAGGGGCGTACGTTCCGCCGTGACAGGCGAGGCGTGGCGGTGGTAGGGCAGGGCGAGGAAGGCCGCGCGATGCGGCCTGTTTGCTATCCGGAGTTTGCCGAAATGGGTCTGCGCGAAAAGGTGCGGCAGCTGGTCGAGACACGCGCTTTCGAGCGATTCATCATTGCGGTCATCGTCATCAACGCGCTCGGCCTCGGCCTCGAAACTTCGCCTGCCATCATGGCGAGTGCGGGGCCGGTGATCGTGGCGCTCGATTCGATCGCGCTCGGCATCTTCGTGGTCGAGCTTGCGCTCAAGCTCTTTGCCTATGGCTGGCGCTTCTTCCGCAATGGCTGGAATGTCTTCGACCTTGCCATCGTAACCGTAGCGCTGATGCCCGCCTCGGGCGCCTTCTCGGTGCTGCGTGCCTTGCGTGTCCTGCGCGCGCTGCGGCTCATCTCCGTGGTGCCGAGCATGCGCAAGGTCATCGTCGGCCTGTTCAGCGCTATCCCCAGCATCGGCACGGTCATCGTGATGCTGCTGCTCTTGTTCTATATCAGCGCGGTCATGGCGACGAAGCTGTTCGGCGAGGCCTTCCCGCAGTGGTTCGGCAACCTCGGCGCCTCGCTTTACTCGCTGTTCCAGATCATGACGCTGGAAAGCTGGTCGATGGGCATCGTTCGCCCGGTGATGGAGGTCTATCCCTACGCCTGGGCCTTCTTCGTGCCGTTCATCCTGCTGACCAGCTTCATCGTCCTCAACCTGTTCATCGGTGTGATCGTCAACGCCATGGCGGAAGCCACCGACGAAGAAGCGCATGACGAGCGCGAGGAAATCCTCAACGAATTGCGGGCGCTGCGCGAAGATATCGCCGGACTGAAAAGAGGTGCGGATTAAGCGGTGAATTCGCGAGGGGAAGTCTCCCGCATGGCCGTCCGGCTTGCTAGGAAGGCCGGATGGCCGATGTGACCGATATTCCCGATTCCGATCCGTTCGACGCGATTGTCGACGCGCCTTTCGATAGTGCGCTGTCCGAGCGCTACCTCGTCTATGCGCTGTCGACGATTACTGCGCGCTCGCTGCCCGATTTGCGCGACGGGTTGAAGCCGGTCCACCGCCGCTTGCTGTGGACCATGCGCCAGTTGAAGCTCGATCCGGCGAGCGGGTTCAAGAAATCGGCCCGCGTGGTGGGCGAGGTCATCGGTAAGTACCACCCGCATGGCGATACCGCGGCCTATGACGCGATGGTCCGCCTCGCGCAGGATTTTGCGCTGCGCTATCCGCTGGTCGAGGGGCAGGGGAATTTCGGCAATATCGATGGCGATAACGCGGCGGCCTACCGTTACACCGAAGCCCGCCTGACCAAGACGGCCATGCGCCTGATGGAAGGTCTCGACGCGGGCACGGTCGATTTCATCCCGACCTACAATAACGAGGAAGAAGAGCCGGAGATCATGCCGGGCCTCTTCCCCAACCTGCTCGCCAATGGCGCGAGCGGGATTGCAGTCGGCATGGCGACCAACATCCCGAGCCACAATGTCGCCGAGATCGTCGATGCGACGCTGGAAGTCATCGACAATCCTCACGTCGAGCATTCGCGGCTGATGGAAATCTTCAAGGGTCCGGACTTCGCAACCGGCGGGGTCGTCCCCGAAAGCGCCGAGGTGATCAGCCACGCCTATGAAACCGGGCGCGGGTCTTTCCGTGTTCGCGGGCGCTTCCATGCGGCCGAGGCGGAGAAGGACGAGGACAAGGCTGCCGGTATCGAGCGGCTGGGCGGCGGACAATGGCAGCTGGTCATCTCCGAAATTCCCTACCAGGTCGCCAAGGGCAAGCTGATCGAGCAGATCGCCGCCGCGATTGCCGACAAGAAACTGCCCATCCTCGAAGACGTGCGCGACGAAAGCGACGAGCAGATCCGTATCGTGCTCGTGCCGCGCAGCCGCAATGTCGACCCTGAGCTTCTGAAGGAGAGCATCTACAAGCTCACCGACATGGAGACGCGCTTCGGCCTGAACTTGAACGTGCTCGACCGCACACGCACGCCGATGGTGATGGGGCTGAAGGAACTGCTCGACAACTGGATTGCCAGCCAGATCGACATCCTCCAGCGCCGCAGCCAGCACCGTCTGGACCAGATCGCGCGGCGGCTGGAACTGGTCGAGGGCTATATCATCGCCTTCCTCAACCTGGACCGCGTGATCGAGATTATCCGCACCGAGGACGAGCCCAAGGCTGTGATGATGGAGGAGTTCAAGCTCACCGACCGGCAGGCAGAGGCGATCCTCAACATGCGCCTGCGCAGCTTGCGCAAGCTGGAAGAAATGCAGCTGCGCAATGAAAAGGACGAGCTGCTCAAGGAGCAGGACGAGCTGGAAAAGCTGCTCGGCAGCCCGGCCCGCCAGCGCACGCGCCTCAAGCGCGACCTCAATGCGCTGCGCAAGGAGTACAGCGAAGACACAGACCTCGGCCGCCGCCGCACCACCATCGAAGAGGCTGCCCCGGCGGTCGAATTCAGCATGGACGCGATGATCGAAAAGGAGCCGGTCACGGTCATCCTGTCGCAGAAGGGCTGGATACGCGGGGCCAAGGGACATTTGCCGCTCGACCAGGAGTTCAAATACAAGGAAGGCGACGGCCCGGCCTTCGTCCTCCACGCCCAGACCACCGACAAGCTGCTGCTCATCGGCAACGACGGGCGCGTGTTTACGCTTGGCGCGGACAAATTGCCCGGCGCGCGCGGCTTCGGCGAGCCGGTCCGCAATACGCTCGACATCGACGGGCAGACGCAGATCGTCTCGGTCATTGTCCATGCCGAGGGGCAGGAAGTCCTGCTCGCGGCCACCAATGGCAAGGGCTTTGCCGTCGGCACCGACGCCATGCTCGCCGAGACGCGCAAGGGCCGTCAGGTGATGAATGTGAAGGGCGATGTGAAGCTCGCCGTTGCGCGGCCCATCGACAAGGCCCACGACCACGTCGCCGTGGTGGGCGAGAACCGCAAGCTCGTCGTCTTCAACCTCGAAGAACTGCCGCGCCTCGCCAAGGGGCAGGGCAACAAGCTGCAGAACTACCGCGACGGCGGGCTGTCGGATGCGACCACCTTCACGATGGAAGAAGGCCTCAGCTGGACCATGGGCGGCAAGGAAGGCCGCACGCGGACCGAGAGCGAGATGTGGCAATGGAAGGTCGCACGCGGCGGCGCAGGCCGTCTCCCGCCGCAAGGCTTCCCGCGCGACAACAAATTCGGCTAAGCTCCTTCAGGAAGGGAGCTTTTTCTCATGCGCTCAAGTGAGGTTCTGGCCTTCATGGCCGTTTTGACAGCTACACCTTCGTTGGCTGGCGAACCGTTGACGAAAGAGAAGCTCGATGCGCGCGATGCATCGGGGCTGGTCGAATTACTGCTCGAGCCGGCAACCGCACGCGAAGTCGTGGATGCCACTGTCCAGCCATTGTGGGGCCCGCCCGACACTTGGCGCGCCACCTTTCTCGGCCGCGCGCAGCCAATTGGCACCGACACCTGCTTACGCAAGCGCTTCTGGGTTACGCTGACGGGTACGCCTGACGGCGAATTCATCCGAAAGGATATGCAAGAGACCGAAGACCTCGTGGTGCTGCAGCCGGGCAAACGCGCTACACTTGCGTCGTGCGCGACAGCGGAAGGTTACGTGAACGCCGCTTATTTGGCGAACCGCTTCTATCAGGTTGCGACCTACCGAATGTTCCGGCGCATGATGAGCGATGCGGCCGGCAAAGGCTCGTTGTCCTTCAGGCTCAGGTGCAGCGACAAGGGCGGTGATGCTTGCTCCGACCCTCGTGCTGCGCTTGCCAGCTTGCCGGTAGACAAGCTCTTTTCCGTCAGTGTCCTCAATGTCGAGAAGCGCCAGATGGAAGGCATGAGCAAGGGCGTGTTAACGCATCCGCCTATCGCTATCGGCAAACCCTATACCGTCGAGATCTCCTTCGGTCCGTCCGGAAACGACAGCAAATCGTGGCGCGTTTACTGGACGATGGTGCCGGATAAGAAACCGGTGGTCGAACTCAAGCGGCAGACCGTCTATTATCACTGAGGGCAAAAGAAAGGGCCGAGAGCGTTAGCTCCCGGCCCAGTGCGACCCTGAAATTCGGTGGCTCCAGGGGAACCGTAAGCGCAGCTTATTCGGCTGCTTCACCTTCTGCCGGTGCGTTCGCTGCCATGGCAGCGTCGATTTCGGCATTGGTGTACTTGGCCATCAGGCCGTGGTCGCCGGCGGTGAAGTGGCCGCGCAGCAGGACAACGACGTTGGTTTCGTCGCCGCCGCGCGCGATGGTCACTTCGTCACCTTCGATGAGGGTGATCGTGCCGAGCGGTGCGTGGTCAGCAGCCATGGCCGATGCGCCGACAACGAGTGCCGCGTCGAGCTGTGCCTTGGCGGCTGCAATCTGCTGGTCGATCATGCCGTCGAGCATCGCCTTGGTGGCGGGAAGCGTCAGGCCGGCATCGCTTTCGACATACATCGAAGCGGGCAGCGGGATCTTGTGCTTGCCGGTGTCGATGATGGCATTGCCGCCTTCGATTGCAACGACGGTGCCGACGGTGTTGCCTTCGGGGCCGGTGACCGTGGCGCCTTCGACGATGCCGTTGGCCAGGGCCGGGGTTGCGATAAGGGCGACGGAGGCAAGAGCCAGCTTCGCGAATTTCATGTTCATCTCCAAGACGTGTTCAACTCAATCGCTCCTGACGCGCGGATGCACGCGGCGGTTGCGAAACTAAATAATGAGAGCGGCAACGAGAGTGGATGCCCCGCCAATGGCCGCTTGCCCCCTTCCCGAGGAGCGGCCCGCTCTATGGCAAGGCGATTGCTGCAGTGCAACCGTTGCTGCTCCCTTATGCTGCATTGCAGCTTAAGCGAAGATGAAGATGGAAAAAGCCGCCGTTAAGGTATGGCGGTTAGGCAGCCACGGCTTATAGATATTGCTCGATTTATTCAGGGGGGTCGAGGGTCGCGATGAACGAACAGTCCGTGGACAAGGCGCGCGCGCTTGAGCCGCTGTCCTATCATGCCGCCGTGCAGGACTATCTTGCAGAGCACGAACCTGCCGTGTGGGACAAGGGCTCTGGCGGCATGTCCGAGGAGGAACTGGCCGAACTGCGCGATACCATGCTGCGCAACACCTACCGGCTGGAGGAGGCGGGCCATCCGCAGGTTTTCGCCGCGCTGAGGACCGCGATGGAGCGGCTTGGCATCGACGCTCCCGCCACGCTCTACCAGGCTAACGACGGCACGATGAATGCCTCGCTCTTCTATGTGCCGGGCGAGGTCCATCTCGCCTTTTTCGGGCCCATCCTCGAAAAGCTGTCCGAGGCCGAACTGCTCGCGCTGATGGGGCACGAACTGTCGCATTACCTGCTATGGCAGATGGACGAGGGCGCGCATTACCGCACCAGCCGCATCTTCGACCAGGCGCTGTCCTTTGCCGACGCCAAACCCGCGCACCGCGAGACCGCGCGGCTGCTGAGCCTTTACACCGAACTCTTCGCCGACCGGGGCGGGGCCATTGCAGCAGGCGACACTGCGCCCGCCATCGCCGTGCTGGTCAAGACGATGACCGGGCTGACCTCGGTCGACCCTGAAGCCTATTTACGGCAGGCGGAGGAGCTGGAGGCCAAGGGCGGCAAGTCGCAAGGCCATTCGCATCCCGAGGTCTACCTGCGCGCTCGTGCCCTGAAGCTGTGGTGGGAAGGCGACGCGCAATTGGGTGACTGGCTCGAAGCGCGTGTGCAGGGTCCGCTCTCCATCGAGAGCCTCGACCTGATGGGCCAGCACCGGTTGACGAGCCTGACGCGTGGTTTCCTCGCCCGCATGTTATCCGAAGTGGAGGAAGGCTCGGACGAAATCGTCACGCAGGTAAAGGCGGTCTTCCCCGATTTCGCACATGGAGAGGAGCGGCTCGACCTCGCCGAAATCTCGGTCGAGAAAATCGACGATGCCACGCGCGACTATTTCATCGCGCTGATGTTCGACCTCGCCATGGCCGATAGCGACGCGACCGATGTGGTCATGCTGGCCGCGGCCAAGACCGCCGCGAGCATGGGCGCCACCGAGCGGCTGAAAGCTTCGCTGAGGCGCGACCTCAAATGGACCAAGACGCGGACCGACAAGCTCGTCGCCCAGGCGGAGAAGGCGGCATGAGCATGGACCAGTCCCCCGAAACGCAGCCCGAAACCGCAGCCCCGCCGATGGAGGCAGGTGCCGTGAAGCCGCTGCGCGACGTGCTCTCGCAGACAAACCAGCTGCCGCCCGACGACCTCGTCCACGCCATGCTCGGCCTGATGGTCGAGGTGGCCGAAATCCACGCAGAGGGCAGGGTTGCCAATATCGGCTTCGACAATGTGGTCGAGGCCGCCGACGGCACGCTGGCGCTGGTGAACAAGGAAGGCGAGCAACCGCACTCGAACCTGCGCGCCATCCATGCCGTCCAGCCGCAGGTTTCCAGCGCGCTGAAGCTGGTCGGCAATTACCGCGTGACGCAGGACGAGGAGCGCGGGACCAGCGTCGACGACCTCTCCGTGCTCGACGGCGACGAGGTGGAAGTGACCGAGCCGGTCTACATCACCAAGCTGCGCAACTGGGAAACCGAGCTCGGCCATCACGACGAGATTACCGATGTTTTCCAGCTTGGCATGGTCATGGCCTGCCTGGCCTGCGGGCTGGACCCGATGGAGTTCGAGGACATCGAGCGCTTCTCGATGAACCGCGACAACCTCTTCGCCATCGCGCCGCGCCTGCATCCGGTCATCGCCTCCCTCATCCTCGAAGCGACGCATCTCAACCGCCACGAGCGCGCGACCGATGTCGCCGAACTCGCGCGCCGGCTCGACACATGGCGCGACCAGCCCGCCGGTATCGAGGTCGAGCGCGTCATGGCGGAGGCGCAGGGCGTGCCCGGCCGCCGCGCCGCCGTGCTCGCGCATTTGCGCGACCGGTTGTTCGACCTCTCGCGCCGCAACCGCCTGATCCATTTCCGCGCCACGCAAAGCTCCATCAATTTCACCGATGCCAGCATGCCCATCGTCATGCGTATCGAGAGCGTGCGCGCGGATTCGCTGTGCACGTGGAAGGGCAAGTTCGTCGACGACGTGCTGGCGGGCGCGAAGGTGCCACTCAATCGCTGGCTGCGCTTCGAGGACCAGCCGCAAATCCCGAGCCAGCTCGACCGCATCATGCAGGAGAACCGGCGCAACAAGAACGAATACGGCTTCTCCAGCCTGCGCCTGACGGTCGCCTTCCTGCACTGGCACAACCTCAAGGAAGCGCCCAACGAGCGCATCACTTCGCCGCTGCTGTGGCTGCCGGTCGAGGTGACCAAGCGCAAGGGCGTGCGCGACCGCTATGTGATGACCTGCGCGGAGCCGATTGCCGAGTTCAATCCGGCACTGCGCCATATGCTGCGCCAGCTCTACGATATCGAACTGCCCGAGACGGTCGACCTCACCGAAACCAGCATCGACGCCATCCACCAGGCCATCCGCGCGCAAATCCACGAGAGCGAGCCGGGCGTACGGCTGGAGATGCAGGAACGGCCGCAAATCCAGATGATCCTGCGCCGCGCGGTGCAGCGGGTGAACAAGTTCAACCGCCGCCGTTCGGGCTCGAAACAGACCATCAGCGCCAAGGCCGATTTCAGCTATTCGCGCGACGATTACCGTCCGCTCGGCCTCGCCCTGTTCGAGAAATTCGTGAAGCCCGACCCGCTGCCGCAGCGCGTGGCCTCAGGGGGCAGGGCGCAGCCGAAGCGCGAGTTGATGGTCGCCGAAACCGAGGCGCAAACCTATGGCACGGTGAAGGGCGCGGGCCACAAGTTCAGCTGGGAAATCGACCTTACGCAGGTCACGCTGGCGAATTTCAATTACAAGAAGATGTCGCTCGTGCGCGACTACAACGCGCTCATCGAAACGCCCGAGACGCAGCCCGCTTTCGACCAGGTCTTCTCCATCGAGCCGCGCCCCTTTACCGAAGGCGCGCCGCCGCCGATTGCCCCTGCCGAGCAATGGGGCGTGGTCGCCTCCGACGCGACGCAGGAACAGGCGGTCGCCTTTGCGCGCACGGGGCGCAGCTACATCATCCAGGGCCCTCCCGGCACCGGCAAGTCGCAGACGATTACCAACCTGATTGCCGACTATGCGGGGCAGGGCAAACGCGTGCTCTTCGTGTGCGAGAAGCGCGCCGCGCTCGACGTGGTGTTCCACCGCTTGGGGCAGGCGGGGCTCGACGGCCTCGCGACCATCATCCACGACAGCCAGGACGACAAGAAGGAATTCATCGCCGACCTGCGCGACCATTACGAGCGCTGGGGCAAGAATGCCGACGGGCTGGAAGAGGCAAGGGCCGAGCGCGAGCGCACCGTCGCGGCGCTGGAGGAACATGTCTCCCAGCTTGCGGCGTTCGAAAAGGCCGTGGGGGCCAGCGACACCGAGGGCGAGATACCCTTGCGCGACCTCGTCCGCCGCGCTGCTGCCCTGCCGCCCGCGCCGCAGGGCGTGGGGGCTGCCGAGCGCGAGACGCTTCCGGGTCTCGGCGCGTGGGACGCCGCCCGCCCGATGGCCGACCGCGTCTTCCGCGCGCTGTCCGAAATCATCGGCGTGAGCGACCTCGCCAGCCACCCCTTCGCCCGTCTCGCGCCCGCGTTGGTGCAGGGCGAGCGGCCCTATGCGGTTCTGGAGGCGGCCATCCTTGCTGCCGAGAACCAGCTCCAGCGGCTCGACCCGCTGGTGGAGGACAGCCAGCTCCCGCTTTCGGGCGCGACCCCGCTTGCCGAAGCGCGCTCCGCGCTGACGCTCGCCGAGCGCATGGTTGCGACCGGCCTTGCAACCACGCCCGGCCTGCTCGACCCGCTCTCGCCCGCCTCGCAGGCGCTGCAGGGCGACCTTGCGCGGATTGCGACGCTCGAAGCGCGCGAGAAGGCTGCGGCAGGGGAAGCCAAGGGCTGGCAGGAGCCGCTTTCACCCGCCGATACCGCCGCCGGTCTCGAACTCGCGCGCGCCAAGGAAGGCTCGCTCTTCTCCTTCTTCAGCGGCCCGTGGCGCGAGCTTAAGAAGACCGTGCAGGCTCGCTATGACTTTGCTGCCCATGCGGTGAAGCCGAAGATTGCCGCCGTGCTCGAACTCCTCGCAGCACGCCACCAGGCCGCCGCGGCGGTCGAGGAAGCCCAGGGCGAGGTGCAGGCACGACTCGGCACATCGGACCTGCCCGGCCTGCTCGAATTGAGGCAGGAACTCGCCGACACCGCGCAGGACGGCGCGCCTGCCAAGGTCGCGGCTCTCTCGAAGAGCGGCGACGGTGCGCATGCGCTGGCGCGCCTCGGGCAGGGCGCTCCTGCCATTCGTGCGCTCGGCGAGGCGCTGGACGGCGCGCTTGCCGGTATCGACACGCTGACGCTCGACGAGCTGGCCGAACTCCTGCGCGATTTGCGAGAGGCGCTCGACGATCTGCCCGACCTGCTGCCTTTCCTCTCCGAGGTCCACGGCGCCGACCGCCGCGTGGCGGGCGTGCTCACCTCCATGGCGCAGCCGCTGGCTCAAATCGAGGCGTTGGTGATCGACGAGGCCATCGCCGCGCGCGAGCGGGCCAATCCCGACATCCGCCGCTTCGACATCGACCGCATGATTGCCCTCTCGCGCCGTGCCAGCGCCGCGCGCGAGCTGCTGCGCGACCAGAATGCCGCCGCCATCCGCGCAACGCTCCACCGCCAATTCCGCGATAATGTGAAGCTGTCCGAAACCTCGGTCACCCAGCTCGACAACGAGGGGAGGGCCTTCAAGAAGGTCTACGCCACCGGCCGCCGCGAGCTGGAGCACGAGTTCGGCAAGTCGATGCGCTATAAGTCCATCCGCGAAATGGCGAGCGGCGACAGCGGGCGCGTGGTCAACGATTTGAAGCCCATCTGGCTGATGAGCCCGCTCTCGGTCTCCGACACGCTGCCGCTCGAGCCCGAACTGTTCGACGTGGTCATCTTCGACGAGGCCAGCCAGATACCCACCGAGGACGCCGTGCCTGCGCTGTGCCGGTCGCGGCAAGTGGTCATCGTCGGCGACGAGATGCAGCTGCCGCCGACCAGCTTCTTCTCCGCGACGCTCAACGACGAGGACATGGAAGTGTTGGCCGAGGAGGATGGCGAGCAGATTGCCATCGTGCTCGACGCCGACAGCTTGCTCTCGCAGGCCGCGCGCAACTTGCCTGCGACCCTGCTGGCATGGCATTACCGCAGCCGGTTCGAAGCGCTCATCAGCTTCTCCAACGCGGCTTTCTATGCCGGCCAGCTCGTCACCATTCCCGACCGCACCCTGCGCGCGCAGCATGAGGGCAGCGCGCCGGTGCAATCCGACAGCGAGGAAGCGTGGGCCGAGGGCGCGAACCGCCTGCTCTCCGCGCCCATTACCGCGCACCGGATGGAGGACGGGGTCTACGACCGCCGCTCGAACCTGGCCGAGGCGCGCTATATCGCCGGGCTGGTGCGCGACCTGCTCGCCCGCGAGACCGGGCAGAGCATCGGCATCGTCGCCTTTTCCGAAGCGCAGCAGACCGAGATCGAGGACGCGCTCGAGCGGCTGGCGAACGAGGACAAGGACTTCGGCGCGGCGCTGACCCGCGAGATGGAGCGCGAGGAGGACGGCCAGTTCGCCGGCCTCTTCGTCAAGAACCTCGAAAACGTGCAAGGCGACGAGCGCGACATCATCCTGATGAGCGTCTGCTACGCGCCGGGCCGCGAGGGCAAGATGGTCATGAATTTCGGACCCATCAACCAGCGCGGCGGCGAGAAGCGTTTGAACGTCATCTTCAGCCGTGCCAAGCGCCACATGGCCATCGTCAGCTCGATCCAGCCCGAGCAGATTACCAACATCCACAATGACGGCGCGCGGGCGTTGCGCAGCTTCCTTGCCTTTGCCGAGGCGCAATCGGCGGGCGCGCATGACAGCGCGCAGGCGGTGCTCGGCACGCTCAATCCTGATGCCGCGCGGACCTTCGATGCCGGGTTGCCGCCCGACCCGGTGCGCAGCGCGATTGCCGAGGCGCTGCGCGCGCGCGGACACGAGGTGCACGAGCATGTCGGCGGGGCGAGCTTCCGCTGTGACATCGCCGTGGTCGACCCCAAGGGCGGAGGCTACGCGCTCGGCGTGCTGCTCGACCGCGAAGGCACGGAAGAAGCTTCTATCGAGGAGCGCTTCGTCTTCCGCCCCGGCATATTGCGCGCCTTCGGCTGGCGCGTGGTCGATGTGCCGGTGACAAGCTGGCTGCGCGCCCGCGAACCGGTCATCGAACGTATCGAGCAGGAGCTGAAACGCTCGAGCTGGGACCTCGCCGACGGCGACCCGCTGGCGGGCACCTCGCAGCCCGCGCCGCCGCCCAGGCCAGCGCCGGTGTCGGTCCCGGCGACTGCGCCGGGCGAGCCGGAACCGCCGAAGCCGCCAGAGCCCGAACAGGCAGGCGGCATGACCGAATACCGCCTCGTCGCGGGCGCCTCGAACAAGTTCTGGCGCATTGGCGTAGAGGGGACCGACCTCACGGTCGAGTTCGGCCGCGTCGGCACCAAGGGCCAGCGCGTGGTGAAGAGCTTCGAGGACGAAGACCGCGCGCGGCGCGAGATGAACAAGCTGGTGCTCGAAAAGACCCGCAAGGGCTACGAGGAGTTCGGCTGAGATGGATGCGCTCGACCCTCAGTTGGTGAAGGCGGCGCTGCTCTTCGCCTGCTTCGTGCCGCTGCTGGTGGCCAACCTTCGCAGCGGGACCGTGCCCAACGTCCTGCTTGGCATCCTGCTGGTGGTCGGCGTGGTGACAACCATCCTGTTCGGAACGCTGACACCGGGAATGCTGGTGTGGTGGGGAGCAGGTTTCATCCTTTTCCTCCTCGCGGCGGCCAAGGGGATGATACCGGGCGGGGTGGCAAAGCTGTTCATCGCGCTGCTGCCGTGGTTCGACTTCCAGCCCTACCTGCTGGTCGTGGCCATCGGCATGGGGCTTGCCGCAATCATCGGGAAAATGCGCGGCGGGAACGCGCTGGTCGTCCCGCCGATGATGGTCGCCGCACTGGGTGTGACGCTCTTTCCTCTATTGGGTTGAACCGGAACTGCGGCTGTCATTGAGGTGCTTTACCAAGGGCGCCTGCACCGACCGGTGCTCGATCTTGCTCGACAGGCGCAGGACCGAGTGGCCGATATCATCGCCGCCCATGCCGATGAGCGTGGCGATTGCCGCATTGGCGATGACCTTGGAGCGCATCCCGTCGTCGCCGAAGCTGATATAGGTCCCGGCGCCAAGAGCGGTTTTCTCTAGGCTCTCAATGGCGCGCGCGCGGTCGGGCAACAGTGCGGTCAGCCAAATAACGCCGCGCAGGAAATCCTCGTTCTCGACGCTCAGGCGGAGCCAGCCGCCGAGCCCGCCATAGTGGCTGGCGCCGTTGGCTGCCTTGTAACTAGGATTGGGCATGTCGAGCACGCCGGTGGTAAAAGTATTTCCCTTGTAGCTGTGGTCGTCGAGCCGGACGAGGCTTGGGCGCAGAACGAAAGACAACCCCGATGCCTGTCCGTCGCCGCTGGCGACGACGATGCCGATCGCGCGTCCCAGCGCCGGGATGTCGTCCGCATGCTCTTGCGGCCATTCGGGATGGGTCTTTTCCAGCTCCTCGATGGCCCTGACGAAACGCTCGCCATTGCAGACTTTCGTATAACCTTCGCGGCCCAGCGCGGGCGTGTGGAACAGTTCGAGCCACGCGTGCACGCGCTCTTCCACCTCTTCCAGCCCGACCGCCTCGGCGAGGCCAAGCGTTTCCTTGTTCCATGCCTTGGTCGCGCGCGGCGAGCGGCGCTGGGTTATGAGTTGTTCGACCAGTGCGGTCCAGGCGGGGTTCTCGAGGTCGGCGAGGACATCGAGGCCGGGTATCTGGTCCTTCCCCCAGTGATAGCGCGAATAGGCGACGGCACCGTCGATGGCATCGGGCAAATCGCGATAGGCGGCAGGCTTGGCCCAGCCGTTGCGCTTGCCATTGTGTTCTTTCAGCGCGGCGACCGGCTGGCCGCTGGCCTTCCACTTGGCGAAATCGGGCTGGACCTCGCCGCAGGCAGGCCAGTGCTCCGCAAAGGCAGCGGCGTTCTTGCCCCAGTCGGGCTTTTTCGAGCCCTTCGTCTCGCGGCGGATTTCGTCGAGCGTGACAGCGGTTTCGGCAAGCAAGTCCGCCCAGAACTGCGCATTGGGCCGTTCCCCGTCGGAGAACTCCCACTCGTTTTCTGCGCCTTCGCAGCGCTGCATCAGGAGTTCGGTCGCGCTGACCTCCACCCCTGCTAGCTTCTCCAGCTTCTCGGCGCGGCCGAGCATCTTTTTCTTGTCGGACTTGCTGTAATAGCGGTCTCTCTCGCGGATTTCCGCTGCCATGGCCGCGATGTCCTCGCAATCGCCCGAGGACAGGTAGGCGCCCTGCTTGATGGCGCTGTTTATCAAGCCAAGCATCTTGGCGAATTTGTCATCGTAATAGGACGCGTTGCGAAACTCCTTGATGCCGGTGAGGAACGACAGCAACCCTCCGAGGTCTTCGGCTTTCACCTCGACATCGTATCGCAGCACGTCATCCCGGACCTTCGCTATCACCTGTTCGCGCGGGGTCCTGTCGCGAACGGGCAGGGCCAACCCGTTCTCCTCGCGGGTGACGGCAACGAGCAACTCTCCGCGTTCTTCAGGTGCCATATCGCGAATGAATTCCCACGCGAAATCGGCAGGCGAGCGGCGATAGGTACTTTGACCCTTGGAGGCGAACATTTGCTCACAGTCGGCTATCAGCCGGTCGAGTGCATTACCGTCGCTGCGCGAGCGGAAGCTGCCGCGCGACTGCGGCGCGGCGCCGGCGATATTCTTCTTGCCGAAAACCTTGCCGCCGAAAATCCCGCGGCCGATACTTGCGAAACCCATTGCAAACCCCCTTGCCTTAAATATTCGCATAAAGGGGCGAGGTTGCAAAAGGATTTATAGGGCAGCGAGTTCGCTTTCGAGCAGTGCGAGAACGCGCGTCCGGTCCGGGAAACCTTCCTCGACCCATTTGCGCTCTACCGCCTGAAGCGTCCTGGCGACCTGCGGCCCCTTGGCCACTCCGCGCTCGACGATTTCGCCGCCTTTCAGGGGAAACTGCGGGGCTTCCCAGCCCTCGAGCACACTGGGGTCGGCGCGGGTCAGCAAGAGCCGGTCGCGGGCGCAATCGACGCCTTCGTAATAGGCAAGCGCCAGCGGGGCATCGCCATCGCGCATGTCGCGGGCGGCGACGCAGGCGAGGCGTTCGCGCTGGCTGCGCGAGAGGCGCAGCCGGGCGGAGACGGCTTCCGCGACCGCAGGCACGGGCGGCAGTAGCGCGGCGAGGCGGCGCATGGCATCGGGCTCAACGCCGAATTCGCGCTCGGAGCGGATGAGTTCGGCAAGTTTCTCTGCCTCGCGCTTGCCGCTTTCGGGCAGCACTTCCTGTAGCACGCCCAGCTCGCGCATCATGAAGATGGTCGGCGAGGGGTCGGGAAGGTTCAGCAGGTTCTGCAATTCCCAGCCCACCCGCTCGCGGCTGAGGCCCTTCAGCGTCGAGGCCAGCTCCCCGCAGGCACTCGTCGCCTCGTCGTCCCAGTCATCGCCGAAGCGGGTCTGGAAGCGGAAGTAGCGCAGGATACGCAAATGGTCTTCGCGGATGCGTTCGCGCGCATCGCCGATGAAGCGCACGCGGCCTGCCTCAAGGTCCTCGACCCCGCCGAAATAGTCGCTGATTTCGAGCGTTTCGGGATGGGCATAGAGCGCGTTGATGGTGAAATCGCGGCGCGAGGCGTCTTCCTTCCACTCCTGCGCGAAGGCCACGGTTGCACGGCGCCCGTCGGTCGAGACATCGCGGCGCAGCGTGGTGATCTCGACATTGCCGCCTGGCAGGATTGCCGTCACCGTGCCGTGGTCGATGCCGGTGGGCACGGTGCGGATTCCCGCTTCCTTGCAGCGGTCGATGACCTCTGCAGGCAGCAGCGGGGTGGCGCAGTCGATATCGTGGATGTCCTTGCCGAGCAGGCTGTCGCGCACCGCGCCGCCGACATAGCGCGTGTTGTCCGCACCCAGCGCGGCGATGAGCTGCGCAAGGTCTTCGCGCCGGGTCCAGTCTGCTTGGGGCAATTGCGTCATGGCGCGTGCCTTTAACCGCGTCAGCCCAGCCACGCCAGACGGCGCGAGAGATTGATGCAGATGGCCGCAGTTACGCCCCAGATCCGGTAACCTTCGTGGTCCATCTCGTAATAGCAGCGGTTGGCGCCTTTCCAGAAGACCTCGTTCTCGTTCCAGCGGCTGCGGTCCATGAGGAGGTCGAGCGGCGCTTCGAACCAGCTTTCCACCTCGCGCGGGTCGGGGCGGATGGGAAGGTCGGCGGGCACGGTGGCGAGCACGGGGGTGATGTCGAAGCCGGTGCCGGTCTGGTAGCGGTCGGTCGTGCCGATGACGCGCACCTGTTCATGCGCGATGCCGAGTTCCTCCCATGCTTCGCGCAAAGCGGCTTCGACGGCGTCCTCACCCTCATCGATTTTGCCGCCGGGGAAGGCGACCTGGCCCGGGTGGTCGCGCATGGTGCGCGGGCGCTGGGTGAGGAGGACGGTGGGGTCCTCGCGCTCGGTCACGGCGATGAGGACGGCGGCATCGGCGGTGCGGTCGAGGTCGGCAAAGCGCGCATCGGACAGCAGGCCGTCGAGTTCGCTGGCGTGACCCTGCTCGAACAGTTCTGTCAGGCGGTCGAAGAGCGAACTCATGCGGGCAGGAGCGAGAAGGTCTCGCCGCCGCTGGTGACGGTCCAGTCGTCGCCCTCGGCGAGCGCGATTTGCGCCAGTTGCTCGTAGGTCGAGCGGTTGAGCCGGGCCTCGCAGCCGCGCCGCACGTGTAGGTAGAGCGCGGGCTTCTCCGCATCGCCCTCGGCGCGGAGGCGGTTTTCGGGACCGGCCACCACCAGTTCGTCGGTATTGAGGCGGAAGGCTAGATCGCCGTCCACCCGGCTCACGTCGGTGGCAATGAAACAGGCGTCCTCCACTTCGATGGAGAGCTTCTGGTAGGGCACGACCAGCCAGTAACTGCCGTCTTCCTCGCGGTTGAGCAGGCCGGAAAAGGCGCGCACCATGGCTGGGCGTGTAATCTCGCTACCGTCATGAAGCCATGTCCCGTCGGCGCGGATGACCATGTGGCTGTCGTCTGTATTTTCGGGCGACCATTGCTCGACCGGCGGCAGGCGGCGCTCCGCCACGGCCTCGGCGATGTCGGCGAGGCTCATTCCGGCGAGTTCGGGGGGCGGGGTATAGACCATTGCAGGGACAATGGATGGCGCGGGTCTTGGTGCCGCGCAAGTCCCTGCGCGCGAGTGTTCTCTAGCGCGCGGCTTCGCTCGTCTCTTCGGTCCAGGGGCCGAGCATTCCTTCGGGCGGGAGGATCACGGGATTGCCCGTGCGGAGCAGCAACCGTTCGCGCTCGAAGGGGCCGGGGCAGTGCCAGCCGCCGGTATGTTCGGCAGTGAAGTTCCACTGGCCGTAATAGTCCGCATCGCCGATGAGCACCTGCGGGTAGGGCGGCGCGCCGTCCTCGAAGGCCGCGTCTATCGCGCCGAGGCTCGCCGCCATCAGCGCCTTGCCGAAACCTTCGCCCTGCCGCCCGGGCATGACCGCAACCGGTCCCACCATGATGATCGGGTGCGGGCGGCCCTTGGGGTCGGTCAGCGCGACCGGCCATAGCTGGATCGAGCCGACGAGATAGTCTTCCTCGTCAAGCGCGGCGAAGCTGAGGCCGGGGAGCCAGTCGCTGCCCTCACGGATGCGATAGGCGGTGCGCGCATGGCGACCCTCGCCAAAAGCGGCGTCGAGCAATTGCTCGATCAGCACGGAATCGACCGCGGAGAGGGGAACCAGTGTCGCCATGGGCCGCGGCCACTAGGCGTGCGCGCGCAGCCTGTCGATGAAATTCGGCTTACTTGGGGCGAAGCTCGAGCAGCCTGCCGCCTTCGCCATCCTCCAGCACCCACAGCGCTCCGTCGGGGCCTTCGATGACCGAGCGGATGCGCTTGCCCATGTCGTAGCGGGCGACTTCGCGGGCGGTCTCGCCGTCGATGCTCACGCGGATGAGCGCCTTGGTCTTGAGGCCCGAAATCATCGCATCACCCTTCCATGCGCTGAACAGTGTTCCGTCGAGGATGGTCATGTTGCCGGGCGCAATCACCGGGGTCCAGCCGACCACGGGCTTGGTAAAGCCGTCGTCGGGCGAGTGATCGGGGATATTGCTATCGTTGTAATTGATGCCGTTCGAGCGCAGCGGCCAGCCGTAATTCGCGCCGCGCGCCACGAGATTGAGTTCGTCGCCGCCCTTGGGGCCATGCTCGACTTCCCACAAGCGCCCGGCCGCGTCGAAATCGATGCCGAGGATGTTGCGATGGCCGTAGGACCAGATGTCGTCACCCCACGGATTGCCATCGGCTGGCGTGCCGTCGAGGTTCAGGCGAACGATGGTGCCGAGATTGTTGGAAAGGTCCTGCGCAGGGTCCTTTTGCTGCCGGTCGCCGCTTGCGACATACATGTATTTCTCGTCCGGGCTGAAGACGATGCGGTGCGAATAATGCCCGCGTCCGGAGGTCTTGTCCTGCCGCCAGATGACGTCGAGCCCGGTGATGGCGCAGGTCTGGTGTTCCTCGCACAGGAGCTTGCCGCGCCCGACGACGGCGCCGCGCGTGTCGCCCGGTCCAGCTTCGGCCCAGCTGAGGTAGATGGTGCGGCCCGAGATGTCCGAACTCGCCTCACTCGGCAGGAAGGCGACATCGCCAAGCCCGCCCTGCCCGCCGTAGTCGACCTCCGGCACGCCTTCGAAGAAGATGGCGCGCTCGTTTTCGACATTCTTGCCCCTGATTGTGCCGCTTTTCTCGGTGATCACGATGACATCGGTGCCCGGCACGAAGGCCGCGGCCCAGGGCTCGTTGTAAGTGCCGCGCTCGGTAATCGAGAAAGGAGTACCGTCTTGCTCGATGGGGGCGGGCGTGGAAGTCGCTTCGCCCGCCTCTTCACCGGTGGAATAGCCGCTGCCGCAACTTGCGAGCAGGGCAACAGGCGATAGGGTGGCGGCAAGGACGGTAAGGCGTTTCATGTTTTCAGCTACTCCCGAAAATGGTCTGGGCGATGCCCCGCTGGTAATCGGCGTGGACGAGGCCGGGCGTGGGCCGCTCGCCGGACCCGTGGTCGCTGCCGCGGTGGTACTGTGCAAGCCCTGTCCCGGTGGCCTCGACGATTCCAAAAAGCTCTCCGCTGCCAAGCGTTCCAAGCTCGAGCCGCAAATCCAGTCGCGTTGCGCATGGGGCCTGGCGGTGGTCGAGCCGGAGGACATCGACCGCCTCAACATATTCGGCGCGACCATGCTGGCGATGACGCTGGCGACGCAGCGCTGTGTCGGGGCGCTTGGGCAGGAACCGGTCGAGGTGCTCATCGACGGGAACATGACCCCGCATGGCCGCCGCGAGGAATGGCGCTGGCCCGCGCGCGCCATCGTCGGCGGTGACGGCAAGGAGGCTTGCATCTCGGCTGCTTCCATCCTCGCCAAGGAATACCGCGACCGCATCATGGTCGAGGCTGCGAAAGCCCACCCCCAATACGGCTGGGACAGCAACAAGGGATACGGCTCGAAAATGCACATGGAGGCGCTGCGCCTCCACGGCCCGACGCCCTTGCACCGCCGCAGCTTCGCGCCGGTCAGCCAGATGGAATTGCTCTAGGGCGCGAAGGCCTTCGCCCGCAGGGTTTCGATATAGGCCTTGCCGAAAGCTTCGGCGGCATCGTCGTCGCGCGCCATGCCGCCTTCCTGTTCGTTGGCCGCCGACAGCTCGTCCCGGCTGTTGACGCGGGGAAATTGCACCTGCGGGACCGGTACCTCGAGGAAGCGGCACAGGGGCTCCCATCCCTCCATGGGATGGAACACCAGCAGGCGTTCTTCCGGTAGGCTCGCAGCGACCTCGGCATTCCTGCCCTCGAACCACCTGGTCATGAAGGCGCGGTCGCGAATGTCCCCGCCACCGAAGTGGTCGAAAATGACGCCCTTCATCATGTCCCCCGTCGGTGTGCCGACCAGGTGTGCCTGCATCGCGTCGGAAAAGATCGTCTCGCTCACCGATTCAAACCAGCTGTCGGCATCGCGCACGGTCAGCACGATTTTCGCTTCGGGATGATGGTCCGCAAGCTCGCGCCAGTAGGATGCGCCGGGATAATCGACGGTCGCGCGGAAGCCGCGGAAGATCTCGTCCCAATCCGGCCTGCCCTCGACGACATCGAGCCACAGCGGCACCTGGCGGCGGGCATCGGCGAACAGTTCGGCCATGTGGAAGCATGGTCCGAAGCCAAGATGCTCGAGTGCGAATTTCATCGTGAAGGTTGCCGTCCGGCCCACACCTGCACCGATCACATCCAGCCCCATTCCAGCCTCCGTTTCCGAGGCGACCCATCGATTTCGAACATTATCACAGGCGCGTGAGCAATGCGAAAACGAGTTGAGTCCTTCCTGCCACACCCCACCATCTGGAGTCTGTCCGCGCGTCCCGGACTCAATATCTGGTGGGGGACTCGTTTCGTTCTCCCATGGTTAACAATATCTTGAGAGGTAGCGCCTAAATAACTGTCTTGACTGGGAGTCCCTTTGGACTCACCCTGTGGATAACTACGGACAGGGGTAATGATATGGCGGTCCTGGAGACCACGAAGACCCGCGCCACCAAGGCCGCGAAAACCAAGCCGAAGCAGCTTTCGGTCGAGCTCCCGCTGGGGCAAATCCTCGATGGCGACTGCATCGAAGCCATGCGGTCAATCCCCTCGGCCAGCATCGACCTCGTCTTTGCGGACCCGCCCTACAACCTTCAGCTTGGCGGCGATTTGAACCGGCCCGACGGCAGCCACGTCGATGCCGTGACCGACGATTGGGACAAGTTCGACACCTTCTCGGCCTACGACACCTTCACCCGTGACTGGCTGATCGAAGCCAAGCGCATCCTCAAGCCCGACGGCGCGCTGTGGGTCATCGGCAGCTATCACAACATCTACCGCGTCGGCGCGATCCTGCAGGATCTGGGCTTCTGGATCCTCAACGATATCGTCTGGCGCAAGTCCAACCCCATGCCCAATTTCCGCGGCACCCGCTTCACGAATGCGCATGAGACGCTGCTGTGGTGTTCGCAGGGTGAGAAGGCGAAGTACCACTTCAACTACCGCGCGATGAAGACTTTGAACGACGAGCTTCAGATGCGCAGCGACTGGGTCCTGCCGATCTGCAACGGGGCGGAGCGTTTGAAAGAGGGCGGCCACAAGGTCCACCCGACGCAGAAGCCCGAGGCGCTGCTCTACCGCGTGCTGCTCTCGACGACCGAGCGCGGCGACGTGGTGCTCGACCCTTTCTTCGGAACCGGCACCACCGGCGCTGTCGCCAAGCGCTTGGGGAGATCATGGATCGGCTGCGAGCGCGAGAATGTGTATCGCGACGCTGCTCTGAAGCGGATCGAGAAGGAACTTCCGCTCGACGAAAGCGCGCTCACCACCATGCAGGCCGGCCGCAGCGCCCCCAAGGTAGCCTTCGGCGCGCTGGTCGAGAACGGCTTCATCAAGCCCGGCACCGAGGTGTTCGACAAGAAACGCCGCTGGGTCGCAACGGTGCGCGCGGACGGCTCGCTGGCGCATGGCAAGCAGACAGGCAGCATTCACGGCCTCGGCAAGGAACTACAAGGCGCGCCCAGCTGCAACGGCTGGACGTTCTGGCACTACGAGGTTGATGGGGATGTGAAGCCTATCGACGCCGCTCGGCAGTTGTACCTGCTGGCGGTGGAGGATTGAGTGTAGGTGTTAAAAAGAACTTCGGTAATCTCGGTGGTCCCAATTAATGAGTAGCGTCGACGGCAAGGGCCGTAATTGGGTCTCAAGCAATTTTTTCTCAATTGGGTTGGTCTCTTTGTATCTTGTTGTGGGAGCACTCGCTTTCCACGCCGGATCGATAAACTCTGTGAGAACTTACCAGACTCATCAACATCTTGTAGAAGCATCCGAGATTGCGACAGCTAAATGTCAGAATCGCAAGCGAAGTGCACATGTCGAATGCGTGCTTGAGGTCTTAGAAGCTGCTGGTGAAACTAGTAGGTCGGAACAAGACCTTGTTGCGCAGCAGCAGATGGCGTTTTTCACTTTAGTGCTGTCAGTTCTTGGCATGTTGACGTTGGGTGCGACGATTTGGGCGTTGTTCTATGTTCGGGGAACACTTCTCGAAACTCGAAGAATGGCGGTCGATACGAGCGCCATGGCTAAGCAAGCACGACTGTCGACCAAGGCTGCCCGTGCAGCAGTTACGAAAACGCAAATGATCGGTGAGGCACAAGTAAGGTGCTATCTGCATTTGATTTCGGCCCACCTCGGTTTTTCGCCGAATGGTCAGGCTGTTGTAAAATGCTTGATCAAAAATAGTGGGCAATCTCCTGCCAAAAGTGTGCGAGCAAAGGGTGAGATTTGCTTCATCAATGCAAATGTTGATCCTAAGCACGTAACAAATTTCCAATACAATGAACAAATAGATGTTGTTAGTGAAGCAGACATTCCAGCTGAAAGTTCTCAAGAAATTAGATTCATCATTCCCGGAGATATCAGTTTATTAGAATTCGAGAATGTATCCGTTGAAAATCGAGCACTTTTGACCTTAGATGTTGAGTTAACGGCAGTAGACGTTTTCGGAAATACAAATATTTCTTCAGACACTTCTATTTGCTATCCGCATGAACCATTCGAAATAAACGATTGGATCGAATTGCATCGAGACACCCGCCTCGCTGACCTCTGACACAAGAAAGCTTGGCGTTGTTTCCAAACTGGCTTTTGAGCATGACGATTGAGTTGCGAACCATGCGGTATTCCATCCCGCCAGCAATGCGCTAGGGCAGTCCAACCATGACTGACAGCATCTACATCCGCCCCATCGGCCTCGTCCCCGGTCCGCAGTCCGAGCATGGCAATGCCATTCGCCTCGCCGGAGGCATGGTCTATGCCAGCCGCTTTGCCGTGGTCCTGCGCCGTGACGGCAAGATTGCCGAGCGGTGGCTGGCCTCGCCCGATACCATGGCCGAGGTGCTTGGCGGCCTGCCCGACGAGGTGGGCGCTGAGGCCGAACAGCAGTGGGCCAACCTCACCCTCGCGCATCCGGCGCTGGAGCTGGGCAGCCGGACCATCAGGCTCGACCAGCCGCAGGTGATGGGCATTCTCAACATGACGCCCGACAGCTTCAGCGACGGCGGCTCCAACACCGATATCTCCGCCGCGCGCGAGCATGCTGCAACGATGGTCGAGGCAGGGGCGAGCATCATCGATGTCGGCGGCGAGAGCACGCGGCCGGGCGCAAAGCCGGTGTGGGAAGGGGACGAAATCGAGCGCGTCGTGCCTGCTATCGAGGCCTGCGCCGCGATGGGCGCGGCAGTCAGCGTCGACACGCGCAAGGCGGCGGTGATGGAGGCGGCGCTGGCCGCTGGGGCGAGCCTCATCAACGATGTGTCGGGCCTCACCCACGACATGCGCAGCGCCGAGGTCGTGGCGGCTGCAAGCTGCCCGGTGGTGCTGATGCACGCACCCGGCAGCGGCGCCGACCTGCACGAGGGCGGGGACTACGCCAGTGTGGTCTTCGACGTCTTCGACGAATTGCGCGCCCGCCGCGATGCCGCGCTGGAAGCGGGCATTGCCGCCAGCCGCATCCTGCTCGACCCCGGCATCGGCTTCGGCAAGAGCCTTGCCGACAATCTCGCGCTCATGAACGCGCTGCCGCTGTTCCACGCGCTCGGCCACCCGCTGTTGCTGGGTGTCAGCCGCAAGCGCATGATTGGCGCCATGTCGAACGAAGCAGAGGCCGACGCGCGCCTCGGCGGCAGCATCGCGCTGACCACGAAGGGCATGGATGCAGGCGTGCAACTCCACCGTGTCCACGATGTCCGCGACACCGTCCAGGCGCGCAACGTCTGGCGGGGCCTGCGCGACGCGGCGCTGACCGATTTTGCGGATTTGCCGGGTTAATCCCCCGGCGAGGCAGCACTTCCCGCCAGCAGACCGCCGTCGAGCGTGAGCTCCGAACCGGTCATGTAGCCGCTGTCCGGCCCGGCGAGATAGACGCAGAGCGCGGCCACTTCCTCGACCGTGCCGAAGCGCTTCAGGGGGGTGTCCTTGACCATCGCGGCCTTGCGCTCTTCGAGGTCCGGGCCATTGCCGAGAAGCGTTTCCCACATCGGCGTGAGCACCGCGGCAGGATGGATGGAATTGCAGCGGATCCGCCAGCCCTGCTGGGCCGCGTAAAGCGCCACCGACTTGGTGTGGTTGCGGATCGCCGCCTTGCTCGCTGCATAGGCTGCTGCGCCGGGAATGCCGACGATGCCTGAACGCGAGGACATGTTGATGATCGAGCCGGTGCCCTTTGCCCGCATTGCACGCAGGGCATAGCGGCAGCCGAGAAAGCAGCCATCGGTGTTAACCGCGTGGACGCGGTGCCATTCCTCGAGGCTGGCATGTTCGGGATCGTGCGGGCCGGGACCATCTTCGAAGCCGGTGATGCCGGCGTTGTTCACCATCACGTCGATGGCCGGGAAGGCTTGCGCGAGTGCATCCCAGTCCGCCTCGCTCGCCACGTCGAGCTTGTGCCACTCGCAGCCGAGTTCACCCGCGGCACTTCGCCCCTCCGCCTCGTCGATATCGGTCAGTACGACGCGCGCGCCTTCTTCGGCGAAGGCCTTGCACACGGCCTTGCCGATGCCGCGCGCACCGCCGGTTACCACGCAGAGCAGATTGTCGAGCTTTGCCATACCCCGAGGGGTAGGCCGCTCACGCCGCATTGTCGATGCCGAGCTCGTGCAGCTTGCGATAGAGCGTCGAGCGCCCGATGCCGAGGCGGCGGGCGACTTCGGTCATCTTGCCGCGATAATGGCCGATGGCGAGGCGGATGATGTCGGCCTCGATGTCTTCCAGCGGGCGGATGTTGCCGTCGTCCTGGTAGAGCAGCACGCCAAGCCCGCGCGCGCGGCTCTCGCCGCGGTCGGCATCGCCGAGCAGTTCGTTCAAATGCGGGAAGCTGTGCGCGGTCAGCGCCTCGCGCTTCTCGTGGACGCAGGCGCGGAACAGCACGTTCTGCAGCTGGCGGACATTGCCCGGCCAGTCGTAGGCTTCGAGCAGCGACAAGCCGCTGTCGGCGATGGAATGGTGCGCCATGCCCTCGATCTCGCCGATCTTGGCGAGGAAATAGCGGGTAAGTCCGGGGATATCGCCCGCCCGCTCGCGCAAGGGGGGCATGACGATGCGCGTCGCGGACAGTTTCTCGTAAAGCGCCGCGGAGAATTCGCCATCCTCGACGAGGTATTGCAGCGGGCGATCGCAGGCGGCGATGATGCGCACGTCGATCTTGAAGCCATGCGCCGCGCCGGTGGGGCGCACTATCGCACTGTCGAGCACCTCGGCGAGGCGGTCCTGGATGTCGCGGGGCAGGGTGTCGGCCCCGTCGAGCAACAGCGTGCCGGTGTCGCAATGGGCAAGCGCGCCTTCCTGCCGGTCGAATGCACCCGCAAAAGCGCCTTTCTCGTGGCCGAAGAGCATGGATTCCAGCGTATTGTGCGGCTGGCCCTCGCAATTGACGAGGCGGAAAGGTGCTTTGGAACGGCTGGAAGAATGCTGGATGGCCTGCATCAGCATTTCCTTGCCGGTCCCGCTTTCGCCCTCGACCAGCACATGGCCATGCCCGCGTGCGGCGGTGGCGGCCTTGGCCAGCGCGGTGCGGAACTGCGTGTCGGTGCCCACCATCGCGTCGAATTCGAGGATGGGGGAGAGTTTTTCCGACAGGGGCTGCAATTCGTCGCGGATTTCGGTCACGCCCGAGGTGCCCTGGAGCGCATTGGCGAGCCGTTCGGGCACGACCGGTTTGACCAGATAGTCGCTTGCGCCCGCGCGCATCGCCTCGACGGCAAGCAGCGGCGCGCCGCTGGCGGTGAGCATCAGTACGACGCATTCGGGCCGCGCAGCCTTTACCTTGCGGATGAAGTCGCATGTCTTGTCGCCGGTCAGCCTGGTATCGAACAGGACGGTGGCAATGTCCGCGCCCTCTTCCGAGCCGAGCTTTTCGAGCGCGGCCTCGCAATCGACAACGGCGGCCGTGCGCCAGCCTTCGCGCTGGGCGATAGTGGAAATGGCCCGCGCCTGCGCAGGCTCGTCGTCCACCAGCAGCAGGAGACGGCTGTCTTCACTTGCCATGACCACTCACTCCCCATCGCGCAGCCTGCCGGGAAATGGCACGCGCATCTTGGGCGGGACCTTAGGGTAAAGGGGTAAACTTGCGATTAAGCAGCCATGGCGGGCGCGGCGCGGTGGGGACTTGCGCCGCCATGCCCCTTGCCGCCGGGACAAGTGCATTATAGACCCTCGCCCCAACAGACTTTCCAACTTGAGGGTAATACGCACATGGACTCCGCCAACGACCGCAAGGCTCACGAGAAGACCTACGGCAGCTTCATCTCGATGCTGAAGTGGGTTGTGCCCCTCTTGGCAGTCATCACCGCCGTCGTCGTCCTGCTGATTTCCAGCTAATCCACAGGTGCCCATGCGGATCGCGGTGCTGAAGGAGCGCGCGCCCGGTGAAAGCCGGGTCGCCATCACGCCCGAGACGGTGAAGAAATTCGCCGCGCTGGGTGCCACGGTCGCGGTCGAGGAAGGGGCGGGTCTCACCGCCTCGATTCCCGACGGGGCTTATTCGGAAGCAGGCGCTCAAGTCGTCCCAGGGCCGAAAGCGGTCGAGGGGGCCGACATCGTGCTCGGCGTGCAGGCGCCCGACGTCATGGCGCTGGCCGGTGCAAAGCCGGGCGCATGGGTCGCGGCGATGTTCGATCCGTTCCGCAATGGCGAGACGGTCGAGGCCTATGCCAAGGGCGGTTTCGAAGCGCTTTCGATGGAATTCATGCCGCGCATCACGCGAGCGCAGAGCATGGATGTGCTTTCCAGCCAGTCGAACTTGGCGGGCTACAAGGCGGTGCTGACCGCCGCCAACGAATACGGCCGCGCCTTCCCGATGATGATGACCGCTGCCGGCACGGTGCAGGCGGCCAAGGTCTTCGTGATGGGCGTGGGCGTCGCAGGGCTTCAGGCGATTGCGACGGCCAAGCGGCTGGGAGCGCAGGTGAGCGCGACCGATGTGCGCTCGGCGACCAAGGAGCAAATCCAGTCGCTCGGCGCGAAGCCGGTGTTCGTCGAGGACGTCGCGGGCATCGAGGGCGAAGGATCGGGCGGCTATGCCACCGAGATGAGTGAGGAATACCAGAAGGCGCAGGCCGAACTGGTCAGTTCGCACATCGCCAAGCAGGACATCGTCATCACCACCGCGCTGATCCCGGGACGCCCCGCGCCGAAGCTGATCTCGGACGCGCAGATCGCCACGATGAAGCCGGGCAGCGTGATTTTCGACCTCGCCGTGGCGCAGGGCGGGAATGTGGAGGGCTCGCAGCCCGACCAGACGGTCGAGAAGCACGGCGTGAAAGTCGTCGGCTATTCGAACACCGCAGGGCATCTGGCTGCGGATGCCTCGGCGCTGTTCGCGCGCAATCTTTACAATTTCCTCTCGGCCTTCTGGGACAAGGAGGCCGGGAAGCCGGTCCTTGATGAGGAAATCGGCGATGCCGTACGGCTGACGCAAGGCGGGAAGGTCGTTACTGAGAGGCTGGCCGGTTGAACGAAAGCGGCACAGGATACTCCCCCTCTGGGGGAGGTGGCAGCGCAAAGCGCTGACGGAGGGGGCGAGGCATGGAAAACCACACCATCCGATCGCTCACCTCGGCGCGCAAGCAGCGCCGCGAAATGTCTCTGCCCGAAGGCCTGCTCTGGAACCAGCTTCGCCAGCGTCCCCACGGGGTGAAGTTTCGCAACCATCACCCGATCGGCAGCATGGTCGTCGATTTCTACTGTGCGGCGTCTCGTACAGCCATCGAAGTGGACGGCATATCTCACGATATGGGCGACAACCCCCGTCGTGATCTGAAGCGTGACGCGTGGCTTGCATCCCAAGGCGTCGCCATCTTTCGCATAGCTGCGAAGGACATTCTGCACGACCCGGCAGATGTTGCCGATGGACTTGCGAGACTTTGCGCGAACCAGCCCCCTCCGGCAGCCGCTGTCGCGGCTGCCACCTCCCCCAGCGGGGGAGATTCTGGAGTAATGGAATAATGGACTTCATTTCGATCCTGTCGATCTTCGTGCTGGCGTGTTTCGTCGGCTATTACGTGGTCTGGTCGGTCACGCCAGCGCTGCACACGCCGCTGATGGCGGTGACCAATGCGATTTCATCCGTGATCATCGTTGGTGCGCTGATTGCGGCGGCGGCGGCGGATGTGCCGGGGGCGAAATGGCTGGGCCTGCTCGGTATCGTACTCGCCAGCGTAAACATATTCGGCGGGTTTGCGGTGACGGCGCGAATGCTGGCGATGTACAAGAAGAAGGAGAAGAAGTGATGCGTCGCCTTCTCCTTGCTGCGCCTTTCGCCGTGCTGGCGGCACCCGCCCATGCTTCTACCGGCGAGGCAGTGAACCCTTGGGTGGCGCTCGCCTATCTCGTGTCGGGCGTGTTCTTCATCCTCGCGCTGCGCGGCCTGTCCTCGCCCGCGACGAGCCGGACGGGCAACCGCTTCGGCATGATCGGCATGCTGATTGCCGTGGTGACGACGCTGGTGACGCATATGCCGCAAAAGGTCGGCGATGTGGCGAACAGCTATGTCGGTCCCGACTTCGCCAGTCTCGGCGAAATCCTCGTAGCCATTGCCATCGGCGCGATCATCGGCATCACGATCGCCCGTCGCATCGCCATGACTGCCATGCCCGAACTGGTCGCCGCCTTCCACTCGCTGGTTGGCCTCGCCGCCGTGCTGGTGGGCTGGGCCGCCTATCTCAATCCGGGGGCTTTCGGCCTGCTCGTGGGCGACAGCATTGGCGCGGTTTCCAAGGTCGAGATGGGTCTCGGTATCGCCATCGGTGCGATCACCTTCTCCGGATCCGTCATCGCATTTGCCAAGCTGTCGGGACGCATGAGCGGTTCGCCCATCCTCCTGCCCGCGCGCCATGTCATAAATCTCGGCACGCTGGCGGCAATCATCGTGCTGACCGCGCTGTTCGCCATGGCCGGGCCATCCGAGACCATGCCGCTGATCATCGCGCTGACGGTGCTCGCCTTCGTGATCGGCTTCCTGCTCATCATCCCCATCGGCGGGGCGGACATGCCGGTCGTGGTCTCGATGCTGAACAGCTATTCGGGCTGGGCAGCCGCCGCGATGGGCTTCACGCTCGGCAATACGGCGATGATCATCACCGGCGCGCTGGTGGGCTCTTCGGGCGCAATCCTGAGCTACATCATGTGCCGCGCGATGAATCGCAGCTTCATCTCCGTGATCGCGGGCGGTTTCGGCGCGGACGACAGCGGCGCGGGCGGCGGCGAGGCCAAGGAGCAGCGCCCTTACAAGCAGGGCAGCGCGGCCGATGCGGCCTTCATGCTCGAACAGGCGGAAAAGGTCATCATCATCCCCGGCTACGGCATGGCGGTGGCGCAGGCGCAGCACGCGCTTCGCGAGATGGCCGATATGCTGGAAGAAAAGGGCGTGGAGGTGAAATACGCCATCCACCCCGTCGCCGGACGCATGCCGGGGCACATGAACGTGCTCCTCGCCGAAGCGCAGGTGCCGTACGAGAACGTCTTCGAGCTGGAGGACATCAACTCCGAGTTCGCGCAGGCCGATGTCGCTTTCATCATTGGCGCGAACGATGTGGTGAACCCGGCGGCCAAGACCGACAAGTCCTCGCCCATCTACGGCATGCCCGTGTTCGACGTGGACAAGGCCAAGCAGGTGTTCTTCATCAAGCGCAGCATGGGCGGCGTGGGCTATGCGGGCGTCGACAACGACGTCTTCTACATGGACCAGACCATGATGCTGCTCAGCGATGCCAAGAAGATGGTCGAGGAAATCGTGAAGGCGCTCGATTGATGCGCAAGGCCATTATCGTAATCGCGCTGCTGGCCATCGTCGGCCTCGGCGTATGGGGCTATTTCGGCGGGTTCGAGCGGGTCACCGCGGGCCGTATCGAGACCGCGCTGGTGGAGCGCGGCGTGCCGCAGCCGGTCGCCCAATGCATGGGCACGCGCCTCTCCGAACGGCTCACCATCTCGCAATTGCGCGAGCTCGAACGCCTCGGGACACGCGAGCGCGAGGCGGGGCTGCCCGCCAGCACGGTCGAATTCCTCGAACGCATCCGCACAGTCGAGGATGCCGAGCTTATCGAGGTGGTCGGCACCTCTGCCGCCATCTGCTCCTTCACGGCACGCTAGGGCCGCACCTTCCCAATTGCGCGGTGAAAGGGCATGATGCCGCCTCCACAGGGAGGGACATTATGAACATCCGGCTCATCGCACCTTTGGCACTCGCTCTGGCCACGGCGGCGCACGCGCACGACGGAGAGGGCCACGCGGCAAGCGAGGCGGCGGGCAAGGTCGGCGCCGAGTACATGGTCATGGAAGTGAGCGCGAATGCCGCTGCCGCCGAGCCCTTCCTGCGCGGCCTCGCGCTGCTGCACAATTTCGAATACGGCCGCGCCGCCGAGGCTTTCGAGCAGGCGCGCCTCGCCGACCCGGATTTTGTCATGGCCTATTGGGGCGAGGCGATGACCTACAACCATCCGCTGTGGGAACAGCAGGACCGCGATAAAGCGCTCGAAGTCCTCGCCCGCCTCGGGCCTACACCAAAAGCACGCCGCGCCAAGGCCCGCACCCCGCGCGAGGCCATGTGGCTCGATGCGGTCGAAACGCTCTATGGCGAAGGCACCAAGGAAGAGCGCGATTTCCTTTACCTCGACAAGATGCAGGCGCTGCACGAAAGCGACCCCGCGGATATCGACGCGCGGGCCTTCACCGGTCTCGCCATGCTCGGAACCTCGCATGGCGGCAGGCAGGTGCCGCTCTACATGAAGGCGGCAGGCCTGCTCGAACCCGGTTTCAGCACGCACGAGATGCATCCCGGCATCCTGCATTACCTCATCCATTCCTATGACGACCCGGTCCACGCCCCGCTCGGCGCACGCATGGCGGAGCGCTATGCCGTCGTCGCGCCCGATGCGGGCCATGCGCAGCACATGGTCAGCCATATCTTCCACGCGCTGGGCGATTGGGAGGCTTCGGAGCGCGCCAATATCCTCGCCGATGCGGTGGTCGACCGCCAGCGGGCAGAGCGCGCCCGTGATGCTTCCGATTGCGGGCATTACAACGAATGGCTGGTCTATTCGCTGCTCCAGCAGGGCAAGGATGCGAGCGAGCGGGTCTCGCGCTGCCGGGCGCAGGCGCTTGCCGCCATCGAGGCGGGTTCTGACCGCAAGCTGGGCTATGGCGCAGCGTCCAGCTACACCACCATGGCGCTGTGGCAGGGCGTTCTGACCGACGACTGGCCCGAGGCGTTGCCGATTGATGGTGACAGCTTCCTCTCGCCGCAATTCGACATGGCGACAGCGCGCCTCCTTGCCGGGCGCCGCGATGCAGCAGCGGCAAGGGCTGCGCTCGCCGACATGAAGACCATCGCCGCCGCGATGGAGGCCGCGCTTGCCAAAGAGGACGAGCTCAACACCTACACCATGCCCTGGACCACTCGCCAGATTGCGCAGGGCGAGGCGCTGGTGGCGCTGGCCGAAGGGCGCGAGGCCGAAGCGCTTACCATGCTCGAGGCCGCGGGCGCTGCCGAGGCCGCCTTGCCCGAAGTCTTCGGCCCGCCGCCGATGACCATGCCGAGCTATGAGATGCTCGGCCTCGAATTGATGCTGCGCGGGCGCAAGGAAGAGGCAGCCGCGGCCTTCGACAAGGCGCTGGCGCTCGCGCCCGGTCGCCGCCTGTCGCTGCAGGGGCTGGAAATGGCGCGGCCCGACTAGGCGTCTTGCTTTCGTTCATCCTCTTGGCACTATGGCGGTTCTGAGAGGGAGAGACTCATGAAGCGCATTGCCATATTCGCCGCCCTGCTTGCGAGCGGCAGCCCGCTGGCCGCAGAGGTTCACACCATCACGCCGGGCGACGGCGCGCAGGAGCGGTTGCAGGAAGCGCTCATCCTTGCCGAGCCGGGCGATGAAATCGTGCTGTCGGCGGGGCGCTATGACCTCACCGATGGACTCAGCCTCGATGTCGACAATGTCACCCTGCGCGGGGAGGGCATGGACGGCACTGTGCTCGACTTCACCAGTCAGGCGGGCGCGGGCGAGGGGCTGCTGGTCACTTCCGACAATGTCACCTTGCGCGATTTCGCGGTCGAGAACCCCAAGGGCGACGGGATCAAGTCCAAGGGCGCGGACAATATCGTCTACCACCGCCTGCGCGTCACTTGGACTCGCGGCCCGCATCCCGAGAACGGCGCCTATGCCATCTACCCGGTCGAAAGCACCGGTGTGCTGGTCGACGGGGTGAAAGTGACAGGCGCGAGCGATGCGGGCATTTATGTCGGCCAGTCCGACCGCATCACCGTGCGCAATTCCATCGCCGAGGCCAATGTCGCAGGCATCGAAATCGAGAACAGCCGCAACGCGCTGGTCGAGCACAATATCGCCACCCGCAACACGGGCGGCATCTTGGTGTTCGACTTGCCGAACCTGCCCGTGATGGGCGGCGGCAATGTGATTGTGCGAAACAACCTCGTGGTTGCCAACGACACGCCCAATTTCGCGCCTCCGGGCAATATCGTCGCCGGCGTGCGGCGCGGGACGGGTATCATGGTGATGGCGAATGAGGACGTGCTGATCGAGGGCAATGTCCTCTCGGGCAATCCGACCGCTCCGGTGATGGTCATCGCCTATGTCCAGCCCTACGAGGACGAGCGCTACAACCCGCTCGCGCGCAATATCGTGATTGGCGAGAATGCTTTCGAAGGTGGGGGCTACGACCCGCAGCTGGAAGGCGGCGAGATGCTGAAGGCGGCCTTCGGGGGCGAGCTGCCGCCGGTGATGTGGGACGGCCTCGGCAGCCTCTATGTGGTCGAGGGCACGCCCGGCTGGACGCTTAACCTCACCGAACAGGGCAAGGGACTGGGCGCTGCGAGCCCCGCTCCGCTGACGGTCGAGCCGCCGGTGGATGAGTTCGACGCGAGCGAAATCGGCGCTCCGGCAGAACTGGACGAGCGGCTCTAGTGACGCGCGGGCTGGCTCTTTTCCTGATTGCATCTGCCTCGCTCGCCGGGGCCATCGGCGTGCGGGCGACCACTTTGCCCATGCACCAGGTCAGCGATGCAGCAGTCCTCAGCGAAAAACTGCCGCGGCTCTTGTCGGACTTCCAGTTTTTCGAAGACGGCCCGGCACAGGTGCCCGCATATCGGGTGCTGCCCTACAGGCTGAACACGCCGCTCTATTCGGACGGAGCGGAGAAGCTGCGCTTCGTTTACGTGCCTCTGGGCGAGGAGACGAGCATTGGCGAGGACGGCTTGCTGCAATTCCCGGTCGGAAGCGCGCTCATCAAGACTTTTGCCTTTGGTGCCGGCGAGGGGCGCCGCCTTATCGAAACCCGTGTCCTCCTGCACCGTGCCGATGGCTGGCTGGCGCTGCCCTATCTGTGGAACGAGGAGCAGACCGAGGCGCGGTTGGCGGTCGCGGGCGCACGTATCGACCTCACCACGCCGAAGGGCGAGGCCATCAGCTACCGCGTGCCCAACAAGAACCAGTGCAAGGAATGCCACGGCCTCGACGGGGCGGTAACTCCTATCGGCCCGAAGGCGCGAAATCTCCCGGCAGGTTGGCTCGACGCGAGTTTCGGCCTCTCGCACGAGGAGGCGGGCGTGATGCCCCTGTGGGAAGAACGCCAGTCGGCCAGCGCCGAGGCTGCCGCGCGCGCCTATCTCGACGTGAATTGCGCGCATTGCCACCGTCCGGGCGCGACCGCTTCGAACAGCGGGCTGGACCTGCGCTGGGAGCAGGACGACCCGCATGCTCTGGGCATCATGAAGCGGCCCGTGGCGGCGGGGCGCGGGGCGGGCTCACATCTTTATGACGTGGTGCCGGGCAAGCCGGGCGAGTCTATCCTTCTCCACCGGATGCTCAGCAACGACCCCGGCGTGGCCATGCCCGAACTCGGCAAGGCTACGGTGGACGAGGAAGGGACCGAGGCCGTGCGCAGGTGGATTGAAGGGCTGCCCGAAAGCTGACTTTCCTACTTTGGCGGCAGTTTGATAGGGCAGGGTGCATGGACGCCGCCTGCTCTCATACAGCTGCACATTTCCGCGCTTTTGCACCGGATTTTCGGGTCCCGCATTTTCTTGCGAAGGACTGTGTTCCATGTGTTCCATCCTGTAGGATGACGCTCGAAGGAGACGGGGAATGAAATGGGTCTGGCGCGGTCTGGGCATTGTCGCGGCGCTGCTGGTGGTCGCTTTCCTCATCCTGCGCGTGCCCGATACCGACGTAGACGAAATGCGCGCCAAATATGGCGGCGAGCCGTCGCAATTCATCGATGTGGGCGAGGGCCGTGAAATCCACCTGCGCGACGAAGGCCCGCGCGATGCGCCGGTCATCGTGCTGCTCCACGGCTCGAATGCCGACCTCCACACCTGGCAGCAATGGGCGGACATCCTTTCCGAGGATTACCGCGTCATCCGCTTCGACCAGCGCGGCCACGGCCTCACCGGACCCGCGCCCGACGATGATTACAGTGCCGAAGGCTTCGGCAGGGACATCGATGCAGTGACCGAGAAGCTCGGCATCGACACCTTCACCCTCGCGGGCAATTCGATGGGCGGCGGCATCGCCATGGCTTATGCGATTGCGAAGCCCTGGCGGCTCGATGCGCTGGTGCTGGTCGACGCCAGCGGTGCGCCGGTGGAGCGCGAGGGCGGGGGGAACATCGCCTTCACGCTGGCAGGCTGGCCGGTGGTCGGCGACATCATGAGCCAGCTGCTCCCCCGCAGCCTCGTCGAGAAGAGCCTGTCGCAGAGCGTCTCCAACCAGGATATCGTGACCGATGAAGCTGTGGACCGCTATTGGGAGCTTGCCCGCTATCCCGGCAACCGCAGCGCCACCCGCAAGCGCTTCTCCACTCCGCGCGTGGCCTATTCTGCCGAGGATGTGTCGCAGGTGAAGGTCCCGACGCTGGTTATGTGGGGCAAGGAAGACAGCCTCATCCCCTTCGAGGCAGGCGAATGGTATGCCAAGCACCTGCCGAATGCGACTTTGGTCGCCTATGACGGCATTGGCCATATCCCGATGGAGGAAGCGCCCGAACTGAGCGCCAACGGCCTCCTCATCTGGCTTGGCGAGGCGCTGTTGCCGCCAGAGATGCCGGTGGCGGAACCGGCAGGGGGCGAATCCGTTCTAAGCCCTTGAACATGAGGGGGCCGCGCAGGGGCGGCCTGAAGCACGCTTAGGAAGGCATATCTTGCGAACACTGGGTCTCATCGGCGGGATGAGCTGGATCTCCACCCGCGCCTATTACGAACGCATCAACAAGATGGTGCAGAAGCGCGCCCAGCCCATGGCGAGCGCGCCGATGGTCATCGACAGCGTCGATTATTCGCGCATCGCTACGGCCAAGAACAATGACGACTGGGATTGCATCGCCGCCATCCTCGTCGAAAGCGCCCGCAAACTGGAGACGGCCGGAGCGGAAGCTATCGTGATTGCCGCCAACACCATGCACAAGGTCTACGACCGCGTGGCCGAGGCGATTTCGATTCCCGTCCTGCATATCGCCGATGCGGTGGGCGATGCGATGGCCGAGGCGAAGTGCGAAAGCGCTGCGCTGCTGGGAACCCGCTTCGTGATGACCGAAAGCTTCTATCGCCAGCGGCTCGTCTCGCACGGCGTGGACCTGCTGCCGCCCGACCCGAACGACGTCGAACTGGTCGACGGCATCATCTACAAGGAGCTCATGCTTGGCCGAGTGACCCGCGATGCCGAACGTCAACTGAAGACCATTATCACCATGAAAGAGAAGCAGGGAGCCGACGCCATCGTGCTCGCCTGCACCGAACTGGAACTGGTGGTCGATACCGATGCCAACGTGCTGCCAGTTTTCGACTCGACCGACATACATTGTCGTGCGGCAACGGACTGGATTCTGGAATAATATTTCAGTTTTTGTAAAAATGCGACATTTCGGCGACACTCCTGAATCATTCGGGAAAAGTTAACCACAGCCATCTTGTCGCAGGCTCCTGATATTGCATTCTGCCCTCCTCAATCTCATTGGGAAGGGACTGACGAATTATGAAAATCACTATGGGTCGCCTCGCGACCGTAAGCCTCGTTGCGCTTGCGGGTGCCGGCATTGCTGCGCCTGCCGCAGCTCAAAAAATCGAAAACCAGTATGTCTGCGTCTTCAACCCCGGCCTCGTCGCCAAGGGCCAGGTGAAGGCTGAAGCAAACCGTTCGGCAAATGCCGCCGGTGCGAATGTCCGCTTCACCTACCAGAACACCATCCGCGGTTTCGCTGTGAACGCAGCCCCGCAGGCGGTTTCGCGCATGCAGGCAGCCAACCCCCGCATCGCCTATTGCGAGCAGGACCAGGTCTACACCACCAGCGCTCCGCCTCCGGGCAAGGGCCCCGGTGGCGGCGGTGACGGCGGTACCACGGGTCCTGCACAAAATACGCCCTGGGGCATCACCCGCGTCGGCGGCGGCCAGACCGGTGCCACGGGCCGCGCGCTCGTCATCGACAGCGGTGTCGACCTCGACCACCCCGACCTCAACGTGAACGCCGGCCTCTCGGTCAACTTCACGCGCGACAAGAGCGCCGACGACGGCAATGGCCACGGCACGCATGTCGCCGGCACTATCGCGGCCATCGACAACGACATCGGCGTCGTCGGTGTGGCTGCGGGTGTCGAAGTCATCGGCATCAAGGTCCTCGACCGTCGCGGTTCTGGTTCGACCAGCGGTGTTATCGCTGGCATCGAATATGCTGCCTCGATCGCCAATTCGAATGATGTTGCCAACATGTCGCTCGGCGGCGGGTTCAGCCAGGCGCTGAACGACGCGGTCATCGCGGCGGCACAGGGTGGCCTCAAGTTCGCGCTTGCAGCCGGTAACGAAAGCACCAGCGCGACCACCAAGTCGCCCGCTTCGGCCAACCACCCCAACATCTATACCATCAGCTCGTTCGCGCAGGGTGACAACTGGTCGTCCTTCTCGAACTACGGCAACCCGCCCGTCGATTATGCCGAGCCGGGCTCGTCGATCTTCTCGACCTACAAGGATGGCGGCTACGCCACCCTGTCGGGCACCTCGATGGCCAGCCCGCACGCTGCCGGCCTGCTGCTTCTCGGCGGCCTGCGCAGCGGTGGCACCGTGAACGGCGATCCGGACGGAAATCCGGACACTATCGGCATCCGGTAATTTACCGGGGTCGCTCCTGATTGGGCCGCGTGTCTCTTGGCACGCGGCCTTTTCTTTGCCCCTGCCATGCACCTTCCTGCCGAAAAGGTGGAGGGTTCGCTATTCGTTCACGTTGTCGCGGCGAATCGGCTGACCTAAGCCTTGCCGCTCCATGGAAAGAGCCCCTTACGCTGCCGACCCAGCCCGTTCGCGAGGGCGTGAATTCGCCGAAGACCGCGACGGCGCGCGCGGTCCGCGCAGCGAATTCCAGCGCGACCGCGACCGGATTATCCACTCGATCGCCTTCCGCCGCCTGCGCTCGAAGACCCAGGTCTTCGTCGCGCCCGACGGCGACCACTACCGCACCCGCCTGACGCACAGCATCGAGGTCGCGCAGATCGGCCGCGTCATCGCTCGCGAGCTGGGGCTGGACGAGGATCTGACCGAGGCGCTCTGCCTTGCGCACGATATCGGCCACCCGCCCTTCGGCCATGCGGGCGAGAAAGCGCTCGAAGAGGCGATGGAGCATGCGGGCGGATACGACCACAACGCGCAAGGCCTGCGCGTGCTGGCGCGGCTGGAAAGCCCCTATCCGGACCACATCGGGCTGAACCTGACATGGGAAACGCTCGAGGGCATGGCCAAGCACAATGGCCCCGTCAGCGCTGCCAATTGGGCGCTGGCCGACATCGACGAGGCTTTCCCGCTCGAACTGGGCCAATGGCCATCGCTCGAAGCGCAGGTCGCGGCGGTGGCGGACGACATTGCTTACGACAACCACGATATCGACGACGGCCTGCGCGCAGGTTTCCTCGATTTGGACGACTTGATGGAGCTCGATTTCCTCGCCGACCAGTTCCGGCGCGTGGAGAAGCGCTTCCCCAACGCCCCGCGTGATACCCAGCTGCGTGAACTGGTTCGCAGCCAGATCGGCCTGATGGTCAACGACGTGCTCGAGCACACCCGCGCACAGGTGAAGGGCATGGACAGCGAGGCCGATATCCGCAGCGCGGGCAAGCGGCTGGCGGGCTTTTCCGAGGGGCTGGCCGACGAGGAACGGCGCCTGAAGAAATTCATGTACCAGCGGCTCTATTATCACCCCGAGCAAATCGCGACGGCGGAAAGGGCGCGCGAGGTCGTGGCGAAGCTCTTCGTCGCCTACCAGCAGGAGCCGACCTCCATGCCCGACGATTGGGTCCAGCGCCTGCCCAAGGGAGAGCCGGAACAGAGCCGCCACATCGCCGACTTCATCGCCGGCATGACCGACCGCTTTGCCATCCAGCAATGCCGCCAGGTCTACGGCCGCGCACCCGAAGGGCTGTCGAATGTCTGACGCGCTGCGCCTTTGCCTGGTCGGTGCGACTGGTCTCATCGGGGGGCACATCATGCAGGAATGCGTGGGCCGCGAGGATGTCCGGCTGCAGGCCATCGGACGGCGCGAGGCGAAATTACCGCGGGGCATTCGCATGGAATATTTCGTCGCCGACCCGTCGAAATGGGGCGAGGTGTTCGAGGCGCTGCGGCCCAAGGCGGTCATCTGCGCGCTCGGCACGACCTGGAAGAAGGCGGGCGAGGACGAGGAGGCTTTTCGCGCCGTCGACCAGCACCTCGTGCTCGATACGGCGAAGGCGGCGCTGGAGAACGGCGTCGACCGTTTCGTGATGGTCAGTTCGGTCGGCGCGGATGCGACTTCGAAGAACTTTTACCTGCGCGTGAAGGGCGAGACCGAGCGCGAGCTCACCCGCCTGCGCTTCAACCGGCTCGATATCCTGCGTCCCGGCCTGCTGGTCGGCGACCGCGACAACGACCGGCGGACTGCAGAGCGGCTCGGCATCATCGCTTCGCCGCTCGCCAATCTCTTCATGCACGGCAAATATCGCCAGTACCGCGGCATCAAGGCCGACCTTGTTGCAAAGGGCGCCATTGCGCTCGCCAAGCGGGCGGCGCGGGGGCGTTTTGTGCATGACAACGACGCCATCCTGCGTGCGGCCAACTCTCTGCCCGCGCTGGTCGACAACTGAGGGCGCGGCCATGTGGGACACTGCCTTTTCGCTCGCCAATTTGCTGGCACTGGTCATGTGGGCGGCGCTTATCCTCCTCCCGCGTTGGCCCGCGCTGCTCTCGGCCATCCTCTATCTCGGCATCGGCCTGCTTTGCCTCGCCTATGCGCTGGGCCTCATCGGCATCCTGACCGGGACACTCGATTCAGGCGGCGGTCAGGGTCCGGGGATGGACTTCGGTTCGATCGAAGGCGTGCGCAGCATCTTCGCCAGCGATGGCGGCGTGACCGTGGGCTGGATACACTACCTCGCCTTCGATCTCTTCGTGGGCCTCTGGATAGCGCGCGATGCCGATGCCAAGGGCTTCTCGCGGCTGGTGCAGGCGCCTGTGTTGCTGGCGACCTTCATGGCGGGGCCGCTCGGCCTGCTCGTCTGGCTCGGTATCCGCGAGAAGCGGCCGAGGGCAGGCGGGCGCGCGAGATAGACCGCTTGCAAGCGGGCTTGTCCATGGCATGATGCGGCCAGAGGAGAGCCGCCGATGTCGCAAGCCGAGAAGCTGAGTTTCGACCAGTTCATCCGTCACTGGGCAAAGGAGAGGCCCGACAATATCGCGCTCGAGCAGGACGATGATGCGCTGACTTTCGGCGAACTCGACACCCGCAGCCGCAAGATTGTCGCGATGCTGGCGGCGCGCGGAGTGGGCAAGAGCGACCGTATCGCCTGGCTCGGCAAGAACGCGCGGCATTATTTCGAGCTGTTCTACGCCGCCGCGCGCGTCGGCGCGGTGATGGTCCCCATCGGATGGCGTCTCGCCGCGCCCGAGATTGCTTATATCCTCGGCGATACGGGAGCGAAGCTGCTGTTCCTCGGGGAAGGCTTCGAAGAGTTGGCGGCCAAGGCCTGCGGGCAGATGGATGCGCCCCCAGAAGTCATTTCGACCGCCGACGCGCTTGCGGCCATCGATGCTGCGCCCGCCGGCGACTTCACGCCTGCGGGACCCGACGATGCCGTGCTCCAGCTCTACACCTCCGGCACGACGGGCAATCCCAAGGGTGCGGTGCTGACCAACCGCAACCTCTTCGCGCTGCGCGTGCCGAGCGAGGAGGAAGGCCAGCCCTGGTCGCATTTCGACGAAGACGAGGCGATTCTCGTCTGCATGCCCTGCGCGCATATCGGCGGGACTGGGCTCGGCATCATGGCGATGGGCAGTGGTATCCGCGCCATCGTGCAAGCGGAGTTCACCCCCGACGGCGTGCTCGATGCATTCGAGCAGGGCATCACGCGGCTCTTTATCGTGCCTGCGGCTCTGCAAATGGTGGTCCAGCACCCGCGCGCGAAAAGCACCGACATGTCGGCCATCAAATATGTGCTCTATGGCGCGGCGCCCATCCCGCTCGACCTGCTGCGCGAAGCGGTGAAGACCATTCCCGATGCAGGCTTCCTGCAATGCTACGGCATGACCGAGACGACCGGAACCATCGCCGCTCTGCCGCCCGAGGACCACGACCTTGACGGGAACCAGCGGATGAAATCGGCAGGCAAGGCGGTGCCGGGTGTCGAGCTGAAAGTCATCGGCGAGGATGGCGAGGAATTGCCGCGCGGCGAGGTAGGCGAACTCATCTGCAAGAGCCCGTCGAACATGGCCTGCTACTGGAACCTGCCCGATGCGACCGAGAGCAGCCTAAAAGACGGCTGGATGCACACGGGCGATGCCGCCTACATGGACGAAGATGGCTATGTCTTCATCCAGGACCGAATGAAGGACATGATTATTTCCGGCGGTGAGAACGTCTACCCTGCGCAGGTCGAAAGCGCGATTTACGGACATCCAAGCGTCGGCGAGGTCGCGGTCATCGGCGTGCCCGACGACAAGTGGGGCGAGGCGGTGAAAGCTTGCATCGTCGCCAAGCCGGGCATGGAGGTGGACGAGGCCTCGGTCATCGAATGGACGAAAGAGCGGCTGGCCGGGTTCAAGGTGCCGCGGAGCATCGATGTCATCGAGCTTATGCCGCGCAATGCCAGCGGGAAGATCCTGCGCAAGGATTTGCGCGCGCCCTATTGGGAAGGCCGCGAGCGGCAGGTCAATTGAAGCGCACCGCCCCCGCCGCAGCGCGCAATTCTGCGCCGATTGCCGAGATTCTGGCGCAGGAACTGCCCGCCAGCGGGACGGTGCTCGAAGTTGCGAGCGGGACCGGCGAGCATGCCGTGTTCATGGCGCGGCGCTTTCCCGATATCGTCTGGCAGCCGACCGACCCCGACACCGAAGCGCTCGGCTCGATTGCGGGCTGGGCGGAGGAAGCGAGACTGGAGAACCTGATGCCGCCGCTGCAACTCGATGCGCGCTCGTCCGACTGGCCGATTGGAAGCGCGGATGCGGTGGTGTGCATCAACATGGTCCACATCAGTCCGTGGGCGGCAGCCGAGGGGTTGTTCGCGGGTGGGGCACGGCTGCTCGACAAGGGAGCGCCGCTCATCCTCTACGGGCCGTATTTTGAAGACAATGTCGAAACCGCGCCGACGAACCTCGCATTCGACGAGAGCCTCAAGGCGCGTAATCCCGACTGGGGCATCCGCAACATCGCAGCAATGGATGAGTTGGCCGCACGCACCGGCTTCTCCCGCACCGCCCGCTACGAAATGCCTGCCAACAACCTCACGCTGGTCTACCGCCGCACATAAAAAACGCCCGCCGGATTAGGGCGGGCGTTTTCTTTGAAAGCAGGCAAAAAACTTAGTTGATGGCTTCTTCCCCGGCTTCACCGACGGACTGGACGTCCCGGCCGAAGCCCTTGACCGTGTTGCAGCCGGCCACCACCGCCGACATGGTCAGGACAGAAAGAAGAAGGGTAAGTTTCTTGGTCATTGAAAGTCGATCCTTAATCGATCGCTTCTTCACCAGCTTCGCCGACCGATTCCACGTCGCGTCCGAACCCCTTGACGGTGTTGCAGGCGGTTGCCGTGAGGGCGATCGAAGTGATGCCGAATGCGAGTAAAAGCTTCTTGATCATCGGTTTTTCCTTCCCGAAGAACCCTTGGTGGCCTTCTGACGCTTAACAACGGCTTACAGTCGGGCGGGTTCCGGAGAGGAATGTCGGCAATTCGGCCTTGGCGTGCGACGACATGCTCACCATATGCGCGCCCGCGATGCCCAAGTTCCTCACCTTTGCCAGCGATGCCGATATCCTCGCCCTATGGGGCGCAGGCTTCCTGCTTTTCTCGCTATTCACGCTCTACATGGAGCGCCGCCGCATGAAGCGCGCGCGCATCGATGGTGTGGGCTGGGTTCCGTGGACCGGCCTGTTCCTGACCTGCGCGGTGGTAGGCGGCGGCCTGCTGGCCGTCGCCATACCGGGAATCGTCAGAAGCTAAAACACTAGAGGTCGGCAAAGTCTACGAAGCCGAAGGCTTCGCAAGCACGACCGTGCGCCGGCCGGTTAGGCCGGAGCCAAGCGGGCCGGAGGGCCCGCGCCCGGCGTTTGAGGGCGCGTGTCTCGTTAGAGACACGCCTCAAGATAAGCCTGGTCGAAGCCGAACTGGCGTGCTTTCTCCAGAGTATAGGGACGCAGGCCGCTCGAGCGGAACTCGCCGAGGATCTTGCCGTCCTCGCTCTCGTCGAGATACTCGAACTTGAACAGGTTCTGCGTCACGATCACGTCGCCTTCCATGCCGATCACCTCGGTGATGTCGGTGGTGCGGCGCGAACCGTCGCGAAGGCGCTTCACCTGCACGATCAGGTCGACCGATTCGGCGATCTGGCGCGAAATGGCTTCCTTCGGGATCTTGATGTCGCCCATCAGGATCATGTTCTCCATACGGCCGAGGCACTCACGCGGGCTGTTGGCGTGAAGCGTACACATCGAACCATCGTGGCCCGTGTTCATGGCGGCGAGAAGGTCGAAACATTCCGCGCCACGGATTTCGCCCAGGATGATGCGGTCAGGACGCATACGCAGGGCGTTCTTCACGAGGTCGCCGATGGTGATGGCACCCTGGCCTTCAAGGTTCGGCGGACGCGTTTCGAGCGGCAGCCAGTGCGGCTGCTGCAGGCGAAGTTCGGCGGCGTCCTCGATGGTGAGAACGCGTTCGCCCGGGTCGATCATCTTCGACAGGGCGTTGAGCATGGTCGTCTTACCCGAACCCGTACCGCCCGAAATGACGATGTTCATGCGGCAGGCGCCGGCAATCTTGAGCGCGGTACACATCTTCTCGCTCATCGAGCCGAAGCCCTGGAGCATGTCGAGCGTGATGGGCTTCTCGGAGAACTTACGAATCGAGATCGCGGTACCGCGCAAGCTGAGCGGCGGCACGATGACGTTCACACGTGAGCCGTCCTTCAAGCGGGCGTCGGCGAGCGGGGTGGTCTGGTCGACGCGGCGGCCGACCTGGTTCACGATGCGCTGGGCGATCTGGAACAGGTGCTGTTCGTCGCGGAACCGGATCGGCGCGATGACCAGCTTACCCTTCTTTTCGACATAGGTCTGGTCGGGGCCGTTGACCATGATATCGGAGATATCGGGGTCGTTCAGCAGCTCTTCCAAAGGACCAAAGCCGAGCAGTTCATCGACGAGGACCTTCTCGAGCGCGAACTGTTCGCGGCGGTTCAGAGTGACCTTCAGCTCGGCCAGCACTTCCATGATGATCGGTCGGAATTCCTCCGACAGTTCATCCTTGGTCAGTGTGGCGGCTGCTTCGGGGTCGACGCGTTCGAGCAGGCGGGGAAGCACCTGTTCCTTGATCTTGTGAACGCTGGCTTCGAAGCCGCCCACTTCGGATTCGCCCGAGTGGACCGTGTTCATGCGCTCGTCGAGGCGCGACATCGCGTCGGAGCTGGCCGCTCCGCCCGGAGCCGGCGGGGCGCCGTTCTGCGGCAGCGGCGGGAACTGTTCGCCGCCCTTGTCCGCCTTTTCTTCCGGTTTGGCCGCGCTGCCACCGCCCATCGGCCGGGCTACCCCGAACTGCGGACGAGCTCCGGCACCCATGCCAGAAGGCCCGTTTTTCCGCCCGAATGCACTCATTGCCTAAACCCCCGAGGTCGATATTTCGTCGCATATGTCCCCTGCCGAAAAGACAGCGAAGGGCGCGTTTGGATGTTTGGTGAATAAGTTGGAAACCTTGATTTTTCCTTACCTGCGAAGCGGGAAGGTCAGGGGAAGGGCAAATTTTCCTCAGGGGTTCCGGCACGAGGGGATTGCTGTATGCGCACAGCGTGACCAGCCGGTCTCGCCATTCGGGAATGCTACGAAAAACATGCAGACATCGGAAAGAAGCGGCATCCTGTTTGCCCTGTGCGGCTTTGCGCTGCTCAGCGTCGGCGATGCGGTGGTGAAGACGATGGCGGGAGAGTTCTCGCCGCTGGGGGCCGCCACCTTGCGCTTCATAATAGGGGCAATTGGCGTCTCCGCTCTTCTTTACCGGAAGGAGGGGCCGCGCGCCTTCAGGCCGGTTTCGTACAAATTGCAGGCGGCGCGCGGGTTCTGCCTCGCGGCCGCCTCGCTGTTCTTCTTCTCGGCCGTATTCGTCATGCCGCTCGCGACCGTGATGGCCATCGCCTTCGTCGCGCCGGTCATCGTGGCGCTCTTGAGCGGTCCCCTGCTGGGCGAGAAGGTCCGCCCCGCCGTGTGGCTGGCATCCTTCGCCGCGCTGGTCGGCGTTGTGCTGGTCCTCAGGCCCAACCTCGGCGAGCTTGGCCTCCTGGCGCTGCTTCCCTTGGGCTCGGCGCTGTTCTTCGCGCTGATGATCATCGCCAACCGCGCCAGTGCCGGGCAGGGCAGTGCGCTCTCGATGCAGGTCTTCATGCAGGTCGGAGCTCTGCCGCTGCTTTTCATCGCGGCCATCGGCGGGCATTTGTCGGGTGCCGAGAGCTTGCGCCTCGAAATGCCCGACTGGACCGTGTTCGCCCGCTGCGCGCTTGTCGCGCTTACGGCAAGCACTGCCCACTGGCTCGCCTATATCGGCACGCAGCGCGCTGGCGCCGCGACGATTGCGCCGACAACCTATGTGCAGATGCTGGTGGCGACGTTCATGGGCTGGTGGTGGTTCGACAACGTCCCCGACTTGCTCACGCTGGCGGGTGCGGCCATCATCATCGGAGCCGGACTGCTGCTGTGGTGGAGCACGCCGCGGGAACCTGCGCGCCTCCGCGGCAATTGATTGGCAGACGGGAGGCGCTACATCGGCGCCTGACAGACATCCAAGGGGTCACCACATATGTGCGGAATTATCGGTATCGTCGGCAAGGAATCGGTCGCGGAGCGGCTGGTCGACGGGCTCAAGCGGATGGAATATCGCGGCTATGACAGCGCCGGCATCTGCACCATCCATGATGACAAGCTTATCCGCCGCCGCGCCGAGGGCAAGCTCAACAATCTCGTCTCCGAACTGGCGGAGCATCCCGCACCCGGTGATGTCGGCATCGCGCATACCCGCTGGGCCACGCACGGCGCGCCCACTGCGAATAACGCCCACCCGCATGCCACCGACAAGGTCGCCATCGTCCACAACGGCATCATCGAGAATTACAAGGAACTGCGCGCCGAGGTGAAGGCTGCGGGCCGCACGCTCGAAAGCGACACCGACAGCGAAGTCGTCGCCCATTTGCTCACGCGCCGCATCGAAAATGGCGAGACCCCGCACGAGGCGGTCGCCAACATGCTGCCGCGCCTGCGCGGCGCCTTTGCGCTGGCGATTGCCTTCAAGGACCATCCCGACATGCTGATCGGCGCGCGCCGCGGTTCGCCGCTGGTGGTCGGCTATGGCGAGGGTGAGACCTATATCGGCTCCGACGCACTGGCGCTCGCCCCGCTGACGCAGCAGATTTCCTATCTCGAAGAAGGCGACTGGGTCGAAGTGACGCGCGACGGTGCGAAGATTTTCGACGAGGAGAACCAGGAGGTCACCCGCGAGGTGCGCACCTCGGGTGCCTCTGCGGCGGCGACCGAGAAGGGCAATTACCGCCACTATATGCAGAAGGAGATTTTCGAGCAGCCCACCGTGGTCGCGCAGACGCTTGGCTCCTACCTGCACCGCGAGAGCGTGTCGGTGGCGCTGCCACAGTTCGATTTCGACATTTCCAGCATCAAGCGCGTCACCATCGTCGCCTGCGGGACCTCCTATTATGCAGGGATGGTCGCGAAATACTGGTTCGAGCAATTCGCGCGCGTGCCGGTCGACATCGATGTGGCGTCCGAATTCCGGTACCGCGAGCCGGTGCTGGAAGAAGGTGGCCTCGCGCTTTTCATCTCGCAAAGCGGCGAGACGGCCGATACGCTGGCGGCGCTGCGCCATTGCAAGGAAAAAGGCCAGACGATCGCGGTCGTCGTCAACGTGCCCACCAGCACCATGGCGCGTGAGGCCGACCTGCTGCTGCCGACCCATGCCGGCCCCGAAATTGGTGTCGCCTCCACCAAGGCCTTCACCTGCCAGCTGGCGGTCCTCGCTGCACTCGCTGCGCATATGGCGGTCAAGAAGGGCCTGATGAGCCGCGAGGAGGAATATGACGTCGTCACGCACCTCCTCGAGGCGCCTGCCTGCCTCAATTCCGCGCTCGACCATGACGAGGATATCGCCGCCATGGCGCACCTGATCGCGCCCGCGCGTGACGTGCTCTACCTCGGCCGAGGTCCGGACTATCCGCTCGCGCTCGAAGGAGCGCTGAAACTCAAGGAAATCAGCTACATCCACGCCGAGGGCTATGCCAGCGGCGAGATGAAGCACGGCCCCATCGCGCTGATCGACGATGATGTCCCGGTCATCGTCCTTGCCCCTTCTGGGCCGCTTTTCGAGAAGAGCATTTCCAACATGGAAGAGGTCCGCGCGCGCGGAGGGCAGATCGTGCTGATTTCAGATGCCAAGGGTCTGGAAGAAGCGGGAGAGGGCTGCCTTGCCACGATCGAAATGCCACGCGTCCACCCGCTCATCGCGCCGCTGGTCTATGCCATCCCGGTGCAATTGCTCGCCTATCATGTCGCGTGCGTGAAGGGGACCGATGTGGACCAGCCGCGTAATCTGGCGAAGTCCGTCACGGTTGAATAAACCACCGGTTTCAGCAGCTTGGCGCAATCGCACGTGACCTGCTGAAAAAAGGCGGAAATCAGGCGGACATTTACCCGGGGCTAACCTTTCCGGCCTATGCCGCATGGTGTGAGCGAGACGAATTTCGTGCCGTCCCCAGCGGACGCGTCGCTGAGCATGCGACAGATCATCGGGCTAGATACCCCCGATGGCGACCATTTTGGTCGCGTGCACGGGACGCAATATGCCATGGTCCGCAAGCGTGCGGGCACGCGTGTTATCCTCAACCTGTTCGCCGCGGCAGTCGTCTACTGGCTGTGCAAGGACACGGTGGCCTGGGAGATACTGGCTGCGTTCGGAGGTGCACTCCTGTGCGCCCTCGGCCTCGCCTTTACTCTCGATTTCCGGCTCCGCGATGCCGACCAGCGGTTCTTCTCGCCCGAAGACATGAAGCGCCATGCGCTCGGTTCCGTTTTCAAGGGGCTGGTCTGGGCCACGGGCTTCTGCGTGCTCACCTTCACGGGTGCGGCAGAGCAGGTCGCGGCCATCTGGGCGGTAATCGCCTTCCTCGTGATGGCCAGCTCGGTCAGCCGTTATAGCGCGCCGCTCAGTGCCATCAGCTACGCTCTCATGGTCTGCGCAGGCGGACTCGTCGCTTCGCTCGCGACGTTCAATTACGGGCTCGCCGTGGTCGTCGTCGGTACGGCCTTCTTCGGCTGCTTTGGGGTGGTGGAGACCGCCCGCATGGCCGTCGGCGTCCGCATCGCCGAGCTCGAAATGCAGGAGAAGAGCGAGACCGTCTCCATGCTCCTGCGCGAATTCGAGGACGGGCAGGCCGACTGGCTGTGGCAAATCGACACCAAGCGCAAGCTGCGCTCGGTCAGCCCGCGCCTGACCTTTGCGCTCGGCCGCGAGGTTGCCGAGGTCGAAGGGCAGTCGCTGCTGCAGCTCATTTCGGGCGATGGCTGGAAATCGGGCCAGTTCCCTGCGAGCCTGCACGATCTCGCAGATCGGTTGAAGGGCAAGGAGAGCTTCTCCAACCTGGTGGTCAAGGCGCTCGTCAATGGCGAGATTCGCTGGTGGGAAATGTCGGGTACGCCGATGTTCGACGAAGACGGCAAATGGCTCGGCTTCCGCGGCGTGGGTTCGGATGTCACCGCCCAGCGCGAGAGCAGCGAGAAGATCGAATTCCTCGCCCGCTACGACACGCTGACCCAGCTACCCAATCGCCTGCAGGTCAATGAGTCGCTTTCCGATGCGCTCGCCTATGCGCAGGAATGGCGCACCCGCTGCGCGCTGCTGATGATCGACCTCGACCGGTTCAAGGCGATCAACGACTCGCTCGGCCACCTCGTCGGCGACCGGATGCTGGCGCAGGTCGCCGCGCGCCTGAAGCCGCTGATGGACGAGGGTGAGCTGTGCGGACGCCTCGGCGGTGACGAGTTCGCCGTCATCATTCGCGACGCCAAGGACCGTCGCCGCGTCGACACCATCGCCAAGGCCATCATCTCGGCGCTTTCGGCACCCTATTACATCGACAATCACGTGCTCTATGTCGGCGCCAGCGTCGGTTCGGCCATCGGTCCGCGCGATGGCAGCAAGGTCGAGGAATTGCTGCGCAACGCCGACCTCGCGCTCTACCGCGCCAAGGACGAAGGCGGCGGCGAGCATTGCGAATACGAGCCTTCGCTGCACGTGAACGCCGAGGAACGCCGCCTGCTCGAGGTGTCGCTGCGCCACGCGCTCGAGCGCAACGAATTCGTGCTGCACTACCAGCCGGTGGTCGACGCCAATACCGAAGAGGTCGTCAGCTTCGAGGCGCTTGCCCGCTGGAACAGCGAAGAGCACGGCTTCGTCAGCCCGGGCAAGTTCATCCCGATTGCCGAAGACACGCGTCTCATCGTTCCCATCGGCACCTGGGTCATGCAGGAAGCCTGCCGCGAGGCCGCCGCCAACTGGCCCGAACACGTCAAGGTCAACATCAACGTCTCGCCCGAACAGCTGGTCGAGCCGGATTTCGCCGGAACGGTCGTGCGCGCGCTATCGCACAGCGGGCTCGACCCCAAGCGTCTCGAAATCGAAGTGACCGAGAGCATTTTCATGCGCGATGCGGATGTGGCCCGCAAGGCGCTGGAACAATGCATGGCGCTGGGCTGCTCGGTCGCGCTCGACGATTTCGGGACCGGCTATTCCTCGCTCGGCTATTTGCGCAAGCTGAAGTTCACCACCATCAAGGTCGATCGCAGTTTCGTGCAGGGTGCGGGTCAGAACAGCCCCGAAAGCCTCGCCATCATCCGCGCTGTCGTCGCGATGGCCGACAGCCTGGGCATGACCACGACGGCAGAAGGCGTCGAAAACGAGGACGAGGCGGATTTGATCCGGCGCCTCGGCTGCAACAAGATCCAGGGCTACCACTTCGGCCGTCCGATGCCGGCAGACGATGCGGTGAAGATTTTCAGCCGCAAGGACGCAGGCGGCCGCAAGCGCGCCTGAGCTTGAATCAGGCGTTGGCGAGCGCCTTCATCGCACCTTCGAACAGCATAAGCCCGTCGGTCCCGCCGTGCGCGGCATCCACGGCGCGCTCGGGGTGCGGCATCATGCCCAGCACATTGCCCGCCTTGTTGAGCACGCCGGCGATATCGCGGCGCGAACCGTTGCAGTTCTCGATGTAGCGGAACGCCACCCGGCCTTCACCCTCGATCCGGTCGAGCGTCTCTTCGTCGGCGAAGAAGTTGCCGTCGTGATGGGCCACGGGAATGCTGATCTCCTGCCCGCCCACATAGCCGCTGGTGAACAGCGAATCCGCGTTCTCCACCTTCAGGCCGACATTGCGGCAGATGAAGTGCTGGCTGGCGTTGCGCATCAGCGCGCCGGGCAGCAGGCGGGCTTCGGTCAGGACCTGGAACCCGTTGCACACGCCGAGCACAGGCACGCCGCGGTCGGCAGCGCGCACGACTTCGCGCATGATGGGGCTGTTCGCGGCCATCGCGCCGGAACGCAAATAGTCGCCGTACGAAAAGCCGCCGGGCAGGGCGATGAAATCGAGACCGTCGGGCAGTTCGGCGTCGCCGTGCCAGACGCGGAAGGGCGCCGTGCCCGAAACCTGTTCGAGCGCCACCGCCATGTCGCGGTCGCAGTTCGAACCCGGGAAGGTGATGACTGCGCTGCGGAAAGCCATCAGCCCAGCTTCTCGATCTTGTAGTTTTCGATGACGGTGTTCGCGAGCAGCTTCTCGCACATCTCATTCAGCGCTTCGTCGCTGGTGTCGTCAGCCACGTCGAGTTCGACCGTGCGGCCGATGCGGACATCGTCGACGCCCTTGAAGCCGAGGCCTTCCAGCGCATGGTGGACGGCGCGGCCCTGCGGGTCGAGCACGCCGGGCTTGAGGCTGACGAGAACGCGAATCTTCATGAGCGGCCTTTCGGAATTTACCGGATGGGCAGGTTGCGCCGCGCCTATGCCGCGAGAGAGGGCCGAGGGCAAGCTTCTCGGGAAAAGCGAGCGGGGACAGTGGCTTGGCCGAAGAAGCCTGTTGCTGCAGCGCAACATCCACGAAAAACCGCAGAGTTCTGCGCCTTGATGACTCGTGTTTTGTTACATTTAGGCTACAGGCGCGCCGGTCAATTCGCCTCTCCCATCCCACCAACCCGCACGAATCGGAAAACCGTGACGGGCCAAAAGGATTACCTCTCCCAATGATTGACCGCTCCCTTACTTGCAAGCTCCTCTCCGCCAGCACGCTGGCGCTCGCTTTCGCGCAGCCCGCGCTGGCCCAGGACACCATCGACAGCTCCGACAGCGATGCCACCGGCGCCGAACAGGCCGACAATGGCGCGCTCGACGTCATCGTCGTGACTGCCAACCGCCGCGAGGAAAACCTGCAGGACGTCGCCGTTTCGGCCGCGACCATCTCGGCCGACAGCGCCAAGACGATCTTCGACGCCGGTGCCGACGTCACCGCGCTCGCCGCACGCGTCCCGGGCCTCTTCGTCGAAAGCTCGAACGGCCGTGCTGCCCCGCGTTTCTACATCCGCGGCCTCGGCAACACCGATTTCGACCTTGCCGCCTCGCAGCCCGTCTCGGTCGTTCATGACGACGTCGTGATGGAAAACGTCACGCTCAAGAGCTTCCCGATTTTCGACGTCGCGCGCATCGAAGTGCTGCGCGGCCCGCAGGGTACGCTGTTCGGCCGCAACACGCCGGCCGGCATCGTGAAGATCGACACCGTGAAGCCGGGTGACGAATTCGCTGTCACCGGCTCGGCCAGCTATGGCAGCTTCAGTTCGGTTTCGCTCGATGGCGGCCTGACCGTGCCGATCGTCCCGGGCGTCGCTTCGATCCGCCTGTCGGGCCTGTGGCAGCAGCGCGGCGACTGGGTGGATAACGGCTTCACCGGCGAAGAAGACGCTTACGGCGCCTACAGCGACATCGCCGGCCGTGCCCAGCTGCTCATCACGCCGACCGATCGCATCTCGCTGCTCGGCAGCTACTCGGTGCGCGACCTCGACGGCACCTCGACGCTGTTCCGCGCCAACATCCTCGGCCCTGGTTCGAACGACCTCAACGAGAATTACGACCGCGACACGGTTTTCTATGACGCGGGCGCAGGCAACCAGGCCCAGTACAAGGCCGAAATCGCGACCGTGAAGGCCGATTACGATGCCGACTTCGCCACTTTCACCAGCATCACCAGCTGGGCGAGCAGCGAAGGTTCGAGCCGCGGCGATATCGACGGCGGCAACGTGGTGTTCGGCCCCGGCCCGATCCCGTTCCCCTCGGATACGCGCGACAGCATCACGCTGGACCAGTTCACGCAGGAAGTGCGCCTTGCCTCCAACAGCGGCGGCACCTTCGAGTGGCAAGTCGGCGGTTTCTACTTCGACAGCGATTTCGACGTGACCACGGTCGGCTTCGACTTGGCTGGCAATGTTGATTTCCCACCGTCGACTACTGTGAACCACACCAACGAGAGCTGGGCGGTTTTCGGACAGGTTACCAGCCAGGTCACCGACCTGCTCAAGCTGACCGGCGGTCTGCGCTATACCGAAGACGACAAGGACTTCTTCGTTCGTGACGCAGCCGACCCGCAAGCGCGTTCGGTTTCGGATGAGCGTATAAGCTGGGATTTCGCTGCATTTTACGAAGTAAGCGCCGACGCCAGCCTCTTTGCTCGCGTCGCCAGCGGCTTCCGCGCACCGACCATTCAGGGTCGCGATGTCGCTTTCTTCAACCCGCCGTCCGTTGCGACCAGCGAAACGATCATGAGCTATGAAGCGGGCCTCAAGTCCGAACTGCTCGACCGCAAGGTACGTTTCAACCTCACCGGTTACTACTACACAATCGATGACCCGCAGTTCTCGGCCGTCGGCGGCGGGGGCAACTTCGTGCAGCTGGTCAACGCAGACAAGGGCCGTGGCTACGGTTTCGAGCTCGATAGCGCATTCCAGATCACACCGGACTTCCTGATCACGGCCGGCGCAAGCTGGAACAACACCGAGATCCAGGACGAAAACCTGCTCGTCGGCGTGTGCCAGCCCTTCCCGGGTGCTCCGGTCCACTGCGCAGTGACTGATCCTACGGTCGTATTCGATACTCCAACCGAATTTGATCCGGACGCGACTACGACCCGCGCTTTTGTCGACGGCAACCCGTTCCCCAACGCTCCGGAATGGATTGCCGACGTTTCCGCACGTTACGGCGTTCCGGTTGGCTCGGACGGTGAGGTTTTCGCCTACACCGACTGGACCTACCAGGGTGCGACCAACTTCTTCCTCTACGAGAGCGCCGAGTTCAATGCGGACAGCCAGATCGAAGGCGGCCTGCGTCTCGGTTATGCCCGCTACGACGGTAGCCTCGAAGTGGCGCTGTTTGCCCGTAACATCACCAATGAGGACAATGTGAAGGGCGGCATCGACTTCAACAACAACACCGGCTTCGTAAACGACCCGCGCGTGATCGGCCTGTCGGTTCGCTTCCAGCACTAAGCGCTGGAAGTCTCCGGACAAACAAAAGGGCCGGGAGGGGGATACCCTTCCGGCCCTTTTCTGTTGCTTGGGTGCGGATTACTCGGCGCCCGGCGCGAGGCTCTCGTGGACGATACTGATGCGCAGCATGTCGTCCTCGGTGAGGTAACGCGCGGCCGCTTGCTGCAGCAATTCCGGCGTCACATTATTCAGCCGCTGCTCGTAAGTGCGATAGCGGTCGAGGCGGTCCGCCCCGAGCTGTGCATCGGACAGTATTCGCAGCCAGTATCCATTCTGTGTGCGCTGCTGGGTGAGGTTTTCCAGCATCGGCTTGCGCGCGCGGTCGAGCAGGTCCGCATCGACCGGGGTCTCGCGCAGGTCCTTCGCGATTTGCGAGACGGTGGCGAACACGCGGTCGGCATCTTCGGGCGCGACAACGACCGAGGTCCAGAAAGCACCGTAATCGTCGTAGGTGTTCGACATGCCCGAACTTGCGCCGGGCGAATAGGACGCGCCAAGATTTTCGCGGATTTCCTCGAGCAGCTGGAGGCGCATCACGCCGGCGAGGAGGCGCATGGTCGCCTCTTCCTGGGCGTCGTCATCGTCGGTGGTCGGCCAATAGGCGAGCGCCAGCGCCTGGTCCGGCGCTCCGGCGTGGGTCAGCGTCACCGGTTCGCGGCGCGAGGTGAAGCTCGCCTGACGCGCGGCGGTGAAGGGCTGCAGCGCAGTCGCACGTTCGGGTAGTGCTCCGAAGGTGCTGGCGACGGCGGCGATGACTTCGTCCTCGTCGATTTCGCCGACCACGGCAATCTCGATTGCGGCCGATGCGAACTGCTCGGCCACCAGTGCACGGGCTTGCTCCAGCGTCACCGCCTCGAGCTGTTCCTGCGCCGGGATGCCGAAGCGCGGATTGTTGTCCGAAATCAGCTTTGCCAGCTTGAACTGGGCAACTGCCTGCGGGGTCGCATCCGCCTGCGCGAGGAACGGCGGGAGGATGGAGAGCCAGCGCGTCAGCGCCTCTTCGCGGAAGCCCGGGTCGGTGAGGAAGGCGCTGGTCAGCTGCATCTGCAGGCCGAAGTCGTCCATCGTCGTGCTACCGGCCCTGCGGAACTGGTCGGTGGATACAGAAATGCCGCTCGCCACATTGCGGCCCGCCATGATGCGGCGGATTTCGTCATAGCTGTGCTTGCCGAGCCCGCCGCTGGCAAGCGCCGAGGACACGAAGGTGCCGGTCGCGACAGCATCATCGGGCAGCGACAGCATGCCGCTGCCGATGCGGACCGAATAGCGCAGCTTGCCTTCCTCGAAATCGGTTGGCTTGAGGTTGAGCATCACGCCATTGGCGAAACGGATCTGGCGGAAGCCAAGGTCCTCCACCATCGTGTCCGACACCACTTCACCCGGCGTGCCGAAATCGGTGTAGCCGAAGCTGGCCACCTCGACCGCTGCGGGAGGCTCGACCGGGGTCGCCTGCGAGGCGGAGAGCACGTCGAGAATGGCCTGCTCGCCGCCCTCGATGGCTTCCTTGGTGCTGACATGCACCAGCGCGGGCGACAGGGCGTAATCCTCTTTGAAAACCGCATGCACCATTTCGGGCGTGACGGTTTCGGCAAAGGCCTGCCACATGTCGTAACTCGTCTGCGGCGTGAAGAAGAGCGTGCCGGTCTTGGCCGTGTTGAGGATGCCGCCCGCAAGTCCCGCGCTCTGGCGCGTGTTCTGCTGCTGCGCGCTGTTGCGGAAGGTGCGCGTGAAATTGGCAATCTGCTCGGCCAGTTCGGCTTCGGTGAAGCCATGCTCGATGGCGCGGCGCCATTCCTGTTCGCCGATGGCCAGCGCCTGCTGCCATTCGCCTTCCTTGGCCTGCATGGTGACCGAGGACTGGTCGGCAAGGCGGAAGAAATCGCCCCCCGAAAGGCCGCCGGAGATAATCGGCGCATCGGGCGCGTTGCGGATTTGCTCGAAACGGCGGTTCACTATCGCGCGTCCAAGCATGGACAACATCGAACGGCGGAATTGCGCGACCGTGCTGACTGGCTCGTCATAGGGCGCGTAACGCTGGATGACGACGAGATAAGGCACGTCGGGGTCGACGAAATTGGCCGCCGCCGGACCGCGCGTCAGGTCGATTGTGCCGCCGTCGACATAGTCGATGGCCTCGGCGGGTTTCGCCCAGTCGCCGAACACATCGCGCACCTTGGCCTCGACCTCGGCGACATCGACATCGCCTACGATGACCAGCGCCGCATTGTCGGGACGGTAGTAGCGTGAATAGAGGTCGCGCAGCCGCTCTGCCGGGGCCGCATCGATATTCTCGACCGTACCGTCAGCGCGGAAGCGGGCGGAATAGCGCGTGTCGGGCGCGACGAACTTGAAGAGGTCCTTGAAGCGGCGGATCTGGAAATTGTTTCGCGTGCGGGTTTCCGACTGGATGACCCCGCGTTCACGGTCGACGGCATCTTCGGCAATGGTCAGTTCGCTTGCGGTTTCACGCATCAGCATCAGCGCGGTGTCGAACAATTCGCCATCGTTGCGCGGCAGGTCGAGCTTGTAGATGGTGTCCTCGAACCCGGTCGAGGCATTGGTGTCGGCGCCGAATGCCAGCCCCTCGCGCTCGAGCAGCTTGATCATCTCGCCTTCGGGGATGTTGGTCGAACCGTTGAAGGCCATGTGCTCGATAAAGTGCGCAAGGCCCAGCTCATCGTCTTCCTCGTCGACCCAGCCCACGTCGAAACCGAAGCGCAGCACCACGCCCTTCTCGGGCCGCTCGTTATGCATGATTGCGTAGCGCATGCCGTTTTCGAGCACGCCGTAAGTGACCGAAGCATCGGGCGCGATGTCGTAGATGGCATTGCCCCATGCGGTCTCGGCAGTCTGCGGGGTTGCGGCGACCTTGGCATCGACTTCCTGTGCGGCCAGCGGAGCGGCCATGGCGATAAGCGGCAGCGCGGCCAATACGCGCGTGAACTTGCGGATTTTCATAAGAATTGCGTCCCTCTTGCGCCGCAGGAATCGCGGCAGTCCCGTCTCGAACCCTACAAATCGGGGGCCAAGGAGCAAGGTGAGCGGCGTTCCAATCTACCAATTGCCAGCCAGCGCCGACGAATTGCGTGTTCTCTTTTGCGGACAGGCAGCTACATGTTCGCACCATGACTGCGCTCGACCTCGTCTATAATCCCGTCTCGGGCAGTTTTTCGGCCAAGCACCTCGAAAACCTGGTCGCTGCACTCGAAGCGGAGGAATTTTCGGTCACGCCCATGCCGACCACTGCCGAAGGCGCGGAACTGTCGGGAACTGCGGACATAGTCTGCGTCCATGGCGGTGATGGCACGCTGCGCGATGTCGTGCGCGCCCTGGGCGACAAGGCAGGTGATGTCCCGCTCTGTGTCGCGCCATCGGGCACCATCAATCTCGTCGCGCGCGAGCTGGGCTATTCGCGCAAGCCTCGCAACTTCGCCCGCGAACTTGCCGAGGCATGGAAGCGGGGCGAGGAAAGCTGGGTGGCCGCGCCGCTTTACCGGCTGGGCGAGATGCCGATTGTGTCCTGCCTCTCCATCGGTCCCGACAGCCACGCGGTCGCGCGCGTGTCGGGCAAGCTGAAGAAGCGCATCGGGCGGTATGCCTATGTCGCGGCGATGATGCAGCAAATGCGCGAATGGCCGCGTGCCCCGATGAAGGTGCGCGGCACGACCACCGAAGGCGAGGATTTTGCAGACGAGGCCGAAGCGGTCATCGTCTCCAACGCCGCGCTTTATGCTGGCCCCTTCCGGCTTAGCCCCGAAGCCGCACTACACGCGGATTCGGTCGAACTGATCAGCGTGGACGAGAGCACGCGCCTGCGCATCACGCTGCTGAGCATCGCCGCCATGCTGGGCCTGCCTGTCGAACGCTTCGCCAAGGCGCGCGTGCGCAGCTGCCGCCGCATCGAATTCGACCGCTGCGTGACGCCCGTACAGGTAGACGGAGACCACATGCCCGACTGCGCCTATGCCATTGCGCCTGCGGGCCTCAGCTTGCGCTATGTAGTCTAGCGAGCTTTCCGCTTACGCCTTACCGCAGGTCTTCGGGCAGGCAGGGCGCTGCGGGCGAGACCCAGTCGAATTCGTAGACAGCCGGAACGGGGCTGAGATTACCCCAGGAATTCATTGTCCGTTCCGGGTCATAGGTGATGTTCGCCTTGGAGTTGTCGAACTGCTCGATGCGGCCATTGTCGCGTTCTGCGCGTTCCGGGGAAATCTCGATAACTTCGTTTCGCGACCCACGGACCATGCGGATAGTCATGTCGTCGCGCTTCTCCATCATGCGGTAATAGACCCGCCCGAACAGCATCGTGTCGAAGGTCGAGTTGAAACCCCAATTGTCGAGGTCCGTATCGCGCGGCAGGCGCAGCGTCGTCGAATGGCAGCTATAGCTCGGCGGGGAGTAAAACGGGGCGGTCTGGTCCTGCTCGGAGGAACGACGCCGCCGGTTTGGTGGGCTGAAGCCACCGCCGGGAAGGACCAGGCTGCGTGCGCCATCTCCATCATCGTCCCAGTCAATCGGGCCCACGCCGGAAATGGTCAGCACGCTCGCCAGCGTATCCTTGTCGTAGCGATAGGTGACGGAAGTGATTTCGTCCCATTCGCCGCCGCCTGTCAGGTTGGAGCGATAGGAAGTCTCGATCTGGTCGGCGGTCATCGCCGAATGCTGTATATATTCCAGCACTCCGGCGGGGCCGCGCGTGACATTCGTATAGGTCTTGCGCGCGGGAACGTCGAAGCCATCGCGCGCATCGAGTTCGTACAATCCCATTTCTGTCGGCAATGCGAGTGGCTCCGGTTCGCGCGAGACCAGCTCGCTCCCCTCGCTCGCCAGCGGGAGGACCCAGCGATATTCGAAGAGGGGCCTCGTCTGCATTCCCACCACTGCGGGCAGTGTGCCGTCGAGCCAGTAGGTCTCGCCGTCGAAGTCGGCTTGCACCAGCACGTGGTCGAACATGCCCGGATTGGGCAGGAAACCGTCCAGCCCGTCGTCCCCGCCGCTGTTGTTCACAAGAACAGCGCGCGCATCGATGTCCATTTCTGCCAGCAGGGCGAGCAGCAAGGCGGTCTTGCCCTTGCAATCGCCATAGCGCCGCTCCCACGTCTCATCGGCCGTGGCCGGGGTGAAGTTCCCGCCATTGAGGCCGACAAAGATGTAGCGAACCTGCTGCTGCACCAGTTCCAGCGCGGCGGCTGCGCGCTCCTTGTCGGTCGAATAGCTACGGGCGATACGCGCGGCTTCCTCCTTGAGCGAGGAACTGGCGCTCAATTGCGAGGCATTGTCGAAGAGGGTGTCGAAAGTGCTGGAAACCTCCCGCCAGCTTTCGAAATCGCTGAACTGCGCCACACGGTGGAAGGCGTAGCGCGGCGGGGCATCCTTGGGCATCGTGCGGGTGGGCAAATTGTCCGCGGCGATGAGCAGGCGGTCGGAAGTCTGGGTGGTGTACTCGCGCAGGCCCTCGGGTACCTGAATGTTCGGCTTCTGGCCGTCTTCCCATGTCAGCGACATGCGCACGCGCCCCGGCGGCGCGCTGTCAGCAAGGAACAGGACGCCGAAACTCTGTTCTTCCAGCGTGGGGTCGTGGGCGGGGGCGGTCCATGCCAGCTCAAGCTCATCACCAACCCGCAGGTCCGGAACACGCATGACGGCTGTCAGGATGCCGTCGAGCATCGCTTGCTCGAGCTGGTCCTCGCGCCGCAGGATTTCGAACTGCGTTTTCTCGAGCACGTCGATGGTCTCGCCGTCGCGATGGACGAGGACGCGGTGCACGACCGCATCGCCAGCAGCCGGGTTCCATGCGATGCCGAGATTGCCCGCCTGCAAGGCTTGCGGATGCAGGATGGCGAGATGCTGGGCGTTGAAATTCCACTGCCCGTGGTCGTCGAAATGTACCTGCGTGTCCTGGCGCCGCAGGAAGAACATGCCCGACGCATCTTCGGGCACGGGGAGCGGCTCGCTCTCCTGCACCCATGCGGGGACAGGCCCGGTGCTTATCGTCTTCTCCTGCGCGGCGAGCGGCGACGCGGAGGCGAGCAGGGCGGCTAGAAGAATAGCGTGCGTAGATTTCATCATTCGGACCCCGTTTAGGGCCCGAACAATGAAGTAATCTTGCGAATTGGCAAGGGGTCGCGGCGAGAAAACCGCAGCCCGATTACTTTTTCGGCGGGGTAATCTTGTTGCGCAACCGGCTGCGGTGGGCGCTCATGTCGAGCACTTCGCCCGGTCCATCGTCGCTGTTCTGCAACAGGCCGAGACGGCGCGCGACTTCCTGATAGGCCTCGCTCTCGCCGCCGAGGTCGCGGCGGAAGCGGTCCTTGTCGAGCTTTTCGCCCGTGTTGATGTCCCAAAGGCGGCAACCGTCGGGGCTGATTTCGTCGGCGAGGATGGTGCGGCTGTAATCGCCGTCCCAGATGCGGCCGAACTCCAGCTTGAAGTCGACGAGGCGGATGTCGATGGCAGCGAACATGCCCGACAGGAAGTCGTTGATTCGCACGGCCATGCTCGACATGTCCTGCATCTCTTCATGGCTGCACCAGTTGAAGCAGGCGATTTCCTCTTCGGAGACTTTGGGATCGCCCAAAGCATCGTCCTTGAGGCAATATTCGATGAGCGTGTGCGGCAGGACCTCGCCTTCCTCGATGCCGAGGCGCTTCGAGAGCGAGCCGGCGGCGACATTGCGCACGACGACTTCGAGGGGAATGATTTCGACCTGGCGGACCAGCTGCTCGCGCATGTTCAACCGGCGGATGAAATGCGTCGGGATGCCGATATGCGAGAGGCGCGTGAAGACATACTCGCTGATGCGGTTGTTGATCACGCCCTTGCCGTTGATCGTGCCTTTCTTCTCGGCGTTGAAGGCGGTCGCATCGTCCTTGAAATACTGGATGAGCGTGCCCGGTTCGGGGCCTTCGTAGAGGATCTTGGCCTTGCCTTCGTAGATCTGGCGGCGACGTGCCATGCGCAGCGTTCCCTTCACGCTTAAAAACTTGCGCCCCGGCAGGTGGAATCGGGTGAGGATTCGCAGCGTCCGGGGCGATTGGCTGGCGCTTACCGGAAGGCCGGGGTGAAAGCAATTGCGCTACCCTTTCAGCTGCACAGGCCCGTGTAGGACAATTTCTGCTTTCCTACCGCGATTTCGCCTCAATATTTCGCTCGCTCCGTGAAGGAATCAACAGGAGCAAGCACTTGACCACCATTGCCACACGCGCCGCCGCCATCGGGCAGGATTTCACCGGCAGCGAGATTATCGAAACCGCCGGATACGCGTCGAAAGGAGATGGGGGCGAGGGGACGTACTACCTCATCGACCCCGCCGCTTATTCGGGCGCGCCTGCCGATGCGGGCCCGGGCACCATCGAATGCGCCAACGGCTGGTATCGGCTGCTGGGCGAAACGCTCTTCATCGAGCAATTCGGTGCGAAGAGCAGCGGACCGGACCAGGCCACGCTTGATGGCAGTTCGGGTTTCGACAATGCGCAGGCGATCAACGACGCGCTTGCCTTTGCCACCGCGAACGGGGCGCATCGGGTCGGGGCACGTAGCGAGACCCGTTTCGGCGTCGGTTCCAAAATCACCATCTCCGACAAGCGCATCACCTTCGGCAACTGCACTTCGCCGCTCAGCCTCGACATGGTCGCGCTGGCCGCGAATGATTTCGTGGCGGGCGAGGGGATTGTCGAGGTCACTGCCAACCGTGCTTCGCTCGACGGGTTCAGCCTGACCATCCCGACCTCGGTCTGCGACCCGGTCGCCGGTACCGGCACCCAGGTCTCGGGCGTGAAGACGGTGGGCGAGGGCAAGCTCATCTACCACAACCGCATCTGGAACGTGGAAGTGGCGGGCGGGCACAAGGCCTTCGATCTCGTCGGGCTGGAAGGAGATATCCGCAAGACCCGCGCCAAGGGCCCCTATGCCTATGGCTATCACGTCACCGGCAGCGACAACGAGTTCTCGCCCAGCTGCACGGCGGCGGACGGTGATATCGGCTTCTATTCCGATGCCGGCGCGGAAGGCGCGATGCATTGCGTGCGCAACCGCATCAATTTCCACTTCGACAGTGGGCTGCCCAATCGCTTGTTCTGCTTCGACGACACGCCGCTCGAAATCGGTATCTGGTGCCAGAACGTGCGCGGGGCGCATTTCCTCACCTATCACGGCAAGGTCGGCCAGCATGCCAATGCTGCGGCCGAGGCGCATTACATCAAGCTCGAACGCTCGCGCCATTGTACCTTCGAGAATGTCGCCACTTACCGCGCACAGGATGCGGCCACGCTGGCGGTTTCGGCCCCGGCCTACTTCCTCGACGTGCCAGCCTCGTGGAACGGCGATCCATGGTCGAGCGTACGCAACCGCTTCCTCGGCTACCAGCTGGAAGGGGTGGACCTTGCCAAAGACACCGCAACGCTGGAGCGGGTGGCTCACAACACCTTCCTCGGCTGCGAGGGGGGCGAGGTATCGCGCCTCGCGGGCGACAATCACCAGCTCACGGGCAAGGGCGAGGTGCTGGCAGCGGGAGGCACGGCCAGCTTCACCCGCTTTCTCACGCGGCGACCGGGCGGAGAATACCCGCATGTCCTGCGCGTGCTTGGCCGCGCCATCGTGTCGCGAAGCGATGCGGAAGATGTGTTGCTCGACATTTCGCTGCGCGTACCCATCCTCGATGGGGTTGCAGCCAGTTTCGCAGGCACGGCCCATGTAACCGAGCGCGAGAAGACCGGCAGCGGCAATTACTCGGTGAGCATTGCCAACGTCAGCTACAAGGTCGCCGACAACAGCATCGGCTTCGACCTCACCGGCCCGGCGAATTTCGCCAGCAAGTGCGAAGTCGTGCTGACCGACGTGCTGTGCGACAACGGCGGCTTCTGAGACGGCCGGGCGGGGGAGGGGTGCGCTCCTCTCCCGCTCAATGCACCGCCTGCGTGTCCTCTTCGACGGCAGGCGCGTGGTCCTTTTTCAGCTTCTCGATGAGGCGGCCAAGCGTGGCGCGCTGGACGAGGACGCTGAAGAGGACAGCGGCAAAGGTCGCGGCGAGGATGAGGTCGCGCGTCTCGCCCGGCGGGAGCGAGAGGGCGAGCGCGATGGAGATGCCGCCGCGAAGTCCGCCCCACCACAGCACGCGGCCCGCACCCTTGTCCTGCAGGCGCGCTGCCGGAATGGTCTTGGTCGAGACGAAGATGCCGACCGCGCGCGCCATCAGCGTGAGCGGGATGGCGAGCAGGCCGAAGAGCAGCACGTCGCCGCCCACGGTCAGGACAATCATTTCAAGGCCGATGAGCAGGAACAGCACCGAATTGAGCAGCTCGTCGAGCAATTCCCAGAACTTGAGCAAATAGTCGCGCGTCACGTCGCTCATCGCGTAGGTGACACCGTGATTGCCGATGAGGAGGCCCGCGACGGCCATCGCCAGCGGGCCGGAGATGTGCAGCTGGCTGCACAGCGCATAGCCTCCCATGACGACCGCCAGAGTAATCAGCACTTCGAGCGTGTACTCGTCCATTCCCGCCAGCGCCCGGTAGCCGAGATAGCCTGCGACAAGGCCGACGAGGATGCCGCCGCCCGCCTCGATGGCGAAGAGTTCGGCGCCTTCGATGAAGGAGAACTCGTTCCCGCTCACCGCTGCGCCCAGGAGGATGATGAAGACCACGATGCCCACGCCGTCGTTGAACAGGCTCTCGCCCGCAACGGCGCTTTGCAGCGACTTCGGCACGTTTTCTTCCTTGAGCACTCCGAGCACTGAGACGGGGTCGGTCGGGGCAATCAGCGCGCCGAAGACGAAATACCATATGGGCGCGAAGGTAAGGCCGATGAGCGAGCCCACTCCCCACATGGCGAGGCCCACCAGCACGGTCGAAATCATCACCCCGACGGTGGAGAGCAGCAGCACGGGCAACCACGCGACCTTCAGCCGGTCGAGATCGACATGGAGCGCTCCTGCAAACAGCAGGAAGCTCAGCATCCCCTGCAGCAGCGTGTCGGTGAAGTTCATCTGTTCGAGCGTCGAGGCGACCCAGTCGTCGAGCGTCACGCCGGGCAGGAAAGCATCGGCTGCGGTCAGCGCGATGGCGGCAATTGCGCCCATCACGGTCAGGCCGATGACATGCGGCAGCTTGATGAAGTGATGGTTGAACCATCCGAGCAGGGCGGAGGCGACAACCAGCAGGGCGGCGATGTCGAAGGCGGAGAGCGCGGTCGCGGTTTCTTCGTGCATAAAGAGCGCGATAGCGTGGAGAGCGCGCGAGGTGAAGCTTGCCTGTGGACGGGGCGCTGGGGCAGGGTCGTTGCGTCATGCCGGAGCCGTTCCACTATCGCCATTCGGGGTTGCACATAGCTTCGCAGCTGGAGCTTCCCGAGTGGGAAGCCTTCGCCTGCGAAGAGGGCGAGCCGGATGTTCGCATTGTGCTGTCGGACGAGCCATGCCCCGACTGCCCGACCGACGGCAGCGTGGCGGTGGGCGAGACCTTGCGGTTCGCGGTGGAGGGCATCGGCGGCTGGCAGGTCGAGGGCGGCCACACCATTCGCCTCCATCCCGGGCTGACTGCGGATGTGCCCGAACTGCGCCTGTTCACGCTGGGCAGCGCATGGGGCGCGCTCGGCTACCAGCGCGGCTTTGCCATGTGGCATGGCAGTGCGGTGGAGGTGGATGGGCGCGTGGTCCTGTTCTGCGGCGATGCAGGGGCGGGCAAGAGCACCATGGCGGCGGCACAATGCGTTGGCGGAGCGAAGTTGGTCGCGGATGACCTCAGCCGCATCGAGCCCTCGGCAGGCGGTGCTCTCATCCACCCTTCCAGCATGCGCATCAAGTTGTGGCGCGAGGCGGTGGAGCATTTCGGCTGGCAGGATCGCATCCTCCAGCGGGACTACTACCGCGACGACAAGTTCCACTGCAGCGTGCCTTCGCATCATGCGGGAGGCGAGGCGCTGCCACTCTCGGCTGTCATCATCCTTGCGGACGCGGAAAAAAGGCACCTTGAGCGATTGTCCGGTTCCGCTGCGCTGGAGGCAGTGATGCAGGGCACGCTTTACCGGCCAGAAATGCTCGATGCGCTGGGCGGGTGGGGCGTGCAAGGCGGGCTGGCCGCACGCGTGCTGGGAGAGGTTCCCGTGTGGCGATGGGCGCGGCCCAAAACCTTCACCGCAGCCTCGCTCGAATCACCCATGAAAACCATCCTCAGTACTAGCCGAGAACCATAAGCCTCCCTCATGCGTTCGGTGCGGCATGGAGGGTAAACTTCGCCACACTACCGACACAATTTCGCTCTGGGCGAGCCAGAGGGCATGGCCGTGGCTGCGCGAAACACTCTGGCCCTGGCTGCGCGACCGCCCGCTGCGTTATACGCTCGCCGGTGCGGCGCTCGCCCTCTTGCTGGCATGGCAAGTCGTGGCCATCCCCCCATGGAGCGCGGGCGAGCGCCGAGGCGAGCCCAGCCTCACCTTCCTTGCCAGCGACGGAAGCATCGTCGCCCGCCGCGGACCTGCGCCGGTCGAGGAAATAGACGCTTCGCAGCTTCCCGACCATGTCCGATACGCCTTCATAGCCATTGAGGACCGCCGGTTCGAGGACCATGGCGGCATCGATTTGCGCGGCCTCGCGCGCGCCACGCTCGCCAACATGAAAGCGGGCGGGGTGGTCGAGGGCGGCTCCACCATCACGCAGCAATATGTGAAGAACGCCTATCTCACGCAGGACCGGACCTTCACCCGCAAGTTCAAGGAATTCCTGCTCGCCGACTGGGTCGAGAACTGGATGGGCAAGGACGAGATCCTCTCGCGCTATCTAGAAAGCGCCTATTTCGGCGGCGGCCAGACCGGGCTGACCGCGGCGGCACACTATTTCTTCGACACCACGCCGCAGGAACTGACGCTTGGACAGGCGGCGATGCTGGCAGGCGTGATCAAGGCACCGTCCAACCTCGCTCCGACTGTCGACCGCGAAGCCTCGCTCGAACGGATGCAGGTGGTGCTCGACGCCATGGTCGATGCCGAATTCATCACCCGCGAAGAGGCGGATGCTGTCGAAAACCCGGAAGTCGACAAGGGCGAGAACAGCGAAGTCGCCGCCGGAAGCTGGTTCACCGACTGGCTTTTGCGCGACATGGATGACGACGACTTCGGCGAGGTGCAGACCACGCTCGATGCCGACATGCAGGAGGCAGCCGAAAAGGCCATCGCCAATGCCGGTCTCGGAAGCGCCGAGGCGGCGCTCATCGCCATCCGCCCAGACGGCCGCGTGCTGGCGATGGTCGGCGGCAAGAAATGGCAGCCCGAAGCCTTTAACCGCGCGCTTTTTGCCGAGCGCCAGCCCGGTTCCACTTTCAAGCTGTTCGACTATCTCGCCGCCCTGCGCGACGGGGCCACGCCCGACGACATCATGCTCGACGCCCCGCTCGATATCGACGGATGGCAACCCAAGAACGGCTACAAGGGCTATTACGGCCCGGTCACCATCCGCGAGGCCTTCGCATTTTCCAGCAACACCGTGGCCGTGCGTGCGGCACAGACGGCGGGCTATGACGAAGTGCGCGAGGCTGCCCGAGACCTTGGCGTGCATTCCGACTTGCCCGAGGCCGACAGCCTCCCGCTGGGCACGGCGAGCATGACGCTGGCCGAACTGGTCACGGCCTATGCGGCGTTTGCTGGCGGAAGCTATCCGGTGAAACTCTATGGCATCGAGGATGATTTCGACGAACCCGACCACAAGCTTGCTCGCCACGACGAATGGGCGCCGATGCTCGACCTGCTCTTTTACGCGGCCAATTACGGCACGGGTAAACGCGCCGCTCTCGATGTGCCGACCTTCGGCAAGACCGGCACCACGCAGGACGGTCGCGACGCGCTGTTCGTAGGCTTTGCGGGCAATGTGGTGACCGCCGTGTGGATCGGCCGCGACGACAACAAGCCGGTGTCGGGCGCGAGCGGCGGACGCTTGCCCGCGCAAATCTGGCGCGCTTTCATGTCGCAAATCGAGCTGGAGCCGATGGCCTTGCCCTATATCCCTGGCGGACGTCTGGAACAGATTCGTCAGCCTCTGCCCGAGTTCGAGCCTCAACCTGCTCCCCGCGCCGAACCGCGTCGAAGCGGCAGGAAAGGCAAGAAAAAGCGCAGGGGCCCGCGCCACACGCGCTGAATTCGTTCGGTTTTAGGGAGCCTTAACCATAAGCTGCGATTGTCCGACGATGGACAAGGGACGGCTTCACGGACTGGACGGCCTGCGCGGTCTCATGGCGTGGTGGGTCGTTGCCGGACATATCGGTCACACCTTCGGCAGCGAGAACCCCGTCCTTGCCAGCAACGGGCTGGCGGTCGATGTGTTCATCATCCTGTCGGGTTTCGTCATTGCCAAGCTGATCGAAGAGCAGCGCGAGGACTACGCGACCTTCATCACACGCCGCGCCTTGCGGCTCTTCCCGCTCTATCTCGCGGTCCTGTTCGCCTCGGCGCTGCTTCTTCCGTTAATCTACGAAGTGCTTGTGACTTTCCCTGAGAACGCCCGCAACCACGCGCGCGAAATTGTTACGGTTGAAGGTCTGGCCAATCTGCCGCTTCACCTTGCCGCACATATTCCCCTCCTCCAGGGACTCGTACCGCACTCTGTTCTCGAATACTCCGCTTACACAATTGTAGGGCAGGCCTGGAGCGTCTCGCTCGAATGGCAATTCTATCTTGTCGCACCGCTGGTGATGGGCGCACTGGCCACGCGCCGTTACGTGCTCCTGGGTGCATTCTGCGCAGTGCTGATGGCGCTCTCGCTGCACATGGGACCCGCCTTCCTGGGGAGTAAGCTGGCGCTCTTCGCGGTCGGTATCGGCAGCTACCGCTATCCGCGGCTGTTGCTGCTTGCCGTTCCGCTCGCTCTCTGGGCAGACGGGATAGCGGTGTTCGTGCCGCTGGCGATATGGGCGGCCGCACTGCCCTTCGCGAACAGCGCGCTGATGGGGGCGGCACCGCTGCGCTACCTCGGTGACCGATCCTATTCGGTCTACCTCGTCCATATGTTGCCGCTCTACGTCGGGGGGTGGTTCACGCGGGATGCGCTGGTGCTGAGCGCGATCGTGGTGTTCGGGACGCTGGCGCTATCCCACTTCACCTACCGCTTTATCGAACTTCCGGGAATCGCCCTCGGCAAGCGCCTGACGCGGCGGATGCACGAGCGCAGGGCGCTCCTGGAGGTGGCTGCCTGACTTGTGTTGGCCGAAGGGTGGGAAAAGTGGTGCCCGGGGACGGATTCGAACCGCCGACACTGCGATTTTCAGTCGCATGCTCTACCAACTGAGCTACCCGGGCTTACCCTCGCTGCGGCCTCGCGTGGGGCGCTGCAGCGGTTGGAGTGCGCGCCTATGGCGAAGGCACGCGCGCTTGGCAAGGGCCTATTTCAATCGTCTTGCGGCTTGATCACTTCGGCAGCGATTTCCTCGGGCAAGGCGGCGCGTCCGGGGACGGCGTAACCGTCGCCGAACCACTGTGCGAGGTCGCGGTCGCGGCAGCGCACGGAGCAGAACGGCTTGTGCTCTTCGCTGCGCGGTTTCTTGCAAATGGGGCAGGGCTTACTCATGGGGGACCACTTGGGCAGCGGCTGCCTCGATGGCAAGGCCGGGGTCGGTCTCTATCCGCAGAGTGCGGCCCGTGCGGCGCTCCACGAGGGCGAGCCATTCGGGCTTGAGCGTTGCTTTCAAGGCGGGGTGGACGGTGAGCAGCGTTACGCCTGCGCCTTCGACCATTTCCGCGCGGCGCAGCGCCATGCGGGTGGCCATCCCGACACGCGAGGTCGCGAAGCGGTGGAGCAGGGAGGGGCCTTCGAGCCGCGCCACAAGCTGGACGAGGCCGAACCCGTTCATCGCGGTGCGTTCGTGCGGCCAGTCCGCCAGCGTCTCACCAAGCGCCTCATCGACGGCCTTGCGGTCGGCCTTGGCCTGCAGGGTCGGGAAATCGATACCGATGGAGCCGCCGAGGTCGAACTGGCGCAGAGCGTTCGCGAGTGGCTCGACAGCGGCCAGCGCGAGCGAGCGCAGGTCGAGGTCGCCGTCGATATCGACCAGCGTCATGGCGGGGGTGACAGCGAAGAGCAGCGAGCCGCCGCTGAAGGCAATCTCGCCCGAGCTGGCGGCGTGCCAGACGTCTTCCCATGCACCCGCCGGGAAGCGATGGACGCGGCGGGCAGTCTCGAAGATGTCCTCGCCTGACGAAACCAGGCCCGCAGGCCGCGCGGCTGGCAGCTTATACCGCCCGCGCTCGGTCATGGCGGCGCGGGTGATGGCGAGGTCGAGCGTGCTCCCCTCACTTGCATCGCGCGGCAGCTTGTCGACCAGCACTTCGCGGCCCTGGGCGGTCACAGCCGTGCCGCGTGTCCCGCGCTTGGTGGTGAGCTTGGCAGAGACCTGCTGTCCGGCGTCCAGTTCACCCTGCCAGCGACATTTCGCCGCCAGCACTATGTCGCCATCCATCAGGAGCGCGCGGGTCTCGCCCACGCCGTCCTCGACCAGCCACTCAGGCAATTTCAAATCCCGCCGCCTTCAGCAGCGCGCGCGTCTCGTAGAGCGGCAGGCCGACCACGCCCGAATGGCTGCCCTGGATGCGGGAGATGAGCCCCTCGGCAATGCCCTGGATGGCATAGCCGCCTGCCTTGCCGTCCCATTCGCCGCTGGCGATGTAGGCATCGATTTCTTCTACGGAGAGGCGCTTGAACATCACCATCGTCTCGCTCAACCGCTCGCGCATCGAGCCGTCGGGCGAACGCAGCGCGATGGCGGAAAGCACGCGGTGGCGGCGGCCCGACAGCAGCTCGAGACACTTGCGCGCCGTGGCCTCGTCCTCGGCCTTGGGCAGGATGCGGCGTCCGGCAGCAACCACCGTGTCGCCCGCCAGCACGAAGCCGTCATAGCTGGCTGCAGCCTCGGCCTTCTCGCGCGCCATGCGCTTGGCATACTCGCGCGGGAGTTCGCCCTTGGCGGGCGTCTCGTCGATATCGGCAGGCGCGATGGCGTCCGGCGTCAGCCCGAGACGCGCGATGAGCTCGCGGCGGCGCGGACTGGCGGAAGCGAGGATGAGAGTGGGCTTGCCCACGCGTGTTTACTGCGGACCGGGGCCCTGGCCGGGACCGCCACGACCGGGCATGAAGCGGTAGGTGATGCGCGCCTTGGTCAGATCGTAGGGCGTCAGTTCGCACAGGACCTCGTCGCCGACCAGCACGCGGATGCGGTTCTTGCGCATCTTGCCCGCCGTGTGGCCGAGCACTTCATGGCCGTTCTCGAGCTCGACGCGGAACATGGCGTTGGGCAGCAGTTCCACAACGCGCCCGCGCATTTCGAGAAGTTCTTCCTTGGCCATTCGTATCCTTAAGTCATGCAGTTGGTCGAGTAATGTCGCGCGCCCATAGCGGCAGGCGGGAAAAAAGGGAAGAGTCTGGCATTGAGCCTTGTGCAAGGTGTGCGCGACGTTCTGTTACGCGACAACTCCTTGTCCCCCTTCGGATTTTACCCGAAGAGCCGCGTGCGAGGGGTCACACAGGCAAAGCGAGACTGCACTCTTGGCCAGAAATTCCCGTAAATCCGCGCTGTTGGCGCTCACTGCCATATGGGTATGGCAGGTTCCTTCTGCAATGGCACAGGATGCTGACGCGGGCGAGCAGGAGGCCGGAGAGGTCCAGGCGACCGGCGACCAGCCACGCGTCGAGGATGGCGATATCCTCGTGTTCGGTACGCGATTGAAGGGCCAGCTCAACGTCGACCGCCCCCCGCTTGCGGAATATGACGAGGCAGACATTGCAGCGCTGGGTGCAGGCTCGATTGCCGACATCGTCGCCGCGATTGCGCCGGCGACCAACAGCGGTGCGCGTGGCAGTCGCGGGGGCGGGCGGCCGGTATTCCTCATCAACGGCATCCGCGTATCGGGCTGGCGTGAATTCCGCAGCTATCCGCCCGAATCCGTCGCCAAGGTCGAGGTATTTTCCGAAGAGGTCGCCCAGCGCTTCGGCTATTCGCCCGACCAGCGCGTGGTGAACATCATCCTGAAACCCAATTTCCAGAGCCTGACGGGCGAGGTGGAGTACGAGCAGCCCGAAGACGGCGGTTTTTCGCGCAATGAGCAGGAGCTGACCTGGCTGAAGATTGGCGAGAAGGGTCGGCTCAACCTCAATGCCCAGCTCGAAGACCGCAGCCTTTTGACCGAGGCCGAGCGCGGACTAGTCACCGTGGGCTCGCCCGAGGCAGCCGAATTCCGCAGTCTTGTCTCCGATACGATGAGCGCGCAGCTGGAGGCGAACTATGCGCGCGCGGTCATCGAAACCGGGACTTCCTTCAACATCAACGGCACCGTTGCCCGCAGCGAGAGCCGTAGCCTTTCGGGTCTTGCCGTAGACGGCACGACCCCGCTCGAGCGGCGCGGGGATTCAGACAGCTATTCGGCGGCGCTGTCAGTCAACCAGCCGCTCGGGGGATGGGTGGCGACCTTCACCAGCGATGCCAACATCACGCGCTCCGCGACCGAAATCGACCGCAATGATGCGAGCGGTTTCGACACGGCGCTCAGCCGGACCTACACCACGGTCAACAAGCTGACGGTCAACGGCTTCCCGCTCCAGCTGCCAGCGGGCGAACTCAGCACCACGCTCGACCTCGGCTTCGACTGGAAGCATATCGAGAGCGAGGACTCGCGGGTCGAGGAAGACCTCGGCCTGACCCGCCGCCGCTTCAACGCCGGCCTCAACGTCGTCGCACCCATTGCGCGGCGCGGCGAGGGGCTGGGGGCAATTGGCGACATCAGCCTCACCGCGACCGGCGGGGTGGAGGATTTGTCCGACTTCGGCACGTTGGCGAACTGGACGCTGGGTGCGAACTGGTCGCCGACCGAGAAACTGAGCCTCAGCGCGACGCGCATCTGGCGCGAGGTCGCGCCGTCGCTCACCAATCTCGGCAGCCCGCGTATCGATGAATTGAACGCGACGGTGTTCGACTACCGCAGCGGCGAAACCGTGCTGGCGACGCTGGTGACGGGCGGCAATCCGGACCTGCTCGCCGAAACGCAGGCCGACTGGAAGTTCGGCGCGAACTGGGAGCTGCCCTTCTGGAAGGACACGCGGCTAAGTGCCGATTACGGCATCAACCGCTCGCGCGATGTGACTTCGACGCCTGCCTTCAGCTCGGCCTTCGAACAGGCTTTTCCGGACCGGGTGGAGCGTGATGTCGATGGCAGCTTGCTCGCCGTCGACCGGCGACCGCTGACCCTGTTCGAGACGCGCAGTCGCATACTTTCCTTTGGCCTTTTCTCGCGCGGGCAAATCGGCAAGGCGCCTGCGCGCTCTGAACGCAGCGGGCGTGGCGGACCACCTCAAGGTGCGGCAAGCAGCGGGCAAGGCCGTCCGGGTGGCGGCGGTGGTTTCGACCCCGCGCGGATGCAGGCCATGCGCGAGGCCTTCTGCAACACGCCCGAAGGCGAGACTCCTGACCTTTCGCAAATCCCCGAGATGTTCCGCGCGCGCCTGCTCGATGCGGACGGCAATCCCGACCCCGAGAAAATCGCTGCAGCTCGCGCGCGCTTCTGCGGCGCCGAGGCGGACGAGCGCGGCGAGCGCTTCGCCGCGATGCGCACTGCGGTCTGCGCCGACCCGCCCAAGCTCGACGACCTGCCAGAGGAAATGCTCGCGCGGCTGAAAAACGAGGATGGCGAAATCGACCCCGAGAAGCTGAAGGCCCTACGCGAACGCATGTGCAGCGCCGACGGCGCGCAGCCTCAGGGCCAGCCGGGCGGCGGTCGCCGCCGCGGAGGAATGTCGATGTTCGGCGGCGACCCGTCCGACACGCGCCCGCGCTACTTCCTCAGCCTCAACCACAACATCACGCTCGAAAGCGAAGTGCTGCTGGCAGAGGGCGGCCCGCTGTTCGACCAGCTCGACGGCTTCGTGCTCGGCGGCGGTGCGCCTGCGCGCCATTCCTCGCGGCTCGAGGGCGGCATTTTCTGGCAGGGTTACGGCATGCGCCTGTCGGGGCGCTACACCGGCAAGGCCGTGGTGCGCGGCGGAAATTTCCCCGGCGCAAGCGACCTGTTCTTCGACGACATCGCTACGTTCGATATCCGCCTCTTTACGAACCTCGGCGAAGTCTTCGACAAGGAAGACGGGTGGATGGACGGGCTCACCGTGTCCGTGCTGGTCGACAATGTCTTCGACGGCCAGCGCCGCGTGACCGACGAGAACGGCGTTGTCCCCGACGCCTACGACCCGCGCCGCATCAACCCCACGGGCCGCTATTACGGCATCGATATCAGGAAGGTGTTCTGACCGCTCAGTGCAGCGCGCGCTTGGGGAAGAACACCCGTACCAGCGGGCCGGGTTCGAAGCGTTTCCACGCGCCTTCTTCCTGCGCAAGCCGGTCGGCGACGGCATAGACCACTGCCGGGTTGACGCCGAGGCCGCAATGGCTGGCGATGACCTCGATGTTCTCGCAATCCTCGCGGTCGCCGCACTGGACCGAGCCGCGCCAGTGGACGACGCCGTCGGTGCGGGTGAGGATGGAGGTGGTCGGCACGGGCGGCGCATCGCCGAGCCCTTGGAATCCGCCGTCGCGCAGCGGCTCGGGTTCCTTGCCGTTCAGGAGTTCGAACAGGCGCGCGGCATTGGTATGGCCGCGGTCGTCGCTGATGGGCGAGCCGAGGCTGATGACGAGGCGCACCTTCTCGGGCGCCATCTTGGCCAGTTCGCGCGCGAAGACACCGCCGAGGCTCCAGCCGACGATGCTGATGGGACGTTCCGTGCGCTCGAAGAGTTCGTCCACGCAGCCCATCATCGCTTCGATACGGGCGTTGTCGACCTTGACGTTGCGGCCCAGCTTCCAGCCAGTCGCGTCATAGCCGAGGTCGGACAGCAGGCGGCGCAAGGGGCGGGTCGAATAGTCGCTCGCCATGAAGCCGGGGAGCACGAGCACGCCGTGCCCGTCGCCGCGCGGCAATCCGCTCATCAGCGGGCGCAGTGCATAGAAGCTGGCGAGTTCGCCGAAAGCGCGTCCGGGCTCTGCCAGCGTGAGCAGGCGGCTGGGCGGACGGGCGGTGATGGCTGGTGCCGTCATGACTTGGATGTTCCTTTCCCTTTCGGGGCAGCCTTCTTACGGCTGGCGACCCCCTTTGTGCCCTGCGTCCCCGTCTTCTTTTTCGCAGCGGGTTTGGCAGGCGTTTTCTTGTTCGCAGGAGCAGCCCGCTTCTTTTCGGCAGGCTTGGTCGCACCCTTCCTAGGCGCTTTTGGTTTATTTGGGGTTTCCGTCGAAGGCTTTGAAGCGCTTTTTCCCACGGTTTTCCCCGCTTCGCGCAGTTCCTCGAAACTTTGCTCGATGCAACTCCGATAGAATTCGGGGTCCGGCATCATCTCGCGGTCGGCGGTGAAGGCGATGGTTGCCTCGTCGGTATAGCTCTGCACGACGTGGCCGAGGCCGAGACCGTCGGTGAGGCACAGGAGCCCCATCATGCTCTCCATCCGCGCGCCGGCGGAATAGATGGGGATGGGCGGGCCAGGCACGTTGGTTACGACGGTGGTGAACACCGGTCCCACCCCGCGATTGGCGAGGCTGAGGCGGCTGTAAAGCTGCGCGCCCAAGGCCATGAAGAGCGCCGGCGAGGCCTTGCTCATCTCGGTCATGTTGCGCGCGCCAAGCGCATCGGTCATCGCCTTGGAATTCATCGTGCGCTTGTGCACCCACGCCAGCCGCTCGACCGGGTCGGCGATATGCGTGCCGAGCGGGGCAATCATCGCCGCAACCTGGTTGCCCATCGCATTCTTCTCGTCCTTCGCGCGGACCGAGATGGGCGCCATGGCGGTGAGGGTCTTCTTGGGCAGCTCGCCCTTGTCATCGAGATAGCGCCGCATGGCCCCGCCGATGATGGCGAGGAAAACATCGTTGACCTTGGCCCCTTCGGCAGCGGCGCGAATGGCCTTGATGTCGGCCAGGGGCACGCTGACCCCCTCGACCACGCGGTGCGGCGAAATCTTGCGGTTGAAGCGTGTCTTGGGCGCAATCATCTCGGTCGAGACGTCGAAATCCTTCGCCGCCAGACCTTTAAGCGCCTTGGCAAGACCCGGAGCGGCCTTGGCGGCAACCTCGAGCTGCTTCATCGGGTTGGTTATCGCGCTCATATAGCTGCGGCCGAGGAGTTCGACCGGGCTGGGCAGTTTTTCCGGCTTCCAATTGTCGGGCGTATCGGGTGGCGGCTGGTCGGGGCGCAGCGTGTGGGTCGCCTCCATCAAATCGATGCCGCTCATCCCGTCGATGGCGGAATGGTGGACCTTGGTGATGTAGGCATAGCAGCCCTTGGGAATGCCTTCGACGTTGTCGAGGCCTTCGACCACAGTGATTTCCCACGGCGGGCGGTCGAGGTCGAGCGGGCGGGCGAAGATACGCGCCGCCTGGATACACAGCTGCCGCCAGTCTCCCGGCTCGGGGAGGGCGACGTGCCGCACATGGTATTCGAGGTCGAAATCGGGGTCCTCGATCCAGTAGGGATAGTCGAGGTCGAAGGGCACGCGGACCAGCCGCTGGCGCATGGTGGTGGAGAGCTGCAACCGGCTTTCGATGAAGGAGAGGATGTCCTTGAACCGCACGAAACCGCCCGGCGCGGTCTCGGGATTGTAAATCAGTATCGAGCCGATGTGCATCGGCGAATTGCGCGTTTCCAGCGCAACGAAGCTGGCATCCATACCTTGCAGTTGCTGCACGGTTTTCTCCTGCACCGGCCTGCTTTTGTCGCAGGTCCGAAGGAGAAGAGGCTAGCAGAGAGCGGAAAGCGGTCAACTTGCCGCACCAGTCAAAGCCTGCCGCAGCGCTTACAAGGACTTAGAGCGCTTCGCCCGCCGCAACGCCGCTCGCCCAGGCCCATTGGAAGTTGTAACCGCCCAGCCAGCCGGTCACATCGACAGCCTCGCCGATGGCGTAAAGGCCGGGGACTTTCTTCGCTTCCATGGTCTTCGACGACAGCTCGCCAGTCGCAATGCCGCCCACGGTGACTTCGGCCTTGGCAAAGCCCTCGGTGCCGTTCGGGAGGAAGGTCCAGCGTTTCAGCCGCTCCTGCGCCGCGCGCAGGGCCTTGTCGCTGGCGTTGCCGAATTCGGTCTCCACGCCGAGCTTCTCGGCAAGGATATCGGCCAGCCGGTCGGGCAGCGCCTCGCGCAGGGTCGAGCGCATCGTCGCGCGCGGGTTCTCGCGCTTGGCGTCCAGCAGCCAGTCGCCCGAGCGGTCGGGAAGGAAGTCGATGGCGACCTCTTCGCCCGGCTTCCAGTAGGACGAGACCTGCAGGATGGAGGGGCCCGAAAGCCCGCGATGGGTGAACAGCGCGGCTTCGGGGAAGCGCGCCTTGCCCGCGGTGGCGACCACCGGGGCGGAGACGCCAGAGATTTCGCGAAACAGCACTTCCTCACCGCCCAGCGTCAGCGGGACGAGGGCAGGGCGGGGCTCGACCACCTTGAGGCCGAACTGGCGCGCGAGGTCATAGGCGAAGCCGGTTGCGCCCATCTTGGGGATGGAGGGGCCTCCGGTGGCGATGACGAGACTGTCTGCGGTGACGGCCTGCCCGCTCGCCATGACGGCAAAGCGCCCGTCCTCATGCTCGACCGCGCTGACCTCGGCGTTGCAGCGCACTTCGACCTCGCCTTTCGCGCATTCCTCCAGCAGCATCTCGACAATCTGCTTCGAGGACCCATCGCAGAACAGCTGGCCGAGCGTCTTCTCGTGCCATGCGATGCCGTAACTCTCGACCAGTTCGAGGAAATCGCGCGATGTGTACCGCGCCAGCGCCGACTTGGCGAAATGCGGATTGCCCGAAAGGTAGTTCGCCGGACCCGCGCCGATATTGGTAAAATTGCACCGCCCGCCGCCTGAAATGAGGATTTTCTTCCCTGGCTTCTCGGCCTTCTCGAGCACCAGCACGCGCTTGCCTCGCTGGCCCGCACGCGCCGCGCACATCAGCCCGGCTGCGCCCGCGCCGAGGACTATGGCATCGTAACTCTCGGACATGGCTCAGGCGCTCGCCGCCTCCAGCGGCTTCTGCCGCGCGGCGATGAAATAGAGCACCGTGCCGAGCGCGAAGAGACCGCCGAAGGTCAGCCACGACTGCGTATTGGCATGCGTCGCCACCCAACCGGTGCTGACGAAAGCGAGGCCGGCGATTACGGCGTGGAGCATGTTCAGTTTCTCGTCGCGCTGTTCGAGCACGGGCAGTGCGGCCGCGCTGACGAGATAGGTGAACAGGCGGGTCAGCGTTCCGGCCAGCGCCAGCGCCTCGAAACCCTCCCACAGGCCGAACAATATGCCCGCTACCCCGTAGAAGAGGATGGAGTTCGATGGCGTCTGCCAACGCGGGCTGACATGCGCGAACCAGCGTGGCAGCATGCCCCGCTCGGCCATGCCATAGGTCATGCGCGGCAGTGTTACGCCGCCCTGGAAATTGTTGCCTGCGATGCTGAAGGCGGCGGCAAAAACGATGGCAAAGGCGCCGAACTGACCCATCGAGACTTCGGCGGCTCCTGCCAGCGCATTGTCCTCGCCGCCCGTGCCCGGACCGATGGCGAGAAAGGCCCAGATGATGGCCATGTAAAGCAGCGTCACCGCGCCGAGCGTGGTCAGCAAGGCAAGCGGCACGTCGCGTTTTGGTCGCTTCATCTCGCCTGCGGGCAGCACCACCGTCTCGAAGCCCATGAAGGCGTAATAGAGCATCAGCACCACGGTCTCGACCTCGCTGAACTCGGGCAGGGCGAGCGCGACGTCATTGGTCCCGGCGAACACGGCCGAGACGATGAGGAGGCCTAGCGGGGCGAGCTTCAGCACCGTCATCAGCCCCAGCGCGCCGACCGATTTGCGCATGCCGAACAGGTTGATGGCGGTGAGGATGGCGATGATGGTGGCGACCGCGCCCGCCTTCATCACCGGGTCGCCCAGCACGGGGAAGAGCGCGGCGAGATAGGCGACCATGACATGCGTATTCGCCGCCACGGTGACAATGGCGCTCATGTAGCGCATCCAGCCTGCCTGGTAGCCGATGAAACGCCCGAAGGCCGCCTCGCCGTAGAGCACCGGTCCGCCCGAATGGTCGAACCGCGCGGCGAGCCATGCGAAGACGAGGATGAGCGGCGCAAACAGCATCCCGCCTGCCAGCATCAGCCACGGCGCGAAATCGCCTACGGCGGCCACGAGGATGGCAGGCATGGCGAAGATGCCCGCGCCAATCATGCCGTTCACCGGGAAGAGCGCCGTGCCCCAGAAGCCGACCGTGCGCGGCGGTGCGATTTGTTGTCCGTCCATAGTCGCAGGGGATGGCGGCAAACATCGCTTTGCACAAGCGGAGCATGAGCACTATCTCCACCCCCATGTCGCGCACGGGCTATAGTTCTGGGGCAGGGTCCCCCCACGACCCGAGAGGCAAGGAGCGTTTCCACGAGGAGCGCGCCACCAAGACCGTGGCCAGCGCGCAGCCGGACCTCGAGACCGGCATTACCGCCATCCGCGAGACGGTGAAGACGTTGAAGCCGCGCCCGGGGGTCTATCGCATGCTCGATACCCGCGGCGACGTGCTCTACGTCGGCAAGGCGCGCAGCCTGAAGGCGCGGGTGGCGAATTACACGCAGGTGAAGGGGCTGTCGAACCGGCTCCAGCGGATGGTCAGCCAGTGCCGCGCGATGGAAATCGTGGTGACGAATTCGGAGGCCGAGGCGCTGCTCTTGGAAGCGCAGCTGATCAAGCGCTACCGCCCGCCGTTCAACGTGCTGCTGCGCGACGACAAGAGCTTCCCCTTCATCCTCCTGCGCGCCGACCATGCCTTCCCGCGCATTCAGAAGCATCGCGGCGCGCGGCGGGCCAAGGGCAATTACTACGGACCCTTCGCGAGCGCAGGCTCGGTCAACATGACGCTGAACGCGCTGCAGAAACTGTTCCTGCTGCGCTCCTGCACCGACAGTTTCTTCAACAACCGCGACCGGCCCTGCCTGCTCTACCAGATCAAGCGCTGCTCCGCGCCTTGCGTGGGCCGTATCGACGAAGCCGGCTATGACGCCCTCGTGCAGGAGGCGAAGGACTTTCTCGGTGGCAAGTCCTCCGCAGTGCAGGCTGAAATCGAAAAGCAGATGGCCAAGGCCGCCGAGGATCTCGACTTCGAAACCGCCGCCATTTTGCGCGACCGCCTGCGCGCGGCGACCTTTATCCAGGGAAGCCAGGCCATCAACGCCAGCGGGGTGGGCGATGCCGACGTCTTTGCTCTCGCCGCGAAGGGCGGGCAAATCGGCGTGCAGGCCTTCTTCATCCGCGGCGGGCAAAACTGGGGCCACAAGGCCTTCTTCCCCAAGAACACGGGCGACCTCGAACTCGCCGAAGTGCTGTCCGACGTCCTTCTGCAATTCTACGAGGAAGTCCCGCCGCCGCGCACCATCCTCGTCGACCGAGAACTTGCCGAGCAGGAACTGATTGCCGAGGCGCTGGCAGAAAAAGCAGGCCATGCGGTCGCCATCTCTATCCCCCAGCGCGGCGACAGGCGCAAGCTGATGCAGCAGGCGACGCGCAATGCTGTGGAATCGCTCGAACGGCGGTTGGCGGAAAGCGGCACCAAGGCCCAGCGCCTGCGCGAACTGGCCGACTTCCTCGAACTCGACGAGGTGCCGCAGCGCATCGAGATTTACGACAACAGCCATATCCAGGGCGACAAGGCGCTGGGTGCAATGGTCGTCGCTTCGCCCGAGGGCTTCGAGAAGGGCCAGTACCGCAAGTTCAACATCAAGCAGGCGCAGACCAACGACGATTTCGGGATGATGCGCGAAGTCATGGCGCGCCGCTTCCGCAAGCTCGCCGAAACCGGGCGCGAGGAAGAGGGCGGGCAGGGCAAGGGCCATGAGACCATCTGGCCCGACCTCCTGCTCATCGACGGCGGCAAGGGGCAGGTCTCATCCGTGATGGCCGTCCTCGAAGACTTGGGGCTGGCCGAACAGGTCCCCGTCATCGGAATTGCCAAGGGCCCGCATCACGGGCGCGAGGGGCGCGAGGTGTTCCACTTCCCCGACGGACGCGAGAAGACGCTGCCGGTCAATTCGCAGCTGCTGTTCTACCTCCAGACCCTGCGCGACGAAGTCCACCGCTTCGCCATCGGCGCGCACCGCGCCAAACGCAGCCGCGCCATCACCGCTTCGCCGCTCGATGAAATTCCCGGCATCGGCCCGGCGCGAAAACGCGCGCTGCTGCTCCATTTCGGCACCGCCGGAAAGGTCCGCGCCGCGGCGCTCGACGATTTGAAGCGCGCCCCCGGCATCAGCGAAGGGGTGGCGCAGCAGATCTACGATTTCTACCACGCGGGTGGGTAGACCGGCTGCTTGCCCGGCCCCGGTGGGCTGGGCCAGTTTGCGCTCGATCAATTATCGCCCCCGCAGATAGTGTAGGCTGCATCGCAGAAGGCTCGGGCGAGTCGTTGCCTGGCCGAACCCAGCCGGGAGACCTGCCATGAAAGCCATACTCTTCAACGCCCATTCGGATGAAGGCCACTCGAGACGGCTGGACGTAGCGCTGGATCTCGCCCGGGCTTTCGATGGCCACCTCACCCTGCTGAACGCAGTGCCCTACGAGGCTGCGGCGAGCGCCGACCCATATGGCGCGGCATTCGCGGCCATGGTGCCTGTCTGGCGCGAGCAGGCGAAAAAGCTGCGCGAGGCGACCGAAAAGGACCTCGCCAATGAAGACGTGCCGTGGGATTGGGTCGACAAAGCCGGGCCGGTTTCGCTGGCCATGCTGCGCCGTTCCTCGCTCGCCGACCTGATCATCATCGGAGAACGCGATCCGACGACCGGCGGCAAGGCACCTTCCTTCACCGCTGGCGAACTGGCGGTGACGGCTGGCTGCCCCGTGCTGGTCCTGCCCGACGATTGCGACCGGCTCGATTTCGACAAGCCGGCGCTGGTTGCATGGGACGGTTCGGCCGAAGCCAGCCACGCCCTGCGCGCGGCGGTGCCGCTGCTGAAGCGCGCCAGTTCGGTCTATCTGGTCAGCGTGCGCACGAAAAAGTCGAGCAAGAAGGACACGCTGGACCTGCCGCCGACACGCGGGGCGGACTACCTGTCCTATCATGGTATCAAGAGCGAAGTGGTCGAGGTCGACGAGGGTGAAGAGGGTACCGCGCATGCGCTGCAGAACGCCGCCGACGTGCGCGGTGTCGGGCTGATCGTGATGGGCGCTTATGGCCGCACGCGCATATCGGAGTGGATTTTCGGCGGCGTGACCCGCGCGATACTTTCCGACGTACGCGTGCCGCTGCTGCTCAAGCACTAGGAGGCGCTTCGTAGGGTCGTCCTTCGGAGGGCGACGGCGGATCCCCGAGCGACTGGCCGGGCAGGTCGCGGTCAGAGCATGTGGATGTCCACCGGATCGATCATGTCCCATGCCTTGGCCGCGAGCGGCGCGAAGGCCAGCTCGGGCGCGGAAGCTCCACCGGGTTCGAAAGCGCCAGCGAGGTCGAGCGAGGGTTCGGGCGCAGCCTGCGCGAACAGTGAAGCGCTCATCTGCGCCGTTCCGACCTGCACCACATAGCTGCCGGTCAGCGTGCCTTCCGCGCCCACGGTAATCGTGTAGCGACCCGAGGCGCTGGCGGTGAAGGTGAAGCTGGCGTCGAAACCCAGCCCGCTGTCATTGCCCGATGTAAGGGTGAAGCCTTCGGTGATGACATTGCCCGCCTTGTCCGCCAGCTGGAGCCACGGGTCGGCGAGGCTGCCGTCGGCTGCCAGCGTGCTCATGCCCAGCACCTCGATCGTATAGGCCTCCCCCTTGCGCAGGCGGATGCCGAAGCTGTCGGTCTCGCCGGCAAAATCGATCATGCCGCTGAAGCTGCGCAGGAGCGCGCTTTCGTCGAGTGGCATCAGTTCGATCCATTCGGTCCCCTCCATCTGCGCATGGATGTAAGCACCGACCAGCGCGTGCACCTGTGCCGTCGGGTGGACGCTATCGAAGAAGACGAGGCCCGCATAATCGAGCCAGTCGGCCTGCATCTGCTCCAGAGTAATGCCGTTCAGAGCGGCGATGGACGGCAGGACCGCATCGAGCGCGCCCTCGAAAGCGAGTGAACCGTCGCTGCCCGTGACATCGGCCAGCGAGGTATAGTGGACGGTCGCACCCATGGCTTCGAGTTGGGGAATGACCTCGTCGCGGATAAGCGCATCCAGCTGCGCGGAATATTCGCTGGCGCGCAGCGACTGGTGATATTCCTCGTAATAGCCTTTCCAGCCGCCGCCTTCGCCGGGCGAGCCGTCGAGCACGCCGTCTCCATCGACATCATAGGCCGGGATAAGGCCCACGTCGGGAATTCCGGTGATGAGGATGTGGCCGAGCCCGCGCGAGACGAGCTGCGCCAGCTCTTTCAGCAGCTCGTCGGCCGCTGCCTGGATGGCGATATTGGCGTGGTATCGCGTGGCCGGGTTCTCTCCTGCGGGCGCGAGCGAGCGGATGTCGTTGCCGCCCATGGTGATGATGACGAGGTCGCTCGAATAGAGCCTTCCGTCCACTGCATCGCGCAGCGCGTCGGTCTGCTCGTCGAGGCCGGAGACGAACTCGTCCCCGCGAATGATCTGCGCGCCGCCGTAGGCGAAATTCAGGCTGTTGCCGCGCGGGTCGCCGGCGAAGGGGGCGATCGGGAAACCGATCCAGGGGTCGTCATAGCCGAAGGGAAACACCGCTTCGGTCGGCGAGCCGACATAGCGGTTCGCGATGAGGTCGGCATAGGTGTAGCCGTTGGTGAAGCGGCCCTCGAAATAGCCGTCTTCCGCCGTCGGCGCGCCTTCGGGCAGCGCGGTGAAGGGCAGGCTGTCGTACCACTCCGCCAGCCCCAGCGCATTGCCGCTGTCGACGAGGCTGTCACCCAGCACGAAGACGCGGTTGAAGACCAGCGCATCGGCGGACAGCGTGAAATCCGCCTGATGCTTCTTTTCCAGATTTGCCATGACGACCTCCTGTACGGGGCCAGGAAACCCCGCGCAGGAAATGCGCCCAACCTAGCCCTCACAAGAATTCACGCCTCGGGCCGGGAAAAGTCAAACCCCTTAAGATATAGGGCGAAATTGCGTCAGCCGTGCTTCTTGGGTCCCGGCTTGCCCTTGCCAGCGAACTTCTTGCCCGCGGGCTTGGGGCCTTTCTTGAAAGGCTTGCCGCCGGGGCCGCCATGTGGGCCTTTACGCGGGCCCTTGCCGAAAGGCTTCGGGCGCACGCGCGGACCGTCGCCGGAGCGCGAGCCGCCGCCGAAGTCCTTGCGGTTCTGGCGCGCTTCGATGCGCGGACCTTCGGGCGATTCCTCGATCAGGATGGCGTCCTGCTCGTCCTCGGCAGAGGCCGTTCGCCCGACGGCCTCGGCGAACTTCGGCGCGATGGCACTCGGCACCTGGAACCAGCTTTCGAACTGGCCGATGCGGATAGCGCCGATTTCGTTGCGGGTGATGTGGCCGCGGCGGCAGAGCAGCGGGAGTATCCAGCGGGCTTCCGCGTTCTGGCGGCGGCCGACGCCGATCTTGAACCACACCACGTCCTCGAAGCCCGGACGGATGCGGTCGGCCTTGGCCTTGTCGCGCGCTTCGGGCGTGTTGGGGATGAGCTCTTCGGGGGTCGGCATCTTGGCCCGATGCGCGCGCACCAGCGAGGCGGCGATGTCTTCGGGCGAGAGCTTCGCCATGACTTCCTTCGCCAGTTCGCGGTCGTGATCCTCGAACTCGGTTTCGGCGGTGAGCATTTCCAAGAGGCGCGAGCGGTCCTGCTTGTGAATCATCTCGGGCGTCGGAGCGTCCATCCACTGCGCTTCGATCTTAGCGCCGCGCAGCATGCCTTCGACCCGGCGGCGGCGGTTGTAGGGGACGATGATGGCCGCCGTGCCCTTCTTGCCCGCACGGCCGGTGCGGCCCGAACGGTGCTGGAGCGTCTCGGCATCGCGCGGGATTTCGACATGGATGACGAGGCTGAGCGTCGGCAAGTCGATACCGCGCGCCGCCACATCGGTCGCCACGCAGACGCGCGCGCGCCGGTCGCGCAGCGCCTGCAGCGCCTGGTTGCGCTCGGACTGCGAATGCTCGCCCGACAGCGCCACCACGCCGAAGCCGCGCTCCTGCAGCGTGGCATGGAAACGCCGCACATTGTCGCGCGTGGCGCAGAACAGGATGGCCGTCTCCGCCTCGTGATAGCGCAGCAGGTTCACCACCGCATTTTCGATTTCGGACGGCGAGACGGTAATCGCCTGGTAGCTGATATCGCCATGCCCGCGGTCCTGACCGACGAGGCTGAGGCGCAGCGAATTGGTCTGGTAACGCTCGGCCAGCCGCTCGATCGGGCGCGGCATGGTGGCGGAGAACAGCAGCGTGCGGCGGCCCTCGGGCGTCGCGTCGAGGATTTCTTCCAGGTCCTCGCGGAAGCCCATGTCGAGCATCTCGTCCGCTTCATCGAGCACCACGCCGACAAGGCCGGAGAGGTCCAGCGCGCCGCGTTCGAGATGGTCGCGCAGGCGACCCGGCGTGCCGACCACGATGGCAGGTCCAGCGCGCAGCGCGCGGCGTTCCTTGCTCGCATCCATCCCGCCCACGCAGGTCGCGATACGCAGGCCAGCGCCCGCATAAAGCCAGCCGAGCTCGCGGCTGACCTGCAGTGCCAGCTCGCGCGTCGGCGCGATGACCAGCGCCAGCGGCTTGTCGACAAGCGCGATATTGCCCGTCTCTGCCAGCAGCGCGTCGGCCAGCGCGAGGCCGAAGGCGACCGTCTTGCCCGAGCCGGTCTGCGCCGACACCACGAGGTCGCGCCCGCGCGCCTCGTCTTCGATGACGGCGGACTGGACGGGGGTGAGGTCGGTATAGCCGCGTGCGGCAAGGGCTTCGCCGATGACCGGCGGCAGGGTTTCGAAAGGCATCGTGGCTCGCAATACAAAAGCGCAGCGGCAATAGGCCGCGAGCGCTGGGAAAAGGGGGCATGTGTGAAGCCGGCTGGGACACGGCGAAAGGGTCGCGCGCGCCGCCTTACGGCTCCCACACGACCATGCTTGCAGCGGCCCCTACACGAAAGCGAGCGGTTTGGCTTCAGTTATTTTGCAGGTGCGAAATGAACATAACCGTTATCACTTTGAAGGTGGGGTGGCTCTCGCCGGTAAAATCGGGCTCTCCTATCGCAAGAAATCTGAAAGTCGGTCTTCCAAGTCATCGGAGTGGACCTCGCATTCCCAGATTTCCAGCACGCCCCAACCTTGTTGGATGAGTGCATTGCGATTCCTGCGATCACGTTCTTTGTTGTTTAAAAACTTGGCTTCCCAAAACCCTGAATTGCTCGATGGTTTTCGCGATACTGGGCAGCCTGACTTTTCATGTTGATGCCAAAAACATCCGTGGACGAAAATCGCCTTTTGCAGTCCTATAAACGCTATATCGGGCCTACCCGGGATATCTCTGCGGTGTAGTCGATAACCACGCCGAACGTTTTGCAAAGCCCGACGGACAACGAGTTCAGGTTTTGTGTTTTTCGACTTCGAGCCGCGCATGATACGCGATCGTTTCTCCGGACTGACAAAATCGGCCATGGTGAGGCATTTATCAGTATCCCGCTTTATCCAAAAGCCTATCAAAATGTTGACCGATAGCTTCCGCCAATTTGACAGGCACAGCATTTCCGATTTGCGTGTATTTGGGTACCTCCCGCTCAAAGATACCCTCGCGCGGATTACCGGCCCTTCGTATGCCGCCGGTCGTCCGTTTTCCTAGGAATTTATACGTGTCCGGGAAGGTTTGGAGCCGCGCCCATTCGCGTACGGTCAACGAGCGTGGCTGCGAATAGTGCACGTAGTCATCTGCCAGTGAGCAGGCGGTTATTGTGGGGCCCTGATTCTTCCATTGCCGAGGCAGCAATCGCTGGGCAAACTTCTTCGTACGAAATTCCTCTGGAATCTCGCCACCGCTTGCAATCATCGCCTGAAATTTTCTGACGACCTTGTCGGAATGCTTGCTGACCTCTTGCTCTTCGAGTTCGGCAAATGCCTCGGATAGTTCGCCAGGCCTGAAATATTCCTGCCACTTACCAGATGCGGCACGAGGGTACGAATGCGTTACAAGTCCCTCGGAGAAGTCGCGGCTAACTAACCTTTGTGTGATATTCTTGTCTTCAAGGTCAGCAAAAATCTCTTCGAGATCTGGCGGCGTCTCTCCATAGGCGGGGAGCATATTAGCAAGGACAGCGTCTTCGCTGCCATTATCGAGATTCAGGTGCTTGGCAACCTTATCAGCGAAGTCTTTTCGGAAGCCGACAATGAGGACACGAGGCCTATTTTGGGGAACCCCATAGTCTTTCGCATAGACTAGTTTCCACCGCACGACATATCCGTGCTCGCTTCCCAGACGTTTGAATCGTCCGTAAACATCGTCCCAAATTTCGCCCTTCTTTCCTTCGGAAGTCCAGCGTGCAGAAAGAAGGCCTTTCACATTCTCAAACAAGAAGACCCGAGGTCGAAGCTGCTCGATGACGAAGGCCATTCGCTCGTAGAGGCGATTAGACGGAATGTCCGCTTTGTCGACGGAGTAAGCGCGCCTATGGCCGATGCCAGAATATCCCTGACAGGGAGGCCCGCCAGCCAAGACGTCCAAGTTCTGAGCTTTCGCGAAATCCAATCCGATATTGAGCGAAGTTAAGTGTGCTTTGAGTTCGGTCAGACGTTCCTCATCCAACTCGGTAACGTCTGCTGAGTGCAGTTCGCGCCTTTCGTTGAAAGGGATACCGTCGATGAGGTGTTTGCGATTGGCCAGGTAGGTGCTTCTAGCATCATGATTGAGTTCATTGACGAATACCGGGACAAATCCCGCATGTTCAAACCCCAATGAGAGACCGCCGCACCCAGCAAATAAGTCGACCATTGAGCGGCCACCCAAACCGCCACCCTGAGTCGAGCGCTCTATTCGGTTGTCGCGGATCTTCTCGAGGAGCATGGCATCACCTTACGTTTGTGCGTAGGGCACAAATCGCGAACAAACCAATGTCCTGTCAAGGCGTGAGGCGAGAGATACGTCCATTATCGACAAGGTTCTTTATGTGAGACCTCACGTCGGCTTGAAACGCTCGCTTGAAAACCCGTTTGAAAATTTCCGAAATGCTTTCCGCCACTCCACTCTCAGAGGGCTTGCCCCAGTAGTTACCGCCAGAGAGCGAATGAACCCTATGCACTTGCATAGAGTTGGGGCGGACAACCTTTTTGCCGGTCGGCACGGTTACAAAACTGTAGGTGAAATCGAGAAGGTCATCGAGGTCGAACCCTTCGACGCCGACCCTGACGCTATGTGATTTCACGTCGCGAAACTGATAGACCATATCCCAAAGCATCGGAATCTGAGCGTTGTCATTCCAATTGGTCTTACATTGAATACTATGAGCTGAGGTGCGCGCCAAATTTCTCGCAAGAATTTCGTTAAATCTGCTACGTTCATAAATTCCTGATATGAGTTCAGGGTCATCGGGCAAGATGAGGCCGGTCAAATCTGATTCAGTATTTGTTCTCACATTTTTGTAAGTGACGGTCATCGCGTTGGAAATGACCTCGGGCACCAATTTCTTTGATTGCTTTAGGACTATGGCGTTGGTCCCAGCCAAGATTGCGTTGAGATACCAGCAGACAAGTCCTTCCCAAGCGGCCCCTCCTCCCGACAGACTGCTTTGGTCACGACCAGGCGCTCCCGTGAGGGAAAAAACGTAAGCAAGCTTTCCGCCCAACTGATAAATCAAGTCAGGATCTGACATATTGTTGGTCAGACCGTCAATTTCCGGTCCCCACACTTCACGGCTGCGAGCGAATGTGGACATCCCGTATACGGATGCTAACGCTTCTTGCCTTAAGCCTTCGATCATCTATTGCCCCCTCTTCGCCCACCTGATTGGCCGCTTGCCAAGGCTCTGGCAAGATGGAGTTTTCCTACTCCGCCTGCCCGCGCTAGCTTCGCGGCGGCTCTTTCATACCGTCGATAAGCCCGATGCCCGCGCGGGTCCTATGGCGCGCTCCCTGTGAGGGGGAGGGGCGCATGTATTTCGCCAACTAACTCCCCTTGTTGTTTATCTGCGCGGGGGGCGGGGTGAACGAATCGCCTGGGGCCTCAGCCTGCGCCGCGCTTCGCCTTTCGCACCACGCCTTCCTGCGCCACGCTGGCGACGAGCAGCCCTTCGCGGTTGTAGATGCGGCCGCGGTTGAAGCCACGGCCTCCGCCCGACCAGGGGCTGTCGGTCGCGTAGAGGAGCCACTCGTCGGCGCGGTAGGCCTCCAGCGCGGGGCGGTGGAACCAGATGGCGTGGTCGAGGCTCGCGCCTTTCAGTTCGCCGCGGGCCCAACTGAGGCCGTGGGGCAGGGCGCTGGTGCCGAGCAGCGTGTAGTCGCTGGCATAGGCGATCACGGCGCGGTGGAGTGCGGCGTCGTCCGGCAGCACGGCGGCGGTGCGGAACCAGCTGTGGGCATGCGGCGGTTTCTTGTCGGCGTTCATCCAGTGGAGCTTGCCGCTGGTGCGCATCTCGATGGGACGCGGGCGGAGCATGAGCGTGCGCTGGATGTCGGAGACTTCGCCCATCTCCTCGAGGAACTTCTCCCGCATCTCCATGTCGGAGGGGAGGTCTTCGGGAGGGGGAACGTCGGGCATGGGGCTGTCGTCATGCTCCAGCCCCGCTTCGGGCCGCTGGAAGCTGGCAGTGAGGTTGAGGATAGGCTCGCCGCCTTGGCTTGCCACCACGCGGCGGTTGGCGAAGCTGCGGCCGGTGAAGTCGGCGGCGACGGAGTAGTCGAGGTCCACGCCCTCGCGCCCGCCGCGCAGGAAATAGGCGTGGAGCGAGTGGGCTTCCATGTCCTCAGGCGCGCTGGCCTGTGCGGACTGGAGCGCCTGCGCGATGACCTGCCCGCCGAAGACGCGGCCGATGCCGTTCGGTTGCTGGTTGCCGGTGTAGGCGTGTTCGCCAGCCGGCGTGACGGTCAGCAGGCGGACGAGGCCCTGGACGAGCTGTTCGGGGGTAGGGGTATCACTCACGGCCCCGCATGTGCGGGCGCTTTACGTGAGCGTCAAGAAAAAGGCGGCGACACGCGAGGTGCCGCCGCCCTTGTCCAGCGGTCCGGAGACCGGAAAGGTTAGGCCGCGAGAGCTGCGAGGAGCAGCAGCGCGACGATATTAGTGATCTTGATCATCGGGTTCACGGCCGGGCCCGCGGTGTCCTTGTAAGGATCGCCCACGGTGTCGCCCGTCACGGCAGCCTTGTGGGCTTCGGAGCCCTTGCCGCCGTGATTGCCGTCCTCGATGTACTTCTTCGCGTTGTCCCATGCGCCGCCGCCAGCGGTCATGGAAAGCGCGACGAAGATCCCGCCGATGATGACGCCGAGGAGCAGCGCTCCGACAGCGGCAAAGGCGTTCTCCTGGCCTGCAAGCAACAGGATGGCGAAGTAAACCGCGATCGGTGCGAGCAGCGGCAGCATCGAGGGAAGGATCATCTCCTTGATGGCCGCCTTGGTCACGAGGTCGACCGTCTTGGCGTAGTTCGGCTTGCTGGTGCCGGCCATGATGCCCGGATCGGCAGCGAACTGTTCGCGAACGTCGACCACGACGTCGCCGGCGGCGCGGCCCACGGCGGTCATGCCCATCGCACCGAAGAGGTACGGGAGCAATGCGCCAAGCAGCAGGCCGACGATGACGTAAGGGTTCTCGAGGCTGAAATCGACGTCAGCATCGGGGAACAGCTTCGCCAGGTCGGTCGTGTAGGCGGCGAAGAGCACCAGCGCGCCGAGGCCCGCCGAACCGATCGCGTAACCCTTGGTCACGGCCTTGGTGGTGTTGCCAACGGCATCGAGCATGTCGGTCTTCTCGCGAACGCTGTCGTCGAGACCGGCCATTTCGGCGATGCCGCCTGCGTTGTCCGTTACCGGACCATAGGCGTCGAGTGCGACCACCATGCCCGCCAGCGCCAGCATCGCGGTGGCAGCATAGGCAATGCCCATGAGACCGGCGAGCTGGAAGGTGGCGATGATGCCGGCCACGATCACGATCGTCGGCAGTGCGGTCGATTCAAGGCTGATGGCGAGACCCTGGATTACGTTGGTGCCGTGACCCGTCTCCGAGCTCTTGGCGATCGAGCGGACCGGACGGTAGTTTGTGCCGGTGTAGTACTCGGTGATCCAGATGATCAGGCCGGTGATGGCCAGGCCGATGAGCGAGCACCAGAACAGGTCCATGCCGGTGAAGCCGACCACCTGCTGGGCCGTGCCTTCTTCGGCCAGCGGAGCGCCAGGATCCACGCCGGCGACTGCGCCGCCGATTTCCGTACCCATGCCGCCCAGCGCATAGCTGATGACGAAGTAGATAAGCGGAATGGCAAGGACCGCCGAAACGATGAAGCCCTTGTACATCGCGCCCATCACATTCGTGCTGCCCTTGCCGAGCTTCACGAAATAGGTCCCGATGATGCTGGTCACGATGCATGCACCGCCGATCAGCAGCGGGAGCGACATCATCGGCATCAGCAGGTCGCCCAGTACGTCGCTGAAGAGCAGCGCGGTGAGGACCATGGTGACACCGACGGTAACGACATAGGTTTCGAACAGGTCGGCAGCCATGCCGGCGCAGTCGCCCACATTGTCGCCCACGTTGTCGGCGATCACGGCGGGGTTGCGCGGATCGTCTTCGGGGATCCCTGCCTCGACCTTGCCGACGAGGTCGGCACCGACGTCGGCAGCCTTGGTGAAGATACCGCCGCCCAGACGCGCGAAGATGGAGATGAGCGAGGCACCGAAGGCAAGACCTACGAGGCCGTAGACCACTTCGTCACTGTCAGCCGCGAAATTGGCGATGCTGGTCAGGTAGTAGAAGAACACGGCAATCGAGAGCAGGGCGAGACCCGCCACGAGCATGCCGGTGATGGCACCTGCGCGGAAGGCAAGGGTGAGACCTTGCTGCAGACCGCTCTGCGCGGCGGCCGCCGTACGCACGTTCGAGCGCACCGAGATGTTCATCCCGATAAAGCCCGCAACGCCCGACAGGACTGCGCCGATGACGAAACCAACGGCCGGAAACAGGCCGAGGAACACGAACACCAGCACGGCGACGACAACGCCGACCATGCCGATAGTGGTGTACTGACGCTTAAGATAGGCCTGCGCGCCTTCCTGGATGGCGCCGGCGATTTCCTGCATTTTCTCATTGCCGGCGCCCGAATTGAGCACCTGGCGGCTGGTGACGAAGCCGTAGATAACGGCCAGCAGTCCCAACCCTATGGATAGGATTACAAGGTCCACGAAAAACTCCCCTCCCGATTATATGTTTGATGCGACCCGGCATGGGAGACGCCGACGCATTGGAGGCGGGAAGGTGTATCAGCAGTGCATACGCTTGCAAGGGGTCAAAAGCGCAAGATTCCGCGCTTTTCCCCGACGTTGCGCGCAAGTTTAGTGCTGGTAGCCCAGCCCGTGCTCGGGAGTGAGCACTTCGCCGTCGAGCCAGAGCGGGGCGAAATCGGCGTTAGTCACCGTGCCAATGCGCGTGGCGGCGACGGAAAGCTTGGTGTTCTCGGGGGCGGTGAAGAGAAGCTGGTAATCGTCGCCCCAGCGGATGCATTCGCCGCGGCGGGCCTCGTCGGCCACGGGTATTGCAGCGCTTTCCAGTTCGAAGGCGACGAATTCGGAAGCGGTCGCCATGCGCCAGCAATCGAGCAGCAGGCCGTCCGATATGTCCATCATGGCAGAAACATGGGGAGCGAGGAGGCGGCCCTCTTCAAGCAAGGGGGCGGGGCGGCGGTAGGGAGTGCTGTCGGCTTCGACGCCATCGCGTAGCGCTTCGAAGCCGAGCATGGCCGCGCCGAGTGTGCCCGAGACGTAAATCGCATCGCCGACCTTTGCGCCTCCGCGCGACGGCACAGGTGTATGCGTGGCGCGCCCGATGGCGGTGCAGCCCCAAACGCGCGGGCCTTCGCCGCGCACCGTGTCGCCGCCCAGCAGCGGGACATTGTAGTCCTCGAGCACTTCGCCAAGACCCGTGACGAAGCGGTGGTCGTCGGTGCCAAGCATGTGCGAGAGCAGGACGCCGACTGGCTCGGCGCCTTTCGCCGCGAGGTCGGACAGGTTCACTGCCACGAGTTTCCACGCGATATCGGCCGGGTCCTGTCCTTCGAGGACGTGAACGCCGTCGACCATGGTGTCGTGTGTCAGGACGAGGGTTTCGCCGCTGAGTTCGATGACGGCGGCATCATCCTCCAGCCCGCGGGCGGCAGGGTTTGAAGCCAAGCCTCGAAGGGCGGTGATGAAGTCTGCCTCGTTCACTTACCCACCTTGCCGTTCGGTTCGAGCGAAGTCGAGAACCGTTGGCGCGGGCGTGTCTCGACTTCGCTCGACACGAACGGAAAGCTTATCTGCCGATTTCCCTGGCCACCGCGTCGAGGATGCCGTTGACAAATTTCGCCTCGCGGTCGTCGAAGAAGGCCTTGGCGACATCGACATATTCGCTGATGGCCGCAGCCTTGGGCACGTCGTTGCGGGCAAGCAGTTCGTAGGTGCCGCCGCGCAGGATTTGCAGCATGGTCTTGTCGAGCCGTGCGAGTGTCCAGCCCGAGGCGAGACGCGCGGTGAGCAGCTCGTCGATTTCCTCGCGGCGCGCGTCGACGCCCTTCACGACATCGTCGAAGAAATCGACGTCTGCGTCGGCATATTCTTCTTCCTCGATGACCTTGCCGAGGCGGTGCTGGTGGAATTCATCGAGCAGCTTGGCAGTCGCCGTGCCTTCCATCTGCTGCTGGTAGAGTGCCTGGACGGCGCCGAGGCGGGCGGCGCTGCGCGACTGGCTGCGGGGGGTGTGGCTCACGAAAGCCTCCTTGAAATGGACAGGGCGTGCGCGGGGAGGCCCTCGGCCTCGGCAAGACGCACGGCGGCAGGCCCGATGGCCTTGAGCGCACCTTCGGTTGCACCGATGAAGCTGGTGCGCTTCATGAAATCGAGCACCGACAGGCCGCTTGCGAAACGCGCGCGGCGGCCGGTGGGAAGGACATGGTTCGGCCCGGCGATATAGTCGCCGACAGCTTCGGGCGTCATCTTGCCGAGGAAGACACTGCCGGCGTGGCGCAGCTTACCAAACAGCGCTTCGGGGTCGGCGGTGGCGATTTCGACATGCTCGGCGGCGAGGCGATCCGACAGGGCCGGTGCTTCATCGAGGCTATCGACCAGCACCACGAGGCCGTGGTCGTCCCAGCTTTGCTTGGCGGTCTTGGCCGTCGGCAGCTTGAGGAATTCGAGGTCGATCTGGTCCATCACCTGGCTCGCAAGGCCACGGTCGTCGGTGATGAGGATGGATTGGCTGGTCGGGTCATGCTCGGCCTGGCTCAATAGGTCTGCGGCGAGCCATTCGGGATTGTTGTCCTTGTCGGCGATGACGAGGATTTCGCTGGGTCCAGCCACCATGTCGATGCCGACCACGCCGTAAAGCTGGCGCTTGGCCTCCGCCACCCACGCATTGCCGGGGCCGACAACGACATCGACGCGGGCGATACGCTCGGTGCCGAAAGCGAGTGCCGCCACCGCCTGCGCTCCGCCGACGCGGTACATTTCATCGACACCCGCGATATGCGCGGCGGCGAGGACGAGGTCGTTCATCTCGCCCTTGGGTGTCGGCGTTGTTACAACAAGACGCTCGACGCCTGCGACTTTGGCAGGAATCGCATTCATCAGCAGCGAGGAGGGATAGGCTGCGCGGCCACCCGGAACATAAAGCCCGGCCGCTTCTACCGCACCCCAGCGCGCGCCGAGGCGCATGCCGATGTCGTCGGTGTAGTCGCGGTCCTTGGGAAGCTGGCCCTCGTGATAAGAGCGGATGCGCGCTGCGGCGGTTTCGAGCGCCTCGCGAAGTTCGGCATCGAGACCGTCGTAGGCTGCCTTGCAGGCCTCTTTGGAAATCGACCAGTCCTCGTCGCTCGACAAATTATGCTGGTCGAAGCGCTTGGTGTATTCCACCAGCGCGCTGTCGCCGCGCTCGCGCACTTCGTTGAGGATTGCCGAAACATCGCGCCCGACCTGAGCATCGCTTTCGCGGCGATCGCGGACGACACGGTCGAACTTCGCTTCGAAGTCGGCATCGCTTGTGCGAAGCAGCTGCATCAGGCGACGCTCCGCTCTTCACAGTCGGCGCGGAAGGCCTCGACCAGCGCAGCCACACGCGGGTCGGTCTTCAGCGCGGCGCGGTTGACGATGAGGCGCGCGGTGATGTCCATGATGTGGCCGGTCTCGACCAACCCATTGTCCTTCAGAGTTTGCCCGCTGGAAACTAGGTCGACGATGCGGCCTGCAAGGCCCAGCTCGGGGGCGATTTCCATTGCGCCGTTGAGCTTCACGCACTCGGCCTGGATACCCTGCGCCTCAAAATGGCGGCGGGTGAGGTTGGGGTACTTGGTCGCAACGCGCAGGTGGCTTGCACCATTGGTCGCGCTCGCGCCCTTGGGCTCGGCCACGGCGAGGTGGCAGTGGCCGATGTCGAGGTCGACCGGGGCGTAAAGCTCGGCGTAGTCGAATTCCTCGATGACGTCGGAACCGACGATGCCCAACTGCGCTGCACCATGCGCCACGAAGGTCGCCACATCGAAGGCGCGTACGCGGATCAGGCGCATATCGGCCCGCGTGGTGGCGAAGGTCAGCGAGCGGTTGGCCTTGTCGTGAAACGCGTCTTCCGGCACGACGCCGGCACGCGCCATGACGGGCAGCGCCTCGTCGAGGATGCGGCCCTTGGGGATTGCGAAGGTAAGACAGTCGGTCATTGCGTGGCGGCAGATAGGCATAGAGAGGCGAAAGGGCAACGGATATGGCAGGCGGCGCAGTGATGGATATCGTTTCGGTGCCGGAAGCTATCGAATGGCAGGCGAAGCACGCGGAAAATGCAGGTGCGCCCGGCACGGCGCAGGTCATCCGCGCGCTGCTGGCGCTGGAGGATAGCGAGGCGGCGACGGCCCGGCGGATTTTCGCCTGGCAGGGGCTCTCTTTGCGCGATGCCATGCCGCTGCGGATTGCGGGCGGGCTGCACAACCTCCTGCTGACCGGCGAAGAGCCGCGGTTGGAAGATGTCTACGCCGGACGCATGCCCGATCAGGGACAGGTCGATACGCTGGTGCGCGAGATCATCGAGACGCACGACTTCCAGCTGATGCCCTGGCTCGACGGGCCGCCGCAGACCAACGAGGCGGGGCGGTCGGCGAGTTTTGCAGCCGGATTGCTGTGGCTGGCCGATGGCCGCACCACCGCGCAGTTCGAGTGGCTCGAAATCGGCGCGAGTGCGGGCATCAACACCATGCTGGGCCGCTATCACTACGACCTCGGCGGAGTGAAGACCGGCCCCGGCGGCAGCCGGATGCGCATTGCGCCTGAATGGCGCGGCGGGCCTCCGCCTGCGAGCGAAATCGGCTTCGTCGATGCGCGCGGGAGCGACATTGCGCCGGTGGACCTCACCGACGAAGCGCAGGCTTTGCGGCTCAAGAGCTACGTGTGGCCCGAGGCGACCGGGCGGATGGCGCGCATCGATGCCGCAATCGAGTTGGCAAAGATGATGTCTCCGGAAGTCGAACGCATGGATGCGTGGGAATGGGTCTTTCAAGAGTTATCGAAGACACAGGAACAGGGAGTGACCCGCGTCTTGGCGCATTCGATAATGTGGCAGTATCTAACCGATGACGCGCAGCACAGAATTAAAGGTGCAATTCAAACAGTAGGCTCAGAAGCGACACCCGAACGCCCGTTTGCGCACATTTCGCTCGAAACCAATCGCGAGACCTTCGCGCATGAACTCAAGGTCCGTTACTGGCCCGGCGGCGAAGACGAAGTGCATCTCGCCAACGCCCACCCGCATGGTGCGTGGGTAGAGTGGCTGAGTGGCTAGGCCGTCCGCGCGAGGAACTCTTCCATCGCCGCATTGACTGCTTTGGGTGCCTCCCACGGGACGAAGTGGCCGCAGTCGGGCACTTCGATCAGCGTCAGGTCCTTCACATGCTCGGGCAGTGCGGCGGTGTTTTCCGGCGGTAGCGCCAAGTCGTCCTGCGCCCAGATGACCAGCGTCGGGATGGTCTGCGGTGGGAAGGGCGGGGGCGCCCAACCTTCGGGAACCTCGAAGGGTGCGTCCATGGCCGGAATGTCGATGGGGCTGGCGCGATACCAGTTGAGCATCGCGAAGGCCGCTTCGCGGTCCTGCCAGTCCTCGAGCAGGCGCGCGCGTTCCTCGGGCTCCATCTTGTCGGGCGCGTCCCACCGGATTTGCGCTTCGAGAATGCCGAAGAGGCCCTTCTCCTGCACGAGGGCATCGTTCGCAGGATCGCGGAAGCCGCGCATGTACTGGCTCGCCTCGCGCTGGACGGGTGAGGTATAGAGCAGCTTCTGGAAGACCGCATGGTGCGGGGCATTGGCGATGATGGCGCGCTTCACACGGCCCATCTGCTCGCCAGCCATGGCGACACCCCATGCAATCGCGCCGCCCCAGTCATGGCCGACAATCGTGAACTCCTTCACGCCGAGCGCATCGGCCAGCAGGAAGATGTCGCCGACGAGCTTGTCGGGCGTGTAATTGTCCACGCCCTCGGGTTTGGACGAGCCGCGATAGCCGCGCTGGTCGGGTGCTATGCAGCGATACCTGTCGCTGAAATGCGCAATCTGGTGCCGCCATGTCCGGTGGCTTTCGGGAAAGCCGTGCAAGAAGAGGAGCACGGGCGCATCGCGCGGGCCCGTGTCGACCGTGTCGAGTTCGATGCCGTTGGCGAGGCGGATGCGCGTTTGCTCCATCATTCGGCCTGCATCTTCTCCATATAGCCCTTGGCGACCATGCCCGCGACCTGGTCTAGCAGCTGGTCGGGCGTGCGGCGCAGTTCGCCCATGGCTTCCTCCATGCCCTCGGCCACGATGATTTCGCGCTGGTTCAGTTCAATGGCTTCGACAATGCGCTTGGCCGCGTCATCGGGAGCGATGCCGTTGTCGATGGCCTTGTCGCTCTTGCCGCGCACGCTTCCGTCGCCGTTGAGCGCATTGCGGCTGACATCGGTGGCGACCGAGCCGGGGCAGATGACATGCACGTCAACACCGCTCTGCGACAATTCGCCGCGCAAGGCGTCGGCATAGCCGATGAGGCCATGCTTGGCCGCGCAATAGGCGGTGCGCATCGGCACTCCGACCTTGCCCGCTATGGAGGAAATGAAAGCGAGCTTGCCACTCCCGCGTCCGGTCATGTGGGGTAGGAGCGCCTGGCTGGCGGCAATCTGTGAGGTCAAGTCGATGTCGATAATGTCGCGATAGACCTGCATGTCGGTATCGACCGCAGGACTGCGCTGTGAAATGCCGGCATTGGCTACGAAGATGTCGACGGCTCCTTTCCAGCCGATAGCTTTCTCGGTAGCCTCGCGCATCGCATCCTCGTCGCGCACGTCGAAGGGGAGGGTGAGCGTCTCGGTATCGAGGCCGCCCGCAACTTCGCCCAGCCGCGCCTCGTCGCGTCCCGAGAGGATGATATTGGCGCCGCGCCCGGCCCATTCGCGCGCCAATGCAGCGCCGATGCCCGAGGATGCGCCGGTAATCCAGACGGTCTGGCCTTCGAAACTCATGGGTTCTCCTTAGTCAGGGGTAAGTGACGGTTTTGGGCTGGCCGTCGGGCAGTGGGATGCGCTCTTCGCTATCGCCGGGGACTTGCGCGAAGCGGCGATTGCGCCAATCCTCTTTTGCCTGCTGGATGCGCTCGCGGCTGGAGCTGACGAAGTTCCACCATGCATGGCGTTCGGTCTGGAACGCCTCGCCGCCCAGCAGCATGACCCGCGCGCCGGTCTTGCTCTCCAGCGTCATGTCGCGCCCCGGCTGGAGCACGGCGAGTTCGTAAAGCTTGAGCGGATGCCCATCGACGCTCGCTTCGCCGCCGACCAGCATGACGGCGCGTTCGTCGGCACCCTCTTCGAGCGGGATCGCGCCGCCTGCGCCCAGCACGATCTCGGCGTAGATGGTGTCGGCATAGGTAGTGACGGGTGCGCGCTCTCCCCAAAGCTCGCCCATGATGACGATGGCCTTGGCGCGTCCGTCCTCGACCACGGGGAGGTCGGACACCGCCTCGAAGGCCGGGTCGATTTCCTCCCTGCCGTCGGGCAGCGCGAGCCATGTCTGCATGCCGTAGAGCTTCGGTCCGGCCTTGCGCTCGGTCTCGGGCGAGCGCTCGGAATGCACGATACCCTTGCCGGCCGTCATCAAATTCACCTGCCCGGGCCGGATGGTCGAGAAGCTGCCAAGGCTGTCGCGGTGGTCGATGGCGCCTTCGAACAGCCAGGTGACGGTGGCGAGATTGATATGCGGATGCGGGCGCACATCCATGCCGGTACCGAGGTCGAGCTGCGCCGGGCCGAACTGGTCGACGAAGATGAAGGGCCCGACCATGGTCCGCTTCTTGCTGGGCAGCACCCGTCGGACCTCGAACTGGCCGAGGTCATGCGTCGTCGGCGTCAGCGTGAGGTCTATCTGGCTCATGGTATGCCCCTTCTTATGGTGTCGGTGCGGAAGCCTGGATGGCGAGGGCGTGGACACGCTCTCCGGGAATGTCGCCCAGCGCCTTGTTGACCATGCGTTGCCGGTCGAGCCGCGACTTGTCGGCAAAGGCGGGGGCTTCGATGATGACGGTAAAATGAGATTCCCCGCTGCCGTCGTCGCCCGAATGGCCTGCATGGCTGGCGCTATCATTGATAACTTCGAGGCGTGTGGGCTGGAAAGCCTGCGTGAGCAGTCGTTCCATTTCCTGTTGGACCGGTCCTGTCATTCGGCGAAATCTCCTCTTGCGGGGTTTGCATAGCGCAATTCGCTCACCATTCTAGAACGAATGCGCCAGTCAAAGTTTCACGGAAGATATGAAGACACCGGCAGGGTGTGCGACCACCCGGCCTGCAACGAGCCGGGCGAGTTCCGCGCGCCGGGTGGTTCAGGGCACGGTTTCGACGGGCCGGGAAGCTGGCGCTGGATGTGCCTCGAGCACGTGCGCGAGTTCAACGCGGGCTACGACTGGTTCGAGGGCATGAGCGCGGAAGAAATCTTCGACGCGCAAAGCCCCGCGAGCGGCTGGCGCACCGAAAGCCCGACCTTCCGGCCCACCGCAGGCGTCGATGGGATGCCGCGCTGGGCGGACTACGACGACCCGCTCGACGCGATTTCCGCGCGCGCCAGCGGCATCAAGAGCCGTGCGCGGCGCGAGGCCGAACTGGCGATGGACGGCCGCTTCAGCCGCGAAGAGGCCGAGGCGCTGGAAGTCATGGGGCTGGGCAGCGACATCGATCGGCGCAGGCTGCGGCGGCGTTATTCGGAACTCGTGCGCCGCTACCACCCCGATCGGAACGGCGGCGACCGGCAATACGAGACGCGGCTGAATCGCGTGGTGGAGGCCTACCAGACCCTCAGGCGTTGCAGGGCGATCTCCTAGCCGCCCAGCGCCGACATGGCTGCGGCTAGCTTTTCGCGGATGTCGCGGGCAGCCTCGTGCAGGTCGGGATTTTCTACCGCCTGCATCGATGCGACCGGATCGATTGCGGCCACCTCTACCAGCCCGTTGTGGACCTGCTGGACGATCACGTTGCACGGCAGCATCGTGCCGACCTTGTCCTCCAGCTGCAGCGCTTCGTGCGCGGCCTTCGGGTTGCAGGCGCCAAGGATCGTGTAAGGCCGGAAGTCCGCGCCGATCTTTTTCTTCAACGTTTCCTGCATGTCGATCCGGGTGACGATGCCGAACCCCTGTTCGGACAAGGCCTGTTCCACCATCGGGATCGCATCGTCGAAGCCTTTGTGAAGGTGGGTGGAAATATAATAGGACATGGTGCCTCCTCGCCTCATACAATCGAGCTTGGTCATGGCAGTTCCGATCCCGGCTGTGTGTTCGGCCGGCACGGCGACGGGATCGTACGGCCTACCCCTGTGCCTCCGCGATCAACTGCATGTCGATCGCCTTGGCTTCCCTGTAGGCCGGCCGTTCGCGAAGACGTTCCGCATAGTCCTCGAACACCTGCCGCTTGGGGATGGAGCCGAAATTCAGGCCCCAGTCGACCTGGCTGCCGACATAGACGTCGGCCATGGTGAAGCGCTCGCCGCAGACATAGTCGCTGTCGGCGATGAGCGTCTCGAAAGCCTCCATCGCCCGCTCGTAACTGCCGAAGCCGAGCATGCCCTGTTTCTGCGGGTCATCCACGCTCCAACCCATCGCGCGGCTCGTGGTGGCCTGTTCGACCGGACCTGCGGCGAAGAACAGCAGTCGGAAATAATCGGCCTTCTCGTGCGCTCCGGGCAGCAGGCCCGCATCGGGATTCATCTCGGCAAGGTAATGGCAAATGGCCGCACATTCGGTGACGACATGGATGTGGTCGCCATCGTGATGGACGAGGGTGGGGACCTTGCCGAGCGGATTGGCCTTGGTCAGCCCCTCGGGCTTGGCCTGCCAGTCGACCAGTTCGGTCTCGTAATCCGCGCCGACTTCGTGGAGCGCCCAGCGGACAATTTGCCCGCGGCTCATCGGATTGGTGAAAAAGGTGTATTCGGCCATCTCAGCTCTCCGCGCTGAAGATGGTTTCGAAGCCGCCGAAAATCATGCGCTTGCCGTCGAAAGGCATGTCGAGCTGCTGCCAGCGCTCGTCTGTTTCCATGGTGGCATAGCAGGCATCGGCGGTGGCCTTGTCGGGCCAGACTATCCAGCTGAAGACCGTGGTCTCGCCCTCTTCCAGAGCAACCGCACGGCGCAGGTCGGTCTGCTTGCCCTCGGGCACGTCATCACCCCAGTTTTCCATCATCGAGAGGGCGCCGTACTCCTTGAACAAGGGCCAGCCAGCCTTCGCCGAAGCGATATACGCTTCCTTGTTTGCATTTGGGACGGGCTGCACGAAGCCGCTGACATACATGGTCGTTCTCCTCTTCCTGCGAGCGGCCTACACGAGTCTTGCGGCAAGTATGATGGCAAATTCGTCGGAAGCCTCCGTACACGCGCTCGAATGAAGTTCGCCGACCCAGCCTGTCGTTTGCAGAGCGCAGGTCTTTGCAAGCAGCCCGATTGCGCTAGAGTGCCGCCAAGGACTCGGGGAGGGGATTTTCCATGAAGAATGTGCTGCGCTCGCTTGTGAGCGGTTTCGTCGTGATTGGTCTCGGCACTGCCGCGCTGGCGAAGGATGACGACAAGAAGGGCGACGACAGCGCGCTCTCGAGCAAGACGTTCGACGCCTTCAAGCTGCGCAATATCGGGCCTGCCTTCATGTCGGGCCGCATCGCCGACATCGTCATCGTGCCCGACGACCCCGCCACATGGTACGTCGCGGTCGGTTCGGGCGGTGTGTGGAAGACCGAGAATGCCGGCACCACGTGGAAGAGCATTTTCGACGGGCAGGGCGCCTATTCCATCGGCACCGTCGCGCTCGACCCTAATGACAATTCGCGAGTCTGGGTCGGCACGGGCGAGAACAACGGCGGACGCCACATCGGCTTTGGTGACGGCATCTACCTGTCCGAAAACGGCGGGCAGAGCTGGGAGAATATGGGGCTGAAGAAGTCCGAGCATATCTCGCGCGTCATCGTCCATCCCGAAGACCCGGACACCGTCTGGGTCGCCGCCCAAGGCCCGCTGTGGTCGCCCGGCGGCGAGCGCGGCGTCTTCAAGACGACCGACGGCGGCAAGACATGGGAAAACGTCCTCAAGTCCGGCCCCTATACCGGCGCGACCGACCTCCTCATCGACCCGCGCAATCCCGACCGGCTCTATGCCGCGCTGTGGCAGCGCCATCGCACGGTGGCTGCTTATAACGGCACGGGCAAGGAAAGCGGTCTCTGGCGCTCCGAGGACGGCGGCGAGACATGGACCGAGTTGAAAACGGGCCTGCCTTCGGGCGCGAAGGGCAAAACCGGTCTCGCCATTTCGCCCATGCAGCCCGACGTGGTCTATGCCGCCATCGAGCTCGACCTGCGCGAAGGCGGTGTCTGGCGTTCCGATGACCGCGGCTCGAGCTGGACCAAGATGTCCGATGCCGTGGGCGGCGGCACCGGCCCGCATTACTACCAGGAACTCTACGCCAGCCCGCATGTGTTCGACCGCATCTACATGGTCTCGAACACCAGCCAGATATCGAACGATGGCGGCAAGACCTGGTCCGACCTCAACAATTCGACCAAGCATGTCGACGACCACGCGGTCGCCTTCCGGCCCGACGACCCCGATTACATCATCTGGGGCAGCGACGGCGGCATTTACGAAAGCTACGACCACACCAAGACCTGGCGCTTCATCGACAACCTGCCGATTACCCAGTTCTACAAGGTCGCGGTCGACGATGCCGAGCCGTTCTACACCGTCTATGGCGGGACGCAGGACAACAACTCGCAAGGCGGCCCCTCGCGCACCGACAATTCCAACGGCATCCGCAACTCCGACTGGTTCGTCACCATGGGCGGCGACGGACACCAGTCGGCCGTCGAGCCGGGCAATCCCGACATCATGTATGCCCAGTGGCAGCAGGGTAACCTCAACCGCGTCGACCGCATCACCGGCGAGACGGTCTATATCCAGCCCAAGGCCCGCCCCGGCGAGCCTATCGAGCGGTGGAACTGGGACGCACCCATCCTCGTCAGCCAGCACCAGCCGACGCGGCTCTATTTCGCCTCGCAGCGCGTGTGGCGTTCGGACGACCGCGGCGACAGCTGGACGCCTATTTCCGGCGATTTGACCCGCGACGAAAACCGGCTCCAGCTGCCCATCCAGGGCCGCCAGTACAGCTGGGAAGCGGGTTGGGACCTGCTCGCCATGTCGCAGTACAACACGATTACCTCGCTCGGCGAATCCCCGCTCGACCCGGACATCCTCTATGCCGGGACCGACGACGGCCTCATCCAGGTGAGCAGCGATGGCGGGCAGAACTGGCGGCGGATGGAGGTCGGCTCGCTTCCCGGTGTGCCGAAGACCGCGTTCGTCAACGATATCCGCGCCGACTTGTTCGATGCCGATACGGTCTATGTCGCGCTCGATAACCACAAGTATGGCGACTACAAGCCGTACCTCCTCAAGAGCACCGACCGCGGTCGGACGTGGCGCAGCATCGTCGGCGACATTCCCGACCGCCACCTGATGTGGCGCATCGTGCAGGACCATGAGAACCCGAACCTGCTCTTCAGCGCGACCGAATTCGGCCTGTTCTTCACGCTCGACGGCGGGCGCGACTGGACCAAGCTGACGGGCGATGCGCCGACCATTAGCTTCCGCGATGTCACCATCCAGCGGCGCGAGGACGACCTCGTCGGCGCGAGTTTCGGGCGCGGTTTCTTCATCGTCGACGATATTTCGCCGCTGCGTCAGCTGACCGAGGCGAGCCTGCAGAACGAGGCGATGCTGTTCCCGGGCCGCGACGCGCTGTGGTACCTGCCCCAAAACCCGCTCGGCCGCGATGGAAAGGCCACGCAGGGCGATGGCTATTTCACCGCGCCCAACCCGCCGTTCGGGGCGAACTTCACCTATTACCTGAAAGACGATCTGCCGACCCGTGCAGGTGCTCGCAAGAAAGCGGAGGCCCCGCTCATCAAGGAAAGCGCGGATACGCCCATTCCTTCTTTCGAAAGCATGACCTCGGAACTGCAGGAACTGGAGCCGGGCATCTGGCTGACGGTTCGCGACACGGATGGCAATGTGGTCCGCCGCATCCAGGGGCCGGGCAAGAAGGGCTTCCACCGGGTCAATTGGGACCTGCGCTATCCCAACAATATCAGCCTGTCCTTCGGCAATCCGAGCGGCTTTCTCGCGCCTCCGGGCCAGTACACCGTCTCGCTGTCGAAGATGGTCGATGGCCGGACCACCGAACTGGTCGGGCCCAAGCCCTTCACGGTGAAACCGCTGCGCCAGCAGGGCGCGCTGCCCAACCAGCCCGACACGCAAGAGTTCTGGCAGGATATCTCCGAATTCTCGCGCCGGGTGATTGCTGCCGATGTCACCATCGACAATCTCGGCGAGCGGGTGGAGAAGCTGGGTACGGCCATGCGCAATGCGCGCGGCGGCGATATCCAGCAGCTCGAGAACGATTGGCTCGCCATCCGTAACGAGTATCTCGCGCTCGATGCGATGGTGCACGGCAACGCCGCACGCCGGAAAATCAACGAGCGTATGGTGCCGAGCTTCCTCGCGCGGCTGCAAATGGTCATGTTCGCCATGTCGAACAACACCTATGGCCCGACGGAGACGCAGCGTAACGAGGTCGCCTATGCCCGCGAGGAATTCGAGCAGTTCCGCGCCCGCGTTAAGGTGCTGGTCGAGCAGACCATCCCTGCCTTCGAGCGCAAGCTGGTGGCTGCCGATGCGCCCTGGGTGCCCGGTAGCGTGATACCCTGATACGAAAGACAGCCAGTATGAATCCGAGGAAATTCTTCCGCCAGGTTCATTACTGGCTGTCTCTTGCCGTCTTCGTGCCGGCAGGCATCATCATCGCCGCCGGCCTGTTCCTGATGCTGAAAAAAGAAGTGGACTGGATACAGCCGCCCACTGCGCGCGGGAGTGTGGAGGCGCAGATACCCGGTGCATCCTTCGATGAGATGGTCGAAGCTGCGCGCGCGCATCCCGAAGCCGGTATCGAGGACTGGTCGGACATCGACCGCATCGATTTGCGCGTCGACCGCGGCATCGCCAAGCTCCGCGCCAAATCGGGCTGGGAAGTGCAGGTCGACACCGCCACCGCCGAGGTACTGCAGGTCGCCTATCGCCGCTCCGACCTTATCGAGACCATTCATGACGGCTCGTTTTTCTCGGACGGGATGAAATACTGGATTTTCCTGCCGACAGGCGTGCTGCTGCTGGTGATGTGGGGGACGGGCATCTACCTCTTCCTCATCCCGCGCATGGCGAAGCGCAGGAAGGCGAAACGCTAGAAGGTCAGGTGCAGGCCTGCTGTGACATGGCGACCCGGCTCGTTATTGCCTGACCCATGTGGACGCCATGCTTCGTCGAGCAGGTTTTCGAGCGCGAGGTTCAGTTCCAGACCTTCCGCAATCTGTGTCCCGCCTCTCAGACCGAGCAGGACGTAGCCGGGCGTTCCTTCGGGAGGGATGCGCTCGCGGTCGAGCAAGTCGCCGCTGCTGAGTTCATCCGCCTTGTCGGCCCATTGCATATCCGCGCGTAGCCAGTGCTCGCCGCGCTCCCATGCCAGCGCGAGGTTCGCGGTCAGCGGCTGAATGCGGCTGATGGGTTCGCGGACAGGACCGTCGGCGGTCGGTGAAGTCAGCCGCCCGCGTAGCCAGCTGAGATTGCCTTCCAGCGAAAAGTTCGCGGCGAGTGCGGCACGTCCGAAAAGTTCGAGGCCCGAAATGCGGCCCGAGGCGGCGTTTTTCTTTGCCACCTCGACCAATCCCTCGCGCATACGGCCAGTCGGGACGGTCTCGATATAGTCGATTAGAGCGGTCGTATGAGCGCTCGCTCCCAGTTCCAACATTTCGGTTTCGTAGCGATAGGCTAATTCGAATGTGTCGAACTTCTCCGGTTCGAGGCCCAAGCTGGCGACTTCGATTTCGCTCGACCGGCTGGCCCCGAAGCGGCTTATGTCGGCGACATTGGGCGCGCGGAAGGAGCGGCTGTAGGCGGCCCATACGCGGTGCTCCCGTGCGGTGTATTGGCCGCGAAAGGAGCCGGAGAGGTCAGACCAGCTTCCGCTCAACGAGCGCGCCTCTCCGGTCACTGGTTCGGCGAATGTGCCGATATCGGTGGCGACGTGCGAGAAGCGCATTCCCGCCTCGATGAGGACCTGCTCGGAGAGCGAGAAGTCTGCGCGCACGAACGTCCCCACCTGCTCGTAATCGGCATCGTCACCCACCGGCCCCTGCAACCGTGTGCGGACTTCGCCGGTGGCCGGATTGAAATCCTCGCGCTCGCTGTCGATGGTCTCGTGGCTGGCATCCAGCCCGTAGGTCATCGAGACCGAGCCGAGGTCGGCCGTTGCAACACCGCTCAGCGCCCAGATGGCGGAATCGAAACCTTGCTCGATGGAGCGGCCATCGTTGCGGGTACGGTCCTCGATTTCCGATCGTCTCTGGAAGGACAGGGTGAGGTCAAGGGTATCGACCCATCTGCTGTCCGTCCCGCCGCGTAGCTTGGCGTAGGTGAGCGAGCGGCGGTGGTCCTTCTCGCGAACCAAGTCGTCGCCCACGACCGTGCCTTCGAACGGTACGGCGTACACAGTCGAATGGGTGCGCGGCACGTCGTCCTGCCACAGCGACTGGTGCGCGAGAGTGGCGGTCCAGCCGGGCGATAGCGCGATGTCGAAGCGGCCATCGAAGGCCTTTTCGGTGAAGCCGGTGTAGGGCAGGCGCCCGAGTTCAGCGGCGCGGATGTCGTTGTAGTCGCGCGCCGTGAAGCCGCCGCGAAAGCCCCATGTGCCGCCTTCGCCGAAGCCGAGACCCGTGCGCGAGGTGAGCGAGCCATCACCGCTCGACCAGCGCAGGAATTGCTCGCCTTCGAAGAAATCCCCGTCCTTCTCCAGCATCGCCGAGGGGCGGGTGGTCAGTACGATGGTCCCGCCCACGGCCTCGCTGCCGTAGAGCGCGCTGGCCGGGCCGGAGACCAGCTCTATCTGCGCCAGCGTGAACTGGTCGACCTGCGCGAAATACTCGTTCGCGCCGTCGCGATAGGTGGCGTTGTTGTAGCGGATGCCGTCTACGACCAGCAGCGTGCGATTGCCGGTAAAGCCGCGGATATAGGGCGAGCCGTGGCCCGAAGCGGTCTTCTGCACCAGCACGCCGGGAAGGCTGCGCAAGGCTTCTGGCACGGTGCGCGGCAGTTCGCGCTGGAGGTCCTCAAGCGTGACGACCTCGACCGGATAGGGCTCTTCATCGAGCGACCGATCGGCGCGCGTGCCGGTGATGATGATGGTCTTTTCATCATCCTGCTCGTCCATGGCGAACGCCACCTGCGGAATGCCGCAAGCCGCTGCCGCCAAGGGCAGGAACCCAAACCTTCCAACCGTCCTCATCGCGACCCTGAGCCTTGGCTCAGCCTCCGGTAGGCCAGTCGGGCACACCGCTGCCCGGCGTATAGGGCGCACCCTGCGCCTGCAGCCGGTCCTCCAGCGCGGTGATGGCCGCCTCGGTCTGGCGCAGCTGGCCGAGCAATTGCTGGAACTCGCGCTCGGCAATTTCGAGCGCCGCCTTTTCCGACCCGGTGACCGGTGACTGGTGCGACCAGCTTCCGAAGCGGATGGAATAGAGGCGGTTCATGATGGAGAACGGCACCGCTTCGTTGCGGCTGCTGACCGTGCTGTCGCCGAAAAGTTCCTGCGCCGCCTTGTCGAGCTGCGTCTCGATGCGCTGGATTTCGGCGCGCTCGGCCGCATTGGGTGCATCGAGCGTGTCGACCGCGACCTTGAGGTGCGAGAGCCGGTTGCGCATTTCGCCCAGCGCATTCGCCGTGCCCGCGGCCACGCGCACTACATCTGCCGTGCGCTGCTGGAAGGCGAGAACGCCGGCGCGGTCCTCGGCTGCTTCGGGTGAGCGTTCGAGCGGTTTCAGCGTGAAGCTTTGCGGACCGGCAAGCTCGGTGTCCACGCCATTGATACGCTTCGACAAGGTGACGGTGTAGGTGCCGGGCAGGGCCAGCGGTCCGGTCGCGGGAGAGGAGAAGGGACCAGAAGCACTGCCGCCCAGCGACACCGGCTCGGGTGCGGTGAGACGCATGTCCCACGCCACGCGGTGCAGGCCCTTGCCGCTGGGGCCGGTCATCCGGCGTACGATGGCGCCCGCGCTGTCGCGGATGGTGAAGACGATGGCCGGCGCGTCCTCGCGGTCCTCGGCGCGCAGTTCTTCCCAGCTGGGATAGGGCGTGTCGCCGCCGGTCTTGGCGATGGTCGCTTCCGCCTCGCGCCGCGCATCGGCGAGCGATTTCAGCCCGTCGCGCAAATGGTAGGTGAAGACCGCGCCATAGGGCGGGTTCTCGGCATACCAGAAATCGGCCCCGTTGAAGGCCTGCGGTCCGCCGTAGCCGCCCCAGAGGTCGCCTTCGATGTAAAGCCAAGGGTCGCGCACGGGGAACAGCGTCGCTTCGTTCTCGCGCACGGTGGCAGGGGAAGTGCGCAGCGGGGTGTAGTCGTCGAGAATGAAGACCCCGCGCCCAAAGGTGCCGACGACGAGGTCGTTCTCGCGCCTCTGGATTTCGAGGTCGCGCACCGCGATGACGGGGAAATTGCCCTTCATCTGGTGCCAGCTTCCGCCCCGGTCCTGTGAGTAGAACAGGCCGAACTCGGTGCCGACGAAGAGCAGGTTGGGGTCGCGGTGGTCTTCGGCGATGGTGTGCGCCGTGCCGCGCCCGGGCAGGTTGCCGGTGATGGAGGTCCACGTCCGCCCGCGGTCGGCAGTGCGGTAGACATAGGGCTTGTGGTCGCCCTTCTTGTGGTTGTCGAACACGGCATAGGCGACATCGCTGTCGTGGTTGGAAGCGATGATGTCCTCCACCAGCGCCATGTCGGGCACGCCCTTGAACTTTGTCATGTTGCGCCAGTTCGCGCCGTCATCCTCGGTGACCGAAATCTGCCCGTCGTCGGTTCCGACATAGATGAGGCCGCGTGTCACCGGACTTTCGGACAGCGCGATGGCCGCGCCATACATCGAGGTGGAATTGTTTTTGGCAATCGTGTCGACACCCCAGACGCGGCCCATGACCTTGAGCGTGTTGCGGTCGATTTGCCGGGTGAGGTCGGGGCTCATCTTGCGCCAGTTGTTGCCGCGGTCGTCCGAGACGAAGAGGTATTCGGCGGCGTAATAAATGCGGTCCGGATTGTGCGGGCTGATGAGGACCGGCGTGTTCCAGTTCCACTTATAGGCCGGTTCGCCCGGTTCGGGCTGCGGGGTCAGCGGCACGCGCTCCTGCGTGCGCTTGTCGTAGCGGGTGAGGCCGCCATACTGGTATTGCGCATAGACGATATTCGGGTCGCGCGGGTCGATTTGCGGCTTGTAGCCATCGCCGCCCAGCACGATGTGCCAGTCCGAATTGGTGATGCCATGCTTGTTCGTGGTGCGTGAGGGTCCGCAGAGCGAGTTGTTGTCCTGCGTGCCGCCGCAGACATTGTAGAAGGGCGCGGCATTGTCGGGCTGGATGCGGTAGAACTGGACGATGGGGAGGTTGTCGACATGGCTCCACAGCGTGCCGCCGTCCCATGTTTCATAAATGCCGCCGTCACCGCCGATGACCATGTGCTTGGTATTCTCGGGGTCGATCCACAGCGCGTGGTCGTCGACATGGCGGTGGTCTGCGGACAGGTCGGTGAAGGTCTTGCCGCCGTCACTCGAGCGCTTGGTGAAAGTCTCCAGCGAATAGAGCGTGTTCTCGTCCTTCGGGTCGACCACCAGCTCCTGGTAATATTGCGGGCTGCTGGATTCGTGGTTCGAGCGCTTTTCCCAGCTCTGGCCGAAGTCGCTCGAACGGTAGAGGCCCTGGTCCTTGTCCGAGCCTTCGACGATGGCATAGACCGTGCCGGGATTGCTCGGCGCATTGGCGATGCCGATACGGCCCAGCTCGCCGCCGGGGATGCCGGCCGAGACCTTGTTCCAGCTTTCCCCGCCATCGGTGGTGCGGTGGATGCCCGAGGACGGCCCGCCGTTGATGAGCACCCAGACATGCCGCCTGCGCTGGTAAGATGATGCGACGATGAGGTCGTGATTGTCGGGATGGACGACGAATTCGTTGATGCCGGTGTTCTCGTCGATTTCGAGGATGCGCTTCCAGCTCTTGCCGCCATCGGTGGTCTTGTAGAGCCCGCGGTCGCCGCCCGGGCTCCACAGCGGGCCCTGCGCCGCGACGAGGACGGTGTCGGCATCCTCGGGATCGATCCAGATTTGGCTGATGTGGCCTGAATCCTTCAGCCCCATATTGGTCCAGCTCTTGCCGCCATCGGTCGATTTGTAGACCCCGTCGCCGAAGCCGACCGAGCGCTGGGCATTGTTCTCGCCCGTGCCGACCCAGATGGTGTTCGAATTGGAAGGCGCGACTTCGACGACGCCGAGGGCGTAGGAGCCTTCGCGGTCGAAAATCGGCTTCCAGGTGGTGCCGCCGTTTTCGGTCAGCCACAGCCCGCCCGATGCGGTGGCGACGAGATAGTGATGGTCCCCGGTCAGGAAAGCGAAGTCCGAGATGCGCCCGCTAGGGTAGGAGGGGCCGATTCCACGCAATGGGAGCGAGGCAAGCGGGTTGGCTTCCGCCTTGTCCTTGTCCTGCGCTCCGGCCGATGCAGGCAGGGCTAGGCACAGCGCCATGGCCGTGCAGGCGTTGAGCAAATTCCCGGCGTGACGGCGTGCAATCATGGTTCCGATACCTCCCCTGTCCGAACCCTCGGGCGAAAGGTTTAATCGAGTGGTACCACTGCGCAAGGGGCTTCGCATCGTTAAGAAGGGGTAATCTGAACCCCCAAAATCCACGAAAAATCCAGAACTCTCCACGAGTGGTTTATCGCGCGGTAAGTCTATGCCGTCTAGGAAGGGATGACTGGACGAAGGCTCGCACCACGGGATCGCTATGGTGCCGGGCCTCTGGGGTCGCAAGATTGCAAAGCGTGCATTGTCGCGCGTCGTCGCTTCGCGTCGGCTGCAGGCTGATTCCGCCTCACGTCCTGTAAGAATTCTGATCTACGGGACCTATTACACCGGCACGATCACCTACTACCTGTCGGATGACGAGACGGTGCTCGACGCCTACGACAATCCGACCGTCGGCGGGTGGGCGTCCACCAACTCCGATGTCATGTTCCGGCAGGCGCTTTCGGAATGGAGTGCGGTCGCAAACCTGACCTTCGAGGAGGTAACCGCCCCCGAGGCCGATGCGACCTGGACCGAATATATCGTCAGCGGCGAGAATTACGGCTACGGCGCCTATCACTACACGCCCAACAATTCCGGTCTTGGCGGGGCTTACAACGCCTTCTACGTGAATGCGGAAACCAATGTCGAAGGCGGCTACGGGCTCTACACCTTCCTCCACGAAATCGGCCACGCGCTGGGCCTGAACCACACCTTCGAGACGACAGGGGATGGACCGTTTCCCGGCGTCACGGGCCAGAACGACCCGGGCGACAACAATCTTTCGACCGGCCTTTACTCGGTCATGGCCTATGTCTTCCAGCATCCCGATTTCGACAGCGGCTATTCGAATATCGGCTATGCCGCCACGCCGATGGCCTTCGACATCGCGGCCATCAAGGCCATCTACGGCGCCAACATGTCGCCCGCTACCGGCGACGATATCTACTACATGCCCGGCACCGGCGATACGCAGGCTTGGCGCTGCATCTGGGACGCCGGCGGCACCGACACCATCAGCGCCGAACTGTGCGATGGCGGCGTGACGCTCGACCTGCGCGAGGCGACCCTGCAGAACGAAGCCGGCGGTGGCGGTTATGCCTCTTACCAGGACGGCAGCAGCGGCGCTGGCATGGTTTATGGCGGCTACACCATCGCAAACGGTGCCGAAATCGAGAACGCGACCGGCAGCACCTATGCCGACACGATCACTGGCAATGCGCTGGCCAACGAGATCGCGGGCGGCGACGGTGATGACGTGTTGGTCGGAGGCGACGGCGACGACACGCTCAACGGGGGTCTCGGCGCGGACAGCATGACCGGTGGCCTGGGCGACGATACCTATTACGTCGACGACGCTGGCGATAGCGTTGTCGAACGCGATGGCGAGGGCACCGACCGCGTCATCACCACGCTCTCTGCCTACACGCTGACCGATTATGTCGAGGACCTTGAAGGGTTCAACTCGACCGTACTCAACGGCAATCTCGGCGATAACGTCATCACGGTCACGCTGGACGACGATGGCGGCGATGCCGTCTCGCTCGAAGTCTATGCGAACAGCGGCAGCGACACCTTGAGCGTCGTGGATGGCGGTAGCGCCAGCACGGTCGACGTGCTGCTCAACGGCAATCGCGGTGCGGATAGCATTACCGGCCTCTCGAATGACGGCACGCATACCACCGTCACCAACACCCTCAATGGCGGCAATGGCAGCGACGTCATCACGGGCGGCAGCGGGGCCGGCGTCACGAACTACATCAGCGGCGGCAATTCGAGCGATAGCCTCTACGAAGGCCTCGACGGCGCAATCAATATCATGGATGGCGGCGACGGCGAGGACATCTTTTATGTGACCCAGGCCAGCACGGTCATTCTCCAGGGTACGAACCTGTTCGACGACACGGTCGATCTGAGCGGGCTCGATAGTTACACCTTGCCGGACCTCATCAAGAACTTCCTCATCACCTATGATGGCGATTGGGGCGAGTTCACCGCCAACGCCGAAGATAACGCGATCACGCTGACGCTGAACGCCACCGCGAATTACGGGTATGCCGATCTCTACGGCGGTGCCGGCAACGACACCATCACGGTCGTCAACGCGACGACGCTCGACGAGAACTATGTCTATGTCGACGGCGGCGAGGGCGGCGATGTCGTAAACGGCATGGATGTCCTTGCAGACCAGTTCTATGTCGAGAATGTCATCGACGGCGGCGATGGCAATGACACGCTTCACGGCGGTTCCGGCGCAGCAACCGGCGATTTCGATACCATGGGTAATTTGCTGTGGGGCGGCGCGGACGACGACGCACTGCACGGCGGCGACTACGCCACCAATGTGCTCGACGGCGCAACCGGCACCGATATTCTCTATGGCGGCGACAACGCGGAAAACTTCTACGTTCTGGAAGATGATGCGTCCGACACTATCGTATTCGGCGTGGATTCCGCCGAGAACCTGCGGGTCGGCCTGAGCAGCTACACTCTGGACAATGATTTCGACTGGGTTCGTCTCGATGGAACGAACCAGACCATTACCGGCAACGCGGCAGACACCCTGTTCACCGGCATCGACAGCGGCGACACGGTCCATGGCGGGGCGGGCGACGACAGCTACGAAATCAAAGATACCGATGTCAGCATCGTCGAGCTCGAAGGCGAAGGCATCGACAGCGCTATCTGGCAAATCTTCAACGGCGACATCAACCTGTTCGATAATGTCGAAATCAACGAAATCTGGAATCTCTATACCGGAGACATCTTCGGGACCGACGGCGACGACACGGTAACTGCTTATAGCGGCGCGACTGTCCGCGGCGGCCTCGGCAACGACACCTATTACGACACCGGTGCCAGCTTTGTCGAAAATGCCGGTGAGGGCACAGACACCATCATCACCGGGGAGACGGCCTATACGCTGGCCGCCAATTTCGAAAACCTTTCGTGGGATGGCACCTCGCAGGCCTATAACTTCATCGGTAACTCCAGCGACAATGTGATTACTGCCGGTGACCAGGCGGATTCGCTGGACGGTTTCGAGGGCGACGACACGCTTGACGGCGGGGACAATTACGACCTTGCGTCCTACAGCCTCGCTGCGGCGGGCGTGACCGTGGACCTCAATTTGCAGGGCGCGGCGCAGGATACCGGCGGCGGCGGTTTCGACACGCTTGTCGGCATCGAGGCCATCGAGGGATCGATCTTCGCCGATACGCTCATCGGAGATGACGAAACGACGTACATCTACGCCGGTGACAGCGCTGATGCCCTTTACGGCAATGGCGGAACGGACACGCTCAACGGCGAAGGCGGCAACGACATCATCGAAGGCGGCGCCGGTAATGATGACCTCTTGGGCGAGGCCGGCTGGGACACTCTCGACGGCGGCGAAGGTGACGACACCATCGACGGCGGCAACGGCACCGATACGGCCAGCTACGCCTCGGCAGCGGCTGGCGTGACTGTCAGCCTCGCACTTGCAGGTGGCGCGCAAGACACCGTGGGGGCTGGCAGCGACACGCTCGTTTCGATCGAGAACCTTGCCGGCTCGTCCTTCGCCGATACGCTGACGGGGGACGAGAACAGCAACACCCTGTCCGGCGGCGCGGATATCGACACGCTTTACGGCGAAGGCAGCGGTGACGCGCTCGATGGCGGCGAAGGCAACGATATCCTCTTCGGCGGCGCTGGCTGGGACAACATGCTCGGCGGCGCAGGCGATGATACGCTCTGGGGCGGCAATGGCGGCGACCTGATGAAGGGCAGCGCCGGGACCGACACCTTCCATGGCGAGGCAGGCTACGACCGTATCTACGGCGGCAATGATGCCGACCTAGCCTATGGCGGCGAGGACACCGACGACATCTTCGGCCAGGCCGGTGATGACGAGCTCTACGGCGATGCGGGCGATGACCGCCTGCTCGGCTCGAACGGCCGCGACACGCTCGACGGCGGGGACGACAATGACACGCTCGATGGCGGTGCGCAGAGCGATATCCTCATCGGCGGCGCGGGCGACGATGTCCTCACCGGCAGCTGGGCGCGCGACGAACTCACCGGCGGCACGGGTATGGACACCTTCGTGTTCGACGACGGCCATTCGGGCAAGTGGAAGGGCAATGCCGATGTCCTGACCGACTTCAGCCAAGCCGAGGGCGATATCATCGACCTCAGGGCCATCGATGCCATCACCGGCGGCGATGACGATGCCTTTGCCTTCATCGGTGAGGCCGAGTTCACCGGCACGGCGGGCGAGCTACGCTTCTATGTCGATGGCGAGGACACTTTCGTCGCGGGCGATGTCGATGGCGACGGCGTGGCCGACTTCCAGATCAGGCTGGAAGGCGTGCACGATTTCACCATGGGTGATTTCGTGCTTTAGCGGACGAAAGACCCGCTCGGTTGTCAAACCCCTGAACATGTGTTTGAAGTTCGCGCAATGGGGCCGACAATCGAACAATTGGGGCAGCGATGCAGGGATGCTGCAGTGGGCGTGTACCAATGGGACGCGCTGCTGCAGGACCTTGCCGAATGGGTCGGTGGATCCAAGGCGATGCTGCTAGGGGCGGAGGAGGCCGGGCCATACCGCCATTCCGCCACCTGGAATCTCGCGCCAGAGCCGCTCGCCAGCTACAATAACTATTACAACCGGTTCGACCCTCGCAGAAAATTCGCCCTTTTCACGCCTGTCCACCATTGCCAGCTTGGACAGCAATATGTTGCGAACGACACGATTGAGGGCACCGAGTATTTCGACGCCATCAATGTCAGGGGCGACGTCAAGGATTCGGTCCACGGTGTCATCGCCAGCGACCGCGAAATCGGGCGCCGCACGATAAGCATCCAGCGCGGTTTTCGCGAGGAATTCTTCGGTCAGGCAGAAGCTGCGCGGCTTGCTGCCGTCCTGCCGATGCTCGAAGCGGCGATGCGCGATTCCATCCGTTTCTCGCGCAGCCTCGCGGGGCAGATGAGCGGCGAGGGCTATTGCTATCTCGTGGTGGACCCTGCCCGCCGCGTGGTTTTCAGCGACGCGGACGAGGGCGGCCAGCTATCGGCGGGTAACTCCCTTTCACTGTTAGGAGGTCAGCTCACCAGCGGTGATGAGCGTATAGACATGGCCATCGAGCGGGCTATCCGGTCGGCCATCGGCGGGACCGCGCTGCATCTCGACATCGCTGGGCTCGAACTTTCGTTTTCTCGCGTACCCGGCTCGCTTGGATGGCTGGCAGACGATGACCATTGCTTCCTCGCCATCGTCCCCAAGCCTGACCTTACGCAAACGCGCACCGACCTGTTCGCGATCGCCCACGGTTTTTCCGCGCGCGAGAAGGAAATCCTGTCCGTCCTCCTTGGCGAAGATGATCTGCGCAATGCGGCGGAAAAGGCGGGGCTCACATACGAAACCCTGCGCTGGCATGTGAAGAACATGCAGCAGAAAAGCGGTATCCAGCGACGCGATGCCATGCTGGCCGCCGCGCGCGAGGGCAAGCTGGATTAGCCTCGGCAGAATTCAGGGCAAGACCCACCCAATTGGGTGGTCCAGGAAATTCAACAATAGTTTACCGCTGTAACGGGGCATCGGGGTCGCACCAGCGCGAAATACTTTCGCCGGACGATGCCACCTAGCCCCCGGAATTGCAGCTTCGCGAGAGGCTGAAGGCAGCCGTCCTTTGGTGGATGGATGTATCACAAGGGATATTGGGGGTCGAAATTATGGGCGGTTTTGTCGGTACGGACGGGGACGACGTTATCGAAGGGTCGGAGGACGACTTCGACAACATCGAAGGCGGAGCCGGGAACGACACGCTCAACGGCAACGGTGGCTTCGATTATATCTACGGCGGCGATGGCGACGACACCATCGATGGCGGCGACGGCAACGACAGGCTTGTCGGCGACAATGGCAATGATTCCCTGAGCGGCGGGGAAGGCGACGACGAGTTGTGGAGTCTTTCCTACGCTGGCTCCAACGACACGCTTCTCGATGGCGGCGCGGGGATCGACACCGCCATCATTTCGCGCGTCGACACAACCAGCGCGCTTACGCTCGACATCTCCGACCCATCTGCCGCGTGGAACCTCGGCGGCACTACCGTCGTGAATGTGGAGCGCATCGAATATTGGGGCGGCACCAATGTCGATACCGTCACGGGCGGTGCTCTCGATGATGTCATAACGGGCCGTGAAGGAAACGACATCCTGGCGGGCGGTGCCGGTAATGACGAACTCTTCGGGGAAACTGGCAACGACACGTTGCGTGGGGGCGCTGGGGATGACCAGGTATCGGGCGGTGAGGGGAACGACCTCGTCGAGGGCGGCGAGGGCAATGACACAATTTCCGGCTGGACTGGCGCCGACACCATGCGTGGAGGGGCGGGGGATGACCTCGTAATGGTCTATGTGGAAGCGTCGGGGTCCGCCGATACGCTCGCCGAGGGAGGCGAGGGGCGTGATCGATTGGGAATCGACGCAACCGACTATGCCACTGCCATCACGATAGACCTTAGCGCCGGGGGCGAATTCACCCTCTTCGGCACGAACGTCAGCGGGTTCGAAGACTACACCATCAATGCAGGTTCCGGCTCGGACACGCTGACGGGCGCTGCGATGGATGACGAGCTGCTGGGCTTCGCCGGCGACGATGAACTCAATGGCCTTGCAGGGAACGACATTCTGTACGGCGGCGATGGCGACGACATCATTCGCGGCGGTGACGGAGAGGACAGCCTGAGCGGCGATGGCGGTGCGGATGTGGTCGACGCCGGTTCCGGCAACGACCGCGTCTGGAGCACCTACGAGGTCGGCGTAACTGCCGATGCGAGCCTCGAGGGGGGCGATGGCATCGACTATCTCATTCTCGACGTGTCGCAAAGCACTCTGGCGCAGGTCATCGATATCTCGGCAGCGACCACGCAAACGGCACATGGCACCGCGATTTCCGGCTTCGAGCAGCTCACCTTCACCGGCGGTTCGGCCGACGACGTCGTCACCGGCGACGCTTATGGTGACTGGATGCAAGGCCTCGACGGCGACGACACGCTGACCGGCAATGGCGGCGACGACGAGTTGCACGGCGGGCTTGGCGCGGACACGCTCGCCGGCGGAGTGGGTGCAGACACCCTCTTCGGCGACGAGGGAGCGGACAGCATGTTGGGCGGCGAGGGAGACGATTTCCTTTACGCCCAGCTGGTCGATGGAACGGCCGACACCCTGATCGATGGCGGCGCCGGTCTCGACTTTGCTCTCTTCGACAAGACGTCCAGCACGGCATCCCTCGTCTACTCGCTGCTGGAGACGGGCGACCAGTCGGTCGACGGAACGACTGTGCGCGGCATCGAGTGGATGCACTTCTACGCAGGCTCGGGAGACGATGCGATCACGGGCGGCGCCTATGCCGACGAAATTTACGGCAATGGCGGGAACGACACGCTTTCCGGCGGGGCGGGCGACGACGAGCTATATGGCTCGACGGGCGACGACGTGCTCGATGCGGGCGCTGGCAATGATATTGTCGATGGCGGCGATGGTTCGGACACTCTGGTGCTGTCCGGCAACCGTGCCGACTACCGGTTCAATGCGGAGAACCAGACAGTTACCGTCACCGACCTCAGGGAAGGTGCCCCGGACGGCGTAAAATCGGCCATTTCGGTAGAGAACGTGCGGTTTGCGGACGGCACCTTCGCGATGTCCGCGGTAGCCGGCGTGGAAGTTTTCGGAACCGAATGGAACAACAACATATTCGGCACTTCGGCGATCGAAATCATCTATGGCCTCTCCGGAGATGATTTCATTCGCACTGGAGGCGGGGCCGATACTTCATTCGGTGGCGACGGCGATGATACCATCGATGTCGAGAATATGGGCACGTCTTCGGCCGACCTTCTTGCAGATGGAGGCGATGGCCTCGACCTTCTTCGTGGGGCGATTGGAAGGAGCAGCGAGGGAGTCACTGCAGACTTTACGACCGGAAACGAATGGGACCTAAACGGCACGATTGTCCGAAATTTCGAGCAGTTCGAACTCTACCTCTCGTCCGGCGACGATTAGATCATCGGCGGTGCCTATAACGACCGCTTCATCAACAGCGGTGGTGCCGACCACATCGACGGCGGCGGCGGCGATGATCACATCGTCAGTAGAAGCGGCGGCGGCTCCCTTTATGGTGGCGACGGCGACGACTTCATCGAAACCTACATCCTCGGACACCTTGTCGATGGCGGTGACGGCCACGATACCTTGCGTCTCATCGTCAGCGATTTCGCAGCCGCAATCGACGGCGCAGAGCAGGTGTTTGGGAGCCTTACAATACGAAATATCGAGTCGTACGAGCTATTGGGCGATCAGTACGCGAACAACCTGACGGGCGGTAGCCATGCTGACCGTTTGCTGGGCCGCGATGGTGATGACGTGCTCGGCGGTCTGGAGGGTGGCGACTATCTCAACGGCGAAGCAGGAGCGGATGTAGTAGATGGCGGCGCTGGGGCGGACGAAGTTCACGGCTGGACCGGCAATGACGTGATCTATGGCGGTTCGGGTAATGACATGCTCGACGGAGGTCGCGATGTGGACCAGGTTTATGGCGGTGATGGCGACGACCACATTTTCAGCACCAACGAATATTATGTCTGGGACGACTGGACCGTCGATGAGGCGTATTGGGTTTACCAGACCACTTTCGACCAGGTCCTGGACGGCGGCGCCGGCATCGACACGGCGGAAATCGAGCGGCTGGGGGTCACTTTCGATATCACGATATCCATCGCCGACCCGGACGCCTCTTTCACCGCGAACGGGACCACGTTTACCGGTATCGAGCGGATCCTCTACACCGGCGGCGACAACCGCGACATCATCACGGGCGGCGCTTATGACGATGTCATCACAACCGCCGGGGGTAACGACAGCCTGACCGGCGGGGCCGGGAATGACGAGCTTTACGGCGGAGACGGCAACGATACGATCTCGGGCGGTGCCGACGACGATCTCATTATCAGCGATGCCGGTGACGATACGGCCTATGGCGGGTCGGGCGAAGATCTCATCGACGGTGGCGTCGGAAACGACAACCTCTACGGCGATGACGGCAACGACCGGCTTGTCGCAGGGCGCGGTACGGACAATCTATATGGCGGCTCTGGCGACGATGTGCTCGTCACCTCGCGCCATTATTACGACAACGGCTGGCAGGCAGATATTTCGACTGCGGGCCGGATGGATGGCGGCGAAGGAATCGATACGCTTGAACTCGATGTCAGTGGTTCGACGCAGGGCTACAACTTCGACATTTCCGACCCGACACGTTTCAGCAGTTCCAACGGGCTGGGTATCCGGAACATCGAGCGGCTGGTGTTCGATGGCGGCGATGCCGATGACTTCATCGTTGCCGGAGAATATGACGACCGCCTCCTCGGCGCGGCGGGCAATGACCTGCTGGTCGGGGCATCGGGCGACGATTACATCGATGGCGGCGATGGCTTCGACGAAATTTACGGCGATGCCGGAAACGATACCATCCATGGCGGACTGGGCAGCGACTACCTGTCCGGCGGCGATGGCGACGACACCATCTCGGCCTTGTCGGATGATTACATTGCTGAAGGTGGCGCGGGAACCGATGTGCTCAATCTGCGGGTGAGCAATGTCACCGGACAAATCACTATCGACCTGACCAGCTCTGCCACCCAGACGGCAGGTAGCCTGTCGTTCTCGGGTTTCGAGCAAATCAACTATCACGAGTATAATCTCTATACGACTGTCGATGCCCAGCTGACCCTGACGGGCGGAGACCTTGCCGACAGCGTCATTTCAGGCTCCAGCGACGACACCATCGATGGCGGCGCGGGAGACGATTTCATCCAGTCAGGTTCGGGAGCAGATATCCTGACGGGCGGCCTGGGGGACGACGTGCTCGATGGCCAGGGAGGTGACGACACGCTCTTCGGTGGCCTTGGCAATGACCAGCTGTCAGGTGGTAGCGGCATGAATACCATCCATGGCGGCAATGGCTGGGATATTATTTTCGCTGGTTGGGGCCGCGAAACCTTCGATGGCGGTAATGGAATCGATACGGTCGATTATTCGAAGAACAACCCTTACGACCTGACGGTCGACCTCGCTCTTGTTGGAGAGCAGAAGACTTCTGAATACGGTTACTATGGCACCTTCATCTCTATCGAGAACCTCGTCGGTTCGAGATACGACGATTCCCTTGCCGGTAACGACGTCGCCAACACCATACTCGGCGGCAGCGGTAATGACCTCATATATGGTGCCGGAGCAGGCGACGTTCTCGACGGCGAGGGTGGCAACGACACGCTTCATGGCGGGGCGGGCTGGGACAGCATGCTCGGCGGAGACGGCGACGATACGCTTTGGGGCGGTAATGGCGGGGACCTGATGAAGGGCAATGCCGGAGCCGATACCCTGCACGGCGAGGACGGCGTCGACCGCATTTACGGCGGCAATGATGCCGATACTGCATGGGGTGGTGCCGAAATGGATCGCATCTTCGGGCAGGCGGGTGACGATGTGCTCCATGGCGAGGCTGGCGACGATATGTTGCTGGGTTCCAACGGCCGCGACACGATTGACGGTGGTGATGACAATGACTGGCTGCATGGCGGGGCGCAGAACGACACGCTCCTCGGCGGCGCTGGCGACGACGTTCTTACCGGCAGCTGGGGGCGTGACCGTCTGACCGGCGGCACGGGTGCCGACACCTTCCTTTTCGAAGAGGGCCACAGCGGCAAATGGAAGGGCAATGCCGACATCATCATCGATTTCTCGCAGGCAGAAGGCGATATCATCGACCTGTCGGCAATTGATGCCGTGTCCGGCGAGACCGACGATGCATTTACATTCATCGCTAGCGCCCGTTTCAGCGGCACTGCCGGGGAATTGCGCGCCTACGTACTTGGCGAGAACACCTATCTTGCTGGCGATACCGATGGCGATGGCGCGGCCGACTTCACAATCATGCTCAAAGGTATCCATGACCTGACTGTGGGAGACTTCGTCCTCTAAGATTGGCACGGGGCCGCGCACGGTGGCGGCCCTTGCTTGCCATGTCAGCTCTGGCGAAAGGCCCAGCGCAGCGTCTTGGCCGCACCCCATGCAGCGGCGCGGGCAGGGATGGCTCCGAGGCCCGGGCGCTCCAGCCCCAGCATCGAGCGGGCGAAGGGCGGCAGCAGCGCGATGCTCTCGGCGACGATGGCCTTCTGCAGTGCGGGCGGCGCGCCTTCGGGTTTGATGCTCACCACGAATTCCGCGACCTCGCGCGCCTGCGGGCTGGTGGACAAATCCTCGCGCAGTTCGCGGAAGATCAGTTCCGCCTCTCGCCGGTTGGTGGGAATGGGGTCCGCCCCCAGCACCGCCGCGACGACGGCAAACTGGCGGTAATATTCGTCCTGCTCGTGGCCCGGCATATCGGGTCTCGTCACGCGCATGTAGCCTGCGAGGAAGCTGGTCGCCTCGGCCACGTGGACCCAGGCCAGCGTGCGAGGGTCGGTGGCGGAATAGGGCGAGCCGTCGGGCAGCACGCCTTTTACACTGCGATGGATGCGGTTGACCCGCTCAATCGATTCCATCGCGATGTCGCGGTGGGCGAAGGTCGTGTCGGTGATGAAGTGGGCGGTGCGCGACAGGCGCCCATGCATGTCGCTGCGGAAGTTCGAAAAATCGAGCACACCCTGCAGCGCATGCGGGTGGAGCATCTGGAGGAACAACCCGCGAATACCGCCGACCATCATGCCCACGATATCGGCGTGGACCATGCGGATGGGCGTATCCTTTTCGAACAATGCCTCGTCCGACACGCCGCGCGGCTGTGCGTTCGCATCGCCCTCGTTGAAGGTGGCTCTCACCGTGCCGACTATGCGTTGGCGAAGAAATTCGAGAGGGTCGGGGCGACTCACAAGGGCCAATATAGGCTTGGCGTTCACGAGATAAATGCCTAGGTCGCGCATGCGATGAACGAAATGACCGACAAGACCTTCGAACCTTCCGCCAAGACCGTCCTTCCCGCGCCCGACATCGAAGTCGATGTGCGTGAGACTTTCGGTATCGATATCGACTGGAAGGTGCCCGCTTTTTCCAAGCCGGACCCGCGCACGCCCGACCTCGACGAGGCCTATGTGTTCGATGCGGACACCACGCTCGCCATCCTCGCCGGCTTCGCGCATGACCGCCGCGTGATGGTGCAGGGCTATCACGGCACGGGTAAGTCGACCCACATCGAACAGGTCGCAGCGCGCCTCAACTGGCCGTGTATCCGCATCAACCTCGACGCGCATATCAGCCGTATCGACCTCGTCGGGCGCGATGCCATCGTGCTGCGCGACGGCCTGCAGGTCACCGAATTCCGCGAAGGCCTGCTGCCCTGGGCGCTCCAGCACCCGGTCGCGCTGGTGTTTGACGAATATGATGCGGGCCGCCCCGACGTGATGTTCGTCATCCAGCGCGTGCTCGAACAGCAGGGCAAGCTGACGCTGCTCGACCAGAACCGCGTGATCCGGCCCGATCCGCATTTCCGCCTCTTCGCCACAGCCAACACTGTCGGCCTCGGCGATACTTCCGGGCTTTATCACGGCACGCAGGCCATCAACCAGGGCCAGATGGACCGCTGGAACATCGTCACTGCGCTGAACTACCTGCCTGCCGAGACCGAGCAGCAGATCGTCGAGGCGAAGAACCCCGATACCGACCCGAAGATCCTTGCCGACATGATCAAGGTCGCCGACCTGTCCCGGCAGGGCTTCATCAATGGCGATATCTCGACCGTGATGAGCCCGCGTACGGTCATCACCTGGGCGCAGAACTACGCCATCTTCAAGGATGTGGGCTTTGCCTTCCGCCTCTCCTTCCTCAACAAGTGCGACGAGGAAGAGCGCATGCTCGTGGCAGAGTACTACCAGCGCGTCTTCGGTGAAGACCTGCCCGAAAGCGTGGTCGGGAAGAGTTAAGGTTGGAAGGCCTATGCATGACTGTGTTATTCGTGTAGCACAGTAGGTCCATGGGCGTTCTCGATTCCATCTTCCGCCGCAACCGTCCCGAGCCCGAACCTTCGGGCCATCGCGGCTATTATTCGCTCGCCGACGACTGGGACGACGATGATAGCTGGGACGACCGGCTCGACGAAATCGACCATGCGGTGCGCGCAGAAGAACGCCGCCGCCAGAAATGGTGGCAGAAGGAACACTGGTTCGGTCGCCGCAAGCGCTGGTGGGTGGTCCGCATCATTGCGGCCATGATCGCGCTGTTCATCGTGCTGGTTGCGTGGCTGGCGATCACCGCGCCGCTCAACAAGTCGCTTGAACCTATTGCACCGCCGCAAATCACCCTTCTGGCATCGGATGGCACTCCGATTGCGCGCAACGGGGCGGTGGTGGACGAGCCGGTCGATATCGACACGCTTCCGCCGCATGTGGTCGAGGCTTTCCTCGCCATCGAGGACCGGCGCTTCTACGACCATTGGGGCGTCGACCCGCGCGGTATCGCGCGCGCTGCCTTCACGGGAACCGGTGGTGGTTCGACCATCACCCAGCAGCTGGCGAAATTCACCTTCCTCACGCCCGAGCGGACCATGACCCGCAAGGCGCGCGAGGCGCTGATAGCCTTCTGGCTGGAAGCGTGGCTGACCAAGGACGAAATCCTCGAGCGCTATCTCTCGAACGCCTATTTCGGCGACAATGTGTACGGCCTTCGCGCGGCGAGTCTGCACTACTTCTACCGCAAGCCGGAGAACCTGCTGCCCAACCAGGCGGCGATGCTGGCGGGCCTGTTGCAGGCACCTTCACGCTATGCGCCGACGCGCCATTACGACCGCGCGGAAAAGCGCATGCAGTTGGTGGTCCAGTCGATGGTGGCTGCAGGCTATATCACCGAGGCTGAGGCAAAGGCGATGCGCGCGCCGGCGCTCGATGTGCGGCTGAAGAGCGACCTTCCCACCGGCACCTATTTCGCCGACTGGGCGCTGCCCAATGCGCGCCAGATGTCGGAAACGGGCTATGCGCGCCAGACGCTTACCACGACGCTTGACGCGCGCTTGCAGAATATCGCGCGCCGCGTGACCAGCCGCGCACCGCTGGGAGAGGCTCAGGTGGCGCTCGTCGCCATGCGCACCAATGGCGAGGTCGTCGCCATGATTGGCGGCAAGGATTATGAGAAATCACCCTTCAACCGCGCCACCATGGCCAAGCGCCAGCCGGGCTCGACCTTCAAGCTCTTCGTCTACCTTGCCGCGATGCGCGACGGGTGGAGCCCCGACGACCGCATCAGCAATGCGAAGATCGAGCAGGGCGGGTATCGCCCCGAAAACTCGGGTGGGCGCTATTCGGACAGCCTGACGCTGGAACAGGCCTTCGCCCAGTCGAGCAATGTTGCTGCCGTGCGCCTGTTCGGCGAAGTCGGCAGCGAGAAAGTTATCGATGCCGCGCGCGACCTCGGCGTCACCTCGCCGCTGACCAAGGGCGACCCGAGCATGGCGCTCGGCACCTCGACCATGAGCCTGCTCGAACTGACCGCAGCCTATGCCGGGGTGGCGGGCAATGCCTATCCGGTCGAGCCGCGTGCGTTTGCGACACCCGAACGTGGCTGGTTCGAGAGCCTGGTCGATGGCCCTTCGAGCTTTTCTGGCTCGACCAGCCGCAAGATGGACCGGCTTCTGGCAGGTGTCATCGATGGGGGTACTGGCCGCAGTGCCAAGCTTTCCATGCCCGCCTTCGGCAAGACCGGCACGACGCAGGACAATCGCGACGCGCTATTCGTGGGCTATGCTGGGGACCTCGTGGTCGGCGTGTGGATTGGCAATGATGACAATTCACCGCTGAAAGGGATTTCCGGAGGCGGCCTCCCTGCGCGCATCTGGCGCGATTTCATGAGCCAGGCGCTGGGTGCGCAGGCTGCTCCCAAAGCTCCTGCGCCAACCGACATTCCCGACCCGGGCGGTCCGGTCGAACCGCTCGACGTCCCCGACCTGGGCGACATTCCCATCGGCGACGGCAATTCGCGCATCCGCATCCGTGATGGCGAGGCTGTCTTCAGCACTGAAATCGACGGTATTCCGGTCGAAATCCGGCTCGGCGAGGACGGCATCGGCGTGGACGAAGCGGCCATCGAGGAAGCGCGTCGCCGAGCCGAAGAACGCCGCGAGGAAGCGGAAGAGCGGCGGTACGAGGAAATCCGCCGCCAGCTCGAACGCGAGGGACGGACTGGTCCGGGTTAGTCTTCGGGCTCGCCCATGAACACGTTCATCACTGCGGTCGCTATCGGACGCGTGCGGTCGTCCTGCCACGCTTCGACGGTGAGGTTGGCGCTGCGGCGGCCCAGCTTGGTCACGCGGCCCTTGGCAAAGCTCGCCTGCGACTTGCCCGCCGAAAGGTATTGCACGGTGATGTTGATCGGCTTGAGCACCGCATCACGCCCGCGCTCCGCCAGCTCGGCGCGCAGCGCGGCATAGCCTGCGGTCTCCAGCAATCCGCCCGTCGCCCCGCCGTGGAAATGCTCAGGGCGCCCTTCGACCGCCTCGACGAATTCGACCCGCATGACAGGCACGCCGTCTTCCCATTCGCTCAGTTCGATGCCGAGCGAGCGGGCATAGGGGGTGAGGAGGACGATGTCGGGATGCTCAGCCACCGGGCAGCTCCCGCTTCGGACCGCCGCCGATTTTCATGAAGACCGCCTGGATATGCGCGACCGGGTCGTCGACATCGCCATCATGTGCAAGGCCGCGGACAAAAGCGGCGCTGCGGGTGAGCCGGTAGCATTGCGAGCGGCCGAAGACGGCGGCGCCTTCACGCGCTGGGCGGACGTAATCGACGCGCAGGTCGAGCGTGGCAATCGCCTGGAACTTGTCCATCGCTTTCCAGATGGCGAGGCCGCTGGCCATGTCCATCAGGCTGAGGATGGGGCCGGATGCAAGCACGTGCTGCCCCTCGTCGCCAATCAGGTCCTCGCGCCACGGCAACTCCAGTTCCACCCAGTCGTTGCCATGGTCGGAATAGCGCATGCCGAGGAAACCGGGGTGCCCGCGGCTCGTTAGGAACGGCGTGGCCGTCTTCGGGTCGAATGCTGCTTGTTCGCTCATGGTCGAGAGCGCCGATAGCGCCCGGTTCCCTGCCATTACAATCTTTTAATTCGATTGCCCGCCCGCAGCTTGGCAGCAAGCGCGCCGGGGAGCGTGGCACGGGGTCGCACTCCCTCCAAATAAGGGAGAAAACATATGGATCTGCCAAAGATCGACCTTGCCAGCCTGCCCGGCCTCGACATTGCCACCGGCCTGTTCGGGTCGCTGTCCGCAGAGGGCGGCCCGACCGTGGACGACCGCATCGTGGTCATCATGGTCTACCTCTACGAAATCGCGCCCACCGAGACGCTTTTCTAGGGGACGAGCGGGACGATGCGTATCGATCCGCAATTGGCCACGCTGCGGGGCGACCCCGCCTCGCAGCGTGCTGTCCAGCTGAGGCTGGAAGGCATTCGCGACGAGTGGCTGGCTGGGGAGGCCGCGCCGGTCCGGGCTGCGCTGGCCGAATATGGTCGGGGCGCGAAGTTCGCCGAACTCGAGGCCTTGCGCAATCTCGTGGAGCAGCAAGGCGAGGCGCATTCGTTCGTCGATGCGATGATGAGGCCGATGACGGCGGCGCTCGCCGAAGCGCCGCTCGGGCAGATCCCCTTCCGTCACCAGAAGTCCGGCCATTTCTCGACGCTCGAACTGATGCGTTCGGGGCGCGCGGGGCTGACGCTGATCACCTATGAAGAGTTCGACCAGCCCTCGGCCTCCGCCGGATTTGCAAGCGGTGACTTGCACGAGGTGGTGCTCGCCGGTGCGGCGGATGTGAGGCACCTTGAACTGCTCGAAGAAAATGCCACCCATGCGGCTATCGACTGCACCACACGGCGCGTGGTGGCCTCAGATACGCTGCGTTGCACCGGCCCTGGCGAGACGCGGCTGGTCGAGCGCGTCCATGGCCGCCTCGTCATGCTGCGCATCGCCAGGACAGACGAGAACCCGAAAGAGACGCGGCAATATGCACTCGATGACGGCCGTCTCATCCACCGCGCGAGCGGCAGCCGCGAGGAGAGCCGCCGGGAGATGGCGATGGCGCTGCTCGGGCGCATGGGTCGAAAAGACGCCGCCCCCGTGCTTGCCGAACTCGCGGGCGAGGGCAGCGCGCATATCCGCTGGCAGAGCCTTCGCGAATGCCTCGCGCTCGACAGCGGCGCAGGTTTCGATGCCTTGTGCCGCGTGGCTGCCGGCCCGGCTGACCCGCTCGCCGTACCTGCCGGAGCGCTGCGGGCGCAGCTGGCCGAGGCCTATCCCCAATTGCTCGAAAGGAGCGCCGAAGCATGCCCCGCCTGATAGAAAGCGAAGAAACACACGCCCATGGTATCGGCGACTGCCTTGCCATGCTCGACGAGACGCCTTTCGACCCGGCCTGCGTGGATGCACTTGCATGCGGTGCAGTCGCCTTGAAGCGGCTGGCCAACAACCGCGATTTCCTCGGCGATTTGCTCATCGAACAATTGAAGTCCCGCTTTCGCGAAAGCACGCTCGACAGCGGGTATGGCCCGCAATCCATCGTCCTCTCGCGCATGCGGGGCAACAGCTTCCTGCGCGCCAATATCTGGCCGAGCGAGGACGAGAGCAGCTATGCTGCGAGCGGCGCGGACGCCTTCGTTTACGGTATCCCGCACGACCACAATTTCGCTTTCCTGACCGCGGGCTATTTCGGCCCAGGCTACGGCAGCGACTATTTCGAATATGACTATGAGGAGGTCGCGGGCTGGCGCGGAGAGATTGCGGACCTTCGCTTCGTCGAGCGCAGCAACCTCTCCGAAGGCAAGCTCATGCTCTACCGCGCGCACCGCGACGTGCATTCGCAGCTGCCGCCGTCCTCCATGTCGGTTTCGTTGAATATCATGCACATAGACCCCGCGCAGGGGTGGTACGACCAGTACGGCTTCGACCTCGACAGCAATGCCGTGACCGGCGTGCTCAACCCGACCTCAACCGAGTGTTTCCTGCGCTGCGCGGTGGGATTGGGCGGCGCGGAAGCGTTGGACTTCGCAACATGGGCAGGGCGTGCCCACCCGAGTGACAGGTTGCGGCTTGCGAGTTTCGAGGCGCGTAGCGGGCTGGTCTCGGGCGAGCAGCGCGACGCGCTTTGGCGCGAGGCCGAGCTGTCGGGAAGCCTGATGGTTGCGAAGGAAGCCGCAGCGAGGCGCGCGGCGCTGGAAGCGGCCTAGAACAGGACCGCAATCGTCATTACGAGCAGCAGGGCGACCAGCGTCACGCCGAGCAATTGCCCGGCAAGCGCTTTCATTCCTGCGCGACGGCGGCCGGATATCGCATCCGTGCGGTTTTCCATATCGAGCATTGTGGCGACCCTCTCCTCAAAATCCGCCTCCCGCCAGCGCGTCTATGGCGCCTTGCAGGATGATTGCAGCCGCGTGGCTGTCTATCTTTTCGGCCCGCTTTGCGCGGCTCATGTCCTGGCCGATCATCGCTGCATCGGCAGACGATGTCGACCACCTTTCGTCCCATAGAAGTATCGGCAGTTCAAGCGCTTGGGAAAGATTCCTGGCGTATGCACGGCTCGCCTGGGCGCGCGGGCCCTCGGTTCCGTCCATATTCCGGGGAAGGCCGATGACCACGCCTGCGACTGAGCGGGCGGTGACGATTTCGCGCAATTTCCCGCAATCCTTGGTAAACTTGCTGCGCTCTATGGTCTTGCCAGCAGTGGCATAGCGCCAGCCCGCATCGCAGGTGGCCACACCGATGGTCTTGGTGCCGAGGTCGAGCCCGAGCAACACGCCGCCCTCGGGCAGCGCATCGCCATATTCGAGCGCGTTGTCGGTGATCAGGCGGCTGTGCTCGTCCATGCATTCACGCGCTTGAGGACGTCTTCCTGCAGGTTCTTCCAGAACAGCGGGATGTCGTAGACATGGTAATTGCCGCCGGGCAGCACGCCCTCGCCCAATTGCGGCGGGTCGCCGATAAGGAGGAGGCCATCTTCGTTGCAACGGGCCGGGATCGCTCCTGGCACAAGTTCGCCCGAGGCGAGGTCGGCGCTTGGCTTCAACGTGCCGAGATTGGCCGAAGCCGGGGCCGAACCGCCGGTGCTGCCTGTCAGGGGATTGACGCAAAGGATCGGGCCATCGCCACGCGGGGCTCCGTCCAGCCCGGGCGTGGCTTCGTAACGGCGCTTGATGAATTCGGGGTCGCCGCCATCGCTGAAGGCTGAATAGGCGATAATGCAACCGGCCTGCTGCGCCGAGGCGCAGGCAGGCAGGGGCAGGGCAGGCAGGTCGTGTTCGACCGAAATGGGCCAGCCGATCGCGTAGACCGCCACGATGCGCTCGGTAATGCCGGCAGCTTCGGCCCGGTCCATCAGCAGGCGCAGAACGTGATTGGCGCCCTGGCTGTGTCCGGCAAGCACGATGGGTTTGCCCTCGTCGACGCTCTCGAGGAAGTAGTCGAAGGCCTGGAGCACATCCGCATATGCGGCATCGATCGCCCGCTGCGCTTCGGGCTTGTCGGTAAGGAAGGCACCGGCGGCCGCCTGGCGGTATTTCGGCGCCCAGATCTCATCGGCCCGGTTGAAGGGGCTGGCCAGCCCGCGCAGGAAGGTGCGCGCGCGGCTGTTGGTAGCGGCATCGTCCAGCGCGGCGTTCCACTCTGTGCCGCCTGCCTTGAGGAAGCTCGTCGGCGGCACGAAAAAGACGGCGAAACCGGGTGTCGCCTGCGCATCGGCCATCTCGCCTGCTATCGAGCCTTTGGTATCCATCATCCCCGGTTCGTCGAGGCTTTGCTCGGCCGCGGGGCTGTCGGGCGAGGGGGCCTGATCTGCCGGGTCCGAGGCGGGCTGCGCGATGGCAGGCTGGTAGCGCGAGGGGTCGTTCGTGCCGAGGCCGGGGCGCGAATACCACATGTCAGGGTCTTCATAGGCGTTGGCGGCAAGCGCTTCCTGCTCGACGAATTCGCCGCGCGGGACGAAGGCGATCTCGGTCGCTTCGCGTGACCAGATGCTCAAGGCGATCATGCCGATGATTACGAGGACGATGACCACCGCCACGAGGTAAAGGAACTTGCGGGCCATGTCAGGCGGGCTCCGGAGCTTGTGCGGGTTCGACCTCGCCCTTCACCCTTGCGCTCCGCCGTTCCAGCGCGACCTTGATCATCGCCAGCAGCGGATCGGCCAGCGCGAGGCCGAGGAGGCCGAACAGGACGCCGAAGATGAGCTGTGCCGAAAGGACGAGTGCCGGCGCAAGGTCGACAGTCTTCTTGGCGATCAGCGGCACGAGCACATAGCCGTCGAAGTTCTGGACGAGGAAATAAACGAAAATCGTATAGAGGCCCATGTCGGTTCCGCCGGAGAAGCCGACCAGCACCATCAGCACGCCCGAGATAATCGCGCCGATATTGGGGATGAAGGCAAGCAGGCCGGTAAGAAGGCCGAGAAGCGCGGCCATGGGTACTGGCTCAAGTCCGATAAGCATGCCGCCGAAGGCCAGCATGACCCAGGTGAAAAAGCCCTCGAACGCCATGCCCACGAGGCGCCCAGCCATCAGCCGGCGCAGCGTGTAGGCCTGGTGGCTCAGCGTGTCGTAGAAAGCGCCGCGCTTCTTGCCCGGGATCATCCAGGCCACCCCGCGCTCGTAGAGGCGCGGATCGATGGCGAGATAGATGCCGATGATGACGATGAGCAGCAGCGTGGTCAGCCCGCCGAAGATGCCGCCGATGGCCTTGGTGACGGTGCCGACCCCGCTCGCCATGCTGCCCGCGAAGCGCTCGATATCGGCAGTGTTGATCGCAAAGCCCTTGTCCTGGAGAGTGGCAATCGCGCGGCCGAGTTGCTCGTTGATGATGGACGGGAATTCGGCGGCCTGCTGCGAAATCTGGGAGCCGGCAAAATAGCCCAGCCAGATAAAGAAGGCGGTGACGAGGACCAGCACGATGGCCACCCGGAAGCTGCGAGCGATGGGCAGAGCCTTGCCAAGCAGGCGCGCGCCGCCATCGACCATGCAGGCAAACACCATCGCACCGAAGATGACGAGCAGCGACTGCGAGATGTGGACCGTCAGCCAGACAAGACCGATGACCAGCGCCCAGACGAGCGCGCGGCCGGCTTCGAACCGCAGCTCGGGATTGCCGATATATGTCGGGCTGGCACCAGGATCGTCGTGATAGGCGAGGTCGTCATTGCTGACCGGGTCGCTCTTGTTTCCCGACGATGTCTCGCTCATTCGGCCTCGTTCCCTTCCGCTATTGCGGGACGCAGCGTGGTCCAGGCGCGGTCTTCGCGCAAGCTGGTAAACCAAGAAACCGGATTGAGCGTGGTGGTTCCATCGAGCGAGAAGGTGATGAACTCCGCGCGTCCGCCGATATTCTCCAGCGGGACCGGGCCCATCAGTCCGCGCGAGAAGTCGTCGCGGCTGTCGGCGGAGTGGTCGCGGTTGTCGCCCATGACGAAGACATGACCAGCCGGAATGACCGTCTCGGGATAGTCGTCGAGCGGCTGGTTCATGTGGTCGATGACGAGATAGTTTGCGCCATTGGGCATGGTTTCGCGATAGACCGGAACGCGGCAGACCTGCGTGCCGTCGTCATCGGTGACGAGGAAACTCGGGTCCCCGAAGCCGAAGCAGCGCGAGTTCTCGTCCACCGGCAGGTCGAGCGGCGGCTCGGCTTCCTGCGGCACGGGCTGGCCGTTGAGGATGATCTGGCCGTCGCGGACCGCGATCCGGTCACCCGGGCGGGCGACCACGCGCTTGATATAGTCCTCGTCGCGTTCGGGATGCACGGGGATGACGATATCGCCATATTCGGGCGTCGCTCCGGCAATCCGCCAGTCGCCGCGCGGGGCGAGGTGGAAGCTGACCGAGGACCAGTTCCAGCCATAGGGGTACTTGCTCACCACCAGACGGTCGCCGACCAGCATGTTGGGCAGCATCGATTCCGACGGGATGTAAAACGGCTTGGCGATGAAGCTGTGGAAGGCGAAGACGGCCAGCAGCATCAGCGAAAGGCCGCGGATTTCCGCCAGCCAGTCCACCTTTTCGTCTTTCTTCTTCTTTTCGATATGGTCGGTCACGTCGGCAGTGTCTGCGCTCATTGCGGGAAGGCCTCGATAATCACGAATGCCTGCGCCCATGGATGGTCGTCGGTGAGGGTGAGATGAATGCGCGCCTCATGGCCATGCGGCATCATTTCGGCAAGCCTTAGTGCAGCACCGCCGGTGAGTTGAAGCGTCGGCGCGCCGGAACGCGCGTTTACCACGCCGATGTCCTTGTGGAAGACGCCGCGCGAGAAACCCGTGCCGACGGCCTTGGCGAAGGCTTCTTTCGCTGCCCAGCGCTTGGCGAAGGTGCCGACGCGGGTGAAGGGGCGCTTGTCGGCCTTGGCGCGCTCGATATCGGTGAAGCAACGTCGCTCGAATTTCTCGCCCCACCGCTCCAGCGAGTTGGCGATGCGGTCCATATTGGTGAGGTCGTTGCCCATTCCGATAATCACAGGACCCTCGCTGCGATGCCGATAAGGATGGCGATCATCGTCCAGTGAAGGATGACCTGTGTCTTGACCAGCGGATGGTCGACCTGGCCGGCCGCGCGCTTGAGCGACCCCCAGTAGCCGAAAACCTGGATTATCGGCCAGCCGATGGCGAAGGGCACGAGCACTTGGCGCGACAGGGCGAAACCGAGGAGGAGGATGGACAAGAGGAAGGGAATTGCCCCCGCCAGCGCCCAGAGCTTGGCAGAGCGGGTAAGTTCTTCGCTCACCGCGCGTCGTCCATCAGTTCGCGCATGTGGCGCACCGCCTGCTCCAGCCCGACGAAGACCGCCTCGCCGACGAGGTAGTGGCCGATGTTGAGCTCGGCCAACTGCGGGATGGCGGCAATGGGCTGAACGTTCTCGTAAGTGAGCCCGTGGCCGGCATGCGGCTCGATACCGTTCTTGGCGGCCAGCGCGGACATGTCGGCAATTCGCTTCAGTTCGCGCGACAGGCGTTCGCTGTCACCCTCGAGATGGGCGTGGGCGTATTCGCCGGTGTGGAATTCGACCACCGGTACGCCCAGCCGCAGCGCAGCGTCCAATTGCCGTTCGTCCGCCTCAATGAAGAGCGAGACGCGAATGCCGTTGTCGCGCAGCTTCCATACGATGGGCGCGAGCGTGTTGTGCTGGCCCGCCGCGTCGAGCCCGCCCTCGGTCGTGCGCTCCTCGCGCTTCTCGGGGACGATGCAGGCGGCATGCGGCATATGCTTGAGCGCTATCTCGAGCATTTCCTCGGTCGCCGCCATCTCGAGGTTGAGCGGCAGGTCGGTCGCTTCCTGGATGCGCTTCAGGTCCGCATCGCGGATGTGGCGGCGGTCTTCGCGCAGGTGCGCGGTGATCCCGTCGCCTCCGACACTCGCCACGAGTTCGGCTGCACGCACCGGGTCCGGATGGTCGCCGCCGCGCGCATTGCGAATGGTGGCGACGTGGTCGATGTTGACGCCCAATCTGAGCGGGTTGGGACGCAGCGGGGGGGTCAAGCCTTGCGGCTCCCGGGCTTGGTAATTTCGATGGCCGCCAGATCAGCGGGGACCTCGTCATCGGCATAGGTCGGGAAGTTGATGTCGATCAGCGGGAAGAAGGGCACACCCAGATCCGCCTCGCCATTGCTGCGATCGACCAGCGCGACCTCGGCGATGACCTCGCCGCCTTCGCGTGCCACGGCGGCAATCGCCTCGCGGCTGGAGAGGCCGGTGGTGACCACGTCCTCCACCATCAGCACCTTTGCACCCGGTTCGAGCCGGAAGCCGCGGCGCAGGTGGAATTCACCTTCGGGCCGTTCGAGGAACATCGCGTCCTTGCCCAGCGCGCGGCCCATTTCCTGCCCGATGATGATGCCGCCCATCGCGGGGCTCACCACCACGTCGATCTGGCTCCGGATGTCGCGCGGCAGCTTCTGGGCGAGGGCAAGCGCGAGCCGTCCGGCGCGTTCCGGATTCATCAGCACGCGTGCGCATTGCAGATAATGTCCGCTGTGGCGCCCGCTGGAGAGCAGGAAATGGCCTTCGAGCAGGGCTTCGCTGGCGCGGAATTCGGAGAGGATTTCTTCTTGTGTCATGGTGCCAATGTCCAAAGCGCCTTGCGCGCGATTGCGCAAGGGGCAAAGCCATCGCTCACATTTTTATCCCGTACCGCTTGAGGCTGGCGGAAACCCTGCCTATAGGGCGCATCGCAATCGGGCCTCGCTTGAGGGGCGGATTCACGCGTGTTCGCTGGATTCGCATGAGCTGACGGCGCGACAGACGACATGACACGAAAGAGTTCCAACGTAATGAAAACTCTCGGATTTCACCGGATCGTAGCCAGCCTGGCGCTGGCCTTCTCGCTGGTTATCGGCACGCCTGCCGCCATGGCTCAGGATGCCGCAGCGACCGAGCAACTCGAATCCGCCGATCCGGCAGATGTTGCCGATGTGGCAGACCCGGAGGCGGTTTCGGCCGGCAGCGATGCCTATACGCCGATGGCCCCGACCGAAGGCAAGGGCATGCCGGTTGCCGGTGGCTGGGACATCCAGCCGCAATATTCCGAGGACGGCGAGTTCGCCTACGGCCTCCATTACGGTCTGATCTGGGTGATGGCGGGTATCAGCATCTTCGTGCTCGCCTTGCTGCTTTACGTGATTTTCCGCTTCCGCAAGGGTGCCAACCCCGTGCCTTCGAAGACCAGCCACAACACGCTGATCGAAGTCATCTGGACGGTTGTTCCCGCGCTGATCCTGCTGGCCATCGCGATTCCCTCGATCACGCTGATCGCCCGCCAGTACGAAACCCCGCCCAAGGACGCCATCACCATCAAGGCGATCGGTTACCAGTGGTACTGGGGCTATGCCTATCCCGACAATGGCGACTTCGAGATCGTCTCGAACATGCTGAAGGAAGAAGATGACCCGACCCGCGGCGATGCGCGCGCGCGCACCGATACCGATGGTCCGGAGCAGCTGGCCGTCGACAACCGCATGGTCGTGCCCGCGGGCGTTCCCATCCGCCTCCAGGTGACCGCCGCCGACGTCATTCACTCGTTCGCCGTGCCGAGCCTCTGGTTCAAGATGGACGGTGTCCCGGGCCGCCTGAACGAGCGTATCTTCCAGGTCGACGAGCCGGGCGTCTATTACGGCCAGTGCTCCGAGCTGTGCGGCGCGCGACATGGCTTCATGCCGATTGTCGTCGAGGCGCTGCCGATGGACCAGTACAATGCCTGGGTGCTCGCGCAGGGTGGCACCATCGCCGGAGCGGATGAGGAAGGTATCGAAGCCGACCCCTCCCTGCCGCCGACGCAGGAGCCTGAAAGCGCCGTCGAAGGCGCGCCGGGCGCAGGCGCCGCACCGGTTGCCTGACACAACGCAACCTGACAATTAGCTTTTTCTAATATACGAAGCCGAGAGACCGACCGATGGCTACCACCGCAGACAACTTCCAGGCCCATGCGGACCACGCTCACGATGATCATGCCGACCACAAGCCCGGCTTCTTCGCGCGCTGGTTCATGTCCACCAACCACAAGGACATCGGTACGCTCTACCTGATCTTCGCGATCTTCGCCGGCATCATCGGTGGCGGTATCTCGGGCATCATGCGTGCCGAGCTCGCCGAACCGGGTATCCAGTACCTGCAGTTCTGGGCCGAATTCATGGGCGGCACGCCCGATTTCGACACGGCACTGCACATGTGGAACGTGTTCATCACCGCCCACGGCCTGATCATGGTCTTCTTCATGGTCATGCCCGCGATGATCGGCGGCTTCGGCAACTGGTTCGTGCCGCTGATGATCGGCGCGCCCGACATGGCGTTCCCGCGCATGAACAACATCTCGTTCTGGCTGACGGTCGCCGGTTTCGTCTCGCTGCTGTTCTCGCTCTTCGTGCCCGGCGGCACGGGTCCGGGCGCAGGCACGGGCTGGACGGTCTACGCACCGCTCTCGACCTCGGGCTCTTCGGGTCCGGCAGTCGACTTCGCCATCTTCTCGCTGCACCTTGCCGGTGCCGGTTCGATCCTTGGCGCGACCAACTTCATCACCACCATCTTCAACATGCGTGCGCCGGGCATGACCCTGCACAAGATGCCGCTGTTCGTATGGTCGGTGCTGGTTACCGCCTTCCTGCTGCTGCTCGCACTGCCGGTGCTGGCCGCGGCCATCACCATGCTGCTGACCGACCGTAACTTCGGCACGACCTTCTTCGATCCGAGCGGCGGCGGCGACCCGATCCTTTACCAGCACCTGTTCTGGTTCTTCGGCCACCCCGAAGTCTACATCATGATCCTGCCGGGCTTCGGCATGATCAGCCAGATCGTCGCGACCTTCAGCCGCAAGCCGGTCTTCGGTTACCTCGGCATGGCCTATGCCATGGTCGCCATCGGCGTGGTCGGCTTCATCGTCTGGGCGCACCACATGTACACCGTGGGCCTCGACGTGAACACGAAGATGTACTTCACCGCGGCCACCATGGTCATCGCGGTTCCGACCGGCGTGAAGATCTTCAGCTGGATCGCCACGATGTGGGGCGGCTCGATCGAGTTCAAGAGCCCGATGGTCTGGGCGCTTGGCTTCATCTTCCTCTTTACCGTCGGCGGCGTGACCGGCGTCTACCTCGCCAATGGCGGCGTGGACGACGTGGTGCACGACACCTACTTCGTGGTTGCCCACTTCCACTACGTGCTGTCGATGGGTGCCGTCTTCTCGATGTTCGCAGGGTTCTACTACTGGTTCCCGAAGATGTGCGGCAAGATGCACTCCGAACTGCTCAGCCATATCCACTTCTGGCTGTTCTTTATCGGCGTGAACGTGATCTTCTTCCCGCAGCACTTCCTCGGGTGGCAGGGCATGCCGCGTCGCTATCCCGATTACACGGAAGCCTATACCTTCTGGAACGAAATCAGCTCCTACGGCTATCACATCATGGCGTTCTCGATGATCTTCTTCTTCGTCAACGTGTTCTACACGCTGTTCGCAGGCAAGAAGGTCGGTGCGAACTACTGGGGCGAAGGCGCAACGACGCTCGAATGGAGCCTGTCGAGCCCGCCGCCGTTTCACCAGTTCAGCGAACTGCCGGTGATCGAGGACCACCACGATTACCACGACCATATCGGTGACGCGAAGCCGGCTCACTGAGCGGCAAGCGTACTGGACAAAGACAAGCGGCCGGTCCCATGAGGGGCCGGCCGTTTTGTTTTGGGCCGGAAGGATTTGCGATGCGCGAGATGCGGACAATCGACGTGGGCGAGCTGAGCCTGCGCTGCGCGATCGAGGGTGACGGTCCGCTCGTCATCATGGTCCACGGTTTCCCGGAAAGCTGGTACAGCTGGCGCCACCAACTAACCCCGCTCGCAGAGGCGGGCTTCACCGTCTGCGCCATCGATGTGCGCGGCTATGGCGGCTCGGACAAGCCGCACGAGATTGCGGCCTATGCGATGGAGCGTATCGTCGGCGACCTCGTCGGGCTGAAGATGGCGCTCCAGCCCGACCAGCCCGCCATCCTCGTCGGCCACGACTGGGGCGCGCCCATCGTGTGGAACACCGCTCTCACCCACCCCGAACACTTCCGCGCCGTCGCGGGCCTGTCGGTCCCCTTTGCAGGCGTGCCAAGCCGCCCCTTCACCGAGGTGTTCGATGAACACTTCACGAGCCAGGGCAAGTTCTTTTACCAGGAATACTTCCAGGAGCCGGGTGTCGCCGAGGCCGAGGCCGAGAAGGACCCGCGCGACTGGGTGGCGCGCATGATGTATTCGATCAGCGGCGACGTCCCGCCGGGCGACTATTGGTCCAAGCCCTATGGCGCGACCTTCCTCGAAGGCCTGCCCGACCCTGCGCCGGTCCGCTGGCTGACCGAGGACGACCTCGATTTCTACGAGGCGGAATTCAAGCAATCAGGCTTTCGCGGGCCCCTCAACCGCTATCGCAACCATGTGGCCGATTACGAGTGGCTGCAGGGATGGCAGGGCAAGCGTATCGAACAGCCCGCGCTGTTCATCGGCGGCACCCGCGATCCGGCGACTTATCTTTTCGGCGCAGTGACCGATCCGGTCGCCCTGATGAAGATGTTCGCGCCCACGGTCGAAGGCCATATCCTCGACGGCGTGGGCCACTGGACCCAGCAGGAGCGCCCTGATGAGGTGAACCGTATCCTCATTGACTGGATTAAGCGGGTCTGACCTTCTATAGGGCGCGGCAGAAACGAATCCACATGACCGAAGCTGCCCCCACCACCACCCAGCTCCCCGCGGACTGGCGCGACTTTTTCGCGCTGACCAAGCCGCGCGTGATGAGCCTTGTCATCTTCACCGGCCTGTGCGGCCTGCTGGCCGCTCCGGGCAGCATCCACCCGGTCATCGGTTTCACTGCCATCCTCTGCATCGCGCTGGGCGCGGGCGGGGCGGCGGCGCTCAACCAGTGGTGGGAAGCCGACATCGATGCGGGCATGAAGCGCACCTCCAAGCGTCCGCTTCCCGCTGGCCGGATGAACCGCACCGACGCGCGCGATTTCGGCATCCTGATCTCGGCCGCCTCGGTGGTCATCATGGGGCTGGGCGTGAACTGGCTTGCGGCAGCCATCCTGCTGCTGAGCATCATCTATTACGCCGTGGTCTACACCATCTGGCTCAAACCCCGCACGCCGCAGAATATCGTTATCGGGGGCGGGGCAGGGGCCTTCCCGCCGATGATCGGCTGGATAGCGGTGACGGGCGACGTCACGCTGATGCCGATCCTGCTCTTCGCCATCATCTTCTTCTGGACCCCGCCGCATTTCTGGGCGCTCGCGCTGTTCGTGCAGAGCGATTACGCCAAGGTCGGTATCCCGATGATGCCGCTGGTGAAGGGCGAACGCTCGACCCGCCGCCAGATCCTTGCCTATTCCATCCTTCTCGTGCCCATTGCTGCGGCGCCGTGGTTCATCGGCGGGACCGGGGCCTTCTACGGGGTGACTGCCATCCTGCTCTCGCTGGTCTTCCTGCTGATGAGCATCCCCGTGGCCCTGCGCTCCGCAGGCGAGGGCGACAAGATGAGCCTCGAGAAACGCCTCTTCGCTTTCAGCATTTTTTACCTGTTCGCGCTGTTCGCCGCGCTGGTCGTCGACCGCGTGGCTGCTTACAACGGAGTCTTCGCATGACGCCCGAAGAAGAAAAAGAATACCGCCGCCGCCAGAAGAGCCGCAACCTTGTCGTGGGCGGAGTGCTGCTGTTCATGGCCGGACTGTTCTATGCCATCACCATCGTAAGGATGTGAGGCTGCGATAATGACCACTGCCACCCTCGAATCGCGTAACCTCAGGACCGGCATGCTCGCGCTGCTCGGCGCGGCGGCGATGTTGGGTCTGGGTTATGCGGCAGTCCCGCTTTACGAACTTTTCTGCCAGGTCACCGGTTTCGGCGGCACAACGCAGCGCGCCAGCGAAAGCGAAGCCGCGATAGCGGAGCGTCTCGCCTCGGCAGCGGGCGGGCAGCAGATTTCTATCCGCTTCGACGGTAATGCAGCGCCGGGCCTCGGCTGGGATTTCCGGCCCGAGCAGGTAACCGACACCGTCACCATCGGCCAGCGCGACATGGCGATTTACCTCGCCAAGAACAATTCGGACCGCCCGATAACGGGCACGGCGACCTTCAATGTCGAGCCTGAACAGGCCGGGGCCTATTTCAACAAGATCCAGTGCTTCTGCTTCACCGAGCAGACGCTGCAGCCGGGGCAGGAAGTGCGCATGCCCGTGCTTTATTTCGTCGACCCCAAGGCGCTGGACGACCCGAACATGGAAGGGGTGGAGCAGATCACGCTCTCCTATACATTCCACGAGGCGAAGGGCGCAAACTAGGGTCCACATCACCGTTCGTGTCGAGCGAAGTCGAGACACACCCGCACCAACGGTTCTCGACTACGCTCGAACCAAACGGAAATCGGGGATTGCCCCCTAGACCCGCGCCCAATCGCGCATTAAGGGCAGCCGCAAAGCGAAACCCAGGATACAGGTACAATGGCTGGTAACGTCAATCACGAATATCACATCCTCGAGCCCGACATTTGGCCCTTCATCGGCTCGCTGTCGGCACTGACCTTTACCAGCGGCATGGTGCTGTTCATGCACGACATGCCTTCGGCGCACCTCGTGCTGGGCCTCGGCATCGCCGGCCTTATCGCCACCTTCTTCAGCTGGTTCTCGAATATCGTGAAGGAAGCCGAGCGCGGCGACCACACGCCGATCGTCCAGCTGCACATGCGCTACGGCATGATCCTGTTCATCGCTTCGGAAGTGATGTTCTTCGTCGGCTGGTTCTGGAGCTGGTTCGACTTCTCGCTCTTCCCTAGCGAAATCTCCGAGGTGGTCGGCGGGACCTTCCCGCCCGCGGCTATCGAGGCGGTTATCGATCCCTTCGGCCTTCCCCTCCTGAATACGCTCATCCTGCTGTGCTCGGGTACGACGGTGACCTGGGCGCACCATTCGCTCATCCATGGCGACCGTGACGGGCTCAAGAAGGGCCTGTGGCTGACCATCATCCTCGGCGCCGTCTTCACGATGATCCAGGCCTATGAATATGCGCATGCGCCCTTCGCTTTCGGTGGCAACACCTACAGCTCGGCCTTCTACATGGCGACCGGCTTCCACGGCTTCCACGTTCTGGTCGGCACGATCTTCCTGATCGTTTGCCTCGTGCGCGCCTACAAGGGCCACTTCACCCCGCGCCAGCATTTCGGTTTCGAAGCCGCTGCATGGTACTGGCACTTCGTCGACGTGGTGTGGCTGTTCCTCTTCGCCGTCGTCTATGTCTGGGGCGGCTGGGGCGCTGCAACGCACTGATGCCGAGCAGCATTCGCTGACACGAGAAATGGGGCAGCCCGGTTCGCCGCGGCTGCCCCTTTCGCTTATGGGGCCGACATGACCACACGCATTCCGATTATCCCGACCGTCATCGTCGCCGGCGCGATTGCCGTGATGATTGCGCTCGGCTTCTGGCAGCTCTCGCGCATGGGCGAGAAGGAAGCGCTGATCGCGCAGGCGGAACAGAATCTGCGTATGTCATCCGAGGCCCGCTATCCGCTGGACGGGACCGGGGTGGATGCAGTCCTCTACCGTCGCACGACCATCGATTGCGCCGAAGTCCTGTCCGTCACACCGCGTGCCGGAACGAACGATAGGGGCGGAAAGGGCTGGGCCCAGCGCGCCTCGTGCAAGTTAGGCGGGAGCGATGCCGTAATCGATGTAGACATTGGTTGGTCGCTGCGCCCTGAGCCCGCCGAATGGCAGGGCGGCGAGGTGCGCGGCACTATCGCTCCGGGCGGCCGGGTGGTCTCCGCCAGCGGGCTTGCAGGCCTCGAACCGCTCGCCAGCCCCGACCCGCGCGCCCTCCCGAACAACCACCTCGCCTATGCCGGGCAGTGGTTCTTTTTCGCGCTGACGGCGCTGGCCATCTACATCCTCGCGCTGCGGCGCCGGGCGGGCGCGGGCGGCACTCGCGCTAAAGAGGACTAAACACCCGCTTGCTTGCCCGCATGGGCCAGCGCGGCTAACCGCATGCCCGCAATGAAATACGTCTCCACCCGAGGTGAGGCCCCGAGCCTCGATTTCGCCGAAGTCACCCTGGCGGGTCTCGCCAGCGATGGTGGGCTCTACGTGCCCGAAAGCTGGCCGCAGTTCTCGGCCGCAGAAATCGCTGCCATGCGCGGCCTGCCCTATGCCGAACTTGCCGCGCGGGTGATGGAGCCTTTCGTCGGCGATTGCCTGACGCCTCAGCGCCTGCGCGAACTCACCGCCAAGGCCTATGGCCGCTTCGCCCACAAGGCGGTGACGCCGCTGGTGCAGCTGGACGAGCAGCACTGGGTGCTCGAACTTTTCCACGGCCCCACGCTCGCCTTCAAGGACGTGGCGCTGCAGATGCTCGGACTGCTGTTCGAGGAATTCCTCGGCCGCGAAGAGGGCAGCTTGACCATCGTCGGCGCGACCAGCGGGGACACGGGCAGCGCAGCCATCGATGCGGTGGCCGGTCTCGACAATGTCGAGATTTTCATGCTCCACCCCAAGGGCCGGGTGAGCGACGTCCAGCGCCGCCAGATGACCACGGTGCGCGCGCCCAATGTCCACAACATCGCTATCGACGGCAGCTTCGACGATGCGCAAGCGATGGTGAAGCGAATCTTCGCCGACAAGGACGTGACCGCGAAACACCGCATCGGCGCGGTCAATTCCATCAACTGGGCGCGGCTGATGGCGCAGGTGGTCTATTACTTCGCCGCCTCGCTCCAGCTTGGCGGCCCGGAGCGAAGCCTTGCCTTCAGCGTGCCCACCGGCAATTTCGGCGATGTCTTTGCAGGCCATGTGGCCGCGCGCATGGGCCTGCCCATCGAGCAGCTCATCGTCGCGACCAACGTCAACGACATCCTCCACCGCGCGCTCAGCGAAGGCGATTATTCCGCTGGCTCGGTCACGCCCACCAGCGCGCCGAGCATGGATATCCAGGTCAGCTCCAATTTCGAGCGCCTGCTGTTCGATGTCGGCGGACGCGACGGCTTGGCTCTGGCCGAACAGATGCGCGGCTTCGACACGGCCAAGGCCATGCGCCTCACCAACGCCCAGACCAAAGGTGCGGCGCTCTTCACCAGTGCCCGCGCGGACGAGGGCGACACCTCGCAGGCAATGCGCTGGGCCTATGAGCAATGCGGCGAGATGCTCGATCCGCACACCGCCATCGGCCTCCACGCCGCGCGCGCTGCCGGTATCGACCCGGCCATCCCGGTGGTGACGCTTGCCACAGCGCATCCGGCTAAATTCCCCGATGCGGTCGAACGCGCGACCGGCATCCGCCCGGGGCTTCCGGCGCGCGTCGGCGACCTCTTCGCGCGCGAGGAAAGCTTCGTCGAACTGCCCGGCACTTACGAGGCCGTGCGCGACCACATCGTTGGACACGCAACCTGATGGCCGAGCTTACACGCAATCCGGTGCTGATGGTGGGCGAGGGCTGGGACGGCTACCGCCTGCTCGACAGCGGTCATGGTCGCAAGTTCGAAGCCTATGGCGACTACCGCTTCATTCGCCCCGAACCGCAGGCCATGTGGTCGCCCAGGCTCGACCATTGGGACGCGCATGGTGAATTCGTCCCCGGCAGCGACGAGGACGGCGGCGGTCGCTGGCAGTTCTCGAAAGACGTACCCGAACATGGCTGGCCGCTAGGCTGGGGCGAGGAGGTTCGCTTCACCGCGCAGTGCACACCCTTCCGCCACCTCGGTTTCTTTCCCGACATGGCGCCCGTGTGGACATGGATGGGCGAGCAGCTCGAAGGGCGCACCGATGCCGAGACGATGAACCTCTTCGGCTATACCGGCGTCGGCACGCAGGCACTGAGCAAATACGGCCGCGTCACCCATGTCGATGCGAGCAAGAAGTCGGTCGCACAGGCGCGCGAGAACGCCGCGCTGGCAGGCCTCGACGACCGCCCCGTGCGCTGGCTGGTCGAGGACGCGATGAAATACACCGCGCGCGAAGTGCGTCGCGGTAGGCGTTACGACGGTATCATCCTCGACCCGCCCAAGTTCGGCCGCGGGCCCGATGGCGAGGTATGGCGGCTTGAACAGGGATTGCCCGACCTCGTTTCCGACTGCCGCCAGCTTCTGGACAAGGACAGCAGCTTCCTCTTCCTCACCGTCTACGCCGTGCGGATGAGCAGCCTTGCGCTTGGCGGCCTGCTCGAAGAGGTCTTCGCCGACCTCCCCGGCAAGGTCGAACATGGCGATCTAGCCGTGCAGGAGGAGGGCGGGCGCCTACTGCCCACGGCAATCTTCGCGCGCTGGTCCAATCCGCGCGCTTGATTACGCATCCCCCGATCCGAAAACCGGTGCCCACTTTTCGGAGTGATGCGCTAGGGACTTTCCCATGAACGATTCGCTTATCCTCGAAGTCGCCGATTTCGAACATGACGTGCTCACCGGCATCTACTCCGAAGAGACCGGCAAGCCGCAGCCGCTGCGCTTTACCATCCAGGTGCGGATGAAGCCGCTGAGGCATTACGATGCCGACACGCCGCTCGACGATTCGAAGAATTACATGGATTTGAAGCACGCGGCATCCGAGGCGCTGCCCGAGGGCGTGCATTTCAAGCTCATCGAGGCGGTGGCCGATCATGTCTGCGAGACGCTGTTCCTGCAGGACAAGCGCGTCGAGGCGGTGACGGTGAAAATCGTAAAGCTGGCGATTGCGGAGGCGGATGAGAAAATCGGCATCACGCTCCACCGCGAGCGGCGCGAATGAAGCGTATCGAGGTCGAAGGCCTGCCGGAGGAGCCGCTGGCGGCGGCAGGGCTATTCCACCAGAACTGGCTCGACCCTATCGAAAGGGCGCTGGATGCGGGGCAGGACGTGCTCGTGGCACTGGAGAGCGCCGACCACACCCATGGCGAATGGCGCAAGGCCGCCGCGGCCATGCTCGCGCGAAAGCACAGCCCAGGCCGTGTGAACCTCGTGGCGGGCGAAGGCGAGGCGCTTGCTGCCATCGAGACCTATCTCGCCGCGGCGCCGGGAGTGACCGGCCAGTACCTGGAAGCCGCCTCGTGAGCGTGACGCTGCTCTTCCTCGGTCCGTTGCGCGATTTGGCGGGCGAGCAAGAGCGCGAAGTCGCATCGCCGCTCGACTGGGCAGGCCTCATCGAGCAGGTCGGTCCTAAAATTGCCGCCCAACTGGAAGATGACCGGGTCAATATCGCCTGCAAGGGAAAGGTGCTCGCCGACAAGAGGGCGCTCATTGCCGAGGATGGCGACGAAGTGGCGCTGTTGCCGCCGGTCAGCGGTGGCTAGGCTCGTGCTCGCGACGCCGCTCGATGTTCGGCTGCTCGAGAAGGGCATGTCGATCGGTGAGGCGTTGGCTGCGTTCAACGCTGCGCACGAAGAGGCAGGCGGCGTTGTCAGCTTTCTCGGCAAGGTTCGGCCAGACGGCGATGTGCGGGCTCTCGAACTCACCCATTACGAACCGCTGACGCTGCCGGGAATGGAGGAGCTTGCAGCCAATGCAAGGACCCGTTTCGACCTCGACGGCGCTCTCGTCTGGCATCGAATCGGGGTGATGAACCCGGGCGAGGCCATCGTCCTCGTCGCTACCGCCGCGCGCCATCGCCGCAATGCCTTCGAGGCAGCGGACCATCTGATGGATCATCTCAAGTCCGCCGCATGGTTCTGGAAGCGCGAGCGCAGGGACGACGGCTGGCACTGGATCGAGCCCCGCGATGCCGACCGCGCGGATCTTGCGCGGTGGAATTCTCCCCGCACTTGATCTCGATCAAGGAAAGCCCGGTAGGGGCGCGGCACAAGGTCTCCAACAAAGGAGATCGTAAATGTCGAAGCACCTTACCCGCGATATCATTGCCGAACAGGCCGCCATCGTTGCGGCTCCCCGGCATCGTCACGAGGTCGACCGTACCTTCGAGCTTCCCAAGGCGCTCTACGGCGCGACCGTGGCGCTCTATCTCGGCTTCATCGCGGTGATGGCAGCGGGACTTTCGTCGCCCGGCCTCGCCATTCCGATGACGATCTTCGCTTTCTTCGTCATCGCCGGTTTCGGTGTTCCGGCGATCTGGACGCGGCTGGCTCCGCACTCGGCCTCGAAGCCGATGACCTGGGCACGGCTGCGCCGAGATGGTGTCGGTACGGCTACCGGCAGGGTGGGCGCCGGAGGAGCCGCCGTGCAAATGCTCGTCCTGCCGGTCCTGATTTTCTGCTGGGGCGTGGCCATGGTGACCGTAGCCGCGCTGGTGCGCTAGGAAAGCGCTAGGAGAGAGGGAGGAGCGCGGGGTCGATCAGTTCGATCCCGCGCTTTCCTGTCCGCCGGATCGCGCCTTCCCGTTCGAACCTGGTGAGCATCCGGCTGACCGTCTCGATAGTAAGACCCAGCATGTCGGCCAGTTCGCCGCGCGACAGCGGCAGGTCGAACCGGGTCGCAAGATGACAAGGCGAATCGCTTGCTGCCCGCGCGAAGGAGACCAGCGCACCTGCGACACGCGTTTCGGCCGATGCATTGCCGGTCAGCGCCAGCAATTCGCGGCTGGCGAAAAGGTCTTCCTGCGTGCGCCGCAGGAGCGCCTGCCCGAGCCGGGGATAACGCTCGATCGCCCGCTGGAAGTCGGGGCCGGAGAACACGCACAGTTCCGCATCGCCCAGCGCAACCACGTCATGCCGCATGTAGGGGCCGAACATCTCCCCGATGAACCCGCTCGGGTGCACCAGCGACAGGATTCGCTCGCGCCCGTCGATATCGGTCGAGGTTATCTTGAGGGCACCCTTCTTGAGCGTGGCACAGGCCGCCAGGCTCTCGCCGGCCGTGAAAAGCGTTTCGCCCTTGGACAAGGTCCGTGTGCGGCCGGCCTTGGCCAATTCGTCTCGCTGGTCTTCTTCGAGAACGGCACAGGCCGCGCGATCGCGGACGGGGCAGGTGTCACAGGCTAAACTCATGCGGAATACCTTAGCGGATCCGGGCGCGCAGGTCTTCCAGCGCGGCGTCTTCTTCGCCAACGAGCGCGATGACGCGGTTCCGGGCCGCCTCGATGTCTGAAGTGTCCTGTGCCGCCACGCGCGTGGCGGTGTAGATCATGTCGAGGTCGCCAAGCGGAATCGCGGCTCGGCTGCGCGCCGAATCGAGTTCTGCCAGCGCGACCTGTGCGGCAGCCCAGCTGTCGCTCCCCCTATCGCCCGCCGCTGCCACGAGCCGTGCAGCGCGCGGCTCGACGGAAACGAACTCGGCATGGGCTTCCTCGGCTGCCGTCACCAGCGCAGCGAGTCGTGCCGAGAGCCCTCCCGCCAGATCGACGTCTACGGGCGGCACGTCGAGGCGCGCAGGCTCGCCCGTATAGAACTGGCCCTGCGCCCGCTCGGCATCGCGCACGGCAAGGGAAGGGTACTCCTCGCTCGTGCTCGCGCAGGCCCCCACGAGAGCGGCAAGGGACAAGGCTAGCATAGTTCTTGCAATTGCAGGCATGGCTGCCACATAGCATGGCAGAGTGCGCGTGCCAGCGCGAAAGGCAAAAAAGGAACCGCTTCTGCGTTGACTTGGGAAAGCCTTTCGCCTAACGGCACGCTTCTTTCCGGGCCCGTACACCAACGGGTCGACGGGCGCGCCGTAGATTCGCAAGGATGCGGCACAGCAATTTGTAACGAGAGATACGACCATGTTCGCAGTAGTGCGCACGGGCGGCAAGCAATACCGGGTTGCCGCCGGAGACAAGATCGCGGTTGAGAAGCTGGCTGGCGAAGCCGGTGACACCATTACGCTGGGCGACGTCCTGCTCGCCGGCGAAGGCGACAAGATCGAAGACGCCGCCAAGGTGACGGTTTCGGCCGAAATCATCGCACAGGCGAAGAGCGAGAAGGTCGTCGTCTTCAAGAAGCGTCGTCGTCACAACTATCGCCGCAAGAACGGTCATCGCCAGATGATGACCCTGCTGCGCATCACCGACGTCGGCACCGGCAGCGCCAAGAAGGCTGCTCCGAAGAAGGCCGAAGAAAAGAAGGCTGCTCCGAAGAAGGATACTTCGGAAGAGAAGGCTTCGCCCAAGGCCAAGAAGGCTGCGCCCGCGAAGGCAGCGGCTACCAAGAAGGCTCCTGCCAAGAAGGCAGCAGCCAAGAAGACCGAATCCAAGAAGTAAGGATCTGAACCATGGCACATAAAAAAGCAGGCGGTTCATCGCGTAACGGTCGCGACTCAGCCGGTCGTCGTCTTGGTGTAAAGAAGTTCGGCAGCGAAAACGTCGTCGCCGGCAACATTATCGTGCGCCAGCGCGGCACGAAGTTCTACCCGGCCGTCAACGTCGGCATGGGCAAGGACCACACGCTGTTCGCGCTTACCGATGGCGTCGTCCGATTCCACTCGGGCAAGCTCGGCCGCAAATACGTATCGGTCGACCAGATGGCTGAAGCTGCCGAATAAACGGACGCTCCGATAACGGGATCGTCCAGACGAGACGGTCCCAGCCGGGCTAACGACCCGGCAGACGAAGAGGGAGATGGGGCCGACCCGTCTCCCTCTTGTCGTTTCTCCCTCTTCGAAAATCGCATGGGCGGAAATTCCTTTCGCCATCACGCAATTGTCACGTGTCCGGCCTAGGAGCCCGGAGCGTGGTCCTACGGGGAGAATACCAATGTTCCATGTCACCGAAAGGCTGCTGTTGCGGCCTGCCTGGCCCGAAGATGCAGAAGCACTGTTTGGCGGAATCGCCGACAAGGGTGTCGTCCGCAATCTTGCCAGTGCGCCCTGGCCGTATCTCCCCGAACATGCCCGCCAATTCGTCATGCGCGAGGCGGAACCGCTCTATCCGAAATTCCTCATTACCCGTCCGGGCGCGAAGGGGTCCGAACTGATCGGCTGTATCGGCATCGATCCGGGTGAAGGCGGGACCGAACTGGGATACTGGATTGCGCGGCCCGCGTGGGGGCAGGGCTTTGCCACCGAGGCCGGTCGCGGCATCCTCGAGGTGGCCCGGCTGCTCGGCCACACGCGCCTGCGTGCCGGCCACTTCACCGACAACCCGGCCTCCGGAAAGGTCCTCAGGAAGCTCGGCTTCGTGCCCACCGGCAAGAGCGCGATGCGCCATAGCTGCGGCAGGGGCGAGGAAGCGGAATGCGTGATGTTTCGCCTCGAACTCGAAGCGGAAACCGGGCCCAGCCTGCAAGCCGCCTGATAAAAAAGGCCCCGCGAGCGATCTCGCGGGGCCTTTCGTTTGCGACCCGATAGCTCGGGGTTATTCGGCCGGCATCAGCGCGGCTTCGAATTCGCCTTCGTGCTTGCCGATGAGCGCGCGGTCATCGTGGTCCCACGGGTGGAAGCCGGGCTTGAAATAGGCCAGCCACGCGGGGAAGATGCGGCGCACCACGCCGGGCTTGACGGTGAGGTACTTCAGCAGGCCCCACTTGGCTTTCCAGCCGGTGATGCCATCCTGCTCGAGCAATTCGAGCGTGTCTTCCCAGCGGTGTTTGAAGAAGCGCGCGGTGACCAGCAGCATCATGATGTTGCGCACCTTGTAGCGGCGCCACTTGGACCAGTCCCTGGTCGCGTGGTTCCAGGTATCGAAGGCCACGCCCTTGTGCTCGATTTCCTCGACCGAATGCCATTCCCACATGGCGCGGACCTCGGGGTCGGCATCCTTGAAATGGGCCGGATTGCCGAGGAATTCGGCGGCCATCATCGCGGTGTAATGTTCCAGCGCCATGGTCGAGGCGAGGTTGAGGTATTCCGGGCGGCCCTTGAACATAGCCAGCATCTCGGCAACGCGGCCATCGATAGCCTTGATATTGTAGCCATGGTCTTCGGCAAGGCGGTTGAAGGCGATGTGCTCGCGCGTGTGGTTGATTTCTTGGCGCACGAAGGCGCGGATTTCTTCCGCCAGCTTCGGGTCTGCACCCTCGCGGTGGGCCTTCACCGCCTCGATAAAGAACGCCTCGCCGCGCGGGAACGTGGCGGAAAGCGCGTTGTGCCAGGCGGTGCCGAAGGGCTCGCCCGCCCACCAGCGCCGCGGGGTGGTGCCGCGGTTGAAGCGCTCGTCGCGCACGGTGATGGTGAGGTCTGCAGGTGCCGGTGAATTGGCGGTGTCGGTGTCGATCGTGACGGGGGCGTTCATGGAAGGCTCCGGGAGTTAACTTACATTGTTGTAAGTAGTGCTTACTGACATAGATGTCAATAAGCTTGCCCATGCCGCTTTCCGAAACGCGCCCGATGGGTTAACGCGTTTCCGACATGGCTACTCGCAAGCGTTTATCTCCCGAAGAATCGCGCCTCGCAGCGCTTGAAGCCGCGCGCGGCCTGCTTATCGAAACAGGTCCGCAATCGGTGACGCTGAAGGCGGTGGCGAGCCGTATCGGGCGCACGCATGCGAATTTGCTGCACCATTTCGGATCGGCGGCAGGACTGCAGAAGGCGCTTGCCGGTCATCTCGCGCAGGCCGTGTGCGCGACCATCGCCGATGCAGTCCGCGCGAGCAGGGCGGGGTTGGGAAGTCCGCGCGAGGTGGTCGACCTCGCCTTCGATGCTTTCGACAAGGAAGGTGCTGGCGCGCTCGCCAGCTGGATGATCCTGACCGGCAACGAGGATGCTCTCACTCCCATCGTCGAGACAATCCATCGGCTGGTCGACGAGATTGCACCCGAAGAGGCCGCCCATTCGGGCAATGCCACGCAGGTCCACGAAGAGACCCTGGCGCTCGTACTGATGGCGATGGGTGATGCGCTGATCGGCGGGGCGCTGTCTCGTTCGCTCGGCCTTCCCGAAACCGCCGCGCGTGACCGTGCGGAGCGGATGCTGGTGCGTTCGCTGGAGGCTACACTTCCGAAGGCGTAAGCCCTGAGCGCATCCATTCGGGCGCGCTCTCGATGTCGATATCGCTCACCCGCAGATGATCGACGGCAAGGCCGAGATCCTCGTAAGCTACCTTGCGGCGCTTCTCGTCGGACTTGTCGAGCGGGACCACCACCAGCCGCCGGTTGACCTTGCTGCGCCAGTTCATGCGCGCGGTGTTTTCCTGGCCGATGTAGCAACCCTTGTCGAAGGCCACCCCGTGCAGTTCGACCGCATTGGTTTCGAGCCACAATATGTCGCCCAGTTCGGAGCGGCCCTCGGGCACGCCCATCGCGACGCGGTGGGCTATGTAGTCTTCGTCGGCAGCCTCGTCGGTTTCCAGGGCTGGTGCCAGCCAGCGCTGACCCAGCGCGGCGAGCCGCGGATCGGCGGCGCCGCCATCCCCGCCGTGCTTTTCCCAATGGACTGCAACGCTCTCGTCCACTGCGATGTCGATCTTCCGGCGCAGGCGGTAGAGCGAGAGGCGTTTCGCAAGCTCCCCGGCAAATTCGGCCTCGCAGTCGAGCAGCAATCCGCCATCTCCCGCTGGCCAGACCAGCATGTCGAACAGCGCCTTGCCCTGCGGGGTCAGCAGGCCTGTATAGACGGGCAGGGGCTTCTTCACGTCGTTGGTGAGCAGACCCTGCAGGAAGTCGGTGACGCTCTCGCAGTCGTCTGTCGGGGTCACGCGAACAACGGCGCGGTTCATCAGGCGGGTGGCTGTCATGCGTGACAGATAGGCCGCCCGCCGCCATAGGCAACCGTCATGAGCACGCCCACCGAATCGCTGACCATCCGCCGCCCCGACGACTGGCACCTCCATTTCCGCGACGGTGCGACCATGCGCGCGGTCGTTCCGCACACCGCGCGCCAGTTCGCGCGCGCCATCGTGATGCCGAACCTCGCGCCGCCGGTGACCACCAGCGCGCTGGCTGCCGCCTACCGCGACCGGATTCTCGAGGCCGTGCCCGAGGGTATCGAATTCACGCCGCTGATGACCGCCTATCTCACCGACGAGACCGATGCCGACGACCTTGCGACCGGTTTCGCGGACGGCGTGCTGACGGCGGCCAAGCTCTATCCCGCCGGTGCGACGACCAATTCCGCGCACGGCGTGACCGATGTCGCCAATATCGAAGGCGTGCTGGCAAAGATGGCCGAGGTCGGCATGCCGCTCTGCGTCCATGGCGAAGTTACCCATGCCGATATCGACATCTTCGACCGCGAGGCGGTGTTCATCGACCGCATCCTCGCACCGCTGGTCGAGCGGATGCCGGAACTCAAGGTCATTTTCGAACACATCACGACGAAGCAGGCGGCCGAATTCGTGGACGCCACCGGATCGAATGTCGGCGCAACCATCACGCCGCAGCATTTGCACATCAACCGGAACGCCATCCTTGTCGGCGGAATTCGCCCGCACATGTTCTGCCTCCCTGTCGCCAAGCGCGAAGAGCACCGGCTGGCGCTACGCAAGGCTGCGACTTCGGGGTCGGCCAAATATTTCCTCGGCACCGACAGCGCGCCGCACCACCGCCACGCAAAGGAAAGTGATTGCGGCTGTGCGGGCATATTCAACGCGCCCTTCGCGCTCGAAAGCTATGTCACCGTGTTCGACGAGGAAAATGCGCTCGAACATTTCGAGGCCTTCGCCAGCCTCAACGGTCCGGCGTTCTACGGCTTGCCGGTCAACGAGGGCACGGTGACACTGGAGAAGGCACCGGTGGAGGTGCCCGCAGAGGTCGATGGCGGCGGGGCCGAAATCGTGCCCTTCCACGCGGGCGAAACGCTCAAGTGGCGGCTGGCTTCCTAGAGCGCGACCACAAGTCCCACACGAATATGGCCGCTGCCGCCCAGATGCAGGCGAAGCAGGCGGCTTGCACCGGCTTCAGGTCTTCGCCGAAGACGGTCAGGCCCAGCACGAAGACGATGCTGGGCGCGAGAAACTGGATGAAGCCCAGCGTCGAATAGGGCAGTCGCCGTGCGGCAATAGCGAACATCAGCAGCGGGATAGCCGTCAGCGCGCCGCCCAGCATAATGGCGAGGCTGAGGCCTGTATCTTGCGTGAAGGATGAGCCTGCGGGAAGCCCGGCATAATAAAAGGTGACTGCCGCCGAAGGGATGAGCAGCAGCATGGATTCGATAGTCAGGCCGGGGAGCGCGCCAACATCGACCTGCTTGCGGATGAGGCCATAGGTGCCGAAGCTCAGCGCCAGTGTCAGGCTTATCCAGAGCGTCGTCAACGCCCCGCCGAGCAGCAGCGACACGCCCACCGCCGCCAGCGCGACCGCCGCCCATTGCGGGCGCGACAATTGCTCCTTCAAAAGCAGCGTACCGAGAAGCACATTGACCAGCGGGTTGATGTAATAGCCGAGGCTGGCGGCGTAGATGTAGCCCTTCTGGATGGCCCAGACATAGACCACCCAGTTCACCGCGATGAGCGTGGAGGAGAGCAGCAGCCAGCCCAACGTCCTGCGGTTGGAGAGCGCGGCAATCAGTTGCGGCAATTGCTTCCGCACCGCCACGATGAGCAGGCACAGCGGCAGCGTCCAGATGATGCGCCAGCCGACGAATTCGAACGCCGGCACTTCGCGCACGAGGATGAGGTAGAGCGGCAGGAAACCCCAGATGACATAGGCCCCGAGCGCTGCGGCGAGACCCGTCTTCGGGTGTTCGGTTCCTGTCGTCTCCATGAATGAAGCGCGGTTAGGCGGGCTTGGGCGCGCCCGCAAGCTTCATCTCGTCAGCTGGAAAATCACGGCTCGTCGATAATCCGAATTCTGACGCCGACGTTGCATTCGGTTCAGGAAAGCGGGCGTATTGCTGAACGGGTCAACAGGAAACCCGAGTCGAATACGACCGAAGGAAGTGATTATGCCGAAGCTCACCAAGACCCTTTCGCTGGCCATTGCCGCCACCGGCCTCACGCTGGCCATGCCGGCCGCTGCAGCCGTTCCCGCCCATGCCGCACCGCAGGCACATGCCAATGCCGCCGTGGGTGTCGACATGACCTTTGAGCACGGCAAGCATCACAAGAAATACAAGAAGCGCAAGCATCGCCACCACCACGCGCGTCGCTATGACGAGCGCCGCTACTACCGCGATGACCGCCGCTATTACCGTGAGCGTCCCTATTACATGCGTTATGACCGCAACTGGGGCCGCCCGGTTTACCGCGACACCCGCATCTGGCGTGGCCGCGACAACCGTTATTACTGCCGCAAGGAAGACGGCACCACCGGCCTGCTGGTCGGGGCAGGTGTCGGCGCGCTGATCGGCCATGAAGTGGCCGGTCGCGGCGGAGACCGCACGCTCGGCGCGATTGTCGGCGGTGCTGCAGGCGCGCTGCTCGGCCGGTCGATCGACCGCTCGAACACCCGCTGCGGTTAAGAATACCCCTCTCGAGGCCGTGCCCACCCGCGGCCAAGAGCACGAACCCCGCAGGGATCGTGTCGAGGCGTCGTCCGGGAGACCGGGCGGCGCCTCTTTACTTGTGTGCGTCCTTGGACTTGCGCGGACCCTTGTTCGCATCCTTCAGGCCCACGCCGATGCTGGCACGCGGCTGGTCGACCTCGGTGCTGGCGACCGGATAGGCGCAGTAATCGGCCGCGTAATAGGCTGCAGGGCGATGGTTGCCCGACAGGCCGATGCCGCCGAAAGGCGCAGCTGACGATGCGCCATTGGTCGGGCGGTTCCAGTTGACGATACCGGCGCGCGCTTCGCTCCAGAACTTCTCGAAATCCTTGGGCTCGCCGCCGATGAGCGAGGCCGACAGGCCGTAACGCGTGTTGTTAGCCTCGACGATGGCCTCGTCGAAATCCTTGACGCGGATGACCTGAAGCAGCGGGCCGAACAGTTCGACGTCGGGCCGCTCGTCGATGGCAGTGGTTTCCACGATGCCGGGGGTGAGGAAGGGCAAGCCTTCCTTCGGACGGGTCATCTCGAGAATGTCCTCCGCCCCGTGATCGAGCAGTGCCTCGCGGCTCTGCAGCAGGATATCGGCGGCATCGTTGTCGATGACCGTGCCCATGAAGGGTTGCGGGTCGGCGAAGGGTTCGTCGACCAGCAGCCGCCCGGACAGGCTTTTGACTGCCGGGATGATGTCGTCATAGATCTCGTCGGGCACGATCAGGCGGCGCGCGGCGGTGCAGCGCTGGCCCGCGGTGGTGAAGGCCGACTGGATGATGGTGACCGCCGCATCCTCGATTTTCGGCGTCGGCAGCATGACGATAGGGTTGTTGCCGCCCATCTCCAGCGCAACGATCTTGGCCGGGTTGCTGGCCAGTTTCTTGTTGATGGCGATGCCCGCCTGCGCCGAGCCGGTGAACAGCAGGCCGTCGATATCGGGATGGCCGACCAGCGCCTTGCCGGTCGCCGCACCGCCATGGACGCACTGGATGACATCCTCGGGCACTTCGGCTTCGTGGAACAACTTGGTCAGGAATTCGCCGACCGCAGGCGTCTTCTCGCTCGGCTTGAAGACCACGACATTGCCCGCGATGAGCGCCGGAACGATGTGGCCGTTGGGCAGGTGCGCGGGGAAGTTATAGGGGCCGAGCACAGCCATCACGCCATGCGGCTTGTGGCGCAGCGCCGCGCTTCCCTGCAGCGCGCTGTCGAGCTTCTTCTGGCCGGTGCGCTCGGCATAGGCCTTGATGGAAATCTCGACCTTGTTCTTGACCGCCTCGACTTCGGTGCGGGCCTCCCACAGGGGCTTGCCCGTCTCGCGCGCGATGAGTTCAGCGAAGGGTTCGGAGTGTTTGAGGACCTGGTTGGCAAAGCGGCGCATGAATTCCATGCGTTTCGATACGGACTCGCTCGCCCAGCCGCGCTTGGCAGCGAGCGCGCGTTCCATTGCATCATCGACACTGCCGACCTTGCCACGCCAGATCTGGTCGCCTGTCGCCGGCTCGGTGGAAATCATCTTTTCGGCCACTTATTCGCCTGTCCTTGAACCCGTTGCCCTTGTTGAAACCAGCCTATGTGACTTCTGTCTTGGCGCGTCAAATTGAGTTTTTGCTAATGTGCCCGGCCGGTACGGGAGCAGGTCCGTGTGCCTCTCCCATCCGGCGAAGGCGGGCGACCTTGTCGTGCAAGGGCTGCCAGTCGTCGCGCTCGTCGATGGCGGACCAGATGGCCTCGACCTCGTCGATGAGCATGCTCTCGGGAGCGCCTTCGCTCCAGTAGGGGTGGTCATCCCCGATGGCGGTATAGCTTTGCAGCAATTCGCCCAGCTCGCCTTCGCCTGACTTGCCGCCGCGGTGACGGTAGAAGAAGGCATCGGGCTGTTCGCCGCTTTCGGCCATGGCGGCTTCGGACAGGCCGACGAGCCTGCCGTCGTCTTCCAGCCCCTTGCTTTCTATGCCGAGCCGCCAGCACCAGCGCCTTCCCACGGCTGCCATGTAGAGCGGCCCGAACCGTTCCATCGCGGCAATCAGCGGCGGTGCGTCGGCGAGGGTTCGAAGCGCAATGGCGAACTGGCCGCAGTTCCAGTGCAGCGCCTCGGGCTGGCGGCCGAAGGCGTAGAGGCCCTGATGGTCGAAATAGGCGGCGGTGAAGCCCGGCTCCCACTTGGGCAGGAAGCGCCAGGGGCCGTAATCGAAGCTCTCGCCCGAGATGTTCATATTGTCGGTGTTGAGCACGCCATGGACGAAGCCCGCCACCATCCAGCTTGCCGCAAGGTCGGCGAGCCGCTCGACCACGAGATGCATCAGCTGCACGGCCGGTTCGTCGCGGCCCGGCGCGTCTTCGGGTGGGGGAGGGCCGGGGAACTGGGTGAGGCAATAATCGACCAGCGCGGCCATGTGGTCCATTTCCTCAAGGACCATAAGGCGCTGGAATGTGCCGATGCGAATGTGGCCATGGCTCAGCCGGGTCATCACGGCTGAGCGGGTGGGCGAGGGCTCGTCGCCGCGCTCGAGCTGTTCGCCGGTCTCGACGATGCTGAAGGTCTTGGAGGTGTTCACCCCCAGCGCCTCGAGCATTTCGGTGGCGAGAATTTCGCGTAACCCGCCCTTAAGCGTCAGCCGCCCGTCGCCCGCGCGGCTCCATGGCGTCTGGCCCGAGCCCTTGGTGCCGAGGTCGAGCAGGCGCTCCTCGCCATCGCGCATTTGCGCAAAAAGAAACCCGCGCCCGTCACCGATATCGGGATTGTACACGCGGAACTGGTGGCCGTGATAGCGCAGCGCCAAGGGCTTGGGCAGGTTCTCGGGCAGCGGCAGGAAGCGCCCGAAATGTTTCAGCCATTCCTCGTCCGACAGACCGTCCAGCCCGACCGCCGCAGCCCAGCGGTCGTTGCGGAAGCGCAGTTTCGTCTCGGGAAAATCGGCTGCCGCCACCTCGTCGCCGAGCCAGTCGGCCAGCGTCTCGATAGGCGTAACGGGGCGGTATTCGGAATGTTCGGGCGCGCTCGGCATGGAACGGGGATGGGGACCGCGCCACATACATGCAAGTCGTCTCTCGAATTTTGCGCAAAGGCGCGCTACCGGAGCAGTCATGGACAGCGAATTCAGCGAAGCCAGCTGGCAAAGCCCCGACGGGCTGGAGCTCTATTTCCGCAATTATGCAGGCGATGACAGCGGGAAAGTGCCCGTCGTCTGCCTCCACGGCCTCACCCGCAACAGCCGCGATTTCGAAGGCCTCGCGCCGCATATCGCCGGGCTGGGCCACCGCGTCATCGTACCCGACATGCGCGGACGCGGACAAAGCGCCTATGCCGAGGATAGCGCCAGCTACGCCGTCCCGACCTATATCGCCGACGTCATGGCGCTCCTTGCGCAGGAGGGCATCGAGCGCTTCGTTTCGGTCGGCACCTCGATGGGCGGGCTGATGACCATGCTCATCGCGCAATTCGCGCCCGGCAAGATTGCCGGTGCGGTCATCAACGACATCGGCCCGGTGGTCGACCCGCAGGGCATCGACAAGATCAAGACCTATCTCGGCAAGGGCGGCAGCTTCCCCACATGGATGCACGCCGCGCGCAGCCTCGAGGAAGTCCACGGCGAATCGCATCCGACCTTCGACACGAACGACTGGATTGCGATGGCCAAGCGCTCGATGACGCTCTGCAACAACGGCCGCATCCAGTTCGACTACGACATGAAAATCGCCGACCCCTTCAACGAAGCGGACGAGAATGCCGTTCCGCCCGATTTGTGGCCCGGCTTCGAGGCGCTGGCGGCAAAGCCGCTGCTGCTGGTGCGCGGCGGCCTCTCCACCATCCTCAGCGCCGAAACGCTTGCAGAAATGCAGCGCCGTGCGCCCGATGCGGATACTGTGGTCGTGCCCGATGCGGGCCATGCGCCCACGCTCGACGAGCCGGAAGTGCGCAGCGCCGTCGAGGCCCTCCTCGCCAGCACGCACTGACCCTTTCAGTCCCCGTTCACGCGGGCGGGGACAGGCATGCGTCTGGGCCTCCCTAGGCATTGCCCTTGGCCCCCGCGATGCCTAAAGACCCGCGAAACTTTGTTCGATACCTGAAAGAGAAGCGCCGCAGTGGCACGCACACCCAAGACCGAACTTTCCCGCGAAGAAAAGAAGGCACAGGCCGCGGCTGCAGAGCAGGAAGCCCTGCTGCGCGAAGTCGATGAGGCCGTGCGCCAGGGTGACATGGAGACCTTCATGTCGACCTGGGGCAAGCCGCTCCTGGCAGTGGTGGTCCTCGGCCTCGCGACCTTCGGCGGTTATCTCTACTGGGACGACCAGCAGGAAAAGGCGATGGAGGCTTCGAGCGAACAGCTCGTCACGTCCTTCGACCAGCTCGAAGCCGGTCGCAGTGACACAGCCAACACGCGTCTCGAAGGCGTGGAGGGCGGCTCTCCCGAACTCAGCGCCAAGATGCTGCGCGCAGGCATTGCCGCCGATAAGGGTGACAACGACACCGCAGCCGCGCTGTTCGCGGAAGTTGCGGACGACGGTAAGGCACCCGAGGCGATGCGCAACCTTGCGACCATCCGCCGCACGGCCCTCCTGTTCGATACGATGAAGCCCGAAGACGTGGTCGCCGCGATGAAGCCGCTGGCGGTTCCGGGCGAGCCCTTCTTCGCCAGCGCCGGCGAACTGCTGGCGCATGCCTACATGGCGCAGGACAAGGACAGCGAAGCCGGTGCGCTCTTCGCCGAAATCGCCCGCCACGAAGACACACCCGAAACCGCGCGCTCGCGCATGCTGAACATGGCCGGCATCCTCGGCGTGGATGCCGTCGACGATGTCCGCGACGTGGTCGAAGCACAGCAGCGCGGCCCCGCCGACGATTCCGGCCTGGTCAGCGAGTGACGTGAACCCCATTATGATGAGCCAAACCATGACGAAAACTGTCCTGCGCGCCGCGCTGGTTGCCACTTCCGCCCTGTCGCTGTCCGCATGCGCCGGAGGGATTTTCGGCGGCGGCGAGGACAAGAAGGACACGCCGACGCTCGGCGACCGCCAGCCGATCCTCTCGCGCATCGACATCGGTGCGAAGGTCGACCCCTCGCTCGCAGGCACGCCCGTTACGCTTCCCGCCCCGCGCACCAACGACGCATGGGGACAGGCAGGCGGCACGGCCAACAAGAGCTATGGCCACCTCGCGCTCGCAGCCGCGCCCAGCCGCGTCTTCACCGCGCAGATTGCCGGTGCCAGCAACAAGCGCCGCCTCGGAGCGGCTCCGGTCGTGGGTGACGGCAAGCTCTTCGCTGTCGGCACCGACGGGCAGGTCACCGCTTTCGATGCGCAAACCGGCGCGCGTGTCTGGACCTACCAGAGCGAACTGACCGACGACACGCGTCCCTCGGCCTTCGGTGGCGGCGTGAGCTTCGAACAGGGCCGCATCTTCGGCACCGATGGCGCGGGCAATGTCTATGCACTGGACGCCGCGACGGGGGCTGAGCAATGGAAGGTCCAGCCGGGCGGTCCGCTGCGTGGTTCGCCGACCGTGGCCTTCGGCAACATCTTTGTGATGAGCCAGGACAACCAGCTCTTCGCGCTCAACTCCAGCGACGGCAGCGTCGCGTGGCAGGAATCGGGTTCGACAACCATGGCCGGCGTCTTCGGCGTGGCAGCGCCTGCCGCCGGTAACGGCACGGTGGTCACCGGCTACACCTCGGGCGAACTCATCGCCTATCGCTACGAGAACGGCCGTAGCCTCTGGGCCGATGCCCTCGCGCGGACCTCGATTTCGACGCAGGTGGGCGCGCTTTCGGACATCGATGCCGATCCCATCATCGACAACGGCCAGGTCTTCGCGCTCGGCCAGGGTGGCCGCATGGCGGCTTACGAGCTCGTCACCGGCCAGCGCCTGTGGGAACTCAATGTCGCAGGTATCTCGACCCCGGCCATCGCGGGCGAGTGGATTTTCGCTCTCACCGACGATGCGCGGATGATGGCGATTGCCCGCAGCACCGGCAAGGTGCGCTGGCTCACGCAGATGCCGCGCTTCCGCAAGGAAGAGAAGAAGGAAGACCCCATCTTCTGGCAGGGTCCGGTGCTTGCCGGCGGCCAGCTCTGGGCGGTCAATTCCGAAGGGCAGGTCTATGTCGTGAGCACGGGCGAAGGCTCGGCCGCGCTTTATGCCGACCTCGAGGAAGCCATCAGCCTGCCGCCCGTCGTGGCCAATGGCACAATGTACATCCTCGACGACAGCGGCCGCATCACCGCTTACCGCTAAGACTTGTGACGTGGGTCAGCCGAGCGGCTGGCCCTCGTCGGTCTCGTACATCCGCAATTCGCGCGAGGCGGGCGGGTTTGCCGCCATGACCTTCTGGAACTCGGCCATATGCGCGGTCTTGCCATGCGCTTCGAGCGCCGCGGCATCGCGCCAGCGCTCGAACAGGATGAGCGTGTCGGGATCCGCCAGGTCGCGCGCGAAGGCATAATCGAGGCAGCCGTCCTCGGCGCGGCTCGCACGCACCATTTCGACAATCGCCTTCTGCGTCGCCGCGTCGATATTGCGCCCCAGCTTGATGGTTCCGTTAACCTGGATCATGCGTGCGTCTCCTCGCGCGGTTAGAAGCTGTATTTGTAGACCCTGCTGATGTCGCCGCCCCACTCGCCGTGATAGCGGTCGAGAAGGACCTGCGCGGGCACTTTCCCGCTGGCGACGATTTCGTCGAGCGTTTCGAGGAAGCCCGTCTCGTTGTCGCCCGAAGTGTTCAGGCGGCCCCGCGCAACAAGGCCCGAACGCGCGATGGCGAGCACGTCCTTGGCAAGGTCGCGCAATTTGCCGCCCCCCGGAATGGACGCGTCGAGCGCGAGCTTGGGCACAGCATTGCGCAGGTCCTCGCGCTCTTCCATGGTCCAGTGCTTGACCGTGTCCCACGCCGCGTCGAGCGCGTCCTGCTCGTAAAGCAGGCCGACCCAGAAAGCGGGCAGGGCGCAGATACGGCTCCACGGGCCGCCATCGGCGCCGCGCATTTCGAGGAAGCTCTTGAGGCGCACTTCGGGAAAGGCGGTCGAAAGGTGGTCCCACCAGTCGCTTTCGGTCGGTTTCTCGCCGGGCAGGACCGACAGCTTGCCCTCGAGGAAGTCGCGGAAGCTGAGGCCAGCGGCGTCGATGTACTTGCCCTCGCGGAAGACGAAATACATCGGCACGTCGAGCATGTAATCGACCCAGCGCTCGTAGCCGAAGCCGTCCTCGAAGACGAAGGGCAGCATGCCGGTGCGGTACGGGTCGGTGTCCGACCAGATGTGGCTGCGATAGGAGAGATAGCCGTTGGGCTTGCCTTCGGTGAACGGCGAATTGGCAAACAGGGCGGTGGCAAGCGGCTGGAGCGCAAGGCCGGTGCGGAATTTCTGCGCCATGTCGGCTTCGGAAGAATAGTCGAGGTTCACCTGGATGGTGCAGGTGCGCAGCATCATGTCGAGGCCCAGCGTGCCGACGCGCGGCATATGCCGCTTCATGATTTCATAGCGCCCCTTGGGCATCATCGGCAGCTCTTCGCGGGTCTTGTCGGGCCACATGCCGAGGCCGAGGAAACCGACGTCACACGCCTCGCCGACCTCTTTCACCTGTGCGAGGTGCCGCCCGGTCTCGTTGCAGGTCTGGTGCAGGTTTTCGAGCGGTGCGCCCGAAAGTTCAAGCTGGCCCGCAGGTTCGAGGCTGACCGTACCGTCGTCGCCGCGCATGGCGATGACCTTCCCGTCCTCCTCGACAGGCTCCCAGCCGAATTCGCGCAGGGAAAGCAGGATATCGCGGATGCCGCCCTTTTCGTCATAGGAGGGGGCGCGGTGGTCGCTTTTGTGGAAGACGAGCTTCTCGTGCTCGGTCCCTATGCGCCACTGGTCCTTGGGCTTCTCGCCTTTCTGCATCGGCGCGACGAGCTGGTCGCGGCTCTCGATGATGGGGTCGGCCTTGTCGGAAGTGTCGCGCGTGCTCATGGAAAGTTGCGTTAGGCAACCGAACCTGCGCGCGCAAAGGAAATTATTCCTCGCCCAGCCAGTCGCCTACTTCCGCCATCCAAACCGCGGTGCCGGCGAGCGCTGCCGTCTCGCCACGCAGGATCCGCGGTCCGAGGCTGATGGCATGGGCGGCTGGATGTGCGCGAATGGCAGCGCGTTCTTGGTCGGTGAAGCCGCCTTCGGGACCGGTCAGCAAGGCGGCGGGGCCATCGAAGAGAAAGTAGGCATCGGCAGCCCCTTCGCCGCCTTCCTCATCAGCGAAGAAGAGTGTGCGGTCTTCGGGCCAGTCGCGCAGCAGGGCGTCCAGCTTCTGCGGCTCGCCTACCTCGGGAAGCGCGGTGCGGGCGCATTGCTCGGCAGCTTCGGTAACGATAGTGCGTGCGCGCTCGGGGTTGAGCTTGTCCGCCACGCAGCGGCTCGTGAGCACAGGCTGGATTTTTGCAACGCCAAGCTCGGTCGCCTTTTCGAGCACCATGTCGAAGCGGTCCTTCTTGAGCAGCGCGGCGCAGAGCCAGAAGTCGGGCACCTCCTCGCGCGGACGCAATTGCTCCTCGACGGTGAGCTCGACGCTTCGCTTGCCGACCTGTCCGACGCGCGCCACCCACTCGCCCGTGATATCGTCGCACAGGATTACGGCGTCGCCCTCGCTCACGCGCATCACGCGGCCGAGGTAATTGGCCTGATTGCCTTCGATAACGATTAGACGGCCTTGGCCGAGCTCGTCGGTGACGAACAGGCGGGGTGCGCTCTTGGGCGGCCATGCGGGAGTTGCTGCCATGGCTTTGCAGGTGGCACGCGCGAGGGTAGGGAGCAAGCCATGAGCGACACCGCCTCACCCGAAATCGTCCCCGACACTGAACATCGCGGCCTAGTCGCACGCCTGCCCCAGCTTCCGCGCGACCTTGCGCAATTGGCGCGGTTCGACCGTCCAATCGGCTGGTGGCTGCTGTTCTGGCCCTGCGTCTGGGGCGTATGGCTGGCGGGCGCGGGCTGGCAGTGGGCGCTGCTCGGCTGGCTGCTGCTCGGCAGCGTGGCCATGCGCGGGGCGGGATGCGTCTACAACGATATCGTCGATGCCAAGCTCGACCGGAAGGTGGCGCGCACCGCAAGTCGCCCGGTGGCGAGTGGGCGCGTGTCGAAGAAGTTGGCATGGGGCTGGCTGCTGGTGCTCTGCCTCGTCGGCCTCGTGGTCCTGCTGCAATTGCGGCTTGAGGCACAAGTGGTCGCGCTGGCGAGCCTTGCGCTGGTCGCAGCCTATCCCTTCATGAAACGCATCACCTGGTGGCCGCAGGCGTGGCTCGGCATGGTCTTCACCTGGGGATTGCTGGTCGGCTGGACGCAGCTGCGAACCGACAATCTCGACGCGCTCGCCGCCATGTATGCAGGCGCCGCGCTGTGGGTCATCGGTTACGACACCATCTATGCCATGCAGGACCGCGAGGACGATGCGCTGGTCGGCATCCGCTCGAGCGCCCTGCGCCTCGGCGGGCAGGTGAAGGCCGGGGTGGCGCTGTTCTATGCAGGGGCACTCGCGGCGTGGGCCCTCGCCTTTTGGCTCTACCGCGCCGACTGGATTGCGCTGCTGACGCTGATACCCGCAGCAGGCCATCTCGCTTGGCAGGTCGCCACACTCGACGGCGAGGATGCTGGCAACCCGCTCGAACGCTTCCGCTCCAACCGCTGGGCGGGCGCGCTGGTGGCGCTGGCCTGTTTCGTGGTGGGGAACGCCTGATGTGCAATCTCTACCGCATGACCAAGAACAAGGACGAGGTCGCCGCGTGGTTCGATGCGGTGAACGAGCTCGGCGGCGCGAATTTCGGCGCGGAGGTCTATCCCGGCTATCCCGGCGCGGTGGTGGCGGGCGGCACGCTCAAGCAGATGAACTGGGGCTTCCCGCTGGTGATGAAGGGCAAGAACGGCCAGCCGCTGAAGCCCAAGCCGGTCAATAATGCGCGCACCGACAAGCTCGACAGTTTCTTCTGGCGCTACAGCTTCGAGGAGCGGCGCTGCCTTATCCCCGTCACCGCATGGGCGGAGGCTGAAGGGCCGAAGGGCGGCAAGACACGCAGCTGGCTCTCACGCCCCGATGCCGAACTCTTCGCCTGCGCGGGCGTATGGCGCGACAGCGAGGAATGGGGGGAGTGCTATTCCATGGTGATGACCGACGCTGGCGGGCTTGCGAAAGAGGTCCACTCGCGCATGCCCGTGCTGCTGGTGAAGGACGACTGGGGCCAGTGGACCGACGGCTCGCCCGAAGATGCCCTTGCGCTCTGCCGCCCGTGGGAGGGCGAACTCGTGCTCGACCGGACGAAGGTTCCGTGGTCGGGCAAGGGGCAGGTGGGGTTGCTCTGACGCCATGCGCATCGCCCTGTTCGAACCCGAAATCGCCGGCAATGTCGGCAATGTCATGCGGCTGGGTGCCTGCATGGGTGCAGGCGTGGACCTGATCGAGCCGCTCGGCTTCCCGTGGGACGACCGCCGCGTGCGCCGTGCGGCGATGGACTACATCGACCATGTCGAGGTTGTCCGTCACGCCAGCTTCGAAGCCTTTCGCGAGGCGAGGGCAGGGCAGCGGCTGGTCCTGTTCACCACCCGCGCAACGCAGTCCTCCTACGATTTCGCCTATCGCCCCGACGACATCCTGCTCTTCGGCAAGGAAAGCGCCGGGGTGACCGACGAAGTGCGCGCCGCGGTCGATGCGAGCGTGCGCTTGCCGATGAAGGCGGAAGTGCGCTCGCTCAATCTCGCCACCTGCGCAGGCCTCGCGCTGGGCGAGGCGCTGCGGCAGACCGGGGCACTGCCGGCCTAGTCCGTAGTGGTCGCCATCGCGACGATTTGCTCTACCGCCTGCCAGTGGCCCGCCACCGGAGCTGCTGCGGGATAGATGTCGAGCTCGATTTCCGGAGCGAGGCCCGTCTCCTCGTAGACCGTGCCGTCGGCCGCTGCGAAGGTTTCGTTCGACAATTCCAGCAGCCAGCCGTTCGGCAGGGGCTTTGGCAGCGGGGTCGAGAATGCTCCGCGGGTGGTACTGCCGAGCTGCGTCACATTGGGCAACTGGCGCATGGCGAGCGTCGCAAGTTCGCCGCCGCTGACGGTGATGTCGCTGGTCATCACATAGACCGGGCCGGTATAGGTCGGGCCGCTGGCTGGCTCCACCACATGGGCGAAGGGCGCGATGCCCGAACCGTGCGCCTGCGTGGTGTAGGCAGTGAAGGGGGCCGCAGCAAACCGCGATGCAAGTGCCTTGGAAATCCGGTCCCATCCGCCGCGGTTGTTCGAGAGGTCCACTATGACCGCGTCCATTCCTGCGAATGCCGTCATCGCCTCGTCCATGATGGCATCGAAGGCGGCGAGTTCGGCCTCGGCCCAGGCCTCGCTGGCGAAATCCTTGTTGTCGCTGAAGCCGCCCATGACCAGCAGCGAGATGTAGCCCACGCGCCCGTCGATGGTGCCCCAGACCACGCGGTCGTTGCCGACGTGGTGCGCGCTGTCGCCCAATTGCTCGAGCGCGCCGACAATCGTGCCGACCACGAATTTGTTCTCTCCGATGCCTTCGCGGATGTGCGGCAGGGTTTCGCCCTGTCCGTCCTGCACGCGGCGTTTCTCGCCATCGACCACGCCGATGAGCTTTGTGTGGCTGTCGGACAGGCCCTCCATGTAACCGGCGAGTGCCTGCCACAGTTCTTCATCGCTGCTGTCGGCATCGAGCGATGCGAGGCGCGCGGCGCGCTGTGTGGCCGACGGTCCGCGACGGTCGAAGAAGGCATAGTGCCGCTCGAAGTGGTCGGCGAAGGCGGCGGCGACCGCCGGTGGCGAGGTGTCGGGGTTTCTCACGCATGCATCGGGCAGCGCATCGAGCCGGTCGAAAGTCACCCGCGTATCGCCGGAAAGCAGCTGGAAACGCGCACTCCGGCCATCGTCTGCAAGCGCGACGAGGCTGTATTCGGCTCCCGCCATCTCGCTCAGCGCCTTCGTCTCTTCGGGCGTGGCGTAGCAGGTGTCGCCGTATTGGTAGCGGGTGATGCCGTCCGCCGACACATCGAGGATGTAGCCATAGCCGCGCGACTGCCACACGCCCTGTGCGGCCTCCGAAGACGCGATTGCAGTGGGCGCGCCGTATTGCGGTGCTTGTGGGGAATCTGCCGCGACATGCGTGCAGGCCGCGGCAGGAAGGGCGAGAAAGAGGGCGGTAAGCTTGCGTGTCATAGCTTGGCAATACACCTCTTGGAAGAGATGACAAGCCCAGTAAATGACACACAAATAGCCCTAAACGTAGGAGACTACCTCGAATTCGATGCCGTCCCAGTCGAAGAAATAGAACCGCTTGCCGGGATCGTACGCATCGTGGCCGAACGGTTCGAGGCCGTGGCGTTTGGCCGCTTCTTCTGCCGCATCGAGGTCGTCGACGGTGAATGCCAGGTGGTTGAGCGGGTTCCCCTTGGTGTATTCGCCCTTCACATGCTCGCCCGTGTAGAGCGCGATATAATCGTGCTCGGCCCCGACATGGACCGAGCGACCATATTTCATCGAGGGGCCGCGCCAGCGCTCCTTCCAGCCGAGCATGTCGATCAGCAACGCGGCGCTGCGTTCGGGGTCGGTGACCGAGATATTGGCGTGTTCGAGGCGGCCCTGGGGTTTGGTGGTAGCCATAATGCATCTCCATTCCTTGCCCGCGATGAGAGCGGGTCCGTTAGCGATGCACCACCATATGCAACCTCAACCTTGGTTGAGGTCAAGGGTGGTTTTCGCTATCGCTGTAATCGATGAAAGCGAACGACCTTCTGCCCATCGGCGACCTCGCGCGGCGCACCGGCCTCAGCGTTTCGGCCATCCGGTTCTACGAGGGCAAGGGACTGGTCGAGCCGATCCGCACGAGCGGCAACCAGCGCCGCTTCCTGCGCAGCGATATCCGGCGGTTGAGTTTCATCCTCATCTGCCAGAAATTGGGGTTGGCCCTGTCGGAGATCGAGGAGGCGCTTGCGGGATTGCCCCATGGCCGCACCCCCAATGCAGCCGACTGGAAACGGATCAGTGGCGAGGTTCGCAAGCGCATCGACGCGCAAATCGCCGCCCTGCAGAAGGTGCGCGAAGACCTCGATGGGTGCATCGGCTGCGGATGCCTGAGCCTGAAGAAATGCGCGCTCTACAACCCGCAGGACAAATGGGGCGAGACAGGAAGCGGACCAAGGGTCCTGCGCTAATTGGAGCAGCGTTCTTGTTACGGCGCCTTGCGTCTGGTAGCTTCCGCCTCATTGGGAGGAGAGACAGCATGAAGAAACTCGCACTTGCCCTGTCGGCAACCCTGATGCTGGCCGGAACTGCCGCTGACGCGCAGCAGCGTGTCCAGGCACAGCAGCCACAGCCTCGCCAGCCCGGCTATGAGGCTCCCAAGATGAACCCGGTGCTGACCGAACTCAAAGCGCTGAGGGCTCATGTCGATGCGCTGGAGGAGAGGGCGGGCAAGCAAATCCTCGTCTTCCACTTCTCGCAAGGCCAGGCCCCCGGCGAGTCCGAGAACGACTACCAGACCAACCAGCAGAACGCTGCGATGCTGTGCGAGCAGTTTCTCAAGGACCGCTATGGGCGGGTCGTTTCCTATCGCATTCACTCGGCCAACGGCTTCTTTTATTTCTCGCATTTGCTGTGCGAAACAAAACCTTGAAGCACGCGCTTTCTTAGGCCTTGCGCACTGAGTGCAAAGCGTGACAACGCGGGATTGCTTTGTCCCGCCTTCTCGCTTCACGATATCTGCTTTGGTTCATTCTCGCGCTGCCCGGCCTGCGGCTGGCGGGGCGCTGGCAATTCACGCCTGACGCATACGGCTATGGCCATGCGATTGCCGATAGTGGCGACTGGGCGGCATGGCTGTTGATGGTAACGCTGGCAGTCACGCCCTTGCGACTGTTGTTCCGCAAATCGGCAGTGGCGAAATGGCTCGTGCGCCATCGCCGCGACCTGGGGGTGGCGAGCTTCGCCTATGCGCTGCTGCACACCGGCGTCTATCTCTGGAAGAAGGGCACGCTGGAGCTCGTGCTGGCAGAAATGGGCGAGGGTTTCATCCTCGCGGGCTGGCTCGCGTTCGCGCTGTTCCTGCCCCTTGCGATTACCTCCAATGACGCTTCGATGCGGGCGCTCAAGCGGTCATGGAAGACTTTGCACCGGCTGGTCTATCCGGCTGCGGTGCTGACTTTCCTGCATTGGGTCTGGTCGGCCTTCGACCCGACCACGGCTTGGATACACGTGGGTATCCTCGCCGCGATCGAGGGTCTCAGGATCTGGCTTCAACGCCGTTAGAGCGTCACGTACTGGCGGAAGCGCGCGACTTCGGCTTCATCGACATACTTGCCGATTTCGCGGTCGAATTCGTCCATGTCCGCATAGGGGCGGTATTCCATGAACTCATGCTCCATCTTTTCGGTCATGCCAGGGATGAGCTTGATGTCCGCTTCGCTGGCGGTGTTGAGGTTGACCGGCACGAACAGCGTTTCGCGGACCGTGGCAGCTTCTTCTTCGCTGAGGCTGGCCATCAGCACTTCGTTGAAGGCGCTGGCATTTTCATATGGCTGGCCGGCGATGATGGCTTCAGCCAGTTCGGGCGTCACGCCTGCCATGCCGGCGAGTTGTTCGGCAGTCACGGTGCTGGCATCCATCACGGCAGCGGTGGTGGCGACCGTGTCTTCGGCAGGAGCTGCGGTTTCGGTGTCTTCGACAACCTCTTCTTCGGCGCCCGAGCAGGCGGCGAGGGTGAGAGCGGTCCCGGCAAGGGCGGCGGCGGCAACAAGTTTACGCATGGGTGTTCCTCTTATTGATAAGCATTCGCATTAGCATCTTTATGCTTGATGGAAAGGGGTTTCTGTCCAGCCCAGCGAACGGGCCGGTTCAATGTTCCGGCCCGAGCTCCGGGTCGAGGTCGCGCGGGCGGGCGAAATGGACGAGCTTGCCGCAGCCTTCCTTGAGGTCCGCCCAGTCGTCGATGTCGAGCTCGAACACGGCGAAGGCGGCGGTGGGGAACTTGACCTTGGCTTCGTCGAAGAGGTCATTCTCGTTCTTGGGCGCGACCAGTTCGAAGACCATGTCGCCGAAGCCGGGGTTGTGACCCGCCAGCAGCAATGCCTCGGCATCTCCGCCCTGTTCGCTGATGACGTCGCAAATCGTTTCGGTCGAGGCGAGGTAGAGGCTGTCCTCCCACTGCGGCTCCGGCCCGATGGCGGCCTGTTCGAGCGTGATTTTCACGCGCTTGGCGGGGCTGGCGATGAGCTTGTCCCACTTGACCCCGTGGTCGCGGACATGCGCGCCGATGAGCGCTGCACCCTTGCAACCGCGCGCATTGAGGCCCCGGTCGAAATCGCGCTTGTCGCTCTGTCCCCAATCGGACTTGGCGTGGCGCAACAGGCCGAGGACTTTCACTTGGGCTCTATCTCCGTGGCGAGGGCTGGCTGATACATAGCGGCGCAAGGCAGCGTGGCAACTGCCGCTTGGGGTATTGCCCGCGAAAAACGGGTTGGGACGAGGCGCGCGTCAGGCTGCGCTGGCGGGGTTCTCGCGCTTGGTCCGGCGTTGTATCAGCGGCTTGGCGACGGCGCGAAAGCGCTCCTTGTATTGCGGGTGCTCGGTTCCCATCCAGCGGTCCCACCAGGTGAAATAAAAGCCGAAATTGTGGTTGCCGCCCGAATGGTGGAGGTCGTGATGCGTGGTCGTGCTGATCCAGTCGGTCCACTTGCTGTCGACCCAGCCCGCGGGGTGAATTTCGACCCCTGCATGCTGCATCACATTGCGGCTGATCTGGATCCAGATAAACAGCAGCAGGGCGAGGCCGGTGAAGGCAAAGCCCATGAGGCTCGTCACCAGCAGGAAGAGCGGCATGAAGGCCGCCTCGATAATCGCTTCGATCCAGGTGAAGCTGTAGGCGGTGAAGGGGGTCGGCGTGCGCGACTTGTGATGATGGAGGTGAACCGGCCGGAACAGCAGTTTCGAGTGCATGGCCCTATGCGTCCAGTAGAACCACGCATCATGCGCGAGGATGATGGCGGCCGCCTGCACCAGCGCGAGCCAGAGGGGGAATTCGCTTATCTCGAACTTGATGACGCCCACCCGGCTGAGCGCGAGGGTGGCGAGCGTCGTCACGCCGAAGAAGAATACGGTGCGCAGCGAAGACAGGATTTCGCGCGCATAATCGTGGCGGGTGGCGCGGCGTGTCTGGATGCGGCGGTTCTCGGCCCAAAGGCGGAAGATGAGGAGGAAGCCGAACATTGCGCCAGCGGCGATGGCATAGCGCGAGAAGTCGAAATACATCACGCGCGTGATGTGGTCGGAGACGAGCGCGAAGACTGTTTCAGAACCTTCCGCTTGCAAAGCCGCCTCCTTCTACTCTTCCCGGCAGGATGCGCCCAAAACGGCCGGTTTGCAACTGGCGAATTACTTGCCCGTGGTGTCCGATTCCTCGGCTTTTATTTCGGAAGATGATTGGTCGAGACCAGCTGCAACCCGCGCGAGTGCTTCGTCGAGAGTGACGCGGTGGACGGGTGTGCCTTCCGGGAAGGCCGACAGGAGGCGGCTCGGGAAAGCGGGCGACAGCACCACGAAGTGCCCGGCATCATCCTTGCTGCGGATGAGGCGACCGAAAGCCTGCGCAAGGCGTGCGCGGATGATGCGGTCGTCATAGCGCTGGGCACCGCCAGCCTGTTCGGCGGCGGCAGCGCGGCGGGCGCGGTGGAGGATGGTGGGGCGCGGCCAGGGGACGCTTTCCATGACCACGCAGCGAAGCGAGCGGCCCGGGACGTCCACCCCGTCGCGCAGGGCATCGGTGCCGAGCAGGCTGGCGCGGGCATCGTCGCGGAAGATGTCGGTCAGCGTGCCGGTATCGATGGGGTCGATGTGCTGCGCAAATAGCGGCAGGCCAGCCCGCGCCAGCCGGTCGGCGATACGGCCATAGACCGCGCGCATCCGGCGGATGGCAGTGAAAAGGCCCAGCACGCCGCCGTCGCTCGCCTCGATGAGGCGGGCATAGGCTCCGGCAAGCGCGGGAATGTCGCCGCGCTTGATATCGGTGACGATAAGCACCTCGGCGCGGCCCGCATAATCGAAGGGACTGTCGGCCTGCGTGGTCTTGGGCAGCAGTTCCAGATGCGGCGTGCCGCTCTTGGCAATCGCGTGCTCCCAGTCCGTGCCGCCCTCGTCGCGGTCGGTCAGCGTGGCGCTGGTCAGCATCACGCCATGCGCGGGTTCGAGCACCACCTGCGCAAAGGGTTTCATCGGATCGAGCCAGTGGCGGTAGAGCCCGACATCGAATTCGCGCGCATCGTTGCGATCGACCGCCAGCCAGTCGACGAATTCGGGGTCTGCCGGTCCGCCAAGGCGAGAAAGCAGCGCCTCCCATGCGGCGATGAGGTCGATGCGCCACGCGAGGGAATGCCGCGCCCCCTCGATACGCGCACGGCCCTGTCCATCGAGCCAGTCGGGCGCGTCTTCCAGCACTGCTTCGATCCTCCCGGCCAGCTTGAGCAGCGGGGTGCGGATTAGTGCGAGCGCCTGCGCGGCGGTTCCGGCGGCCTCGACCAGTTCGCCGGGAAGCTGCGCGGTCTCGGTCTCGATGCCGTAGCCCGCCTCCAGCCCGCTCTCGTCGCGCGCAAAGGTGGTCGCGCGGACCTGTGCCAGCAGCGCCTCGAGCGGCCCCGAGGGAGCACCTTCGGCCAGCCGACCCAGCCAGCCGTCGGAGGGCAGCGCTTCGGCGGCTTCGATGGCAGCCTCCACCGCGTCGCCGCCTGCCTCGTCATAGCTCGCGACATCGGCGAGGCGCGCCGCAAGACCACGGCGGCGGCCGCGTGAATTACGCTCTGGGCCGATAATCCAGCGCCTCAGTTCGATTGCTTCCTGCCCGGTCAGCGCGGCGGAGAAGGTGCTGTCGGCAGCGTCGAAGACATGGTGCCCCTCGTCGAAGACGATGCGCGTCGGGCGGCTGGCGATATCGCGTCCGCGCGCCGCATTGACCATCACCAGCGCGTGGTTGGCGATGACGAGGTCGGCCTGCGCCGCGTTCCTCGCGCTCCTTTCGATGAAGCATTTGCGGTAGTGCGGGCAGCCGGCATAGACGCATTCGCCACGCTGGTCGGTCAACGCCGCAATGCCGCGTTTCCGGAACAGCGTACCGAGCCAGCCGGGCAAGTCCCCGCCGATCATGTCGCCGTCTTGGCTGTATGCCGCCCAGCGCGCGACGAGATGCGCGAGGATGGCCGGCCGTCCCGCAAACCCGCCCTGCAAGGCGTCCTCGAGATTGAGCAGGCAGAGATAGTTCTCGCGGCCCTTGCGCACCACGACCGGCGGGGAACCGTCCTCGCGCGCAGGCGGCCATGCCCGCGTGCTCTCGCGCCTCAACTGGCGCTGGAGGTTCTTCGTATAGGTGCTCACCCAGACCGTACCGCCCGACTGCTTCGCCCAGAGCGAGGCAGGGGCGAGATAGCCCAGCGTCTTGCCGATGCCCGTGCCCGCCTGCGCCAGCAGCACATGTGGGCGCTTTTGCCGGTCGCGGGGGGCGAAGACATGGCCTGCTCCGCGCGCGAACATTCGCTGCCCCTCGCGCCGCTCCGCCCCTTCGCCGGTCAGCCTTTCGAGATGCGCCTCGATCTCCGGCTCGTCGATGAGAACCTGCGCAGGCTGCGGGCGCTCGGGCGCTTCTTCCCACTCGGGCAGGCGGGTGAAGAGCCACTTTTCGGCCTTCTCGGGTTTGCGGACATGCGGGGCGAGAACATTCGCCCATGGCCAGCGCAGCCGTGCGAGCGATTGCAGGCTCGACCACGCGCCCTCGCGCTCGGCCCAGTCCTCGCTCTCGCATGTCGCTACCAGCGCGCCCGCCGCCTGCTGGAGCAGGAGCGGAACGCCCGCATCATCCTCCGGCTCGTCGAGCCCCAGCGCTTGGGAGAGCCCCTTGGGCGTCGGCACGCAGAATTTCGCCGGATGCACGAAAGCATACAGCTCGAGCAAATCGAGCCCCGACAAGTCGGGATAGCCCAGCCGACTCGCCACCAGTGGCGCATTCATCATCAGCAACGGCGTGTCGGCCGCCGCCATGACGGCCTCGCCCTTCGAGCACCCACGCGTCGCGCCGTTCGCATCGCGCAGCCAGGTGCCTGCGTGGCTGGCATGAAGGGCAGGGAGGGGCAGCGGCTGGCTCACCCCTCGCCCGTTAGAACACAAAAGGAACGCGGGGCAAGCGCCCCGGCACACTTATGCCGCCAGCGCGATGTCCGATGCGGCGAGCGCCTGTTCGAGGTCGGCGAAGATATCCTCGGCATCCTCCAGCCCGACCGAGAGGCGCAGCAGGCCTTCACCGATACCGTGCTCGGCGCGCTCTTCGGGGGTGTAGGTGGAGTGTGTCATGCTGGCAGGATGCTGGATGAGCGTCTCCGCATCGCCCAGCGAGACCGCGCGGGTAATCATGCGCAGGCGGTTCATGAAGCGGATGCCCTGCTCGTAACCATCGGCAAGGTCGAAGGCGATCATGCCGCCGGGCAGCGCCATCTGGCGGCCTGCGAGTTCGGCCTGCGCAAAGCTTTCGAGACCCGGGTAATGGACCGCGGCAACCTGCGGCTGCGCTTCGAGCCAGCGCGCGACTTCGAGCGCGGTCTTGCTGTGACGCTCCATCCGCAGCGCCAGCGTCTTGAGGCCGCGCATCACGAGGGTGGCGGTGAAGGGGCTCATCACCGCGCCGGTCATGTCCTTCAGGCCTTCGAGGCGCACCTTCTGCATCGTCTCTGCGCTGCCCGCGACGAGGCCGCCGACAAGGTCGCCATGCCCGCCTAGATACTTGGTCGCCGAATGCACCACGATATCCGCGCCCAGTTCGACCGGGCGGGTGAGGGCGGGGGTGGCATAGGTGTTGTCGACCACGACCTGCGCGCCGCCCTTGTGGGCGACTTCACTGATGGCCGCGATATCGACCAGCCGCATGTTGGGGTTCGCGGGCGTCTCGAAATAGACGACCTTCACCTTGTCGCTCATCGCCGCTTCGAGTGCTGCAGGGTCGGTCAGGTCGACATGCGTCACCTTCACGCCGAACTTGGCAAGGCCGTGGCGGAAGAATGCGAAGGTGCAGCCGTAGAGCGTCTTGTCGGTGATGATTTCATCGCCCGCTTCGAGCAGGCTCCACATAACCGCGGTAATTGCGCCCATGCCGCTCGCCGTGGCGACGCCTGCCTCAGCGCCTTCGAGCGTCGCGATGCGCTGTTCGAGCAGGTCGAGCGTGGGGTTGGAAATGCGGCTGTAGAAATAGCCCTGCTGTTCGCCTGCGAAGATAGCGCCGCCCTGTTCCGCGCTGTCGAAGGCGAAGGTCGAGGCCATGTGCATCGGCGGCGTGAGCGCGCCCATGTTCTCCGCCGGGTCGTAGCCATGATGGATGGCGCGGCTGGAAAATCCGGACAGGGTGGAGCGACTCATGATTTGACCTCTTTCTTTGTGTTTGAGGCCTTATACCGCAGCGTGTCTGGAATATCTCTGCAAAGTGTGCCACTCTTACTGCTGATATTAGCATAATCTGCCAATAGAGGGGCAATATGGACGCCAAGGACAAACGCATCCTGCAGGAACTGCAACGCGACGGTCGCCTGACCAATGCCGAATTGGCCGAGCGGGTGAACCTGTCGCCGTCACCCTGTCTGCGCCGTGTGCGCAATCTCGAAGCAGCGGGCGTCATCGATCGTTACGTCGCCATCGTCGACCGCGAGGCGGCGGGCTATCCGGTGACGGCTTTCGTGCAGGTCACCCTCTCGCGCCACGACCGCGAGGTGGTGGACGGGTTCGAGAGGCGCGTGCGCGAGACCCCGCAAATCCTCACCTGCCATTTGATGACCGGCAGTTCGGACTATTTGCTGCAAATCGTCGTGGCGGGGCTCGACGCCTATGAGGAATTCATGCGCGAGACGCTGCACACCACCCCGGGCATCGCGACCATCAACACCAGCTTCGTCTACGGGACCGTGAAGGACACGGTGGAATTGCCTTAAGGAGCTCCTCCCTCATCGCCGAAGTCGAGATTTTCGGCGAGGAATTGCAGGCCAATCGAATACATGCGCGGGCGCAGCATGTTGCCGTGATTGCCGTCCTCGTAAACTTCCATCCGGAACGGAATGCCGCGCTCGGACAGCGCCTTCACATAAGCGCTATTGCCCTTGACGAGGTCGGGTATTTCGAACTCGCCGTAGTCGATGAATATCGCTTCGAAGGATCGTAAAACCTCATCGTGCCGTTCGACATTGTACAGGTTCCAGTTCGCCCGGCGGCGCTCGAGCACCTCCTCGTCGATGACGTATCGCCCGGCTTCCTTGCGGTATATGCGGTCACCGTAGAAGGGAGGGTCGGACGGGTCGGGCGAATGCGCAGCGCCGGTTCCGAGCTCGATATTGAGCATGAAATCCTCGACCTTGCTGCCGTCGTGCGGCGGCATGTCATCGATCGAGTCCATGGCATCGATGCGGGTGAAAATGCGCTGCCACATTGGCGCGATTTCGTCGCTGCCCTCAGCAAAGTAGGAGCCGAGCGACATGTTCGGGCCGAGGCAGCAGGGCGCCATCGCGTAGAGTGTGCTGAACAGTTCCGGATTGCGCGAAGCGATAAAAAGCGTGCCGTGACCACCACCCGAATGGCCCGCCAATGCGCGACTTTCCCGTCGCGCTAGCGTGCGGTAATTGGCATCGACGAAACCCACGACATCCTCGGCGATATGGTCTTCCCAATTACCTGTAATCGGGCTGTTCGTATAGAATGCGTGCTTGTAAACATTACGCGCCGAGGGGGCGACGAGGATCATCTCCGGCACTTCGCCGGATGAGAAAATCTCGTCGAGGCGATGCTTTTCCAAGATGCCTGCATGCCTGTAGAAATTGTCGGCTGACGGCGGACGTTTGGGAAAGTCGACCGAATTGAGCCAGGTGCGGTTCGTGCCGGAGAACCCGTGCAAGAGATAGACGACCGGATATCGCCGCTCGCCGCCTTCGGAATAGCTTGGCGGCAGGTACACCGAGACCGGCTGTTCGAGCGCTTCTCCCGTCAAATTGCCCTCGAGCGAGGGCGCCGGTACCATCACCTCGGACAGTTCCCCCGCTTCGGATGAGGGTGCGCTATCCTGTGCGGACAGTGGAATCGGTGAAAACGCCACGATTGCTGCTGCAAGGGTGGCGTGCACCCGAGTGCCTAGCCGGTTTGTATGAAACTTCATGACAATTCTCCCCGCGCGCAACTTAAACGCGCGGGCTCCCGATTCATTGTAGGCATGCGTCAAGGCGGGGCATGCGACAGCGTCCTGTCCTACCTTCGAAGGACCCGATAAGCAGACACCATGGCGTCACTATCCCGCGTATTTGCAATTCTCACTCGACGGGTATCCCAAGTTCCGGTCGATTTAACTCGCAGGACCGTGTTCCATGTGCTCCATCCTGTCGGGCTTGCCAGCGGCCTCTCCAACACTTCGCACTTGCAACACGCGTGGCGAGCGGCAAAGGGGATGGCATGAGCATGACCGACCTTATCGAAGCCGCACGTGTGTCCAAGGCCTGGCCGTTCCAGGAGGCGCAGCGGCTGCTCAAACGCTATCCCGATGGCGCAAAGCCCGATGGCAGCCCGGTGCTGTTCGAAACGGGCTACGGCCCCAGCGGCCTCCCGCATATCGGCACCTTCCAGGAAGTGCTGCGCACCACACTCGTGCGCCGCGCGTTCGAGGCGATGATTGGCGCCAAGCCCGAAGACGGCAAGACGCGCCTCGTGGCTTTCAGCGACGACATGGACGGCCTGCGCAAGGTGCCGGACAATGTACCGAACCAGGCGCTGCTCGAGGCGAACCTGCACCTGCCGCTCTCCCGCGTGCCCGATCCGTTCGAGAAGGGGCATGAGAGCTTCGCGGCGCACAACAACGCCAAGCTGCGCGAATTCCTCGATCGCTTCGGCTTCCAGTACGAGTTCATCGCGGCGAACGACATGTACAATTCCGGGCGCTTCGACGATGCGCTGAGGCAGGTCCTGCGCAAGAACCAGGACATCCTCGACATCATGCTGCCGACGCTGCGCGAGGAGCGCCGCCAGACCTATTCGCCCGTACTGCCGATCTCGCCCTCCACGGGGCGCGTGCTGCAGGTGCCGGTCGAGGTGGTCGATGCGGAAGCGGGCACGATCCGCTTTGCCGACGAGGACGGTACTCTCGTCGAGCAGTCGGCGCTGGGCGGCATGTCCAAGCTGCAGTGGAAGGTCGACTGGGCGATGCGCTGGTATGCGCTGGGCGTCGATTACGAGATGTACGGCAAGGACCTGACCGACAGCGGCGTGCAGTCGGGCAAGATCGTCAAGGTGCTCGGTGGCCGCAAGCCCGAGGGGCTCATTTACGAGATGTTCCTCGACCAGAACGGCGAGAAGATTTCCAAGTCCAAGGGCAACGGTCTGTCGATCGAGGAATGGCTGCAATACGGCAGCGAAGAGAGCCTCGGCTTCTACATCTTCCCCAATCCCAAGAGCGCCAAGCAGCTCCACGTGGGCGTCATCCCGCGTGCGGTCGACGACTACTGGCAGTTCCGCGAACGCCTCGCCGAACAGCCGCTCGACAAGCAGCTGGGCAATCCGGTGTGGCACCTCGCGCGCGCCAATGGCGGGTTCGAGGGCAGCGAGGCTCCGGGTGCGGGCGACAGCCTGCCGGTGACCTATGGCCTCCTGCTGAACCTTGCCAGCGTGCTGGGTGCGGAAGCCACCGAGGCGAGCCTGCGCGATTACCTCGCCAGCTATATCGGCGCCGACAGGATTACGCCGGAACTCGATGTGCTGATCGGCACGGCGGTTGCCTATACGCGCGACTACATCGTGCCGACGCTGTCGAAGCGTGCGCCCGAAGCAAACGAGGCGGAGGCGCTGCGCGCGCTCGACGCCTGGCTCGCCGAAGCGCCTGCCGACACCAGCGCGGAGGATTTGCAGACGCAGGTCTATGAAATCGGCAAGCGCGAGGAATACGGCTTCGAGAACCTTCGCGACTGGTTCAAGGCGCTCTACCAGACGCTGCTCGGCAGCGACCAGGGCCCGCGCATGGGCAGCTTCATCGCGCTCTACGGTATCGAGAACAGCCGCAAGCTGATTGCCGAGGCACTCGCACGCGGCTGAGGCCCTTTCCTACACGTGCTTGCGTACGCGATACCACTTCGTGAGCACGTATTTGGAACCCTCGATGACCGGCGTGCCGGCGTGCATCGTGTCCTCGGTCGGCGTGCCGTCGGGCTTGGCGTTGTTCCAGATGACCAGCGCGCCGGGCTTGGGTTCGATCTTCGCGCCGACATGCGTGTAATGCGTGTGTCCCCCTTGGGGCACCTTGTTGAGGAAGGCCATGGCGGTCCAGCAGCGTTGTCCGCCGCGCTTGCGCTCTTCCTTCCAGTAAGGCTGGTCGGTGTAGAACCAGTCGTTATGCGGCTTGAATTCCTGCCCGGGCAAATAACGCTGGCCCTGTATTGCCTCGCCGAGGATTGCGGGCATGCCGAGCAATGCGTCGATGCGGTCCGAGACACCTTTTACGAAAGGGTCGCGCGGATGGAAATTGCCTGAAGAGGAGGTGCGGAAATTCTCGATATAGGCCGTCTCGTGCAGCTCGCTCGGCCGCGCGACGACGTCGATCATGGTGATGAAGCGACGGCATTCATCGGGTGTGAGGAAGTTCGACAGGACGAAAATTTCCGCCTTGTCGGTGGGAAGCTTGTAGATGCCGGGCACGGCCTCAAGTTTTTCGCGGGTCTTTGCGCCGATGCGCTTCAATGCATCCTGGTCGGGAATCGTAGCTGTCTTCGTCATGCACTGCAGTGATAGCGAAGCGGGAAGCGCCTGCAAGACGGCATCTTGTGCGAAGGAAATGCGCCGCTAATCTCTCCCCTGTAAAAGGGACGGGAGCAGAAAGACATGACGAACATGGCACGCCGCTATTCCATCGGTGCGATGATTTTCCACTGGGTGATAGCCATCGCGGTCATTGTGAACTGGCGCATCGCCGAGAATGCCGAACATGCAGAGATGCCGGAAAAGGCGGCCATCTTCGCTGACCACAAGGCGCTGGGCATCCTTATCTTGCTGCTCACGGTCGGACGCCTGCTGTGGCGCTGGACGCATCCGGTCCCGCCGCTGCCTTCTACCCTCGCCAAGTGGGAAGCGACTTTGGCGCGCGGGGTGCACATCATCTTCTACGTGCTGCTCATCGGCCTTCCCCTGGGCGGCTGGTTCGCCAACTCGCTGGCAGGGCGCGAAATCGATATGTTCGGCTTCTTCACGATCCCGCCGCTTCCCGTGGGCGACGATCCGGAGGCGGCCAAGGCGATCTTCGGCCTCCACGCGACGGGAGGAAGCGTCTTCATCTACCTCATTGCGCTGCACATCCTCGGCGCCTTGAAGCACACTATCTTCGACAAGAATGGCGGCATTTTCCGCATGCTCCCCTTCGGCAAGGTGCCGGGCTGAGGGCAAAGAAAAACCCCCGCCGATTGCTCGGCGGGGGCCTTCATGCCCTTCACGGTCCACTCTCACGCCGTGAAGGGCGGGGAAAGTCCCAAAGGACTTACCAGAAGAAGTCGTAAATCACGTCGACCACTTCGCCGCTGTAGATATCGACCAGCAGCACGTCGTCGTAATAGCGGACCCAGCGATAGGGGCCGTAGACTTCGGGCAGGCGATAGCGCCAGGGATCTGCGATCCAGTAGCGGCTGCCGAAGAACAGGTTGCCGAGACGGAAACCGATGTTCAGGCGGCGATAGCGATAGTCGCGATAGGGCGCGTAATAGCGACCGAGGCGGAAGATGCTGCGATTGGCGTGGCGATAGCGGTACCAGTCGTAGCGACGGTTGTCGCGCCAGCGATGGCGGTCCCACCGGTCGTAATCGTGCCAGCGGCGGCCATCGTAATAGCGTGCGCGGCGGTCATGGTGGCGGTCACGGCGGTGTTCGGTCCGGCGACCATCGCGGTAACCGTCGCGATAGGCATCGCGGCGGATGCTGCGGTCCTCGCGGGCGTCCCGGCGGCGCTCGTCGCGGCGGCCTTCGCGATAGCCGTCACGGCGTGCCTCGCGATAGGTGCGATTGCGGTCGCCATCGCGGTAAGAGCGGTTGCGGTCACCCCGACGGTTGTCGTTGTCGCGACGGTTCCAGTCGCGGCCCGAACGTTCGCGCGCTACTTCGGCGCGGCGCTCGCTGCGGTTCCACTCGCGACCACGGCGATCCGAACGGTCCTGGCGACCCTGCCTGCTTTCCTGTGCCCGACGCGCGGCTTCGCGGACAACGCGTTCACGGCCATTGCTGCGATCCTCGCGGCGCTCTGCCCGGCGTTCCTGCCGACGCTCGCCACGGTTGTCGCGGCGCTGTTCCTGTCGGCGTTCCGCGCGACGCTCGCTGCGACGTTCCTGGCGACGCTCGCTGCGTCGCTGGTCGTTGCGGTCATCGCGGTCGCGCTGGCTGCGCTGCTGGGTGTCGTTTTCCGCCGCTTCGGCGGCTGCAGGCAGGGCAGTGACCGCCATCGCAATCGCGAGGGCGCTCAGCGCACTGCCTTTCATCAGCTTTGTAAGTGTCATGGAGCGTATCCTTGTTACTCGATAGCCGCTCCACACCTGCGGCTTTGTTTCGATGTCGCACTTTGTATCACACCGGCCTGACCCGAAACTGAACCGGACCTGCAGGTTTTCGTTCAGGTTCGGCTATTGAAAAATGAATGCGAACCGGAAGGTAGCAAATGCGTTGGGTGAGCATGGAACGCACGCTCGAGGCTGTCAAAGCCGACATCATCCGCCTGCTGCACAAGGCTGCCAGCGACCGGAATTCCCCTATGCACACGCCCGTGATCGCAACTGCGGACGCCGACGCGCGCATCATGGTTCTGCGCGCATTCGACGAGCGTGACTGGACCTTGCGATTTCATACCGACGCGCGCTCTCCCAAGTCCGGTGTCATTGGGGAGGAGGGACAGGTGGGCGTGTTGTTTTACGATCGCGACGAGAAAGTGCAGATTCGCTGCCGCGGGACGGGCCGGATCGAAAGCGCGTCGCAGCGGGCGCAAGCCGCATGGGAGAGCAGTGATGCCTATGCCCGCCGCTGCTATCTCGGCGCGGCTCCCGGCGAAGAAAGCGACAGGCCTTCCAGCGGCTTGCCGGAATGGGCCGAAGGCGAGCGCCCCACCGAAGAACAGCTTGCGCCGGCACGCGCGAACTTCGCCGTGCTCATGGTCACTCTCGCAAGCGTCGACTGGTATCATCTGTCGAATGATGGTCACCGACGGGCGGTTTTCGAGAATGGCAAGGGACGCTGGCTGACCCCCTGAATTTTGCGTTTCTTGACGAGATATTCACCTTCCGAAGCCATGATCCGGCCCCAAGAAACCAAATGCCGGGAGTTACAGGATTTTGTCAGGTCGCATTCTCATGCTGTTCGACAATTCGAACAGGGATTATGTCTCGCGCCTTCATTCGGGGGCCAGCCGCCATGCAGGCGCTGCGGGCCTCAAACTGCAGATGGAAAACGTCTACGGCACCGACAGGAAAGCGGAGGATCTGCTCGACGAGCCTGGCCTCGGCGGGGTCATCCTGACTGCACCGCTGTGCGATGACCGCCACCTCATGCTCCGCATCGAAGAGCGCAATCTGCCCTTCGCGCGGATCGCATCCATGCTCGACCCGGGGCGCGGTATCACCGTGTCGATGGACGAGTACGAGGCCGCACGAGCGGTCACCAGCGTGCTGCTCGAGGCCGGCCATCGCCGCGTCGGCATCATCCGCGGGCCGCGTACGCACCTTTCCAGCATGCGGCGTTACAATGGCTTCGTCGCCGCGCTGGGTTCCAAGGGATTGAAGCCCGATCCCGAGTTGGTGATCGAAGGCGATTACACACGAGAATCCGGGGCGGAAGTCGGCGCGAAGCTGTTGGCTGCGAGGCCCACGGCCATCTTCGCCAGCAATGACAACATGGCGCTCGGCCTGTCGGAGGCCGCGCGCCGCGCCGGCGTGTCCATGCCGCAGCAGGTCTCGCTGGTCGGCTTCGACGATGACCCCTTCGCCAAGACGATGAACCCGCCGCTCACCTCGATCCGCCAGCCGCTGGAGGAAATGGGGGCCAAGGCTTGCGAACTGCTCGGCAATGCCCTTTCGGGCAAGGGGGCGGCCAAGGCGCATGCCGAAGTGCCGTTCCAGCTGGTCGAGCGCGCCTCGGTCGCGCCAGCCCCGGTCGCGCCTTCGCCTGCCTGAGATCTACAGCGCCGCGATGGCGCGCACGGTCCGCTCCACATCGGCCTCGTCGGTCATCAGGCTCGGCGCGACCCGCATGTGTAGCGGACGGTAGAAGCCCGGCACCACGCTGGCGATGATGCCGGCCTCGTGCAGCTTGTCGACGCCTTCGTAAGGGTCCCATCCCTCGACGTCGAAGCAGATGATCCCGGCCGACATGTCCTGCGCATCGGGGGTGGCCAGTGTCACCTTCGGCAGCTTGCCGAGCTGCTCCTTGGTCGTGCTCGCCAGCGAGGCGATGCGGTCGGCAATGCGCGCGCGTCCGATGGAGGAGCAGAAGCGGAAGGCATCCTCGACCGCCCATGTGTGCTCGAAGGCGTGGAAACCGCCGGGCGTGTGATGCGCGGCAATCGGCATTTCCATCGGCGGCATCTTGCGCCAGCTCGGGTCGAAAGTGGGAATGCTGGCCTGCACGAAGGCCTGCGCCTCCGGCCGGGCCCAGACGATCCCCGTGCCGCGCGGGCCGTAGATCCACTTGTGGGTACCGGCGATGAAGAAGTCCGCGCCGAGGTCGGGGATGTCGATATCCTGGTTGCCGAAGCCGTGGACCCCGTCGACCGCGAAGAGCGTGCGCGCTTCGTCCGACTTGCCGTGGTTGTGCTTTGCCACGACCTCGCCAATCGCCTCGACCGGCATTTTGACGCCAGTGCCCGAATGCACCCAGGTCATGGCGAAGAGACGGGTGTTGTCCTTTAGCTGCTTGCGAACATTAGCCACGACCTCGTCCTTCGTCGCATTGCGCGAACTGTCATAGAGCGGCTCGCGTCGCAGGCCCGCACCGCCGCGCTGCGAAGCGTACATGGTCGAAATCTGCGTGACGATATGGTCGCGCGTGTCGGTCAGGATTTCGAAGTCCTTGCCGACGGGTATGTTCGACAGCGTGAGGCCGAGACCCGCAGTGGTCGAGCCGACCTGTGCGATATGGTCCGCCTCACAGCCCATGAATTCGGCCGCCGCGTCGCGCAATCCGCGCTCGCAAGGGGCCATCATGTCATGGATGTAGCCATGGCTGTTCTGGTCGAGGCCGAGACGGTGCCTGGCGATCGCCTCGCGTACCGGCTTCGGATGCGAGGCGAGGTAGAAGGCGCTCATCTGCGAGATTCCGGGCGCGGGATCGAATTGCGCCTTGATGTCGCGCCAGCTCGCATCGGCCAGCGTGTCCTGCGTCAGTGCCTTTGCCCGCACAGCAGGTCCCTGCGCCATCGTCAGCCCGGCAAGGCCGCCAGCCCCGGTTGCTGCAAGAAAATCACGTCTCTTCATGACTCAGCCCTCCCGAGTCGGGAGAATAGACCAACATTCCACATGGGCAAAACGACCCGGGAATTGCGCCTTTTCGCTCACGCATTTGAATGCGTGTCGCGATTATACAATTCCCGGCGCCCAAAAGCTGCGCAGAGCTATTCGACCTGGGAGCAAATTTAGCATGAAGTTCCGATACTTCAGGCCGCGTGATGATATCCGCGACTACGTCAGCAGCTATTACAGCGTGTCGTTCGACACGGGCGTCGAGGACGTCATGCGCGCCGAAATCGCGAATGTCCGCTTTCTCGTCAAAGGCAGGCTGACAAGCGATATTGGTGGCGATCCGCAGGGCTATGCGGCGCGCTCGGCCTTGCTTTGCGGGCCGACCCACCAGGCCACCAATGTCGGGTTTTCGGCCGGGTGCCATGTCTTCGGTGCAGCCGTTACGCCGCTGGGCTGGGCGCGGCTGTTCGAAGTGGATGCAAGCGAGCTGGCCGACAGGGTCGTCGCTCTCGAAGAGCACCTCAGCGGGGATCAGTGCACGCTCGCCAAGCGCGTAATGACTGCGCCTGACGACGAAACGCGCGTCGCCGCCTGCGATCATCTGTTCGCTTCGATGGCCGACCAGGACAGGCCGATCAACCAGCATTTCCTCGATGAGGTGACTGCCTGGATCACCGCGCCCGAAAGCAACGAGCTGTCAGATCTGCTCGAGCGGTTCGACCTCTCGAAACGGCAGGTGGAACGGCTCTCGAAGAAGTATTTCGGCTGCCCGCCCAAGTTGCTCCATCGCAAGTTTCGCGCGCTGACTTCGGCAAATCGCCTCGTGTGGAACGAGCTCACCGACTGGCGCGAAGCGGCCTCGACCCATTACTACGATCAGCCGCATTTCATTCGCGAGTTCAAACACTTCAACGGGCGTACGCCGACCGAATTCATCAAGGGCGCGCATCTGCTGGTGCGCGCGACGCTGCAGGAACGCCTGCAGATTGCGCACCGTTCGCCCTTCAGCCTGATAGGATAGGGGCGGCCCTCTCGAGCCGCCCCCATCAGGTTAGCCAGTTCGTGTCCGGCCTCAGGCCGCCTGCTGGATTTCGCGCAGGGTCAGGTCGAAGGTCACGTCCTCGCCGGCGAGCGGGTGGTTGCCGTCGGCCTTCACCGCTTCCTCGCCCACTTCGAGGATGTAGAGCGTCATCGGCTGGCCGTTGGGGGCCTGCGCGTTCAGCGCCATGCCCGGCTGCGGAGCGGGCTCGGGCGGCAGGTTGGCGCGCGGGATGTCGATGACCAGTTCCTCGCGGCGCGGGCCGAAGGCGTTGTCGCTGGCGATTTCGACCGTCTTGCTGTCGCCCACGCTCATGCCGGTGAGCGCCTCTTCGATGGCGGGGAAAATCTGTCCGGCGCCGAGCTGGACCTGCTGCGGACCGACTTCTTCGGTGTTGCCGATAATCTCGCCGTCGCCGCGCTTGAGGACGTAGTCGATGGTTACGGTGTCACCGTTGTTGGGAGTGGTCATGGATATCCTTTGAAATTTCGTGTTCGCGGCGCGGGAATGGATGCGCCGACAGGAACAGCACCCGCGAACCGGGCGCTTCACCTTGTATTGTGTCAAACCCGTGCGGGGTGAGTCAAACAGGGGCCGGGGGCAGGCGTGCACAAGGGTTTCTTAGCGTGTGCCTGCTAGGCGAGGGCACATGCAGTGCAACCGCAAGACCGCAATCTGGGCCTCGCTGGCCTTCGGCGTCGCCCTCGCGCTCTACGCGCTCGACGGCCCCGCCGACTATTCGCCACCGACCAGCCGCGTAGTGCGCGGCGCGGGCGAGATCATCAACGGGGCGATTGCGCTCTTTGGCGAGACCGGTGCCGCCCTTTGCTTCGTTTTCCTGGGCGTTGTCATGGCCGCCATCTCCGCCCTGCTGTGCCCCACTGCGCGCCAGCGCGGGGAAACCGGGCGCGGGTGATAGCTTTACCGCGGCGATGGACCGCTGCGGCCAACAGGCCTAGCCCTATCCGATATCGGCAATTTACCGGAAGGTTGGGGTGATGGTTTTCAGGACAAACGCCCAGGGGTGGCGCCGAATTGGCATCTGGGCCTTGCGCCTGTTTGCCATCCTGCTGGTGGGCGGTTCGCTGCTGAGCACGAGTGATTTCAACCAGTGGTGGATCCGCATCTGGGATTTTCCGCGCGTGCAGATCCTGATTGCGATGGTCGCCAGCGCTTTTGCCTTGTGGTTTCTCGACAAGGCATGGCGGCCCTGGGTTCCGCTGGCGCTGATAGTGGCGAGCACCTGGCAGTTTTATCGCGTGCTTCCCTATACGCCCCTTGTCTCACCCGATATCGCGCAGGTCGCCGAGGGCGATGCGCAGGGCGAGGGCTGCTTCAGCCTGCTGACGCTCAACGTGCTGCAGAAAAACCGCGACTACCAGCGCACCATCGACCTCATCCGCCGCGCCGATGCCGATATCGTGCTGCTGACCGAAACCGACCAGGCCTGGGCCGACGCGGTGGCAGACGCGCTTTCGGCCTATCCCGGGCGCATCGACCGCCCGCTGGACAACACCTACGGCATCATGTTCGCCTCGCGCTTGCCGATGAGCAACGCCTCGATCCAGGACCTCGCGCAGGCCGACACGCCCTCGGTCTTCGCCACGCTGCAGGCTGGCGGGCACAGCTTTCGCATGATCGGCCTCCACCCGCGTCCGCCCAAGCCCAAGCAGGACACGGAGGAACGCGACGCCGAAATCGTCGTCGCCGCCCGCATGGCGCGCGACCTTAATATGCCGGTGATGGCGATTGGCGATTTCAACGATGTCGCGTGGTCCGACACGACGCGGCTGTTCATGGACATCGGCGGCTTGCTCGACCCGCGAAAGGGGCGGGGGACCTACGCCAGCTTCCCGGCGGGCATGGTCTGGCTCGGCTGGCCGCTCGACCACCTTTTCGTGACCGAGGAATTCCTGCTGGCGGATATGGAAGTCGGCAAGTCGGTCGGCTCCGACCACCGCCCCTTCATGGCCCGCCTGTGCCTCGACCCCGAAGCCGCCCGCCTGCGCAACGAAAAGGCCGAAGGTCCAAGCGCGGAGGACGAGGAGGACGCGAACGAGGTGATGGAGGACTTCGAAGAGGACAAGGCGAAGGACGCCGTGGAGGGGGAAGAGGGGTAGGGGGAGCGTGACGGTTTTTCGATGAAATGCGCACAGGTCCCGCCCGCTTGTTCGGCAAAGGCGGTGCAAACGCAAGACCGCAATCTTGGCCTCGCTGGCCTTCGGCGCCGGCCTCGCGCTCTACGCGCTCGACGGCCCCGCCGACTACTCGCCCCCGACCAGCCGCGTGGTGCGGGGGCTGGGCGAGATCATCAACAGCGCGATTTACGCCTTTGGCGAGGTCGGCGCGGCGGTGGTGTTTGTGATGGTCGGGGTGGTGATGGCAGGGGCGTCGGCGGCGCCCTGTCCGTTTGGGCGTGATGCTCAACCATAGGCGAGCTCTCGCAACAATCTCACTGGAATCGGACGTCGTGTTTTGCGCCTTGAACCTCGTATTGAACATTCGATGATCGTTGATGGGCTTGGCCGTCCTCATCTTTGTATTGGAGGACAAATTGCCAGCTCGGATACTTGTTCACGTCCAATCGCAAGCTAACTTCGAAATTTGAGTCTTTTCGCAGATGATCAACTTTGCGCAGCTCTTTCATCGGTCCTTCCGCGTCTCGGCGATACAACACAATGTCGGTGCACTCGCCGCCCACGTTGGTAATGGTGTATTTAAATTTTACATCGTTGCCCGATATCATCGTGACGCCACCGGAGAGCCGAAACTGCGGAGCGCGCAGTTCCTTTTCCTTCTCAAACGTCAAAGCGACCGATTGCCGATCTAGATCCAACTGACTGCGCGTAACGTCGACCAATTGGCGTGATTGTTCGACAGCATTGTTGAGCTCAATAGCTTGAATTCGAAGCTCTTGACCTTGCTGGAGAAACCCTAAGACGAGCCATAAGAAAGCCAAGGGGCTAAAGGCGCCTGCGAGGAAATCACCCAACTCATTTGGCTTTAGATCGAGTATTCCAACCTCGAACTGACTTCCGGTTAAAGCCAATGCCAACAGGTATACGGCAGTTGCAAATGCTCCCCACCCGAAAAGTGGTGCTCTTTTCGGTACTTTCTGCAGTCCATCCTCATCTTTAGCGACCAATTCCGCCTACCTAGTCAGCTTCTTATACGCCAAACGCGTCGGACGATCCGCAGCATCGCCCATCCGGCGGCGCTTGTCTTCCTCGTAGGCTTCGAAGTTGCCCTCGAACCACTCCACGTGGCTGTCGCCCTCGAAGGCGAGGATGTGCGTTGCGAGGCGGTCGAGGAAGAAGCGGTCATGGCTGATGACCACGGCGCAGCCGGCGAAGTTCTCGATCGCCTCTTCCAGCGCGCCCAGCGTTTCCACGTCGAGGTCGTTGGTCGGTTCGTCGAGCAGCAGGACGTTGCCGCCCTCCTTCAGCATCTTGGCCATGTGGACGCGGTTGCGCTCACCGCCCGACAGCTTGCCGACGTTCTTCTGCTGGTCCGCGCCCTTGAAGTTGAACGCGCCGACATAGGCGCGGGTCGAGGTGTCGTGGCCGTTGACCTTCATGTAGTCGAGGCCGTCCGAAATCTCTTCCCAGACGTTGTTCTTGGGGTTCAGGTGATCGCGGCTCTGGTCGACATAGCCGAGGTGGACGGTCGAACCGATTTCCACCGTGCCGCTGTCGGGCTCTTCCTTGCCGGTCAGGATCTTGAACAGCGTGGACTTGCCCGCGCCGTTGGGCCCGATCACACCGACGATGCCGCCCGGGGGCAGCATGAAGGAGAGGTTTTCAAAGAGCAGCTTGTCGCCATAGGCCTTCGAGATGTTCTTGGCCTCGATGACCTTGCCGCCGAGACGCTCGGGCACCTGGATGACGATCTGTGCCTTACCGGGCTTCCTGTCCTTCTGGCCTTCCTGGAGTTCCTCGAACTTGCGGATACGCGCTTTGGACTTGGTCTGGCGGGCGCTCGGCGTCTGGCGGATCCATTCGAGTTCGCGCGATAGGGCCTTCTGGCGTCCGCTTTCCTCGCGGCTTTCCTGCTCGAGGCGCTTGGCCTTCTTTTCGAGGTAGGTCGAGTAGTTGCCTTCGTAGGGGTAGTAGGATCCGCGGTCGAGTTCGAGGATCCACTCCACCACATTGTCGAGGAAGTAGCGGTCATGGGTGATCATCAGCACCGCACCCGCATAATCCTTGAGGTGGTTTTCGAGCCACTGGACGCTCTCTGCGTCGAGGTGGTTGGTCGGTTCGTCCAGCAGCAGGATGGAAGGCTTCTGGATCAGCAGGCGGGTGAGCGCGACGCGGCGCTTCTCACCGCCCGACAAATCGGTGACGGGCCAGTCGCCCGGCGGGCAGCGCAGCGCTTCCATCGCGACTTCGAGCTGGTTGTCGAGCGTCCAGCCGTCGACTGCGTCGATCTTGTCCTGCAGCTCGGCCATCTCGGTGCTGAGCGCGTCGAAATCGGCGTCTTCCTCGGCCATCTCCATGCCGATGGCGTTGAAGCGTTCGACCATGTCGGCGATCTCGCGCGCGCCGTCCTTGACGTTTTCGAGCACGGTCTTGCTCTCGTCGAGCTCGGGCTCCTGCTCGAGATAGCCGACGGTGATGTTCTCGCCCGGCCATGCTTCGCCGGTGAAGTCCTTGTCGATGCCGGCCATGATCTTGATCAGCGTCGACTTGCCCGCGCCGTTCGGACCCACGATGCCAATTTTCGCGCCCTGGTAGAACTGCAGGTTGATATTGCTCAGCACCGGCTTCTGGGCACCGGGGAAAGTCTTGGTCATGTCCTTCATGACGAAGGCGTATTGCGCGGCCATCGGGCGAATCCTTGGATGTCTTCAAGAGAATGGGGAAGTTGCGCTGCCAGATAGTCACGCAAGGGCTTCGGGGCAAGGTTGCAGGCGCGAATAAGGAAAGGGGTTGGCATGCGCGCTGGCGCTGGTAGCAAGCCTCCCCATGAAAAGGTCGTTCCTCGCGCTTGCCGCGCTTTCGCTTTCCGTCCCTGCCTATGCCGACAGCGCCGATGACGCGCTGGAAAGCGACACCATCGCGTGGGATTTCGTCGAGGGTATCACCACAGAGATCGGCCCGCGTATGCCGGGCACCGAGCAGGAAGAGCGTGGGCGCGTCTGGGCGATGGACTGGCTGCGCACGAACGGCTTCGCCAATGTCGTGAACGAGCCGTTCGAGATGGAGACATGGGTGCGAGGGCAGGAAACCGCCGAGGTCACCGCGCCCTTCGCCCAGCCGATGGCGATTACCGCGCTCTCGACCACCAGTTCGACCGGGCCTGAAGGCGTGGAAGCCGAAGTGGTCTACTTCCCCGCCTATTCCGACCTCGATGCCGCGGCCCCCGGCAGCCTTGCGGGCAAAATTGCTTTCGTGAGCCACGACATGCGCCGCGCGCAGGATGGCTCGCACTACGGTTTTGCAGGACCGGCACGCTGGATGGCGCCCTCGCTGGCGGCGAGCAAGGGGGCGGTGGCTACCGTTATCCGCTCGGTCGGCACCGATAACCACCGCGTGCCCCACACCGGCACGACCACCTTTGCCGAGGGCGTCGCGCCCATTCCGGCAGGCGCGCTCTCCAACCCCGATGCCGACAATCTGGAGCGCATGTTCGAGCGTGCCGATGGCAAGCCCATCCGCATGAAGCTGGTCCTGACCCCGCGCGACCTTGGCACGACGATGAGCGGCAATGTCACCGGCGAAATCGTCGGCCGCGACCCATCGCTGCCACCGGTCCTGCTCGCATGCCATCTCGACAGCTGGGACCTCGGCACGGGCGCTATCGACGACGGTGCAGGCTGCGGCATCATCGCCGCTGCGGCCAGGCATGTCGCATCGCAGGGCCAGCCCCTGCGCACCATCCGCGTGCTCTTTGCGGGTGCGGAGGAAACCGGCCTGTGGGGCTCGAAGGCCTATGCCGCTGACCATGCGGACGAGCGCATGTTCGTCGGGCTCGAAAGCGATTTCGGGGCAGGGCGCATCTGGCGGCTGGAAAGCAACTTCACCGGTAGCGACACGCCGCTTTATCGCAAGCTGGCGGCTGCTGTCGCGCGCTTCGGTGTCGCGCCGAGCCGCAATGTCGCGACCGGCGGTGCGGACCTCAACCTCGTGCGCGAGCAGAAGGGACCGCTCATCGACCTGCAGCAGGACGGCACGCAATATTTCGACCTCCACCACACTGCCGACGATACGCTCGACAAGGTGGACCCGGCGGACCTCAGGCAGAATGTCGCAGTTTGGACGGCAGTGGTCGGCATCCTTGCCAACCACGGCGTAGAAATCGTCCTGCCGACTTCCGAGTAACCGCGCGCAAAGGAAAAGTTGCATCCATTCCGGCGCGAACCGGGGTGCCGGGACTTGTAAGCATGCGTCACATCTTTAAGGAAGATTAAGTATTCGGGCCTAGGGAGGGCCTTCGAGAGGGACAGGGGCGGTCCTATGAGAGAGATGATTGCAGGCTTGGTGACACCCGCCATGGCGGTGGTGTTCGTCGTGCTGTTCCTCATCCTGTGGCACCGCGGCAAGATGGGCAGCTACGTCCTCGCATTCGCCATTTCCTACATGTTTTTCGCGGCCGGTTTCATGGTGACGCATGTGCTCGACACGGCGGCCTTCTACACCTGGCACGTTACCCAGTTCTTCTACACCGTCTCAACCGTGTGCATCGCCTGGGGCCTCGCACGCCGCGTGGGCCAGCCGACCTATCTCGGTATCTTCCTGACGATCTACGTGGTGGCCGCTCTCGCACTGGGCGCGGCGATCGTGCTGTCGCCCGACGTTTCCGCGCGCCTTGTCATTGTCAATATCGGCTACGGCGTGATGGCGGTCGTGACGATGATGAACCTCCTGGCTGCGAAGCGCCGGCGCGGGATCGACAACCTTATCATCGGGGTCCAGGCGGTTGTCGCGGCGCAGTTCCTCGTCCGTCCCAGCCTCACCTTGCTTGTCGAAACCAGCATTTCCCCCAGCGAGTACCGCGAATCGCTCTATTACGCCGTGCTCAGCCTGTCGGTGGCGCTCATCAGCGTCATCAGTGCGATGGTGCTGGTCGGAGCCTGCATCTACGACCAGGTGCGCGCAGTGCGCCAGCGCGCCGAACTCGACGCGCTGACCGGCCTCAGGACCCGCCGCGCTTTCGAGAAGGACGTTGTCGCGATGATGGACAAGGCCAAGGCACAGGGCAGGCCGGTGGCGCTGGTGGTGGCCGATATCGACCACTTCAAGGCTGTGAACGATGTCTATGGTCACCAGGTCGGGGATATGGCGATTGCCGCATTTGGCGAGGTCATCCAGGACACGATCCGTGACGGCGATATCGCCGGACGCATCGGGGGCGAGGAGTTCTGCGTCCTTGCGTGGAACTGCGAAGGCGCAGCTGCGGTGGCCATGGCCGACCGGATCCGTACGCGCTTCGCCGCGCTCCAGGTCGATGGGCTGCCCGAAGGCCACCGTCTCACCGCCAGCTTCGGCGTCGCCGGACGGCGCGAGGGCGAAGGGTACGGCAAAGTCTTCGCGCGCAGCGATGCGGCCCTCTATCGCGCCAAGGAGACCGGTCGCAACCGCACCCTGGGCGACGAGAGCGGCGCCAGCGCGGATCGGGTCACCTCGATCGTAAGCGAGGTCGATAGCCTTCGCCGCGTCCGCAAGGCTTAGGCAGCGATCCCCTCAAGCGGACGCGCGCTACGTCCCGGGAACAGTTCCTTCATGACCCGCCCTGCATCGAGCGCGAAATGCTCCGACAGCGCGCCTGCGATCAGCGCCTCGAGAGAGGTGGTCGGGAAAAGGTCGCGGCCCTCGTAAAGCTGCGAGGGCGCAAGGCCCGGCCAGTCCGCCAGCACGCGGCGGCCTTTGACGCTTCCGCCCATCAGCAGCGCCGCACTGGCGGTGCCGTGATCGGTCCCCCCCGTGCCATTGATGGCGGCCGTGCGCCCGAATTCGGTCACCGCCAGCACCAGCGTGTCTTTCCATACGGGGCCGATACCCTTGCGGAAGGCGCCGAGCAGCGCGTCGAGCTTGCCGAAACCGCGCTCCAGCATGCGCGCCTGGTTGGCGTGGGTATCCCAGCCGGGCACATCGAGCATGGCGATGCGCGCGCCATCCTTCTCGCGAAGCATCCGGGCGGCGAGCGTTCCGGCATCGCTTGCCTTGCGCAGGCTGCCCATGTCCGAGCTATCGGCGAGACCTTCGAGTTCCTGCGCCTGCTGCCACATGGCCGCCAGTTGCGGGTCGTCGCCATAGAGCGCGGGGAGGCGGGCGAGCAGTCCCTCGCTCGCGTGGGGGAGGTTGCTGGGCGCGTAGGTGGTCGCGGGATTTTCGCCGCGTAGGGCCAGCGGCATGGCAGGCGCGAGCGCGACGGCCGCCATATCGCCGTCATTGGCAAGTCCGACCAGCCGGTTGAGGAAGCCGTCCCGCCGCTCGAAGGGGCGCGAAGCACCGCTTTCGAGCAGGTTCTGCGCGTCGAAATGCGACCGCTCACGATAGTCCGTCGCGACCGCATGCGCGACCATCGCGTCGCCATCGGCATACATCCTCGCCACCTCGCCAAGCGAAGGGTGAAGGCGGAAGGTCCCGTCGAGCTTCGGCGCATCGGCATAGCTATCGAGCCACGCATCGCGCAGGCGGCGGAATGCGGGGTCGGCAACCGGCGCGGCTAGCGACAGTCCATCCGTCGCTCCGCGCATCACGAGCACGAGCAAGCGTTTTTCGCCGCTGCCTTGCGCGAAAGCCATGCGCGGCCCCAAGGCGGCAAGGGGCCCGGCGGCGGCGCCCCATGCGAGCAGGGTGCGTCTGTCGAGCATGCTCATCTCCTCAGCATTTCCGGCGATGCCATCAGCAGGGCGAACCCCATCTCGTTGCTTTCAGCGCCCGCGATAATGGCGCGGGTGGTTTGCGACAACGAACCGGGCAGCATGGTCTCGGCCAGTTCGCGCACGTCCTCGAGGCGCGCAGCCCCGGCGAAGCGCTCCGCTGCCTCGACCTTGCGCAAGAGCGCATTGGCGCCAGTCCAACTGGCGTCGCGGTCGTCCCATCCGGCAGGCGAGCCCGGTGTCCACGCCTCCTGTCCCAGCTCGCGCAGCATGATGGCGAACTTGCGGTCGGCAAGGCGCGGCTCTCCGCCGGCACGCAGCATGGCGAGCGACCAGTCCCACGGGGTGCGGAACTTGAGCGGTTCGTCGGCCCAGACCTCTTCCGAACCGACCAGCGTGCGATAGAGCGTTGGCAAATGCCCCCCGCTCTCCGTGAAGCTTTCGGCAAGCCGATCGACCAGCGTTTGCGGCGGCGTGTCGCCGGTGAAATGTCGCGCAAGCTTGGTCGCGATGAAGCGCGCTGTGGACGGATGTTGCGCCAAATCATCGAGGATGGCGAAAGCCTGCTCAGCGCCGGTGTCGGCGTAGCGCTGACCAAGAATGACCCGCTCACCCGGTTCGTGGATGAAAGCGAAGAACGCACCGCCGCCCGGCTGGGGGACGGCGGCTTTTGCATAAGGGAGACCCTGCAGCGTCCAGCCGGTCAAGGCGCGTGCGAGTTCCTTCACGTCCTCTTGCGTGTATCCGCCGCCCACTCCGAGCGTGTGCAATTCGAGGATTTCGCGCCCCAAGTTCTCGTTGAGGCCGCGTGAAGGGCCGCCTCTGCGTTCACGCCTTCTCTCGGCATCGCTGTTCGGTCCCTGCGAGCGGAACTGGTCAAGATAGGCGAGCATCGCCGGGTGGAGCGCAGCGGCGCGCAACATGTCGGAAAAATTGCCGGTCACATGCGGGCGAATGGCGCCGAATTCGTGCGGCCCGACGAGCGCCTTCATCCGGTCCTTGTCGGAGGAGACCGCGAAGTGGTTTGCCCAGAAATGCACCATCCGCTCCATGAAGGGCGTGTCGCTTTCCAGCGCGAGCCGGGCGCGAAGCGCCACGTCTCCGACGAAGCCCTGACGCTGCTCCTTCGCCAAATCCTGCCGCATCGCGCGGATTTCATCCGCTTTGTCACCACCCATTTCCTGCGCGTCTCTCAGGTCGGACTGGATGTCGGAAGCCTGCTCGATGAGGGCACGAATATCTTCTGCCGCATATTTCGCATCGCCGAGCGCGGGCGGTGCGGGGTCGTAATTCTCGATCTGCCCAAGCAGCCAGCCGCGGGCGTCACGCGGCAGCGCATCGCCGCGGCGATAGCCGAGGCCGAAACGGTTCAAGGCGATTGCAGTGGGGGTCATCGAACTCCTTCTTTGCAAGGTAACGCACAGCGGCCTCGCAGGTCCCCCAACTCAAGCGAAATCCCTGCGTATGAGGCCGGGCATGAATGCGACCTGTAACACGGCCCGGGCAACGAGGAAGAGGCTGAAAGACAACCACAATCCGTGGCTCCCCATTGGCCAGGTGAGCCATAGCGACACGCCATAGACCGCAGCAGCGCCGACCATCGTCCAGAGCAGCTTGTGCGTCCAGCTTGCGCCGACATAGACTCCGTCCAGCACAAAACCTGCCAGCCCCAGGAAGGGGATGAGCACGAGCCAGGGCGCAAGCTCCTGCGCGGCATCGCGCACCGCGTCGGTTGCCGCGAAGCTGGCGAGGATGGGGTCGGCAAACAGCGCGAAGGCAAGCGCCACCAGCGCGGCGGCTGCCATGCCCCGCCACAGGATAGCGCGGATGTAGCCGGTAAAGCCTGCACGATCCTTCTCGCCCATACGCTCGCCGTTCAGGACCTGTGCGGCGTTCTCGAAGCCGTCGAGCAGCAGCGCGGTGAGGATGAAGAGCTGGTAGATGATGCCGTTGGCCGCCAGTTCGACCGCGCCGCGCTCTGCCGAAAGACGCGTGATGCCCGCCAGCGCGATGACCAGCACGACGGTGCGCAGGAACAAGTCGCGATTGACCGAGAGGAAGGGCCTGAGTTCGGACAGCTTGGCCACGCCGCCCGCCTTTGCCCGGGCCAGCAGCGCCGCTCCTTGCGCGCCGCTGAGCAGGATGGCCCCGAGCACTGCCAGCTTGGCGAATTCAGCAATGAAGCTCGACCAGCCGATCCCGGCAATGCCCCAGTCGAGGCCGAGCACGAACCACAGGCCCAGTCCAACATTAAGGAGGTTGTAGGCGACCTCGACCAGCAGCACGGTCTTCATCCGGCGCTGTCCGACGAGGAAGCCGATCATGGCGAAATTGGCCATTACCGCAGGCGCGCTCCAATAGCGGATATCGGCATAGGTGCGGGCAGCCTCGCGCACCGCGCCGTCCGCACCCAGCGCATCGAGCGCGAAGGGCAGCAGCAGCGGCTTGGCGAGCAGCAGCAGCGCGGCGATGGCAAGACCTACCAGCAGTCCGCGCAGCAGCACCAGCGCCTGTGCCTCGGCGCCCGAGCGTGTGCCTTCCTGCGCCACCAGTCCGGTAGTGCCGGTCTTGAGGAAGTTCATCACCGTGAAGAGCACCGCGAACAGACGTGCGCCAACATCGACTGCGCCCTGTGTCGGCGCATCGCCCAGCCGCCCGACGATCCACATGTCGCCGATGCCGATGAGCGCGGTGGCAACATTGGTCACCATCGCGGGCAGCGCAATCGCCCAGATGGCGCGCGTATCGAGCGGTGGGGAAGGGGAGGCGGTGGTGGTCGTCACTACTCGCTCCCCTGCAATGTTCGACGTGTGGTCGGGGAGACTGGATTCGAACCAGCGACCCCCTGTACCCAAAACAGGTGCGCTACCAGGCTGCGCCACTCCCCGACACGTTACGTCGAACTTCTGACCGGACGGCGGTTGGTAGGCCCGGCAGGACTCGAACCCGCGACCTAGCCGTTATGAGCGGCCAGCTCTAACCAACTGAGCTACGGGCCCCCGCCAACCGTCCGTGAAGGCGAAAACGCCGCCTAGCCGCGCCGCTGGCATGGCGCAAGCTGCTTTGGGCGGGTTTTGCCTATCCCGCTGCGCTTTCGGGCAGTGGGTGTGCCTCGGCGCCCGTCAGCAGCGGGAGCGAGAGCACCAGCCTGTCGCCGTCGCGCAGCAATTCTCCTCCCGCAGCACGGGCTTCGGCGCGCGCGAGGCGAAGCGAGAAACCTGCCCCGAAGATACCCGCGCTGAGCGCACCGGTCGTGGTGCGGGTCTCGACCGAGAAAATGTCCTCGGCCTCGCGCAAGGTGGCGGGGAGGGTGGAGGAAAACTCGATCTGGTCGCCTTCGGTGTCGAGGTCGAGGCGGATCGCCTCGCCTGCGCCGGTGGCGCCTGCAAGCGTCGCGAGGAGGCGCCATGCGAGCATCTCGGCTTCTCCCTGTTCGAGGGCGAACGGTGCACGGGCATCGCCGAGGCTCGCATCGAAGCGTGCGACGCGCGGGCTGAGCACGGTCTGCAATTGCGAGACCTGCCGGCGTGCGATCGCGGCGAAATCGCACTGTCCGGGTTCGAGATCGAGAACACCTGCCTCGAGCTTCGCCAGCCGGTCGAGTTCATCGAATCCGGCGAGAATATGCGCCGAATCGCCCGCGATGGTGGCGGCGATGCTGCGGTATTCGTGCGGGACGGGGCCGATCATCTGCTGCTGGATGATTTCGGCATAGCCCTGCATGGCGTTGACCGGTGTGCGCAGTTCGTGAAGCAGTTGGCGCAGGCGGTCGGCCTCGGCCTCGCGCCGGTCGACGACATCGGCGACCACGCGGCGGAAACGGCCGACATAGCCGATGAAATGGCCCTCGCTGCGAGAGAAGCGCGGGGTGGCGTCGACAATCCATTCGCCTTCGATGCGCCTGGCTCCGCGCAGGGTGAGGCGCGTGTTGCTGAGCGGCTGGCGGCGAGAAATGGCCTGTGTGACGGCGGTCGAGCCGAGCGTGGTCAGGTCGATGCCGACCACCATCGGGGCAATAGCGTCCTCGGCCCAGTCGACGCGCCCTTCGGCATCTGTGCCGAAAAGGAAATAGTCGAGTTCGCCCTGCGGCTTGGCGGGTTCGTCGCCCATCGGCAGGCGCGGGTCTTCGCTGGCTTGCTCGCCCCGCGCAGCGCGGCGGGCAGCCTCGATACGCGCGACGAGCGAGCGCACATCTTCCTTGCCCGGAGCAGAGCGGGTGGCCGGTTCTTCGGGTGCCGCTGCGACCGGTGCAGGCGCCGCATCCTCTTGTGGAGGGGCGAGCTCTTCCATCAGTTCGAGCGGCTCGGGCTCGGGCAAAGCGCGGTCGGAAACGCCCAGCCGGTCGAGAACCTCCACGGCCTCGCGCGGCAGGTCGCGGCGGTGGCGCAGGAAGCCGCGGGCACGGATGGGCAGTTTCGGTATGAGTTCGGCCCACTCGGCCCCGCGCAGCTGTGCACGGTAGAGCGCGGCGGCGGCAACATGCGGATGCGCCTCGCCGAACCACTTCACCAGTTCGGGGTTGCGGAACCGCCAGCCGGCTTCGCCGACGATAGCGGCGCGGGTCTTGGCGGGAATCATTTCGCCCAATGCAATCAGGCGCAGATAGGCAGCCGCCTTCAGCGCCCTGTCGCCCGCCTGCGGACGCTCGCCGAGCAGGTCGATAAGCTGGCGGAACTGCGTCTTCGCCGCACGCTCGCCGGTTGCGCGCAGGCGCAGCACAGTGGCAAGGCGGTCGTCGAAATGCATCCAATCTCCGGTAAAAATTCGGCTTTTCAGGGATCCGCCATCGCAGAATCGCCCTCAAGGAGGGACAACAGATATAGTTAAGTGGTCATTTACCCCAGATGGACGCTCGGAAGAGTCGAGAGGCGTTGCAAAAGGGGACAATTGCTGGCAAACATAATAATGTTAGCCAATCACAAGGTTGCGCGTTTTCAACATTTCATATGCGCGGTCCTTTTGTGACTTAGGGCCCAGACCGGGGAATTGCATAATGGCCAATCTCGACGACATCGATCGTCGCCTGCTGTCTCAGCTGCAGGACGAAGGCAGGATTACGAATGTCGAACTGGCGCACCGCGTCGGGTTGACTGCACCCCCGTGCCTGCGCCGCGTGCGCGCGCTGGAAGAAGAGGGCGTCATCCGCGGCTACCATGCCGAACTCGACCCCTCGAAGCTCGGTTTCTCGATTACCGTCTTCGCCATGGTCAGCCTGAAGAGCCAGGCCGAGAACGCCTTGCGCGAATTTGAGGACGCGATGAAGGATTTGCCCGAGGTGCGCGAAGTGCACATGCTCAACGGCGAAATCGACTTCATCATCAAGATCGTCGCGCGCGATTTGCAGGCTTTCCAGGAATTCCTGACCAGCAAGCTCACCCCCGCGCCGAACGTCGCCAGCGTGAAGACTTCGCTCACCATCCGCACCAGCAAGAACGAGCCGGGCGTCCCGCTGTGATGCGCGCCATCCGCGCGCGCATGGGGCGGCTGACGGCGGTGTCGTGCCTGTTGCTGGCATCGGTGCAGTTCGCCATCCTGTCTTGCGACATCAGCGTGCCGGTCCTCAGCGATTCGATGGGCCCGTGCGTCTGGATCGGTCCGAAGGGCTGCCTGGTCTAGTTTCCAGACGCCCGCTCAGTTGCCCGTCGCTGGATCCTGCGCTTTCAGGGTCACGACATAGGCGACCAGCTCGTCGATGTGCTCTGCGGGAATTTCGAAATACATCTGGTCCGGGTAATCGTGGCCGTTGGCCAGCCAGTCGGAAAGGCCTGAGCGGTCCATGCCCGGCCTGTTGGCGATTGCGACGAAGGTGGGAGCCGCGGGATTGGGCGACGCCTGGTCGCGTTCCACCGCATGACAATCCGCACAGCGGTTGCGCGCGAACTTCAGGCCTTCCCATTCGGGCGAGTTGCGGTCGAACGGCGTAAGCTCGGACGAATGCGGACCGAGAGGCTGTTCCGGGGTGATCTGGCAGCCAGCCAAGGCCGGAGCGAGGAGGAGAAGCGCCGCAAGTCTCATCCGCACACCATAGTGGCGAAGTCGGCGGAATTGCAATCGGGTCGCTGACGGCGGGAAGGTCGGCATCAATATTGCAAGCTGGAGGCCGCAAGGGGCATGTGTTGCCGATGCTCTTCCAGCGGCGACCGTCTTCCGGGCTCCTATTGGCAAGCAGCGGACGGGAACGCCTGCTGCGCGGGCTACGTCAGTGCAAGAAGCCGAAGGGGATTGCAGATCCATATCCGACGTCGCGCGCGACGCCTTCGCCGAGCCAATGCCCGAGATCATCGCGCCAATATTGCTCTTCGGGATAGTAGGAGCGCACGATGCGCAACCCCGATACGTCCAGCAATTGCGTGTAGAAGCGGGTGCTGCGAACCTCGAACGGCACCTTCCAGGCACTCCGCATGGGGTGGAAGAGCCTGAGGGCGTAGTCGCCCTCGCGCGGTTCGAGGGTGATGAAATCGACCTTCAGGCCATCGCCGTAAACCTCGCCCCGGTACCGGCCGAACACAATTTTTGTCTCACGCGTGTCGTCCACCTCGCGCCAGGTTCCGTAGCGTAGCCGCCAGTCGAAGCCCTCAACGATTTCGGTCTGGGTGAGGCAGTCCGAAGTGAGTTGCCGCAGGCGGTCACGATACTCGCGCTGCCGCGCTCCCCCGATTTCGGGCGGTGGCGGTTCCGGGTTTCTCCAATGCGCTTCCAAGCGGGCGAGGCAATCTCCTGCCTTCGACCAGCCGAAGCTCATTTCTTCCTCAACCATGGGCGTTTTCTTGCTGGTCAGCTCGGAGAATTCGGACCATCTCACATCGGCGACTGTGACCGTGTGGACATCGCCTGACAGCAGGAGTTCCTCCACCAAGCGCCTGATGCTGTATTCGCCGGGGCTGCGTAATGCTGACTCGACCCGGACATGGCCGCTCCATTCGATTGGGGCCGACGGTTCTATTGCCTCGACCTGGTAAAGCTCGAGCGCCCTGCTGGCGATGGCGCGCTGGACCGTCGGGACGAGGATGAAGGTCCCGATTGCAAGCACGAAGGCCATGAAATGAACCGCCGTACCGTCGAGCAACCTCCGCGCCATGAAGAGGAAACAGCAATAGGTGAGGCAGAACAGCGTGAAATTGGGTGCGATACTGCCGAGCAGCATCAGGCTCGGAATGAGCAGGCCAATGGCACATACGGCCCAGAACACCGTGGGCCACATCGTGCCCGCATAGTCCGTGTCCGATGCCCGCAACCTCATGGGCGCAGTATTACATTGTTTTTACGCGAAATGTAGCAGTCTCCCGAAGGGGACGGCTTTGCTGGTCAGCCGTCCCGTTCTTTCAGCCACTCTTCGAGCCATTTGATCGAATAGTCGCCGCTCTGCACGTCGGGCTGTTCGAGCAGCGCCTGGTGCAGCGGGATGCTGGTCTTCACGCCTTCGACGACCATCTCTTCGAGCGCGCGCTTCAGACGCATCATGCAGCCTTCGCGGTTGCGGCCGTAGACGATCAGCTTGGCGATCATGCTGTCGTAATAGGGCGGGATCGAATAGCCGGCATAAAGCCCGCTATCGACGCGCACATGCATGCCGCCAGCCGGGTGGTAATAGCTGATCTTGCCCGGGCTGGGGGCGAAGGTGAACGGGTCCTCGGCGTTGATGCGACACTCGATCGCATGTCCCTTGAACTCGATATCTTCCTGCGCGACAGAAAGCGGCTTGCCCGCCGCGATACGGATCTGTTCGCGCACGAGGTCGACGCCGGTGATGGCTTCGGTGACCGGGTGTTCGACCTGCAGGCGGGTGTTCATCTCGATGAAGTAGAACTCGCCGTTTTCCCACAGGAACTCGATGGTGCCCGCGCCGCGATAGCCCATGTCGCGCATCGCCTGCGCGCAGATTTCGCCCATGCGCATGCGGTCTTCCTCGCCTAGCACCGGGGAGGGGGCTTCCTCGAGCACCTTCTGGTGGCGGCGCTGGAGCGAGCAATCGCGTTCGCCCAAATGGATGGCATTGCCATTGCCGTCGCCGAAGACCTGGAATTCGATGTGGCGCGGATCGCCGAGATATTTCTCGATATAGACGGTCGCGTCGCCGAAGGCGGCCTTCGCCTCGCTACCCGCCTGCTTCATCAGCGTTTCGAGCTGGTCTTCGCTCTCGCAGACCTTCATGCCGCGGCCGCCGCCGCCCGAAGCTGCCTTGATGATGACCGGATAGCCGATTTCGTCGGCAATCTTGCGTGCCTCGGAGACCTCCGAAACCGCGCCGTCGCTGCCGGGCACCAGCGGGAGGCCGAGCGCGCCCGCAGTGCGCTTGGCTTCGACCTTGTCGCCCATGGTGCGGATATGTTCGGGCTTGGGACCGATCCAGGCAATGTCGTGCGCTTCGACGATTTCGGCGAACTTCGCGTTTTCCGAGAGGAAGCCGTAGCCCGGATGGATGGCGTCTGCGTGGCTGACCTCTGCCGCCGAGATGATGTTGGCGATGTTGAGGTAGCTGTCGGCTGCAGCCGGCGGGCCGATGCAGACGGCATGGTCGGCGAGGCGGACGTGCATGGCATCAGCGTCGGCGGTGGAGTGCACCGCGACCGTCTCGATGCCCATTTCATGCGCCGCGCGGTGGATGCGCAGCGCGATTTCGCCGCGGTTGGCGATGAGGATGCGGGTAATTGCCATGGGTCAGCCTCAGCCGATAACGACGAGCGGCTGGTCGAATTCGACCGGCTGGGCGTTCTCGACCAGGATGGATTTGACCGTGCCGGCCTTGTCGGCGGTGATCGGGTTCATGACCTTCATCGCCTCGACGATGAGCAGGGTCTGGCCTTCCTTCACGCTGTCACCGACCTTCACGAAGTCCGCAGCGCCCGGTTCGGGGGCGAGGTAGACCGTGCCGACCATGGGCGACTTGATGGCGCCTGCCGTGTCGGCTGCTGCGGGTGCGGCATCGGCTGCGGGAGCTGCTGCTGCAGGCGCCGGGGCGGCTGCCGGGGCGGGCGCTGCCATCATCGGGGCCTGGGCCGCCATGGCGACGCCGCCGCGCGAGACGCGGATCTTGCGGTCGCCGTCCTCGACTTCGATTTCGGTGAGCCCAGTGTCTCCCAGCATCTCGGCGAGTTCGCGCACGAGCGAGGTGTCGACGTTCATGCCGGATTTCCCGGCGCTACCTTTACGTTCGGCCATGAATGGTCCCTTGTCAGTTATTGCACGCGCCTATGCGTGAGGCGGGCGCGCAAGACAAGGGGGGGCGCGAATTCAGAGCGTCGCGGCTTTCTCCAACGCTACGGCATAGCTGCGCGCACCGAGGCCCTGCACGCAATCCGCGGCCGCCATCCCGACATAGGAAATGTGGCGGAATTCCTCGCGTGTCGTCGGGTCGGAAAGGTGCACCTCGATCACCGGCACGCTGATGGCCTTGATCGCGTCGAGCAGCGCAATCGAGGTGTGGGTATAGGCAGCTGCGTTAAGCAGGACCGCCTTCGCGCCTTGCCGGTTCGCCTCGTGCAGCCAGTCGACCAGCTGTCCTTCGTGATTGGTCTGGTGGAAGCTGATCTCCAGCCCCAGCGGCCCGGCCTGGCTCTGCAGCATGGCCTCGATGTCGGCGAGCGTGTCGGAGCCGTAGATTTCCGGCTCGCGCGTGCCGAGCAGGTTGAGGTTGGGGCCGTTGAGGACGAAGACGGTGTTGGTCATTCAGCGGGTCTTAGCGGCAGTTCTCAGCCTTCGACACCCTTTACCTTCCCCCACTGGCGCGCGGCGGTATAACCGAGGTAGCCGGTGCCGAAGAGCGCGTAGAGTTCTTCCGGCAACCCGCGCAGGTAGCTGGTTATCCCTGCGCCGATATCCTGCGCGGTTTCTGCGGAGAAGGCGGCGAGCACGCCCATCGGCAGCGCAAACAGGATGATGGCGTACATCACATAGAGGAAGCTGGGACGCGCTCGGCTGGTCCAGGGGTCCTTGGAGTTGGCCTCGGCGACGATAGCGGACAGACGCGCTTCGATGGCCTTCAATTCGTGCGTGCCTTCGAGTGCCAGCAATTCGAGTTTGGCCTTCGCGCGGGCTTCCTTGTCGGGGATGATCTTGTCGATAAGCGAGGCGATGGGGCCGATGAGCGATTCGATGAGTGCCATATTGTCCTCCTGAGGCAATCAGGTGAACCAGTTAGGTTCGTGTAGGAAAGTGCTTTTTCGGCATCACCCTGTGCAACTTGCCCAAATCCTAATTGAAAATTCATATTTGGTTTGCAAAAGGGCGAGAGGTAAAAACCCGGGTAACCCTTACGATGCGCAGGATTCTACCGATTGTACTGACAGCCGCGGCGGGCTCTCTCGCCGTGACAGGTACGTTCGCCTATGCGCAAATGGCTTCCGACCGCGAAATCCTTTCGAGCGAAGAGGGCGCGCTGCTCCCGCCCGAGCATTGGGAATGCGGCATCTACGTTGAAGAGTACGAGGACTATCTCGAGGCGGGTAACGACCCCGCCGCGTGGCGTTATGCCGGCAAGCGCTACCGCTCTGCCGGTGACGGAGAGCGCTATGATTGGCGCGAATGGCTCGAATGGTACGAGGATGCCGATTGCGCAGCAGCCGGTATACTCGACGCTAACGCAAACACTGCGTCAAACGCCGCTCGCGGCGCGGGGGGCGGTGGCCTTGGCGACAGCAAGGTTGCGCTCGGGATTGTCGCGGGCCTGGTCCTGACCGGGTTGATTGCCGCCAGCGGAGGCAGCAGCGATGGCGGCGGCGGCAACAACAAGAGCCCCGGCTAAACCTTCGGAAACGACAAGCGCAAGCAATGGCGTGCACGCGAGGCGCGTCGGCATTTTCAGCATCGAAATCGGAAAGGGGGGTAAACCACTGGTCGGGATGACTGGATTCGAACCAGCGACCCCCACACCCCCAGTATGGTGCGCTACCAGGCTGCGCTACATCCCGAAACCAGTGGAGGCGGCCCTATAGGCGCGCCATTTCGACATGGCAAGCACCCTTCTTGCCCAATTTGTCGCCACTTTCCGCGCCTGTCGAAGCCAGTTCATTGCCAGTCAAACCCATTGCTGCTAACCGCGCGCCACAAATTCGGGAGGGAGCGGCCCTGCATGCCTTGAAGCATGCGGCGACAGCGCCCAACTGACTTCGACCAGACATAATCATCAAACGACAGGCACCTTCTTCATGTACACTCTTCTCGCCGTCACCGGTACCGCCGGAGAGCCGCCGGTCTGGCTGACCATCCTGCCCTGGATCGCCATTTTCGCCGTCTTCTGGTTCCTCATGATCCGCCCGCAGATGCGCCAGCAGAAGGCGCACCAGGAAAAGGTCGCCGGTCTCAAGAAGGGCGATGAAGTCGTCACGGCTGGCGGTCTCGTCGGCAAGATTACCAAGGTGGAAGAGCAGTTCGTCGAACTCGAACTCGCCAAGGGCATGAAAGTCCGCGCGGTCAAGCACACCATCGGCGAAGTGCTGAGCGGCAAGCCCGCCAAGCCCGCCAACGACTGACCCGGCGCCCAGGACGAAAGACACCGCCATGCTGGAATTCCCGACCTGGAAGAAGGTTATGCTCTGGGGCATCGCCGTCCTCGGCATCCTCCTTGCCCTTCCTTCGCTTGCTTCGCTGTCGAACCAGCAATGGCCCGACGCATTGCCCGAGCCGACCGTCAACCTCGGTCTCGACCTTGCCGGTGGCAGCCATATCCTGCTCGAAGCCGAGCGCGAACAGGTTGCAGCCAAGCGCCTCGAGGACATGGAAGAAGGCGTCCGCAGCGCGCTGAGGGGCCGCGATGTCGCAGAGCGTATCCGGATCGGCGACGTTTCGACCGATGATGGCCAGCTCAGCTTCCTGCTGAACGATGCCGGCGATATCGACCGCGCACGCGCCAAGATCGAAGGCCTCATCAACGGCACCGGTACGGTCCGCGAGTGGGACCTCCAGGTGGTCGACGGCCAGCGGTTCGTCCTTTCGCAGACCGAAGCCGGCCTCGACAATGCGGTGAGTTCGGCGATGGATGCCGCACTCAGCGTCATCAACGATCGTATCGACAGCCTTGGCACGCGTGAGCCCACGGTCATTCGCCAGGGCGACACGCGCATCGTGGTGCAGGTCCCCGGCCTGCAGGATCCCGAAGCGCTCAAGGAACTCATCGGCAAGACTGCGCAGCTTGAATTCAAGCGCGTGCTGCGCGATGCGACGCAAGCCGAAGTGGCACGTGGCTTCGTCGCGGGCGGCGAGGTCGTTCCCTATTCGGTAGAAGAAGGCATTCCCGGTGGCGGTGTCGTCGTCGAACGTCTCGGCGGTATCGACGGCTCGACGCTCACCAACGCACGTCAGGGCGTCGACCCGCAGACCAACGAAGCGGTGGTCAATATCGCCTTCAATGCCGAGGGTTCGCGCCGCTTCGCCAACCTGACCACCAAATATGTCGGCGAACGCTTCGCCATCATTCTCGACGACCAGGTCATTTCGGCCCCGGTCATGCGCGAGCCGATCCTGAACGGCCAGTCGCAGATCAGCGGCAGCTTCACTGTTCAGACCGCCAATAACCTCGCCATCCAGCTGAGCTCGGGCGCATTGCCGGTCGACCTTTCGGTGGTGGAAGAGCGCACCGTTGGCCCCGACCTCGGTGCCGACTCGATCAAGCAGGGCCTGCTCGCCATGGGTATCGGCACGCTGCTGGTCATGCTGCTGATGATGATCACCTATGGCCGTTTCGGCATCTATGCGACCGTGGCGCTGGTCATCAACGTGCTCATGCTGCTCGGCATCATGGCGCTGATGAACGCGACGCTGACGCTGCCGGGCATTGCCGGTTTCGTGCTGACGATCGGTGCCGCCGTCGACGCCAACGTGCTGATCAACGAACGCATCCGTGAAGAGCGCAAGCGTGGTCGGCGTGTCATCGCCGCGGTCGAGAATGGTTACAAGGAAGCCAGCCGCGCGATTTACGATGCCAACATCACCAACTTCATCGCCGGTGTGCTGCTGTTCAGCTTCGGCTCGGGTCCGATCAAGGGTTTCGCGGTCGTGTTGGTGGTGGGCCTCTTCACCTCGGTCTTCACCGCATTGCCGCTGACCCGCATGTGGGTGGCAAACTGGTTGCGCAAGACGCGCCCCAGCGACATCAACCTTTAAGGAGGACGGACAATGAAACTTCTCAAGCTCGTCCCCGACGACACCAACATCAAGTTCCTCAAGTGGCGCGTGCCCTTCTTCGTGGTCAGCCTGCTGCTGATTGCCGCAAGCTGGGCGCTGGTGATGACCAAGGGCCTCAACTACGGCGTCGATTTTGCCGGCGGCCTCGAAGTCCGCGCGACCTTCACCGAGAGCAGCGAGGCACCGATCCCGCAGCTGCGCACCGATATCGAGGGGCTGGGCTATGGCTCGCCTGTCGTGCAGCGGTTCGGCGAGGACAACCAGGTCTCCATCCGCGTGCGCCTGCCCGACGAGGTTTCGGCCGACAAGGAAGCCGCGCAGGAGGCGGCGACTGCCGTCATCGAGGAACTGCAGGGCAACTACCCCGATATCCGCATCGACGGTAACGACAATGTCTCGGGTAAGGTCTCGGGCGAATTTCGCGAAGATGCGGTCTATGCGCTGATCTACGCCATGCTGGCGGTTGCGCTCTACATCTGGATTCGATTCGAATGGCAATTCGGCGTGGGTGCGCTGTTCGCGCTGTTCCACGACGTGTCGCTGACGCTGGGGATGTTCGCGCTGTTCCAGCTCGAATTCAGCCTCCAGATCATCGCCGCCATCCTCGCCATCATCGGCTACTCGCTGAATGATACGATCGTCGTCTACGACCGCATCCGCGAGAACTTGAAGAAGTATCGCAAGATGCACTTGCCCGACCTGCTCGACCTGTCGGTCAACGAGACGCTTGCGCGTACCGTGATGACCTCGCTGACGCTCCTCGTGGCGTTGCTGCCGCTGCTGTTCTTCGGTCCGGCCAGCCTGTTCGGCCTGACCGCAGGCATCACCTTCGGCCTGTTCGTCGGTACCTATTCCTCGGTCTACATGGCCTCGCCGCTACTGGTGTGGATGGGAGTGAACTCCGACAGCTTCGTGCCTGAAGAGACCGTGGCAGACCGGCAGGAAAAGAAGCTGCGCGGCGAAGTCTGATTGCTGATGTCCGTCGCCTTCAGAGGCGGCGGACCAGCATCTCTGCCACACCAATCCAGGCGGGATTGTCGACCACCTGCTGTTTCTCTCCGTGACCAGGAGGGAGCAGACCGACGAGATTGCCTTGCCGGTCGATGAGGCGGCCAAAGGCGAAGCGACCACCCTTCTTCGGGACCAGCACATCGCGATTGACGGCCCGCGCTGCCTCTTCGGGTGGTAGCTGGCGCAGCCATAGCTGGTCGCCCGGACGATATTCGCCATGCGGATAGTCGATGGTCAGGACCACCAGCGCACCATCGCCGCCCAGGTCGGTGGCAAGTATGGCATCGCGGGTCGTTCCCAGCGCCTCGGGACCCGACTGTCCCAGCGTGGCAACCACTTGCGGATGCCCTGCCTTTTCCGAGCGCACCAGCATTTCCGGATCCACGCCCAGCGCCGCGCCGATCCGCTCCATCCATTTGAGCGAGAGGTTGCGCATGCCAGTCTCGAGCCGCCCCACCGTCTGCGGCGTGGTGGGCGGGGAGCAGGCCTCGGCGAGGTCGGCCAAAGTCATGCCCTTTTGCTTACGAATGTCGCGGATGCGGTTTATCACGGCAAAACCCTCATGTAACCGGATTGGTGATTTCTCTTTCCTACACGAACCGATGAATTGCAAGGCCGCTACACAGTAAAGCGGAGATTGCGATGAAAAGGGAATTGGTCGAGCGCGAACTGACCGAAGTCGGTCCGAAACGTGCAGGTTCGGCAGCGGGCAAGCGGCGAACCGTTACGGTGAACATGGCGGAGTCGCCGCTAACCTGGTTACATGCGCGCGGGCATCTCGACGAGAGGCAGTTCGACGCGGGCGAACGCCTGCGGGCGGATTACGAGCGGGCGCAGCTCTCGCCCTCGGTCACCATGCGCTGGGACCCTGTGCGCGTCGATGGCGGCGGAGGTGACGGCTTGACGCCATCCGAGCGGCAACTGGCAGCCAAGGCGCGCTTCGACGGGGCGATGGCCGAGGCGGGCAGCGGGTTGAAGGACATACTCTGGCGCGTGGCTTGCGCGTGCGAGGGGCTGCCCGAAGCGGAGAAGGGGCTTGGCTGGCCCGCGCGGAGCGGGAAGTTGGTGCTCAAGTTGGCGCTGGACCGGGTGGCCGATTTTTATCGGATAAGGTGAGGGCGTGGTTCCACGTCCTCCCATTGTCGTTCCTGATTTTGCAGGAGTGACAAGGGTTAGATGCGAGCGCGAACCTGTTTCTGCAGTTCTGGCAATACTTCCTGCCCGAACCAGGGATTGTCGCGCATGAAGAGCGTGCTCCTCCACGATGGATGCGGCAGCGGGAAAAATGCCGGCAGGAACTCGCGGTAGTTGACGATGCGCTCGCGCATGCTCCAGCCCTTCGTGACAGGCAGATAGGCGCGCTGGGCGTAGGTGCCTACGAGCAGGGTCAGGCGGTCTTCGGGTAGCAGCTTCCAGATGCGTTCATGCCATGTTGGCGCGCATTCTGGGCGGGGTGGTTTGTCGCCGCCGCTGGCCTTGCCGGGATAGCAGAAGCCCATCGAGACGATGGCGAAGCGCGCCGGGTCGTGCAGCGTCTCGAAACTGACGCCCAGCCATTCGGCGAGCCGGTATCCCGACTTGTCGTCGAAGGCGAAGCCGCTCTCATGCGTGATGCGCCCGGGTGCCTGCCCGATGACCACCACGCGGCTGGTCGGGCTGAACTGGACGATGGGTTTGGGGCCGAGCGGCAGGTGCTCGGCGCACAATGTGCAGGACCGGATTTCGCGTTTGAGTGCGTCCGCCGTCAAAGCGCCTCGACCTGCTCGGCAAGCTCCAGCCAGCGTTCTTCCGCCGCATCCTTTTCGGCGCGCGCGTTCTCGATGCCCTTGGAGACATTGGCGAAACGCTGCGGGTCGGAGGTGTAGAGGTCCGGGTCGGCAAGGATTTGCTCGCCGCGCGCGATGGCCGCTTCCAGTTCCTCGATACGCGCGGGCAACAGCTCGTAATCGCGCTGGTCCTTGTAGCTCAGTTTGGTCGGCTTGGGCGGCGACGGGTGAGGGGGCGCGGGCTTGTCCTCGGATTTCTCGCTCTTCGCCTTGCCGGTGACAGGCTTCTGGCGTTTTGCCTGCCAGTCCTCGTAACCGCCCGCGACCACATCGACCTTGCCCGTTCCGTCGAGGCCGAGCGTGATGGTCACCGTGCGGTCGAGGAAGTCGCGGTCATGGCTGACGATGAGGACGGTGCCTTCGTAATCGGCGATGACTTCCTGCAGCAGGTCGAGCGTTTCAAGGTCGAGGTCGTTGGTCGGTTCGTCGAGGACGAGAAGGTTCGAAGCCTTGGCAAATTCGCGCGCCAGCAGCAGGCGGCTGCGCTCGCCGCCCGAGAGAACGGCCACCTTCATGTCGACAATCTTGGGGTCGAACAGGAACTCCTTGAGGTATCCCTGCACGTGCTTGCGAACCCCGCGTACGTCGATCCAGTCGCCGCCTTCGGCCAGCACCTGCCGCACGGTCTTGTCGGCGGTGAGGAGCTGGCGCTGCTGGTCGATCATCACGCCGGTCAGCGTCTTGGCGATCTCCACCGTGCCGCTGTCGGGCTCGAGCTCGCCGGTGAGCATCTTCAGCAGCGTCGTCTTGCCCGCACCGTTCGCGCCGACGATGCCGATGCGGTCGCCGCGCTGGATGCGCAGGGAGAAGGGCTTGATGATCGTGCGGTCACCATAGGCCTTGGTAATCTTGTCCGCGACGATGACCGACTTGGACTTGAAGTCCTCCTCGGTCGCCAGCTTGAGCTTGGCGGTGCCGCCTGCCGAAATCATCGAGGCCCGCTGCGCACGCATCTGCCACAGCTTCTCGAGACGTCCCTGGTTGCGCTTGCGCCGCGCAGTCACGCCGCGTTCGAGCCAGTGCGCCTCGATCTTCAGCTTCGCGTCGAGCTTTTCCGCCGCGCGCGCTTCTTCGGCGTAGACCTGCTCTTCCCACGCCTCGTAGCCGCCGAAGCCGACTTCCTTGCGGCGCAGTTCGCCGCGGTCGAGCCAGATGGTTGCGCGGGTGAGGCGCTTGAGGAAAGTCCGGTCGTGGCTGATGACGACGAAGGCGCCCTTGTAGCGCTCCAGCCAGCCTTCGAGCCAGTCGATTGCGCCCAAATCGAGGTGGTTGGTCGGCTCGTCCATCAGCAGCAGGTCGGGTTCCTGCGCCAGCGCGCGGGCGATGGCGGCGCGGCGCTTTTCGCCCCCGCTCGCGCCCGTGGTCTCGCGGCTCATGTCGATGCCGAGCTGGCCGGCAATGGCCTCGACCTCGAATTCCTGCGGGGCGTGTGTCCCGTCGAGCGCCCAGTCCATCAGCGTCTTGTAGCCGGTGAGGTCGGGGTCCTGTTCGAGCAGCACGATTTTTGCATGCGGCTTGACCTTGCGCGTGCCGGCATCGGTTTCGATGCGGCCGTCGATCATGCGGAACAGCGTGGTCTTGCCGACGCCGTTGCGGCCAATCAGCGCGAGGCGGTCGCGCGGACCGATGTGCAGGTCGAGCGGGGCGTGGTCGGGGCCGCCGAACAGCCACTTGCCGCCCTGCTGAAGGGCCATGCCTTCGAGGCTGAGGATGGGGGGCTGTGCCATAGGCCGCGCGAGGTAGTCGCGCGACCCGACAACCGCAAGCTTCTAGTCCGAGAAAGCGTCGGCGGCGGCTTCTGCCGCATCTCCGGCGATTTCACGCTCCGCTCTCTGAATCTCCACCATTTGCGCAATGTCTTCGAGCAGCGCGGGCGCGTCATAGACGATGCCGTCCTTGATGGTCCAACGCACCCCGCCGACCTGTTCGATGTCGCCGGTCTCGTAATTGAGCTTGGTGTGGCCCGTGCCGTAGAGCAGCTTCAGATTGTCGAGCGGATTGCCCGGTACGATGACGAGGTCGGCCAATTTGCCGACCTGTATCGTGCCCATCGGCGGGGCCTCTCCACGCGCCTGGTAGATTTCCTCTGCCCCGGCAACAGTCGCAGCGCGGATGACCTCGAGCGGTTCAAGGCCGGCTTCGCGCAGCATTTCCAGCTCGCCGATATAAGCAAAGCCCCAGGTCTGGTAGATATATCCCGGGTCGCTGCCCGCCGTGACGCGGCCGCCGCGGCGGTGGAATTCCTTCGTCAGGTCGAACCAGTAGCGGTAGAACTTGCGCCAGGCGACTTCGTCCTCGGTCGACCAGTCCTTGTAATAGCTGCCGTGATTGGTCGCGCTGGGGGCGTAGAAATCCATCAGGCTGGGCAGGCTGTAGCGCTCGTGCCAGTCGCGGTTCTTGGCTGCCATCACATCCCGACTGGCGGAATAGATGTTGAAAGTGGGGCTCAGCGTCACACCACTATGGACGAGGTGGTCGATATATTCGTCCCATTCCTCGCTGCCCGGCTCGACCACCTGGTCTGCCAGCCGCGCGACCCATGCGAAGCGCGATTGCTCGTCGAAATAATTGTAGCCTTGCGGGTATTTCGGCAGCGCCGCATCGGCGAGCAGGCTCTCGAAATGGCCGTAGAAATGGGTGATGCCGTCCATGCCTAGCTCCACGGCCTTGGCGGCGTTGACGCGCTGGACGCCGGGCTGGGCAAGGTGGGCGACGCTGCCCATCCGTTGCTTTTCCGCCTCGTCCAGCGCGGCCCCGAGCACTTCGGGTGATTGGGAATTGAAGAACTTGATGCCCCAGTAGCCGCGCGCCTTCGCCCAGCGCACCCATTCGCGCGCCTTGGCGGGAGTGTCGACCGCGCCGCCGTCCCATTTGTCGCCGAAAGCGGCATAGGGGAAGAGGCGCGGTGCGGTGATGGAATTGTCTGCGCTGCGCTGCGTATCGGAGAGGTCGGGCTGCCCCGGTCCCCAGTAGAAGGACACGCCGCGTACGCTGGTCACGCCATGCGCGAGCCAGAGCTTGTAGCCGTAGGAGGGCTGTCCGGCCTTGGCGGGATCGCCATTATGACCATGCGTGTCGATGAAGCCGGGCATGACGGTCATGCCTTTGGCATCGATAATGCGGCCAGCTTTCGCGCGTACTTCGTCGGGAGCGCTGCCGCCATGAATAGCGGCGATGCGGTTGCCCTCGATGACGATGTCCACCGGCCCCATCGGCGGCGCGCCCGAGCCTTCGACCATGGTCGCACCCGACACGATTAAAGTGGGATAGGGGCCTTGGCCCTCGGTGCGGTCGGGGACAGGCTGCATGCCTTGAGCGGCAAGTGGCGCGCCTACCAAAATGGCAAGCGCGGCAAGTACGAATTTCGGCAGTTTCACTCCGGCATCTCCCCCGTTTCGTGGCCTTGGCTAGCGCGCAAATCCCTGTCGGCAAAGCATTTAGCGGAACTTCCCCGTTCAGGCAGGCGTAAAGCTGCAAAGCGGAAACTTCGCTCGACAGAAGGAGATTCGACCATGATGTCCACCAAAACGATGCTCGCTATTCCCGCCTTCGTGATGGCTGCTGCCGTGCCGATGAGTGCGCAGGCCGCCGAAGTGCAGATCGCCTCGCAAGGGCCGGTGGTCGAGCTGAATGTGCAGGAAATCGTCCACTCCGCGCCCGATGTGGCGCAAATCGGGGCAGGCGTGATTACCCGCGCGCCCACCGCGCAGCAGGCGGTCCAGCAGAATGCGCAGGCGATGGAACGGCTGGTCGAACACATGCGTGCGCTCGGTATCGAGCGGCGCGACATCCAGACCTCGAATTTCAACCTCAATCCCGATTATCGCCACAATCCGCAAACGGGCGAGCAAAGCTTCACCGGCTATACGGTCCACAACCAGGTCAATGTGAAGCTGCGCGATCTGAAGCGGGCGGGCGAGGTGCTCGATGCGCTGGTCGCGGCGGGCGCGAACAATATCCACGGCCCCAATTTCATGCTCGAGGACGATGCCGAAGCCAAGGATGAGGCGCGCGCCGCAGCCTTCGCCAGCGGTAAGGCGATGGCTGAAAATTATGCGCGCATGGCCGGATACAGCTCGGTCCGCCTGCTCGAGGTTTCCGAGAGTTTCCAGTCCTATATGCGCCGTCCGCCCATGGCGATGGCCTCGGTGCGGATGGAAGCGGCCGCCGATGCCTCGACGCCCATTGAGCCGGGTGAGGTCGGTACCGGCGTCACGATCATGGTGAAATACGAGATGGTCCGCTGAGCAGGTTTCGCTGAACGGGTGTGAACCGCCATATTCACACCTTGTTCAATGCTTCATGCCTACTAAGACTGGCATCATGAAACAGGTTCTCGCATCCCTTCTCGCCTTCGGCCTCATCGCCGGGCCGATTGCCGCGACAATCGCTCCGGCTCCGGCAGAGGCGCAGCGCCGCTCCGACCAGGGCGAAGCGCGCAAGGAAATGCGCGCGGGCAACATCCTGCGCGCCCGCGAGATCGAGAACCGTGTCCTGCCGATGATGGGCGATGCGGAATATCTTGGCTTCGACTATGATTCGACAGCCATGGCCTACCGCCTCAAGTTCATCAAAAAGGGCAAGGTGCTCTATGTCGATGTCGATGCGCGCACTGGCCGCATCCTGCGTCGCAGTCGATGATTGGGTCGCTGATTTTCCGCAATCAGAAACCTCGTTCATCTTGACGCGTTCATCTACATGAACGACACGCGCAAGATTATTAGCGAGGACGGAAATTCATGAGAATCCTTATCGTCGAAGACGAGCCGACCCTCGGGCAACAGCTGAAAAGCACGCTCGAGCAGAACGGCTATGCGGTGGACCTTTCCACCGATGGCGAGGATGGACATTTCCTCGGCTCTACCGAAGATTATGATGCGGTGATTCTCGACCTCGGCCTGCCCGAAATCGACGGGCTGACCGTGCTCGGCATGTGGCGTAAGGAAGGGCGCAAGTTCCCCGTACTCGTGCTGACCGCGCGTGACAGCTGGTCGGACAAGGTCGCCGGCCTCGATGCGGGCGCCGACGATTACCTTGCCAAGCCCTTCCAGACCGAAGAGCTGATTGCCCGCCTGCGCGCGCTTATCCGCCGCGCTTCGGGCAATACCTCGAGCGAGCTCACTGCTGGCGACGTGCGTCTCGACACGCGTTCGGGCCGCGTCACGCTGAAAGGAGAGCCGGTCAAGCTGACCGCGCAGGAATACAAGCTGCTGTCCTACCTCATGCACCACAAGGGCAAGGTGGTCAGCCGCACCGAACTTATCGAACACATCTACGACCAGGATTTCGACCGGGATTCCAACACCATCGAAGTCTTCGTCACGCGCATCCGCAAGAAGCTGGGTGCCGAAGTGATTACGACCATCCGTGGACTCGGTTACAGCCTCGACGACCCCGCCGACCAGCCGCGCGCATCCTGAGAAGGATGCCGAGGCGAGGGCGGCGGCGGGTTCACCTGCTGCGGCCCCCGCTGTGCCTGCCGCAGATGCCGACCCGGTAGTCCTCGCCACGCCACCTGCGCCGCAGCGCAGCCTCGCCAAGCGCATGATGGCGATTGCCGCCATCTGGATCTCGGTGTTGCTGCTTGGCGGCGGATTTGCGCTCGATCGAGCGTTGACCCGGGAGGTGCAGGAGAATTTCGACGACCAGCTCGAATATGTGCTGACCGCCTTGATCGCCTCGGCGGAAGTCGATGACTGGGGCGATGTGCGTTTCTATCGCTCGCTTGGCGACCAGCGCTTCCTCGAAGTCAATTCAGGGGTTTATTGGCAAATCAGCGGACCCGAACGTGACCCTTACCCGAGCCGGAGCCTTTGGGACCGCACTCTGGAAGTGCATGGCGACCACGAGGACAACGAACCTCACTTCTACGACAGCAACCAGTTCCCGGACGAGCCGCTGCGTATCGTCGAGCGCAATATCATTCTGCCCGACAGCGACGTGCAATGGACCTTTACCGTTGCCTCCGCGCGCGAGGAGCTGGATTTCCAGGTCGCGCGTATTCGCTCGATCCTCGTGTGGAGTTTCGCCGTATTGGGTCTCGGGCTTCTCATCATGGCCGCGCTGCAGAGCTGGTACGGTCTCTCTCCCCTCCGCCGTGTGCGTGCTGCCATCAAGTCGATGCGAAGCGAAGGCGCGAACCGCATCGAGGAACCGCTGCCGCTCGAAGTCGAGCCACTGGTCGATGAAATCAATGCGCTGCTCGCGCATACCGAAAAGCAGGCCGAGGAAGCGCGCATGCATGCGGGCAATCTCGCCCACGCGCTGAAGACGCCGCTCACCGTCCTCACCAATGCCGCCACGGCGCACGACCCGAAGCTCTCGGATCTCGTTTGCCGCGAGACGAAGACCATGCAGCGCCATGTCGAACACCACCTTGCCCGCGCAAGGGCGGTCGGACGCCGCGCGACGGGGCACTCGCGCGCCGAAGTATGGCCGAGCGCGGAAAGCGTGCTACGCGCGGTGACACGCATCTACGAGGACACCCGCTTCGATCTCGACGGCAACCGGGAGGCCACTGTTGCCATAGAGCGGCAGGACCTCGACGAAATCCTCGGCAACCTCATCGAGAACGCAGCGAAATACGGCGGCGGCAGCGTGTTCGTGACCGTCGATGCGCTGCCCGATGACGCGCTCTGCACAATCTGGGTGGAGGATGACGGGCCGGGTATTCCCGAAGCCGAGCGGATCCGCATCTTCGACCGCGGCGCACGCCTCGACACCGGCAAACCCGGAACGGGGCTCGGCCTGTCCATCGTGCGCGATGTCGCAGAAATCTATGCGGGCGAGGTGGAACTCGGCACCAGCGAGGACCTCGGCGGCCTGCAGGTCACGCTTAGATTGCCGAGACCCGGCAACTGAATTCACAAACCGTTCAATTCGTCCACGGTAGGCAACGTTTCATGGACGACTCGAAGAACAGCGCGCGCTTGGCGCCACTCGCTTTCCGGATGGGGATTATCGGCCTTGCAGGCCTCGGCCTCGGCGGATGTACCATTTACGACGATGGCTACGGCTATTCGGGCGTCTCGGTCGGTGTCGGATATCACGACGGCTATTACGACCCCTATTACGATGACTACTATTACGGCTGGTACGAGGATTACTATTATCCGGGCGCCGGCTACTATGTCTACGACCGCCATGGGCGTCGCCATCGCTGGAGCGACCGTCACCGCCACTACTGGCACCAGCGCCGCAGCGGCGTGAGGCAGATGGCGGAAAACTGGGCCGGCTATTCGCGCGGCGAGGACGGTTATTACCGCGACCAGCGTCGCCATTCGAGCCGTGATGGCCATCACGAGGGTCGCCGTGACGGTCGCCGCGGCCGCCACACAGGTGAGGCTCGTGACGAGCGTCGTTCAGAGCGCCGTGCAGACCGCCGCGAACGGCGCGAGGGCAGCTTTGGCAGCGATGCCGTTCGCCGCGCAGCCGAGGCCGCGTCGCGCGAAGACCGCCGCACGCGTTCTGCCGAACGCGCTGGCACGCGCCGCAATGCGCCTGCTGCTGCGACTACTGGTAACCGCCGCGCACGGACCGCGCCTGCGCCCGCGCCGAGGGCCCAGCGGGCAGCACCTGCTCGTCCGGTAGCCGCCGCACCCGCACCGCGACCGCAGCAGTCGAGCCGTCCCGTGCGCACCCAGCGCAGCGCCCCGGCTCCGCGTCGCAATACTCCGGCTACCTCATCGAAGCCGCCCGAGCACAAGGACGATTAAGCGGAGTTATCCCGCGCCTGTTCGTGGTGGCGGATGACTTCGTCGATAATGAAGCGCAGGAATTTCTCGCTGAATTCGGGGTCCAGTTCGCTTTCTTCCGCAAGGCGCCGAAGCCGGGCAATCTGCTCGGCTTCGCGTGCCGGGTCGGCGGGTGGAAGCGTGGCCTTCGCCTTGTAGGCACCTACCGCCTGCGTGATACGAAACCGCTCGGCCAGCATGTGCACCAGAGCGGCATCGATATTGTCGATGCTCTTGCGAAAGCCTGCCAGCGTTGCGTCTTCGGCGGTTTGTTGCGTGTCTTGCGCCATGAGATGAGAGATTAGCGGCAATCGCGCTCTTGCCAAGAAAGCTTAGGCAGGACATGGCCAAGCTGACATGACAGCCGACGTCGTCCCCCTGCCGCGCAAGGCGCCTGAGCCTTCCATCGAGCCCATGCTGGCGCTGACCGCGCAAGGCATGAACCAGGTAAACCAGGTCATCCTCGACCGGATGCAGAGCGAAGTGCCGCTTATCCCGGCGCTGGCGGGTCATTTGATTTCAGGCGGCGGCAAGCGGCTGCGCCCCATGCTCACGCTCGCAGGGGCAGAGCTGGTCGGTTACAGCGGCACGCGCCATTACAAGCTCGCCGCAGCGGTGGAGTTCATTCACACCGCCACGCTGCTGCATGACGATGTCGTCGATGGCAGCGACCTTCGGCGCGGCAAGGCGGCGGCAAACATCATTTTCGGCAATCCGGCGACCGTGCTGGTCGGCGATTTCCTGTTCAGCCGCAGCTTCGAGCTGATGACCGAGGACGGCAGTCTCAAGGTGCTCAAAATCCTTTCGGGCGCCAGTGCCATCATTGCCGAGGGCGAGGTCGACCAGCTGACCGCGCAGCGCAAGATCGACACCAGCGAGGAACGCTACCTCCACATCATCCGCGCCAAGACTGCCGCGCTCTTCGCCGCTGCCAGCAGGATTGCAGCCGTCGTTGCCGAATGCAGCGACGAGGAAGAGCAGGCGCTGGATGAATACGGCCGCAATCTCGGCGTGGCCTTCCAGCTGGTCGACGATGCGCTCGACTACGATTCCAATGCCGCCGAGATGGGCAAGGATCGCGGCGACGACTTCCGCGAAGGCAAGATGACGCTTCCCGTCATCCTCGCCTATGCGCGCGGAAACGAGGAAGAGCGCGAATTCTGGAAGGCCGCCATCGCGGGCTTCCGTACGTCGGATGAAGACCTCGACGAAGCCATCCGCCTCATCGACAGCCACAATGCGGTCGCTGACACCAAGGCCCGCGCGCGCCACTTTGCGCAGCGCGCCATCGATGCGCTGTCGATATTCCCCGACGGCAAGGCCCGCCGCGCAATGACGCAGGCCGCGCTCTTCGCCGTCTCGCGCGGATACTGAAAAGCCCGACCTGCACGCGGCAGGCCGGGCTTCGCGGAATTGGCACCGATTACTGGCGGGTGGCCGTCCAGCGCACCACGCTGTCGTCGCGCGCATCGGTCGAAACGCCGGTCAGCGTATCGCCATCGACTGTCAGTTCGGAAGTTGAGAGGGTCTCGTCGTCGCGTGAGAAGGTCAGGCGGTAGCCATTGTCGCCCATCCGCTCGACAGCAACCATCACTCCGGCATTGTTCCCCTCGATAGCAACGGGTTCGCCGCCAAGCGTGGCGGTGTAGCTGCCGTTGTTGCCGTCGAAAGTGAATTGGTCGCCCTCGACATTGTACATGGCGCGAAGCGCTGCCTCGTCCACGCTATCGGGACCATTGTTGGACCATTGGCCCGAAACCGCGTGTGCTCCATCGGGCGCATCGCCGGTGCGGGTGTAGGTTTCGCTGCCGTTGATGGTCTCGTCACCGGTCATGCTGGTGAAGTCGAGTTTCATCGTCGCGCCGTCCTCGCTGACGGTCCAGGTGGAGCCACCGGTGTCCTTGCCCTCGAACTGGTAGGCTGTCTTCACGGTCCGGTCGTCGACCACTTCGATCATGCCCTTGTCCGCGCCGGGGCGGTCGAGGTCCTGCCACTCGCCATTGGCAGCCATGCTGAAGGGCGGGTTGCAGCTCTTGCACTCGAATGTGCCGTCGGCGAGGAGGTATTCGCGGTTGTCGTTCTCGAACTCGGCACTGTCGAGGTCGATCATCCAGTTGCCCGAGATGTCACTGGCGGCAGCAGTCGTGGCTTCGGTGTCGTCCGCGCTGGAGCAGGCCGCGAGACCGGCGGTCAGCGTAAAGGCGGCGAGCGCCGTCATCATCTTTTTCATATGTTTCTCCCTTGCTTTCGTGCTGTCCCGCCGTGCGCTTTTGCGCTGGTTGGCATGCGGACAACCTCACCCCCTCCACCCGAATGAAAGAGCAAGGAGCGGGATGGATATAGCAAGCGGAGTGTTTCTCCAAATTGCTTGATCCGGGGCTGTCTCGGGCGCGGGATTGTGCAATGGGGTGGCCCGTGTCTGAAGCGCTTCCCATCCATGCCGTCCTGCCCGAGCTGCTCGCTGCCCTACGCGGGTGTAGCGGGGCGGTCCTCGTCGCACCTCCCGGGGCAGGCAAGACCACCGCGGTTGCGCCTGCGCTGCTGGACGAGGATTGGTGCAGCGGCACGATTATCCTGACCTCGCCTCGCCGTGTGGCGGCCCGCGCTGCTGCCGAGCGTATGGCGCAGATGTTAGGGGAAAAGCCGGGCGAGACGGTCGGCTATCTCACGCGCCTCGACAGCAAGCGCGGGGCAAGGACGCGCATCCTCGTCGTGACCGAGGCGATTTTCGTAAACACGATCCTTGGCGACCCCGAACTGGCGGGCGTTTCGGCGGTGCTGTTCGACGAAGCGCACGAGCGGCATCTCGACAGCGACCTCGGCCTTGCGCTGGCGCTGGAAACGCAGGGCGTGCTGCGCGAGGATTTGCGCGTGCTGGTGATGTCGGCAACCATCGACGGAGCGCGTTTCGCCTCGCTCATGGGCGAGGGCACGCCGGTGGTGGAGAGCGAAGGACGCGCCTACCCGCTCGACATCCGCTGGCTCGGTTCGTCACCTCAGATGCGGGTAGAGGACGCCATGACAGCGGCCATCGTCACCGCGTGGAAGGAGCAGGACGGCGACATCCTCGCCTTCCTCCCCGGTGTCGGAGAAATCGAGCGCACGCGCGAGCGGTTGGCGGAGCGTCTGCCCAAGGCGCTGGTGTTGCCGCTGCATGGTCAAGTCGAGCCCGCCGACCAACGGGCAGCCATCAGGCGCGATGCCGACGGGCGCAGGCGTATTGTGGTCGCGACTGCCATTGCCGAAACATCGCTAACTTTGGACGGGGTGTCCGTAGTGGTCGATGCCGGCCTTTCCCGGCGCGCCGAATTCGACCGGGCTGCGGGGACCACCCACCTCGTCACGCACCGCGCCAGCCAGGCGGCGGCGGCACAGCGGGCCGGGCGCGCCGCGCGGCAAGGGCCGGGTGTTGCCTATCGCCTGTGGGAAGAGGGCGGGCACGCCGGGCGCAAGCGCTTCGACCCGCCCGAAATGGAGACCGTGGACCTTGCGCCGCTGGTGCTCGACCTCGCGAAATGGGGGACGAGCGACCCTGCGAGCCTGCAATGGCTCGACAGGCCGCCCGAAGCCTCGGTCGCGGCAGCGCGCAAGACCTTGCAGGGCCTTGGCGCGCTCGATGCCGAGGGCCGGATTACGCCATTTGGCGAGAAGCTGGCGACCCTGCCGCTCGACCCGGCCTCGGCTGCAATGGTTCTGTTCGGCGCGGGGCACAGGCTGGCGCAAACCGCGGCACGGCTGGCGCTCCTGCTGCAAGAGCGCGGGCTGGGCGGGCGCGGCGAAGACCTCGAGAGCCGATTGGCGCGGTGGAACAGCGACCGCGGAGCAAAGGCAGAGGCAAGCCGCAAGCTGGCCGGGCGATGGGCGGCACAGGCCTCGAAACTGGTCGACGGAGCGGCTGACGCGGACATTCCTGCCGCCGTCCTCCTCGCGGCGGGGAGGCCGGATTTCATCGCCAAGCGGCGCGATGCTTCGGGGGAGGGCTGGATTTCCGCAGGCGGACGCGGGTTCATGCTCGACCCCGCATCACCGCTCGCCCGCGCGAATTTCCTCGTCATCGGCGACGCGCAGGGACAAGCGAAGGGCGCGCGCATCACTTCGGCCATCGCGCTGGACGAACAGGACCTCGAGAAATGGCTCGGTGACCGTATCGAGCGACGCAAGGTTCTGCGGTGGAAGGGCAATCGCATCGAGGCTCTGGTCGAGCGGCGGCTCGGCGCGATCACGCTTGCGAGCGGCCCCGACCCGGAACCCGACAGCACCGCGCTTGTGGACATGCTTGTGGACAAGGCTCTGGAAAACCCGGCAAAACTGCTCCCGGCCGAGTTGCTGGCGCGGGCAAGCTTTATCGGGCTGGACACATTCACACCCGATAAGCTGGCCACGACTGCGCAAGTTTGGCTCGCGCCGCTGCTCGAAGGGCGGCGCGACCTCGACATTTCCAAGGGCAAATTGGTCGATGCCCTGCTCGGCGCGCTCGACTGGGACGATCGTCAGCGGCTCGACAGCGAGGCGCCGCGCGAATTTACCTCTCCTGCCGGGACAACGCACCGCATCGACTATACCGGCGACGATGCGCCGAGCGCAGAAGTGCGCGTGCAGGCGCTGTTCGGGCTGGAGCGACATCCGATGGTCGGCAAGGCGCCGCTACTCCTAAAGCTTACCAGCCCCGCCGGTCGCCCCATCCAGTCAACCCGCGACTTGCCCGGATTCTGGCGCGGTAGCTGGGAGGATGTGCGCAAGGACATGAAGGGCCGCTACCCCAAGCATCGCTGGCCCGAGGAACCATGGGCGGAAAAGCCCAGTTTGAAGACCAAGAACGCCTTCCAAAATTCGGGAGGCTGAATTAAGGGGCAGCCACTATGGCAGCGAGAATCTATCAGCGACCGCAAAACGCGATGCAATCGGGCAAGGCTCGTACCGACGAGTGGGTGCTCGAATTCGAACAGTCCGAAGCGCGCCGCGCAGACCCGCTGATGGGCTGGACCGGCAGCGGTGATACGCAGGCGCAGGTCTCTTTGACCTTCCCGAGCAAGGACGAGGCCAAGGCCTATGCCGAGAAATACGGCATCGCCGCCCGCGTCCACGCCACGCCGCCGCACAGCCTGAAGCTGCAGGCCTACGCCGACAACTTCAGGTAATCGGCTGCCGCTTAGTCGGTAACGGTCACACCAAGCTTGAAATCGCGGGCGTTCGCCTGCCATGTGAGGGAACCGTCCTCGATGCCTGCGCGGCAATCGCTCGCGTCATGGCCGATATCTCCGGTCAAATATGGCAGGCTGGCAGTGTGTGCGCCGACGAAACGAATGTCGTCGCACTGGCCGTCATTGGCGAATCCCGAACGGTCGTCGCCATAATCGTAGTCTTCACCCGGCGCCGGCTCGTTAAACCACGGGTTGCGCTCGATAGTGCCGTCAACCCATGCCGCGCGGCAGTCGCTGGCATCGCGCCCGATTGCTTCGGTCAGGAGGTGTTCCGCCATACCCTCTCCGGTGAAACGGATGTCATCGCACTCACCGTCCTTTGCATGTTCGTAGCTGTCGTCGCCGAAATACGGCGCGTCTGCGGCAGCTAGCGAAACGGGTGTAGTGGATGCGAGGACGATGGGGATTGCGGCAAGGACGTGCTTCATTGTGACCTTCCAAAATATTCTGTTGCCTCACCCCATGCCGCCTAGCCCTTGCCAAGCAGTTTATCCATCGCCATATGGCGCGCCGGGAGTCGGGTGGACGTTTGCGTTCGCTCACCGGGTCAGGTCCGGAAGGAAGCAGCCCAGGTGAATTGCGGCGGGTCGCTCGGCTCCTTTTTCACCCACAATTCGTGATTGTCACCATGTGACATTCGGCGCTTCTGCGCCTAGCTAAGTGTGCATGGGTGATTCACCGGAAAATATGGACAGCCCCCCGTGGGATACCGAGGTCGAGGACGAAGCGCCGAGTGCCGCGGAACTCGAGGCTGCAGGACAGAATTCGATGTTCGGCGATGCACCGGAGCCTGAACCCGCTCCTGCTCCTGCACCAGCCCCCACAGAGCAAACCGCCGAGAACGCACCGGCGCCCGCTGACGAGCCTTCCGACACCGCTCAGCCCTATCGTGTCCTTGCGCGCAAATACCGCCCGCAGACCTTTGCCGAGCTTATCGGGCAGGATGCGATGGTCCGCACGCTCGCCAATGCCATTGCGCGTGACCGGCTGGCGCATGCCTTCTTGATGACCGGCGTGCGCGGGGTCGGCAAGACCTCGACCGCGCGCCTCATCGCCAAGGCACTCAACTGCATCGGTCCGGACGGCGAGGGCGGTCCGACCATCAGCCCCTGCGGCGTGTGCGAGCCTTGCACCGCCATCGCGGAAGGCCGCCACATCGACGTCATCGAGATGGACGCCGCATCGCACACCGGTGTCGACGACGTGCGCGAGATTATCGAGGCGGTGCGCTATGCCGCGGTCTCAGCGCGCTACAAGATTTACATCATCGACGAAGTCCACATGCTCTCGCGCAACGCCTTCAACGCGTTGCTCAAGACGCTGGAAGAGCCGCCCGCGCATGTGAAATTCCTCTTCGCCACGACCGAGGTCGACAAGCTTCCCGTCACCGTGCTCAGTCGCACGCAGCGCTTCGACTTGCGCCGTATCCCGGTGGAGCTGCTCGAAGCGCATTTCGCCGAAATCTGCCGCAAGGAAGGCGTCGAAGCCGAGGACGAGGCGCTCCACATCGTCGCCAATGCCGCCGAAGGCTCGGTGCGCGACGGGCTCTCCATCCTCGACCAGGCCATCGCCCATGCCGATATGGACACGGGCGGCAAGGTCACTGCCGAGCGCGTACGCGATATGCTCGGCCTCGCCGACAGGGGCGCGCAGCGGCGTCTGTTCGCGTATATCCTCGATGGCGACGCCAAGTCCGCGCTGGCAGCGGTGGACGACCAGTATGCGCTGGGTGTCGAGCCGCTGGCGCTGATGCGCAGCTTGATGGACCTCACCCACCGCATTGCGCTGACGCAGGTCTCGGGTGGCGAGGCCGATGCGACGACCGCCGAAGAACGCGAGCAGCTGACCGAATGGGCCAGTCGCCTCGAAGTCGGTCAAGTCCACCGCTTGTGGCAGCTCCTGCTGAAAGGCCACGAAGAAGTGCGCCACGCGCCCGACCCGCTGGTCTCGGCGCGCATGGCTTTGCTGCGCGTGCTCCATGCCTCTGGAATGCCCGACCCAGGCAAGCTGGCGAAGCAGCTCGAGGAACTGGCCGCGCGCGGTCCTGCACCAGCCGCAACTGCGGGCGAGGGCGGGGCGAGCGCGCCTACCGCCTCGCTCGACTGGGAGGAGCTGGTCGAGAAGGTCTCCGCTGCCGGAAAGCTTCAGGCGGAAAGCATCATGCGCCTGCAAATCCGCCCCATCAGCGTCGAATTGGGCAAGCTCGTCTATTCACGCGACAGCAAATACGGCGATGCCATAGAACCGGTGCTGAAGGACGCGCTCTACGCGGTCACCGAAACCCGCTGGCAACTGGAAACGGGCGACCCGGCGCTTGCCACGCCCTCGATGGAGGAGCAGCGCGCGGCCAAGGCCGAAGCGGCCAAGGCGGCGATGCGCGAACATCCCATGGTGAAAGCGGTTGAAGCCGCCTTTCCCGATGCCGAAATGATAGAAGACGGCGCCAATCTCCCCCCGATGCGGCGCGAGGTTCCCTGGAACCGCAGAGCATAAGGACGACAGACATGAAATCGATGGAAGAAATGATTGCCGCAGCACAGAAGGCTGCCGAGCAAATCCAGACCCAGATGAACGACGCGCAGGCCAAGCTCGACACGATCGAGGTCGAGGGCACGGCTGGCGGCGGGCTGGTCAAGGTCCGCGCCACGGCGCGCGGCCGCATCATCGGCGTCGAAATCGACGAGAGCCTGATGAAACCGGAAGAAAAGCAGATGGTCGAGGATCTCGTCACCGCCGCTTTCAACGACGCGCGCGACAAGGCCGACCGCAAGTCGGCCGAGGAAATGCAGGCCATCCAGGGCGGCATGGGCCTTCCGCCGGGCATGAACATCCCCGGCTTGGGCTAATGCCGAAAAGGGTCGCGCCTTTCCTCATCGCTAGCCTGATAGCGGGCGGTATCGGCTTGCCCGCCGTTGCACAGGAAAAGGTAGAGGCAAGGCCCCCGGTGGTCGTTTCGCGAGTACCTACTGTCGAACTGGTGACCGATCCTCCCAAGGCGACATCTGCCAATGTTCCGCTGACAGGTGCAGGCAGCGTGAAAGCGCCGCTCGACCCGGGTGGCCTGAGGTTCGGACTTCACATTCCGGCCGGTGCGATGGAATTGGGCGTGAAGGTGTGGTTTGATGCCAATGGCGAGCCGGACGACTGCGGCTTCGCGAACCACGACAATCTAGGCGATTACGACGCCCGGAGATACTTCCCTTCCTATAAGGTCCTGAGAGAGCAGATTTGCGCGCAGGCCATGGAGAACTGGTCGTTCAAACTGGCCGACTGGTATGGCGCAAAGGTCGACCGGGGCTTCGCGACCGTCGATTTCCGTATCACCCCTACGGTGAAGCTGGCAGAGCCGCTGGAGGCGACACGCTACCTTCCTTCTGCAAGCGTTCGCGTCGATTACTGGGCGCGTGAGGGAGAGGCGCCGACATGCACGGTCAGGACGGCGTTGACCGACCCTGCGCAAGCCGAGGCGATCTGCGCGTGGGTCCTCGTCGATCCCGAAAAGAACCTGATGCCGCTCGAGGACGGTCGGGTCACGCCCTATCGGACCACCCAACCGCTTTTGCTGGATTGGAATGAGACAAGCCTCGAGGTGCAGCGCAGGCCATCGTTCAAGGTTTTCGATTTCACGTCGCTGGTCTATCGCAGGCTCGATCGCGACCTGCCCGAAGGCAGCGTGCAGGACATCGGTGCGGTAGGCTTCGAATCCCGCCTCTCGCCCGACGACAATCCGGCATGGCGCACCACGGACCACCGCTGGACCGGACGCACCCTATCGCTGCTCGGTATCGATGACCGGGGCCGGGTGAGGACTTGCGTGCCCCTGAAGACCTCGGGCAGCGCCCAGGTCGACAATGGCGTATGTGCCGCCATGGTTCGCAAGAGCCGCGCGGCGAAGGGTAAGGCACCAGCCGGACAGCGATATCGCTACGTCGTGGCACCGGCTCTCTGGAAGCCTGCTCGCTAGGTTTCACAGCCTTGGGCGTTCTCGCCCGTCGCTGTGCACAGCTTAGCTGCAGCAGGCCGTTGCACCTCGGCCTATCGCTACCCATATTCCTATCCAACACACGGTTCTGACACGGGCCGCAGATGGACTGAATGCATATGACCGAGACCTTTCCCCTCCTTCCGCTTCGCGACATCGTCGTTTTTCCCGGCATGGTCGTCCCGCTCTTCGTGGGGCGCGACAAGTCGGTGGCGGCGCTGGAAGTCGCGATGGAAGGATCGAAGGACATCTTCCTCCTCTCGCAGCTTGACCCGGGCTGTGACGACCCCGAGGGCCGCGACCTCTACGACACCGGCGTCATCGCGCAGGTGCTGCAGCTGCTGAAGCTGCCCGACGGGACCGTACGCGTGCTGGTCGAAGGACAAGCGCGCGCCAAGCTGCACGAACTGCGCCCCGTCGGCGACTATGTCGCGGCCGACGTGACCGAAATCGAGGAGCCGACCGCGTCAGGCACCGAAATCAGCGCCATGATGCGCCAAGTGGTCGAGCAGTTCGGCGAATACGCAAAGCTCAACAAGAAAATCGGTGAAGACGCTGCCGAGCAGCTCGCCGAAGTCGATGATGCCGGCGAACTGGCCGACACGATTGCCGCTGCTATCCAGGCGAAGGTCTCCGACAAGCAGTCGCTGCTGGTCGAACCCGATCCGCTGAAGCGCCTCGAAATGGTCATGTCCTTCATGGAAGGCGAGCTGTCGGTGCTGCAGGTGGAGCGCCGTATCCGTGGCCGCGTGAAGCGGCAGATGGAGAAAACGCAGCGCGAATATTATCTCAACGAACAATTGAAGGCGATCCAGAACGAACTCGGCGATGGCGACGAGGACGGCGGCAACGAGATTGCCGAGCTGACCGAGAAGATCGGCAAGACCAAGCTGTCGAAGGAAGCCAAGGCCAAGGCCGAGAGCGAGCTCAAGAAGCTCAAGGGCATGCAGCCGATGAGCGCCGAGGCGACTGTCATCCGCAACTATCTCGACGTGCTGCTCGGCCTGCCCTGGGGCAAGAAGAGCAAGGTTAAGAAGGATATCGGCAAGGCGCAGGAGATCCTCGACGCGGACCATTATGCGCTGGAGAAGGTCAAGGACCGGATCATCGAATACCTCGCCGTGCAGGCGCGCACCAACAAACTCAAAGGCCCGATCCTGTGCCTCGTCGGCCCTCCGGGTGTCGGCAAGACCTCGCTTGGCAAGTCGATTGCCAAGGCGACGGGGCGCGAGTTCATTCGCCAGTCGCTTGGCGGCGTGCGCGACGAGGCCGAAATCCGCGGTCACCGCCGCACCTATATCGGCTCGCTTCCGGGCAAGATCGTCACCAACTTGAAGAAGGCCGGCAAGAGCAACCCGCTCTTCCTGCTCGACGAGATCGACAAGCTCGGCCAGGACTTCCGCGGCGATCCGGCCTCGGCGCTGCTCGAAGTGCTCGACCCCGAACAGAACAACAAGTTCCAGGACCATTATCTGGAGCTGGATCTCGACCTGTCGGACATTATGTTCGTCACCACGGCGAACAGTCTCAACCTGCCGCAGCCGCTGCTCGACCGCATGGAGATTATCCGGCTCGAAGGCTATACCGAGGACGAGAAGGTTGAGATTGCCCAGCGCCACCTCCTGCGCAAGCAGGTGAAGGACCATGGCCTGAAGGATGGCGAGTTCGAGCTGACCGAAGAAGCGCTGCGCGACCTCATCCGTTATTACACGCGTGAGGCGGGCGTCCGCACGCTCGAGCGCGAACTGGCGCGACTGGCCCGCAAGAGCTTGCGCAAAATCCTCGAGGGCAAGGCGGAAAGCGTGACCATCACGCCCGAAAACCTTTCCGAGTTCGCAGGCGTGCGCAAGTTCAAGCACGGCATGAGCGAGGAGGAAGCGCAGGTGGGCGCAGTCACCGGCCTCGCATGGACCGAGGTGGGCGGCGAGCTGCTGACCATCGAAAGCGTTACCACGCCGGGCAAGGGTGAAATCAAGACTACCGGCAAGCTGGGTGAAGTGATGAACGAAAGCGTCGCGGCGGCCTTCAGCTTCGTAAAGGCGCGCGCTCCGCATTATGGCATCAAGCCAAGCATCTTCCAGCGCAAGAACATCCACATCCACCTTCCCGAAGGTGCGGTGCCCAAGGACGGCCCTTCGGCGGGTATCGGCATGGTCACTTCGATCGTCTCGACCCTGTCGGGCGTGGCGGTGCGTCCCGATGTCGCCATGACCGGCGAGGTTACCTTGCGTGGCCGCGTGCTGCCGATTGGCGGACTCAAGGAAAAGCTGCTCGCGGCTTTGCGGGGCGGCATCAAAAAGGTCCTCATCCCTGAGGAGAACGTGAAGGACCTCGCCGAGATTCCGGAGAATGTGAAGGAAGGGCTGGAAATCGTGCCCGTTGCCCATGTCGATGAAGTGCTCGAGCACGCTCTCACGAGCCTGCCTTCACCCATCGAATGGACTGAAGCGGACGACCTCGCGAGCCAGCCCGGACACCCGCAAGGCGGGGCGCCGTCACCGACCGCGCATTAACAAAAGTTGTGCTGCGCCGCAGCGAGATGTCTCGTTGCGGCACAGCTACGGCCCGTTTTGTCGTATTATTGCAAATGCAAGGCCAAAAAGCGCCGATTCGCGCCGATTTTGCCTTTGACACGCGCGGGAAAAGTCTCTCAATTCGCTCCCTCTCCGGCTGAAGTGATTCACCGGGAAAAAATTCAAAACCTGATTTGAGGGGGTTCCCAAAGTAATGAACAAGAACGATCTGATCGGCGCTGTTGCAGAAGCAAGCGGCCTGTCGAAGAGCGACGCATCGAGCGCAGTCGAAGGTGTTTTCGACGCCATCACCAAGTCGCTTTCGAAGGGTGACGAAGTGCGCCTCGTCGGTTTCGGCACCTTCTCGGTCGCAAAGCGCAAGGCATCGACCGGTCGCAACCCGCGCACCGGCGAACCGATGAACATCCCCGCTTCGAACCAGCCCAAGTTCAAGGCCGGCAAGGGCCTCAAGGACGCCGTCAACTAAGACGCGCCTTCACGGGTAAAGAAAACGCCGCAGCCTCGACGGGAGGCTGCGGCGTTTTTCTTTTGCGGGCTGGCCCTATTCAGTCGAACGCGATGAGCGCAGTCGGGGCCTGTTCGGTCCGCGGGCTGATTTTCCAGACCAGCGCCTGGCCATGTGCATTGGCCTGCGGGCCTTCGTCGGTGTTGTTGGCAAGGATTCGGCCATCGGTGACGATGGTGAAAGTGCCGTCGGGCAGCGCAATCTTGGGCGCTTCCTCGCCCTCTTTCTTTGCTCCCATTTGCATCAGCCCGGCCATGCCGCCCATCATGCCCTGCATCGGATTGTTGCCGCCTGCGCTGGCAAAACCGGGTGCATCGACGCGCACCTGGCCCTCGTCACGCAGCACGACGGTGACGAACATATTCGACATGGGCATCTTCTCGACCACCGGGAAGGCAAAGTCGTGTGTCATGCGGCCCGAGATGCGGAAGTCGATGTCGAACAGCCCGTCGCCCTTGTAGGTGACTTCTTCCCAGCCGCGCTGGCGCTGCAGTTTCTCGGCGAGTTCCTGTGCGGCTTCGGGGTTCGACGGGTCGATACCGCCGAGCATGGCCTTGGCGGTCTCTGCATCTTCCTTGCGCTTGGCCTCGCGCTTGCTTGCCTCGGCATCCCATTCGGCGCGCTGCTCGTTGACTTCGGCGAGCGTGCATTCGCGCTCTTCGAACTCCTCGTCCCAGCATTCGGCCTCGAAGGTCTGTTCGCTCTTGCTGCCCATCTCGGCCAGCTTGGTGAGCGCCAGCATCTGGATTTCGCCATCATAGCTGTAGGAGAAGCTGCCGTCCTTCATCAGGTGCAGTTCGCTGGTGAAGGCGCCGGGCGAAAGCAGGCAACCCGTCAGCGCCAGCGAACTTGCTGCAGCAAGCGCGACGCCGCGCAGTTTCGTCGAAATATGTTTCACGTCCAAAATCCCCCCTGAAAGGATGTCAGTTTCTCGTCGCCGCCGCATAGAGCGCGATGGCTGCCGCGTTGGACACGTTGAGGCTTTCGATTTCGTTTGAGATCGGCAATTTCGCCAGCGCGTCGCAATGGGTTTCGATATTGTGCCGCATGCCTTCGCCTTCCGCACCAAGCACGATGGCGACGGGGCCGGCGGGAAGGGCTTCGGCAAAAGTGGTTTCCGTATGGCCGGTGAGGCCGATGCGCCAGTAACCGGCTTCGGCCATCTCCTCCATCGCGCGGGCAAGGTTGACCACGCGAATCCATGGGAGGGTCTCCAGCGCGCCGGAAGCGGACTTTGCAATCACACCGCCTTCGGGCGGGGCATGGCGGTCCTGCGTCACGAGCGCCGCAGCGTTGAAAGCCACCGCCGAGCGCATGATGGCGCCAACATTGTGCGGATCGGTTACCTGGTCGAGCACGACGATGGGCCGCGCCGGGTCGCCATCGAGGACTTCGTCGAGAAACTTGTCCTCCAGCGCCGCGCATTCGAGCACCAGCCCCTGATGCGGCGCATCCTTGGCGACCAGCCGCGCAAGGTCCTGCACATCGGCGTATTCCACGGGAAAATCGGGCGGCAGCTCGCCGTCGAGCGATGCCACGCCTTCGCGCGTCGCCCATAGTTTGCGGTGCTGGCGTTCGGGGTTCTTGAGTGCCGCCTCGACCGCGTGGCGGCCCCACAGGCGCACATGGCCCGCGCTGGCCCGGCCACTGCCGCGGCCGCCTTTCATCCGGCCGGCCCGGCCCCTCAGTGCGCGTTTGCGTTCGCCTTTTGCCATTAAATTCGTCCTCAATTCGAGATTGCGTGGCGCTCCTGCCAGCGAGGGCATTGACAGGCAAGCGCCGCTTCGCCAAAGGGGCGCCTCTCGGCAGGGGATACCAAGCGAATCCCCGCTTCTTTACCCGATAATTCGGGCAAATGGCGAACCGGTGTGGACAGGTGGCCGAGTGGTTAAAGGCAGCAGACTGTAAATCTGCCCGCGCAAGCGTACGCTGGTTCGAATCCAGCCCTGTCCACCATTCGCCGTTGAATTTTTTTCAAGCCTGACCCAGCATCAGCGCCCCACAAGAAGGCAGCGCTGCAGAAGGCGCGTCGATATTCGTTACTTCGGGCGAGCACGATGATTTACAATCTAGACCAGTTCATCATCGACACGGTCCGCTTCGAGGTGGTGCGCGGGGGCGAAGAGGTCGTGCTGCAGCCCAAGGCGAAGCGCCTGCTCATTGCGCTTGTCGAAGCGGATGGCGCGCTGGTCACCAAGGCGAAGATTATCGACGAGCTGTGGGACGGCCGGGCCATTTCCGACAGTGCCTTGTCGAGCCAGGTCAAAGCCTTGCGCAAGGCGCTCGGCGATACCGACAGGCCGTACCGCATTATCGGTACAGCGCATGGTGAGGGATTCCGGATCCTGGCACCAATCGAAAAGGCGGGCGCCGCCGTGCCTGCACAGGTTTCTCCCGTTGGCGAAGAGGCCGAGCAGCCCGTCATCGGCGAGCGCCCCCGTATCGCTGTACTCCCGTTCCGCACCATCGGGACGGACCGGTATGCCCCCCTCACCGAGGCACTTCCTGACGAGATCATCACTGCGCTTTCACGTTCGCGTTCGATGCATGTGCTGGCGCGTGGGTCCAGCTTCCAATTCCCCTCGCTGACTAGCGACCTCGCTGCCGTGCGGGAAAAGCTCGATGTCCAATATTGCCTTTCGGGTAGCATCGAGGAGGCCGGTGAGCGGCTCGTTATCCGGGTGGAACTCGCCGATACGCGCGATGGTTCGGTCGTCTGGTCCAACGAATTCGAGGCCCCGCGCGAGGCAATTCACGAGATACGCTCCGACATCGTCGGACAGGTGGTGGCCGGTATCGATTTCCGCACACCGCTGCACGAGATGGAGCGGTTGCGCCTCATCGTGCCGGACAAGCTTTCGGCATGGGAGAATTACCATGTGGGCATTTCCAATGTCTTCTCGCTGGGGCGGCCCGACTATGTCGTAGCGACCGATCATTTCCGCCGCGCCATCGCTATCGACCCGTGGTTTTCACGGGCGCACGCAGGCTTGAGCCACGTCAACTGGTGGCAGATGGTCCAGCAGAATCAGGACATCGGTGCCGCAGCGCGCGAGGAAATGTTCCGGGCGGCCGATGAAGCCGTTGCTGCCGACCCGCTTGACCCCTTTGCCTCGCTGGTGCGCGGACGCTCTGCATGGCTTGCCGGGCGTATCGAAGAGGCCATTACCTGGTTCAAGCGTTCGATCAACCTCAGCCCCAGCTACGGCATGGCGCACGGGGCAATGGCGAATCTCAACACGCTCATCGGCAGGCCTGACGTGGCGATGCCGCATGTCGAGCAGGCCATCCATCTTAGCCCGATCGACCCTTGGCGGCACAATATGTACGCCGTCCAGGCTGCGCTTTTTCTCCAGCAGGGCAGGTTCGAGGAAGCCGCGAAAGCCACCGATAACTCAATGGTCATCCCGCATGACAGCCTGATTGTCCTGCAATGCGGAGTGGTCGCCTATCACTTTGCGGGGCGGGGTGAAGATGCTGACAGGCTCGCGAAGCTGATTATCCGCGCCAACCCGAATTCCGACCTCGGCGGATCGCGGCGCGCCATCCCGGTCAATTCCGAGGCTTTCCGAAAGTTGCAGGACGATGCCTTCGCCGCCCACGGGCTGGCCTGACGCGAAATTGCGTTGCAGCCGCTTGCGAGGCGGCGAGCGCGCGACTAGGCACGGCGCATGACAAACGATGCCCAGCTGACCGGACGCCCGGTCATTTCGTCGACCGGCCTGTTCACGCCCGAAGAAAGCATTTCCAACGCGGAGCTGGTCGAAAGCTTCAATGAATTTGTGAAGCGGCACAATGCCGCGAACGCCGATGCCATTGCTGCGGGCGAGATGGAGCCGCTGGCGGAGAGCTCGGTCGAATTCATCGAGAAGGCGAGCGGCATCAAGGCGCGCCACGTCATGGCGAAGGAGCCGGTGCTTGATCCGGAAATCATGGCTCCGCGCTGGCCGCAGCGCTCGAACGACGAGATTTCCATCCTTGCCGAAATCGGCGTGAAGGCCGCGCGTCAGGCGCTCGAACGGGCAGGGCGCCATGCCAAGGATGTCGACGCGGTGCTGTGTGCGGCATCGAACATGGAGCGCCCCTATCCGGCGATGGCCATCGAAATCCAGCAGGCGCTGGGTATCGAGGGCTTCGGTTTCGACATGAATGTCGCGTGCTCTTCGGCCACTTTCGGTATCCAGACTGCCGCCGACTATATCCGCGCGGGCAATGCCAAGAGCGTGCTCGTCGTCAGTCCTGAAATCACCAGCGGCCACCTGAACTGGCGCGACCGGGACAGCCACTTCATCTTCGGCGATGTCGCCACAGCCGTGCTGGTCGAGGACGCCGCCGTCGCTCCGGCGGAGCATTGGGACGTCATCGGCACCAAGCTGAAGACCGTCTTCTCGAACAACATTCGCAACAATTTCGGCTTCCTCAACCGCGCTTATCCCGAAGACGCCGGCGGGCCGGACAAGCTCTTCGTCCAGGAAGGCCGCAAGGTCTTCAAGGAAGTCGTGCCCATGGTCGCGCAAATGATTGTCGACGAAGCGGAGCGGCTGGACCTCGACCCGCAGGGCCTGCGCCGCCTGTGGCTGCACCAGGCCAATACCGGCATGAACCGCCTGATTGCGCACCGCGTGCTGGGTCACGAGGCAAACGAGGACGAGAGCCCGACCGTGCTCGACACCTATGGCAATACCTCCAGCGCGGGCTCGATTATCGCCTTCCACCTCCATAGCGAGGACCTGAAGAGCGGCGATACCGGCCTCATCTGCAGCTTCGGTGCGGGATATTCGGCCGGTACGGTTTTCGTGCGCAAGGTGGCGTGACCGGCTTGTGACCGTTCACCCGAGCGCCTAAGCCCGCTGCCATGGCAGGAGACATCCAAGACAATCGCGGGCGCGGCGAAGCGCTCACGAACTTACCGCGTATCCACCCCGAAGGACGCAAATTCGGGCTTGCCGTACTGGGGCTCTCGCTCGTCACCGCGTGGTTTGCGTGGGAGACAATTGCCTGGCCGCTCTTCTTCCTGTCGCTGCTGGTCTTCGCCTTTTTTCGCGACCCGGAGCGCGTGGTGCCGCAGGACGATCGCTTCATCGTCGCGCCGGCCGACGGGCGCGTGGTGCAGATTGCCGAGGTGGTGCCGCCGCGCGAACTGGTGGTGGACGACGGCAGCGATACCGAGGGCCTCGCGCCCGTGCCGGTCGTACGTATCTCGATTTATCTCTCGCTGCTCGACGTGCACATCAACCGTACGCCCATCGGCGGGATGGTTCGGCGGGTCATCTACATCCCGGGCAAGTTCATCAATTCTGACCTCGACAAGGCGAGCGAGGATAACGAGCGCCAGCATATCCTCATCGAGCGTTCGGACGGGCTGAAGGTCGGCATGACCCAGATTGCGGGTCTCGTCGCCCGCCGCATCGTGGCTTTCGCGAAACCGGGAGACACTCTGGGCGTTGGACAGCGCGTGGGGATGATTCGCTTCGGTAGCCGGGTCGATGTCTACCTGCCTGCCGGGACCGGCTCCTATGTGATGCTGGGCCAGAAGACCGTGGCGGGCGAAACCGTACTTGCTGCCGTGGGAAGCCAGCCGCTGCTGGAAGGAGTGTCGCAATGAGCCTGCTGAACGAGCCGACCCCGCGCGTGGAGGACGAAGAACGTGCGCGCCTCGGACCCAAGGCCGCGGAAGACGAGAAACCGGTTCTCGGCAGGTCTCGCGGGCTTAGCCTTCGGGCCATGGCGCCCAATGCGATTACGGCCGCGGCGCTGTGCTCTGGCCTGACGGGCATCCGTTTTGCCATTGGTGAACAATGGGCCGCGGCGGCCGTCGCGGTTATCGTCGCTGGCATTCTCGACGGGATGGACGGGCGTATCGCGCGCCTGCTCAAGGCCCAGTCCCGGTTCGGGGCGGAACTCGACAGTCTCGCCGATTCGCTGAGTTTCGGCACCGCGCCCGCAATCATCATTTACCTCTGGTCGCTCTCGGCGGAGCCGCGCTGGGGCTGGTTCGCCGCGCTCGCGCTTGCAATCTGCTGCGCCCTTCGCCTCGCTCGCTTCAACGCGCAGATCGATACCGAAGACCAGCCGCACAAATCGCTCGGTTTCCTCACCGGCGTTCCCGCACCGATGGGGGCGGGCCTCGCCTTCATGCCGTTCTACCTCTGGATGGCAACCGACATCGAGTTGTTCCGCGAGCCCATCTTCGTCGCGCCCTGGATCCTCGCCACCGCACTGCTGATGATCTCGAGCATGGCGACACCAAGCTGGACCTCGCTGCGTCCGCGACGGGGTATTCGCCTGTGGGTATTGGTGTTCGTAGGCCTGCTATTCGGCGCGCTGATGCTCGAGCCGTGGTGGACGCTAAGCGTAATCGGTATCGGCTATCTTGCCCTGCTGCCGTTCACGCTGATGCGTTACGCGCGGCTCAAGCGGCGCGCAGCGTCACCTTCCGAATGACCGGATAGGCACGCGGCTGGCGGCCGAAGCCGTTACCGCTACCCGAAACAACCGAAGGACGCTGGCCGGCGCCTGCCGTCGCATATCCTGCCTTCATCCGCTGCCGCAGCAGGCCGAAAGCGGACCACCAGCGCAGTCCGCTATCGGCAAGCACGAGAACCGTCGCCACGCTGGCGAGGGCAAAAGCGGTAATGAGAACAGTTGCGAACATATCGGCCATCTCCTCCCCGCCTGCCTGTGCACAAAGCTGTTGACAGCCGGGGCAAATTTACGGGAAAACCCCTAAATCCCGCTGGGTGTTCCAGTGATGAGAACAATGTTCCTGTTTTGTTCTCGCCTGTCAAGCGCTTTTCGCGCCCGGATTCCCTTTTTCTGCGATGAATTGAGTCTGGATTTCTCGGGCAAAGGCCCCTATGTGCGCGCCGTTCGCTAAAGATTCGGCCAATCCGGGCCATTTCGAAGGCGGGCAAATCCACATGGAAGGCGCTCATACCGGTGCCCGGCGCGGGATACTCCGCACCACGGGTTCCAGCCTTCCAGAGGTACAACCGGAAAGGAAATGACCATGGCGGCTCCTACCGTCACCATGCAGCAACTGATCGAGGCCGGCGCACACTTCGGCCACCAGACCCACCGTTGGAACCCGCGCATGAAGCCGTATATCTTCGGCGCGCGCAACGGCATCCACATCATCGACCTGTCGCAGTCCGTGCCGCTCTTCGCGCGCGCTCTCGACTTCATCAGCTCGACCGCACGTTCGGGCGGCAAGGTGCTGTTCGTCGGCACCAAGCGCCAGGCGCAGGACCCGATCCGCGAAGCAGCGCTCGCTTCGGGCCAGCACTTCGTCAACCACCGCTGGCTGGGCGGCATGCTCACCAACTGGAAGACGATTTCGCAGTCGATCAAGGAACTCAAGACCCTCGAGGAAAAGCTTTCGGGTGACACCGGCGGCCTGACCAAGAAGGAAGTCCTGAACCTGACGCGCAAGAAGGACAAGCTGGAGCTTTCGCTCGGCGGTATCCGCGACATGGGCGGCATTCCCGACGTGATGTTCGTCATCGACGCCAACAAGGAAGACCTCGCCATCAAGGAAGCCAACGTGCTTGGCATCCCCGTGGTCGCCGTGCTCGACACCAATGTCGATCCCAACGGCATCGCCTTCCCGATCCCGGGCAATGACGACGCTGCGCGCGCCATCAAGCTCTATTGCGATGCGGTTGCCGAAGCAGCCCGCAGCGGCAAGGGCGAAGGCGTGACCGACAGCGGCGCAGACGTCGGCGCGATGGAAAATCCGCCGGAAGAAGCCGCGGCTTAAGCCCGTACCCGTTCGGCGGGGGCGCAATGTCCCCGTCACATTTGCGAGATACGCGCCGGGCCGCTGAAACCAGCAGGCCCGGTGCCTTCGCACCAAAACCTCCCAAGAAGGAAATTACCATGGCTGCATTCACTGCTGCTGACGTAAAGGCCCTGCGCGAGAAGACCGGCGCGGGCATGATGGACGCCAAGAAGGCGCTCGAAGCCGCTGGCGGCGATATCGAAGCCGCTGTCGACGCACTGCGCGCCAAGGGCCTCGCCACCGCCCAGAAGAAGTCGAGCCGCACCGCAGCCGAAGGTCTCGTCGGCCTCGCCGTCGAAGGCACGAAGGGCGTTGCCGTCGAAGTAAACTCGGAAACGGACTTCGTTGCGAAGAACGACAAGTTCCAGGACTTCGTCCGCAAGACCACTAGCGTCGCGCTCGGCGTGGACGGTGACGACGTCGAAGCCCTCAAGGCTGCCGGCTATCCCGAAGGCGGCACCGTCGCCGAGAAGCTGACCGACAACGTCGCCACCATCGGTGAAAACCAGCAGGTCCGCCGCATGAAGACCGTTTCGGTCACCAACGGCGTGATCGTGCCCTACATGCACAACGCTGTCGCTTCCGACCTCGGCAAGATCGGCGTTCTCGTCGCTCTCGAAAGCGAAGGCGACAAGGCCAAGCTCGAAGAACTCGGCAAGAAGCTCGGCATGCACATCGCCGCTGCTTTCCCGCAGGCTCTTACCGCAGAAGGCCTCGACGCCGACGTGATCGCACGCGAACGTGCCATCGCGCAGGAAAAGGCTGCCGAAAGCGGCAAGCCCGAAAACGTCCAGGAAAAGATGGTCGAAGGCGCTGTCGCCAAGTACGCCAAGGAAAACGCGCTGCTCAGCCAGATCTACGTGATCGACAACAAGACGCCGATTGCACAGGTCGTGGAAGCTGCTGGCAAGGACGTCGGCGCCAAGGTCGAACTGGTGGACTATGTCCGCTTCCAGCTCGGCGAAGGCATCGAGAAGGAAGAAACCGACTTCGCAGCCGAAGTGGCAGCTGCCGTCGGCGGCTAAGCGCTAGTCCGCTTCCTACACGAATAGGGCCGCCGGAGTGTTCTCCGGCGGCCTTTTTCGTGCGCGCCGGAGTGATTCGGCGGAGTTAGTTGATGAAGTACAGACGGTGCCGCGGCCTTCCATGGGAGGGCGTGTGGTCCGGACAGGAATGACGATGTGAAAGAGCCGGGGCGAAGCTAGCGGTAGCGCATGTGGTAGGAAAGCCATTTGCCTGCGACTGAATGTGATAGGGTTCACTAGGGCGTTTGCTTATCAGCAATTTCCTCGAAAATCGCGCGAGCCAACGACCATCCCAGCCTTGAAAGGGTAAGGTCGTAGTACGGCTCGACCATATCGAAAAACATTGAGTTCCTTAACCGGTCGGCCTGACCGCTCTCAAGTGCAGTTTTCAATTCGTCCAAATGACTTTCGAGTGCTGAATTGTCTAGAACCAACCTTCTTTCGATGACCCCCAGCCTCATTAAATCATCTAAAGCAAGCAAATCATCAAATTCATATTCACGCTGGAGAAGGTCGATAAACTGCCGTTCTCTGAACTTGAACGAAATGACTTCACCATCGCCTAAGATGGACTGATGAGTTTGCATTCGATCTTTCACGATCTGAAATAGTCGCGCGGAAGGTGGTGAGAATTTCGCAATGACTTCGAGATTTCGCTCTTGGAGGGCATCTTCGTTCCCATCGACAGCGTTCGCTAGGATTGTGGCAAAAAGGTCCTGAACGGTCGATTGGTCCTGCTTCGAAGCCTCTTCGAACCAAGTAAATGCGTATTTTGCGGAGACTTTATCCTTATCCAGTTTAAGGCCTTTGGCTTCTAATTTCGATACGAGCTTCCGGCTGATCTCTGCCGCATTTTCAACCCTCCAAGCTGCAACCTTGTCCCCGACTATAGCTTGCCACACTTCCGACAAGGTGCCGCCAACTGCACTGCGCAGTGGCTTCACTGTCTCACTATTTATGGCCTTGTTTCCCACCTCTTCAACGATGGGTATCAAGTCGTTTGGCAAACTCACCTCCTTAATTTTCAGAATGATCTAGGCACCATTGCGGGATCGGCAAGGCCTTTCCCTTTGCGCCTTGCATCCTTCATGGCTAAGGACCCCCAAACCCCATAAATAGAGACTGCCCGCATGACCCTCCCCAAGATGAACCGCGTCCTCCTGAAACTGTCGGGCGAGGTGTTGATGGGTGGCCAGCAGTTCGGCATCGACCCGGCCTTCGTGCTGGAGCTCGCCAAGGAAGTGAAGGCGGCCAAGGACACGGGGCTCCAGATTTGCCTCGTCATCGGCGGCGGCAATATCTTTCGCGGTATGGCAGGCGCGGCGCAGGGCATGGACCGCGCGCAGGCCGATTACATGGGCATGCTCGCCACGGTGATGAACGCGCTGGCGATGCAGAGCGCGCTCGAGCAGCTGGGCGTCGAGACCCGCGTGCAGAGCGCGGTGCAGATGGACCAGGTGTGCGAGCCGGTCATCCGCCGCCGCGCCGAGCGTCACCTCGAAAAGGGGCGCATCGTGATTTTCGCAGCCGGCGTCGGCGCACCTTATTTCACCACCGACAGCGGCGCGGCCCTGCGCGCTGCCGAGATGAAGTGCGACGCGCTTTTGAAGGGCACCAGCGTCGATGGCATTTACGACAGCGACCCGAAGAAGAACGCCGATGCCAAGCGCTATGAAACCGTGAGTTACTCCAAGGTGCTCGCAGATGATTTGAAGGTCATGGACGCCAGCGCCGTGGCGCTGTGCCGCGACAATGAAATCCCCATCGTGGTGTTCTCCATCCGCGAGAAGGGCAATGTCGTGAAGGTCCTTTCGGGCGAGGGCACGCAGACCATCGTCACCGACCACACCGCATAAACCGAACGAAGAAGACAGGACGAGGAAGCCACATGGCCAAGTACGACAAAGCCGATATCGAACGCCGCATGAAGGGCGCCGTTGAAAGCCTGAAGGGCGACCTTTCGGGCCTGCGCACCGGCCGCGCCAACACCAGCCTGCTCGATCCCGTGGTGGTCGAGGTCTACGGCTCGATGATGCCGCTGAACCAGGTCGCCACCGTCTCGGCGCCTGAACCGCGCATGCTCAGCGTGCAGGTGTGGGACAAGGCCAATGTCACCGCGGTCGAGAAGGGCATTGCCAAGGCCAACCTCGGCCTCAACCCGATGATCGACGGCCAGAACGTGCGCCTGCCGATGCCCGACCTGACCGAGGAACGCCGCAAGGACCTCGCCAAGGTTGCCGGCGAATATGGCGAGAAGGCGAAAATCGCCATCCGCAACGTGCGTCGCGACGGCATGGAAGCGCTCAAGGAAGACGAGAAGAAGAAGGAAATCTCCGAGGACGAGCAGAAGCGCTGCGAGGGCGACGTCCAGAAGCTGACCGACACCTATGTCTCCGAAACCGATGATGCGGTGGCGAAGAAGCAGCAGGAAATCATGTCGCAGTGAGGCCTCGCGCGCCAACCTCCGTTCGCCTCGAGCGGATGCGGAGCACTGCTGAAAGCAGAACTCAAGAGGCGTTGGCGCGGAAGTGTCTCGACTACGCTCGACACGAACGGAAAGCGGCGTGAGCAAGCCCGAGAAAACCCAGGAAGCCCGCCATGTCGCCATCATCATGGATGGCAACGGGCGCTGGGCGAAGCGCAAGCACCTGCCCCGCGTGATGGGGCACAGGAAGGGCGTGGAGGCTGTGCGCGAACTGGTGCGCAGCCTCAAGGATACGCCCGTCGAGTGCCTGACGCTCTACGCCTTCAGCAGCGAGAACTGGAAGCGGCCCGAAGACGAGGTCGACGACCTGATGAATTTGATGCGCAAGTTCATCAAATCGGACCTGCCCGAATTCATCGCCAACGACGTGCGGCTGAAAATTATCGGTGACTGGCAATCGCTTGCGAGCGATATCGTCGAGATGCTCGAAGATGCGCTGGCCAAGACCGCGCATGGCTCGCGCACGCTGGCGGTGGCGCTCAATTACGGCGGGCAGGCGGAAATTGCGCAGGCGGCGGCAAAGGCTGCGGCGGCTGGCGAGGTGACCGAGCGCAGCATTGCCGCCAATCTCTACACCGCCGATTTGCCCCCGCTCGACTTGCTCATCCGCACCAGCGGCGAAGTGCGCCTGTCCAATTTCCTCTTGTGGCAGGCGGCCTATGCGGAGATGATTTTCACCGAAGTGCTGTGGCCCGACTTTACGCCTGAGCATCTGCAGGATGCGCTGGACCAGTTTGCGGGCAGGGAGAGAAGGTTTGGCGGCAGATAGAACGCAAACGGGAATCGTCATCCTGAACTTGCTTCAGGATCCATCTCTCCACCTGTCGGACGTCGCGCTTTCGGCACAATGGATGCTGAAACGAGTTCAGCATGACGGCAAGGGGCGGGGGCAATCGGTGTGAGCGACGGTCAACTTCCAAGCGAATCCATGCCCCTGGCGACCAAGGCGTCGGACCTGCCGATGCGGGTGCTGTCGGCGGCTGTCATGATGGCAATCGCAATTGCGGCTATCGTTGCGGGCGACCCGTGGCTCGACTTGTTCATCGCCGCCGTGGTGATCGTGACGCTCGCGGAGTTTTATCGGCTCGTGCTCAAAGCGCCTTTCGGCATCGTTGGCAAGGGGGTCGGATTATTTGCGGGTACTATCTACATCGCCCTCGCGGGCCTTATTTTAAACGCGCTGCCCGTACCGATGATTATCGGCGTCATCGGCTCAGTCATTTTCGTCGACAGCTTTGCCTATGCGTTCGGGCGCACGCTGGGTGGTCCCAAGATTGCGCCCAAGATCAGTCCGTCCAAGACATGGGCAGGCCTGCTCGGCGGCGTGGTGGGCTCGAGCCTCTGGCTCGGCATCTTCGTCTATGTCGCGGCGCGGCAGGTGAGCGGCGCTAACACCTTGGGCTTCGAGGCGGGCGAATTGGGCACGCTGGTGCTGATGGGCGCGGCGATTGCCGTCGCAGCGCAGAGCGGCGACTTCTTCGAAAGCTGGCTCAAGCGCAAGGCGGGCGTAAAGGACAGTTCGAACCTTATTCCCGGCCATGGCGGCTTTTTCGACCGCACCGACGGCATCATCCCGGTCGTGCTGCTGGCGGGCCTGTTTCTAAACGTGATGCGATGACACGCTCGATTACCATCCTTGGCGCGACGGGTTCGGTGGGCGCATCGACGCTCGACCTCGTGCGGCGGAATCCCGATGATTGGCGGGTCGAGGCGCTGACCGCGCATTCGAACGTCTCCGACCTTGCCGCGCTGGCGAAAGAGTTCGGCGCGAAACAGGCGGTGATTGCCGACGAAGCGCGCTACGGCGAGTTGAAGGACGCGCTGGCGGGCTCGAATGTCGAGGCGGCTGCCGGACGCGCTGCCCTTTGCGAAGCTGCGGCCCGGCCCGCCGATATCGTCATGGCGGCCATTGTCGGCTGCGCGGGCCTTGCGCCGGTCATGGCGGCTATCGAGCAGGGCCGCACCGTGGCGCTCGCCAACAAGGAAGCGCTGGTCTCGGCGGGCGAGGTGATGACCGCCGCGGTCGAGAAGCACGGCGCGACGCTGCTCCCCGTCGACAGCGAGCACAATGCCATCTTCCAGTGCCTGCAGGGTGGGCGGCTTGACGAGGTGCGCACTATCACGCTTACCGCCAGCGGCGGTCCGCTGCGGCTGGTGGAGGACCTCGACGCGGTTACGCCCGAACAGGCCATCGCGCATCCCAATTGGGACATGGGCGCGAAGATCAGCGTCGACAGCGCGACCATGTTCAACAAGGGCCTCGAACTCATCGAAGCGCATCACCTCTTCCCCGTCGGGCTCGACAAGATACGCATCGTGGTCCACCCGCAGAGCGTCATTCACTCGATGGTGGAATATCGCGACGGCTCGACGCTGGCGCAGCTCGGGCCTTCCGACATGCGCGTGCCGATTGCATCGTGCCTTGCCTATCCGGCGCGGATGGACACGCCGATGGACCCGCTCGACCTTGCCGCCATCGGCGAATTGAGCTTTTTCCAGCCCGACGAGACCCGCTTTCCCGCGACCAGGCTCGCGCGGCAAGCGGCGGAGGCGGGCGGGGCCGCTCCGGCCACGCTCAACGCCGCCAACGAGGTTGCGGTTGCCGCATTCCTTGCTGGTAAGATAAAGTTCAGCCGCATTGCGCTAACGGTGGACGAAGTACTGAATGCCGGAAACCTGCCCCCTGCGCCGCAATCGCTCGACGATGTCCTCGTGATCGACGAGGCTGCGCGCAAACTGGCGACGGCGCATATGGAGACTGCCTGAGTTGGACGGTTCGATCCCTTTCTGGATGTATATCATCGGCTTCCCGCTGCTGCTGGGGCCGCTGGTAACGCTGCACGAGCTGGGCCATTACCTCGTCGGACGGCTGTTCGGCGTGAAGGCGGAAGCTTTCTCGGTCGGCTTCGGCAAGGAATTGTGGGGCTACACCGACAAACGCGGCACGCGCTGGAAACTCTCGGCCCTGCCGCTGGGCGGCTATGTCCAGTTCAAGGGCGACATGGACCCCTCGAGCATCCCGCACCGCGACCGGATCGACGATGCCTCGCCTGAAGAACGCGAGGGCAGCTTCCACCACGCCTCCTTGGGTAAGCGTGCGCTGATCGTCTTTGCGGGACCGGCGATGAACATATTGATCGCTCTTGCGATTTTCGTCGGCTTCTTCGCGCTGCTCGGCAAGCCGGTGGTCGAATTTCCCGACAATTCCACGACGATTGCAGGCTTCGCGGAAAATTCGCCGGCCCAGGAGGCAGGAGCGCAAATCGGGGACCGCATTCTTGCCGTAGATGGCGAGAGGATCGACGATTTTGCCGATGTGATCGACCGTGTCGCGCTTTATCCCAACCGCACCATAGAAGTGGTTTTCGAGCGCGACGGGCGGGAAATTGTCCTTCCGATAACAATCGCATCTGTCGAACAGACCGACCGGTTCGGTAACAAGGGTTCGATCGGCCAGATCGGCATCTACCGGCCCGATGGCGACCCCAAGGTCACTTACGAGCATGTCGGGCTGGTACAGGCATTTCCCGAAGCGATCCGCCAGATCGGCCGCATCGTCGACATGATGGTGGTCGGTATCAAGCAGATCATCGTCGGCGACCGCTCGGTGAAGGAACTTGGCGGACCGGTCACGATCGGCAAGTTTGCGGGCGAACAGCTGAGCATGGGGGCGCTGTCCTTCATAAACTTTGCCGCGCTCATTTCGCTTAACTTGGCATTCATTAACCTCCTGCCAATCCCGGCGCTGGACGGTGGGCACCTGGCTTTCTACGCGGCAGAAGCTGTCCGCCGGAAGCCGCTGGGGCCCAGGTCCACGGAGGTGGCCTACAGGGCCGGTGTGGCACTCGTGCTCGCGCTGATGGTTTTCGTCACCTTCATCGATATCGCCAAGCTCCCGTTCTTCGGGAATTAGGCGGGGACAGGCCGGGTTTCTGCCGCTTGCTGCGGTGTCACACGGCTTGAAAGAGGAGGCTGCATCGGGCAGGGGGCCAATCGGCCGTCCGCGCGATGCGGGCGAAACATGATTTCAAGGACGGGAACTCCCTTGTCGATGACTGGATTTGCGACTTCCGCGAGCGATATGAACACGCGGACCAAGCGGCTTATGGCCACCCTGCTGGCAGGTACGGTGATGGGCGGCATGCCCACGGCCGTCCTCGCTCAGGAGGTCGACGAGACCACCGCCGAGGCCGCGCAGCCCGCCGCCCAGCAGCCCGATATCGTCCGCACCATCGCCGTGGCCGGTGCCCAGCGCCTCGAGCCGCAGACCATCCTGTCCTATATCCGCCTGCGTCCGGGCGACACCTATACACAGGCCGTCGGCGACCAGGTCCTGAAAGACCTCTACGCGACCGAGCTGTTCTCCAACGTCAGCGTGCGTAACGACGCGGGCAACGTGGTCATCACGATCACCGAAAACCCGGTCATCAACCGCATCATCCTGGAGGGCAACGACCGGATCAAGAATGACAAGATCATTCCCGAAATCCGCCTCGCCCCGCGCCAGATCTTCACCCGTTCGAAGGTCCGCGCCGACGTCGCGCGCATCATCGAGCTCTACAAGCGCCAGGGCCGCTTTGCCGCTACGGTCGAGCCGCAGATGGTCCAGCTCAGCCAGAACCGCGTCGATATCGTCTTCGAGATCGACGAAGGGCCCAAGTCCAAGGTTCGCCAGATCAACATCATCGGCAACGAGCAGTTTTCCGATTCGAAGCTCAAGGGCGAGATGGTCACCAAGACGACCGGTGGCCTGCTGGCGTTCCTCAGCTCGAACACCAGCTACGACCCCGACCGCCTTGCCTTCGACCAGCAGAACCTGCGCACCTTCTACCTCACCGAAGGCTATGCCGATTTCCGCGTCGTTTCCGCCGTTGCCGAGCTTACGCCCGACAAGGAAGACTTCATCATCACTTACGTGGTGGAAGAGGGTGAACGCTACAAATTCGGCGACGTCAAGGTCGATAGCCAGCTGCGCGATTTCGACGGCGATGCCATGGCCAGCCGCCTGTCGATCAAGACGGGCGACTATTACAACGCCAAGACGGTCGAGGACACGGTCGAGCAGATGACCGACCTTGCCGGCACCTATGGCTATGCCTTTGCCGACATCCGTCCCGACTTCAAGCGCAACCCCGAAGACCTGACGATGGACGTCACCTTCGTGCTGCGCGAGGCGCCGCGCGTCTATGTCGAGCGGATCGACGTCAACGGCAACACGCTGACGCAGGACAAGGTGGTGCGCCGCGAATTCCGCGTGGCCGAAGGCGATGCCTTCAACAGCCTCGCGATCAAGCGTTCGGAAGCCCGCATCAAGTCGCTGGGTTATTTCCAGGAAAACTTCGAGGTCACGCAGGTCGAGGGCAGCGCGCCCGACCGCGTGGTGCTGGAAGCCAATATCGAAGAGCAGCCGACCGGCGAATTGCAGCTGTCGGCCGGTTTCTCCAGCCTCGAGAAATTCATCCTCGCCGGCTCCATCCGCCAGAAGAACTTCCGCGGCCGCGGCCAGACCATCGGTCTCAGCGTAAACTACTCGGGCTATTCCAAGTCGGCACAGGTCAGCTTTGCAGAGCCGTACCTGTTCGACCGCAACATCTCGATGGGCGTCGACGTCTATCACCGCGAGCTCGACAACGACTTCTTCAACCGCGGCGTCTCGACCTACGAACAGGCGACCACCGGCCTCTCGATGCGCGCGGGCGTGCCCTTGAGCGAATATATGTCGCTCATCGGCAGCTACACGCTCAACCGCGAGAACGTCTCGGTCGCGGGCGACCAGCTGCTCGATCGGGATGGCGACGGCATTGCCGAATGCGTCAGCTCGCGCTTCATCTGCGAAGCCGTCGGAAAGCGCACCGCCTCGATCCTCGGCATGACGCTGAGCCACGACACGCTCAACAACCGTTTCCGCCCGTCGAGCGGTTCGACCATCTCGCTGACCGGCGAATTCGCAGGTCTCGGCGGCACGGTGAAGTACCTGCGCATGCGTTCGCGCATGGGCAAGTACTTCGACTTGGGCAGCGGCCTCATCTTCTCGCTCAACGCGGAAGGCGGCTGGATCCACGCACTCAAGGACAACCCGACCCCGGGCTTCGACGACGTGCGCCTGACCGACCGGTTCTTTCTCGGCGAACCGCAGTTCCGCGGCTTCGACATCCGTGGTGTCGGCCCGCGCATCATCACGCGGCCTTATCTCGACGACGATAACGATCCGACGACGCCGCGCGTGCTGCAGCCGCTCGACGAGTTTATCGAGGGGCGCGAGGACCAGCGCTATGCCGATGCCCTGGGCGGACGTGCCTATTACCTCGGCCGCGCAGAGATCGAAATCCCGCTGGGGGCGGGTGCGCGCGAGATGGGCCTGCGCCCGTCGATCTGGGCCGATGTCGGTTCGCTCTTCGCGCTCGACAAGCCGATCCTGCGCGACAACCCGAATGGCGTGCAGTCGACCACTGCAGATGGCGATCCGCTCTACGTGGAACTGCTGTACAACGACGACGGTACGCCGCTCATCAACGACAACGGTACGCCCGATATTCCGGAAGACGACTTCCAGTCGTTCAATCCGCTCAGCACGAATGAGGTGGACGCGCTCGGCAACCCGACGAATCCCGTCATTCCAGCCGCGAGTTATTTCAAGGAAACCCTTTACGGCGACAGCATCAAGCCGCGCGTGACCGTCGGTATCGGCGTGAACTGGAACTCGCCCTTCGGTCCGTTCAGGATCGATCTATCCCACGCGCTTATCAAGCAGGAAGGTGACGACACCAAGACCCTGTCCTTCAACGTAGGAACGCAATTCTGATGAAACTGATTACCAAGACCATTGCCGCCGCGACCCTCGCAGGCGCAGCAGTCGCCGCCACTCCCGCCGCCGCGCAGGTGAGCGGAAACATCGCTGTCGTGAACCCGCCTGCGACCATCGCCGGCAGTTCGGCACTCGGCGCTGCCTATGGCCAGGTCAACACGACCTATGCTTCGCAGATAACCCAGATCCAGCAGAAGCAGCAGCAGGCGCAGGCGCTGATCAGGCAGCTCGACACCAACAACGACGGCAATCTCGACGCTGCCGAACAGCAGGCGGCGCAGAACGCCCCGCAGGCCCAGCAGATTGCCACGCTCGAGCGTGAAATCGGCCAGCTGTCGAACCAGATCGACCTCGCCCGCATCTATGCGGTCGAGCAGATCCTCCAGCAGTATGGCGCGGCCCTGCAGACCGTGACCACCGCCGACAACATCCAGGTCGTCCTCTCGCCCGATTCGGTGACCTGGTCGAACCCGGCAGCGAACATCAACCAGAAGGTTGTCACTGCGCTCAACGCGCGTGTGCCTTCGGTGCAGATCACCCCGCCGCAGGGCTACCAGCCGAGCCAGCAGGCCGTCGCCGTTTTCCAGCAGGTCCAGCAGATCTACATGATCGCCACGGCTCGCCAGCAGCAGGCTGCCCAGCAGGCACAGCAGCCCGCACCGGTCACCAACGGTCGCTAAGAAGTAACAGGAGCACAGGGGAATGAGCGAGACCGGTTTCGACGTCGTCGAGGTGCTGAAGCGCCTTCCGCACCGCTATCCCCTGCTGCTTGTCGACCGCGTGGCCGAGCTTGTCCCCGACGAGCGCATCCATGCGGTCAAGGCCGTCAGCTTCAACGAGGATTTCTTCCAGGGGCATTTCCCCGGCGCACCGATCATGCCGGGCGTGCTCCAGATCGAAGCGCTGGCACAGGCTGCCGGCGTGCTCGCGGTGGAAAGCCTCGGCCTCGCAGGCTCGGGCAAGCTGGTCTATTTCATGGCGATCGAGAACGCGAAGTTCCGCGCTCCCGTGACGCCGGGCGTGCTGCTCGACCTCAAGGCCAGCTTCGTCCAGAAACGCGCCCGCGTTTGCAAGTTTGCAGGCGAGGCCAGCGTTGATGGCAAGGTGACCTGCGAAGTCAGCTTCACCGCGATGATCGCCGACGCACCCGAATAATCTTGCGAATCTTGGGCAGCGCCGCTAAGGGCGCAGCCTTTCCCAACACAGCTGGATCGGTCGGAACCGCTCCGAAGCTAAAAGGACGTTTATCATGAAGGCCGAAGGTCACCCCGATTACCACATGATCACGGTCAAGATGACCGATGGCACCGAATTCCAGACGCGCTCGACCTGGGGCAGCGAAGGCGACACGCTGACGCTCGAAATCGACCCCACCAGCCACCCGGCATGGACCGGCGGCAAGCAGCAGCTTCAGGAAGGCGGCCGCGTTGCAGCCTTCAACAAGCGCTTCGGCGGACTTACGCTCAAGAAGTAAGCTTCTTTTGCGACGAGAATTCAAAGGGCGGTCCTGCGGGGCCGCCCTTTTCGTTTGCGGGCCCTACTCGGCGCAATCGATGCAGCGCGTAGCGATGGGCCGTGCAGCAAGCCGGGCCTTGGCGATGGGTTTGCCGCACTGGCTGCAGGTGCCGTAAGTGCCGTTCTCGATCCTGAGCAAGGCCATCCGCACCTGCGCAATTTCCCTGCGCAGAACCTCGTCGACCCCCTCGAGAGCCTCGTCATCGGCGAGGTCGATTGCCTGCTCGCTCGAATCGGCCTCCAGCGGATGGCGCAAATCGTCCTCGATTACCTCGGCGCGTTCCAGCAGGGTTGCGAGGCGCTGTTCCAGGCCTTCGCGGATGTCAGCATAATCACTCATGCGCTTCCCTTTCCTTCTTTCCTGTCGGGCCATGATAGCATCACTTCGCCTGAAACGGGTTGATTGCCATCAAGAGCGGCCCGGCTCGAACCGCAGGACCCCTGCATAGCCATAGGCATTGCCATCTTCCGGATGGTTCTGGCCGTCGAAAACGGGCACTTCGGGCAAATCGTAGATCGACACACCGTCCACGCAGGCGAGGTTGACCCCGTAATGGTCGGGTTCGGAGCGCAATTGATGGAAGGTGTGGATGCCGCATGTCGAGCAAAAGCGGTGCTTCGCCTGCCCGCTGCCGAAAGTGTAGAGCGTCAGCGCATCCTCGCCCCGCGTGATATCCAGCGAGGCCATCGGGACATCGAGCATGACCACGCCCTTCATCGCGCAGATGGTGCAGTTGCAGCGCCGGATGACGGCATTCTCGGGCACGGTGAAGCGGAAGCGCACGGTCCCGCAATGGCAGCCGCCTTCGCGTGTCTCTCCGGCTTCGATCACCAGCCCCACTCCTTCTCGCGATACCATTTCGTGATGACGTATTTGACGCCCTTGCGCACTTTCATGCCGTGGTGGATCGTGTTCGGGTTCTCGCGCCCGTCGGGCCGCATGTTGTTCCAGCACACCAGCTTGCCCGTCTCGGGCTGGAAGGTCTTGCCCACCGCCTTGAACCGCGTCGCGCCGCCGGCCTCGACCTCGGTGAGGTAGACCATGAAGGTCCAGGTCCGCTGGCCCGCGACCGAGCAATATTTATCCCAGTCCTGCCCGCCGCGATTGAAGTAGTCGCAGTGCGGCTTGAACTCCTGCCCGACATCGTAGCGCTGGCCCTGCAGCGGCTCGCCATATTTCGGGTCGATTCCGTTGAGTGCGGCCAGCAGGGCCTCGAGTTCGCGCACGGCGGGCTCTTCCGCTTCGAGGTCGCAGGTCTCGCTGGTACGGAAATAACGGTCGTCGCCCGCATCGGCGAGCGTGGAGGGCCGCCGGTCCTTCTCGATGAGCTCGACCAGCCTCTCGCACAAATCGGGGCTGGCGAAATCCTTCAGCTGGAACACCTCGGCCTTGGGCGTCGGCAGTCGCTGCACGCCGGGGCGCGACAGCAGCAGTTCGGCAGAGGATTCGCCCGGTGCATTCATCGCTGCGCACGATAGACGGCGGGCGCGCGCTCGCAAGCCGCGTAAGAATATTACGCAAATGTCATGCGCTGCGCTTTTTCGCTTCCCATTTGGAAGAGTGTGTGCAACAGGCGCTCGCCGTTGTGCAATGCGGGTTGACGGCCCGTATCTCGCGTATATGTGCCGCCTTCCCGGCAGCGTTCCGGGGGCATGTGGCGATCGTAGCTCAGTTGGTTAGAGCGCCGGTTTGTGGTACCGGAGGTCGCGGGTTCGAACCCCGTCGATCGCCCCATCTTCTCCCTTCGCACCGGGTTTAGAGAGACACCTTTACCAAAGGGGCGAGAGGCCGATGACAGCGTTCTGGACCGAAGCGGATTACGACGACCACGAGAAGGTTCAGGTCGTACGCGACCGCAAGAGCGGCCTCACCGCGATTATCGCGCTCCATTCCACCCATCTTGGCCCCGGCGCGGGCGGTACGCGCTTCTGGCACTATGCCGAGCCCGAAGCCGCCATGCGCGATGCGCTGCGCCTGTCGCGCGGCATGAGCTACAAGAACGCCATGGCGGGCCTTCCCATGGGCGGCGGCAAGGCGGTCATCCTCGCCGACGAGAACAAGACCAAGACGCCTGAAATGCTCGCTGCCTTCGCCGATGCGGTCGAAGCGCTGGGCGGGCAGTATGTGACGGCCGAAGACGTCGGCATTTCCGAAGCCGACATGGCTGCCGTTGCAGAGCGTACCCAGTATGTCTCCGGCTTGCCGGTCAGCGGCGAAGACGCAGCTGGCGGCGATCCGGGTCCGTTTACCGCGCTCGGCATTTTCCTCGGCATCAAGGCCGCGGTGAAACACAAGCTCGGCAAGGACAGCATGGACGGTGTCCATGTCGCCATCCAGGGCACGGGCAGCGTCGGCGGCGGTGTCGCGCGCCTGCTCGCCAAGGAAGGCGCCAAGCTGACCTTGTCGGACATCCACATGGACCGCTGCGAGGCGCTGGCCGGCGAGCTGGGCGCAGAATGCGTCGCGCCCGACGCCATCATGTCGGTGCCGTGCGATGTCTTCAGCCCCAATGCGCTGGGTGCGATCCTCGACGATGACGGCATCGGCCGCCTCGACTGCAAGGTCGTCGCTGGCGGCGCCAACAACCAGCTCAAGCGCCCCGAGCATGGCCCCATGCTGGCCAAGCGCGGCATCCTTTACGCGCCCGACTATGTCATCAACGCCGGCGGCATCATCTCGGTGACGCTCGAATACCTCTGCCGCAACGACGAAGCGCCCTGCGACATCAACGAAGTGCGCAAGCGCATCGCGCTCATCCCGGGCCGTCTCGAACAGATCTGGCAGAAGAGCGACGAGACCGGCGTCTCGCCCGACCAGGTCGCCGACAAGATGGCGCAAGAGCTCATCGGGCGCTAATCCGCCTTGCGAGCAGGGGCGGGGGCTGCAATAGGCTGACCTACGGCTTTCACCATGCACGGCTTCGCTAATCCCAAACGGTTCCTCGCACTGGCGAGCTGGCTCACGCCGCTCCTGCTGGTGAGCGGGCTTGTGCTGACGGCGGGCGCGCTTTTCTGGGGCTTCACGCAGGTTCCGCCCGACCGGCTGATGGGCGAGACGGTGCGCATCCTTTTCATCCATGTGCCTACCGCCTGGCTGGGCATGGGCGGCTGGACCGCGATTGCTATTTCGAGCCTCGTCTTTCTCGTCTGGCGCCATCCGCTGGCGGCCATCGCCGCGCGGGGGGCGGCCGTGCCGGGGCTCATCTTCACGCTGATTTGCCTCGCGACCGGCTCCATTTGGGGCCGCCCGACATGGGGCACGTGGTGGGTGTGGGACGGACGGCTGACCTCGATGCTGGTGCTGGCGTTCCTCTATGTCGCCTATATCGCGCTCGCCCAGTCGGCAGAGCGTGAAGGCGTGTCGGCGCGCATCCCGGCCATTTTCGGCCTGCTCGGCGCGGTGAACATCCCCATCATCAACCGCAGCGTGGTGTGGTGGAACTCGCTCCACCAGCCGCCCAGCATCACCATGGGCAAGAGCGCCATCGATGGCATTTTCCTCGCTCCGCTACTGGTGGCAGTAATTGGCTTCTCGCTTATCTTCGGAGGTGTGGTGCTGGCACGTATGCGCGCTTTGCTCGCCGATATCCAAGCCGAAGCGCGCCTGCGACGCCGTGCGATGGAGGCCGACTGATGCGTGAAGCACTCGACCAGTGGACCTTCGTCTACGCAGCCTATGCCCTCGGCGTGGGCGGAACGCTGGCGATGATGGCGTGGAGCTGGCTGGCGATGAAACGTGCCGAGGCGCGGCGCGAGAAAGCACGCCAGCGATGAAGGCAAAACACCAGCGCCTCGTCCTCGTAGTCCTCGCCCTCGTCGCGCTGATCGGCGCGGCGCTGCTGGCGATTTACGCGCTGCGCAACCAGGCGAGCTATTTCTACCTGCCCGAGCAGATGGCCGAGAACCCGCCTGAAGTGGGGCAGGCCGTGCGCCTCGGCGGGATGGTCGCGCCCGGTTCGCTCGAGACGCAAGCCGATGGCATTACCGTGACCTTCACCGTGACCGGTCGCGAGCAATCCGCCGTCCCGGTGCGCTATGCGGGCATCCTGCCCGACCTCTTCGTCGAAGGTTCGGGTGTGGTGGCCGAGGGTCGGCTGTTGGCGGACGGCACCTTCGTCGCCGACAACCTCCTCGCCAAGCATGACGAGAATTACGTGCCGCGCGAGCTCGAAGGCATGAGCGAACACCAGGCCGCCGAGATGGCCGAAGAGACGACGGTCGGCCTCGAATGATCGCAGAAATCGGTCTTGCGGCGCTGTGGCTGGCGGCGGCTCTGGCGGTGCTGCAACTGCTCGGCGGTGTGCTTGCGCTGCGTGGCGGGACGACGAGCGATATCGCCGCTCTGACGCGGCCCGCTGCCATACTGCAGGGCGGATTGGTGGCGGTTTCCTTCGGCGCGCTGCTCTATGTTTTTGCGATTACAGACCTGTCGGTGAAGCTCGTCGCGATGAATTCGCACACGCTCAAACCGCTGATCTTCAAGTTGTCGGGCGCATGGGGCAACCATGAAGGCTCGATGCTGCTGTGGGTCACGGTAATGGCGCTGGCCGGCGCGCTGATTGCCGGTATCGAGCGGCGCCTGCCCGAAAGGACTATGCAGGCGACACTGGCCGCACAAGGGTTCGTAGCGCTCGGCTTCTACGCCTTCCTGCTCTTGAGTTCGAACCCGTTCGAGCGGCTTGCCCAGCCTGCGGTCGAAGGCCTCGGCCTCAACCCGCTGCTGCAGGACATCGGCCTCGCGCTGCATCCGCCGACGCTCTATTTCGGCTATGTCGGTCTTTCGGTGGCCTTCAGTTTCGCTGTCGGCGCGCTGGTGACCAAGCAGGTGACACCCGCCTTCGCGCGCGCGATGCGGCCGTGGATCCTCGGCGCTTGGGTGTTCCTCACCCTCGGCATCACAGCGGGCAGTTACTGGGCCTATTACGAGCTTGGCTGGGGCGGCTACTGGTTCTGGGACCCGGTGGAGAATGCCAGCCTCATGCCGTGGCTCGCCGCGACGGCGCTGCTTCACTCGGCGAGCGTGCTTGCCAGCCGTGACGCGCTGCGCGTGTGGACTATCATGCTGGGTGTGGTGGCGTTTTCCATGTCGATGCTCGGCACCTTCCTCGTGCGCTCGGGCATACTCACCAGCGTCCACGCCTTCGCCGTCGACCCGGAACGCGGGAGCTTCATCCTGTTCCTGCTGGCGCTCTATATCGGCGGGGCATTGCTGCTCTTCGCGCTGCGTGCGGGCGCGATTTCCGAAGGGGAGCGGTTCTCAGTCGCCAGCCGCGAGGGTGCGCTGGTGGTCAACAATGTGATGCTGAGCGCCATCCTCGCGGTAGTGCTGCTCGGCACGCTCTACCCTCTGCTGACCGAGGCCTTCGACGTGCGCGTCTCGGTCGGGCCGCCTTACTTCAATCCGGTGGGCGCCGTTTTCACCTTCCCGATGCTGGCAGTCATGGCTGTCGGACCGCTCCTACGCTGGAGGCGGGATGGCTTCGGTCGCCAGACGAAGGAACTGGCCCTTATCGGAGCCTTGCTCCTGAGCGGCCTCATCCTCTTCGCGCTGCTGTTCGGCATGGCAATCTTGCCGCTGCTCGGGCTGTCCATGGCCATCGCATTGGCCGTCGCGAGCTTCCTTCCCTTGAAAGGCCGCAAGCTGCGCCGTGTGCCCATCGAGACCTGGGGCATGGTCATCGCCCATTTCGGCATCGCTGTCGCGCTGTTCGGCATGGCGAGCGAAAGCGCATTCTCGACCGAAAAACTGGCGGCGCTGGAGGAGGGCGGCACCACGCAGGTCGGCCCCTGGAGTGTCCAGCTCCAAGCGGTTGAACCGGTCGCGGGCCCCAACTGGACGGCACTTTCCGGTCGCATGACGGTCGCCTATGATGGTGGTGAGCCGAGCGAGATAACGCCCCAGTCGCGCAACTTCTGGGCTCCGCCACAGCAGACTACCGAGAGTGTGCTGGTCACCCGCTGGAATGGCCAGCTCTATGCAGTGATGGGCGGCGACAGCAATGACGGCCGCTGGCAGCTGCGCCTGTGGTGGAAGCCCTTCGTCACCTTCATCTGGTACGGCGGTCTGCTGATCGCGCTGGGCGGTGTGCTCGCGCTGGTGGGCCGTGTGCGTAAGGATCTCAAGCGGCGCTTCGTGAAGCGCAGGGGCGCCGAGCGGCGCACGGAAATGGAGGAACTCGCATGAGCTGGCGCTTGTGGCTCCCCCTGATGGTGTTTTTCGGCTTCCTCGGGCTGGCCGCCTACCAACTGACCCAGCCAAGGGACGAAGCGATCAAGAGCGCGATGGTGGGCAAGGAACTGCCCTATTTCACGCTCCCGCCCGCCAGTCTCGAGCGGCCCGGCGTCGACAGCCGCTATTTTTACGACGGCAAGCCCAAGCTGCTCAACATCTGGGCGAGCTGGTGCCTGCCCTGCATCGCGGAAGCGCCCCAACTCGAGCAGCTGAAAGAGCAGGGTGCGGAGATTGTCGGTGTGGCTATCCGCGACAAGCCGACCGATGTGATGCGCTTCCTCTCGCAGCACGGCAATCCCTACACCCGCATCGGGCGTGACGACTTGTCCGAAGTGCAGCTCGGCATCGGTTCCTCGGGCGTGCCGGAGACATTCGTCATCGATGGCGAGGGCATCATCACCTACCAGCACATTGGCGACATCCGCCCCGAGCATGTGCCGGTCCTGCTCGAAGAATTGCGGAAGGCGGGCCGGTGAACGTGAGCGAAGCCCTCCGTTCGTGTCGAGCGAAGTCGAGACACACTGGTACAGGCGCATCTCGACTGCGCTCGATGCGAACGGCTGTTGCGATGATACTTGCGACGATGATCGCAATCCCGCTCGCCGCGCAGGACGGCGCGCCGCCCGCGCCCTATGCCTATCGCCAGCTCGATGATCCGGCGCAGGAAGCTGTCGCGCAGGAACTGATGGAGACCTTGCGCTGCCTCAAGTGCCAGTCGCAGTCGATTGCCGATAGCGATGCCTCGATGGCAGGCGACATGCGCCACCAGGTCCGCATCCGTATCGCAGCGGGCGACAGCCCCGAGGAAATCCGCCGTTGGCTGATGGACCGCTATGGCGACTACGTGAGCTACGAACCGGTGATGAGCGCGACCACATGGCCGCTGTTTGCCATTCCGGCGCTGCTGGTGGTCATCGCGGGCCTGCTCTTCTGGCGCCGCTTCCGGAGGCGCGCGTGAGCTGGATCCCCGTGATCGCGCTGGCCATCGTGTCGTTTGCCGCTGCGGTTTTCCTCATCGGAGTGAAAAAGGGCGGATGGGCGCTGCTGGGGGCGACGCTGCTGTTCGGTCTGACGGGCTACGCCCTGCAAGGCACGCCCGGCCTGCCAGCCGCACCCGGGACTGCGACCGAGAAACAGGCGGTCGACGGCGAGCTTCTAGTCAATGCGCGGCGCGAATATTTCAGCGATCCGCAGCTGCCCTCGCGCTGGATCATCACCGGCGATGGCTATGCGCGGCGCGGCAATTTTGCGCAGGCTGCGGGTTTCTATCGCAGCGCGACAGAGGAAAACCCGCGCGACCTCGAAGCCTGGCTGGCGCTGGGCATCGCGCTGGTCGAACATGCCGATGGCAGGCTGACCCCGGCCGCGCTGCTGGCTTTCGAGCGCGCGCAGCAACTCGACGAGGCCAATGGCGGCGCGCGCTATTTCCTTGGCATGTCGTGGCTGCGCAGCGGAGAGGCGGGACGGACGGTCGAATTGTGGCGCGAGGCGCTCGCCAATGCGCCCGAGGATGCCGAATGGCGCGAGTCGCTGGCCCTGCGGCTGCTGCGCCTCGAAGCACTCCTTGCTTCTGACCAGCCGGCTTCGGCCGGGCAAGACGGTCGGTAGCGCGTGCTCGCGCCAGATATTGCTACGCCCACGCCATGGTGCTAAGCGCCGCCACCTTGCAAGGGGGCAAGCCGCCTCGCAGCCAAGGTTTTGACCCCATGCGTCAGGTAACACCCACCATATGACCGAGGCGACTGCGCCGAATTCACCCGCTGCCAGCAGCGGAGAGAACGGCCATGGCGGGGGCCATGGTGCCTCGAAGGCTGCGCTGGCTGTCGGGGCAATCGGTATCGTCTTCGGCGATATCGGCACCAGCCCGCTCTACGCCTTCCGCGAGACTTTCGCGGGCGCGGCCAACATCGCCATCGACCGCATGCATGTGCTGGGCGTCGTCAGCCTGATTTTCTGGTCGATGCTGATCGTGGTGGCGCTGCAATATGTCACCATCCTGATGCGCGCCGACAACAAGGGGCAGGGCGGCAGCCTTGCGCTGATTGCGCTGATCAGCCGCCATATCGGACAGACCAAATACGCCTGGCTGGTCGTGCTGCTGGGCGTCTTCGCGACCTCGCTGTTCTACGGCGACAGCATGATTACGCCTGCAATCTCGGTCCTGTCGGCAGTCGAAGGGCTGACGGTGGTCGATGCAGGCCTGCAATCCTATGTCATCCCGATTGCGCTGGTTCTGCTGGTATGCCTCTTCGTGCTGCAGCAGAGGGGAACGGCCAAGGTCGGGGCCATGTTCGCGCCGGTGATGATAGTGTGGTTCACCACGCTGGCAGGGCTGGGGCTCAACCAGATTATCCAGCATCCCGACATCCTGTGGGCGCTGAACCCCTATTACGCGGTGATGTTCTTCGTCACCGACGGCTTCGTCGCCTTCCTTGCGATGGGCGCGGTGGTGCTGGCGGTAACGGGTTCGGAAGCGCTCTATTCGGACATGGGCCATTTCGGGCGCGGCCCCATGCGCCTGTCGTGGTTCGGCTTTGTGATGCCGTGCCTGCTGCTCAACTACTTCGGGCAGGGCGCGATGATTGCCAGCCTGCCGCCGGAGCAGGCCGCCGAAGTGGTGCGCAATCCGTTCTTCCTGCTGGCGAGCGAGGAATTCCGCCTCCCGCTGGTCATCCTCGCCACCGTGGCGACATTCATCGCCAGCCAGGCCGTCATCTCGGGCGCGTTCAGCATCACCCACCAGGCCATGCAGCTCGGCTTCATGCCGCGCATGACCATCCGCCACACCAGCGAAACCGAGGCGGGCCAGATCTACATTCCGGTCATCAACTGGGCGCTGATGGTGGCTGTGATCATCCTCGTGCTGACCTTCCAGAGCTCGTCCAACCTCGCCGCCGCTTACGGTATTGCGGTGACGGGTGCGGTGACGATCGACACGCTGCTGATGGGCGTGCTGTTCGTGGGCGTGTGGAAATGGAAGTGGTGGTACGCCGCGCCGGTCGTCATCTTCTTCCTGATTATCGACGGGGCCTATTTTGCAGCGAACCTGTTCAAGGTGCCGCAAGGCGGCTGGTTCCCGCTAGTCGTGGGCCTGATTGCCTTCACCCTGCTCACCACATGGGCGCGCGGGCGCAAGCTGATGCGCGAGCGCATGCACGAGACCGCGCTGCCCATCGAAATCTTCGCCAAGAGCGCGAAGAACTCCGCCACCCGCGTGCCCGGCACCGCCATCTTCATGGCCAGCCAGACCGCGGGCGTGCCATCCGCGCTGCTGCACAACATCAAGCACAACAAGGTGCTGCACGAGCGGGTCATCATCCTCACCGTGCTGATTGCCGACGCGCCCTATGTCGACGCCGACGAGCGCTGCGAAATCCACGACCTCGGCGACGGCTTCTACCGCGCCGTGCTGCACTATGGCTTCATGCAGGAAACCAACGTGCCGCAGGGGCTGAAGGAAATGGAACGCTGCGGCGGCGAGTTCGACATGATGCACACCAGCTTCTTCCTCAGCCGCCAGACGCTGCTGCCGAGCAAGAACCCCGGCATGCCCATCTGGCGCGAAAAGATTTTCGCATGGATGCTGAGGAACGCGGCGACCGCGATGGACTTCTTCCGCCTCCCGACCAACCGCGTCGTCGAGTTGGGGAGCCAGGTGGAGATCTAGAAGCTTCGGAACGACAGGGCAGGCCGTTCATAGGTTAGCCATGCGTAACCTGCTCACCTGCTATCGCTGGCCTCTGGTAACATTCATACTCACCCTGCTTGTCGGCTATGCTGCACGCTCGGCGATTGGGCGGGTCTACAGCGCGGCAGAAGCGGTCGACTTGCTTAACGCCCTGTCGCGAGCCGGGCTTTATCTCGGTTCAGCGATTGCCACGGCCTCGGCGACGATTATCGCGCTCATGTTGACACTGGTCGGAATGATCAGACGCATGGATGAGGATTTCGACCATGGCGCCTACCGCGACGTCGCGATGGTGGGGCGACTGTCGGCGATGACCCTGCTTGTCTCGCTCTTCCTGCTTATGGCATTCGCATTGCCAATCGGCGAGTTCGAGGAGTTGCCATCAGAATGGTTCGCCAATGTCTATAACGGCTTGTTTGCGGGCACGGTGGTGATGGTCGGGCTATCAGCAGCGACGGTCGTTCTGATCTACACGACGCTCTTGCGGGTGATGGCCAAGATTACTCCCGGCGGCGAGGTCTGATCAAGCGGTCGGAGGCTCGTCTTCGAGCACATCGTCCGTGTCCTCCAGCGAGAGGCCGTGCTTCAGCAGCATGGGGATCTGGCTGAAGGTGAAGAGGAAGGTCAGCGGCAGGAACACCCATAGCTTCGCCCAGAGCCAGCTTTCGAAGCTCATGGTGCGCACCATCACCTCGTTGAGAGCGGCAAGGGCGAAGAAGAAGAAACCCCAGTTGCGCGAGAACTTGAGCCAGCCTTCGTCGTTCACGCCCTCGAACGCCGCACCCAGCAGTACCTGCATCCAGGGCCGCCCGCGCAGCCATCCGATGACCAGTATCAGGCCGCACAGCGTGTAAATGGCGGTCGGCTTGAACTGGACGAAGCGCTCGTCCTGCAACCAGATGGTGAGCCCGCCGAAACCGACGATGAGCGTGGTGGACAATATCAGCATCGGGCTGACCTTGCCGAACTTCCATTTGCTGAAGACCAGTGCGACGACGGCGGCGACCATGAAAGCGATGGTTCCGTAGATAACCGCGGCAATTTCGCCGAAGGTCGAATCCGCGGGCGGCTGGTAGAGCTTGTAGACGCCGAGGAAGACCAGGAGCGGGCCATAATCGACAAGCGTATGCAGCCAGCCGGTGGGCTTCTTCGCCTTGGGGGCTTCGGTCTCGCTCATCACGCAATCCCCGCAATCACGCGCGCGACGAGATCCGGGTCGAAGGGGCGCAAATCGTCGATTTTCTCGCCCACGCCGATGGCATGGATGGGGAGGCCGTATTTCTCCGCCGCCTGCACCAGCACGCCGCCGCGCGCGGTGCCGTCGAGCTTGGTCATGACGAGGCCGGTGACGCCCGCGACTTCCTTGAACACGTCGATCTGGCTGAGCGCGTTCTGGCCGTTGGTCGCATCGAGCACGAGCACCACGTCATGCGGCGCCTCGGGGTTGAGGCGGCCGAGGACCTTCCTGATTTTCGCCAGCTCGTCCATCAACTCGCGCTTGTTCTGGAGGCGGCCTGCGGTGTCGACAATCAGCACGTCGGTGCCGATTTCGGTGCCCTTCTTGACCGCATCGAACACGATGCTTGCCGGGTCGCCGCCCTCGGGTCCGCGCACGATGGGCACGCCGACGCGGTCGGCCCAGGTCTGGAGCTGGCCGATGGCTGCGGCGCGGAAGGTATCGCCTGCCGCCAGCATGACGTTGTAATCGTCTTCCACGAAGAGATGCGCCAGCTTGGCGATGGTGGTGGTCTTGCCGCTGCCGTTCACGCCGATGACCAGCAGCACCTGCGGGCGCGGGAAGGCGGTAATTTCGAGCGGCTTGGCGACTGGGCGCAGGATGGCGGCGATTTCGTCTGCCACCGCCTGCTTCAATTCGTCGGCGCTGATTTCGAGGCCGAAGCGCTTTTCCTTCAGGCTCTCGCGAATGCGTGCAGCCGCCGCCGGGCCGAGGTCCGACATGATGAGCGCATCCTCGACATCGTCGAGCGTCGCATCGTCGAGCTTGGCCTTGGTGACCGCCTCGGCGAGGTTTTCGGTCAGGCGCTCGGAGGTTTTCTTGAAGCCGCCGAACAGGCGCTCGGTCCAGCTGGGTTTGCTCATGACAGGAGATTGTCCTCGAGGGTCGTGGGCGTCACGGTGACGATGGAGCCGCGCGGCGTGCCGGCTGGCAGTTTCACGCGGGCGAATTGGGGTGAATAGCCGGTCCCGTCGGCTTCGGCGAGGACCTGTAGCGGCTTATCGACGAGGGTGGCCAGCCACTCTGCACGCAGCTTGGCCACCTCGGCGCGCAGTTCGGCGGCGCGGCGCTTGGTGGTGGCGCGCTCGACCTGCGGCATGCGCGCGGCGGGCGTGCCGGGGCGCGGCGAATAGGGGAAGATGTGACCGTGAACGATGGCAAGCTCGCGGACGATCGAGAGATTGGCCGCGTGGTGCTCCTCGGTCTCGGTAGGGAAACCGGCGATGAGGTCGGCGCCGACGGCGAGGTCGGGGCGGCGGTTCTTCAGGCGCGCGACAAGGTCCACTGCATCGGCACGGAGGTGGCGGCGCTTCATGCGCTTGAGGATCAGGTCGTGGCCGTGCTGCAGCGAGAGGTGGATATGCGGCATGACGCGCGGCTCGGCGGCGAAGAGCTCGAACAGCTCCTCGTCCACCTCGATACCGTCGATCGACGACATGCGGATGCGGGTGAGGGCGGGGAAGGCATCCAGCACTGCACGCACCAGCGCGCCCAGCTTGGGGCTGCCGGGCAAATCATGGCCCCATGAGGTGACGTCCACGCCGGTCAGCACGACCTCGGCAGCGCCTGCATCCAGATGCGCTTCCACCTCGCGCAGCACCTCGGCGATGGTGAGCGAGCTGCTTGTCCCGCGCCCCTGCGGGATGACGCAGAAGGTGCAAGCGTGGTCGCAGCCGTTCTGCACGGCCACGAAGGCGCGGGTGTGAAGCGCGGGCACGGGCGGCGCGCTGGCGGGCACATTCCATGCGCGCGGGTCCAGCTTTGCCGTGTTGGCGATGAGGCCGTCGACCTCGGGCATGGCGGCAAGCTGCTCGCGCTCGATATCGGCGGCGCAGCCGGTGACCAGCAGGCGCGCGTCGGGATTGGCCTTACGCGCCTTGCGGATGGCCTGCCTGGTCTGGCGCACGGCCTCGCTCGTCACCGCGCAGCTATTGACCACGACAAGGTTGTCCTCGCCCGCCAGCATCGCGCGGATGCGCTCGCTCTCGGAGATGTTGAGGCGGCAACCGAGCGAGACGACCTCCGGCGCTTTGACGGGCGCGTTCACGCGAAATCATCCCATTCGAAGCTGCCCCGGAAGCTTTCGGTGGCAGGGCCGGTCATGCGGATCGAGCCGCCCGGTTGCCACGCGATTTCAAGTTCGCCGCCGGGCAGGGCGACCGTGACCGGGCTATCCACCAGCTTGCGGCGGATGGCGTGAACGGCGGTGGCACAGGCTCCGGTTCCGCAGGCGCGGGTGAGGCCTGCCCCGCGCTCCCACACGCGCAGGCGAATGCGGCCGCGGTTTTCGACCGTGGCGACATTGACGTTCACGCGCTCGGGGAAAAGCGAGTCGTTCTCGATCTCGGGGCCGAGCCGGTCCAGCGGGACTGCGTCGGTGTCCTCGACGAAGAAAATCACATGCGGATTGCCGACATTCACCGCGCCTGGATCAGCCAGCATTTCCCAGCTGACCGGCATGGAGAACGTGTCCATGGGGTACTCGAGCGGGATGGCGTCCCAGTCGAAGCGCGGCTCGCCCATGTCGACGCTTGCGCCGCCAGCGGTAGGGCTTGCGACCAGCAGGCCGCCCGAAGTCTCTATCCGCGCCTCGCTCCCGTGGAGCAGCGCCACCGCGCGCGTGGCATTGCCGCAGGCGCCGACCTCGCCGCCGTCGTGGTTGTAGATGCGCATGCGGAAGTCGGCCGTGTCGCTCGGCTCCAGCACGATAAGCTGGTCGCAGCCGATGCCGGTGTTCCGGTCGGCAATCGCCGCCGCGCGCGCCTTGTCCAGCGCGGGCAAATCCTGCGCGCGCGCGTCCAGCACGACGAAGTCGTTGCCGAGGCCGTGCATCTTGGTGAAGGAAACGCGCATTGTGTCCGCGCATCTAGGGTGCGCGAGGCGAAGCGTCCAGTGTCAGACCGCGCGGCTGCCGCCGTCTTTCTTGCGTGCGGTGTCGTTGTCGGCCTCGCCGACGACTTCCGCGATATCGCCTTCGCTGACCGTTGCCAGCCTGCCCTTTGTCTGGAGGCGTTCGAGAACCTTGTCGGCCGGTTCGGGGCGCCCGTAGTGATAGCCCTGGCCCTTCATCTGACCCCATTTCTTGAGCGCGGCGAGGATATCCTCGTCCTCGATGCCCTCGGCGGTAATCGGCATCTTCAGCCCATCGCTCATCGAGACGATGGCCTCGACCAGCTTGGTGTTCTGCTCCTCGCCCCTGAGTTCGCTGATGAAGCTGCGGTCGATCTTCAGTCGGTCGAAGGGCAGACTTTTCAGCTGCGAAAGGCTGGCATAACCGGTGCCGAAATCGTCGAGGCTGACCTTCACGCCCTGGTTACGCAGCGAGGTAATCATCGATCGAACCATGCCGATGTTCTCGTGCAGGCAGGTCTCGGTAATTTCGATCTCAAGGCGATGTGCGGGGAAACGGTGCTTGACCAGCAGCTTGAGGATTTTCTGCGCGAACCACGGGTCGCGCATCTGCACCGGCGAGATATTGACCGACAGCGTAAGCGCCGAATCCCACTCGCTCGCATCGGCGAAGGCCTGCTCGATAAGATGTTCCGACATCTCCGCGATAACGCCGATTTCCTCGGCGATCGGGATGAAGATATCGGGACCGACGAGGCCCATCTCCGGCGAATTCCAGCGCGCCAGCATCTCGAAGCCGACCAGTTCGCCCGAATCGAGGTCGATCTGCTGTTCGTAATAGGGGACGAACTCGCCCTTCTCGATGCCGCGGCGGATGCCGGCCTCGAGCTCGTTGCGGAAGCGCAGCTCGTTTTCCATCGGCGCTTCGAACCAGTAGAAGCGGTTCTTGCCCTGCTTCTTGGCGTGATACATGGCGATATCCGCCTTGTGCATCAGGTCGTGTGCCGGGTTGTCGGTGGGCTGGTCGTCGAGATTGAGCGAGCTGGCAAGACCGAGCGACACGGTAATGTCGATCGAATTGCCGTCATGCGGGACAGGCTTGGCGACCTGCTCGATCATTCGTGTCGCGAGCAGTTCGACCCGGTCCGCTGCATGGGCCGCATAGGGCAGGGCGCAAACGAACTCGTCGCCGCCCAACCGCGCCAACACGGCCTGGTCGGGAAGCTGCGTCAGGACCCGCCGCGCTATTTCGGTGAGGACGCTGTCACCCGCTGCATGACCATTGAGGTCATTCACCTGTTTGAAATTGTCGAGGTCGATGGCGATGACAGCTACTGCGCTCTCGCCGCCCTTCCTCTCGCCCAGCATGCCGGCGAGTTTTTCGGAGAAGCTGCGGCGGTTGAGGCAGCCGGTCAGGTCGTCGAGCTCGGCCAGCCGTCGGGCTTCCTGTTCCGATTGCTTGTGCGCATCGAGCTGGCCGTTCAGCGCCTTGTAGCGGTGCCAGCCGAGCAGGATCAGCGCAATATTCAGCAGCAGCGCATTGGCGAGGATGACATCCGGCCCTTCGGCCAGGCCGCGCCATGCGCGCATGATCGTCGGCATGACCGTGCCCGCCGTGCCCACGAACAGGACAATGGCGGCAAAGGCGATACCCAGCGTCATCCAGTCGTGCTTGCGATACGCGGAAAAGCCGCCGCTCTTGCGGACGTCCTTTCCTCGATCTGGCAATGGCTTAAGAGGCAAGAGACCCCCCGGACTTCTTTCACTTCGCCCCGGGTATCGTGACAAGGCTAAAAACCGGTTAATCGGGCAATAGATCAGTTGCGCTCTGGCCAGCCGCAGGGGCGCTCGCTAACCAGCGGCGCAGGACACGAACAGACCCGAGGAGATGTGCACCCATGGCCCGCTATTGGCTGATGAAATCCGAACCCTTCAAATACAGCTGGGATGATCTCGTCGCCGAGAAGGAGGGGACCTGGGACGGCGTGCGCAACCATCGGGCCAAGAACAACCTTGCCGCCATGGAAGTCGGCGACCAGGCATTCTTCTACCACTCGCGCGAGGGGCTGGAGATTGTCGGCATCTGCGAGGTCAGCGTGGCCGGGATTACCGATCCGACCGATCCGGAAGGCAAATGGGCCGCGGTGAAGGTCGTGCCCAAGACCAAGCTGCCCTCGCCTGTCACGCTCAAGCAGATCAAGGCCGAGCCGCAGCTGGCGGATTGCGAACTGGTGAAGCTGTCGCGCCTGTCGGTGGCCGAAATCAAGCCCGAGGAATGGTCGATCATCCTCGAGATGGCGGGCATCTAGGCTTCGTCGCAAGGGCGTGTCGTCTGGCCGTAACCGGCCGGAACGCGTGTGCTGGATTGCCTTTTATCTCCCTGTAAGCGCGCCGCTTTTCAGGCGCAACCAGACTACAGGAGAGGCCCGATGGGCGAACTGACAGAGAAGATCAAAGGCAACACCAACGAAGCCATCGGCAATCTGAAGCAGCAGTCGGGTGATCCCGAAACCCGCGCCGAAGGCCGCCAGCAGGAACAGAAGGGCGAAGCCCAGCAGTTCAAGGGTGAAGTCGAAGGCGAACTCGGCAACGACATCTGACGCCGGACGCCAAGCTGAATTACAGCGAGGAAGGGCCGTCTCCTGATCGGGAGGCGGCCCTTTCGCTCGTCCTATTTGCTGCGCAGTCCGCTGACCGTTGCGCCGCTGGCGGCGAGCTGCTCGATATCGATGTGGCAGTGGATGAGGCGCAGGCCTCCGCGACCTTCGGCAGCCACGAGCGCATCCTTGAATTCCTGCGTGGTCTTTGCAGTGGCCGACCAGCCGCCATAGGCGCTCGCCAGCGCGGCGAAGTCGGGATTGGCGAGCCGGGTGCCGCTGATGCGGTCCTCGCCGGGGAACTCGCGCTCCTGGTGCATGCGGATGGTGCCATAGGCCGAATTGTCGACCACGATGACGATCATGTTGGCATCGTGCTGGACGGCAGTGGCGAGTTCCTGGCCGTTCATCATGAAGTCGCCATCACCCGCCACGGCGACGACGGTGCGCTGCGGGAAGCGGAGTGCGGCGGCGACTGCTGCGGGGACGCCGTAGCCCATCGCGCCGCAGGTGGGCGCGAGCTGGGTCGGGTAGCCCTCGTAACGCCAGTAGCGGTGCCACCAGCCGGCGAAATTGCCCGCGCCGTTGCAGATGATGGTGTCGGCAGGCAGCGTGTCGCGCATGAACTGGACACACTGCCCCATGTCGAGAGCGAATTGCTGGGCGGGGTGGGCGGTGGCCCAGCTTTGCCATTCGGCATGCGCCTCGGCCCCGGCATCGAAGTCGATGGTGTCGCCATCGTTCCACAGGGCCGCGCTTTCGGCAAACTCGTCCATCTCGGCGCAGATGGCGAGGTCGGCCGGGTAGACGCTGTTGAGCTCGTTCGGGTCGGGGTGGACGTGGATCAGCCTGCGCTCGGCATCGACCAGCGGCGGAACGGTGTAACCATCGGTCGTCGCCTCACCCAGCCGCGCGCCCACGGCAAGCACGAGGTCGGCGTTCTTCACCCGCTCGACCAGCTTGGGGTTGGGGCCGTAGCCGAGGTTGCCGGCGTAGACACGGCTGGAAGGCGAAATCGCGTCCTGGCGGCGGAAAGCGGTCGCCACGGGGATACCGAGACGCTCGGCGAAGAGCTGGAAATGCTCGCGCGCCTTGGCGTTCCAGCCCGCGCCGCCAATGACCGCCACGGGCGAGGCCGCATCGGCAATCAGCGCCATCATCGCCTGCATCGCGTCGGGGCAGGGGGCCTGTGCGGGGCGCTCGACTCGGTTGCGGGGTGCAGCCTCGGTGTCGCGGCTGAGCATGTCTTCGGGTAGCGCCAGCACGACCGGACCCGGACGGCCCGAAATCGCGGTGGCATAGGCGCGGGCGACATATTCGGGGATGCGGTCCGCCGAATCGATACGCGCGGCCCATTTGGCGATGGGGCCGAAGAAGGCGGCGAAGTCCACCTCCTGGAAACCCTCGCGGTCGCGCATCTCGCTGTCGACATCGCCGACGAACATGATCATCGGCTGCGAATCCTGCATCGCGACGTGCACGCCGATGCTGGCGTTGGTCGCGCCGGGACCGCGGGTGACGAAGGCGACACCGGGGCGCTGGGTCATGGCTCCGTCGGCGCAGGCCATCATCGCGACTCCGCCTTCCTGGCGGCAGGTGACGAGGTCGATCTGGTCCTGCTGGCCGAGCGCGTCGAGAACCTGGAGGAAGCTTTCGCCCGGAACGGTGAAAATACGCTCGCAGCCTTGTTCGATGAGGCAGTCGACGAGCAGCTTGGCGGCGGCGGGAGTGGGTCGCGTGGTCATGGAGCAGGCGGTTAGCGGGGCGGAAGCGCTCGTGCAATCGAATGCGAGCCGGTTCCCGATTATCCCCAGCTTGCCGAGTCCCTGTCTCGAATTGATACGGCCTTGATTTGCGGGGAAACCGAAAGTTAAAAAACCGTTAATAGGGCATCATGAGACGCGCCCTAGTACTCTCGAACGAAGCCGCCCGCCACTGGATGCGGGCCAGCTTGCCGCAACGCCGCCGGATGTTTGCCGACGTCCCGCAGGGCACCGTGACCGACTGGAAGGTCACCGCCAACGACGTGCGCGGTGTCGCGACGACCTATTTCGCGACCGTCGCGGCCGTTCTCGCCTTCATCATTTAAGGACTAAGCAACTGCCGCGGCGCGCTCGGCCTCGAGCAGCCTGCGGCCGAGCCATGCCGATATCAGGCACATGGCGGCGCTGATGAGGACCTGTTCGACAATCGGCACGCCAGCCGCGCTCATCGCCATCGCAGCGAGCGAGCCCAGCACCATTGCGCCCGAATTGACGATATTGTTCGCTGCAATCGTGCGCGAAGCCTTATGCGATTCCACCCGCGTGGTGAGGAAAGCGTAAAGCGGGACCACGAACATGCCTCCCGCGACCGCTATCCCGAGCAGGCATAGCAGGATGACGCTGGCAAGCGGCCATGCGAGGAAGCCACTCACATCAAGCAGCTCGGCTGGCTTGTCGGCCTCCCAAACCTTGCACACGGCATAGAATGCGACAACGAACGCGCCCATCGCCAGCACCGATTGCGGGGCATAGCGCGCCGAGACCTTGCCCTTGAGCAGCGCCCCCACCGCGACAGAGCCGATGGCGACCCCGACCGAGAAGACGACGAGGAAGATGCTCGCTACTTCCTTGCTTGCCATGATGACGTTCTTGGCGAGCGGCGGGAACTGGATGAACAGCACCGCACCGATGGTCCAGAAGAAGCTGATCGCGAGGATGGCGTAGAAGACCTCGCGATTGTGGGTGGTCTCGCGCACCAGTTTCACCGAGGCGCGCAGGATGTGCCAGTCGAGCTTTTCGACCTCGCCCTGCGCGGGCGCATCGGGCACCTGCCTCGCGACCAGATAGCCGACGATCGAGGTGAGGATGATGCCCACCGCCGCCGCCTCGACCGGAATCCAGCCGGCGAGGATGGTACCTGCAAGGATGGCGATATAGGTCCCAGCCTCGACCAGCCCGGTGCCGGCCAATACTTCTTCCTTGCGCAGGTGTTGCGGCAGGATGGCGTATTTGATGGGGCCGAGGAAGGTCGACTGGATGCCTGTCATGAAAAGGGCCAGCAGCATCAGCAGGATGGGGAAGGTGGTCTCGATACCGAAAAGGTTCACCGGCATCTCGAAACCGCGCCATGCGAGGTAGAGGCCGGTCGCGCCAATCAGCATGAGCAAGATCTCGAAGGCCTTCACCTTCCGGATAATGGCCGCCTTGTCGCGCATGTCGGCAAGTTGTCCCGCCAGCGCAGACAGCACGAAGAAAGGCAGGATGAACAGTCCCGACGCGACGGCCGAGAACATGCCTTCGGCCTCCTCCGAATTGTAGATCTGGTAGACCACGAAGAGCACCATCGCGGTCTTGTAGAGATTGTCGTTGAAGGCGTTGAACAGCTGCGTGACGAACAGCGGCAGGAACCGCCTGGTGCGCAGCAAATGCGTGCTAGTGAACATGGACCCCCATTACGAAACCTTCCGTAAGGGAAGCATTGGTAGAGACATCGAAGCGGCGGACAACCCCGCTTGCCATCTTTTGCGGCAGGACGAATGTCGTTAGGGAGCCATTCTAGAGAGATGCTGAACCTGCCCAACATCCTGACGCTGTCGCGCATCGTGGCGATTCCCCTGCTGGCCTTCCTCTTGTGGTGGCCGGGCTGGGAGGCGGGCTATCTGATGGCCTTCGCGCTCTACTGCGCCATGGGCATCACCGACTATTTCGACGGCTACCTCGCCCGCACCAGCGGGACGGTGTCGAAGCTTGGTATCTTCCTCGATCCCATCGCCGACAAGATCATGGTCGCCGCAGTCATCCTCGTGCTGGCGGCACAGGGCGTGCTGCGCGGGCCCTACGTGGGCGATGCGCATGTGATTGCCGGGCTGATTATCCTCGTCCGCGAGATTGCGGTGTCGGGCCTGCGCGAATTCCTCGGCGGGCTGCAGGTTTCGGTTCCGGTCAGCCGGCTGGCGAAATGGAAAACCACCTTCCAGCTGCTCGCGCTGGGCTCGCTTATCCTCGGGCAGGGGCTGCCCGACTGGAATGTGATGGTTGGCATGGTCGAGGCCAATGTTCCGCACACGGTCGGATTGATAACGCTCTGGGCAGCTGCCGTAATGACCGTGATTACCGGCTGGGATTACTTACGGGTCGGCTTGAAACATATGGATTAAGGCGCGTTGCCTTAATTAATCGACGAAGCGAGGCAACCGCACGATGCAACGCGTGTTGCATGGTAAACCTTTTCTCAACCACTCGCGTTTAGACAGTAAGTCATGAGCGCAACCCTTCATATGCTTCTCGGCCTGCTCCTCAAGTTCGGAGCAGTGGCCATGGTGTTCAACGAGGTTCGAGGCCTGATCCTCGCTGCCCCGGTGCTCTATGGCATGTGGGCATCCGGCGGGACCGGCATGGCAATTTACCTCGGCGTTTGCGCCCTCGGAGGCATCGCTCTCAGCGTCATCGTCCCGCTTTTCGCTTACAAGAAGCTGGACAAATACGTGAAGTCCAAGAAGCCAGCCGAACAGCCCGCCTAACCGGCGCGCAATTCTTCTGCCAACAATTCGAAATCTTCCCGGCGCGGTGAATTCTTGCGCCAGATGAGCGCAATCTCGCGGCTCGCCTGTTTCGACTTCAGGGGGCGGGCGACGACCTCGGTTCCCTTCAGGATTCCGGCCTCCACCGCCATTTGCGGCAGCATGGTTAGACCAAGCCCGTTGTCGACCATCTGCACCAGCGTGTGCAGGCTGGTGCCGATCATCGTGGTCGAGCCGCGCAGTTCGGGCCGGTTACAGGCCGCCAGCGCATGGTCCTTAAGGCAATGCCCGTCCTCGAGGAGCAGCAGGCGGCCATCGTCGATCATGTCTGCGCTGACCATTTCCGGCGGGTCGCGCGGGTCGTCCTTGGGGAAGGCGACGTAGAGCGGATCGTCGGCGATATGCGCCTTGTCGACCTCGCCGGTTGCGAAGGGGAGGGCGAGCAATACGCAATCTACCCGTCCGTGCTGGAGCGATTCGACCGCATCGTGGCTGGTCTCCTCGCGCAGGAAAAGCTCGAGATCGGGCCGCTCCTTGCGCAGCCGCGGCAGGAAGCGCGGGAGCATGAACGGCGCGATGGTGGGGATCACGCTCATGCGGAGCTGTCCGGCCAGCGGCTTGCCCGCGGCCTGCACGAGGTCTGCGAGTTCCTCGGTCTCGCGCAGTACGCGGTGTGCCTTCTCGACCACCTGGTTGCCCAGTGCCGTGAAGCGCACGACCCTTCGACTGCGCTCGACCAGTGTCACGCCGAGCAGCGATTCCAGTTCGCGTATGCCCGCCGACAGCGTCGATTGCGACACGAAGCTGGCCTCGGCCGCGCGACCGAAATGGCCGTGCTCGTGCAGCGCGACGAGATATTGCAGCTGCTTGAGGGTGGGGAGGTAGGTGCTCACCCGGCCTCTGCTTCCGTAATGACCTCGTCCTGTGCTGCCGCCATCATCCCTGCGTGGACATCATCGACATGGGTCATCAGCAGCTTGCCGTCCTTCACCGCAAAGGCGAGGCGGCCCTCGACGAGTTCGAGCGCGTCCTTGCCGAACACCTCGTAACGCCAGCCTTGCAGGATGGGCAGCTTGCGCACCCCTGCGGCGAGCGCTTCCATCTCGTCGGCCCGTGTCAGCAGCCGCGAGGCGACATCGATTTCGCGGGCGCGGATCTTGAGCAGCAGCTTGAGGAGGTCGGCCACCAGCGCGCCCTCCTTGCCCAGCGGCGCACCGCGCTTGGGTTTTTCGGGCATTTCGTCCTTGGGCAGCGGTTCGGCCTTGTCGATCACCTTCATCAGGCGCTTGCCGATGTCGTTGTCCTTCCACGCGTTGGAAAGCCCGCGCACCTTGGTGAGGTCGCCCTGCTTCTTGGGCGGATGGCTGGCGATGTCGGCCAGCGTTTCGTCGCGCATGATGCGGCCGCGCGGGATGTTCTTGTGCTGCGCTTCGCTTTCGCGCCACGCGGCGAGCGCCTTCAGGCGGCCGAGCACAGCGGGATTGCGCCCGGGCGAGCGGATGCGCTTCCATGCGAGCTCGGCATCGTTGGCATAGTTCGCCGGGTCGGCGAGCTTTTCCATTTCCGCATCGAGCCAGCCGCCGCGGCCGGTCTTGATGAGCTTGTCGAGGATCTTCGGGAAGATCTTCGAAAGATGCGTCACGTCGCCGATGGCGTATTCGATCTGGCGGTCGGTCAGCGGACGGCGGCTCCAGTCGGTGAAGCGCGCGCCCTTGTCGATGGTGAAGCCGAGCCAGCTGTCGACGAGATTGGCATAGCCTATCTGCTCGTTCTGGCTGATGGCCATCATCGCGATTTGCGTGTCGAAGATGGGATGCGGCGTCTTGCCGGTGAAGTTGTAGACAATCTCGACATCCTGCCCGCCAGCGTGGAAGACCTTGAGGACGTCCTCATTGTCGCACAGCAGGTCCCACAGCGGCTGGAGGTCGATGCCGTCGGCCAGCGGGTCGATGGCGGCTGCCTCTTCCTCATTCGCAATCTGCACCAGGCACAGTTCGGGCCAATAGGTGTTCTCGCGCATGAATTCGGTGTCGACGGTGACGAAATCGCTCTTCGCCAGGCGCTCGCAAAGCTCTGCGAGGGTGTCGGTATCGGTAATCAGATCATGTATTTTCATCGTATCATTTCTGTCGTTCGAGCGGAGTACCGCTCCCGCACCATTGGCAGACCTTGACAAAAACCCGCCGGTGCCCTGTTAGCGCGCGCGATTCCAAGTTAAGGAGCCGCGACGCTCGCGCCCTTAGCGCCATACATCCCAAATTGGAAAGAATTCCAGATGCACGCCTATCGTACCCACACCTGCGCACAGCTGACCAAGGACAATGTCGGCGACACCGTTCGCCTGTCGGGCTGGGTGCATAACAAGCGCGACCACGGCGGCGTGCTCTTCGTCGACCTGCGCGACCACTACGGCATCACGCAGATTGTCGCCGATAGCGACAGCCCCGCACTGCCCGTGCTCGAAAAGATGAAGCTGGAATCGGTCGTCACCATCGACGGCACGGTGAAGGCGCGTGACGAAGTGGCGGTGAACAAGAACCTGCCGACGGGCGAGATCGAAGTCTTCGCCCGTGAAATCACGGTGCAGAGCCGTGCGGACGACCTGCCGCTCATCGTCAATCAGGCGGAAGATTATCCGGAAGAAACGCGTCTCAAGTACCGTTTCGTCGACCTGCGCCGCGAGCGCGTCCACAATAACATCATGCTGCGCAACCAGGTCATCACCTCGCTGCGCCGCCGCATGACCGACCAGGGCTTCAGCGAGTTCCAGACCCCGATCCTCGGTGCATCCAGCCCCGAAGGCGCGCGCGACTATCTCGTGCCCAGCCGCCTCCACCCGGGCCGTTTCTACGCGCTTCCGCAGGCGCCGCAGATGTTCAAGCAGCTTCTGATGGTCGCCGGTTTCGACCGTTACTTCCAGATTGCGCCTTGCTTCCGCGACGAAGACCTGCGCGCCGACCGCAGCCCCGAATTCTACCAGCTAGACTTCGAGATGAGCTTCGTGACGCAGGAAGACGTCTTCCAGGCTATCGAACCCGTCCTCGCGGGCGTGTTCGAGGAATTCGCGAACGGCAAGACGGTAACGCCGGCCGGTGAATTCCCGCGCATCCCCTATGCCGAAGCGATGCTTAAATACGGCTCGGACAAGCCCGACCTGCGCAACCCGCTAATCATCTCGGACGTCACCTCGCACTTCGAAAAGTCGGGCTTCGGCCTGTTCGAGAAGATTGTCGGCACGGGCGGCAAGGTTCGCGTGGTCCCGGCTCCCAACACCCACGAAAAGAGCCGCAAGTTCTTCGACGAAATGAACGACTGGGCGCGCAAGGAAGGCTTTGCCGGTCTCGGCTACGTCACCCGCAAGGGCGGCGAGTTCGGCGGTCCGATTGCCAAGAACCACGGCACCGAAGGCATGGAAAAGCTCTATGCCGAGCTGGGCCTTGGCGAAAACGACGGCCTGTTCTTTGCCGCGGGCAAGGAAAAGGACGCCGCCAAGCTGGCCGGTGCCGCGCGCACCCGCGTCGGCGAACTGCTCGGGCTCATCGAAGAGAACTGCTTCAAGTTCTGCTGGATCGTCGATTTCCCGATGTTCGAATATGACGAGGAACTCAAGAAGGTCGACTTCAGCCACAACCCCTTCTCGATGCCGCAGGGCGAGATGGAAGCGCTGGAAACCAAGGACCCGCTCGACATCCTTGCCTGGCAGTACGACATCGTCTGCAACGGCTACGAACTGTCCTCGGGCGCCATCCGTAACCACCGCCCGGACATCATGTACAAGGCCTTTGAAATCGCCGGCTACACGCAGGCCGATGTCGACGAGAATTTCAGCGGCATGATCGAGGCCTTCAAGCTGGGCGCACCGCCGCATGGCGGCTCGGCCCCGGGTATCGACCGCATCGTGATGCTGCTCGCCGACGAGCCGAACATTCGCGAGGTGATTGCCTTCCCGCTGAACCAGAAGGCGCAGGACCTGATGATGGGCGCCCCGTCGCTCGTCTCCCCGCGCCAGCTGCGCGATGTGCACATCCGCACCATCGATGCGCCCAGGCCCGAAGGGGCAGAGGCGACGCGGGTCGACAAGGCCGGCGACAACGGCTGACACGGGCGCGGCCCCGAGCCGCGCTCGAATTCACATCTTCGATGACCAGAAACCTGCTCGGGGCGGCGGAATTGCCGCGTCCTGTTCGGATTTCCATCACTTTCCTGACCCATGAGGAGGTAAAATGACGCAAGGGGGCGCCACCAGAATGACACGAACGACCATGATGATTTCTATCCTCGCGGCAGGTGCGGCAGGGGTATGCGCTGCGCCTGCATGGGCCGAAACCCTGCCGGTTTCAGCGGTCTATGCCGCCGAACAGGATGCTCCATCCGAATTCCAGACCATCGTTGTCGAGCGTTTCGATGGCAATGAAGGCACCAAGTTCGCCCTTGCATTGCGCAATGCAATCGCGCGCGCGCGCATCGATGGCGAAGACTATTTCGAGGTGCGCCGCGATTCCGCTCCGGGTGAAGATGCTGGCCAGACTGCCTGGATCAACGGCACCGCCTTCACCGAAGTCGAACGCCTTCAGGCGGGAACCACCGAAGAGCGCAAATGCGTGCGGAGGGATGACGACGACAAGTGCGTCCAGTATCGCACTTACACCTATAGTTGCAGCGAGCTGAGCGTTCGTTTCACCGGCGAAGTACAAATGCTCGATGCGCGCGAGGAGCTTGCTTACGATCGCAGCTTCTCGACAGTCGATTCGAAGCGCTATTGCCGCAACGAAAGTTCGGTTCCTTCCACGAGCGACATGGTGACCGGCATGGTCGACCGCTTCGCTTGGCAGGTACGCCGCGATCTCGCGCCTATCCAGCGCCATGAGGACATCCGTGTGCTCGAAAGTCGCAAGGACATGGACAAGCCGCTGCGCAAGCCGTTCAAGAAGGCGCTTAGGCTGACCAAGTCGAACTGGGAGGCAGCCTGCAGCGAGTTCGAACGGCTCAACAAGGCACAGCCTCGTCACATCACGCTGACCTTCAACACGGGCCTTTGCCGTGAAGCCGTGGGCGATCTCGACGGCGCTGAAGAACTCTATGACCTTACGCTCGAACTGGAGGCCGGCAAGGATTACCCGACCGCAGGTCTCTCGCGCATCGCCTCGAGGCGCAGGGCGGCAGAGCAACTGGCCATACATTATGGCGAGCCGGAAGCAGAGCACCTTGCCGATGGAGACCGGGACCCCGGCAAACCCGTTCGAGACAGCGAAACTGCAGAAGGCCTGTCATCGGCCTCGACCTCCTAGGTCCAGCCGACTGGCAATAAGGAAAAGGGCGCGGAGACTGAACTCCGCGCCCTCTTTGCGTACGACTACTCGCTTGTTCAGTCGTACTGCTGTTCGATCATGTCGCCGAAGCGCTCGCCTTCGCAGATCTCGTTGTAGCACTGCTCCACGACGGCGCGTTCCTGGGCTTCGAGCTGGTTGCTCTCGAGCGCTTCCTGAAACTTGCCCTTGATGTAGTCTTCGCCTTCCTCGACACGCTCGGCAGCGGCTTCGTCGTCGCTCTCGAATGCGCTGGAGATGCTCTGCCACATCTGGTGGGCTTCGCCGGCCAGCGTTCCCTTGGTGACGAGTTCGTCGCCCTGGCGCTCAAGCTCTGCGTTCATCTGGCGAAGCGTGTTCTCACGCTGGCTTGCACGCTGCTGGAGCGCCTGCTTCAGCTGGGGGCTGTCCGCCTTGTCGCATGCCTGGCGATAGCCCTCGACCGAATCGAAGGTGGTGTCGGTAAGGCTCTTAAATACTGTAGTAGCCATGATAATTGCTTCCCTTTTTCAAAGTGTTGACACCCAAATAACGGGTAAGGAAGCGGCTGGGTCCGGCACTGCCCGCACCCAGCACTCGCTCTGACGCAAAGCCGGTTTCGATTAGCTATCGGCCTCCACGAAAACATACTCGTGCTGCGCGTCTATCAGGATGAGCACGCGCTTGCCTTCACGCTCCCCGATGATCAACGGCATGCCGAACATGCCCGGCGTGGTCATGATGAGCGAATGGGTGCCGTCGTCATTGGCCCTCGTGCCGATCATCGAGCGCCCTGATGTCACCACGCCCCATGTGGTCTCGCCATCGCGTTCGATGACGAGCGGGCCGAGGTCAGCGTTGACATAGCGCGGGGCGAGGGCGGCCAGCACGGCCGCATCGCCGCGCTCGACGATATCCTCGCGGCCCTTGGCGCGGGCCTCTGCGCCCAGCTTCACCGATGCTTCGAGGTTTTCTTCTGCTTCTTCGTCGCCGTCGTAAAGCACTTCGAGCAGCTTGCGCTGGAAGAGGCCGAGGAGGCCCTGTCCGGTGTCGGAATTGGTCAGCAGCACCGCCGCCACGCCGTCTTCGGGGATGAACCAGAAGTTGCTTTTGTAGCCGATGAGGCTGCCGCCGTGGAAATAGATGTTTTTGCCCAGCCGCGCACTTTCCATCAGCCCCATGCCGTACCAGCTCTGGTCGCCAATCGGCACGTAGCGCTGGCGGCGCTTCAGGAGGTTCTCGGCCGAGACAAGGTCGGTCCCGTCCGCCAACGTACCCTCGCGCAGTTCGTTGAGCGCATAAAGCGCCATGTCATGCGCGGTCGACCACACGCCGCCGGCGGGGCGGTAGGGATAGACCATGTTGTTCCAGTCCATCGGCGCAAGTTCGACCGGCCCGGCATAGCCGCGCGCATGCGGGCGGGCCCAGTTTTCCGCCATCGCTTCGGAGAAATCGAAGGTCGTGCGGTCCATGTCGAGCGGGTCGAAGATGCGCTCGTCCATCGCGCGGTCGAAAGCTGCGCCCACTTCCATGTCGGGATAGACGAGATGGCCGCCGATATAGCCGGCCGCGCTCGCCATCAGATTGTTGTACTGGAAGACCTCGCCGAAACCGCTGGTCGGCTCGGTCGCGGCCAGCTGGACGAAGGTGTCGCTGGCGGGCGTCTCCGAGTTCGTATTGAACACCCACTGCATGTCCTTGCGCGGCAGGCCGGTGCAGGCGCAGATGAGATGCTCGACCAGCACGCTGTCGGTCGTTTCCGCGCTGCCGAGGCGGAATTCGGGATAAAGCTCGGTGACCTTCTGGTCCCATTGCAGCTTGCCCTCGTCGGCAAGGGTGGAGAGCAGCAGCGTCGCCATACCCTTGGTGTTGGAGGCGACCATGAAGCTGGTGTCCTCGTCCACCTTTTTGCCGCCGCCAAGCTCGGTCGTGCCGAGGCCGCCTTCCCAGATAATCTTGTCACCCTGCACCAGCGCAAGGCCGACGCCGGGAATTTCCAGCCCTTTCATCGCGCGCTCCACGAAGCCGGTAATCTCCGCGATGCGGGCAGGGGTGAGTTCGTTTGCTTCACGGCCTGCAAAGGTCTCGCGCTCGAAATCAGTGGGCTTGAGCGAGCCGAAGGCCTGTCCCAGCTGCGCCCCGCGCTTGGCGATGGTTGCCATGGCGCCGCGGATAAGCACGACGGTGTACTGGTCGCCCTTTTTGAGCGCGATGCCCTGCAGGACCAGCTTTTCTGCAGGCGAGGTCTCGTAATTGCTGACGGTGATATTGTCCCACCCGTCACGTGCAGGCGGCTCCTGCGAAATCGACACCTCGCGGTCAAAGCCGGGCGCAAATTTCTCCCACGCGGCCGCTACTGCATCTGCGCCAGTTTCAGCATCCGTGACGCCGACAATCGCCGCTGACGCATCGCCCTCGGGTGCCGTGAAGACTAGCATGCCGTCGCGCGTTTCGCTCGCCCAGCCGGGGACTGGGACGATGGACGCGCCCGTGCCGGTTTCGACAGTTTCGGGGGCCGCATCGTCCTGCGCCAGCAGCGGCAGCGGGGATGCGGTCAGCAGGAGGGCGGAAATTGCGCAGGCAAGCTTTTTCATATCGGGTCCTCTCATCCCTTTGATGCGGCGATAGTAATGACGCTACGTTACAGGTCAATTTCGCCTTCATGTCGCCTGCCCCTTGCGCTTGGCCCTTGCCTTGATTAGGGCGAGACCCAATTTGATAACCCCCAAGATTGAGAGGGAATATAAATGAGCGATACTGCCGACCGCGTGCAGAAGATTGTCGTCGAGCATCTCGGCGTCGAAGCAGACAAGGTCACCCAGGAAGCCAGCTTCATCGACGACCTCGGCGCTGACAGCCTCGACATCGTCGAGCTGGTCATGGCCTTCGAAGAAGAGTTCGGCGTGGAAATCCCCGACGATGCGGCTGAGAAGATCACCACCGTCGGCGACGCGACCAAGTACATCGAAGAGCACAAGGGCTAAGCCTCAACTGCTTCTTGTACCCGTGTAATGCGGGACCGGACAGGCCCGACCCTGATGATGGGCCGGGCCTGTTGTCTTTTTATCGGAGAATTTCATGCGTCGTGTGGTCGTTACCGGACTTGGCCTCGTCACCCCGCTGGGAGGCGACGTCGAAACCACCTGGTCAAACCTTATCGCCGGCAAGAGCGGGGCGGGGCAGATCACCCGTTTCGACACCACTGGCCAGAAGGCGACCATCGCCTGTGAGGTGAAGCCGAAAGACCACGAATTCGGCTTCGACCCCGACAAGCGCGTCGACCACAAGGTCCAGCGCCAGGTCGACCCGTTCATCGTCTACGGCATCGATGCCGCCGGACAGGCGCTGGAAGACGCCGGCCTCACCGAGATGGACGACGCGACCAAGGAACGCGCCGGTGTCTCCATCGGCTCGGGCATCGGCGGCCTACCGGGCATCGAGAGCGAATCGCTCGTGCTGGCAGAGCGCGGCCCCGGCCGTGTCAGCCCGCACTTCGTCCACGGGCGCCTCATCAACCTCATCAGCGGCCAGGTTTCGATCAAATACGGCCTGATGGGCCCGAACCACGCCGTCGTCACGGCCTGTTCGACCGGCGCGCACTCGATTGGCGATGCGGCGCGCATGATTGCCCTCGACGATGCCGACATCATGCTGGCGGGCGGTGCGGAAAGCACTATCAACCCGCTGGGCGTCGCAGGCTTCGCGCAGGCACGCGCGCTCAACATGAGCATGAACGACCGCCCCGAAGAGGCCAGCCGCCCCTACGACAAGAACCGTGACGGCTTCGTCATGGGCGAAGGCGCAGGCGTGGTGGTGCTGGAAGAATACGAGCACGCCAAGGCACGCGGCGCGACAATTTACGCAGAAGTCGTCGGCTATGGCCTGTCGGGCGATGCCTATCACGTCACCGCCCCGCACCCCGAAGGCCGCGGCGCGGAACTGGCGATGAAGATGGCGCTAAAGAAGTCGGGCCTCGAGCCCTGCGACATCGACTACGTCAATGCCCACGGCACTTCGACCATGGCCGACACGATCGAACTGGCCGCCGTCAAGCGCGTGCTGGGCGACGATTTGTGCGGCGCTTCGATGAGCAGCACCAAGTCCGCCATCGGCCACCTCCTTGGCGGTGCGGGCGCGGTGGAAGCCATCTTCTGCATCCTCGCCATCCGCGACCAGATCGTGCCCCCGACGCTCAACCTGCACGATCCGGACGAAGGGACCGAAGGTGTCGACCTCGTGCCGCTGACCGCGAAAAAGCGCGAAGTGAAGGCGGCGCTGAACAACAGCTTCGGCTTCGGCGGCACCAACGCCTCGCTCATCGTCAAGAAGGTCGAGGGCTGACGGTCATCGCTGAATGAATTCGGGCAGGTTCACGCCGCTCCCCGTAGCGCAGCAGAGACCGGCGAATGCGGTAAACCGCCGGTGTCTGCGCCTGCTGGGCATGCTGCACGAATTGCACAAGGTCGGCTACCAGCGGCTGCGCGCAGACATGGGCATGTCGCCAAGCGGCATTCACTGGCGGTGCACGATTTTCGTCGATGGGCCTGGCGATATCGAGCCCGCCTACTACACCAGCGCCGATAACGCCCAGTATTTCCGCTGGATGGATGCCGAACACGACACGGCGCGCCAGATGGCCGCGAAATTCATCGACCGTTTCCCGGACCTTTGCGCGGCAGGGGCGGGGCTCGATTACGCCAATGCCGGCTGGCTGACCTGGATGCTGGGCAAAGCGGAGAGCGGCGACCTTCCGGTATTCTATGCCGATTACCCCATCGATATCGACCCGCAGGACCGGCCACCGCCACCTTCTGCCGATTGAGCTTTCCCTTGTTCCTCCCGAGGCGCTAAAGCGAGCGCACGCAACTGATTGAAGGCAAAGACACGACGTGAAGAAACTGGGTTGCCTCATTGCCGTTATCCTCCTCGCCGTGGCGGGTGCTGGATGGTTCGCCAGTGGGTGGTACGGCTCGGCCGATGTCGAGGAGGACACGACTTTCATCGTTCCTCAGGGCGCCACACTGACGGCTGTGGCCCGGCAACTGGCCGACGAGGGGCTTATTGGCTCCTCCGATGCCTTCCTGCTGCGCGCCAAGCTGCTCGGCTCGGGCGACCCGATACAGGCAGGCGAGTTCATGCTGCCAGCCCATGCCAGTCCGGCGCAAATCCTCGAAACCTTCCAGAGCGGGAAAGTCATTCGCCGTTTCGTCACCGTGCCCGAGGGACTGCCTTCCATCCTCGTCTACGAGCGGCTGATGGCCGAAGACCTGCTCACCGGCTCCATTGAAGTGCCGGAAGAGGGGTCGGTCCTGCCCGATACCTATGATTTCGAACGCGGGGAAAGCCGTGCAGCGGTGCTGGCGCGAATGCAGGCGGCGATGGACCGCTATCTTGCCGAGGCATGGAAGAAGCGCACCGATAGGTCCGTGGTCGATTCGCCTGAAGAAGCGCTCATCCTCGCTTCCATCGTCGAGAAGGAAACCGCGCAGGCCGACGAGCGGCCGATGGTTGCAGGCGTCATGTCGAACCGCGTGCGCATCGGCATGATGCTGGGCGCAGATGCGACGACCATCTATCCGATTACCAAGGGCAAGCCGCTTGGACGCCGTATCCGCGTGTCGGAACTGCGCAGCAAGGATCCCTACAACACGCGCGCGGTCGCCGGCCTGCCACCGGGCCCGATTACCAATCCGGGCCGCGAGAGCATCGCCGCCGTGCTCGACCCGGCCGAGACCAAGGCGCTCTATTATGTCGCCGACGGCAGCGGCGGGCATGTCTTCGCCGAGACGCTGGAAGAGCACAATCGCAACGCCGCCGCGTGGCGCAAGCTGCGCCGCGAACGCGGGGAAATGTGAGCCCGGAGGTGAATGGCGAGGGCGCGCCTCTCATCCTGACGGCGCAGCTCCCGCCCGATTTGCATCGCCGCTATACCGACCTGCGTAAGCAGCATTTCCCGCCCGAGCGCAATTACCTCGAGGCGCATGTCACGCTGTTCCACGCCATCCCCGCGCAATGCGAGGACGAGCTGCGCCGCTATCTCGCGCGGCTGGCGGGCGAAGTCCCGCCGATCGAGGGGCGGATCGAGGGCCTGATGTCGCTCGGCGGAGGGACGGCCATCAAGCTGTCGAGCCCCGACCTCCTCGCCCTGCGCGACGAAATCGCCGAGCATTTCCGCGGCATGCTGACCGCGCAGGACCAGCACAGGCCGCGCCTCCACGTAACCATCCAGAACAAGGTCACCTCGAAGGAGGCCAAGGCGCTGCAGGCCGAACTTTCAGGCCTTATCGAGCCGCGCGATTTCGCCTTTCCCGGCCTCGCGCTGCACGCCTATCGCGGCGGCCCGTGGGAATTCCTGCGCCGCTTCGCATTTAGGGGCAAATGAGTGTTGACCGCATGGGTTTCCCGCCCTAAATGCGCCGCCTGCCGAGCGGGCCTGTAGGCCCGCGGCAAGGCCTTTCGGGGCGGAGTAGCTCAGGTGGTTAGAGCAGCGGAATCATAATCCGCGTGTCGGGGGTTCGAGTCCCTCCTCCGCTACCATTCTCGAATCCGCATGGGTTCGCATTCTTCCGTATAAATCCGAAAAAAACAATGAAATCAAAACCATGTCGCTGATTCGCGTCCGCTTGCGTTCGCTTGCATGCGCTTGAAGCCGGATTTGGAGTGGGGGTATTTTGGGGGTACTTTCGGGGGGTACCGAAAAGGAGCGATACCCCCAATGGCTTTGAGTGAGATTCAGATCAAGAATGCGAAGGCGGCAGAACGACCCTACAAGCTTGCCGACGGTGAAGGGCTATTCCTCCTCGTAAAAGCGAACGGTTCGAAGCTCTGGCGCATGAAATACCGCTATCGCGGAAAGGAGAAGCTGCTTTCCTTTGGTGCTTATCCTGACGTCGGAATAGCGGCTGCGCGTGAGTTGAAGACGCTTGCAAGGGCTGCCTTGGCCGAAGGCAAGGATCCGATGGTCCACAAGCCTGGTCGAGATTTCGAGCCAGAGAAAACCTTCAAGGCTGTTGCTGAGATGTGGCACAAGAATCGAAAGAGCAGCCTTGATCCAGCTCATGCGAAGCGTGTCTGGTCTCGGATGGAACGGGACGTGTTTCCGGTATTGGGCGAAAGGATGATGCACGAGATCACCCCCCCTGAAGTTTTAGGCGTGATCCGCAATATTGAAGAACGGGGGGCTCTGGATATCAGTCGGCGTGCGAAGCAGAGCATTGGCCAAGTTTTCCAGTTCGCCATCGCGAGTGGGCTTTGCGATGCGGACCCCACGGCTCATCTTCGCGGCGCTCTGAAGCCGCGACCTCGCGTAAAGCATATGGCCAAACTGCCGCTCGCTCTGTTGCCAGAGCTCATAAACAAGCTGGATCAATACAATGAAGAAGGGGAGCGACGCTCCGAGATTACTCGCGCAGCGCTCACCTTCGCGCTTCTGACATGGGTCAGAACGAAGGAACTTCGTTTTGCCAAGAAGCACGAGTTCGAGGATCTAGAAGGAAACTCTCCGCTTTGGCGCATCGGGCCTGATCGAATGAAGATGCACCGTGAGCATATCGTACCATTGTCAATGCAAGCCGCTTCGCTCGCCAAGGACATGATCGCATGTTCTCAAAGTGACTATGTCTTTCCCGGCCAGAAGCGTGGAGTGCCGCTATCCGAAAACACCATGATCTATGGTTTGTATCGTCTGGGCTATCACGGTCGGCAGACTGTTCATGGCTTCAGAGGTCTTGCGAGCACATGGGCCAATGAACAGCTTGTCGAAGTCGGCCAACCGCCAATGTGGATCCGAAAGTACCATGAAGACTGGGTCGAGCTTCAACTGGCTCATAGCGAGGAGAACGAAGTTCGCGGGGCCTATAATGCCGCAGAGTATCTGGCGCCCCGTCGCGCGATGCTTCAAGATTGGGCGAACTTCCTCGATGCGATGCGCGGAAAAACAGGCAATGTTGCGATCTTGAGAGCTGCGTGATTTAGCGTGCTATGCCGGGACTTGGCCCAGCCACTCAACTCGAAGGCGGTCAAAGCCCACAACGACACCCTCGGCGGTGACCTCGAAACCGAAGTCATCGTTCGATGGTTCGTAGCCTTCCAGAACCCAGTGGTCGCCTGCATCTGTCACGATAGCTGCCCCACGCGGGAGATGCTCGAGCCGTCCGCTGATCCTTTTCCGATTCGTGTTCATAGTGCTCCGTATGCCATCCATCTTTGGATAACGCTCCTCACATATCCCGGCGTTTCCCGATTTCTTGGAATTCCACCAGCACGGGATACCGCGCCGGGTCCCGCATTGTAGGCCGCCAATGCGAGATGGATCGCACCAAACCGGTCGAGCATCTGCCTTAGATATCGCGCGCCACCGTCGATATTCTGAGCTGGGTCGTGCCGATTGGTTACGCCGAGTTCTCGTGCGGTTGCAGGCATAAGTTGCGCAAGTCCGGCAGCACCAGCCGGACTGATCGCCATTGGATTAAACCGAGATTCTTGCCAGACCAATGCTTGGAGCAAGCGAGGCGGCAATCGATACCTTGCTTCAGCTTGGCGGATGAGGGGTTCGTAGAGCGTCTCCTTGAAACTTCGGTTGGCGGCCGATGGGTACCCTCCTTCGGTCCCAATGACCGCCAGAGAAGGATCGTACATAACTTCATTGTCTACCGGCTTTTCGACCCTGCTCAGTCGATGATCAAAGACCCGGAACTCCTGCGCCTGAGCGATGGCGGGGATCGCAATTGCGAGCCCGCAACACACGCCAGTTACCCATTTTCGTCTCATTGCGTTCTCTCTTGTCTTGCCTGGACAGGTGGCAGAACATAAATGGAACATAAGGGTGTAGGAAAGCGCCATACGCGTCCGGTAAGAGGAAAGGGGGCAGTCTGCAGGGGCAATTGTGCGGCGATGGAGCCAGTATGTCCGTTTCGAACTCAACCCTATCCCGCCCCTCGCTAGAGGACACCGCTCGCAAGCTCTGCGAGAGCCGCGGCGGCAAGTGGTCAGGCACCAAGGGCATGGCCCGTTGTCCCGCGCATGGTGACCGCAACCCTTCGCTCGGCGTTACGCTTGGCCGGAGGGCTATCCTACTGCATTGTTTCGCCGGATGCGATCAGGCGAGCGTGCTCGCTGCCCTCGCTCGAGAAGGGATCGAGACCTCTGCGCTATTCTCAGGCTCCTCCGACGAGTTTCCGATCCAGCCGCGCTATTCCAGCCAGCCATCGGCTGCAGCACTCCGCATCTGGCGCGATGCTCGACCGTTGCACCGAAGTCCTGCCAAGGCCTACCTCGAAGGGCGCGGCATCCTCGCCACGTCCCATGCGCTGAAATTTCATCCGCGCACGCCGCTTGGACCGAAGGGTCGCGCACGCTTCCTGCCAGCGATGATCGCTGCGGTCAGCCTCGACGAGGGGCCGATTGCCGTTCACCGGACTTTCCTGTCGCAATGCGGCAATACGCAGGCATTGTTTGCGAAGCCGAAACGCGCACTGGGGTCTCTCGGCGAGGCGGCGGTACGTCTGTTCGAACCTGCCGAGGGAAGGCTCGGTCTCGCCGAAGGCATTGAAAGCGCGATGTCGGCCTATGCGCTCACTGGTATCCCGACGTGGGCAACGCTGGGCAATGGACGCTTCGGGCTGGTTGCCATTCCGGAGAGCGTGAGCGACCTTCATCTCTTCGTGGATCACGATTCTGGCGGCGACCTTGCAGCCGAGCGCGGGCGAGGTGCCTATCTCCGTGAAGGGCGGCAAATCCAAGTTCGACGGCCTAAGTTGCGCGGTACCGACTGGAACGACGAGCTCCAGTCATGGCTGCGCCGAAAGGCGTGTCGCTAAGAGGAGAGAGAGCTTCTCGAATTCCTGACCCGGCAGAGGGCGCATGTCCCGATGCCTCAACCAGGAGGACGACAAGCCATGTTTCAGTCAGACTTTTTTCCAGACCGCGAGACATCGAGCACAATTCCGCTCGCTTTCGCAATCGGTGAACGAATTTCCCGGCGACTTGCGGATGGATGCCATCTCACCCGACCTGACATTTCCGAGTTTTTCGCCGCTCAAACCGACGTGCAGGACTGGGGCAGTGCGTGGACCATCGACGACTACAACAACGCGGTCGAGATTGGCGCCTTGCTCTGGCTCCGCGAGTTCTCACGCATCGACCTCGATACAGGTTTCCACGAGGCTGCAGCACGGTTCGATTGGCTCGATGCAGCCTTACCGCCTCGCCACGTGCGCAGCGACTGCCAAGTCGAGCTACAGCAGTTTTCGACGCCGCCGATCCTTGGATGGCTGATGGCCAAAGCCGCTTGCCTCGCCCCGCGCGATCGCGTTCTCGAACCGTCAGCCGGGAATGGCGCTCTTGCGCTTTGGGGCGACGTTCGAGGGTGCTCGCTGACGCTGAACGAGATCGATCGCGCGCGCGGCGATGCGCTGGCGCATATCTTCCCAGATGCCCGGCTATCCGCACATGATGGCGAGTTGGTTGCAGAACTGACCGATGGCCATAGTTCCAGCCTCAACCCCAGCGTCATCCTGATGAATCCTCCCTTTGCTCGAAGCCGCGAGCGGGGCGTCGATGGCCGCACGGCAATGCGCCACTTGCGCAGCGCGCTTCGGATTTGCGCGGTAGGAGGTCGCCTCGTGGCCATTCTCCCGGACAGCTTTGACGCCGCGACCTTTGTCGAAGACCAGGAACAGGCGTCGCTGCTGCTCGACGTCCGGCTGTCGGGCGCATTCTCGCGAAGCGGAACCGGGATCGCGGTCAGAATGGTCGTCATCGACAAGGAGCCTCTTCAGGACGCTTCCACGATCACGGGGGAGTTCGCCGACCTCACCGAACTGAATTCCTGCCTAGCGCATTTGCCTGATCGTGCGCCTTTGCAGGCCAACGTTCATCGCCTTCCGGTACGCTCGGTTGCGACCTCGGTAAGCGGCGCTGCTTCGCGCAAGCCGGTTGCTCCTTTCCTGACTGCAGCCGCCCAGAAAAGCGCGGCAGTCGCGCTCAACTATGAAGCCCTGGCAGAGCCTGCACCCGTTCCCGAGCAGGCGGGCATCTACCTGCCTTACCGACCGAGCCGCGTCATCATGGACGATGCACCTGTTCACCCGACGCCGCTCGTAGAATCGGTCGCGATGGGCTCGGTCGCGGCACCGGTAGCGAAAGCGCGCCCTTTGCTTCCCGTGAACTGGCAGGAGGGCAAACTGCTCTCGGCCGCACAGTGCGAAACACTGATCTACGCTTGCGAGGCATTCACCCGCGACCTTCCCGGGCAATTCCGTCCAAGCCAAAAAGGAACGACGGTCGAACTCGCGGAGGACGGTCACTCCTACCGGCAAGGCTTTTTCCTCGGTGATGGTACGGGCGCAGGCAAGGGTCGCCAAATCGCGGGCGTCATGATGGATCGCTGGCTCTCGGGCCAACGCCGTCACATCTGGATCACCAAGAACGAGGCACTGCTCGAAGACGCGCGCCGCGACTGGGAGGCGCTTGGCGGGCTCCCGCTCGACATCCAGCCGCTCTCCCGATGGAATCTCGGAAGTCCTGTGACAATGGCGGAGGGTATCCTGTTTGTAACCTATCCAACGCTTCGCTCGGGACGCGCCGAGGACACAAGGCTCGATCAGATCCTCGACTGGGCCGCCGAGCAATTCGAGGGCGTGATTGCCTTCGACGAAGCGCATTCCATGGCTAATGCGCTCGGCTCTTCCTCGACCCGCCGCAATGTCAAAGGATCGGAGCAAGGGATGGCAGGTCTCAGGCTGCAGAACCATCTGCCGCGAGCACGTGTTCTGTACGCTTCCGCTACCGGCGCGTCTGACATTGCCAACCTCGGCTACACAGCCCGCCTTGGACTGTGGGGGCCAGAAACCGCGTTCCCAACGCATCAGGCATTCATGACCGAGATCCGCGCCGGCGGCGTCGCGGCGATGGAACTCGTCGCCCGCGATCTCAAGGCACAGGGGCTCTACCTTGCCCGTGCGTTGTCCTTTGCCGGGGTCGAATACGAGATCCTCGAACATCAGCTCACGCAGGCGCAGGTGCGGATCTACGATGCCTACGCCGATGCCTGGGCGATCATCCACCGCAATCTCGACCAAGCACTCGAAGCCACAAGGGTGGTCGATGAGGACAGCGGCGATACGCTCAATCGCAACGCCAAGGCAGCGGCGCTCTCGATATTCGAAGGCACCAAGCAGCGCTTCTTTGGGCAGCTTCTGCTCTCGATGAAACTGCCGAGCCTGATCCCGGCAATGGAAGAGGCGCTCGGCGATGATCATTCGGTGGTGGTGCAGCTGGTCTCGACCGCTGAGGCCATGCTTGACCGACGCCTGGCCGATCTCTCGGACGAGGAGCGAGAAGCGCTCGATATCGATCTCTCTCCGCGCGAATATGTCATCGACTATCTCGCGAAGAGCTTCCCGGTGCGCCTGATGCAGGTCTTCACTGACGAGGAAGGCAATTTGCGATCCGAAGCGATGAGCGACGATCACGGCAATCCCGTTCTCTGCTCGCGTGCCATCGCTGCGCGCGACGCGCTGATCGAACAGCTTTGCGCCCTTCCGCCAATCGCCACTGCACTCGATGCCATCATCGAGCACTTCGGGACCGAGGCTGTGGCCGAGGTCACAGGCCGCACGCGCAGGTTGGTCTTGGGACGCGACGGTCAGCAGCGGCTTGAACGTCGAAGCGCAAGCGCCAACGTCGCTGAAGCACAGTGCTTCATGGACGGGACGAAGCGTATTCTGATTTTCTCGGACGCGGGGGGTACGGGCCGATCCTATCACGCCGATCTCGATGCGCAGAACCAGCAGCGCCGCGTCCATTTTCTCCTCGAACCGGGCTGGCGCGCGGACAATGCAATCCAGGGTCTTGGCCGGACAAACCGTACTAACCAGGCTTCTGCGCCGCTGTTCCGCCCGGTCACGACCGATGTGAAGGGCGAACGCCGCTTCATCTCGACAATCGCGCGAAGGCTCGACGCATTGGGCGCTCTCACACGCGGCCAGCGTCAGACCGGCGGTCAGAACCTGTTCGACCCTGCCGACAATCTCGAAAGCGACTATGCCAAGGACGCGCTCTCGCGCTGGTTCCACCTGCTTTACGACAGCAAGCTCGAGGCGGTCGGTTTCGGGGACTTCGTCGAGAGGACGGGACTCAAGCTCGAGAACCCCGACGGCGGCCTGAGCGATAACCTTCCCTCCATCCAACGCTGGCTCAACCGCATACTTGCGCTCCCGATCGCACTGCAGAACGGCATCTTCGAGGAATATCTCGGACTTGTTGAAGCGCGGATCGAGGCCGCACGCGAGGCTGGCACGCTCGATCTGGGGCTGGAAACGGTTCGCGTCGACAGCTTCGCGGTGCTGTCTGATGAAGTTCTCCGCACCGATCCTGTTTCGGGGGCCGAAACCCGCCTCGTTTCGCTCGAAGTGAAACGCCAATTGCGTCCGCTGCGCTTCAAACGTCTCGTGCGGATGCACGAAATCGGATCACTCCAGGCCATTCCCCTGCGCAATGCGCGCTCGGGCAAGGTGGCCCTGTCAGTTCCGGCGCGGCGCCTCATCGCCGATGATGGCGCGGCGATCGAACGCCGTCGCCTGTTGCGCCCGCTTCAATCGGTCAACTGGACGCTTGAGGCGCTTGGAGAAAGCTTGTGGGAAGAGGTCGGCGTGACCGAGTTCTCTCAGCTGTGGACACAAGAAGAGAGCGCCGCAGCGGCCTCGCCGGTCACTGAACGAGTGCATCTGGCCACGGGACTGCTGCTCCCGGTCTGGAAGCGGCTGCCTGGCGACCATGTCCCCGTCACCCGGCTTGCCGCCGAGGACGGCAGCTCGATCATCGGGCGCGAAGTCCTCGATATCGACCTCGCCAAGATCGCCGAGACGTTCGGCCTGAAGGGTGTGTCCGGTCCGGCTCCGGCTGAGCTCGGAAGACTGGTCCTGGCAAGCGGGACACCCCAGCCGCTTACCAGTCATGACGCACTGACCATCAAGCGCTCTCTGGTCGGCGGCGAGCAGCGCCTCGAACTCACCGGTTACGCGCCTGAGCGCCTCGACTGGTATAAGACCAAGGGCTGTTTCACCGAGATCATCCGCTACCGCACGCGCCTTTTCGTCCCCGTGTCGAAGGCATCCTCTGTTCTCCCAGCCATTGCGGCCTGAAGGGCAAATCCATGACCAAGCGTGAGAGAGGGGAGGGAGCCGGTGGCTTGTCGGGCCATGCACCGTCGCGTGGCTTTTCAATCCATCAGGAGACAATCCATGATCCAGTCTATTCCTTTGAAAAAGCTCGTCCCAAGCCCGCGGAATGTTCGCAAGTCGAGCGACGTACTTGCCGACCTGCAGCTGCGGGCGGACATTGCCGCCCGCGGACTCTTGCAGAACCTCGTCGTGCGAAAAGCAAAGCGCGGCAAGTTCGAAGTCGAGGCCGGTGGTCGCCGTCTGGCTCAGCTCCAGGCGCTGGCCGAGGAGGGCTCTCTTCCCAAGAATCACGAAGTCACTTGTCTCGTCATCGAAGGCGAGGAAAGCGAAGTACGCGAAGCAAGCCTCGCCGAGAACTTCCAGCGCCTCGCAATGAACCCGGCCGACGAGGCACAGGCTTTTGCTGCGATCATCGAGGCGGGAGCCAGTACCGAAGACGTTGCCCGCCGGTTCGGTCTCACGGCCCGCTTTGTCGAGGGTCGTCTGCGTCTGGCAGGCCTCGCACCTTGTGTCTTTGAAGCGCTCGCCGAAGGCGCAATCACGCTCGACATGGCCAAGGCCTATGGGGCAATCTCAGACATCGATCGTCAGGCGCACGTCTTTGCCGAACTGAAGGATGCCTGGTACCAGGTCACGCCAGACACAATCCGGCGCATGGTGCTTGATGCCACTGTTCGTGGCTCCGATCCGCGCGCGGTTCTGGTCGGGCGCGATGCCTACCTTGCTGCAGGCGGCCGGATCGAACGCGAACTGTTCGACGACGAAGCCAGCGAGAGCTGGATCGATGTCGCGCTTCTCGAAGACCTTGCCCAGAAAGCGATGGATGATGCTGCGAAGAAGGTCGCGGAAGAACACGGTCTTGCCTGGGTGCGACCCACGCTTGGCAACTATGTCAGCCACGATCTCATCGAGGGCCTCAATCGGCTCCCATGCGAACCGGCTCCGCTAACCGAAGACGAGGCTCGTGAGCTCAGCGACCTTGAAGCCGACTACGATCGGACGGCCGCCATCCTTGAGGATGAGGACAGCGACGAAAGCGAGATCGCCAAGGCGGAAGAGGAACTGGTCTCGATCGACCGCGCGATGCGCGATCTCAACGATCGTCCGCCGGTGCTTGCCGACGAGCTGAAGTCGGAGGCTGGAGCGTTCCTCGTGCTCTCTCGCAATGGCGAACCGGCATTGGTGCCGCAATTCTACACCGAAGTTGAAGTCGTCAACGCTGACGACGGAGCAGTCGAACCGGTGGATGCTGGCGCTGATACCAAGCGCAAGAGTGGAGCGCTTTCACAGCGACTGCTCGACGAGCTCGCGATGCAGCGCCGCGATATCCTGGCGATCCACTTGGCCAATGATCCTGCGCTTGCGCTCGACTTCATGGTCTTCACGCTCGCAGACGCCGATGGACATGACTGGCGCGCGAAGAAGGCATCGACGCTGGTCGGCTCGGTAGCATCGGGACCGGTGGTCGGCTTCGAGGCGAAGGACGCCCCAGCAAGCGCTGCGCTCGCCGAATTTGTCGCTTCGCTCGACGAAAGCTGGCGCGCCGGCGAGACCGATGTCGAACGGTTCGAACGCTTCCGCGCATTGAGCGATGAAGCACGTTCGGCCTGGCTCGGTCATGTCGTATCCCGCACGCTGGTCGCGAGCCTTGCGTGTGAAGGCGATCGCTCGGCGCCGCTGCATGAAATCCTCGGGTCGCTGCTCGAGATCGAGACCGCGCACTGGTGGCGGCCGACGGCGGCGAACTTATTCGATCGTGTGGCCAAGGCGCGTACACTCGAAGCGCTCGATGCAGCAGGCGGCCCCGAACTCGTCAGTCGCTATGCAGGTTCGAAGAAAGCAGAGTTGGCGAGCGCAGCCGAGCGCATCTTCTCCGGCAATTTCATCGGCGAGGCGGATGTGAAAACGCGAGCGGGAGCGTGGGTGCCCGAGATCATGCGCTTCGGCTCTCCAAACGAGCCTGTGGATGACGAACTAACGCTCTCACCGGTCGACGAAACGAAGGATACAATTACCGAGGAAGCTGCCTGACTCCTCCTGACAGGTTCCGGCTACTCGGTGGGCGGTCCGTACCTATCGTACGGGCCGCCTTTTTCATGTCCAGGTCTGGGCCGGTTGCTGACAGTCCGCTCCCAGGCGACTGCGCAGCAGAAGCAGACGGCAGTCTGCTTGATCGAGACCACCCGCTCGTGTTCGCTTTGAAAAGGTTCTTGGTGGAGAGGGTCTCGTTTCTATTTCGCTGTGAACAGAAACCTGAGCTTACGCCGGTCTTCGCCAATACTTCCCTGCTATGCGTTCGGCGATAAAGCTGCCAGCAACTACCCCAAACGTGACCCAGATGATGACGCTTGGACCGTGTTTCCCGAAATCAGCCAAGCCGAATGCCACCATGGCAAGAAGCGCAGCACCAATCAAAAATGCTGGCCCTGCGATCATGCAGTGAAGCCGACGGCAACGCAAAGCGTTTAACGAGCACGCCGCCCCCATCCATAGGAACAGCACCGCCGCGATTTCCACCCTCTCGTTCGGTTGCAGAAGTTCTGCGGTAAAGTTTAGGCCGATTAGCGCCGCAAACGGCACGCCCCAGATTAGGATGCGGTGCAGACGGTTGGCGGCCAAGTCACGCTTGTTGGTGGCTTCCGCGTTGCTCATCCCAACATATACCCTGCATCGGAGGCCGCCGTCGGATAAGCGAACATGGTAGATTTGATGTCGTCCGCGTTTAGCCCATGGCGCATGGCCAAGCCGAAGATATTGACGAGCTCGTCGGCGTCAGGGCCGACCAAGTGGGCTCCAAGGATGCGTCCCGTTCCGTTCTCGACCAGCAGCTTGTGGCCGTAGATCTCTTCGTTCAGCCGCCTCGCCGAGAACCAACCAGGGTGCGAGCCAGCATGCACCGTGAAATCCAGCCCTGCCTCACGCGCCTCGCTTTCCAGCATTCCGACCCTGGCCGCCGGCGGCTCCGTGAAAAGTGCACTTGGCACCCCTCGATAGTTCGGAGTTCGACCGGTATCATCGAGTATGTTTTCTACCACGACCTTGGCATCGTTACTGGAGACTGGAGTCAGTGGCGGGCCATTTGCAGCAGCGTCACCTGCCGCGAAGACCTTGGGGTTACTTTGGCTCCGTAGCTGGGCGGTAAGTGCCAAGCGACCCGCGTCACAGGCGACGTCTCCCGCCTCCAGATCGAGCGAGCCGATCGCAGGGATTCTTCCGGCAGCGTGCACCACCAGGCTCCCTTCGATCCTGCGGTCGCCAGCATGGACGGTCAGCACGTTGCCTTTCTTCGTTACGCGGTCCACTTCAGCGTCCACAATTTCGATGCCGAGATCATCGAAACTTGGCATGAGCCAATCGACCGTGTCAGGGTCGAAGGCTTTCAGAATGCGGCCTCGTTGGAAGATTGTGACCTTTGCACCGGCGCGCGCGGCGAGGTGGGCAAATTCTGCGGCAATGTATCCGCCGCCGACGAATACGATCCGATCTGGAAGGGTTTTGTGTTCTAGGAATGCATCGCTGTGAATCAGCAATTCCTCACCTTCGATCCCAAGCGGCCGAGGCTCTGCTCCCGTTGCGATAAGAGCGTGCGAGAAACTCAGTTCCCGGTCGCCTATCACGATCCTGTCGGGGCCAGCAAAGCGTGCCGCGCCGTGAAAAGTCGCGACGCCCTTACGCTCGTAGCGAGCTTCCTGCTTTTCAGGGACGGGGTCGGTAAAGCTGCGCTTGAATGCCTGGAGGTCGGCCCAATCAATTGAAACCGAGCCCTTGATGCCCTTCCCCTTCATTCGCCTGTATGCCGCGAGCGCTTCCTCTCCGCTCACCATCATCTTTTTCGGGTCGCACCCTCGAAGCGCACATGTGCCACCGTAAGGCCGATAATCGATAACCGCGCAGCGCTTCCCGGCGTTGGCCATCTGGTGGACCGCGACCTGCGCAGCAGTTCCCGATCCGATGGCGACGAAATCGAAAGCCTCAGCCATGGCAGCAATCCCCTTCCTGTATTGGGGGGCAGGGAACGGTGCCGTACGAGCAGAACACGCAGCAATCGCCTTGGAGCGGCTGAAGGCGAACGCCGCAACCCGCGCAGTTATGGAAGAACAGGCAAGCGTTGGTCGGCATTTCCATGTCCTCCTCATGACCGCATTCGGGACAGCGCAAGCGCGAGATCAGGATCGGATCAGCCATAGAGGAAGGCACCTGTCAGCAGCGCCGCACCGATGGCAATTCCTATGGCGGTCAGCGCTCGATAAGTCGATGATCCGCATGCACTGTCCGCCGGGCATGTTCGTGCCTGCCGAAACTGCCAGAGCAAACGGAGGGTCGCAGCGAGAAGAAGAGCCGACGCCAGGGTCAGCAACGGGACGCGATAGGGGGCCAGGACCGGCGAGATGCTGCCAAGCCACGCCGAGCCCACACCCACCGACGCGAGCATCAAGGGCAGTGCACAGCATGCAGCTGCCCCGAAGGCTGCAAAGATACCCCCGCCCGTCGCCAATCCGTTCCACCATGTGCTGATGCCGCGCATCGATCGTCCTTTTGCAAACCTCGATTCGCATACCTATTTACAGTCTGTAGCAACTACAGACTCAAGAGGTTGGCTTTGAAAATTGGCGAAGTGGCGAAGCGGACCGGGTGTAACATCGAGACAATCCGGTATTACGAACGGATAGGCGTTATCGATGCTCCGCCGAGAAGGGGCGCCTACCGCGACTATGGTCCTCACGACACGGAGCGCCTCCGCTTCATTCGGCGCGCGCGCGAACTCGGATTTTCCCTCGAAGAGGTGCGGGCATTGCTTGACTTAACGCCAGGTCAGGAAGTGCGTTGCGATGAGGTGCAATCGATCGCCGAACAGCACCTCGCAAACATCCGTGCGAAGCGGGCCGACCTTGAGCGTATGGAGAACGCTCTCGCTAAACTGATCGAGCAATGTGGCACCACGAGCAATGATCGGTGCCCGGTATTGGAAAGCCTCGCGGGCGAAGGCTAGCCCAGCGAATTCAAGCTACAGACCAACGGGTTTCCACCCAGCACTCAAAATTGGCGCAGCCTGCCGGATCAGAAAAGCAATCGGTCCGCTTTCGGGCACCTTGCAATGTGCGGCCTACGACCAGAATTGGGGCGCAAAGCCGACATCGAAGCTAAGAGGAGAGTGAGCTTCCTGATTCCTGAACCCGGACACGTCCGTTCCGGTGATCAGGAGACGATCGATGACCAAGTCCCGCCGCACCGCTTCAGTTTCTCCAGCCGGACGCATCACTGCCGCCATCATTGAAAAGCTCGAAGAGGGCACCAAGCCCTGGGTCAAGCCGTGGCGTGGCTTGCCGGTTTCGCGCCCCTTGCGTTGCTGCGGGACGCCCTATCGCGGCATGAACACCTTTTGGTTGTGTATGGTGGCCGATGCCTGCGGATACACCTCTCCCTACTGGATGACATACCGCCAGAGTCAGAAGCTCGGTGGTCAGGTCCGCAAAGGCGAGAAGTCGACCATCGCGATCTTCTACAAGAGCTACACAAAGGAAGTTGAAACCGCTGACGGCGGGCAGGACACGGAGAACCGTCGCGTGCTGAAGGCCTATTCGGTATTCAACGCCGACCAGTGCGATGGCCTTTCCGAATTCTACCATCCCAAGCCTCTGGTTGCCGCGCTTGAGCCCGAAGGCCGCGAAGAGCGGCTCGATGCCTTCTTCGCCCGGATCGAGGCAAACCTGCGGCATCACGGCGCGCAAGCATACTACGAGCCGCTGCGCGACCGCGTCACCATGCCGCCTGTTGAACTCTTCGAAGCCTATGACCACTACTATGCGACACTCGCGCATGAGCTGTCGCACTGGACGGGGCATTCCTCGCGGCTCGATCGCGATCTCAAGAACCGCTTCGGTAGCGATGCCTATGCCGCTGAAGAACTGATCGCCGAGCTATCGTCTGCCATTCTTGGCGCTGAACTGGGCCTTCCGGTCACCCACCTCGACCATCATGCGAGCTATATCGCGTCTTGGCTCAAGATCCTCAAATCGGACGAGCGCGCGATCCTGACCGCGGCAGCAAAGGCCGAGGAGGCAGCCACCTTGCTGCTCGAACTGGGTGAATTCCAATCAACTGAAGGCGAGACCGACGTCGATTTGGCTAGTGCAGCCTAAGGAGCGGTGAGATGGGACGTTCCGTCAGCTATCCGACCGGCTCATTGGTAGCCTTTCGCCTGCTCGATGACGGCGAAGACGACGATGCGGACTGGGTCTATGAGTGCCTCGTCGACGAGATCATCGATACCACAAAGGCAGCCTTTCCATCCTTCGAGACCTTCGATGGATGGCGCGGTCGCGAGGACCGTATCCTTCTGCGCAACGCCTTCGCCGATTGCGGGATATCGACCTATTGCGGGCTTGCCGCGATCTGGCTCGCCCCTCGCGATGATGCTCGCTTTTGGGAAGCTGACTTCTCTCACCCGCGCGCGGCCCGTGCGCGCCACTGGATCGCCCAAGTGGCGCCGCGTTTCGAACGAATGTTCGGCGAACTCAAAATGGTCGGGCGTTTCTCGAACGGAGAGGCGATCTTCGAACGCCAGAAATCTTGCATTTGAGGGACAATTGTGTATATCTTGCACATGAAAGGACAGGCTATGGCGACGAAGCCACTCGAATTGCAGCCCGACGATGGCAAGGTCCTCACCTCTGCTATCGCGCGCATCGCCGAGTTCTGGGGCCTCACCAATCCCAAGCTTGGTGCAATCCTCGGTGTATCGGAATCGACCGCCTCACGCCTGCGCTCGGGCAAGGCCCAGCTCGACCCTCAATCGAAGTCTTTCGAAGCTGCTCAGTTCCTCCTGCGACTGTTCCGCTCGCTCGACGCTCTGCTCGGGAGCGACGACATGTCTGCGCGCGCGTGGCTGACGACCGCCAATCTCGATCTCGATGCGCGTCCGATCGATCTCGTCGACAGCTTCAAGGGTCTCATCACCGTTTGCGACTATGTGGACGCCCACCGCGCTCGCGTCTGAGTTCCGCCGCTACCGCCGGACGGTATGGCGGGTAGTCGAAGCACAGCATCGCATCTCGACCAATCGATTGACCTCCGACCTTGGCGAGCAACAGCGGCTTGAAGAACTGGCAGATAGCGCCAAGCCGGACTTGCCGAAGTCCGCGCACGGGTTGCACTATCTCCTTGCTTCACCCTTTCGCTATGGCCACACGGTTGCCAGCCGGTTTCGCCGAGCGAACGAGCGGCCCGGGATATTCTACGCAAGCGAAGCCGAAAGCACTGCGATTACCGAAACCGCCTACTGGCGGCTCAAGTTTTACAGCCGCTCGCCGGGCTTCGTTCCGGGCAATCGGACCAGCGAGCACCTGAGCTTTTCCGTGCCCATATCGGTCACGCGGCTGACAGATACGACCAGAGCGCCGCTTAAGGTCGATGCCAACCGATGGCTTGACCCGGACAACTACTCGCACTGCCAGGACCTTGCTGCGTCGGTGCGCGAAGCGGGCGGTCAGGCCATTCGGGCATGCTCCGCGCGTGACCCGGACGGCATCAACTTGGCATTGCTCGATCCGGCCGGCTTTGCGAAGTCGGAACCAGATCACGGTCGGGGGTGGCACTTGCGTCACGAGGGAGACCGACTAACTGCGATCGCGGCTTTCCCGCACGCGGAAGTGCTCGCCTTCACGCCGGTGCAGTTTGGCCTCCAAGAGCGCTCCTGAGTCGATCCGGGACTCCTCCGAGACAACTCCAGCACCACCCCGGCACTATCCAGCACGAACCTGTTCGCTGGTCCTCGTGCCCTGGACCGGTCAGGTCCCACCGCAACCCGCGCAAGGCTGCGGCCCGTGTGGCCCGCGCTAGCCTTGCCTTGCGGGGTTTCCCGCTGTCGCGGTGCGGCGTTCCCTTGTCCCGGTCCTTGTCGGGCACGGCGAACAGGCCCGCGCGGAAATTCCTCTGCCGGCATTCGCCGGTCTCAGGAGGACTACCGATATGTATGACAGTTTCGCCAGCCAGCTTGCGGGCCTCGATCTATCCGGCTTCTCAATCACGCCCGCCCCTTTCAACGAATGCGACTTTCCATGTGAGGATGCCATGGCTCACACGCTGGGAGCGGTATGGTCCGATCTCTTTGCGCTGTTCGCCGACACCGCGCTCGAAGCCGACGCCGAAGATCTCGCTTGGGGCTTCGTCAATCTCTTCCACCGCGCTGCCAGCCGCAAGTCGGCCCAGGTGGATCGGGCCTCGGATGAAATCCGTGCCCTGTTGGCATCCGCCGACGGCTCCGAGGTGCATTCGTCGAACCTTGAGGAGCAGACCCTGCGCGCGCAGTCGGCTGAAGCCAGCATGCAGGCCTTCGAGCAGATGCGCGAGGTTGCAGCAGGGCTCTACCGAGACGAAACCGGGTCTTCGTGGAAGCCCGTTTCGGGATCGCGTGCGCGCCATTCCAAGAACTTGACTTCCGCCGTGATCGATGCCCGTGATTTCCTGCGCGTGCGCAAGGAACGCCGTCAGGCTGCACATTCGCCCGAGGGTACTCCGGTGGTTTTCGCCGGTGGCCGCAACCGCTTCGAAAGCGAGGCCGAGGCCAAGACCTACGCTGCCAACATCTGGGCTACACTCGACAGGGTGCGCGAGGTTGTTCCTGACCTGTTTCTCGTGCACGGCGGCGACGGCAAGGGAGCCGACAGACTGGCCGCATCCTGGGCCGAGCGTCACGAAGTGCAGCAACTGACATTCGGGCTTGAACGCCGTCTCGGGGCTCGCGCAGGGTTCAAGCGCAACGAGCTAATGCTCGGTCTTAACCCTCGCTACGTGGTGGCATTTCCGGGCAATGGCGTGACCGAACGCCTTGTCATCGAGGCCAAGAAGCAGCGTATCACGGTTGTTGATCGTCGCGGGCCATTAGGCAGCTGTCCCGGGTGAGCGTGCGAGGCCCGCTCGGCGTTTTCGCGCTTGCTTCCGGTCACCAGAAAAAAGGGCGGCCCCATTTGGAGCCGCCCATAAGGAGAGAACTCATTGCATTGCTGCTCCGAGCCCTTCGGGTCGCGAAGCTGACATAGCACTTAATCTCTTTGAGTCGATTGTAGAGTAACGACAGGCCCGAATAGATACGCTTTCGAACAATTTCGTTGCGTATCTGAGCGCCTCTGAAGCTACTCCCTTGTGGATGGATATGCTTGTTTATTGCAGCGGTGTGGCACTTATCGTTCCCGCATCTGATTTGCCACGCTACAAGATTTCCAATGCAACTCGATGATCTTCTCGTTCGCTACTTTGCCTCGACCAATATGGCTGAGATAGCACCCGACACTTTGGCAGCCGGGATTGAGCATTGCCGGGTCGACCTTGGCCTCGAAGAGGACAGGGGCAAGCGCTTTGCACTGTGGTCGTTCCTGCACATGTTCGGTTCTGCCCCCGACCTCGACGTGGCGTTCGAGAACGAGGAAGACCGGGAAGCAGCCCGCAACTTGATGGATCTCCTGGCAGCATCGGAAAGCGACGGCGAAAGCTGAATGCAGCGGGATCATGTGACCCTTCAGACCCGCACCCGATACCCATCCGGCTTTCTTCGCGAACAGTCCTGAACCAGGTCAGCTGAGGAGCCGCAACCCGTTCCTTTGACGGCCGTGTTGGCAGCTGCGCTGCCTGCCCGCACCACCCGTCATGAACAGGTTTCCCTTCGGCCTTTCAGGCCTGCGGTGCAGTTCTCCCATGCCCTGCTTCTTCTGCATGTTCGCAAGCCGGAGATGGTCTCCGGTTTGAGGAACTGAAGGAACACACCCATGACCAATATCGCAATCCTCACCGGCCGCATCGCTCGCGATCCCGACACCCGCGAGACCAAGGGCGGTACCAATGTCACCGGCATCACCGTCGTCACCGATCGCCCTGCGCGAGACAAGGACGGCAAGACCTACAAGGACGAGAACGGCTACACCGCCAAGGAAAGCGAGTTCCACCGGGTGACCTGCTTCAACGGCCTCGCCAAGACCGTCGGGCAGTACTGCACCAAGGGCCAGTTGGTTTCCGTCCAGGGCCGCATCCACTATACCCAGTGGGAAGACAAGGACGGGGTCACGCGCTACGGCACCGAGATCCTCGCCGACAAGGTCGACTTCCTCTCCCATGGCAACGGCTCCGGCGAGAACGACGACAACAAGGATGCTCCCGAGATCGACTGAACTCTCCCGTCGATCTCCCTCCCGAAGGGGTCCTGTCCAAGCTGGACAGGACCCCTTTCCTCGTTCTACTTCACAGACGTTTGTTGAGGGCGAGGAGAAGATATAGAAGCACCCAGCCGCTTTAACGCCTCGTCCTCTCCCAGCTTTGCGAGCTCCACGGCCAATCTTGCCAGGCCCTTCTTCGAAAACGTTTCAAGGCCTGTTCCGAGGATTACGCTGCCCAGTTCAAGAGCAGCCTGTTTCTCGAGTTCTTTCTGACGCCGGTCGAGTGCCAGCCGGTCGGCTTCCAGCTTCTGGAGTGCAGCTACAGCGCTTCGTTTCGATGGCATTGGAGTTCGTCCTTACTCCCCTTCTGCGTTCCTCCCGGGGGCCCAATGGAACAGGCAAGACCCTGTAGGAAAGTCCTTTTGCAGATGACTGGCACCGGCGCTCTTCATCGGGCGGGGGAGGGGCCTTGCTCACGGACTTTCAAGGATGACGGGCCCGGCACCGGCGCGTCAAGGACGGCGGGGCCCCACCATTTTGACTCCCCTTCGCTTGCGCTGCGGTCCAACAAAATCGTTGCCCCCACCGCCGCTTCGCGGTCGCCCCTATGGGCGATCCCTGACCCGCCGGCACCGTGCCCATCCGCCTTCCTCCTGTCGTCTCACCGACAGACATCAGGAGGAAATCATGACTACACTTGGCAATATTGAATCGAATTCGAACAGCTACTTTGAAGCACTCGCCACTGCCGAACAGCGGGCCTTGCACAGTTTCTTCGACCAGCACGTCGTCGAGGATGACGACCTTGGATACTTCGCTCTCGACGAAGGTGACTACAACGCCTTGCCAGCACATCTGGCCAGCCGTGTGGTGCACACGGTGCATGGCGCAATGCTCGACGAGTTCTGAGCGTCCAATAGGGCGGGAGCCGGTGACGGTTCCTGCCCTTTTTTCGTGTTCGCTGGTGGAAGAGGAGGGCGGGATGTGGAGCGGGGCTGGTGACGCGCTCGGTCCCGCACCACCTGCGGCGGTGCTCCTGCGGGCGCGGTGTCTTTGATCCGGGCCCCGCACGCACTTGCGCACCGCGACCGGGTCGGACCAGCGCGCGCGGCAGGACCGACAGGTCCCGTTCCCGCCGCTTCACACTTGGTCCTTTGCCGGTCCCTCTTGCGCAGGTGCTGCCTCTTGTTGAGGGTGTAGCTTCGACATGACCGCTCGCAGGCACCGGTTCGTGCGAAAGGTTGCTCACGCTCCTTTGGCAAGGATTGCCAAGCCCCACGATCAGAGAGCCGCAATCATTTCTGGGTCGGCCCGCGCAATTGTAGAGGGATGGCACACCGTACGCAGCGGGTGCTGCAATGCAAGGCGTGGAATTGCTTCGCGAATTCACGAAAATTCGCCTATACCATCTTCCGTGCCGGATGCGGCCCAGTTGCTCGCTCGTCCGTGCCGAGTCGGCACAGATCCGTTTAATCTGCTGAAAAGCTGTGTGAATTTTCCGTTTTCCTACACCCCATGCTGCGGCCTAGAGTGGCACTTGCCTTTCGAAGGGTGAGCCAGGTTCTTTGAACACAAGGAACTTGGAAAAATGCAAAGACACCACCGGTTCGTGACCTATGTCACGCCCCTGATCGCCGAATGGATCAGGAAACAAGCCGACGAGCGCAGGGTCAGCGCGAGTATCGTTGTTTGCGATTGCATCTTCGATGCCTGGCAGCGCGCGACCGAAGCTGACCTGAGGACTCCGGCGACCGATCCGGTGCGCCAGAACATCTTCATCACAGTGGCGCTCGATGCGCTGCTTACGCATCATCCCGACAGCACACTGCGCGACAGAACGGTCGCAGCCTACCAGCGCCGGCTGGAGCGCCTCGGTATCGTTGCACCCCGACCCATGGGAGGCGATGATGAAGCATAATCTCGTCAACTTCACCCGCGGCAGCCAGCTCCTCGGGCATTTCGGCTTCATGTTTGCCGCGGGCCTCAAGGGACCCCTGATCGTGACACTCCTGGTCGTTCTCGGGCTGGTCTATTGGGACGTAAGCAGCGCGCTAGATGACTACCAGGTCTACCTCCTGTGGATGCATGCCTATGCCTCTGGCTATGCCTTCATGGAGTTCGATCCGGACAAGCTTGTGAACCTCAAGCTGGCCGATGGTAGCCTCGTCGCATTTCCCATTTCCGTGGTCACCGATTACCCGCCGATGCGCAAAGCGGTCGCGCTTTTCCGGAGTGCGGTGATCAGCGCCTTGTGGCTTGCAGGGTTCATTCTTGCGCCGCTCTGCGCGCTTTTCTGGTGGGTTGCCGAACGCTTCGGCGAGAAGTCGAAACAAAAGAAGCATGTGCGCGGAGCCGAGCTCGCTACCTTGCGCGACCTTAGCCGCGAGATCGCTGCGCACAACCGCGATGCCCGTTCCCGCGAATATGGCGATGCTTTGGGCTGGCGCTGGCGTCTGGCCGGGTCGGCTTCGCTGCGGGATGCGGGCTTCTATTCACCCGCGCATCTCGCTGGTGTCAGCTGGCCATGGCGGCTTGAGCAGAGTCATGCGATGCTTGTTGGCACAACCGGGACAGGCAAGACCGTTGTCCTAACTGAACTCACCAGGGAGATCCGCGAACGGGGCGAACGCGCGGTCATTTTCGACCTTACCGGGGCCTTTGTCGAAACCTTCTACGATCCCGAGCGCGATGTTATCCTCAACCCGCTCGACGCGCGCTGTCCCGCCTGGAGCGTCTTCAACGATTGCTCCACGCGTGCCGAATTTCATGCCGCGGCGGAGTCCCTCGTCCCGCATGATGGGGGCGGCGCCGAACAGTTCTGGGTGCTCGCCGCGCGCACGCTGTTCGTCGAGACCTGTCTAAAGCTCGCCGAAGCAGGGCGGGGCACCAACGCCGCGCTGGCCCACGAACTCATGAACGCCGATCTCTCCGATCTGCACCGTCTCGTCGAAGATACCATGGCCGGTCCCATCAGCACGCCGAGCGCGGCGCGCATGGCGGAATCGGTGCGTGCAGTGTTCAATGTCAATGCCAAGGCGCTCCAGATGCTGCCCGAAGACGGGAAGCCCTTTTCGGTCCGCGAGTGGATCAATGGGGCAGGAGGACCGGGCTCGATCCTGTTCCTGTCTGCCCGCTACATCGACATGAGCGTGCTCTCGCAGTTGCTCACGCTGTGGCTCGATACCGCGATCAATACGCTGATGGCGGGCCAGCGCTCGCGGGACATCAGGCTCTGGTTCCTGATCGACGAACTGGGCGCCCTGCATCGTCTCCCTTCACTCGAAAAGGGCCTCCAGACCGCGCGCAATTTCGGGGGCGCGATCGTCACCGGGATTCATGCCTTTGCCAAGCTCAAGGATGTCTACGGTGAGAACATGGCGATGACCCTCTCCTCGCTTGCCCGCACCAAGCTGATCCTTGGCACAGCAGATCGCGAGACCGCCACCTGGTGTTCCGATATCATCGGCCACCGCGAGGTTCGCGAGATGGAGGAAGGTTACAGCTACGGCTACAACAATGCGCGTGACGCGGTGAGCCTGACGCCCCGGCGCCAGGTCGTTCCGTTGCTGCTTCCTGACGAGCTGATGAAGCTCAAGAACCTTCATGGTTTCATCAAGTTTCCCGAAGGATTTCCGGCGGCACCCGTGGTTCTCGCACCGCGCAACTGGCCTCGGGTAGCCGAAGGCTTCATTCCCCGCGATATGCCGAAGCCACCGCCGCAGACCCGGCACTCTGATGGTAAAGATGGAGCAGGGGGCGGTGCCGGAGCAGCCTCTGAAACAGGCGACAATGATGGTGATCCTCGCCGGATGAGGGACGCGCACGATCGCTCCGACAGCGCTGAAAAGAAAGCCGACAAGGAAGACAAAAAAGAACTGCGCCGGACCCGTCGCAGCAACAAGGGCGATCAGGCTCGACCGGACCAGACAAGCAAGCGTCGCGATCCGAATGCGCGAGGGAAAAAGGCGACATCGGACCCTCAGCGGCCGGCTCAATCCGAACTCCCTCTGTCTTCGAAAGCTGAGGAGCACCGCGGCATGGAGCAACGGGCTGTGCCTTCCGCCAGATCCGATATTCCCGATCCCGCAGCGCATCAGCGAGCACAGGTCGCGCGCGGCAAGGCCGACCAGAGGCTCCAGGAAGAGCAGCAGAAGTCGCTGCTTGGCGGTGCAGCGAAGCAGGGTCGCGATGCCGATCAGGGGCAGGACCATGGTCACGATTACGGGGACTTCGATCCGGATATGTGACGCTCAACCGGGGAGGGGACGAGGGCCAAGAGAAAGTGATCCCAGCCCATGCTTTCCGTCGCCAATGTCCGCTCGCCTTCGGCGGCGGCGAGCTACTTCGCATCGGACAATTACTACGCGAGCGCCGATGCCGACCGTTCGGGCCAATGGGTCGGTGAGGGGGCGAAGCGCCTTGGTCTTGATGGCAAGGTCGAGGCAAAGGCGTTCGATGCGCTCCTCCGGGGCGAGCTGCCCGACGGCAGCAGTGTCGGCAATCCCGGACAGACGCACCGCCCGGGTACAGACCTCACCTTCTCCGTCCCCAAGAGCTGGTCGCTGCTGGCGCTCGTCGGGAAGGATGAGCGGATCATCGCCGCCTACCGCGAAGCCGTCCTGGAAGCGCTGCACTGGGCTGAGAAGAATGCGGCCGAGACCCGGATGGTGGAGAAAGGCAAGATCGTCACTCAAGCCACGGGAAGCCTTGCGATCGGCCTGTTCCAGCACGACACCAACCGCAACCAGGAGCCGAACCTCCACTTTCATGCGGTCATCGCCAATGTCACGCAAGGCAGGGACGGGAAATGGCGCACGCTCAAGAACGACCGGCTCTGGCAGCTCAACACCACGCTCAATGCTATCGCGATGGCGCGCTTCCGTGTCGCGGTCGAAAAGCTTGGCTATGAGCCGGGACCGACCCTCAAGCACGGCAACTTCGAAGCGCGCGGTATCACCCGCGAACAGGTCATGGCGTTCTCGAGCCGCCGCCAGGAAGTGCTCGATGCGCGGCGCGGGCCTGGTCTTGAAGCGGGCCGCATCGCCGCGCTCGATACGCGCGCCAGCAAGGACGCGATCGAGGACCGCGAAACCCTGGGCAAGCTCTGGAGCGAAACCGCGAAATCCATCGGACTGGACCTCGCGCCCTTGGTCGAGCGGGCGCAGACCCGCTCACTGAAACAGTCGATCGAAACTGGCAGGTTCGGCTCACTTGTCGAGCGCGGGCGCGCATGGCTGGGACGCTTCGCCGCACATGTCAGGGGCGATCCGGCTGATCCGCTTGTGCCCAAGTCGGTCCTCAGACAGGACCGTGAGACGATCGCAGCGGCACAGGCCGTCGCTTCGGCGGTGCGTCATCTTTCGCAGCGCGAGGCTGCCTTCGAGCGCACCGCGCTCTACAAGGCTGCGCTCGATTTCGGGTTGCCAGCGACGATTGCTGATATCGAGAAACGGACCCGCGCCTTGGTGCGCTCTGGCGAGCTCATAGCAGGGATGGGAGAGCACAAGGGCTGGCTCGCCTCGCGTGACGAGGTGCTGACCGAGCAGCGGATCGTGTCCGAGGTTGCCGCCGGCAAGGGTGCGAGCTCATCTGCAGTTGAGCCGAAAAGCGCGACTGATCGTGTCCAGGCCGCTGCAATGACAGGGCAGGGGTTCCGTCTCAACGAGGGTCAGCTCGGGGCGGCGAAGCTGATCCTGACGTCCGAGGATCGAACGATCGCGGTCCAGGGAATTGCAGGGGCCGGCAAGAGCAGTGTTTTGAAGCCCGTCGCCGCGGTGTTGCGCGCCGAGGGCCGCCCGGTCATCGGGCTCGCAATCCAGAACACGCTCGTCCAGATGCTCGAACGCGACACCGGTATAGCCTCGCAGACGCTGGCCCGGTTCCTTGGTGGCTGGAACAAGCTGCTCGACGATCCCGGTAACGCGGTGCTGCGTTTGGAGGCAAAGGCGGCGCTAACAGACCATGTGCTGGTGCTCGACGAGGCTTCGATGGTCTCGAACGAGGACAAGGAAAAGCTCGTCCGCCTCGCCAATCTCGCTGGCGTTCACCGGTTGGTCCTGATGGGGGACCGCAAGCAGCTCGGCGCAGTCGATGCGGGCAAACCTTTCGCGCTCCTGCAGCGGACGGGCATGGCGAGCGCTGAAATGGCGACCAACCTGCGCGCCCGCGACCCTGTCGTTCGCGAGGCGCAGGCGGCAGCGCAGGCGGGTGATGTACGCACGGCGCTGCGGCACCTGCAGCCGCACACGGTCGAGGCCAAGGGTGATGGCGCGCTGGTCGCTGCTGATACCTGGTTGGCGCTCGACAAGGACGACCGCGCGCGGACATCGATCTACGCCTCTGGCCGCGCAATCCGCTCTGCGGTCAATGGCGCCGTCCAGCAGGGACTTCTCGCCAATGGCGAGATTGGCCCGGGCAAGGCCGAGCTCGGAGTGCTGGACCGCGTCAACGCGACCCGCGAGGAGCTGCGACATCTCTCGGCCTATCGGCCTGGCCGGGTGCTCGAGGTCTCGAGAAAGCAACAGGCGCTGGGACTGTCAGCGGGCGAGTATCGTGTCCTGGGACAGGACCGGAAGGGCAGGCAGGTCGAAGTCGCGGACAAGCGCGGCAAGCGGTTCCGGTTCGACCCGGCACGGATCAGGGCAGGGAAAGGCGACCAGAATCTGACCTTGCATGAGCCGAGGAAGCTCGAGATCCATGAAGGCGACCGGATCCGATGGACCCGCAACGATCATCGCCGCGGCCTCTTCAATGCCGACCAGGCCAGGGTGGTTGCCGTTGTCGGCGGGAAGGTCACTTTCGAAACTTCAAGGGGAGACCAGGTCGAGCTCAAAAAGGACGATCCGATGCTGAAGCGGATCGATCTTGCCTATGCGCTGAACGCCCATATGGCGCAGGGTCTGACATCCGATCGCGGCATTGCAGTCATGGACAGCCGCGAGCGCAACCTGTCGAACCAGAAGACCTTCCTGGTGACGATCACGAGGCTTCGCGATCACCTGACGCTTGTTGTCGACAGTTCGGACAAGCTAGGAGCGGCCGTCGCACGCAACAAAGGCGAGAAGGCATCGGCCCTCGAGGTCACCGCACAGTTGACCCCGACAGAAAAGAAAAACGGCGAACTTGATCAGCTGAAACCGGAAGAGGCCAACAAGGCCGAAAAGGAACTCGCCCGAAGCAAGAGCAAGACACTGGACTTCGGGATTTGAAGGGCCGCTATGTGCCAGATTTTCTGACGAATTGGCCCCGGCAGTTGTTCCGGGTCGTGCCTGCGCGTGCACGACCAGATTTCGGAACCGCTCTCAGATCGCAAGAGTCTTGCGATGCCTCTCAATCGCGCTTCGCACGTCATCGGGGAAGGGCAGGTGTCCGCTTTCGCTGCTCCAGGCGTCGTCGAACCGTGCAACGACATCCTTCGCTGTCGCGGTGATCAGCTTGGCAGGCAGCCTTGCCTTGTCGGCGATCGCTTCGAGTTCATCATAGGTGTAGGACGCCCACTCGCGCGAGCTATGAAACTTGAGCGCAGCATCGTCGCCTGGGATATAGGCGAGCGTCGAAAGCAGGTCATAGGCAGGTGCCAGCAGCGCGTTGCGCCGGTCCGGATAAATCAATGACCAGTTCTTGAGGTGCATGTCGCCATTGCCGATCAGCACCGAGTAGGTGAGCCGGCGGACGAATTCGACCACGCTTTGTTCGTCGGTCTCGATCGCCAGGACACTGAGAATCTGGCGGTAGCTCGCGTTCTCGTATTTATCGTCTGCAAAGACACCGAACACCTGGGCGAAGTCTTCGGTGTGCACTGGTCCTTCTTCCCCCCGGTCGAAGCGCCGGATGGCAAAAGCGGATTTACCGTAGCGTGTGATACCTTCGGGTATGCCATCGATCTGATCGAGGGGCACAAGGTCGATTTCAGGTACGTCGATCCCGATCTTTGCGGCCAGTTTCATCGCTGCGAATTCTGCCTCGGGCACGTCCGGATGTCTGGCAGACGGGAGCTTGACGATCCAGTCGCCGCCGCTGCCCGTGACCGGGATCGTCAGCCCGCCATTCTTGCCCTGGGCTTTGATTGCCGAGAATTTGAGTTGCACGCCGGCAAGCGAGAAGCGCAGCGCGCGCTCTGCCTGCTTCCCCGCCGCTTCTTCATCTAGCTCGTCGGCCTCCGTTTCCTCGGCATCGACGGCGACGGCGCGCACTGCGCCGGGAAGATCGTGCCCGAGCTGTGCGAGAAGGTGGTACTCGCGCATGGCTTTCACGCCCGCGCGGCGGGCCAGGTAGTCGCGAAGCGTGCCTTCAGGAAGGAGGTTGGAGAAGAACGGCTCAATCTTCGTTCGATAGCTGCGTGTCTCGGCAATGATTTCGCCGTTCGCGTCCTTGTAGGCCAGCGACAGCGTTGGCCGATCCTGGTCGGCAAGGTAGACTTCGTCGAATGTGAAGATGCTCGCATCTCCATCGAGGCGCGCAATGGTTCCAACGCGCGTCTTACCCAGAAAGATATCGAGAGCAGCTGCGTCGATCATGTGGCGTCGTCCCCAAGGCGGTAAGCAGGCCGTCTTGAGGCACTGTCTTGACCGATTGCTTGAACCTGCGAGTTTCTGACGTGTTGGAGGGCACGCGTGGATGCTGCGATCTGTTGGGTGAGTTTCTTCCTTCCCTCTTGCTGCTCAAGCGCCCAGCCGAGATCCTGGAGATGCTTTTTCAGATGAGCGACGGGCTGCAAGGCCTGCTCGATGGCTTTGAGCGTTTCGGGAGTGAAATTAACGGCCTGGATATCCTTAAGTGCGCTTTGAAGCTCGGTCACTTCGGTGACGCTCGGATAGCTCTCCCGTACTCGCTCGGCGAACCGGTTGGTTTCGGCAATCGTTGCGAGCACTCGACTTGCCTCGCTTCTTTCGCGCTGTGAGCGAACTACGCCTTCGATCGCCGGTACGGTCCTTCGAGGCACTAGCTTCAGTTCGAGGTCGAGCGCGCGCGCTATTTCGACGAGGCTGGAAATCTGTAGGTCTACACTCCCGCCTTCGATTTTGGAGATATGGCTTTGAGGCAAGCCTACCCGTTCACCCAGCTGTTTCTGGGTAAAGCCTTTTGCTATCCGTGCCGCTTTGATGCTTGCGGCGATGTCCTCGATTGTCGTGCTCATAAATATGTTTCTACATATGCTGGCCTACGTCTATATGTTTTAGCATATACCATGATCGTTGAGAAAGGCAATAGAGATATGCAATGGCATATATACACTACCCATGATAGGCCATTGCATATCATGGGTAGTGTTTGCCGCGCATAAAGCGTGAGCCGTCGTCACTTCAAAGAGCCTTTTCCCGCTCTTTCGATGACAGAGCTTTCGCCCAGAGATCTGCCATTCAGTCAGGAAGGCCAACGGCGGCAATGCGCCCTAATCCCGGTCATTCGAGTAGTCACGATTTTCGCCCAAAAGCTGCCGTTGGTTCAGACTAGCGTCGATGGCAGCTATGCGCCCCAATAGCGGCCATAAAGTCAGGCCAGGACACGCTTGAAAGCTGCCGTTCCAAAGTTTCGTCTGATTGAGGGAAAATAAGCCTTCAATCGCAATAGGTCGAAAAATTTTCTTCGCGATGCGTCTTGGTCGCTGAAGTGAGGCGCATGAAATCCTCGTTAAGTTCGGCTTTGCCGTATCGTGACCGTGCACGAATTAAGTTGCTCCTTCATTATGACTTTCGGATGAGCACCACCCCAGCAATCACAAGCGCGCCGCCAGCCAGAAGCCAGGATTGATCGACAAGCAACGCGCTAGCTATGATCAATGCGGCAGCTAGAGGGCCTTTCAAGGACTGACGCTCATTGCGAAGTCCAGCGAGCTGCTCGATACTGAGCGGATCGAGCTGAACCGGCACATATCCTGACTTTGCGATCGAGTTCGCAGTGGCAAGTATGTCGGGCAAGGACGCCGACAAACCCAGCAGCTGACCGCGAAGTCTCTTCAAACCCGACCGAGCGCTGCCGAGCGAGAACCGCTCGGCGAGAAGCTCCGTGATGATCGGCCGGGTCTCTTCGGCGATGTTGTAGTCCGGTGCCAGCGATCGGACGAAGCCCTCTGCAGTCAACAAGGTACGCAGAAGAATGGCCAGATCAGGTGGCAGAACCAGTCGATAATCCCGCAACAGGTCGAAAGCGCGGGAAAAAATCTGCGAGAACTCGATGCCAGATAGCACGGTCCCCCTGAACTCTCCGATCAACTGATCCAGATCCACCGCGAGCGCATCGCGATCCACCTTCGGCTCCCCCGCCCATGCGAGCAGGACATTCGCGACATCGCTGGTTTCCTCACCAGCGATCGCAAGGACGAGGCGGACGATCTCGTCGCGCCTGGCCTTGGTGAGCGTCCCGACCGATCCAAAGTCGATGAAGCCGACATCCTGCTCGCCGATCATGAAGACGTTACCGGGATGGGGGTCGCCGTGAAATTCGCCGTTCAGGATGATCATCCGCAGGACAGCGTTGGCATAGCTTTTAGCGAAAGCCGCCACCCGCGGGTCGCCCGATGGGCTGCCCAGCGAAGACGCGGGCCTGCCGTACAGGCGTTCCTGAACGTTCACCCGCAGCCCGGTCAGTTCCCAATGGATGGCCGGGGACCTGACGCCGATGGTATCGAGATATGCGCCGATCCGCTCGCAGGCTCGGGATTCCGCAGCGAGGTCCATCTCCCAGGCAAGATTGCGGCCGAAGGTCCGCAGAAACTCGACTGGCCGGTAACGCGCGATGTCCGGCGACCGTGCTTCCACGATCCCGGCAAGGCGTATAAGGAGGCGCACATCAGCCTCCATCCGAGCGGCAGTGCCTGGCCGCCGAACCTTCACGATGACCTCGCTTCCGTCCCGCAGTCTGGCGGAATAGGTTTGCGCTATGGAGGCAGAGGCCAAAGGCTTTTCGTCGAACTGCGCAAAGTCGCTCCGCCAGTCCTCACCCCAGCTTGAAGCAAGTACGGGCTCGATATCTGCGAAGGGCACTGACGACACCTGATCGTGCAGGGTTGAGAATGCCGTGATCCAGTGTTCGGTAAACAGATCGCTTCGGGTGGCGAGGAGTTGCCCCAGCTTTATGCCGACTGGCCCGATGTCACGGAGGAACGCCACAACTGCAGCCGGATGAAATTCGCGAGGATCGATGACATTGCTCGAAGAGGGAATAAATCCGAGGGCTCCGGCGAGATTCTTCGCGCCGTGCCTCATTAGGATTTGGCCGATCTCCGCGGCGCGAGCGATGCTGCTGATAGGCTTTTCCGGGGGCGATGCCATGATTTTACTCAGCCTCGGCCCGGAGTTGGTCCAGATTTTCCGATACCCTTTCAAGAGTCTGCTGCAACGTTTGCTTCTCGTCGGCGGCAATGTCGCGCCAAAGCAGACCATGAAGCCTATCCGCGGAGCCTCTCAGTTCGGGCAGCAGATCGTCAAGCTGCTCCGTGAGGATGAGCTGCCACGCTCGCCGATCCGTCTCAGCTCGAAGCCTTTTCATCAGCCCGCGTGCGCAAAGACCTGCAACCGCCTGGCCGATGGTCGCCGATTCCAGTTCCAGTTTCTTGGCGATTTCAGCCTGCGTAAGGGCAGGATCGCGAAGAAGTTGTCCGATGATCCTCCACTGTGTCTGATTGAGACCGATCCTGGCGACCCTCGCATCGTACACTCTGCGCGCGCCGCGACTGATCTCGTCCATAAGATAGAGAATGCGGTCATCATCGGTGATGAACTTCTGCCGACGCTGAGACCGTGACATGGTATCTGGTTTTTCATCCATAGCGCTGTGTAGTCGGATAGCCTCGGATGCCCAAATGCAAACTGCTAAATGCCTTTACTATCTGACTCACGGCTCATAGGGCGCGAGACGCGTTCACCTTTTACTGAGGCTGCCGAAAGAGTCAGATGACCGATAACTCCAACCAACCGGAGCAGGAGGGCACAACCCCAACGAAACCGCAATCGCGGCGTGGCTTGCGCATCGTGCTAATCATCGTTGGTCTTGCCGTGCTGCTTGGCGGGATCTGGTGGTACTACCGGCACGTAACCTACGGACAGTACATGCAGACGACCGATAACGCCTATGTCGCTGCCGACAGCGTCGTTATCTCTTCCAAGGTAGCGGGATACGTCGAAGAGGTCTTCGTGGGGGAGAACGAGCAGGTTGCTCGCGGCGGAGCCCTCGTACAACTGGATCTGCGGGATTATCAGGCGCAAGCGCAACAGGCGCGCGCACAGATCGCTGCGACCCTGGCCGGTGCCGACACAATCCGTTCTCAGGTAGCCGAACAGGATGCAGCCATTCGCCAGGCGCGGGGCCAACTCGCCGCCGCGCGCGCAGCACTGGACCTCGCGAACGACCAGGTGGCGCGATATCGGCCCCTTGCCGCGACAGGAGCCGAACCGCGGGAAAAGCTAGACCAGTATGAGGCGCAGGCGCGGCAAGCGCGGGCCGAACTCGTCGCCGCGCAGGCAGCGGTGGCTGCCGCGACCGCGCGCCGAGGGACCCTGTTCGAGCAGATCAACCAGACCCAGGCGCAGGCGGACGCTGCTCGCGCTCAGCTGGAAACAGCCGACCTTACGGTTGAATCGACCTTGCTGCGCGCCAGCAAGGCCGGCCGCGTCGGCGATCTCTCGGTGAGGGTGGGCCAGTTCGTGCAACCGGGTCAACGTTTGATGACGGTGGTTCCGGTGAGGGCGATCTACGTGACGGCAAACTTCAAGGAAACGCAGGTCGGCCTGATCCGGGCCGGCCAAAGCGTCAGGCTCGAAGTTGACGCCCTACCCGACCTTGAGATCGCGGGGCGAGTGGTCAGCATATCGCCGGGAACGGGCGCGGAATTTTCCATCCTCCCCCCCGAAAATGCCACCGGCAACTTTACCAAGATCGTTCAACGGATACCCGTCCGCATCGGTATCGATGCTCCCCCTGAAGTGCGGCGTCTGCTCGTTCCCGGCATGTCGGTAGTGGCTACGGTCGACACCCGGAATGCTGCCGGCGAATTGGAAGAGATCTCGAGTCGGACTCAATGACCGAGATACTGGCAGCGCAGGACACTTCGATCGGGCCGGCCGGGGGCCGAAAGAACGCAGACGTGACTGCCTGGGTCGCTGTGGCCGCGGGCGCGCTTGGCGCCATGCTCGCGACGCTGGACATATCAATCGTCAATTCCGCACTCCCCGTCATTCAGGGCGAGATCGGTGCCACAGGCGCCGAAGGCACCTGGATTGCTACGTCATTTCTCGTTGCTGAAATCGTCGTCATTCCGCTGAGCGCTTGGCTCGAACGGCTGTTCGGTCTGCGAACCCTCCTCATCATCGCGGTTAGCGCGTTCACCGCATTTTCGGTGCTATGCGGGATTGCAACCGACCTTACGACCATGATCATCGGCCGAACGGGTCAGGGATTCACGGGCGGAGTCCTCATTCCGACCGCAATGACTATTGTGGCTAAACGATTACCGCCGCACCAACAGCCAATCGGAATGGCCCTGTTCGGCATGACTGTGGTTCTTGGCCCCGTGATGGGGCCATTGATCGGCGGCTGGCTGACCGAGAACCTGAGCTGGCACTATGCCTTTTTCGTCAATGTGCCAGTCTGCGCAATCCTGCTGCTCTTGCTGTTTATCGGGCTGCCTCACGAGAAGCCCAAGTGGGAATATCTCACGGACGCCGATTGGGCTGGCATTCTCGGGCTGATCCTCGGACTGGGCGGTCTGACTGTTGTACTCGAGGAAGGGCACCGTGAGGAATGGTTCGAGTCCTCACTCATTCGCTGGCTAACGGTGGTGACCATTATCGGCTTTGCCTGTTTGATTTACGGACAGGTGAAGGCACGCAAGCCAGTCTTGAAGTTGCAGCTCCTGTTCAATCGACAGTTCGCCAGCGTCGCGATCATGGCGCTCGCCCTGGGCATGGTGATGTATGGTTCGACCTATGTCATTCCGCAGTTTCTGGCGATCATCTCTGACTATAATGCTTTTCAGACGGGACTGGTCATCTTCTGGATGGGTGTCCCGGCCTTTCTCCTGATGCCGGTTCTGCCCCTGATGATCCGCAAGGTGGACATCCGCATTGCCGTCGGCACCGGAATGCTGCTGATGGCGATCAGCTGCTTTGTCAGCACGAGTCTGACCGCCGAATCCGGCGGCGCTGTCTTCACTGAAAGTCAGCTTATCCGCGGGGCCGGAATGATACTTGCGATGATGTTCCTGAATCAGGCAACGGTTGCGTCGGTGGCCAAGGAAGACGCGGGCGATGCCTCGGGCATTTTCAACGCGGCCCGCAATCTTGGCGGATCATTCGCCCTCTCGGCCCTCGCTTCGTTCCAGGACCAGCGAATTTGGCACCATACGAGGCGCATGGAAGAAACGCTGAATGCGAACAGCGTTTCGCTGCAGACCTATCTCGACGGACTGGCGCGAAGCTTGGGCGATATGGAACGAGCGATGGCGGCACTCGGCGGCACTCTCCAGCGCGAAGCGTTCATCATGACCTACAATGATGTCTTTCTGGTGATGGGACTTCTCACACTCGCGACAGTCCCGCTTGTTCTGTTCCTCAAGCCGCTTCCGGAAAATGTCTCCCTTTCGATGCACTGAGCCCGAGATTATGCGCCACTTGCTACCTCCGATTATCACTATCGCCTTGCTAGCTGGATGCACGGCTGGGCCCGATTATGCAGGCCCCCCGGAAGTTGTGTCAGCAGACACGGGCACTCGCTTTGTGCGCGCTGGCAGTGATGTGAGCGCATCTGATCCGGTTGTCGCTCAATGGTGGCTGCTGCTCGGCGATCCCGAGTTGACGCGGCTGGTGGAGGCTGCGCTGTCCGGCAACCCTTCGCTCGCCGCAGCGCAGGCGCGCATTGCCCAGGCACGGGCATCCATCAGGCAAGACCGTGCGGGTCGAATGCCATCGCTTGGGGCACAGGCCACCACCGTGCAGGGCCGGCTTCGTGGTCTCGACATTCAAGGCGGGGCGCCCCCCCCGTCAGAGCAAACCAATTCCGACGCAGAAACCGATGACTCGCTCAGCTTTTTCAATGTGGGCCTTAACGCCAACTGGGAGCTGGAGTTCGCCGGTGGCTCGCGCAGGCGCATTGAAGCCAGCAATGCCCAAGCTGCTGCAACCGTGGCCAATGCAGAGGACGCAAAGGTCCAGTTGACTGCCCAAGTGGCCAGCACCTACGTCAATTTGCGGGAGGCCCAATTCCGCGCAGAGCAATTTGAGGCGCAGATTTCGTTGCAGGAAGAGATCCTGGCGCTGACATACCAACGCTATCAGCACGGTGCATTGCCGCTTTTCCCGGTAGGCACCGCGAATGCCGAACTGGAGATGCTCAAGTCACAACTTGCCGAAGCTGAAGCGGATATCGCAGTCCTGTCTGATGCACTCGCTATACTGACCGGACAGGTGCCGGGATCAGTTGATGCAGCGCTCACGACTGCGCATTCCATTCCCATGCCGCCAGAGCAGGTCGCGATCGGCGATCCGGCAAGCCTGGTGGCGCGTCGGCCTGACATAAGGGCGGCCGAACGGTCTCTTGCCGCGTCGACGGCGCGGATCGGGGTGGCCGAGGCGGCGCGGTTCCCGAAATTGTCCTTCACGGGGATCCTGGGCCTCGGCGGATCCTCGTTGGACGACGTTGTCGATGTCGGCGATTTCTCCGCACTCGCGATCCCACGCCTCCAGTGGAATTTTCTGGATTTCGGCAGGGTAGACGCTGCGATCGACCAAGCCGGGGCGGCGCGCAACGAAGCAGTCGCCAATTACCAGCAGACGGTGCTTCTGGCACTGCAAGACGCCGAACGTGCCTTGGCTCGCTTCGGCCAGCAGCGTGTGGCGCTCGCTGCCAGTATGCAAATCAAGAAGCAGGCTGACGGCGCGGCGGACCTGAACCGCCAACGTTTTGCCGCAGGAGCGATCTCGAAGGCTGACCTCAACCGGGCCCTGCGAGAACAGCAGCAGGCCTCAGCAGACCTCGTCCGGGCAAAAGGTGCCCTTACGCTGGCGTGGATCGCGCTGCAGAAGTCGCTGGGCCTTGGGTGGCAAGAGCCTGTTCGAGATCAATAGTCCCGCCGCGCTGATCAAGTGATCCGGTTGACGAGAAGTAGGCGCCCCTGCCGCTGGCGACCAACTTGTCGTCGGGCTCGAGAACCCGGGTTTCCGCCACCGAAATCTGTCGCCCGATCTTCACGATCTGTCCGTGAGCAGTGAGAGGTCCTGAGGTTGCAGGACGGTGGTAATCGACATGCAGATCGGCCGTCGCTCTCGCCGCGACGCCCCCGGCAAGCAGAGTATAAAGCCCGGTGAGGTCGACCAGTGAAGCCAGGATCCCTCCATGCGCCGACCCAATCATAGGGTTCGACACGATCTCTTCGCGCCATGGCATGGTGATCGCGATTCCCTGGTCGGAGCATGTTGCAATCTCCAGCCCAAGCCATCGATGAAACGGCGCGATATTCAGCATTTCCTGCAAGCGCTCTCGATCGATCATAGCTCCCTCGTCCCCTGTGGTTGAGCCGTATCGCAAGAGTGATGGGTTCGTAGGAAATCGACGATAGCGGCGGAGAAGGCATCGTTCGCATCGCCCACGACCATGTGCGTGGCATCGGCAATATCGGTGTATTCTGCATGGGGGGCGAGTTGTCGCAGATGCAAAACGGCCTCTTCGGAAACAAGATCGCTAGAGCCGCCTCGGATGAGGTGAAGCGGAAGCGTGAGATTCGCCGCAGCTTGGCTCAGCATTGCCGATTGACGTTCTTGGCTGTCTGGGTCGCCTTGTCTGGCTGACATTATATTACGGATAAACACCGGGTCCCAGTGCCAATAGAAGCGCCCATCCGACTTCTGCCGCAGATAGTTTTTCAGACCATCGCTCGCGCCCCGCTTGGGACGATGCGGTATGTAGCGAGCGATCACGTCGGCCGCCTCCTCTGGTGAGGCGAAGCCGCTATCGACATGCTCTTCCATGAAACCAACCACGCGCATCACACCGCTGGGCTCCATGCGCGGGGCAATGTCGACCAATGTGAGTGAAGCAAAGCTACCTGGAGCAAGCTCCCCTGCGGCAATCAGTCCAGCGAGCCCGCCCAGTGAAGCGCCAACCAGCGCTGGCTTCTGGTCCAGGCGCGACGCTGCAGCGACCAGATCCGCCGCGAAGTCGCGCATTTCATAAGCTCCGCATAGCGACCAATCGCTGTCTCCGTGACCGCGCATGTCGAAGGCGATTGCGCGAAAGCCGGCTTGAGCCAGCTCGCTGACCACCCTTCTCCACGCGCGCCGTGTCTGCCCGCCGCCGTGCGCAAGAAGGACGGGTTTAGCGTAGGCATCCCCCTCAGCCTCGGCTGTAAGAGAAATCGCGCCTGCGCCCTCAATCGTAAAGGTTTCTCTCGCCATCTCCGGATGGTAGGAAAGGCGCGCTAAATAGTAAACCAATTTAGTTTGTGGCTCTCGGCTCCGTGTTGGCTGTCCTGCAGGGGCGTTTCAACGACGGCAAAAGTCTATGCCAAGAGGGGTTTCTCCAGACCATTCTCTAATGCACCGGCTTGCGATTCGGTCAGTAGTCGCTGTCCGCTTAATCCGCTCAAAGATATAAAAGCTGCCTTTCCGCTTCCGGCCCAAGTCCTGCCGTTACAAGGCTCGGCCAAACCAGATGACCCGACCGACGACGTGCACCTCAGATCGGTCCATGTCGTGCCAAGTTGGATAAGCTGGGTTGTCGCTGGCGATTGTGATTTGTCGGCCACCAGGCTTGATAGCAATACGCTTAACGACCAGAGCATCATCAGCGCGCAAAACGTAGATTCCATCGCGCAATCGTGAGCCATGGTCTGACGCGTCGACCAGGACCTCGTCACCATCGCTGAGCGTGGGCTCCATCGAGTCACCCTTTACGCCGACGATCGACAGGCTGGCGCTCTTGGCCGACGTCAGGTGCCGCAGCCACCGCTCATCGAACCCGAACCGGGTGTGTGCAGTCTCACTGGCAGCTACCGCGCCGAATCCAGCAGATGCTTCCACATCGAGAACGGGGATCTCGACCATACCATCATTGACTGGATTGGCGGGACCGCCGAGCACTTGCTCATCGACGCCGAAGAAGCAGGCAAGTGTCTTTCGGTCTTCGTCATCGAGCTTTCGCGGTGAACCGCGCTTGATGAATTGCTGCACATAGGCAGGGTTGCGGCCAAGCAGCCGCGATATCGAGGCGTAGCCATATCCGCCCTTGAGGATCAGCCGGTCGAGCTCTTCCCTGACATGTTCCATCTGTCTGTCCTTCGAATCTCAATTGTAGGAATTTTCCTAGACTCGCGGATGTGATCCTACTAAGAACATAACAAGAACACAAGGGATTTGCGAGTCGGAGCGAAAGGGTTATGACCTTGCTGGAACGGATCGAAAAGCATCTGAAAGATCACCATATTTCGGCAACGCGCTTCGGCCGGCGCGCAGTTGGCGATCCTCGATTCGTACTCGATCTCAGGCAAGGGCGAAGGCCGCGTCGACGAACGCTTGAACGGCTGGAAGCCTATCTGCAGTCAGTCGACGCTAGAGATCCTCAAGGTTCTATCAGGAATAGGTCCTGCGCTCGACAAGTTGCTCATAGCGACGGGCAACATTCTGCCAAAGTCTTGCCCCGTCCTGCTCGCCGGCCTGGTATAGCTGATCGATCTTCGACGCAATGAATTCACCTCCGGCGTCGCCATGGTGCTTATCCACCCACAGCGCCATGCCCCAAAGCTCCTGATCACGGGTGAGCATCAGAAGAGTGACCCGATGCCTGCGATGAGCATAAGGACAATCGGAATACCCAGCAGCCATGCTTCGAGCTTCAATTTCCATTCCCGCTCGTTGCCCGGCAAGGGATCGTCACTGTCCGGCCAGATGCGCATCAGCACCATGGCTCCCTGCGTCCGGACCAGGTTCGTGCTAGTCCTTCCGCGACCAATTGGTCGCCGATCGAGCGGCCATCGCGCATCAGGACACGGAGCTTACGACCGTACTGGTCTTCGTCTCGATTACCGATTGGAACGGCGGAGAACTCTCCCTGATTGAGCAGAACCACCAACCTGTCGCGTGCCCTTATGCCGAGATCGTATTCGATATCGCATCTTGGCTGCGAAATTTCAGGCGTGTCGATATCCGCGATCCTGATCTTCACGCCTTCGAGCCAGATCGTGTCGCCATCGATGACACAAGTGCGTCTGACCATGCCGCAAACGGCAAAGCTGTGCTTGGTTCGTGCCTCAGCGATCGCCGAACCAAAAGGCCAGTAGATGCCAAGAATGCCGCCCAGAATGCCAACGAGTAAGCCTCCGGCAACAAGCAGCGCAAGGCCGCGCCGTTTGCCTTGCTTCTGTCGGAGAACTCCTGCGTGAAAATCGAAGACATTATTCTGAGGTGATCTTCCTGCCATGCCAACTCCTTTCATTTTCGGGCCTGCAAGCCAAGATACCGTGCTCGCTTTTCCGATGATTTTCGGCTATTTTCTCAGCAACAAGATGGGGCTGAGAAGAGGAGAGGGCGGCTCCCTTCTTGTGAAGGAGAATGAGCGATGAACGATCCAGACGACACACCCCCGGGCGGCAAGGAGGGCTGGGAGGGCTTCCGCGAAGTAGATCGGGCCATCGCCGAGAACCGTCTCACTTCCTACACCTGGAAAAAGACCTGGGCTGACCCGTGGGGCAAGCTTGGATTGATCCTGTTCGGGGTCCTGTTCCTCGCCTTTTTGATCTATGTGATCATCTACGACGGGCTGATCTGAGCTACCATTCCTTCACATCGTCGGCCGCCTCAGCCGAGGCTCCCTTGGCATCGCGAGTCTTGCCATCGAGGTATCCTTTGACGGTCCCGATCCGCCGGTCCCCTTGTTGTTGGACCCGACCTACATTCCGGGCGATGTCTTCACGCTCGCTTGAGGGGGCGCCAAGGCTCCCTGGTACCCCGCCAAGCCGTACCGATCCCCGCACGCCATCTGCGCTGCTCACAGCGGGTCGAGCGACGGACGCAAAGGGCGGCAGAGCCAGGTCATCCGCGATCTCGGCATTGAGCTGGTTCGCATAGCTTTCGACGAACCGCGCCTGGAGTTTCTGGCCCCGCGCACTCATCTGGAAATCGATGTCGTCGAAGCGCACCGGCCCATAGTAGTCGCGGTTACCATCGATCTCCGCCATGCCCCATTCGCGATAGGCCTGGCTGAGGTTGAGCGTGCCTGCGGCATTGGCACTTTCGTACCAGCTTGCTTGGTTCTCGAGGCGGCTGGCGATCTCCTCGGCTCGGCGCGCTTCGCGGGTGTAGCTCTGCGCTTCGGTGATCGACGTGGTGATCCCGGCCGAGCTGCTTGACACCAGCGCCTCCGAACTCGAACTCGTTTCACGCAGGAAGCCTTCGCGCGTGCTCGACCAGCTGCGACTGTCCGAGATCTGGCTCAGCGCGCCCATGATGCGCGAGCGATCCTCGGAGGCGATCCCGATATCACTGTCAGTCCAGGTCTGGTTCCGACCACCCTTTAACCCGAGGGTGCCCTTGATCGAGCCTCGTTCTCCTTTGACCCCGAGACCGGCATCCCCGTTCAGGAACCAGGACACAGTAATGTCGTCGGCCGCGCGGCGCGACAGCCCGAACTGCTGCTGGAGTGTTTTCGAGGCGTTGTCGACTTCGCTGAAGGCGCTGCCGATGCTGTCGCTCGTTGACGTGCCACTGACGCTCTCGTTCGAGCGCGAGCGGGTGTAGGCATCGCGCAACTCGCTGAAGCGGGTGACAGCCGAGCTCGTCGATTGCTGGGCAAGGTTCGAGAATGTCTCGCTCTGGCCGCGGCTCTGGCTCGCCATGGTCGCAAGCCGGCTCGAGAAGTCCTGCCCTAGCGTTGGTGTGAACGGATAGCTCGAGGTCGGCACAGTCGCGAACTCGGCCTGCGGGAAGCCGGTGGTTTGGGTGCCGTTTTCGCCCGTCGTTCGCGTCTGCGCGGCGCCGTAGCCAATGTTGGGAGCAAGGCTGGCTTGCGCAAACTGGCGCGAAAACACGTTCGAGTTCTCAAGGCTGGAATTGCCGAGCGAAATATTGCCGGTGCTCGCTTCGCGCGCCGCCTCTTCTGCCGCGTTCTGGCTCGGATTGAGGTAGCTGGTTGCCTGGCCCGATATTGCGAGCGCGCCCCTGGCGACGCCGCCTGCAAGGAACGGTATCGATGCGACGAGGTAGCCGGCCAGGATCCCGATATCGTTGTTGACGTCGGTCATGCCGGAGAAGGTCGCGAGGCTGAGACCGGTCGCGCCGCCCGCTGCCGCCACATCGCTCGCGCCCTTGAGCATCAGGATCATGTGCAGGATGACGAACAGCGGCCCCCAAGCTGCCAGATAGAAGAAGCCCGTGACGTATCCTCTGAGAGCGATCGGTCCGGTCTTGGGCATCAGGAACAGTGGGAAGAGCACCGGAAAAAGCGCGTAGAATACGACCGTCAGGACGACATTGAGGATCGGGACCCATTTCATCGCGTTGTGCGCGATCGAGGAATAGGTCCGTTCGGTTTGGATGTCGGCGCGGGTCTGCGCGAACACATCGACGCTCGATGCACCGCTAGCTCCGGCGAAGCCATGCATCGCCTGGTTCATGGCGTTGATGGTCAGAACCTGGCGGAAGATGCTGCTTGCATCCTTCGAGACGCCGGTGAGGTATTGATAGGCAATCGGCAGGTCTGCGATGAGCTTGGCCTTCGCGAGCGCCTCGGTCTGCCGGGGGTAGAGCTGGCGCCCGGCGACCCGTGTCATCTCATCAATAAGCCCGGCCCACTGGTTGGAGAGCGCAGTGTATGCTTCGCGGCAGGTGATGATCGTGGCCGTGACGCTATCGTCCGCCTGCCGGGTGAGGAAGCGCTGTGCCCGCGCGGCACTGCCAGGCGCAATGGTCGCCCAGATATCGTTGCTTTCGGACAGTTCCTTCATCGAGTAGCGGCCGAGGAGCAGGTCGTAGAACACGCATTGCCGCACATGCTCGTCGAAATTGGCGGCAAACTCGGGATCGGCAATGCGCAGGGACCGTGTCGCTTCGAGCAGGCGCGCGCCATAAATCATGCCGTTCTTCGAGTAGTTGAGATCGTCGGGGAGGCCGAAGACGAGCTCGGCGGAGCGGGTAAGGTAGTCGCCTGCCTGACTGGTGAAGCTTGCCATGAGCGCGAGCCCGAGCGGGACATTGGCGACTGTCGCCGGAGCGAGGCTCGGATTGACACGGTCGGTGACCTGCACATCCATGCGCGGCACCATCAGGCACATGTAGATGAGTGTCGCGCCGAGGAACCAGTTGAGCCAGGCGCGCCAGTCCTGGTTGAACGCGACGACAATGACCGCAAGCGCCATGCCCATGACCAGCGCCACCTGGATCAGGCTCTTGTAGCCACCGGCCCCGGTCCACGCGGCGACGGCGTTCAAGACATTGACGATGTATTCGCCGCCGCCGGTTGTGAAGATCTCGACCATGTCGCGGCCTCAGGGGATAATCGAGCGCGACTGGAGCCCGCGCGACCAGTCGAGCGCTGCCGACATCGAGGGCGACATCGAGGCGGCAAGGGCGTTCTCGATCATCGCCGTTTTCTCGATGATCTGCATGATAGCGGAGACCTTGGCCTGTCCGGTGGCCTGTCGCTGGACGAGCCCCGAACGCACCTCAGCAACCTGGCCGCGCCAGATCGCGAGCTTGGCTTCGTCGGCGGCGATGAAGCTCGCCATCGAGCGCCCGGCTTCCGACACGATCCGGTCGAGGATGGCATAGAGCAGGTCGATGCTGGCGATCTCGGCGAGCGTGTCGCGGTCGTCAGTCGGCATTCCGCGCCCATAGGCGGCCTGGACGGTAAGGATCTTGTACAAGGGGACCGAGGCGACCTGCAGCAATTCCTTTTCGGCATTGCCGATCGCGGTGTCGGCCCGGATCGCATCGACCATGTTCCCGATCAGGAGCGTGACCCGCGGGCGGATGGCCTTTGCATTCGATAGGCTCATCTGCTCGAAGGTGGGATTGAGGCAAAGATCGGTCTCGTCGCAGCGGAAAACGCGAACAGTCTGGCCCTGCGTCCCGTCGAGCAGTGCGCTCACCAGGGTGGATGAAGCATCGCCTGCGAAAGGCACGAACTTGCCTGCCTCGTCGTCCTTGGGCGGCACATAGATCACCGTGCCGATCAGCGTCATGGCGTATTCGGCAAGCTCGCGGTCGAATGTGCCGCCGGGGTTGAAGAAGGCGCTCTTTTTCAGAACGTGCCAGGTGTAGTTGCGCGCCACGCCCGGATTGATGTCGGCGTAGTCGGCGCCGGCGCCTTCATTCGTTGAGGCGCGCTGCCCGCGCGTGCCGCAGCCGTGTTTGGCTGCGGCATAGTCCGTGAAGATGCCTTCGGAATTCCCGATCGCTTCGCAGATCGCCTTGTCGGCGAGATCGCCCTTGGGCCACAGGCCTCCGACCAGCCCCTGCGCCATTTCGCAGGAGTTGATCGAGAGGTTGTTCATGAGCTGCGCCTTCTGCGAAAACTCCTGCATGATCTTGTTGCACTCGGGGCAAACGGTGTCGATCGCGAGGCTGAAGGCGAACCCGACCGCGTTGTTCGCCACGGCTTTCAGGAGCGCGACCATCTCGCTCGCATTGATGAAGGAGAAGGAGCCCGCGAAGATGTCGATCCCGCCGCAGCCCGCGCGGGCGCGGGGCAGCTGTAGGTTGGCCACGTTGGTGGTCTTCTGGGGGAAGCGCGTCCAGACATTGCCGAGGCTGTAATAGCCCGCCGACTGGCCTTCGAAAGCGGTCGGGCCGATGACATTGGCCGCCGCGCCCATGTCGTCCATGAACCGGTCCATGCTGTCGCCGACATTGGCGGCGACGGGTGATGCGACCATGCTGGCAGCGGCGAGGGTCAGCGCCGCGTTGCGAATGCTAGTAATCATGTCCGGCTTCCTTCGAGGTGAGGAGATAGATGCGGTCCTGCAGCTCGTCGGCCGAGAGCACGCCGTATCCGATCGGGATCGGGCGCTTGGTCGCGCTGTCCCACAGCACGAGCGCCGGGGTGGCCTTGCCTTCAAGACCGAGCCTGGCGCGCTGGTTGGTCTCGACCTTGTAGTCCGGGAAATGGCGCGAAGGACCGCCATCGGTCGAGATGGCGCGCACAGTGATCCGCCAGCGGTCGGCGACTCCCTTGACGATGGGGCTCATCACTTCGCACGGGCCGCAGGTGGCGCTGAAGAAATAGAACAGGCCGTAGCGCTCGGAGAGCCGTGCCATGACGCTGTCGCGCTCGGCGCTGCGGGCGTCCTGCCACTGCTTCTTGGCGACCGCTCCGACGGGGCGTTCGAGCGTGTAGTCGAGTTCGGGGTCCTGCCAGATCGCCCGTTGCCAGACATCGGAGAACAGCGAGGCGCGGTCGAGCTGCGCGCGCTGGAAACGGATATAGGCTGCGACATTCGCTTCGGTCGGATAGAGGATCGCGCGCGCCTTCAACTCGCGCAATTCGGAGGTGATCGCATCGAGTTCTTGGCTGGCCGCGACCGGTTCGGCTTCGGGCGTTTGCGGTTCCTCTGCGGGCACAGGTTTGACGCAGTAGAACCAGTAGCCGAGCTTTCGCTCTTCGCAGTAGAGCGCGTCGGCGTCGGTGATCGATGCCGTCTCCCGAGGTTCCTGGGCATGCGCCGAAGCGGCGGCGAGCGCAGTGAAGCTGAGTGCGAGCGCAGTCAGGTAGTCCAGATGGGTCATTGACCGCCCCTTGCGTAATAGTCGTCGATCTTCTGCTGGATGAGGATGGAGGTCTCGAGCTCGTCGGGCAGCCGCGCGGCCTCGGTGAACTCGGCATAAACCTCGCTGAAATCCATGCGGGAAAGATCGAGCTGAGCGAACTCGTCGAGGGTGAAGCCCTCGCATTGTTCTTCCTTGGGCTTGTCCCAGGGCTTGGGAAGCTGCTTGCGGCCCTGTTCCTGCAAGATGCGCGAAAGCTTGCTCTCGAAGCAGCAATAGGCCTTCTTCTTGGTCAGGCAGACGCCAAGGAACTTCTTTGAACAATATGTGCCCACAAAGGCGCACAGGCCCTGCGCATCGCGCTGGTGGAGCAACACTTCCTCGCGGTCGCAGCCGAGCGCGACCAGCAGGCTGATCCCCGGAATGAGCGGGAAACCCTTGCCCTTGCAGCAATTGAGCACGCCGAAGACCTTGGACGAGCAGGTGTTGCGCGTTCCCCGGAACAGCGTCAGCGTGTTCGGGTCGAATTGCCCGCGCGCCTCGTCCATCGCATGGAGCGCGGTGACTGCATCCTTGAACTCGTCATTAGCGGTGCGCTCGATCGTCTCGCAGCTGCCATCAATGCAATAGACATCGCCATCGCAGACATATTGCGTGGTGTTCTCGGTATCGGGCAACGGGCATTCGTAGATGCGCTCCCAGGTCTCGCACGGAAGTTCGTCGGTGAGGCATTCCTCGCGGACGAAGCGGCAGGTGCCCTGGCTCTCGATGTCCGAGCAATCGGTCGCCGCTTCGCGCGAGGTGCAGGTGTAGCTGCGCTGCCATTCCCAGCAGGGCCGCGTCACCGAGACGCCGTCGATCACGCGTGTCTGCGGATCGGCATCGGTGCAAATCTCTACATCGAGCGTGCAGTCTCCATTGTCGGCAAAACCCGTGCACTGGCTCTCGTCTGGAACCGCATCGACCGTGCTGTCTGTGGTGACCGCATAAGGCGTGTAGCGAGGATCGGGCGCATTGCAGGAGATTTCGGCAATCGGATCGCCCGGCTCGGAGCAGAAGCGGTTGAACCCGTTGTCCCACCACTGGAGGCACGGGCCGGGGCGATAGCCGGTGATGCGGCACGAGCCGCCATCGAAGGCCGAGCACCAAGGAAGACCCTGGTAGATGCCGGTGTCGTTGCAGAGATAATGCCATTGCTGGCGCTGCGTCACGCTGGCGACGAGCGGCACCGCGCATTGACCCGCCGACTGGTCGATCCGCGTGCCGGTGTTGCAGGTCGCGGTGTAGGTTCCCGCAGAGCCCGAGCCGGGCGGCAGCGGGACGCAATTGCCCTGGCCGCCCGAGATATCCATGCCGCTGGTGTATTCAAGCGGCGTCTCGTTGATCGCGAGACTGCGCGCGATCACATCCTCGATCTCGTCTGGATCGAAGCGTGCGCGGTTGGCGATGCTGTCGCGCATCGCGCGATAGCCCTGGTGCCCGGTGGCCACCGCCGCGGCATTGCTCTCGATCCGGTCGGGATCGTCGGCAAGCGTTTCGAGGTCACGCACGGCATTGCGATCGTAATTGGGGAGGGTGGATGCGTCGTGCTGCGAGTTGGCGGCTGCCTGCGCTTCGCTGCGCAGGCTTTCGCCAAAGGCCTTGCCGTCAGCCCGCGCATCCTGCTGCTGCGCGGAGAGGGGCGCGGCGACGGCGAGAAGAGCGAGCAGTCCCAGACGAAGCGATTGTGTGAGCCTCATGGCCGCTCTCCTTCAAGGCGGCGGAGATGGAGACGTGCAAGCTGCGCGCCCGGACCGCCTCCTGAAGCAAAGGTGTCGAGCACTTCGGCCACGCTGATATTGCCAGCGATGCGGTCGTGCGGCGGAAGGATGTCGCTGCAGTCGAACCCGTCGCAGGGGGCAAAGTCGCTCGCGATCATCACGAAGCTCGGAGCGACCTCGATATCGAAGGCGCGGAACAGGCGCGGGTCGATCCCGAGCGCGCCGGCTTCATGGCCATCGCTCCAGATCGCGGCGATGCGTTTCTTGAAGCGCGCGCTGTCGCCTTGCGGGAACCCGCGCAGCACGGTGACGCCGCCCGCCCTCGCGACATCGTGAACCAGCGCCTTGAGCGAGCGTTCCGGCATTCCCAGCGAGGCAAAGGCAATGAACCGGGGCGTCTCGCCCATTGCCGCCACTTCGGCATCGGCCTGGGCGCGGATCATGCCATCGAGATCGAGCGGGCCGGTATCGGCAGTCGCTTGCGCCGCTTCTGCATAGGCTGCGCGGTTCGCGTGGGCCGTTTGTTGAGCGGCGCGCGCGTCCTCTGCCAGCGCATCGGCTTTTGTCTTCACCGACGTGGCGAGCGCTTCGGCATCGGCGCTATGCTCGCTGGCGCGCGCGCGGATTTCGGCAAGATCGAGTTCGGGCGAACTCTCTTGCGCAGACGCGGCAGCAAAGGCGGCGGCGGTCGCAAGGCTGATAGCGACCAGCAGGGGGAAGGCGATTCTCATAGCGCGCAGCAATTCCTCTTGCGCCAGACGAGGTATCCCATGTCTTCGCCGATGGCGGGGATGACCTGTCCGGGGGACTGGAAGGTGGTGGAGGCACCGATAGGCGGGCAGGCGAAGCGGCCCTTGGTTGCCGGATTGGGATTGGTGGCCTGGAAGCGGTATTGCTGCTTGCGCATCACCGGCATCAGGTATTTGCCGCACAGGCCCTTCGATCCCATCGTGCCCCACGAAACGAGTTCGCGGTGGAGCTTGTAGGCGAAGCGCGAGAGCACGAGCCGCGAGGCCTGGACATGTCCGATCGAGGCCGAGACGTTGCCGTTCATCGGGTACATCGAACCCTGGCAGCCCGCGCACCAGAACATCTCGTCGAGCGGCAAATTGGCGGTCGATGCCGCGCAATCCGCAGCGCAAGCGGCAAGCGCCAGCGGGTTGGCGAAGAGCACCGCTTCGGGGTTGATGATCGCGGTGAGCTCGCTGTCCTGCCACAGCGGATCGATCTCGGAGATGTAGAGGATGTCGATCGAACCGGGCTCGAGGCACAGGAAATCGGCGACGATCTCCATCCAGTAGATCAGCGGATAGGCATACCAGTGGACATGCCAGCTCGAATAATACTGGCTTGCGCCCCCCACCGCCGAAGGACCCGAGATCGAGCGGAAGCCAATATCAAAGCCGGGATCGAGTTTCATCCCGCCGAGGTTGACGAAGCACCAAGGCTTCATACTGACATCGGCGAGCCGGACCGGCTCCCAGAACCCCATCGCGATGCCGGGCCGAAGCCCGCACAGGCACACCGGTAGGTCCGGATTGTCGGGATCGGGGCGATTGCTCGGCCAGATTTCGAGCCCGCCGACCGATATCGGGAACAGGCACGACCAGCAGATGTCGGTGATCGGGTTGACGAATTGCCCGGTGCACTTGCCCGGACCGGCATCGGCCGAAGCCGGTGATGCGAATACCAGCGATAGCATCGCCGTGAACAGCACCAGGAAGGCGCGGATGCTGCTCATGGCTGTGCCTTCCGGGGCGGCAGCGCGATCTCGCTCACTTCGAGCATCCGGCCGTTCTGGCGCACGCGCGCAGGCGTCGCCCGAATTCCGAATTTGTCGGTGAGCTTGCCGCCCTGGTCGAAATAGAACCTTCGCTGGCGGGCCTTCATCAGCTCGAGCGGCGCACCCTTGACGAGGATCAGCTTGGCATTGACTTCTTGCCTCAGCGACCAGGCGACCTGCGCCGGATCGTCGCCGTCGAGAAACAGGAGGTCGCCGCGCAGCTTGACGCTGTCGAGCGGATTGACCCGGGTTCCGGCGGCATGGATCAGCTCGCCTTTTGCGCCCCGGATATCGGCAGCAAGCGTAATTGTCGGATCGAAGGCCCATTGGCGGCTTGCGCTTGCGCGGATCACGCCGGCAACCGGATCAGGCCGGTTGACGCGGGCGATCGTACGACGCTTGAGTTCCTCGTTGAGCCGCGCGGTCTCGCCCGACTTTTCCATCTGCGCGAGGCGAGCATGGATCTGTTCGAGCAGATCGCGCTCGATCACGGGGAAGACCGCGCCGCGCTGGCCATAGTCTCGCGCCTGCAGGCTGGCCGGGAGCGCAGCGAGGAGAAGCGCGCCAAGCGGAAAGAGGGAGCGCATCACAGGATCGCCCTCCCGCTGCCAAGGATTTGTCCGCGGCACACGAAGCCGATTGCGCCATAGCGGCTGTCGAGCCCGCGGGGATGGCTGGTGCCGGTGTAGTAGCAGCCCTCGGGGATGACGCCTTTAGGCCCCCGCGTGAGCGGGACACCGAGACGGGTGACCTCGAGCAGGCTCGCGACCTGCTTCCCGTTGATGAAGACCGCATCGCCCTCGTGGCGCACGACATCGCCCGGCATGCCAAGCACGCGCTTGCCGAACATCTGCGGTCCTTTTCCGAAATGCCTTTCGACCAGCTCGCTTTGCGGCGGCTCAAAGAAGATCAGGCTGCCGCGTTCGATCGGCGCGTGCTTGTCGAGCCAGAACGCCCAGTTGGACAGGCTCGGGCTCGCATTGATGAGGAACGCGTGGTCCTTGCTGAAGGCATCGAGCGGCGCCCAGGCAAGCGGCAGCAGGACCAGCCCCGAGAGCAGCAGCGGACGGCGGATCGAGCGGGTCAGGCTCATGGCTGCTTCTCCCCGGCGAGCTTGTCCGCAATGCGCTGCTCGAGTTCGGAGGTTGCGTCTTCGGCAGCGCCCGCGAGCACGGCCTCGGCAACCAGCACCACGCGGCCGTCATGGCCCATGTCGGCGACGGCGCTTTCGGCGGCTTTGAGGTATGCAAGGCTCGCCGCCTGAACGACCGCCGGATCGGCATCGGCGCGCGCGGCTTCCTCGACGAATGTCCCGATGGTCTCGGCGAGCCGGACCGTGACGATCCGCTGCTCCGGGGAGCTGGTGACCTGCTGCGTGATCCACGCACCCCACAGGAGCGCGGCAACGAGCAAGGGTAGAGCGAGGAGTTTCGGGCCCAGCTGGCTAAGCGGGAGGTTCAGTCTATCCATGGCGGGGAGATCCTTCGGCGAGGCGGCGATCGAGGCGGCGCAGGAAAGCCGGCAATCGCAGCAGGGCGAGGCCGCCGGCTGCGATGAGGAATGCGATCTGGAGGTCTTGGGCAAAGAAGCGGCGCGCGACCGGTTCAGCGGTGCGGTAATGGTCGGCAAGATTGCCGAGCTGCGCGAACAGCGCCGTGAGATCCCAGCCTGCTACAGCCAGGAACACGAACAGCGGCAGGCCGAGGACCAGCAGCAGCGTGCTCGCCGCGAAGCTTGCCGTTTCGATCAGCACCAGGCAGGTGCCCTGGAACAGCGCCAGCCAGTCGATCACACGGTGCTTGTCGCGGGCTTGTCTGACTGACGGAAGCGGCACGCGATCTACGAGCGTGGTGGTCTCGAGCACCATCACATGCCTCCTTCCACGCCCGCGACCAGCGCGACTGCGCGCTCCAGCGGCATGCCGTTTTCGACATGGCGGTGGATCGCGGCATAGGTGTCAGGATCGGAGGAGAAGATGGTTGCCGAGAGTGGGTCGAGCACCAGGCGTCCAACGGCTTCCATCTCGGGACCTTTGAGGTAGATCTCGCTGTACTCGGTGCCCGAGCGCTTGAGGCTGCGGATCAGCGTCTCGGTCCGGTCGTCCATGTCGAGCCGGGCCTCCTTGCGGAAATCGGCAATGGTCTCGGGCTTCTGCTGGAGCACCAGCATCCAGTCGCTGTTTTCGAGCGCGGCCCGCGCGCCGTCGGATTTGTAGTAATCGTTCAAGGACTGGGTGGCAGTGGCGAGCGCACCCCCGTACTTGCGCGCGGTGCGAGCATAGGTCTCGACGAACTCGCCCATCGAACCACCCTTGAGCATGGCCCAGGCTTCATCGATCAAAAGCAGCTTTTTGGTGGACCGCGAGCTGCGCGTCATCGCCTGGCCGGTCATGAACATGATCGCCGAGAGGACAACGCTTCGCAGTTCCTCGCGGGACGCAAGGTCGCTCATCTCAAAGACGGTGAAATCGTCTTCGAGCGCGAAACTCGCCTTGCCGGAGAAAAACCCGGCATAGCTGCCGCCGCGGCAGAAAGGCGCGATCGCGGTCGCCAAATCCCTGCCCGCCTCGTTTTCGCTTTGATGGAGGGCATGCGCGACATCGTCGATCGCGCCGCCGCTGCCGAGCGCTTCCCAGACCTGCGTCACCGCGCGGTCGATGAGGCCGCGCTCGGTGTCCGAGGGCGCGGCGCTTGGCCGCGCCATCTGGCTGACGATCGCCTTGATCATCGCAAAGCAGTCGAGCCGGTAGTCCTCGTCCTCATGCGCGCGGGCATCGTCGACCATCGAGAAGGGATTCAAGGAGAAGCCCGAGGCGAGGGTGAACTCGACGAAGCGCCCGCCCTGCAGCTTTACCGAATGCTCGAAACTGCGTCCGTCATCGATCACCACGACCTTGGCGCCCGCGCCGCGCAGCGCGGCGCACAGCTCCTGCAGCAGCACCGACTTGCCCGAGCCCGACTTCCCGCAGATCGCGATGTTGTGGTTGCCCGCCGCGTTCTCGAAGGGTGACCAGAAGAAGGGCTGGCCGCGCCGGCCGAGAAGCAGCAGGTGCGGGATAGTGCCGCCGAGATACTCGCCCTGCAGCGGGGCGATATGGGCCGCGGTGGTCGAGAGCATGGTCCGAAAGCGTTTGAGCCGCGCAAGGTCGTGGACCAGACCATCGGCGAGGCTCAACGGGAACGCCGCGACGAGGCCCTGGAGCTGGAGGAAGCGCTCGTCGGCAAGGTCCCATCCGGCCGCCTTGTAGATCGCCTTGACCGTGCGCTCATGCGCATCGCCTTCGCCAAGCGGCGAGATCGTGGTGAGACCATAGAACAGCTTGACCAGCTTCTTGCCCGCCTGGAGCTCGGCCTGGACGTGTTTCCATTCTGCCGACTGCTCGGACAGTTTGGGCAGGAAACGTGCGCTCTTCGTTTCCGACAGGCTGGTGGTGCGCATGAACTTGTAGCCTGCGCGCGCCGAGGCGGCTTCCTGGTCGGGATAATGCAGGCACAGCATGGTCGCAGCCGGGCAGGGAAAGCGCAGTTTGTCGGTGAACATGTCGCCGATGAGCCGCGCGCATTCCCACGGTGCCCAGCGCTCAGGGGTAGAGCGCACGCCGTAATGGCGCACATCGAAGCGGTCGGGATAGCATTCACCTACCTGCGGCACGCCATCTCGCGAGCGCCCGGTCTCGCGGAAGCGCTCGGTGCGCAAGATCAGCCGGTCGTCCTCGACTTCGAGTTCGATGTCGCGGCGGATCGCTTGCGCGTCGAGCGTGTCCTCGCGGTTCCAGTGCGTGAGATCGGGTTCGCGCGCGGTGGTCGGCGAGGTGAGCTCGTCGACCAATGCGAGGAGGCCTGCGGGCTCGAGCCTGTTCGATGCAAGGCCGAGCGAGTTCAGCATCCCCGACATCCCGTCGCGGCATTCGGTGAGTTCTGCATCGGTGACGCTTCCGGGCACCGGAACGCCGAGCGAGAGCACCAGACGCACATGGCGCGCATGGAACGGCGCGTGTGCCGAGCCCGACTTCCAGACGAGATCGTAGAGCCGGTTGGTGCGGGCTTTCGCAATCGCTTCGTAGATCCCGCCCTGCTCGTAGCGCGGTGCGAACCACGGGCCGACGATGGCGCCGATGCGCGGGGACGCGAAGTTCAGCACTTGGAGGCACGCGCCTTGCGGCAGGCTCTCGGAAAAGAACTGGCCGAGGATCTCACCTGTCCGCTCGTCGGCGCCGATGAGCGGGGTGACTTCGAGAATGAAGCCCTTCGAGTGCGCGTTGCGGTAGAGCCCCGGGCCCTCGTCATAGACTCGGTACGGAAGCCAGTCCGACAGCATGTCGAGCGCGAAACGCGGCTGCGCATGGTCGCCCCTTTTCGCATCGCCGAACAGGCCAGCAAGGAGCGCGTCGCGCGCAGAGGATAGCGAGAGGTTCACTTGGGCTCTCCTTCGGGCAGAACGGGGTGGGGCACCTGGCCGGGGGAGGGGGGACGACCAGGTGCCCCGGGGTCCGGCGCTTTGGCGCCGGGCAGCTCCGTCAGATCCTGCGAGGGGATGACCAGGACATCGGGAGGCTGCTGGGGGGAGGGATTGGGATGCTGGAAAGGAATTGCTTCTGCGGCGGCGGGCGGGGCGACTTCTGCTTCAGCCGGACGCGCCAGTGCGCGAAGCACGTCGCCGGTCGAACGCGGCGCGCGCCAGCGCTCGGCAGCGCGATCGGGCAGCACGACATGAACAACCCGGGCCTCGTGGATGCGGCCCGCCCCGTCGCGGTAGCCCGCAACAACGATCCGCAATCCGCGATCACCGGCCCTGTGCGCTCCCGCAGAGGCATGACCGGACCGTTCTGCCTGTGAAACGCGGGTCGCGGCATCGTCGATCATCGAGGTCGGCGCGCAGCTTCCCTCCGGTGCCCGGCAGGAAAAGTCGCCCTTGACGTTGCCGCCAAGCGTCGCACAGCCGGCGATCATCAACGCGAGAATTGCCGTCGCTCCGACACGGGTCGCACCGCCGCTCATTGCTTCGATCCGGTCTTGGCATTGGCAAAGGCGCGCAGTGTCTTTGCATCACGGTAGCCGTGCAGCACCGCACCGTCGCGCGCCCGGACGATTACCGGGGTTCCGGCAAAGCCGTTGGCCTGTGCAAAGGCTTCGTTGGCATCGAGCGCAGCTGACTTTTTGCAGGTTGCGCGCGGTTCGAGGTGCTTGCCGGTGTATGCGGCATGGAGCGCCTCGACCGGGTCGGCGGCGCACAGCACCGCCTCGGACAAGCGGCGGCTCGACGCGCCGAAGATCGAGATCGGCCGTTCCTCGACAAGAACGCCTGCCTTTTCGAGTTCGCCGGTGAGCCGCTTGCAGTAGCCGCACTGGAAATCCGAGAAGACAACCAGCTTCAGCCCCTTGGGATTGCCCCACAGGATCGCGCCTTCCTTGGGAAGGGCTTTAAGATCGACATGCGTCGCGACCTGCCTGTCGCGGGTTTCGGCAACGTCATGGCGCCCTCCAGTGTCCTCGCCGGCGTGGCGGGCTGCGCCGGCGGCGAGCAGGTCGGGGTTGAGTTCGAGCAGGCGCGCGGCAGTCACGTCGCGCCGCTCCTCCATGTCGTAGAGCCGCCCGACGAAGAGGTAGCGTGCCGCTTCGTCGATGTAGAATAGCGTCTCTCCCGAGACGACCTCGCACCATGGCGCGAATGTCGTGCAATCGAGCGCGTCGATCGGCGTTCTGGGCAGACGAAGCTTGAGCGCTTCAACCACATCTCGCGTGATCGCGGCCTGCGCGGGCATGGCGGTTACGATCGCGACGCCGCTTGTGAGGAGGGCTGCTGCGCTGGCGGCAGCGAGCGATATGTGCGCGGCGCGCGCCTTGAGGCCGGGCCGCTGGTTCGAATAGTTCATTGCGGTGTGCTCCTGACATGGACGCCGTCGAGAAAGACGATCTCGACTGCGATGCCGGTCGGCATCTCGACGACGGGTTGGTACTGTTCTGCGCGTTCGATGAGGTATTTGGCTGTAGTGTCGGCGGCTTCGCCCGCGCCCTGGCCGAGGCCGCCTGCGAGGATGTCGGTCGGCGAAAGCGCCTCGCGCCTGCCGTCGCTGCCGACAGGCTGCGCAAAGATGCCGTTGGCATTGGCCGAGAAGCCGCGCCCGAACCCGCCGACGATCCCGGCAAGCAGCGCCTGGCTGACAAGGCTGCCTTCGCGGCTGACGACATTGCCGCGCACGCCCGACTTGCCGGCAAAGGCGATGAACCCCTTGACCTCGCTCACCGCGAAGCGTCCGCCCGGTTGCGCGCAGGTCATGCGCACGAGCTTGACGTAAACCTTCTCGGCCGAGAGATCGCCGCGTGCCGCGCCGTTGACGAGGCAGCCGGTGAGATCGGTGGTGAGCAGCTTGTCGCCTTGCAGCACCGAGCGCGCCGGCCCGGTGATGCGCAGCACCACGGGCAGCGGATCGCTCTGACTGGTCACGCCCGTCGAGGCGTCGACCCCGACGATCACGGTGGCAGGTGCATAGCTGTTGGGCGGGAGATAATCGCGGCTTGCCTCGAGCAGCAGCGGCGGCGTGCTTTCGGTTGCCTTCGCTTTGGCTGCGCCCGGCTTTTCGGATGAGAAGCTCAGCAGGCTCGCCTTGGGTTCGCTGGGTGGCTCGAGCGGTCCGGGAGCGAAACCCGGAGTCCGCGGTTCTCCTGCGTCAACTGGCGTGACCGGGGGATTGGCGCGGACGGTTTCGAGTTCCGAGCGCAAGGCGGCGTTCTCCGCCGAGATCGCATCGATCGCAGCTTGCCCGTCGCTCAGCATCCGCGCGTTCTCGCCCCGCAGCGTTTCGAGCTCCTGCTCGATCGAGGCCTTGGGAAGCTGGCTTTCCTGCAGGTCTTTGATCGCGCGGCCCTGCGCATCGAGGCGGTTGCCGTAAGTGGCGACGAATTCGCGCTGCGAGAGATTGCGATTGACCAGCGCGCCGGTCTCGATCGTGGTCGCGCCCACGCCGTCGGCGCCGGCTTCATCCTCGCCGCCGAAGATGAACATCGAACCGGCGATGAGCGCCACGCCGCCGATCCCGGCAAGCAGCAGCTTCTGGCGCTGCGCGACCGTGCGGTTGAGGTTGCGCCGGGCTTCGCCGCGCGTCTCGTCCTTTGGCGCTGGCGCGGGCGTATCGCGTGTGTCGGGATCGGCCATTACTCGAGCCCTCCCTTGGTAAAGACAAGGAAGGCCTGAGTGCTCTCGCCAGGCTGAAGGCTGTCGCGGCCATAGGCAAAGGCCAGCGCCCCGGCCGGCGCCTCGCGCTCACCGGCAAGGTCGACGGGCGCCGAGCCAAGATTGCGTAGAGTAAAGGCTTGGCCGATCAGTTCGGCGCCTTCGTATTCCGCGACCTGCTGCACTTCGAGGCTGTCGGTGTGGCGTGGTCGCGAAAGTTCGGCACGGGCGCGGAAGCCCGGCAGGACCCCATCGCTGGCCATCGCTTCGATCAGCCGGATCGCGGCCTCGTCGCGCGTCACTGCTGCGCCTTCCCATTCACTCGCCTGGGATTTGGCGAGCGCGGGATTGGTGACGAAGAGCTGGCTCGCTTCCTCGCCTTCGACGCGGCAGGTGAACTTGTAGACATAGCCCGCGCTGCTCGTCGCGAAGAAGCTGACCCTGGCGCTCGCATATTGCAGCGGCACCGAGACATAGATGTCGCCGCGCACCGGCTCGTGGGTCACCTCGAAATCGTTGTAGGGAAAACCGCTCGCCATCTTCGAGACATTGGCGAAACCGTCCTCGATGAGGGCGATACGGGTCAGCGCGCCGCGCGCGAGCACGCAGTCGATCGCGGCGCCATCAGCGGCCTCGACGAACTGGTCGGCATGTGCCGGTGAAGCGTAGGCGGCCGTGGCGATTGCCAGTGCAACGCTGGTCAGCGCGGCGGGGAAGGGGCGGGATAGGAGTGTCATGGGTTCTCCTCCTCGTTTTCGGTTGGGAGCTGGCGGAAGCCGGTGAGGCCGAGACTGAGGCCGCGGCGGTTCCAGCTGAATTCGAAGCTGCGCTCTTGGCTTGCGATCACCTGCGCACCGACGAAGGTCTTGAGCGTGCCGGTGACGACAGCGGTGAGCGCCTGCGCGTCGACCTCCATCCGCGAGATGACGAAGGCCTGGCTGATGTCCGAACCGCGCTGCTCGTCGACGATCTTGACGAGCTCGGCCTTGAGGCTCCCGTGCGCTGACGGATCTGCCACCTTGAGGACCTGTTCCATCCAGTAGTCGAGGCTCTCGGGTGCGCGATTGAGCAGCATGAGCGCGGTGTCGCGGGTTACGAGTTCGAGGTAGTGCGCATCGGTACCGCCGCTCCCGAGCGTCAGGCGCTCGGTCGTGACAGGCACCAAAATGACGCTTTCCTCGCGCGTCGCCGCCGCGCCGACCGCCAGCAGGCTGGTAAGGCCCAGCACGGCTGACAGCGCGGCGAAGCGGTTGCGCTGTTTGAGGTGACGCTGCGCTTCCTCATAGGCGAATTCGTGTTTCACTTGGGTCCTCCCTCAGCCTGCGAGCAGGCGGCAGTGGGAGGGCGGCGTGGCTTTCAGCCCGAGGAAGCTCCCCGGCAGATACCAGTAGGCAGCATGGACCAGTTTCGACCCTGCGCCTGATGCCTTCGCCTTTCGAAGGGCGAACCAGGTCATGACCGATAGGCCGGTGCCGATGATGATGTGCTGCGAAAGGATGCCCCACGCGAAGGGGACGAGCAGTCCCGCAAACTCGTCGATGGTCCAGAAGCCGATAAGCTCCGGGTCGTCGAGCCGCCGTGGAACGAGGTATCTGTCGGCCATGCCGCCCTCCCGTCGTTAGACCGCGATCAAATGGTTGCGGTCACGACCGAGGTGACGATCGGCACGCCTGTGCCGACGCCAATTCCGACACCGACCGGGACCGCGACCTGCCCAAGGGCGAAGCGGCCCGAGGCGAGCGCGATCAAACCGCCGGCAAGGCTGAGGACGGTGATGATCTTGCCGCCCGAACCTTCGAGGAAGTCAGTGAACTTCTGCAGCGCCGGATCAAAGGTCGTGTCGGCACCGGCATAGGCGGCACCGGCGCAGGCGAGCGCAATCGCGGCCGGAAGAATATAGTCGCGGGCACGAATGCCTTTAACGGATGGGCGGGGAAGGGTGATTGCATTGTTCATCGAGGAACTCCGTTTCGAACATTGGCAGCGATGCGTTCGCTGTATGTTCTTTCCTCGATTGGAAGGCAGGGTGTAGGAAAACGGAAACTGCCGCACGCGGCATTCCGACCAAGAGAAATCGTCGATTCTGGGCAATCTGACCAGGCTTTGCGCGACCGGTGCAGACATTGCGGCCAAGAATACCGATCATTGCGCCACCCATACCGAATTCTGAGATCGAGGGACCGGAATCTGCGCGAATCAAATCGTGTGACGATGAGCCAGTTTCCTACGTGTTCCTTATTTGTTCTTTTTCCTTTCCTACAGTTTGACGCGTCGCCTAGCCTGTTGGTGATTCGCTGAAGATCACCGGAAGCAGGAACAATGGCGCGAAACACAAACGACAAATGGGAAGAACTATCGCGAGGAGTCGCCGCTTTCCTCGACCATGCCGTGGACGAAAGTGGCAAGTCCCGGCGGACGATTGCCGCACAGACGAATATCAACAAGGACGCGCTCCGACGCATCCTCGCCGGGACAAGGTCAGCCACACTGCCAGAGGCGCTGGCCATCCTTGACGCGAGCGGACACGCGCCGCGCACCTCCCTGATGCTGGCACTCGCGGGGTACTCGCAGCGTAGCAAGGATTGGCAGAATAGCGGCGTGCTGGAATTTCTTGAAACCTTCATAAGCGAGTTGCCGTCTGCTTTGGATCAGGCGCTGGGCGAGAGGCTGCTCGATGTGAGACCGCGCTGGGCAAAGGGGACCGCGCACCGCACCGCCGGTCTCCTGTCGGATCACCTCGCGCAACTGGAGCGGCAGGATGAACAAAGCTTCGCTCTCTGAAATGACGACCGGTCTCGAAACGGACGCGGAAGCCGTTCCTGTCGAGCCAACGCCAGACCGGCTCATTCGTCTTCCCGAGGTCATGGCGCGCGTGGGCCTGCGCCGAACGGCAATCTATCAGCGGATGCGCGAAGGCCGTTTTCCAAAGTCGCGTTCGCTCGGTCCCCGTTGCACGGTTTGGGTCGAAGCCGAGATCGATGACTGGATCGGTTCTGTTGTCGAACGCACCGACGAGATATGTCAGAACACGCCCCGAATTTCGAGATGATCATGGTTTGCGTCCCGTCACCGCTCGAATAAACGCGCGCTGTCCCGCTAGCCGGAAAGCACTTCGATTATCCGGCATTCGCCAACCGCTCCGTGCTGGCAGTCGTCGACCATATGGCGCAGTTCGGTTCGCAGTTTTCGCAAGTCACCAAGCTTCCGATCCACTTCGCGTAGGTGGAGGCTGGCAATAGAGTCCACGGCTTCGCACGATTGCGATGGATCATCCGACAAAGAAAGCAATTGGCGCACCTCCGCCATGGTGAAGCCAAGGTCGCGTGCGCGGCGGATAAACCGCAATCTGGCCAATTCGGTCGGGCCATAGTCCCGGTAGTTTCCGGCGGTGCGTGGTGGTTCCTCCAGCAATCCGGTCCGTTCGTAGTAGCGGATCGTTTCGGCGGTCGTGCCGGTCTTCCGCGCCAAGGCACCAATCTTCATGGGTTTCTCGCAATGCTTGACCTTGTAGCCACTACAAGGTGCATAAGACGATTCGAAGATGCAAGCAGAACGGTAAAATCCTGTGGCAAAGAAGGACATTATTGAGCTTATCGAAGCTGAGCGGCGCGTTTTCCGTGCCGCCAGGCAGTCTGGTGACCGGGCTTTGGCTTGGACCGCGCTCGAGCGGGAACATATTCTGGGCCAGGGCTTCTTCGGGCCGCACCTTCGTTCACATATGACGATGCTGGGCTATGCAGTTGAAACCCGCGATGGCCGCGAAGTTCTGGGGCAGGTCATACGTCTTGCGCTCGCTCCCCTTGGTAATCTCACCGGACGGCTCCCCTGGGGCAATACCGGACGCGCAAACGTGAGCGCATTCGCGCCAATGCCATACCCGGACGACCTCGCGGAGGTTTTCACCATCTCTTCGGACGAGGTTCGCTAGCACGCGCCATGGCAATTCTATCCAACGAACAGGTTGAACGTCTCTACGACAAGAACGCGGGAATCTATGACCGATTGGTGTCGGGGTTTCGGTGGGCCGGTCTTGGTCGCTGGCGACGCGATCTGGTTAACCGGCTTGAACTCAACGCCGGTGACCATGTGATCGATCTATGTGCTGGCACCGGCGCAAACCTCGCGTTTCTGCTTGAGAGAGTAGGACCAAGCGGCAAGGTGACGCTGGTCGACCTTTCGCAAGGCATGCTCGACCAAGCCCGTCGACGAGCGAAGCGCCTGCGAGCTAGCAATGTCGAATTTGTGCAGTCAGACGTAGCCGCCTTCCGCTTTCCGAGCGAGACCAGCGCAGTCATCAGCACCTTTGGACTGGAAATGCCACCTGACTACGCCGCGATCATCGAGCGCGCCTCAGCTGCTCTCCCGACGGGTGCCCGGATGGCCCTGCTTGGCCTGAAGCACCCCGAGCGCTGGCCGCGATGGCTGATTGAAATCGGCATAGTGCTGACCAAACCATTTGGTGTGGCGCGGGAATATGAAGAGTTCCGCCCTTGGCTACCAGCACGCAAAGTTTTGCGCGAAGTTCATTTCCGCGAGTTTCTGGCCGGTTGTGCGTATGAATTCGTCGGTGCCAAATCGTGATCATGAAAAGACAAGCGCTCAGACAGCCGTGGTTGCGCAAGCTTTGCAAGGCTCCTAAAGGGTTGAGTAACATGCCGCGTCTTGTGTTCCCCTTCCTTGCGATCATCGCCATTCTTTTCGGTAGTGTCCTATCGTTACCTGACGCGCATGCTTCAGAAGGCGAAAGCTTCGTTCATGCGGCCGATCACGTTTATGCGCATGGGGCGGACCACTTCGATAGCAATGATCCCGAGCCGGACCATGATGGTCAGGACCATTCGGCAACGCATCATCACAATTGCAGCTTCAGCCTCGCCGATAGTGGAGTGTTCCTGGGGTCGCCCTTTGCGCGCACGAATAGCCTGAAGGGTCCGCTTGCGACTTCGATGCTCACCTCGCGCGCGCCGCCAGTTCTGATCCAACCTCCCAAAGCCTGACAGCAAATCATGTGCGAGTGCGCCTGCGCGTGCGCTCGATTGGTTTCAGTCAGGAGATACAATAATGCGGTGCTTTGCACTGGCCGCGGCCTTGATTGCCGTGTCCACGGGTTCGCCAGTATTGGCACAGGAAACAGTTACACTCGAGCAAGCGCTCGCTCGAGCGGGCGTCGGCGTTGAAGGGGAAGATGACCCTTCCAGCAATCCACGGGTTTACGGCCCTCAGGCGGAGGCCGAAGCCGCGCGTGCGGCTATCGACCAAGCACGCCTCCGACCCAATCCCGAGTTATCGCTCGAGGCCGAGAACATCGCGGGCTCCGGCGCTTTCTCCGGGCTGCGATCGACCGAATATACCCTGGCGATCGGTCAGCCGCTCGAACTCGGCGGCAAGCGAAGCGCACGCATCGCGAGCGCACGCGCATCATCCGATTTCGCCGGCTTGCAGAGCAAGTTTGCCTTGTCGCAACTCGCTTTGGGGGTGCGCGAGCGTTATGTGGAGGCTGTAGCCGCAGGCCAACGCCTCGTTCTCGCGCGGCAAATCGTCGAGCGAAACCGTGAACTGACGCGGATCGCCAATGTGCTTGTAGAGGTTGGGCGGGAGCCGCCGCTTCGAGCTATGCGTGCACAAGCTACGCTTGCCGAGGCGGAAGCCGAACTGCAGGCTGCACAAGCAGACGATTTAGCAGCACGTCAGGCGCTCGCGGCACTCTGGGCGACCGGTCAGTCCAGCCCATCTGTTTCTGCCGCGTTTCCCGAACTATCGCCGCCGCTTGACCTGCCGAGTTCGGATGATCCCCTGCCGTTGCGGATTGCAGGGGCGAGAACTGCCTTCGCGCAGGCGGAGATCGCGCGCGAGCGCTCGCTAGGAGTGCCCGATCCCACGCTGTCCGCAGGCGTGCGGCGCTTTGAAGAAAGCAACGATCAAGCCTTCATCGTCGGGATTTCCATTCCGCTGCCTTTCCGCAATCGCAACCAGGGCAACATCGCAGCCGCTGAAGCGCAATATCGCGCGGCAAGCGCAAGCGAGGCAATAGCCGAGGCGGACTACCGGCTCGATTTCGAGCGAACCCGAACGCTTTATCTGGCCGCCGAAACGCGGGTGGAAACCCTTTCCAGCGCATCCCTGCCGCAGGCCGAGGAAGCGCTCAGGCTCGTCGAGATCGGCTACCGCAATGGCAGATTTCCGCTGATCGAAGTCCTGGCAGCTGCCGAAGCGCGCGACGCCATTCGTGAAAATCTGATCCAGGCAGAAGAGACCCGCGGCCTGCTCGCCGCGCGGCTCATCTGGCTCTCCGCACAGTGAGATCCCTTCCCATGAAACGTAACTATTTTATCGCGATAATCGGCATCCTTGTTCTGGTGGCCGTATCTGCTTGGGCCTTCTGGCCGTCAGGGTCAGTCGACCACTCTGAAGACGGGCATAGCGAAGAGGAAGGCGGAGCAGAAACCGCAGGTTCCGAAGACGTTCTGCTGATAGACGAGAAGCAGATCGTGGCTTCGTCGATAGAAATCGAAGCTGTCCAATTCGGCGCTGCGACGGAGCTTGTATTCCCAGCGACCGTCGCCGCAGCGCCGAATGCCAGCGCGCGGATCGATGCGCGTGCTTCCGGTGTGGTGAGGAGCGTGAACAAGACGCTTGGCGACTATGTCAGGCGAGGTGAGCCAATTGCCCGGATCGAAAGCGCTGACGCTGCCGGACTGGCTGCGCAGGTCGCTGCTGCGCGTGCCCGCGTCAACGAACTTTCCGCACTCTATGACCGGGAAAGGCGGCTGTTCGAGGCCAATGTGACGGCTCGGCAGGATCTCGAAGCTGCACAGGCTAATCTGCAAGTGGCAAGATCGGAGCTGTCACGCGCGCAAGCAGCATCCGCAGCTGCTGGTGTCAGCGGGGACGGACGGTCGCTGGCTGTGACGAGCCCGATTTCAGGGCAGATCACCAGCGCGCCGATCGTGCTTGGCTCCTACGTCTCCGCCGGTGAAGAGATGTTCCAGATCGTGAACGCGAGCGGCTTGCAAGTGCAGGTTGCTCTGCCCGCCAGTGATGCTGCGAGAATTAGGCCCGGCGACGAGGCAACGCTGGAAATTGGAGAAGAGCGGGAGATCGGCGGACGTGTGCGCTCGGTGACCCCGGCACTCGATCCGGAAAGCCGCAGCGCAACCGCAGTTATTTCGCTCGCTGGAGCGGTCCCCGGATTGCAGCCAGGCGCATTCTTGCAGGCGCGCATCCGGCCCTCAGGTGAAACCGATGCGACCTCGATCTCGGTGCCTGAATCCGCAGTTCAGATGGTCGAAGGCCGGGAAGTCGTGTTCCTTCGCACGCGTACCGGCTTCCGGGCGACGCCTGTCGTGACGGGATCGCGCTCGGGAGGGCGCATCGTGATCGAGTCCGGCCTGCAAGATGGCCAACGGATTGCGACCGCAAACGCCTTCCTGCTCAAGGCCGAACTCGGAAAAGAGGAAGCCGAACATGGACATTGATCGTTCTGAAAGCGGCTTCGAAAAAGAGGCCGACAGCAATGGCGGCCTGATTGGCGGCGTGCTTGACTGGTCGGTGCGCAATCGCTGGGCGGTCGTAGCCCTTGCCCTAGGTGTTGCCATTTGGGGCGCGTTCAATCTTGCAAAACTGCCGATTGATGCGGTGCCGGACATCACCAATGTTCAGGTGCAGATAAACACCGAGGCACCGGCCCTCTCGCCCTCGCAGATCGAAACGCAGGTAACCTTCCCTGTCGAAACCGGACTAGCCGGTATCGAGGGACTTGAGATGACCCGCTCGATCTCGCGTAACGGCTTCAGCCAGGTCACCGCGATCTTCGAAGAAGGCACCGACATCTACTTTGCCCGGTCGCAGGTCGAAGAGAGGATCGCCAACCTGGCCTCTTCGCTTCCTGCAGGTGCGGAGCCGTCAATGGGTCCGATTGCAACCGGTCTCGGCGAGGTGTTGATGTATACCATCGAATTCGAGCATCCGGGTGGAACCGATGCGCCCAAGGGTGGTGCTGTTGGCTGGCAGAAGGACGGCAGCTTTCTCACGGACCGGGGCGAGCGATTGGACACGCCGGTGGCAAGAGCCGCCTATCTGCGCACGGTACAGGATTGGGTTGTCGCGCCGCTGATGCGTACGGCCGACGGCGTGGCGGGCGTGGACTCGATCGGTGGCTTTGAGAAGCAGTACCTGGTGCAGCCAGACCCCGACCGCCTCAACGGCTACGGCGTTTCGCTCGACCAGCTGATTACCGCGCTCGAAGCAGCGAACCAGGCCGAAGGCGCCAACTTTGTCGAAAGGGCTGGCGAAGCTCTTCTTGCACGGGTCGATTCCCGGCTGAATTCCGTAGAAGACATTGCGCAGGCAGTGGTGGCAACGCGCGAAGGTGTGCCGATCCGCGTCGGCGACGTGGCAACGGTCGAAATTGGCGGCGATCTCCGCACTGGTGCAGCCTCGCTGAATGGCGAGGAAGCCGTCGTCGGTACTGTGCTGATGCGCGCAGGCGAAAACAGCCGCACCGTAGCTGCGGGTGCTGCCGACAGGCTCGACGAGATACGATCGTCGCTTCCGGCAGGAGTTGAAGCGGAGATCGTCTACAACCGTTCGACACTCGTCGATGCGACCATCGTGACGGTACGCAACAACCTGGTCGAGGGCGCGCTGCTCGTCATCGTCATTTTGTTCTTGCTGCTTGGAAACATCCGCGCCGCGATCATTGCAGCTCTGGTCATCCCATTGTCGATGCTGATGGCAGCTATTGGCATGAACCGGCTTGGCGTATCTGGCAATCTGATGAGTCTTGGTGCGCTTGATTTCGGCCTGATTGTCGATGGCGCTGTCATCATCGTCGAAAACAGCATCGCGCGCCTCGCCGCAAGGCAGGAGCACAAGGGACGTTTGCTCACACTGCGCGAACGCCTTGCCGAGACGCGGGCAGCGGCGCATGAGATGATCAAGCCAACGGTGTATGGCCAGGCGATCATCTTTCTGGTTTTTGCGCCACTCCTCACCTTCACCGGGGTTGAGGGCAAGACATTTTCGCCCATGGCCATCACGGTGATGCTGGCACTTGCCTCGGCATTCATCCTCTCGCTTACTTTCGTCCCAGCGATGATCGCTCTCTTGCTGAACAAGAAAATCAACGAGCAGGAAGCAAAGCCCATCCGAATGACAAAGGAGCGCTATGGTCCGCTGCTGCGCAGAGCGCTTGCCCGTCCATGGCCTGTCATCGGTACCGGAGTCGGCGTGTTCGCGCTCGCGGCGCTTGTCTTCAGCTTCATCGGCAGCGAATTTACACCGCAGCTCGACGAGCGTGATCTGGCTGTCCAGTCATTGCGTATTCCTTCCACCCCACTGGAGCAGTCGCTTACAATGCAGCGCCAGGTTGAAGCGCGATTGAAGCAATTCCCGCAGGTTGAGCTGGTATTTTCGCGCACCGGCACGGCAGAGGTCGCGACCGACCCTATGCCGCCGAACATCTCGGATGCCTATGTTATCCTCAAACCGCGCGAAGAATGGCCTGACCCCTCGCTGTCTAAGGATCAACTTGTAAGCGAGATGGAAGAGGCGCTCGGCAATCTCGTTGGCAATCTCTATGAATTCAGCCAGCCCATCGAGCTGCGCTTCAACGAGCTCATCGCAGGCGTTCGCGGCGATGTTGCGGTCAAAGTCTACGGCGATGATCTCACGGCCATGACGGCAGCAGCCAATGAAGTTGCCACAGTTCTCCGCGGCGTTGATGGTGCGGCCGACGTGAAAGTTCAGCAAGTGTCGGGCTTTCCAACGCTCGATATTGCCTTCGATAGACCCACAATCGCGCGTTACGGCCTGACGGTCGAAGACGTGACACAGTCGGTTGCCATTGCCCTTGGCGGTCGCACAGCGGGTCTCGTGTTCGAAGGTGACCGGCGGTTCGATGTCGTGGTCAGGCTGTCCGATGCGAACCGCAACGACTTTGACCAGCTTGGAACATTACCCATTGTCCTGCCCAATGGCGGAAGCGTCCCGCTTCGTGCTGTGGCAGAATTTCAGGTGATAGATGGGTTGACCGAAGTCCGGCGCGAGCAGGGTCGCCGGCTGGTGATTGTGTCCGCCAACGTCCGTGAACGTGATCTTGGGTCATTCGTCGAGCAGGCACAGTCCGAGGTTGCCGCGAATGTTGATTTGCCGTCCGCATCATTCATCGAATGGGGTGGCCAATATCAGAACCTGCAACAAGCTCAGCAGCGTCTGCTCATCGTGGTCCCGCTTGCCTTCGCGGTTATCCTACTGTTGCTTTATATGGCGGTCGGCGGTTGGGTCCCTGCGCTGGCGGTGTTCAGCGCAATCCCCATGGCACTGGCTGGCGGGGTCTTTTTCCTGGCTCTGCGCGGCATGCCTTTTTCCATCTCGGCAGCGGTGGGGTTCATTGCTCTCTCCGGGGTTGCGACGCTGAACGGCCTCGTCATGATCACAGCGATCAAGCAGCGTCTCGAGCAAGGCTTGGAACTGGGCGACGCGATCATCGAGGGCGCGATCGCGCGGCTGCGGCCGGTGTTGATGACAGCGCTAGTTGCATCGCTCGGCTTTGTTCCGATGGCGCTTGCGACGGGAACCGGGGCCGAAGTGCAACGTCCATTGGCTACGGTTGTCATTGGTGGGTTGATCACCGCCACGGCGCTCACCCTGTTCGTATTGCCAGCCATTGTAAGCCTGATCTTCGCGAGAAAACCGCGCGCGACCCAGGTTGAGACATCAGCAGCAGCGAGGAGCGACAGCTAGTGACACGGAATATCGAACTCGAACTATCGTCGCTTCTCCCGGACATTCCGAGCGACACCGACAGATGTATCGCTCGGCTGCAGTCGTTGCTCAGTTCGCGGGCAGGTGTGCATGCGGTTGAGGTCGTTGAAGGATCGAACAGTGCACCTGCCCAGCTTGCAATATCTTACGATCCCGATCGTCTCACGATCGCGCGGATCAGAGAACTTGCGCACGTAGCAGGAGCGGAAATTTCCGGGCGCTACGGGCATGTTGTGTGGCAAACCGAGGGCATTAATTCGGTGCGCCGGGCGCAGACAGTCGCAGATCTGGTAGCCCGCGAATCCGGCGTACTTGAAGCAAATGCCGATGCGAGCGGAAAGCTGGTCGCCGAGTTCGACCGCCGGCGTACCGATGAGACAGCGATTGCCAATGCGCTGCAAGAACTGGGGGTTTCAATCAAGGCCGACAAAATCGCCGCAAATGCCAGAGATGCTGAAGAACACCGCCATGACGATAAAGATCATTCCGGGCACAGTCACGGCGGCATCTTCGGCGCTAATACTGAACTCTTTTTCTCGCTCGCTTCGGGCGCATTTCTCGCCATCGGCTTCGGGATCGAGAAGCTATGGGACGGACATCCGGTCTGGCTGCCGTTCGCTTGTTATATAGCGGCATATTTCTTCGGAGGCTTCTTCACTCTCCGAGAGGCGTGGGACAATTTGCGCCTCCGCCGGTTCGAAATCGACAGCCTCATGCTTGTCGCCGCTGCGGGCGCCGCCTTTCTCGGGGAATGGGCCGAAGGCGCGCTACTGCTGTTCCTGTTCAGTTTCGGCCACGCGCTTGAACACTACGCGATGGGGCGCGCGAAGAAAGCTATCGAAGCGCTCGCCGAGCTTGCCCCGGACACCGCACGGGTAAAGCGCGGAACTGACGTAGTTGAGATCCCGGTCGAGGAGCTTGCGCTAGGCGACGTGGTAATCGTGCGTCCGAACGAACGCCTTCCGGCCGATGGCTTCATCCTGGACGGCGTCAGTGCCATCAATCAGGCTCCGGTGACCGGCGAAAGCGTGCCGGTCGACAAGAGCGCGGTTTCGGATGTTGCTTCTGCGCGCGCCAACCCTGACAATCTTGCGGATGACAATCGCGTCTTCGCGGGGACGATCAACGGATCGGGCGCGCTCGAAGTGGAAGTGACCCGGCGATCAAGCGATACGACCCTAGCCAAGGTCGTCCAAATGGTGAGCGAAGCCGAGGCTCAGCAATCTCCGACCCAGCGCTTCACGCAGCGCTTCGAGCGAATTTTCGTGCCTGCCGTGCTCGCTCTGGCCGGCCTGCTCCTTTTCGCATGGGTCGTCATCGACGAACCCTTCCGCGACAGTTTCTACCGGGCGATGGCGGTGCTTGTGGCTGCGAGCCCCTGCGCTTTGGCGATCGCGACCCCGAGCGCGGTCTTGTCCGGAGTGGCCAGAGCAGCGCGCAGCGGCATTCTGGTAAAGGGCGGCGCGCCGCTCGAAGATCTCGGTGCGCTCAAGGCCATCGCGTTCGACAAGACCGGTACTCTTACCGAAGGCGAACCCCGCATTACCGATGTCCAACCCGCGCAGGGCGTATCTGAAAACGAACTGCTTGCGATTGCCTCGGCGGCTGAAAATCTGAGCGATCATCCCCTGGCACAGGCGATTGTCAGGGACGGCAAGCAGCGGCTTGGCGATGAGAATCTGCCCGAAGCTACCAATCTCGAAAGCTTCACAGGCAAGGGCATCACCGCGCTTGTCGACGGTGAGCGGGTGTGGATCGGAAAGCTCGAAATGTTCGGGCAAGACGGGGTCCCTGCGCTCAGTGCCGAACTGTCGGATGCTATAGAGTCCATGCGCGAGCGCGGGCGAACGACGATGGGCGTTCGCTCGGAAACGCGCGATCTCGGAGCGATCGGCTTGCTCGACACGCCGCGCGCGGCGGCAAAGGCGACGCTTGAAGCGTTGCGCGGCCTCGGGATCACCCGGATGATCATGATCTCGGGCGACGATCAAAGAGTGGCCGATGCGGTTGGAAAGGAAGTCGGCCTCGACGAGGCCTGGGGAAATCTCATGCCCGACGACAAGGTCAAGGCCATCCGCAACCTTGCCGGCCAGGACAAGGTTGCGATGGTCGGAGACGGGGTCAATGACGCTCCGGCCATGGCGAACGCAACGGTCGGAATAGCAATGGGGGCTGCCGGCTCGGACGTTGCATTGGAGACAGCCGACGTCGCGCTGATGGCCGATGATCTCGCCCGACTGCCTTTTGCCGTCGATCTGAGCCGGCAGACCCGGTCGATCATCCGGCAGAATATGATCGTCAGTCTCGGAATTGTCGTCGTGCTCATCCCGGCAACCATTTTCGGTCTCGGGATAGGCCCCGCTGTCGCGGTTCACGAGGGATCAACGCTAATCGTGGTCGCCAATGCGCTTCGCCTTCTGGCGTATAAAGAGAAGGGCAGCACAAAAGACATAGCGGAGAAGCCAGTATGAGCTGCAACGATGACTTCGATCTGGATTCGGCGGACAAACGACGCACATTGTGGATCGTATTGTGGCTCAACGTCGCAATCGCGGTTGGTTTCTTTGTCGTTGCCTATTTTGCGGACTCGAACGCGCTCTTGGCCAACGGGCTCGACAATTCATCCGATGCATTTGTCTACGCGCTCAGTCTTCTGGCTCTCACCCGTTCGCAATCCTGGAAACGAGGGGCCGCGCGTTTCTCAGGCATTATGCTCCTAGTCTTCGCCGGAGGCGTTATCGCCGATGCCGTCAGGCGTTTCATCGAAGGCTCCGAGCCGGGCGGCCTGATGATGATCGCCATGGCGGCCATCGCGGCGGTGGTGAACCTCATATGCCTGCGCATGCTCCAGAAGCTTCAGCAAAAGGATGTCAATCTGCGCGCAGCGACCACGTTTAGCTTCAACGATTTCATATCGAACGGCGGTATCATCGTCGCCGGGATCATCGTTATGCTTACAGGCGCAAATTGGCCGGATCTCGTGGTTGGGATCGCGGTTGCTGGCATCGCCCTGTATGGCGGGATCGATATCCTTCGCGATGCGCACAGGGATAAGCATGAGGAAGCGGGCACCCAACATATCAAAGGCGACGAATTCCGAAGATGATGCTCGAATTTTGCATTTTGGCCGCTGGATTGCCTCGGCTCCTTATTCAGACTATCGCAGCTCCGTGAAATTTGTTCGCGCCTTGACCCTGATTTGCTTCAGCTTTGGACTGTTTGTGCAGGTTGCTGCGCAGGCGGCCGTTCCGCAGAGCGAAATGGCTGGGTCGGCTGATTGTGCTGAAATGGCGCAAGGCATGGCCGAGCACGGCATGTCTGAACACGCGATGCCCGAACAGATGGTTTCCGAAACGGACCCGGCCGAACAGCATGGCTCATGCTGCGAGATGAGCCTCGATTGTCTCGTAGCCATGAATTGCCTGCCGCCGCTGGCGCTTGCGGGTCCGGGACTGGCGCATGCAGGACCGTTTCCTGTTGCGCCTACGTATCTGGCCGCTAGCGCCAGCAGGCTCGACGGCCAGCCTCGACCGCCGGAATCTCCCCCTCCACAAACTGAACTCACCATCTAGCATTTCCCGGGCGGTGCTCTGCGCCGTTTGCGAGCTTGACGGATTACTTGACTTGCGCCGTGTCGATTGACGCGTACGCCGCAGTCGTTCCCGGCCAGTTCGCTTTGAAAGAGTGAGAATTATGGATTGGCGAATTGGCTTGTTGCCGTTTTCGGCCCTGCTCAGCGCACAAGCTGCGCAAGCGCAGTCTGTCGGATACGAAGAAGCCCTTGCATCGGTAAGAGTCGAGCAACCCGCTCTAGAAGCTGGCGCGCTGCGTGTGCAATCACGGCGCGAGGCTGCGGAAGCGGCAGACGAGCTTCCTGACCCGCGTGTACGCGCAGGGGTTATGAATCTTCCGGTCAGCGGTCCCGCGGCGTTCGAGCTTGACCGGCAACTTCCTACGCAAGTCGCCATCGGTATCGAGCAGGAGATACCCAACCTCGCCCGCCGACGGGCGAAATTTGGCGTTGCCAGTTCGGAAGTGAGGCTAGCCGAAGCGCGCCTGGGTGTGACCGACCGTGATCTCCTCGCCGATGCGGGAACGGCTTGGGTGAGGCTCTATTATGCGCAGGCGCGGATTGAGCTTGCCCACGCCGCGCTGGACGAATTGAGGGCATTCGTACCCGCAGCGAACAGCGCCGTCGCCTCCGGGTCGGCCCGCCCGGCAGAGAGTCTGGCGATCCGGCGCGAACTGCTTGGGATCGAGGATGCAGCGACGTCGATCGAGGCCGAGCGCGAGACGGCGCAAGCGCAGCTTTCCCGATACATACCGTTCCCTGACCCGGTTGCCTTGGGTGAGGCTCCCACGGCGGCTCTGGATGAAAACCAGCTTCGCTTCGAACTGGAAGAGAATCCCGAACTCATTCTGGCCGATGCGGAACAAGATCGGGCCGAAGCCGGTGTGGCGCTCGCTCGCGCTGAAAAGCGGCCGGATTTTGGGGTGAGCGTCACCTATGGTCGTCGCGACCAGGCGTTTGGCGATGCGGTGTCGGTCATGGGGTCGATTACTCTTCCGATCTTCACCGACCGGCGGCAGAATCCGCGCATCGCCGCCGCCGAAGCCGATGCCGCTGCCGCTTTGGCCGACCGCGAGGATCGCAGGCGCGCGCTGGTTGCGGATTTCGAAGCCGATCTCGCCACTTGGCGCAGCACTACGCGCCAATGGCGCCGCGCGCGTGATGAACTTCTTCCGCTCGCGCGTGACCGCGTTGAGCTCGAGACAGCCAGCTTTGCGGCCGGGCGTGCCGATCTCGTCGATGTGATTGCGGCGAAATCCGCACTTGCCCTGCTCGAGCTGGAAATTCTCGAACGCGAACAGGCGGCGGTGCAGGCGGCGGTCAAACTACAACTCACATACGGGGAGGGCAGGCCATGAACTCCGTGCTCGAACGATTTACGCAGCGCCAACGCTTGTTTGCGGCTGGGCTAGGTATTGCCCTTGTCAGCCTGGCTGCTGGCTACGGTCTTCACATGCTCGGCGGCGAGAGCAGCGGGGCTGGGTCGGCGACGGATACTGACTGTGAGGACGTGCTCTATTGGTACGATCCGATGGTGCCCGGACAACGCTTTGACGAGCCCGGTAAGTCGCCCTTCATGGACATGATGCTGGTTCCCAAGTGCGCGGGAGAAGCTGCGGAAGCGGGCGTCCGGATCGATCCGGGCCTTGTCCAGAATTTCGGAATTCGCACCGCAGCAGCCGAGTTCGGCGTTCTCGAACCGGAGATCACCGTTACGGGTGTCCTCGCATACAACAGCAGGGATATAGCTATCGTCCAGCCGCGCGCGGGGGGCTACGTCCAACGCACCTATGGCCTTACGCAGGACGATGTCGTCAGTCGCGGCACTCCGATCGTCGATATTTTGGTCCCTGATTGGGGCGGCGCGCAGCGCGAGTACATTGCTGTGCTCAATACTGGCGATCGGGCGCTGGCAGATGCGATGCGGCAGCGCATGCGATTGCTTGGAATGAACGACGCAATGATCGCATCGGTCGAACGCACACGCAGAGCCCAAAACACGATCACCGTCACGGCTCCGGTGGGCGGTGCCGTAACAATGCTTGGGGTGCGCTCCGGCATGACTGTAATGGAAGGTCAGACTTTGGCCGAGATTACGGGCTTTTCGCCGATATGGCTTGAAGCTTCGGTTCCTGAAGCCCAGGCCGCAAATATCCGGCAGGGCCAGCCCATCAGTGCGACCCTGGCAGCGTATCCGGATCAGCGATTTGCGGGACGGATTGTTGCCATCCTTCCAAGCGCCGATGCCGCGAGCCGAACCATCACCGTCCGGGCTGAGCTACCCAATCCGCGCGGCAGGTTGAAACCGGGGATGTTCGCGCAGGTGTCGCTTTCACCCGACACACGGCGAGCCTTGCTGGTACCGTCGGAGGCGGTCATTCGAACCGGACGCCGAAATCTCGTGATGCTCAAGCAGGATGAAGGCGCGTTCCTGCCTGCCGAGGTCGAAATCGGGCGCGAAGCGAATGGCAGGACAGAGATACTCGCAGGCCTTGCGGAGGGCGAGCAGGTCGTCACTTCAGGTCAGTTCCTGATCGACTCCGAAGCAAGTCTTGGCGGGATCGACGTCAGGTCGATCGATGGGACCATGAGCATGGCGTCGGACGGCTCGCCAAAGATGAGGGCATACACCGCTACGGGAAGAGTGACGAAAATCGCTGGTGCTTCGATCACTCTCAACCACGCGCCGGTTCCCGCCCTCGAATGGCCAAGCATGGTCATGCCCTTCGCCCTCGCCGACGCCGCTCTAGTTGACGGTATTGAACCGGGCGACAAGGTCGAGTTTACCTTCTCGCAGCACGACACCGGTCCGCGCATCGAATCCATTCGGAAGACCGACCGATGATCGCGCGCATAATCGATGCCTCGATCGCCAATCGGTTTTTCATCGTTCTGGCGGCCTTCGCGGTCACGCTCGCCGGCTTCTGGGCGGTGCGCGCAACGCCTGTCGATGCGATCCCAGATCTGTCTGATGTGCAGGTCGTGGTGCGGTCGAATTACCCGGGGCAAGCTCCGCGCATCGTCGAGGACCAGGTCACCTATCCGCTCGCAACGACGATGCTCTCGGTGCCGGGCGCGGAAACAGTGCGCGGCTATTCGATGTTCGGCGACAGCTTCGTCTACGTGATCTTCGAGGATGGGACGGACCTCTACTGGGCGCGCTCGCGCGTGCTCGAATATCTCAACCAGGTGCAAAACGAATTGCCCGACGGAGTGACCAGCTCGCTCGGGCCGGACGCGACGGGCGTGGGCTGGATTTACGAATATGCGCTGGTTGACCGAACGGGGAACAGCGACCTTGCTGGCCTTCGGAGCCTTCAGGACTGGTTCTTGCGCTATGAGCTGCAGACCATTCCGGGCATCGCAGAGGTCGCCAGCGTCGGCGGCATGGTCAAGCAATACCAGGTCGTCCTGGAGCCTTATCGCATGGCTTCGCTTGGCGTCACTTACAGCGATGTCGTGCGCGCCATACAAGCTTCCAATCAAGAGGCTGGCGGATCGGTGGTCGAAATGGGCGAGGCCGAGTTTATGGTCCGCGCTTCAGGCTATCTCACGTCTCTCGACGACTTCCGGCAGATCCCTCTCAAATCAGTCGGGAGCGGTATACCGGTTACTCTATCCGATATCGCCACGATCCAGCTTGGCCCCGAAATGCGGCGAGGAATCGCCGAACTCAATGGCGAAGGCGAAGTCGCAGGCGGTATTGTTGTGCTTAGACAAGGCGAGGATGCGCGGGCAACCATCGCGGCTGTCGAAGAGAAGCTCGACGTGCTCCAGGCCAGTCTTCCTGAAGGGGTCGAGATTGTCACGACCTATGATCGTTCGAAGCTGATCGACGCCTCGATCGAAAACCTGACCGGAAAACTCATCGCCGAATTTATCATCGTCGCGATCGTTTGCGCGCTGTTCTTGTGGCATGTGCGATCAGCATTGGTGGCGATCGTCACGCTTCCATTGGGGGTGCTGGCGGCCTTTATCGTGATGCGGTTCCAGGGGGTCGATGCGAACATCATGTCCTTGGGCGGCATCGCCATCGCAATCGGCGCGATGGTCGACGCTGCCATCGTCATGATCGAGAACGCGCACAAGCATATCGAGCATTGGGAAGAGGACCATCCCGACGAGAAGATGTCCAACGATGAGCGCTGGAAACTGATTGCGGACGCATCGAAAGAGGTGGGGCCAGCGCTGTTTTTCAGCCTCCTGATCATAACCCTATCGTTCCTGCCGGTGTTTACTCTGCAGGCGCAGGAAGGGCGGCTCTTCTCCCCACTGGCCTTTACCAAGACCTATGCCATGGCGGCGGCCGCCATTCTGTCGGTGACGCTGGTTCCCGTTCTGATGGGCTGGCTGATCCGCGGGAAGATACCCAAGGAGGACACCAACGTCCTCAATCGCTTGCTGACCAAAGCCTACCGGCCGGGTCTTGATTGGGTGCTCAGCCGACCCAAGACGACAATGCTGGTGGCCGGACTGGTGTTCCTCACGGCGCTGGTCCCGTTCACGCGCCTTGGTGGCGAATTCCTGCCGCCGCTCGATGAAGGCGACTTGCTTTACATGCCAAGCGCGTTGCCTGGCCTGTCTCCTGGTGAAGCGTCGGCATTGCTTCAGCGGACGGATCGGCTGATCAAATCCGTGCCGGAAGTCGATACCGTGTTCGGCAAGGCAGGACGCGCGGATACCGCAACAGACCCGGCGCCGCTCACGATGTTCGAGACGACCATCCGGTTCAAGCCGCGCGAAGACTGGCGGCCGGGCATGACGCCAGAGAAGCTCGTCGACGAGCTCGATCGTGCTGTGCAGGTGCCGGGACTCGCCAATGTCTGGGTGCCCCCGATCCGCAACCGCATCGATATGCTCGCGACCGGTATCAAAAGCCCGATCGGCGTGAAAGTGTCCGGCGAGGACCTTGCCGAAATCGAGCGCGTAGCTTTGCAGGTCGAGAATGTCGCAAAACAGGTTCCTGGCGTCAGTTCCGCTTTGGCAGAGCGTCTTTCGGGAGGCCGCTATGTCGATGTGGACATCGACCGGGTCGCTGCGGCGCGTTTCGGGCTGAATATCGCCGATGTTCAGCAAATTGTGTCAGGCGCGATCGGCGGCGCGAATATCGGCAGAACGGTCGAAGGATTGGCGCGATATCCCATCAATGTGCGCTATCCGCGCGAGATCCGCGACAGCCTCGCAGAACTGCACGCGCTGCCTTTGCTAACCCCCTCTGGCCAGCAAATTACGCTCGGCACCGTAGCGCAGGTGAGCGTCAGCGATGGCCCCCCGATGCTCAAGAATGAGCAAGGCCGTCTCATCAGCGTGGTCTATGTCGATACGCGCGGGCGCGATTTGACCTCGGTCGTAAGCGATCTTCAGGCGGCAGTTTCAGAGGGCGTCGATCTGCCTGCCGGTGTAAGCATTTCCTACGCGGGCCAGTTTGAATATCTCACCCGCGCCAATGAGCGGTTGCAGGTCGTCGTTCCCGCGACGCTCGGCATCATTTTCGTTTTGCTGTACCTGATCTTCCGCCGCTTCGACGAAGCGCTACTTGTTATGGGCACGCTGCCCTTTGCCCTCACCGGCGGCTTCTGGCTGCTCTATCTGATGGGCTACAACCAGTCTGTTGCGACATCGGTGGGTTTTATTGCGCTTGCCGGTGTGTCTGCCGAGTTCGGCGTCATCATGCTGATCTACCTCAAGTCTGCGCTGGCCCGGCGCAGCGGTGCCCTCGATGCGGACGGCGTGGGCGAAGCCATCAGGGAGGGTGCTCTTCTGCGCGTGCGTCCCAAGGCGATGACCGTGGCCGTCATTCTTGCCGGTCTCTTCCCTATCCTCATTGGAACCGGCGCAGGTTCGGAGGTCATGAGCCGCATCGCCGCGCCGATGGTGGGCGGCATGATCACCGCGCCGCTGCTTTCGATGTTCGTTATCCCCGCCGCATATTTGTTGATGCGGCGCCCCCGGCCCGAACGGCCAACCCAACCCCAAGGAGAAAAAGAATGCGTACCACAACCCTCATGAGCCTACTGGCCTTTCCGCTGGCGCTGGCGGCCTGCGATTCTGGCCAGGACACTGCCGACATGAACGACATGCCGATGGCAGAAAATGAAATGATGATGGACGGCGAGGATATGCCAATGATGGAACCTAGCAGCGAAATGCAAACCGTCAGTGCAGAAGGCACGGTCACTGCAATCGATGCCGAAGCGGGCACGATAACCGTCGACCACGGTCCGGTCCCAGCGATCGAATGGCCTGCGATGACCATGGCTTTTGAAGCCGATGAGCAACTGCGCAGCGAAGTAAGCGTCGGTGAGGGAATTGCCTTTGAATTTCGTACCGGTTCTGAAGGCAATGTGATCACGTCGATCACGAAGCAGTGAGTCGGTTGGGTGGTGCCAGGCAAACCTGGTGCCGCCCAACCAAATGCGGACGACCGAAACCTGGTATCGTGCCGGCACCGCCAAAGTATTCGGCACAAGGCTGTAAGAGGTCTGCTTTAGAGTGAGAAAGGAAGAGCGATGAGCACGGACGCAAGCTTACTCGAAGGCACCGCCATCGATCCCGTCTGCGGCATGAGCGTAGCGATCGACGGAGCAGAGCATATCGCGAAGCATGCGGGGGCCGAGCACTATTTTTGTTCGCCGCGATGTCACGACAAGTTCGTCACCGATCCCGAGCTCTATCTCTCGGGCGCGCATCTCGACGCGGCCGAGGATGTGCCTGAAGGCACGATCTACACCTGTCCGATGCACCCTGAAATCCGCCAGCCCGGGCCGGGTTCATGCCCGATTTGCGGCATGGCGCTCGAACCGGAAACGGTTTCGCTGGACGATGGCCCCGATCCCGAACTGGTTGATATGCGGCGCCGGTTCTGGTGGAGCGCGCTGCTCACGCTGCCGCTGTTCGTATATGCGATGAGCGACATGGCACCGGGGCTCAGTTTCGACAGGCTGATCGAACCTGCCTGGGCGCAATGGGCGCAGTTCGCCCTTGCCACACCGGTGGTTCTATGGGGCGCCTGGCCGTTCTTCGTTCGGGCCATACAGTCGCTCAAGACGCGCAATCTCAACATGTTCACGCTGATCGGGTTTGGGGTTGCCATCGCCTATCTGTTCAGCGTGGTGGCGACGGTCGCGCCCGATCTGTTCCCTGCAGCGTTCCGCGACCATTCCGGACGGGTCGGGGTCTATTTCGAGGCGGCAGCCGTCATCACGACGCTCGTTCTGCTGGGACAGGTCCTCGAGCTCAAGGCCAGGGGTTCGACCTCGAGCGCTTTGCGCGCATTGCTCGAATTGGCGCCGCCCAGCGCGGTCAAGATCTTCGGCTCCGGCGATGAACGCGAGGTGCCGCTCGACCAGCTGGCCACAGGCGATCGTCTGCGCGTTCGACCGGGCGACAAGGTTCCGGTCGATGGCGAAATCGAGGAGGGATCGAGCGCGATCGATGAATCCATGATCAGCGGCGAACCGCTGCCGGTCGCCAAACAGGCTGGCGACACAGTCATTGGCGGCACGGTCAACCAGACTGGCGGGTTCGTCATGCGCGCGACCGGTGTGGGCAAAGACACGATGCTGTCCAAGATCGTCCAGATGGTGGCCGAGGCGCAGCGCAGCCGCGCACCGATCCAGCGACTGGCAGATCAGGTGGCGGGCTGGTTCGTGCCTGCGGTGGTGGTGATAGCCATCGCCACCTTCGTGGTATGGGGAATCTGGGGGCCCGCACCAGCGCTTGCCTATGCGCTGGTCAATGCCATTGCAGTCCTGATCATCGCCTGTCCCTGTGCGCTCGGTCTCGCTACGCCGATGTCGATCATGACGGGCACAGGCAAGGGTGCCCAGCACGGGATTCTGATCCGCAATGCCGAGGCGCTGGAGACACTCGAGAAAATCGATACGCTGGTGGTCGACAAGACCGGCACGCTGACGATGGGCAAACCCGATTTGGTGGCGGTGACGCCGGCAGATAACATCAAGGAAAGCGATTTCCTGGCTGCGGTGGCAGGTGTCGAAATGGGGAGCGAACATCCGCTGGCCCATGCCATTGTCGAGGGCGCGCGGACGCGCGGCGTTTCTCCTGCCAATGCCACGGATATCGCTTCGACGACTGGGGAAGGCGTTGAAGCCAACGTCCAGGACCGCCGTGTTGCGATCGGAAATGAGAAGATGATGCGGCGCGTCGGGATCAATGACGAGGCCTGGCTGGGCTCGGCCGAAAATGGTCGCAAGCAGGGTCAGACGGTGATGTTCGTTGCGTTCGATGGCCGGCCGGCAGGCCTTATCGCGGTGGCCGATCCGATCAAGCCTACCAGCGCAGCGGCTATTGCGGCGCTGCACAAGCGCGACATCCGGGTCGTTATGCTGACGGGCGACAGCCGCAGCACTGCCGAAGCGGTCGCGCGCGAAATGAAAATCGATGAAGTGCATGCGAATGTCTCGCCCGAAGACAAGCACCGCAAGATCGAAGAGCTGAAAGCGCAAGGTCGCCGCGTCGGCATGGCGGGGGACGGGATCAACGATGCGCCTGCACTGGCCGCCGCCGATGTCGGCATTGCCATGGGCACCGGCACCGATGTCGCAATCGAAAGCGCCGGCGTGACGCTGGTTCGCGGCGACCTGACAGGAGTGGTGCAGGCCATCGTGCTGTCGCGTGGGACGATGCGCAACATCCGGCAGAACCTGTTTTTCGCCTTCGCTTACAACACACTCGGCATCCCGGTCGCGGCAGGCGTGCTGTATCCCTTCTTCGGAGTGCTGCTCAGCCCGATGATTGCGGCCGCAGCCATGAGCCTCTCTTCCGTATCGGTGATAGGCAATGCGCTGCGGCTGCGGAGCCTGCGCCTTGCAGTCTGAGAGGCCAAACCTCAGCTATGCGCGTTCTTCCATGCCCCCATGGAGCCGAGATAGATGTCGAGGCGCTTGAAGCCCTGGCTTGCCAGCCAGCCCGCAGCAACGCTCGCCCGCATGCCGCTCGCGCACATCAGCGTGTAGTGGCGGTCGCGGTCGAGATCTTCCCACCGCGTGTTGAGCTCGCCAACATAGATATGTGCTGACCCGTCGATCCTTGCTACTTGCCGTTCGTCCGCGTCGCGCACGTCGAGCAAGGTCCACTCGCCGCTGTCTTGATCGAGCCTGCGCGCGATTTCTTTTGTGCCGATCATGGGAATGCTGCGCATCGCTTTGCCCTGTGCGGCAGCTGGAACCACGCCGACATAGCCGCCGACAACATTATCGAGACCGATACGCACCAGATGGGCCATGGCCTGGGCTAGCTGGTCTTCCTCGGAAGCGACGAGGGCGATCCTGTCGCCTTCACTGAGGAACCATCCGGCAAAGGCCGGTATCATTCCCACCGGAAGGCACATGGCACCCGGCAGATGGCCGGCAGCGTAGGCGAGCGGCTCGCGCACATCGACCAAGTGATCGGCTTCGATCTCGTCAAGCTCTCCCAGCCCTAAGCGCCTTGGTCGTATGACCCGCGGCGCGGCATCGGCCCCTTCGAGGTTAAGCCGTTCCATCAGCCGGAAATAGGGAGGTTGGTGGTGGTGTTCTGCTACCTTCGCCTTGATGAACTCGTCGCGGTCGGAGATGCGCAGGCGAGGGTTGTTGCGTCGCTCGTGGCCGATTGTCGAGAATTCCCGATCCGCCATTCCCGACCCGCAGACCGAGCCCGCACCATGCGCCGGGTAGATAATCGCCTGATCGCCGAGGCCGCAAAGTTTCTGCAGTGAGTCGAACAGAAGGCCCGCGACTTCTTCCTTGCGCTCGGGATAGAAATCGGTGCGCCCGACATCGCCGACAAACAGGGCATCGCCAGTAAAGACGCCGACCGGTCGCTCGGAATATTCGCCGTCATGGATGACGAAAGCGAGATGATCGTCAGTGTGTCCAGGTGTTTCCAGCACCTCGATCCGCAATTGACCCAGCTCGAAACAATCGCCCTCGCGTGCGGTATTGGCAAAAACGATCTCGCCTGCCGCGTTGGGCCCGTGATAGACCGTGGCTCCTGTCAAATCGGCCAAGATCGGCGAGCCGCTGATCAGATCCTCATTGCGATGGGTTTCGAAGATGTGCGTTATCTCCAGTCCTTCGGCCCGGGCCTTTTCGACATAGATCTCGCAGTCCCGGCGCGGATCGATGACCGCTGCCTGTCCGCCCGAGCCGATGATGTAGGAAAGGTGCGAGAGGCCAGGGGTTTTGATTTTCTCCAGAAACATACGATTTCCTTGTCTGTTGCTCACAACTTGCAACGTGCGGGCCCGTCACAAATCGCAAAATGATACGGCGCTCAATCGATCCCGAGTTCGGCCTTGATGGCGGCGGGACTTTCGAAATGTTCGGCTTCGGGCCTGCCGATGGCAGGTTTTGCGTTGATCCAGGTATCTTCGCACACGAAATCGAGCAGGCTCGCCGCGAGATCAGCATGACGGCAGCGGAAACAGCCTTCTGCCAAGCGTTCATCCGTAATGACGGCATCGCCGGTGTAAGGCTCATCCAGCAGCCAGCCCGGTCGTGCGACCGTCCATTTGGTGCCTTGTGCGTCGCTGAGCATCGCCTCCATGGCGCGCATCTGCTCGAGTATATTGAACAATGCTGGCTTGGCGGTGAGTTCAAACCACGCCGGAACGCTCGACTGATGTTCGACGAAGGCGGCGGAGATCACGGCAATACGGTCGATCTTCGCTTGTGCCATCGCCCCGAGCAGGTTGCGCGTGCCATCGGTATAGAGCGGCGGTGGATCGATCGCATTGCCCGGACCGAAAGCGACACCGAGCGTCGAGATAACCGCGCGGCAGCCATCGAGATCGCCCGCGAAATCGTCCGACAGCACATCGCATTCGATGTATTCGAAGTCGCCCACCCGCTCGTCTGATCCAGGCACTGTGTGTTCGAAGGCGCGGATCGGTATGTCCGAGGCAAGGGCACGCCTCAATAGCTCGCTGCCGGTCTTCCCGCCTGCCCCGAAGACAGCGATGGGCCTCGTATCAGTCATCTGCTTGTTCCTGTTAAGACTGGTGATGGCGACGAAGGGCGGAGGCACGGGCGCACGGGGTAGCCGACGGCCCGCCCACGCGCCCTGCCAGTATCAGGCTCCGTCAGCCGGACAGGTGGTATAGCCCCAAAAACCGAACTCATCCTTGGCTCTTGGTGCTGCCACGATCATCTCCTGCATTTGCAGGCCCGCATCGCCTTCATCATCCAGCATACGGGTTTTGATCCGAAGCTCGCCGTTCGCATAGCTGCCGGGGCCATCGGCGGTCACGGGGATCAATTTGCCATTGATCTTGATCGCTCCGCCCCCGTCACCGTCATAGACAAACGAGGGAAAGGCCACTTCGGTCAAGCGGAACTGGCAGGCCTGTCCTGCGCCCAGAGCAGCAAGGTCCGCGTCATTCATGGTCCCGGGAAGCATGAGGCCCGGGTCAACATTTGCCAGTGCACTGGCCGCGTCCTCGATCGGCGCGGCAGTGGCAGGCGGGTCGAGCTGGGCTTCGCGGTCATTTCCCGGAGCAGTATTCGAATTGCAGGCGGCGAGCGGAAGCGCGATGAGCGCCGTGAGAGCTATCTTGTTCATTGCTGCATCTCCTCGGGCAGGCGTTCTTCGGTCCGCGGACCGTTCTGCTCGATATCGTCGATGAGATATTTCATCTCGGCGATTTCGCGGCGCTGGGCGACTATGATCGCTTGAGCGAGTTCGCGCACGCGAGGATCTTTCAGGCTCGCGCGTTCGCTGGTCATGATAGCGATCGAGTGGTGCGGAATCATCGCTGCCATATATTCGGTATCGTCGACGGTGGTCTGGCTGCGCACCAGCCATAGTGCGAGCGCGAACACAAAGGCCCCGACGCCCAGGATGATGAAGTTCTTGGTCCGGTCCTTGTACATGCCCCACATGAAGAGGAGCATGACGATCATCATCATCGCGCCCATGACGAACATCATCCAGAAGCGCGTTTCGCTCCAGAAAACATCGTCAATGGTGAAGGTGTTGGCATACATCAGGAAGAACATGATGACGGTCGAAGTCGACACCATGGCCATGAACCGCCAGTAGTTGCCGCCCCCTCCCTTGTCCGAGTGGGTCGTCTTTTCGGTCATGCTTTTTCTCCTTTTTGCATCATGGTCCAGAATAGCTGCGCCGAGCAGCTGATGAGAGCGAAGCCGGTGAGGGCCTCGACGCCGGCGAGAACTCTCAGGTGCTCGGTCGGATAAATGTCGCCCAGGCCCAGTGTGGTCACGTTGATGAGCGAGAAATAGAAGTAGTCCATCCAGTCCATTGAAGGCGCCTTGTCGAACCCTCCCAAGCCCCATTGCGCGCCCAGCCAGAAACCCGCGGCAAAAAGGATCGCCACGATGAAATGCGACGCGAGCACGAGCAGCGACACGGCAAGCTTTGCCAGCGTATCGCGGCGGCGATCGAGAATCCGGTGGCCGACACCCAGAATGGCAAGGTGGGAAGCGACGGCTGCAAGGAACAGAAAGACGGCGAGAAGGAGCGCGGTGATCATGCGAGAAGCTTCACGCCCATCCACAGGCCCATCCCCATCATGAATAGATTTTCGGTCAGCGAGACGAAGCCGAGCGGCACATTGCTGCTGCCGCCGACGCAAGCGCATTTGAGCTCACGCTTGTCGATGTAGACAGCCTTGAAGACGCTGACAGCGCCGACGGTGCCGATGAACAATGCCAACGGAGCAGAAAGCCACGTCAGCGCGCCCGCGGTCATGAGAATGCCGGCAGCGGCTTCGCCGAAAGGGTAGACGAAGCCATAGGGCACCCAGCGCCGCGCCAGCAGGTCGTAATTGAGGAACATCGTCGAGAAACTGCGCACGTCCTGAAGCTTCTGAACGGCGAGCAGGGTCATCGACAGGCTGACGAACCATTCGGCGGCCCGGACAGTGAAGAGGTTATCAAAAAAAGCCCAGCTCAGTCCGAGCGCGAGCAGAAGCGCGACCGCGAAAATCGCAATGACCGGCTGATAGCTGGTCTCGCCTTCCTCCGGCTGCGAACGGCTCTTGCCGAAGAACTCGCGGACATCGTCATAGCCGCCAATGCGCTTGTCTTCGATAAAGGTCTGCGGGGTGGTCTCGACGTTGTGCTTGTCCTTGAATGCGTCGGTTTCCTCCCTGCTGGTCAGGTGATGATCGTCGACCTCGAAACCTTGCCGCTTGAGAAGATCGACCGTCTTGATGCCATAGGGACAGACATGGTCCTCCATTACCATGCGGTAGACCGCCGCTGTTCGGGTCGTCATGAATCGCTCCATCTGTTTTGCCTGACGTGTCTCGTGCTCAACGCCGGTTTTCGGTGAACGGTTTCGAAAAACCCCGCTGCAAGAGCCTCAAGGCCCAGCGAAAAGTTGCCATCAACTCTTCTCTTCTGACCGATCATCTTTGTGAGAAGCGGGCGCTTCGGAATTGTGCGAAAGGTAAATCCATTCTCCCACGAAGACTGCGACGATGCCGATCGCCGCATAGGCGACAACGGCAGGATCGCTGCGCAATTTGGCCGCGGTAAAAGCTGCAAGGACCACGCCATCTGCCGCGAGTGCTGTAAGAAGTATTGTTGCGCGCGCGCCGACTTCCTTGCGCAGGTGACGCAGGACGCCCCAATGCACCAGCATATCCATGACGAGGTAGAAGAAGGCGCCTAGCGAGGCGATCCGCGACAGATCGAACAGGACGGCAAGCGTCCCGGCAATGACCACCGTATAGACCAGCATGTGGCTGCGAATTCCGCCGCTCATACCGAAATGGCTGTGCGGGATCATCTTCATGTCGGTCAGCATCGCAAGCATGCGCGACACAGCAAATACGCTCGCGATCACGCCCGAAGTCGTGGCGGCGATCGCGATCGCGACGGTGAAATAGAAGCCCAGCTCACCCAGCGCCGGACGCGCCGCTGCCGCGAGCGAGTAATCGCGCGCCTCGACGATCTCGGATATGCTCAGGCTCGAACCCACGGCCAATGCGACGAGCAGATAGATCACGATGCAGACCGCGATCGAGATCATGATGGTCCGACCGACATTCTTGTGCGGGTCGACGATTTCGCCGCCGCTATTGGTAATCGTGGTGAAGCCCTTGAAGGCGAGGATCGAGAAAGCAACAGAGGCGAGCATGGCTTCTGCATTCGTCATCGAAACGGGCTGCGAAAACGCGCCTGATGAAAAACCGCTGGCCCAGATCGCCGCGACTGCGAACAGCGCTATGCCGCCGATCTTGATGGCGGACATGATGAGCGAGAAGCCGCTTACCGACTTGTTGCCCGCTGCATTGACGAGATAGGCGAAGATGATGAGGGCAAGCGCTGCGAGAGAAACGAGCCACCCGCTGCTTTCGAGGCCGAACGGGCGCAGCGCGTAAGTCGCGAAGGTGCGGGCTACGAGGCTTTCATTGATGACCATCGAGAGCGCCATCAGGAGCGAGGCAGAGGCGGCGATCACGCCGGGTCCGTATGCTTTTTGCAAGATCATCGCGATGCCGCCCGAAGACGGCCATTTGTTCGACATCTTGATATAGCTGTAGGCCGCCAGCGAGGTTACCAGCGCGCCAGCGATGAAGGATAAGGGGAAGAGCGGACCGGCAAGCTCGGCGATCTGCCCGGTCAGCGCGAATATGCCGGCACCGATCATGACGCCGGTTCCCATCGCCACGCCGCCCAGCAGGGTTATCGAGCCAGCTGTCTCGCTTTGATTCTCGTGCTCATGGTCTTGCAAGACTTTCCCCTGTCGATGGTCTCCCGTTCAAGAAAGATCATGCCGGACAGTACGTTCAGCCGGGGCTCATCCCTCAAAAATATTTCAGGACAAATCCGGAGGGTTGCGTTTTGCTCGGGGCGCTCGAGCAAATTGCGGCCCAAAGCGGACTGCTTGCGCAGCTGAAAATGCTCGGCGAGTATCAAGGCACGCGTCCATCGCCGCCGATTTACTACGTCCTGAACCGGTTACGGAAAAATCGCAGCAGTGGCACCCCAATGACCGCGATGTACCAACCGTACAGAAAGCTGCCGAGAGCGCCTGCCAAAAAGCCCGAGAGGGTTAGCCATTCGAAACCGGGAAGCAGCGGCGCCCACGCTTCGTGCATGTGCACCTGTTCGGGCGCGAGCAGGCCGAAACCGATGCAGATCAGGTAGCTGAAAAGCAGGAAGAGGCTGAGTGTCCAGCCCCATATGAGAATTGAGGTTCTGACCGAATAGTCCGACATGATGGTCCTCCGTTAGAGTTGGCGCGAAAATGGCTTGTCCATAGTCACGGGTAGGATGCGAACACGCTCCGCCCGCCTGGGCCGAAGGCGATGACATCATAGGGCTGCACCTGCTCTCCGACTTCCATTCCGGGCGAGCCAAGCGGCATTCCGGGCACAGCCAGGCCAGCAACGTCTTCGGGGCGTTCGCGCAATAGCTTCGCGACGGCATCGGCCGGCACGTGGCCTTCGATGATATAGCCATCGACTTCCATCGTGTGACACGACCACAGATCCTGTGGCACACCCTTGGCTGTCTTGAGCGCAGCCATGTCGTCGGTGTCGACCGAGGCGACCTCTGCTTCGAGCCCATGTTCGACGTGACCGGCCCAGCTGAGACAGCAGCCGCATCCTGCGTCGCGGAACATCGTGTAGGTCGCGGCCTGCGCTGCATTCGAGCAGGCTGCAAGGGCGAGGAGGAGCGAGGCCGCCAGCGAACGGCGTAGCGGTCTCGAATCTTTCGTGAGGTTCATTGGACATTGCCTTTCTTGATGCCGCGCCAGAGAGAAATGGTTCCGGTCGCGGTATGGATACGATCGAGCAATTCGGCGTCTGCGAAAATCTCGGCGAGCAATTTCTCGACGGCTCCGTCGGCGCTCGGCTGGGTGTCCTTCACGCCGTCGAGAAGCTGAACGCTCGAACGGAACAGCGCGCGCATGACTGGAGCATCCTGCCCCATATAGTCGGCAATCAGCGCCATGCCCCCGGGGGCCAGAAGGTTCTCGATCTGCTCGAGGATCGCGCGTTTTTGCGAAACGGGCACCTGGTGAAGGACGAGACTGCTGACGATCTTATCTGGTTGCCAGCCGTCGGAAAGCTCGAGACTGTCAAGAAAGCCGTTGTGCCACCGGACCATATCGACTCCGGCACCGAATTTGCGCTGCGCGATCGCCAGCGCGGCGGGGTCTGGCTCAACGCCGATGAAGCCGGCTTCGGGACAGCTGGCCATCAGCGCTCTGAGCAAGGTCCCGGTGCCGCACCCGACATCGATGACCTTGTCGCCCGGCACCAATACGGCCTCTTCGACGATCGCGCGGCGCCACCGGCTCTCGCGCGTAAAGATTGCGATCGCGCGGTCATAGAACGGCGTGAGCCAGCTTTTGCCCAGCGGCGGAGTGAACTCGCGTTCTTTTGACGGAACTGCCGCGCTTTTCATGCCATGGCTCCCATTCGACGCTGGTACATACCGCTGTTGCTACAGTTATCTCCTCTTACGCGTCGCCAACCCGCAGCCCTCAAAAAAGAAACTTGAGGGTTTGCGCGAAGTGTCGCGTATAGGAACCGTGCAACCGACAGGAGCAAGGGATGCGTGAAAATCAGACACTCGATGCGATGCTCGGCACCATGGCCTCGCAGAAGGCTGGCGACGTGCCGCCCGACTTCATGAACGGCGTCTGGCAGCGCGCGGGACAGCTTGGCGAAATTGCCGATCAGCGACGCAGAATGGCCTTGTTCGCCGGTCTGTTTGTCGTCGGGCTGGCAGCTGGCGCAGGGACCAGCGGATGGCCTTCCGAATATGGCGCTCCTACAGAAATTGTTGGCGAGAGCCTCGTTGGCGGAGAATCCCTGTCACCCGCTGCTTTGCTTCATGTGGGGTCATAGGCGTTGAAGAAGTTTCACCTTGTCCTGGCGGTCCTGCTGGCGGCGCTCGCAGGATGTCTCGGAGCTTTTGCCGCCGATCGCTGGGCCAACAACGATGCCGAGGGCAGCCTGCACCAGTTCGTGCACGATGAGCTGTCGCTCACGGCTGACCAGGAGCAGCGGCTCGATGCGCTCGAAGCGCGTTTCGCGGTAGAACAGGCAAGGCTCGAAGCCTCTGCGCGCGCAGCCAACGCCCAGCTCGCCCAGGCAATGGAAACCGAGCACGAATACGGGCCCGAAGTCAGTGCCGCGATCGACGAGGTGCATGCGCGCATGGGCGATTTGCAAAAAGCGACCGTGCGCCACGTCTTCGACATGCGGGAAATTCTCGATCCCGATCAGCAGCTCCAGTTCGACCGGAAAGTGTCCGCGGCCCTCACGCGCGATCCGCGTGACTGACCAGCCTTGGCAGCGGTGGATGACACTTCGAATGAAGCTCTGATCGGGCGGGCGATAGCCGGTGACAAGCGGGCGTTCACAGCTCTCGTCGAGAGCGAGATCGCCCGGTTGATTGCGCTTGCCACGCGCATGCTGGGTTCACCATCGCGGGCCGAAGATGTCGTTCAGGACGGTCTCGCGTCGGTCTGGCTGACTCGTCATCGCCTCGATCCGAGCAAGCCCATCGGTCCCTATTTGACGACAATCGTTCTCAACCGGTGCCGCGACAGGCTCCGCCGCAGGAAAGTTATTGGCTTCCTTGGTTTGCCGGATGGGCGGGAAGCCGACGCCGTTGCCGACGATGCTCCTAATCCCGAAAATGTTGCCGGAGCCCGCGAACAGCTGCGGCTGGTCCAGGCCGAAATCGGGCGCTTGCCGGTGCGCCTACAAGAGGCGCTCGTGCTGGTCACTGTCGAGGGGTACAGCCAGGCCGAGGCTGCCGAGCTGCTCGGCACCACCGAGAAAGCCGTCGAGACGCGCATCTATCGTGCGCGCAACCGGCTGAAGGAGCGGTTCGAAAAGTTTGAGGGGTAGGGCAGGTGGCCGCGTATGTGACGGTATACGCATTTTCAGGAGCCCCCTATGCCTGCCCTCAATCGCCGAAAATTCCTTGGAACAAGTGCTAGCGGGCTGGGCCTGCTTGGCCTCTCCGGTGCCATGCCGGCCTGGGCGCGCGGCGCGGACATCCTGGCGGGTAACGCTAGGAAAGGACTGGACGAGGTAGCGGGGCCGAATATCGACCTCACTGTCGCACGTTCTGCCTTCGCGACGGGTAACAGGCGCGGCGGCGCCATCGCCGTCAACGGCACGATCCCCGGTCCGCTGTTGCGTTTGCAAGAGGGCACGACCGTGCGGTTGAACGTTCATAATCAGCTCGAGGAAGATACCTCAATTCACTGGCACGGTCTGCTCGTGCCGTTCCAACTGGACGGTGTACCCGGCGTGAGCTTTCCCGGCGTCAAACCAGGCGAGACATTCACAGCGGAATTTCCCGTGCGGCAGGCAGGAACTTATTGGTGGCACTCGCATAGCGGGTTGCAGGAACAGGCCGGGCACTACGGCGCTATCGTGGTCGATCCCGCCGGACCCGATCCGGTGCGGGCCGACCGCGAATATATCGTGGTGCTCAGCGAATTCAGCGATATGTCGCCCCACACGATCTTCGACAAGCTCAAGAAGGGCGAAGGCTACTTCAACTACAACCAGAACACCTGGACCGACGATTATCCGCTTTCGGGCGGGGACCGCCGGATGTGGGCGAGGATGCGCATGATGCCGACCGACATCCTCGATGTGTCGAGCGCTGCCTACACTTACCTCCTCAATGGTCACGGCCCGCTCGACAACCTGGAATATCTCTTCCGCCCCGGCGAGCGCGTACGCCTGCGCTTCATCAATGCCGGAGCCATGACCTTTTTCAATATCCGTATTCCCGGCTTACCGATGACTGTCGTGCAGGCGGACGGGAAGGATGTCGAACCGGTCGAGGTCGACGAGTTCCAGATCGGCGTTGCCGAAACCTACGATGTCGTCGTGACGCCGGGCGAGCAACAGGCTTACACGCTGGTGGCAGAGTCCATGGACCGCTCCGGCATGGGTATTGCCACACTTGCGAGCACACCCGGCGCGCGCGCCGCCATACCTCCGCTGCGCGATCCCCCGCTGCTGACCATGGCCGATATGGGCATGAGCGGCATGGACCATGGCTCCGGCGGCGATGCCGGCAAGACCGGAATGGACCACAGCAGTGGCGGTGACATGGCGGGAATGGACCATGGTTCGTCCGGCGATTCGGATATGGCGGGCATGGCCGGAATGGCGGGAGGCATGCAGATGCGTGATATCTCGCGCTTGCCTCCCGATGTGAAGGTCGGACCCGGGCTAGACATGGTCTCGATGAACCCGGTCGACCGAATGGGCGATCCCGGCATCGGCCTCGCCGATGTCCCTCACCGCACGCTCGACTATCGCAAGCTCCGCTCGCTGACACCTCATCGGGAGGGCCGGACTCCCTCGCGGCGGATGGAAATCCATCTCACCGGGAACATGGAACGCTACATGTGGTCGTTTGACGGCAAGAAGTTTTCCGCCGTCTCCGACGAGCCGATCCGGTTCGCCTATAACGAACGCGTGCGCGTGAAGCTCATCAACGACACGATGATGGCGCACCCGATCCATCTGCACGGGCACTTCTTCGAGCTGGTCAATGGCGCCCCGGCCGACCGTCAACCGCTCAAGCACACAGTTATCCTGCAGCCGGGTGGCAGCGCGCAGTTCGACCTGACGGCGGACGAGCCGGGCGACTGGGCCTTCCACTGCCACCTTCTCTACCACATGCATGCCGGGATGTTTCAGATTGTCACGGTTGCCAATCCGGACGGGAGCGAAGCATGAAGACTTTCAATTTCAGCTTCTTCGCCTCCGTCGCAGCAGGTGCAGTCCTCGCTTCGCCCGCCGCAGCCCAGCATGCCGGTCACTCGCCGGCGGAGCCGCAGCAGAGCGCCGAGGCGCAGGCTGACGCCAAGGTAAAGTGCGAGGAGGAAGCCGCGCGCCATCGTGCGATGGGGCATCCGGTAACAGAGGGGGCGTGCGAACGTACTGCCCAGCCTGAAGCTGCGATGGACCATTCGACGATGGATCATTCGCAGATGAATCACGGCGACATGGGGCAGGCGGAAGCCAGCAGCTCGTCGACAGACCATGGGCAGATGGATCACAGCCAGATGAACCACGGGCAGACGGGATCGCAGGACATGCAGGGCATGGACCATTCGTCGATGCAGATGGGCTCGAACGACGATATCCCGCTGCTGCCGCCTCCTCCCGAAGCCGGGAGCGGTCCCGCGCGCGCGGCGGTTGCGATCTGGGGCGAGGAAGCCATGAACGAAGCGCGGCGCGAACTTGTACGCGAGACCGACGGCGGGATGCGCTTCTGGTTTCAGGGCGACCGGCTCGAATACCGCGCCCGCGAGGGAGCGGATGGATATCTTTGGGATATCCAGGGCTATTATGGCGGTGATATCGACAAGTTCTGGTTCAAGTCCGAGGGTGAAGGCAGCTTCGGTGAGCCTGTCGAGGGCGCCGAAGTCCAGGCGCTCTGGAGCCGGGCGATCGCTCCCTTCTTCGATTTCCAAGCCGGTGTCCGCCAGGATCTGACAGGGCCCGAGCGCACCCATGCGGTCATTGGAATACAGGGCATTGCTCCCTACCAGTTCGAGGTAGACGTTGCAGCGTTCGTATCGAACAAAGGCAATGTGACGGCGCGTTTTGAGGGCGAGCTTGATCAGCGCATCACGCAGCGGCTGATCCTCCAGCCGCGTGCCGAAATCGCACTTTCGGTGCAGGATATTCCCGAACTCGGCATTGGCGCTGGCCTCGACCGGATCGAGGCAGGTCTGCGTCTTCGCTACGAGTTCGCACGCGAAGTCGCGCCCTATGTTGGCGTATCCCAGGAATGGCGGATCGGTGACAGCGCCGATTATGCCCGCGCCGCAGGGGAAGACTCTAGCGTGACGAATTACGTCGTGGGAATTCGATTCTGGTTTTAAGAGAAGGAAATATACAATGAGGACAAGACTATCCCTAAGCGCGGTCGCCCTGGCCTTGGCTGCAGGGGGCACTCCCGCCCTGGCACAATCCATGGACCATTCGGCGCATTCGGAACATTCGGTATCAACGCCGATGGACCATACGGAGCAGGGCATGAACCATGCCGAGCATATGGCTGCGATGAACGACGACGTCGCTGGGGCAGAAGCGGTTCTGACATCATATCGCGATGCCCTGACGTCGCGCGATGCAGAGGCCATGGCCGCGCTGTTTGCCGAGGAATCCTTCGTTTACGAAAACGGCAAGGCGGAAGGCAGCTTCACGCATTACATGGAGCATCACCTGGGACCGGAACTCGATGCAATAACCAGCTTCACCTTCGGCGAACCGACGCTCGCAGTCACCCGGATGGGACATATGGCTTATGGCCGCGAAACGTACACCTATCGGATCGAACTGGCCGACGGCCGCGTAATCGACCGCGAAGGGGTTGCGACCTCGGTCCTCGCTCATGATGCAGATGGCTGGAAGATCGTTCAGTACCATTCATCGTCACGCGCACCGCGTAACAACTGATTTGATCGGGGGAACACCGATTGGCGTTACGCTCTTTCAAGCTGCGTCTTCATGTGCTGGGCAGCAAGCTTCACAAATGGCTGGCGATCTTTGTCGGCGTCCAGGTGCTCCTGTGGATGATCACCGGGGCGCTGATGTCGTTTCTCGACATCGAAGAGGTTCGGTCCGAACATGTCGTTTCGCGCGCGCCGGAGGTCCTGCCCGCTGATGCTGTCATGCCCCAATGGCTCGATAGCAGCGAGGGGGTGGTTTCCCTTGCGACGCGCGCGGTCGGCGGCAGGGCAGTAACCGAGGTCCGCCGGGACGATGGAAGCGTCACGCTCCGCGACCCGGATAGCGGGATGCTCCTCTCGCCCCTTCCCGCCGCGAGTGCACGGGCCATCGCCCGACGTGCCTGGACCGGGCCATCGACCACCATAGCGACCACACGCCTCATCGAAGACGCTGTCGGGACCGAATTCCGGGGTCCGTTTCCGGCGTGGCAGATCACCTACGGCGATGAGGACAATACCCGCGTCTACATCGATGCATCGAGTGGCTCGGTGCTCGCTGCCCGCAGCGACACCTGGCGCCTGTTCGATTTTATCTGGGGGCTGCATATCATGGACTGGACGCAGCGCGACCGCATCAACAGCTGGTGGCTGCTACTGTTCGGGATCGGCGGGACGATTATCGCGGTTTCGGGCTTTGTCCTGCTTGCGAACCGGTTTCCCAGGATCAGGCGGCGGGCGAAACATGTGCCGAATGCACCCTGAAGCCGCTCCCAGTTTAATCAGGTTCGGCTCGGGCAAAGCGGACCAGAAGGATCGTTAGCGCCGGCACGACCGTCCACATCGCGATCGGGATCAGCGCTAGTCCCGTCACTGGCTCGTGCGGCATCAACTCGCTGTAGCGCCAGCTCAGGAAACTGTTTGCCGGAAGCGATGTGGCGATCATTTCGACGGCGATTGCGACGACAAGCCCGAAGCCGAAATAGACCGCATAGGGCATTTTGGCGGCTTGCCAGAGCCATGCGTGCCCGCCACGTAATGCTGCAAGGCTATAACCTGTCAGCAGGATCACGCCATCGCCCAGGCTTGCAATGCCGCAGCGAATGGTCCGCTCGAAGGGTTCGAGATCACCCGGCTCGAAGAATGGCATCTGGAAAATCTCCCAGACGAACGCGATCAGGCTCCCGCAAACAAAGATCAGCCAATGGGTTCTGGTCATGCTTCGGATACGCCGGAATGATGTGCGCAAGGAAATAGCGGCGGGCCGGAGTTCCACGTCCTGCATAACGCCTTTGCTGCCCCAAAGCCTGGATCAGTCACGGTCTTCGCGGCTCTCGGTTTTGGCCATGCGAGCAGCGCGTTCGAGAAATTTCCGCATGTCACCTGCTGCCAGTTCGGTAAGCGGATGCCGGCTCGCATCGGGACGCGGTTCGATCATGTCCGCACGTTTCCTGATCTGTTCGATCTGTTCGTCGCTCGCCCCGGACAAGAGGCCGAGAACTATGTTCTCGAGAGTTATGAGGCGAATGCGCATTTGCACCAGCTCGGCATGATCGGGCTCCGGAACATCCCAGCTGCCGTCCTCATTGACCGTGCTCACGACTGCTTCTCCGACGGCTCTGCTGGCACCATGATACTCCCCATTCGTCGTTATCAGCTTCTCTCAAAAAGGTGGCCGAAAAACAGCACCGCTGCAACCGGCCGTGCTTCGGCCCACCAGCCCCACCGCTGCTGCGGATTGTTTGAGGGGAAGAGATGTCGGCTGCGTAAAGAAGATGAATGCACACAGCATCCACCGCAAGACCGACTAAAGGAAATCGACCATGAAACGGACAGTTCTAGCTTTCGCGCTCGCCACCGGCTTGGCAGCCACCCCGGCAATGGCCCAGCAACAGCATGACCACGGAGATCAAGCGGCGGCGCAGCAGCAGTCACACGCTGGCCATATGATGCAGGATTCCGACGCTATGGCGGCCCATCGTGAAAAGATGGCAGAAATGCGCGCGCTGATGCAGCAGGCCCACGCGGCGGGCGATCCTGCCGAACGCCAAAGGCTGATGGCCGAACATCGTGCAAAAGTGCAGGAGCACATGGCGGGCATGATGCAAGGCGGCAATGCCGATATGATGGCGGCCTGTCACCAGCGCATGATGATGATGCACGACATGATGGAGCAGATGGCGGCTCACGAGAACATGGCGCAAGACGATTAGGAGATGGTGGCCGGGCTTTCGCTTCGTACCTGAGGCTGGCCACCCTCACCAAAGCGCTGTGCAAGGCAGGAGGCCCGACCATCTCGTGATTTATATTTGAACCCTAACGCGCCGTCGTTCGCCTCGCTGCATTACCGCGAGAGATGAGGGTTCGCAGAGCACTACCGATACAATAGGTCGCACGACTGTCGCTAAGACCGGAGCCCAAAGAGAATGAAACCAATCCAATTCATGGCTATTGTGGCCGCCAGTCTGCTCTGGATAAGTCCGGCCCAGGCCCATGGCGACGAAGAACATGGTGAAGCGGCCAGTGCTGTCGTCTCCGATGCGGCGTCAGAAGAAATCCAGTCTGCGCAGGGGCACGGCGATACGGCTGCTGATCATGACGGGGCGAATGGACAGGATGCAGGCGAAGGCGACAAGGGCGTGGTCGGTGTGCTCAAATCGCTGCATCCCGCCACCGTACACTTTCCGATCGCTTTGTTCTTTATGGCAGCTCTCACCGAGCTATTCATCATCGCACGGAAGGGCACAGGCCTAGAGCCGGCAGTGCGCGTACTTGTTTATGGCGGTGCCGCCGGGGCGGTCGTGGCGGCCCTATTCGGTTGGATCCATACCGGTCTCTGGTTCGGCGGAGATACTACGATGCAGGTTCATCGCTGGAACGGAATGCTGATCGCCGTCCTCGGTCTGGCGATGGCCTATCTTGCGAGCCGTGCTTCCGCGAGCCGGACCCTGCTTCGCGCCGCAATCTTTTCCATGGCCGCTCTCGTGCTGGTGCAGGGGTTTCTGGGCGGCGAGCTTGCGCACGGTGCCAATCATCTTGGTATCTCCTGGCTTTGAAGGATAGAATGATGCGTAGATCGAATCGGAACGCGTTTGTTGCCCCCCTTGCTGCGGCGGCACTGGGGCTAGGGCTCGCTGCATGTCATCAGACGCAGGACACTTCATCAGAAGCTGAAGCCTTGCCACTGTATACGGCCCCGCCGACCGAGAGCACAGGTGCTGGTGAAGGCGAAAGAGACAACGCTGCCTCTCCCGCTGGAGAGGCCAATACGAACCGGTCGGGTGAAGCTGCGACTGCCGGTAGGCAACCAGACCGACCGGCGAGCACTCCGGTAGTAGCGCCGTCACCTGCGGCCACTCCCCCGCCGATGAATGCGAAGCCTAGCGACACACCCGATCCGCATGCGGGCCACAATATACAGTCCATGCCAGACCATGACATGTCCTCGATGTACAATCGGGCGGATGGTTCATGACCTGGCGTTTCGCCTTCTGATCGGCCCAAAAACGGCCGACGCTCATTTCACCTGTCACTACGAATAACATGTCGTCGTTTGCCAAAGGCGCTTTATCTCATCTGTCCGATTTTGGGGGTATTGATGGGGGTATTTGCATGGCGATCCAAAAAGTTGATAAGGTAAATCAGCACGTTATACGCTCCCTACATTTCCCTCCTCCGCTACCAAATCCGAAAAAGTTGGACGCATCCACCCATCTGGGTGGTCCGCGTCGCTGCAGTCACCCATAAACCCTTCGGTACCTACCAAGCGCAACCTAGGGGGGACTTATGCGCAAGACACTCATGACGGCATTCACGCTCGCGGCATTTTCGAGTGCGGCGAATGCCGATTATCGCAGCTCGGTCGATGAAGACGGCTGCTGGGACGCCCGCGATTCATATGGGGCAAATTGCATGACCTTGGTCGACGCCCATCGCGAGAACGGGCGCGCCGAGGTGACCTACAAGAACAAGTGTTCGCAGCGGATCTATGCGCGCATATGCCTGACTCGGGTCGGCAAAGCCGATAGCTGCGGGCAGTCCAGCATGCGGCCGGGTCAGGAATTTACGTGGTACACCCACAGTTCTGCCGGCCAGCAGTCCGCCAGGTCAATCGGCTCGACCAGTACCTCGAACGACTGGGTATGCACCGGGAAGGTCCGCGGCTGGCGTAACTGAGCAGCCGGACCAAACGACAAAAGCGGCGCGGCAAGAAATTGCTGCGCCGTTTTGCTTTGCTCAGCCTTCGTATTCCATCACCTTCACGCGCTTGTCCGAGTGGCGCAGCGCCACCACCAGCGCGTGCGGCGTGGTGGTGAGATAGCGCCAGAACAGCGCGCGGGGCTGGGTGAGCATGCGGTGGACCCATTCGAGGCCCTTGTCCTGCATCCACTGCGGAGCGCGGCTGTAATCGCCGGTGATGAAGTTGAAGCAGCCGCCGCAGGTGATGGTCCAGACTGCATCGAGCCGGTCCTTGTACTGGGCGCAGAACTTCTGCTCGAGCGGTTTGCCGAGACCGACCCAGAGAAAATCGGGCTTTTTGTCTGCGATGTCGGCGAGGATCTCCTCTTCGCGGCCCTTGAAAAAACCGTGGTGGCGGCCGACGATTTTAAGGCGCGGGTACATCTGTTCGAGCAGGCGCGCGCATTCGGCATTGGTCTCTTCCGGACCGCCGAGCAGGTAGAAGGTCCGCCCGCTTTCCTCGCATGCCTTGGCGAAGTCGTGAATCATGTCGGTGGTCGGCGCGCGCTCGGGGATTGGCTCGGCGCAGTATTTCTCCGACATGTTGACGATGAACTGGCCGTCGGCATGGATGACATCGCCATGGTCGAGCGCGGCGCGGAATTCCGGATTGGTGCGCGCGAGCGAAATGCCCTGGCCATTGGAATCGAAGATCAGGCGGGTGCGCACGCGGCCATGCTTGTCGGCGTAATCGGCATCCGCATGCGCGGCATCGACGAAATCCTGGCGGCTGGCCGCAGCGACCCACTGGTCGGCGACATGCACGTGCCGGATTGGCGTCCAAACGTTATCGGTCATCAGACCCCTCGAAGAATTTTGGATAGACCCTGCCGGGCTTATGCCGGCATCTGCCAGACCCCCATGCCCGCTTCGTCGCGGACTATCAATCCCGGGGTTCCGACGGGCTCCCCATTGCCGTTCGTGAGTAAAGAAATCGTAGACTCATCGCTTGCCGGGACATGGGCGAGGGTGCGTGCGCCATCGGGAGTACGGGCGATGATGACACCCGAACGCACCGAACCGTCGCGGGCATAGTGGACAGTGTAGGTTTCGACTGTGGCTTCACCTGCATAATCCTCGTCCAGTGCCGGGATTTTGCCGCGCCGCTCGTCCGCCTCGCGCTGGTAGTCGAACTCCTGCGGGAAGCTGGCGCCCGTCGCTGCTCCGGACAGGAGGATCGAGTGGTTGTGCGTTGCGTAGCCGCCATTGGCAAAGAGGAGGCCCTTATCCCCGGTCCCGCGCAGGCGGAGCACCATTTCGGCCACCGCATGGCTCATGTAATTGCCGATGGGGCCGCCGCCGAAAGTGAGACCACCGAAAACGGTCGCTGGCTTGTCGAGCGGCCAGCCGAGCGCACGCCGCGCCATCTTGGGGACGCAGGGGAAGCAGGAATAGAGTTCGACATGGGCGAGGTCGTCCGCTGTCAGACCGTTCAGCGCCATGGTGCGCTCGATGGAAGTGGCGAGGCTGGGCGAGAAATCATAGCGGTCGCGGGCGAGGAAATTGGCATCCTCATGTGCTGCCGCGCCTTGTCCGACAAAGACGAGCCTGTCTTCGGGAATGCCTCGCTCGCGCGCTTCGGCGAGGCTGGTGACGAGAAAGCCCGCGCCCTGATTCACCGAGGAATTGGCGACCTGCAGCTTGGTGTAGGGGAAGGCGATGGGGCGGTTGGCGGGGGAGGGGGTGACGACTTCCTCGGCAGAAACTTCCTCGCGGATCCACGCGCTATCGTCGGCCGCTGCGACTTTACTCATCCGCGACCAGATTTCGCCGCTCTCTGCCTGTCCCTCTGCGAGTGTCTGGCCATAGGCGGCGCGCACCGCGATTTCGTAGAGCGGATAGACATCGGTCGGTACGACGAGGCCGTAGCTCTGCGCATAGCCGGTACGCTTGCGGTGGCTGGCATCGCGCAGGGCATTGGGCTTGTCGCCGTCCTCGCGCGGTTTGAGTGCTGCCAGTTTGGCTGCCGTCCGCAGCGCCTCACCGCCCACCACGGCGCAGACCTCAGCCTCGTCGCGTGCGATGCGGTTGGCGGCTTCGTGGAGGAGCAGGATGGGGCTGTCGCCGTTGGGCATGGCGGTCTGCATCCGATGGGCAGGGGAGATGCCGAGCGTTTTGGCCAATGCCCCATCGACCGGGTTCAGCTGCGGCCACGCCAGCTGCGCCACCACGGCGAGCGAATCGCATGTCGCCAGCCAGCCGCCCCCAGCATCCTCGTCTGCCCTGCGCAGTGCTGCTGCCATCAGGCCGATGGGGTCGAGCCCGTCGCCGGGGTTTTCGGGCCGATCGTTGATCTGGCCGACGCCGATGATGACGGGGGTTTTGCGCGGGTCCGTTTCGCTCATGCGCCAAGGCTTAGCGAGGCGGACCGGTTTGGCAAAGGAGGGAGGCTGGCTGGGGTGGCAGGGATCGAACCTGCGAATGGCGATACCAAAAACCGCTGCCTTACCACTTGGCTACACCCCAGCAGCGAGGCGCTCCTATAACGCCCTTGGCGGATATGTGAAGGGGTAGCGGGGGCGATTTTGTTCGGCGATACGGGAGGTATGACGAACCTCGCGACCGCCCGCTCGATTCTCGAAACGCTCGTCGCTTTCGACACGACTTCCTCGCGCAGCAACCTGGCGCTTATCGAATGGGTCGAGGACTATCTCGCGCAGCATGGCGTGGCCTCCACCCGCGTGCCCGACGAGACGGGCAAGAAGGCCAATCTCTTCGCCACCTGCGGGCCGCAGGTAGAGGGCGGGGTCATCCTTTCCGGCCATAGCGATGTGGTGCCCGTCGATGGGCAGGCGTGGAGCAGCGACCCGTGGACCGTGCGCGAGGCGGACGGCAAGCTCTTCGCGCGCGGGACAAGCGACATGAAGGGCTTTATCGCGCTGGCGCTGGCCTATGTGCCGCGTTTCGTCGTCGGCACGAAGCCGGTGCATCTCGCCATCAGCTATGACGAGGAGGTTGGCTGCAAGGGCGCGGGCGCGATGATCGAGAGGATGGCGAAGGGCATTCCCGCACCGCGCCTCGCCATAGTCGGCGAGCCCAGCCTGATGCGCATCATCACCGGTCACAAGGGTTCGAGCAATTACGAGGTCACCATCCGCGGGCATGAGGCGCACAGCTCGCTGGTGAATCATGGCATCTCGGCGAATATGGTCGCGGTGCGGCTGATGGGCGAGTTGCTGGAAATAGCGCAGCAGCTGGAAAAGAGCGCCGACCCGGACAACGGCTTCGACCCGCCGCAGGCCACGCTGACCATCGGCAAGATGGAGGGCGGGACGGCGGCCAACATCCTCGCAGGGCATGCGCGCTTCGTATTCGACCTGCGCTGCCCTCCGGGCATCGACCCGGAGGCGGTCCTCGCCCCGTTTCGCGAAAGCTGTGCGAGGGTCGATGCGGAGATGAAGGCGCGCTTCGCCGAAACCGGCGTGGAGCTCGAGCGACTGGCCTCGACACCGCCGATGACCGCAGCAGGGAGTGAGGATGCTGTCGCCTTCGTGCGCAAGCTGACGGGCGAGAACACGCCGCCCGCCCAGGTCGCCTATGCGGCCGAGGGCGGGCAATTCCAGCAGGCCGGTTTCCCGACCGTCATCTGCGGACCCGGCTCCATCGAGCAGGCGCACCAGCCGGACGAGTGGATTGCGCTGTCACAGCTCGAGGCAGGTGCCCGCTTCATGGAGCGCCTCGCGGCCGAACTGACCTAGTCGCGGAGAATCCAGCGCAGCGCGGCAGGCATGGCGGCGATTGGCGCGGTGTAATGGGTTTCCTCTGGCAGGACCGCGAGGCAAGACCGCGACCCGAATTGCTGCTCGAGCTGCGTGCCGAGGCGCTCCACCCGCTCATGCATATGAAGCGTATCGCCGGTCAGCTCGCGGTCCTTCTCCTCGCCGCCGACCGCCAATTTCAGTTGGGCGGTATCGCTGCTGGAAAGCCAGTCACTCGCCGCATCCTCCGCGGCACCTTCGGCCCAGAGCGAAGGCGATATCGCAACGAGGCGGCTGGGAAAGTTTGCGCTACGCGAGGCAGCCTGCAGCAGGAAACTGGCCGAAAGCGAAAAGCCGATGGCTCCAACGCATTTCCCGCCGGACAACTCGCGCTCGACATGGGTGACGAGCTTCTCCGCTTCCCCGCCGAACGCAATGCCAATCGCCTTCAACGCATCGGACGCGAAGGTGAGGTGGCGCGCCCGCTTCCCCAGCAGTTGTTCGGTCGTCCCGCCGCCCATGCCGATGGCGAGGATGGTCAGCCCCATGGACTCGCCGGACTGGACGAGCGCGGTTGCGGCTAGCCGGCAGGCATCACCTATCAGCTCGTCGTCGAGCAGCATTATCGTGGGCCCGTCCGGCGCGCCGATGGTATCCTTGCGGGTAGTGAACAGCCTGCTTCTCCTCGGGCCTTAAAGCCGCTTGCCTTCGAAATCCGCCGCAGAGTGGCGGGTGAGGAGCTGCGTGTCTTCATCGCCCCATGCCTTGTTCACAATCCTGCCGCGCTTGACTGCGGGTCGCTCGGCAATCTGCTTTGCCCAGCGACCGACGTGTTCATATTCGCCGATGGAGAGGAATTTGCGCGCCTCGTTGTAGATCGTGCCTTCGACGAAAGGTGCCATCCACGGCCAGGCGGCGATGTCGGCGACCGTGTAATCCTTGCCGCCAATGTATTCACTCTTGGCGAGGCGCTGGTCGGCGACGTCGAACAGGCGCTTTACCTCCATCGCATAGCGGTTGATGGGGTACTCGTATTTTTCCGGCGCATAGGCGTAGAAATGGCCGAAGCCCCCGCCGATGTTGGGGCCGCTGCCCATCTGCCAGAAGAGCCAGCTCAGCACCTCTGCGCGGGTGTGGTCGGTGGGCAGGAAGGCGCCGAATTTTTCGGCAAGGTGCAGCAGGATCGCGCCGCTTTCGAAGACGCGCACCGGCTCCGGCCCGCTGCGATCCAGCAGGGCAGGAATCTTGCTGTTGGGATTGAGGTCGACGAAGCCGCTACCGAACTGCTCGCCTTCACCGATATTGATGGTGAAGGCGTCATATTCCGCGCCCGCATGACCCGCTTCGAGCAGCTCCTCGAACATCACCGTCACCTTCACTCCGTTGGGCGTGGCGAGCGAATAGAGCTGGAAATCGTGCTCGCCAGTCGGGAGTTCCTTGTCCTCGCGTGCACCAGCGGTCGGCCGGTTGATATTGGCGAACTTGCCGCCGCTTACCGTGTCGGCGCTCCACACTTCGGGCGGGGTATAGGTCGGGTCGGACAATCGCTATCTCCTTGTTCGTCGGGCAGTGTCACGCCCAACCGTTCGTCGCAAGATGGGGAACGGATACAGCCGTGCCACGGTTTCTCCCTTCGCCATGACGAAGCTCATCTATGTCGACGACCAACTGCCCGGGATTACCCGCAAGGGTGCCGGGAAGGGATGGGCCTATTACGACCCCAAGGGCGAGCTCATCACCGATCCCGCCGAGAAGAAGCGGCTCAACGCCATCGCGCTGCCGCCCGCCTATACGGACGCATGGTTCTGCCCCGCACCCAACGGCCACATCCTTGCCACCGGCATCGATGCCAAGGGCCGCAAACAGTACCGCTACCACCCCGATTTCCGCGCCCAGCGCGAGAGCGAGAAGTTCGACAACTGCCTTGCCTTCGGGAACTTGCTGCCGCTGGTACGCAAGAAGGTCGAGGAGGATCTGAAGGCACGCAAGCTCACCCGCGAACGCGCGGTGGCAAGCGTTGTTCGCCTGCTCGATTTGGGCGCGGTGCGCGTCGGTAACGAAGGCTATGCCGAGCGGAACAAGAGCTTCGGGGCGACCACCCTGCGCCGCCGCCATACCGAGGTGACGGGCAAGACGCTGCGCCTGCGCTACAAGGGCAAGTCGGGCAAGATGCGCGACGTCACCCTGACCGACGGCAGCCTCGCCCGGGTGGTGCGAAAGATGCAGGATTTGCCGGGGCAGAACGTCTTCAAATATGTCGATGACGACGGCGAAGTGCAGGCGGTGGATTCGGGCGATGTGAACGAATATCTCGAAGCCTGCATGGGCGAGCGGTTCACCGCGAAGAACTTCCGCACCTGGCACGCCAGCGTGATGGGCTTCGAATGCCTGCGCACGGGCGAGGGGCAGATGCCGATGAAGGCGCTGCTCGAATGCGTGGCGCAGCAGCTCGGCAACACACCGGCGGTGACCCGCAAGAGCTATATCCACCCGGCCGTCATCGACCTCGTCGAGACGCAGGAGGAATGGCGCAAGGGCCTCGAATTGCCCCGCGCAACCCGCTGGCTGACGCGCGAGGAGCGTGCGCTCATTGCCATGCTGCAGGAAAGCCCCAGCGCCGCGGAACTTCTTGCCGCCGCCTGACAAGCGCCTTGCGGCAATTATCTTTTCGGGATAATCGCGACTGCCATGCATAGGGCAGGACAGAAACTCAAGGCCTGGCGCCAGTCGCGCACTCCGCCGCTATCGGCAGAAGAGTTCGCCTCGCGCCACGGTTTCAAGACACAGACGGTGTTCGGCTGGGAAAGCAAGGGCCGCATCGCGCGCGCCGCCGCCCAGCGCAAGCTCGCCGATCTCGGCATCTGCCAGCCCGCCGACTGGATTACCCCCGCTACACCTCCCGCAAAGGACAGCCAGCCCATGGCGCAAAGCGATACGCATCCCTTCTTTGACCTGCACACGCATGGCTTCGTGCGCGTGGCGACGGCGACGCCCAAGGTGCGCACGGCCGATGTCGCCTATAATGCCGAGGGGATACTCGAGCAGGCCCGCAAGGCGCACGAACGCGGCGTCGACCTCTTGCTCTATCCCGAGCTCTGCCTGTCCTCCTACGCCATCGACGATTTGCATTTGCAGACCGCCATGCTGGAAGCGGTCGAGCGGCATCTTGCTGACATCGTCGAGGCCTCGGCTTCGCTGGCGCCCGCACTGGTGATCGGCGCGCCGCTGCGCCGCAATGGCCGCATCTACAATTGCGCGCTGGTGATCGCGCGGGGGCGGCTGCTTGGCGTGGTTCCCAAGAGCTACCTGCCTAACTACCGCGAATTCTACGAGAAACGCTGGTTCAGCCACGGGCGCGAATGCGTGGGGCTGGAGATTGCCGTCAACGGCGAGACCGTGCCCTTCGGCACCGACCTCGTCTTCGACGCCGACGATTTGCCCGGCTTCACCTTCGGCATCGAGATTTGCGAGGATTTCTGGTCGCCCAATCCGCCCGGCACGCTGGCCGCGCTGGCGGGGGCGACCATCCTGCTGAACCTGTCCGCTTCGAACATCACCATCGGCAAGTCGGACGAGCGGCACATGCTCACGCGTGCCAGTTCGAGCCGCTCGGTCTGCGCCTATGCCTATTCGGCCAGCGGCTATGGCGAGAGCACGACCGATCTCGCGTGGGACGGGCAGGGCATGATTTACGAGCTCGGCGATTTGCTGGTGGAAAGCGTGCGCTTCGACCACGCGCCCGAACTCTGCGTCGCCGACGTCGACACCAGGCGCATCCTTGCCGAGCGCATGCGGATGCAGACATGGGGCGATGCGGCCGATGCTGCGGGCCGGCCCGAGGACTGGTATCGCCGCGTGACTTTCCAACACGGTCACGCGCCCAAGGACATCGGTCTCGAACGCCCCATCCGCCGCTTCCCCTTCGTGCCCAACCGGCAGGAGAAGCTCGACGAGGATTGCTACGAGGCATTCAACATCCAGGTCGATGCCCTGATGCGCCGCATCGAGGCGACCCGGCCCAAATGCCTCACCATCGGTATCTCAGGCGGGCTCGACAGCACCCACGCGCTGCTGGTCGCGGCCAAGGCGATGGACCGGCTGGGACGCCCGCGGACCGACATTCGCGGCTACACAATGCCCGGCTTTGCGACCTCCGATGGCACCAAATCCAACGCGTGGAAGCTGATGAAAGCTTTCGGCATCACCGCCGAAGAAATCGACATCAAGCCGACCGCCACGATGATGCTTGAGAACATCGGCCACGCTTTCGCCGATGGCGAGCCGGTCTATGACGTGACTTTCGAGAACGTGCAGGCGGGCCTGCGCACGGATTACCTCTTCCGCCTCGCCGGACAGCATGGCGGCTGGGTCATCGGGACGGGGGACTTGTCCGAACTGGCGCTCGGCTGGTGCACCTATGGCGTGGGCGACCAGATGAGCCATTACGGCGTCAATGCCGGCGTGCCCAAGACGCTCATCCAGTATCTCATCCGCTGGACCACGACGACGAAGCAGTTCGACGAGGGCGTGGACGAGGTCCTGCTCGCCATTCTCGATACCGAAATCAGCCCCGAACTGGTCCCCGCGGGCGAGGACGGTTCCATCCAGTCGACCCAGTCCATCATCGGGCCCTACGAACTCAACGACTTCTTCCTCCACCACGTCATCCGCTGGGGGCAGAGCCCGAGCCATGTCGCGTTCCTTGCATGGCATGCGTGGAGGGATGCCGAGGCAGGCCTGTGGCCCATCGATTTCCCCGAAGAGGCCCGAAACACTTACGACCTCGCCACTATCACCAAGTGGCTGGAAAACTTCGTCAAACGCTTCTTCGGCTTCAGCCAGTTCAAGCGCAGCGCGCTTCCCAATGGGCCGAAGGTCAGTGCAGGCGGGGCCTTGTCACCGCGCGGAGACTGGCGCGCGCCGAGCGATGCAGTGGCCGATATCTGGCTCGAGGATTTGCGGCGCAACGTACCCACCTGACACTGTGACCCTTGCCGAAACCGCAGAAATGCGGCATTTTGCGCAGCAATCGGTTCGTGAAAGGGGCGCGACCGGCCAAGGCTAACAGCCAGCCGATAACCTGTGTGGGGAATTGGTCATGGCGACTGTCGCGCCTGCAAGCGGGCTCGTGCTCGAGAACAGCCAGAAATTACGGCTGTTCACGCTCTTCATCCTTTATGTCGGCCAGGGCATGCCCATCGGGTTGTTCTGGTTCGCAATTCCCGCATGGATGGCGGTCAACGGCGCATCGGCAGCCGATGTCGGTTCGGTAGCGGCGCTCACCGCATTGCCGTGGTCGCTCAAGTTCACCAACGGCTTCTTCATGGACCGCTACACCTACTTGCCGATGGGCAGGCGGCGCGCGTGGATACTCGGGGCGCAGGGCCTGATGATCGCCGTTCTGGTCGTGGGGGCCGTCCTGTCGCCCGCAGTGACCGATATCGCCATCCTCGGCGCGCTGGGTTTCATGCTCAACACGGCCACCGCGTTCCAGGATGTCGCTGTCGACGGCCTCGCGGTCGACATCATGTCCGAGGACGAGCGCGCCCGCGGGAGCGGGATGATGTTCGGCGGGCAGTCGATCGGAATTGCGGCGGCCACCGCCATCTGCGGCTTCGTCATCGAAGACTTCGGCGCGCCCGGCGCCTTCCTGACGGTCGCGGCAATCCTGCTTTTGCTGTGCGCCTACACCGCTGCCTTTCGCGAAAGGACCGGCGAGCGGCGTTATCCCTGGAGCGAAGGCGATGCCCATGCGCGCAATCTCGACATCCAGCTCGACGCGTGGTGGCCGATATTGCGTTCGACCTTCGTTTCGCTCTTCGCGGGCAAGAGCCTCTTGTGGATGATAGCGATGTTCAGCGCGGGCATCCTCTACGGCGGGATGACCGGGGCGGTGCCGCTGATCGGGGCGAACCACGTCGGCTGGGATGTCTCGACCATATCTTCGCACAATGCGAGCGCGGGGCTGGTCGGCGGAATATTGTGCATGACGCTCGGCGGCTGGCTGGGGGACCGCTACGGCGCAAAGCGGATCGGGATCATGTGGATCGTCATCACGCTTGGTCTCCTGACCACCATGTATTTTTCGGTCTCCTATTGGGGAGTTCCGGCGTTATTCCTGGTGTTCGTCTATGGTTGGATGGCGCTCAATGTCCTGCGCACGGTGGCCCTGCTGCCGGTGTCGATGCGGCTGTGCGACCCGACCGTCGCCGCTACCCAGTTCACGATCTACATGGCAGTTTCGAATTTCGGCATTTCCTTCGGAGCGTTCATGCTCGGTCAGTCGGACAGGATGGGCGGGCTCCAGTCCATCTTCGTCGTTTGCGGAGCGGGCTTGATGGTCACGCTCTTCCTGTTGCTGACGGTACGATTTCCCCGCCGTCCGGAATATTACGAAATCCAGAAGCGGCGCGAGATCCTGGCTGCGCACAAGCCGGCCTGAGATCTTGTCGTCGACACAATAAAACTGCCGGAGAGCGCGGGCTCCCCGGCAGTCTGTCTGGACCGGTATTCGACCTATTTGCGGTCGAGCGAGATCGTGCCCGGACCGAATGCGGCGAGCTGGAGCAGGCCGCCTGCGATGGCGATATTCTTGAAGAACATCACGAACTGCGTCTGGTCGCCGATCTGGTTGTGGAAGACGAAGGCCGTGACGAGGCTGAAAGCCGCCAGAGCCAGCGCCGTCATGCGCGTCTTGAACCCGGCGATCAGGGTCAGTGCGCCAAGCACTTCGATCGCCACCGCACCCCAATAGGCCAGCGTCGGGGCGGGAAGGCCGACCGAGGCGATATAGCCGATGGTGCTGGCAGGGTCGGTGATCTTGTTGAGACCGGCCAGCAGGAAAATGGCGGCGAGCATCAGCCGGGCAGCAAGCGCGAGCCAGCTTGTGCCCGGAGTGCCCTCGCTTGTCGGAGCGATAGTGGTTGCTGCAGTGTTCATGGCGGATACCCCTTTCTTGCGTTCCGGCCTCAGGCGGCCAGTTTCTCGACTTCTTCGTGGGCTTCGGCGATTTTCTCTTCGCCGCCTTCGCCCATGATGCCGTCGGCTGCGACCAGATCGACGTCCTGCATGCCGAGGAAGCCGAGGAAGAACTTCAGCCAGGGCGACATGAAGTCGATGTCGCTACCCATGCCGGTGCCGCCCGAAGCGGCGGTGATGAAGACCTTCTTGCCCGTCAGCAGGCCTTCCGGCCCATTGGCGGTATACTGGAAGGTGCGGCCTGCGCGGGCGACGAGGTCGGCCCATGCTTTGAGCGTGGCGGGCACGGTGAAATTGTAGACAGGCACGCTGAAGACGATCGTGTCGGCCGCTTCCAACTCGTCGATGAGTTCGTCGGCAATTTTGGCCAGTGCGTGCTGGTCTTCCGACCGCTCGGCATAGGGCGCTAGATTGGCTGCGTGACGCTCGGCATCGATGAAGGGCAGGTCGTTCTTCGCAAGGTCGCGGGTGACGACGGTGGCACCCTGCTTGGCTGCAAGGCGCTCGACCAGCTTGCTGCCGAGGCTGCGCGAGACGCTCTCTTCGCCGCGGATGCTGGCGGTGAGGTGGAGGATGTTGGTCATGAGAATTCTCCTGCTCAGGCCGCGTCGACGAGGACGAGTTCGCTATCCTCGAGCGCGGTGATGGTGATGCTGTCTTCCTTGGTGATGGCGAGGCCGTCGCGGGCCTGCGCCTTGATATCGCCCACGCGGATGCTGCCGATCGCGGGCACGAGGTAGAGGTGACGGCTGGCGTCGCGCGGCGTGTAGGTCACGCTCTCGCCTGCCTTTACCGTTGCGCCCAGAACGCGGGCGTCGGTGCGGATGGGCAGCGCGTCCTCGTCATTGGCGACGCCGCTGGCGAGCGGGACGAACTGGCCCGCACGGTCGCCCTTGGGGAACTGGCGCGCGCCCCAGCCGGGGTCACCGCCGCGTTCGGAAGGGATGATCCAGATCTGGAAGAGCGTGGTTTCCTCGTCTTCGAGGTTCATTTCCGAATGCGCCACGCCGCGCCCTGCGCTCATCACCTGCACGTCGCCTGCCTCGGTGCGGCCTTCGTTGCCCATGCTGTCGCGGTGGGTGATGGCGCCGGAGCGGACATAGGTGATGATTTCCATGTCGTTGTGCGGATGGGTCGGAAAGCCGCTCTTCGGCGCAATCCGGTCGTCGTTCCACACGCGCAGCGCGCCCCAGTTGACGCGGGCGGGGTCGTGGTAACCGGCGAAGGAGAAATGGTGGTTGGCATCGAGCCAGCCGTGGTTGGCCTTGCCGAGCGTGCTGAAGGGACGATGTTCGATCATTGTGTGGTCTCCCGATGGGGAATGGCTTCGTTGGACCAAGAGATAGACATTGCGGTGTGTTCCGATAACTGCGATAAAACGCGCCAAGATGTTCAGGAAATCAGAACAGTGAAACTAGGTGAACCAAGCCTCGACCAATTGCGGATCTTCCTCGCCGTGGCGGAGGAAGGCAGCTTCGGCGCGGCCGCGCGCAAGATGGGCCGGGCTGTCTCGGCGGTCAGTTACGGCATTTCGCAGATGGAAGCGCAGCTGGGCGTGTCGCTGTTCGAGCGTGAGGGGTCGCGCAAGCCCGTGCTCACCGAGGAAGGACGCGGTCTGTTGACCGAGGCCAAGGCGGTGGCGGATGGCATCGACCATTTGCTTGCCAAGACACAGAGCCTGCATGCAGGGCTCGAGAGCGAGCTCTCGCTTGTGGTCGACGTCATGCTGCCGGGCGAGGTCACTGCAAGCGTACTGCGTGACTTCCGCGTGATGTTCCCCACCGTCGCGCTGCGCCTTCAGGTCGAGGCTCTTGGAGCCGTCGCGGCGTGCCTGCTGGAGGGCGGCGCGGATCTCGGTATCGGCGGGCCGGTGCTGGCCGACCATCCCGAACTCGAACGCCAGGCCATCGGCGCAGTCGAACTCGTTCCCGTCGCCGCGCCCGACCACCCGCTGGCGCGCTCGGGCATCGAGCCGGGGGAGAGCCGCAAGCACCTCCAGCTTGTCCTTACCGACCGCTCGCCGCTTACCGAGGGCCGCGAATTCTCAGTCCTGTCACCGGAAAGCTGGCGGCTGGCCGACCTCGGTGCAAAGCACGCGCTGCTGAAAGAGGGCATCGGCTGGGGCAACATGCCGCGCCACATGGTAAGCGGCGATATCGACGAGGGGCGGCTATGCCTGCTCGACCTGCCCGAAAAGCCCGGCGCGCATTATACACTGAGCGCGCTGTGGCGCCGCGATGCGCGGCCCGGTCCCGCGACCAGCTGGCTCATCGACGCCATGCGCGAGCGGATAGGAAAATGCAGCGGCGTGGAGCCGTCGGTTATCGGCGAAGCCTAGAGCTTCATCGTCCAGCCGTGCGAGTCCTCGACGCGGCCTTTCTGCAGGCCGACCAGCTTGTCGCGGACCTTGTTGGTCATCTGGCCGGTGCCGCCGCTGCCGATGGTGAACTCGCCATCGGGGCCGAGCACGGTGCCGACCGGAGTGACAACCGCTGCCGTTCCGCAGGCCATCGTCTCGAGCAGCTTGCCTGTGGTCGCATCCGCGCGCCACTGGTCGATGCTGTAGGGTTCCTCGCGCACCTGCAGGCCCTCTTCGCGCAGCAACTGGATGAGGCTGTCGCGGGTGATGCCGGGCAGGATGGTGCCGGTGAGCGGCGGGGTGATGACCGTGCCGTCGTCGAAGACGAAGAACAGGTTCATGCCGCCCAGTTCCTCGATCCACTTCTTCTCGACCGCGTCGAGGAAGACGACCTGGTCGCAGCCGTGCTCGATACCCTCGGCCTGCGGCACGAGGCTGGCGGCGTAATTGCCGCCGGTCTTGGCCGCGCCGGTGCCGCCGGGGGCTGCGCGGGTGTAATTACGGCTGACCCAGATTTTCACCGGCTTCGCGCCGCCCTTGAAATAGGGGCCGACAGGCGAGGCAATGAGGATATACTTGTACTGCTTGGCCGGACGCACGCCGAGGAAGGCTTCGGAGGCGAACATGAAGGGGCGCAGGTAAAGCGAGCCGTCGGGGTCGCTCGGCACCCAGTCGCGGTCGGCGGCGACCAGCTGGCGGATGGATTCGAGGAACAGCTCTTCCGGCAACTCGGGCATAGCCATGCGGCGCGCGCTGTCGTTGAAGCGGCGCGCGTTCTGCTCGGGCCGGAACAGCGCGAGGCTGTCGTCGGGCTGCTTGTAGGCTTTCATGCCCTCGAAGATTTCCTGCGCGTAATGCAGGACAGCCGCTGCCGGGTCGAGACTGATGGCCTCGCGCGGGCCGAGCGTCGCCTTGTGCCAGCCGCCCTTGTCCTCATCATAGTCGATGACGACCATGTGGTCGGTGAACAGCTTGCCGAAACCGGGGTCCTGTAGCGCTTCTTCGCGCTTGTCGGCGGGTGTGGGGGCGGGGTGAGGGAGGTGATCGAAATTCATGGGTGCGCGGTTAGTGGGTGAGGGCGCGAGAGGCAAGCGTGAGTCTGGTTTCTCTCGCGGCTGTTCGGCCCTTCGGGCCTGCCTCCGAGGGGCGGCGCATAAGCGCCGACGGGCAGTCGCCTTTTGACTGCCGTGACCAAGAACCAATGGTTCGATTTGATGCCAAACGCGAGCCGAAGGCGAGTGCAAGCGCGACTGCGCGTCGGCCGGTTAGGCCGGAAGCCAAGCGACGCGGACGCGTCGCGCCCGGCGTTTGAGGGGCCCAACACAAAATGAGAAGGGCAGCTTCTCCCTCGGGAGAAACTGCCCTTCGCATGGTCAGCGGTCGCAAAGCGCCGCTCACGAAGCCTTACTCGGCAAAGGAAACTACCGAATATGCTCCGTAGGGGTCTTCACCGACCTCGCTACTGAACCATGAGACATCGGATCACCTCCTTTCAAGCTTGTGAGCTACAACCCCGTTTCACCGGAGAAGAAGACCGCGTGCGCCGCTGATCTTGAGTACAATTTGAGTCTTTTCGGGACCCAAAACAAGGCTTGCAAAAAAGTTTTCCCACGTCAGAATTGTCATTTGTGGCTCGGAGCGGACTCCGGGCCTTTTTCGTGGGTGGTGCGGGGGGTCTCGCAAGGCGACCGGCACGCCCGAGAATCGGCTCAGCGGCAATCCTCGATAACGCGCGTCACTTCGGCCCATGCGGGCAGGTAAAGCGTCGGCGAATCCGGAGTTTCCACAGCGAATCGTCCCTTGGTCAGCGCCATGGCGTCGAGCAGCGGGTCAGTAGCGGCAACCGAGGCGAACAAACGCTCCGGAGCGCTTGGGCGCGGTTCGCCCGTAAACGAGCGGGCGGTGGTCTCGGTCAGGATGCGCATGGGGGCTGATGCGGTGAAATCCCCATGCCTGATCAAATCGACCTGACGCTTCGTCCTGTCGCACCAGAGTGTGAAGACAGGTCTATCGTTCGAACTGCCGAAGCTGGCCGCGCCTCCGAGCGATGTCATAGTGTAGCGCCATTCACCTTCCGTACGCGGTGCGTCGATCCAGTTTTCATATTCAGGTTCGGCCATGGCGACGGGAGTGGGGGCAGGAGTCGGCGACGGCGCGGGAGCGGTCTCGACCGGCGAGGGCGAGGGGGCGGGCGTGGAATCGGGCGCGGGCACGCATCCTGCGGCGAGCAGGGCGCTCGTCAGCAGGAGGACACGGGCGATGGCGCTATGCGAGGCTTTCATGCTTCCCCAATGCTCGCTAACGGCTTTGTTTCCTATTGCCCGGAAACACTATGAGTAAGAAACGTCGCCTCGATCAGATGCTGGTGGACCGCGGGCTGGTCGAAAGCCGCACGCGCGCACAGGCGCTGGTGATGGCGGGGCTGGTCTTCAGCGGCGAACAGAAGCTCGCCAAGCCCGGCCAGCAGATGGCCGAGGACGCGCCGCTGGACGTGCGCGGGCGGGACCATCCTTGGGTCAGTCGCGGGGGTATCAAGCTGGCCCACGCCATCGAACATTTCGGGCTCGACCCCAAGGGCGTCACCGCGATGGATATCGGCAGTTCGACCGGCGGCTTCACCGATGTGCTGCTGCAGGGCGGCGCTAGCCACGTCTTCGCAGTCGACAGCGGCACCAACCAGCTCGCATGGAAGCTGCGGCAGGACGAGCGCGTGACCGTGCTCGAACAAACCAGCGCGCGCATCCTGACGCCGGAGATGATCGACCGCCCGGTCACATGGGTGGTGTGCGATGCGAGCTTCATCGGGCTCGCCAAGGTGCTCGAACGCCCGCTCGAACTGGCGCAGAGAGACTGCCGCCTCGTCGCGCTCATCAAGCCGCAATTCGAGGTGGGCCGCGAGGAAGTGGGCAAGAAGGGTGTCGTCAGCGACCCGGCCTTGCACCGGCGCGTGTGCGACGAAGTGCGCGAGTGGGTGGAAGGTCTCGGCTTCACGGTGCAGGGCATCGTGGAAAGCCCCATCACCGGCCCCGAGGGCAATGTCGAATTCCTGATTTCGGCCTTGCGCCACTAACCACCGTTCGTATCGAGCGAAGTCGAGATACGGCAATCTGGCGCAGGTGTGTCTCGACTACGCTCGACACGAAGGGCCGATGGCGATAACCGCCCCCCACGAGAGATTTAACGGAGAGAGCATGTCCGCCAATATCGCCGAAATGGAACGCCGCCGCGAAGCTGCCCGGATGGGTGGCGGCCAGAAGCGCATCGATGCCCAACATGCCAAGGGCAAGCTGACCGCGCGCGAGCGGCTCGACGTGCTGCTCGATGAAGGCAGCTTCGAGGAACTCGACACCTATGTCGAGCATGACTGTGTCGATTTCGGCATGCAGGACCAGAAGATCCCGGGCGACGGGGTGGTCACCGGCAGCGGCACGATCAACGGCCGCCTCGTCTATGTTTTCAGTCAGGATTTCACCGTCTTCGGCGGCTCTCTTTCCAAGCGCCATGCAGAGAAAATCTGCAAGGTGATGGACACCGCGATGAAGGTCGGCGCGCCCGTTATCGGCCTCAACGATTCCGGCGGCGCGCGCATCCAGGAAGGCGTGGCCTCTCTCGGCGGCTATGCCGAGGTGTTCCAGCGCAATGTGCTCGCCAGCGGCGTGGTGCCGCAGATCAGCCTCATCATGGGGCCGTGCGCGGGCGGCGCGGTTTACTCGCCGGCGATGACCGACTTCATCTTCATGGTCGAAGACAGCAGCTACATGTTCGTCACCGGCCCCGACGTGGTGAAGACGGTGACCAACGAAGTCGTCACGCAGGAAGAACTGGGCGGGGCGAAGACGCACACCACCAAAACCAGCGTCGCCGACAACAGCTTCGAGAACGACATCGAAACGCTGCTCGCGACGCGCACCTTCTTCGATTACCTGCCGCTGTCCAATCGCGAGGAGGTGCCCGAGCGCCCGACCAGCGATCCGTGGGACCGCATGGAGGACAGCCTCGACACGCTGATCCCCGACAACGCCAACCAGCCCTATGACATGCACGAAGTCATCCGGAAAACGCTGGACGAGGGCGAGTTCTTCGAGATCCAGCCGAACCACGCCGCCAACATCATCTGCGGCTTCGGCCGGGTCGAAGGGCGCACGGTGGGCGTGGTCGCGAACCAGCCGATGGTGCTCGCTGGCGTGCTCGACATCAACAGTTCCAAGAAAGCCGCGCGCTTCGTGCGCTTCTGCGACGCCTTCGAAATCCCGATCCTGACCTTCGTCGACGTGCCCGGCTTTCTTCCCGGCACGGCGCAGGAGCATAACGGCATCATCAAGCACGGCGCGAAGCTGCTCTTCGCCTATGCCGAGGCGACCGTGCCAAAGATCACCGTCATCACCCGCAAGGCCTATGGCGGAGCCTATGACGTGATGGCCTCCAAGCACCTGCGCGGCGACCTCAACTACGCCTGGCCCACCGCCGAAATCGCCGTGATGGGCGCGAAAGGCGCGGTGGAGATCATCTTCCGCCAGGACCGCGACGATCCGGACAAGATCGCCGAGAAGACCAAGGAATACGAAGACCGCTTCGCTAACCCCTTCGTGGCAGCGCAGCGCGGCTATATCGACGAGGTGATCTACCCGCACTCCACGCGGAAGCGGATCGCGCTGGGTCTACGCAAGCTGCGCACGAAGCAGCTCGAGAACCCGTGGAAGAAGCATGATAATATTCCGCTCTAGGGGGCGCTGATGACCGTTCTAGCTTGGCAAATCGGAATAGCAGTCTTCGGCATAGCCGCCGTGGCCTGGCTCGTCTCGAAGGCGCGGAAATCTTCTGCCAAAGCCCGTCAGGTGGAGGCCGATGCAGCCCTCAAGGCTGCCGAGGTCAAGGCACATCGGGACGCCGTCGGATATTACGTCTATTACGCCGAGCATTTTGGCGATCTGAGCCAATTCTTCCAAAGCGTGCGCGCCGAGGAGGAGGACAGCGCAGCAGAGGCATCCTACGCTGCTCTGGAGGGCGTGGGCGCGGCCTCTATCATCCCTCTGTTGCGAGACGCCGAAAGCGCACATGTCGCGTTTCACAGGCAGGTCAACAATTTGGATTACGAGCAGGATGCGGATGAAATTGCCGCTGCGGAACAAGAATATTCCGCAAGGATCGGGCTCGCTGAAGCAGGGCTGAGGGACAGCGGTGTATCTGTGACCAAGCTGCTTGAAGACTTCGAAAAGCGTAATGCAACCATCCTCGCATCCTGATCAGCAAACAGATGGATCAATGAAATGAAACTCGGCCGTCTCAACCATATTGGCGTCGCCACGCCCTCGATCGAGGAATCGATCCGCTATTACCGCGATGTCATGGGCGCGACCTCTTTTCACAAGCCCTTCGATCTCGAGGCGCAGGGGGTGAAGGTCTGCTTCGTCGACACGCCAGGCGAGAACGGCACGCAGGGAACGCAGATCGAGCTGATCGAGCCGCTCGGCCCCGACAGCCCGATCGCCAAGTTCCTCGAGAAGAATCCCGCCGGCGCGCAGCACCATGTCTGCTACGAGGTCGAGGACATCGAGGACGCGCGCAAATGGTTCGAGGACATGGGCAAGCGCATTCTCGGCCCCACGCGCATCGGCGCGCACGGCACGCCCATCTTCTTCCTCCACCCGAAGGACATGATGGGCCAGCTCACCGAAATCATGGAAACGCCCAAGGACAACGCGCACTGGTCGAACTGATCAGTCGATGATCGGCCGTTGGCCCGACAGTATCCGACATTCATCGATATAGGCTACCGCCTTGCCATGAGACAGTCTTCCTCCCGTCGTTAATCGGGAGGTCCACCTTGAAATTACGCCAGTTTTCCGCAGCAGCCCTGCTTTTCCTCGCTTCGACACCGCTCGCCGCCCAGATCGACGACGTGCCAGTTTCCCATTCGGATTACCAGTTCGGGGACGAGGCTCATCTTGATCGACGGATCGAACAGTCGGCCATTGAATATGGTATCGTCGGCGGGGCCGTTGCTGCAGCACGCGGCGACCGCACGCTCTACCTGCGCGGCTTCGGCATGGCCGACCGCGAAGCCGGACTCGATGCTACTGCCGACACTGTCTTCCCGATGGCCTCTGTCACGAAGTTCATCACGGCGGCAGCGATCATGTTGCTGGTCGATGAGGGAAAGCTCGATCTGGAAACTCCGGTCAATAGCTATCTCGGGAACGATGGTGTCCGGCCCACCTATGGGCGGGAAGAAGAGATTACCCTTGGCAGGGTGATGAGCCACACGGCCGGCCTGCCGTTTCTCTACGAGCCGATATATGCCGATGAAAACCGGGTGCGCCCGAGCTTTGCAGAGCTGATGCAAGAGCACGGCTACACGATCCTGCCGCCCGGAGTTAGCAGCGAGTATTCAAACCTCGGATATGAAATCCTGGCGGAGATCATTCGCAGGCAATCGGGAATGGCCTACGAAGATTTTATCCGCACACGCCTGTTCGAACCGCTCGGCATGGCGAGCGCCTACATTCATACCGGGAGGGAGCGTCCACCGGGAACCGCGCAGCGATACATGGCCGATGGATCGATCGTCCCTGGTGTCGATACCTCCCATCCCGGTGCAGCCAACGCGTTCATGTCCGTGCGAGACATGATCCGGTTCGGACAATTCTGGCTCAGGGCCTATCGCGGCGAAAGCACCCTCATGAGCCAGCATGCGGCCCGGTTGATGATTACCAATGACCAGGGTGAGGAGGGCAAGGGCGCGGCACACGGCCTCTGGCCCGAGGAATATCCCGCCGAGACGCTGTACGTTAGCCATGGTGGCGGGATGGCGGGCGCCAAGACGCGCCTTGCGATACTGCCCGAGCTTGGCCTCGTGATCGCCGTCGCCATCAACGAAGGCAATGCGACTGCAGAGGCTGTGCTGGGCGAGGAGATGATCAGGTCATTCGAGACGCAGAGCAATCTCTATTGGCGCTCTCCCAAGGTGCCCGAGGCGCTGGAGGGCTATTGGAGCGGCACGATAGGTGGAAACGGGCCGGTGGCTCATTTGACCCTGGATTTCCGGAACCCGTTGCAGCCACGGGCATCGCTTGACGGACGTGACGTGCTGGTTCGCTCTGTCGGCGGCGACGGGCCCTTCAAGATCAGGTTGGACGCGCAGCTCGAGGGGGTTGGATTTGGGGTCACTCACGATTTGCGTCTGCGGCTGTGGAACATCGACGGGCAGCTTGTCGGCGAGGTGAAGCAACAGGCCATCGGACAGCGGGATCGCGACAATCCGGGCAAGGGCTTCTGGGTGAGGATGAGCGAGGCCGGTTGAGCCGGTCGTGGAAATCCCAGCGGCGGCTTTTCTGCGCATAGGAATGCGGTTAGGGGAGGCCCATGACCGACAAACGCACTTACGACGACTGGAAGCCCCTCGCCGACAAGGAAGTGAAGGGCCGCGACCTGACCTGGCACACGCCTGAAGGCATCGCGGTGAAGCCGCTCTACACGAGTGAGGACACGGCAGACCTCGACCCCGGCGTGCCCGGCATCGCGCCGTTCACGCGCGGGCCCTATGCCTCGATGTATACGGGCCGTCCGTGGACCATCCGCCAGTATGCGGGCTTCTCGACGGCCGAGGAATCGAACGCCTTCTATCGCCGCAATCTCGCGGCGGGTCAGAAGGGCCTCTCGGTCGCTTTCGACCTTGCCACCCACCGCGGCTATGACAGCGACCACCCGCGCGTCGTCGGCGATGTCGGTAAGGCGGGCGTCGCCATCGACACCGTGCGCGACATGGAAATCCTGTTCGACCAGATCCCGCTCGACACGATGAGCGTGTCGATGACGATGAACGGCGCGGTGATTCCCGTGCTCGCCTTCTACATCGTCGCGGCAGAGCGGCAGGGGGTGAGCCAGGACAAGCTCGCCGGGACCATCCAGAACGACATCCTCAAGGAGTTCATGGTCCGCAACACCTATATCTACCCGCCCGAACCGAGCATGCGGATCGTCTCCGACATCATCGCATATACCTCGGCCAACATGCCGAAATTCAACAGCATTTCGATCTCGGGCTATCACATGCACGAGGCCGGGGCGACCGCCGTGCAGGAGCTTGCCTTCACCATCGCCGACGGCAAGGAATACGCCAAGCGCGCGATGGAAGCGGGCCTCGATATCGACGCCTTCGCGCCGCGCCTGTCCTTCTTCTGGGGCATCGGCATGAACTTCTTCATGGAGATCGCCAAGATGCGCGCCGCGCGCCATCTGTGGCACGATGTGATGACCGAACTGGGGGCGCAGAACCCCAAGTCGAAGATGCTGCGCACGCACTGCCAGACCAGTGGCGTGAGCCTGCAGGAGCAGGACCCTTACAACAACGTCATCCGCACCACGATCGAAGCGATGGCGGCGGTGCTGGGCGGCACGCAGTCGCTCCACACCAATGCGCTGGACGAGGCGATCGCGCTGCCGACCGACTTCTCCGCCCGCATCGCGCGCAACACGCAGCTGGTGATCCAGGAAGAGACCGGCATCACCAATGTCGCCGATCCGCTAGGCGGCAGCTATTACATCGAAAGCCTCACTGCCGCGCTGGTGGAGCAGGCCAAGGCGATGCTCGACGAGGTCGAGGCGGCGGGCGGCATGACCGAATATGTCGCCAGCGGCAAACCCAAGGCGCAGATCGAGGAAGCGGCTGCCGCCAAGCAGGCGAGTGTTGACAAGGGCGACACGGTCATCGTGGGCGTCAACAAGTACCGCCTGCTCGAAGAGGCGGAAATCGACACGCTCGATATCGACAACCACGCCGTGCGCCAGAGCCAAATCGAGCGGCTGAAACGGGTACGCGAAGGCCGCGACGAGGCTGCCTGCCAGGAGGCCCTGAAGACGCTGACTGAAGCGGCGAAGGCTGACCCCTCAGCCGCGCGTGCGGCGCTGGCGGATGGCCGCGACGAGCATGGCGTCCCGCTGCGCCCCTCGCAGATTGCCGAATTGCAGGCTGGCGGTGACCAGAACCTCCTCGCCCGCGCGGTCGAATGCGCGCGCCACAACGCCACGCTGGGTGAGATTTCGGCTGCGATGGAAGCCGCCTTCGGGCGCTACGACACGACCCCCAAACCGGTCAGCGGCGTCTATTCCAAGGCCTATGCGGGCGATAAGCGCTATCTGCAGGTGGTCGAGGGTGTGCACGCGGTCCAGCGCCGCCTTGGCCGCGCCCCGCGCCTGATGGTCGCCAAGATGGGCCAGGACGGCCACGACCGCGGCGCGAACGTCATCGCCTCCGCCTTTGCCGACATGGGCTTCGAGGTCGTCTCCGGCCCGCTGTTCCAGACGCCCGAAGAGGCCTGCAAGATGGCGCTCGAAAACGACGTCGACGCCATCGGCGCGAGTAGCTTGGCCGCGGGCCACAAGACGCTCATCCCCGAACTCATCGGACACCTGCGCGATGCGGGCCGCCCCGACATCAAGGTCATCGCCGGCGGCGTAATCCCGCAGAAGGATTACGACTTTCTGCGCGATGCCGGGGTGCAGGGCATCTATGGCCCGGGCAGCAACGTGGTCGAATGCGCAGCGGACGTGCTGCGCCTGCTGGGCCACAACATGCCGCCAGCCGGTGAGGATGCGGACGAGGCGGCGGAGTGATCGCCACCCGACGTCACCCCGGACTTGATCCGGGGTCCCGCCATTCTTCAAGCACCGCGTCAAAAGCAAGCGGGATGCCGGATCAAGTCCGGCATGACGATATGGTACGGTAAGTGAGCAAGTTATACTTATATTTGGCCCTAAGCGGTATCTTTTGGTTCATCGCATTTCTGACAGCCCGGAGCGGTCATGAAAGGACCGCAGAATTTTGCGCACAACCGCAGTCGGTTGCGATTCCTGCACCAAACTGCCCTGCGTTCACGCCGGAGATTTTTTTGGCAATGGTTGGTGTCCTTTGCCTCATCGATATCGTTCGCCTGTTCCTGATGTTCTCGAATGCTCGAGCAATCCAAGCTAAAAAATAGGGAAACTGAATTGACCCAAATCCGCACCGACTGGACCCGCGAGGAAATCGCTGGGCTGTTCGACCTTCCCTTTACCGAACTGCTTTTCCAGGCAGCCACCGTCCACCGCGAGTTCCATCCGCCCGAGCAGATCCAGCTCTGCACGCTGCTCTCGATCAAGACCGGCGGGTGTCCGGAGGATTGCGGTTACTGCTCGCAGTCGGTGAAGGCCGACAGCGGGGTCGAGGCGACCAAGCTGATGGAGGTGCAATCGGTCCTCCAGCGGGCGGCGCAGGCGAAGGATGCAGGCAGCCAGCGCTTCTGCATGGGCGCGGCGTGGCGCAATCCCAAGGACCGCGACATGCCCGCCATCGTCGAGATCGTGAAGGGCGTTCGCGCCATGGGGCTTGAGACCTGCATGACGCTGGGCATGCTGACGTCGAAACAGGCGGACATGCTGAAAGAGGCAGGCCTCGATTACTACAACCACAATGTCGACACCGGGCCGGAATATTACGAGCGCGTGATTTCGACCCGCAACTACCAGGACCGGCTCGACACGCTCCAGAACGTGCGCGATGCGGGCATCAACGTGTGCAGCGGCGGGATCGTGGGCATGGGCGAAACGCGCGAGGATAGGGTGGGCTTCGTCCACACGCTCGCCACGCTCGAACGCCATCCCGAAAGCGTGCCGGTCAATGCGCTGGTGCCGGTCAAGGGCACGGTGCTGGGCGACATGCTGGCCGACACGCCGCTCGCCAAGATCGACGATATCGAATTTGTCCGCACCGTCGCAGTCGCGCGCATCTGCATGCCGATGAGCATGGTGCGCCTCTCCGCAGGCCGCGAGTCGATGTCCGAAGCCGCGCAGGCGCTGTGCTTCATGGCAGGCGCGAACTCGATCTTCACCGGCGACAAGCTGCTGACCGCGCCCAACGCGGGCGATGATAGCGATGCAGCGCTGTTCGCGAAGCTGGGGCTGACGGCACTGGCGCAAGAGGAGCCGATGCGGGCCTGCAGGCAAGTGGAGCCTGCCGAGTGACGCTTGGCTTTTCCGTCGATGCGTTGCTGCCCAAGGCGCGCGGGGGCGGGGTACTCAAGATGGGTCTCGCCAAGCTGGACGAGCGCGACTGGCTGCAGCCCGATCCCGATTTGGCAGCTCGTAAGGCGGGCTTTGCCGCTTACCCCGAAGGCATTCAATTGTCGCCCGAAGGCGAGGCTTCAGGAGCGGAACTGGCCGTCATGCTTGGCCTTGCCGGCGGCCTGCCCGAAGCTGGCCGCAACCATCACGAGGACATGTGCCTCCTGACCCTGCGCGAAGGCGAGGAGCAATACCGCCTCGTCGGTGCCGCCGTGGCCTGGCCGTCCGACTGGACTCCGGCAGACAAGATGGGCCTGCCCCTGCGTGCGCTGCACGCGCCGATCCAGGGGTACGCGGAGCAACTGGCAAGCGGCGTCGACCATTTCATGGCGAAGCTCAAGCCGGGCGCGATCTACGGGCGGTGCAACTGGTTCATCGCCGCCACGGGCGACAGGCGCTGGGTTGCCGGGCCGCCAGCAGAGGCCTTCGCCAATGTTACGCCCGAGAACGCAGGCGAGACGTTGTTCGTCCGCTCCGAACGCCAGACGCTGCGCCGCCTGCCCGAGACGGGCGCAATCCTCTTCACCATCGGCATCTACGTCTCGCCCCTCGGGGACTTGTCGCACAACAATATTGTCCGGCTCGCCAGCGCCATGAAAGGCCTGCTCGACGGGGAAGGCGACCGTCGCGGGGCCGATGCCTATGCGCAGGCGCTGGTTTCCTACGCTGCAAGTGCCTGAATAGGATTGGTAATCCAGAAAACTTGACTCTTCCGGGTATTGGTCGTCCTATGCCTCCCAGCTGGGGGGACATCAGCTTTCAAAAAATCGGATCGCTTCGACTGGGTCGTATTCCTGTTTTTGGGGGAAGACTTAATGAAGAAGCTCGTACTTACCGCCGCTGCGGCCACGCTGGGCCTTGGCATCGCATTCACGCCGACACCCGTCCTCGCCGATCACCATGAAGCGGGCGAGATGGAGAAGCTCGACCAGACCTGGTACCGGGTCAACCTGGTCAAGTTCGAAGCGGGCAATCGCAAGCGGATCGGCGAAATCATCGACATGTACGAAGCCGCCAACAAGGCCTCTGGCGTCGATAGCCCCGTGGTCATCCACATGAATACCGGCCCGTGGGACATGATGGTGTTTTTCCGGATGAAGCACGGGATCGAGTCGATGGGCTGGAAGACCAATCCCGAAGGCGAGAAGTGGTGGGCTGCATTCAAGGAGATCGCAGGCGGCGAGGAAGAGGCCAACAAGATTGAAGCCGAATGGGATTCCTACGTCCTTCGCGAAGAAAGTCACATCGCACACCGCCATCCGGTCGAAGACGAATAGCTTTGCAGCCGGATTGGTCCGGCCAGCTTGATAAGGGCCTCCGGGGTCGGCATAGGCGTGCAAACCAATGCACAGCTTGCCTCCGGAGGCCCGTTTGTTTTCCAAGATCCTGATCGCCAACCGCGGTGAAATCGCCTGCCGTGTCATCAAGACCGCGCGCCGCATGGGCATCCAGACGGTTGCCGTCTATTCCGACGCCGACGCCCGCGCGCCCTTCGTGCGCATGGCGGACGAGGCGGTGCATATCGGCCCCGCGCCGGCCGCCGAAAGCTATCTCATCGCGGACAAGATCATCGAGGCCTGCAAGCAGACCGGCGCCGAGGCGGTGCATCCGGGCTACGGCTTCCTCTCCGAACGCGCGAGCTTCGTCGAGGCGCTGGCGGCAGAGAACATCACCTTCATCGGCCCCCCGCCGAACGCCATCGCCGCAATGGGCGACAAGATCGAATCGAAGAAGCTGGCGCGCGAAGCGGGCGTGAACGTGGTCCCCGGCTTCGTCGGCGAAATTCGCGATACCGAGCATGCGGTCGAGATTTCGAACGACATCGGTTACCCGGTGATGATGAAGGCCAGCGCCGGCGGCGGCGGCAAGGGCATGCGCCTCGCGTGGAGCGAAAAGGACGTTCGCGAAGGCTTCGAGGCGACCAAGCGCGAAGGCCTCAATTCCTTCGGCGACGACCGCGTCTTTATCGAGAAATTCATCGAGAACCCGCGCCACATCGAGATCCAGATCCTCGGCGACAAGCACGGCAACGTGATTTACCTCAACGAGCGCGAATGCTCGATCCAGCGCCGCCACCAGAAGGTGGTCGAGGAGGCCCCGTCGCCCTTCGTTACGCCCAAGATGCGCAAGGCCATGGGCGAGCAGTGCGTCGCGCTGTCGAAGGCGGTGAATTATCACAGCGCCGGCACGGTCGAGCTGATCGTCTCGGGCGCGGACCCGACGGGTGAGAGCTTCTACTTCCTCGAAATGAACACCCGCCTGCAGGTGGAGCATCCCGTCACCGAAGCCATCACCGGCGTCGACCTCGTCGAACAGATGATCCGCGTGGCAGCTGGCGAGAAGCTCGAAATCACGCAGGACGACGTTAAAATCGACGGCTGGGCGATCGAGAACCGCGTCTATGCCGAAGACCCCTATCGCGGTTTCCTCCCCTCCACGGGTCGCCTCGTGCGCTACGAACCGCCGGTCGAGCCCTGGGCCGATGATGGCGAGGAGAACGGCCGCCGCGGTGTCGCGGGTATCCGCGTCGACGACGGCGTCTTCGAAGGCGGCGAAGTGTCGATGTTCTACGACCCGATGATCGCCAAGCTGGTGACCTGGGGCGAGACCCGCGAAGAAGCTGCGGACCTGCAGATTGCCGCGCTCGACGCTTTCCGCATCGAGGGGCTGGGGCACAATATCGATTTCCTCAGCGCCATCATGCAGCATCCGCGTTTCCGTTCGGGCGAACTGACCACCGGCTTCATCGCCGAGGAATATCCCGAGGGCTTCGAAGGTGCTCCGGCGGACGAGCGCCTGCGCGGTGTGCTGGCGGCAGTCGGCGGCGTGATTGCCACCGCCGATGCCGACCGTGCGCGCCGGGTCGACCAGCAGCTCGGCGGCGAATTCTACGCGCCGGGCGACTGGACCGTCCGTATCGGCGAGCGCGAGGAAGGCTCGACTACGCATGAGGTGGTGCTGGGCGAAGACGCGCTCACCGTCGATGGCGAGCAAGTTACGATCGAGATGCAATATACGCCCGGCGACCGGATGGTCGATGTCGCGCTCTACGATAACGACGCGGGCGAGGATGCCGAGCCGCTGGAACTCTACACCATCCAATTGAAGCCCACGCGTACCGGCTATGCGATGACCACGCGCGGCGCCACGCACCAGCTTCGCATCCTGCAGACGCGTATTGCCGAACTCGCATCGCACATGATCGAGAAGACGCCGCCCGATCTTTCCAAGATGCTCATCTGCCCGATGCCGGGCCTCTTGGTGAAGCTGCATGTGGCAGAAGGCGACGAGGTCCAGCCGGGCCAGCCGCTCGCCACGGTCGAGGCGATGAAGATGGAAAACATCCTGCGCGCCGAAAAACAGGCCACGGTGGGGACCATCAACGCGGCCGAAGGTGACAGCCTGGCCGTCGACGAGGTCATCCTCGAACTGGAATAGGATTGTCGCGCGCGCGATTCACCAAAAACTCGCGCAATATGAAGCGCCGTTGCATGTTCGATTCTTGCGAATTTGGCCCTTCGCGGGACAAGCTTGGTAAACGCTCTGGTAACGACTCGGCGCGCTGGAGATACTGTCTGTCTTCGAGTCGCATGTGAAACCGACATGCAGGAGCAGACACTATGGCACACAGGGGAACAGGGTTCTTCGATACCAGGGGGCATTTTTTCAAGACCCCCGATGAAGCGACGATCAGCGATCTCGCAGGCGTATTGGGCAAGATCGGCGACGGGGAAAGTCTCGCGCCGGGTATCGCGCAGACGATGCTCGACCGCCGCTGCGAAATCGAACGGCTTTTCGCCGAACACGACGCGATGATGGCGCATTACCAGCCCATCGGCGCGGGCAAGGTGACACGGCTGCAGACCCGCGCAAGCTGACGCGCGTGCATCACCTGGCTCACCGGGGGCGGGCCAGGTACCAGTCGCGCCGCGCAACCAGGATCGCGATGGCGACCACAGCCATCGCGCCTGCCATCAGGTTGAATACCACCAGCGCGCTTGCCGGGACAACGAACGGCTCGAACACCATGATCGCCGCGTTGTAGCTACCGTGCAGGGCAATACAGCCGAACAGCCCGCCGCGCTTGGTCGCGATCAGCAAGGTCATGATGACGCTCAGCGCCAGCGCGCCGACCGCGAGCATCGGCAAGGTAAAGAGCTTGGGGCCATGCCAGAGCGCCCAGACCGATCCGACCACCAGCGAGACCGCGAGCGGTGAAAGCCGCGCGAGAAGGCGGCGGGTCAGGTAGAACCGCCAGCCGATCTCCTCCAGCAAGCCCACCACCAGCAGGTTGAAGAGCCAGAGCCCGTAGCTGGCGGGGCTGGAATAGGTCGCCCATATCTCATCGAAACCGATACCGGCGAGCAGGCTTGCAGCAATCGACAATCCCAGCATGACCGGGACAAGCGCCAGCATCTGCCAGGGTGGCGGGCTGGCGGCTGCCTCGTCCCGCAGCGATGCCCACAGCGATCCTCCTTCCGACCGCACGGCAAAAGCCGCCGCGAGGGTCGGCCCGAGTACCGCTCCTGCCTGTACCAGCCAGCCATTGGCCCCTGCCGCCATGAAGGCGAATGCAAGCGCATAGCTGAGAATGAAAGCGAGGACGACGAACAGGATTATCGGACGGATGGCTCTTACTCTTTTCGTCTCATCGGGCGCGGCTCGATGCCACTACCCATCCACCATCGCAACCGCGCGGATCCAGCCCGCGCTGGCGCGCTCGATCTTCACCGGGAAGCAGCTGAAGGTAAAGCCATGCGCGGGCAGGGCTTCGAGATTGGTGAGCTTCTCGATCTGGTAATAGGGCCGGATACGCCCGGCCTTGTGGCCTTCCCAGATGATCGACGGGTCATGGCTCTCCGCCCAGCGCTTGGCCGTGTGGCTGAAAGGGGCATCCCAGCTCCACGCATCGGTGCCGACGACTTCCACGCCGCGCTCGGTCAGCCATAGCGTGGCTTCTGCGCCGAGCCCCACGCCCTGGTCGGTGAAGTTGTCCGTGCCGTAGATCGCGCCCGATTGCACCAGCACGATATCGAGCGGCTGGAGGTCGTATTCAATCTTCGTGAAAGCCTCTTCGACTTCCGCGGCGCTCACCACGTGGCCATGAGGTAGGCGGCTGAAGTCGAGCTTCACACCGGGGCGGAAGAACCGGTCGAGCGGGGCCTCGTCGATGCTCGGGGCGGGGCTGGCGCCGTCATCGGTTGTCGAATGGTAATGCCACGGCGCGTCCATGTGGGTGCCGTTGTGAGTCGAGAGTTCGAGCATCTCGACCGCCCAGCCTTCGCCATCGGGCAAATCGCCCTTTTCCAGCCCGGGAAAGAACATGGCGATCTGCTCCCAGGTGTTCTCGTGGGTCATGTACTGGATTTTCGGGCGCATCACTTCGGGGTCGGAGACGACATCGTTGGTGATGGGGATGGAAAGGTCGATGAAGCGCGTCATGGGCACGCAGCCTACTGCGCCTGCAGCTCCTCGTCGAGGAAGGCCGCGATGTCTTTCATCTCCACGTCCTTCGCGAGATAAGCCTTGCCGATACCGCGCAGCAGGATGAAGGGCAGGGTGCCTGCGTCCATCTTCTTGTCGTGCAGCATGTGGTCGGCAAGTTTTTCGCCGTTCGCAGCCATGCCCAGCGCGGCGATTTCGCTCGGCAGGCCGGCCGCATCCACGGCCGCGGTGACACGCTCGGCATCGGCCTGCGAAAGCTCGCCGCGGCGCGCCGAATAGCGCGCTGCCAGCACCATGCCGAGTGCGACTGCCTCGCCGTGGAGGAGCCTGTCGGAAAAGCCCGTCTCGGCCTCCAGCGCGTGGCCGAAGGTATGGCCGAGATTGAGCAGGGCGCGCGCTCCGGTGGTCTCGCGCTCGTCCTCGGTGACGATGCGGGCCTTGGCGGCAACGCTGCTCGCGACGGCCTGTTCGAGCGCCTCGTCGTCCAGCGCGAGGACCTGTTTGCCGCTCGTCGCCAGCCAATCGAAAAACGCGGCATCGCCCAGCACGCCGTATTTCAGGACCTCGGCATAACCGGCGCGCAATTCGCGCGGCGGCAGGGTGGAGAGCGTGTCGAGGTCGGCCAGCACCAGTGAGGGCTGGTGGAAGGCGCCGATAAGGTTCTTGCCTGCACTGGTGTTGATGGCAGTCTTTCCGCCCACCGAGCTGTCGACTTGAGCTAGTAAAGTCGTGGGGAGCTGTACAAAGCCGCAGCCGCGCTTGAGGATGGCGCAGGCAAAGCCGGTGAGGTCGCCCACGACCCCGCCACCCAGCGCCAGCACGTGGTCGCCGCGCTCGACACCTTCGGCCAGCAGCCAGTCGGTCAGGCGCGCAAGGCTGTCCCAGCTTTTCGAACCTTCGCCCGGTTCTACCTCGAACCAGCGCGGCTCCTTGCCCGCCGCCTCCAGCGAGGCCGTGATGACGGCGCCCCAATGCGCACGGGCATTGGCATCGGCGACGATGGGTACGCGCTGTTTGCGCAGGTAAGCGCCAGCCTCGCCCGCAATATCCGCGAGCAGGCCGCGCGAAACGCGGACCTCGTAGCTGCGACCGGCCAGTTCGACGGGAATTACTGCCATGCTGCCAGTTCCTGCAAGATTCGCGCGACGGTCGCTTCGTGTGGGCCTTCGTCGGTCACGACATGGATTTGTGCCTGCGCATAGGCGGCGCTGCGTTTTTCCTTGAGGTCGCGCAGGATTTGCCGCGGGTCGCCCGTTTTCAGCAGCGGCCGCGTGTTCTTGCGGGAGGTCCGCTCGACCAGCGTGTCGAGGTCGCAATCGAGCCAGATGGCGAGACCCTGTTCAAGCACCAGCGCGCGCGTCTCGGCATCGACGAAGGCCCCGCCGCCGGTCGCGATGACGCCGTGGCCTTCCTCCATCAGCCGGGCAATCACGCGCCGCTCGCCGTCGCGGAAATAGGCCTCGCCATGCGCTTCGAAAATTTCCGACACGCTGCGGTCGGCGGCGCGCTCGATTTCCTCGTCCGCATCGACGAAGTCGCGGCCCAGCGCGTTGGCAAGCCGCCTGCCGATGGTCGATTTGCCCACGCCCATCAGCCCCACCAGCACCAGCGGGCGTGTAATCCGCCCCGCCAGTGCGGTGAGGTCCTCGTTTTGGGAAGAACTATGCGCGTTGCTCATTGCCGCTCGGCCTATAGATGCGCTAGGGCGCGGGCAAGGCATCGGATTGTTGCACGAGGATACGAAAAACTTGGCCGTCAAACGTTCAGCCATCCTGTGGGTCGTACTGCTGGGTATAATCGGGGTCCTCGTCGCCGCTTGGGTCGACGGGGGAGAAGAGCCGCTCAGGCCCATCAGCCAGCCGGTCGAATTGCCGGAGGGCACGCTGTGAAGCGCGGCCTGCTCCTGACCGGCGCGGCGCTCGCGCTCGCTTCCACCATGGCGCTGGCACAGAACGCGCCCGAAAGCATCCTGCCGGGCGAACGCCCGCAGCCTGCGCCTAGCCCCGCGCCTGCGCCTTCTCCCGCCGCTACACCCGCGACACCGGGGAGCGGCGAGGTGGTGCAGCCTGTGCCAAGTTCTGCCCCGCCAGTGGACTATTCGGGCGTGGACCTGTCGGACATTCCTTCGGTCGAAGAGCTGGAATCGATGACCAGCGAGGAACTGGACGACCTGTTTGGCCTCAAGCCGCGCTACGATATCCCGCCCGCCGCGCGCCGCTCGACAGAGCAGGTCGGTGTGGTCGGCGTGGACGAGGGCGGCCTGCCCGCCGCTTCGCTCGCGCGCCAGCCTGCTTCGATCGTGCGCGCCGCGCTTGCCAGTACCGACGGGCCGCTGGTCTCGCGCTGGGGCCACATCCTCTTGCGTCGTACGCTGGCCAGTCGCCTCAATGCGCCCGAGGGCATGGACCCGGTCGAATTCGCCGCCCTGCGCGCAAGCACGCTGAACACCATGGGCGAGCATGCCGTCGCCCGCGCGCTGGTGCAGGATGTCGATACCGCCAATTACAATGGTGCGCTGACCAACGCCGCGCTCGGGGCTTATCTCGGCACGGCGGACATCGTCGGCGCATGCCCGGTCGTGCGGCTCGACGATGTGGACGGCGAAGGCCTGCAATGGTCGATGCTCGAAGGCATCTGCGCCGCCTATGCGGGCGAGACGACGAGCGCACAGAACGATTTGCGCCGCCTGCTGAACCGTACCGAGGAGGACCAGATCGACGTCCTCTTCGCCCAGCGCTACGCAGGCGCAGCAGGTCAGGGCCGCCGCGCGGTGACCATCGAGTGGGACGGGGTCGAGAGCATGAACCCCTGGCGCTTCGCCATGGCGAGTGCGCTCGGCGAGCCGCTGCCCGAAAATCTTTCCGAAACGCTCGGCCCCTACTACCTCAAGTCCTCCGCGCTCATCCCTGCGCTTCCTGCTCGTGCGCGGCTGCGCGGTGCGGATGTGGCGGCGGCTTCGGGCATCCTTTCCTCTCGCGCGATGGTCGACCTCTATTCGGTGCTCTACGCGGGCCGCGAGGACGAGCCTGAGAGCGTCGGCCTGACGATCGCGACGCGCTTGCGCGATGCCTATACCGACCCGTCTCCCGCAGGGCGTTTGGCCGCCATCAAGGATGTGTGGGGGAACGATTCGAGCAACTATGGCCGCCAGGTCCTCACCGCCTATGCCGCCGCGCGCCTGACGCCGAGCGCCGACTTCGCCGACGACGCAGGACCGCTGATTGCTTCCATGCTCACCGCCGGGCTCGACCGCGATGCGATGCGCTGGTCGGGTGTGGTCGAGGAAGGCTCGGTCGGCTGGGCGCTGCTGGCACTCGCCAATCCCAATGGCGGACAGGTCAGCGACGGCGAGCTCGATAGCTTCCAGGACAATGACGATTCGTCGGGCCAGGCGAAGTCGCGCATGCTGCTGGCGGGTCTTGCAGGGCTCGGGCGGACCGATGCCGACAATATCACCGAATACAGCGGGCGGCTGGGTGTGAACCTTTCCGCACCGACTGCATGGACGCGGATGATCGACAAGGCAGCGGATGCCGATAATCCCGCGCTGGTCGTCATGCTGGCTGGCCTTGGCATGCAGGGCGCCGGCTGGGAGCAGATGACTGCGCGTCACCTCTATCACATCGTGTCCGCGCTCAACCGCGTCGGCCTTGAAGCCGAAGCCCGGATGATTGCCGCAGAGGCAGTCGCGCGCGCCTGACGTGAGCGCAATCGACGATTTCCTCGCCATGCTCGCCGCCGAGCGCGGCGCGGCGAGGAATACACTGCTGGCCTACGGACGCGATCTCAATCAGGCCGAGGAGATGCTCGGCGGCGAGCTGGCGACGGCAACACCGGCACAGTTGTCGAAACTAGGGCAGGGCTGGTCTTCGCTCGCGCCCTCGACACTGGCGCGCAAGATATCGGCGCTGCGGCAGTTCTTCGGCTTCCTCGTCGACGAGGGCGAACGCGAGGACGACCCGACCCACGCGCTCCCGCGCCCTGCCACACGCCGCCCGCTGCCCAAGATCCTGACGCATGCGCAGGTCGAGGCGCTGTTTGCGCGGGCAGAGGACGAGGCAGCGAGCGACCGGCCCGAGGCGGTACGTCTGCTGGCCATGCTCGAACTCCTTTACGGCTCGGGGCTTCGTGCGACCGAACTGGTCTCGCTCCCCATTTCCGCTGTCCCGCGCGACGAACCCTTTCTCACCGTCACGGGGAAGGGCGGTCAGGCACGGCTGGTGCCCGTCAGCACCCGTGCCAAGAAGGCACTCGCTCGCTGGCTCGCCGTGCGTCCGACTGGCTCGCTGCATCTTTTCCCCTCGCGCACCGGCCACCTTAGCCGCATCCGGCTCTACCAGATGCTCAAGGAACTGGCGGTCCGCGCCGACCTCCCGCCCGAAAAGCTCAGCCCGCACGTGCTGCGCCATGCCTTCGCCACCCATCTGCTCGAGGGCGGGGCGGACCTTCGCGCGCTCCAGACCCTGCTGGGCCATGCCGATATCGCGACCACGCAAATCTACACCCATGTCGATGCCGCAAGACTGGTGAAGCTGGTCAACGAACGCCACCCGCTTGCGCAGCAGCGCCGTAGCGACTAGCGGCTTTGGCCATGGTTTCTTATCTCGAATTCGAAAAGCCGGTCGCCGAGCTGGAACAGCGTATCGCGGAACTTCGCGCAGCCTCCGAAGGCGACGACGTCGATATTTCCAACGAGCTCAAGCGGCTCGAGGTGAAGAGCGCGACGCTGCTCGAACAGACGTACGAATCGCTCTCGCCGTGGCAGAAAACGCAGGTCGCGCGGCATCCTTCGCGCCCGCATTTCCGCGATTATGTCGAGCATGCTTTCGACGAATTCGTGCCGCTGGGCGGAGACCGCAATTTCGGCGAAGACGAAGCCATCATGGGCGGCTTCGCCAAGCTGGGCGGCCGCAAGGTCGTGCTGATCGGCCACGAGAAGGGCAACGATACCGCCAGCCGCATTCGCCACAATTTCGGCATGGGCAAGCCCGAGGGCTATCGCAAGGCCATCCGCCTGATGGAAATGGCCGGACGCTTCGGCCTGCCGGTGGTGACGCTGGTCGATACTTCGGGCGCCTTCCCGGGCGTGGAAGCCGAAGAGCGCGGGCAGGCAGAAGCCATCGCCCGCTCGACCGAGGCCTGCCTCGCATTGCCCGTTCCCATGGTGGCGAGCATCGTGGGCGAGGGCGGCTCGGGCGGCGCAGTCGCGCTGGCGAGTGCCGAGCGCGTGCTGATGCTTGAACACGCCGTCTATTCGGTCATCTCGCCCGAAGGCTGTGCTTCAATTCTGTGGCGCACCGCGGAAAAGGCCCCCGATGCAGCCGAAGCGATGAAGATAACCGCGCAGAACCTCGAGAAGCTGGGCGTCATCGACCGCATCGTCAACGAGCCGGTCGGCGGCGCGCATCGCGACCCCAAGGCCGCGGCAGAAGCGCTGGGGCAGGCCATTGGCGAAGAGCTAGACATGCTCTCGCGCCACTCGGCTGACGAACTCAAGCGCCTGCGCGAAGAGCGTTTCCTGCAAATGGCAGGCTGAGCCCCAAGTCTTTGAGGGGCGGGAACTAACCGCCCCATCCCCTTGTTCTGGCAAAGGTAAACAACCGGGGCCGTGCGCTGGTGGGAAGTCACGCGCGCCTATCCAAGGGGAGACTCCCATGTCCAAGACCAGAACACTCGCCATCTCATCGACCGCAGCCCTCGCACTTGCGCTGGGCGGCTGTGCGCTGGGTGGCCCGATTCCCGATGCCTCCACACCGATTACGCAGAGCGAAGCCGAACTGGGCGCAGAAGCACACCCGCAGCTGCTCGCCGAATTCGGCGGCGCGATGACCGGCCCGCAGGCGCAATATGTCGAAGGTGTCGGCAAGAACATCGCGGTCCAGTCGGGCCTCGGCAATGCGCAGAGCAGCTTCACCGTCAGCCTCGTCAACAGCCCGGTGAACAACGCTTTCGCCATTCCCGGCGGCTATATCTACACGACCCGCCAGCTCGTTACGTTGATGAACAACGAGGCGGAACTCGCCGGCGTGCTCGGCCATGAAGTCGCCCACGTCGCGCTGCGCCATTCGCAGCGCCGCCAGCAGGCAGCGCAGACGAACCAGCTTCTCGGTGTCGGTGCTGCCATCCTGTCGAGCGTGCTGCTCGGCAGCAATCCGCTCGGCCAGCAGCTTGGCCAGGCCGCGCTGCAGGGCTCGCAGATGCTGACGCTGAAATTCTCGCGCAGCCAGGAACTCGAAGCCGATGTGAAGGGCATCGAGTACCTCAATTCCGCGGGCTACGACCCGCGTGCCATGGCCACCGTGCTCGCCAGCCTCGCCGCGCAGAACGCGCTCGACGCACGCCTCCAGGGACGTGACAATGCGACACTGCCCGAATGGGCATCGACCCACCCGGACCCGGCCAGCCGCGTGCAGGCCGCGCTCAGCCGTGCGCAGGGTATGACCGGCGTGACGAATCGCGACACCTTCCTCACGCGAATCGACGGTCTGACTTATGGTGACGACCCGGCGCAGGGCCTCGTCGAGGGCAACCAGTTCATCCATCCCGACCTGCGCCTTGCCTTCCGCACGCCGCAGGGCTTCTACATGGTCAACGGCACGCGCGCCGTCACCATCAACGGCCAGAGCGGGAAGGCCCAGTTCACCACCGGGCCCTACAACGGCAATTTGCAGACCTATGTGAACAACGTGTTCGCCGCGCTCAGCCAGCAGCAACAGATTCGTCCCGCCAGCATCCGCACGACCACCGTCAACGGACTGCAGGCGGCTTACGGCGTGGCGCGCGTGCCGCAGGGCAACAGCGCGGTCGATGTGACGGTCTACGCCTATGAGTTCGCCAACGACCGCGCCTATCACTTCCTCGCCATCACCCCGGCGGGGCAGTCGGGCACGTTCAACTCGATGTACCAGTCGGTGCGCCGGATCTCGCAGCAGGAGGCCGACAACGTCGTTCCGCGCAAGCTCGACGTGATTACGGTCGGCAGCGGCGACACGGTCGCCTCGCTTGCCAGCCGCATGGCCTATCCCAGCGCGCAGGAAGAACGCTTCCGCGTCCTCAACGGCCTCTCCTCTAGCGAAACGGTCCGCGCAGGACAGAAGGTCAAGATCGTCGTTCGCGGGCGCTAAGGCCTGAAACGCGGGCGCTAAGGCCTGAAACAATGAAACCCCGCCTGCCATAGTGGCGGGCGGGGTTTTTCCTGCGCGTAATCCATGCGCGTAAAAGAAAAGGCGGCGAGGTTTCCCTCGCCGCCCAATCTTTTGCCGTAGCTTGCGCTGATTAAGCAGCAGGCTCGGTTTCGGCTGCGCCCATTTCGGTTGCAACGTTGTCGAAGGTCGAGCTCAGCTGGTTGCCGAGGGCGCCCATTGCGGTGATGGCAGCGACAGCGATCAGAGCAGCGATCAGGCCGTATTCGATTGCGGTTGCGCCTTCTTCGTTGTTGCGCAGCTTGTTGATGAACTTCATGTAACGTCTCCTGGTTCAGTCTTCGGTACCCGACTCTCACCGCGTCCTAACGGCTTGAGCTATCCTCGTTTTGACGCCGACTGGTTGACAATTTGCTAACGTCGTCGGCAATATTTCTCGCTTAGTTGTTTCCTGCTGCGGCCATGCGCGCACTGACGTAGTCCCACATCTCGATTGCGCGTTCGCCGAAGGTCTGGACACCCCCAATCATCGCGAGAAAAATCAAAGCGATGATCAGCCCGTATTCGACAGCGGTCGCTCCCCGGTCGTCTTTCCGTATTGTCTTCAGAAATTTGACCACTTGGTTTGCCCCCACTGTCAATTCGTAGCTGACACCTAAGAGGTAGGCCCCAAGTTCTTAAGAAAGGGTTTCGAGGATGAGCAGGCTTGGAAAATAATCCGACATGGACACCCGTGGTCGCGCTTGCGCTACAGGGGGAGGACGGTCGCTGGCTGATGCACAGAAGGCCCGACGAAAAACATCATGGCGGCCTGTGGGAATTCCCCGGCGGCAAGGTGGAAACTGGCGAAAATCCGCCATCGGCACTCGTACGCGAGATTCGCGAGGAGCTCGGGATCGTCATCGATTCGCGTTTTCTCGAGCCTGCCGGATTCGCGCAGGAACCCGCTGGCGCGCGCCCGGCACCTATTGTCATACTCCTTTACACTTGCCGCGAATGGCAGGGCGAACCGCAGGCATTGGAGGGTGGGGCAGTCGGCTGGTTCACGGTCCGGGAGGCCGGCGAACTGGACAAGCCACCGCTCGATATCGCCCTGGCAGCCACTTTGTTTGAAAAAATGCCCGATTAGGTGTTGCCAAGCTTGGAGCGCCTGCCTATGTGCCGCCCTCCAACGCGCCAGTAGCTCAGCTGGATAGAGTACCTGACTACGAATCAGGCGGTCGGAGGTTCGAATCCTTCCTGGCGCGCCATTAAAGGCCATCCCTCGCAAGAGGGGTGGCCTTTAATGGTTTTGCCGTATGGAAGGTTCGGAATTCGGAATCGAAGCACCGCAGGTGCGAAGATGACCGAACCCACAGGGCGAGGACAATCCTTCCTGGCGCGCCAGAAAAGCCCATGACCCCAAATCGGGGTCGTGGGCTTTTTTGGTGGGGCGGTATGAAGGTTCGAACGGTTCGGAGTCGGAGCCGCGCAGCGGCGGAGACGGCCAGAGCCGCAAAGCGGCGGCGGCCAATCCTTCCTGGCACCCCAATCCCCGAGTCCCCCGCCAGCGTGACACCATCATGCAACACGTTGCACTGAATCCGGATTTCGCCAGTCGAATTCAGGAATTCTCCCGATTCCCGCCCTTGCAACGAATCGGCGCATGGTTAACTTTCCCCTAGCGCCTGTCGCGAAGTGGCCTCGTGGGGACTTGGCCGGTGGCAGGCGGGAAGGGGCTTATAATGAACAACAGGTCGCAAGCACCGCGCGCAACGGCAAAGCCGGGCGTCGCACTTTTCGTGGTGAAGGAGGGGCGCCATGCAGGCTGAGCTTCCGCAAGCGCCGTCGAGGCCCGCCGGCTCGTTCTGGGCCTGCCTCGCACGGCCCGGCCTCGTCAGCAGGCTGAGCGTGCCCGAGCGCAAGGAAGGTGCGCAGGGCGGCTAGTCCGCGTCATCCTCCAGCGCGTGCATGTCATCGTCGCTGAAACCGAAATGATGGCCCGCCTCGTGGATCACCACGTGGCGCACGAGGTCGTCCATCCGCACGCCGGTCTCGCGCCATTCGGCGATGAGCGGTTCGCGGAACAGCCAGATGCGCGCGGGCATGCGGTGGCTCTGCCAGACCGAGCGGTCGGGTAGCGCTTCGCCTTCGTAGAGGCCGGTCAGCTCCCATTTGTCCGTGAGCTCGACCGAGGCGAGCTGCTCGGGCGTCGCGAAATCCTCCACCTGCATGACAATCTCGTCCATCTGGACGCGGAATTGTTCGGGCAGGGTGGCGAGGACACTCTCTGCCAGCTGCTGCATTTGCTCGCGTGTCGGGCCCGTGCGGTCATGGATCATAGCGTGGGATATGCGGGCGCGCTGCTCTCTCTTCAAGCCATGCGGAACCGCACCCGCTCCTGCCTGTTCTCAAAGACAAAAGGAGATTTACCCGCATGGCCGACAGCAAAGAGATTTTCGACCGCCTCAAGAAGGACCACGACAAGCACCGCGAACTTCTCGACAAGCTGCTCGAGACCAGCGGTGAAAGCGAGAAACGCGAGGCGCTGTTCGAGGAGCTGACCAGGGAACTCAAATCGCACGCCGCTGCCGAAGAACAGGCGCTCTACTCGACCATGCTGCGCAAGCCGCCGACCACGGGGGATACGCGCCATTCGGTCGCCGAGCACCACGAAATCGAGGAAGCCTTGAACGACCTTGCGGCAACCGACATGTCCGAAGGCGGCTGGTTGACCAAGTTCAAGACCTTCGACCACGATTATCGCCATCACATCGACGAAGAAGAGGAAGACCACTTCCCGGAATTCGCCAAGCACCTCACGGAGGAGGACATGGAGCATATGCGCTCTGTCTTCGAACGCCGGAAGCAGGAAGAGAAGGCCGAAGCCGAAATTACCCCGGAAAAGAAAGAGGACGCCAAGGAATAGGCGCGGGGGGAGGGGCATGGACGAAACCCAGGAAGAAGACCCCAACTGCACCTCGCAGTTGGAGCCGGGCGTCGAGCCGGGTGTGTGGCGCTATGAAAACGTCAGCCGGGCGAGCGTCATCATCGATGCGGCGGATTACTTCGCCTTCATGCAGACGGCGATGCTTGGCACGCGTCGTCGCCTGCTGCTGATCGGCTGGGACTTCGATACGCGCATCCATCTCGAGCGCGGGCGGCGCTGGTGGCAGCGACCGTGGAAACGCGGCTATCCCCGTCGGCTCGGCAGTTTCATCGCCTGGCTCGCGCGCAACCGCAGGCAGCTCGATATCCGCATCCTGAAGTGGAATTTCAGCGTCTTCACCATGCCGACGCGGGTGACGATGCTGTGGGACCTGGCCCGCTGGGTCCGCCACAGCCGGATCAATTTCAAGTTCGACACGGCGCATCCGGTCGGCTGCAGCCACCACCAGAAGATCGCCGTGCTCGACGGCAAGGTGGGGGTGTGCGGCGGTATCGACATGACCGACAAGCGCTGGGACACGCGCGAGCATCCCGAAGAGTGCGACAAGCGCAAGACGCCCAACGGGCGCTCCTACGATCCCTGGCACGATGCCACGATGATGCTCGAGGGCGATGCGGCCAAGGCGCTCGAGGAACTGGGCGAGGATCGCTGGACCCGTGCCGGGGGTCCGCCGCTGCCCTCCTATGAGGAGAGCCCCGGTTCGCCCTGGCCGGACGCGCTCGAGGCGCAGTTCGAGAATGTCGAAGTCGGCATTGCCCGCACCCGCGCCGCGCACCGCGACTGGGACGAGGTCGACGAGATCAAGCAGCTCTATCTGGAGCATATCGCGGGCGCGAAGCACTTCATCTATGCCGAGAGCCAGTATTTCGCCTCGCGCGCGATTGCCGAGGCGATCATTTCGCGGCTGGAAGAGGAAAACCCGCCCGAAATCGTGATCGTCCATCCCTGCAATGCCGACGGCTGGCTCGAACAGCAGGCGATGGACCATGCGCGCGCCGAGCTCGTCACCGCGATCGAGCAGGCCGATCACAAGGGCCGCTTCAGCATCTGGACGCCCTTCACGGGCACGACGCCGATTTATGTCCACGCCAAGATCATTATTGTCGACGACGAGATCCTGCGGATCGGCTCGGCCAATATGAACAACCGCTCGATGGGTCTCGACAGCGAATGCGATGTCTTCATCGACAAGACCCGGCCCGCCAACGCGCATGTCGGCGACGCGATCAGGGCCATTCGCCATTCGCTGCTGGCGGAGCATTGCGGGCTCGATGAAGACGAAATCGGCAAGCAGATTGCGCGCCACGGTTCGATGGCGGCGATGATCGACCATTCGATCAGCGAAAACGGGCGGAACCTGCTGCGTTATCACCCGCCCGAGCTCAACGACGCCGAAGAAAAGCTCGCCCAGAGCGGCCTGCTCGACCCCGAACATCCCGACGACATGTTCGAGCCGTTTGCAAAAGGCGGCCTTTTCCGCAAGGGAAGCCGGCTCCACCGCATGCGCGAAAAGTTCAGAAGGAAAAACGGCACGTGAGCAGCCTGGTCGGACCCGACGAAGACAACCCTGTCGGCAAGCCCCCCGTACCCGAACATGTGCAGGACGCGATTCGCACGCTGATCGAATGGACCGGCGACGATCCGACGCGTGAAGGCCTGCTCGATACGCCCGCGCGCGTCGCGCGCGCGTGGAAAGAATACTGCCTCGGCTATACCGAGGACCCCTCGGTTCACCTCAGCCGCGTGTTCGAGGAAGTGGGCGGCTATAACGAGATCGTGCTCCTGAAGGATATCCCGTTCCAGTCGCACTGCGAACACCATATGGCGCCTATCATCGGCAAGGCGGCGATCGCCTACCTGCCCACCGACCGCGTGGTCGGCATCTCCAAGCTCGCCCGCGTGCTCCACGGATTTGCCCGCCGCCTGCAGGTGCAGGAGCGTCTGACGGCCGAAGTCGCCGACTGTATCTGGGACAATCTCCAGCCGCAGGGCGTCGCCGTCGTCATCGACGCGCAGCACGCCTGCATGACCGCTCGCGGCGTGCGCACCCCCGGCGTCGGCATGGTCACCAGCCGCATGATGGGCACCTTCCTCGAAGACCAGCGCAGCCGCAAGGAAGTGCTGAGCCTGATGGGGTATGGCTGAGGGGCGTTATCGGTGGCTCGAACCGGACGGTCCGCTAACGACCCGATTGCGGACTTTAGGCTCTTAGCCAGTCCGGTTTAGGTGACGCGCAGGTCCATCCCCAATCTGACAGTATCTCGCAAACCGCTACGAGGTCGTCCGGTTGGTCGCTCGGTTGGACACAAGAAAAACCGTAACCTGCTGCAAGGAGGCTAGATTGGTGCGGTGCAATCAAACTCCAATCTGCATCTACCACCATCCCATTCGTTGCGCCGAATTGGGGGAGTAAGGCCGCAAAGCGGAAGATGCTGTCCGACAGTTCCAATTCAAACGGTGCAATGGTTCTAATGCCCAAATGTTGAGCCAGCACCTGCCAACGATCAGAATCGGTCTTCATGCAGCCCGCCTAGCGTCGCGATTGTCCGCTTTCCACCCATCTGACGATGCTTTTACCGAGCTAGCGGTGTGCCATCAGCGGACCGGCAGCGAAAGACCCGATTGCGGAAGCAATCAGTCAAGCGACTTATCCAGCGCATTCTGTAGAGAACGATTGGCATTGCGGTTTGCCCGCCAATGCTCGCTTTCGATAACTGCACGTTTGCAATCGCTTGGCTCGGCTACGGCGATTTTTTGAAGCGTAACGCTTGTGAGCCCCTGCGAAAATCCTTCATTCTTGAGATGCAGGATTATGTTCTCAACAGGCTGCCCGTCTTCAGCCATGCCTTTCGCTGTCCGAAAAGCCCTACGCGTTTTCCGTCGAGCATGAACTTGTTTGAGCCAATTCAGCATCCCTCCACAATGGCCAAACAAGTATAAACGTCAACGACCGTTTACCCACCAAATAGCTGGCAACAAGCTGGACACCACTATTCCTGGAAAGCAGTCGCGTCTGAGCGTCCCGCATTGAGGTGACGTGTTTCATTCTCACCGGGTTTCGACAGTGGTGCTGTTCTCGAAGACATAAACACGCGGAAGCATCTCACCATTCCGGACGTCCGCCATGGTCGGGCTTCTGCGGTTTCGGTGTCGACTTGCCCGGCCAGCGATATTGCGGTGCCTCGCGCTCCTTCGGGAAGGCGAAGTGGAAGAGCACAGCCATCATCGCGCTCGCCAGAAGGAGGAAACCTCCCACGAGGGCGGGCATGGTCAGGCGGTTAACGAGAGCAAGGACGACGTGGGTTTCGGAAATCACACGCGGCTCATCCATCGGGCAAACCATGTCGAGGAATTGTGCAGAGATGTTGCGGCCGCTCCACCCGAAGCTGCAATGGACTAATGTCGCTGCGACGCTGATAAGGACGAGCGCCAGACTGAACAGCGCCAGATCGCGCAGCATCCGGAACATGCGGGCTCGCATCAGCCCAGCCACTTTCCCAGCAAGCCGCGCTTTCTTGGTTCGGGCGGCGTTTCTCCCGCCACGCCATAAAGGAAATTGCCCAGCTGCACCGCCTGCTGCTTGGTCAGGAAGTAACGGAACTCGCGCACGTCGTCGTCGCTCTCCACGACCTTGTTCGTGCTTTGCATGAGCAGCGCGATTTTCTCGCCCGCCGGGTCTGCGCGCCAGCCCAGCAGCATGCCGAAAGTGTTCCGCTCCTCGCTCTCGCTCGCCATCGCAATTTCCTCCCAAAGGCGAAAAAGACTGCGCCCCGCCGTGCGGCATGGCAAGGCGGGGCGCGAATTTGTCCTCAATCGGGAGGGAGGGGGCCTTACATCTGGCCGAGCATGTGCTCCGCGCTCGAGACCGAGAAATCGCCCGGTGCCTCGACATTGAGCTGCTTCACCACGCCGTCTTCGACCAGCATCGAATAGCGCTGGCTGCGGTGGCCCATGCCGAAACCGGTGAAGTCTGCATCGAGACCCGCTGCCTTGGCAAACTCGCCATTGCCGTCGGCCAGCATCGTGATGTCGTCGCTGCCGGCGCTCTGCTTCCATGCGCCCATGACAAAGGCGTCGTTGACCGAGGTCGCGACGATTTCATCGACACCCTTCGATTTCAGCTCATCGGCCTTTTCGACAAAGCCGGGCAGGTGCTTGGCAGAGCAGGTCGGGGTGAAGGCACCCGGGACCGCGAACAGCGCCACGGTCTTGCCGGCGAAGTAATCCGCGGACTGGACCTGCTCGGGGCCTTCGGCGGTAGCCTTGACCAGTTTCACGTCGGGAAGGCGGTCGCCTACAGCGATTGTCATAAGTTAAAACTCCTGTGTCTTTAGGTCCACACTCCGCATCTAGTGAGACGGGCCGTGCATGCAAGGGCGCTGGATGGTTAACTGCGGTTTACCGCGCGGGTTTAAATCTTCGTAAAACCTTTGCACCCACACTCTCCTCAACAGGCACGGGACGCCTGTCAGACGGGAGTATATGGGACATGCTTAAGAAGACGATTGCAGCCGCCGCAACGGCCGCTGCCCTTATGATGACGCCGACCACCGCAAGCGCGGCAAGCCAGGACGAGCAGGTCCGCAAGCTCGACATCATGCTCATGGTCACCTCGCTTCGCTGCCGCATGGGCGCGGACGATTTCCAGCCGCAGTACCGCAAGTTTTCGGCCAACCACCTGGCCTCGCTCAATGGCGCGGCACGTCGCCTCGAAGCAGGCCTCGTTGCACGCCACGGCAAGAAGGGCGCCACCCGCGCTCTCGACCGTATCAGCGTCGGCATGGCCAACCAGTACGGCCAGGGCCACCCGTGGCTCGGCTGTGCAGAGCTGAAGGAAATCACTTCGGATCTCGCCAAGTCGAAGGATCCGGCAATTCTCGCGCAAGCCGCTGACGAATTGCTCGGACCGGCGCCGCGCAGCGGGGGACGCTGGGCGAAGCGCTAAGGCCTTTCGGGATCGCGGAAGGAGGGGCGAGGGGCTAGCTTGCCCTCCAACCGACGAAGGGCTAGGGGCGGCGCCATCATGGTGCCGCCCCTTTGTCATGCGCGGCACCTTTTTTCTTGAGAGATTGCAAAGGACCGCACGTGGCCCAGTTCAACGATTACGTCATCAAGGACATTGCCCTCGCCGACTATGGCCGCGAGGAAATCCGCATCGCCGAAACCGAAATGCCCGGCCTGATGGCCACGCGCGAGGAATATGGCGATGCGCAGCCGCTGAAGGGCGCGCGCATCGTCGGCTCGCTCCACATGACGATCCAGACCGCGGTCCTCATCGAAACGCTCGTCGCGCTGGGCGCCGAAGTCCGCTGGGCGACCTGCAACATCTTCTCGACGCAGGACCACGCCGCTGCCGCCATCGCGGCGCAGGACATCCCCGTCTTCGCCGTGAAGGGCGAGAGCCTCGCCGACTACTGGGACTATGTCGGCCGCATCTTCGACTGGTCGACCGAAAGCGATGAAGACCTCACCGCCAACCTTATCCTCGACGATGGCGGCGATGCCACCATGTTCGCCCTGTGGGGTGCACGCATCGAGGCGGGCGAGGAAATGCCCGAGCCGCAGAACGCCGAAGAAATCGAGATGCAGCGCGCGCTGAAGGAATTCCTCAAGCGCAAGCCGGGCTACCTCACCAAGTCGGTGAAGGCGATCAAGGGCGTTTCGGAAGAGACCACCACGGGCGTTCATCGCCTCTATCACCTCGCCAAGGCGGGCAAGCTTCCGTTCCCTGCAATCAATGTGAACGACAGCGTGACCAAGTCGAAGTTCGACAACCTTTATGGCTGCCGCGAGTCGCTGGTCGACGCCATCCGCCGCGCCACCGACGTCATGCTTTCGGGCAAGGTCGCCTGTGTTGCGGGCTATGGCGATGTCGGCAAGGGCTCGGCGCAGTCGCTTCGCAACGGCGGTGCACGCGTCCTCGTCACCGAAATCGACCCGATCTGCGCACTGCAGGCGGCGATGGAAGGTTATGAGGTCGTGACCATGGAAGAAGCGGTGACGCGCGCCGACATCTTCGTCACCACCACCGGCAATGAAGACGTCATCACCGCCGAGCACATGAAGGCGATGAAGCCGATGGCGATCGTCGCCAACATCGGCCACTTCGACAGCGAGATCCAGATCTCGGCGCTCGACAATTACGAGTGGACCGAACTGAAGCCCGGCACCGACCTCGTGAAGTTCCCCGACGGCAAGGAAATCATCGTGCTGGCCAAGGGCCGCCTGGTGAACCTCGCCTGCGCCACCGGCCATCCCAGCTTCGTGATGAGCTGTTCCTTCACCAACCAGGTGCTGGCGCAGATCGAACTCTGGAAGAACACCGACGATTACGAGAACGACGTCTACGTCCTGCCCAAGAAGCTCGACGAAAAGGTCGCCGCGCTGCACCTCGACAAGCTCGGCGTGAAGCTGACCAAGCTGTCGCAGGGACAGGCCGACTACATCGGCGTGCCGGTCGAAGGTCCGTTCAAGCCGGAACACTACCGCTACTAAGTAATCGATGCGGAGCGGCTCCCCATTCGGGCAGCCGCCTCAGCATTCCGGTTGCATCCTTCCCGCGAGCCTAATAGCTGGCAGGTAATGGAAATCTCGCCCGTACTCCTGGTCATCGTCTGCGTGTTGTTCGCGCTGTGGACGGGCGGCGCGATGGTCCTCATGCTGAAAGCCAGCCGCGAGACGCAGGCGGCGCAGGCGCACCGCAAGGTCGCCCGCCGCCTTTCGCGCATGGTCGAGGAAGGGCCCGCCATCCCGCTGCTGGTGCGCGTCGATGGCCGGATCGAGGCACCCGACCGCTTTGCGCGCTGGATCGGGCTCGACAAGGTCCCCGAATATCTTTCCGAACTCGCGGGGCGCGACGGTCTGGGGCTGTCGGAAGAACAGGTCGAGCGACTTTCTTCTCACGTCCGACGCACGCAGAAGAGCGCAAAGCCGTTCAGGATGGCGCTGCGCCCGCCCGGCTCGAAGAAATCGCTGGCCCTTCGCGGCGCACTGGCGGACCCGGCTGTTTCGCCCAGCGGTGCGGCGCTGATCTGGGTCTTCGACTTTACCGAAACCGAAGACGAACTCGCCCGCCTCGGCGAAGAGGCAGCGCGTGCGAAGGACGATTTCGGCGCGCTGGTCGGGCTGATCGAGGCCGCGCCCATGCCGATGTGGTTTCGCGGCGCGGACATGCAGCTGCGGCTGGTCAACAAGGCCTATGTCGAAGCGGTCGGGGCGCAGAGCGCTGACCAGGTGGTCGCCGAACAGATCGAGCTCGTCGAGACCGTCGGCGGGCGCAGCGCGCAACAGGTCGCGCAGCAGGCCTCCGACCGCCGCCAGCCCATCGAGCGCATCCTGTCCGCCACCATCAACAACGCCCGCCGCACTGTGCGCGTGACCGACCTGCCGCTGGTGGGAGAGGGCATCGCCGGATACGCGGTCGATATCGAGGAAATGGAGGAGCAGGCGCGCGAATTCCGGGCCTTCCGAGAAGCGCAGCGCTCGATGCTCGACCAGCTTTCCATCGGCGTGGCGCAGTTCGATTCCGGCCAGCGGATGACCTTCGCCAACCAGCCCTTCCACCGCGTGTTCGCGCTCCCTCCCGGCGTGGTGAGCGAGCGTATCCGTTTCGAGCAGATGCTGATGATTGCCCGCGAGAACGGCAAGATTCCCGAGGTCCGCGACTTCCCCGCATGGCGCAAGGAACTGGGCGAGTGGTTCCTGAGGGACGAGCCCGAAGAGCACCAGTGGCCGCTTCCTGACAGCACGCACTTGCGCCTCGTCTCGCAGCCGCTCCCCGATGGCGGCCTCGTGCTCATCGCCGAGGACCGGACCGAACAGCTCGCCCTCTCGGCTACGCGCGACACGTTGCTGCGCACCCGCACGGCGACATTCGACAGCCTGTTCGAAGCGCTCGCGGTCTTCGCGCCCGACGGGCATCTCGAACTGTGGAACCGCGGCTTCCCGCTGGCCTGGGGGCTGGAGAGCGAGGTGCTCGATGGCCACCCGCAAGCGGAGACCTTGCTCGAGGAAATCGCCAAGCAGTTGCAGGACCCGCGCGAGATCTCGCAAATCGGCCAGACCATCCGCGCCGCCACGCTGGACCGCAAGCCGCGCGACGGGCGTATCGAACTCGCCGACGGGCGCACGCTGACCTATGCCGGCGTGCCGCTGCCCGACGGCAACGGACTGCTCACCGTACTCGACGTCACCGCCTCGCAGCAGGCCGAGCAGGCTCTGCGCGAACGCAATCGTGCGCTGGAAGAGGCGGACGCGGTGATGACCCGTTTCCTCGCCAACATGTCCTACGAATTCCGCACCCCGCTGACATCCATTGGCGGCTTTGCCGAACTTCTCAGCCAGGGGATTGCGGGCGACCTTACGCCGCAGGCCAAGGAATATGTGCAGGCCATCACCATGTCGGTCGGCAAGCTGACCGAGCAGGTCGAGAACGTGCTCGACCTCTCGCAGTCCGAGGCGGGGCTCATGCCGCTGCGCAAGACCAAGGTCGAACTGCTGCCCTTCATCGAGCAGATTGTCAGGAAGCGCGAGGAGGCCATTCTCGGGGCGGGCCTCACACTCGACCTCAAGGGCAATGCCAACAAGGTGGTCGAGGCCGACCCGCAGCAATTGCAGCGCGCCATCGGGCAATTGCTCGACAACGCCGTCACCCACACTCCGCGCGGCGGGCGCATACTCATCGACATCGCCAAGCGGCGCGGGCTCAACCGCATCGCGATATCGGACAATGGCGAGGGCATGAGCCAGCATGAACTCGCCCGCGCGCTTGAGGGCATCCGCATGAGCAAGGACGGCAAGGGTATCGAGCGCCGCCACGGCCTCGGCATCCCGCTCGCCCGCCAGCTGGTGGAGGCGCATGGCGGCACGCTCGAATTCCAGACGCGCAAGAACGCCGGCACCACGGCGACCATCACGCTGCCGTGACCGAAGAGCTGCCCGACCTCGCGGCCATGGAGGCTTTCGGCAAGCGCATTGCAGAGCGGCTGGAGCCGGGCGATGTGGTGGCGCTGACTGGCGGGCTTGGTGCGGGCAAGACCACGCTCTCGCGCGCCATCATCGCCGCGCTGGGACACGAGGGCGAGGTGCCGTCGCCGACCTTCACCATCGTGGAAATGTACGAGCATTTGCGCGTGCCGCTGGTCCATGCCGATTTCTACCGGCTGGAGCATCCGTCCGAGGCAGATGAAATCGGCCTCGACGATTACCGCGAGGGCGCGGCCCTGCTTGCCGAGTGGCCCGACCACGCGGGCGGCTTTGCCCATGAGGCGGGCTGCCTCTCGATTACGCTGGAAATGGTGGGCGATGGGCGCAGGGCCATTGTGAAAGGCGGGGAGGCTTGGCAAAGCCGCATGCCATGAGCGACGACATTCTCGAAGACATCCAGGCCTTCCTCGGCGCAACCCGCTGGGAAGGGGCCGAAATCGCCCCGCTGGTGGGCGATGCCAGCTTCCGCCGCTATTTCCGCATCCGCCGCGGCGGGCAAAGCGCCATGCTGATGCACGCGCCGCCCCCGCACGAGGACCCCAAGCCCTTCCTCCACGTCGCCGAATGGCTGAATGCCAATGGCATGCGCGGCCCCGAAATCTATCGCGAGGACGCCGCCGAGGGCTGGGTGCTGACCGAGGATTTCGGCGACACGCGCATGAAGGAGTGGCTCGACGACCATCCGGGCGACGAGCACGACATCTACGCAAAGGCCATCGACGCGCTGGTCCAGTTGCACCAGCTGCCCGCCGGCCCGTTCGAGCCATACGACATGGCCGTCTACCAGCGCGAGGCGGCGCTCTTCACCGAATGGTATTGCCCCGCCGCCGGCCTCGAAGTCGACGAGGCGGGCTGGACTGCCGCATGGGAAGAGGCGCTCGCCCCCATGCTCCTGCGCCAGAACCCCGGCGTGACCGTGCTGCGCGATTACCATGCCGAGAACATCATGCTGCTCGAAGAGGGCAAGCTGGCGGGCGAGCAGGGCCTTATCGATTTCCAAGACGCGCTGGTCGGCCATCCGGCTTACGACCTCGTCAGCCTGCTGCAGGACGCGCGCCGCGATGTGTCGGAGCAGCTCGAACACGACATGCTCTGCCGCTATCGCGCTGCCGCGCAGCCGGGCGAGCATTTCGAGGCCGATTACGCCCGGCTGGGTGCGCAGCGCAATGCGAAGATCGTCGGCATCTTCACCCGCCTCTACAAGCGCGACGGCAAGCCGCGTTACCTCGGCATGATACCGCGCGTGTGGAAGGCGATGGAGCGCGACCTCGCGCATGAGGCCATGGCGCCCGTCGCTGCATGGTTCGAGGCCAATATCCCGCAGGAATTGCGCGCCGCGCATGGAGGGGAGATATCCTGATGGACTCCCACCGTTCGTCTCGAGCGAAGTCGAGAGACAGCAGTTTCGCGCCAAGCCTCAGTGTCTCGACTGCGCTCGACACGAACGGAGTGATGAATGGCTGAACTGGTTTCCGACACCGCCATGCTGATGGCAGCAGGGCTGGGCAAGCGCATGCGCCCGCTCACCGCCACCATGCCCAAGCCCATGGTGCGTGTCGCGGGCAAGCCGCTTATCGATCGCGCGCTTGACCGGCTGGAGGATGCCGGCGTGGAAAAGGCGGTGGTCAATGTCCACTACCTCGCCGAAAGCATCGAGGCGCATATCGGCCCGCGCAAGGCGCCTGCCATCACCTTTTCCGACGAGCGCGAGGAATTGCTCGAAACCGGCGGCGGCATGGTCAAGGCGAATGCGGCGGGCCTGCTGCCCGACCCCTTTTTCGCCTGCAATGCCGACAGCATCTGGCTCGACGGGCCGCGCAACGCCTTTGTCGACCTGTCGCACGCCTGGGACCCTGAGCGGATGGACGCGCTGCTGCTGCTCGTCACCCACGCCCGCGCGCGCAATTTCGACGGGACGGGCGATTTCTACATGGACGCAGGCGGACGGCTGGCGCGCAAGAAGCCCGACCGTATCGCGCCCTTCATCTACACCGGCATCCAGCTGGTCTCGCACCGCCTGCTGCGCGAGGCGCCGGAAGGCAAGTTTTCGACCAACATCCTCTGGGACCGCGCCATCGAGGAAGACCGCCTGTTCGGCGTCGCCTTTACCGGCATGTGGTACGAAGTCGGCACGCCGCAGCACATCCGCCCGACCGAGGAGGCGTTGACGGGTGGCTGACGCAAGAGGCGGGCCGCAAGTCTATTCCATCGCCGCGCACCGGGGCTTTGCCGACGCGCTCGTCGCGGGGCTGGTGCCGCGCTATTCGGACGGCGAACTGGGGCTGGCACGGCTGACGCTGCTGCTGCCGAGCGCGCGTGCCCGGCGCACCGTTTCCGAGGCCTTCATCCGCCATGCGGGGGAAGAGGGCCGCGCAGGCCTGCTGATGCCGCGCATGGCGGTGGTGGGCGACCTCGACCTCGACGAGGCGCTCGGACCGCTGCTCGACCCGCTGGGGGCGAGCGAAATCAGGCCCGCCATTGATCCGCAGCGCCGCATGTTCGCGCTCGCCCGGCTGATTGCCGAGGAGATGGGTGATGACGCGCCCAAGGGTGCGACCTTGCTGCGCCTCGCCCGCGAAACAGGCGCGACCATGGACCGGCTGCTGGTCGAGGATATCGGGCCGGAGCAATTGCTCAAGGATGAGGTGGTCGGGGTCTTTCCCGATCTCTCGGCGCACTGGCAGGACAGCATCCGCCTTTTCGCCAATGTGCAGGTGAAATGGCTGGCGTGGCTGGGCGAGAATGGCGTGCTCGATGCCGCCGCGCGCCGCAACCGGTTGTTCGACAAGGCCAGCGCCGCGTGGAAAGCGAATCCGCCCGCAACGCCCATCGTCGCAGCCGGTGTCACCAGCGCCGCGCCCGCGCTCGCCAGGTTGCTGCGCGTTGTAAGCGAACTGCCGCAAGGCGCGGTAATCCTGCCCGATTTCGACCTCACAATGGATGATGCGGTGTGGGAGGAACTGGGCCGCGCAGGCGCTGCCCCGACGCCGCAGGACACGGCTTTCGCGCGCGACGATGCCGTGACGCATCCGCAATATCATCTGAAGCTGCTGCTGAACCGCATGGGCGTGGCGCGCGGCGAAGTGCAGCCGTGGCACCGCAAGGGCATGACTGCCGCTCCGCCCGAGCGCAGCCATGCGATTTCCGCGCTCTTCCTCCCGCCCGAAGCGAGCAAGGTCTGGGTCGACCTCCCGCCCGAAAAGCGCCGCCTGTCGGGAGTGCGGATCATGGAGGCCGCCAATCCCGAGGAAGAGGCGCAGGCCATCGCGCTGCTGGTGCGCGAGGCGCTGGCCGAGCCAGAACGGCGCGTGGCGGTGGTCACGCCCGATCGCCCGCTGGCACGGCGCGTGGTGCATCACCTCGAACGCTGGAACATCGTCGCCGACGATTCCGCCGGTCGTCCGCTGTCGCAGACCGCTGCGGGGCGGGCGTTCCTGCTCGCCGCCGAGGTGATGGCCGAAGGGGCGAGGGCAGTGCCGCTGATGGCGCTGCTCGGCCACCCGCTGGTCGATGGCGGGATGGAGCGCGGCGTCTGGCTGAGGCGTCTGCGACGGCTGGAGCGCGAACTGCGCGGGCCGCGCTTGGCTCCGGGTCTCGAACCGGCGCGCGGCGAGATTGGCAAACTGGCGAAAAAACGCCCTGAAATGGCTGAATGGTGGGGCATTGCCGAGGCGCAGCTGCTCCCGCTGGTCGAAATCGACCGCGACAGTCCCGCCGAGCTTGCGGAACTCATCGACACGCTCGCAGCCTCGGCCGAGGCGCTGTGCGGCGAGAAATTGTGGGCACAGGAAGACGGGCGCACGCTGGCAGGGTTCGTCGAGGAATTCCGCCTCCACGCCCGCGAGGCTGGCTTCACCGTCGCCCCGCGAGATGTGGCGCAGGTGCTCGCCGATGCGATGGAAGAGCGCGCGGTGCGCCCGCCCTATGGCGGCCATGCGCGGGTGCAGGTGCTCGGCCTCCTCGAAGCGCGCATGAACCGCGCGGACCTCGTCATTTGTGCGGGTCTCAACGAAGGCGTGTGGCCTGCGCGCGGGAGCGTCGACGCGCTGCTCGCGCCGCCGGTTCTGCGCGCGCTGGGCGTGCCGGGCGGCGATTTCCGCATCGGCCTTTCCGCCCATGACCTCGCCGGGGCGCTCGGCGCTCCCGAAGTCGTTCTCAGCCGCAGCGCGCGCGACGAGGGCGGCCCGGCCATTCCCAGCCGGTTCCTGCTGCGGATGCAGGCGCTGCTCGGCGAACTCCTGCCGCGCTACGAGGACCACCAGACCATCGCACTCGCCCGCGCCATGACCCGCTCCGAGGCCGCACCCGAATATCCGCGCCCTATGCCGAAACCCTCTGCCAAGCAGCGCGACGTCGACATCTCGGCCACCGCGCTCGACCGGCTGCTGGGCGATCCCTACCAGTTCTTTGCGCAGAAAATCATGGGCTTGTCCGATCTCGACGCGCTCGACGCCGACCCCAACCCGCTGTGGCAGGGCAATGTGGCGCATGAAATCCTCGAACGCTGGCACAAGGCGAGGAAGGACGACCCGTCTGCGCGTATCGCCCCGATCATGGAGCAGGTGCTGGACGAGGAAAACGCCGACCCGCTCATCCGCGGGCTGTGGCAGCCGCGCTTGCAAAAGGCGCTCGAATGGATCGAGGAGACCGTGTCAGGCTATGGCGACCGCGAGGTGGTGGCGGTCGAGGCCAAGGGTTCGATGCATTTCGACGACGTCTTCGTCCACGGCCGCGCCGACCGGATCGACCGGTTTGCCGACGACACTCTGGGCATCATCGACTACAAGACCGGCAAGCCGCCTTCCAAGGCCATGGTCGAGCAGGGTTTCGCGCTCCAGCTCGGCATTCTCGGGCTGATTGCAGAGCAAGGTGGCTTCGAGGGGCTGGCGGGCGAGCCGGGCGCTTACGAATACTGGTCGCTGGGCCGCGCCAAGGACGATAACCCGCATGGTTTCGGCTATGTCGCGGTGCCGCTCAAACTGACGGACCGGCAGCAGGGCCTGCTGCCCGAAGACTTTCTTCCCACCACTCGTGAGAAACTGGGCGAGGCCATCGGCAAATACATCAAGGGCGATGCGCCATTCACCGCACGCGAGAATCCGAATTACCCGGCCTATGACACATACGACCAGCTGATGCGTCTGGAGGAATGGCTCCCGCGCCAGGCGGATGAGGGGGACGCGGCATGAGCGGCAAGGTCTATCCGTTGAAGGACGCGCAGGCCGACAGCGTCAATCCGCTGGAGAGCGTGTGGCTTTCGGCCAGCGCCGGAACGGGCAAGACGCAGGTGCTCTCGGCGCGTGTGCTGCGGCTGTTGCTCCAGCCGGGTGCCGATCCGTCGCAAATCCTCTGCCTCACTTTCACCAAGGCGGGCGCGGCGGAGATGGCGGTGCGCGTCAATGCGGTGCTCGCGCGTTGGGTGCGGATGGATTCGGCCAAGCTTGCGCAGGAGCTGGGACATCTCGGCGCGCCCATCGACCCCGACACGCAGGCCCGCGCGCGCTCGCTTTTCGCCCGCGTGCTCGACTGCCCGGGCGGCGGCCTGCGCATCGATACCATCCACGCCTTCGCGCAGTACCTCCTCGCCGCCTTCCCGAGCGAGGCGGGCGTGCTTCCCGGCAGCCAGCCGATGGAGGACCGCGACCGCGACCTGCTGAGCCGCGACGTCCTGTCCGAGCTCCTATCGGAAGGCGACCCGCACATCCGCGAGGCGGTAGCCGAGATGAGCCGCCGCAAGGGGCCGGACGCGGTGCTCGGCTGGCTGATGCGCTGCGCCCGCCACAAGGAATTGTGGGACCAGCCCGGCTGGCAACACGCCCTGCGCGACCCTGTGCACCGACTTCTCGGCATTCCGGTCGATGCAGGCGAGGGGTGGGTAGCGGAGGCGTGTTCGGACGAGAACTTCCCCATCGATACGCTTCGCGGTGCGCTGCAGGCGATGGACGGGTGGAAATCGCAAGGTGCCGACAAGGTCCGCGACTTCGTGCCCGCTTGGCTGGCCGCCGATACCGCGACCCGGTTCGAAAACCTCGACGGTTTCTTCGACAGCTTGCTGAAGAAGGACGGCGACCCCCGCGTGATGAAGGGCGCGGAGAAGAACGACCCGGATTTCGCAAACAAGCAGGGCATAATCGCCGAGGCGGTGCGCGCCGTGGCCGAACGCGCCGCGCTCCTCGACCTCGCCGCGTTCCTCGCCCCGCAGCTCGAAGCGGGCCGCGCTTTCGCCAGGCGCTGGGAAGAGGCCAAGGCGCGCGAAGGCCTCGTCGATTTTGACGACCTCATCCACCGCGCCGCGCGGCTGCTGTCCTCCAGCCAGATGGCCGACTGGATACGCTACAAGCTCGACCGCAGCTTCGACCACATCCTCGTCGACGAGGCGCAGGATACGAACAAGGCGCAGTGGGCTATCGTGAAGGCGCTCACCGACGATTATTTCGACGGGCTGGGCGCGCGCGGCCATGCCGTCCGCACCATCTTCACCGTGGGCGATTACAAGCAGGCCATCTTCGGTTTCCAGGGCACCAGCCCGGAAAACTTCCGCGAGGCGCGCGACTATTTCCGCGACAAGATGGACCGCGCCGCCAGGGCCGCCGCAGAGGCGCGCGCCAATGCCAATGCCGGGCGGCTGGAGGAATACGACCTCGGCCGCAGCTACCGCACCAATCAGACCGTGCTCGCCTTCGTCGACCGCGCGATGGAGGGCATCGGCTACCAAGGCTTCGGCCTTGAGGAACCGTCCCCGCCGCACAAGGGCGCCGACGCACCCGGCCTCGTCACGCTGTGGAAGGAAATCCGCATCACCGAAGGCGGCGATGACGCGGACGAGGAGAAGGGCTGGCTCGCCCGCCACGACCGGCTGCTGGCCGACCGCATTGCAAGGCAGGCCGCGGAATGGCTCGACCCCACGGGCGACGGCTTCACACTGGTGAAGGGCGACAAGCCCCGCCGCGCCACGGCTGGCGACATCATGGTGCTGGTCCAGAAACGGCGCGAACTCGCCTCGCTCATCGTGGCGCGGCTCTATGCGCATGGCGTGCCTGTGGCGGGTGTCGACCGGCTGCGCCTCGGCAATCCGCTGGCGGTGAAGGACCTCATGGCCGCCATCCGCTTCGCAGCGCAGCCGCTGGACGACCTCACGCTGGCAAACCTGCTCGTCTCGCCGCTCATCGGCTGGAGCCAGGACGATTTGCTCGTCTTCGGCTACCGCGAGAAGGGCATCCGCCTGTGGGAGCACTTGCGCAAATCGGACCAGCCCAAGGTCGCCGCGACCGTCCACACCTTGCGCGAAATCCTGCGCCGCGCCGATTACGATAGCCCGCAGCAATTGCTCCACTGGATACTCGTCGGCCCGATGGACGGACGGCGCAAGCTGGTTGCGCGATTGGGGCGCGAAGCGAACGACCCCGTCGACGAACTGCTCAACGCCGCCAACGCCTATGCCAGCGCGCATGTGGCCAGCCTGCAGGGCTTCATCCGCTGGTTCGATGCAGGCGATGGCGAACTGAAGCGCGAAGCGGGCGAGGGCGGGGACCAGGTCCGCGTGATGACCGTGCATGGCTCGAAAGGTTTGCAGGCACCCATCGTCATCCTTGCCGATGCCGCCATCCGCCCCGATGCCTCGGGCGAACTCACGCTGGAGGAAACGCCGCTCGGCGCGGAGGAAAGCAATATCGTGCCGCTGCCCGCGCTGACCAAGGACGAGAAGGTCGGCCCGGTCCGCGCGGTGGAAGACATCAACGCCGTCCGCTCGATGCAGGAGCATTGGCGGCTGCTCTATGTCGCCATGACCCGCGCGGAAGAGGCGCTGTTCGTCGGCGGCTCGCTGGGTCCGCGCGATGCCAAGAACGGCCCGCACGAGGATAGCTGGTATGCGCGGCTCGCGGCGCTGTTCGATGCGGACGAGGCGCTCGAAGACCCCATCTGGGGCGCGCGCTGGGAGGTGGGCGAGTGCGCCCCTGCCGTGCCCTTCTCGGGCAAGTCCGAACTCGCGCCCGCCATCGACCTACCCGATTGGGCGAAGCAGCCCGTCGGCCCCGAGCCGCGCCCGCCGCGTCCGCTCGCGCCCTCGGGGCTGGGCGAGGTCGAGGGCAGCGACCCGCCTCTGCCGCCCGAAGTCGCCGCAGGCGCTTCGCGTCGCGGTGTCCTGATCCATGCGCTGCTCGAACGCCTGCCCGATGTGGTGGAGGGTGCCCGGGAGGAGCGCGCAAAGGCCTGGCTCGCGCAGCAGGCCCCGGACCTGCCGCAGGAAGACCGTGACGAAATGCTCGCCCGCGCGCTGGCGGTTCTCGCCGAGCCGGGTTTCGCCGACATATTCGGTGCGCAAGCGCTCGCCGAAATCCCGCTCGCCGCCACGGTAGAGGGACAGGTCGTCATGGGCACGGCCGACCGCCTGCTGGTCACACCCGAAAAGGTGACCGTGGTCGATTTCAAGACCGCGCGCCGCCCGCCGACATCGCTGGATGGCATTCCCGACAGCACCTTGCGCCAGATGGCGGCCTATGTCGCTGCCTTGCAGGCCATCTACCCGGGGCGCGAAGTCGAGGCGGCGGTGCTCTATACCCAGACGCCCCAGCTTATCGCCTTGCCGCCAGCTAAACTCGTAACCTACAAGGCCGCGTTTGCGAAAGGGCAGGAAAGCTTTGCCCTGCCGCCGGTTGAGTAATTGGACGCGCCGCCCATATGGGGCGGCAAGAAACACGAATTCAGGAGTTATCCCATGGCCACCATCAACGTCACCGACGAAGGCTTCCAGAAAGACGTTCTCGACAGCGAAAAGCCCGTCCTCGTGGATTTCTGGGCCGAGTGGTGCGGGCCGTGCAAGATGATTGCCCCGGCGCTGGAAGAACTCTCCGACGAGCTCGGCGACAAGGTCACCATCGCCAAGATGGACATCATGGAAAACACCGGCGTCCCCGGCGCGATGGGCGTGCAGTCCATCCCCTATCTCGTGCTGTTCAAGAACGGCGAGCCGGCAGCGCACATGCGCGGCGCTGCGCCCAAGGGCCAGCTCAAGCAGTGGCTCGAAGGCGAGCTTTAACGCAACTTTCGGAAATAATTCGATTGCATGGCTGCGGTAATCTTGTGCTGCGCCGCAGCATTGCCTAGAGGGGCGGGACCATGAAGCGCACGCATCTGCCTTTGAACGCCCTGCGCGTATATGACGCTGCGGCACGTCACCTGAGCTTCACCCGCGCGGCGGACGAGCTTGCGGTGACGCCCGCTGCCGTCGGCCAGCAAATCCGCGCACTGGAAGACCATCTCGGCACCGTCCTGTTCCGCCGCACCAGCAAGGGGCTGGAACTGACGCAGGAAGGCGCGGCCGGTCTCGACGCGCTGCGCGAAGGTTTCCTCAAGTTCGAGGAAAGCGTCTCCGCCATGCAGGCGGGGCAGGCTTCGGACAGCTACACCATCGCCTGCCCGCGCGAATTCTACGCCCAGTGGCTTGCGCCGCGGCTGGCCGAATTTTCCAAGGAGAATCCCGACATCAAGTTCGCCTTCGTGGCGGACGAGAATGCCGATTTCACCGAGGCGAACCTCGATTGCGCCATCAGGCTGGTCGATGGTCCGGGTGATTTGCAAGGTGTCGAACTTGCCGCCGCGCGCCGCGTGACGGTGGCCGCACCCGGCGCTCCCGACCGCTGGATCGACTGGGGTCTGCCGCTGCAGGACGGCGTGCAGGCACATGTGACCGTCAGCAACGCCGGACAGGCGCTGTCGGGCGCAATGGCGGGGCTGGGCAAGGCCATCCTGCCTGAATTGCTTGCCAAGGAAGCCATCGAGGCAGGCCGCCTCGAAGTTCTCGACGGGCCTGAAGCTGGCACACGCGCCTACTGGCTGGTCGCTCCGACGCCGCAATGGCGCACCAAGAAGGTCAAGGCGCTTGTCGCATTCCTGAGCGGTGAGTGAGGTAAGCACCCTTATCACCGACCGCTTCACCTTGCGCCCCATGCGGCGCGAGGATGCCGCCGCGCTGTTTCCGACGCTCTCTGACGAGGCGCAATGCCTCTACCTTTCGCGCCCGGCCTTCGCTTTCGAGGAAGAGCTGTGGGGCTGGCTCGCCGACCCTACCTGGAACGGCCGCACCTGGATTGCCGAAGATGGCGAGGGCAGAGTGGCCGGTCGCTTCGTAGCCGTGCCTGCGCATGAGGATGGCATCGAGGAAGTGGGTTACATTACCTGCAAGGAGCGGCAGGGCGAGGGTGCCGCGCGCGAGTGCACCGCCGCAATGGTCCGCCATTTGTTCGACACCGGCACGCGCAAGATCATCGCCGAGGTGGACATGCGCAACACGCCCTCCATCCGGCTCCTGGAGCGCCTGGGCTTCACCCGCGAGGCGCTGTTTCGCGAACATGAGACCACGCATGCCGGGCTTTGCGATGTCGCCGTGTACGCTCTCCTCAGCAAGCCCATGCACACACCGCCGCCCCCGGCTGCTTGAGCGCTAAATCGTAATCAGCTTCAGCTTGAGTGCCTTCACAGTCGTGCCCACGCGGTCGCTCGTGCCGAGCTTGGCGTAGATGCGCTTTACATAGGTGCTCACTGTCTCGGGGGAAATTTCGAGAATCTGGCCGATGACCGTGTTCGACTTGCCCTGTGCTATAAGCCCGAGCACCTGCCGCTCGCGTTCGGAGAGGGACACCTCGCCATCTTCCAGATTGATCAGTTGGCACACCCGATCATGCCCCGCGCGCGCCACGATGGTGAGCGCCACGACCTGCTCCTCGGTCGGAACATGGTCGGCGGGGAAGCCGAAGGCGCCGTAGGCATCGCGATTGGCGGGGCCGAACAGCGGTACGCCGAAGCCGTTGGTGATGCCGTAGTCGCGCAGGGCGCGGACGAATTCGGCCACCTCCTCGGTCTGCTCGACATCTTCCAGCGCCTCTTCCCAAGAGATGGTGTGGCCTACGCGCATGATGGCGTCGGGTATGGGATCTATCCGGCGGAAATCGGCGCTTTTGTAGAGATCCAGCCACTCGACCGAGAAGCCCTCGGCGCGCACTTCGGTTGCGTCGCTTACTTGCGAGGCGAAGACGGGGGTGACGTGATAGCTGAACTTGTCCGCCCCGAAATGCGCGACCGCCCGCCGCACGTTTTCCCACAGGGAGGACAGGCAGGGGCTGGTGGCAATATCGAGAAAAACCGGCTCCATGCCCCCGGCATATACCCCAATCTGCGCGCTGGCCATTGTAAGTAGTCGCCAGTCACATTTGCGCGAAAGCCGCGAAGACCGCCGCGATGCCGGGCGGGTCGCCCGCCGCCTCCAGCCGCTCCAGCGCGGTCCCGACATCGAGCGAATAGGTCAGCACCGACCCGTCATAGGAAGTCCGCTCGCCCCCCAAAAGCCGGGCAAAGGCAATCGCGGACCTGTTCTCCGACAGTGTGTCCATAGAGAAGCGCGCAATCCCCTCGGCCCGCGCTTCGAGCAGCAGCGTGGCGGTGAGGATCTTGCCCAGCCCCAGCCCGTGCCAGTCGTCGAGGATCCCCACGGAGAACTCCGCGCAGCCCCGGTCCTCGGCATCGCGAAACGCATGGACCGCGCCGATGGCCGGCTCGTCGGGCTGCGAGGTGTCGATGGCCCCCCAGGCGAGGTGCATGTCGCCATCGGCATCGAGGAGCCGGTCGATCACCCAGTCGGGCGGGGTCGCCGCGCCGGAGAAGAAGCGCATGTAGCGCGAGCGCGGGCTCATCCGCGCAATGCCTTCGCGAATGCGTCCCTCGTCCCCGCGCGTCACGCGGCGCAGGCAGACGGGCGTTCCGTTCTCGAGCCGGGTCTCGATATGGGGGGGCGAGGGGGACATGGGGGCGCACCCTATCACCGATTGCGCGGCGCGGCAGCACTTCAATCGCCTGCGTCGTCCTCCTCGTCATCCTCGCTGCAAGCCGCGTCCCGTTCCATTGCCTCGCGCCGGTCGCGCATGAGGGAGAGCTTGCGGTTGATGCTCTCGATGATTTCGTCCTCGTCGGGCCGGTTGGCATGGTAATCCGCCATCACCTCGGCCGCGATGGCCTCGTAGAGCGGATGCCCCTTCTGGATGCGCTGCACGCCATAGCGTTCGGGCAGGCGGTGCTGGAGAAGGAAGCGCAGCAATGTGTTGTCGGGCTTGTCCCACGTGCCCAGCATCTTGCCGGCAGAGACGATGGGGGTGGGCGTGCCCTTCAAGGCGCGTTCGAGCGCGCAATCCTCCAGCCGCTGCACCCCGCGCTCCAGCGCCGCGTCCCAGGCGGCGGCAAACCCTTCCGCCCCGGGCCGCGCCCGCAGCTTGTAGAGCGCCTCCACGCTCTTCCCGATGGAGCGCGCGGCCTAAACGACGATGCCGGTGGCCGCGAGCGTAGCGACAAAGCGCCGCTGGAGCTGCGGCGTGATGGAATTGCGGCGGGGAGCCGTGTGGATGAAGGGCGCAAAGGCGAGCAGCGGATCGTCCTCCTCCGGCTCGGGCGCGACATGCGCGACGACTGAGGTGGCTTGGCGGGGAATGGCGCGGGTGGGGGTGGGATGGTCTGAACTCACAGCCCACCCTAAGATGCACCTTCCCGCCGAGTAGGAAAGCGCTTTCTGTCAGGCACTCATATGGGCGAACTGGTGCAAAGCGAACCTGGGCGAAAAGGGAGGGCGGAACCGCTACGACCTGTGGTGGAGAGACCAATACCGGACGCTACAAAGCGGGCGGACAGCTTGCGACTGCGAAAGCGGACGCATGTAGACTACTCCGGCTGTGGTGATTGAGAAGAATGCTCCGGAGCCGGGCGGCGATGTTCGGTCGTAAGCTAGAGTGTCGCGAAAAGAGGCCCCCACTACCTTGGGGAAGCGGAGGCCTAAAGTTGGAGTCGGTGCCAAAAGAACAGCACCAACCCTCGGGTCGCCTTGTCGCAGGCGCACTGCATTCGGATGTGTCGTTATTCCTTTTCCGGAAATGCTTGCAGATACTCGATCTCTGCGAGTTCCAATTCGACACGTTCGCGCCCTTCTTCACTTTGGATCACAAGATCGATCGGTCTTCCGCCCAACTGATCATTGGGCTCGTTCATAAAGGAAATCGCGGCCTCTCGCCCTAGGACGATCATGGCCAATCGAGTTATATCGCTCTGTCGCTTCGCCGCAGCCGGCGTAAGACGCGTTCCACAATCGCGGTCCGACATCAGGTGTCGACTCCCACGATGAATTCGAATTGATAATATGGAAGATGCACATTGCCCTCCTCGTCAAAGCGGGAGCACAACGTATCTCTCAGTCGCAGTACGCTCAGTGGTACTAACTGCGATAAGACAGTGACTATCAGAGTTGATCGGGCATGTCTTGCAGAAAAAAATTGAGGCCTATGGGGTAGCTCACATCATCCAAATCCGAGAATAACGATAGCGAGACAACAGATAAACCGGCAGCGAGCGTATGGCGGCAAGCGTTTGCAAGCAATTTTTGTACGCATGAATATATGCTATTGTAATTTTTCTGCACGCTGCTATATAGAAATTGCCCAACGTCGTTTGCGACGGATATTGATTGTCTTTGGCTACGCGCAAGCGCGCCACCGGCACCTCTTCCATTTCATGCTTCCTGGCTCCGCAGCGGAACTCGTCCGCGCGGATGATTTTTCGTACGCTAGGATACTTTGTTGGCGAAAGAAGAGCTGATTACGATGGAGGGTGCGATCGACGAGATCCTGCCCGATGGCCGCTTCGGCGTCACCCTCGATAATGAGCACCGCATCATCTGCTATACCGCAGGCAAGATGCGTCGCTACCGCATTCGATCAGTCATTGGAGACCGCGTACACGTCGAACTGACGCCATACGATTTGAGCAAAGGCCGGATCGTCTTCCGCGAACGAACTCCGGGGCCCACGCCCGCCGGTGCTCGCAAGCGCGGATACAGACGCTGAAATTTGAAAAAGGCGGCGGCAAGACCCTGCCGGAAATACACAAAATGAATTCAATGAATGCGCGCGATGCTTCGCGCCCCAAGCTTTCCCTCCGTTTTGGCGCCATCCATGCGCAACGCGGAGGGAGGGAAAATGCAAATCCCGGCCTCATGGCGACTGCTGAGCTACGACGTGTCGTCGCAGCGATGATCGACTGAGCCACAATCATCATTCGCGGCCATGCATTTGCATCCCCGCCACAGCAGGAGAAATGTCATGGACCTTAACCATCAATACGCACAGCACCAACGGGCCCTCATGGGTGCCGACCGTGCCGCAAACGATGACGACCGTCGCGCCAAACTGGTGAAGGCCTCACGCATTGCCGGACGCATAAGCGAATTCCAGCATGGTTTGGGCGCTGCCGCAGCTTGTGCCTGGAGCAAAGCGCAATTTGGCACTCCGACACCACTGGCGACAGACTTCGAAGCCACTTACTAAGAGGCGAGGCATCTGTCGCCCAATATAAGCTCACGTTGAATGTCGTCAGACATCGACGCTTGGCGAGGCAAACGTACATTTGCGGTTCCCGTGCCTTCAAAACGACGGCACGGTCGCTGCTTGCCGGGGCTCAGCAATCCTTTTCGTCGCAAAGAGCGAATGTGGTGTTGTTCTGAACTTCGCAGGCGGTACGCAGGTCAATGTGCATGAAGACTTCGATGAAGTAAGGGCCGTGCGATCGTCAGAAATTTGATCGGTCATAGCTGCGTAAGCTTTCCACCCAACTCGTGATATTTACGGGACGGTTAAGATAGCGCCGAAAGCAGACGTCTGATCGGGCCTCTCGCCCCTGACCCATCGCCCACGCATCCTCCCCTTGTAATCCGCCGTCCTTTCCCCATCTAACACTCAGCTACCAGTCGCGATCGACGGTCCCGAGGGCCAGTTGCCCTCTCTTCTTTCCATTTCGCCTTCTAGCCCGCGTGCACAAGCGGTCGCTAATGAACGCCTGCGCGAAATCGAAGGAATTTTCCCATGACACAGTACGGCCAGATCAAGAGCTACGACAGCGGCAAGGGCCACGGCACCATCGCTCCCGAAAAGGGCGGCGAGGTCCTCGACTTCAGGAAGGCCGACCTGCAACAGGAAGCGGCCGAGCCCCAGTCGGGCCAGCGTTTCGGATACGAAACCAAGAAGGTCGCCGGCAACAAGGACTGCGCCACCAACCTGCGCCAGCAGGAGCAGGGCCAGGAGCACAGCCAGAAGGACGACCAGCGCAATCAGGCCAGCAAACAGCAGGGCTGATCACGCATAACAGTTTCCGGGCGCTTCTTGCCGATGCGCCCGGGATACCGGCCGCCTTGCGTTCCCCTTTACTCGATTTGCGAACGGATTTCCCGATGGACCTCAATGAACTGCTTCACGCACACCAGGTCGCCGTCATGCAGGCCAGCGCCCGCGGCGACGATGCGGACCGGGACGGCCACTTCGCCAAGGTCGCCGAATATGCCCGGCGCGTTCGCGCGCTGAGAAAGATGGATCCGATGATAAGCGACAAAACCACTCCTCCCGAAGGCCCGCCCGAAATCATTTACGGCACTTATGCCGGTGACGCCGGAAAGCCATCCGGCGCGCAGCCGATTGATTCGTGGGAAGACGAGGGCGGGGCGGTTCGCCATCCGCACACCCCCATGCCTGAAGGCGTTGCGATGACAACGGTGCGCCACTATCACGTGGGTCCTTATGTCTACCAGGACCTCGACCTGGCGGTGGCCGAACACCTGCGGCAACTGTCGGCGCGCGATCACGGCCCGGCTTGACCCGATCCCCCTCCCGCACTATGTGCGCGGCCATCCGGCGTAGGATTCGTCCAACACCGGTCAGATAGAGCTGAACATTGCCGGTCATGTCCCGGGAGCCTGTCGCACACGCGGCGAGGCTCTTTTCTATTGCAGCGGAGGTCACTCCGTTCGGGGCATCCGTCAAAGTAACCCGGTGGCCGTGTGGGCCGATGGGTGGAGCGTTTCAGGCTCGTGCGAACAGACCGCCCCGGTGCTTCATGCGCCGCGCGCGTCGCAGGCACGAACCCGATCGCATCACCGATAACCCGCTAGTTGTCACCTTCACACGGTGAAGAGAAAGAACTCACATGCCGACTATTAACCAGCTGGTCCGCAAGGGCCGCGTTCCGCAGAAGGCCAAGAGCAAGGTCCCTGCAATGGAGCAGAACCCGCAGAAGCGCGGCGTTTGCACCCGCGTCTACACGACGACCCCGAAGAAGCCGAACTCGGCTCTGCGTAAAGTTGCCAAGGTCCGCCTGACCAACCAGCGCGAAGTCATCTCCTACATTCCGGGCGAAGGCCACAACCTGCAGGAGCACTCCGTTGTGCTCATCCGCGGCGGCCGTGTTCGCGACCTTCCCGGCGTTCGCTACCACGTCCTTCGCGGCGTGCTCGATACGCAGGGCGTGAAGGACCGCAAGCAGTCGCGCTCGAAGTACGGCGCGAAGCGTCCGAAGTAATCCACGGGACTTAGGAGATAATCAATGAGTCGTCGTCGTCGTCCCGAGAAGCGGGAAATCCTGCCTGATCCGAAGTTCAATGATCAGGTCCTTTCGAAATTCATGAACAACCTGATGTATGACGGCAAGAAGGCCGTCGCCGAAGGTATCGTCTACACCGCGCTTGACACTGTCGAAGCCAAGGCCAAGGCGAACCCGGTCGAGCTGTTTCACGCAGCGCTCGAAAACATCAAGCCGCAGGTCGAAGTCCGCAGCCGCCGTGTCGGTGGTGCGACCTACCAGGTGCCGGTTGAAGTGCGCCCCGAGCGTGCCCAGGCGCTGGCTATCCGCTGGCTCATCGGTGCGGCTCGCGGTCGTCCGGAAACCACCATGGCAGCCCGTCTCTCGGGCGAGCTGATGGATGCGGCCAACAACCGCGGCAACGCCGTCAAGAAGCGCGAAGACACGCACCGCATGGCGGACGCGAACCGCGCCTTCTCGCACTACCGCTGGTAAGGCTCGACTGGTGGACCGTTCCGTGAATGCGCGGAACGGTCGCCAGGCGGTCACATTAGTTTTTCACAGGGGCGGCGAGATTGTCGTCCCAACCCCACGAGGAATTCCACATGGCACGCGAATATCCGCTCGAGCGGTACCGCAATATCGGCATCATGGCCCACATCGATGCCGGCAAGACCACCACGACCGAACGCATCCTCTACTACACCGGCAAGTCCTACAAGATCGGCGAAGTCCACGACGGCGCCGCGACCATGGACTGGATGGAGCAGGAGCAGGAGCGCGGCATCACGATCACCTCGGCTGCCACCACCACCTTCTGGACCGCTGAAGATCCGACCAAGGATCCGATGAGCTCGCCCGAAGCGATGCGTGAAGGCATGCCCAAGCACCGCATCAACATCATCGACACCCCCGGCCACGTCGACTTCACCATCGAAGTCGAACGCTCGCTGCGCGTGCTCGACGGCGCGGTTGCAGTCTTCGACGGCGTTGCCGGCGTTGAACCGCAGTCCGAAACCGTGTGGCGCCAGGCCGACAAGTACGGCGTTCCGCGGATGTGCTTCGTGAATAAGTTGGACCGTACCGGCGCCGACTTCTATTACTGCGTCCAGTCGATCATCGACCGCCTCGGTGCGAACCCGCTGGTTCTCTATCTCCCGATCGGTGCGGAAAGCGACCTCCAGGGTGTTGTCGACCTCGTCAACAATCGCGGCATCGTGTGGCAGAACGAAGATCTCGGCGCGAAGTACGAGTTCACCGAAATCCCTGCCGATCTGGCCGACAAGGCTGCCGAATACCGCGAGAAGCTGATCGAGACCGCCGTCGAACAGGACGACGATGTCATGGAAGCTTACCTCGAAGGTAACGAGCCCGACGCGGCGACGCTCAAGCGTCTCATCCGCAAGGGCACCATGGCGCGCGACTTCGTGCCCGTGCTGTGCGGTTCGGCGTTCAAGAACAAGGGTGTCCAGCCCCTGCTCGACGCGGTCGTCGACTACATGCCGTCGCCGCTCGACGTTCCGGCCATCAAGGGCGTCCTGCCCGACAGCGATGAAGAGCAGTCGCGTCCGTCGTCGGACGACGAGCCCTTCGCCGCTCTCGCCTTCAAGATCATGAACGACCCGTTCGTCGGCTCGCTCACCTTCACCCGCATCTACTCGGGCCAGCTCACCAAGGGCAGCGTCCTGAACTCGGTGAAGGACAAGAAGGAAAAGATCGGCCGCATGCTGCTGATGCACTCGAACAACCGCGAGGACATCGATGAAGCATTCGCAGGCGACATCGTCGCTATCGCAGGCCTCAAGGAAACCACCACCGGCGACACGCTGTGTGCGACCTCCGCTCCGATCATCCTCGAGCGTATGGAATTCCCCGAGCCGGTGATCGAGCTTTCGGTCGAACCGAAGACCAAGGCCGACCAGGAAAAGATGGGCGTTGCCCTCAATCGCCTGGCTGCCGAGGATCCGAGCTTCCGCGTCACCACCGATCACGAGTCGGGCCAGACGATCATCAAGGGCATGGGCGAGCTTCACCTCGACATCCTCGTCGATCGCATGAAGCGCGAGTTCAAGGTCGAAGCCAACGTCGGCGCACCGCAGGTCGCTTATCGCGAATACCTCGGCAAGCCGGTGGACGTCGATTACACCCACAAGAAGCAGTCGGGTGGTTCGGGCCAGTTCGGCCGCGTCAAGGTCAAGGTCACCCCGGGTGAGCGCGGCCAGGGCTTCGTCTTCGAAGACAGCATCAAGGGCGGTAACATTCCGAAGGAATACATCCCGGCCATCGAGAAGGGCTTCAAGGAACAGGCCGAGAGCGGTCACCTTGTCGGCTTCCCGATCATCGACTTCACCGTCGAGCTTTACGACGGTGCGTACCATGACGTCGACTCGAGCGCGATCGCGTTCGAAATCGCCGGTCGCGGTGCCATGCGTGAAGTCGCCGAACGTGCCGGCATCAAGCTGCTCGAGCCGATCATGAAGGTCGAGGTCGTGACGCCCGAGGATTACCTCGGCGACGTCATCGGCGACCTCAACTCGCGTCGTGGCCAGATCCAGGGCACCGACAGCCGCGGCAACGCACAGGCTGTCGAAGCCAACGTGCCGCTCGCGAACATGTTCGGCTACGTGAACGAGCTGCGTTCCTTCACCCAGGGACGTGCTCAGTACTCGATGCAGTTCAGCCACTACGACGAAGTTCCGGCGAACGTGGCACAGGAAGTCAAGGAGAAGCTTGCGTAAGGCAGCTTCACCGTCTAGGGGCGGCGCCTGATTCCGCGGGCGCCGTTTCCAACCCGCAGAAATTCACTTTCAGATTAGAGGTTATTGGAAAATGGCGAAGGAAAAGTTCGAGCGTAATAAGCCGCACGTTAACGTCGGCACCATCGGTCACGTCGACCACGGCAAGACCACGCTTACCGCAGCAATCACCAAGGTTCTCGGCTCGGCCGTCGATTTCGCAAACATCGACAAGGCTCCCGAAGAGCGCGAGCGCGGCATCACCATCTCGACCGCACACGTCGAGTATGAAACCGACGCGCGTCACTACGCACACGTCGACTGCCCGGGTCACGCCGACTACGTGAAGAACATGATCACCGGTGCGGCCCAGATGGACGGCGCCATCCTGGTCGTGAACGCAGCTGACGGCCCGATGCCGCAGACCCGCGAGCACATCCTGCTTGCACGTCAGGTCGGCGTTCCCGCGCTGGTCGTTTACATGAACAAGGTCGACCAGGTCGACGACGAGGAAATTCTCGAGCTCGTCGAGCTGGAAGTCCGTGAACTCCTCAGCGAGTACGGCTTCGACGGCGACGATATTCCGATCGTCAAGGGTTCGGCTCTCGCCGCTCTCGAAGGTCGCGATCCGGAAATCGGCGAAAACTCGATCAAGGAACTGATGGACGCTGTCGACAGCTACATCCCGCAGCCCGACCGTCCGGTCGACAAGGACTTCCTGATGCCGATCGAAGACGTGTTCTCGATCTCGGGTCGTGGTACGGTTGTGACCGGCCGTGTCGAAACCGGCGTTGTGAACGTTGGCGACGAAGTCGAAATCGTCGGCATCAAGGACACCACCAAGACGACCGTCACCGGCGTCGAAATGTTCCGCAAGCTGCTTGACCGTGGTGAAGCAGGTGACAACATCGGTGCCCTGATCCGCGGCGTTGGCCGTGACGAAGTCGAGCGTGGCCAGGTTCTCGCAAAGCCGGGTTCGGTTACGCCGCACACCGAGTTCAGCGCAGAAGTCTACGTCCTGTCGAAGGACGAAGGCGGCCGTCACACGCCGTTCTTCGCGAACTACCGTCCGCAGTTCTACTTCCGCACCACCGACGTCACCGGCGAAGTGATCCTTCCCGAAGGCACCGAAATGGTGATGCCGGGCGACAACGTGACGATCGACGTCAAGCTGATCGCACCGATCGCCATGGACCAGGGCCTGCGCTTCGCAATCCGCGAAGGCGGCCGTACGGTCGGCTCGGGTGTCGTCGGCACCATCAAGAAGTAAGCTTCGATTTTCGAAGTCAGCTTCTGCTGAAATAGCGGGGCCCGCCTTCCTTTAGGGGAGGGCGGGCCCTTCGCTTTTAGTGTGAGCGGTGAAAACGGCAGAAATGCACGGTTCGCCGCGCCCGATGAATGGCTGTTCAGGCAGGCGGAAATCGGGGGTTGTCATCTCGGGGTCTCCCCCGTATATGCGCGCCCACAGCGGAGATTCGTCTCCGGCATAAGAATTCATGGAAGGTCGCCCGCAACCGGGAAACCGGGCTCAAGAGTGGGGCTGACCTTTCTTTTTGTTTGCGGGCCACCCGCTGGTCCGCTTGGCTCTTTCGCATCGGTGTAGGTAATGGAAGCACAGAATATCCGCATTCGCCTCAAGGCGTTCGACCATCGCGTTCTTGACCAGGCAACTGGCGAAATCGCAGACACCGCGCGTCGCACGGGTGCCCTTATTCGTGGTCCCATTCCCATGCCGACGCGCATCGAGAAGTTCACCGTGAACCGCGGCCCGCACATCGACAAGAAGTCGCGCGAGCAGTTCGAGGTGCGCACTTACAAGCGTCTGCTCGACATCGTGCAGCCCAACGCCCAGACCGTCGATGCGCTGATGAAGCTCGACCTCGCTGCCGGCGTGAACGTCGAAATCAAGCTCGCCTAAGCAAGCTCGATTGGTCCTCCTGCCGGACTTGAAACGGCGGGGAAGTTTCCGGGGCGCTCGATAGCCCCGCCGGTTCGCAAGAACAGGCAAGACATCGGGATACCGCCGGGCAATCGCCCGGGACTGCGTCCCCCGTCTGCTTCCTTCGGGAAGCAATCAGCCCGGACGGGGGCACGCATCGCACAATCGGGCTGGCACGCACCCTGGGGATGAGCCTCTTGGTGCCTCTGTTGAGGAGTTTGACGATGCGCACAGGCGTTATCGCAAAGAAAGTCGGGATGACCCGCCTCTTCCAGGAGGATGGACGGCACGTTCCCGTGACCGTTCTTTCGCTGGAAGATTGCCAGGTTACCGCACATCGCACGGAAGACCGTGACGGCTATTACGGCGTCCAGGTCGGTTCGGGCGAAGCGAAACAAAAGAATGTGAACAAGCCGCAGCGCGAAGCTTTTGCCAAGGCAGAAGTCGCGCTGAAGATGAAGGTCGGTGAATTCCGCGTGGACAGCGAGGAAGCCCTGCTTCCGGTCGGCGCCCGCATTTCGGCCGAACACTTCGTCGCCGGCCAGAAGGTCGACATCACCGGCCACACCCAGGGTAAGGGCTTTGCCGGCGCCATGAAGCGCTGGGGCTTCGGCGGTCTTCGCGCCACCCACGGTGTTTCGATCTCGCACCGCTCGCACGGTTCGACGGGTAACCGTCAGGACCCGGGTCGCGTGTTCAAGGGCAAGAAGATGGCTGGTCACATGGGTGACCGCCAGCGCACGCAGCAGAACCTCGAAATCGTGCGCACCGACGCCGATCGCGGCCTGCTCTTCGTCAAGGGCTCGGTCCCGGGTGCGAAGAATGGCTGGCTGATGGTTCGCGATGCCGTGAAGGTTCGCATGCCCGACGATCTGCCGTTCCCCGGCGTGATGCGTCGCAACGAAGACCAGTTCAAATCGGAAGAAGCCGATGCGGGTCTCGTCGAGAGCGCAGCCGAGCACGAAGTCGGCACCGAAGTGTCCGCTGAGCAGCAGGAAAAGCTGATGCAGCAGCAGGACGCAGGTGCTGATGCCGAAACCACCACCGACGGCGATGCCGGCGGTGAAAGCAAGGAGTCCTGATCGTGAAGGTCAAGGTCCAGAAAATCGACGGTAAGGCGTCGGGCGATATCGAGCTGAACGATGATGTGTTCGGCGTCGAGCCGCGCGCCGACATCCTTCACCGCGTTGTCACCTGGCAGCTCGAAAACCGTCGCGCCACCGCACGCCCCACGCGCGAGCGTTCGGACGTTGCCCGCACGGGCAAGAAGTTCGGCCGCCAGAAGGGTTCGGGCGGCGCACGTCACGGTGACCGTGGCGCCCCGATCTTCATCGGCGGCGGCAAGGCTCACGGTGCGCGCAAGCGTGACTTCGAGCAGTCGCTGAACAAGAAGATCCGCGCTCTCGGTCTCAAGATGGCTCTTTCGAGCAAGGCGAAGGACGGCCTCGTCGTCGTCGACAGCCTCGAACTGAAGGATGCCAAGACCAAGGCTCTGAAGGGTCACTTCGACAAGAATGGCTGGGCCGGCAAGGTCCTGATCATCGACGGCGAAAGCGTGAACGACGGCTTCAAGAAAGCCGCCGGCAACCTGCCGGGCGTGAACGTCCTCCCCGCGATGGGCGCCAATGTCTACGACATCCTGAAGCACGACACGCTGGTCCTCACCAAGGACGCTGTCGAAAAGCTGGAGGGCCGTTTCAATGGCTAAGAAGCAGGAAATCGCAGCCCGTCACTACGACGTGATCCTCGCTCCGCACATCACCGAAAAGTCGACCATGGCTTCGGAGAACAACGCGGTCGTTTTCAAGGTCGCTGGCACGGCTACCAAGCCGCAGATCAAGGAAGCGGTTGAAGCGATCTATGCTGACCAGAAGGCGAAAGTCGTCTCGGTCAACACGATCAACGTGAAGGGCAAGACCAAGCGCTGGAAGGGCAAGCCCTACAAGCGCAACGACGTGAAGAAGGCGATCGTCACCCTCGCTGAAGGTGCCATGATCGACATCACGGAAGGTGTAGGCTGATGGCACTCAAGAATTACAAACCGACGAGCCCCGCGCGCCGCGGTCTCATCCTCGTCGACAAGTCGGGCCTGTACAAAGGCAAGCCCGTCAAGTCGCTGACGGAAGGCAAGCGCAAGACCGGTGGCCGTAACAACAAGGGCCATGTCACCTCGCGTGGCATCGGCGGCGGTCACAAGCAGAAGTACCGCTTCATCGACTTCAAGCGTCGCAAGTGGGACGTCGAAGGCACCGTGGAACGGATCGAATACGATCCCAACCGCACCGCTTTCATCGCACTCGTGAAGTATGACGACGGTGAGCAGGCCTACATCATCGCTCCGCAGCGTCTCGCTGTCGGCGACAAGGTCATTGCTGCTGAAAAGACCGACACCAAGCCCGGCAACGCCATGCTGCTCGGCCAGATGCCGGTCGGCACCATCTGCCACAACGTCGAAATGAAGCCCGGCAAGGGCGGTCAGATCGCACGTTCGGCAGGTGCCTATGTCCAGCTGGTCGGTCGTGACCGCGGCATGGTCATCGTGCGTCTCAACAGCGGCGAGCAGCGTTACCTGCGCGCCGACTGCATGGGCACCGTTGGCGCCGTATCGAACCCGGACAACCAGAACCAGAACCTGGGCAAGGCCGGTCGTCGTCGCTGGATGGGCATCAAGCCGCTGACCCGCGGTGTCGCCAAGAACCCGGTCGACCACCCGCACGGTGGTGGTGAAGGCCGCACGAGCGGTGGCCGTCATCCGGTTACCCCGTGGGGCAAGCCGACCAAGGGCGCCCGTACCCGCAAGAACAAGCAGACGGACAAGATGATTATCCGTTCGCGCCACGCCAAGAAGAAGAGGTAATCCGACATGGCTCGTTCCGTCTGGAAAGGTCCGTTCGTCGAACTCAGCCTTCTCAAGAAGGCAGAAGAGGCGCAGGACGCAAGCAACGCGAAGCCGATCAAGACCTGGTCGCGTCGCAGCACCATCCTGCCCCAGTTCGTCGGTCTCACGTTCAACGTGTACAACGGCCACAAGTTCATCCCGGTTGCCGTCTCGGAAGAGATGGTTGGCCACAAGCTCGGTGAATTCGCGCCCACGCGCACGTTCCCCGGTCACGCTGCCGACAAGAAGGGTAAGCGCTGATGAGCAAGCAGAAAGCACCCCGTCGCGTCGCCGACAACGAGGCTCTGGCCGTAGGCACCACCATCCGTGGTTCCGCGCAGAAGCTGAACCTCGTTGCCGAGCTCATCCGCGGCAAGAAGGCCGAAGAGGCCCTCAACATCCTGGCCTTCTCGAAGAAGTCGATGGCCAAGGATGCCACGAAGGTTCTCGCCTCGGCGATCGCCAACGCGGAAAACAACCACAACCTCGATGTCGACTCGCTGGTCGTCGCTGAGGCTTCGGTGGGCAAGTCGATCACGATGAAGCGCTTCCACACCCGTGGTCGCGGCAAGTCGACGCGCATCCTGAAGCCGTTCAGCCGCCTTCGTATCGTCGTCCGCGAGCAGGAAGAGGCGTAAGATGGGCCATAAGAGCAATCCGATCGGTCTGCGCCTGCAGATCAACCGCACCTGGGACAGCCGCTGGTACGCCGAAGGGCGTGACTATGCCAAGCTGCTGGCCGAGGACATCGAGATCCGCAAGTACATCCTCGAGAACGCTGCCCAGGCCGCTATCTCGAAGGTTGTGATCGAGCGTCCGGCAAAGCTTTGCCGCGTGTCGATCTATGCTGCGCGTCCCGGCGTCATCATCGGCAAGAAGGGCGCGGACATCGCCAAGCTTACCGAAAAGCTGTCGTCGATGACCGAAAGCGAAGTGAAGCTGAACATCGTCGAAATCCGCAAGCCGGAAGTCGACGCCAAGCTCATCGCACAGGGCATCGCAGACCAGCTCATTCGCCGCGTGGCATTCCGCCGTGCGATGAAGCGCGCCATGCAGTCGGCCATGCGCCTTGGTGCCGAAGGCATCAAGATCATGTGTGGTGGCCGTCTCGGCGGTGCGGAAATCGCCCGCGTCGAACAGTATCGTGAAGGCCGCGTGCCGCTGCACACGCTGCGCGCCAACATCGACTATGCCGAAGCCGAAGCACTGACCGCTTACGGCATCATCGGCATCAAGGTGTGGGTCTTCAAGGGCGAAATCCTCGGCCACGACCCGACCGCGCAGGACCGTCTCATGATGGAATCGCAGACGTCCGGCGTCCGTCCGGCTCGCTGATTGCAGGTATAGGAAAGAACCATGCTGCAACCGAAGAAAACCAAGTACCGCAAGGCGTTCAAGGGCAAGATCCACGGCAACGCCAAGGGCGGCACCACGCTCAATTTCGGCTCTTACGGCCTCAAGGCCCTCGAGCCCGAGCGTATCACCGCACGCCAGATCGAAGCGGCTCGCCGCGCGATCACGCGTCACATCAAGCGCCAGGGTCGTCTCTGGATCCGCGTCTTCCCCGACGTGCCGGTTTCGAAGAAGCCTGCCGAAGTCCGTCAGGGTAAGGGCAAGGGTTCGGTCGAATACTGGGCAGCTCGTGTGAAGCCGGGCCGTATCCTGTTCGAACTCGACGGCGTTGCCGGCCCGCTGGCCGCCGAAGCGTTCAGCCGCGCAGCCATGAAGCTGCCGGTCAAGACCAAGGTCGTGGCCCGCCTGGGCGACACCTCGCACCTCGGAGGCGAATAATGAGCAAGATCGAAGATCTGCGCCAGAAGAGCGACGATCAGCTGGACGAAGAACTGACGAGCCTCAAGCGCGAGCAGTTCAACCTTCGCTTCCAGGCTGCGACCAACCAGCTCGAAGGCCCGGCGCGCATCCGCGAAGTCCGTCGCACGATCGCCAAGATCAAGACGCTGCAGACCGAGCGTGCCCGCGCGGCCGCAGCCAAGGCTTAAGGAGTAGACCATGCCCAAGCGTATTCTGATCGGGACCGTCACCTCCGACAAGACCGACAAGACCGTTACCGTACTGGTCGAGCGTAAGGTGAAGCACCCCCTCTACGGGAAGATCATCCGCCGCTCGAAGAAGTACCACGCTCACGACGAGAAGAACGAGTATGCACTCGGCGACATCGTGCGCATCGAAGAAACCAAGCCGATCTCGAAGACCAAGACCTGGATGGTCAAGGACCGCGTGACGGCAGGCGGAACCCAGGCTGTCGAGGCCGACCTCGAAGTCGAAGCCGCAGGCAACTGACGTATTAGGAACTGCCGGGCAAATGTCCCGGCAAGCCAAGAGAAGGAACCGGATCAATGATCCAGATGCAATCCAATCTCGACGTCGCGGACAACAGCGGCGCCAAGCGCGTCCAGTGCATCAAGGTACTGGGCGGCTCGAAGCGTCGTACTGCATCCGTTGGCGACGTGATCGTGGTTTCCGTCAAGGAAGCCCAGCCGCGCACCAAGGTGAAGAAGGGCGATGTCCATCGCGCTGTCATCGTGCGCACGAAGAAGGACGTCCGCCGCCCCGATGGCAGCGTCATCCGCTTCGACAGCAACGCCGCAGTTCTCGTGAACAAGAGCGAAGAACCGATCGGCACCCGTATCTTCGGCCCGGTGGTTCGCGAACTTCGCGGCCGTGGCTTCATGAAGATCATCTCGCTTGCTCCGGAGGTGCTGTAATGGCTTCTGCAAAGATCAAGAAAGGTGACACCGTCGTCGTCCTGTCCGGCAAGGACAAGGGCAAGACCGGTACCGTGTCGAAAGTCAGCCCCAAGGACGACAAGATCGTCGTCGAGGGCGTGAACATCGCCGCGCGTCACCGCAAGCCGACCCAGCAGAACCCGCAGGGTGGCATCGACCGCTTCGAAGCGCCGATGCCCATCAGCAAGGTTGCTGTGGCCGATCCCAAGGATGGCAAGCCCACCCGCGTCCGTTTCGAAGAAAAGGACGGCAAGAAGGTGCGCGTTGCCGTGAAGAGTGGGGAGACCATCGATGGCTGATTACACCCCCCGTATGAAGCAGCGCTACGACGACCAGATCGTCAAGGCGATGACTGAAAAGTTCGGTTACAAGAACCGTCTCGAAGTCCCCAAGCTGGAAAAGATCACGCTCAACATGGGCGTTGGCGAAGCCAGCCAGGACAAGAAGAAGGTCCAGACCGCAGCTGAAGAAATGGCCAAGATTGCCGGTCAGAAGCCGGTCATCACCAAGGCGAAGAAGTCGATCGCGCAGTTCAAGCTGCGTGAAGGCATGCCGATCGGTGCGAAGGTAACCCTCCGCCGCGAGCGCATGTACGAATTCCTCGACCGCCTGGTCACCATTGCAATGCCCCGCATCCGCGACTTCCGTGGCCTCAACGCCAAGTCGTTCGACGGTCGTGGCAACTACGCAATGGGCCTCAAAGAGCAGATCATCTTCCCCGAAATCTCCTACGACCAGATCGAGAAGGTTCGGGGCATGGATATCATCGTAACCACCACGGCGAAGACCGACGAGGAAGCTCGCGAGCTCCTCAAGCTGTTCGGTTTCCCGTTCCCGGCTGAAAAGTCGGAAGAGAAGGAGGCGGCGTGAGCCGCTTCCGGATCGCAGGATAAGGAAGGAACTTAAGTCCAATGGCGAAACTGAGTTCGATCAACAAGAACGAGCGTCGCAAGAAGCTCGTGAAGCAGTATGCGGACAAGTTTGCGAAGCTGAAAGCTATCGCGGACGACGAAAGCCTCGACGAAGGTGAGCGCCTGATCGCTCGCCTCAAGATGGCGGAACTCCCGCGTAATGCGAATCCCACCCGCGTGCGCAATCGTTGCGCCACCACCGGCCGCCCCCGCGGCTACTATCGCAAGTTCGGCCTCAACCGTATCGAACTGCGCGACCTCGGCAACAAGGGCCTGATTCCGGGCCTGACCAAGTCGAGCTGGTGAGGTAGAGACAGATGGCTATGACCGATCCCCTGGGTGATATGCTCACCCGTATCCGCAACGGCCAGCAGGCGAAGAAGGACAGCGTCCTTTCGCCCGCCAGCAAGCTGCGTGCAAACGTTCTCGAAGTGCTTCAGCGCGAAGGCTACATCCGTGGCTACAGCGACGATGCTTCGGGCAAGCACCCGCAGCTGCGGATCGAACTGAAGTATTTCGAGGGCGAACCTGCAATCAAGCACGTCGCTCGTGTCTCCAAGCCCGGCCGCCGCGTCTATGCGGGTTCGAAAGAACTCCCCGTCGTGCGCAACGGCCTTGGCATCACCATCGTCTCGACGCCCAAGGGTGTGCTTTCCGACGCGGAAGCACGCGCTGACAACGTCGGCGGCGAAGTGCTGGCGGAGGTGTTCTGATGAGCCGCATCGGCAAGAAGCCGGTAGCGATCCCCAGCGGGGTCACTGCCAACATCGAGGGCGACACGCTTTCGGTCAAGGGTCCCAAGGGCACCCTGACCATGGGCCTGTCGGATCTCGTGACCTACAAGCTCGAGAATGACGAAATCACCGTCACTCCGGCCAACGACACGCGCGCCGCTCGCAACCACTGGGGTATGCAGCGCACGCTCGTTTCGAACCTGGTCGAAGGCGTGACCGAAGGTTTCACCAAGGTTCTCGAAATCAATGGTGTCGGCTACCGTGCACAGGCGCAGGGCAAGAAGCTCAAGCTTCAGCTCGGCTACTCGCACGACGTCGATCTCGACGTTCCCGAAGGTATCGAGGTGAAGACCCCGGACCAGACGACCGTCGAAATCAGCGGTTCCGACAAGCAGGCCGTGGGCCAGTTCGCGGCGAATGTCCGCAAGTGGCGCAAGCCCGAACCCTACAAGGGCAAGGGTATCAAGTATCGCGGCGAGTATATCTTCCGCAAGGAAGGGAAGAAGAAGTAAGATGGCAAAGCTTTCTCTTTTCGAACGTCGCCGTCGCCGTGTCCGCACCGCTCTCAAGAGCCGTGCCGGTGGCAAGCCCCGCCTGTCGGTGCACCGCACCGGCAAGCACATCTACGCACAGGTCATCGACGATGCGGCCGGCAAGACCGTCGCTTCGGCTTCGACGCTGGGCGTGAAGGGCTCGGGCGCGAATGTCGATGCGGCCAAGCAGGTCGGCACCGATATCGCTGCTGCTGCCAAGAAGGCCGGCGTAACCACCGTCGTGTTCGACCGCGGTGGCTTCCTGTTCCATGGCCGCGTGAAAGCGCTGGCCGACGCCGCCCGTGAAGGCGGGCTGGAGTTCTGATCATGGCTGACGAAAACAAGACCGAAAACACCGAAGAAAAGGTCGTGACGGCCGAGACCGAACACGCTGTGACCAAGGAAGAGCCGGCAATCGCCGACACTCCGAGCGAAGCAGCCGCCAACCAGGACCCTGCACAGGGTGCCGAAGGCCAGCCGCGCGAGCGTGGTGGTCGTGGCGGTCGCGGTGGCAACCGTGATGGTGGCCGTGGCCGTGGTGGTCGCGACAACCGTCGCAACAACCGCCGCGAAGAAGAAGACGACGGCATCATCGAGAAGCTCGTCCACATCAACCGCGTCAGCAAGACGGTGAAGGGCGGTAAGCGCTTCGGTTTCGCTGCACTGGTTGTCGTAGGCGACGGCTCGGGCCGTGTCGGCTTCGGCAAGGGCAAGGCCCGCGAAGTGCCTGAAGCGATCCAGAAGGCTTCGGCCGCTGCGCGCAAGAAGATGATCCGTGTCCCGCTGAAGGAAGGTCGTACCCTCCATCATGACGGCAACGGCCGCTTCGGCGCCGGCAAGGTCACCGTGCGTACGGCGCCTCCGGGTACCGGTATCATCGCCGGTGGTCCGATGCGTGCCGTCTTCGAGAGCCTCGGCGTTGCCGACGTGGTGACCAAGTCGGTCGGCACCTCGAACCCCTACAACATGATCCGCGCCACCTTCGCCGCGCTGACCGACCAGACTTCGCCGAAGTCGGTTGCCCAGCGTCGTGGCAAGAAGGTTGCCGACCTGCTCGGCCGCGGTGGTGCTTCCGAGGCAGAGGCTGAAGCCGACGCCGCGGCAGTCGTGGAGTAATAACGATGGCCAAAGCTAAAACCATCAAGATCAAGCAGATCGGTTCGCCGATCCGCCGTCCCGAAGGCCAGCGCAAGATCCTCATCGGTCTTGGCCTCAACAAGATGCACAAGGTCGTCGAACGCCAGGACACTCCTGAAGTTCGCGGCGCTGTCGCCAAGGTCCCGCACCTGGTGGCCATCGTCGAAGACTAAGCTGCCTTTCCGGTTCGCGCCGGATTGGGACAGACAGAAACAAGGGCGCGTCTCCTGCTTGCAGGGGGCGCGCCTTTGCTTATGAATCCATGGCGTCAGGGGGAGGCGACATGGGCGACAGGCTGCGTATCGGCGCGGGGGTGGCGGCTTTGCTGCTGCTGGCATCCTGCGGCGATGAAACGGCGCCGAGTGCGAATGCAGCGGAGGCCCCATCTTCCGACGCGCCGCAACTCGAAAATCCGCAGCATACCATGCCGCCCGAAGACCCCCGTGGTCTCGTGGTGCTCCGCCGCTGGCTGCCCTACGGGGCCGAGCCGGGTTTCCGCTACGTGCCGATCGCCATCCAGTCGGCCAACGAGAGCTTTTATCTCAACCCCGAGATCATCAATTACGACGATCCGCGCATCCGTCACCTGGGCGGCAGGCATTCGCAACCTTCGACCTGGCCGCGTTATTTGATGTGGTGGCCGCAGGCGGTCTCCAAAGTCGCAGATCCGGCTTACGAACCCAACGGCTTTTCGCATGACCGCACCAGCGTGTTCGATGGATTCCAGTTCGTCCTTCCGGCCGGTCAGCGCCAGTTCGAACTCTTCAGCCTCGACGACGGCTTCATCGGCGGGGTCTATATCGAAATCGACGGGGTGAGGGCGTCGAAGGTGCCCATGTCTCTTGGCCACGGGAACCAGGGTGCGCGCCGCTGGAGCCATGTGACGCTTCCGGCTTCGGACCGCGACAGGGATATCCGCATCGTCACAACGCGGGCCTCTATTGGCGAACTTCGCCTACCCGTGGGCGAGACGCTTGGAGCGCGAAAGCCGGAATGGGACGAGCGGCCCAAGGTCGTCATCGTCGGCGACTCTATAAGCGAAGGGCAGGGGGCAGGGCATGCTGGCGACAGCTGGGTCATAGACCTCGCCTATCGCCTCGGCATCGACGACCCGGTCAATGTCTCGCTTGGCGGGACGGGCTACCTCAGACGAGCAGGAAGCCGCCCGAATTTCCGCGAACATATCGCCGATGTGTCGGAGGCCTTCGGGGGAGTGGTGCCCGATGCCGTCTTCGTGGCGGGCGGGATAAATGACTGTGCGCTGTACTCTGCCGCTGAACTGGAAGCGGAAGCGGCACTCTATTTCAACGCCTTGCGCGCCATTTCACCCGACATGGGCATTGTCGTATTTGGTCCCTTCGCAGGGCCCTCGGGATACGACCCGGCACTGCAGGTCTGCGCCGACGCGATCGTCGCAGCCGCCAACACGGTGGAGGGCGTGCAGACAATCGATGTGTCGGGCTGGGTGACGGCGGAAAACGCAGGGCATATTTTCAGTGGTATACCCGGTGACCCGCACCCCGTGCTACAGGGGCACCGGACTTACGCCAAAAAGGCGGAAATCGCCGTGCGCCAGCTGCTGGCCGAGCTTGTCCCGGACGACAGGCAATAGGGCTCGAATCGACTGGACATGGGGTGCGCCATCGGTTAGGGGGCGCGCCTTCCATAACTGGCAGTACCAGTTGGGCTTCGAGGCATCACGCTTCGCGGCCATTTCTCAAAAGCGCGAACCAAAGCGAAAGCGAGTGCAGACTATGAAACTTACAGATCTCCGCGACAATCCCGGCGCCCGTAAAGAGCGCATCCGTGTCGGCCGTGGCATCGGCTCGGGCAAGGGCAAGACCGGCGGCCGTGGCCAGAAGGGCCAGAAGAGCCGTTCGGGCGTCGCCATCAAGGGCTTCGAAGGCGGCCAGATGCCGCTTCACATGCGCCTGCCGAAGCGCGGCTTCAACAATCCGTTCGGCAAGGACTACGCCGAAGTGAACCTGGGCATGATCCAGAAGTTCATCGACGCGAAGAAGCTCGACGCCAAGAAGGACATCGACCACGCAGCGCTGAAGGCCGCCGGCCTCGCACGCGGCGGCAAGGACGGCGTCCGCCTGCTCGGCAAGGGTGAAATCAAGGCCAAGGCCAAGTTCATCGTCGCCGGTGCCTCGAAGGGCGCCATCGAGGCGGTCGAGAAGGCTGGCGGTTCGGTTGAAGTGATCGCCAAGGGCGAAAGCGAAGCCGAAAAGAAGGCCAAGCGCACCGAAGCCAACAAGGCCAAGAAGTCCAAATAACCGAAAATATGGGGGGCGGGGTTCGACATTCGTCGCTCCGCTCCCTATCTGTCCGGTCAACGCCGGGACGGGCCGGCGACAAGCTAGGATCGAAGACGACCAATGGCATCAAGCGCCGATAATTTCGCGAGCAACATCAGTCTCGCCAATTTCTCCAAGGCCACCGAGCTGAAGCAGCGTATCTGGTTCACGATCGGTGCGCTGATTGTCTTCCGTTTCCTGAGCTTCGTGCCGCTGCCCGGCATCAACGCCAGCGCCCTCGAGCAGCTGGCCGACCAGACCCGTGGCGGCGTGGTCGACATGTTCAACATGTTCACCGGCGGCAGCCTAGAGCGCATGAGCCTCATCGCGCTTGGTGTGATGCCCTACATCACCGCCTCGATCGTGGTGCAGATGGCTTCGGCCCTGCATCCCACGCTTGCCGCGATGAAGAAGGAAGGCACCGTCGGGCGCCAGAAGCTCAACCAGTACACGCGCTACGGCACGGTCTTCCTCTGCACCATCCAGGGCTGGTTCCTTGCAGCCGGTCTCGAAAGCTTCAGCTCCTCCAGCGGTATCGCTGCCGTGGTCGACCCGGGCTACATGTTCCGCGTCGGCGCGGTCATCAGCCTCGTCGGCGGCACCATGTTCCTTCTGTGGCTGGGCGAGCAGATCACCAGCCGCGGTATCGGCAACGGTGTTTCGCTCATCATCATGGCCGGCATCGTCGCGCAGTTCCCGACCTTCGTTTCCAACATGACGAGCGGGTATAGCGAAGGCTCGATCTCGACCGTCATCCTGCTCGGTTTCATCTTCATGGTGGTCGGCCTGATCCTGCTCATCAGCTTCTTCGAGCGCGCCCAGCGCCGACTACTGGTGCAGTATCCCAAGCGCGCGACGCAGCGCGGCATGATGCAGGCGGACCGCTCGCACCTTCCGCTCAAGCTCAACACTGCAGGCGTTATCCCGCCCATCTTCGCCAGCTCGCTGCTGCTGCTGCCGCTGACCATCACGCAGTTTGCCGGTAACTCGCTCGACACCGAGAGCAACACGGGCGGCTTCATCACCACCGTCCTGCAGTACCTGCAGCATGGCCAGCCGCTCTACATGACGCTCTATGCGGTCGGCATCATCTTCTTCTGCTTCTTCTACACTGCGGTTGTGTTCAACCCGGAGGAGACGGCGGACAACCTCAAGAAGAACGGCGGCTTCATTCCGGGCATCCGTCCGGGCAAGCGGACCGAGGAATATCTCGACTACGTCCTGACCCGCATCACCGTGATCGGTGCCATCTACCTGACCTTCGTCTGCGTGGTGCCCGAATACATGATCGCGCAGACCGGCGTTCCGCTGTTCCTCGGCGGCACCAGCCTGCTGATCGTCGTCAACGTCACCGTCGACACCATCAGCCAGATCCAGTCGCACCTGCTGGCGCACCAGTATGGCGACCTCATCAAGAAGGCGAAGCTCAAGGGCCGCCTGCGTTAAATCCCGAGACGAAGGGGACACCTCTCGATGGACATCATTCTTCTCGGCCCTCCGGGCGCTGGCAAGGGAACGCAGGCACACCGCCTGGTCGAGCATCACGGCATGATGCAGCTGTCGACCGGCGACATGCTGCGCGAAACGCGCAAGGCCGATACCGAGCTTGGCCGCAAGGTTGCGGACATCATGGATTCGGGCGGCCTCGTGTCCGACGACATCGTCTCGGCAATGATCGACGCCAAGCTGGCCGACATGGGTCCCGAAGTGGGCGCCATCTTCGACGGTTACCCGCGCACCGAGCACCAGGCCGCACAACTCGACGAAATCCTCGCCAAGCACGGTCGCAGCCTCGACCATGTCATCGAGCTCGAAGTGAATGAAGACGCGCTGGTCGAACGGATCACCGGCCGCTTCACCTGCGCCAACTGCGGTGCAGGCTATCACGACACCTTCAAGCAGCCGAAGGTCGAAGGCGTGTGCGACGAATGCGGCTCGACCGAATTCAAGCGCCGCCCTGACGATAACGAGGAAACGGTGCGTCACCGCATGTCGGTCTATCGCAACGAGACGGCTCCCATCCTTCCGGGTTACGAGAAGCGCGGCATCGTGAAGCGCGTCAACGGCATGGGCGGTATCGACGAAGTCACGCACGCCATCGACGCCATCCTCTCCTGAGGGTTTCCAAAGCGCAGTTCTGTCCATAGACACTCGCCTGATGAAGGAGAGGGTCATGAAGACATTCGTATATCTGGCTGGCGCGATGGCGCTTGGCCTCGCTTCGCCCGTGTCGGCCAAGGTCGAGGCGATGAGCGAGCAGGGTTTCGTTACCGAGGACACCGCGCTCATCGCCGCGACGCCGCGCCAGGTGTGGCTGGCGCTCATCAAGCCCGGCGAATGGTGGAATGATGCCCACACTTGGTCGGGTGACGCTTCCAACATGACGCTGGTGCCAAGCGCGGGCGGCTGCTTCTGCGAAAAAGTACCGGGCGAGGGCGATATACCGCTCGACGGCAGCGTGCAGCATGCCGTCGTAGTCCAGGCCGTTCCTGACAAGGCGCTTCGACTGCGCGGCGGCCTCGGCCCGCTCCAGGCAGTTCCCGCGACCGGCGTTCTCACCATCACGCTCACCCCTGTCGATGGCGGAACCGAAGTGAAGTGGGAGTACAATGTCGGCGGCGCGATGAACTTCCCGATGGAAGCCGTCTCGCTGGCGGTCGATGGTGTGATGAGCGAGCAATTGAATGGCCTGCGCGATCATCTCGGTGGCCTTGATACCGAAATTCAGGACGACGAGGTCGAGGCACCGGCAGTGCCCATCGACGAGGAAGAGTGAACTTCGCGGGCTTTCGGGCGTAGGTGTCGCAAGACAAGGGAGCCCGAATGCCGCAAGACACACCCGATCTCGAAACCTTCATCGCAGGCGTCCGCAAGCGCAATCCCGGTCAGGACGAATTCGTCCAGGCGGTGGAAGATGTCGCGCAGGACATCCTTCCCTTCGTTGCCGACCACCCCGAATATCACGAGGCGGAAATCCTCCGCCGTATCGCCGAACCCGACCGCATCGTCTCCTTCCGCGTCTGCTGGGAGGATGATGATGGCAATGTGCGCGTCGAGCGCGGGTGGCGGGTGCAGAACAACAACGCCGTCGGCCCGTACAAGGGCGGCCTGCGCTTTTCCGACAGCGTTACCGAAAGCGTGCTCAAGTTCCTCGCTTTTGAGCAGACATTCAAAAACTCGCTGACCGGTCTGCCGATGGGCGGGGGCAAGGGAGGCTCGAACTTCAACCCCAAGGGCAAGTCCGATCGCGAGGTGATGCGGTTCTGCCAGAGCTTCATGTCCGAACTCTTCCGCCATATCGGCCCCGATACCGATGTGCCTGCAGGCGATATCGGCGTCGGTGCGCGAGAAATCGGCTATCTCTTCGGCCAGTACAAGAAGCTGACCGGGCGTTGGGAGGGCGTTCTGACCGGCAAGGCGAGCGAATATGGCGGCTCCAAGCTGCGCACCGAGGCGACCGGTTATGGCGTGGTCTATTTCCTGCGCGAGATGCTGGGGGCCAGGGACGAAGGGCTGGAGGGCAAGAGCGCGGTCGTCTCCGGCTCGGGCAATGTGGCCCTGCATGCTGCCGAGAAGCTGATTGCCGAGGGTGCGAAGGTTCTGACCCTGTCCGACAGCGACGGGTTCATCCACGACAAGGATGGCATCGACGAGGAAAAGCTTGAGTGGGTCAAGACGCTCAAGCTGGAGAAACGCGGGCGCATTGCCGATTATGCCGACGAATTCGATGCCGAGTTTCATGAGGGCAAGGCGCCGTGGGATGTCGACTGCGACATCGCTTTGCCCTGCGCCACCCAGAACGAGCTGGACGAGGACGGGGCCAAGGCGCTGCTGGACAATGACGTGCTGGCCGTAGTCGAGGGCGCCAACATGCCGAGCACGGCCGACGCTTCGAAGGCGTTCCGCAAGGCCGGCATCCTCTTCGGGCCGGCCAAGGCCGCCAACGCAGGCGGGGTGGCCGTATCGGGCCTCGAGATGAGTCAGAACTCGTCCCGCGTAAGCTGGGAGCATGACAAGCTCGACCGCATGCTGACCGAACTGATGCAGGACATCCACGGCAAGTGCGTCGAGGAGGGCGAGGGCGAGGATGGCCATGTCGATTACGTGCGCGGCGCCAATATCGCGGGCTTTCGCAAGGTTGCCGATGCCATGCTCGCATTCGGCGTGGTTTAACCCGATTTTGACGAGTTGCCGCGCACGCTCTATACCGGCTCTTGAAAGCACGAGGTGACCGCCCATATCGGCGGCCTCGGCTGTTTGCGCGCGCTGGAGGTTGACGCTCCGGGCGAATCCTACTAAGCGCCCAACCATTCGACACTTGCAGTGAGTCCGGCAGGCGGCAGCCTAGTGCGCGCCATCCGGGCTTTTTGCGTTACCAAGCGTCTGCAAGTGCTAGCGAATACAAAGCGTTGAGATGGGGTCCCGCTTATAAAGGACCCTGTGGAGCATGGAGATTTAAGTGGCTCGTATTGCCGGGGTAAACATCCCCACCAACAAGCGCGTTATCATCGCGCTCACCTATATTCACGGTATCGGCCGCACCAAGGCCGTTGAAATCGCCGACAAGCTCGGCATCGATCACGCGCGCCGCGTGCAGGACCTTTCCGACGAGGAAATCCTCCGCGTTCGCGAAACCATCGATGAAGAGCACATGGTCGAAGGTGACCTTCGTCGCAACACCGCGATGAACATCAAGCGCCTGATGGACCTGCGTTCCTATCGCGGCCTTCGTCACCGTGCCGGCCTGCCCGTTCGCGGCCAGCGCACCCACACCAACGCCCGCACCCGCAAGGGTAAGGCCAAGCCGATCGCCGGCAAGAAGAAGTAAGCTCGGGCCTCCCGGTAAGCTTTTCCCTTCTTGAGAATATAGAGGAATACACATCATGGCACGCGAACCAGGCCGCGTAAGGCGCCGCGACAAGAAGAACATCTCTTCGGGCGTCGCGCACATCAACGCCAGCTTCAACAACACGATGATCACCATCACCGACGCACAGGGCAATGCCATCAGCTGGTCCAGCGCCGGCATGATGGGCTTCAAGGGCAGCCGCAAGTCGACTCCCTATGCCGCACAGGTTGCCGCCGACGACGCAGGCCGCAAGGCTGCCGAGCACGGCGTTCGCACCCTCGAAGTGGAAGTGAAGGGCCCGGGCTCGGGCCGCGAGAGCGCTCTTCGCGGTCTCGCCGCAGTGGGCTTCACGATCACTTCGATTCGCGACGTGACGCCGATCCCGCACAACGGGGTCCGTCCTTCCAAGCGTCGCCGCGTCTGATCCGTACCTGCCCGGTGGGCTGGGTCCTCCAGCCTTCCGACACCTACATCGGACCGGACGCTCGATAGAAAGAGCTCCGGTCCTGCCCGCATCCACACCAGGGGAAATCCATGTCCGTCAACATCAAGAACTGGCAGGAACTCAAGAAACCCAACACCCTCGACATCAAGGACAGCGGTGACAAGGCTCGCAAGGCGACCTTCGTTGCAGAACCGCTCGAGCGCGGCTTCGGCCTGACGCTCGGCAACGCGCTGCGCCGCGTCCTGCTGTCCTCGCTGCAGGGTGCAGCCATCACCTCGATCAAGATCGAGAACGTGCTGCATGAATTCTCCTCGCTCGCAGGCGTGCGCGAGGACGTCACCGACATCGTCCTGAACGTGAAGCAGATCGCGCTCAAGATGGAAGGCGAAGGCATGAAGCGCCTCCAGCTCTCGGCCACCGGCCCGGGCGAAGTGAAGGCTGGCGACATCGCCGTTTCGGGTGACATCGAGGTCATGAACAAGGACCTCGTCATCTGCCACCTCGACGAAGGTGCGACGCTGAACATGGAACTGACCGCGGACACCGGCAAGGGCTACCGCCCCGCCGTGATGAACCGTCCGGTCGACGCTCCGATCGGCCTCATCCCCGTCGACAGCCTGTACTCGCCGGTCCGCCAGGTGAGCTACAAGGTCGAGAACGCCCGTGTCGGCCAGGAACTGGACTACGACAAGCTCAGCCTCACCGTCGAAACCGACGGTACGGTCGCTCCGGAAGACGCCGTGGCCTATGCCGCGCGCATCCTCCAGGACCAGCTGACGCTGTTTGTCCACTTCGAAGACGGCATCCCGCAGCCCAGCTCGGCCATGATCGGCCAGGCTGCAGAGCCGCAGGAAAGCGACACCAACCAGCTCAACCGTTACCTCCTCAAGAAGGTCGACGAGCTGGAACTGTCGGTCCGTTCGGCAAACTGCCTCAAGAACGACAACATCATCTACATCGGCGACCTGGTCCAGAAGACCGAGGCCGAGATGCTCCGTACGCCGAACTTCGGCCGCAAGAGCCTCAACGAGATCAAGGAAGTCCTGAGCTCGATGGGCCTGCGCCTCGGCATGGACATCCCTGGCTGGCCGCCGGAGAACATCGAGGAAATGGCCAAGAAGCTCGAACAGGAGCTGCTGGGCTAATCCAGATATACGGGAGTGGGCCGGACCCGTTAATCCGGCCCGTATCGGGCTACCTAGAACGGGCCCCCTACGAACGTAGAAGGAAATACAATGCGTCATAAAATTGCAGGCCGTAAGCTTCAGCGTAAGACTGGCCACCGCAAGGCCCTGTTCCGCAACATGAGCGCCGCGCTCATCAAGCACGAACAGATCCTCACCACGCAGGCGAAAGCCAAGGAACTGCGTCCCTACATCGAAAAGCTGATCACGCTCGCAAAGCGTGGTGGTCTTTCGAACCGCCGCCTTGCGATGAGCAAGCTGCAGGACGAAACGCAGCTCAAGAAGCTCTTTGAAGTTCTCGCCGAGCGTTATTCGGACCGTGACGGTGGCTACACCCGCGTTATCAAGGCCGGCTACCGCGGCAGCGACGCGGCTGCCATGGCCGTCATCGAATTCGTCGATCGCGACGTCGATGCCAAGGGCCAGGACAGCGGCCCGGTAATGGCCGACGAAGAGGAAATGGCGGAAGCCTGAGCCTCTCAATCAGAGACACATGAGGGCCGGGGGGAAATCCTCCGGCCTTTTTGTTTGCGCGCTTGACTCCGGAACGGCTTTGACAGATATTTCTGTCATGACAGAAAAAAATGACAGGATCGAATTGTCGCCTTCCATCGCACGCTTCGTGCTCCATTGGGGGGATCTGGGCAACCAGTGGGGCGTGAATCGCTCGGTCGCGCAAATCCACGCGCTGCTTTTCATTTCGGACGAGCCGCTCAATGCAGAACAGGTTGCCGCCACGCTGGGGCTGGCGCGCTCGAATGTGTCGAACTCGATCCGCGAACTGTTGTCCTGGAAGCTCATCGAGCGCGTTCCGGTGCTGGGCGAACGGCGCGACCATTTCACGGCCGAAGCCGATATCTGGGAAATGGCAACGCGCATCGCCCGCGGGCGCAAGGAGCGCGAAATCGATCCGGCGGAAGCGGCGCTCAAACTTTGCAACGAAGAAGCTGCCCGCGACCCCGAAATCAGCCCGCAGGCGCGTCAGAAGCTGGCCGACATGCTCGAGTTCGTTTCGACCATGTCGCGCTGGCACGACGAGATGCTCAACGTGCCCAAGTCCGCGCTGATGACCCTCATCACCATGGGCTCCGGTATCGTGAAGGTTATCGGATGGCGCCCCGGCAAGGGCCAGAAGAAGTAAGAGAAACAAGCCAGAATCGCGAAAGGGGAAAAGCGATGCAGGCACTACCCAGAGAGCAAATTCCGCAAGAAGCACCGCAAGGGAGCGAGGCCTATGACGCGCGCTTCCGTGCGCTGGTGGGCGAGGCGGGCTGGCGGCGGCTTCCCGACGCGGTCCGTGCGCGGTTCTCGAAGCGGCTCGCGAGCGCGCGGGTCGCTATCTATCCCGGCATCATCGAGGAAGTCCGCTTCAGCCGCGCCGGATGGGTGCTGGCACAGTTCTGCCGCCTGATCGGCGCACCTTTGCCATTGCACCGCGACACGGGTGTCCCGGCCACGGTGTCGGTCAGCGAGGACGTGAACAGCGGCGGCCAATGCTGGACGCGCATATATGGGCGCAAGCATGGCTTCCCGCAGGTCATCCACAGCGCCAAGCGCTTTGCCGGCAAGTCGGGGCTGGAGGAATATCTCGGCCGCGGCATCGGCATGGCGCTGAAGGTCGTCGCGCTCGAAGACGGACTCGAATTCCGCAGCGACCACTATTTCCTCGACATCGGCCCCGTGCGCCTGCGCCTGCCGCACTGGATGGGACCGGGGCGAACGGTCGTGCGCCACCGCGATTTGGGCGAGGGACGCTTCGAATTCTCGCTCGAGCTGGTGCATCCGCTGCTGGGTGAGCTTGTCTACCAGTCGGGAGTGTTTCGCGATGCCTAGCGCGCTGAAAGTCCTCATCATCGGTGCCAGCGGCGTGTTCGGCTCGCGTCTCGCGGAACTGGCCTCGCGCGAGGAAGGCATCGAACTGACGCTGGCGGCGCGCAACCTGCGCAAGCTGGAGGCGGTGGCAAGGGCGCTGCCGCGCCAACCGGGCCTCGCGCGCATCGACCGAGACGCAGTGAAATCGATCGATCTCGTCGGCTACGACCTCGTCATAGATGCGGCGGGCCCGTTCCAGTCCTCGCACACGAAATTGATCGATGCAGCGATCGGCGCGCGGGTGGACTACCTCGACCTTGCCGACGGGCGCGAGTTCGTCGCTGGCTTTCCGCGCTTCGACAAGGCCGCGCAGGACGCGGGCGTGGCGTTGGTGACGGGGGCAAGCTCCATTCCCGCACTCAGCCATGCGGTTGTCGACGAACTGACGGCGGGCTGGCAGGCCATCGATGCCCTGCGCATCGGCATATATCCCGGCAACCGCGCGCCGCGGGGCCGGTCGGTGGTCGAGGCCATCCTTTCCTATGTCGGCAAGCCTGTCCGGGTTTTCCGCGAGGGCGAATGGCAGCAGGTGCCGGGCTGGGGCGGCCTCCACCGCGAGGACATTCCGCGCATCGGCAAGCGCTGGGCCTCGGTCTGCGATACGCCCGAACAGGATTTGCTGGTCGAACGCTACAAGCCGCGCCAGTCGGCAGAGTTCTTCGCGGGTCTCGAGCTCGGATTGCTGCACGTCGGCCTGTGGCTGTGCTCGCTGCCGGTGCGCTGGGGCTGGCTGAAGAGCCTGCGTCCTTTTGCCCTGCCGATGCTCAAGCTTGCCGAGCTGGTTCGCCTGGTCGGATCGGACCGGGGGGCGATGACGGTGCGGGCAAATGGCATCGGACGCTCCGGGCAGCGCGCCGAGGCCGCATGGGTCCTGCGCGCCGATGCGAACCGAGGTCCCTATGTCCCGGTCCTCGCAGCGCTGGCAATGATCCGGAGGTTCCGTGAAGGCAGTGGTCCGCTGCCCGGAGCCTATGTTTGTTCCGGTTTGCTCGACTTTTGCGATTTCGAAGGGGACATGAGCCGACTGGGGATGGAGCATTGGTGGGAGAGTGATGAAGTGCCGGCCAATGCAGAATCGGGTCTGGCAGCCTGATATTCATATTTTAGGACCGTTAAATGAACGAAAACCGTTCAGCTAAGGGCGGCTGCGGGCCGGATTTTGGCGAGACCTATTCGCTCGCTCAATCCTAAACCTGCGAAAAATCAATCGATTGGCCGTTAATAAAACTCCACATATTCCTGAACAAAGTCTGCACTCGCGATTCAGCGTCACCTCACAGCGACTCGCCTAGAACGTCATTCAACCGAGGCAATCCCGCCACGGTATGACTTTGAGGAGAGCCTCTATGATCAAGAACATCAAGACATTCGCGAAGGGTGGGATCGCGACTGCTACGGTCGGTGCGATGGCACTCGCCGGAGCTACCCCCGCCCAGGCCCGTGACCGCGACGACGACGGCATTTCCGCTGGCGAAATCATCGCCGGTGCCGTCATCCTCGGCGGTATCGCCGCCATTGCCAGCTCGTCCAAGCGCGACCGCGATTATTACCGCGATGGCCGTTATTACCGTGATGGCCGCTATTACCGCGACGGACGCGACTATCGCCGCGATGCCTATCGCTACCGCGGAAGCCCGCGCAAGGCCGTTAGCCAGTGTGTGAATGCCGCCCAGTGGGATGCGCGCAGCCACGGTAACTACCGTCATGCCCGCGTCACCGATATCCGCAGCGTCGAAGATACGCGTTACGGCTGGAAGGTGAAGGGTCGCATCGACGTGGCCGGCGCCTATGGCCGCCATGGCAATCGGTATGACCGCTACGACCGCTACGACCGTTATGACGACCGTCGTTACCGCGACCGCCGCAGCCGCGGCCGGGATAGCGGCAAGTTCACCTGCTACATCGAACGCGGCGTCGTCCGTCATGTAGACTTCAAGGGCGTTCGCGGTCTCCGCTAAGCCCTGACGAAAAACACCAACAGCGGCCCGGGTCCCTCTCACACCCGGGCCGCTTTTTCGTGCGCGGTTCAGGCAGAATAAAGGGTTCTGCGCGCATCAATTCCGACATCGTCAGACGAATCGCACCAGGTGGGGGTGCGAGAACAACAGGGATCGGCCCATGCCGTATTTGAACAAACTCGCCGCCGCGCCTGCCATGCTTGCGGCGCTCTCGCTCACCGCCACCCCGGCTTCTGCCGCCGATATGGCGATTGCCTCGCCCGCCAAGAGCGGCATCGCTCAGGTCCTCGATGTCGAGGCCTCGCAGACGGCGGAGCATCACCGCTACCATCGCTATCGTTATCGCCGCGGCCCCGGCCTCGGCGACGTCCTTGCGGGCGTGCTGATCGTCGGCGCGATTGCCCATGTCGCCAAGAGCGCGAGCGAAGACCGCCGCTATCGCGACCGCCGCGACCGCGACCGCGATTACCGCCGCGACGTGCGCTGGAATGACGAGCGCGGGCTCGACCGTGCCGTCGGCATGTGCATCGACGCGGTGGAGCGCCGTGCACGGGTCGAAACGGTCGATCGCGCCAATCGCACTGCGCGTGGCTGGAGCGTCGAGGGCACGCTCTCGCGCGGTGGGGACTTCGATTGTGAAATCGACAATGACGGTCGCGGTGTGGAGGTCAACCTCGGCCGCGGTGGCGCTCGCTATGAACGCGATGGCCGCGACTATGACGAGCGCTACGAAGACATCTATTATGATCGCCGTGACCGTGACCGCGATTACGAGGACGAGCAGGACGACGATCAGTGGGACGACGACCGCTACTCTTCGGAATGGAGCAAGGTCGACCGTGGTGAGGTCGCTGCGGAGACCGCGCAGGCCCCGACGGCCTCCTATCCGGGCGGACCGGTCGACGGGGACGACGACGAGATCGACGACGATCTCGAAATCGGCACCGGCTACCCCGGCGCGGGAGCCTAATCCCCGCCCGGTCCCCGCTCATCGTAAGAGGGCAGGGCCAAATTCATCAGGATGGCGGCGAGGCGCAGGGCGAAACCCGCCAGCGCCGCCGCTATCCATGTCCACCAATTGGTGAGATCCAGCAGCGACCCCAAGGCGGTGAGGCTCGCCGACAGCGCGGCTGCCGTCACATAGAGTTCGGGCCGCATCAGGATCGACGGGCGGCCTGCCAGCACGTCGCGGATGATGCCGCCTGCCGTGCCCGTGATGACACCCATCAGCACCGCCGGAATGGGCGGTACGCCATATTCGATGGCCTTGGCCGTGCCGAGCACCGCATAGGCCGCCAGCCCCGCGCCATCGGCGATGGAGAGGAACTTGCCCTCCCACCAGCGCGTCGGCGTGAACCAGGCAAACAGTGCGATGCCGAGGCAGATTGCCGCCACCCACGGGTCCGCAATCCAGAATACCGGTGCGCCAATGAGGAGGTCGCGGATGGTGCCGCCTCCGACACCGGTAATCAGTGCGAAGAACGACAGTGTCACCAGCGTCTGCTTCTCCTTCGCCGCCACCAGCGCGCCGGTCAGCGCGAAAATGGCGACGCCAAGCAGGTCGAGCCAGTCGAGGACCGGGGTGAGGACTTCTTCGGGGTTCACTTGGGCACTTTCACCCGCGACTTGCGGCGGCGGAACATCAGGATGCAGCCGAGCAGCGCGCCGAGGATGGAAAGGATGGCGAAGATGATGAGGATGGGGTGGCTAGTATCCTCGCGGGTCTTCAAGTCCATGATGTGGAGGCCGAACATCAGGTCGAAGGTGCGCCACCACTCGGTGCGCACGGCCTCGATACGGCCACTCTCGATACCGACATAGATATTGGTCTCGTCTGCGAGCGTGACCTGCCACACGTCGAGCGGGCGTCGGAAATCGAAGGGTACGTTGTCCGCTTCGTAGCGGGCGGTGCTGACCACCTGGTCGCCGCCCTTGATGCCTTCGCGCACGATGAGCCGCGCCTCGACCTCCGACAGCGGCGACATCTTCTTGCCATCGGGGCGGTACCGCTCGGTCGTGCCGTCCATATAGGTGATGCGCGTGATGGTCTCGCCGCGCTCGACTTGCGTCGTGACCGAGCGAACCGGCTGGGTGCTGGCAGAAGGGAGCGAGACCGAGATATTCGTATCGCGGGGAAGGGCGCGCTCGGTGCCTTCGATGCGCAAATGGTTGCCGCGCACCTCTTCGATGGGGGTGAGCACCATCACGAGGCCCGTCACGGTCCACATGAGTACCGGCACGCCGACCAGCCAGCCGAGCCAGATGTGCCACTTCGCAAACAGCCGCATTACGCGCTGGTGTCCCATAAATTCGTAACTCCCGTCGTCCGCGCGGAGCCTTGGGCTTGTGCGCTCAGGAGTGCAAGACCCGGCCGATTTCTTCCGCAGCCTCGATGCAGGCGAGGTCCGACCAGCGCGGGCCGATGACCTGCATGCCGCAGGGCAGGCCATCGCTGCCCCCAATAGGGAGGACGGTGGCGGGCAGGTTGGGGAAGGTTGCAAGGCCCGCCCAGCACAGGCCCGCCGCGCCCGGCACGTCCTTGCCGTCGATGTCGAGCATGCTGTCGAAAACACGCTCCTTGCGGTTGGGCACGGCGAGAACAGGGGCAGGGGGCGCGAGAACGAAGTCGTAGGTCTCGAACAGCTTCGCCCAGGCCATCTCGTTGCGCGCCTGGATGTCGAGCAGGTCGAACCAGTCGGTCGCGCTCGCCCGCTTTCCGTCCTTGTTCGGCGCGCCGCGCGCCATCGCGATGTTGAGCATGCGCATGTAATCGCCGTGCTGGCGCGCAAGGTCCGGCACGAGGTCGCACTTGCGGTCGACCGAGACGCCCGCCTTCTCGAGCGCGCTTGCCGTCTGCTCCATCAGGCGGAGGACAGCACTGCCGGTGGGGCAGGAAGGATGCTCGGCCAGCACCAGCACGCGGCAGTTGCGCAGCGAAGTGGTCTTTTCCGACAAGGGGATGCTGGCGGTAATGCGCATCAGCGCGGCGAGGTCGGCAGCGTTGCGGGCGAGGGGGCCGGCAATTGACAGCGCCCCGTCATGCTGGCCGCGACCCGCCATCAGCGGGTGGTCGTGGCCTTCCTTGCTGATGAGGCCCCAGCTCGACTTGTGTCCCCAGACCCCGCAGAAATGCGCGGGCACGCGGACCGAGCCGCCAATGTCTGTGCCAAATTCGCATGGCACCATCCCGCTCGCCACGGCAGCTGCCGAGCCTCCCGAAGAGCCACCGGGCGAACGTTCATGGTCATGCGGATTGTGTGTGCGGCCATAGACCGGATTGACCGATTGCCAGTCGGCAAGGTCAGGCGGGACGTTGGTCTTGCCGAGGAAGATGACGCCTGCATCCTTGAGCAGCTTCACCACGCGAGAATCCGCCTTGGCGACGGCATCCCGGTGCGCCTCGTGGCCCCAGCAGGTGGGAAGCCCAGCGATGTCGAAGCTTTCCTTGATGGTCATCGGTACGCCGAAGAGCTGCGCATTCGAGCTATCTGAACCGCTCATGCCCTTGGCGGTATCGCGCGCGCGGTCGAAATCGCAGACCACCACCGCGTTGATATGCGCATCGAGCTGCTCGATGCGGGCAATCGCCGCATCCACCGCCTCCAGCGGCGATATGTCCCCGCGCGCAACCATGGCGGCGGTTTCGATGGCGCCGGGTTCCTCGGTCAGGACCGGATAGGACATGAAAGCTCTCCCTCGCGATACAGACTAGGCGTATCGCGAGGGAAGGCAAACGAATGGTTACGGCGCGCTATTCGCGCGAGGCCTCGACCGTACCGCCGCCCTGGTTGAGCGTGACCGAGTTCACCGCACCGTCCTCGCCGCGATTGAACTTCAGGCGGGCGTCGACGACCTTGAGGAAGAACTCGTCCTCTCCGCTGGCGAAGACGGGGTGGGCTGCCTGGCCGGTCGCCTGCGTCATGAACTGCCCGTCCTCGACGAAGAATTTCAGCGCGAATTGCGGGCTGACGCGGTAGGTCCCGGCATATTGTTCGAGGTCGATATCGTTAGTCGAGACTTCGACCAGTTCGCTTGCCAGCTGCACTTCGCCGCCCTGTGCGAGCGTCATCAGCGAACGGCCGAGCTGGTTGGCGCTCCCGCCATTGAGATTGGCAAGCACCACGACGGTGATGTCCTTCGCCGGGTCGTGACCGAGCCAGGTGTTGAAGCCCTCGATGCCGCCGCCGTGCCAGTAGACTGTCTGCCCCTCGATTTCCTCGACCAGCACGCCGCTCGCATATTTCGCCTCGCCGAAGGCCTCGAAATCGACCGGCGCAAGATAGGTCTGTAGCGTTTCGGGCTTGAGGAGCTTTCCGCCGAACAGGCCCTGTTGCCATTTGAGCAAATCGCCGGTGGTCGAATACATGTCGCCGCCGCCCGTGGGGATGGTCATGCTGACATAGTCGGCATTTATGACGCCATCCTCCGAAGGCGAATAGCCCGAGGCGCGCTTAGGGAGGATTTTGTCGGTGTCGTCGACGCCCGTACTCGCCATTCCCAGCGGGTCGAAGATATTGGCCTGCATGAAGGCGCCGAGCGGCTCGCCGGTGACCTTGCCGACGATGGCCGAGAGGAGGAGGTAGCCGGAATTGGAATATTTCCACTGGCTGCCAGGCTCGAATTCGAGCTCGCGCTCGGCGAATTTGCCGACCAGCGTTTCCAGCTTCCACGGCTGGTACTTCCAGCGCGGGAAATCTTCGAAGGACGTGATGCTGGGAATGCCCGAGGTGTGGTGGACGAGATGCGCGACGGTGATGTCGTCCCACGAGGCGGGGGCATCCGGCCAGTAGGTCTTCACCGGAGCGTTGATGTCGAGCTCGCCGCGTTCGTGAAGGAGCAGGATCGAGACAGCGGTGAACTGCTTGGTGATCGAGCCGAGGCGGAACTTGGTGTCGGGGCTGTTGGCGATGTCCCATTCGAGATTGGCCGAGCCATAGCCCTTGTCGAGCAGCACTTCGTCGCCAATCGCAACCAGCGCCGTGCCCATGTATTTCTTGTCGTCGGCATGCTCGGTGACCGCCTTGTCCATCCGACCCGCATCCTGTGCGGAGAGCGCGGTGCCGGAAAGCAGCAGGGCGAGCGGGGCAAGCGCGCCGGTGGCGCGGCGAAGAGTAAACATTAAAAAACCTCCCTGAGTGATTTGCTGAACTAATACACTGCAATGGTCTTAGCGCAACTGCCAAGTCAGGTTTCCGGTCGTTCCTTGTCGAGCGTTTGTCGACGCGCGGCGGCGATGGCCAGCATGAAGCCGAGTATCGACGACGCGCCATAGCCTGCCAGCGGTGTCGGGTAGTCCGCGAGAAGCGAGACGGCGGTAAAGGCGATGAACACCAGCGCGAGGACAGACCCGTCGCGCTGTGACAATTCGCATTCACGCAGCAGGAATATCGGGGGCGTGAGGAGGAGGGCGACCAGACCGGCCGCGAGGAATGGAGACTGCTCCCACAACATGGGGACGAGCCCTTCCACGAAAGCCACTGGCGGCGGTCCGCCCGAGCGCAGGGCATGGATGAAAGCAGCCACTCCAAGCATTGCTGGGAGAAGGCCCTTCCAGTCTTTCCAATGGTAGGACCACCCCAATGCGGCGAGGGTGAAGGCCAGCGCGAGGGCGGCATCGACTTGCAGGGCCGCAATGGCCGCACCCGCGACAAGGTACAGCCAGCCCCACGCCCTGTCGTATATCGCCAGTAACGAGAGCAGCGGCGCAATGAGCAGGCCTGAATTGAGCGTCAGCGGACCGAGTGGGAGCCACCTGCGGGCGCCGTCAAGTTCAGGTCCCGTGACGAGGGGGAGCGCAAGGATTGCGAGCAGGACGAGAGCCATAGCCCTCTGCGCTGAGGCGGCTTCCGGTAACCGGAAAAAGTGTAGACCCGCCAGCCCGAGCAGGAATGCACCCGCATTGACGGCGGCGTAGTGCATTGGTGCGCCAAAACCCGCAAAGACAGCCAGCCCGCCGATGACGGGAAGGGCAACCGTTCGTGCGAGCCTTAGTGTCCGCTTGAACGATTGCCCTGCCATGTCGGTCAGATGTGGATCGGCTTGCCCTGGACCGCCATCGCCGCTTCCTTGATGGCTTCCGAATGCGTCGGGTGCGCGTGGCAGGTGTAGGCAATGTCTTCGGATGTAGCGCCGAATTCCATCGCCTGCGCGGCCTGTGCGATCATCGTGCCAGCGACGCTGGCGATTGCCCAGACGCCGAGCACGCGGTCGGTGTCTGCTTCGGCGATGACTTTCACGAAACCGTCGGGCTCGTGATTGGTCTTGGCACGGCTGTTGGCCATCATCGGGAACTTGCCGACCTTCACCTTGGCCTTGTCGCCGCCCATTTTCTCGATGGCCTCTTCCTGCGTCAGGCCGACACCGGCGAATTCGGGCCACGTGTAGACCACGCCCGGAATGATGTCGTGGTTCACGATGCCGGTCTGGCCCGCGATGTTTTCAGCACAAGCGATGCCTTCGTCTTCGGCCTTATGCGCGAGCATGGGGCCGGGGACGACGTCGCCGATGGCCCAGACGCCGTCGACCGCGGTGCGGAAATCGTGATCGGTTTCGATCTGGCCGCGCTTGTTCACCTCGAGGCCGATGTTTTCGAGGCCGAGGCCGTCGGTGTTCGGGCGGCGGCCGATCGAGACCAGCACGCAATCGGCTTCGAGCGTCTCTTCGTCGCCGCCAGCGGCCGGTTCGAGTGTCAGCGTGGCTTTCTTGCCCTTGACGGTGCAGCCGGTGACCTTGGTCGACAGGCGCAGTTCCATGCCCTGCTTCTTGAAGATCTTGGCCGCTTCCTTGCGGACATCGTCGTCCATGCCGGGCAGCAGCTTGTCGAGATATTCGACCACGATGACTTCTGCGCCAAGACGACGCCAGACCGAGCCCAGTTCGAGGCCGATAACGCCGCCACCGATGACGACCATCTTCTTCGGCACGGAGGCAAGCTCGAGCGCACCGGTGGAATCGACGACGACCTGCTTGTCATTGTCGACCTCGACGCCCGGCAGCGGGGTGACCGAGGAGCCGGTGGCGATGATGATGTTCTTGGCAGTGACGGTCTCGTCGCCGACCTTGACGGTATGCGCGTCCTGGAAGGTGGCGTGGCCCTTCTTCCAGTCGACCTTGTTCTTCTTGAACAGGAACTCGATGCCGCCGGTCAGGCCCTTGACCGCATCGCGGCGCTGGGCGTGCATTTTGTCGAGGTTGAGCTTGGGCGCGACCTCGATTCCCATGTCGGCCATCGCACCATTGGCGGCAGCGTCGAAGAATTCGGACGCGTGCAGCATCGCCTTGGAAGGAATGCAGCCCACGTTGAGGCAGGTCCCGCCCAGCGTCTCGCGGCTTTCCGCACAAGCGGTCTTCAGCCCCAGCTGCGCAGCGCGGATTGCAGCGACATAGCCACCCGGGCCAGCGCCGATAACAAGAACGTCGTAGTCGTAATCTGCCATGATCAACTCGGTTTTTCGCATGCCGTGGCGGCACAATTCGATTGCTGTGCGCGACATAGACATTCGCACTGCGAAGGCAACACTTGCCCGCATCATTCGCGATATATATAAGGCCTTATGGATTCGATGAATGACGCTCCGCCGATCGGCTTGGGAACCGTGCTGCGCGCGCTTCTCGCCCAGCTCGAACCGGCGGTCGAGAATGCCTATTCGACCTGCGACCCGCTGATGCGCTCGCGATATTATCCGGTGATGCGCGAATTGCTTGTTCGCCAGCAAGCGACCGTAGGGGAAATCGCCGAAGCAGCGGGAGTCAGCCAGCCTGCCATGACACAGACCATCCGGCAGATGTCGGAAGACGGACTGCTCGAAATCGGCATCGGCGACGACCGGCGCGCGCGGCTCGTCAAGCTTTCCGCGCGGGGCGAGCTAGCGGTTGCAAGCCTCCAACCGGCCTGGCGTGCTGTCGCCGAGGCGGCGCGGGGATTGGGCGATGATGCAGGGCTGGACCTCATCGCGAGTTTGCAAGGCGTGTTGGATGCGTTGGACGAAAAGGATTTCTCTACACGGATCGCCGAAGCCCGGGGAGCAGGAGCATGAGATGGCTTGGAACCTTGGGCGTCGTACTCCTTGCGCTACCGTCGCTCTCACAGGCAGCAGATGTCGATGCAGCCGAGCAGCGGGCCGCGCTGGAGCACTCCATCGAGTTGATCGAGACGCGTTATGTCGGCACACAGCATATCGATAGGCTCACGGCGGTTCTTCGCGCGCTCGCTCTCGAGCTTGACCAAGAGCGGGACGGTGAGGAATTTGCCGCAATGGTGACGCAGCGCCTGCGCGAAGCATCCGGCGACGGCCATCTGGGCCTCTCCTACAGCGAGCAGCCGATCGCGGACCCCGTCGAAGGCGGCGAGCAGCTGACGCTGAATGATGACTTCGAGGAGTGGTACGGTGCCGGGGTCAACAACGGCGTGCAAAAAATCGAGCGGCTGGAAGATAATGTAATGCTGCTCGACCTGCGGGTTTTCCCTCCGCCCTCTATGGGCGCGGAGACGATTGCGGCAGCCATGAATACCGTGGCACAGGGCGATGCGCTCATCATCGATTTGCGCAAGAACGGGGGCGGGGCCGAGACGGTGTTGCTGGTGATGGGCTATCTCGTCGAGCCCGGCAGCCCGTTTATGTCTACCTACAACCGCCCGCGCGACGAGTGGACGCACGAATCGGTACCCGCATGGGTGCCGGGAAAGCGGTTCGGGTCGGACAAACCGCTTTATATCCTGACCTCGCGGCGGACCTTTTCGGCGGCCGAAGCGCTCGCCTACAGCCTGCAGGCAATGGGCCGCGCGACCATTGTCGGCGAAGTGACAGGCGGCGGCGCGCATCCGTTCGAATACCGCAAGGTCAGCACGCATTTCGCGCTCGACCTGCCCGAAGCCATGTCACGCCATCCGCTGACGGGGACCAACTGGCAGGATGTCGGCGTGAAGCCCGATGTCGAGGTGCCGCGCGAGGAGGCGCTGGAGGTTGCCCTGCGCCTCGCCCGCGAAGAGATCAGAGGTCGATCAGCATCCGGGTCGGATCTTCGATCGCTTCCTTGATGATCTTGAGTGCGGTGACCGCCTCGCGGCCGTCGATGAGGCGGTGGTCGTAGGACAGAGCGATATACATCATCGGGCGGATGACGATTTCGCCGTCGACGACGACCGGGCGGTCCTCGATGCGGTGGAGGCCGAGGACGGCGCTCTGCGGCGGGTTGATGATCGGGGTCGACATCAGGCTGCCGAAGACGCCGCCGTTGGAGATGGTGAAAGTGCCGCCCTTCATGTCTTCCATCGTCAGCGTGCCTTCCTTGGCGCGCTTGCCGAAGTCGGCAATGTCCTTCTCGATGCGGGCAAAGCCCTTGTCCTGCGCGTCGCGGATGACCGGGACCACGAGGCCGTTCGGGGCCGAGACGGCGACCGAAATGTCGACATAGTCGTGATAGACGATTTCATCGCCCTCGATATAGGCGTTCACCGCGGGCACGTCCTTCAGCGCGAGGCAGGCGGCCTTCGCGAAGAAGCCCATGAAGCCAAGACGGATGTCGTGCTTCTTGGCAAAGAGGTCCTTGTACTTCGCGCGCGCTTCCATGACGGCGCTCATGTCGACATCGTTGAACGTGGTCAGCAGCGCGGCGTTGTCCTGCGCGCCCTTCAACCGCTTGGCGATGGTCTGGCGCATGCGCGTCATCTTGACGCGTTCCTCGCGGCGCTCTCCGGTGGCGGTAGGCGCGGGCGAGGGAGCCGAAGCAGCCGGGGCCGGGGCAGGGCTGTCGCCCTTGGCCTTGGCGGCTGCAATCACGTCTTCCTTGGTCAGGCGGCCGTCCTTGCCGGTGCCCTTGATAGTCGAGGGGTCCACCCCGTGTTCGAGCACTGCACGGCGCACGGCAGGCGAAAGCGTCTGCGATGCGTCGGAGGAGGCTGTATCCGAGCGCTGCTCCTGGCCTTCTTCGCGTTCCTTTGCTGCACGCCCGGCTTCCTCACCGGAGGCGGCGCCCGTGGCGCCTTCCTCGACGATGGCGAGGACTGCGCCGACTTCGACCGTGTCACCCACGGCGACCTTGAATTCCTTGATCACGCCGGCAACGGGCGAGGGGGCCTCGACCGCGACCTTGTCGGTTTCGAGGCTGACGATGGGCTCGTCTACCGCGACAGCGTCGCCGACATTCTTCAGCAGTTCGCCGATGGAGGCTTCGGTAACGCTCTCGCCGAGCGTGGGGACTTTGACTTCAGTGGCCATGGTCGTTGGTTTCCTTTTCAGGCCTCAAATCAATTGCAATTGCTGGTGGCAGCGGAAGTGTCTCCGCCGTTCAGGCCGAGCGCGATGTTGACCAGCGCTTCCTGCTGGACCTGGTGGCGGCTGGCAAAGCCGGTGGCAGGCGATGCGGCGACTTCGCGGCCCGCATAGCAGGGGCGCATGCCATCCTTGCCCGCCTTGGTCGCAGCTTCCTCGATCAGGCGATCGACGAAGAACCACGCGCCGTTGTTCTTGGGCTCTTCCTGGCACCAGACGATGGTCTCGAGATTGGTCATGCGCTCAAGGCGCACGGCCAGCGGCTCGCCCGGGAAGGGGTAGAGCTGTTCGATGCGGACGATGGAGACGTCGTCGAGGCCCGCTTCGTCGCGGCGCTGCATCAGGTCGTAGGCGACCTTGCCGCTGCACAGCACGAGGCGCCTGACCTTCTTGTCGTCGATTTCCGTCATGTCCGACTTGATGCGCATGAAGTGATGGTCGCCCATAAACTCCTCCGCGCTCGACTTCGCCAGCGGATGGCGGAGCAGCGACTTGGGCGTCATGATGACCATCGGCTTGCGGAAGGACCGCTTCATCTGGCGGCGCAGCACGTGGAAGTAGTTCGCCGGGGTGGTGATGTTCATCACCTGGATGTTGTCGTTGGCGCACAGCTGCAGGAAGCGTTCGAGACGCGCCGAGCTGTGTTCCGGCCCCTGACCTTCATAGCCATGCGGCAGCAGCATCACGAGGCCGTTGGCGCGCAGCCACTTCACCTCGCCTGCAGCAATGAACTGGTCGATCATGATCTGCGCGCCGTTGGCGAAATCGCCGAATTGCGCTTCCCACATCACCAGGCTTTTCGGGTCGGCCATGGCGAAACCGTATTCGAAGCCGAGCACGCCATATTCGGACAGCGGGCTATCGTAGACCTCGAACTTGCCATGCGGCAGCGTGCAGAGCGGGATGTATTTGCGCTCGTCCTTCTGGTCGATCCAGACTGCGTGGCGCTGGCTGAACGTACCGCGTCCCGAATCCTGGCCCGACAGGCGCACGCCGTAGCCCTCGGTCACGAGGCTGCCGAATGCCAGCGCTTCGCCGGTTGCCCAGTCGAAGCCTTCGCCGGTCTCGAACATCTGGCGCTTGGCATCGAGCACGCGGCCCAGCGTCTTGTGGATGGTTACATCCTCGGGGACGGTGGTGAGTGTGCGGCCAAGGCTGTCGAACAGCTTCTTGTCGAGCGCGGTTTCCACGTTGCGGCGCGCGGTTTCCGGGTCGGCAGGCTTGTTCATGCCCGCCCAGCGGCCGCCAAACCAGTCGGCCTCGTTGGGCTTGTAATCCTTGGCGGCGGCGAATTCTTCTTCGAGGTGCTCGTTGAATTCGTTGCACAGACCGTCGGCATAGCCCTGGTCGATGACGCCTTCGTCGATCAGGCGCTTGGTATAAAGTTCGCTCACCTTGGGGTGCTTGCGAATTTCGTCATACATCAGCGGCTGGGTGAATTTCGGCTCGTCGCCCTCGTTGTGGCCGAAGCGGCGATAGCACCACATGTCGATGACGATGTCGCGGCCGAATTTCTGGCGGTATTCGATGGCGAGCTTGCAGGCGAAGGTCACTGCCTCCGGATCGTCACCATTGACGTGGAGGATCGGCGCCTGGACGCCCTTGGCCACATCGCTGGGGTAGGGGCTGGACCGCGCAAATTGCGGGCTCGTCGTGAAGCCGATCTGGTTGTTGATGACGAAGTGCAGGCAGCCGCCGGTGTTGTAACCGCGCACGCCCGAGAAGCCGAGGCACTCCCACACGATGCCCTGGCCGGCAAAGGCCGCGTCGCCGTGGAGGAGGACTGGCAGGACCTGCTCGTGCTTCTTCAAATCATCGCGAATGGCCTGCTGCGCTCTGGATTTGCCGAGCACGACGGGGTTCACCGCTTCGAGATGCGAAGGGTTGGGGACGAGGCTCATGTGCACGTCGATACCGTCGAAGGTGCGGTCGGTGCTGGTGCCGAGGTGGTATTTCACATCGCCCGAACCGCCAACATCGTCGGGGTTGGCGCTGCCGCCCGAGAATTCGTGGAAGATGACCTTGTAGGGCTTGCCCATGACGTTCGCGAGCACGTTCAACCGGCCGCGGTGGGCCATGCCGTAGATGATTTCGCGCACGCCGAGCTGGCCGCCATACTTGATGACGGCTTCGAGCGCCGGAATCATGGACTCGCCGCCATCCAGGCCGAAACGCTTCGTGCCGACGTATTTCTTGCCGAGGAATTTCTCGTACTGCTCGCCGCGTATCACGGCAGCGAGGATGGCGCGCTTGCCTTCCTCGGTGAACTGGATCGTGTCTTCGGGCGTCTCGAACTGGTCCTGGAGGAAGCGGCGCTCCTCCGTGTCCGAGATGTGCATGTATTCGAGGCCGACCTTGCCGCAATAGGTCTCGCGCAGCACGCGGTAGAGCTCGCCCACCGTGACCCATTCGAAACCGAACACGCCGCCTACATAGACCTCGCGGTCTTCCTGTCCGGCAAGCTTGTGCCATTCCAGCGTCAGGTCTTCGGGTATGTCCCGGTGCGAGAGGCCCAGTGGGTCGAGATCGGCAGCCAGGTGCCCGCGCACGCGATAGAGGCGCACGAGCAGCATCGCGCGGATGCTGTCGTCGGCCGCCTGCTCGATGGCCTTGGGGTCGGCAGGCTTGCCCGCCTTTTCGGCGGCCTGCTTTACCGCAAGGCGCATCTGCGTGGGGTCGAGCGCGGCGGTCAGGTCCGCCTCGCTGTCGACCACTTGCTGCAGCCAGTTCGGATTGCCCCAGCTGGGACCGGCTTGCGGGCCCTCCTGGTCGCCCATTTCAGGCAGGAAGTTCTGGCTCTCGTTACCCATTTTCAATCCTCATGGAGAGGGAGCGTTCGGCGGTTACGCCAGTTCCTTCAACATCGCATCGAGCGTCGTGCCGAGCTCGGAAGGCGACGGGCTGACGCGGATGCCCGCATCTTCCATCGCAGCAATCTTGTCGTCCGCGCCGCCCTGGCCGCCCGAGACGATGGCGCCGGCATGGCCCATGCGGCGGCCCGGAGGCGCCGTGCGGCCGGCGATGAAGCCGACCATGGGCTTCTGACGGCCCTTGGCAGCCTGTTCCTTGATGAAAGCTGCGGCTTCTTCTTCCGCGCTGCCGCCAATTTCACCGATCATGATGATCGACTTGGTGTCGTCGTCGTCGAGGAAGAGGTCGAGCACGTCGATGAAGTTGGTGCCGTTGACCGGATCGCCGCCGATGCCGACTGCGGTGGTCTGGCCAAGGCCGACCATGGTGGTCTGGTGGACGGCCTCATAAGTCAGCGTGCCCGAGCGCGAGACCACGCCGACGCTGCCCTTCTTGAAGATGGAGCCGGGCATGATGCCGATCTTGCATTCGCCGGGCGTCAACACGCCGGGGCAGTTCGGGCCGATGAGGCGGCTGTTCGAGCCGCGCAGGGCAGCCTTCACCTTGACCATGTCGAGCACCGGAATACCTTCGGTGATGGCGACGATCAGTTCCATCTCGGCATCGATCGCCTCGAGGATGGCGTCGGCCGCGAACGGCGGCGGCACGTAGATGCACGAAGCCGTCGCGCCGGTTTCGGCCTTGGCTTCCTTGACGGTGTTGAACTGCGGCAGGCCGATGTGGTCGGTGCCGCCCTTGCCCGGGGTCACACCCGCAACCATCTGCGTCCCGTAATCGAGCGCCTGCTGGGTGTGGAAGGTACCGGTGTTGCCGGTCATCCCTTGCGTGATGACCTTGGTGTTCTTGTCGACGAGAATGCTCATTTCGCCTCTCCTGTTCGAATGGTTTGTGGGTTAGGCGAGCGAGCTGTCGAGGCCCTTGCAGGCTTCGAGCAGTTCTTCGACCGCGTCGGTCGAGACCTTGAGGTTGCTCTTTTCCTCGTCCGACAGTTCGATCTCGATCACTTCCTCGGTGCCGCCTGCGCCGATCATGGTGGGCACGCCGACATAGAGGCCGTCGAGGCCGTACTTGCCTTCGACATAGCTGGCGCAGGGCAGGATGCGCTTGCTGTCGCCGAGATAGGCTTCGGCCATCGCGATCGCGCTGGTGGCGGGGGCATAATAGGCCGAGCCATTGCCGAGCAGGCCGACGATCTCGCCGCCGCCCTTGCGGGTGCGGTCGACGATTTCGTCGATGCGGCTTTCCGACACGCCCTTGATCTTGGCGAAGTCGTTGACCGGGATCCCGTTGATCGTGGTGTAGCTGGTGACCGGGACCATGGTGTCGCCGTGGCCGCCGAGGACGAAGGCGTTCACGTCCTTCACCGAAACGTCGAATTCCCACGCGAGGAAGGTAGCGAAACGCGCGCTGTCGAGCACGCCGGCCATGCCGACGACCTTGTTGTGCGGCAGGCCGGAAAATTCGCGCAGCGCCCAGACCATCGCGTCGAGCGGGTTGGTGATGCAGATCACGAAAGCGTCGGGGCAGTTGTTCTTGATGCCTTCACCGACCGACTTCATCACCTTGAGGTTGATGCCGAGCAGGTCGTCGCGGCTCATGCCGGGCTTGCGCGGCACGCCGGCGGTGACGATCACCACGTCTGCGCCTGCGATGTCGGCATAATCGTTCGAGCCGGTGATCTTGGCGTCGAAGCCTTCGATCGGGCCGCACTGCGACAGGTCCAGCGCCTTGCCCTGCGGCATGCCTTCCGCGATGTCGAACAGGACGATGTCGCCCATTTCCTTCTTCGCGGCGAGGTGGGCGAGGGTGCCGCCGATCATGCCGGAGCCGATGAGCGCGATCTTCTTGCGTGCCATAGGGGGTGTGCGTCCTTCGAACAGCGCGGGACGAATTGTCTGCCCGTTGGTGGCGCGCGGCTAGTCCCGCGTGGGTACGCGCGCCCGGTGTTTCGGGGTGCGGCCTAGGCCTCGTCAGGAGCGATTGCAACCGCTAACAGGGCCTGTCGGGAAACTATCTTTGCAAATGGTTTGCAATAGCAATAAGTGGTCGGGGAGATGGTTTCACCCGCTAGACGCGCAGACGCACGAAGGCGTTCCCGCCTCTCGGCAGGCTATGCGGTGCAATCGAATAGAAATTGTCAGCCGATGAGGCGTTCGTCTTCGGTCATGAGGCTTGCCTCGACCCGCTGGGCGGCCTGCCGGTCGAGCGCGCGGCAGATGCCGAGCCAGTGACGGTAATCTTCCGTCTCGTGCGCTGCGGCTGCGACTTGCGCGTTGTGGGCCGCGACTTCGACCGCACGAAGGCCGAATTCACCGAAATGGCGGAGGGCAGCTACCGTGGTTTCGCTCATGAAGCCCTCGAGCTCGTCGTGGTCGTTGGCTGCCAGCTCGATTTCCCCTCGGTTCAGGACACGGGCGATGGGCGAACGCGCAATATCGCGGGCGGCGGCGAAACGTACGGACATGGGCTTGATGCTCCCCTGGGTGGTGCTGGTTTTCCAGCTCTCCGGCTCTGTGCCTTAAGTTATACCCGCGGCTCGCTAAACATCTGTTCCGCAGCATGCTTGCTACAAAGTTAAAATGTTGCGCAGGGGTATGCGAAAGCGTCCCGCGCGCGCATGAGGTGCCAAGCGGGCAATCGCTTGCGATAGGAGGAATCCGGCGCTAGGGGCGGATTCATTGGTACGGGTCAAGGGAACGCGTGTGTAACGCCGCGGCTGCCCCCGCAACTGTAACCGGTGAGGCGCGCTCCAACACGCCACTGTCCATCGCGGGCGGGAAGGCGGGGCGAGGCCGATGAACCGGGAGCCAGGAGACCTGCCTGTACCGGTCGTTCAGCCGCGGGCGGGGTGTACCGATGGCAGCGGGGATGGGGCGTGTTGCGCCTCCTCCCGTCATGAGCGGCATATACGTTCATGATAGGAGTTCCCGTGTACAAATACCTGTTACTGCTTACCGTTTCGGCGCTGCCGGTTGCTGCCCATGCGCAGGATTCGACCGAGGATGCGCTGGCGGAAATCATCGCCGCGCAGGACGAGGCTGTCGGCGAGACGGATTACTACGATAATCCGGAAGTTTTTATCCATGAACGCCGCGTCCCGATTACGGTGACCGCGGACGGTCTGGGCACTTCGATTACCGATACTGGCCAGGCCGTTACTGTCATCGACCGCGAGGAAATCGAGACGGTACAAGGCGCCGACCCGCTCCGCGTCCTCCGCCGCGTTCCGGGAGTTACCGCCTCGCGCAGCGGCGGGACGGGCTCGCTGACCGGGCTTTCCGTTCGCGGGTCCTCGCCCGAGCAGGTGCTGGTGCTGGTCGACGGCGTGCGCGTGGCAGACCCGTCTTCTCCTTCGGGCGGGTTCGATTTCGGCAACCTGCTCACCGGCACCTCGAGCAAGTTCGACATATTGCGCGGCTCGAACAGCACCATTTTCGGCAGCGACGCGCTGGGCGGCGTCATCGACATTTCCACCCGCGCGGAGACCGGGCTTGAAGGCAGCGTCGAATTCGGCGCGCGCGACACGCTTTTCGCCACCAGCGCAGCCGGTATCGATGAGGGCGGGGTCTATTTCGGCCTCACTGGCTCGTGGTACGACACCAAGGGCTTCTCCGCCGCGAAGGACGGTGAGGAAGCGGACGGTTTTGAGCAATTCGCTCTCGGCGCCGTGACCTTCGTCGACATCACCGACAGCATCGAGGCCTTCGCCCACGCCAATTTCAGCGAGGGCTATCTCGACATCGACGGCTTCTCCTTCTCGCCGCCCTATGGCCTCGTCGATAGCGCCGACACGCAAAAGACGACCCGCCACTGGGGCGATGTCGGGCTCGCCTATCAGGGCAACGACCTGACCCTGCGCGGCAGTTACTCATTGTCCGACACCGAACGGCAGAACCGTACCGGCGATGGCATCGAGAGCTTTGCCAGCGACGGCACAATCGAGCGGCTGGCCCTGCGCGGCGATTACCTCCTTATCGGCGGGCTCGCGTTGGCTTTCGGCGCAGAGCACGAGTGGAGCCGCTTCGACACCAGTTTCGACGCCCCTCAAAAAACGAGCACCACGGGCGGCTACGCACAGCTCGGTTGGGAACTCGGCGACCTCGCCGTGCATCTCGGCGCACGGCACGATGCGCCAGAGGATTTTGCAAGCGAAACGAGTTTCGGCGGCGACATCAGCTACGGCTTCGGCGAAGGTTGGCGCTTCCGCGCCAGCGTGGGCGAGGGCTACAAGGCACCTACGCTGTTCCAGCTGTTCTCCGATTTCGGCAACCCCTCCCTCGCGCCGGAAAGCAGCACGAGTTTCGACTTGGGCATCGAGAAAGGGCAACGCGATTCCCGCCTCCGCTTTGCTGTGACCGCCTTCCGCCGCGACAGCGAGAACCTCATCGGTTTTGCTTCTTGCGCGCCCGGAGACGACGCCCCGATTTGCGCAGAGCGCCCCTTCGGCTTTTATGCCAACACGGGCCGCGCCCGCGCGCAAGGCATTGAGGTGGAGGCCGGTCACAGCCTAACCGATGCGCTCTATGTCGCGGGGGTTTACAGCCTCGTCGACACCGAGGACCGCGACACCGGCAATTGGCTGGCCCGCCGCCCGCGCCATTCGGGAACGCTGTACGCTGATTGGGAAAGCAATTTCGGCCTCAACCTCGGCGCGGATTTGCGCATCGTGGGCGACAGCTATGACGATGCAGGCAATTTCACCCGCCTCGACGGCTTTGAGGTCGTCGACCTGCGCGCCTCGCAGGGAATCGGCGAGAATCTGACCCTGTTCGGCCGTGTCGAGAACATCTTCGACAAGGACTACGAAACAGTCGCGGGATATGGCACCCCCGGTCGCGGGGCATTCATCGGGCTGAGGGCGCAGATGTGAACCGTCTCGCGCCCGCGCTGGCCTTCGCTCTCGCGGCATGCGCGGGCGGAGGAGCTGCGGGGGAAGAGGTGGCCGGACCAACCGTGGTCAGCCTCAACCCCTGTACCGACGCCATCCTCGCACAGGTCGCAGCGCCCGGGCAGCTGCTCGCGGTCTCGCATTACAGCAAGGACCCGTCCTCCAGCTCGATGGAGCCGGAGGATGCCGCGCGCTTTGCAGCGACGGGCGGAACGGTTGAGGAGGTGCTCGCGCTCGACCCCGATGTGGTGGTGGCAAGCAGCTTCCTCGCGCCCGCCACCCGCGCCGCGCTGAAGGAGTTTGGTGTGGAGGTCGTCACCTTCGGCGGCACCGCGACGGTCGAGGAGAGCCTGGCGCAGGTTCGCGAACTAGCGGCGCTGGTCGGGGATGAGGCGGCCGGCGAGCGACTTGTGGCGGACATCGAGGGAGCATTGGCCGAAGCCGCACCGGTCGGTCCTTCTGTCGAAGCGGCCCTCTGGCAACCGGGCGGCATCGTGCCGGGCGAGGCTTCGCTGGTGAGCGACCTGCTGCGGCGCACCGGCTTCTCCAGCTATAGCGCGGCGCGGGGCATGGCGCAGGCCGACTACCTCTCGCTCGAGCAGGTCGTGGCAGACCCGCCAGAGGTGTTGCTGATTGCCGGAAGCGAGCGCGGCCAGTCCCATCCGGCGCTGGAAAACCTCGCCGGAATGCGACGCGAGAGCTTCGACACCCGCCTCATCTACTGCGGCGGTCCGACCATCATCCGCGCTGCGCAGCGGTTGGCTGAGATAAGGCAATCCCTCCCCGTTCGTGTCGAGCGAAGTCGAGACACCCGCTCGCCTACGCTTCTCGACTTCGCTCGAAGCGAACGGAGGTTGGGTCGATGAACCGCGCCACGCTCATGTTCGGCGTGTTGCTGGCTTTGGCCCTGCCGCTTTCATTGCTCGCAGGGCGCGTGTGGCTCGACCCTGCGAGCACGCCCAACGCGACCATCATCCTCGCCGAATTGCGCCTGCCACGGGCAGTGCTCGCCATGATTGTCGGCGGCGGGCTGGGCGCGGCGGGGGCGGCGATGCAGGGTTATCTGCGCAATCCGCTCGCCGACCCCGGACTGTTCGGTATCGCACCGGGAGCGGCACTTGGCGCGGTGGTGGCGCTATGGTTCGGCTATGCGGCGAGCGCTTGGCTACTACCGCTATTCGCACTCGTCGGAGCGGGCGGGGCGATGGCGCTTCTGGCCGCGATTGCCGGGCGAACGGGCGGGATTGCGCTGTTCACGCTGGCGGGATTGATGGTCGCGAGCCTTGCAGGCGCTTTGACCGCGCTGGCGATTTCGATGGCGCCCAATGCCTTCGCCATGAGCGAAATCGTGCTGTGGCTGAACGGCGCGCTGACCGACCGCAGCTGGCGCGAGGTTTGGATTGCCGCGCCGCTGGTTACGCTCGGCGTTGTGCTGCTGTGGCGCACGGGGCGCTCGCTCGACGCGCTGACATTGGGTGAGCCGGTGGCGCGGTCGCTCGGCATCGATACCTCGAAATTGCTCTGGCTGCTCATCCTCGGCATCGGCCTGACGGTCGGCGCGAGCGTGGCGGTAGCGGGCATCATCGGCTTCGTCGGCCTCATCGTGCCACATCTCGTCCGCCCGCTGACCGACCGCAGGCCCTCGCAGCTTATCGTTCCGAGTGCGCTTGCCGGGGCCTTGCTGGTACTGGTCGCGGATAGTGTGGTGCGTGTATTGCCGCTCGTGACCGAACTCAGGCTCGGCATTGCGCTCAGCCTGCTCGGCGCACCGTTCTTCCTCTGCCTGCTTATCCGGATGCGGAGAGGACTGGCATGACGCTTTCGGCGCAATACCTATCACTGGCAGGCCGTCTGGAAGCCGCGTCCTGCGCTTTGGAGAAGGGCGGGATTACCGCTATCTGCGGCCCTAACGGAGCGGGCAAGTCCTCACTCCTGCAGATCTTGGCCGGACTGCTCGAAACCGATGCCGGAGAAGTGACGCTGGACGGCGAAAGCCTCGCCTCGCTCGAAAGCCGGGCTAAGCGCCTCGGCTACCTTCCCCAAGCGCCCGAAATCGCGTGGGACGTCACGGTGCGCAGCGTGGTCGAACTCGGCCGCATCCCGCATCGTGACGCGGCGACGGCGCCGGTAGAGGCGGCAATCGCGGCCATGGACCTCGCCGGATACGAGAGCAGGCGCGCCCAGGCGCTGTCGGGCGGAGAGCAGGCGCGTGTCCTGCTCGCGCGTGTCCTGGCGGGCGAGCCGGAATGGATACTCGCCGACGAGCCGCTGGCGGCGCTCGACATCGGCCACCAGCAGGCGCTGATCGGACACCTGAAACGCGAAGCGAGGGCGGGCAGGGGCGTGGTTCTGGTGCTCCACGACCTTGCGATGGCGATGAACCATGCCGACCGCGTGTTGGTTCTGGATGAAGGCCGGTTGGTCGCCGACGCCGGACCTGCAGAGGCCTTGTCGAGTGAGCGGATTGCCGAAGTCTGGGGCGTCGAGACCCGCTGGCTAGGCGAAGAGGGCGCACGGGCACTCGCGCACGCCTGACCCGTTCTTGCGGTCATGGACCGCGATGCGCTCGTCTCACACTGGTTCGAACTGACGCGCGAGCGGATGCCTGCGCTCGCCTCCGAGCGCGGCTGGCCGGTGCGGTTCGACCATTGCTTCCAGCGCATCCTGCTCGACAATGCGGTGGGTGCGAAGTGGAGCGATCACATCGCCTCGCCTGCATACAAAAACGCACCCGTGCGGGTGCTGCAGGATGCCATCGATATAGGGGAGGCCTGCGCGGCGGGGAGGGCGGAGCTTGCCGCCTTCAACCGCCTGTCGCTGGAATGGCGGGGCAAGCTTTAGGCCCACCCCGCCAACTAGATTACATTCCGGCGTCGCCGACCGTGGCTGGACCATCGTCCGACACGCTGCTGTCTGCCGCCTCGTCACCCGCGATGAGGCCGCGGGCCTCGAGCATCGGGGTGACGTCGGGCGCGCGGCCCGCGAAGTTTTCGAACATTTTGAAGTAATCCATCGTGCCGCCGCGGCTGAGCACGGTGGCGCGATAATGGTCGCCATTCGCGCGGGTCAGGCCGCCATTGTCGATGAACCACTTGCGGCTGTCATGGTCCAGCATCTGCGTCCACAGATAGCTGTAGTAACCAGCCGAATAGCCGGTCGGGCTGCTGAAGATGTGGTTGAAATAGGTGCTGCGATAGCGCGGCGGCACGAGGCTGACCTCGAGGCCAAGGTCTTCCAGCGCGCTGCGTTCGAACTCGTCCACCTTTTCCGGTGTATCGAGCGCGGCGGCCTCTTCCTTGGAAAGAGCTGCCCAGCGCATGTCGAGCAGCGCGGCTTCCAGCGTCTCGCCAAAGTCGTAGCCCTGGTTGAACTTGGAGGCTTCGGCAATGCGGTCGACCATGGACTGCGGGATGGTTTCGCCGGTTTCGTAGTGCTTGGCATAGTTGCGCAGCACTTCGGGATAGGTCGCCCACATCTCGTGCACCTGGCTCGGGTACTCGACGAAGTCGCGCGCCACGGCGGTCCCGCTCAGGCTCGGATAGCGCTGGTCGGCAAAGAAGCCGTGCAGCGCGTGGCCGAATTCGTGGAAGGTCGTGTTCACATCGTCATAGGTCATCAGCTGGACCTCGCCAGCGGGAGCCTTCACGATGTTGAGCGTGTTGTAGATGACCGGCTTGGTGTTCCACAGGTGGCTCTGGTCGACGATGGCGTTCATCCACGCACCGCCGCGCTTGGAGGGGCGCTGGAACGGGTCGAAGTAGAACAGGCCCAGTTCGCTGCCATCGCGGTCGAACACGGTGTAGGTCCAGATATCCGGATGCCAGGTGGGGATGTCGCTGCGGCGCTCGAAGGTCAGGCCGTAGAGCTTTTCCGCCATGTAGAAGACGCCGTCTTCCAGCACCTTGTCCATCTGGAAATAGTCGGTGAGCGCGTCTTCATCGAGGTCGTAACGTTCGGCCTTGATGCGGTTGGCATAGCGATACCAGTCCCACGGCTTCACTTCGTAATTACCGCCGTCGGCTTCGATCGCTTCGTTGAGGATGGCGGCTTCGCGGCGCTGGGTTGCCGCAAGCGCGGGAACCATCTGTTCCATGAAATCGAGCGCGGTCTTGGGCTTTTCCGCCATGCGGTCGTACATGGTGTAGCTGGCCCAGTCGTCCTCGCCGAACAGCGCAGCCTTCTCGGCGCGAAGCTCGGCAATTTTCGCGATCAGCGGTCGCGTGTCGATATCGGTCGTGCCGTCGGCGCGGTGATAGCTTGCCTTGAAAAGCTTTTCGCGCGCGGAGCGGTTGGTCATGGCGGGAAGCAGCGGTTGCTGCGTGGTGTTCTGCAGCGGCAGGGCGAACTTGCCCGGGAAACCCTTTTCCACCGCGAGCGCGGCAGCGGTTTCGATTTCACCATCCGAAAGGCCCGCCAGATCGCTGCGGTTGTCGAAGATGACCGGCTGGTCCGACATGGCGGCGGCGATAAGCTGGCCCGCTTCGGTGGTCAGCGTCGAAAGCTCGGTGTTGATGGCTTTCACCCGCTCGCGCTGGGCTTCGGTCAGGAGCGCGCCGGCGTGGACCATATTGTCATAGGTCTGCTCCAGCAGCTTGGCATCTTCGGGCGTCATCGTCATCGCGGCGCGGTTGTCGTAGACAGCCTTCACGCGCTGGAAGAGCACCGGGTCGAGCGTGATGCTGTCGCTGTGCGCGGTCAGGCGCGGGCCGATCTCGGAAGCGATCTCCTTGATACGGTCGTTGGTGTTGGAACCGGTGAGCGTGTAGAACATCGAGGCGACACGGCCGAGCATCCGGCCCGACTTCTCGTAGGCGACAATGGTGTTCTCGAACGAGGGAGCGGCCGGGTTGGCCTTGATGGCCTCGATCTCTGCCTTGTGAATGGCCATGCCCTGTTCGAAGGCAGGGATGTAATCGTCTTCCGAAACAGCGCGCCAGTCGGGCGCGTGGAACGGCAGGCTGCTGTCGGCGGCGAAATAGCCGGTCCCCTTGGGGATGGATACGGCCGCATCGACGGCGGCGTCTGCGATGGGGTCCATGTCACCTCCCGGGGTGCTGGTGCAGGCAGAAAGAAGGGCGGCGGCGGCAGTGGTGGCCAAAATGTGGGCCTTCATGGCGACTCCAATATCTGTTTTGCGAATCCTGCTTCCCAAATGCGCGGGAGTGGCAATTGGTTGCAGTTGCGACAATGTGCGCCAAGCGCAAGGCTGGCGCACGGGCAAGCTGCGACCGGCGAATGTTGGATGCCAGTCTACCAGCGGCGTATGAAGCTCACCTGAGGGCCTCGCCCTCTCCCCGTTCAGCCTGGTCGCGAGCGACCGCGGCGGCTTCCCCCAGCGCCTGGCGGTTGACCGTCATCACGCGCGGCTGGCCGGTGTCATCGACGATCAGCCAGAGCGAGCCGAGTTCGAAAAAGCCGCCCTGGTCCTTCTCGACCGTCATCTGCGACAAATCGAGGCGCTGGAGGAGGTCGAGCATGTTGTCGTCGAACACCTCGTCGAACAGCGATTCGACCTCGTCTTCGGTGAGTTCGCGCCGTTCGCCCTGATCGGTGATGTAGAGCAGCGGAATGCCCACCTCATCGAGGATTCGCGCCCTGTCACCGCTCTTCGCGGCATCGCGCAGGGAGGAAATCGCGGCCTCGAACTGGCTCGGAGACGCTCCGGTGGCGCAGGAGATGGCGCCGCCTTTCACGGCATCATGCGCGCGGTCGAATTCGATGTCGGGATCGTCCTGTTCGGACCACACCATCAACAGGCAATTGTCGCCCGGATTGGGGCTGGCCTCGGCCTCGACCGTTTCCAGCAGGCGCTGGCGTGCCGGATCTTCGGCGGTCCGCTCGCCAGTGACCGGCGAGCACGCACCCGCCATGGCGGCCAGTATCAGCGTGGTCAGGGGCGACAGGCGGGGAGGGGTCATGTTGGAGTGGCCGGATAGGTGACTACGGGTTGGTAGAGCGAACCCTGCTCGCGCAGGAAACTTTCGTACAATATGTAGTCATCGACCTGCCACGGTCCAAGGGCCAGCCCTTCGTGCCGTGCAAGGAACGGGGCGAGCGGGCCGGATGCGGTATTCAGCCGGGCCAGCGTGATGTGGGGCGTGAACTTGCGGGTCTGAGGTTCGAGGCCGCACTGGTGCAGAACCCGCTCGAGCTTGCGCTGGAACCGCATGAGCGGTTCGGTCGGGTTCACGCGGGCGTAGAGGAGTGTGGGGCGGTGTTTCTTTTCGAAATATCCGACACCTGCGACAGCAAGCTCGAACGGCTCGAAGGGCAATGTCGAGGCCGCATTGGCGATATCCTCGGCCATTGGGGTGTCGACCTCGCCGATATAGCGCAGGGTCAGGTGCAATTGCGCATCATCCTGCCAGCGCGCGTTGTCGACGTCCTGCATGATGTCGAGCAGCGCCTCGCGGATGGCGCGGGGCGGGCGAATGCCGAAAAAGAGGCGGTGGCTCATCGTTAACCCCGCACCTGTTGCGGGTCGTAGGTCAGGAGGTAAACCGGCGGACAGTGTTGCGACCGGCGGCCTTGGCGGCATAGAGCGCATTGTCGGCGCGTTGCAAGGCATCCGAAATGCGCTCGTCTCCCGCGAAGGTGGAGATACCCACCGAGGCGGTGCCGAGCCGTTCGGCCATGTCGAATTCGTCCGCCAGCTCGGCGATGGCCGCACGCAGCTTTTCCGCGACGAAATCGGCTTCCTGCTCGTCCGCAATGCAAAGCACCACGGCGAACTCTTCTCCGCCGAGGCGGGCGGCCTTGTGGCCATGGCCGCCGATTTCGCGCAATGTGTCGCGCAGCACCTGACCGATGCGGATGAGCACACGGTCACCCATGTCGTGACCATAAAGGTCGTTGACCTGCTTGAAATTGTCGATGTCGATCAGCAGGAGGTGACGGTCCATTTCCGACATGGTGTCACCTTCGAACATGGCGCGGCGATTATAGAGGCCGGTCAGCGGATCACGCTTGGCGAGAAACTCCGCTTCGGCCAGCGCTTCGGCGAGGTCTTCGCCCAGCCGCCGGTTGTCGACCAGCATGCCGGCCGCAAAAATGCGGTTCCTGGCTGCTCCGATGGCAAAGGCTGCGACCGCGAGCAGGATGACGGTGATACCGAAGAGCACCGGCATGCGGAATTCCTCGGGAGCGCCTGCCATGCCGAACCAGAACACCAGCAGGAAGGATGCACAGAAGGCCACCCAAATTTGCGGAAGCGAGGAGGTGTTGGTGATGACCAGGCTGGTGGCAATCAGCGCCCCGGCCAGCACGAGGAATGCCGCAGGATGGAAAGTGGGTTCGAGAAACAGGGGCAGGATGAGGTAGGCCCAGCTGGCCCCGGCAAGGGTCCCGACCAAGATGCACGCGCGATAAACACCATCGATGCTCGCACCAGTCGCGAGGCGGGCGCGAATGCGGACATAGACGAGGCTGGTCAGGCCGATTGCGACAAAGCGCAGGATGGCCGGGAGCAGGAAGCTCTGCGCGTTGGGAAGCAACTGGGAAAAGGCGATAATGACCGCCGTGCCGACGATATTGGTTGCCAGCGTGTGGCGCTCCACCTCGGCCATCGAACGCAGGATTTCGGTGCGCCGTTCCGCGTACCATCCTTCGTCTCGTTCGATTGCCGGGACACCGGTGGATGCCCTCTGCGCCGTGCCGTCCATCACGCCATCCTATCACACGCAAAGAGTACAGCCCACTTCAATATCAGGATGCGACCGTGCCGCTCTCGCGCGGGTCCTCGTAGGCGGCATCCATGAAGATCTTCGCCCGGCGTTCGGAACGGAATTCGAGGCCGCGGGCAACCTTGCCGGCCGCATGGGTGTAGTCGAGCTCGGCGGCGATGCCGTCGTAATCCTTCGCCGCAATCGCAGCGTTCAGGCGCGGGCTCTTCTTCTCGGACACATTTCCGAGGCCGACATTGTAGACGAGGTCGAGCAGGGCGTCGAACTCGTGCTGGTAGAGCGGCAGGTCGCCAACCAGCTTGGCTACGCCGCGCTCGGCGGTCTTGAGGTCCTGCTCGAGAAAATCGAGCACCTGCTCGTCGGAAATCCGGTCGCCGACGCGCAGATTGTCTGCCGGGCGGATCAAATGTCCCACACCCACCGTCGGATAACCCGCGACATCGCGATAGACGGTGTAGCGCACCCCCTCTTCCTCGATGAGGGCCTGCTTGAATTGCTCGCTCGCCTTGAGAAGGTGGGCCGGTTTACGGATATCTTCCTGCTCGACCACCTTGGTCGTGGGATGAGCGGAGGTTGTGGGATCCTTCTTCTGGACCGGCGGGCCGGTAAAGGCGGCAAGGCTCATGGCCCCCGCACCCATCATCAGCGAAGCGCGCTTGCGCGTCGAGAGCCGTGGTTTGACCTTGTAGACGCTGGCGGCAGCACGGCGGGCACGCTTCAATTCCTTGCGGTGCCTGCGGTGCCTGCGGATACGCGCAAGCAGGCCGAGCGCCTTGGGCTGCTCGCCCGCGTGCGGGGTCGAGGTCCATTTTTCTTCGTCGAGCGGCCGGTCGAGTTCCTCCATCAGGGCTTTCAATCGCGCGCTCTCTATCGAGCTTTTCGGCGATGGCCTGAACTTGGGGATATCGGTCGGCGCGCTGACCTTGCTGGTTGAATTGTCCGACATGGATAAGTGCGCCTTGTAACTTCGTATTTCTGCCCGGGAGTGCCGGGGCGCCCGGCCCGTAACCCGCTCGATCAGCAGGCAGGGGGAGGGCGATGTGTACCTGTTCAACGGTCGAACGGCGCGGATAGGTCCACGCTTCACCGTTCCTGAAACACAGATGGCAGGCAGGCGTGTCGCCATGAAAAAAGGGGCCGGACATCGTCCGACCCCCTCCATAATCCTCCTCGTCACGCGAGGAGTTAGCTATAAGCCCTTGTTAAAGAACGAAATCCGCTACCGTCAGTTCGACCTGTCCATCCAGCCAGATCATGAAGTCCGCCACACCGTCACCGTCGGTATCGCCCTCGATCAGCGTATAATACTGATCCGGAGTTCCATCGAAGGAGATGCGCAACTCGCCCGCGACACCGCTGAATGCTGCCGAACCGATGAAAGCGAAGGCGTCGTCCCCGCCGCCGGCGATCGCATCGATGGCGCCGAGGTCGATGATGTCGTTTTCAGCCTGGTCGAAGTCTGTGATGTAGTCGGCGTTGTCTTCCCAACGCGCAGTGTGGCCTTTCGCGAAGACGAAGGTGTCTGCACCGGCGCCCCCCGACATGATGTCCAGCCCCCAGCTGCCGATCAGGATATCATCACCATCGCCACCGACGAGGATATCGTTGTGGCCACCACCGTTGAGCAGGTCGTTGCCTATACCGCCTTCGAGATAGTCCTCGCCAGCAGCGCCGAACAACTGGTCGTTACCATCCTCGCCGTACAGGAGGTCATCGCCGGACTGGCCGTTGAGCATGTCGTCATCCAGCCCGCCATATCCGTAGTCGGCGTCCGCACCGAGATAAGCGCGATCGGTCCCCTCTCCGCCGAAGATCTTGTCGTTGCCAGCGCCGCCCCTGAACAGGTCGCCGCCATTTTCGCCGTACAAATCGTCGTTGCCGTCACCGCCGTACAGCTTGTCCCAGCCGTTGCCGCCGTAGAGGTTGTCGTTGCCCTCGTCGCCGAAGAGGAAGTCCGAACCGATGCCACCTACAATGTCGTCGAAGCCATCCCCGCCGTAGATGGCAGTGGACAGGTCGCCTGCGTGAAGCGTGTCGTCGAAGGCTGAGCCCGCCAGGCGTTCGACATCGATCAGGGTATCCATGCCCGCGCCGCCGGTATCCTGCGCAATGCCCTGGATGCCGAGGTCAACGGTCACTGCAGCGGCAGAATTGGCATAGCTGACGGTATCCGTGCCGTTCCCACCGTCGAGCAGGTCGTCGCCTTCGCCGCTGTAGAGCGTGTCCCAGCCATTCTCGCCATAGAGCGTGTCGTTGCCATAAACTGCATGCAGGTGGTCGTTGCCGGAGCCCCCGCGAACCGTATCATCCGGGTCATATACCTCGCTGAGCTCAGCCCCGGCGACATCGGCATAAATTGTATCGTCGCCATCCATGCCGAGCAGCGTCTCGCTGCCGTTCGAGCCGGTGATGATATTGTCGACGCTGTTGCCGGTGAGTGTGCGTCCATTTGCATAATTTGCTTCGCGATAGGACAGGTTCTCGAGGTTCTCGCCAAGGGTGTAGTCGTAATTGACGACGACCGTATCGATGCCTTCTCCGGCGTTCTCCACGATGGTGCCGGTTTCCCACACACGGTAGGTGTCGTTGCCGAGACCGCCGATGAAGGTACCGTTCTGGCCCGCCAGGTAGTTGTCCTGCTCGTTTCCGGTCAGCGTGCTCGACGAGCCGAAAATCGTCGCCTGTTCGACATGGAGCGGCATGACATAGTCGAGATTGGGGCTGAGCGAGACACGGTCGTAGCCGCCGTCCGCTGCCTCGATGACTGTCGCATCGCTGCTGGTGAGATAGTAATAGTCGTCGCCCGCACCGCCCGTCGCGCTGTCTGCTGCGTCCATATTGCGGAAATGGTTGGTGCCATCGGTGCCGATTACGCTCTGAGCGAAACCCCAGCCTTCGAAAGTAATGTCGAAGATGCCGTCGGGAGCTTCGTAATAGGCCGCCGAGACATGCAGGTAATTGCTAGGTTGTCCTGTCCAGTAATCGGTCCCGGTGCCGGGAATGACGACATCATTTGTATCGTCCACGTAGAAGTGCGTCAGGCCGTCGGTGAGGCTGCCATCCATGATGTCGGCACCTTCGCCGCCATCGAGATAATTGTAGCCGGTGCCATAAGCGGTAATCGTGTCATCGCCCGCGCCGCCATTGAAGGCAGTGTCCCCGCTTCCGCCGCCGTAGAGGACGTCGTCCCCGGTCCCGCCATCGAGGTAAAGTTGCCAATCGCTATAGCCGACGAACTCGATTCCACGCGCATCCAGCGTATCCGCCCCGTCTAGCCCGAACGCCTCCAGTGTGCCGTAGTAATTCGACTCTGGAAGCGCGAAGGTCATCAAATTGTCGAGCGCATTTCCGTAAAGAGAGAAATCCTGACCATCAGGCCCGATTTCGAAATTCTCGACATAGTTCGGCAGGACGAAGGAGCCATCGGAAAGGATGACCGTATCGATGCCCTCGTCGGGAGCCTCGACCACGATGTCGTTGAGGTTGTCGACATGGTACACGTCGTCCCCGAGGCCGCCGTACATCGTATCTTCCCCGAAGCCGCCGTCGAGAATGTCGTCGCCGTCAGTGCCAAATAGCGTGCCGTTGGCCGCATGGCTGTCGCCCCCCGAAACCAGGCTGCTGACATCGATCGCCAGTATACCGTCGACCGTATTGATAAGGGCGGTCTGGGTGTTCTCGTTGATGACCATTTCATCGCCGTAGGGCAGCACGGCTGTCTGGATTTCATTGAGGTAAAGCGGCTCGCTCGGCTGGAATGTCTCCATGTCATAGCCGGTGATGGTGCCGCCAAGGCTGTCGAGGGCAAACAGCGTCGAACCATCGGCGCTGAACGTCAGGGCCGCAATCTCTCCCGAAAATCCGTCATTGTAGGAGAGCGTGGTGATGTAGTTCATCTCCATGTCGAACAGGTACAGCGACCCGTTCACGTAGAAGGCATGCTTGTACCCGGTCCACGTCGACGCCTCGACACCGGTCGCACCGTCGAGCGCGCCCGGCGGGAGCGCGGCGTTTTCTGTCGTCATGCCGTAATCGAAACCATAGGCTCCGGTCAGTTCGTACTCGCCGTCAGTCGTCCCCAGCTCCCCGACGAGGGCCAGGGCTTGATCGCCAACCGGGGTCAGGGATGGAGCGAGTTCACCGGACTCGTAGCCGTTCTGCTGTTCGTAGGTGCCATCCCAATAATCCATCGTCGTGAGCGGCGCGGTCCCGCCACCTTCGACCGTCTGCGTCATGATGATGTAGGGGAGGGGGGCAAAGGACACGTCGCCGAATGCGCGCTGGTTGCCGGAGACGGGGACATCATAGGTCGTCGCCTGGAAAGTCTGTGTATCGACTATCACGACATGCGCCGTAGCCGTGAAATCCGCGCCACTTCCCGATTCATTCGATAACGTGCCCACGGTGATGGCGAGGACCGAGCCGTCCATCGGGTGGATGGCTATCCCGTCCAGATCGCCGCCGATGTAGAGCTCACGCACGAGGCTTCCGTCGATGGTATCGAAAACCCGCAGGTAGCCGTCGTTGCAGGCGAGGTAGATCAGCGAGCCGTCAAGGCTCACCACCCAGTTCTCGTCTGCTTCCTTCGAAATCAGGAATTCGGCCATGTCTGCGTCCCCCTTGGCATTGGTAGAAATACCTATGGGGAAGGGCGATACAGCCTAAAACTTGATGAATTCTAACCACATGGCACTTTGATTGGAGAGTATCGCTCCAAACAAAAAGAAAAGCCGGACTGCAATTGCTGCAGCCCGGCTTTTTTCGCAAATAAATCGGTAGCCGATTATTACAGCACGAAATCACCCGCGGTCAGGTCGAGTACACCGCCCAGCGAAATCGAGAAGTCGGCTAAGCCGTCCCCGTCCACATCGCCTTCGATCACGGTCTGGTTCTGGCCATCGACATAGAAGCGCAGCTGGCCGGCAACACCGCTGAATGCCTCGTTCGCGATAAAGGTGAAGGCATCGTCCGCGCCGCCCTTGATGGCATCGATGGCCGAAAGGTCGATGGTGTCACCTTCCTCGCTGCTGAAGTCGGCAATGTGGTCCGGTTCATCCTGGCCCCGGGCGGAATGCCCGTCGTCGAAGACGAAGGTGTCGGCGCCCGTACCTCCGTTGAGCGTGTCGCGGCCCCAGCCGCCGATCAGCACGTCGTCACCGGCACCGCCGATAAGCTGGTCGTCCTGGCCGCCACCATTGAGCGTGTCGTTGCCGCCTCCGCCGTGAAGCGTGTCGTCCTCGGCCTGTCCGTTGAGCATGTCGTCGTCCGCGCCGCCATAGGCGACGTCGTTGCCCGAGCCGAGCCACGCACGGTCGGTCCCCGCCTCGCCGAAGATGAAGTCACGCCCATTGCCGCCCTGGAAGCCGTCGCCGCCATTGCCGCCGTACATGATGTCGTCGCCATCGCCGCCGTTCAGCTGGTCCCAGCCATTGCCGCCGGTCAGCGTGTCGTCACCGCTTTCGCCGAAGAGCGCGTCGGAACCGCCGAGGCCGGTGATGACGTCATTGCCGAGGCCGCCGACGATGCTGTTGACCACCTCGCTTCCGCCGAGAGTGTCGTCGAAAGTGCTGCCGATGAGGTTTTCCATGTCGACGAGCATGTCGAGGCCCGCGCCAACCGTGTCCTGCACCTCGCTCGAAGCGAGGTCGACGATGACGCCTTCCAGCGCGGTCGCGTAGCTCGCGGTGTCGCGGCCATTGCCGCCGTCGAGGTAGTCATTTCCTTCGCCGCCCTCGAGCGTGTCCCAGCCAGCACCGCCATAGAGGCTGTCGTCACCTTCCGCCCCGGCCAGCGCGTCATTGCCGCCGAGACCGTAGATGCCATCACGTTCCGCGCCGCCGGTGAAGCCGTCGACTGCATTGGTGCCTTCGGTAATGGTACCGATGCCGAGGTTGTTTTCGCCGGTGAACCCGACAAAGCGAACGAGGTCGAACTCGCCGTTCGAAAGCACCAGTGTACCGTCGGCGAAACCGTCACCATCGCCGTCATACTGGACCAGCGTCTGGCCGCCGGAGTGTTCGTAGCGAAATTCACCCGCAGAGCCGCTGAAAGCGGACGAGCCGATGAAGGTGCTTACAAGCGAACCTGCTGCATCGTTCCACGTCAGGTCGATCCAGTCGTCTGCTGCGAAATCGGTGATGGTGACACCATCGATGGCCCGGACAGCAGAGCGGAATGAGTATTCGTCAGCACCGCCATTGCCGGTGAGGATATCCGTGCCAGCCGACAGGTAGTCGAAGCTGGCGCTGCTGTAGTCCAGGGTCCAGAAATAATCGTCACCCGAGCCACCGATAATGATGTCGTCACCAGACGTGTTGGGAACGTAGACAGAAACTGCCGAAGCTGACGCGTCGACATTGTAGGTGCCGCCGTCGAAGTATAGCGAAAAGGAGATGAGTTCGACTTCGGTGACGTCTGCAGAAACCGTGGCGCCCGAAATGCTGGTCCAGTCACTTTCTGTGACTATGGTGTAGTTTCCGCTGCCGCCAGCCGGAGAGACGACATCGCGACCTTCGCCACCCCAGATATCATGGCCGACACCGTCAATTCGGAACCGGTCGTCCAGCGATGACCCGATAAGGGTGCTGAAATCTGTATAAAGAGTGAGCTGGACTCCCTCGGTGGCGTTGGGATTATCTCCCCAGGCCGATGCGTCGATGGTCAGGAAACCATCGGAGAAATAGTCGTTAAAAGCGAAATTCTCGATGTTGGTGAAAGTCGTTGTTCCCGACCCGGAACCCGTACTGAAAGTCAGCGTCGAGCCAGTCAGGACGTATTCGCCCCCGTAACCGAAGTCGGGACTAACATACAGCTCGTCTTCGCCTTCTCCGCCATCGACGGTGTCGTTGCCTGACGTAACTTCTATCGAGTCCTGGCCGGCGCCGCCTTCGACCACATCGTCACCGGACGTTCCTTCGAGAACGTCATTTCCATCCGTACCAACGATATACATATTTGACCCCTGACATATCCATGTCGTGCCTGCGCGACGATCCGGTCACGGCAGGCACTATAATTGAACTCGAAGCGTGGATTGCTTTGCGACCCAAAGCGAATTTTCCGCCCATTTGAGTTTGGAATGAATAGTAAAAAGCCCTGCCGGTCAATGCCGGCAGGGCTACGAATTGGTTTTTATTCTGATAAAGCCACGAATTCGCGATTTTACATTACGAAGTCTCCCGCCGTGAGGTCATGCACGCCTTCCAGCCTGATCTGGAAGTCGGCCACGCCATCGCCGTTCACATCGCCTGCGACGAAAGTAGCCTCGCCTTCGACGTAGAACCTGAGCTCGCCCGCCGTACCGCTGAAGTCCGCATCGCCGATGAAAGCGAAGGCATCGTCATCGCCGCCAGCGATGGCATCGATGGCGGATAGGTCGATAATGTCGCCGTCTTCCTGGCTGAAGTCGGAGATGACATCCGCATTGCCCGTCCAGCGGCCCGAATGGCCGGTTTCGAAGACGAAACTGTCCGCACCCGTCCCGCCGGTTAGCGTGTCGAGACCCCAGTTGCCGATGAGTATGTCGTCGCCTGCGCCGCCGATGAGCACGTCTTTCTGCGCGCCGCCATCGAGCGTGTCGTTGTCCGCACCCCCGTCGAGCGTGTCACGGCCATTCGAGCCCTTGAGCACATCGTCGCCTTCATCGCCATGGAGCACGTCGTCGCCGGCCTGGCCGTAGATGTCGTCTGCGTCCGCGCCGCCCCATGCGGTGTCGACATCGTTGCCGCCGTAGATGCGGTCGGTGCCCGCCTCGCCGTGGAAAGTGTCGGCGCCGGCATTGCCCTTCATCAGGTCGCCGCCATTGCCGCCCCACAGCGTATCGTCGCCTTCACCGCCGGACATCTTGTCCCAGCCAGCGCCGCCGTAGAGCGTGTCGATGCCTGCCTCGCCTTCGAGGACATCGCTGCCGCCTTCACCGTAGAGCGTATCGCCCTCTTCGCCGCCGCTGAGCGTGTTGATGCCTTCGTCACCGGTCAGCGTGTCGGCAAAGGCTGAGCCGGACAGGTTCTCGATGGACAAGAGGGTATCGAGACCTGCGCCCATAGTATCCTGTGCCATGTCGGCAAGCGCGAGGCTGACCATGATGCCCGAGGTGGCAGACGCATAGCTGGCCGTGTCTATCCCATCGCCGCCATCGAGCGTATCATCTCCATCGCCTCCTTCCAGCGTGTCCGCGCCAGCTTCGCCGTAAAGTAGGTCAGCGCCACCGTTGCCATTGAAGATGTCGGCGCGGTTGGTGCCATAAATTGTGTCTGCAAAAGCGGTGCCGATTACGTGTTCGACACTCTGCAACGTATCCACCCCGTAGTCGGTGCTGGTGACCTTGCTCCAGCGCATGAAGATGCCGGTGGCGGACTGGGAATAATCGACTGTGTCGTGTCCCTTGCCAGCGATGATTGTGTCGTTACCGCGGCCCGGATCAATGTAATCGTCACCAGCTTTGCTCTCGATACGGTCATCGCCATCGCCGCCATAGATCACGCCGCCCCCGATGATGACGTTGTCGAGCTCGTTGCCGACGATATGTGCAAAGAGGTCTGGGTCATTGGCCCCTTCCAGCGTCGAGATCACACGCTCGAGATTGGGATCCATCACGATGTCAAGCAGGTCGGTTCGCAGCGTGTCGTAGCCGCCGTCCGCAGCTTCGTGAATGGTGAAGTCGGCAACAGCGGGGTTGCGCAAGATCAGGTAGGTATCATCCCCGCCGCCGCCGTGGAGATCAAGCTCTTCGGTAGGCACGAGAGTCTCACCCTCGTCGGAGCCGACAAGCGCGCCAACACCGGTGCCGAGCACCCAGCCGTCTTCAGCCATCTCGATATCAAGCATGGCGTCCAACTGAGCCATGATATCAGCATAGGCGGCATCGCCGGCCAGGTTGTACACATTGTTCGTGTCGCTCGCTGCGTAAAGTTCCACGCCTCCCTCGAAGTAGCGGATATAACGCCATTCGTTCGTACGGATCGAGCCACTCCCATTGTGGGTAGTGATCGCCGAGCCATCGTCGAGCAGTGAAGGGTCCTCGATGAAAGAAACGAGGCTGCGTCCGTCAAGGTTGTCCGGGCTTGCAACGCCTAGGAGGTCGTACACGGTTGGCATGATGTCGAGCAGTTCGACGACCTGCCCAACGACTTGGCCATCGTCATCGCTTCCCGGCTGGGCGATGACGAAAGGCGCGCGTGCGGCATTGTCCCACAGCGTGAACTTCCCCCACTTGTCCTTGTCGCCGAGGTGGTAGCCGTGATCGGTCCAGAGCACGATCATTGTGTTATCGTCGAGGCCGGTCGCCTCTAGCTGGTCGAGGATCTTGCCGATCAAAGAGTCGGCGAAACTGATCGCGGCAAGGTAGGCCTGCATGGCATACGCGCCTGCTTCATCGGGATCGATAGACCAGCGCTCGACGCCGATCATGTTGAAGGCCGCTTCGGGAAGGTCGTCCAGGTCGAAGGGCGGATTGTCTACGAGGACGATTTCATCGATGGGGTATAGGTCGTAGAATTCCTGAGGTACGACCCAGTTGAGGTGCGGCTTGTTGATCCCAACGAACATCGCAAAGGGATCGGTGGCGTCGTAGCTTGCAAGCAGGTCGAGCGCATAGCCGACGTTGACTTCATCGCCGTTGATACCGGTCAGCGCCGGATCAAGGACACCGATCTGGTTGCCGGTCACATCGGTACGGTCGTTGAATATTACGTTCGCAATTTGGTTTCCATAGTCGGCGCTGAATCGGTTTGAATGGACGACTTTGCCGATCATGCTCGTGTGGAAGCCCGCATTCATCAACTGGCCCATCATCGTGTCGCCGGGATCGACCGCGTCAGACCATAGCAGTAAATTGCCATGTACTCCCGTATGCGCAGGAGACAGTCCGGTTAGCATGGACGTGCGGGAAGGATTGCACATCGCGACTTGCGAAAATCCGTTCTCGAAGGTCGTTCCCATCGCCATGATGCGGTCGATGTTCGGAGTGTGGACCGTGCCCGCGTAAAGACTCTTCAGCATCGAAAATGCTGCCAGGTCGTCCACTGAAATAAAAATAACGTTCATTGGTTATCACCTGACAGCGTTCTTGCCATGTCAGCCCAATTGAGGCGGTCGGTTTTTATCCGGGCGGAGAATGGTGAGTTCGTCAGCGAACCTGCGGCAAACATCTCGGTACCTGCAAGCGGCAAAAAATTCATTACTCGCTTTTCCGTGTAGCTGGGACAGCACGACGGCGTATTGTCCACGCCTTTTGCCTGCCGCGAATTATGGCCTGACCGTAAAGATTGTTTTCTGGCGATTGGTAAATGGTCGGATAGGGATTAGCTTTGAGACACGCCGTGGCCCGAATTCTTGGGTCACAAGCGCTGCGAGCAAGGCAGATAACCGACCAGCGGCACGACAAACATTGCCGAACGCCTCCAAAATCGCGCAAGACTTCCTATGTCGGCGGCCAAGCTTGACCTTAACGAACATTTGCGGAACACGCTTCCTCCATGGCACTTACGAAAATCTCCGTCCGCGGCGCGCGGGAACACAATCTCAAGGGCGTCGATATCGACCTGCCGCGGGACAGTCTCATCGTCATCACGGGGCTGTCGGGCTCGGGCAAGTCGAGTCTCGCCTTCGACACCATCTATGCCGAGGGGCAGCGGCGCTATGTCGAGAGCCTGAGCGCCTATGCGCGCCAGTTCCTCGAGATGATGCAGAAGCCCGATGTCGAGCATATCGACGGGCTTTCCCCCGCCATCTCCATCGAGCAGAAGACCACCAGCCGCAACCCGCGCTCGACCGTGGCGACGGTGACCGAGATTTACGACTACATGCGTCTGCTATGGGCGAGGGTGGGGGTGCCATACTCGCCCACCACCGGCCTGCCGATCGAGGCGCAGACGGTCTCCAATATGGTCGACCGGGTGATGGAACTGCCCGAAGGCACGCGGCTCTATTTGCTTGCGCCGGTCGTGCGCGGTCGCAAGGGCGAATACCGCAAGGAGCTGGCCGAGTGGCAGAAGGCGGGCTTTACCCGTGTGCGCATCGACGGTGAAATGTACGCAATCGAGGAAGCCCCCGCGCTCGACAAGAAGTTCAAGCACGACATTGAAGTGGTGGTCGATCGCCTCGCGGTGAAAGAGGGGCTGGAAACGCGCCTTGCCGACAGTTTCGAGACCGCGCTGAAGCTCGCCGATGGGCTGGCCTATGTGGATCTTGCCGATGGCGTGGTGCCGGGACGTGAGGATGAGGGAGCGTCAGGCGGCGCGATGAAGGGGGCGGGGCTGCCCGCCAACCGCATCGTTTTTTCGGAACGCTTCTCCTGTCCGGTCTCCGGTTTCACCATCGAGGAAGTCGAGCCGCGCCTGTTCTCCTTCAACGCGCCGCAGGGGGCCTGCCCGACCTGTGACGGTATCGGCGAGAAGCAACTGTTCGACCCGCAGCTGGTCGTTCCCAACGAGGCGCTCAGCCTCAAGAAGGGCGCGGTGGTGCCTTGGGCGAAAAGCAACCCGCCAAGCCCCTATTACATGCAGGTGCTGGCCAGCCTCGCGCGCGAATACGAGTTCGACCTCACCACCCCGTGGGAGGAGTTCGACAAGGAAATCCGCGACATCATCCTCTACGGCACCAAGGGCCGCGCCATCCCGCTCACCTTCAAGGACGGGCGCAAGCAGTACACGGTGAAGAAGCCGTTCGAGGGTGTCATCGGCAACCTCAACCGCCGCATGCTCCAAACCGAGAGCGCATGGATGCGCGAGGAGCTGGCCAAGTTCCAGACCGCGCAGCCATGCGAGACCTGCCACGGCAAGCGCCTCAACGAGAAGGCGCTGGCGGTGAAGATCGACGGGACCGATATCGCCACGCCGACCAAGATGAGCGTGGCCGATGCGAAGGCCTATTTCCTCGCGCTCCCCGATGCGCTGAACGACACGCAGCAGCAGATTGCCAAGGCCATCCTCAAGGAAATCAACGAGCGACTGGGCTTCCTCGACAATGTCGGGCTCGACTACCTCAACCTCGACCGCACCAGCGGCACATTGTCCGGCGGGGAGAGCCAGCGCATCCGTCTCGCCAGCCAGATTGGCTCGGGGCTTTCGGGTGTGCTCTACGTGCTCGACGAGCCCAGCATCGGCCTCCACCAGCGCGACAACGACCGGCTCCTGGAAACCCTCAAGCGCCTGCGTGATCTCGGCAACACCGTCATCGTTGTCGAACATGACGAGGACGCCATCCGCACCGCTGACCACGTGGTCGACCTCGGCCCGGGCGCGGGCGTGCATGGCGGCGAGGTGGTGGCGCAGGGTACGCTCAAGCAGGTGCTCCGCTCGAAGAAGTCGCTCACTGCAGACTACCTCACCGGGAGGCGCGAGATTGCCGTCCCGCAGGACCGCCGCAAGGGCAACGGGCACGAGCTCACCGTCCACGGCGCGCGGGCGAACAACTTGAACAACGTCACCGCCAGCATCCCGCTCGGCACCTTTACCTGCATCACCGGCGTCTCGGGCTCGGGCAAGTCGTCTTTCACTATCGACACGCTCTACGCGTCTGCCGCGCGGACATTGAACGGTGCACGCGTGGTCGCGGGCGCGCACGACAAGGTCACCGGCCTCGAATATTGCGACAAGGTGATCGAGATCGACCAGTCGCCCATCGGCCGCACCCCGCGCTCCAACCCGGCGACCTACACCGGCGCCTTCACCCAAATCCGCGACTGGTTCGCGGGCCTCCCCGAAGCGCAGGCGCGCGGCTACAAGCCCGGCCGCTTCAGCTTCAACGTCAAGGGCGGCCGCTGCGAGGCGTGCCAGGGCGACGGCCTGATCAAGATCGAGATGCACTTCCTGCCCGACGTCTACGTCACCTGCGAGGAATGCGGCGGCAAGCGCTACAACCGCGAAACGCTGGAGGTGAAGTTCAAGGGCCACTCCATCGCCGACGTGCTCGACATGACGATCGAGGATGCGGAAGTCTTCTTCAAGGCCGTCCCCCCGATCCGCGACAAGATGCACATGCTGAACGAGGTGGGGCTGGGCTACGTCAAGGTCGGCCAGCAGGCGACCACGCTGTCAGGCGGCGAGGCGCAGCGCGTGAAGCTGGCCAAGGAACTGTCGAAGCGCAGCACCGGCCAGACGCTCTACATCCTCGACGAGCCCACCACTGGCCTCCATTTCGAGGATGTGAGGAAACTCCTCGAAGTGCTCCACCGGCTGGTGGACCAGGGCAATTCGGTGGTGGTGATCGAGCACAATCTCGACGTCATCAAGACCGCCGACCACATTCTCGACCTCGGCCCCGGCGGCGGCGTGCGGGGCGGGGAGGTTGTGGCGCAGGGGACGCCGGAGGAAGTGGCCGAGGTGGCGGAGAGCTACACGGGGCAGTATCTCAAGCCGATGCTGGAGCGGCAGCGGGAGGCGGCGGAGTGAGCGAAGTGCTAAATCGGCAATTCTACAGTGACTTCGAGCGCATTGCGTTTCATTAACTTGACGGTATTACGCTGCCCCTATGGGAGATGGTCAGGAAATTGAGCGTGTGAAGCTTGACGATTCAATGCTTCGTAGCTGCCTGAAAGAATGGTTGGCTGATTGCCACGCTAGCGAGTCAGATACAGCAATCACCGAGGAATTGCCCATCCCACGTCCATCGGTGCGCGCTGATGTTGTCGTTACTAACGGACGCTTCGCAGGTTATGAAATCAAGAGCGATCTCGATAGCTTATCGCGTCTTCCCCGTCAGGTTCGAGGCTACAGCGAAGTATTTGAGAGGGCCTTTGTTGTCACCACTACAAGGCGGGTCGTACAAGCTAAGAAATACCTACCTGACTGGTGGGGTTTAATTGAGATTAAGCCCGATTTGTCTGTACGTGTCCATAATAAGGGGCGTATGAACCCAGCGCTCAACATAAAGAACGTTTTGTACATTCTTCCGCGAACGAAGCTTAGAAATGTCGCAGCAGAACTCGAGCTAAGCGTTCAATCCAATTTGAAAAAATCTGACTTGATTACTGCAATCACAGCCGGAGCGTCGAGGTCAAAAATCCTGTCAGCTTTCCGGAAAAGTATGAAAGATTAATTCATTCGTCGAGGTCATCTGGGTCCACAATCCGAGACTGGCGCTCAATATGTCCGGACATACGCAAGGCGTGCCAATCTCGCGGCCGGTCTCCAACATCAATACCTTGTTGAGCGACCTCGGTGATCCTCTCGTCCGTACGGGAATCGATAGGGTCGAATGCATCGTGAGCAGCGATTACCTCGCACCCGCGCGTCCATCCCTCCGGATCGTCGCTATTTTCATCGCGATGAATCAGCCATTGCTCGTCCAATGTATGAACGACCGTAGCTCGAAAGCTTCTAGGCTTGAATGCGCTTAGAGATGAGACCTTATGTGATGCAGCATAATCCCCGAAAAGAAATGGGAACTCATCACAGGCGTCTACCCATACTTCTCGATCATAGTTGTCAGCAATTCGAAGCCCGTCGTGATTGGGTTGCGGGTAGGAATTGCTCATGCATACGGCCTCAAGATCGGCAATCTGTTGGCGATCAAGCTCGTTCGTTATCAGCGCCATGGTGTCCGCAGCCCATTCTGCCCGTTCCAAATAATTTCGCCGAGCTTGGCCACAATCCAAAATTACCAAGACTTGTGCACTGCTTGGTGCGATAGAAAGTATCTGAATAGCCAAATTTGCAAGGAGATCGGATTGGTGTCGCTGGATACGAATTGCGATGCGCTCATGCGAATTTAGCAGTAGCGCTGCTTGCCTGATGATCGCATTAGCTTGCGGCCCTGGGTTAGTATACTGCAAGACAGGAACTGCTTCTGGCAATTCGGCAACGAGAGCTCGCCAATTGCGAAAACCATCGGCGGGATCGAGCAATGACGATAACGCCTCATTGAACGCATTGTTCTCTGCCGTTTCTCTTTCGACGCGGGCAGCCTCCGCAATGGGGTCAGAAGGATTGCGTGACTGATACGGAGGCGGTGCCACCCGCTTGTCAAGATCTATGAGAAACTGGGGCGCTCGGATAGCGGAAACGAGTTCCACCGAAGGTGCGAAGTCTGTTGCCGACCTGTTTCGTGTCAATTCGAAAAGAGGCAATAGCCGGTTTCTGCATTCGTCGCTCAAATGAGCGAATGCGATTTGTGAAACTTCGTCACCAGTTAGGACTGGCACATAGCTATGTTCGGAAAAATTAACGACCGGCACGCTGACTCCTTTTGTTCGCTTTTCGTTCTTTACCGTACCTCTGTCCCGGTTGCAATGCGAAGCCACCGAAATGGATGTAGTTGTTCACAAAAATGAAATCCACATGACAGCAAGCGCGCTGTCCTACTCCGCATTCTCAGTATAACTAATTCGGTTCACTCCAATCCAAGAGGTGAACCATGAACGCTCTCGTCACCATCGAAAGTCCGCTCGATAGCTCCGCTGGCGCGGAGCAGGCCCCCACCGCCGGTCCTCACGGGGAGGGGCACACCCTCTTCTCGCCCCGGCGGCAGGCCGAGTTTCTCACATCTCTCCAGCTGTTCGGCCCAAGGAGAGTTTAGGGCCCGGCTCGCGGCGAAGGCGGCGCGGGTTTCGGCTCAGACCGCCGATCACCTTTGGTGAGCTTCGCTTCCGCCAGCGGCGGGCCTCTCCGGCGCTGCGCAAGGCGTGGGATGCGGCGCTGCTCGCGGCGCGGGAGCCTTGGCTCTCCTGAGCTTGCCGAAGGGCCGGGCAGGGGGCTCGCCAGCCGCCTGCTCCGCCGCAAGCCCCCTACATCATTTGATGGCGCGCGTTCATGTTGCGCCTGCTAAGAGCTTCCCATCGCTGGCCCGGATTTGGCTCGCCGGCGACCGAGAGAAGCTTGAATGCATTGCTCCCGCCTCGTGCAAAGGAGTCGCATCATGCCCGATTGGGTCTTTATCATCCTGTCCGTCCTTGGGGCGCTCGCCTTCGCCTATGCGATGAGCGAGCTCATTATGCTCGGCCGCCGCGGACGCTGATACCGCCGCCGCCCGCGGTGAGGGGCGGAAATCCCCGCTCTGGAACCGGCCGCCGATGCGGCGTATACTGCCCTTCCGGAAGAGGAGGGTGCAGCGATGAAGTGGCTGGTAATGATAGCGGCGGGCGTGGTCGGCTTCGTGATCGCCTTCGGCTTTGCCGCGCGCGACGAAATCGGGGCCGAGGTCGACCGCAAGCTGGATGAGGACTTCGTCCCCCAATGCGTCAAGCGCGCGCAGTTCCCGCCCGAGTTCGCGGGGCGCGAGGAAGACATCTGCGGGTGCATGAAACGCGATTTTGACGCGCGCGGTCTGAAGCTGACCGACGCTTTCGGCGACCAGCGCGACCTGATGCGCCAGATCACGCAGGAATGCGCCGAGGCCTATCGCTGAACACGCGAGGCCCTTTGGGGTCGTTCGGTTGCCATTCATGAAATCGAATTTAGAGTGACACTCTACGGGTCGCACCGGACTGAAACCGAGATTTCGGGAGAGACATGCGATGCGTAGGAAACAAGCCGAATTCATGGGGGCACTGTGCCTCATCGGGCTCATGGCGAGCCCTGCTACGGCAGGCCTGACGGGGTATCTGAAGCTTCCGGACATCCCTGGCGAGAGCACCGAAAACGCCGGTATCGAACCCGACGAGATCGACGTGAATATCGCGCCCGACGAGGAATCTCGCGCCGCTCGAGCCGAGGGTGATGTCGAATACTTCACGATCACGCTTACACCCGCTGCCCAAGGCGACGAGCACGAGGTGGAGTATCATATCGCGAGGGCGGCGAACGCTGCCCCGAGCGACGACCGGATGATCGTCTGGTCCGGCGCGGCGGCACGGCCAGCGGGCAAGCGCCAGCATCGGCCCTTCAGGGCGATCAAGCCGATCGACAAGTCCTCGCCGGCCCGGGCCGCGAGCGAGGTCGAAGTCATGCCCGCTCCGCAATCGGACCGGAGCGGACGCGTGCGCGTGGCGGCGGCTTGGGACGGCTGCAAGGTCGGGGCGAAATACCCGCATGCGCTACTCGGCGGGGGTGAGCCCGTGCAAGAATACATGCTGGTGGATGTCACCGTAAGCGAATGCGCGAGCGAACATGTCTCGCTCACTTTCGAGGAGATCAAGACCGACTACTGAGGCCGGCTGTCGGCGCGCCAATCAGTCGAGCAGGGCGAGTTCCACCGTGCCGTGGCCACGGCGCACGATGCCGATTTCCTCCGCAGCGGCGCGGCTGAGGTCGATGGTGCGCCCACGGGTGAAGGGGCCGCGGTCGTTGATGCGGACGACGACGCTCTTGCCGGTGCTCGGATTGGTCACGAGGACGCGGCTGCCGAAGGGCAGGGTGCGATGTGCAGCGGTCATGGCATGCATGTCGAACCGTTCGCCATTGGCGGTGCGGCGGCCATGGAAGCGTTTGCCGTAGTAGGACGCGACGCCATTGCCGAGCGAGGTGCCGGCGGGCTCTGCCTCGACCGGCGGCTCGAAGCTGTCGAGGTCGACCGCGTGCGCGCCGGGCTCGGGCGTGTCGGGCAGTTCGCGATAGGGCGCGAATTGCGATGAGAATGTCGGCTGGACGATTGCAGTGGTGTCGCTGTCCTGCGAGTGTCCGGCGGTACTCGGCAGCGCCAGGGCTGCAAGAAACAGTACGCTGCGAAGCGCGCGATTGGCCATGAATGGACCTCCCGTTCGGTTCCGGAGGCTATAGGGCAAGCTTGCAGAGGAGTCGTTAACGTGCGCGTCAACTGCCTCGTTTCGGCCACGTTTCGGCGCGCTAATCGCGTTTGTTGGCAAATTTAGTGGGTAGCGCGCTCATCGGGCACAAGTTGCAGGGATTCGGGGGAGGGCATAGCAAATGGGGCCGGCATTGCTGCCGACCCCACTCTCACCGATGCGTGGCCGAGTTCCTTCATCCGAAGATCAAGGGACGCGTAACTTGGCATCCGATGTTTTCCCTTCCGTTCCGTCCGAAGACTTCACTTCCGGTTCTATCACCGGCGCTCGCACCGGCATCCGGATCTACCCTCCACTCGGCCCGGTGTCGGTCGCGTCGCGATCCGAAGATCGTTCGCTTACCTTGCCCAGCCGCGCTTCAGCGGGCGGTTCCGCAGCCATGCCTTCCGTTGGTGGCGGGAGGCTCAAACGGTCACATCGCCTTCCGGTCCGAAGACCTTTATACGACGCCACCTTCGCACATCCTGCCGGGTTGGCCTGGCTCGCCTCGGGAAACCTTCGCACTTCCGTCATCGACCCGCCTTGCGTCCGGCGTGAACCTTCGGCACGAGGGTCTCGAAAAGCGCGTGGACAGATCCCGCGACGTCTTCCCGGTTTGGAATTTCTCACTTCTTTCAAGTCGTTAGACCGTCGAGAGGAGAAGCTTTCTTCGCCGTTCCGATGAATTGAAGCTGCGCCTGATCAGCCGATTCTTCAAGCTGTCAAACCCGGAGTTATCCACTTTCCCCGCAATTCGCTGTGGAGGGGGGTGGATAAGTCAACCACTCGTCGCAAAATTCGGAACGCGTATGGGCGATGGGGCGTAATCTTACGCCTCCAAGCCCAAATTCAGCGAAATTTTCTACCGGTCGCGCTTGGCGAGCAGGCGCAGGCGGAGCGCGTTGAGCTTGATGAAGCCTTCGGCATCCTTCTGGTCATAGGCGCCCGCGTCATCCTCGAATGTGACGTGCGCTTCGGAATAGAGCGAATTGTCCGACTTGCGGCCGACCACCATGGCGTTGCCCTTGTAGAGCTTCAGCCGGACGGTGCCGCTGACCTTCTCCTGGCTGAGGTCGACCGCCGCCTGCAGCATTTCGCGCTCGGGGCTGAACCAGAGGCCGTTGTACACCAGCTCGGCATAGCGCGGCATGAGCTCGTCCTTGAGATGCGCTGCGCCGCGGTCGAGCGTGATCTGCTCGATGCCGCGATGCGCGCGGGCGTAGATTTCGCCGCCGGGGGTTTCGTACATGCCGCGGCTCTTCATACCGACGAAGCGGTTCTCCACGAGGTCGAGGCGGCCAATGCCGTGCTTGCGGCCAAGTTCGTTGAGCGCGGTCAGCAGCTCTGCCGGGCTCATCGCCTGACCATTCAGCGAAACGCCGTCGCCCTTCTCGAAGCCGATCTCGATATATTCGGGCGTGTCGGGCGCGTCTTCGGGATGGTCGGTGCGCGAATAAACGTAGTCGGGCGTCTCCTGCCACGGGTCTTCGAGCACCTTGCCCTCCGACGAGGTGTGGAGGAGGTTGGCATCGGTCGAGAAGGGGCTCTCGCCGCGCTTGTCTTTCGGCACCGCAATCTGGTGCGCCTCGGCCCAGGCGATCAGCGCGGTGCGGCTGGTGAGGTCCCATTCGCGCCACGGGGCGATGACCTTGATGTCCGGATCGAGCGCATAAGCGGACAGTTCGAAACGAACCTGGTCATTGCCCTTGCCGGTGGCGCCGTGGGCGATGGCGTCGGCGTTTGTCTCATGCGCGATTTCGACGAGGCGCTTCGATATCAGCGGGCGCGCGATGCTGGTGCCGAGCAGGTAGTCGCCTTCATAGCGGGCGTTGGCACGCATCATCGGGAAGACGAAATCGCGCACGAATTCCTCGCGCAAATCCTCGATGAAGATGTGCTTGTCCGGAATGCCCATGGCGCGGGCCTTCTCGCGCGCAGGCTCGATTTCCTCGCCCTGTCCGAGGTCGGCGGTGAAGGTGACCACCTCCAGCCCGCGCTCGACTTCGAGCCACTTGGCGATGACGGAAGTATCGAGGCCGCCGGAATAGGCCAGGACCACACGCTTGATATCGGACATTCGAATACACCTTCTGACTATGGCCGCGCCGCTAGCAGCACCGCTGCGCTGGTGGCAATGAAGAAGCGCTAAGGCGGCGCAAAGCCAGGGGCGCGCGATTGACAGTGATGGGCGCCCGTAGGAAGGCCCGCCCATGTCCACTTGCGTCACCTGTTCCGGACCCTTGCGCTTCCAGCGCCGTTACGTGTTCGAGAGCGATGCCTTCCGCCGCATCTATAGCGGGCGCGAGGTCTATCGCTGCGAGGCGTGCAACCTGAGCCAGGTCGATACGGCAAAGGTCGATGACGCGGCGCTAACGCAGTACTACCGCGAGGATTACCGCAAGGTGGGCTCGGCGGGCAGGCTGAACGAGGCGACGCGACAGTGGTATCTCAAACGCGGCGAGGCGCTTGCCGAGCTGGCCCGTAACCACGCAGTCGAGAGTGTCGTATCCATTTTCGAGGTCGGCGCGGGCTTTGGCTACAATTTGCGAGCGTTCGGCCAGCGCTATCCGGGGGCGAGGCTGGAAACCGACGAGATATCCGGTGTCGCGAACGAAGCGCGCGCCGGCGCCATAGCCGCTGGCCAGTTGGGCGATGGGCGTCACGACGTCGTCATCCTCAGCCATGTGCTTGAGCATTTCACCGATCCACGCGCACTGCTTGAGCGGGTCTGGCAGGGCCTTCGCCGCGGCGGAATTGTCGTTATCGAGGTTCCCAACGATGTTGACGGGATCGAGCGGTTCAACGGACCGGACGAACCGCATCTGACCTTTTTCGAAGAGCCGACCTTGCGTGCCCTGCTAGGGCGCACCCGCTTCGAAATCGCCGAACTGTTTCCGGCAGGCCCCGCGTATGTCGAGCGGTCACGCATGCGGTCTGCGCGTCAGGCGCTGCGATGGGTGCTGTACCGCATTCCCGGGATGGGCGCTTACCTCCACCGCCGCGCCGCGCGCAATGTGGCGGCATTGCCCGATTTCTCTGGCGAAAACCCCCGCGGGGTCTTCCTGCGCGCTGTCCTGCGCAAAAGCTGACGAAGGTTCCTGTTAACCCGCGCGCGGCATGGCTAAGACTTGGCCCTGCAATCGGGCGTAGGAGGGACGCAGCACATGGGACTTTGGAACAAGGCCAGATCGCTGGCCGAGCAGGCGCCGCCCGAGCGCAACCGCTATGTCGATTTCCTGCGCGCGCTTTCCATCCTCGCGGTGGTGGTCGGCCACTGGCTGGTCGCCGCGCCCTATATCGGCAGCGACGGCGAGGTGGTCGGCGGGCATTTGCTCGGCATATTGCCGTGGACGCAGTGGCTCACCTGGGGATTCCAGGTCATGCCGATTTTCTTCCTCGTCGGCGGCTATTCGAACGGGGTGAGCTGGGCCTCGACCCGCGCCAAGAACGGTCACTATTCGGACTGGTTCGCCAGCCGCATCCAGCGCCTCATCAACCCGGTCTTCCCTGTGCTGCTGGTGTGGGCGGCTTTCGCCTTCATCGCCACGCAGGTCGGCATGGCGCGCGAGACGGTACGCATGGCTGTGTTCCTCGCGCTGATCCCGGTGTGGTTTCTCGCCGTCTATTTGCTGGTGACCGCGCTCGCGCCGCTGACGTGGAAGCTGTGGGAGAGACTGGGCTGGGGCAGCATAGCGCTCTTCATCGCGGGTGCGGTCGCCATCGACTGGCTGACGCTCTCGCAGGGCGTGCCCTATGTAAACTTCCTCAACTTCCTCTTCGTGTGGCTGGGCATCCACCAGCTCGGTTACGCATGGCAGCAGGGCAGGCTCGGGCAGGGAAGGGCGCTGGCGCTGTTCCTCGTCGGCCTCGCTGCACTGGTGGGCCTCACCATCTACGGCCCCTATCCCATCGCCATGATCGGCGTGCCGGGGGCGGAGATCACCAATTCCATGCCGCCGACACTCGCGCTGCTGGCGCTGGGCGTGACGCAGACGGGGCTGGTGCTTGCGCTGGAGCCGTGGGGCAGGAAGCTGCTCGACAACCTGACGTTCTGGACCTCGACGGTGCTGATGAACGGCATGATCATGACCGTCTATCTCTGGCACCTGACGTCTTACGTGCTGGTGATGGTCGCCGCCTGGGCAGCGGGAGGCATGGGGCTGCGCGTCATGCCGGGGACAGCCGAATGGTGGCTCGCCCGCCCCGTCTGGTTCGCGCTCTACATCGCCGCCTTGCTCCCGCTGATCGCCATCTTCGCCCGCTACGAGCGGGGGATGGGAGCCGCCAAGCGCGAGACCCCGGTCCCGCGCCTGCGCCTCGTGATTGGCATGATCGCGATCTGCACCGGGCTAGCCATGACCGCGGCCATCAGCATCGCCAGCCCCGAGGGCGTGACCGGCGTGCGCCTATGGGTCGTGGCGCTGCCCTTTGTCGGCGCCGCGTTGGTGGGGTTCGGGCCGGTCTATCGATGGGTGAGGGGGTGAAGTGCCCCCTCTATTCTTCTGATGGTTCGTCGCGAGGTTCAGCCGATGCGCTAAGCAGGGACAGGAGGTTCGTAAAATTTATGACGGACCAGCATTCTCTTATTGTGAGGGAAATTAACGCGTACATAAAGAATCCTGAAGCCAAACGAGAAGCTTGGTTCGTCCAAATGTAAAAATCGAATCCACCAGCAGCCATGATGGCTATGTAGACGATGGCAGAGAACAGAATCAGGATAGAGGTTTGGTATCCATAAACGTAGTCTTCAATCGGGTTTTCTTCTCGTACGAATTTGGAGCGGAAATCCTTATCGTTAATAATTATTGCGGCGCGCGCAGTCCAAGCGACTGCCATGCCGACCAAGATTGACGCGGCTGGAAAGAGAGCTTTTTCTGCGAAACCGAACCCATCGATCCGAAGGAAGAAGGTCAATATCGCTGCCACAGCGATATCGAGGATCAACCATTTGCTCACAAGCGCCCTCAGACCGGTCTGCCGTCCGGTCCGCTTGAAAAACCAAGGCCAAAACTCAGGTATCATTGTTCGGTTTTCTTAGTCGGTGATAGGCGCGTTTGGCTGCTGCCAGCATCGTCTCCTTGAGAGCATCAGCCTTATCGGCAAGTTCAACAAGTTCTAGCAGAGGTGTTCCGCGAAGATAGATTGTTTTCAGTTTCCCTCCCTTTTCGGTTTTGACCGTAGCTGACGCAGGGTCGCCTACAGATGCAGCGCTCCTAGCGGCTTCCTCCACCACGTCTTTGTCCAAATCATCGCCACGGGATTCAACGGTAGTCTTCGCGCCGCGGATTGCCTCATTGTATTCTTCGGCTGGCCTATGGATCAAGCCGTACACATCGTGCGGGTTCTCGAACTCTGCTGTGAACGAAAATCTTGTGACTCGGTAGGAATCTCTGATCTGTTCAATGAATCCAGTCGGATCACGCAATTCATCGACTCGTATAGTGACACCCGCTTCAGCCGGTGCGCTTGCAGAATTCAGAAGCTTCTCCAGTTTAGGCGCAATTTCGATTGCTTTCGCGGCTACGTTGGGTCTCCTCTCGATCACACATGTCTGGGTTTCGCCGTCGAAGACACCCTCAGTGTAGGGCGCACGTTCACCTTCCGCCTCGAAAAACTTACGAGTTCCTTCGTCATACTGTGGTTGGTTGACTTTCTGCACCCGACCAATCTGAAAGTAGACGGCGCTTCCAGCAAACCTTTCAGCAGCCGCAATATGCCAGTCGCTTCCGCCTCCGATTTCACCTTCTGGCATGGCTAGAAGAGCTTCTGCTATTACGTCGCTCGGTTCGCGCTCGACCGTAAGAAAATCTGCTTGTTCAAGATGCTCTGCTCGAATGCGCAGAACGTGGACCCACTTTTCCATACTTCACCCCCATTGCCTCCGCGAACTTGCAGGAGGTAAGTCATGCTTGATTACTTCCTGAATTTACGAGCGATTTGCCGGATTGCAAATTAAGAGCTACCCATTCTTGTCCGCGTTAACCGGGTTCAAACATGCACTTTCCTACACCCACCCACCTGGCTACCCTCACCCGCGCTCTTTGACCCCGTAAACCCTCACCCTCCGAAAGCCCCGCCACCGTGCGGGGCTTTGGCGTTTTGGCGTGCCTCTATGGACGGCGCTGCCCGCATGTATTTCGTCAACTTGCGTTAAATTCACCAACACGCGGCCGCGCAGCTTGCGGGCCGCTGTGCGGTTGAAAATTACTCCGCCGCTTCCCTCTGCGCGAAGCGCCATTCGGGCACCTTGCCTTCGTCGGCGGCGCGCAGGCGGGCGCTTTCTTCCGTGATCCACTCGCGGGTCATGGGGATGGCGCTGCGGTCCTTCACGTAGATCAGCTGCCAGTTGACCATGTCGCCGTGGCGGAAGCTCTGTTCGGCGCCGGCGAGGTAGTAGAGCCACATGCGGTAGAAGGTCTCGTCGTACATATCGACGATTTCGGCGCGGTGCTGGACCGTGCGGTTGTACCATTCCTCCAGCGTGTGGCTGTAGTGGAAGCGCATCGCCTCCACGTCCATCACCTGCCAGCCGTATTGCTCGGACTGGCTGACGAGTTCGGAAAGCGCCGGGATGTAGCCGCCCGGGAAGATGTAGGTGCGCGTCCATGCGTCGGTAAAGCCGGGAGGGCCGGCGCGTCCGCAGCAGTGGCTCATCATCACGCCGTCGGGTTTGAGCAAGCGGGCGGTGTGTTCGTAGAACTGCGGGTAATGCGGCGTGCCCACGTGTTCGAGCAGGCCGACCGAGCTGATGCGGTCGAACTGGCCCTCAACGTCGCGGTAGTCGGTGAGGCTGAACTTGACCTTGTCGGCCACGCCCGCTTCCTCCGCGCGCTCCTTGCAGAAGGCGATCTGGTCGGGGGCGAGGGCGACGCCGTGGACTTCCACGTCGTAATGCCGCGCGAGGTAGAGCGCGAAGCCGCCCCAGCCGCAGCCGATGTCGAGGATGCGCTGGCCGGGCTTGATGTGCATCTTGGCCGCGAGGTGCGCCTTCTTGTCGAGCTGCGCCTTCTCGAGCGAGGTGGTTGCCGGATCCTCGCGGTAATAGGCCATGGTGTACTGGCGATCCTCGTCGAGGAAACGCTCGTAGAGCTCGCGGGTGAGGTTATAGGTGTGCTCGGCGTTCTTCTTCGCCTTGCCGCGCAAGTTGATGCTGTCGGCCCTGGCGAGCAGTTTCTGGGTCATCATGCGCAGTTTGCCCTGCGGCTTGATCTGCTTGTCCGTGGGCTTGCCGGCCTGCTTCGTGACGAAGAGGATGAGATCGCGAATATCGTGCGGCTCTTCCACCGTGAGCCAGCCCCACATGAAGGCTTCGCCCGCGCCCATTTGCGGATAGCGGGCGATGTGGTTGGCGGCTTTCTTGTTGGTAAGAGTGATGCGCAGGGAAGGCTCTGCGGTCGGCGCGCCATAGTCGTACACCGTGCCGTCATGGTCGGTGACGATCAGGTGCCCGGCCTTGATCACCGTCTTCAGGAATTTGTCGAGCAACCACATAAGCTTGTTCCCTCCCACGCGATGTGGGCCGAGCATGGCACGGGATTGCGGGGAGTCAATCGAGTGGTAGGATGTTGTCCATGACCGATGCCAAGACCCAGATAACCGATGTCGACCCGGCAGATTTCATCGAGGCCGTCGAGCCGGAGAATAAGCGCGAGGAGGCAAAGCTTCTCGACGCTTTGTTCCGCAAGGTGACGGGCAAGGAGCCGCAGATGTGGGGGCCGAGCATTATCGGTTATGGCGAGTATCGTACGACATATGACAGCGGGCGGGACGTGCACTGGATGCGGAGCGGGTTCAGTCCGAGGAAGGCGAAACACTCGCTCTACCTGATGGGCGGCTATTGCGACGAAGTTGCGGGCAAGCGGCGCGATGCGCTGTTGGAGAAGCTGGGCAAGTACAAGACGGGCAAGAGCTGCCTCTACATCAACAAGCTCGCCGATGTGGACATGGATGTGCTGGAGGAATTGCTGCGCAACGACTGGGAGGCGATGGCGCGCAAATATCGGGACTAGGGGTCAGATACCGGCGTACCACTGGTAGCCGGAGCGGTCTTCCCAATAGCCGCCTTTGCCCTTGCCGATGTCGTCGAGGCTGGCGACGGCCTCGATGGCGGTCAAATATTTGGCGTGCTTGTAGCCCAGCTGGCGTTCGATGCGCATCCGCAGCGGTGCGCCGTTCTTTACCGGCAGCGGCTCGCCGTTGAGCAGGTGGGCGACGATGGTTTGCGGATGGTAGGCGTCGATAAGGTCGACGCTCTCGTAATAGTCCTGCCCGTTCAAATTGTCGGCGCAGCGGAAGACGATGAATTTCGCTTCCGGCTTGAGCTTTGCAGCATCGAGCAGGAGCGAGAGTTGCGGGCCGGTCCACTCGCCGATGGCGCTCCAGCCCTCGACGCAATCGTGGCGGGTTACCTGCGTGCGCTGGGGCAGCTTGCGGATGTTGTCGAGACTGAGGCTGAGCGGGTTCTCGACCAGCCCGCGCACTTCCAGCCGCCAGTTGGCAAAGCCTTCGGCGGCTTGTGCGGGATAGTCGCCGTTCTGCGGGTCGGTCGAGCCATTGCCGCGGAAATAAGGCGAGATGGCGCTCTTCGGATATTCGGGCGCAAGCGCCTCGCGATTGGTCAGCAAGCGGTGGGCACCCTGATGCCATTTCTCCGCCGCGCCGAGCAGTCTGGACCCGGCATTGCTCTCGGCCACCTTGTTGCAGCCTGCGACGAAAGCCGCGCCTGCCACGGCGAGGAAACCCCTACGCTTCATCGCGCGTGCCTCCCGTAATCATGTCGCGAATTTGCCGGAACGGCCCCGCAAGGATGACCAGCAAGACGTGGACCACGAAGAAGCCGAACAGCAGGAACGCGAAGATGAAATGCAGGCTTCGCGCCGACTGCCTGCCGCCCATCAAATCGACCATCCAGCCGAAGGTCGGCTCCATGCCCGGGCTGATGCCGATGCCGGTGAAAACCATCATCGGAAGGAAGGCACCGAGGACCAGTCCGTAAGCAAGCTTCTGGAGGAAATTGAATTTCCCGCCCTCGTGGTCGAAGTTGAGTTTGAGATGCTGGACAATATCGTTCCAGATGGCTCCCGGTTTCCACTCCTTGCGGGTGGTCATCAGGTCGCGCTTGAAGTGGCGGTTCACGAGCATGGCGACCCACATGAAGAGCAGCATCAGCGCGAAGGGCCATGCCATCAGGATATGCCAGTCGCGCGCCACGGCGAGGCTGTAATAGCCCGGAATGGTCATCCAGTCCGGGAAACGCGGCACGGCGAGCCACGCCTGCTCGGGCGCAAATCCCCAGTCACCCCAATAGAGGCGGCGGTGGGCGTTGGAAATGGTGAGGCCCGACATGAACAGAACAACGACGCAGACGAGGTTGCTCCAGTGCCAGATACGGGTCGAGAGCGCGTGGCGCTTCATGCGGTGGCCTCGCGAGCGAGATAGATGACGTCGCGCTCCTGCCGCAGCAGGTGTTGGCCGCTGTCGATGTAGAGCGTCTGGCCGCTGGCAAGGTTTCCGCTGGCGAGGAACACTGCTGCATCGGCCACCTCGCTGGCCGAGGTGCGACGGCCGAGCAGGTTCATTCTGTGCGAGATTTCGGCCTCTTCCTCGCTCTGGTCATGGCTGGCGAGAATGGCGCCCGGAGCGAGGCCGTAGACACGGTCATCCTCGCGCGCCGCGCCCATCGAGAGCATGGCAATCGTCGCATCCAGCGCGTGCTTGCTCATCGTGTAGCTGAAGAAATCGGGATTGGGATTGGCCAGCTTCTGGTCGGTGACCTGGATAACGTGACGGCCAGAAGCAGTTCGCGCCTGGGCAAGGTAACGTTGCGCGAGGACCGCGGGGGCGCGGGCATTGACCTCCATGGCCTGCCTGTTCGTTGCGGCATCCAGTCCGGTTACATCGTCAGGTTTGAAAACCGAGGCGCAATTGACCAGCGCGCGCCAGTCGGAAAGGCGAGGGACCAATGTCTCGACCATCGCGGTGACGGCATCGAGGTCGCAAAGGTCCGCTTGTACCGTCTCTGCGCTGTGCAATTTCGCAGCGAGGGCTTCTGCCTCCTCGCCGGAGGACTTGTAGTGGATGACCACGTGCCATCCCGCTTCACTGAAGGCCTTGGAAATGGCTGCGCCGAGGCGCTGGGCGCCGCCTGTTACCAGAACCGATGGTCTCTCTTCGCTCATCGACCCCGGCATAGGGTGTGTCTTGCAAATAGGAAAGCGGCGCCGCCACCTTGGGAGTGACGACGCCGCCGATTGCGACCCTTGTCAGGTCAAAACCGTCTTAACGGCAGCTCAGGCTGCCACGGTCGATTTCGCGGCCGACGATTGCGCCGACAGCGCCGCCGAGGATGGCACCGAGCGTCTTGTCGCCGCGGCCTGCCAGCTCGTGGCCGGCCAGCGCGCCGACCCCGGCACCGATGACGAGACCGGTCGTGCCGTTGTCGCGCTTGCAGTAATAGCGACCGTCACGGCCGCGCCACATGTAGCTGGAGCGCGTGATACGACGCGGCGACACGTAATAGCCGCGGTCGTCATAAACGCGCACGACGCGGTGACCCTTGTCCTTGGCACGCTTGCCGTGCGCCGGAGCCCATGCGGGAGGGTCGGCAGCGGCCGGAGCCGCGGTTCCGATGCCGGTCAGCGCGAGAGTGGCAGCGCCGATTGCGATTGCGAATTTCTTCATGGTTTGTCCCTTTGGTAATCCCTGGCTGCAATTAGCGCATGGGGATTACAACGGCGGCTGAACGAACGCGCTTAACTCCATATTAGCGATAAATCGTGCGCGCTGTGCGGATGAGCCGTTGGGATTATGCGAGCCTTGCCCGCAACTTGGCCTGCCATTGCGGGCCGAGGGCGGGGAGCGAGAGCAACTCGCGCACCTCAGCTTCGGGCGACTCGCGCGTTGGGTCGAACAGCAGCGCGAAGGCCTCCTCGACGCTCCACTTTTCCTGGCTTCGTTCTACCAGTTCAAGCGCGTCGCCGGCTTCGGCCACGCCCTCTTCGAGCACGCGATAATACCAGCCGCAGCGGTGGTTCGCGATGATCCGCTTGACCATGTCCCTGCGCTGGAAGTGTCGCTCCAGCGTGCTGCAGGGCTGGCGACCCATGCTGAGTTCGAGCAGCGCGCTGCCTAGCCGGAAGCGGTCGCCGATGAATACATCGCGTTCCGTCAGGCCCCGTGTATGGAGGTTCTCCCCGAAAGCCCCGGGGGTGGAGAGGCGCGCGACCTCGGGGATTTCCCCAAGCCAGTAGGGATAGTGGTCGGCGGCGTAGAGGTGGACCGCCATATGCTCGCCGCCGTGGTGCTTGCGGTCGGTCTGCGTGTCGCCTTCCAGCCCCATGCGCGTGACGCGGACGGGACCTTCTATTGCGGTCTTGTCGATAGAACTGAGCTTGCCATCGGGCAGGGGAGCAGCCTTGCCGGTGCACAGGGCGAGGACTTCGGCTTTCATGGACGGCATGCCTTTCCAACAGGCTGGAACACATGGAACACGGTCCATGGGCAGAAATCGATTTTCCGCTGAAGGCACCCGAAACCGGCGGTTTTCGAAGGCGTGTGAAGGCTCATGGAAGCCTTATCAGCACACAGCGCCAAAGTAGGAAAGCCTCACGCAGGCCGCCGCAGCGTAAGGGCATACCAGTCGCGCTGCACACCGTCCGCGCCTTCGCCGCGATAGCGCTCGGTCATCTCTATATCGAAACCGGCCTCGCGATAGGCCTGCTCGAGCCACGCCTCGTCGGGCAGGTTGGTCAGCCGTCCGAGCGGGTCCCGGCCTTCACCGCTCCCGAGTTTGTAATTGGCAAAGTGCCAGCCGCCGGGCTTCAGCGCGCGGTAGATGGCAGTAAGCACTCGCGGCATATCGACCCGCGCGACGTGCAGCAGGCAAGCATGCGCCCAAACCGCATCATAGGCTGCCACTGCATCCAGTTCGTCGAACCGCATGACCCGCGCGCCGACATCGAAACGCTCGTTGGCTTTTTTCACCATGGCAGGCGTGCCATCGGTAGCATCGAGGTCGAACCCGCGTTCGATGATCCGCGCCGAGTCCCGCCCACCGCCGCAACCGAGCTCAAGGATGCGTGCCCCAGGCTCCAGCCGGTCGAGGAAACTGTCGAGATGGCGGCTGGGAGCCTGCCCGAAACTCAGCGTGTAGCGCGGCGCATTGGTCTGGTAATATTCGAGAGTTGCGGGGTCCATCACCAAGCCTGTGTGGGCTTGCGGGCCTCGCTTTGGCAAGCCTGCCTGTTCGCGCTAACCAGTGCATCTCGTCACATGTCCGGGGGGAACATGAGCAAGACCAGCGACACCGCCACGGGCATCGCGCCGATAACTTCGACAGAGCGCTTTGGCGAACTCGACATATTGCGTGGTTTCGCGCTGCTCGCGGTCTTCGTCGTCCATTTTGTCGGGGCGAGCTTCTATGACCTTCCGCTGGAAGAAAGCCTGTCGGAAAGCTGGAATGCAGACGTCCTCCAACGCGGCGCCGTGTTCCTTTCCGACTGGTGGTTCGAGAACAAGGGCAACACGCTGTTCGCCACGCTGTTCGGAATGGGTTTCTGGGTCATGATGGAGCGGTTGGAGGCGCGCGGAAGCGACTTCCAACGGATCTACCTGCGCAGGCTCACCGCGCTTTTTCTCATTGGGCTGGTGCACCTTTTCCTGCTGTTCCCGATGGACGTGCTGCACGAATATGCCCTGCTTGGTTTTGCGCTGTTCTTCATGCGCAAGCTTTCGGCGCCAGCGATGCTCGTCCTCGGGCTGGTGCTCGCATTCGTCGGCCAGCCGCTGGGGGATTTCCTCGCAGGCGAGCTGGTGACCGGAGAGCGCGCAGAAAGCCGCTGGCAGGAGGTTTTCGCAGGCGGCAGCTATGCCGAGTGGGTGGCTTGGTGGCCCGGCTGGCACCTCTATCTCGAAATAGAGCGCGGCGGATTGCTCGGCTGGGCGCTCTACATCCTCGGACGCTTCCTGCTTGGCGCATGGATAATCCGCATGGGTTTCGTTGCGCGCGCGAGGGAACTGCTTCCCCTGATGCGCCGGATTTGCCTCGTCGCCCTGCCGCTGGGGCTGGTGCTCGAACTCGTCAGCCTGCTCCAGTGGATGGAACTGCTGCCCAAGACTGACTGGTCCGACACCGCGCTGCACGAGATCGGCGGGCCCATCCTTGCGCTAGGCTATGCGACCGGGCTGATACTGCTCTACCATTCGAACTGGCGTGGTTGGGTGGCGCAACTCGCGCCTGTGGGGCGCACCGCGCTTTCCGCCTATGTCGGGCACGGCGTGGCCTGGACCTTCCTGTTCTTCCCGATGGGGCTGGGGATGCAGGGGCGACTGACGCCTGCCGCCTCCATGCTGGTCGCGCTCGGGCTGTTCGCCGCTTTCACGCTAGCCGCGAAGTTCTGGCTGGCGCGCTATCGCTACGGCCCGCTCGAATATCTCTGGCGCTGGGCGACCTACGGCAGCCGCCCGAAGTTCAGGCTTCAGCCCGCTGCTGCCTGAGCCTCGGCTTCCGCCGCCTCGCGGTCGCGCTGGGCGCGGCTTTTCTTCTCCGCTGCCGTCTTGAGCTGACCGCAGGCTGCGTCGATGTCGCGGCCGCGCGGGGTGCGCACCGGGGCCGAAATGCCGCCTTCGAAGACGATGTCGGAGAAGCGCTTCACCCGCTCGGGCGTGGAAGTGTCATAGGCAGCGCCCGGCCATGGGTTGAACGGGATGAGGTTCACCTTGGCGGGCAGCTTGTAATGCTTGAGCAGCCGGACAAGCTCACGGGCGTGCTCGTCCGTGTCGTTCTTGTCCTTGAGCATCACATATTCGAAAGTGATGCGGCGGGCGTTGCTCGCGCCGGGGTAGGCGGCGCAGGCTTCGAGCAGTTCCTCGATGCCGTACTTCTTGTTGAGCGGCACGATCTCGTCGCGGATTTCCTTGGTCACCGCGTGGAGCGAAACGGCAAGGTTCACGCCGATTTCCTCGCCGCACTTTTCCATCATCGGGACCACGCCGCTGGTGGAGAGCGTTATACGGCGCTTCGACAGGGCGAGGCCGTCGCCATCCATGACCAGCTTGAGCGCACCCTTCACATTGTCGAAATTGTAGAGCGGCTCGCCCATGCCCATCATCACGATATTGGTGAGGAGGCGTCCGTCGCTCGTGTAGTGGCCCTCGTCCTCGGCTTCGTCGAGACCGGCCATGGATCCCTTCGGCCATTCGCCCAGAGCATCGCGTGCGAGCATGACCTGGCCGACGATTTCGCCCGGCGTCAAATTGCGCACAAGCTTCATCGTGCCGGTGTGGCAGAAACGGCAATTGAGCGTGCAACCAACCTGGCTCGACACGCAGAGCGTGCCGCGATCGGCATCGGGGATGAAGACCATCTCGAACTCGTGCCCGTCGGCGGTCTTCAGCAGCCACTTGCGCGTGCCGTCGGTCGAATGCTGGGCTTCGACCACTTCGGGACGGCCGATGACGAAGCGTTCGCTGAGCCACGGACGCATGGTCTTGGCGATATCGGTCATCGCCTCGAAATCGGTGACGCCGCGATGGTAGAGCCAGTGGAACACCTGCTTTGAGCGCAACTTGGCCTGCTTCGCCTCAAGGCCCGCTTCCTCGAACAATTCGCGGATGCGGTCCTTAGGAAGGCCAATCAGGTCCACGCGGCCATCGGCGCGCGGCGTGATGTCACGCGCAACGGGGACCGGGTCTACCTGCCCGGGAATGCTCATCAGTGTCGTATCTGCCATGGGAGCCGCGCATATAGTCGCGATGGCCAAGGAATGAAAGAGCCTGCGCGGGCGCGCAACAATCCGTCTTTTGCGTTCGCGTTCCTTTCATTCGTCGAAAAGTAGGTTCAGCTCGTCGCAGAATTCGCAACTGCACAATCCGTCGCTGGAGTGGCTCTTTTCGTCGCGCCTTATGTGGCTAAAAAATCACGCTTTCTTGTTGTGAAATGTTCATGAAACTGTTTTCGGTCGAGCGCCGTTTTCATGGTCCACGCGGTCGCAAACCGACGGCGGACAACAAAAACGGAGTTATGAAATGAAAACCACCGCAGCACTTCTCGTCGCAGGTTCGATGCTTGCAGTTGCAACCCCGGCCATGGCGCAGGACAGCGAGAATTTCGACGGCTTTCGCCTCGAAGCCCTCGCCGGCTATGACGTCGCCCAAGCAGGCAGCAGCGTCGATACCGAAGGTGAAGACGACGAATCCATCGAAGGCCTCGCCTATGGCGTCGGCGCCGGTTACGATTTCGACGCTGGTGGCGTCGTCCTCGGCCTTGAAGCCGAATATGTCGGTTCAACCGGTGAAGTCGACGTCGACGGCGGCGACCCCGAAGGTTTCGGCCTTGGTACGGTTTCGGCCGGTCGTGACCTCTATCTCGGCGGCCGTATCGGTGTGAAGGCGAATGACGACCTCCTCGTCTATGCCAAAGGCGGTTACACCAATGCCACCTTCGACGTTCTTTCGCGCGACGGTGACATCGAATATCGCGCCGACATCGACACCGACGGCTATCGCGTCGGCGCGGGTCTCGAATATGCGCTGAGCGGCAACACCTTTGCGAAGGTCGAGTACCGTTATTCGAATTATTCGGACGCCGAACTTGATTTCGAGGGCGACGCGCCGGACGTAGACCTCGGCGAAATCGACCTCGACCGTCACCAGGTCATGGCTGGCTTCGGCATGCGCTTCTAAGCGCCTGACCAGCTAAGCAAACGGGCCGGGAGCGTGAGAGCGCTCCCGGCCTTTTTTATGTCAGCGTCGCGTGCAGGCAAGAGTGGCGGCGTCGATGGCGGTGGCTGCCCCTGTAAGCAGGTAGGTGTTGGAAAAGCGGCGACCGCGCGCGTCGGTGGCGTAGACGGTCATGCTGTCGGCCTTGCGGATGGCATCGAGGATAGCGCTGTCCATCGCCGCATCGCGTGCCCATGCATCGGCCTTGCCGGGAGTTAGGCGGAAGCTGGTCCTCCCGACGCGCAGGGTGACGCGGGTATTGGCGCGCAATTCTCGTGAGAGGCGGAGGTGGACCTGGCTGCGGATACGACGCGCGGGCCAGCTGGCAATGGTCGCGTAGGGCTGGAAATCGCGCGACAGCGTGCTCGGCTCTGCCTCGGCTATGGCATAGCAGCGGGGAACCGACGGGTCGCGGAAGGCGGCCCAGGTCGAGAACACACCGAGGCTGTCCTTTGCCATCAGCGGAGTGGCAAGAGCCAAGGTCGCAAGGGCGGGGAGGGCGAGCTTACGCATAGTCGATCGCCATGACCTCCCACTCCTTGTCGCCGCCGGGCAGCCGCACGGTGCGCAAATCGCCGACCGACGCGCCCTTGAGCGCGCGGGCGAGCGGACTCGACCAGCCAATACGGCCTTGGCTTGCATCCTGCTCGTCGTCGCCCACCAGAGTGACAACCTTCTCTACATCGTCCTCGTCGGCGAGCGTGACGGTCGCGCCGAAGAAAGCGCGGCTCTTGTCGGGCTGGTCTTGCGGCGTGATGACGCGCGCGGCCTTCATCCGGCGCGAGAGGTGGCCAAGCTCGCGGTCGATTTCGCGCATGCGCTTGCGGCCGTAGAGATAGTCGCCGTTCTCGCTGCGGTCGCCGTTTCCGGCGGCCCAGCTGACGATTTCGACTATCTCCGGCCGTTCTGTGCCCAGCAAATGGTCATAGCGCGCCTTCATGGCGGCATAGCCTGCCGGTGTTATCGGATTGGTCTTGCCCTGCATTGCGGGGCCAGCCCCTAGCGCAAGTCAGCGTGGAAGGTAATGCTTCACATCGCGCTGGTAGGGGGCCGACTTGTCCGGATGCATGTTGGCATAGGTCACCGCGTTCCCGATGACGCGCATGACGTAATAGCGCGTCTCGAAATTGGCGGGGATCTGCTCTATCCAGGTGACCCAGTCGACCGACCCGTTACGCGGGTCGCCATTGAGGCGAAGCCATTCGTTCACCCGGCCCGGACCCGCGTTGTATGCCGCAATCGCGAGCGGATAGGCACCGTCATAGCGGTTCATCAGGCGAGCGAAGTGCTGGTCGCCGAGGCGGATATTATAGGACGGGTCGCCCGTGAGGCTCGCCGACATGTACTGGATGCCTGCCTTGCCTGCTTCCTCGCGCGCGGTGCCCGGCATCAGCTGCATCATGCCGCGTGCGCCTGCATGGCTGACGCGGGTGCGGTCGAATTCGCTTTCCTGGCGGGCGATAGCGTGGACCATCGTCCAGTTCGCGCCCGAATGAGTGGGCACGGTCGGGAAACCGAGCCGCTCGAAACCGGCAACTCCGGTCTCGCCAGCGACCATGCCAGCGACAACGGCCATCTCCTCGAGACCCGTTTCGCGGGCGAGTTCGGCCACGAGTGCCATTTCGGTCGGCGTCTTCGCGTTTTCCGCAATGGTTTCGAAGAACGCACGTTCGGTCCGCCAGTCACGGCGGTTGCGCGCCATTTCGCGCAAGGCCTTGGTGGTCGGCTTCGCTTCGAAGGCGCGGCGGGCTTCCTCGTCGATGCCGGCGGTCAGGATCGGCGCGAAGGTCGGCATGGGCTTGCCCATCTCGCTCAGCGCCAGCTGGCCGTAATAATAATCGGGATAGGCCGCGGCCATGTTCCAGTAGCGCTCCGCCTCGGCACGGTCTCCGGCACGCGCCGCCGCGCGGCCCGCCCAGTAAAAACCCTTCGCGCGGGTCAGCGGGGTCTTGCCCGCCGTGCCATAGCGGTAGAACAGCGGCGCGGCGCGCGCCCCGTCACCCAGCGACCACAGCGCCTTGGTGCCGCCGAGCCACATGAGGTCGGTATATTTGTCGCGCAGGGTGAAGCTGCGCTGCGAGATATCGGTGCCGGGGGCGAACAAATCGTCGACCCTGGAGGCGATATTCACCGCGCTGCGAGCATCGGCTCCCTGCGCCACGCGCAGTGCCTCCACGACGTAATCGGTCCCGTCGAAAGCAGGAGTCGTGAAGCTGGCACGGTTGGCGAGCAGGTTCACTGCCGCGGGCAACTGGCCATTGCTGCGATAATAGCGCGCGAGATTATAGACATAGCCCGCGTCGCTCATCGCGCCCTGGGGCACGGTGAGACCGGCGTCGCTCGGCGTACTGCCCTGGAGGAGGGCAAGACGCGCCTGCGCCATCGGGCGATAGGCGGGCGACACGCGCATGATCTGGCGCGATGCAGCCTCGAGATTGCCCTGCCACAGCAGCGCATCCATGCGCGCATCATGGTCTTCGGGCGAGAACGTCTGGCCGAACAGGCCCTGCATATAGGCTTCTGCAGGGCCGCTCATCGTGCCGTTGCGCCAGGCTTCGCGCGCAAGCTCGCCGGCTTCGGGACGGTTCATCGCCGCCAGCGCCAGCGCATAGCGCGCCTTTGCCCCATTAGTGATGGGCGGGTGCGCGTCGAAGAAGCGGACGAGCGCCTGTGGTGACACCGCGTCGCTATCGAGCGCATCTTCCGCGCGGCGCTGGAGCAGTTCCTGCTTGGGAAACTCCGGATGGCTGGCGATGAAGCCGGCATAATCGGCGAAAGCGCCTTCGTCTGACTTGGTCAGATACTCCCAGCGCGCGATTGCCTGGGACATCTTTCCGGGCATCTGGGCGACCATCGACTGGCTGCTGCTGTCGGGCCAGCTGGTCGGCGTTTGCGCCTGCGCGGCGTAGGGAAATGCCATCGCCGTTCCGGCGAGCAGTGCGAAAGAAAAATATGATTTTCGGCCCATGCTGGACATAATGCCCGGCCCCTCCTTATCAGGCGGTGAATGAATTGTGTCCGCGGGTGCCTCAAAGCGCCCGTTTTTCATGTAACTAACGCAGGAAAGAAGAAAATGTTCTCAGGCTCGATTCCGGCTCTGGCGACTCCTTTTCGCGACGGGTCGTTCGACGAGGCGGCTTTCCACAAGCTGGTCGACTGGCAAATCGAAAACGGCAGCAAGGGGCTGGTGCCTTGCGGTACGACCGGCGAGGCCTCGACCATCTCCAATGCGGAGCATCACCGCGTCATCGAGGTATGTATCGAGCAGGCCGCGGGCCGGGTCCCCGTCATCGCCGGTTGCGGCAGCAACGATACGCGTAACGCGCTGCTGCACATGCAATTCGCCAAGAAGGCGGGCGCTGCTGCGGGCCTCTGCGTTGCGCCTTATTACAACCGCCCGAGCCAGACGGGTCTCATCGCCCATTTCAGCCATCTGGCCGAGAACAGCGACCTGCCCATCGTCCTCTACAACGTGCCAAGCCGCACGGTGACCGATATCGAGGACGAGACCGTGTGCGAGCTGGTCAACAAATACCCCGACCGCATCATCGCCATCAAGGATGCGAGCGGCGATTTGTCGCGCGTGGCCGACCACCGCATGGGCATCGGGCGCGATTTTTGCCAGCTTTCGGGCAATGACGAGCTATGGCTGCCGCATTCGGCTGCGGGTGGCTCGGGCTGCATTTCGGTGACGGCCAATGTTGCGCCGAAGCTGTGCGCCGAATTCCACGAGGCGATTGCCGCCGCCGACCTCATCAAGGCGCGCGAAATCAACGACCGCCTGTTCCCGCTGCATTACGCGATGTTCTCCGACGCGAGCCCCGCGCCGGTGAAATACGCGCTGAGCCGTGTGCACGACTGGTTCTCCGAGGACGTCCGCCTGCCGCTGTGCAATGCGAGCGAGGCCAGCCGCCGCCAAGTCGACGAGGCGCTGGAGCACGCGGGACTTCTGTGACAGAGCCCTTTCGCAGCCCGCTTCTGGACATACCCCACGACCTTGCGCGTACGGTGCGCAGCGTATTCGATTTCCATGGTCGGTCTCGCCGCACCGAGGTCTGGACCTATCTTCTCGTCTGGAACTTGGCGCTGCAGTTCACCCTAGGGCTGTTGCTCAAGCTTGGGTTCGATATCGAGACAGAAGACGGAAAGCTGACGCTCTTCGCCGGTCTCGTTACTTTCGCTTATCTCGCACCTTTACCAGCGCTAATCGCGCGTCGTGCCCACGATATCGGCTGGACCGGCTGGACCGCAGTTGCCGTTCCCTTCACCGTATTGGTTTCCGTGCTGGATGAGAACGGGTCTCCCTCGCTCGCAGGCATCGAAAAGCAGGACTTGGGATTGCTGGTCTGGGTATCATCAGCAGCGTTCCTGCTGATATTGCTGATTGCGCTTCTTCCGCCTCACCCGAAGGCGTCGGTCTATGGACCCAATCCTCGATTGAACGAGGTAGCAGACAGCTGAAACGTTTCGCCCCCGCCATATCGGGATATGACGGGGGCGAAGTTGTCAGTTGCTTAGGCGTCAGTTCGCCGGGTTGTGCTTCTCGACGAAACCGATGGATGCCTCGAGCATCTTGAGGCGCGTCGAAGACAGCGACAGCCAGTGGTCTTCGCCGTCGAGCGTGACCAGCTCGTAGGGCCTGCCGGCATCCTTGAGCGCATCGGCCATCTTGTGGCTGTGCGAATAAGGCACGACCGTGTCGTCCTTGCCGTGGATGAGCAGCACCGGCGCATCGGCCTTTGCGGCGAAGCGGCGCGGAGACACTGCGTCCCAGCCTTCTTTCGGGCCGAGTTGGTCGAGCAGCGCGCGCTTGGTAATCCGCTGGCTGCCCGATGCGCGATAGTCCTCATTATACATGGCGGTGATGTCGCTCACCGGAGCAACTGCGACCGCGCATTCATACAGTCCCTGCTGCAGCGTTACGCCCGCAAGAGCGGCATAGCCGCCATAGCTGGCACCGACGATGCAGGCGCGGCTCGGGTCGATGATGCCCTTTTCAGCGAGCGCAGCCATCCCGTCCGAAAGGTCGGTCTGCATCTTGCGGCCCCATTCGCCATAACCTGCCAGCTTGAAGGCCTGGTTGCGGTTGGTCGAACCGCGGAAATTGGGCTGGAAGACCGCATATCCGCGTGCAGCAAATGCCTGCGCCCACCAGTCGAACCCTTCGGTATCATGGGTATGCGGACCGCCGTGCGGCATCATGACCAGCGGCAGGTCCTTGGCTTCCTTGCCGGGCGGCAGGGTCAGGATGCCGTCCATCTCGAGACCATCGGCAGCGGTGTATTCGAAGACCGAGGTTTCGCCTACTACGTCCGGAGTAAGAGATTTGCGTTCATAGGCGATGGCATTGGCTTGTCCGGTCGAAAGGTCGACCACGAACCAGGAACCGCTGTCCCTGTTGCCGCTGGTGCGCACGAGGACTTTCTTGAAGTCGGGCGTCCAGTCCACCATCCGCATGTCGAAATCGGCAAAGGCGGCGCGGATGCTGTTGGCGGTCTTGCCATATTCGGGATTATGGAAAACCGGGCCCTCTTCCTCATCGAGATAACCGACGAGGTAGCCGGTCGTCTCGTCCCAGTAGAGGCGCTCGACATGGGCATCGTCGAGGAAGGGCTTGGCCTCACCGCCGGCGAGAGGGATTTCATACCAACGGATAATATTCTCCGCATCGCGCTCGGAATAAATGACGGTGGTCCCATCATAGCCGAGGCCGACGAGGCCGACGCGGCCATTGCGCTGGTTGCCCGAGGCGATCACGTCGTCGGTGCCCGATTTCAGCTTCCAGTCGCCGTCATTGTAGCTCAGGTCGAGCGATGCAGCGATTTTCCCGTCAGGGCCCAGTACCCAGTCACGATATTCGTTTTCGCTCGCGGAATTGGCCACCTTGCTGACGCGGTTGGTGCGCGTCTCGACCTCGTAGAGGTAGGGGCGACCGTGCTTCCACGTATATTCGCGCATGTTGGAGCCGAGCTTCTCCAGCTCGATGGCACCGAAATAGGCGACATAGCGCCCGTCGACGAAGCGTACGCCGTAGTTACCGTTGATGGAATCGACGAGATTGCGCTTGTTGCCGAAGACGGTCTCGATTTCGCCTTCGTAGGTCACCGGAATGATGCGCGCGACGGAAAACTCGGCCTTGTCGGTGGTGAAGCCCCACAGCTTCTCGGTCTGGCTGGTGATGAACAGCAACTGGTCGTCGCCAATCCAGTCGAAACCGCGGACCTTGGCATCGCCCACCGCCATGCGGCGGATGAGTTTGAGGTCGGGGCCGACGATGAACAGCTGGCGCGTGCCGTCGAGAGTCATCAGGACGGCGATGTTGTTGCCGCTCGGCGAAATGGCGGCATCCTCGACATCGGGCAGGGCGCCATAAGCCGACAGCGGCGCAGGCTCCTTGGCAGCCAGCGCCTGGCCGGAAATTGCGAAAGACACGGCAGCCAATGCTGCCAGGCAGTGACGGAAATACTTCATGCGACCCCCTAAAAGATGCGCGTCTTTTGCATGGCATGACTTACCGAAGCAATAACATAGGGCATGGGGGCTTGGCCTTTTCCCCGATAGTCACTAGATGCGCCGACCTTATGGCCCGTCCCAAACCCGCCACTTTCGACAAGCAGAAAACCGTCGCCGACAACCGGCGCGTGCGGTTCGATTACCATGTCGAGGAGACCTTCGAGGCCGGCCTCGCGCTGCAGGGCACCGAGGTAAAGGCGCTGCGGGCGGGCGAGGCGAGCATCAAGGAAAGCTATGCCGAGGTGCGCGACGGGCAGGTCTGGCTCATCAACGCCAACATTCCCGAATATTCGCACGGCAACCGGCTGAACCATGAACCGCGCCGTCCGCGCAAGCTGCTGCTGCACGCGCGCGAAATCGAGAAGCTCTTCGGCGCGGTAGAGCGCAAGGGCATGACGCTGGTCCCGCTGTCGATCTATTTCAATTCGACCGGCCGCGCGAAGGTGGAACTCGCTCTGGCCAAGGGCAAGCAGGCGCATGACAAGCGCCAGTCCATCAAGGAACGCGACTGGAAGCGCGACAAGGCCCGGCTGATGCGCGAAAAGGGATAAATTCTGCTTCTACCCCTTTCGCAATCAACCTGTGCTAACCACATCGACAATCATGCCGGTTTCGTCGCCTTTCCCCTGTTTTGCACCCTTGCACCCCGCCAGCGAGCGGCGCATGGCAGGAGCATGGGCGTGAGCAGCTTCAAATCGAAGACTTTCCTGGCGGATTTTCTCCGCAAGCACATGCCCACGCGCGATGAAATGGCGAAAAACCGTTTCCTCAAGCCGATCGCGCACCGTTTCCTGAGCCCGGAACTCTGGCGTTTTACCCGCCGCAGCGTGCCGCGCGGCGTGGCGCTGGGCCTGTTCGCAGCCTTCATCGTGCCGCTGGGCCAGATTTTCCTCGCCGCTTTCATGGCGCTGCCCGCACGAGCCAACGTGCCCCTGGCTGCGCTGGTCACCTTCGTCACCAATCCCTTCACGCTGCCCTTCTGGCTCTTGTTTGCCAACCAGACCGGCAAGTTCGTGCTCAATATCGATGCTGCCGTCGGCGGTGGGGCAGGCCAGCTTGCCGAGGACAGCGGCGCGCTTGCCCGCTGGCTGGAGCTGGGTGGGGTGACAGCCTTCGGCTTCCTCGTCCTCGCCATCGTGACCGCTGCAGTCGGCTACATCCTGTCCGGTTTCATCTGGCGTTTCGTTGTCGCCCGCAAGCGTGCACGCCGCCTCCGCCACATGGAAGCACGGCTGGACGAGCGGCTCGAAAAGGGCGCTGAATGAGCTTCTCGGCGGAAGAAGACGTCGAGGGCCTGCCCCCTGTCCCGCTCCTGCTCGGCATATTGCTGGCCTTTGCCGTATCCGTTGGTCTCGTCTGGCTCGCAGCCGGCACATCGCTGGCGGCGGCGGCCTATGGCGGCTCGCTGGTTGCAGTGGTCCTCGCGCTCCTGCTGTCGGCCCGCATGCGGAACAAGCCGACAGAAGACGGTGTGGGCCAGCCCGACTGGTCGGTGACGGCCGCAGCCATCGAGAACCGCAGGCGCGGTGTCGCGGTTGTCGATCGCGCCAATCGCCTTACCTGCGCCAATTCGACCTACGAGAAATGGTTCGGCGCAGACGTCGCGCCGCATGAATTGCGCTTTTCCGACGAAGCCCGGCAGAAAGTCGCCGATGCCTCGCGCACGGCATGGCGCGAAGGTTTTGCCGAATGCGCTGACCTCCCGCTTTCCGAGGGCGAGAACATCTACAACCTCGTCGTCGAGCGAGTCGGGCGCGGCGAGGATTACCTTGTCTGGCGCTTCGGTGAAATCGTCCGCCAGCGTACGCATGACGGCATGGCCGAGCGTATCGCGGGACCGCTCGGCACCATCATGTCGCGCTCGGGCATCGAGCTGGCACTGGTCTCGCCCGACGGCATCGTCCAGGTGGCGACACCGGGCCTTTCGGAACGGGCGACCGGCGCGAAGGATGCCTCGCTCACGGGGCAGGAGTTCGTCCAGCTGCTGCGTTCCGACGACCGCGACCGTATCTTTTTCGCGCGCGAAGGACAGCAGGGTTCGCCGCAGACGCTGGTCCATATCCCGCTCGACCCGCCGCCTGCCAAGGCCGGCCAGCCGCCCGAGGCCGCACCGGCGCTGATGCTGCTGGTCGACAGCACTGTCGGTATCGGCGGCGGTTGGCAGGGTGCGGGCAAGGCCGCCATCCCGCAACTCGAAGCGCTTCTTTCCGCGCTCCCGCTCGGCCTTGCACTGACCGACCGCGACGGGCGCTTCCTGTTTGCCAACAAGGCCTTCCTGCGCGCAGTCGAGCGCGAGGACCTGGGCCTGCCGCAATTCCCTTCCGACCTCGTCGTGCGCGAGGACAAGGCGGCGATGGCCGACACCGTTCGCCGCTTCGCCAAGGGCGCGACGGCCAGCGGCGACATGGCCGTGCGCCTCGCCAACGACAAGGAAGAGCCGGTCTCCATCGGTCTTGCGGGTGTGCGCGGGCTGGGCGATGCCGCCGTGCTCCTTTCCATCAGCGATTCCACCGAGGAAAAGCGCCTGCGCCGCCAGGTCGCGCAGGCCACCAAGATGCAGGCCGTCGGCCAGCTCGCGGGCGGTGTCGCGCATGACTTCAACAATGTGCTGACCGCCATTATCGGCTATTGCGACCTCATGCTGCTGCGCCACACGCCGGGCGACAGCGATTACGACGACATCCAGCAGATCAAGGCGAACTCCAACCGCGCGGCGTCTTTGACCCGACAGTTGCTCGCCTTCTCGCGCCAGCAGACCCTGCGCCCGGTCGTCCTCCAGATGCCCGACGTGGTGAGCGAGGTCAGCCAGCTGCTGAAACGCCTGATGGGCGACAAGATCGAATTCTCGGTCCGCCACGACCGCGAACTCGGCCCGGTGCGTGCCGACCCGCAGCAGCTTGAGCAGGTCATCATCAACCTCGCGGTGAACGCACGCGATGCGATGCAGAGCCATGCGGCCAAGCTCGGCAAGCAGGACTGGAAGGGGCGCCTCACGCTCGCCACCCGCCGCGTCTCGGCGCGCGACGTGCGCAAGATGGGCATCGATATCATGCCCGCCGACGATTACACCGTGCTCATCGTGCAGGACACGGGTGGCGGCATCCCGCAGGACAACATCAACAAGATTTTCGAACCCTTCTTCACCACCAAGGAGCAGGGCAAGGGCACCGGGCTCGGCCTTTCGACGGTCTACGGCATCGTCAAACAGTCGAACGGCTTCATCTTCGCCGACAATGTCACCGATGCGAACGGCGAGGCGGCTGGCGCGCGCTTCACGATGTACCTGCCGGTCTACAAGGGCGAGATGCCTGCCTCCATGCGCGGCGAGGAGTCCGAAGAGGCCAAGGCAAGCGAATGGTCGGGCGGCGGCAAGCTGCTGTTGGTGGAGGACGAAGACATGGTCCGCGCCGTGGCCGAGCGCGCGCTCACGCGTGCAGGCTATTCGGTCACCACCGCACGCGACGGCGAGGAAGGCCTCGCGCAGGTTGCCAATGGCGATATCGAATTCGACCTCATCGTGTCCGACGTCGTCATGCCCGCGATGGACGGCCCGGCAATGGCGCGCGCCGTGCGCAAGGTAAAACCGAAGATTCCGATACTCTTCATGTCGGGTTATGCCGAAGAGCAGTTGCGCAACGACATCGATATCGACAACATGCACTTCATACCCAAGCCCTTCAGCGTCCAGCAGATCAATGCGAAGGTGTCTGAAGTCTTGGGAGAACAGGCCAAGGTCGACGCCTGACATTCGCGCGACCCTGCGGCCTATGCACGAGGGGAGCAGCAATGACGGGTCGTTTCATTCCGGGTCTGGTAGTCACCACCGCGCTGGCAGCCATGCCGCTAGCCGCGCAGACGGACGCAGAGGCGCTCGCCGACCCCGATGCCACCGCGCAAGGCGATGTTTCGGTTACCATTTACAATGGCGGCGAATCGCTGGTGCAGGACATCCGCCAGCTCAACATTGCCAATGGCCGCAGCCGCATCGAATTTCCCGATGTCTCGGCGCGCATCCAGCCCGAAACTCTGAGCTTCGCCGCCGACGGCGCGGCCATCGTCGAACAGAATTTCGACTTCGACCTCCTCACCCCGACCAAGCTGATGGAAAAGGCGATCGGCCAGACCATCACCCTCATCCGGACCAATCCCGCGACCGGCGCCGAGACGCGCGAGCGGGCCACGGTGCTCTCGACCGCAGGGGGCGTAGTCGTAAAGATCGGCGACCGTATCGAAGTGCTGCGCGATGATGGCCTGCCGGTGCGCGCCATTTTCGACCGTGTCCCGCCCAATTTGCGCGCTCGCCCGACGCTGTCGGTCATGGTCGATTCGACGCGGGCAGGGCGCCGTCCTGCCTCCATTCGCTACCTCACCGACGGGCTGGGCTGGGATGCCGACTATGTCGCGCTGTTCGACGAGGGTAACAGCCTCATCGACATGCAGGGCTGGGTGACACTGACCAACACCACCGGCACCACCTTTCACGATGCCGACCTGCTGCTCGTCGCAGGCGACCCGACGCACGGCCGCGACCGCCGCCGCGCCCGTCGCAGCATGGTCCGCCCCGGCACCGAGACCGCCAATCGCGAGCGGCTGGCCGATTTCTATCTTTATCCTATCGAGGGCCGCACCACGGTCGCCAACCAGCAGACCAAGCAGGTGAGCTTTCTCGATGTGCAGGGCGTACCGGCCAACCGTCGCTACACCAGCTATATTGATTGGCTCGCGCGCGACCCGAGCCCGGTTGCGGTGAATACATCAATTCGTTTCAGCACCTCACGCGAGCAGGGGCTGGGCGATGCACTGCCCGGAGGCACGGTGCGCTTCTACCAGCGCGACAGCCAAGGGTCGCCGCAATTCATCGGCGAATCCAGCATCCGCCACACGCCGATGGGCAGCCAGCTCGGCCTAACCACGGGCGACGCCTTCGATGTCTACACGCAGGCCGAAGTCGAAAGCCGCGAGGAAATTTCCAGGGGCGAATTCGAACGTTCCTACCGCAAGCGCGTCCTCGTCGATGGCGAGGTGGTGCGCGAGGAGGATATCGAGGTCGAGGTGAAATATTACCGCACGACCATGCGCTACACCTTCTTCAACGCCAAGCCGGTGCCGGTCGATGTCGAGCTCTTCCAGCGCGGGCTGCAGCCCAATTGGTGGAGCCGCGACTACCGTGTGGTGTCGGAAGATGTCGAAGGCGAGCAGCACAGCATCGGCACTCGCAAATGGACCGTGCGCGTGCCCGCCAATGACGAGCGGGTAATGCGAGTGACTTACGAAACGCGCTACTGAGCGGGAGGGTTAGCGCTATGCGCCTCACGCTCCCATATGCCGCGGCCCTGACCTGCGCGCTGGCCATGCCCGCCGCCGCGCAGGAGGAGAACCGCGCGCGCATCTTCGCCTCTGCGCCCAGCCATCACGCCGTCACCGTCTATCGCGACCCCGAGCGCGAGGAAGAAGAGCGCATGCGCCGCAACTGGCCGCAAGGTTTCGCGATGATAAGCGAGACCCGGACAGTCACGCTCCCGCCCGGCCAGTCGACCATCCTCTTCGAAGGCGTGGCCGAGGGCATGGTCGCCGTCAGCGCCATCGTCACCGGCCTGCCCGGCGGCACAATCGAGAAGAACCGCAACGCCGACCTCCTCTCGCCTGCCGCGCTGGTCGACCGCACGCTCGGCAACCGCGTCACCATCACGCGCACCAATCCGGGCACGGGCGAGGCGAGCAGCGAGGAGGCTATCGTGCGCACCCGCGCCGACGGGGGCCTCGTACTTGAGACCCAGAGCGGGTTCGAGGCGGTGCGCTGTTCGGGACTTCCGGAGAAGCTCACCTTCGACAGCGTTCCGCGCGAGCTCTCCGCCAATCCCATCTTCAACATCGACACCTTCAGCGAGACCGGCGGCACCTACGAGGTGACGCTGACCTACCTCTCCTGGGGCTTCGACTGGGAGGCCAATTACGTCGCCTATCTCGGCAACGGGAAGGCGGACGGCACCTTCGACATGCAGCTGATGAGCTGGCTCACCGTGCTCAACGACAATGGCCAGTCCTTTCCCGATGCCGAGCTGATGGTGGTTGCCGGCGAACTGGTGGTCGAAAGCGATTTCGAAGACCTCGCCGATGCGCCGACTGCCCGCCCGCTTCGCCTGAATTGCTATCCGCTGGGTTCCACCGCTACCGGCTCGCCGGTGCCGTTCTACGGTCCTTACCCACCACCGCCTCCGCCGCCGCCTTCTCCGGCAATGATGGACTCGGTAGCCCCGATTGTCGTGACTGGCTCTCGCGCACGGCAGCAGGCGCTCGAACTTGCCAGCCCCGTGACCGTGCTCTCGGCAGAAGCCATGGCGCGCGAGGAGGCGCTTGGCGACCTGAAACTTTACCGCGTTCCGCGCGGAGTTACGGTTGCCGCCAAGGGCATGAAGCAGGTTGCCTTCCTCTCGCGCGAAGCGGTTAGCACACGCTGGGTTTACGAGGCGCAATGCGACCCGCTCGATGACATTGAAGATTTCGAAAATCTCGACCCGACCTCTATCAAGCTCGTCACCGAGAATACCGAAGAATCCGGCCTCGGTGCATCATTGCCGATGGGCAATTTGACTGTTTACGAAAACACCAGCGTCGGCCCCCAACTGGTATCGGAACTGAACCTGCGCGATTATCCTTACGGGCAGGATGTCGAGCTTGAGATCGGAGACAGCACCCAGGTTTTTGCTGAGTGCAATCATGTTGAAGACAAGGATGCTGAAGACCGCGGGCGCCGCTGGACCAAGATGCGGGTTCTGCTCAGCAACGCTAATGATGCGCCTGTCCGGGTAAGGCTGAAACTCGGCTATCCCGACGAGTGGGAAATCCGCTATCCCCGCCGCAAGCCACAATTGAAGGATGGCGAGATGGTCATCGAAGTCGAAGTCCCCCCTAACGGGACGTTCGACAAGGTCTTCCGCATCCGTCCGACCAAGGCGCGTCTCCGCTAATTTCTCCCCCGGCGTGAAAAAATTTCTGTTCCACTCTTGTTCTTACGGAACAAAGTGGGTACATGACGTTCCAGTTGAAGAGTCGATAGCGGCTCTGGATATTGCAAAGGGGAATATGTCATGGCGGCCAGTCTGAAGCTTGTAGAAGGAAAGAAAGTGGACGCAGACCGCCAGAAGGCATTGGACGCAGCGCTCTCGCAGATTGACCGCGCATTCGGGAAGGGCTCGGCGATGAAGCTGGGCCAGAAGGAAGCGATGAATGTGGAGGCTATCTCCACCGGCTCCCTCGGCCTCGATATCGCACTGGGTGTCGGCGGCCTGCCCAAGGGCCGCGTCATCGAAGTCTATGGCCCTGAAAGCTCGGGCAAGACCACGCTCGCGCTGCACTGCATCGCCGAAGCGCAGAAGGCCGGCGGCACCGCGGCCTTCGTCGACGCCGAACATGCGCTCGACCCGGTCTATGCCAAGAAGCTGGGTGTCGACATCGACGAACTGATCGTGTCGCAGCCCGATACCGGCGAACAGGCACTCGAAATCACCGACACGCTGGTGCGCTCGAATGCCATCGACATTCTCGTGGTCGACTCGGTTGCAGCACTCGTGCCGCGCGCCGAAATCGAAGGCGAGATGGGTGACAGCCACGTCGGCCTGCAGGCCCGCCTCATGTCGCAGTCGCTGCGCAAGCTCACCGGCTCGATCAACCGTTCCAAGTGCATGGTGATTTTCATCAACCAGCTGCGCATGAAGATCGGCGTGATGTACGGTAACCCCGAGACCACCACCGGCGGTAACGCGCTCAAGTTCTACGCTTCGGTCCGTCTCGACATCCGCCGTACCGGCCAGATCAAGGACCGTGACGAGGTTATCGGCAACTCGACCCGCGTGAAAGTGGTCAAGAACAAGGTCGCCCCGCCGTTCAAGCAGGTCGAATTCGACATCATGTATGGCGAAGGCATCTCGAAGATCGGCGAAATCCTCGACCTCGGTGTGAAGGCCGGCGTGGTGGAGAAGTCGGGCAGCTGGTTCAGCTATGACAGCGTCCGCATCGGCCAGGGCCGCGAGAACGCGAAGAATTTCCTGAAAGAAAATCCTGAAATGTGCGCCAAGTTGGAAGCCGCCATCCGCGGCAAAACCGACGAGGTCGCCGAAGAGATGATGACTGGTCCGGACGCGGAAGACTGATCACATCGCTTCAAGCGGGAGCGCGAGGCAGCACCCATTCCCCGCCGCCTCGCCGCCAGCCGGACTGTCCCCCGGCGCTCCCGGAAACACGGAAAGCCGGTGCGCGCGCTCCCTCCCATTGCCGCCGCACCGGCTTTTCGCGTGTCCGGTCGGGACACAAGATTGAGGGTGGCGCTCCGCTCTCCGGCTGCCTAGGCAAGGGCAAATTTTTCGGAGAGAGCGCATGACCATCACCGTCCACCACCTCAACAACAGTCGCTCACAGCGCATTCTCTGGCTGCTGGAGGAACTGGGCGCGGATTACGACATCGTCTCCTACCAGCGCGATGCCACGACAAACCTCGCACCGTCCGAACTCAAGAATGCCCACCCGCTCGGCAAGTCGCCTGTCATCGAAGACAATGGCCGCCTCATCAGCGAAAGCGGGGCCATCATCGAATACCTCTGCGAGAGGCATGGCGGCGAGGACTGGCTCCCGGACCGCAGCAGCGACGCCTGGATAGACCATCTCGAATGGATGCAATTCGGCGAAAGCTCTTTCTTCGTGCCGGTGATGCTGAAGATTTACGCTGGTCGCCTTGGCGATGCAGCTGCCCCGTTGATGCCGCGCGTGGACGAACAGCTCGCAGCCCACATCGCCTATGCCGAAGAGAAAATTTCCGACGACCTGCACTTCGTCGGCAACGACTGGAGCGCGGCCGATGTGATGATGAGTTTCCCCGCCGAAATCGCCGTCATGCAGGGCTATGGCGAGAAGGCACCCAAGCTCGCCCGCTTCGTCGAGGCCATCCATGCGCGGCCAGCGTGGCAGAAGGCCTACGAGCGCGGCGGCCCCTACTTCGTCTGGTAACGCGATGACCACGGCAAACGAATGGCAGGACCGCGTCGGCGAGAGCTGGGCAAGAGAGTGGCAGCGCACAGACCGCAGCTTTCGCGAGTTGACCGGCCAGTTGCTCGATACGGTACAGGCTGAGCCATACCGGTCTGCTCTGGACATCGGATGCGGTGCCGGGGAACTGACGGTCAGCCTTGCAAAGGCCAATCCCTCTGCCGCTCACCTCGGTCTCGATATCAGCGAAGACCTCGCCGCTGCGGCACGTGAACGCACGGCTGCCTTGCCCAATGCGACTATCCAACTCGGCGATGCTGCGTCATGGAATTGCGACGGAAATGACCGTCCGGACCTGCTTGTCTCCCGCCACGGCGTCATGTTCTTTCCGGACCCGACATCTGCATTCGCGCATCTGCGGAAGCAAGCCGACCCGCAAGCCCACCTCACATTTAGTTGTTTTCGCCAGCCATCGGAGAACGTGTGGGTACGCGAACTCGCTTCCCTCATGCCCAAGTCACCCGAAGCGCAGGCTCCCGACCCGCGCGCGCCTGGCCCCTTTGCATTCGGTGAAAAGGACTATGTCGCGGACCTGCTCGGGAAGGCAGGCTGGCGCAACATCGACTTCATTCCCGTCGACTACGCGATGGTGGTGGGCGAAGGGGAGGACGGAGATGCGGTCGCCGATGCGACGTCCTATTTCCGCGCCATCGGCCCCGCCGCACGTGTAATCTCCGAACTCGACGGCGCGGCGCGCGAGGAGGTCCTGCAGCGCCTCTTCGGGATGGGCGAAAGGCATCGCACCGGGAATACGGTCTCGCTACCTGCCGCCTGCTGGATTGTGACGGCCACAGCCTCCGACTAATCGACCGTTTCGCGCATTGTGCGCGGGTTTTGCGGCTTGTCGCGGGCAGCGCGATTGCCTAATTGCGCCCGCATGACGTCGACCAATGAAATCCGCCGCTCCTTCCTCGATTATTTCGGCAGCAACGACCATGCCGAAGTGCCGAGCGCGCCGCTCGTGCCCTTCAGCGATCCCACGCTGATGTTCGTCAATGCAGGGATGGTGCCGTTCAAGAACGCCTTTACCGGTCTCGAGACCCCGCCCGCACCGCGCGCCACCAGCGCGCAAAAATGCGTGCGCGCCGGCGGCAAGCATAACGACCTCGACAATGTCGGCTACACCGCGCGGCATCACACTTTCTTCGAGATGCTCGGCAATTTCAGCTTCGGCGATTATTTCAAGGAACAGGCGATCGACCACGCCTGGACCCTCCTGACCAAGGAATGGGGTCTCGACGAGGACCGCCTGCTGGTCACCGTCTATCACACCGACGACGAGGCCTTCGACCTATGGAAAAAGCGCACCGGCTTTGCCGACGAGCGCATCATCCGCATCCCGACCAAAGACAATTTCTGGGCCATGGGCTCGGACGGTCCGTGCGGTCCCTGCTCGGAAATCTTTTACGACCACGGGGACCACATCTGGGGCGGCCCTCCGGGTAGCCCCGAAGAGGATGGCGACCGTTTCGTCGAAATTTGGAACCTGGTCTTCATGCAGTTCACGCAGGAAGCGGACGAAATTGTCGGCGACCTGCCCAAGCCCAGTATCGACACCGGCATGGGTATCGAGCGCGTGGCGGCCGTCATGCAGGGCGTCCATGACAATTACGACACCGACACTTTCAAGGCGCTCATCGGCGCAAGCGAAGCGCTGACCGGGGTCAAGGCTGAAGGCGACAAGACCGCCAGCCACCGTGTCATTGCGGACCACCTGCGCTCGACCAGCTTCCTCCTTGCTGATGGAGTGCTGCCCAGCAACGAGGGCCGCGGTTATGTCCTTCGCCGTATCATGCGCCGGGCCATGCGCCATGCGCACCTGCTGGGCGCGAGCGAGCCATTGATGTACCGCCTCGTGCCCGAACTCGTCAGCGAGATGGGCGCAGCCTATCCCGAACTGGTACGCGGCCAGCCGCTCATCCAGGAAGTGCTCGAACGCGAGGAAACGCAGTTCCGCCGCACGCTCGACAAGGGCCTCAAGCTGCTCGACGAAGCCACCGGCGATATGGGCGAGGGCGGCACGCTCGACGGCGGCACCGCCTTCAAACTCTACGACACCTATGGCTTCCCCTACGACCTTACCGAGGATGCGCTGCGCAACCGCGGCATCGGCGTCGACAAGGACGGGTTCGATGCTGCCATGGCGCAGCAGAAAGCCGCCGCGCGCGCTGCGTGGAAGGGTTCTGGCGAGGCGGCCAGCGAGGAAGTCTGGTTCGACATCGCCGAGCGCGAAGGCTCGACCGAGTTCACCGGCTACAGCTCCGACACGGGCGAGGCCGAAGTGGTTGCGCTGGTGAAAGACGGCAAGGAAGTCGACAGCGCCTCCGAAGGCGACGAAGTTATCATCCTTACCAACCAGACGCCGTTCTATGGCGAGAGCGGCGGCCAGACCGGCGATGCCGGACGCATCTGGACGCCCGAGGGCCTCGAGGCCAAGGTCTCGACTACCAATAAGCCGCTCGGCCGGCTGCACACGCATGTCGCGAAAATTGCCAAGGGCGGCGTGAAGGTCGGCGATGCGGTGCATCTCGAGATCGACGCCGAGCGCCGCGACCGCATTCGTGCGAACCATTCGGCCACGCATCTCGTCCACGCCGCGCTGCGCAACCGTCTTGGCGGCCACGTCACGCAAAAGGGCTCACTTGTTTCGGACGACCGTTTCCGTTTCGACTTCTCGCACCCCAAGCCGCTCGGCGATGACGATATCGCTGCTATCGAGGCCGAGGTGAACGAGGAAATCCGCGCCAACGAAACCGTCGGCACGCGCCTGATGACGCCCGACGATGCCGTGGCAGCTGGGGCGCTCGCGCTATTCGGCGAGAAGTATGGTGACGAGGTTCGCGTCCTCTCGATGGGTCGTAAGGGCGGCGAGGGCAAGAACTACTCGGTCGAACTGTGCGGCGGCACCCATGTCGAGGCGACGGGTGACATCGGCCTGTTCAAGATTGTCAGCGAAAGCGCGGTCAGTTCGGGCGTGCGCCGTATCGAGGCGCTGACCGGCGAGGCGGCGCGCCAATGGCTGCTCGCTCGTGATGAAACCGTCCGTGCCATTGCCGGTGCGCTGAAGACCTCGCCCGATGAAGCGGCTGCTCGCGTCTCGGCGTTGGTCGATGAGCGCAAGCGGCTCGAAAAGGAACTCGCCGAAGCCAAGCGCGCGCTTGCGCTGGGTGGCGGCGGCTCGGGCGATGCAGGCTCGGCCGACGAGGACATCGGCGGGGTCAAATTCTCCGGCCAGGTCATCGAAGGCCTCAGCCCCAAGGAACTGCGCCCGCTGCTCGACGAAGCCAAGACCCGCATGGGTTCGGGTATCGCCGCAATCTGCGCGGTCAATGACGGCAAGGGCGCTTTCGCCGTGGCCGTGACCGACGATCTGACCGATCGCTTCAGTGCCGTTGATTTCGTGCGCGCCGGCGTGGAGGCGCTCGGCGGCAAGGGCGGCGGTGGCCGTCCCGATATGGCTCAGGGCGGCGGTCCGGACGGTTCGAAAGCGGATGACGCCATCGCTGCCGTGCGCGAGGTCCTCGCAAAAGAAAACGCCTGACCCGCCCGAAGCCGGTCAGGCGCTGTTTCTCCTCTCTCGGGAGATAATCAGGCGTTGGGCGTGCTCTTGGTGACGCCGCTCGAGCCCTGCTCGATGTCATAGCCTTCGGTGTCTCCGGGTGCGCCGCGCTGGTCGGTCGGTGCCTGATCCATCTGCGGATCCTGCACATTCTGCGGCTTGAACTTTTCATCGTTCGGGGTCGGCTTGGTCGGGTCCTGTTGGCTCATATTTGCTCTCCTTTTGCCTAATCAACGGCTTGGGAGCGAAAATGTTCAACCATCCGCCGTGCTGGAGCGTAGTTTCGGCTTGTAACCCAGCGCGCCTTCCTCCTCGATCTGCGCACGGAATTCGTCGCGCTTTTCGTGGATGGAGGCGATGACCGGACCCATGGCGACGCCGATATCGACGAGAACTGCCTCGGTCAGCTGAAGAGTCGCCTCGAGCGCTTCGGGAACGGCATGGCTGGCCCCTGCGCGGTAGAGTTCGGCGGCATGCGCGATATCGCGGGCGCGGGCGACGATGAGGAGGTCGGGATATTCGCCGCGCAATTTGCGCACGAGGCGCTCGGCAAGGACCGGTTCGTCCATTGTGAGCACGACGGCGAGGGCGTCTTCAACGCCCAGGCGGTGCAAGGCATCGCCTCTCGCGGCATCGCCGAAGGTCGCGCGATACCCCTTGCGCTTGGCGCTTGCGATGAGGTCGGCATCGCTGTCGAGCGCGACATAGGGTTTCTCGTGCTTGTCGAGCATCTGGGCGATGAGGCGGCCCACGCGGCCGGCCCCGACGATGATGACCTTGCGCTCGCCCTCGTCCTCGGGCGGGAGCTCTGGTGCTGGTTCAACCCGGCGCGCCACCACGCGGCCGAGGCGGGCGAGCAGCGGCGTGATGGTTAGGCCGATGGCAGTCACGATTTGCCAGAATTGCGCGGTGCCGGGCTGGATCAGCAGCGCCGAGCTGGCCGCGGCGAGCACGATGAGCGTGGTTTCCGAGGGGCTGGCCATGAGAATGCCGGTCTCGGCTGCGGTGCTGCGGCGCGCTCCCATCAGGCGGAGCAAGACCCCGGTCAGTAGTGCCTTGAAGACCAGCACACCCACGACCGCAGTCGCAATCATGCCGAAATGCTCGGCAATGGTGGCGAGGTCGATGCTCATGCCGACCGTAATCAGGAAGATACCCAGCGCGAGACCCTTGAAGGGCTCCATGATGCTTTCGACCTCGGTGTGGTACTCGGTCTCGGCAATCAGCAGGCCTGCAATCAGCGCGCCGACGATGGGCGACAGGCCGACGGCAGCCGTCGCGAGGCTCGAGCCGATGACCACCAGCATGGCTGCGGCAAGGAACAATTCGGGGCTCTTGGTGCGTGCGGCCTGCGCGAAGAGGCGGGGGAGGGCGAAACGGCCCACGATCATCATCACCGCGATGACCGCGGCGCCCTGCCACATGGTCGTGAGCAGGCCTTCCCAGCCTTCCGACGCGGCATTGGGTGCCATGGCGCCGAGGACGAAGACGATGGGGACGATCATGATATCTTCGAACAGCAGCATCGACAATGCTGCACGGCCGACAGGGCTGGTGCTGCCCGAAATCGGGAGGACGATGGCAGTCGAGGAGAAGGCGAGGGCAAAGCCCAATGCCAGCGCGCCAATCCAGTACTGCCCCATCATCGAGAGGACGACGGCAAGGCAGATGCCGCCAATGAGGAGTTCCGCCGCGCCGAGCCCGAACACCAGCCTGCGCAATTGCCACAGGCGCTTGAATGAAAGTTCCAGCCCGATGGCGAAGAGCAACAGGATGATCCCGAATTCGGCGAATAAATCCAGCGCCTCCGGGTCCGATATTGTGACGTGTTCGAGCCATGGTCGCTCGAAGACGAGTTGGCCGAGGCCGTACGGTCCGACGAGGATGCCGATGAGGATGAACCCGATGACCGGCGTGATGCGGAAGCGGGTGAAAACGGGAATGACCAAGCCCGCCGCGCCAAGGATGACGAGCGCGTCGGAAAGTGCAGGTGATGCCAGTTCGCCCGATGCCATGGGTTAGCTCTAGCCAGCAGGTTTTACGAAGTCACGACGCTTGGGAAGTTTTAGCCACCGCCGGGATGCGCAGGACCGAGCGGTTCGCGGCGCGGACGCGGTTTCCCGGGGTGTTTGCCATCCTCGTCCCACTCGATGCGGTAGAGGTCGAAGCGGCGGTCGGCGAGATTACGCACGGTCCCTTCGGCGCGCGCCCATTGGAGGTCGGCAAGGTTCACGTCGCTGATGGTGAGCGTTTCCACGTTCTCGGTGGATTCGGCGGCAATGCCATCGCGCGCGAAGGGGAAGTCGCAGGGAGTCAGGATGCAGCTTTGCGCATACTGGATGTCCATATTGCCCACATTCGGCAAATTGCCGACATTGCCCGAGAGCACGACGAAGCACTGGTTCTCGATGGCGCGCGCCTGTCCGCAATAGCGCACGCGGAGATAGCCCTGGCGGCTGTCGGTGCAGAAGGGCACGAAGATGATGCGCGCGCCTTCGTCGGCAAGGCGGCGGCTGAGTTCGGGGAATTCGCTGTCGTAGCAAATCTGCACGCCGATCGGACCGCAGTCGGTCTGGATGACCTCCACCTTGTCGCCGCCCTTGATGTTCCACCAGTACCGCTCGTTCGGCGTGGGGTGGATCTTCTCCTGCGCGTGGACCGAACCGTCGCGCAGGCAGACATAGGCGACATTGTGGATGTCGCCATCTTCCATCCGCGTCGGGTGGCTGCCGGCGATGATGTTGATGTTGTAGCGCATCGCCATCTCGGAGATGTCGTCGCGCAGGCGCGGGGTATATTCGGACAGGCGCTCGATTGCCTCGACGGGCGAGAGTTCCTTCTCCTCGAAACTCAGCAGCATGAGCGTGAAGAGCTCGGGAAAGACGATGAAGTCCGATTCGTAATCGCTTGCAACGTCTACGAAATATGTGACGTGGCGCATGAATTCGTCATAGTCCGCCACCTGCCGCGCCTGCAGCTGGCACGTCGCCACGCGCACGGCCTCGACACCGCGCGGGATGCGCTTTTTCACCGGCTGGTCGCGCTCGACATAGGGGTTGCGCCAGACCATCATCACGGCGTTCGCTATGCTGGCCTTGTCCTCGGGAAGGTAGCCTTCCATGATGCGTTCGGGCTCGAAACCATTCGCGAGCTGGAAGCGCAGGACGGGGTCGTGCAATTTCCCTTCGACGACCTTTTCCAGATAGTCTTGCGGACCATCCACCTTGCGGCGGGAGCGTCGATAATTCGGCATACGTCCGGCGAAGACGATGCCAGTCAGGTCCTTGTCTTCGGCCAGCGCGCGGCGCTCTTCGTATAGTCGCCGCCCGATGCGTACGCCGCGCACCTTGGGGTCGACGCACATCTCGTAGCCATAAAGCCAGTCGCCGGTCGGGTCGTGACGGCTGCCGTAGCCATTGCCGGTAATCTCGTCCCAGTCATGGTCCTGGAAGGCGAGTGCCTCGGCCAACTGCATGGTGGCACAGTATCCTACCACCTCGTCATCGAGCAGGGCGACGAAGCAACCTTCCTTGAAGTTGTTGATCTGCCCGCGGATTTCGCCGTGGGTGTAGGCGGGCATGTCCTCGTAAACGCGCCGCACGAGGTTCGCGATGCCGGGAATGTCCTTGATCATCGCATTGCGGACATCGAGCCGTTTCTGCCCGAACTTTTCCGAACCCTTGCGGCGTGTGGTGCGCTTCTTCGCTGGCTGCTTGGCCATCAATACCCCGTCTTCAATTTATCGACCCCAAACGAAAACGGGGCCGGCTTTACGCCGACCCCGATGATCTGGCTTATCCGGGTAACGACCCGGACGCGCTTGGGTTTCAGCCCCAGTTCGCCATTTCGGCTTCGAGGCCTTCCACGATGGCTTCGAAGAACTGTTCGGTGGTCATCCAGCTCTGGTCCGGGCCGATCAGCAGTGCGAGGTCCTTGGTCATCTTGCCGCTCTCGACGGTCTTGATGCAGACCTGCTCGAGCGTCTCGGCGAACTTCACCACATCGGGCGTGCCATCGAACTTGCCGCGATACATGAGGCCGCGCGTCCAGGCGAAGATGCTGGCGATCGGGTTGGTCGAGGTCGCCTTGCCCTGCTGGTGCTGGCGATAGTGACGGGTGACGGTGCCGTGGGCTGCTTCCGCTTCCACGGTCTTGCCATCGGGCGTCATCAGCACCGAGGTCATCAGGCCGAGCGAGCCGAAGCCCTGCGCGACGATGTCCGACTGCACGTCGCCGTCGTAGTTCTTGCAGGCCCAGACGAACTTGCCGTTCCACTTGAGCGCGGCGGCGACCATGTCGTCGATCAGGCGGTGCTCGTAGGTGAGGCCGTGCTTTTCGAACTCGGCCTTGTATTCGGCGTCGAACACTTCCTGGAACAGGTCCTTGAAGCGGCCATCGTACTTCTTGAGAATGGTGTTCTTGGTCGACAGGTACACCGGCCACTTGCGGTCGAGACCATAAGCGAAGCTGGCGCGCGCGAAGTCGCGGATGCTGTCGTCGAGGTTGTACATTGCCATGGCGACGCCGGGGCTCTGGAATTCGAACACGTCGAGATCGATGTTCTCGCCGTTCTCGCCTTCGAAGACGAGGCGCAGCTTGCCGGCGCCCGGGATCAGCGTGTCGGTGGCGCGATACTGGTCACCGAAAGCATGACGGCCGACCACGATGGGGTCGGTCCAGCCCGGCACGAGACGCGGCACGTTGTCGATGACGATCGGCTCGCGGAAGACCACGCCGCCGAGGATGTTGCGGATCGTGCCGTTGGGCGAACGCCACATCTTCTTGAGGTCAAATTCTTCAACGCGTGCTTCGTCGGGAGTGATCGTGGCGCACTTCACGCCGACACCGTGTTCCTTGATCGCGTTGGCCGCATCGACCGTGATCTGGTCATCGGTCTCGTCGCGCTTTTCGATCGAGAGGTCGTAATACTTGAGGTCGATGTCGAGATAGGGAAGGATCAGCCGTTCGCGGATCCACTTCCAGATGATCTTCGTCATTTCGTCGCCGTCGAGTTCGACGACCGGGTTGGCTACCTTGATCTTGGCCATGGGTTTCCTGTCTGTTCGGATTGAGTTGGGCGCGCTTTAGCAGAGACGCTGGCGAGGGCAAGGTGGGGCCGGATGCGGGCTTGGTTACGGTAGGCTTAACCCCATGAGGCAATAGCAAATTATATTGCCATCAAGCCGCTGCTTGGATTAGGGGAGCGCCCGCACGGCGCGGTGGGGCGACCGCGCAGCCGGGTCCATTTTTGTAAAAAGCGAGTTGTTGCGCGCGCTTGCCGCTCGCATTGATTGTCACATGTCCCTGAAGGATTATCTCGACACCAAGGTTCGCGATTCGATGGAGCACCGTCGAATCCAGCTTTACGCGATGCTTTTCCTGTTCGACGTCGCCATCGGCTTCGGCAGCTTCTGGCTGGCGGGCAAGGTCTATGTCGGCGAGGATGTTTCGATGCGGGCCATCCAGGTCATGCAGCTGACTGCGCCGATCTACCTCGTCATCGCCATCTACAACCGCGTCTATTCAATCGAGGCGCTGGAAAACCTGCGGCATGCCATCTGGCGCATGGGACTGGCGCTGGCCTTTGCGGTGATGTTCTTTCTCGTGCTCACTTTTTACGCGCGGACCAGCGCGGATTTTGCGCGCAGCACCTTTTCCCTCGCGGTGGCCATCGCTTTCCTTGGAATGGCGGTGGTCCGTGTCTTCGTCGCCTTCCAGATCAAGCGCCAGTTCGGGGGCAAGGTCAGCAATATCCTGCTCATCGAAGATGGCGGGCCGGATGTCCGGCTGCCTGGCGCGGATCGAGTGACGGCCGATCCGGCCCTTGTGGAAAATGCACAAACCAATCCCGAAGCGCTCGACATGCTCGGGCGGACAATGCTCCACAATGACCGGGTCATCGTCAGTTGCCCGGTCGAACGCCGCGTCTTCTGGACACGGATCATGCGGGCTGCCGGGGTTCGAGGCGAGGTCGTTTCCGAAGCGTTGCAGGAATTGGGAGCGCTTGCGCTTGAAAGGCACGACGGCTGGTCCTTCCTCGTCGTTTCCGCCGGCCCCCTGGGTCTGCGCGACCGCCTGACCAAGCGTGCCATCGACCTCGCTTTCACGATACCCGCTCTTATCCTGCTGGGCCCCCTCATGCTGGTGGTGGCGCTGCTCATCAAGCTGGAGGACGGCGGTCCGGTGTTCTTCGTGCAGCCGCGGATGGGGCAGGGCAATATCATGTTCAACATGCTCAAGTTCCGCTCGATGAAGGTCGCCAGGCTGGATTCCGAAGGCGCCCGTTCGACCTCCCGGGACGATGACCGTGTCACGCGTATCGGCAAGTTCATCCGCCGCACCAGTATCGATGAGCTGCCGCAATTGCTCAACGTCCTGCGCTCCGAGATGAGCCTCGTCGGACCGCGCCCCCATGCACTGGGTTCGCTCGCCAACGACAAGTTGTTCTGGGAAATCGATACCGATTACTGGCAGCGCCACTCGCTCAAGCCCGGCTTGACCGGATTGGCACAGGTCCGCGGTTTTCGCGGTGCGACGGAGACCGAGGACCATTTGACCGACCGTCTCAACGCCGACCTAGAGTACATCCGGAACTGGTCCCCATTGGCCGACATCCGTATCATTTTTGCAACGGCCCGCGTGCTTGTGCATCCCAATGCCTACTAGGGGCTATCCTGCGCAAAAATACCGAAATATAAAATAATTAGGCCATGCGCGGAACCATCGAGGGCTCTTGTGTTTGGTTCCATTGTGCGGGCGCGAATAACCCGGTGCAATCGTATTTTAACCGGTTGCACTTAGGGGGAAACATTGCTAGCCAGCCGTTCGAATTCTCGCTTAAGAAGAAAAACTAGGAGATTACCTATGAAGACCAGCCGCCTTCTCTCGGGCCTCGGTGCAGTAGCTATGGCGGTCGTTCCCGTCGCAGCTCAGGCCGGCACCCGTGCGGCCGACACCGGCGCCATCGCTGTTCAGCCCGTCAAGATGTCGGGTGTTGAGCGTGGTACCGAAACTGTGACCACGAAGAGCGAACTCGGTGGCTCGGCTACCATCCTCGCTGTTCTCGCTGCTGTTGCCGTCATCGTCGGCATCATCATCGCAGTGGACGACGACACCACCGACTAATCGGTTAGTCGAAAAGAATTCTTGACCTCGCCGGCCCCGGTCGGCGAGGTTTTTCTTGTTTGTAGCGGTGTTCCATCCTGTGGGGGGTCTAGTGCCGACTCAGAAGAATCATTCCGGCGTCGCGCGCCTGCTGCATGTCCATCGCACCCTGGGCTGGCCTCTCGTTGCGCTTCTCGTCATCGCAGTGGTCCTGGGTGGCGGAGGAATCCGGCACGGACTGACCAATCTCGTCGTGCAGCTCACCGCCCTCGCGGTGATCCTGTTCCAGCCGGGCATGGTGAGGCGGTTCTTTTCTGAAGCGCCCCTGTGGCTCAAGGTCCTCGTGCCCCTGACCATCCTGCTTCCGCTCCTGCAACTGGTTCCGCTGCCTGCAGGAATGTGGCGCGGTTTGCCCGGCCGCGAGATGGCGGCCGAAACGCGGGACCTGATCGGTGCGGGCGACGGGTGGTTTCCCGTAACCCTCGACCGTGCGCGGACACTCATCGCGCTGTTCGCACTCGCGGCCCCCTTGGCCGTCATCTTCTCGGCGCATGGTCTGAAGGCTGACTGGCGACGTAGTGCGCTCGTCCTCCTCGTTGCGCTCGCATTCCTGCATTTCGCATTTGGCGTGGTGCAATTTGCAGCGGGAGGCGACACGTTGCGCCTGTATGAGACCAATGATGCCGGAAGGTTCTACGGCTTCTTCGTGGGGCACATCGCCAGCGGGCTATTCCTCGTCATCGGCCTGTGCGCGCTGATCGGCCTCTTTGCATCCAAGAGGCGCACCTCGCTCGACCTGATGCTTTACCCCGCTGGAGCTGCCTTGCTCGTGATCGGCGTTGTCCTGTCCAGTTCGCGGTCCGCGATCGCCCTGCTGCTGCTGCCCGGATTGTGGGCGGCATGGCTGGGGTGGAAGGAATTGCGTCGCTTTTCGCCCAGGACCCGCTGGCTGACGCTTGGTGGCGTGATAACGCTGCTCGGCGCTGCGGCGCTCGTGATGGCGACCAACGAACGCCTCGGCGCTACCTGGGAGCGGTTCGAGAGCTTCGAGGATTCCCGCCCGGATATCTGGGAAGACACCATGGTCGGCATCGAGCGCTATTGGCCGGTGGGAAGCGGCATGGGCACGTTCGACGAGGTGTTCCAGGTTGAGGAATCGCTTGAAACGCTCCCGGCGAAGAAAGCCGCCAGGGCGCATAACGAATATTTCGAAATCACGCTGGAGGCGGGGATATTCGGCATCCTGCTGGTGGTCGCCTGGGTTGCCGGATTGCTCTATTCCGCCTATCGGGGGCTGCGCACGGTTCAGGCCCCGGTAACGCTCGCGGCGGCACTGTCGCTGCTTTGTATTGCGCTTCAGGCGCTCATCTATTTCCCACTGCGCAATATGGCGGTCTTATGCATTGCAGGACTGCTTGTGGCTCTGCTAACGGCGCCGGTGACGATTAAGAGGGATCGGGTCATTGAATAGGATTTTCGCAGGTGGGCTGATGGCCCTCACTCTGCTTCTCGCGGGCTGCTTCAGCCCGTCCGACGGCTTGCCCGCTGGGGAAGAGGCATATCGCGTCATTCCGGTTCAATCGGAGGACGGGGCCTTGCGTGAATATCGCATTGGCGTTCTCGATGTACTGTCGATCCGTACCTTTCAGGAACCCGAACTGACTTTCGACCAGATCGCGGTCACTTCGGCCGGAACGATCAATTTCCCCTTCATCGGCGAACTCAATGTCATCGGTAAGACGCCGCAGACCCTGAGCGACGAAATCGAGGCCGGGCTGGGGACGCGCTATATTCGCGATCCGCAGGTCGTCGTCGGCGTGGTCAGCTCGGCCGCGCAGCGTGTCACGGTCGATGGCGAAGTCGTCCAGCCGGGCGTTTACGAGATTGCGGGCACTTCCTCGCTTATCGAATCCGTCGCCCGTGCGCGCGGTCTCAAATTCACCGGTGTGGATGACGAGGTCATCGTTTTCCGCATGATCGAAGGCGAGCGTCATGGCGCGGTCTTCGACTTGCGCGCGATCCGCGAAGGCCGCGCTCCCGACCCCGAAATCATCGGCGGCGACCGCATTGTCGTCGGCTATTCGGCACTCCGCGGCGCCTGGGAAGATTTCAAATCGGCCGCACCGGTCTTCAACGTTTTCAGAAGGTTCTGATAAGTGTCTAGTGGAATTCCGGTCGGCGGAACATATGAAATGGCGCATCCCGACGCGCCTGCAAAACGTCCCGTGACAGGCATGGGTACGGATGCTGCATCCGACGATGTGTTCATGGACATCGACCTGCGGCGCATCGGCGCGGCGATCAGGCGCAACCTGATCGGCGTCATGGCCGTGCTGGTCATCTCCCTTGCCGTCGGTGTCCTCGTCACCCTCCTGATGCGCCCGCAATATATCGCGACTTCGCAGGTTCTCATCGAACAGCAGGCCGACACGATTATCGAGGGTGCGGATACGCAGGCCTATGTCCCGGCGCAGGAGACCGAGCGCTTCCTGCAGACGCAGGTCGATGTCATCGAAAGCTACAGTCTCGCCGAACGCGTGGTCGAATCCGAAAACCTCGCCGACCGCGAGGATTTCTTCGAAGCGCAGGGAACCGAGCTGCCGCAGCTCGACACTGCGGAAGGTTTGGCCAATGCGGGTGAGGCGGGCCTCGCCCGCCTGCGCCGCGAAACCGCTATCGCGCTTGTCATGGACGGGCTTTCGGTCGCGCTGCCCTTCGACAGCCGCCTTGTCTCGATCAATTTCAAGAGCGGGGATCCGGCCATTGCCGCCGAAATGTCCAACTCGATTTCGCAGAACTTCATCGAGGCCAACCTCGCCCGCAAGTTCGACAGCAGCGCCTATGCACGCGAATTCCTTGCCCAGCAGCTCGAAGATGCGCGCAACAAGCTCGAGCAGAGCGAGAAGGACCTCAATGCCTTCTCGCGCGCTGCGGGCCTGATCCGTGTGCCCGGTCAGGGCCAGAATGCCGATCAGGAGACCACGCTTTCGGTTACCACCGAGACCCTGCAGCAGCTCAACATGGCCGCCTCGCAGGCGACCGCCGAGCGTATCATGGCTGAAAACAGCTGGCGCAGTGTCGCCAGCCAGCCGATTTCCTCGATACCCCAGGTGCTGAGCAACCCTGCCTATACCTCGCTCGTGCGCGAACGTGCCGTCGTCGAAGCGCGCTTGGCCGAAGAAAAGGCCCGGCACCTCGACGGGCATCCCAATGTCCAGGCGCTTCAGGCGCAGGCCGACCGTATCGACGCTCAGATCCAGGACGTGGGACAGTCGATCAAGAACTCGATCAGGCTGGCCTATGAATCGACTCGCGACCGCGAGAACCAGATCCAGTCGCAGGTCGGCTTGGTACGCGATTCCGCGCTCGACGAGCAGGATCGCGGTGTCCAGTACAACGTGCTCAAGCGCGTGGCCGAGACCGATCGTGCGCTCTACAACACGCTGCTGACGCGCTTCAACGAACTCAACGCCACTGCCGGGGCGACTTCGAACAATGTCTCGATGGTCGATACCGCGCAGGTGCCGCGCCAGCCCTCGTCGCCGAACCTCGTGCTCAACATGGCGGTGGCACTCCTGAGCGGGCTGTTCCTCGCCGCCGGTTTCGTCTTCCTGCGCGAGCAGTTCGACGATGTCCTGCGCACGCCGGAAGATGTCGAGCGCAAGCTCGGTATCCCGCTCCTTGGCCTCATCCCGATGATCCAGGGCAATGTACCCGCAGAAGATCTGGAGGACCCCAAGTCGCCGGTCAGCGAAGCTTACCAGTCGCTGGTGACGAACCTTCGTTACAGCTCGGGTGAGGGTATTCCCCGTACGCTTACGGTTACTTCGGCCCAGGCGGGCGAGGGCAAGACCACCTCGGCCGGCAAGCTGGCGCTGGAATTCGCCGAACTCGGTCGCAAGACCCTGCTCATCGACGCCGACCTTCGTCGTCCGACGCTTCACCGCAAGCTCGACAATCGCCGCCAGGAAGGCTTCACGACCGTCCTCGCCGGGGAGAAGACGGTCGAGGAGGTCGTGGTACCCTCGGGCCATCCGAACCTGTCGTACATGACCGCGCTGCCCATGCCGCCGGATCCGGCAGCCCTGCTCGGCGGCACGCGTCTGGACGACCTGATCGCCGGCCTGCTGACCAAGTACGATTCGGTGGTGTTCGATGCGCCGCCGATGCTTGGCCTGTCCGATGCGCCGACGCTGGCTGCGCATACCGACGCGATCCTCGTGGTCATCGATGCCCATTCGGGACATCGCGGTGCGGTGAAGTCGGCCCTGCGCCGCCTCGAAATGGTCAACGCCAACGTCATTGGTGCCATCCTCACCAAGTTCAATCCGAAGAATGTCAGCGGCGAATACAGCTACTACGGCTCGGATTATTACCAGTACGAACATGCGGACGACGACCAGTGAGCGGGCGGCCCGCCCGCATCGCCGGATGGGCCCTGCGTATCGCGGTCTTCCTGGTCCTTGCCGGGATAATCGCGGTTTTCCAGGTCGACCGCGCATCTCGTGATCGCATCAGCCTGCTCGCCTGGGTCCCTCCGGGATTGGGCGGCTTTGCCGATGGCAATATCGCGCGGCCCCTCGCCCTCGTGAAGCCGGACATGGCGGTCGAGCGGGCAACCGCGACCCTGAAGCATCGGCCTGTCGATGCAGGCAATCTCGCGGCTTTCGCCGTGGCGGCGATCGAGGCCGACGACGAGGCGCGGGCGGGACAGGCGCTGAGCCTCGCTGCGCAGCGCGGATGGCGCGATACCTATACGCAGGTGATGGTCATCGGCAGCGCGCTCGCGTCGCAGCGCTGGGAAGTCGTGGCGCAGCGCATCGACGCGCTGGCGCGCCTGCGCCGCGAGGAGCAGGCCATCAACGGCTTTCTCAGCCTGACGGTGAGGGAAGACGAGGGGCGGCGCGCTATCGCCAAGCGCATGGCCGAAAGTGAACCGCTGGTCGAAGCCGTCACGGGTTTCCTCGACAGCTATTCCGAATACGGCCCCGAAGTGGCGCAGACGGTTGCCTATGCCGAAGAAGAGGGCGCTCTCGAATGCGAGCGCCTCGCTCGTGTGGCGCGGCTTCTGCTGTCCGAAAGCAGGGCAGACGAAGTACTCGGCTTCTGGCCGCAGCGCTGCGACAGTGGCGGTGAGGGCATGGGCTTTGCCTTTGCCGACAACCAGGCCGATCCCTTCACCTGGCAATTCCCTTCGCAAGCAGGAGTATCGGTGCGTCCGGGCAACGAGGACGGGACGCTGACGGCCCGCAACCGCGATCCGCTGCGCCGCCGGTTCGCATCGCGCTATCTCTTGCTGGAACCGGGTTCCTATACGGTGCGTCTCGAGCAGTCGCAGAAGTCCGGCACCGCTTACTCGTCACCGGGACGCCCGGCTGAAGTCCAGGTCTTCGTACGCTGTGTCAGGCCCGAAGAGGGGGCCTCTGCAGTGCTCCTGAACGAACCCTATGCGGATGGATTGTTGTTTGTCGTGCCGGAAAGCTGCAAGACGCAGCACCTGTCGCTGACGCTTGGCAAGGGACGGGTTACCGATCTTGCCATCCAGCTTTCGCCCGGCGGCGCCTGAGATGCGTATTCCGGCCCAGTTCCCGCTCATCGCTGCGCTGGCCGTGCCGCGCGTCGCGGTCAGCTATGCAGGATATGTTGCCGCTCCCGCGCTGATGATCAACTGGCTGTCCTCGCGCAGCTACGCGAAGGCGCTCATCTTCCTGGCGTTTCTCGTCTTCTCGGCGTTCGTTAACTGGGCGCTCGGCCTGAAGTTCTCCTTTACCGCATGGGGGCTCGAACTGGCCCTGTTCCTCCCGTTCATGGCGGCAATCCTGGCTTTCACGCCGAGCCGGTTCGTCAACGGGCGCAGTTTTATCCGGACGCTGAACCTGATTGTAGCCATCAGCAGCTTTATCGTCCTCCTGCAGATGGGCTTTCCCTTGAAGCTGCCCTACGTCCACTACCTGCCGGACTATTGGAACGGCGGCTTCGGCCGTGGCGGGGCGAAAATCGTCACCATGATCGGCTTCTTCGGTGTCGTCGAAGCCCTTTCGCGCAAACGCGCCATGACCTTGAGGGACAACTGGTCGCTGATCGTTGCGGCGCTGAACTTTCTCGTGCCGAACTTCATTCTCGGCATCCTTGCCGGCGGTGCGGCGCTGACCATTTTCGCTCGCCGCAACCGTGCGCTCCTGTTCGCTGGAGCAGCAATCGCGATGATACTCGTGCCATACCTTCAGTATCGCGCCGAGCAGCGCAACGATGCCTTTGCGCAGGCTTATGGTTCAAACCCGAAGATCTATTCCTTCGTGATTGTCGGCAAGCTTTACGCCGAACAGCCGCACACCGCGCTGGTGGGTACGGGAATCGGGCAGTTTTCCAGCCAGCCGGCCATCTGGACGAGCCCCGTCAACCGCTACATCGGCATCCACGAGTTGCCGAAGCTGCCAGGCATGTTCACCTCGGAGGTCCACGAGCGTTATCTCGCCCCGCTGATGCTGCGGTTCCGGGAGAAATCCTACGCGATCGAATCCTCGGCCAACAAACCCTACAGCGGGATTACCCAGTTGCTGGCCGAATTGGGCCTGCCCGTAACCTTGCTGTTGCTCTACTGCGCCTACCGCACCTTCTGGCGTGGCTCGGGGACCGATTTCGGGCGTGCTGTCTTCCTTTTCGTCATGGCCATCAACCTGCTCGACCCGCAGGTGGATTCGCCATGGTTCGGAGCGATGCTGTTTGCCGCCCTCGAGGCTATCCGGCGCGATGCGCGGGTTCGTGCGCTGGCGCGTGCGGATGATGCCTCGCGCGAATCCGGCCTTTATTTCAAACCGGCCAGGCCGGTTGCCCACCAACCTGCCGAATAGTCACGGGTCCCTGTGAGCAAGTCCCCCTTTCCCGATTTCTACATCATCGGTGCGGCCAAGGCTGGCACCACCTCTCTCGTCGACATGCTGCGCGCGCATGAGCAAGCGTGGTTTCCGCACGAGAAGGAGCCGCATCATTTCTTCCTGCGCGACGACAGCCGCGCGTGGACCTTGCGCGACGGGAGCAGGGAGAAGCCTCTCGCAAGCCTGCTGCCCTATGGCAGCGAAAGCGCCTATCTTGGCCTTTACCGGGATGCTCCCGAAGAGGCGTTGCGCGGGGACGCGAGCACGCAATATCTCGTCAATGATACGACGGCGAAGTCCATTCATGCCCAGCGCCCAGACGCCAAAATCGTCGTGGTCCTTCGTCATCCCACCGATCGCGCCTATTCGGCATGGGTCCACGCTCGCTCCCGCGGCGAGGACGCCTTGGCCAGTTTCGACGAAGCCATCGGCGAATGCGAGAACGGTTTGCGGGACACCGCTTTTGCCACGAACTATCTGGCCGAAGGCGATTATGCGCGCCACCTGAAGCCCTATCAGGATCTGTTCGGCGACAATCTTCTGGTCATCCTGTTCGAGGACCTCATCCAGAAGCCGCAGGCAGTTTACGACCGCCTGACCACTTTCCTCGGCATCGAGCAACGCAGCCTCCCGGACAATTCGGCTTCGCACAAGAACGCGAGTATCGAACTGGCGAATCCTGTCGCACGGGCCTTTCGAATGACCGCCAAGCGCCTCAGGCGGATGGCACCGGGCATTTTCGAGCTGCCGCTGTTCCGCAAACCCTACGAGGCGCTGCTGGCGAAGATGGGGCGCAAGCCTGAAAAGCTCTCGCCTGAAATGCGCAAGCGTCTCGACGCCTATTATACGCCGCACATCGCAAAGCTCGAGGCGTCGCTCGGCAGCGACCTACCGGGCTGGCACCGCTGATGGGGCGCGAGGCCGACCGCCGGACTGTTCTCAAGGCGACGGCTGCGGTTGCCGCCAGCAGGGCGCTCGGCTTCCCGCTGGCGCTCGGTGTAAGCATGTGGCTGACCCGCGTGCTCACGCGCGAGGAATTTGCGTTCTTCGGTGTATTATCGAGCCTCGCCATCCTGTTCGCCATGTTCGCACAGGCAGGCTTCCAGACGTCGGTCGTGCGCCTGCTGGGCGAGGCGGAGGCCGGTGACGAAACCTTCAAGAAGCCCTCGATCTTCTACGCATCGGTCATCGTCACCTTCGTCTTCTCGCTCATCCTCGCGATCCTGTTCTACTTCGTCGGGCGCGGGCTGCTGCCCGACATCGCGGGACAGAGCGACTGGCTGTTCTTCCTCGCCGCCATCCTACTGGTGGCGCGGTCGGTGAACACGGTCGCGGCGCAGGCGCTGCGCGGTATCGGCAGGGTAGGGGCATCGGCAAACCTCAGCGGGCAGGGCGAACAGGGCGGGATGATACGCTGCCTTGCCATCCTTGCCGGTTTTGCACTGGTCGTGACGACCGGTGTGCTCACGCTGGAAGCGGCCATTTGGGTCGCCATCGCCGCCTCGGTCCTGTGTGCGCTATGGTCGGCAATCATCCTCCTGCGGCATACCGGGATGCGCTTCGATGCCCGCGACATCGCGCGCACGATGAACAGCCGCAAGCAGGACAATTTCAACATGATGCTGAGCGAGGCACTGGTCTACTGGACCGGTGTGTCTGCCGCCGTGGTCATCGGTGGCGCGCTGGTCGATGCAGCGGCGATTGCCGGCATGGTGGCCGCCTTCCAGCTGCGCAACATCCTCACCAGCCCGATGACGATGATTGCGGGCGCAGTACCCAACATCCTCATCCGTCTGCACCGCGAGGGCGACAAGGAAGAGCTCGAACGTGTGCTGCGGACGACTGCTTCGGTCAGTTTCGTGATTTGCCTCGCCGCCTGCCTGTTCCTGCTCGCCATCGGCCCGGCGGGCCTGAGGCTCATCTTCGGACCCGATTATGGCGATGCCTATTACCATCTCGCCATCATCAGCGGCGGTATCGTGTTCTTCGTCTATTGCGGCCTCTCCGGCCAATCGCTGTTGCTGCTTGGCGATACCCGGGTGCAGAGGCGCGTCATGCTGGTGGTTACCGCCATCACCATGCCGGCCTATATCCTGCTCGCGATTTACCTTGGAGCCTATGGCGTCTCGATCGGCCTCGTTATCTCGATGGTGCTGCAAAAGGGCCTGATGATCAGAGCAGTGCGGCAGAACCTCGATATCAGCACCAATGCCTATCTCGACCCGCGCGAATATGCGCGCGCCTTCCGCATGCTGAAGCGGATTGTCGCCAATCGCGGTAAGCAAGGGCAGGGCTAGGCCCCCGACTCCCGTATAGACCAGGTAACAAAAAACCCGCCTCGAAGGGCGGGTTTTCGTTCGATGGTGGGCGTACCAAGGTTCGAACTTGGGACCCCTACGATGTCAACATAGTGCTCTACCACTGAGCTATACGCCCACGCTATCGAACAGGCCGTTTTGTGCGGCAGGCGCGCCCTTTAGCGAGGCCTGTGAAACCGCGCAAGGGGGCAATCGCACATGGATCGAATTAAAGCTGTGCGCTGAGCTTTTCTTCCAGCACCCGTTCCACTTCCATGACGAGGTCGCGCAGGTGGAAGGGCTTGGAAAGCACCTTGGCATGCGGCTGCTCGCGGCTTGCCTTCAGCGTGACGGCAGCAAAGCCGGTGATGAACATCACCTTGGTCGAAGGGCTGATTTCGTTGCAGCGCTGGGCCAGCTCGATCCCGTCCATCTCGGGCATGACGATATCCGACAGCAGCAGGTCGTAATTGTCATTCTCGAGCAGGGGGATGGCCTCGGTGCCGCGGTCCACCGCGTCGACCGAATAACCGGCCTGCCCGAGCGCGCGCTCGAGATAGGTACGCATGGCCTCGTCATCCTCGGCCAGCAGGATTCGTTTCTGGTGCAGCTCACTCATGGGCATCTCCATAGAGGAAATCGCTTAACAAATCTTGCGGTTCCTGCAGCTTTGTCTCTAATTGAGACCGCCTTTCTTTGACTTGTCCAGTGCATGCAACCAGATTGGAGCAATGAGCTGCCCCGAAAACGGACCTTCCGGCGATGATTCGCGAGGCTTCGAGGAGAGGCAGGGCGCGGCTTTCGACATAGTCACTGCAAGCAATCCCGGCCTTCCGGTCCTGATTGCAGCGCCGCATGGCGGGCGGGACTACCCCGAGGATGTCCTTGCCAATATGCGCGACCCGTCGTTGCGGCTGCGGCTCGAGGACCGCCATGTCGACACGCTGGCCGCCGAAGTTGCCCGCCTGAGCGGCGCCGCGCTTATCCGGGCCAATGTGCCGAGGGCGATCATCGACCTCAACCGCGCGCCCGACGATGTCGACTGGGGCATGGTTTCGGGGCAGCAACCCGAGCGGATGCGTCACTCTCTCGCCAACCGCCGGGCGCGGAGCGGGCTGGGGCTGGTGCCGCGCAGGTTGCCGGTCTCCGGCGAATTGTGGAAGCGCCCCTTGCCGCGCACCGAACTCGATAGCCGCATCGAGACCATCCACCGCCCATACCACCAGGCACTTGGCAGTGCGCTGGAGTCCTTACGCGACCAGTGGGGCGCGTCATTGCTGGTGGACCTCCATTCCATGCCACCCCTGCGCAAGCGCCATCCCGGCGAGGTGACTCCCGAATTCGTCATCGGAGACCGTTTCGGTGCGAGCTGCGATGGCCGGCTTGTCGCTACCGCGCTCAATCATTTGGGCGAGCATTACCGCCCGGTCGCACACAACCGTCCCTACTCGGGCGGCTATGTACTCGATCGTCACGGGGCCCCCCGGCGCGGTATCCACGCCATGCAGGTCGAGGTTTGCCGCACGACCTATCTCGACAGCCGGATGGAGGAGCCCTGCGCGCGCCTGCCCGCTGTGGCCCGGCTGCTCGCCGAAATGGTCGCCAGACTCGCGGCTGAAGTCGCCGAAATGGGTCACCGCGACGAATTGCCGCAGGCCGCGGAATAACCGCACATAAAAAACCACCCCGTGCAAGATGCACGAGGTGGCCAAGGTTCAGGGAGGAGATGCACCTATGATGCATCCATGTCGGCAGGCCATGAGGGGAGCGCCGCCGACACATGGTAAATGGGTATTTCGCGCATCCGTTTCAAGCATGTGAAAAGAGGCGAAACCGGCCCTTCCAGCGCGGTTCCGCCTCTTTTCGTCGTATCGTTGTCCCCCCGGATAGGGAGGCATCAAATCAGTTTGCGGCAGCCGGCTGCGGAGCCTTGCCCTGCTGTGCCTGGCGCGCGAAGACGACGCGCATCAGTTCGAGCGAATAGACATGCGCATGGATGAGCATGAGCAGGCCGTTCTTGTGCCATTCGGCCAGCTTCTCGGCGCTGATGTCGCGCAGCTTTTCCTGGTCGACCATCTTGAAGCCGCGGTAGATGAAGGGCTTTTCCTCTCCTTCGCGCTGGATGGCGACTTCGCCGTCCATCAGCAGGCCGGCATCCTTGAGTTCGGTCAGGAAGGCCTGCGTGCGCTGGGCCGACTGTTCGAAGTGCTGGCAGAACTCGAGGATACGGTCGACGGCATTGGTCTTGTTGCCTTCGTCATCGAACAGGCGCTCGCCTTCGTCGAATTCGCCGACAGCACCGCTGGTCGGGTCGAACATCAGCGACAGGTCGGTCGCGTCCTGCTGCAGCTTGGCGAGCATGAAGGGGTAGCGGCGGATGTAGGCCGGGATGTAAACCGGCTCGGAGACCTTGCCTTCATCGTCGACAAAGGTGTTCACGCCTTCGTTGAGGCCCATGAGCGCCAGCGGCAGCGGGTTGTCGCCGGTCGAGAAGACGATGGGATAGTGGCGCTGCGCCTGCACGAACTCGTCGACGGTCAGCGGAATGGCGTGGGCCTTGGCGAGCCAGGGAGCGCTGTCGATGCTGCGCGTGCTGTAGTTCTTGTGGTCCTTGCTGTTCAGCGGCATCAGGTCGTTGAAGAACAGGGGCAATTGGGGCTGCTGCGGCGCGCTCGCCATGGGTAATCTCCGAAGTCTTTTCTAGTAATGGAATGAGGCGAACCATGCCCTGAAAGGGCATCACGCGCCGGAAGTTGCGCCCCTTACGGGGTTGCGTGCGAATCCGCAAGCGGCACTAGCTTGCCCGGGTTAAGCAGGTCTTTAGGATCAAGCGCCTGTTTTACGGCTCGCATGACAGCCAGCGAGGTGGGGTCACCCAACCGCCCGAGCTCGTCTCGCTTGATCTGTCCGATGCCGTGTTCGGCGCTGATGGAGCCGCCCCATTCGGTCACCTTGTCGTGGACATAGGCGCTGATGGTTTTTCCCTCGCTCCGTTCCCATTCGCCACGTGTCGCACCGGCGGGGGCAAGGACATGGAAGTGCACGTTGCCGTCGCCGAGGTGTCCGAATGCAACGGCCTTCGTGCCCGGGAACTGCTGTTCGACCTCGGGTGAGATGGCTTCGACGAAATCCGCCATCTTCGCCACGGGCACCGAGATGTCGTGCTGCATGGCGGGCCCGATGGCGCGCTCCGCCGGGGCAATGGAGTCGCGCAGCAGCCAGAAGGCCTCGGACTGGGTTTCGTTCGCTGCGATAACGGCGTCCTCCAGCAGGTCAGCCTCGAGCGCCTCGCCGAGCAGTGTTTCGGTCAGTTCCTGCAAGGCGTCGGTCGCGCCGGTAGCCGCCACCAGTTCGATGAGGGCGTGCCACGCGTGCTCGCCGTCCAGCGGAGCGCGTGCATCTGGCATGTGGTCGAGAACCGCGGCGAGGCTGTGAGCGGGAACGGCCTCGAAGCCTTCCAGCGCATCGCCCGCCTGCGTCTCGCAATGCAGCAGCAACTTTCGCGCGTGCTGGAGCGAGGGGAGGCCTGCCCAGACCACCCGCCTGCCGCCGATTTCGGGGAGCAGCCGCAGGGTCGCGGCTGTCACGATGCCGAGTGTGCCTTCGGAGCCGATGAGCAACTGCTTGAGGTCGAACCCGCGATTGTCTTTCTTGAGCGGGGTGAGCGTGTCGAGCACGCTGCCGTCGGCCATCACTGCCTCCAGCCCGAGCACCTGCGCGCGCATCGTGCCGTGGCGGAGGACCTGTGTGCCGCCGGCATTGGTGGAGATAAGTCCGCCAATCGTCGCCGAGCCCTTTCCGCCAAGTGTCAGGGGAAAGCGCAAGCGGTGTTTTTCCGCCAGCTCGTGCAGGTTCTGCAGGATGAACCCGGCCTCGCAGGTGACCTGCATGGCGTCAGCATCCATTTCGCGCACAGCGTCCATGCGGCGAAGCGACAAAAGCACGGCTTCACCCGATGCGTCGGGCGTGGCTCCGCCGGACATACCGCTGTTCCCGCCCTGCGGTACAATCGGGACCGCGTAACGCGCGCACAGCTTCACGAACGCGGCCACCTCGTCGGTCGAGGAGGGCGAGGCGAGACCCAGCGCTTTGCCGGTAAACCGCCCGCGCCAGTCGGTCAGCCACGGTTCGAGTAACTCGGCATCGCGGGTGAAACCGCGCGGGCCGAGCAGCGTGGCGGCATCTTCGAGGAAAGCATCATTCGTATTCATCGCTGCCGCCATGCCACACGGGGACACTGAAAAGCTACCACTTGCCATCGCAGCGCATTCAATTAAGCCGATATTCAATTGTCGGGGGGCATAGCGGCATCTTCACGCCCGCATGCGATTTCCCGCGCGGCCAGAGGAGCGATATCCGCATTCGATAATGCCCAGCCTGCCGTTCCTCTTTGCGCCGCTTGCGCTGCTGTTACCGCTGGCATTGCCCGGCGCGCAGCCTGCCGGGGCAGAGGACATCGTGCCGGTGGCCGAGCAGGCGCGCGAACGTGACCGCAGCCTTTCGCCGCTCCCGCTGTCGCAGGATGCACCGGCATGGTCGCCGCTGTTCGACGGCGTGGCGCCCGCGAATGGCGAGCAGGTGCGCATCCAGCGCCGCGTGATCCTGCGTATTTCGCCCGCGCCCGCACGACAGAACCTTACTGCCGAGGCTGCGCCTGCGCCGGTACGTCAGCGCATCGTCGAGCGGCCCGCAGGTAATTGCATCGAAAGCGCCGACATCGGCGGGGTGGCCGACCGGGGCGACAGGCTGGTGATGTTCATGCGCGACCGGCGCACGCTGGCTGCCAAGCTGGAGAAGGGCTGCAGCCCGCGCGATTTCTACCGTGGTTTCTACATGGAACGCAGCGATGACGGGAAGCTGTGCGTCCGCCGCGACCGGTTGATGAGCCGCTCGGGCGCGAAATGCCAGGTGGCAAGCTTCACACAGCTGGTGGTCGAAAGGGTCGAGTAGAGCCGTTTTCCTTGACTTTTGCGCCCCGATTGGCGAGAGGCGCGCACGGTAAGGGCCGCGTCTCAGCGGCCTTTTTCCTGTTTCCTGAAGTTATCCTATCCCATTGGGGGCAATTGTAAGCCGCATGAGTTTTGCCGATCTCGGCCTGTCCGAAAAGCTTTTGAAAGCCGTCGAAGAGGCCGGCTACACCGAGCCGACTCCCATCCAGGCGCAGGCCATCCCGCCGGTCCTGATGATGAAGGACATCATCGGCATCGCCCAGACGGGTACGGGCAAGACCGCCAGCTTCGTGCTGCCGATGATCGACATCCTCGCCAGCGGCCGCCGCCGCGCGCTGATGCCGCGCAGCCTCATCCTTGCCCCGACGCGCGAACTCGCCGCTCAGGTCGCCGAGAATTTCGAGAAATACGGCAAGAACCACGATCTCTCGCTCGTCCTCCTCATCGGCGGCGTGCAGATGGGCGACCAGGTCAAGGCGCTGAACGAGGGCGTCGATGTCCTCATCGCGACGCCGGGCCGCCTGATGGACTTGTTCGAGCGTGGGAAGATCCTGCTCAACGGCTGCGAACTGCTGGTTATCGACGAAGCCGACCGCATGCTCGACATGGGGTTCATCCCCGATATCGAATTCATCTGTTCCAAGCTTCCCGAGCAGCGCCAGACGATGCTGTTCTCGGCGACAATGCCGCCGCCGATCGAGAAGCTGGCCAAGAAGTTCCTCGAAAACCCGAAGCGCATCGAAGTCAGCCGCGCGGCGACCACGAACAAGGACATTACCGCGTTCAAGATTCCGGTCGAAACCCGCCAGAAGCGCGAGACTTTGCGCTGGCTGCTGCGCAACGACCATGTCGAAACCGCCATCATCTTCGCCAACCGCAAGACCACCGTGCGCGAGCTCAACAAGAGCCTGCAGCGCCATGGCTTCGCCAGCAGTGAAATCCATGGCGACATGGACCAGTCGAACCGGTTGAAGGAACTCGACCGGTTCAAGAATGGCGAGGTCAATATCCTCGTCGCTTCCGACGTTGCCGCGCGCGGGCTCGACATCAAGGGCGTGAGCCACGTCTTCAACTTCGACACGCCATGGCATCCGGACGACTATGTCCACCGCATCGGCCGCACCGGTCGGGCAGGGGCAAAGGGCCGCGCTTTCACCTTCGTCTCGAGGGAGGATGCCGAAGCCATCCAGAACGTCGAGAAGCTGACCAAGAACGAAATTCCGGTCTTCGGCAAGAAAGATGTCCGCGTCGAACTGGTCGAGGCGCCCAAGGAAGAGAAGAAGTCGAAGCCTGCCAAGCAGGACAGCGACGACAAGGCGCAGGACAAGCCCAAGCGCAGCCGCAAGAAGGCGGAAGCCAAGGACGAGGCCCCGCGCGAGGACAAGCCGCAGCGCAAGTCGCGCCGCCATGAGCAGGACGATGCGCCGGTTCCGGCTGGCGAATGGAACGGGCCGAAGCCCGGCTTCCTCGACGTTTCGGCGACCTGAGGGCTATTCGGGCGCGAGCTTGACGAAGCTGTCGAGCACGCGCTTGGTGCCTGCCTTCTCGAACTCGATTTCGAGCTTGTTGCCTTCCTGGTCGGTCACGAAGCCGTAGCCGAATTTCTCGTGGAAGACGCGCGCTCCGATGGCGACATCGGTGCGCGGCTTGGCAGCGAAGCTGGCTGCGCTCCTGCCGCTTTCGGGGATACGCTTGGGCGAAGTGTCGTAGCCTGATGAAAGCGCGCGCTGCCATCCGGGACCGCGCGCGGTGCTGCGGTCGGGGCGGGCGCTCGAGACATGGGCGAAGGGGTCTTCGGTCTCGGTCCAGTTCGCGCGCCAAAGCGATGCGCCGCCGCTCATCGTGGTCTCGCTCTCGATATGCTCCTCGGGCAATTCCTCGATGAAACGGCTGGGAATGGAGCTGGTCCACTGGCCGTAAATGCGGCGATTTGCGGCGTGGAAGATGGTGCAGCGACGCTTCGCCCGCGTAATCGCGACATAGGCGAGGCGGCGTTCCTCCTCGAGGCTGGCGAGCCCGCCTTCGTCGATGGCACGCTGGCTGGGAAAGACGCCTTCCTCCCAGCCGGGCAGGAAGACATGGTCGAATTCCAGTCCCTTGGCCGCGTGCATGGTCATGATGGTGACCTTCTCGCCATCGTCTGCGCGGTCGTTGTCCATCACGAGGCTGACATGCTCGAGGAAGTCGGTCAGCGTCTCGTATTCCTCCATCGCGCGCGCGAGTTCGGTGAGGTTTTCGAGACGACCCGCGCTCTCGGCGCTGCGGTCCTTGTTGAGCATTTCCTCATAGCCGCTCTCGGTGATGACCGTACGGAGCAATTCGGAGGGCGTCACCTGCTCGGCCAATTCACGCCAATGCGCAAATTGCACCAGCAGGCCGCCCAGCGTGTTGCGCGCGCGGGCGGGCAGTTCGTCACTGTCGGCAAGGTCGAGTGACGCGGCGGCGAGCGGCTGCTGCGTTTTGCGCGCATGGCGGCGCATGGCCTCCAGCGTCTTCGCTCCGAGCCCGCGCTTGGGCTGGTTATAGATACGCTCGAAGGCGAGGTCGTCGGCAGGCTGGGCGATGGTGCGCAGATAGGCGAGGGCATCGCGGATTTCGGCGCGCTCGTAGAATCGGAAACCACCGACGATGCGGTAGTTGAGGCCAATCTGGATGAAGCGGTCCTCGAACTCTCGCGTCTGGTATTGCGCGCGGACGAGGATGGCGACCTCGTCCAAGGGCGCGCCTTCGCTTACGAGGCGTTCGATGGCCTCGCCCACACGGCGCGCTTCTTCGGGCGCATCCCACACGCCGACGATGCGCACCTTCTCGCCCGCCGGAAGTTCGGTCCACAGCGTCTTTCCGAGCCGCTCGCTATTCGCGTTGATTAGGCCAGAGGCGGCTGCGAGGATTTGCGGGGTCGAGCGATAATTCTGCTCCAGCTTGACCACCGCCGCGCCGGGAAAATCCTTTTCGAACCGCAGGATATTGGCAACTTCTGCGCCGCGCCATGAATAGATGGACTGGTCGTCATCACCCACCACGCAGATGTTCTTGCGCGCCTGTGCGAGGAGCCTGAGCCACAGATACTGGACCTGGTTGGTGTCCTGGTATTCGTCGACGAGGATGTATTTGAAGCGCTGCTGGTACTGCTCAAGCACATCGTGGTGCTGGCGGAAGATGTTGAGCATGTGCAGCAGCAAATCGCCAAAATCGCAGGCGTTCAGCGCTTTCAGCCGGTTCTGGTAAAGCTTGTAGAACTGCGCGCCACGGCCATTGGCATAGGCTTCGTTCTCGACCGCATCGAGGTCGCCCGGATTGAGCCCGCGGTTCTTCCAGCGGTCGATGAGACCGGCCAGCTGCCGCGCGGGCCAGCGCTTCTCGTCGAGGTCGTTGTCCTGGATGAGCTGTTTCAGCAGCCGCAGCTGGTCGTCGGTGTCGATGATTGTGTAATTGCTCTGCAGCCCGACCAATTCGGCATGACGGCGCAGCATCTTTGCCCCGATGGAATGAAATGTGCCGAGCCACGGCATGCCTTCCACCGCATCGCCAATGTGCCTTCCGACGCGCTGGCGCATCTCGCGCGCGGCCTTGTTGGTGAAGGTCACGCAGAGGATTTCGCTCGGCCATGCTTTCCGCATTGCGATGAGATGTGCGAGTCGTGCGGTAAGCGCGGCGGTCTTGCCCGTGCCTGCACCCGCCAGCATCAGCACCGGCCCCTCGGTCGTCAGCACGGCCTCGCGCTGCGGGGCGTTGAGCATCGCCGCATAGGGCGGAATTTCGCCGTTTTCGGGCGATTGGGCAGGGGCAGGAAGGTCGGACATTTCTTCGGAACAGCTAGGGAACGCCAAGCCGCAACACAACCCCCGGAAGATGGCTTGCCGGAACTATCCCACTGTTCCAAGAGTAATATCGCCAATGACACTCTCAGGAGAGATAACAATGAAGAACATGATTCTTGCCGGCGCTGCCGCGCTGGCCCTCACCGCCGTGCCTGCTGCCGCAGATGACCACATGGAAGACGAAGTGACCGTCTACCAGCTGGGTGAAGACCAGGTGGTGATCTACGACAGCTGGCCCGAAGAACGCCGCGTCATTTATGACGCGTGGCCCTATGGCGTGCAGGAATATTACTGGACGCTCGAACCGGCCCAGACCGAAGGCTGGTGGGTGCTGACCGATCCGCAGCGCGTGCGCATCTACGAAATGACGCCCGAACAGCGCGCCATGGCGTGGCAGCAGATCAACGCCCAGATGAGCGGCGAGAACAACGCGAGCACCACCGGCACGACGGCCCGCACCACGGCAGCCACCACGACCTCGCCTGCACCGCGTTTCGTGCGCAGCGAAGTGACGCAGACGACGCCTGCCGGCTATAATGCTGCCGCTTCGGGGGAAGAACTCCCGGTTTGCACGCCCGACCAGCAGGATGGCTGCATCAACAGCTGGGAAAAGAACAAGACGGGCAACCGCCCGCTTGAGTACTGGCCGGGACGCCCGGCAAGCGAGATCGAAGGTCCGCTTCCGGCAACACAGGAAGAGTTCGACAGCATGTCCAAGTCGGATGACGATGACGGCGACGACGAAGAATAATCCGAACGTCCAGCACCGCTAGCTAGCCTGGCGGCGACGCTTGGAGGGGGCGGGTCCACCATGGTGGGCTCGCCCCTTTGCTATGCGCAGGTCAGTCTTTCAGGCGCAGGATCGTGAGCTTGGCCTTGCCGACCTTGCGCTCCGCCTCGATGTCGAGCGCCTTTACTGCGATATCTTCGTCCTTGCGCGTTTCCAGCGCAATCCAGGTGGCCGGACCAATCCAGCCGAGCCGCGCCATGCGGTCGAGCGCCACCTGTCCGGCTCCGGTATCATAGGGCGGGTCGAGGAGGATGAGGTCGTGCGGCGCCTTGGCCGGGCCGAGGCTCATGACCGAGCCTTGTTGCACCTGTGTCCGGGTGCGTGCGTCGAAAGTGTCGATATTGGCGCGGATGGCTTTCACCGCTTCGGCCTCTTGTTCGACGAAGAGGCAATGGCCCGCACCGCGCGAGAGGGCTTCGAGCCCCAGCGCGCCCGAGCCTGCGAAAAGGTCGAGCACCGACAACCCCTCGAAACTTCCGAGGCGGCTGGCGAGCATGCTGAAGAGCGTCTCGCGCGTGCGGTCGGCGGTGGGACGCGTGAAATCGCCTTTGGGCGCGACCAGCTTTCGCCCGCGCCATTCGCCTGCAATAATCCTCACTGGCGGCCCCCGCGTCCAAGTTCACGCTTGAATGCCTGCACGTCGCCGCGCTTCAGCTCGACTGCCTGCCCGCGCGGCAGATCGCCGAGATGGAACGGGCCATAGCCGATACGCAGCAGCCGGTTCACTTCGAGCCCGAGATGTTCGAGCACACGGCGCACTTCGCGGTTCTTGCCTTCGCGCAGGGTCATTTCAATCCAGCGGTTGCGACCCGAACCGCGCTCGAGGTTGGCCTCGATTTGCCCGTAACGGATGCCGTCGATTTCGATGCCTTCGATGAGGCTATCGAGCTGGTCCTGAGTGATGTCGCCGAAGGCGCGCGCGCGGTAGGTGCGCGGCACGCCGGTGGAGGGGAGCTCCATCGCGCGCTTCATCTCGCCATCATTGGTGAGCAGCAGCAGGCCCTCGGTGTTGAAGTCGAGACGGCCCACCGGCATCACGCGGCCTGCGTCCTTGGGCAGGGCGTTGCGCAGCGCGGCATAGATGGTCGGGCGGCCCTTGGGGTCACGCTCCGCCGTCAGCAGGCCGGAGGGCTTGTGGAAAGCGAACAGCCGCGTCTCTTCCGCCTCGCCGACGGGCTTGCCGTCGACGGTGACGCCGCGCAGGCTTTCGAGCTTCACCGCAGGCGTGTCGAGCACCTTGCCGTTGAGCGACACGCGCCCGGCTTCGATCATGCGCTCTACTTCGCGGCGGCTGGCCACACCCGCGCGCGCGAGCAGCTTGGCGATACGGTCGCCGGCTTCGGGGAGTCTGTTGTCGGACATGGATGCGCGGTTAGGCGCTCAGTTGGCGGCGCGCAAGGCTTCCTCGACCGTCTCGTGATAGCGGCGGATACCGCCCTCCATCGTGCCAAGCGTCAGGTGCGGCACCGCGCCAGAGGACAGACCCTGCTGGCCAAGCTCCGCCGCGCGAAAATCCTCGCTCGCGAACACGCCGCCGTCGAGCAGCGCCCAACTGCGTTCCCAATGGTCGCGCGCCTTGTCGGTGCTCGGGTGCTCGGGGATGAGCATAAAGTCTTCGACCAGCGTGCGGTCGTGCGCCTGCGGCATCATCACCATGAGGTTGATATAATCGGGGCTGGGGATGACCAGCGCGCCGGGCATCAGCTGGTAGGCGAATGTGATGACCTTGCGCATCTGCGCCATGTCAGTGAGGTCGACGCCCTCGAGTTCTTCGAGCCGACCCACGGCGCTGCGCGAATGCGGACCGATCATATCGCCGCTGGTGACGCCATCCTTGAAGAAAGGACCTATGGTCTGCGCATGAAGCCGCGTGACATGGTAGCTTTCGAGGAAGGCATCCATGATGAGCTTCCAGTTGCCCGCAACCTCGTGCGTCTTGCGGCGGAAGAGGACATGGTCGGCCACGCCCAGCGCATCGAAATCCTCGCCCAGTTTCTCGGCGAGGGTGAAGTCGGCGGTGTTTTCCTGCGGGCAGAACCAGATCATCCCGCCGGTTTCCTTCGAGGGCAATTCGACCAGCCCCATCGCGCCCTTGTCGAGATCCGGGAAAGTATCGGGGCGGGGCAGGGCGAGCAGCCGCCCGTCCACCGCATAGGTCCAGGCATGATAAGGGCAGACGAGCTTCTTCGTGCAGGCCACCTCATTGCCCTCGACCAGCCGCGTGCCGCGATGGCGGCAGACGTTGAGGAAGACATGCGCTTTGCCCTCTGCATCGCGCGTGATGAGCAGTGGTCGCCCGGTCGCATCATGCGGCACGGCCATTCCGGCCTCGGGAAGCAAGGCGCTGGGACAAAGGATTTGCGGCAGCCGGTCGTAGATGGCGCTCTTCTCGCGCGCCCAGTAATCGGGGTCGGTGTAGACATGCGCGGGCACGCTGGACTGCTTCAGCCCCTCGTGCTTCTTTTCCGCGGCGATATCGCGCGCCAGCTTCAGCATGCCGTCCGTAGGCCGCCGTCCGTCGAGCAATGAAGTCGGAACTCCCATCGCGCCTGTTCCTTTCTCTCTCTTGGCGCTAGTGTCGCAAAAAATATACGAAAACGGAAGGACGCTAGGGCATGGCCGAAGCGGTTGCAGAACAGAAAAAAGAGAAAATATCCGCCACGCGCGCTCTCAGATTGGCCCTATCGAACCGCAAGACCGGGTTCATGGCCTTGTTCGGTTTCGCCAGCGGACTGCCTTTCTCCCTGTTCCTCGGAACGCTCTATGCATGGCTGAGCGAGGCCGAAGTCGACCTCGAAACGATGGGTGTGTTTTCGCTTATCGGACTCGCCTACGCGTTCCAGTTTCTCTGGTCGCCGCTGGTCGATCGCCTCGATATTCCTGGCCTGAGGCGGCTCGGCAAGCGCAAGCAGTGGATTGCACCGATGCAACTGCTGCTGGGTATTATCCTATTGACCATGGCGTTCCTCGAGCCGCGTTCGCAGCTTGGCTGGTTCAGCCTGCTTGCGGGCATCGGTGCCTTCGCCTCGGCGACGCAGGACATCGTCATCAACGCATGGCGTATCGACGTCGCGGACGAGGAAGCGACGCTCGATATCCTGTCGACCGTCACGCAGATGGGCTTCCGGCTGGCCGCTCTCGTGGGGGGAGCGCTCGGCCTGATTATCGCTGCTCGTATCGGCTGGCCCGAGACCTATCTCATCATGGGCGGCATCATGCTGGCCATTGGCATCGCGGGTCTGTTCGCGCCCGACGCTGATGTCGATGCTGCGACCGCGACGTCGGAGCATGCAGCCAAGACTGCGGAACTGTACGAGGTCGGCGAAATCGCGCCCAAGCAGCGCAACCTTGCACTCGCCGCTGTCGGCATCCTGTGGGCCTGGGCAATCGGAACCGTGCTGGTGTTCATGGTCCGCTCGATGACGGCGCTTCCCGAAGACCGCCCCAACCCGACCGAATTCACAGCCACCTACGGGCCGCTGATCATCATCGCCACGATCGTCATCCCCGCCTTCATCGCGGCTTACCTCGTCAAGCTGAAGAAGGACGGCAAATATGTCATTACCGAAGGCCGTGTGGCGGGCAAACGTGACGGGCTGATCCTCGACCAGCTTTACCGGGCGCTGGTCCTCCCGCTGGTCGAGTTCGTCGGCCGTATGGGCTGGTCGCTGGTGCTGATCCTCGCTTTGGTTCTGACTTATCGCATTTGCGACGCCATTTGGGGGGTATTCGCCTACCCGTTCTATCTCGGCGAGCTCAACTACACGAATGACGAGGTGGCCTTTGCATCCAAGTTCTTCGGCGTGGGCGCGATTGTCGCCGGGCTGGCGCTCGGGGGCTACATGCTTACCGTCATCGGCCGGATGGCGACGCTGACGCTGGGGGCGTTACTCGCTGCTCTGACCAACCTTCTTTATGCCGATCTCGCCATCGGTGGCGCGACCATGCAGGCAGGGAGCGATTTGATCGGCTTTACCGCGCTGATCCAGTGGATGGCACCATTCGGTTCCGAAGGGCTGCCACGCCTGACCTTCACGATCATGTTCGAAAACCTTGCCATCGGTATTGCGGGGGCCGCCTATATCGCATGGCTCAGCTCGATCGTTTCGAAGGGCTATAGCGCCGTGCAATATGCGCTGCTCGCTTCGCTGACCTTGCTGGTGGCTACGCTTGGCCGTGGCGCGCTGGGCGAGATGATCGAGAACCAGGGTTATTACGATGTCTTCATCCTGACGACCTTCATCGGTTTCATTGCCGTGGTGCTGTGCATCCTCGAGTGGATCCGCGAAAAGACCGCGGGGAGGCGCAGCGGGGTGGTGACGCCCGATGCCACGCATGAGGTGGCGACGGGCGCCTAAACCGGCAATTCGTCGTTTAGGCGCAGGACCTCGCCCGCGAGATAGAGCGAGCCTGCGATGAGGATGGGGTAGTCGTCTGCGGGAATCGCGAACAACGCCTCTTCGATATTCGCGGCTCCTCGCGCATCGCTTCCAAATGCCTCGACAGGATGGGCCTCGTGACCGGGTACCGGTAGCACGGTGAGCGAGCGAATGCGGCCTTCGAGTGGATCCAGCAGGGAACGCGGGTCCTTGTTCTCGAGCATGCCGAGAACAAGGTGCAATGGGCCATCGATCGCCTTGGCTATAGCGGCTCCGGCGCTCGGGTTGTGTCCGCCATCGAGCCAGATGTCCTGCCGCCCGGCCAAAGCGGTAAGCGGTCCGGGCCCGAGCAATTGCATCCTTGCCGGCCAGAACGCCGAACCGATGCCTCTCTTGATCGCATCGCCGCTGACAGGGATCCTGTCCTGGAGCCGCAGCATCCCGTTGGCGAGAGCCGCATTGCGGTGCTGGTGCGGACCACGGATGCCGGGTTCGGGATAGTGGTAATCGTCGATGTAAATGTTGCCGTTCTCGAAGGAATGGACCTCGTGCAACGGCGCGCCTTCGCGCTCGGCAATCGCTTTGATCACCTGTTGTGCCTGTGGCGCGTTGTTGCCGCGCACCGTGACCAACGGCACGCCCTGCTTCGCAATCCCCGCCTTCTCGAACGCGATGCGGGCCAGCGGTTCGGTCGGCACGCCTTCCTCCGGCGCTAAGAGAAACCGTTCGTGGTCAATGCCCAGCGCCGCGATGCCGCAGGCTGCCAGCACTTCCGGTTCGAGCACATTGGTGGCATCGAAGCGTCCACCGAGGCCGACCTCAACCACGCAGGCATCGGCGGGGACACGGGCGAATTCGGCAAAGGCGGCGGCGATGGTGACTTCGAAGAAACTCGGGCCCAAGTCCTCGCCCGCATCTAAAACCTCGGCCAGCAATTCAGCGAGACGTTCGTCGGAAATGAGCTCGCCCGCCACGCGGATACGCTCGTTGTAGCGCACGAGGTGGGGGCTGGTGGTGACGTGTACCTTGTAGCCATCCGCTTCCAGCATCGCGCGCAGGAAGGCGCAGGTCGAGCCCTTGCCGTTGGTCCCGGCAACATGGAAGGTCGGCGGCAGCTTGCGATGCGGATTGCCGAGGCGTTCCAGCAGGGCAAGGATGGTCTCCAGTCCCAGCCGCCCGTCGGGCACACTGAGTTTGGCCAGCCGGTCGAGCTGAGCCTGCACGGCAGTATTATCCGAGCGGGCGAAGTCTTTCATTTGAGGAGCCTCCCCCGCTGGGGGAGGTGGCAGCGCGAAGCGCTGACGGATGGGGCGAGGAGAGCGCTGGTCCAGCCCCCTCCGAGCCGCCTTTTGGCGGCCCACCTCCCCCAAAGGGGGAGACACTGCTCCACCTTACGCAGCTTCGGCAGGCGCGAGATAGTCGATGATGGTCGCCAGCGTGTCGCGCAAATCGTGGCGATGCACCACCATGTCGACCATGCCGTGCTTGTGCAGGTACTCGGCGCGCTGGAAGCCGTCGGGCAGCTGCTCGCGGATGGTGTCTTGGATCACGCGCTGGCCAGCAAAGCCGATGAGCGCGCCCGGCTCTGCGATATGGACATCGCCCAGCATGGCATAGCTTGCGGTGACGCCGCCCGTGGTCGGGTCGGTCAGCACGACGATATAGGGCAGGCCGGCCTCTTTCAGGCGGCGCGTCATCACGGTCGCCTTGGGCATCTGCATCAGGCTGAGGATGCCTTCCTGCATGCGTGCACCGCCTGCTGCGGTCACGACGATATAGGGCGCACGCAGCGTAAGCGCGCGCTCGGCGCCCTGGCAGAAGGCGGTACCCACCGCCATGCCCATGCTGCCGCCCATGAAGGTGAAATCCTGTACGCCGACGACGGCGGGCTTGCCCTCGATCGCGCCTTCACCGACGAGGAAAGCATCCTTGTGCGGGCTCTTGGCGCGCGCCTGCTTGAGGCGGTCGGTGTATTTCTTCGAATCGCGGAACTTGAGCGGGTCTTCGCTGACTTCGGGCACCGGCAGGGTGCGGAAGCCCTCGTCGAGCAGCAGCGCGAGCCGCTTGTCAGCACCGATACGGCCATGGTGGTCGCAGCGGGGGCAGACGTCCTTGTTCTCGGCATATTCCTGCCCGAAGACCATTTGCTGGCAGCCGGGGCACTTGACCCACAGATCCTTGTCGGTGGTGCGCTTGGGCAGCCAGCTGATATTGTTACGGACGCGTGTAAACCAGTTCATGCCATGTCTTCTTTCCGGGGGCCCTTTGCCGCCGAATGCACCGCCTTGGCAAGACTTGCAGTCAATTTGCGCAGTTTTTCCGGAGCGTCAGAGCCGTGTTCGCCGACAAGTTCGACGAGCGCGGAGCCTACGACCACACCGTCCGCGACCTTGGCAATCGCACCCGCCTGCTCGGGCGTACGCACGCCGAAGCCGACCGCAATGGGCAGGTCGGTGGCGGCTTTCAGCTTTGCGACCGCGTCTTCGATAGAGGTCTGTGCGGCCTGCTGCTTGCCGGTGATACCCGCCACCGAGACATAATAGAGAAACCCGTCCGACCCTTCGAGCACCTGCGGCAGGCGCTTCGCATCGGTGGTCGGCGTCGCGAGGCGGATGGGCGCGATGCCCGCTGCGCGCAGGTCGGGGCCGAGCGCATCGTCTTCCTCGGGCGGAATGTCGACGCAGATCACGCCGTCGACTCCCGCTTCCTTCGCAGCCGAGGCAAACCATTCCGGCCCGTGCCGGATCATCGGGTTGGCATAGCCCATCAGCACCAGCGGCACGTTCGGGTGGCGCTCGCGAAACTTGCGCGCGATGCGCAGCACATCGGCAGTCGTCGTCCCCGCACCTAGCGAGCGCAGGTTCGCATTCTGGATGGCGGGACCGTCGGCCATGGGATCGGTGAAGGGCATCCCCAGCTCGATCACATCCGCGCCGCCCTCGACCAGCGCGTCGAGATTGGCGGCAGTGTCGCCATCGCCTGCGGTGATGAAGCAGACGAGCGCGGGGTGGGGCTTGGAAAAGGCGTTGGAGAGTCGGGTCATCCTTGGACTTCCTCACGACGGAGAATTCTCAGCGCAACGACGGCAATAACTGGAGGAATAGCCATGATCAAAAAATAGAATGTCCAATCTGGGCGGGGCCAGCCGTTTTCGGATATGCAGGTAAAGGAGTTTTGGCCGAAGTCCGCGGTGCAAGTCAGCTGGCCAGTGTAGTGGTATTCATAGATATTGTAGCTCAAAACTCCTGTCCAAATTAATGCCCAGATACCGGAAAGCACGAAGATCCGTGTTTTCGCTAGTGGTCCCTTCACATCTCCACTCCCAGCCGCTCGGCGAATTGGCCCTCTGAAAGGCAAGGCACCGTGCTGCCAGCCATGGGATCGGTGAAGGGCATGCCCAGTTCGATCACATCCGCGCCGCCCTCGACTAGTGCATCTAGATTGGCTGCCGTGTCGCCATCGCCTGCGGTAACGAGGCAGACAAGCGCGGGGTGGGGTTTGGAGAAGGCGTTGGAGAGGCGGGTCATGCTTTCTTCCACGGCTGCCAAACTACGAGGGTAATTGCCACACTAATGCTTGCGAAACGGATCCAGAAGTCGAGCCTTGTGTCGGTGATTGGGTGATCAAAGATCATTGGTAATAACGCATGCCCGATTGCAGTAGCGATTGCGGCCAGAAAGACACCGAAAGCGAGAGCTCCGAGAAAGGGTAATTTCACATCTCCACTCCCAGCCGCTCGGCGACGGTGAAGATGTCCTTGTCCCCGCGTCCGCACAGGTTCGCGAGGATCACGCTGTCCTTCGGCATCTCCTTTGCGCGCTTCGCCACGGCTGCGATCGCGTGGCTCGGCTCAAGCGCAGGGATAATGCCCTCGGTGCGGCAGAGGAGCTGGAAGGCCTCCAGTGCCTCCTCGTCTGTGATTGCGGTGTATTCGACGCGGCCCGTGTCTTTCAGCCAGGCGTGCTCGGGACCGATGCCGGGATAGTCCAGACCTGCACTGATCGAGTGGCCTTCGGTGATCTGGCCGTCCTCGTCCTGCAGCAGATAGGTCTTGTTGCCGTGCAGCACGCCGGGAAATCCGCCGAGCAGGGATGCTGCGTGTTCGTCGCCATCGAGGCCGTGGCCTGCCGCCTCGACACCAAGCATCTTCACGTCCGGGTCGTCGAGGAAGGGGTGGAACAGGCCAAGCGCGTTCGAGCCGCCGCCGATAGCTGCCACCAGCAGATCGGGCAGGCGGCCGATGCGGTCCTGCATCTGCGCGCGCGCTTCCTTGCCGATCACGCTTTGGAAGTCGCGGACGAGCTCGGGATAGGGATGCGGACCGGCGGCGGTGCCGATGATGTAGAAGGTGTCGTGGACATTCGCGACCCAGTCGCGCAGCCCCTCGTTCATAGCGTCCTTCAGCGTACCGCGTCCGCTGGTGACCGGCACGACTTCCGCGCCCAGCAGCTTCATGCGGAAGACGTTGGGTGATTGCCGCCGCACGTCCTCTGCGCCCATGTAGATGACGCAGGGCAGGCCGAAGCGCGCACAGACGGTGGCGGTGGCGACGCCGTGCTGGCCCGCACCGGTTTCCGCGATGATGCGCGTCTTGCCCATGCGCATGGCGAGCAGGATCTGCCCGATGCAATTGTTGATCTTGTGTGCGCCCGTGTGGTTCAATTCGTCGCGCTTGAACCAGACCTGCGCGCCGCCGAGCGCCTCGGTCAGCCGCTCTGCGAAATAGAGCGGGGAGGGGCGGCCCACATAATGTTCGAGCAGGTCGTCGAATTCAGCGTGGAATGCGGGATCCGCCTGCGCCGCGCGGTATTCGCGCTCGAGGTCGAGGACCAGCGGCATCAGCGTTTCGGCAACATAGCGCCCGCCGTAATCGCCGAAGTGTCCGCGCTCGTCAGGCTGGTTCTTGTAGGTGTTCGGATTGCTCGCCATGGCCCTCCCATGCCGAGGGATTGCGGACAAGTCGAGAGTGGCTTTGGTTTGTCCTCGACAAGCGGCATTCAACGCGCCATTCGCCGCTGCCATGAAGGACGATTTCAAGCTGCCCGAAGAGTGCGAAACCATGCGCGAGGTGCGCCTTGGCGTGGACGCGACCGACCGCGAATTGATGGAACTGCTCGACCGCCGCTTCGGCTACATGCGCGCAGCCGCCCGTATCAAGACCGACCGCAATGTGGTGCGGGACGAAGCGCGAAAAGCCGAGGTCATCGACAATGCGGTGACAGATGCCAGAAAGCGCGACCTTCCGCATGAGAAAATCGCGCAAATCTGGGACCTTCTGGTCGAAACCTCGATAGCTTACGAGCTTGAGGAGTGGGACAGCATCCGCGCCTGAGCGCGAAATCGCGGGCTCAGTTCCCGTTGTTGAAGTCGACCCATTCCTCGCGCGTCATGCAGACCTTTTCCTTGCGTCGGCTGGAAATGTCGGTGCGGATGCGGCGGCAGATTTTCTCTTCCTTGGCCGGTGCTGCCTCGGGCTGCGCTTCAGCCTTCTTGTCGCTTTCCTTATCCTGCGGCTCGGTCGCGAGGGCCGGAACGGCGAGGGCGGCAAGGGCAAGGGCGGGCAGGGCAAAACGCATGGAAATTCCTCGGGTTTTTCGGGAGAATTCGTGGCCCGCCCTGCTAGGCGCGGGGGGATGAACGGTCGATGAGTATTCTACGAACGACCCTTGGGGCTCCGCTGAAGCGATGACAGCACCCCGCGCAGCGTGCGAACTTCGAGGTGATTCCAGCCCGGCTTGGTGAGCACACCGCGCAAGGTCCGGCGGGTGGCATCAGCGCGCGGCTCGGGCAGGAAATAGCCCTTCGGCTCAAGCATACCTTCGAGGTGATTGATGAGGCCCTCGAGTTCTTCCTGAGGGGCAGGCGGAAGCAGCTCTTCCTGCGTCGGCTGCACGAGGCTCTCGTGCTTCGACCACTCATAGGCGCACAGGATGACCGCTTGCGCGAGGTTCAACGAGCCGAATTCGGGATTGATGGGCACGGTCAGGATGGCGCGGGCGAGCGCGACGTCCTCAGTCTCCAGTCCCGAGCGTTCGGGGCCAAAAAGAATAGCGCTGCGCCCTTCCGCCCTGGCCATTTCCGCGCTGGCCTGCTCGGGCGTGACGACCGGTTTGGTCACGCCGCGCTTGCGCACCGTGGTGGCGTAGACATGGGCGCAATCGGCGACCGCCTCTGCGGTGCTGTCGAAGACCTGCGCTTTTTCCAAGACGATGTCCGCCCCTGCAGCGGCGGGACCCGCATCGGGATTGGGCCAGCCATCGCGCGGAGTGACCATGCGCAGTTCGACCAGCCCGAAATTGAGCATGGCGCGCGCGGCCTTGCCGATATTCTCGCCCAGTTGCGGCCGGACGAGGACGATGACGGGTTTGCGGCTGTCAGCCACGCTCGGCCGCCGCTTCCTGAACCGTGCTGGCAAACTCCTCGAAATCGCGCGCTTCGCTGAAGTCGCGGTAGACCGAGGCGAAGCGGATGTAGGCGACGCTGTCCAGTTGGCGCAGGCCATCCATGACCAGTTCGCCGATGCGCTGCGAGGGGATCTCCGCCTCGCCTGCGGTTTCGACCTGGCGCTGGATGCCGCTGACGAGCTGGTCGATTTGCTCCTGCGCGACATCGCGCTTGCGGCAGGCGAGCGAGATCGATTGTTCGAGCTTGCTGCGGTCGAAGGGCTGGCGGCGATCGCCAGACTTGACGACCGTCACTTCACGCAATTGCACGCGTTCGAACGTGGTGAAGCGCGCCCCGCATTTGGAGCATTGGCGACGGCGGCGGATGGAGGTGGAATCCTCGGTCGGCCGGGAATCCTTCACCTGGCTGTCGTCATGGGCGCAAAAAGGGCAGCGCATTTTCTATCCGTAATGTGTCGGGTGCGAGGATCAGGGGCGTATGCGCTTGTAGAGCATGAAGCCGGCCCCGGCGACGAGGCCCACCGGCCAGGTGATGACGGGGAGTATAGCTGCGCCCACCACGCCGACTGCGGCGCCGGTCAGGACCGGCTTGGTCGACGGGTGATCGAGACCACCCTTGGCCATTTCCTTGATCTCGGCAGTCGCATCGCCGATCAGATCGTGGTCCTGGAAGGCATTGCGGCTCCCGCGGGTATCCTGCTCTTCGGAGCCTAGGCGCTCGTCCCGCTTCGAGGAGCCGTAGCGGTCGTTGTCGCGGTCGTCAGGGATATTGGCCATCGGGATTTCCTTCAGCGTCCGGGATAGACCGGGAAAGCTTCGCACAATTCGGCCACGCGGTCACGCACGCTTTGTTCGACCTGTCCGTCGCCTTCCGGCCCGTTCTTCGACATGCCGTCCACGACTTCACAGATGAGCTTGCCGATGGTTTCGAACTCTGCCTCGCCGAAGCCGCGCGTGGTGCCGGCCGGTGTGCCGAGGCGGATGCCGCTGGTCACGAAGGGGCTGCGCGTGTCGTAGGGGATGCCGTTCTTGTTGCAGGTGAGCCATGCACGGTCGAGACCTGCCTCGGCGGCCTTGCCGGTAACGTCCTTGGCGGTGAGGTCGACCAGCATGGAGTGGTTGTCCGTCCCGCCCGAAACGACGCGAAGGCCATTCGCCTCGATACCTCGCGCCAACGCCCGCGCATTGGCGACGACATTGGCGGCATAGCTCTTGAACTCGGGGCGCAGCGCCTCGCGGAAGGCCACCGCCTTGGCCGCGACCACATGCATCAGCGGGCCGCCCTGCATGCCGGGGAAGACCGCCATGTTGATCGGCTTAGTGTATCTCTCGTCGTTCCACAGGATGATGCCGGAACGCGGTCCGCGCAGGCTCTTGTGGGTGGTGGTGGTCACCACATCGGCATGCGGGAAGGGCGAGGGATGCGCGCCGCCTGCGACGAGGCCCGAAATGTGGCTCATGTCGACCATCAGGTAGGCGCCGACTTCGTCAGCGACCTTGCGGAAGGCTTCCCAGTCCCACACGCGGCTGTAGGCGGTGCCGCCCGCGATGATGAGCTTGGGTTTGTGCTCTTTCGCGATGGCCATGACCTCATCCATATCGATGAGTTCATCGTCCTTGCGCACGCCGTAGCTGACCGGATTGAACCACTTGCCGCTCATGTTGACCGGCGAACCATGGGTGAGGTGGCCGCCCGAATTGAGGTCGAGGCCCATGAAGGTGTCGCCCGGCTGCAGCAGCGCGAGGAAAACCGCCTGGTTCATCTGGCTGCCCGAATTGGGCTGGACGTTGGCGAAGTTGCAGCCGAAAAGTTCCTTCGCGCGGTCGATGGCGAGCGTCTCGACCACGTCGGCATAGTCGCAGCCGCCATAGTAGCGCTTGCCCGGATAACCCTCGGCGTATTTGTTTGTGAAGACGCTGCCGCAAGCTTCGAGCACGGCGGTCGAGGCGATGTTCTCGCTCGCGATGAGCTCGATTTTGTTCTGCTGGCGCTTCAGTTCGTTGCGGACCGCCGCGTAGACCTCGGGGTCGGCCTGTTCGAGCGTGTCGTTCCAGAAACGGTTGTCGGTCATGCGGGTCGCGGGTCCTGTCAGGAAGGGTTGGAAAGCTTGTCGACGCGGCGCTGGTGGCGCCCGCCGGCGAATTCGGTGTCGAGGAAGGCGGTGACGCAGGCCTTGGCCATGTCCACGCCGGTCAGCCGCGCACCAAGCGCAATGCAATTCGCGTCATTATGCTCGCGGGCGAGGGCGGCGGAGAGCGGTTCCGAGACCAGCGCGCAGCGCACGGCAGGGTTGCGGTTCACGCTCATCGAAATGCCGATGCCGCTGCCGCACAGCGCGATGCCGCGCTCAGCGGTGCCATCGGCCACGACACCGGCCAGCTTGTAGCCGAAGTCGGGATAGTCGACGCTGTCGGTGGTCTCCGGTCCGAGGTCGGCGACCTCGTGACCCTGTTCGATAAGCCAGTCGCGCAAACTCGCTTTGAGCTCGATTGCGGCATGGTCGGAAGCAAGGGCGATACGCATGGGCGGGGCCATAGGGACTTGGGGCGATTCTCTCCACCCCGTTTCCCCCCTCATGCACACGAATTTGTGAGGGTCAGGCAGGCGCGATCATCAAAAAATTAAGCATTAACGCCTATTTGCGGGCGTCATGCACATGCCTGTCCAATCTTCGATGATTCCCGCTGCGGTCGCCGGCATTTCGGCAGAGCCTTTCCAGAACAGCTCGATCGACCGAATCCTGCACGCCGTGCGCGTGCATCTGGGGACCGAAATCGCCTTCGTGTCGCGCTATGTCGAGAATGACGAGAAGGAGCTGACCCACGTCGACTCCGATCTCGAGCTGCCTATGGGACCCGGCTTTCGCGACCCGCGCGAGAACAGCTATTGCTGGCACATCGCCGAAGGACGCCTGCCCGAACTGATCCAGGACCCGGCGGACCATGAATTTACGCAGGATATCGCGATAACGCATTTCCTGCCCGTGGGCTGCCACCTCAACGTGCCGCTGCGCCTGTCCGACGGGACGCTTTACGGCAGCTTCTGCTGCCTCAGCCGCTCGCCCGACAGGTCGATGAACGAGCGTGACATCGGCGTGCTGCGCGCCTTTGCCGCGCTTGCGGTGGAGCAGATCGAGGGCAACCTCGACCACGACTATCGCTGCCAGCGCATCGACAAGCGGATCACCAAGCTGATCGGCGACCGTGCGATGCAGATCCACCAGCAGCCGATCCACTCGATCAAGACCGGCAAGCCCGTTGGCCTCGAATGCCTTGCCCGTTTCCCCGACGCAATGATGCGCGGCCCGGACAAGTGGTTCGAGGAAGCCGCCGAGATTGGGCGCGGGCTCGAGCTCGAATTGCTCGCGGTCGAATGCGCGCTCGACAGTCTCGGATCAATTCCGCCGGAATACTACGTGTCGGTCAACGCATCGCCCGATACGATCATGTCCGGCGCGTTGCACCAGGTGCTGGAGCGCGCGGGCAAGACCAATCTCGTGGTCGAGGTGACCGAGCACCAACAGGTCGAGGATTTTGCAGCACTCAAAAAGGCGCTGAAGCCGATTTCTCGCTATGCGCGCATCGCTATCGACGACGTGGGCTCGGGCTATGCCGGCCTGCGCCATCTCGTCGATCTTGCCCCCGACATGCTAAAACTCGACATGACGCTGACGCGCGACATCCACCAGGACCTCGCCCGCTGCGCACTGGTGGGCGCGATGGTCCGCTTTGCCGAAGCCATCGGTTCCAAGCTCATCGCCGAGGGCGTGGAGCATGCGGAGGAGGCCGAGGTCTTGAAAAAGCTCGGCGTCGAATACGGGCAAGGGTTCTATTATGCGAAACCCATGCCCGTCGCCGATGCGGTGAAGTACCTCAAGAAGGGATGATATTTATACTTATCGTTCTGAGATAAAAGACTATTTGGCCTTGTCGCGACCCGCTTGGATACGATCGAGAACGTCTGGATTCGCTTCGAGATAATCCATGACTCGTGCGCGGACTTCCGGCCCAACAGCCTGTTGTATTATCTGAAGTTCCGCGAAGTATGCTTGGTTCGCTTCCGCGACGGCTGGATCTCCTAGAAGAGAAGTGACTTTTCCGAAATAGTGGGTGCCGGTATCAGTCTGGGCAAAAGCCAGAATATCCTGGAGTTCTTGCAAATCGAACTCGCGCGTGTAGGCGACTGCGGTTGCCTCAAGCATTGATGGCAAATGCTTCCTAACGACGGGCATCAACCGTTGAGGAAGCCCGGCGAAGAATTCGTCCATTATCGCCCTTATTCCGGGTTCCTCGAAAATCGGATCGGTCATTGAGGCTGCACTGAATTGCCCGGCTATCTGCGCCATGATGTCTTCGAACATCATGTCACGGGTTTCATCTGGGAACATGACCGCGATGATTTGCCGCGCAACCGCTAATTCATCTGCTGGTATTTCAGCCTGAAGAACTTCGGTCTGAGCCGCAGTCGGTGTGGACGCAGCAAAAAATGCGGCACTGCCTGCCGCTAAGATCAGCTTCAACTTCAAGTTATCGACCCCTACTCAGTTTTACTGATCGAGGAACGAGCGCATCTTGCGGCTGCGGCTCGGATGCTTGAGCTTGCGCAGCGCCTTGGCCTCGATCTGGCGGATACGTTCGCGCGTCACCGAGAACTGCTGGCCGACTTCTTCCAGCGTGTGATCGGTGTTCATGCCGATGCCGAAGCGCATGCGCAGCACGCGTTCTTCGCGCGGGGTGAGCGAGGCAAGGACGCGGGTGACCGTTTCCTTGAGGTTCGACTGGATCGCCGCATCGACGGGGATGATGGCGTTCGGGTCCTGAATAAAGTCGCCGAGGTGCGAATCTTCCTCGTCGCCGATCGGCGTTTCGAGGCTGATCGGTTCCTTGGCGATCTTCATCACCTTGCGCACCTTCTCGAGCGGCATGGAGAGCTTCTCCGCCATCTCTTCGGGTGTCGGTTCGCGGCCCTGATCGTGCAGGAACTGGCGCGAACAGCGGACCAGCTTGTTGATCGTCTCGATCATGTGGACCGGGATGCGGATGGTGCGCGCCTGGTCGGCGATCGAGCGGGTGATGGCCTGCCTGATCCACCATGTGGCGTAAGTGCTGAACTTGTAGCCGCGGCGGTACTCGAACTTGTCGACCGCCTTCATCAGGCCGATGTTGCCTTCCTGGATCAGGTCGAGGAACTGCAGCCCGCGGTTGGTGTATTTCTTCGCAATCGAGATGACGAGACGCAGGTTCGCCTCGACCATTTCCTTCTTGGCGATACGCGCCTCGCGCTCACCCTTCTGGACCATGTTCACGATGCGGCGGAATTCAGCCAGGGCCATTCCGGTGGCGCTGGCGATATCGGAAATTTCGGTGCGGATGCGGTCGATCGCGTCAGCTTCCTTCTCGGCGAAGGCGGCCCATTTCTTGTCCTTCTTGACGCGCTCGTCCATCCAAGTGTCGTCGAGTTCGTTGCCGATATAGGCATCGAGGAAATCGACGCGCTTGACCTTGTGACGCTCCGCAAGGCGCAGCATCTGGCCGCCGAGCGCGGTCAGGCGACGGTTGAAGGCATAGAGGTTGTCGACCAGGAATTCGATCTTGGTGGCGTGGAACTGGACGCTTTCGACCTCGGCGGTGAGCTGGTCGGAAAGAGCCTCGTATTTCTTTTCCTTGGCGGGCGGGAAAGTCTCACCCCGGCCGAGGACTTCCACGCGCTCCGCCTGGAGCTTCTCGAACTTGCCGAACAGGTCCTTGATGCGCGCAAAACGCTCGATGGCGTCGGGTTTGAGCGCCGCTTCCATCTGGGCGAGCGACATGGTGTTGTCCTCGTCCTCGTCGTCGTCGGACTTGGAGGAGCCTTCCTCACCGTCTTCGCCTTCGCCGTCCTCGTCGTCATCCTCGTCGTCGTCACGGATGGTCGGGCCGGCGGTTTCTTCGGAGATCTCGCCGTCGTCGTCATCGTCTTCGGCGTCGTCGTTCAGCTTGTCGGCGGGCGGCTCCTTGGAAAGCATCGCGTCGAGATCGAGGATCTCGCGCAGCTGCATTTCCTCGTTGTTGAGCGCTTCGGACCACTGGATGATGGCGTGGAAGGTGATCGGGCTCTGGCACAGGCCCATGATCATCATGTCGCGGCCGGCCTCGATGCGCTTGGCGATGGCGATTTCGCCTTCGCGGCTGAGCAGTTCCACCGCGCCCATTTCGCGCAGGTACATGCGCACCGGGTCGTCGGTGCGGCCTTCGGACGCGGCCTTCTTGGCAGGCGCCTTCTTGGCGTCCTTTTCCTTCGCGGAAGGAGCCGGTGCGATTTCCTCGACTTCGTCTTCGGCTTCCGCGTCCTCGTCATGCTCGACGATCTGCACACCCATTTCGGACAGGGCCGACTGGATGTCCTCGATCTGGTCGGAGCTCATTTCGCCTTGCGGCAGCGCGTCGTTGAGCTCGTCATAGGTGACGTAGCCCTTCTTCTTTGCCTTGGTGATGAGCTTCTTGATCGATGCCTCGTTGAGATCGATCAGGGGTGCGTCGTCCTTGTCGCCCGACTTCGATTTGGTGGCCATAAACTGCAATCGGTCCGTATTACTGGCCGCTGTCAGGAGAGGTGCCCTGCGCGGCGTCTGAATTCTTGTCAGCCGCTATCGCGGCCTTTCGGCTTGCCATTTGTCCGAGTCGCGCCTCGAAATCCAGCTTCCGTTTCAACAAACGCTGTTGATCGGCGAAAGCTCCCTCGGGGTCCGTCTCGAATCGCGCGGTCGCTTCGGCGAGCGCGGCTTCGAGTGCCGGCCTTTCGACCAGCAGCGACACGGCTTCAGCCAAATCCTCGCGCGCATCTACCGGATCGGAGCCTTTATCGAGAAAGGCGAAGCGGGTGTTTGCCGGTGGGGCGGGAAGGCCTTCTGGCAGCGATATGGGCGATTGGCTGCGCGAATCAAGCATTTCCGCAGCGGCAAGCAAGGAATCTATCGCCGGGCCGACATTTCGGTCACGCGCGGCGAATTGCGAGAGCGATGCCTCGTGGCGCGCAATCTCGCCGGGATGCTGCAAAAGGCCGTGGATGACCGCGCTCGCCAGCGTGTCGCGCGCACCGCCCGAGGTCGCGTGTTTGAGGCGTGTTGCGGTCTCGGGTGAGATGCGCGGGGGCGGGGCGTTGAAGCTGCCCTTTTTCCACTCGCCGCGCGGTTTGAATTCGCGCGGCGGGAAGGCGAAGGCGGAGAAACGCTCGAGCAGTTCCTTCTTGTAGAGCGCGCGAATGTCCGGGTGCTGGATGGCCTCGACATGGTTGAGCAGGCGCTCCTTAAAACCCGCCTTTTCTTCCGGCGAGTTCAGCGGCAACGCGTCCCGCTCGAAATGCCACAGCGTGTCGAGCAGGCTGGCGGGTGAGGACAGCAGTTCCTCCATCGCGCCAACGCCTTTGTCACGGATGAGGTCGTCGGGGTCCATGCCTGCCGGCATCCGGACGATCGACAGCGAGTGGCCGGGACGCAGCATCGGGAGGACCCGCCCGATCGCACGCATCGCGGCCCGCTGTCCGGCATTGTCGCCGTCGAAGCACAGGATGGGCCGCTCGACCTGCCGCCAGAGAAGCTCGATCTGATTTTCCGTCAGCGCCGTGCCGAGCGGGGCGACTGCCTCGGCGATACCCGCATTGGCGAGCGCTATGGCGTCCATATAGCCTTCGACCACCACGATGCGCCCCGACTGGCGTGCAGCGGGGGCGGCGCGATGGAGGTTGTAGAGCGTGCGCCCCTTGTCGAAGAGCGGGGTGTCGGGACTGTTGAGATATTTGGGCCCGTGAGCGTCCGCGTCGAGGATACGGCCACCGAAAGCGATGACCCGCCCGCGCGTGTCCTGGATGGGCAGCATCAGGCGGCCCCGGAACCGGTCGTATGGGTCCTTTCCCTCGATCTCGATACGCATGCCTGCCTCGATGAGCATCGGCTCCTCGAAGGACAGCGCGCCCTTCAGCGCCTGCCGTTCCGACGGCGCGAAACCGAAGCCGAATTCGCGCACGACTTTGTCCGAAAACCCGCGGCGCTTGAGGTAGGCGCGTGCTTCTGCACCTTCTGGCGAGGCCAGCTTATCGACAAACCACTGCTGCGCGGCGGCGGTCACATCGTGCAGACTTGCTCGTTTCTCCGCCGCTTGCGCTGCGCGCGGGTCGGGGGCTGGGACTTCCATCCCGGCCTCTGCCGCCAGTTCCTTCACCGCGTCCATGAAAGGCATGCCGCGCTGGTCGGTCAGCCAGCGGATGGCATCGCCATGCGCCTCGCAGCCGAAGCAATGGTAGAAGCCCTTCTCGTCATTGACGTAGAAGCTCGGCGTTTTCTCGTTGTGGAACGGGCAACAGGCCTTGAACTCGCGCCCCGCCTTCGTCAGGCGCACGGTGCGACCAATCACCGCGGACAGCGTGGTCCGCATGCGCAATTCGTCCAGCCATTGGGGGCTTAGCATGACTTTCCCTCGCCGTTCGTGTCGAGCGAAGTCGAGACACGTTCACATGGTGGTTTGGCGAAATGGGAGAGCGCCACCCAGTCAGCTTTCCCAAGAGCTTCCTTCTTCGCTCGAGACCATTTCTTCACGCGGAGTTCGCATGAGAGCGCTTCTTCGCGGGACGAAAACCGTTCGGCCCAAAAAAGTCGAACAGGCAGACGGCGGGAAGTGAAATCGCAATATCCGCCAATCTGGTGCTCGCCGATACGCCTTTCCAAATCGTCGGTATGCCCGGTGTAATACTTCCTGTCAGCGCATTGCAGGATGTAGCACCAGAAAGGCATCGGTTCGTCCAGGCCAATGTGTCTCGACTTCGCTCGACACGAACGGGAAATTGTTCGCGCGTTGCGAACTTTTTGAGAATGCAAACCACCTTGCCTTTCGCATCGAGCGAAGTCGAGATGTTACTCGGGCTTGTTCGCGGATTTCTCGTCTATTTCTTCTGCCGGGAAGGGACCCTTGGCGACTGCCTGGTTGCCGTCCACTTCGAGAAGGTAGGCATCCGCAGGACCGGCAGGAGGCAGGGTTGATTGCCACCAGAAGGTCAGCGTGCTGCCGGGCTTCCAACCGTCACCCTCGACGACGCGCCAGATGAGGCGGCCATCGTCGCTGGTGATGGAAATGGCATCCTCGCTGCCTAGCGCATCCAACGCCTGCGCGTTGGAATAGCCGACTGCGCGGTTGAAGCCGTGAGCCTTCTGCGTCATGCGGAACAGCGTTGGCGGGCTTTCGAGGGCTTCAGGGCCATCGCTGGCTTCGGCCTCAGGTTCCTGCGCTTCGGCGAGCGTCACCTGGTGCACATAGGTGTAGATGGTGCCCTCAGGCATTTCGCCCGGTTTGCATTCCTCGGTGCCCTCGGGACACGCGACAAAGCTCACCATCTTGCCGACTTCGCGATTGCCGGCGCTGAGCACGGTTTCGACTTCCGGACCCTGCGGCCCGACGATCTTCGCGCCAAGAGTCGCGAGGTCGAGGTCGGCCGCGGCCAGCGTGCGCGGCTGGGCGACCGTCGGTGTGGGCGTCGGCTCGGGTTCGGGCTGTTCTTGCGAACAGGCCGCCAGCGCCAGCGGAGCGATGAGCAGGAGCTTCCTCACGACAGCGCTTCCTTCACCAGGCCGCTGGCCTTGGTCATGTCGAGCGTCGCACCGTGACGGGCTTTCAATTCGCCCATGACCTTGCCCATGTCCTTCATGCCTTCTGCGCCCGTATCGGCCTTGATTTGCGCAATCGCCGCGCGGGTTTCTTCCTCGCTCATCTGCTGCGGCAGGAATTCCTCGATGACGACGAGTTCGGCCTTTTCCTTCTCCGCCAGTTCCTGACGCCCGCCGTCCTCGTACATCGCAATCGATTCCTTGCGCTGCTTGGCCATCTTCATCAGCACGTCGGTGACGAGTTCGTCGTCTTCCGGCATCTTGTCGGCGGTGCGCAGTTCGATGTCGCGGTCCTTGATTTTCGCCCCGATGAGGCGAAGCGCAGCCGTGCGCTCCTTGTCCTTGGCCTTCATGGCGGTGACGGTTTCGGACTGGATTTTTTCGCGGAGCATTATGTCTCTTCTTGCCTAAGCTGTGGATGTTTCAAGGCTCATGTAATGGAAGGGCGCAGAAAGCCAAGTGTTCTGCCCAAACGCGGCTTGACGGGAATCGCTCTGGCCCCTAGCGGCTGGGACTTAGCACACATCGCTGGAAACCCCTGACCCGGAGCGCCCATGGCCCTGTCCGCATTCTCGCACGCGCAACCCAAAGACGCGACGGGAGTCCTCGTCCTCGCAGACGGCACCTGTATCTGGGGCAAGGGCTTCGGTGCCAGTGGCTCGGCCGTTGGCGAAGTCTGCTTCAATACCGCCATGACCGGATACCAGGAGGTGATGACCGACCCCTCCTACGACAGCCAGATCGTCACCTTCACCTTCCCGCATATCGGCAATGTCGGCGCGAACGAGGAAGACGTGGAGAGCCGCGGTCTGGGGGCAGTCGGCTGCATCGTGCGGCAGGACATCACCCGGCATTCGAATTTCCGCGCCAGTGACGAGTTTGTCGAGTGGTGCGTCAAGCATGGCAAGATTGGCCTGTCGGGCATCGACACCCGCGCGCTGACCCGCCGCATCCGCGTGCAGGGCGCGCCCAATGCAGTGATTGCGCATAATCCGCGCGGCCAATTCGACATGAAGGCGCTGAAGAAGCAGGCCGCCGAATGGAGCGGGCTGGAAGGTCTCGACCTCGTCCCCGGCGTGACGCGCGAGGGGCATGAGGAGTGGAAGGGCGGTTTCTGGCAGCTCGGCACGGGCTATGCCGAAGCCGACAACGCCAAGCCGCATGTCGTCGCCATCGATTACGGCGCGAAGGACAATATCTTCCGCAACCTCGTGAAGGCAGGCGCGAAAGTGACCGTGGTCCCCGCGCGCACCAGCCTGGAAGACATTCTCGCGCTGCAGCCCGACGGCGTGTTCCTTTCCAACGGCCCGGGCGACCCGGCGGCGACTGGCGAATATGCCGTGCCCGTCATCAAGGGCCTGCTCGAGCGTGATGTGCCGCTGTTCGGCATCTGCCTCGGCCACCAGATGCTCGGCCTCGCGGCTGGCGCGGAGACCGCCAAGATGTTCCAGGGGCACCGAGGCGCCAACCATCCCGTCCAGCGCGTGGGCGAGGGCTGGGGCGAGAGCACTGGCCTCGTCGAGATTACCAGCATGAACCACGGCTTCGCAGTCGATGCCGAGACGCTGCCCGATACGGTCGAGCAGACGCATGTCTCGCTTTTCGACGGAACCAATTGCGGCATTTCCATCCGCGGCAAGAAAGCTTTCGGCGTACAATACCACCCCGAAGCCTCGCCCGGGCCGCAAGACAGCTTCTACCTGTTCGAAAAATTCGTGGGGATGTTGGGATGACGATGGCAATTCGCATTGCTCTTATTGCTCCGCTGGCACTCGCGCTCGGCGCTTGTGGCAGCGGCGAGACCAATGAGGTTACGCGCGGCGCGAACGGCATGCCGAAGGGAGATACCGGCTGGACCGTGAACCGCACCGACGAGACCCTGGTGATGAAGCGCCAGCTCGACCAGCTCACGGTGTCCTACACGCTCGCCCAGCAGCGTGATGGTGCCGAGGGCGAAATCGCCGCGAAGGTCGCGCCTTGCCTCAATGGCAAGGGCGAACAGTCCGCCACGCGAAGCTTCACCTCGACCGACTATGACGATGCCAGCGCGCTCGCCGAACTGCGCGACGGGTTCGACTATGTGATTTCGACCGTCAGCGATCGCTGCGACATCCCGGAGAACGTTACCGGCACCATCGTGCAGGGCTTCGACGGCCTCTATTTCCGCTCCGCCTCCGACCGCGACGAATTCCTCGGACAGTGAGTTTGAACCCGATGCGCATCAAGTCGGCCTCTCGATTGCCATTGCTCGGCATGTTCGCGTTGCTCGCAGCCTGTTCTGGCAATGCGGTTGAGACGACCGACGAATGTGTCGCCCGGTTTGCGACGCATGTCGAAAACGCGAAAAGCCTTGGTGGAGCGACTTGGCTCGGCAATTACACCTACGAGTTGGAAGGGAATGGCGACATGCCCGACCCTGCAGAATTCGGCGAAGCAAAGCCTGCCGCAGAGCGACCCCATATCACCATTTCCTCGGGTAATTCCGACAAGGCGGTAGAAGCCTTCACCAAGGGGAAAGTGCCCGCAGGCGGCGCGTTTTTCTTCTCCGAAGATGTCTCGCTTTTCCGCACGGCTGGTTCGGCAGGAACCTTGGAAGAGACCGTATATTCCGGATGTACCGGCGGACCGCAAAACTCGAAGCTCATCCGCATCGATTGGGTAGAAGCCCCTAAGGACATGAACACGTAATGCCCAAACGCACCGACATCTCCTCGATCCTCGTCATCGGCGCCGGCCCCATCATCATCGGGCAGGCCTGCGAGTTCGACTATTCCGGCACCCAGGCCATCAAAGCGCTGAAAGAAGAGGGCTACCGGGTCATCCTGGTGAACTCCAATCCGGCGACCATCATGACCGATCCGGAAATGGTGAAGGGCGAAAACGGCGGGCCGGACGGGGCGACTTACATCGAGCCGATCACGCCCGAAATCGTCGCCAAGATTATCGAGAAGGAACGCCCCGACGCCATCCTGCCGACCATGGGCGGGCAGACGGCGCTCAACTGCGCGCTGAAGCTCGACGAGATGGGCGTGTTGGAAAAGTTCGGCGTCGAGATGATCGGCGCCAAGGCTGACGCGATCGACAAGGCCGAAAACCGCCAGCGCTTCCGCGAGGCGATGGACAAGATCGGCCTCGAAAGCGCGCGTAGTGGCATCGCGAACACTGTGGACGAGGCCTATGAGGTTCTCGAGCGCACGGGTTTGCCATCCATCATCCGTCCCAGTTTCACGCTTGGCGGGACAGGCGGCGGCATTGCCTACAACAAGGCCGAGTTCGAGCGCATCGTGCGCGAAGGTCTCGACGCATCGCCCACTACCGAGGTCCTGATCGAGGAATCGCTCCTCGGCTGGAAGGAATACGAGATGGAGGTGGTGCGCGACCGCAAGGACAATTGCATCATCATCTGCTCCATCGAGAATGTGGACCCGATGGGAGTGCATACGGGCGACTCCATCACCGTCGCCCCGGCGCTGACGCTGACCGACAAGGAATACCAGATCATGCGCACCGCCTCGATCGAGGTGCTGCGCGAAATCGGTGTGGAAACAGGCGGTTCGAACGTACAGTTCGCAGTCAATCCCAAGGATGGCCGCCTCATCGTCATCGAGATGAACCCGCGTGTCTCGCGCTCCTCGGCGCTGGCCTCGAAGGCCACCGGCTTCCCCATCGCGCGCGTAGCGGCGAAGCTGGCGGTGGGCTACACGCTCGATGAAATCCAGAACGAAATTACCGGCGCGACCCCTGCGAGTTTCGAGCCGACCATCGACTATGTCGTGACCAAGATCCCGCGTTTCGCCTTCGAGAAGTTCAAGGGCTCCAAGAACGAGCTATCGACGGCGATGAAGTCGGTCGGCGAAGTCATGGCCATCGGTCGCTGTTTTGCAGAATCGATGCAGAAAGCGCTTCGTGGTCTCGAAACGGGTCTCGACGGGTTCAACCGCGTGCCCGAACTTGAAGGTGTCAGCCGCGAGAAGATTACCGCCGCGCTCAGCCAGCGCACGCCCGACCGCATCCTCAAGATTGCCCAAGCCTTCCGCGAGGAGTTCACGGTCGAGGAAATCGCCCAGATTACCGGCTTCGACCCGTGGTTCCTGCGCCAGATCGAAGCGATCATCTACGAAGAGCGGATGCTCGGCCACAACGGCCTCCCGCGCGACGAGGCGGAAATGCGCCGCCTGAAGGCGATGGGCTTCTCCGACAAGCGACTTGCCACTCTGGCGGTGCGTTCGGTCGGTGTGGCTGGCGGCCTCGCCGAAACGCAGGCGCGCCGTTCGGGTCTGCTGCACGACGCGCTGCGCGCCATGGCTGGCGCGACGAGCGAGCAGGAAGTGCGCAAGCTGCGCCACAAGCTTGGCGTCTATCCGGTCTACAAGCGCATCGACAGCTGCGCCGCCGAATTCGAGGCCATTACGCCTTACATGTACTCGACCTACGAAGCGCCCAGCTTCGGCGAGAGCGAGGACGAGGCAGATCCGAGCGACCGCAAGAAGATCGTCATCCTCGGCGGTGGTCCGAACCGTATCGGGCAGGGCATCGAGTTCGACTATTGCTGCGTCCACGCCTGTTTCGCGCTGGCCGAGGCCGGGTTCGAGACGATCATGGTCAACTGCAACCCCGAGACGGTTTCGACCGATTACGACACCTCCGACCGTCTCTATTTCGAGCCGCTGACCGAGGAAGATGTGCTCGAAATCATGCGCGTCGAGATGTCGAAGGGCGAAGTGGTCGGTGTGATTGTCCAGTTCGGCGGGCAGACGCCGCTCAAGCTGGCCGCCGCGCTGGAGCGCGAGGGTATTCCCATCCTCGGCACCAGCCCCGATGCTATCGACCTTGCCGAAGACCGCGAGCGTTTCGCCAAGCTGGTCAACAAGCTGAACCTGATGCAGCCCTTGAACGGCATCGCCAAGAGCCGTGACGAAGCCGCAGCAGCTGCTGCGCGCATCGGCTATCCGGTGTTGCTGCGCCCGAGCTACGTTTTGGGCGGCCGCGCGATGGAGATCGTCGACAGCGAACCGCAGCTCGACGATTACATCAACACCGCCGTCAACGTGTCGGGCGATAGCCCCGTTCTGGTCGACCAGTACCTGCGCGACGCGGTCGAATGCGACGTCGATGTCGTCTCCGACGGCAATGAGGTGCGCATCGCCGGCGTGATGCAGCATATCGAGGAAGCGGGCGTGCACTCGGGCGACAGCGCCTGCACCCTGCCGCCGTACAGCCTGCCCGCCGAGATCGTCGAGGAGATGGAACGCCAGGCGAAGGCTCTGGCCGAAGCACTCGAAGTGCGGGGCCTCATGAACGTGCAGTTCGCGGTGAAGGACGGCGAGGTCTACCTCATCGAGGTCAACCCGCGCGCCAGCCGCACCGTGCCCTTCGTTGCCAAGGCCATCGGCCAGCCGGTCGCCAAGGTCGCCGCGCGCGTCATGGCGGGCGAGCCGCTGTCGAGCTTCGAGCACTTCGACCTGAAGCCCGACCACATGGCGGTGAAAGAAGCCGTCTTCCCCTTCGCGCGTTTCCCCGGTTCGGACCCGGTCCTTTCGCCCGAGATGAAATCGACCGGCGAAGTCATGGGCATCGACCGCGGTTTCCCGGCGGCCTTCTACAAGTCGCAGCTGGGCGCAGGCATGATGCTGCCCAAGGGCGGGACGGTCTTCGTCTCGGTCAAGGACAGCGACAAGGAAGTCATTTTGCCCGCAGTGAAGACCATCCTCGAGCAAGGCTTCAAGGTCATCGCCACGGGCGGGACGCAGAAGTTCCTCGCCGACAACGGGCTCGAGGTGGAGCGCGTCAACAAGGTGGCCGAAGGTCGCCCGCACATCGTCGATGCAATTATCGATGGCGAAGTGTCGCTCATCTTCAACTCGACCGAGGGCTGGCAGTCGCTATTGGACAGCCAGTCCATCCGCGAGGCGGCGCTCGAAAAGAAGCTTCCCTATTACACCACCGCCGCCGGCAGCGCGGCTGCGGCACGGGCAATTGCGGAGGTTTCGACCGAGCAGCTTGAAGTGCGTTCCTTGCAAGACTATTATAGCTGACAAGAACTAGACGCGTATCCTTCCTCACATTCGGTCCCGACAGGTTCCGCAGATTTGCGGGTGGGGGTCGAATTGTCCGGGGAGGGGCGCCAAGCAGGAAGGAATTGCGCGCATGGACAAGGTGCCGATGCTGCAAGAGGGCTATGAAAAACTGACCGCGGACCTCAAGGCTCTGCGGGCCGAACGTCCGCAAATCGTCGATGCAATCGAGGAAGCGCGTGCGCATGGCGACCTTTCGGAAAATGCCGAGTATCACGCTGCCAAGGAACGCCAGGGCCAGGTCGAAGCGATGATCGGCGACCTCGAAGGCAAGATCGGCCGCGCGCAGATTATCGACCCCACCACGCTTTCTGGCGACAAGGTCATTTTCGGCGCGACGGTGACGCTGCTCGACGAAGACGACAAGCCGGTGAAGTACCAGATTGTCGGCCAGACCGAGGCGGATGCGAGCAAGGGCCGTATCAGCTACACCTCGCCGATCGCGCGTGCGCTGATCGGCAAGAAGGTCGATGATGAAATCGAAGTCACCGTGCCGAGCGGCGACAAGTTCTACCTCGTCGAGAAAATCGAATTCGTCTGATGTAATTGCTGTCCGGCCCGCGCGTCCTCGTGCAGGGCCGGGCGGGCAATATCACGCGCCGAACAGGCGACCCGTCTTTTTCGGGGCTGCCTTCGCCACTTCGATTTCGCGCACCATCGCCCAGTTGGTGATTTCCACGCCCTCGATTTCGAAGGTGCGCTTCTTCATCGCCGTATAGCCGGCGCTTTCGAAAGCCGGCTTGGCGATTTCGCTCGCCTCGGTGAAGAGGTGGGTAATGCCGTGATACTTGGCGTAGGCGGCTGCCGTTTCGAGCAGCGTTGCTGCCAGTCCTTCCTTGGTGTGGTCGGGATGGCAGTAGAGATGGTCGAGGTGTCCGGTGGGCTCGAGCAGGGCATAGGCCACCGGCGTGTCGTCATCATCCGCGGCGATGAAAAACAGCGAACCTGCCTGCGCATGCTCGTCGTAGTAATCCGCGCCCGGATAATGTTCGAGCCAGGCCTCGACCTGCTCTTCGCTATAGGCTTCCGGTCCGATCTCGCCGATTGCGGCGCGCCCCAGCGCTTCCAGCGCTTCGGCATCGCCTTCCTCGAATGACCGGATCGAATAGCCCATTGCGTGTCTGCTGCCTTATGCTTCCGGGTCGAGCAGCTTGTGCAGGTGGACGATGACGTATTTCATTTCCGCATCGTCGACCGTGCGCTGGGCGTTGCCGCGCCAGGCGCTCTCGGCGTCTTCATAGGTCGAGAACACGCCAGCGACGTGGATGCTCTCGGGGTCGGAAAAGGTTACGCTGCGCGGGTCGGTCACGCGGCCGCCCATCACGAGATAGAGCGTCTGTTTGCTCTCTTTTTCTTCCATTGGTCCGTTCTTCCATTTGGGGAGGAGATACGGCCACGCCCCATAGCGGAAGCGGCGCGACAGGCAACCCTGTCACGCCGCTACGCTGGTTTGGTTTAGATTCGGTTTAGCTGCCGAGGCGTGCGCGCAGATCGCGATAGGCTCGCGACGACTTGCGGTTGGCGCGGCGGCCGCTCGAGCGGAGCGTATCGCTCATCGAATCGAGACGGTAACCGGCATCGCGCTTCAGGCGGCGGGCCTGCGTTCCTGCCGCATCGCCGAGATCTTCCACTTTGTCGGTAGCGCTTTCGACCATCGACAGGCCGTAGGCCAGTGCGGCATCGGCCGCATAGGAAGCCCACGAACCGCCGCGGCGACCGAGGTCGCGACCGCGCTTGGTCATCGCGCCGATGGCGAGACCGATGGTGATGGCACCGGCAATCGTGGCAATCGGGTGCTTCTTTGCGAATTCGACAGCGCTGTCGGCCACGTCCTTGGCCTGGTCGAGAACGCTGCGCTCTTCATGGCGCTTCTCGCCTGCCTCGATACGGGCACGAAGCTGTTCGCGCTTTTCCTGATCGGTCAGTTTGCTGTCTGCGCTGATGGGGGTGACATTGGTCGTCGCGGTGTCGGACATTACATACCTCTTGAATTCGTGTTCGATAAATCAACGATTTGGACCGCGCTACCGTTCCGAATATGCTCCCTCTTCGTCCCATTCCCCGTCCGCTTCATCCGGCTCCAGCCCCAAGAGCGAAAGGAGGGGGTTGCGCGCGAACCATACCGCGACGGCGGCAAGGAGCGCGGCGAGCGCCCCCTTGTTGTCTTCGGCAACCTCGATCGCTTCTTCGTAAAGGTCCAGCGCACCTTCCTTGGCGCGGTCCATGATGCGATCACCCACACCCTTGTGCGCAAGGTCGGCCTTCAGGTGCTTGATATCGGCATCGACGAGAGCCCTGGCAGAATCGCGCAGGTACTTATCCTCGAGCATGCGGGTCTTGCGGTCACTCATCGCCATCGTCCGTAAATGCCGAGCGGATATCGTCGATACGGCCCTTGAGGGCCACGAGGAACATGACCCCGAGGATGATCAGGGCAATCGTCACGATCGCCGTTGCAATCCAGGGGCCCACCAGCGGGGCGAGGGCGATCACGGCCCCGACCGTCGCCGCGATCAGCGCAAGGTGCAAAACGCCAAAGGCGCCAAGCCCGAAGGCAATGGCACCCTTGAGGCGATTGGCGGCGAAGCTGGCGCGACTCTTCTGGTATGCGACCTCGGCTTCGGCATAGGTCTTTCCGTCCTCGAACAACGCCAGCACGTCGTCGGCGAGCGACGGGCCATGAACCGGCTCGTCGCTCGCATCGTCTTCGTAGCTGTCGGGGATGTCGAGCGGGCCTTCATAGCCCGCCCGGTCACCTGTTTCTTCGTCCCTCATGCTGCCCCTCTATCCGCTCGCTATCAGCGACGGAAGAGGCGCGAGAGAAGGAAGCCGGCGACTGCGGCAATGCCGATTGCCGTACCCGGGCTCTTGCGGACGAATTCGCGGCCATCTTCGACCAGGTCATCGACCGATTTTTCGTCGAGCTTGGCGGCATAATCGTTGAGCGCAGTCGAGGCGCTGCGGGCATAATCGCCATATTTCGCGCCGAGCTTTTCATCGACCTGATAGGCATTCTCGGAGATGGTGCTGCTGAGCGCACGCAGTCCCTCGCTGGTCTTGACCTTGCCTTCGGTGGCGAGTTCCTTGCCCTTGACCTTGGCGTCGGCGCCATAGGTCTTGGCTTCGCTCACCCAGTCCTGGCTCTTGCCCTTGGCCTGGCCACGAAGCGCGCCTGCGCGCTCCTTGCCTTCTGCGCGAAGGGCGGCTGCGCCGGCCTTGGCTTCTTCAAGGGCAGCGTTGAAGCGGCTCTTGGCTTCGGCACGGTGCGGATTGGTAGTGGTGGTTTCGGTGTCGATTGCAGTGTTGGTCACGGGAGTCATCTCCTTGGCTGCACCCTTCTTCGCCACGGTCTTGCGCGGCTTCTTCGCGGTGCTGGTTTTCTTGGTGGTCGCGGTCTTGCGCTTCTTGGGCGTTCCGCCTGCGGTTGTGTCGGCCATGTGTTTTTTCCGTTTTCCCTCAATTCGTATTCATTTTCCGGGCGTTCTCGGAAACCCGGCCTTCTATGGTGCAACGCAACTTGCGCGGGTGTGTTCCGACGCATAGAGCGCTTCGCATATTCCCCATTTAGGGGTGTCCTATACTATTACAACACCTGACGCCGGAGAGTGTTCCGAAATGACCGCAATCATCGACATCCACGCACGCGAAATCCTTGACAGCCGGGGCAATCCCACGGTGGAGGTCGATGTCCTGCTCGAAGACGGCAGTTTCGGCCGCGCGGCGGTGCCTTCGGGTGCCTCGACCGGCGCGCATGAAGCCGTCGAACTGCGCGATGCAGACAAGGACCGCTATCTCGGCAAGGGCGTGACCAAGGCGGTCGACGCGGTGAACACCGAAATTCGCGACCTTCTGGTCGGCAATTTCGATGCCGAGGACCAGCGCGACGTCGACCATTCGATGATTGCCCTCGACGATACGCCCAACAAGGGGCGCTTGGGCGCGAACGGTATCCTGGGTGTCAGCATGGCGACCGCCAAGGCCGCGGCCAATGCGCGCGGCCTGCCGCTCTACAGCTATATCGGCGGCGTCTCGGCGCATGTCCTGCCCGTGCCGATGATGAACATCATCAATGGCGGCGAGCATGCCGACAATCCCATCGACATCCAGGAATTCATGGTCATGCCGGTGGGCGCGGACAGTATTGCGGAAGCCGTGCGCTGGGGTGCGGAAATCTTTCACACGCTGAAGAAGGGCCTGTCGCAGAAGGGTCTTGCTACCTCGGTCGGTGACGAGGGCGGTTTCGCCCCGAACCTCGCCGGCACGCGCGAGGCGCTCGATTTCATCATGTCCTCGGTCGAACAGGCCGGGTTCACGCCCGGTGACGACGTGGTCCTCGCGCTCGATTGCGCCTCGACCGAGTTCTATCGCGACGGAAAGTACGAAATTTCGGGCGAAGGGCTCTCGCTCGATGGCCCGGAAATGGCCGAATATCTCGACAAGCTGTGCCGCGACTATCCCATCCGCTCGATTGAGGACGGCATGGCGGAAGACGATTTCGAAGGCTGGGCAGCACTGACCCAGCGCATCGGCAAGACCATCCAGCTGGTCGGCGACGATCTCTTCGTCACCAACCCGCAGCGCCTGCGCGAAGGCATCGACCAGGGTCTTGCAAACTCGCTGCTGGTGAAGGTCAATCAGATCGGCACGCTGTCCGAAACGCTCGACGCGGTCAGCATTGCCAGCCGCGCCAGCTACACTTCAGTCATGTCGCACCGTTCGGGCGAGACCGAGGACGCGACGATTGCCGACCTCGCGGTCGCCACGAACTGCGGCCAGATCAAGACCGGCAGCCTTGCGCGCAGCGACCGGCTCGCGAAGTACAACCAGCTCATCCGCATCGAGGAAGAACTGGGCGACAGCGCGATATATGCGGGCCGCGACTGCTTCGGCGTCAAAATCTGCTGAGCGGCTAGTCTTCCGCCCGGTTTTTCGGGTGGAACCAGTATTGCCACACGCCCCAGCCGTTGATGAGCAGGAGCAATCCGTTCATCGCGGCGAGCGGCATCGCGTCCTGCGTCAGCCCGATATAAATCCATAGCGCCGAGACGAGGCAAAACAGGATGAAGCCCCACGCGGTCGCGCGGCGGCCCATGTCGAAGGCTATCATCGATGCGGCCACGACCGTGCCGATGGAGGCAATCCATTCGAGCGGTCCGTTCATGCTGAGCCCTTTCCCATAATTGCCAACTTTCCCATGATTGCAACGACGGCTTTGGCGCGTTAGCGTTCCGGAATTGCTCTTTGTGGGAGAGGGGCTTGGCCAGATTTCCTGTCCATCCAGACGAGGTGACTGCCGATTGGCTGTCCGACACATTAGGCGTGTGCGTGTCGGATGTGCGCTGGGAGCCTATCGGCACGGGGCAGGTCGGCGACAGCGTGCGCTTTCATCTCGAAGGGGAGGGCGCGCCTGCGACCCTAGCCGGAAAATTCCCCGCAGCCGATGACAACAGCCGGGGGACAGCTGCGATGTTCGGTCTCTATGCCAAGGAGGTCGCGTTCTACCGGCAGGCCGCGCCGCTGCTCGATGTGCGTGTCCCGCAAGTCCAGTTCGCCAATGCCAGCGAGGATGGCAGCGAGTTCATCCTGCTGTTCGAGGACTTGGGCCCGGCGAGGCAAGGCGACCAGATCAAGGGCTGTGACATTGCTGATGCATGCGCCGCCATGCGGCAAGCGGCTGCCATCCACGCGCCGAGTTGGGAGAGAGACGAGATTATCGAGGCCGCCTGGATACAGCCGCCCGAAGACCTCGGGGCTAAGGTCGGTGCGATGTACCCGCAAGCTCAGGCCTCTTTCCGTGAGCGCTATGCCGGCACGCTCGAGCCGGAATACATGGCCGTGTGCGACCAGCTCGCCGAAGCGACCGAGGTTTATTACCGCCGCGACCAAGAGGTGCAGTGCCTCGTCCATGGCGACTTCCGCCTCGACAACATGCTGTTCGACATTCGCGGCGGGATGGAGCCTATTGCCGTCCTCGACTGGCAGACGGTAACCGTGGGCAAGGCGATGACCGATGTCGGCTATTTCCTCGGCTGCGGCATCGGGCAGCTCGGCCTCGACCACGAGGAGGAACTGGTCGAGCTCTACCTGGCCGAGATGGCGCAGCGCGGCGTCACCCTCTCCCGCGAGGCTATCGAACGCGACTACAGGCGCGGCATATTGCACGGTGTTTCGACCGCCGTCTTCAGCGCGGCCTTCGTCGAGCGCACCGCACGCGGGGACGAGAATTTCCTGTCGATGGCGCGCGGCGCTTGCGCTCTGGCATTGAAGCACGACAGCATCGGGGTCTTGAGGGAGGAGTAGCGATGGCACTTTCAAAAGGCGACGAATACCCGCTCCACCAGACCGCGGAGCCGGTCGCCTATGCCGGCACCGACCGCAATTTCTACGACCGCTACTTCTTCAACGGCTATGCGCCCGACGGCAGTGGCTTCTTTGCGCTCGCGCTGGGGGTCTATCCGCATCTCGACGTTGCCGACGCGCATTTCAGCTTCATCCGCGGCGGCACGCAATACTGCCTTCACGCCAGCTGCGAAATGGGGATGGAGCGGATGGCCATGCGGGTCGGTCCCATCGCCATCGAGGTGGTCGAACCGCTGCATGCGCTCAAGGTCACGGTGGACGACACCGATGGCATCGCGGGCGAGTTCACCTTCACCGGCCGCGCCTTTCCCATCGAGGAGCCGCGCTTCACCCACCGCATCGGTCCGCGCGCCTTCATGGACTACACGCGCATGACGCAGAACGGCCACTACAACGGTTGGATTTCGCTTGATGGCGAGCGGCAGGACATGGTCGATGGCACGGCAGGAACGCGCGACCGCAGCTGGGGCGTGCGCCCTATTGGCGCGCGCGACACGCAGCCCATGCCCGGCGCGCCCGTGCCGAGCTTCTTCTGGCAATGGACCCCCATCAGCTTCCCGACCGGCAGCCTGTTCTTCCACGTCAACAACGATAGCCAAGGCAGGGCATGGAACACGCGCGCCGCCTGGGCGCCCGATGGTGCCGATGCGCGGGATATCGTCGAAGGCCATGGCAGCATGCGCACGCGGCTCGAGGCTGGCACGCGCTGGCCCTCCGGTGGGACGCTCTCACTAGCAGCGCATGGCGCTCCGGAACAGGTGACGTTCGAGCCGCTGGGTCGCTTCCAGATGCGCGGACTCGGTTACACCCATCCCGAGTGGGGTCACGGCATGCACCACGGCGCATTGCGGGTGGAGCGGGAGGATATCGACCTTGCCACCCTCGACCCGCTCGCGCCGGAAAACCTGCACGTCCAGACGCTGGTACGCGCGAATGGCAGCGATGGCCGCGATGGCATCGGCGTATTCGAGCAGCTTATCCTTGGTCCCTTCGCCCCGCTTGGGCTGGAAGGGATGCTCGACGGAGCGGCCTAACCCGCGAAACGGGACTGCAAATCGAGCAGCGCCAGCGCCGCCTTGGCTGCTTCGCCGCCCTTGTCCTTCTTCGACGGGTCGGCGCGGACGAGGGCCTGTTCCTCGTTTTCGACCGTGATGATGCCATTGCCGATGGCAATGCCGTCCATGGTCAGCGCCATGATGCCGCGCGCGCTTTCGCCCGCGACGATTTCGAAGTGATAGGTCTCGCCGCGGATGACCACGCCGATGGCGACGAAGCCGTCATAGCGGCCCGTTTCGGCAGCCATGGCAATGGCTCCGGGAATTTCGAGCGCGCCGGGGACGGTGAGGACCTCGGCCGAATGGCCGGCGGCTTCGAGCGCGGCCTTGGCGCCCGCCACCAGCATGTCGTTGAGGTGGTCGTAGAAACGCGCTTCGACGATGAGGAAATTGGCCATGTGGGTCACTCCGGAATGGGCATGTGGTCGACGATTTCGAGGCCATAGCCTTCAATCGCCACGACGTTGGGCTGGGAATTGCTGAGCAGGATCATGTCCTCCACGCCCATGTCGGCGAGGATTTGCGAACCGATGCCGACATTGCGCTCGTCACCCTTGCCGCCATAGCCGCTCGCCGGCCGGCCGGTGATGATGACGATGATGCCCGAGCCGTGCTCGCCCATCACCTCCATCGCGCGCTGCAGGGTGCGCTTGCGCGGGCCGGGCTTGCCGAGCACGTCGTCGAAAATCGAAATCGGGTGGACGCGGGTGAGGGTGGGCTGGCCCTGCTTCACTTCGCCCTTCTGCAGGACATAGCTTTCGCTGCCGTCGACCGTGTTGCGGTAGGTCAGCATTTTCCAGCTGCCGCCATAGTCGGAATCGAATGTGTCCTCGGCAATGCGCTCGACGAGATGATCGTGGCGCATGCGGTATTCGATGAGATCGCGGATGGTGCCGATTTTCATGTCGTGCTTGCGCGCGAAGCTGACGAGGTCGTCGAGACGCGCCATGGTCCCGTCGTCCTTCATGATTTCGCAAATCACGCCCGAGGGGTTGAGACCGGCAAGACGCGAGATATCGACCGCTGCCTCGGTATGGCCTGCGCGCACCAGCACGCCGCCATCGCGGGCGGTGAGCGGGAAGACATGGCCGGGGGTGACGATATCGTCCGGGCCCTTGGTCGGGTCGATGGCGACCGAGACAGTGCGCGAGCGGTCGGCGGCGCTGATGCCGGTGGTGACGCCCGTCTTCGCTTCGATGGAGGTGGTGAAGGCGGTCTGCATGCTCTCGCGATTGTCGCGGCTCATCGGCTCGAGGCCGAGCGCTTTCACGCGTTTGGTGTCGAGCGAGAGGCAGATGAGCCCGCGGCCATGCGTGGCCATGAAATTAATGGCGTTGGGGGTCGCCATCTGCGCTGGAATGACGAGGTCGCCCTCATTCTCGCGGTCTTCGTCATCGACCAGGATAAACATGCGGCCATTGCGCGCTTCGTCGATGATTTCCTCGGCGCCGACGATCACGGGGGTTTCGTCATTGGCCTCGAGGAAGCTTTCGAGCTTGCCGAGTGTGTCGGCGGTCGGGTTCCAGCTATCCTCGGTGCAATCGCGCAAGGTGTTGGCATGGAGACCGGCGGCGCGGGCGAGGCCAGCGCGGGTCATGAGGCCGTTTCCGATGAGGGTGCGGACTTTGTCGATGGTGTTCATGGCAGCGCCGCTATCACATCGAAATGTGATGTGCAACCGGAGTTCACATTCTGTGTGAGGCGCTGAGCCCCTCGTTGACATAATCCGCATTTCGCCGGAAGCATCCCTCCCATGACAATCCCCGCCGCACGCGACGACCATCCCGAAATCCGCTCCGCCGTCCGCGCCCTCGTGGCAGGGTTCGGCGATGCCTATTTCCGCAAGGTGGACGAAGCGCGCGAATATCCCGAGGAATTCGTCGAGGCGCTGACAAAAGAGGGCTGGATGGCGGCCCTCATCCCCGAGGAGTTCGGCGGGGCAGGGCTGGGGCTGACTGAAGCCTCCATCATCATGGAGGAAATCAACCGGGCAGGGGGCAATTCGGGCGCCTGCCACGGGCAAATGTACAACATGAACACGCTGCTGCGGCATGGCTCGGCGGAGCAGAAGCAGCGCTATCTTCCGGCTATCGCGGAAGGGCGCATCCGCCTGCAGTCGATGGCGGTGACCGAGCCGACCACCGGCACCAACACCACCGAACTCAAGACTCGCGCCGTGCGGCAGGGCGACAAATACGTCGTCTCCGGCCAGAAGGTCTGGATTAGCCGCATCCAGCATTCGGACCTGATGATACTGCTCGCCCGTACGACCCCGCGCGAGGAAGTGGCGAAGAAGACCGAGGGGCTGTCCATTTTCCTCGTCGACCTCGACAAGGCTATCGGCAACGGAATGGAAATCCGCCCCATCCGCAACATGGTCAATCACGAGACCAACGAGGTGTTCTTCGACGGCCTCGAACTCCCTGCCGACAGCCTCATCGGGGAGGAGGGGAAAGGCTTTCGCTACATCCTCGACGGGCTCAATGCCGAGCGCGCGCTGATTGCCGCGGAATGCATCGGCGATGGCTACTGGTTCATCGAGCGCGCTGCGAATTACTCGTCCGAGCGCATCGTTTTCGACCGCCCCATCGGCGCCAACCAAGGCGTCCAGTTCCCCATCGCGCAGGCTTACATGGAGGTACGCGCCGCCGACTTGATGCGCTACGAGGCCTGCCGCCTGTTCGACGAGGGCAAGGCCTGCGGGGCGGAAGCCAACATGGCCAAGTACCTCGCCGCCGAAAGCTCGTGGAAGGCCGCCAATGCCTGCATGCAGACTTTCGGCGGCTTCGGATTTGCCAGCGAATATGACATCGAGCGCAAGTTCCGCGAAACGCGCCTCTACCAGGTTGCGCCCATCAGCTCGAACCTCATCCTGAGTTTCGTGGGCGAACACGTGCTGGGCATGCCGCGTTCGTTCTAGCGGTAAGTAGCCTCGGCACTCATCGCGATCGCGCCGTCGCAACGGATAGCTTCGAACTGGCCCTTTCCGGCGCGTCGCAGGTATATCGGCTGGCCGAGGAATAGCGGAGCCATGGCGCGGAATGAGAACCTCGCAAGTGGCCCGTTGCGCATTGCCAGACCGGCCAGTTTCGCTGCCGTGAAAGGACCGTGCACGATGAGGGCCGGGTAGCCCTCGACCTCGGTCGTGTAGGGGTGGTCGTAATGGATGCGGTGGCCGTTGGCCGTCGCTGCCGAGAAGCGGAAGAGATTGACCTCGTCCGGTTGCCAAACCTCCCCTTCGGGCGGTGTGTCGGAGGGGACAGGCATCCCGAGACGCTCGCCTTCGTCGCGATAAACGTAGGTCTGCACCTCGCGCACCTTCAGCGCGCCGCCTTGTTCGAGCCGCTTCTCGACCTTGGCGAACACGAGGTCGCCGCTGCGCCCCGCCTTGTGAGTGAGTTCGGCCACCCGGCTCGTCTGCCGCGCCTCTGCGCCAAGTTCGATGTCACCTGCAAATTCCATCGACGCGCCGGCATACATCCGGCGCGGGAGTGAAACATCGGGCAGGAAATCGCCCCGGCGCGGATGCCCGTCGGCACCTATCTCGCCGTCGAGCGGGGACGGCAGGAACCAGGCCCAGTGCGGCAGCGGCGGGTCTTGCGATTCGTCATCCAGACCCACGGCCTGGGCGAACCGTCGCAAGGCAGCGGCATCGAGCACCTGCTCGGCAACCTCTTCGCGCCCGACAGCCTGATGCCATTCAGCGACCTCTTCTGGTGTGACGCGAGACACGGCTCAGGAGCCCGTAAATTCGGCCTTGCGCTTTTGCAGGAAGGCAAGCGCACCCTCGACCGCATCCTTGGTGTCGCCCGCCTGTCGCTGGGCCGCCGCTTCCGCTGCGAGCGTCGAACCGAGGTCCGCCTGCAATCCATCGCGCAGCGTCTGCTTCATCAGTCCGAGCGCTGCGGTCGGACCACCGGCGAGGCGCTTCACCAATGCGGTTGCCTCTGCCTCAAGCGCGTCATCCTCGACGCATTTGTAGATGAGGCCGATGCGCTCGGCTTCTTCGCCATGAATTTTCTCGCCCAGCATCATCATGCGCGTGGCGTGCGCGGTCCCGACGAGGCGCGGCAGCATCCAGCTCGACCCGCCATCGGGCACGAGTCCGATATTGACGAAGGCCTGCAGGAAATAGCCGCTCTTGCCCGCAATCACGAAATCGGCCGCCAATGCGATCGAGCAGCCGACACCAGCCGCCGGACCTTGTACCATCGACACAACCGGCACCGGCACGCTGGCCAGCGCCTGGATCATCGGATTGTAGTGCTGGCTGAGCGAAGTGAAGGCGCGGTTGCCGCCCGAAATGCGCATCTCGGCATTCCCCGCAAGGTCGGCTCCCGAACAGAACGCACGCCCTTCGCCCTTCAGCAGGATGGCGCGCACATCGCCACGGTCGCGAACAGCTGCAAAGATTTCATCCGCCATTTGCGGGGGGCAGGCATTGAGCCGCTCGGGGCGATTGAGCGTGATGGTGAGAACCGAATCCTCGGTCTTCGTCAGAATGGTTTCGAAGTCGCTCACATCTCTCTCCTGCCGCGCGCCATGATTGAGCGTCTCATGCGCAGGTGCATCTCCGAATGCAACCTTTCACGCGGGCGCGAAAGCTGGCGTAAAGCGCGATGTGCGCCTTGCCGTAGGGTCAGCGATGTGAAGAAAAATGGTGGACGCACTAGGGCTCGAACCTAGGACCCGCTGATTAAGAGTCAGCTGCTCTACCAACTGAGCTATGCGTCCACACTCACGGCGTTTGTTCCGCGTTTCGCCCGGTGTTGCGGGCGGCCCCCGACTCGGGGGAGGCGCTCATATAGCGGCTGCTTCGCCGAATAAAAGCGCTAATTTGAAAATTATGCTGCCGACTGGCGGCGCAGGTTGCCGAGACCTTCTTCGCGCAGCCTGATGGTGGCGCCGAAGGGGTCCGCCGGATTGTCGAGAATGTCGACGACTTTACCGTATTCGAGCGTGCGCAAGGCAGCGAATGCCTCGTGCAAAGCAAGACCCGTCAGGCGGTGGATATCCCAAACAGTCGTATCCTCGCCGGAGACCTGACGATTGCACAGCGATAACAACACCTCGCCGCAAGCTCCATCGCCTGCGGCTTTCGCCATGCTCTCGCAGTCGGCGAGCGCGTCCTGATTTGTATCGGCCTCTTGCGAGAGGCTCGTTCTTGCGACCACGTTAGTTTCCTTATGTCACCGCTCGCGCTCCTCACTTCGCCGGGTGACCAATTTGCAGCGTGCTTATAACGCCCGAAAGCATTTTTGCTAGTCACGCGGCTGGGGGACAGCCCTAAGGAGGCGGGATGAATGCGGGATTTCTGGTGAGATAGCGAGAACACGGAGAAACGCGCGGGACCGCTCGAACGCCTAAGCACCAATGGACCTTTAAAAAGGAGCGTCGTGGTCGAGGCATGGTTCCACAGAGCCGCTCGAATCGACCGCGCCAAGGATTTTTTTCGCCCGGTACCACACCTACCCATCCGGGCCTGATTGCGCTTTGGCTAGCCAACGATAAGGCCGGTCCGCGGGGCCTTGCGATTCCAGCGGTGCACCATCATCAGCACCCCGATACAAATCATGTTGGTCATCATCGAGCTGCCGCCGTGGCTGATGAAAGGCAGCGGAATGCCCACCACCGGCGCGAAGCCCATGACCATCAGCAGGTTGATGGCGATGTAAAAGAAAATGGTCGCCGTCATCCCCGCAGCGAGCAGCTTGGAGAAGCGGTCGGCGGCATTCGAAGCCACTTTCAGGCCCCAGAACAGGATGAGGCCGAAGCAGAACAGGATGAACAGGCCGCCGGCAAACCCCCACTCCTCCGCCATGGTCGCAAAGACGAAGTCGGTGTGCGGTTCTGGAAGGTAGTTGAGATGGCTTTGCGATCCTTCGTTGAAGCCCTTGCCGAACAGTCCGCCCGAGCCGATGGCGATCTTGGACTGGGTTATCTGGTAGCCGTCGCCAAGCGGGTCGTTCTCGGGGTCGAGGAAGGTGAGCACGCGCTTCTGCTGGTATTCCTGCAAGCCCACGAAGAAGGCGACCGGGAGCAAGGCCAGCCCGGCAGCGCCCGCAGCAAGGAACCAGCGCAAGGGCAGCCCTGCCAGGAACATGACCACGAATCCGCCGAATGCGATGGCGAGCGACGTGCCGAGATCCGGCTGCAGGAGCACGAAGGAAATCGGCAGCAGGATGATGGCACCTGCAGGGATAAGCGCACGGAAATTGGGGACCATGCCGACCGGAAGGCCCCCGTAGTAGTGCGCAAGCGCCAGCACAGCGGCCGGCTTCATCAGTTCCGACGGCTGGATGCGAATCGGGCCAGCTTCAAGCCAGCGCTGGCTGCCTCCCTGCACCTGCCCCATGACTTCGACCGCCAGGAGCAAGAGAAGGACGCCGATATAGCCCGGATAGGTGAGCAATTGCACTGTCGGCTTGTTGAAGCGCGAAATGACGACGGCCATGGTGAACAGAATGGCGAACCGCAGCAGATGGCCCTTGGCGTATTGGTCGAAGTCGCCGGCTGCCGCAGAGGTCAAGATCAGTGCGCCGAAGCCGATGAGGCCGAACAGCGGGAACAGCATCATCCATGGCTGGCGCGCCACGGGTGCGGGGATGATTCCGCTCATTCGCCAGTACCTCGCGGGCTAACTTCACCTGAGGTGCTCGGTGGACGTGAGCCTTCTGCGCGAGACCCTTCGGCCTGCGCGGCCATGGCTTCGGACTGGCGCTGGGCGAGGCGTGCCTCGGCCTCGACCTGGTCGAAAATCTGTTCGGTACGCTGGGGTACGGGCTCGACGACTTCGCCTGCCGCTTGGGCGTAAGCGCGATATTTCGCATCGAGCCGCTGCTGGGCGGTGCCGCCCCATTGCTCCTCGAGCGGGCGCAGGGCCTCCATGCCCTTCACCGGATCGAACAGGAAAGTCATGACATCTCGTGCGATGGGATAGGCAGCGCCCGAACCGCCACCGTGCTCGATCACGACGGCACCGGCATATTTCGGCTTGTCGAAGGGGGCGAAAAACACGAACAAGCCGTGGTCGCGATATTTCCACGGGCCGGTCTTGCCGTTCGAGATGCTCAGCGAGACGACCTGCGCGGTGCCGGTCTTGCCCGCCATCTGGATGCCCTCGATCGGCAATTTGGCGCGTCCCGCAGTGCCGGGACCGTTGACCACATCGCTCATGGCCTTGCGGACATAATCGATCTCGCTTGCGGTAAAGTCGAAATGCTCGAATTCGGGGCGCGGGTCGTCCATGCGCAGGTGCGGCACGACCTTGTTGCCTGTGGCAAGGCGCGCGCTCATGACTGCCAGTTGCAGCGGGTTCACGAGGTAGTAGCCCTGGCCGATCGATGCGTTGACCGTGTCGTAAGGCTGCCAGGCCTGGTCGTATTTGCGCTGCTTCCAGGCCGGGTCGGGCACGGTGCCGTAGAACTGGCTAGTGACGGGCAAGTCGAATTCCTCGCCCAGCCCCATCTTGTGGGCCCATTTTGCTACTTGGTCGAAGCCGACCTGTTGGGCAAAATGGTAAAAATAGCTGTCGCAGGACTGGTAGATGGCCTTTGCCATGTCGACCCGGCCGTGATTGCTCCAGCAATTGAAGAAGCGGTTACCGATACGCCGACCACCGCCGCAGATGATGGCCTCTTCCGGCTTCACACCAGCATCGAGGAAGGCCATGCAATGCATTGGTTTTACAGTCGAACCGGGCGGGTACAGGCCTTTCAGGACCTTGTTGCGCAGAGGCACGCGCTCGTCTTCGCGCAACATCGAGTACTCGACGCGGCCAATGCCTGCGGAGAAGCTGTTCGGGTCGAAACTGGGCATGGAGGACATGCACAGGATGTCGCCCGTATCGCAATCCATCACCACGCAGGAGCCGCTTTCCAGGCCGATGCGCCGAGCGGCATAGTCCTGGAGCGGGCCATCGATGGTCAGCCGAACCGATGCTCCCTGCTTGTCCTCGCGCGTTTCCAGATCGCGCACGATGCGGCCCGAGGCGGTGACCTCGACGCGCCGTGCCCCGGGCGTGCCCTGCAATTCCTCTTCGAACTGCGCCTCGAGGGCATCCTTGCCGATCTTGTAGCCCGGCGTAATGAGGATGGGGTCGGGGTTTTCCTCGTACTCTTCCGCCGACGCCGGGCCGACGTAGCCGATCAGGTGACCCACGGTCGCTCCGGTCGGATAGTAGCGGGAGAAGCCGCGCTGCGGCACGACGCCGGGCAGGTCGGGCAGGCGCACGCTGATGGCGGCGAACTGGTCGTAATCGAGCCCGGTGGCAACTTCGATGGGCTGGAAGCCCCTCGCGTCGTCGATTTTCTTGAGGATATCCGCGACGGCATTCTGCGACAGGTTGAGCAGGCCTGCCAGCTGGCCAAGTGTGGCCGCGGCATCGTCCATGCGGTCGGGAATGACATCGACACGGAAGTCGGCGCGATTCGAAGCAAGCGGGGCGCCGTTGCGGTCGAGTATCCAGCCGCGGCGCGGCGGGATCAGCGAGAGGTTGACCCGATTGCTTTCGCTTTCGAGGACCCAGCGCTCGTTTTCGGCGATGGCGATATAGGCCATGCGTGCGGCGAGAATGGTCCCGATACCGCCCATTCCGGCACCGATGACGAAGGTGCGGCGGGTGAAAGCGTTGTCGAGCGTCGTCTGGCTGACCAGATCGCGCCGCTTGGTGCGTGCTTTCTTTCGTCCGAACAGGCCCATCAGAGCCTCTTCCAGCGCCACAGGCGCCACAGGTCGAGACGGGCAACCACGCGCGAGATAATGGGGAAAACGAGGATGGTGAGGACCAGCTGGGGCACGATTGCGGCGAGCGATGCCGATGTCAGCGGGGCGCCCGAGAGCAACCATCCTGAAAAGAGGTAAAGCACGCCCAGCAAGCCGGCGATCAGCCAGTCCTGCCAGAAGGCGCGCCAGGGAAGGCGCATTTCCGAAGCCTCGATGAGGAGAAGAGTCACAGACCAGGTGAAAATGGCAAAGCCGAAGGGTTGGCCATTGTAGAGATCATCGAAGATACCGAGCGGAATGCCGGCCCAGACCGGCAACAGGCCGGGCCGCACGAGCCTCCAGCCGAGCAGCATGAGGAAACCCAGCGGCGGCACCATCGGCAGCGCGGCGGCAATGAAGAAAATCGGAACCAGGCTCCCCAGCATGATCGATAGCCAGGGCACGACATTGGCGAGCAGGGGGGAATGCGAGCGGTTCAGGCGGCTGCCGTAGGCATCGCTGCGGGCACGCGGGTCGATCCGCTCCATCAGTCGCCCAGTTCCGTCTCGATGGGCGTTTCGGCGCCGGTGGCAGCATCGGGTTCGAAGATGGGTTCGACCGAGACATAATCGGTGGCGGCCGGATCGCTCACGATACGCGCAAGGCCGCCGTCGTCGGTGAGTTCGGTGACGATCGCCACTGCGATGCCCGGGGGATAATATCCACCCGCACCGCTGGTCACGAACATATCGCCGACCTTCAGGGGATTGATGCCGAGATTGATCAGCTTGATCCGCAGCAGGCTGTCGCCGCGCCCTTCGGCAAAGGCAACGGTTTCGTCGCCCGCCCGGCGAACGGGCAGGACGCTCTCGCTATCTGTCAGCAGGAGAACGCGCGAAGACAGGCTGCCGGTTTCAAGGATGCGCCCCACTACGCCGCGCGGGCTGCGCACGGGCATGCCGACAGTTACGCCATCCTCCGAGCCAGCGCCCAGATAGGCAAAACGGCGGGTGCTCGAAGCCGTCGAGCCGACCAGCCGTGCTACGGCCACCGGTTTGCGCTCTTCCTCCTGCAGGCCGAGCAGGCCCTTGAGGCGCACATTTTCCTGGCGCAATGCTTCGGCTTCCTCGAGCCGGATCCGCGCCAGTTCCATTTCGCGCTTGAGCTCGGCATTCTTCGAACCGGCGCGGTAATAGCCGCTGATACTGTCCCACAGCGATTTCGAGCCCGTTCGTGCCGCCGCCACAGTCTCGGTCGCGGGAGAGGCAGCGTCCTGCGCCGCGCCGCGCGGGCCGCCGAAAAGCTGGGGCTGGAAGAAGGAGATGCCAAGCAGGACGGCGCCCAGAAGAGCGCCGACCCCGGCCACGATGTAGCCGGTGAACAGATTGTATTGCGCCCGCTTGGAATAGCTGGAGCGCCGCTGACTGCTCGGCGCCATCGCGCTTGCCCCCTTATGCGGTCATCAACACGCCGCGATAGACCGGATCTTCCATCGCCCGACCGGTGCCGACCGCCACGCAGGAAAGCGGGTCTTCCGCAATCGTGACGGGCAGGCCGGTTTCCTCGCGCAGGTATTCGTCGAGACCACCGATCAACGCACCGCCACCGGTCAGCACAATGCCCTGGTCGACGATGTCTGCGGCGAGTTCGGGCGCGGTGTTTTCGAGCGCGATGCGCACGCCTTCGACGATGGCACCGATAGGCTCAGACAGTGCCTCGGCGATGTGACCCTGGTTGATCGTGATTTCCTTGGGAACGCCGTTGACGAGGTCGCGGCCCTTGATGGTGATCTGTTCGCCCGTGCCGTCTTCGGGCGGGCGTGCGACACCGTAATCCTTCTTGATGCGCTCGGCGGTGCTGTCGCCGATGAGGAGGTTGTGGTGTCGTCGGACGTAGGAGACAATGGCTTCGTCCATCTTGTCGCCGCCGGTGCGCACCGAGGTGGTGTAAGCAAGGCCGCGCAGCGACAGGACCGCAACTTCGGTCGTGCCGCCGCCGATATCGACGACCATCGAACCGACGGGCTCGGTCACGGGCATGTCCGCGCCGATGGCCGCTGCCATGGGCTCGAGGATGAGGTAGACCTGCGAGGCGCCGGCGTTCGAAGCGGCATCGCGGATCGCGCGGCGCTCGACGCTGGTCGAACCCGAGGGCACGCAGATGGTGATTTCGGGATAGCGCATCAGGCTGCGACGACCGTTCACCTTCTTGATGAAGTGCTTGATCATCTCCTCGGCCACGTCGAGGTCGGCAATCACGCCGTCGCGCAAGGGGCGAATGGCTTCGATGGAATCTGGCGTCTTGCCCATCATCATCTTCGCATCGTCGCCAACGGCCTTCACACGCTTCTGGCCGTTGATGAATTCGAGCGCGACGACGCTCGGCTCGTTCAGGACGATGCCCTGATCCTGCACATAGACCAGCGTGTTGGCGGTACCGAGGTCGATCGCCATGTTCTGCACGCCGAATTTGAAGATGTTGTTCCAGAAGCCCATTTTAGTTTCGAATTCCGTGTGATGCTTGGGGTTTGCGGGCGAGTGCGAGTCGCCGGACGCATTCCTTGGGGGGAAACGGTGGTGGTCCTTTAGCGATATTACGCACGGAAAGCCAAAAATTTCCTCAATGTCTGCGGGGGATACGCAAACCTCTTGTCTCGGATTCGCAGCGCTTCGTCGCTATGATGCCCGGTCCATGCCAGAAATACGTCGTCTGCCCGATAATCTCGTCAACCGCATCGCCGCCGGCGAGGTGGTCGAACGCCCCTCTTCCGCGCTCAAGGAACTGGTCGAGAATGCCATCGACGCAGGCGCCTCGCGGATCGCGGTGAAACTGGTCGAGGGCGGGCTGACGAGCCTCGAAGTGACCGACGACGGCTGCGGCATGTCGCCCGACGAAATGGCGCTGGCACTCGAACGTCACGCGACCTCGAAACTGCCCGACGAGGCCATTGAACAGGTCGCGACACTGGGCTTTCGCGGAGAGGCGCTGCCGAGCATTGCCAGCGTGGCGAAATTCACGCTCGAGAGCCGCCCGCAGGGTGCGGAGCAGGGCTGGAAGCGCGTGGTCGACCATGGCGAGCTGGTCGCCGAAGGTCCGGCTGCCCTGCCGCCGGGAACGCGCGTACGGGTCGAGAACCTCTTCGCCAAGATACCCGCGCGCCGGAAATTCCTGCGCACACCGCGCAGCGAATATGCCGCCTGCCTTGATGTGGTGAAGCGCCTCGCCATGGCGCGGCCCGATGTCGCCATCACGCTCGACCATGCCGACCGTCGCATCCTCGGCCTGCAGGGCGGGGAGGGTCTGGCGAACCGGGTTGCACAGGTCGTGGCGCGTGAGCTCAAGGACAATGGCGTTGCCATCGACCTCGAACGCGGGCCGATGCGGTTGACCGGAATTGCCGGGCTGCCGACCTACAACCGCGGGATTGCCGACCACCAGTATCTCTTCGTCAATGGACGTCCGGTGAAGGACCGCCTGCTGACGGGCGCGGTGCGCGGCGCTTATTCGGACATGCTCGCGCGCGACCGGCATGCGGTGCTGGCGTTGTTCCTCGACCTGCCGCCCGAGATGGTCGATGTGAATGTCCATCCGGCCAAGACCGAGGTTCGCTTCCGGGACTCGCAAGCGGTGCGCGGCTTCATCGTGTCGGGCCTTCGCAATGCGCTGGCGACCGGCGACAAGCGCAGTGCCCAATCCCCCGACGCCGGAGCCATGTCGCGCTGGCAGGCAGAGCCGGTGCGCGAGGAGCCCGCACCAGCATTGCGCTCGATTTTCGAGGGCCGCGACTGGTCCGCGCCGCAGCAGCGCGTTTCCGAAGCAGGCGCCGCATGGCGCGGCTACGAGGCCGAAGTCATGGCCGAACCGCGCGGCCGTGCCGAGGAGTCCGCACCAGTGGCGGCGGAGGAGCAGGATTACCCGCTCGGCATCGCGCGCGGGCAGGTCGCCAATACCTATATCGTTGCCGAAGCGAAGGACGGGCTGGTGCTGGTCGACCAGCACGCAGCACACGAGCGCTTAGTCCTCGAACGCCTGAAAGCAGCCGGTGCGGAAGAGGCAGTTGCGCGCAGCCAGGCGCTGCTCATCCCCGAAGTCGTGGAGCTGGAGGAAACCAGCTGTGACCGGCTTGAGGAGGCTGCCGACACGCTTGCCAAACATGGCCTTGCACTGGAACGCTTCGGTCCCTCGGCGATGCTGGTGCGAAGCCTTCCGCACGCCATCGCGCGCACCGACCCCGAAAAGCTCCTGCGCGACATCGACGACGACCTCGCACTCAACGGCGAGGCCTTGCACCTCGGCGAAAAGCTCGACCTCGTGCTCGCCACCATGGCCTGCCATGGCTCGGTCAGGGCGGGGCGCACCCTGCGCGTCGACGAGATGAACGCACTCCTGCGCGAAATGGAGCGCACACCGCGTTCGGGCCAATGCAACCATGGGCGACCGACGTGGGTTAAGTTAGCCCTCGAAGATGTCGAGAAGCTGTTTGGTAGACATTAGAGGCACTTACGTGCAGAATTTTTGTGGGCCAAGTTTCAGTTGAAATGTAAGTTCGCCCACAAAGGGAAGGGGCAAGGCGTTGACGGGAAACGGTGGGGATTTAATCCCGATTGCACTTGAGGGAGCCAAAGCCACGGGCGCGCCGTTGGGCGCTGCCATTGGCACTACGCTCTCCAATGTATGGCAAGGCGTTCTCGGAGACCGTGTTGCCGCTTGGCGTATCAAGAATGCAATGTCGTATAATGAGCCAATACATCGATTGGCAGAAGAGCGTGGACTGACAATCAATCTGGACAGGATTCCAGAGAGCTTCGCGTTCAGTTGGTTCGACAAGGCGACTCAGGAAGACAGCCCCGAAATTCAAGAGCTATTTGCACAACTGCTAGCGAATGCTGCGGGAGGCAACGAAGACGCGATGGCTAAACGTAACGTCGAGCTTGTGGGGAGACTGTCACCTTCAGACGCGAACTTGCTGCAAGCAATTTATGAGGAATATGCCTCTAAATATGGAGACCATCAAAATGGCCAATGCTGGTTGGCTGATTGGGAGGGATTCTCAAAAAACACCGCTCGCGAAGACCTTAGTATCGAGAGTATTTCTTATGAGAATATGCAAAATCTTGGTGTGCTTGAGGTCGAGCGAGTCACCAGTTTGCACGCTTCAAAATTAGAGAGGTGGTTGCGGGGCCAGACTGGGCAAGATGGCGGTGGCTTTCATACCCACTACCCAGTCGAGGACGCGATTTTGCTAAGCGACGAAGTTTACCTCACCGAGACTGGAATGTCCTTGCTGAATGCGCTGTTTTAGGAGCCACGCCATGGTGCCCTTCGAAACCGAGGTGGTAATTTGGAACTAGGGCGAAATGGAGCCAGTGAGGCGAAGAGGGTCATCGCTGAGCTTGAGCGCACGGGCGGCGACGCGGGGGAAATATTGCGTCCATTGACGCTTGAAGATTGCACGGTCGTTGGTCTCGTCGTTCAATGGACCGCACAAGGGATTTTTGCTGCACAGCAACTCATTGAGTTCGTCGAAGAGCGGGAACGAGACGCCATAAGACCTTGGAAAGACTCTCCGAGGGATGGTGACATTCTGAACCTACTTGAGGATTACCTCCCCAATTTAGAGTTGGAAGAGGAGGACGCTACGAGCTTGGTGAAAGCGATATCTAAGGTTCGAACTATCGAGAGCATTCGGCATCATTTGGCGCATTTAGCGTTGCGGCGTCATCCACAAGTTGATGCATTAATTGGCCTATCTCTTCGTCGGAGAGAAAACTTTCGCAAAGTAAGTTTGCAGCCGCGCTACGGTGAAGTCATGACAGTCTACATTTCGATGCCCGAAGTCAGAGAAATGCTTGATGGTATGCAAGAAGCGGTCAACTACATGACCTCACTTTATTCGCGAATTGCAGGTAAACCTTAACCGACGTGTTTTTGTGGGTAGACATGGGTTAAGCTCTCGATGGAAGACGTCGAGAAGCTGTTCGGGAGACATTGATGCGCTGGATTATCGCTGCCTTGCCGCTCGCGCTGGCAGCCTGTGGTGGCCTGACACCCGCTGAAGAAGAGGCTGCGCGGCAAGCTGCGGTGGCCGAGGTGGAGGCCAACCAGGAGCCGCCTCCCGAGGTCCTGGAACTCGACCGGATCCGCTTTGCCGATATCGAGAAGTTCGACCTCTTCGGAGCGGGCTGCAATTTTTCGCCCGATGGCGACGCTTCCGCTCCGGTAGCATTGGCGCAGGCAGACGCCGGGTATTTGATACGGCGCGGTGAATTGCAGAAGCTGGCTTCCGACAAGGGCAGCGCGGAGATGCCCTATATGTCGCACCGCAAATATGACGGGCGGGAATATTCCTTCACGCTCGATTTCGACGAGGCGAAGGGGCGGCAAAGCGGTTACGAGACAATGGATTACGACGGCACTCTGACAGTGCGTGATGGCTCCGACAACGTGCTGTATCTGGCCGATGGCCTCGTGCAGTGCGGGGCGTGAGCTAGTCCGAACCGCCCGGGTCGCGCGTGCGGATAAGGGCGTTCGAAATCATTTCGAGCACCATCTCGTCATGCTGGTTGAAGGTGCGGATACGGCTCTTGAAGATACCCATTTCGGGCCGCGAGGCGCTGCGGCGTTTTTCGAGGATTTCGGTTTCGCAGCGCAGCGTATCACCGGGGTAGACCGGCTTTTTCCAGCGTAGCTGGTCGACCCCGGGTGAGCCCAATCCGGCGGACTTCTCGTTCATCATGTTGTCGACCATCATCCGCATGGTCATCGAACAGGTGTGCCATCCGCTGGCGGAGATCCTTCCGAAATGCGTCTGCGCGGCGATGTCGTCGTCAAGGTGGAAAGGCTGCGGGTCGTATTTCGACGCGAATTCGATCACTTCCTCGCGCGTAACTTCATAGCCGCCGAAGCTGCGCGTCATGCCGATCTCGAGGTCTTCGTAGAATATCATGAGCGCCTGCTTGGACTACACCATGGGGCGTAGCAACATCCAAATCGCCATGCCTATCATCGCGAGGTTCTCGGTCAGCGAGACGAAACCCAGCGGCACGTTCGCGCTGCCACCCACGCAGGCGCATTTGATTGAACGTTTCTGGATGTAGACCGCGTAGAAGACGCTGACCGCGCCGATTGTGCCGATGAAAAGTGCGATCGGGATTGAGAGCCATGGCAGCACGCGGCCCGCCATCAGCACCGCCGCCGTCGCCTCGAGGAAGGGATAGGCATAGGCGTAGGGCACCCATTTCTTCCCCAGCAGGTCGTAGCCCACGAACATGGTCGAGAATTGCTCGACATCCTGCAGCTTGAGCATGGCCAGCATTGCCATCGAGAAAGCGACGAACCATTCTCCGGTGCGGATGGTGAAGGGGGCCTGATAGACGAATAGGCTGAGCGCGACGGCCAGCGCCGCACCAACTGCGAAGACAGCGATGACCGGCCGGTAGCTGGTGTCGCTTGTCGTTTCCTTGTCGTAACCGAAGTGCTTGCGAAGGTCGGTATAGCCGCCGATGCGCTCGTCGCCGATGAAGCTTTGCGGGGTGGTCTTGACCCCGTGCTCGGCCTTGAATGCGTCGGTTGCCTCGCGCGTGGTCAAGGGGTGGTCCTCGACCGTGTAACCCTCGCGTTCAAGCACCCATTTGGACTTGATGCCATAGGGGCAGACATGGTTCTCCATCGCCATGCGATAGAGGCGGGCGGTCTTTTGCGGTTTGCTCATGGTCTCCAATGTCAGGCGCGAAAATGCGGTTTCAAGCCCTCGGGGCCGAAATCGGGAATGATGCGATAGCGCGCAGTGAACAGGCTGAAGATGCCGAACATGATGAGGCCAATGGCGACCAGTGTGAATATGAGGCCGGTGTCTCGCAGCGAGAGGATTGCCTCACCGAGGCCCACGACCCGTTCTTCCTTCTCGGCCCATGCCCCGCGTACCATCGACCATCCAATGAGCAGGAAAACGACCGCTCGGGCGAAATGTCCGGCGCGCCCGATGGGCTTGGCGATATTGGGAGCACGCGAACTGATGCGATGCATGAAGTGGGCGGTGAAGCCGGTCTTCGCTTGCATGAAGGCGCCCACGAGGAAGCCGATGCCGACCACGATGATGACAATCCAGCCGATTTCCATCTGGAGGATCGATCCGGCCATCTCCTGCCCGCTGCTATCGCCCTCGCTGCTGCGCTTCTCACCGGTGGCGAACTGGAAGCAAGCATAGGCAAGGAACATGTGGGCCACCGCGCTGGCGGCATCGCCGATGCGTTTCATGATGCCCGTCGGGTCGGTTCCACGATGCTGCAGGTCGCTGATTGCACACATCAGGCGGAAGGCGACATAGGCGAGGAGGCCGATGGTCATCACCCACAGGATGGGCGTGCCGAAAGGAACTTCCTGGATATAGTCGTAAACCGCGCTGCCGCCGCCCTTGGCATCGCCCCTCGTGCTCAGCGCGATATAGCCGAGCAAGAGGTAGGTGATGCCGCGCGCGGCGAAGCCCGTGCGCACCAGCCAGTTGAACTTTTCGGACTTGTCCACCATGGCCGGTGCGCTTTCGCCGGAGGGCCGTCAGGCGCGGAACTTGGGCACGCCAGCGTCGCTGTCGAGCTCGGGAATGATGCGATAGCGCGCCAGCACGAGGCTGAAGAGCCCGAACAGCATCAGGCCGATAGCGGTGAGAGTGAAGATGAAGCCATCGCCCGCGAGGCTGGCCATGGCATCGCCCAGCGTCTTCACCTGGCTCGCGCCGCTCGACATGAAGCCTGCCTTGAACAGCGACCAGCCGATAACCGTGTAGACCACGCCGCGAGCCACATAGCCTGCGCCGCCGAGCCAGCGAGTGGCCGAAGGGGCCTGACCGCTGATGCGGTTCATGAACTCGCCGGTGATGCCCTTCTTCACCTGGAAAATGGCGGCGATGAAGAATGCGACGCCAAGGATTCCGAGAAGTGCGCCGCCGAATTCCATTGATAGAACACCCGAGGCGGCTTCCTGAGCACCACCTCCGCCGTCCGAGCCGCTCGAGGTGCCTGAACTGTCGCGGCCAGCAAACTGGTATGCTGAATAGGCGAGCGCGATATGGGCGATGCCGCTACCGGCGTGGCCGATGCGCTTGGCCCAACCCTTGCCGTCGCTTCCCTGATTTTCGATGTCGAACAGAGGCGAGCAGAAACGGAAGAGCGCATAGGCGGTGAGGCCGATGACCATGATCCAGAGGATCACATTGCCGCCGGGGAAATCGTTGATTGCACGGAAGATGCCGTTGGTGCCCTCGGCAATTTTGCTGGCGCTGGTGAGCGCGACGAGGCCGAGCACGAAATACAGGATTGCACGGCTGAAATAGCCGACACGCACGAGCCAGCTGAACTTTTCGGATTTATCTACCACCAGGAAACTCCCCTTGTTTGGGAAGCTAACGGCAGGAGAGGGCGAAGCGTTCCGCTTGCCGTTCAATCGCTTGTGGAAAGTGCGTCCAGCAGATTGCTGTCGAGCGTGGTGCGTGACGCGCCGGGCAAGCCGATGAGGTGACGCAGGAGCGGGGCCACAGCGGTATTCTGGAACACCGGCGTCGTGGCTCCCGAGCGGAAGGCAGGCCCACTGGCGATGAAGATGGCCTGCATCTCGGGCGCAAACGGGTCGTAGCCGTGGTTGCCGCCGGTCCAGGAACCCGACGACCGCGAGCGGCTGATGGTCCAGCCGGTTTCGGGCAGGCAGAAGTAGGGCGGGATGCGGTCGTGCGTACCGTATTCATAGCGCGCAGGAATGTCCTGCTTGGCCCAGCAGGTCATGTGGTCATGCTTGGCAAGGATGGCTTCGCGGAACTCGCGGCTCTTGCCCTCGGCAGGCTCGAAAGTGGCATAGGCCCCCGCCTCGATCAGGCGGTAGAGCGAGCTGTCGACCACTTCGTCGAGCGCGATGACACGCTCCGAACTCGTGGCCGCCATACCGTGGTCGGACACGATGACGAGATTGGCCGGCTGGCCGAACTCTTCAAGGCCTTCGACCAGCATCGCGATATGCGCATCGACATCGCGCAGGGCCTCGTTGACTTCCTCGCTTTCGGGTCCGCCATCGTGGCCCGCACTGTCGACCGTGTCGAAATAGAGCGTCAGAAACTCGGGGCGGATGTCGGCGGGGCGGCGCAGCCAGTCGAGAACCGAGTTGACGCGCTGCGTGTTCGAGACCTGCATCGAGAATTGCTGCCAGTCGCTCGGCAGGATGCCGTCGGTGACCGGGCCATAGCGCACCGCCGTGCCGCCCCATGGAACAGCCGAACCGGGCCAGAACATCGCGGCGCTGCGGATGCCTGCCTCTTCCGCCTCGACCCAGACGGGCTTGGCCTGGTTCCACCAATACGGGTCGACCGTGGCCATGGTGAAGGGCTCTTCGGGCTTGCCCTGGTCTTCCATGCGGTTGGCGGTGATGCCGTGCTTGTCCGGCACGAGGCCGGTCACAAGCGTCCAGTGATTGGGGAAGGTCTTGGTCGGGAAGGACGGGCGCATCGCCGCGCGCACGCCGCCGTCTGCCAGCGCGCTCAACGTCGGCGTGATGCCGCGGTCGAGATAGTCGGGATGGAAACCGTCGATGGAAACGAGAATGGTCACCGGCTCGCGCTGTTCGGCCTGAACCGCGGAGACGCTCTCAACCTGCGGAGCGCAGGCCGCCAGTGTCGTGGCCGTGGCTAGGGCGAGGGCAATGACCAGTTTCTTCATCGACGCGTTTTCCTCAGACGTTGAACTTGAACAGCATCACGTCGCCGTCCTTCACGAGGTATTCCTTGCCTTCCTGGCGCAGCTTGCCCGCATCGCGCGCACCGCTTTCGCCGCCGAGTGCGACGTAATCGTCATAGGCAATCGTCTCGGCACGGATGAAGCCGCGTTCGAAATCGGTGTGGATTTCGCCCGCTGCCTGCGGAGCCTTGGCACCTTCGGGGAAGGTCCATGCGCGCGCTTCCTTGGGGCCGGCGGTGAAGAAGGTGTTGAGGCCGAGCAGGCGGTACCCGGCCTTGATGACGCGGCTGAGACCGCTTTCCTCAAGGCCCAGCTCGGCGAGATATTCGGCGCGGTCTTCGGCCTCCATCGCGACCAGCTCGCTTTCGATGGCGGCAGAGACGACGACCGCCTGCGCGCCCTCGGCCTTGGCCTTTTCGAACACGATGTCGGACAGCGCATTGCCCTTCGCCGCGTCTTCCTCGCCCACGTTGCAGACATAGAGCACGGGCTTGGCGGTCAGCAGCTGCGCCTGGCGCAGCACGCGCGCCTCTTCCTCGTCATTGGGCTCGGTCAGACGGGCGGGCTTGCCATCGCGCAGCAGGGCTAGCGCCTGGCCGAGCACGCTTGCGACAATCTTCGATTCCTTGTCGCCCGCCGTGGCGCGCTTTTCCGCTGCCGGGACGCGCTTTTCGAGGCTTTCGAGATCGGAGAGCATGAGCTCGGTCTCGACCACTTCGGCATCGGCAATCGGGTCGACCTTGTTCGACACGTGCTGGATGTCGTCATCCTCGAAGCAGCGCAGGACATGGACGATGGCATCCACCTCGCGGATGTTGCCGAGGAACTGGTTGCCGAGGCCTTCGCCCTGGCTCGCGCCCTTCACGAGGCCCGCGATGTCGACGAAGGCGAGCTGCGTCGGGATGATCTTGGCTGAGCCTGCGATGGCGGCAATCTTGTCCAGCCGCTCGTCGGGCACGGAAACCTGGCCAACATTCGGCTCGATCGTGCAGAACGGATAGTTCGCAGCCTGTGCGGCCTGCGTCTCGGTCAATGCATTGAAAAGGGTGGACTTGCCCACATTGGGCAGGCCGACGATCCCGCAACGGAAACCCATCGATAACTCCGGAAAATAAGTGTTGGCCGCGCCCTTAGCGGGTCAGGACCGCGAGGGGAAGCGCGCTCTGGAGATGAGGGTGGCTCGACAAGAGGGCAAGCGGTGATAGCATGAGCTGGATATCTCAGGGGGAGACCAACGAAATGCGCCGCTTCGGATTTGCTGTAACGTTTGCCTTGGCGACCGCGCTGGCCGCGACCTCGGCGGCAGCGCAGGACAGGCTGCTCGAAGTCGAGGCGGCGATGGACGAGAGTTCAATCACGGTCACACTCCCCAAGCCGGACGAACGCGGCGTGGCGGCTCGATATCTTTACGTTGCGCAAATCGAAACCGGAGTGGGTTCGGCGGCGACCAGCGTCGATCGCGGTGCGCCGCTCACTACCGGCATCCTGCGGTTCCGGCGTATGGGCAAGAAGGTGGTGGCCGAGCTGGAGAACACCCAGTTCGCGGCCCCTGATGGAAGCGCCTTGCAGCAGGCCTCGGTCACAAACAGCTTCCCGACAGCGACCTTGTGGGTCGGGGAAATCTCCGAGACGGCTGAGGACGGCAGCTTCAGCTTCGATATCTCTTCCTTCCTCGCGATGGATCACTTCGGTTTCGCCGGCCAGCTTGGCGAAACCTATGCGCTCAGCAAGGAAGGCTCGCTGGCAGATCCCTCCCGCGTTCAGGTGTTTCCGGAGAATGCCGAGTTCTCGGCCATGCTGACCTTCAAGGCGAAACAGGCGGATGCCAGCCTGCGCAACGTCTCGCCCGACGGCGGTACGATCGCGCTGTGGGTCCGGCATTCGCTGGTGAAGCTGCCGGATGAGCCCATGCCTGTGCGGACCGATCCCTATGGCTTTGCCTTCAGCACCTACCGCTATGACTTTTCCGCCCCGCTCGGGGAATCGATGCTGACAAAGCTGGCCCAGCGGCATCGGCTGGAAAAGACCGACCCGGCGGCCGCGCGCTCGCCGGTGAAAGAGCCGATCGTATTCTATGTCGATGGCGCTGCTCCCGAACCCGTAAGGCAAGCGCTGATCGACGGGGTTGGCTGGTGGGCACAAGCGTTCGACGAGGCAGGCTTTGTGGACGCATTCCGGGTCGAAGTGTTGCCGGAGAATATCGACCCGCTCGACATGCGTTACAACGTCGTCAACTGGGTCAACCGCGCGACGAGGGGCTGGTCCTACGGGCCGAGCATCGTCGATCCGCGCACGGGCGAGATCCTGAAGGGCAGTGTGATGCTGGGCTCGCTGCGTGTGCGGCAGGATATCATGATCTTCCAGGCTCTGATGGGCGCAGGCCTTACCAACACCGGCGATCCCAACGATCCGGTCGCAATGGCGCTTGCCCGCATCCGCCAGTTGGGCGCGCACGAGGTCGGACACACACTGGGGCTGGCGCATAATTTTGCCGGCAGTTCGCAGGAGCGTTATTCTGTCATGGACTACCCTGCGCCGCGCGTGGAACTGGTCGATGGCAGGCCCAGCATCGCCAATGCCTACGGCGTTGGGGTGGGCGAGTGGGACAAGTTCGCCATCCGCTATCTTTATGCAGCCCGCACGGACGAGGAAGCGCGCACCATGGTGGACGAGGCGCGCGAACGCGGATTGCGGTTCGTGAGCGATGCCGATGCACGAGGAACCTCTGCGGCGAACCCGCACGGCTCGCTATGGGACGATGCGGCCGATCCGGTCGCGGAACTGGACCGGGTCCTGGCTGTCCGGCGCGCTGCGCTCGCCCGCTTCGATGTGGACGCTATTCCGGATGGGCAGGACTTGCCGAGCCTGCGCCGCGCCTTCGTGCCGATCTGGCTGCTGCATCGCTATCAGGTCGAAGCGGCCGCCAAGGCGCTGGGCGGAATGGTGACACCGCACGGACTTGCTGGCGATAGTGCACAGGTCGAAACCGTAAGCGCTCGCACCCAGCAGGAAGCGCTCGACGTGCTGCTCCGGGCGCTTAGCCCCCGAGAGCTGACCGTCCCCGACAGGCTCCAGCCGCTACTATCTTATGGACCTGCGACCGATTACGATTACTCGACGACGATCGAGGTCATTCCGACCGCCGGAGGACCGGTGTTCGACAGCCTGCGGGCGACGGAGATCGGCGCGGTGCATGTCCTCGACAGCCTGCTCGATCCGCAGCGGTTGAACCGCCTGGAGATGCAAAACGCCGCTTCGCCCGAAATACCCTCGGCGCATGAGGTGTTGGGGCGGCTGATCTTCCATGCCGACAACCTGGGAGGCAAGGGCGCAGTGGGAAGACGGATCGCCACGACCATCGCACTGGATCTTGCACGGACCTTGCAGGAAGGCGCGCTATCCCGGTCGATTGCCATGCAGGGCGAGGGACAGTTGGCGCGCTGGGCACAGGAACTGTCGCGCACGCGAGGTCGCGGTGTGGAAGCCGACTGGCGACGCGGACTGGGGGCCTTGCTGTCCGACAGCGAACGCCTTGCCGGAGCGCTCAAGGACCCGGCGCTGCTGCCGATGGTCCCGCCGGGCAGCCCGATCGGCTAATCGTCAGGCCTTGTGGACGGCCCTGATCATCGGGCCGTAGGGACTCTCGCCGAGCCATTCGAGCTGGACCTTCGCGCAAACCTCGTTGATCGGGATCTGCGGTTTGGGACCGGGGTGGACCGGCTTGCGCAAGGGCCGTGTTCCGGGAGGCATGGCGATAATTCGTGCAATGGCATTCGGTACGTCCATCGGATCGGTCGTCCCACCGCCGTTACCGCCTACCTGACGCATCTGCGCGATCATGGCGGTGTAGCCGGAGGTGTGCTTTTCTTCCGCCCTGTCGAGGAGCTTCATCGACATGCGGTTGGCGTTCGCCCAGATTTCGGTCGGGTATCCGCCCGGCTCGATAATCGTGACCTCGATGTTATGTGGCACGAGTTCGTAAGCCATCTGCTCGCTCAGCGCCTCGAGCGCGAACTTGGTCGGCGAATACTGGCCGAAGCCCGGGACCATGACGCGGCCAAGCTGCGAGGTGACGTTGAAGATCTGTCCGGACTTACGGGCGCGCATGGCGGGTAGCGCGGCGCGCGCCATGCGATGCGGGCCGTAGACATTGGTATCGAAGAGCAGGTGCGTGGCTTGCATGTCCTGGATTTCGATCGGGCCTGCGGTCGAAATGCCGGCGTTGTTCACCAGCACGTCCAGCGCGCCGCCATTGATGCGCTCGGCCTCCGCGACTCCCGATGCAACCATTGCATCGTCGGTCACATCGATTTCGATGACGCGAAGGTCCAGCTTTTCATTTTTGGCCAGCTCGCGAAGCTCGTCTGCTTCAGGTCGCGGGAGATTGCGCATGGTGGCAAAGACGCGTGCCCCCTTCCGGGCGAAACTTTCCGCCATCAGCCTGCCGAAGCCGGAAGAGCAACCGGTGATGAGGATGGCTTTCCCCGAAAGGTCGGGCGGCGCAGCCTCGACCTTGTCACTCTGTGCGACGGCAGCCGTAGCGGCGATGGCTCCAGTGGCCGCCGCCGAGGCCAGTAGCGTGCGGCGGGTCAGGTCGGTCATGGTGTGTCTCCTCGCTCTGGCAGCAAGGCTACACAGGTTTCCGCCGGTTCGGCAAATGCGATGATGGCACAACCTTCGCCGACCCAATCAATCGAGCGGGGCGTCGTGCTCCTGCGGAAGCTTGCCACGCCGCCGCATGGCCCTCTCGAAGGCCGCGTCGACATCGAAATCTTCGCCACTGTCCTCTTGGGCCATGGCCTCGCCAAGCGAGCGGACAAGGGCTTGCTTGTAGAGGTTGCCGAAAATCGTCGCCGCAGCTGCTATCGACACCAGCACCAGCGTTATTATCCTCGCGCTGGTGCTCATTTCCGACGCGAAGAAGATGGCTGCCTGGAAGGCAATCAGCAGGATGACCAGAAAGGCGGTAATCTTCTTTCGCATGGCGATGTCATGCTCTGTGCCCCCGAAGCGCCGAATATTCGGTTAAGTACCGGGAAGAACCTTATTCCTGCATCCTGAGTGCGATATCGTTCATGAAGCGCACGTCGTCATTCTTCGCCAGCCACTCGGCCTCCGCGCCCATCGCGCCGAGCATGTTGGCGAGGTCGTCCATCTCGCTCTTGGCGTAATTGCCGAGCACGTGGCCGGTCACACGGTCCTTGTGACCCGGATGGCCGATGCCGATGCGCACGCGGCGGAAATCGGGGCCGAGATGCTGGTTGATGGAGCGCAGGCCGTTGTGTCCTGCAAGGCCGCCGCCACGCCGCACCTTGACCTTGAACGGCGCAAGGTCGAGTTCATCATGGAACACGGTCAGTGCCTCGATATCGAGCTTGTAGAAGCGCATTGCTTCACCGACCGCCTGGCCGCTCTTGTTCATGAAGGTAGCGGGCTTGAGGAGGATGATTTTTTCACCCCCGATGCGCCCTTCCTGAACCCAGCCGGAGAACTTCTTCTGCACCGGACCGAAGCCATGGATTTCGGCAATGGCGTCGCACACCATGAAACCGATGTTGTGCCGGTGCATGGCGTAAGTGGGTCCGGGATTACCGAGGCCTGTCCAAATCTGCATGGGTGCGGGTTAGGGGCGTTTGGTCCGTGCCTCAAGCGCCGGAGTCTTTGTTTTTCGCACCGACCTCCGTCGGTGCGTCCTCGCTAGACGTGCGGCAAGCCGCACCCGCTGCGGGCGGGCGGTCGCCCTTGCGGTCCGCCCGTCGCGGACCGTTCCACTGCCAGATAGAGGTTCTTGTACTTGGTCACGGCAGTCAAAGCGCGACTGCGCGCCGGCCGGTCAGGCCGAAGCCAAGCCGCACGGAAGTGCGGCGCCCGGCGTTTGAGGGATAAAACAAATCGAAAAACAAGAACGCCGGCCTCTTGCGAGACCGGCGCCCTGGTGATTTCTCGGCAAGGGAGACGAGCTTATTCGCTCTTGTCTTCCTGTTCCTGAGCCGCATCTTCGTCGGCACCCTGTTCGGTGGCCGGGACGTCCTGCGGATCGACATCGTCTTCGCCTTCTTCGCCTTCAGCGCCTTCGCTCTTCTTGAGAGCCGACGGAGCGACGAGGGTTGCGATGGTGAAGTCGCGGTCGGTGATGGCGCTTTCGGCACCTTCAGGCAGCGTGACTTCGCTGATGTGGATCGAATCGCCGACTTCCTTGCCGGTGACGTCGATTTCGATTTCGCTCGGGATCTTGTCGTTTTCGCAAACGAGGTCGAGTTCGTGACGGACAACATTCAGCACGCCGCCCTTCTTGAGGCCCGGCGAGGCTTCTTCGTTCATGAAGACAACCGGAACCTGGACTTCGATCTTGCCGCCCTTGGCGAGACGGAAGAAGTCGACATGCTCGGGGCGGTCGGAGACGGGGTGAAGCGACACGTCCTTCGGAAGCGTCTTTACCTTCTTGCCACCAAGCTCGATCGTGACGATCGAGTTCATGAAGTGGCCGGTGCCGAGCTGCTTGACCAGCTCTTTCGCTTCGACGTGAATCAGGGTGGGTTCTTCCTTGCCGCCATAGATGACAGCAGGAACACGGCCTTCGCGACGCAGTGCACGGGAGGCTCCCTTGCCAGCCCGTTCGCGCGTCTCGGCCGGAAGTGTCAGAGCATCGCTCATGTCGCTTACCTTTCGAAATGCATTGATTTACAAGTCCGGTCCGCCACGCCTCCAGGGATGACCATGACGCCGGAGCGCGCGCCTATAGCGTGAGGGGCGCAGAATGCAAGGCAAAAGCCCTCCGCCGCGCGTGGGCGGTAGAGGGCTTCGGTTGCGCCGAGTTGCGCTTACTGGATGCGCGTGACGGTGATGTCGCGCTGCGCAAGGTAGTCCTGCACGCTCTTCTCGCCCGCAAGATGACCGGCACCCACGGCGATGAAGACCTGTCCGGGCTCGTCCATGCGCGCATCGATCCATTCTGCCCAGCGCTCGTTACGGGTATGCAGGAGGACTGTGGCGGCCACCGGGTCGGTCATTTCCGAATTCATCAGGGCCGCAAGGCTGTCGGCATCGCCTTCGAGCCATTCGTTGAGCATCTCGTCCATCATCGCCACGACGCGGTCGAGGTCCTTCGCCGACGACATCAGAAAAGCAACCTGGCTCTTGGGCGGGAGCTTGTCGAAAAAGTCGAGCTGCTGCTCGGCTGTTTCGAGTGCAAGACGCGTCGCGTCGGCGGGAGCAGCGGCTTCGATGACGCTCTCCGCACCGCTTTCCGGGTCGTAGCCGTTCATGATGAGCGGCATCACGGCGAGGGTGATGCCGGCGAGCCAGGGCTCGTACCGGTCGAAGGCATCTGCCGGGGCACCAAGCTGTGTAAGGGCCGCCTCATATTGCTGGCGCTGTTCGGGATTGAGCAGGCCGCGCAGCGTCTTGCCCTCGGGCAGTGTGCCCTTGGCCACGACCGCAGCCTTCATGGCAGGCTCGTCCATCGCGCCCTCGGGTATTTCCGTGACCAACGTGTCGCTCGTCTCCAGAGCGCGAGCGATATTGCCGCTGAACCATTGCACATTGGCAGGCAGGATATGGACCGTGCCGAAGAGGTAGATGGTCGTGTCCTCATCCTCGACCTTCCACAGCGCGGGCCCGGTCTGCTGCGGTGCAGGCGCATTGATGGTGCGCATGGGCTCTACGCGCTGCGCGGCGGCGGGTGCGCTTCCCGCAAAGGTCACGGCAAGGCTGGCGCAAGTGGCGAGGAAGAGACGTTTCAACTCGAATACTCCTGAGTGTTTCGGAGAGGGTGTAGGGCAGGCAAGTGAATGATTTCGTAACGCTCAGGCGAGGATGGGCGGCTGGCAGAGGTCAGTCATGTTCGTCATCGAAGATGTCCTCGATTGGCATGTCGAATAGGCGTGCGATACGGAAGGCAAGGGGCAGCGAAGGGTCGTGCTTGCCGGTCTCGATGGCATTCACGGCCTGCCGCGAGACATCGAGCTGGACGGCGAGCTCCGCCTGGCTCCACTCGCGTTCGGCTCTCAGGACACGGAGGCGATTTTTCATGGAATGTCTCCCGCAGGCTTCACATGGTTCCGCGCAGGCGGGCCCATGCATTGGCTAGGAAGAAGGACCCGAGCGTGATCGGAAGGGCGTGTGTGCTGGTCGGAAGGTCCTGCCCGCGCGCTTCACCCGTATGCGCTTCCATGAACCCATCCACGAAGCCCTCGGCGAAGGGCACCATCAGGAGAAAAACAACGGTTATGACGAAGGCGATACTGGTGCCGACCCGCCAGAGAGCCGCGGTGTATTCGTCGGCATTGCGCGTTCGGAACATCACTATGATTGTCGCCAGGAGGGCGAGAGCCAGCAGGGGTGAGATGTCGCCCAGGAAGCTGGCCGGAAAATATTTCGCGGCAATGAAAGCCAAATAGGCAAGGAAAGCGAGGAGCGACGCGATGTTGTGTCGCCTTACTCTGCGTTCGCGCTGGGAAAGGGGAGTGCTGCTCATTTTCGGTTCCGTATCGTTCATTCAATAGGGGGCGTCGGAGCTTCGTTGTCGCGTAAAGCTCCGGCGCTAAGAGGTCAGGCATTCCCGTCGAATTTGATAAGGGCGAAACGTCCTGAGCGTGCTGCGGCGATGGCGAGTTCGACCTTTTTGGCGGCGTTCTTGGCCATGGCAAGGCGGCATTCCCGTTCGGCGCGGCGCGTTTCTGCGTCAAAGCCTCCGAGGCGGCATGCGCGGCGCGCGGCGTTTTCGATGCGGCGTTCGAGCTTTTCCTGGTCGACGCTCTGCGTAAGGTCGAGGTCGGCAGTGGCGACCGAAACGCTCGGTGCATCCTTAGCGGCGGCAGGCGTGGCGATGACTGCGAGGGCAGCGGCGGCGAATGCGAAAGTCTTTTTCATGTCAGGTCTCCAGCTTGGATGTAGGGTCCAGTGGTTAGGTCAACCTTCCTTCTTGTCAGGTTGTCCTGACTATATGTCGCGATTCGCTTACAATGTCAACACTACCTGACACAATGTCGGGAAAACCTTCCTGCCACGCCTTGAATCGAACACGCTATTGACCGTGGAAAGCGCCTCCGCCATTGCGCCGCTCCATGGACCGTAATCCGCAAAAATCCTTTCAGGACATGATCCTCGCTCTCCACGATTTCTGGAGCGCCAACGGGTGCCTCATCCTGCAGCCCTACGACATGCGTATGGGCGCCGGCACCTTCCACACTGCCACCACGCTGCGCGCGCTGGGGCCCGAGCCGTGGAACGCGGCCTTCGTGCAGCCCTGCCGCCGTCCGACCGACGGCCGCTATGGCGAGAACCCGAACCGGCTGCAGCACTATTACCAGTACCAGGTGATCCTGAAGCCGAGCCCGGCGAACATTCAGGACCTCTACCTCGAAAGCCTGCGCGTGATCGGCATCGATCCGCTGAAGCACGATATCCGCTTCGTGGAGGATGACTGGGAAAGCCCGACGCTGGGCGCATGGGGCCTTGGGTGGGAAGTCTGGTGCGACGGGATGGAAGTCACCCAGTTCACCTATTTCCAGCAGATGGGCGGCTTCGACTGCAAGCCGGTCGCAGGCGAGCTGACCTACGGCCTCGAACGCCTCGCCATGTATATCCAGGGCGTCGACAACGTCTACGATCTCGACTTCAACGGGCAGGGCGTGACCTATGGCGACGTCTTCCTCGAGAACGAGAAGCAGATGTCGAAGTGGAACTTCGAGGTCGCCGAAACCGATGCTCTGTTCGACCTGTTCAACAAGGCCGAGGCCGAGTGCAAGAATGCGCTCGATCACAACGTCCCCATTGCTGCTTACGAGCAGGCGGTGGAGGCGAGCCACATCTTCAACCTGCTGCAGGCGCGCGGCGTGATCAGCGTGCAGGAACGCGCCAGCTACATGGGCCGGGTGCGCGACCTCGCACGCGGCAGTTGTGAAGCGCATATGGAAAAGGAAGCGCCCGTGTGGGCCGAGAAATATCCGGAGTGGTCGAAATGAGCGACTTTCTCCTCGAACTTCGCAGCGAAGAAATCCCTGCCCGCATGCAGGCGGGCGCGCGCGCCGAACTCGAAAAGCTGTTCCGCCGCGAGATGGATACCGCCGGTGTCACGACGGGCGAGATCACCGTCTGGTCGACGCCGCGTCGGCTTGCGCTGATTGCACGCGACCTTCCCGAAGCAACCGAGGCTGTCAGCGAGGAACTGAAGGGCCCGCCAGTCGGCGCGCCCGACCAGGCCATCGATGGTTTTTGCCGCAAGGCCGGTGTCGAAAAGGGCGATCTCGAAACACGCGACGTCAAGGGCAGGGCGACCTACTTCGCCGTGAAGAACGTGCCCGGCCGCGCGACAAAGGACCTGCTCGCCGAGGCCATCCCCGCGATCATCCGCGACTTCAGCTGGCCGAAGTCCATGCGCTGGGGAGCTGCCTCGATTTCTACCGAGAGCCTGCGCTGGGTTCGCCCGCTCTCGGGCATCGTCGCTCTGCTGGGTGACGATGTGGTCGAATGCGAGGTGCACGGCGTCACCTCCGGCTCGGTCACTCTGGGCCACCGCTTCCATCATTCGGGCGACATCACCATCGGCAATGCTGCCGACTACGCGGTGAAGTTGCGCGCAGGTCACGTCATCGTCGACCATGAAGAGCGCCAGGACCTCATCCGCTCGGGCGCATCCAAGGTCGCCTCCGAAGCCGGTCTCAAGCTGGTCGAGGACGAGGGCCTCGTCATCGAGAACGCGGGCCTCACCGAATGGCCCGTGCCGCTGCTCGGTCGCTTCGAGGAGGATTTCCTCGAGGTCCCGCCCGAGACGATCCAGCTCACCGCACGCGTGAACCAGAAATATTTCGTCTGCGAGGACGAGGCTGGTGAACTCGCCAATGCCTTCATCTGCACCGCCAATATCGAAGCGGAAGACGGCGGCGCACGCGTGGTCGACGGCAACCGCAAGGTCCTCGCCGCGCGCCTCTCCGACGCGCGCTTCTTCTGGGATGTCGACCGCAAGAAGACCCTCGCCGAGCATGCCAAGGGTCTCGAGCGCATCACTTTCCACGAGAAGCTGGGCACGGTCGCCGACAAGGTCGACCGCGTCGCGAAGCTCGCCGACTGGCTGGTTTTCGACGCCAAGGCTCCGAACGGCGACCACAAGCTCGCGCGGCAGGCTGCCGAACTTTCGAAAGCCGACCTCGTTACCGAGATGGTCGGCGAATTCCCCGAATTGCAGGGCCTCATGGGCGGCTATTACGCCAAGGCGGAAGGTCTTCCGGTCGAAGTTTCCGACGCAATCCGCGACCATTACAAACCTGTCGGTGCAAGCGACGAAGTTCCGACTGCACCGACGACGGTTGCGGTCAGCCTTGCCGACAAGCTCGACAACCTCCTCAGTTTCTTCCGCATCGGCATCCTGCCGACAGGCTCGAAGGACCCCTTCGCGCTTCGCCGCGCCGCGCTCGGCTATTTGCGACTGGTGCAGGCGAACGGCCTCAAGCTGGAACTTGACCAGGTCGTCCACGCATGGGCGAGCCAACGGGTCGCAGGCCTGCCCGAGAAACTCGGCGAGTTCCTGCTAGACCGTCTCGCCGTGCAGCTTCGCGATGAAGGCGTGCGCCATGACTATATCCAGGCATCGCGCAGCTGGCAGGGCCGACCCGACATGCGCGTCGATCGCGTCGAGAGCAGGGCGAGGGCGCTGACCGCATTCCTTGGCACCGAAGATGGCGCCAACCTCCTCGCGGGCTACAAGCGCGCCGCCAATATCCTCAAGAAGGAGGACTGGCACGGCGCCGAGGGCGAAATCGCCCGTACCGGCGAGGAAGATCCGCTCAGCCAGGTCGACGATCCCGATATGCGCGCCGTCATCGATGCCAAGATGTCCGAGCGTCACGCCAAAGAGCTTTCCTACCCGCCCGAGCCTGCCGAGAAGGCACTGATGGATGCGCTTGCGACATCGGAACCGGCAGCGGCCAGGGCCATTGAAGCGGAAGACTTCTCTGCCGCGATGGCGGCGCTGGCCGCGCTTCGCGGGCCTATCGACCGTTTCTTCGATGAAGTGACGGTAAATGCAGAAGAAGAAAACAAGCGGGCACATCGTCTCGACCTGCTTGCAGCATTCCGTGCTGCAGTGCACAAAGTGGCCGACTTCAGCCGTATCGAGGGCTGACGAACATTACCCGCATGGACCGTGTTCCATGTGTTCCAAGCTGTAGGGATTGCCTTGATGAGTAACGATACTGTCTTCACCTTCGGCGGCGATGCTCCGCATACGAATGCCCGGCAGAAGGACAAGACAGTCACCGGCGGCAAGGGCGCAAACCTTGCCGAAATGGCGAGCATCGGCCTGCCGGTACCTCCCGGCTTCACCATCGCGACCGAGGAATGCCTGAAGTACCTCGCCGGCGGCAGCGACTTCTCCGAAAAGCTGCGCAGTGACGTGATGGCCGCGCTGGCCCATGTCGAGAAGACCGTGGGCAAGGGCTTCGGTGATGCTTCCGATCCGCTGCTCGTTTCGGTCCGCTCGGGCGCGGCGGTTTCGATGCCGGGCATGATGGACACCGTGCTCAACCTCGGCCTCAACGACGAGACGGTGCAGGGCCTTGCGAACACATCGGGCGACGAACGCTTCGCCTGGGATAGCTACCGCCGCTTCATCCAGATGTATGGCGATGTCGTTCTCGGCGTGGACCACGGATTGTTCGAGGAAGCGCTCGAAATCGCCAAGGAAGACAATGGCTATTACGCCGACACCGAACTGAGCGCCGAGGAATGGAAGACGCTCGTCGCCGAGTACAAGTCCATCGTCGAAATGGAACTGGGCAAGCCGTTCCCGCAGGACCCGGTCGAGCAACTCTGGGGTGCCATCAGCGCGGTCTTCGACAGTTGGGATACGGAACGCGCAAAGATTTACCGCCGCCTCAACGACATTCCGCATGACATGGGCACGGCGGTCAATGTGCAGGCGATGGTCTTCGGTAACATGGGCGACACCAGCGCCACGGGCGTGGCCTTCACCCGCGACCCCTCGACCGGCGAGAAGGCCTATTACGGCGAATGGCTGGTCAACGCGCAGGGCGAGGACGTCGTTGCAGGCATTCGCACGCCGCAATACCTGACGAAGGCTGCGCGCGAGGCGGCAGGAGCCGACAAGCCGAGCATGGAAGAAGCCATGCCCGAGGCTTTCAGCGAGCTCGCGCATCTCTTCGACCTGCTCGAAAAGCACTATAAGGACATGCAGGACATCGAATTCACCGTGCAGCAGGGCAAGCTGTGGCTGCTCCAGACGCGCAATGGCAAGCGCACCGCGAAAGCTGCGCTCAAGCTGGCGGTCGACATGGTGGGCGAAGGCCTCATCGACGAGAAGACGGCCATCCTGCGCGTCGACCCGATGGCGCTTGACCAGTTGCTCCACCCGACGCTCGATCCCGATGCGCCGCGCGATGTTCTGACCACCGGCCTGCCTGCCTCACCCGGCGCGGCGAGCGGCAAGATCGTGCTCGATGCCGATACGGCGGAACTCTGGGCAGGGCGGGGCGAGAAGGTTATCCTCGTTCGTGTCGAGACCAGCCCGGAGGACATTCACGGCATGCACGCCGCCACGGGCATTCTCACCGCGCGAGGCGGGATGACGAGCCACGCGGCGGTTGTGGCTCGCGGCATGGGGCGCCCGTGCGTTTCGGGCGCATCGCAAGTCTCGATTGCAAGGGAGGGGCGCACTCTCACCATCGGCAATCGCGAGCTGAAAGAGGGCGACACCATCACGCTTGACGGCGGCAATGGCCAGGTCATGGCGGGTGAGGTCGCGACCATCGAACCGGAACTCGCAGGCGACTTCGGCACGCTGATGGACTGGGCCGACAAGCACCGCCGCATGCGTGTCCGCACCAATGCCGAAACCGAGACGGACTGCCGCATGGCGCGCCAGTTCGGCGCGGAGGGCATCGGCCTTTGCCGCACCGAGCACATGTTCTTCGACGCCGACCGCATCAGCGCCGTACGCCAGATGATTCTCGCCGACAGCGAGGCTGGCCGCCGCGATGCGCTCGCCAAGCTGCTGCCCGAACAGCGCGCCGATTTCGTCAAGATTTTCGAGGTGATGACGGGCCTGCCGTGCACCATCCGACTGCTCGACCCGCCGCTGCACGAATTCCTGCCGCATGGCGATGCCGAGTTCGAGGAGTTGGCTACCGCAACTGGCAAGAGCGTCGAGCAGTTGAAGCGCCGCGCGGGCGAACTGCACGAATTCAATCCCATGCTCGGCCACCGCGGATGCCGTCTCGGCATTACCTATCCCGAGATTTACGAGATGCAGGCGCGCGCCATCTTCGAGGCGGCGTGCGAAGTGGCGAAGTCGAGCGGTGAAGCGCCTGTGCCCGAAGTGATGATCCCGCTGGTCGCGACACGCCGCGAGCTCGAAATGCTCAAAGCCGTGGTGGACCGTGCTGCCGAGGAAGCCTTCGCTTCATCGGGCTGTAAGGTCGAATACCTAGTCGGCACGATGATCGAATTGCCGCGCGCAGCCCTGATGGCGGGCGAGATTGCCGAAGTGGGCGAGTTCTTCAGTTTCGGCACCAACGACCTTACGCAGACGACGCTCGGTGTCAGCCGCGACGATGCTGGCCGCTTCCTCACCGACTATGTCGACAAGGGAATCTTCGCGCGCGACCCCTTCGTCAGCCTCGATATCGACGGGGTGGGGCAGCTGGTCGAACTCGCCGCCGAACGCGGCCGCAAGACCCGCAGCGACATCAAGCTCGGCATCTGCGGAGAACATGGCGGCGACCCGGCCAGCATCGCCTTTTGTGAGCAGACCGGTCTCGATTATGTCAGCGCCTCGCCCTACCGCGTACCAATTGCCCGGCTTGCGGCAGCGCAGGCCAGCCTTCGTTAGTCTTTCCAGCCTGTTAAGGTAAGAATCTCGAAGCTTTCGACCGTCCGACCCTTGTCATTCGCGCTTGCAAGAAAGGCGTCGCGCGCCCGCTGCAACGCGGCTTTCCCGAGCGGCGGTGCACCGCTCGAAAGGCTCGAAGTCAACGCCTGGTCGCGCAAGTCCGACACCAGCCGGTCGAGCGATTTGTAGGCGACCTCCAGGCTCCGGCTATCGACCACCTGACGCTTGAACAGCGCCCGCTGCATCAGAGCCGAGGCGGCTGCGTTGTCGACCAGCGGATGCATCCGCGCCGCGGGCCTGTCGGGCTCCGCCGCAATCATCGCGCGGCGCAAATTCGCAAGGCTGCCAGCACCAATCAGCGAGGCAATCAGCATACCGCCCTCGTTCAGTGCCGAGCGAAGGTGGAGCAGAGCCCCGGGAAGATCGTTCACCCTTCCGAGCGATGCGAGGCTGACGATGAGGTCGTAAGGGCCGTCACCGAGAGGCTTCTCCTCATCAAGCGTGCGGACATTTTCCTCGTCCACTACCGAGCCGCGGCCACGCAGCGAAAGCGCCAGCGTGCCGGTCCAGTCACCGACGACGAGCACACGGGCAGGCTCGAACCGCATGAACTCGAGCCGGTCGAGCACATCCTCGACCATGTCGTCGAGCACATAGCGGGCGGCATCGCGCTGCGACTGGCGGACCAGCGCGCGCCGATAGCCAGCCTTGCGGCGCTCGCGGCTGAAGATGCGGGGTGGGGCCTTGGTTTCCATTGCCGATTCCATTGCGGGCGCAGATGCCGCGCTTGCATCGCCCATGCAACCCGTGCAGCAAGTTCCTATGGGGAGAGTAACCACATTGCGGCGTGCGATCGGGGAAGGCGTCGCGCCACTGGTGGACCTCGTCTATCCCCCTCGCTGTCCGGCATGCGGTGAAGGTATCGGGGAGCAAGGCGGCCTCTGCGTGGATTGCTGGAACGACCTCGCGATACCCGGTGACCCCAGCTGCGCCTTGTGCCAGCGACCTTTCGGCGAGAGCGGCCCGGACGAAGGCTCCATCTGCGCGCCATGCCTCGGCAGCCCACCCGTCCATGACGGAATTGCGGCAGGCACGCTTTACACCGACACTTCGCGCAAGCTGGTCCTCGCTCTCAAGCATGGCCGCCGCATCGCGCTGGCACCCTTGCTTGCGAGACTGATTGCCGCGCGAATCCCACAAGCTGAGGATGAGCGGCTCATCATTCCCGTCCCTCTGCACCGTTGGCGGTTGTGGCATCGCGGCTTCAACCAGGCTGCGCTCCTTGCTGGCGAATTGGCCAAAGCGGGCTGCGGCACATTGATGGTCGACGGCCTCAGGCGGACCAAACGCACTCCTAGCCTTGGCGGAATGGGGGCGAAGGCAAGGGCGAGGGCGCTCGCGGGAGCCATCGCTGTGAGCTGGGCGGACAGCGTCAAAGGCCGACACATCCTGCTGGTCGACGACGTGCTGACCAGCGGAGCGACCAGCACAGCCTGCGTAAAGGCCCTCAAGCGCGCCGGCGCGAAAACGGTCGTCATTGCCTGCTTCGCCCGTGTGCTCGACGAAGCGCGCGTCCACACCTGAAAAACGAAACGCCCGGAGTCCGAAAACCCCGGGCGCCACGTGACGAAATACACCGGACCCGTCTTGCGACTTGGTGCAGCCCCCCAGCATGCACGCTCGGTCCTATCCCTCATCGTTACCGGATGCGCCGCATATAAACCCCCATGCGGCTGCGGATCCGGGACCCCCTGAACCTGGCGCTCTGCTGGCACCGTTGCTCCGGTGGGCAGGCCTCACATTGCCTGCGGGTCGATACATCACCCAAAAAAGCCGTTCATCAAAACGACAAGTGCGGTTAGTGTCGATTTTGGACAACCCTTGTGGCGGTCCTGCAACATCCTGTCGTAAATTTACAATTTTCCGGAGCAATCGTGTCCCCCGCAGATAGTACACGCGAAACCGGCACCACATTCCTGCCGAAATTCGACGAGAAGGGACTGCTCAGCGCGGTCGTTCAGGATGTCGAAACGGGCCGCATCCTGATGGTCGCCTTCATGGATGCCGAAGCCATCGAGGCGACCCAAGAGACCGGCATTGCACACTTTCACTCCCGTTCGCGCGGCAAGCTTTGGAAGAAGGGCGAGACCAGCGGCAACGTGCTGCGGGTAGAGGAAATCCTCGTCGATTGCGACCAGGACGCTTTGGTCCTGCGCTGTCGGCCCGCGGGACCCACGTGCCACACCGGCGCGACGAGCTGTTTCTATCGCAAGCTGGAAAAGGGCGTTCTCCAACCCGTCAAGCCTTGACGCTTACGTAAACGTTGGGTTAGAAGGCGGGCATGACCCAGCCTCTACCCAATGCTGACAACGACCGCCGCCATGCAGGCGCGCATCTCGACCGGCCCGACAAGCTCGACCGCGAACAATTCTCGATCTCGGACCTCACCAGCGAGTTCGACTGCACCGCCCGCGCGCTTCGTTTCTACGAGGACGAAGGTCTGATTGCGCCCTCGCGTGTCGGCCTGACCCGCATCTATTCCAAGCGCGACCGTGCGCGTCTCGCCTGGATCATGCGCGCCAAGAACGTCGGGTTCTCGCTCACCGAAATCCGCGAGATGATCGACCTTTACGACCTCGACGACGGCCGTGCCGAACAGCGCCGCGTGACGCTGGAAAAGTGCCGCAAGCACGTCGCCAAGCTGAAGGCCCAGCGCGCCGACATCGATAGTTCGATCAAGGAACTGACCGAGTTCATTTCGCTCGTCGAAGAACAGGTCGACTGAATTTCTTCCCGGCGAGACACCGCCTGAAAATCAATCTCTCCCAAGGACAAACAATGCCCACCTATACCGCACCCACCCGCGACACCCGCTTCATCATCAACGAGGTCCTCGACCTTGCCGCCTACAACAACCTCCCCGGTTTCGAGATGGCTACCGAGGATGTGACCGAGGCGGTCATCAACGAAGGCGGCAAGTTCTGCGCCGAGGTTCTCGCGCCGCTCAACCGTATCGGTGACGAGCATGGCTGCGTGCGCAACGACGACGGTTCGGTCACCACGCCCCCGGGGTTCAAGGAAGCCTTCGACCAGTTCCGCGAGGCGGGCTGGGGCACGATCTCGGCCGACGAGAACTACGGCGGGCAGGGCATGCCGCATGTCCTCGGCTTCGTGATGGAAGAGTTCATCTCCAGCGCCAACCAGTCCTTCGGCATGTACCCCGGCCTCACCAATGGCGCGATTTCGGCGCTGATGGCCAAGGGCTCGCAGGAACAGAAGGACATGTACCTGCCGAAGATGATTTCCAACGAGTGGACCGGCACGATGAACCTGACCGAGCCGCATTGCGGCACGGACCTCGGCATGATTCGCACCAAGGCCGAACCGCAGGGCGACGGCAGCTACTCCATCACCGGCACCAAGATATTCATCTCCGCCGGCGAGCATGACATGGCGGAAAACATCATCCACCTCGTCCTTGCGAAAACCCCGGGCGCGCCCGACAGCACCAAGGGCATCTCGCTCTTCGTCGTGCCCAAGTTCCTCGTCAACGAGGACGGTTCGCTGGGCGAGCGCAACGGCGTGATGTGCGGCTCCATCGAGGAGAAGATGGGGATCCACGGCAACTCGACCTGCGTGCTCAACTATGACGGTGCCAAGGGCTGGATGGTCGGCGAGGAGAACAAGGGTCTCGCCGCCATGTTCATCATGATGAACGCCGCGCGTCTCGGCGTCGGCATCCAGGGCCTGAGCCAGGCCGAGGTCGCCTACCAGAATGCTGTCGCCTATGCGCTCGACCGCCGCCAGGGCCGCGCGCTCACCGGCCCGGCAGAGCCCGAGGCACAGGCCGACCCCATCTTCGTCCACCCCGATGTTCGCCGCATGCTGATGGATGCCAAGGCCTTTACCGAAGGCATGCGCGCGCTTGCCCTGTGGGGCGGCCTGCTGGTCGACCTCACCCACAAGGCGCAGACCGAGGAAGAGCGCGAGGAAGCCGACATGCTGCTCGGCCTGATGACCCCGGTCATCAAGGGCTACGGCACCGACAAGGGCTATGAAGTCGCCACCAACATGCAGCAGGTCTTCGGCGGCCATGGCTACATCGAGGAATGGGGCATGAGCCAGTTCGTCCGCGATGCCCGCATCGCCCAGATTTACGAAGGCACCAACGGCGTGCAGGCTATGGACCTTTGCGGCCGCAAGCTGGCCCAGAAGGGCGGCGCTGCCGTGCAGGCCTTCTTCAAGCACGTGGGCGAGGAAATCGCCGCGGCCAAGGAAGTCGATGAGCTCAAGGACATGGCCGAGGCGCTCGAAAAGGCGCTGGGCCAGCAGCAGGCATCGACCATGTGGTTCATGCAGAACGCGATGCAGAACCCCAACCACCTCGGTGCCGGCGCGCATCACTACATGCACATCATGGGCATCGTGACGCTCGGCCTGATGTGGCTCAAGATGGCCAAGGTCGCCGCATGGAAGCTCGCCGACGCGGGCGACGACAAGGCGTTCTACGAACAGAAACTCGCCACCGCGCGCTATTACATGGACCGCTACCTGCCCGATGCCGGTGCGCTGCGTCGCAAACTGGAAGCGGGCAGCGACAGCCTGATGGCGCTGGGCGAAGAGGCCTTCCAGACGGCAGCGTAAGCCCGAGTCGCAGCGTCACGCTGGGACTTTAGTTGATGAAACACATGCGCGGGGTGCCTCTTCCATAGGGTGCCCTGCGTTTTGCCGTGATATTCAGGATTGAAAGAGCCGATGCGAGGTTAGCAGCGGCGAGGGCTGTAGGAAAATGCCTTGAGCGTCAGCCCTCCATGGCGCGAATACGGGCGAGAATTTGCTTCTTGAGTTTGAAAATATCTCGCGGTTCATCGACCGCGTTCATCTCTTCATTCTTGTCAGCATCAAAAGTCCCCACGTATTTTGTGGTGGGCGAGTTGAAGCGTAGACGCGCAATTGGCTTACGATTGTTGTCGTCCAAGAGTACCGCACAATACGACTGGGAATCCCGCATGACGATGCGCTCGGGCGCGACAAGCTCTGAACCGATTGCGCGGACGATATAGAAGCCATCTAATTCTTCTTGGGTAGTCTCGACTTCAGAAGTGCTGGCAGGTTCGTTCTCGGGTTCGTCGCTCATGGCCGAAGACCACTTCGCATCCAACCTCTCCCGAACGATAGCGTTGAAAGCGTTGGGAATGTGACGAGCAATGACCGATTTTACGCCCGGCGTCAGGCGACGGTCGGTAACGTGCGAGGCAACCAGTCGAACCATCTCATCCGAAGGGGTGGTCATCTCCGATTTCAAGGCATCGATAACGGACGTTTCCATCTGCATGTTCGCAGCAGCTTCGGCAGCGGAATCTATGTCAAAGTCTGTCCTTTGAAATTTTGCCAAACCTTTGACTTCGCTCTTCTTGAGGTTGCGGATGTCAACTTCCAGAAACGGTTCTGCGTCCATGCGATTGGTCGCGTCCAAATCCGTGAAGAACTTGTAGATTGCTCCGTTGGTCAGGATGGCAAAACGTGCATCGGATGCTCCGAAGTAGCGGCAAAGTTGAGAAGCGTGCTTTAGCGAGAGTTCAGATGCCGTCGATTTGCACTCAACAAGCATCGCGACTTCGCCACCAACGCGGATAGCGTAATCGACTTTCTCGCCGCGACGTCCGCCGTAGTCACAAGTAAATTCTGGGGTCACCTCCGCTGGATTGGATAAGTCGAATCCAAGAGCCTCGATAAAGGGATTGACCAGCGCAAACTTGGAAGCCTCTTCCGTTTCCAAGATTTCGGCATGCCGGCGAACTTTGTCTGCCAGCGCTTCAAGTTTCGCTTCCAATTCCACCTGTAACTCCCCCTGATTGAGCTAGACGTTGTAATAATTAAATTATCTACGTCTAGCTTCAATCAAGACGTTATCACTCCGGCAAGAAATCCGGCACCGACAGATACCGCTCGCCCGTATCGTAATTGAAGCCCATCACGCGGCTGCCGGCAGACAGTTCCGGCAACTTTTTTGCGATCGCCGCCAGCGTCGCGCCGCTCGAGATGCCGACCAGCAGGCCCTCGGTCGCAGCGCATTTGCGCGCCCATTCCTTGGCATCTTCCGGCTCGACCTGGATCGCGCCGTCGATGGCCTGGGTGTGGAGGTTCTCGGGCAGGAAGCCTGCGCCGATGCCCTGGATGGGGTGGGGGCCGGGCTGGCCGCCGCTGATGACGGGGGAGAGGGTGGGCTCGACCGCGTAGGCCTTCATGCCGGTCCACGTTTCCTTCAGCACCTCGGCGCAGCCGGTGAGGTGGCCGCCGGTGCCAACGCCGGTGATCATCACGTCGATCGGCTCGTTCGCGAAGTCGGCGAGGATTTCGCGCGCGGTGGTGCGCTTGTGGACTTCGAAGTTCGACGGATTGTCGAACTGGCTCGGCATCCATGCGCCCTCGGTCTGCTCGACCAGTTCCTCGGCGCGGGCGATGGCGGCTTTCATGCCGCCTTCCTTGGGGGTGAGGTCGAAGGTCGCGCCATAGGCCAGCATCAGGCGGCGGCGCTCCATGCTCATGCTTTCGGGCATGACGAGCACGAGCTTGTAGCCCTTGACCGCGGCGGCCATGGCGAGGCCGATGCCGGTGTTGCCGCTGGTCGGCTCGATGATGGTGCCGCCGGGCTTGAGCTTGCCCGCCTTTTCCGCGTCCTCGACCATGGCGAGGCCGATGCGGTCCTTGATCGAGCCGCCGGGATTGGCGCGTTCGCTCTTCACCCAGACCTCGTGGTCGGGGAACAGGCGCGAGAGGCGGATGTGCGGGGTGTTGCCGATGGTTTCGAGGACGGACTGGGCTTTCATGGCATCTGCTCCTGGAGCTTTTTTTCTGGGGGTTGTTCTTGCAATTCTTCAGGCGGGTCGAAGGTCCGCGTCGTGCGCAGGACCGGGAAGATTTTCGTCCACGCGGCCACGGTCACGATAGCGCCTGCACCGCCGGTGACAACCGCCGCGACCGGACCCATGGCATAGGCGAGGCTGCCGGAGAAAAAGTCGCCGAATTCGTTCGACGCGCTGATGGTAAGGAGGCTGACCGAAGAGACGCGGCCGCGCTTGTCGTCGGGCGTGTGCAGCTGGATGAGCGACTGGCGGATATAGACGCTGAACATGTCCGCCGCGCCGACGATGAAAAGCATGGCGAGGCTCAGCGGCATCGAGGTCGAGAAGCCGAAGACCATGGTGGCTACGCCGAAGATGGCGACGGCCCAGAGCATCTTGGGGCCGACATTGGTCTTCAGTGGCCGGAAGCTAAAATAGAGTGCGGTGATGGCCGCGCCGACAGCAGGGGCCATGGCGAGCTGCGCAAGACCGGTCTCTCCGACTTCAAGGATGTCGCGCGCATAGACGGGGAACAGCGCGGTCGCCCCGGCGAGGAAGACGGCGAAGAGATCCAGCGTAATCGCGCCGAGCACCATCTTGTTGCGCACGACGTAGCGCAGCCCCTCGACCATCGCGTGGATGGGCCGCTGGTTCTGCGCACGCGGGGGCTGTGGAACTTTGCCGATGAAGGACAGGGCGGTGATGGAGGTGAGGAACAGCGCGCATGCCACGATGTAGGGCAGGCTCGGGAAGATGGCATAGGTGTACCCGCCGACCGCCGGGCCGACAATCATGCCGACCTGCCAGCTGATGCTCGACAGCGCGATGGCGTTGGGCAGGATGGCCTTGGGCACGAGATTGGGGGCGAGGGCGGAGAGCGCCGGCCCCGCAAAGGCGCGCGCTATGCCGAGGAGGATGGCGACGCCGAAAATCCACGGCAGGCTAATCGCGTCTTGCCATGTCAGCCATGCGAGGATGCCTGCGCAGACCAGCTGCAGCATGACCGTCAGCCGCCCGAGGTTGCGGCGGTCGAAATGGTCGGCGGCCCAGCCCGAGAAGGGCGTCAGGATAAACAGCGGCACGAATTGCAAGAGTCCGATCAGCGCCAGCTGGCCCGAGCTTTCGGCCACGCTCATCCCGCCATCGCGCGCGATATTGTAGGTCTGCCACCCGATGATGAGCATCATCGCGTACTGCGCCAGCGTCATCGACAGGCGCGAGAGCCAGTAGGCGCGGAAGTTCGCTATTCGCAGGGGCGAAGTTTCGGGCGAGGGCGCGGTGTCGGTCGTCACGCCAGACGCATGACAGGCCCGCCTTCGGTTGTGAAGACGGGCCTGCTTTGTTTCCTAGAAGGAGGTTTTGCCGCTCAGCGCAGCTTGCGCAGCCTCGGATTGGGCTGGAGCGTGTCGATCAGCGACAGGAAGTCGTCGACGCGGATGATGCGTTCGAACTGGAAGCCCGCGCGATTGTCGCGGCACCAGATGCAATAGGCTTCGATGCGGCCGATGACCGGCAGTCGCACCACGACGCGCTCGCCGCGATTGATGGCGTCGGCATCGTCGATCATGAAGCCGTTCGCCGAGATATTCGCGATATGCATGCGCATGTCGCCCTTGCCGAAATGCTCGGCAATGACCGGGTGGTCGACCGGGTGGCGCGCCATCCGGCGCTGGTCGGTTACGCTGAGTTGTGCTCCGGCGCTCATGCGGTGTGAACCCTTTTGATGTTCTCGTGACCCGCCACTTATTGCCGCACAAAGGCTGATAATTGGTAAACCGCGTGGTCAGAATTTCAAAAGGATTGGCGCCAAGCCCCTGTCAGCGGCGAATAATCGCGTGTTTCTTCTTGCCTAAGGAAAGCTTGATTTCGCCGCCTTCTGCCACTTCGACGAGGGTGGAGGGGTCGGAAACGGGCTCGCCGTCGAGCTTGACCGCGTTTTCCGCCAGCTTGCGCTTGGCTTCCTTGCCCGAGGCGCAGAATCCGAGGCCGGTCAAAACTGCGCCGATGCGCATGCCTTCTGCGCCGACTTCGATGCTGGGCAGGTCCTCGCCCGCGCCGCCACCGGCGAAGGTGTCGGCCGCGGTCTTTTCGGCGGTCTCGGCAGCCTCGCGGCCACGGACCAGCGCGGTGACTTCGTTCGCCAGCACGGTCTTGGCCTGATTGATGTCCGCCCCTTCGAGCGCCTCGAGGCGCGCGATCTCATCGAGCGGCAAATCGGTGAAGAGGCGCAGGAAGCGGCCCACGTCGCGGTCGTCGACATTGCGCCAGTATTGCCAGAAGTCGTAACTCGGCAGCTGGTCCTCGTTAAGCCAGACGGCGCCCGCGGCGGTCTTGCCCATCTTGGAGCCATCCGCGGTGGTGAGCAGCGGAGTGGTCAGGCCGAACAGCTCGCGCCCGTCCATCCGGCGCGCCAGTTCCATCCCGTTGACGATATTGCCCCACTGGTCGCTCCCGCCCATCTGCAGGCGGCAGTCGTAACGCTGCGCCAGCTCGCGGAAATCGTAGGCCTGCAGGATCATGTAATTGAATTCGAGGAAGGTCAGCGGCTGCTCGCGCTCGAGCCGCAGCTTGACCGAATCGAAAGTGAGCATGCGATTGACCGTGAAGTGCGGGCCGACATCGCGCAGCAGTTCGATATAGCCGAGCTGGCTCAGCCACTCGTCGTTGTTGACCATCACCGCGTCGGTGGGGCCATCGCCAAAGGTGAGCAGCCGCTCGAACACCTGGCGGATGCCGGCGATATTCGCCTCGATACCCGCATCGTCGAGCATCTTGCGGCTCTCGTCCTTGCCCGAAGGGTCGCCCACCTTGGTCGTCCCGCCACCCATCACGACAATCGGCTTGTGGCCGGCCTGCTGGAGGCGGCGCAGCATCATGATCTGCACGAGGCTGCCGATATGCAGGCTGGGCGCGGTGGCGTCGAAACCGATATAGCCGGGCACCACTTGCCGCGCGGCAAGGGCGTCCAGACCTGTCGGGTCGGTAATCTGGTGGATATAGCCGCGCTCTTCGAGCAGACGCAGGAGTTCGGATTGGTAGGTGCTCATGATGGAGCGCCCGCTAGCATGGGGATTTCGAATTGGAAACGCATGAACTGACAGCCCACCCGGCCTATCCGCCGCTGGCAGTGACTTCGGTGACGGCGCGGATCGTTTCGCGCGATGAGAACTGGCTGCGGCTGCGCTGGCGGATAGAGGGTTCGGCCAAGCTCGTCGTGCCCGCCTTCGCCGGCAAGGGCAGGGCGGATGAACTCTGGCGCACGACCTGTTTCGAATTGTTCCTGAAACCCGATGGCGGGACCGCCTATTGCGAATTCAACCTCTCGCCGTCCGAACGCTGGGCGGCCTACGATTTCTCGGATCGGCGTGACGGTATGGAGGATCGGCCCGCGCCGCGCGAGCCGGAGTGCACCATGCGCCAAGGCAGCAGTTTCGCCATCTTCGACGCGGCCATCCCTTCCGGAGCCTTGCCGGAAAGAGATTGCGATGCAGGCCTCACCTGTGTCCTCGAAGAAGAAGGCGGCATCAAGAGCTTCTGGGCAATCGGCCATCCACAGGACCAGCCCGATTTCCACGATCCGGCTTGCTTCACCGCGCGGCTTGTTGCACCTGCAAGCGCATGAAATTCGGGATAGACCGCCTCCTCACCGAAGACGACTTGCGCAAGCCCCTCGAGGGCAAGCGCGTCTCGCTCGTCGCCCACCCAGCCTCCGTCACGGCGCAACTGGAACATTCGCTCGACGCGCTGATCGAGCGCGGGATCAACGTGACCAGCGCCTTCGGCCCGCAGCACGGGCTCAAGGGCGACAAGCAGGACAATATGGTCGAGACCGCGGACGAGACCGACCCGCGCTACGGCATTCCCGTCTTCAGCCTCTATGGCGAAGTGCGCCGCCCTACGGGTCAGTCCATGTCGACCGCCGACGTCTTCCTGTTCGACCTGCAGGACCTCGGCTGCCGTATCTACACCTTCGTCACGACGCTGCTCTACCTGCTGCAGGAAGCGTCGACTTCGGGCAAATCGGTCTGGGTGCTCGACCGCCCCAATCCTGCGGGCGGTCCGGTCGAAGGTACGCTCCTGCTCCCGGGTCAGGAAAGCTTCGTCGGCGCTGCGCCGATGGTGATGCGCCACGGCATGACGATGGGTGAGATGGGCCACTGGTTCATCGAGCACTTCAATCTCGATGTCGATTACCGCGTCATCCAGATGGAAGGCTGGAAGCCCGGAAAGGCACCCGGCTACGGCTGGCCCGAGCAGCGTGTCTGGATTAACCCGAGTCCTAACGCCGCCAGCCTGAACATGGCGCGCGCCTACGCGGGCACGGTAATGCTCGAAGGAACCAATTTGAGCGAGGGCAGGGGCACTACCCGCCCGCTCGAGGTGCTGTTTGGCGCGCCCGACATCGACGCACACGCGGTGCTTGGCGAAATGATCCGCCTCTCGCCCGTCTGGCTGCGCGGTTGCCGCCTGCGCGAATGCTGGTTCGAGCCGACATTCCACAAGCATGCGGGGAAGCTCAACAACGGGCTGATGGTCCATGCCGAGGGCCCGTTCTACGACCACCACGAGTTCAAGCCCTGGCGCCTGCAGGCGCTCGCCTTCAAGGCCATTCGCAATCTCTATCCCGATTACGAGATCTGGCGCGATTTCCCCTACGAATACGAGTTCGACCGACTCGCCATCGACGTCATCAACGGCGGCCCCGCCTTGCGCGAATGGGTCGATGACAGCGAAGCAGAACCGGGAGACCTCGACGAAATTGCCGGACGCGACGAAGACACATGGCGCGAGACCATCGCGCCGCACCTGCTTTACGGGTGATGCCTAGTCGATTTTCCTGATGCGTATTTCGTCCGAGCGCTTGGGTAGCGGGCGAATGTCGCTGGTGTCCTCGCGCATCACCATTACCGAACAGTCGCCAATCCGCAGGTCGACAGCTGCGATGAACTTTGCGTCTTCCTCAGAGGAGGTGCCGCGGTCGAGTTTCGGATGGCCGTTGGCGGCGCGGACTTGCGTGATGCGGTCATCGCAATTTTCAGGTGCGGCATCTCGCGGGGTCTGGAGTTCGACTTGCGGGTCGATCGGTGCAGGGCTTTTCTTGGCCTGCTGGGCCATGGCAGCCGTCGCGCCAAGGGCGAGGGCGGGAACGACGAATTTCTTCATTCCATCTCTCCTTCGCCAGAAATAATACGCCTCAAGCCGTTGATTTCCAAATGCGCCCGTCGAGAGGCTTCACGGGTTGGACGAGGCTGACCAGCACGAAACTGATGAGCATCAGCAAATACCAGCTGCCCAGCTTGGCGAGGCTGACCATTTCCCAGCCGTCTTCCTGACCGGGGTAGTTCCACGCATTGGCGAAGGTGGCGATGTTCTCGGCGAACCAGATGAACAGCGCGACCAGCAGGAAGCCGAGCAGCAGCGGCATCCAGCGATGGACGCGCCAGTTGCGAAAGTGGATTTTCGTGCGCCGGAACAGCCAGATGGTGGCCGCGAACAGCAACAGGCGGATATCCGGCAGCCAATGGTGCGCGAAGAAGTTGACGTAAATGGCGGTCGCAAGCGCATAGGTCGTCCAGCGCGGGGGAAAGGCGGTGTAGCGGAAATCGAAAATGCGCCAGACGCGCGCGATGTAGCTGCCGACGCTGGCGTACATGAAGCCCGAGAAAAGCGGCACCGCGCCGATGTGGAGCAGGCTGTCCTCGGGATAGACCCAAGAACCGGCGGCTGTCTTGAAGAGCTCCATCACCGTGCCGACGATATGGAAAAGCAGGATGACCTTTGCCTCGTCCCACGTCTCCAGCCTGAAGGCCAGCATGCCCACCTGTATGGCGAGCGCGGCCAGGGTGAGGAAATCATAGCGATGCAGCGCGGCATCTTCGGGATAGAAGAAATGGGTGAGCAGGAGCAGGGCGAGGAGCAGCGCTCCGAACAGGCACGCCCACGCCTGCTTCACCCCGAACAGCAGGAACTCGTAGAGCCAGAGCCGCCAGCCGGTACCGGGGTCGAAACTCTCAAGACGCTGGCGTAGCGCCTCGAAGCGGGTGTGCTTCAAGCGCTTACCCCTGCTTGCGGCTCAATTCGCGCATGGCATCGTCCAGCCCGTCGAGCGTCAGTGGATACATGCGATCGTTCACCAGCTGCTTCATCACCTTGGTGGACTGCGAATAATTCCACTGCTTCTCCGGCACGGGGTTGAGCCAGACGGTGGCGGGATAGGTGTTGACCACGCGCTGCATCCATGTAGCGCCGGCTTCTTCGTTCATATGTTCGACGCTGCCGCCCGGGTGGGTGATTTCGTAGGGGCTCATCGCTGCATCGCCGACGAAGACGACCTTGTAGTCGTGCCCGTATTTGTGAAGCACGTCCCACGTCTTGGTGCGCTCCTGCCAGCGGCGGCGGTTGTCCTTCCACACGCCTTCGTAGAGGCAGTTGTGGAAGTAGAAGAATTCGAGGTTCTTGAACTCGCTGGTGGCGGCGCTGAACAGTTCCTCGGTCACCTTGATGAATGGGTCCATCGACCCACCGACATCGAGGAAGAGCAACAGCTTTACCGCATTGTGCCGTTCGGGCCGCATGCGGATGTCGAGCCAGCCCTGCTTGGCCGTGCCGCGGATGGTCGCATCGAGGTCGAGTTCGTCCGCCGCACCTTCGCGGGCAAAGCGGCGCAGGCGGCGCAGCGCCATCTTGATGTTGCGGGTGCCCAGTTCCTTGGTGTTGTCGAGGTTCTTGAACTCGCGCTTGTCCCACACCTTGATGGCGCGCTTGTGCTTGCTCTCGCCGCCGATGCGGACGCCTTCGGGGTTGTAGCCGCTGTTGCCGAAGGGCGAGGTGCCGCCCGTGCCAATCCACTTGTTGCCGCCCTGGTGGCGCTTTTCCTGTTCCTCGAGCCGCTTTTTGAGCGTCTCCATGATCTCGTCCCAGTCGCCGAGGCTCTTGATCTTTTCCATCTCTTCTTCGGAGAGGAATTTCTCGGCTACCGCCTTGAGCCAGTCTTCCGGCACATCGACCGGGTTCTGGCCATAGTCGGTCAGGATACCCTTGAAGACCTTGGAGAAAACCTGGTCGAAGCGGTCGAGCAGGCCCTCGTCCTTAACGAAGGTCGCGCGCGAGAGGTAGTAGAAGCTCTCGGGCGACTGGCCGATGACTTCCTTGTCCAGCGCCTCGAGCAGGGTGAGGTGCTCCTTGAAGCTGGCCTGGATGCCTGCAGCGCGCAGTTCGTCGACGAAATTGAAGAACATGGTGGTGGCCCTACATGGCCGCGCCGGACCGCGCCAGTCCTGTTTCGCAACCTTCTTTTGTAAAAAGACGACAGACTTAACGGGTCGCTAACCATTCTTCCCTAGAGCACAGGCTGAACGAGACCAAAAAAGGGGTCGAATCGCATGGAAGTCAATGCAATCGATGCAAGGGGAGCATCGGCTCTTGACCGTATTCCGGAGGCTTGCGGCAAGGTTACCGTCGGCTGTTCCGACGTGGCCGGTATCGTGCAGGCCGTGCTCGACAGTTCGGGCGTTTTGCGGGCAGAGCACATCGAACTGCAGGGCACCGTAAAGGAACTGGAGGCCGACCAGCGCAAGGTCGCCGAGGCCAGCGACGAAGCGCGCCTTCTCTCGGCCCGTGCCATCGAGCGGCTGAACATGGGCACGACCCAGATCCAGTCGTCGCTCTCGCAAATCACCAACCTTCTCGACCTCGTCGAAACGCTTGCCACCCATGTCACCGGCTTTGCAGCCGCGATGGACCAGGTGAAGCGCTGTTCGCAGGATATCGAGCAGATTGCCGAGACGACGAACATCCTTGCCCTCAACGCCACCATCGAGGCGATGCGTGCCGGCGATGCGGGGCGCACCTTTGCCGTCGTCGCCAACGAGGTGAAGACGCTCGCTGGCGAGACCCGCAAGGCAACCGACGAGATTGCCGACGTCATCGAGACGCTCGGCAGCGAGGCTGCCACCGTCATCGATCGGATCGAAGCGGGCGCCAAGGCGTCGAACGAGGCCAAGACCTCGGTTGCCAGCATCGATGCAACCATCGCGGGCGTGAGCCAGCTGGTCGAAGAAGTCGACAACCAGAACGACCAGATTACCCGCGCAACGGGGATGATGACCGAACATGTCGACCGCGTGTCGGCCGTCATCGACAGCTTCGACCGCGCGGCAAACGAAAACGAGGAACGCCTCGTCACCGCGCATGAGCGCATCACCGACCTCGAAATGACGGCTTCGGAAATGTTCGACCGCATCGTGCAGGCCGGACTCTCGCCAGAAGACAGCCTGATGGTCGAAACCGCACAGAAGCGCGCCCGCGAAGTCGAGCAGCTTGCCGAGAAGGCGATCGCCGAAGGAAAGCTCAGCGTCGACCAGCTTTTCGACCAGAATTACCAGCAGATCCCGAACAGCAACCCGGTCCGCTATCGCACCAGCCTGATGGACTGGGCACACGAAAACTGGCGCCACGTGCTCGACGACGCTGCAGAGGGTGACAAGCGCGTCATGGCTGCCGCTTGCACCGACATGGGCGGGTACCTGCCCACGCACCTCACGCGCCATTCGCAGGCACCGACGGGGAACGTCGAACTCGACACGCGCAATTGCCGCAATGGTCGCAAGATCCTCGATCCCATCGACCAGCGTGCCAAGGAGAGCAATGCTCCCTACATGATGGCGGTCTATCGCCAGGAAAACGACGGCAAGAGCTATCGCGTCGTGCGCAACGTCTATGTGCCGGTCACGATTGCCGGACGTCGCTGGGGCGATTTCGAGCTGGCCTACAGTTTCGACGGATAAACTTCCTGAACATGAGAAAAGGGCCGGGAAGCCATGTTGCTTCCCGGCCCTTTTTCATGGCCTCGGGCGAGGCAGTCCCTTCAAGTCTGGCGGCGCGCCATGAAGGCCAGTCGTTCGAACAGCATCACGTCCTGCTCGTTCTTCAGCAATGCGCCGTGCAGCGGCGGGATGGCGCTGTTGGGGTTGCTGTCCTGCAGCACTTCCAGCGGCATGTCCTCGTTCAGCAGGAGCTTGAGCCAGTCGAGCAATTCGCTGGTGCTGGGCTTTTTCTTCAGCCCCGGCACGTCGCGCAGTTCGTAGAAGATTTCCATCGCCTTGGTGACGAGGTTCTTCTGGATGTCGGGGAAATGGACCTCGATGATGTCGCGCATCGTGTCGCGGTCGGGGAACTTGATGTAGTGGAAGAAGCAACGGCGCAGGAAAGCGTCGGGGAGTTCCTTCTCGTTGTTCGAGGTGATGACGACGATGGGGCGCTCTTTCGCCTCGATACGCTCGTGCGTTTCGTAGACATCGAAGCTCATCCGGTCGAGTTCCTGCAAGAGATCGTTCGGGAATTCGATGTCCGCCTTGTCGATTTCGTCGATCAGCAGGACGGGCAGTTCGGGGCTGGTGAACGCCTCCCACAGCTTGCCCTTCTTGATGTAGTTCGAAATGTCGTGGACGCGCTCGTCGCCGAGCTGGCCGTCTCGCAGGCGGGCGACTGCGTCGTATTCGTAAAGGCCCTGCTGCGCCTTGGTGGTGGACTTGACGTTCCACTCGATCATCGGCGCACCCAGTGCCTTGGAAATTTCGTGCGCGAGGACGGTCTTGCCCGTGCCCGGTTCGCCCTTGACCAGCAGCGGGCGGCGCAGCGTGACGGCGGCGTTCACCGCGACCTTCAAATCCTCGGTGGCGATATAGGAACTGGTGCCTTCGAAACGGGTCTGGTCGGACATGAGTTTTCCCTTGCAACTTTGTGCGATGCGTTAGGGGGCTGGCACTCTCAGGGCAAGGGGGCGTTGTAGGCCAAGAGCGATGAGCGCCGAAGGAGGGCCCATGCCGACAGAGAATATCACGATTGCGACCGACGCCGGGCACGAACTCACCGGCTCGCTGGAACTGCCGACAGGCCTCGTGCGCGGGGCGGCGCTGTTTGCGCACTGCTTCACCTGCACCAAGAACAGCAAGGCGGCTGTGACCGTTGCGCGCGCGCTGGCCAAAGAGGGCATCGCAACGCTGCGGTTCGACTTCACCGGGCTGGGCGGCAGCGGCGGCGAATTCGGGCGCGCGGGCTTTGCGGCCGATGTCTCGGACCTTGTCGCGGCAGCCGAGGATCTGCTCGAGCGGTTTGCGCAGCCCATCCTGCTGGTTGGTCACAGCCTTGGCGGCGCGGCCGTGCTGGCAGCGGCCGATGAAATAGGGTTCGAGCGTATTGCCGCGGTTGCCACAATCGGCGCCCCTTCCGATGTCCCGCATGTGCTGGCCAATATCGACGGGGACCTCGACGCTATCCGTACATCGGGCCAGGGCGAGGTGCGCATCGCGGGCCGTGAGTTCACGCTGGGCCGCGAATTTATCGAGAAGGTCGAGAATACCGACCTGCTGGCCGAGGTCGGACGGCTGCGCAAGCCGCTCCTGTTTCTCCATTCGCCGACCGACGACGTGGTCGGCATCGACCATGCCAGCGCGCTATTCCAGGCGGCGAAGCATCCCAAGAGCTTCGTCAGCCTCGAAGGTGCGGACCATCTGTTGCTGCGCGAGGAGGACGCCTCATTCGTGGCCACCGTCATCGCGGGCTGGGCGAGCAGATACCTGCCGATGCGCGACGACTGGCCGATGCCCGAAGAGGGCGTGGTGACCTGCATGGGCCACGGCAAGTTCGGCACCGAGATACACACCAAGACCCACCGCTTCATCGCCGACGAGCCCAAGTCCTATGGCGGTGACGATACAGGGCCCACGCCCTACGACCTGCTGCTGGGCGCGCTTGGTGCATGCACGTCGATGACGATGAAGATGTATGCCGACCGCAAGGAATGGCCGCTCGAAGGCGTGCAAATCCACCTCACCCATTCGCGCGACCATGCGAAGGACTGCAAGGACTGCCTCGCCGAGGAAGATGGCATGCCACACCAGCTGCTGACGCGCGAAATCAGCATTCGCGGGGATGCGTTGGACGAGGACCAGCGGGCGCGCTTGCTCGAGATTGCGGACAAGTGCCCGGTCCATAAAACGCTGGAAGGGCGGATCAGCGTCGAGACGCGGTTGGCTGATTAGGCGGCGGTTTTCACCACGAGTCGGTGACTGGTGCCTTGCTCGCATTCGAGCCGCTCGAGCTCGGTGCCGAGCGAACGGGTGATGGCCTTGATGATACGCATCCCGAGACCTGTTCCCTCGGGGCCTGCACCTTCCTTGATCCCCGCGCCGTTGTCGCTGACAGTGACGCTGTAGCCTTGGTCAATCGCGGCTAGCGCAACTTCGACGCGGCCTTTTCCGGCTTCGGCGAAGGCGTATTTGGCCGCGTTGCTGACAAGTTCATTGACCACGACGCCGACATTGACCGCGTCATCGGGCGACACTTCGACATGGTCGGAAGTGTAAGCGAGTTCTACGCAACCGTCGGTCTCGGACATGTTCTGCCGTAGCTCTTCGACCAGGGTGCCGAGATATTCGTCGAGGTCGATCGTGGTCAGATCGCCGCGGGTATAGAGGTTCTGGTGGACTTTCCCGATGGCCTTGATGCGGTTTTGCGTGGCGGCGAGGGCATCCTTGGCATCTTCTGATGCGGTCTGGTTCGCCTGCATGGCGACGAAGCTCTGGACCATTTGCAGCGAATTGGAGACGCGGTGGTGCACTTCGCGCACCAGCATTTCGAGCCGCTCATTGGCTTCGCGCAGGTCTGCCTCTGCCTCGCGCTTTTCACGCTCCAGCCGGTCGCGGGCGAAGGCCTGGCGAAAGCGGCTGTCGAGCAGGTCGAAGAAGCTGTCGCCCACGGTCTTCACAACGAAATCGGTTGCCCCGGCATGGATCGCTTCGACCGCAACGGCGGTATCGCTGTCTCCGGTGACGAAAACGACTGCCGGATGCCCTTCCACCGCGACAATTTCGTCGAGCATCTGCCGGCCACTCTTGCCCGGCATATGGTTGTCGATGGCGACCAGGTCGTATTGCTTGGACTTCATGCATTCGAGGCCTTCATCGGCGCTCTCTGCCGTATCGACGTCGAACCCGCGTTTGTTCAGCGCGCGCTGGATCAGCCGCCGGAGACCGGCGTCATCATCGACGTAAAGGATCTTTTTCGGTTCTATCAGTCTTCTGCCGAGGGGACCTGGATGACCGAAAGGAACAGGCCGAGCTGGCGGATGGCGTCGGCGAAGCTTTCATAATTCACCGGCTTGGTGATGTAGACGTTGCAGCCAAGGTCGTAGCAGCGCTGGATTTCCACCTTGTCATCGGTGGTGGTGAGGACGACGACAGGGGTGCGGTGCAGCGTTTCGTCCTGCTTGATCTTCTCGAGGATCGAGGTTCCGCTCATGTCGGGCAGGTTGAGGTCGAGGAGCACCAGCGCAGGGCCGTTATGTGCCGGGCCGCTCGGGTCGTTGAAGAGGTATTCCAGCGCCGAGGTGCCGTCTTCGAAGTGCGCGATGTCATTGGAAATACCCGCGCGGCGGATATTCTTCTCGATGAGGCGGGCGTGGCCTGCATCATCCTCGATCATGACGATGCTGACGGATTGCTGCGAATTCATGCAAGTGCCTCCTGGGCAATGAATTTTGCCGGTAGAGAAAGTCTAAACCGCGAACCTTTTCCAAGTTCCGAATCGACTTCGATGGTACCGCCAAGGCGATAGGCCAGCGCGCGGACATTGGCGAGGCCGAGGCCTTCGCCTTCCTGGTCCTGCGTGCCGGCGCGGCGGAAAAGCTCGAAAATCCGCTCGTGGTCCTCGGGCGCGATACCGCGGCCATTGTCGATGACATCGATGCGCACCGTGCCGACCGCCTTGCTGCCCTCGACCACGATTTTGCCCGCACGTTCCGGGCTGAGATACTTGATGGCGTTTTCGATGAGGTTCTGGAGGATCTGCTCGACCGCGATCCGGTCGCTCTCCAGTTCCGGGATGGATTTCACCTCGATAGTCGCACCTGCGTCCTCGGTGCGCTGGTAGAGCGAGTCGACGATATCCTCGACCAGCTCCTCCATATCGAGCTCTTCGGGCTGCAGCTTGCGCCGGCCCTGCCGCGAGAGTTCGAGGATAGAATTGATGAGACGGTCCATCTTCTCGGTCGAGGTGCGGATGAAGCCGAGGGCTTCGGGCAGGTCCTCGTCGACTGCGAGCCAGGCCTCTTCATCACGCAGGTCCGGGTGGTTTGCGTAAAGCTCCTCGAGATGCGCGTGAATAATCTTGCGGGCTTCGTCCAATTCGGAAGTGAAACCGAGCACATTGACCAGTGGTGAGCGCAAATCGTGGCTGACGATATATGCGAAACGCTGGATTTCCTCGTTTGCGCGGATGAGCTCGGCCGTCCGGCTCTGCACGGCGGTTTCGAGGCCCGTGTTCGCTTCGCGAAGGCTGACCTGAGCTGCGGCAAGATCGCGATTGTATCGCAGCACGATCGAAACGGCGGTCACCAGCACACCGAGCAGCAGCATGAGCGACAGGCCACCGACGATGTAGAACAGGAGCAGCGAATCCAGCTGCGCGCGGTTGCGTTCGACGAGGGTGCGGGATTCCGCGGCCGACATTTCTTCGGCGATTTCGCGAATGTCCTGCGTGATCAGGACCGCGCCATCGGTGTTGAAATCCATGGTGTCCGCATCGGCAACCGCCGCCTCCGGGTCGGCAAACATGGCGTCGATCATCACCGTGCGCTCGGCATTGAGCTCGCGAATTTCTTCCAGGCGATCGCGTTGTTCGACGCTGACAAGCATGTCGGCCAACCGTGCCTGCTCACTTTCGAAGTCGGAACTCGCTTCGCGAACGGTTCTCGCGAAAAGCGGATCTGGCTGGAGCAGGAAACCGCGCCGCCCAACAGCTATCTGTTCGCTGAAGGTTGCGAGGCTGTCGATGCTGGCTTGTCGCTCGAGCGTCTTTTCGACGGCATCGGTGTCCTCGGTAATCGCGCCGAGGGTCATGAATGCAGTGATCAGCGCAGTTGCGAGAAGAGCGAGACCGACGCCCAGCAGCAGGAGGACGCGCCGACGGCCGATTGCCTCGTACCTTCTGCGAACCGAATCCGTCATCCAAGCTCCCTGTCCCGGTGGATTAGGCGAGTGCCGTTAACGCAGTGATGCCAAAGAAGAAAGCCAGCATTGCCCCGGTGGCGAAGCGCCACGCGAAAGACGCACCCCGCAGGCCGCGCTCCATTGCAAGGTGCCAGATGAAACCGCTCACCAGCAGCGCCACGGCTACAGTCACCAACGGAGACAAACCGAGCCACACCGCACTCAGCAGGTATACTGCAGGCATGGCGATGACCTGAAGGATCAAAGCGCCTGCGAACCACACGATGGGTATCGGGCGATAGGCCGTATCGGAAGCATACCAGTCCGGCAGCGAGGAATCCGGGCGCGATATCCGGCGGTCGTCGTAGACGATGTCTTCTTCACGCGGGTCGGGATAGTCCCGATCAGGCATCGATCATGTCGCGGTCGAATTCGCCGGCATTGTTCTGGATGAAGTTGAAGCGGTGTTCCGGGTTACGGCCCATCAGCTGGTCGACCAGTTCCTTGACCACCGCACGCTGCTCGAATTCGGCGGGCAGGGTGATGCGGATGAGGCTGCGGGTCTCCGGGTCCATCGTGGTTTCCCTGAGCTGGGCGGGGTTCATTTCGCCCAGGCCCTTGAAGCGGCCGACTTCGACCTTCTTGCCCTTGAAGACGGTCTCTTCCAGTTCCTTCCTGTGCTCGTCGTCGCGGGCGTAGCGGCTCTCCTTGCCTGCAGTGAGCTTGTAGAGCGGCGGCTGCGCGAGATAGAGGTAACCGCCGCGCACCACATCGGGCATCTCCTGGAAGAAGAAAGTCATCAGCAGCGTGGCGATATGCGCACCGTCGACATCGGCGTCGGTCATGATGATGATGCGGTCGTAGCGCAGGTTTTCCGCGTCGCATTCCTTGCGCGTCCCGCAGCCCATCGCGAGGCTGAGGTCGGCGATTTCGCTGTTGGCGCGGATCTTGTCGGCGGTGGCCGAGGCGACGTTGAGGATCTTGCCGCGGATGGGGAGGATGGCCTGCGTCTTGCGGTTGCGCGCCTGCTTGGCGCTGCCGCCTGCCGAGTCTCCTTCGACGATGAAGAGTTCGGTCTCGCCGTCGCCTTCACCCGAGCAATCGGTGAGCTTGCCCGGCAGGCGCAGCTTCTTGGCGTTGGTCGCCGTCTTGCGCTTGATTTCGCGTTCCTGCTTCCTGCGCAGGCGCTCGTCCATCCGCTCCATGACCTGGCCGAGCAGTGCCTTGCCGCGATCCATGTTGTCGGAAAGGAAATGGTCGAAATGGTCGCGTACCGCATTCTCGACGAGGCGCGCGGCTTCGGGCGAGGTCAGGCGGTCCTTGGTCTGGCTCTGGAACTGCGGGTCGCGGATGAAGACCGACAGCATCACATCCGCGCCGACCATTATATCGTCGGCGGTCAGGTCCTTGGCCTTCTTGGTGCCGGTGAGTTCACCGAAGGCGCGCAGGCCCTTGGTGAGCGCGGCGCGCAGGCCCTGCTCATGCGTCCCGCCATCAGGCGTGGGCACGGTGTTACAATACCAACTGGTCGAGCCGTCCGAATAGAGCGGCCAGGCGATCGCCCATTCGACGCTGCCCTGCTCGAGCCCGTCGATTTCGGGGAAGGCCTGCTTGCCCGCGAAGGGCTGGGCGGTGACGCATTCGCGCCCGCCGATTTGCTCAGCGAGATGGTCGGCAAGGCCGCCGGGGAACTTGAAGACCGCTTCGGCTGGGACTTCTTCGGAAGCGAGGCTCTCGGCGCACTTCCAGCGGATTTCGACGCCGGCGAAGAGATAGGCCTTCGAGCGCGCCAGCTTGAACAATCGCTTGGGGTTGAACTTGCGGTCGCCGAAAATCTCGGTGTCGGGGACGAATGTGACGGTCGTGCCGCGCCGGTTGGGGGTCGGGCCAAGTTCCTCGATGCTGCCCTTGGGCGCGCCCTTGGAGAATTCCTGCGCATAGAGCGTCTTGTCGCGCGCCACCTCGACACGGGTATAGTCGGACAGCGCGTTGACCACGCTGACACCGACACCATGAAGGCCGCCGCTGGTGGCATAGGCCTTGCCCGAGAACTTGCCGCCAGAATGCAGCGTCGTGAGGATGACTTCGAGCGTCGACTTGCCCGGATATTTCGGATGCTCGGCCACCGGCATCCCGCGCCCGTTATCGGCGATGGTGATGCGGTTGCCTTCCTCAAGGCGCACTTCGATGCGGCTTGCATGCCCTGCGACCGCCTCGTCCATCGAGTTGTCGAGCACTTCCGCAACGAGGTGATGCAGCGCGCGGTCGTCGGTGCCGCCGATATACATGCCGGGGCGGCGGCGCACAGGCTCGAGGCCCTCGAGGACCTCGATGGAGGAAGCGTCATAGTCGCCGGAAGATGTCGGCGTGTTTTCGAACAGGTCGTCGGACATGGGTTCAGGCTATATCGCACGCACCCGCACCCGCAAGCGGGCAGCCGAACTTATCCGCCTGTCAGAAGCCTTTCGGAGCGGTCGAGACGATGGTGACATCGCCATTGGTGACGCGCCGGACCTCCATGGCCCGCTCGACAACGCCGTTGCGCTGGAAGCGGAAAGGACCGTCCATCCCGTCGAACCCGCCCGACTGGAACAGGACGTTAGTGGGGAAGGGGCGCCCGTAGTCCCAATCGCGTGCGGCGCGCAGGGTGAGGAGGACCGCGTCATATCCAAGCGTCGCGACGCGGTAAGGCTGGCCGCCGAAGCGTTCCTCGTAACTGCGCACGAAGCCGCCGTAACGCGCATCGCTGACCGAGGAGAAGAGGGCTCCGCGAAGGGCCGTTGAACGCAGCACATCGCGGTCGCCGCTCCAGCGTTCGGTACCGAGGATTTGCAGGCCGTCGCGCTTGACAGCCTCGCCGCCGCGGATGGAATTCGTGCCGCCGTCGGCAATCAGCACCGCGTCGATGCCGCCGCGCTGGCGAAGGCGTCCGCCTGCGCTCACCACCGAGGTGTTGGTGCGCGAATAGCGCTCGCTGGCGACGAAATTGCCGCCATGTGCCGAGAGGGCGGTGCGCAAAGCTGCTTCGGCGCGGTCACCATATTCGCCGTCCGGCGCGAGGATGGCGAAATCGTCCGCGCCGTTGTCGCGCGCGTATTCGACGCTGCGGGCGATGGACTGTTCGGGGATATGCCCCATCACGAAGACGCCGGGACCGGCGACGCTCGTATCGTTGGAAAAGCTGATGATCGGCACGCCGGCTGGAGCGGCCTCTGCGCGCACGGAAACGACATTGCTGCCGAGCAGCGGGCCGAGGATGAGCTTGTTGCCATCGGCCAGCGCCTGGCGCGCGGCTGCCTGCGGGCCCTGCGCCGTGTCATAGGTGGTGATGCGCAGGTTGCTCGCCTCGGTATCGAGGATGGCCATGGTGGTCGCATTGGCAATTGACTGGCCGACCTCGCCGTTCTGTCCCGACAGCGGCACGAGCAGGGCAACGCGGTGAAGGCCATCCTGCGGCAAGCTTGACGGACCGGGTTCGGGCGTGGGGCCTGTTGTCGGCGCCTCGCCGCCCTTGGGAATGATCGAACAGCCCGAAAGAAGGACCGCACTTGCGGCCATCATCATGTTCCGGCGGGTGAAAAATGCGCGCTTCATTCTTGCCGCGTCCTGTATTGCTAGTCCATGGGGGGCAGGTGAGCGATACCGCCCAACCTTCACAAGACCGCCTTACACCCGGTCTCTATCTCGTTGCCACCCCTATCGGCAATCTTGGCGATATCACCCTGCGCGCCGTGGACATCCTGTCACGCTGCGATGGCGTGGCCTGCGAGGATACGCGGGTTACGGGCAAGCTTTTGAAGCATCTCGGCATTTCCAAGCCCATGTGGCGCTATGACGACCATAGCGAACATCGCGACCGTGGCCGGCTGGTCGACTCGATGCGTTCCCGCGCCGTGGCGCTGGTGAGCGATGCGGGGACGCCGATGATTTCGGACCCGGGATACCGGCTGGTGAACGATTGCCGCGCCGAGGGGATACCGGTGACGAGCCTGCCCGGCGCATGTGCGGCGGTGGTCGGTCTCACGCTTTCGGGATTACCGAACGACCGTTTCCTTTTCGCAGGCTTTCTTCCGTCGAAGGAGAAGGCACGCCGTGAAACGCTTGAGGAGTTGGCGAATACCGACGCGACCCTCGTGTTTTACGAGACCGGACCGCGGCTGCTCAAATCGCTGGCTGCGCTGAAGGAGCTGATGCCCGAGCGCGAAATCGCCGTGGCGCGCGAACTCACCAAGCTGCACGAGGAATGTCGCCGCGGCCTCGCCGACGGACTGATGGCCTATTACGACGCCAATCCGCCCAAGGGTGAAATCGTCCTGCTCGTCGGCCCGCCCGAGACCCATGCCCCAAGCGACGCCGATGCCGACACCATGCTGCGCGAGGCGATGGCCACGATGAAGGCGAGCCAGGCCGCGGCGCAGGTCTCCAAGGCCACCGGCCTCGACCGCAAGACGCTCTATGCCCGCGCGATGGAGATGAAGTCCGAATGAAGCGCCAGCTGGCCGAACGCAGCGGCCGCGACGGCGAGACCCGTGCGGCCTTCTGGCTGCGGGCGAAGGGCTGGCAAATCCTCGACACGCGCGTGAAGACACCGGCAGGCGAAATCGACCTCGTCGCAAAGCGCGGCAAGCTGGTCGCCTTCGTCGAGGTGAAGTGGCGCAAGAAGCGCGAGGAACTCGACCATGCCATCGACGAGCACCGCCTCGCGCGCGTCGCCGCTGCTGCCGAGGCCGTGGCGCATCGCTATGCAGGCGAGGGCGAGGACATTCGCGTCGACGTAATCCTGCTTGCACCCGGCGCCTTCCCTCGCCACATCGCCAACGCCTGGCAACCGTAAGGAATTCGCATGTCACTCCGCGTCGCCGTCCAGATGGACCCGCTCGAAAGCATCAATATCGCGGGCGACAGCAGTTTCGCACTGATGCTCAGCGCGCAGGAGCGCGGGCACGAGGTCTGGCACTACGATGTCGGCAGCCTCGCATGGCAGAGCGACGGCACGCCTTCTGGCAGGATTACCGCCCACGCTGCGCCGGTCACGGTGCAGAGGGTGGAGGGCAATCACTTCACGGCTGGCGAGCGCCGCCGCATCGACCTCGCCAAGGATATCGACGTCGTGCTGATGCGGCAGGACCCGCCGTTCCACCTTGGCTATATCAGCGCTGCCTTCCTGCTCGACCGGCTGAAGGGCACGACGCTGGTCATAAACGACCCGCGCGAGGTGGTGAACGCGCCCGAAAAGATGTTCGTGCTCGACTATGCGCGGTTCATGCCGCCGACCATGATTGCGCGGCATCTGGACGATTTGAAAGCTTTCCAGAAGGAACACGGCTCGGTTGTGATGAAGCCGCTCCACGGTAATGGCGGCAAGGCGATCTTCCGGCTCGATGCGGATGGCACGAACCTTTCCGCGCTGAGCGAGGTTTTCAACCAGACCTGGCCCGAGCCGCACATGATCCAGCCCTTCCTTCCCGAAGTCAGCGAAGGCGACAAGCGGATCGTGCTTGTCGATGGCGAATTCACAGGCGCTATCAACCGCTTCCCCGGCGAAGGTGAGTTTCGTTCGAACCTTGCGCAGGGCGGCCATGCGGAATCGGCCACATTGACGCCGCGCGAGGAGGAAATCTGCGCCGCCATGGGCCCGGAACTCAAAAAGCGCGGGCTGGTATTCGTCGGCATCGATGTCATCGGCGGCAAGTGGCTGACCGAAATCAACGTCACCTCGCCCACCGGCATCGTCGCCATCGACAAGTTCAACGGCACCGACACGCCGGGCTTGATCTGGGACGCCATCGAGCGGCGGCACGCAGCGATGTAATCAGTCGTCGCGCTCGCGCGGGTGGGCGCTGCGATAGGTGTCGAGCAGGCTGGCGGCATCGACTTTGGTATAGATTTGCGTCGAGCCGAGGCTGGCGTGGCCGAGCAATTCCTGCAGGCTCCGTAGGTCCGCTCCCGCACCCAGAAGATGCGTGGCGAAGCTGTGCCGCAGGGCGTGGGGCGTTGCCGTATCGGGCAAGCCGAGTGCGCGGCGGGCGCGGGCGGTGGCTTTCTGGACGACGCCTTGCGACAGGCTGCCGCCTTTGATGCCGCGGAACAGTGGCTGGTCGGGGGCAAGCGACCAGGGGCACTTGCGGACATAGGCATCCACCGCCTCGCGGATGAGCGGGACCAGCGGCACCACCCGCTGCTTGTCGCCCTTGCCGGTGACGGTCAGCGTCTCGCCGAGCGGCAGGACGCTCGCAGAAAGCGACAGCGCCTCGGAAATACGCATGCCCGCGCCGTAGAGCATCAGCAGCACCGCCCGGTCGCGTGCGCCCACCCAGTCGTCCCCGGCCAGCGCTTCGACCGTCTCGGCCAAACCGAGGGCATCGTCGGGCGACACGGGGCGCGGCAGGCCCTTCTTGACACGCGGGCCGCGCAGGCGCGGAGCCTCGGTGACTTCATGGCCCGCTTGCGCCCGCGCGAAGCCGATGAAGGCCTTGAGCGCCGACAATTCGCGCGCGGCCGAGGCGTTGGACAGTCCGTCGTTGCGTCTCGTGGCGAGGTGGGTGCGCAGCTTGCCGGTGGAGATGGTCGCGACTTGTTCGAATTCGCCGATTTCAAGCCGCGTGAGGAGCCGCTCAGCCGCCTTGTGATAAGCGCGCACCGTGTGCGGCGAGCGCCTCAGGCCAAGCGCCAGATGGTCGTGCCAAGCGCCGAGGACATCCTGGCGGCTCAACTGCTGACCAGCTCCGTCGCCACCAGTTCGCCCAGCAGCGCGTCGAGCAAGGGCATTCCGGCATCGGTGACGATAAGCCGTGCGCCGTCCTGCCGGACAAGGCCGAGGTCGCGGTAAAGCGCGAGTTTGCCAGCGTCTATCAGGTGGTCGCTCGTCACCCCGAAGCGATTGCCCAGCGCGGCGAGGTCCACGCCTTCTGCCAGTCGCAGCCCCATCAGCAGCGCCTCGGAGGCCTGCTCGTTGCTGGTCAGCAGGCGGTGTTCGGCAATGCCGTCACCTTGGCTTTCGACTGCGCTCAGGAAATTCTCCGGCTTCTTGTGCCGCGTCGTCGCCACGCCGCCGCGCCGTCCGTGCGCGCCGGGGCCGATGCCGTGATAGTCGAGATAGCGCCAGTAGGTGAGGTTGTGGCGACTCTCCTCGCCGGGGCGAGCGTGGTTGCTGATTTCATACGCCGGAAGGCCCGCTGCTGCCGTCATCTCGCGGGTGAGGGCGAAGAGGTCGGCGGCCGGGTCGTCGGCAAGCGGGTCGAACACGCCGCGCCGCACATCGGTGGCGAAGCGCGTCGCCGGCTCGATGGTCAGCTGGTAAAGCGACATATGCGATGTGCCGAGCGCAAGAGCCTCCGACAGCTCCTGCCGCCACTCCTCCTCGGTCTGGTCGGGGCGCGCGTAAATCAGGTCGATGGAGACACGGTCGAACAGCTTCTGCGCCGTCTCGACCGCCGCAAGCGCTTCTTCGACACCGTGCAGGCGCCCGAGGAATTGGAGCACATCGGGCCGCAAACTCTGCACACCCAGCGAGACGCGGTTGATGCCGGCGCGGGCGAGGTCCGCGAAATTCGCCGCCTCGACCGAGGACGGATTGCCCTCCAGCGTGATTTCGATGCCGGGCGCAAAGCCCCACAGCGTCTCGGCCTCGCGCAAGAGTGACGCCACGAGTGCAGGCGGCATCAGTGATGGCGTTCCCCCGCCAAAAAAGATACTTACGAGCGGCTCTTCATTTTTCGTCGCAGCATGTTCGGCGCGCATGTCGGCCAGCAGAGCGGCTTCCCACGCGGCCATGTCGGTGCGCTCGCGGACATGGCTGTTGAAGTCGCAATAGGGGCATTTGGCGAGGCAGAAGGGCCAGTGGATGTAGAGCGAACGGGCCAAGCGCGGCTTCACCTCAAATTAAGCACAGCCGCGGCATATCGTGCGGCATGGACGGGTCGAAAATCATCATCGCGGCAGGCGCCGCATTCGCCGCGCTATGTGCCACGGGTATCACCGTGGCCGCAAGCGCAAGGGACGCTTCTTCCGCGGGTAGCTACGAAACGCAGGCCAAGCACGACAACCGCATGAGCGACCGGATGGCCGTGCGGATGCTCGACGCGCACAACCGCGAACGCGTGCGCCTCGGCCTCCCCAAGCTCAAGTGGAACCGTGCGCTCGAGCGCGAGGCCAAGCAGTGGGGCCACGAACTGGCGCGGCGCGGCAGGCTCGAACATGCCGACCAGCGCACTCGCAATTCCACCGGCGAGAACCTTTGGATGGGGAGCCAGGGGCAATGGGATGCCATGGTCGGGATCGACATGATGATCGACGAGAAACAGCACTATACCCACGGAAATTTCCCCGAGATTTCGCGCACGGGCAAATGGGCCGACGTGGCGCATTACACGCAAATCGTGTGGCGCGACACCAAGGAAGTCGGCTGCTCGGTGGTCAACGAGCGCGGGTGGGATGTTCTGGTCTGTCGCTACTGGCCGGCGGGCAATGTCTGGGGCCAGAAGGCCTATTAATCAGCCGAATTGCTCGGCCACCAGCTTGGCAAAAGCATCGGCGCGGTGGCTGATGGCGTGCTTTTCTTCAGGAGCTATCTCGGCAAAGGTCTGGTCGCGGCCATTGGGCACGAAAACCGGGTCATAGCCGAAGCCCATTTCCCCGCGCGGCGGCCAGGTCAGCGTTCCTGGCGCAGTGCCCTCGTACACCGCCTGCTCGCCATCGGGCCATGCCAGCGCGAGCACGCAATGGAAGGCGCAGGAGCGGTCGACATCGGCGCCCTTCTGCTGGAGCATGCCCTCGACCTTGCCCATCGCCATGTACCAGTCGCGGCCCGGCTCGCCCTCGAAATGCTGCCGTTCGGCCCAGTCGGCGGTGTACACTCCGGGGCGGCCATCGAGCGCATCGACCGACAATCCGCTGTCGTCGGCAAGGGCAGGGAGGCCCGAGGCCTCCGCCGCAGCCCGCGCCTTCAAAAGCGCGTTCTGGACGAAGGTGGTCCCGGTTTCCGGCGGTTCGGGCAGGCCCAGCGAACCTGCGGAGATGCACTTCACCCCGTAAGGGTCGAGAAGCGCGGAGATCTCCTTCAGCTTGCCCGCATTATGCGTGGCAATCACGAGGCTGCCCGAACCGATGCGCCGTGTCATTTGCGCGTGGCCTCGTCCTGTGCGCGGAAGATGTCGGCGCAGCCCATCTGGGCAAGGCGGAGGAGACGCAGGAAGGCTTCCTCGTCATAGGGCGCGCCTTCGGCGGTCGCCTGAGCCTCGGCAATCTTGCCGCCTTCGATAAGCACGAAGTTGGCATCCGCATCGGCGTTACTGTCTTCGGGATAGTCGAGGTCGAGCACCGGCGTGCCCTTGTAGATACCGCAGGATACGGCAGCGACCTTGGCGGTGATGGGGTCTTCCACGATGTCTCCCGACTTCATCAACGCGTTGACGGCAAGCCGCAGAGCGACCCAGGCGCCCGAGATCGAGGCTGTGCGGGTGCCGCCATCGGCCTGGATGACGTCGCAATCGAGTGTAATCTGACGCTCGCCGAGCTTCCTGTGGTCTACCACGGCGCGCAAGCTACGCCCGATAAGGCGCTGGATTTCCTGCGTTCGTCCGCTCTGCTTGCCCTTGGCAGCCTCGCGCTGGCCGCGGGTATGCGTGGCGCGCGGAAGCATGGAATATTCGCCGGTGACCCAGCCTTCGCCTTTCCCGCGAAGCCACGGCGGGATGCGTTCTTCGACCGACGCGGTGCACAGCACCTTGGTCTCGCCGAAGCTGATGAGGCAGCTGCCCTCGGCGTGCTTGGTGTAGCCGGTCTCGATGGTGATGGCGCGCATTTCATCGGGCGCGCGTCCTGAAGGTCGCATGTTTTCTCCAATGCAGTCGAATCTCTGGACAGCGGGTTAGGCGCAAGGCCCTTGAGGCCGCAAGGGGAGTGGTTAGATAGGACACATGAATTCACCGCCGCTCACCGATTTGTCCGACCGCGCCCGCGAGATTTTCCGGCTCGTGGTCGAGGGTTACCTTGAAAGCGGTTCTCCGGTCGGCTCCAAAGCATTGGCGGGCGAGGGCGGGGTGAACCTTTCGCCTGCCTCCATCCGCTCGGTCCTGGCGGAGCTGGAACAGCGTGGGCTGCTGGCTGCCCCGCATACGAGCGCGGGCCGCATGCCGACCGACAGCGGTCTCAGGCTCTTCGTCGATGCGATGATGCAGGTGGCTGAACCCACCGCGCAGGAGCGCGCTGCCATCGAGGAGCGCATCGCCCAGCCGGGCCCCATCGAGCGCGCGCTGGAACAGACCAGCGCGCTGCTGTCAGACCTTTCGGGCGCGGCGGGCATGGTCATGGTGCCCCGCAGGGAGCCGCGGCTTGCGCAGGTTTCGCTCACCGCGCTCGATGCCAATCGTGTGCTCGCAGTGCTGGTCGGGGAGGACGGGCAGGTCGAGAACCGCATCCTGCCGCTTCCCGCACAGGCGCTCGGTACGTCGCTCGAACAGGCGAGCAATTTCCTCACCGCCAAGGCCGCAGGTCGAACGCTGGCCGAGGCAGCCGCGCTGGTCGAACGCGAGATTGCAAGCGAGCGCAGCGCGCTCGACGAGGCCAGCCGCGACCTTGTCGCCAAGGGCATCGCCCTGTGGTCCGAGGATGCCTCCCACCGCCCTGTGCTCATCGTGCGCGGGCAGGCAAATTTGCTCGACGAAAGTGCACTCGCCGATATCGACCGCGTGCGTTCGCTGCTCGACGACCTGGAAAACAAGCAATCGGTCGCCAGCCTCCTCGAAAACGCCCGCGAGGCCGAGGCCATGCGCATTTTCATCGGCAGCGAGAACCGGCTCTTCTCGCTTTCGGGCTCTTCGGTCATCGCCGCGCCTTACCGCGATGCAGCCGGAAAAGTGGTCGGCGTGCTGGGTGTCATCGGCCCGACGCGGTTGAATTACGCGCGGGTCGTCCCCATGGTGGACTTCACGGCCCGATCCTTGGGCAAGAGAATAGGCTGACAGGGTTTTTCCAAGTGAACAACGAGAACACGAACGAACCGCAGGACAAGGCGGTCGATGAAGAAGTAGCGCGCGAGATGGAAGGCGTGCCCGAACACCTGCGCGATGATGGCGGCGAGGATGAGGACGATGCGGACGTAGCGCTCGACGAAGCGCTGGCGAGCCTGCGCGGCGACCTCGAGAACGCCAAGCAGGAAGTCCTCTACGCCCGCGCCGAAACGCAGAACGTGCGCCGCCGCATGGAGAAGGACGTGCAGGACGCGCGCAATTATGCCGCGACCGGTTTCGCGCGTGATATTCTCAGCGTCGCCGACAACCTCGGCCGCGCGCTCGACGCCATTCCCGCCGAACAGCGCGAGGACGAGAAGCTCAAGGGCTTTATTGCGGGTATCGAAGCGACGCAGCGCGAGCTGGAAAAGGTCTTCAACCAGAACGGCATCACGCGCATTGCCGCCAAGGGCATGCCGCTCGACCCGAACCAGCACCAGGCGATGATGGAAATTCCGACCGCCGACGCGGAGCCGGGGACAATCGTGCAGGAAATGCAGGCCGGTTACATGATCAAGGACCGCCTCCTGCGCCCGGCCATGGTCGGCGTGGCCAAGAAGCCGGACTGATATTTTCGACATCGGGAGAGAGACGATGAGGACTGCCCTTTTGACGAGCGCGGTCCTCGCCGCCTCCGTGTTTGCCACACCGCTCGCCGCGAAGGAGACTGCCGACGAGCGGGTGATGGCGCTTGCCGACGAATATTACGACTTCAACCTCGCGCAATACGAGATGACCGAGAGCGAGAGCGGCAACACCGAATGGGGTGATCGCCTGTGGAGCGTCACGCCCGAGGCGCAGCGGGAAAGGGCTGCGCGCTATGCGCAAATACTTGCGCGGCTCGATGCTATCGATGCTGCTGCCCTGTCGGAGGAAGCGCAGACCAATGCGCTGGTCCTTCGCACGCTGCTCGAAAGCGACATTGGCGATGCGCGCTTTGCCGAGTGGGAGATGCCTTTCGACAGCGATAGCAATTTCTGGTCCTACCTCGCGGGACGTAGTGGCTTCACCTCGGTCGAGGATTACGAAAATTACATCGGCCGGATGCGCGATTTGCCGCGCTATTTCGCCGATCAGACGGCCAACGCGAAGGCAGGCCTCGCACGCGGGTTCAGCGTGCCGCGCGTGACGCTCGAAGGGCGCGATGCCTCGATCGGGGCCTATGTCGTCGATTTCCCCGAGATGAGCCCGTTCTGGGCGCCCTTCGACCAGATGCCCGAGCGCTTCTCGGACGAGGACAAGGCGCGGCTGACCGCGGCGGGCAAGGCCGCCATCGCCGAAAGCGTGACACCGGCCTATCGCGACTTGCTCGATTTCTTCCGGAACACCTATCTGCCGCAGACGCGCACCACGCTGGGCGCGAGCGAATTTCCCGAGGGCGAGGCCTATTACACGCAGCAAATCCGCCAGTACACCACGCTCGACCTGACGGCGGAGCAGATCCACAAGATCGGCCTCGAGGAAGTCGCGCGCATCACTGCCGAGATGGAAAAGGCGAAGGAGGACGCAGGCTTCACCGGCACGCTGGCCGAGTTCATCGCCTTCCTGCGCACCGACCCGCAATTCGTGGCCGATACGCCCGATGAGCTGATGGGCGTGGCCGCCTATACCGCCAAGCGCGTCGACGACAGGCTGGATGATTATTTCGGCTTCCTGCCGCGCTACCGGCATGGCCTGCGCCCGGTCGACCCGGCCATCGCGCCCTTCTACACGGCGGGCCGCGGCGGGCTGGAATATTGTCAGATCAACACGCATGATTTACCTTCGCGCCCGGTCTACAACATCCCCGCGCTGACCATGCACGAATGCGCTCCGGGCCATTCCTTCCAGGCCGCCATTGCGCTGGAGCAGGAGGACTCCCCGCGCTTCCGCCGCCAGACTTATTTCTCCGGCTTCGGCGAGGGCTGGGGGCTCTATGTCGAATATCTCGGCAATGAGATGGGCATCTACCGCACGCCCTACGAGCGCTTCGGCCAGCTATCCTACGAGATGTGGCGCGCCGCGCGGCTCGTCATCGACACCGGCATCCACCACTATGGCTGGAGCCGCGAGCAGGCGGTCGACTACCTCTCCAGCCATACCGCCCTGTCGGACCGCGAGGTCGGCACAGAAATCGACCGCTACATCAGCTGGCCGGGTCAGGCGCTGGCCTACAAGCTGGGCGAAATGACCATCCGCCGCGAACGGGCGAGGGCGGAAGAGGCGCTTGGCGGTGCGTTCGACATTCGCAAGTTCCACGATGTCGTGCTGTCCTTGGGCTCGGTACCACTTCCGGCGCTTGAGGCGCGCATCGACAGCTTCATTGCGGATGGCGGGCAGGGTTTGCCGGGGGTGGCTTACGATTGACGCTCAGCGGCAGCGCGACAGGTCGTTCAAATAGGGCTCCAGCGCATGCCTGCGGTCGTCGGCCCAGAGGCCGTAAACCCGGTCTTCCTGCACCGGGCTGACCGCATATTCGGTGGCGCGCTTGAGGAAAGCCCGACCGTCGGCCGGACAGAACGACAGACGGTTGGAGAGGTCGAGGAAGGTAGTCACCGAGGCGTATTCGGCTTGCCGTGCGAGTTCCTCCTCCCGCCTTTCGCGAGCCCGTTCGCGGGCAATGTCGTCGGTCTTGTCCGAGGTTCGGTGCAGTTCCTCCTCGCGCCTGAGACGCGAAGCCTCCGCCCTCATAACGCGCGAGTCCGCTGGCGCGTAGGCCGCAAGGCCGGGCGCTGCGACACCGTGATTGTCCTTCGCCCGCTCGACCACTTCTAGTTCCGAGCCGGGGTCGACCACCATACCGACAGCCACAGCGCCTACCGCGGCGGCCTTCGTTGCGATCGGAGCATCGCTCTCGAATGCGGGCGCTTCCGACAGCGGTTCGGCCAGCAATAGCGTGACCAGCATCGCAGCATCGAACTCGTCCTCGACAAGTTCCTGCAATTCGCAGGGAAACAAGAGCGAAGCCTTGGCTGCCAAGGCGATTTGCTTTTGGTTCGAGATACATGCGATTTCTTCGACCGAAAGCGTGGGAATGGTGGCCTTGGCGTGCGAAAAAGCATCCTCGACCAACGCCTCGCGGTCGGGGATATCCTGAGCCGAAATCGGGGCGGCTATTCCGGCGGTCATCGCAACGATACCGAACGCGCCCAAACCTGCTTTCACGCTAAATCCCCTGCTGTCCGCTCTATCTTGTCGCGCGAAGCTTTCCTGGCAATGAACGCGCTCACCCGGTCGCCCCGGGAAACCTAACCAGCAAGTCATAAGCGCTGACATCGGGCGCGCCCGCCAGTTTTACCCCATTCCTCAGCCAGAAGGCGTGCTTCACGATTTCGGCCTGCTGCTCAATGCCGTAGCGCTCGAGCGACCAGCCGGGCTTTAGGCTGTAATCATAGCGCGCCCATGGCATACGGCGGGTGACGAGGTACCACTCGCCTTTGGTCTGGACCTGCCAGACATGCACCAGCTCATGGATGAGTAGGCCCTGCCGGATGACGCTGACTTGCGAGAAATCGTCGCAATAGTTCTCGGAAGAAGGGTGGAAATGCAGGTGCCCGCGCGGGGCCATGGTGATGCGGCGGGGCTGGAAGGGAAACCACTTGCGCCGCTTAATCGTGACCTGCGAATAATCGATGGCATCGCCGAATACGGTGCGCGCCAAGGCAATCTCGCCCGGAGTCAGCACTCGCTCCCCGCCCGCCGCGCATTTGGGCGGGACGGGCTCATCATGGCTTTCGACCCCGAGATTGTCGGCGATTTTGTTCAGCGCTCGTCCCCGGCACCTTGTACTGTAACCTGCGTGGTCAAGGTCTCGCCATCTGCGAAGGTGAGGGTCATCTCGACCGTGCTTCCCGCGGTGACACTGTCGTCGAGATCGAACGCCATGACATGCATACCGCCGGGTGCGAGACTGCCTGTTCCTCCTGCAGCGATATCGATGCCCGACATGCCTTCCATCATCATCTTGCCGTCCATCTCCATGGACTGGTGCAGTTCACTTCGGCCAGCACCATCGATGCCGACCGCCGAGATGGTCAGGGGCTTTTCGCCCGGGTTGGTGATGTCGAAATAGGCTGCAGCGGGATTGCCACTGACAGGGGGCAAAACCAGGCGTGCGTTTTCAACCACCGGAGCAGCGTCTGTGGCAGCAACGGTGGTCTCCTCCGCTTCTTCTCTGTCGGCGCAAGCGGCCAGCGCGAGGGCGGCAATTGCGGGCAGGGCAAGAAGGCGACGGCCGAAATTCATCGAAAAACTCCTGTATTCGTTCGTGTAAAAAACTAGCGGCCTGCATCCCTTGTGCCAAGGAAAAGCGCTCCTATATCGCCCCTGTAATACACCGTTTTATCGAGCTGCCGACCGGTTTTGCCAATCACGGGAAACCAGCTGTGCAGCGTCCAATGACTTGAAACAGATGGGGAAACCATGAGCAAGATTATCGGTATCGACCTTGGCACCACCAACAGCTGCGTCGCCGTGATGGACGGCGGCAAGCCCAAGGTCATCGAGAATTCCGAAGGCGCGCGTACCACGCCCTCGATCGTCGCCTTTACCAAGGATGGCGAGCGTCTGATCGGCCAGCCGGCCAAGCGCCAGGCGGTCACCAATCCGGACAACACCCTTTTCGCGATCAAGCGCCTCATCGGCCGCCGCTTCGACGACCCCATGACCAAGAAGGACATGGAACTGGTCCCCTATGACATCGTCAAGGGTCCGAACGGCGACGCATGGGTCGAAGCTGCTGGCGAAAAGTACAGCCCCAGCCAGGTTTCCGCCTTCATCCTCCAGAAGATGAAGGAAACCGCCGAGGAATATCTTGGCGAGAAGGTCGAAAAGGCGGTCATTACCGTCCCGGCCTACTTCAACGACGCACAGCGCCAGGCAACCAAGGACGCAGGCAAGATTGCCGGCCTCGAAGTCGAGCGCATCATCAACGAGCCGACTGCGGCTGCGCTGGCTTATGGTCTCGACAAGGAAGACGGCAAGACCATCGCCGTTTACGACCTTGGCGGTGGCACCTTCGACGTTTCGATCCTCGAGATCGGTGACGGCGTCTTCGAAGTGAAGTCGACCAATGGCGACACCTTCCTCGGCGGTGAAGACTTCGACAGCGCGATTGTCGAATGGCTGGCCGACCAGTTCAAGAAGAAGGAAAACATGGACCTGCGGAGCGACAAGCTCGCGCTGCAGCGCCTCAAGGAAGCGGCCGAGAAGGCGAAGATCGAGCTGAGCTCGGCGCAGACCACGGAAGTGAACCTGCCCTTCATCACCGCGCGCATGGAAGGTGGCTCGTCCACCCCGCTGCACCTTGTTGAAACCATCAGCCGCTCCGACCTCGAAAAGATGGTCGGCGACCTCATCAAGCGCACGCTCGAGCCCTGCAAGAAGGCTCTCGCGGACGCGGGCATCGACAAGGGCGGCGTGGACGAGGTCATCCTCGTCGGCGGTATGACCCGCATGCCCAAGGTCCGCGAAGTGGTCGAAGAATTCTTCGGCAAGAAGCCGCACACCGGCGTGAACCCCGATGAAGTCGTGGCCATGGGTGCTGCCATCCAGGCCGGCGTCCTCCAGGGCGATGTCAAGGACGTGCTGCTGCTCGACGTGACCCCGCTGTCGCTGGGTATCGAAACCTTGGGCGGCATCATGACCAAGATGATCGACCGCAACACGACGATCCCGACCAAGAAGAGCCAGACCTACTCGACTGCCGAGGACAACCAGCAGGCGGTGACGATCCGCGTGTTCCAGGGCGAGCGCGAGATGGCGCAGGACAACAAGCTGCTCGGCCAGTTCGATCTCGTCGGTATCCCGCCCGCACCGCGCGGCGTGCCGCAGATCGAGGTCACTTTCGACATCGATGCCAACGGCATCGTCAACGTGTCGGCCAAGGACAAAGGCACCGGCAAGGAGCAGCAGATCCGCATCCAGGCATCGGGTGGCTTGTCGGACGCCGACATCGACCAGATGGTCCAGGACGCGGAAAAGTTCGCCGACGAGGACAAAAAGCGCCGCGAAAGCGCCGAGGCCCGCAACCAGGCCGACAGCCTCGTCCACGCGACCGAGAAGCAGCTCGAAGAGCATGGCGACAAGATCGACGCATCGCTCAAGGGCGAAGTCGAAGAGAAGGTCGCGGCGCTCAAGACCGCGCTTGAAGGCGACGATGCCGCTGACATCAACGCCAAGGCCCAGGACCTGTCGCAGAGCGCGATGAAGATGGGCCAGTCGATTTACGAGCAGGAGCAGGCAAATGCCGCTTCGGATGCTCCGGCAGGCGATGCCGGTGCGGACGCCGCTCAGGAGGAAGAGGTGGTCGACGCCGAATTCTCCGAAGTCGACGAAGACGCGAAGAACTGAGACGCCTGATGAAAACTCCGCCCCCACCGGTGCAAGTCCGCTCCGGTGGGGGTAAGTTTTAGGGCGGGGAAAGTCATGTCAGCTACCGAAATCGATTTTTACGAAGTGCTCGGCGTCAGCCGCGATGCGGACGGCGCGGCCATCAAGAGCGCCTATCGCAAGCTCGCGATGAAGCACCACCCGGACAGGAACCCGGGGTGCAAGGACAGCGAAAACACTTTCAAGGCGATCAGCGTCGCCTACGACTGCCTGAAGGACCCGCAGAAACGTGCGGCCTACGACCAGTACGGCCATGCCGCCTTCCAGAACGGCGGCGGTCCGGGCGGGGCGCATGGCAATGCGGATTTCGGCGACATCGGCGACATTTTCGAGACCATTTTCGGCTCGGCCTTCGGTGGCGGCGGCGGACGTGCGCGTCCGCGGCGCGGCGCAGATTTGCGCTACGACATGGAAATCGGCCTCGAGGAAGCTTTCCATGGCAAATCGAGCGAAATCGAAATCGAGGTCAGCAAGGCCTGCGACACTTGTCACGGTTCCGGCGCGCAGCCCGGCACCCATGCCCGCACCTGCAACCTGTGCGGAGGGCAGGGCAATGTCCGCGCGAAACAGGGCTTTTTCGTGGTCGAGCGGCCATGTCCCAATTGCCATGGCGCCGGCGAAGTCATCACCTCGCCCTGCCGCGATTGCCGCGGGGAAGGGCGGGTCGACGTGCCGCAGAAGCTCGAAGTCGATATCCCTCCTGGCGTCGATACCGGCACGCGCATCCGCCTGTCCGGCAAGGGCGAGGCAGGTCCGCGCGGGGCACCTGCGGGCGATCTCTATATTTTCGTCCATGTGAAGCCGCACGAGATCTTCCAGCGCGAAGGCACCACCCTCGCCACGCGCGTCCCGATCAGCTTCACCATGGCGGCGCTGGGCGGTTCGATCGAGATTCCCGGCCTCGATGGCGAGGAACTGACGCTGGAAATTCCGGCCGGCATCCAGTCGGGCAAGCAGCTGCGCCAGCGCGGCGCAGGCATGCCCGTGCTGCAGGGCCGCGGACGCGGTGACATGGTGGTCGAGATTGCCGTTGAGACTCCGACCAAGCTCACCAAGGAACAGCGCGCTGTCCTCGAACAGTTCCGCGATCTGGAAACGGGCGACGAATGCCCGCAGTCGCAAGGCTTCTTCGAGAAAATCCGCACCGCTTTCGGCGGCTAGCAGCCCCTAATAGCCAAGGTCTCCGCGCACCCCGATTTCGCGGTCGTGGATGCCTGCCATCATATCGTCGACGACACCCGAAGTTTCGTATTTTCGCTCCTCGATGGCCGCGACGGCGAACTCGCGGGCGACCGGCGTGATGATCTTGAGCGCGGCGTCGCGGCGCTTGTTCGGCTCTTCATCGCTGACCGGGGCGAGGCAATCGGTTTCGAGCGTAACATGCGTCTCGTCCGCTGGAGTTATTGTGACGTGGCAGGAAATTTCGTGTTCGGTGTTGATCCGGCGGATGTCGACCCGCGCCTTGTCACCGGTCAGGCGCTGGCTGGAAATGCGCAGCCCGCCAAGTCCCGTTCCGAAGACGTCTTCGCTGTGCCCATCCAGCGCGGCGATGGCCCGGGCCTTGGTGGCCTCGACCAGGACTTTGCCATCGCTACCGGGAGCCGCTGCATAAGCTGCAAAGCCTAGCAAGCCTGCGCCGCCAAGCGCCCAGACGGCTATATTGTCCATTTACTGGTCACCCCAGCCAGCGTCCTGCAACTCGATCTGCTCGGCTGCAGCATTGAACATGGCTTCGACTTCGGGATCGTCCTCGTAGACGCCCGACTGTGCGCGATCGTAGTTTTCGAGCGCTTCGTTGACATTATCCTTGTGGTTTTTCGCCATAACGGCGGTTTGTTTCGCAAGGACCCTCGTGTAGTCGAAGTCCCGTCCATCGAGGCTTGAAGCGACGAATTCCATGACCGCGGCCTCGTCCAATTCCTCCATTGTCCGGGACTGCGAGGAACTACCAGCACCGCGGTCGCAATCGGCATTCACACGGGTGCTGGCCGCATCGACTGCCTCGAACCTGATTAGGCAGCTCCGTGAGTATTCCCTCCCATTTGACGAGGAGAGCGCGACTTTCACGCCGTCCTCTACAAGGCTTGCTCCGCTTATAGTCTGCACAGCACCGTTGGCGCTTGGCTTGTAGTTCTTGGTGGCGCTCGAAAGCTTCATGCCGAGTTGCTCCGGCGTCATTGCATACACGCCGGGTTCTTCACCGCATGCTGCAAGTCCGACACTTGCCAGAACGAGCGCTGCGGCGTGAAATGACTTTTTCATTGAATGACCCCCTCAAGATTACCTATTCTAGATAGTGTAAAAATGTTGAGGATTTCTTTTCAAGCCAGACGTTCGAATACTTCGGAGCGTATTTGTTCGATTAAAGAGGCGGCGCAGCGTTCAGCCTCCGCCTCTTCATCGAGGATGGCGAGGAAGGCGCGGCGCTTGAAATGGCGGCAGCGGTCCAGCGGCATCGGTTCGTCTAGGGTCGAGCAGGTAATGTCGATCATCCGCTCTGCCCCGTGGAGGCGGCCCCAAAGGTAATCGTTCTCGCGATAGGCCCGGCTGAAAAAGGCCCCGAAGTTATAGAATTCGATGCCGCGCAAGGTCGCCAGCGTTCCCCCTTCGCGCAGGCTGCGGGCATCGTCGGGACTGATCCGGTCGATCTTGACCGGATCGAATTCGGTCAGGCCCTCGTTGCGGAGTAAAGGCAAGGTGGCAACGTCATAAAAGGGAAAGCCGAGATAGGCGAACAGCATGCGCCGCTTGAGGTGATCGGGCATGGCGCTCAGCGCTTCGGCGAGCATTTCTTCGGCCTTGTCGTCGATATCCGGCAGCAGGCGCCTGCTTTCCACGTGGTCGAGCAGCGCCCCCGGATTGGCGACAACATCCCGGGCAATTGCGCCGAATTCATGACCGAGGACGCCGAGGCTCTCTTTCTCGAAGTAGAGCGCCAGGATGGCATAAACCGCGTCGCGGCCCTGCTCCAGCGCGTCGTCGGGGATATCGGGGTCTGCCTCCCAGTCGCGTGCGAGACGGCGGGCAAGCAGGCGCAGCCGGCGGATGCGAAAGCCGATATCGTGTTCACGGAAGAACAGGATCGCCTCGGGCGTCGCCCCGCCTTTGTCATTCGCCAGCCGGTCGAGCCCGCGGCGGGTTAGCTCGGCGCGAAGGGCATCCTCGATCGGCGCATGATCGGTCGTGTGGAGCGCGGGCGCGGCTTGCCAGGCGAGCTTCGCCAGCCGCGTCACGATGCCGCTGGCCTTGGACTGGGCATAGGACTGGAAGGCATAGCCTGCCTGTTCGGCCGCGGCTTGCTGGGCCTTCTGTCGCCATGCCTTGAGTCGCTTGGGTGTGGGGCTGTCGAGGAACAGCGTGTATCCGAACAGCTTCTCCACCGCGCGTTCGACATCCGGGCGCAAGGCGGTGACGATGCGCGCCAGCCGTTCGGCCTCGCGGCTCTGCTCTTCCAGCTGTTCGAGGTTGTCCCGGATCGGTTGCTCGCGCGGGATCGTCGACAGCGATCCGAAGATTGCGTTGAAGAACCCAACGTCGCCGGTACGCTTGGCATGCCGTTCGCCGAAGCGGTCGGGGCGCGGGTCGACATAGACGAAGCGCCGGTCGACCTCGCGCTGGGCCGGACGCCCGCGCAGCGCGGCCATGGCTCCGCCGAAGGGCTTGTTTACCAGCACCGAGCCATCGATCAGCGAGACATTCTCGACATTCTCGCGCAGGACATGGATCGGCATGATGTTATCGAGGAATTTCCCGCGGCTGTGCCACTCGTGGCCCATGTCTTGCGCCAGCTGGTCGATTTCCTCCACCTTGAGCGGGGGGAACGCGCCCGGGAAGCTGGCGGTTGCGCGTGCGGCGAAGACGAGCTCCATGGGGTCGGCGAGGTTTTGCCCGGCCTCCAGCGGAGTCTTGCGGCGGAAGGCAATGGGCATGCGGTGTTCGCTATCTTCCACGACCGGCGGGCTGTGGAGGCGAAGCTGCTCCAGGTAGCCGTGGAAGTCGGTCGCCGTCACGAACAGGTCGAGTGGATGGTTGGGCGGAAGCAGCGGCGCCTCGTGCGGCGTGGATTCCATCGCGGCGAAGGCGCGGGCGAGCAGCTTGGAGAATCCAAGCCCCGAAAAGGGCGGCTCGAACCAGCGACCGCGGATGAGGTGCGAGACCTTGCGCCGTACCTCCTCGCGTGTCTCGGGGGCGACTTCGGACGCAATTTCGGTGCCCGGGCGGTTGAGTATCCAGCTGGCAAAGGGCTGGGCCCAGATCTTCCCGCCCGACCAGCTTAGTTTCGCATCGGGATCGGTCAGTTCGTCGACATCGGCGACCTCGAGCCACAGGTCGGTCAGCGGCTCGAGGCTCTGGCCGGAGTAGATCGCCTGCGCGAGAAACACCGCATTGATGCCGCCCGCGCTTGCGCCGCTCGCGATGTCGGGCAGGACGCGCAGGCGCAGGTCCATGTCGGCCTCGATTTCCTCGAGCAGGTCGAGATAGACCGAGTGCACGCCGCCGCGATGCTCATGGCCGGAATGGAAATCGCGGCTCGCCCGGGCAAGCTGCCACATCTCGCGCGTCACGCCGTGCATGTAGACTGCCAGGCTGACCCCGCCGTAGCAGACAAGCGCGATCCTTAGTTCTTTCTGCCGCATCGTTGACCCTTGTGCACAGCCCGTGCAGCAAAGGCAATTGCGTTCTGCAAATGTTCTGTTAGTCAATCGGGCATGGCAAAGCCCAAGAAACGTTATGTCTGCCAGGCCTGCGGGTCCGTATCCCACCGCTGGCAGGGTCAATGCACCGATTGCGCGGAATGGAACACGCTGGTCGAGGATGCGCCCGCGACGGTTTTCTCCCTGAAGCACGATTTGTCGAGCGGGGGCAGGGCGGTGGAATTCGTCGACCTCGACAAGCCGGGCGAAATGCCCGTGCGCCAGAAAACCGGCCTTGCCGAATTCGATCGCGCATTGGGCGGTGGGCTCGTGCCCGGAAGCGCGATCCTGATGGGTGGCGATCCGGGTATCGGCAAGTCCACGCTCCTGCTCCAGGCGGCAGCCAAGGTGGCGAGGGAAGGGCATAGCGTAGCCTATGTCAGCGGCGAGGAAGCCTCGGGTCAGGTCCGCATGCGTGCGGCCCGCCTCGGTCTGTCGGACGCTCCGGTGAAGCTGGCTGCGGCCACCGGCGTCCGTGATATCCTTACCACGCTCGGCCAGATGGAAACGCCGAAGTTTCTCGTCATCGACTCCATCCAGACGATGCATTCCGACACCATCGAAGGTGCGCCCGGGACGGTCAGCCAGGTGCGCGGCTGCGCGTTCGAGCTCATCCGCTATGCCAAGGAGAACGGCGTTGCGCTGGTGCTGGTCGGGCACGTCACCAAGGACGGCAACATCGCCGGCCCGCGCGTGCTCGAACACATGGTCGATGTGGTGATGAGCTTCGAGGGCGAGCGCAGCCATCAGTACCGCATCCTGCGCGCCTTGAAGAACCGCTTCGGCGCGGTCGACGAGATCGGTGTCTTCGCCATGGCGGGCGACGGGCTGGAGGAGGTCGAGAACCCTTCCATGCTGTTCCTCTCGGGCCGCGAGCAGCCGATGGCGGGCAGCGCGGTATTTCCGGCGATGGAAGGCACGCGGCCCGTGCTGGTCGAGATACAGGCGCTCATCGTGCGGTTGCAATCGGGCGCGACCCCGCGGCGCGCGGTGGTAGGGTGGGACAATGGCCGCCTCGCGATGTTGCTGGCGGTGCTGGAATCGCGTTGCGGCCTGTCGTTCAGTTCTGCGGAGGTCTATCTCAACGTCGCGGGCGGCTATCGGCTGTCCGACCCGGCCGCCGATCTGGCGGTCGCGGCGGCGCTGGTAAGCGCTCTTGCAGACAAGCCGCTGCCCGATCGCAGCGTATGGCTGGGGGAGATCAGTCTTGCCGGGGAAGTGCGCCCGGTCGCCCATGGCGGTGTGCGTTTGCGCGAGGCGGCCAAGCTCGGTTTCGGCAAGGGGTTCGGCCCGTCCGATACGAAGAACGGCTCGTCAGGCCTCGATTATGCAGGCTTGGGACAATTGGCAAACCTCGTTGACCGCGTGATGAGCAGTTAATAAACCCCAAACCCCGAGGGGTTAGTAGGGTTCTATGACGGGTTTCGATTTCCTTGTGCTGCTGATCGTGGGCATTGCTGCCACGGGCGGATATATGCGCGGCTTCCTGCAGGAGGTGCTGTCGCTGGGCTCGTGGGTCCTCGCGGGCTTCGCGATCCGCTATATGCACACGCCGCTGACGGTGGTCCTGCAGGATTACATCGGCAAGAACGTCACCACCTCGGTGCTTTCGTTCACCCTTCTCCTGCTCATTCCTTACGCCGCGATGAAGGTCATAGCGAACAACGTCGGGATGGCTTCGCGCAATTCCGTCCTTGGCCCGATCGACCGTATTCTCGGCGTCGGCTTCGGTGCGCTGAAAGGCCTTGTCATCGCGGTCATCGCCTTTTCCGTGCTCGTGCTCGGATACGATTCCGTATGGGACTATCGCGGCCGCCCGGTCTGGATCACGACCGCCAAGAGCTACGAGCTTGTCGATGCCGGTTCGCGTTCGCTGGTCGAAGTGCTGGCGCAGCGGCGCGCGAGGCTGCTGGGCGAACAGGCCGCCGAGCGTGAAGCCGAAGAAGCGGAAGCCGCCGCCGAGTGAGCGGGCAGGCGAAAGCCCCGCTTTATTCCCCGCAAATGCTCGCGCTGGCGGTGGAACTGGCGCGCTACCCTTTTGATGGCGGTGCCGCCTATTCCGCAGAGCGTCGGTCGAAAACCTGTGGCAGTACTGTGGCGCTCTCCTTTGAAGCCGGCCTGGCAAACATCGGTCTCAAGGTGACCGCTTGCGCCGTCGGGCAGGCCTCTGCGGCCATCTTCGCGCGCCATTGCGAAGGGAAATCGAAGGATGACATTGTCCAAAGCGCCGATGCCATAACTGCGTGGCTGGACCACGGCGAGCCACTTCCCGACTGGCCCGACCTTCACCTGATCGCGGCCGCGCGCGACTATCCTGCCCGGCACGGGGCGATACTCCTGCCGTGGAAGGCTGCGCTGGACGCGCTTTCCTCCGGCGAAGAGGGGCGCTAAGCCGCTGCGATAAAATCATACGACACGGGAGTTGAGGGACATGGCGGGGGCACCAGCCTTGCAGAGGGAACCGACCGAGAAGGAGATCAAGCTGGTCATCGCCGCGAGCAGCGCGGGCACGGTGTTCGAGTGGTATGATTTCTTCATCTACGGCACGCTGGCCGGCCTTATCGGTGCTGCCTTTTTCCCGAGCGGCAACGAAACGCTCCAAATCCTGCTGGTCTGGGCCGGTTTCGCCGTCGGCTTCGGCTTCCGCCCGCTGGGGGCCATCCTGTTCGGCTTCCTCGGCGACAGGCTGGGACGCAAATACACCTTCCTCGTGACGGTCACGCTGATGGGTATCGCCACGGCGGGTGTCGGTCTCATCCCGAGCGCGGCCAGCATCGGCATCGCCGCGCCGATCATCGTTATCTGCCTGCGCATCCTGCAAGGCCTGGCGCTGGGCGGGGAATATGGCGGAGCGGCCATTTACGTGGCCGAGCACGCCCCGCCCGAAAAGCGCGGCTTTTACACCAGCTTCATCCAGGCCAGCGTTGTCGGCGGCTTTGTGTTGTCGATCATCGTCGTACTCGCTTGCCGCGCGCTGATCCCGGCCGATGATTTTGCGGAGTGGGGCTGGCGCGTGCCGTTCCTGCTGTCGATCGCGCTGCTCGGCATTTCGCTCTGGATGCGCCTCAAGCTTTCGGAAAGCCCGGTCTTTCAGGCGATGAAGGAAGCGGGCGAAACCAGCGCCAATCCGTTCAAGGAAAGCCTGACCTATCCCGGTAATCCGAAGCGCATTTTCGTGGCGCTCTTCGGTATCACCGGCATCCTGACGACCATCTGGTACACCGCCTTTTTCTCCTCGCTCAGCTTCCTGCGCCGCGACATGCGGGTCGATGAAAGCACGGTGGAGTGGATCCTCCTGATCGCCGGTTTCATTTCGATGAGCTTCTATATCGTCGTTGGGAAATGGTCCGACCGCGTAGGCCGCAAGAAACCCATCATCATTGGCGCGGTCGCCACGCTGGCGCTGCTCTTCCCTATCTTCTGGGCCATGGGCAGCCTTGCCAACCCGGGGCTTGCGCAGGCCGCTAAGGACAATCCGGTCGTGGTGACCGGACAGGAATGCACCACCGATCCTTTCGCCGAACTGTTCGACCGGGAGCAGAGCGAATGCGGCAAGGTATTGGAGACGCTGACCGCCAGCGGGGTCGCTTACACGATCGAGGCCGGCGATGAGCTCGGCCTTTCGGTAGGCGGTGAGCCGGTTGCCATCGATGCGAACTGGACGGAGGATTCCGCAGCTCGGCGCGACGGTGTTCAGGCAGCGCTGACCGCCCGCGGCTTCGATTTCTCCAAGCAGACGCCGCCCCTGCTGAACATCCTTGGTATCGGCGGGCTCCTGCTCGTGTGCGGTGTGCTTTCGGCGCTGACCTATGGTTCGGTCGCCGCGCTTCTGTCGGAGATGTTCCCTGCCAAAATCCGCTACAGCTCGATGTCGATACCCTATCATATCGGTGCGGGTTACCTCGGCGGTTTCCTGCCGCTTATTGCGGGCATCATCGTGGCGCGCACGGGCGACGTCTATGCGGGACTGTGGTATACGATGGCGGTTGTCGGCTTCGGCCTGATCGTCGCCTGGTGGGGCATTCCCGACGGGCCTCCGCGTGATTTCGAGGACTCGGAAGATGCGCCTCCGGTCGGGCCCGCGACCTGGTGAAGAAGCCTGAATGACGCTGCCACCTCCCACACTCCGTCTCGATATCGACCGGGATGCGCTTGCTGCCAACTGGCGGGCGCTCGACCGGTTGTCGGGCAAGGCGCGGGCAGGGGCGGCGGTGAAGGCGGATTGCTATGGCCTCGGGGTTGAGCATTGCGTGCCGGTGCTGCGCGATGCGGGCTGCCGCGATTTCTTCGTCGCGCACTGGAGCGAAGTCGCGGCGGTGCTCGAGCATGTCGAGCCGACCCAAGTGGCGGTGCTGCATGGTCCGCTGGACGCCTCCGAGGTCGCCTATGCGCGCGAGACGGGCGTGGTGCCGGTCATCGACTCCATCCGGCAAGCGAAGCTGTGGACCGAGGGCGGGGGAGGGGCGTGTCACCTCATGGTCGATACCGGCATCAACCGGCTCGGCATTTCACCGAAGGAGATTTCGGACCCGGCGGTGCAGGCGCTCGATGTACAGGTGCTACTGAGCCACCTCGCCTGCGCGGACGAGGACAGCGCGATGAACGCGCGGCAGTTGGCCGCATTCCGCGATATCCTTCCCAGCATCGAACACCGCGAGACCAGCCTTGCGAACAGCGCAGGCATTGCTCTGGGCGCAGACTATCATTTCGACCTCACACGCCCCGGCCTTTCGCTCTACGGCGGCGTCCCGCGTCCAGAAATGGCGGACGCAATCCGCCAGGTGGCCTATCCCAAAGCGGCCATCATCCAGACCCGCAAGCTAAGCGCGGGCGAATGTGTCGGCTATAATGCGACGTTTACCGCGCAGCATGACATGCGCGTGGGCGTGCTCTCGCTGGGATATGCCGACGGTATCCTGCGCGCATGGGGCGGCGCGCACTTCAGGGCGGGTGAAAAATCGCTTCCTATCCTCGGCAAGGTGTCGATGGATATGATCGTCGTCGACCTGTCGGACGCGCCAAACCTGAGCGAGGGCGACTGGCTCGAACTGCCCTACAACCTCCCCGATGCTGCGCAGCAAACCGCTGTTTCGCAATATGAACTGCTCACGGTTCTGGGGAACCGCTTCCAGCGCTGAAACGCATGTTGCGCTGCACATTGTGCAAATGCTAAGGCTTCTTGCAACGCACAATGGGGAGATGAAGCGACATGGCAAAGCGGACCGCCGAAGGCGAACCGATCATCATCAAGAAATACGCCAACCGGCGGCTCTACAACACCGATACCTCGAGCTACATCACGCTCGACGATCTGGCGAAGATGGTCCGCGACAATGTCGATTTCCAGGTGCTCGACGCCAAGACGGGCGACGATATCACCCACACGATCCTGACCCAGATCATCGTCGAGGAAGAAAGCCAGGGCGGCCAGCAGATGCTGCCGGTCAGCTTCTTGCGCGACCTGATCTCGATGTACGGCAATTCGATGCAGTCGATGATGCCGAGCTACCTCGAAGCGAGCATGGCCAATTTCCGCAAGAACCGCGAACAGCTTCAGGCGGCCTTTGCCAAGGGTATCGAGGCGAATCCGCTCGCCAAGATGGCCGAGGCGAACCTCAAGATGATGCAGAACGCGGCCGAGGCCTTCATCCCGGCAACCCGCAAGACAGTCGATTCCGCGAAGAAGGAAGCCGATGGCGAGCTGGCCGCCATGCGCGAGCAGATGGCCGCGATGCAGAAGAAGCTGGATGAGCTGAGCAAGTAGCCTACTCAATCCTCCGTTCGTATCGAGCGGAGGACGCAGTCCGTAGTCGAGATACCTTGAACCCAGCGCAAAACGTGTCTCGACTTCGCTCGACACGAACGGCTAGGGGCGGGCGCGAAACAACCTAAAAGTGAGAATCAACCCGTGGCCAACATCCGCCATGCATTGAACGCCCGCCGTGCCGACGATTTTGCGGCCTGGTACCAGGAAGTCATCTCCGCTGCCGAGATGGCGGAGGAATCGGGGGTGCGTGGCTGCATGGTCATCCGGCCGTGGGGCTTCGGCATCTGGGAGCGCATGCAGCGCCTGCTCGATGACCGCATCAAGGCGACCGGCCACGAAAACGCCTATTTTCCCATCTTCATCCCGCTCTCGAACTTCGAGCGCGAGGCCGAGCACGTCGAAGGCTTTGCCAAGGAAATGGCGGTCGTCACGCACCACCGCCTGATTGCAGGCAAGGACGGCGGGCTGGTCCCCGACCCTGATGCCAAGCTGGAAGAGCCGCTGGTCGTGCGTCCGACGTCCGAGACCATCATCGGCGATGCGATGGCGCGCTGGGTCCAAAGCTGGCGCGATTTGCCGCTGAAGCTCAACCAGTGGGCCAATGTCGTGCGCTGGGAAATGCGCACCCGCATGTTCCTGCGCACGAGCGAATTCCTCTGGCAGGAAGGCCACACCGCGCACGCAGACGAGGGCGAGGCGAAGGACCACACGCTCACCATGCTCGAAGTCTATCGCGCCTTTGCGGATGAGGACCTCGCGCTGGCAGTCGTGCCCGGCGAAAAGCCCGAAAACGAGCGCTTCCCCGGCGCGGTCGAAACCTGGTCCATCGAGGCCATGATGCAGGACGGCAAGGCGCTGCAGGCCGGCACGAGCCATTACCTCGGCACGAATTTCTCGAAAGCTTCGGGGATCAAGTACCAGAACAAGGAAGGCGGCGAGAGCCTCTGCCACACCACCAGCTGGGGCGTTTCGACCCGCATGGTTGGTGGCGTCATCATGACCCACGGCGATGACGACGGCCTGCGCCTGCCGCCCAAGATTGCTCCGCAGCAGGTGGTCATCCTGCCGATGCTGCGCGACAAGCCGGAAGACGAAGCGCTTATCGAATATTGCGAGGCCCTGCGCGCGACGCTCGCCAGCCAGCAGGTGCTGGGCGAGCCGCTCCGCGTGCTGCTCGACACCCGCCCCGGCAAGGCGGCGCAGAAGCGCTGGGATTATGTGCGCAAAGGCGCGCCGATCATCGTCGAGGTCGGCGGCCGCGACATGGAGAACGGCGTCGTCTCGATGCTGCGCCGCGACCGCTTGTGGGACACGGAAACCGGCAAGACCGCGTTTCAGACACCGACGCGCGAAGTGGCCGGTCAGACCATTCCCGATGTACTCGCCGACATGCAGTCCGCGCTGCTCACCGAGGCCAAGGAACGCCGTGATGCGAACATCACGCGCGGCGTCACCGATTTTGCTGAAGTCGAAAAGCACTTCGCCGCCTCGCGCTATCCGGGCTGGGTCGAAGTCCAGTGGTCGAAGCCGACCGGCGCGGCGCTGGAAAAGGTCGTCGAGCGGCTGAAGGAGCACAAGCTCACCATCCGCAACGTGCCGATGGACAGCTTGCCGGTGGACGGCGCGTGCATCTTCACCGGCGAGCCTGCGACCGAGCGCGTCTTGCTGGCAAAGGCATACTAGCTTGAACTGACAGCGGTTCTGGTGAAGACAGGCGGCATGAGAAAGCTCATCCCGCTTGTCGCCCTTCTCGCAACACCGCTCGCTGCGCAGAGCACGCCGCCAATATCTGACGACCCCGCTGCCGGAGTCTCGCAGGAACGCCTGCGCGCCGACATCGACACGCTGGTCGGATTCGGCACGCGCCACACGCTGTCCGAGCAGAACAATCCCGAGCGCGGTATCGGCGCAGCAGTCGATTGGGGGCTCGCCGAATTTGGGCGCATTTCGGAAGACTGCAACGGCTGCCTCGAAATCGTCGCGCCCGAGCGCATCGAGGAGGGCCGTCGCCTGCCGCGCCCCACGCGTATCCGCAATGCTGTCGCCATCCAGCGCGGGACCGAGCGGCCCAACGAGATCGTTATCGTGCAAGGGCATATCGACAGCCGCGCCAGCGATGCGATGGATTGGGAAAGCGATGCGCCCGGCGCAAATGACGATGGCTCTGGCACGGTGCTCGTGTTGGAAGCAGCTCGTGCGCTTACGCAACGGCGCTATCCGGTGACCATCGTCTTCGCGCTTCTTTCGGGCGAGGAGCAGGGCCTCTACGGTGGCCGCCTGCTGGCCGATTACGCCGAGAAACAAGGCTGGCAGGTCAAGGCCGTGCTAAACAACGATGTCGTCGGCAACAGCTGCGGCAGCGACGGCTATTGCGACCCCGACCACGTCCGCGTCTTTTCCGAGGGTCCGCGCGCCGACCTTACCGATGCCATCCGCGCAGCCCAGCGCCGCGAGGGCGGGGAAAACGACAGCCCCAGCCGCAACCTCTCGCGCTGGCTCGACAACCTTGCCGACGAAACCGAAGGCGGACTCGACGTGCGCCAGATTTGGCGCGTCGACCGCATGGGCCGCGGCGGTGACCAGATACCGTTCATGGAGAAGGGCTTTCCCGCCATCCGCATCGCCGTGGCGGTCGAGGATTACGAACACCAGCACCAGGACCTACGCGTCGAAGATGGCGTGACCTATGGCGACACGGCGGACGAGATGGACTTCGCCTATCTCGCCAAGGTGACCCAGTTCAACATTCGTGCGCTCGACAAGCTGGCCCGCTCTCCCGCGCCGCCGGCTTCAAGTGCGCAGGCTGCCGTCCAGACCTTCACCGACATCAGCTGGAGCGAAGTGCCCGGCGCCATCGGCTACACCGTCTGGCAGCGCCGCACCGACGAGCCTTACTGGCGCGAAGAGCCGGTCATCGAGAACATCGTCGCCACCAACGCGCGCCTCGAAGGCATTCGCGGCGACGACTGGATTTTCGGCGTCAGCGCGACGGGCGAGAGCGGCGTGATGAGCCCCGTTTCCAGCGCCGTGCCCGCAGGACAATTCGAACCCATTCCGGTTGAAGAGGATGACAGCGAGTAGGTCCGTCCCCATATGGGCGGCATGAAAAAACAGAACAGAACCGGCAGGCCGCAGGGCTTGCCGAGTAAAGAACAGATAATCGAATTCATCCAGAGCTCCGACCGTCCTGCAGGCAAGCGCGAAATCGCCAAGGCCTTCGGCATCAAGGGGCAGGAAAAAATCGCGCTGAAGAAGCGCCTCAAGGACATGGCCGAGGAAGGCCTCATCGACGGCAAGAAAACCGCGTTCCACAAGATGGGCGGGCTGCCCAAGGTGACCGTTTTGAAGGTCGTCGAAATCGAGGATGGCGAACCTGTCGCGGTTCCCGAAAGCTGGGATGCGGACGCGCCAAACAAGCCGCCAAGGCTCGTGGTCAAGGAAAGCAAGAAGGTCGCGGCGCTCAAACGCGGCGACCGTTTCCTTGCGCGCACCGAAGAGCGCGGCAAGGGCTGGACTGCCCATCCGATGAAGAAGCTGCCCGCGCGCACCGAAGGCCTGATGGGCGTCGTCGAGATGGACGGCGGCGGCAAGCCATGGCTCGCGCCGGTGGACAAGCGCGTGCGCAATTCCTCGCCCATCGGCGACCTCGGCGAGGCTAAGGAAGGCGAGCTGGTGCTGGCCGAGCCCATGGGCAAGTCGCCCCGCGCCAAGGTGAAGGTGGTCGAGGTCATCGGCGACCCGCTCGCACCCAAGAGCTTCAGCCTCATCGCCATCGCCAAGCACGGCATCCCGCACATCTTCCCGCCCGAGGCGCTGGAAGAGGCACAGGCGGTGGCCGAACTCCCGCTGAGCGAGGACAAGCGCGAGGATTTGCGCGATGTGCCCATCGTTGCCATCGACCCCGCCGATGCGCGCGACCACGACGACGCCATCTGGGCCGAGCCCGACGGGGAAGGGGGCTACAAGGCCATCGTCGCGATTGCCGACGTGTCTTTCTACGTGCGCCCGGGCGGGAAGCTCGACCGCGAGGCGCGGAAGCGCGGCAATTCGGTCTATTTCCCAGACCGCGTCGTGCCGATGCTGCCTGAAATCCTCTCCGCGGATGTCTGCTCGCTGGTCGAGCACGAGGACCGCGCGGCGATGGCCTGCCACATACGCATCTCGCCCGAGGGCAAGGTGACCAAGTGGCGCTTCACCCGCGCCATTGTGCGGCTCGCGGCGAACATCGCCTATGAGGATGCACAGGCGATTGCGGATCAGAAATTCCGTTCGTCTCGAGCGAAGTTGAGAGACGGGAGTGAAGAGCCAGGCCAGCGTGTCTCGACTGCGCTCGACACGAGCGGTGAACTGGACACTGTCCTCAAGAACCTGTGGGGTGCGTGGAAGCTGCTGTTCAAGGCCCGCGAGGCGCGCGACCCGCTCGACCTTGAGTTGCCCGAGCGGCAGGTGCGCCTTAATGACGAGGGCGTAATCGAGGAAATCGCCGTGCGCGAGCGCCTCGATGCACACCGCGTGGTAGAAGACTTCATGATCGCGGCCAATGTCGCGGCGGCCAAGGCGCTGGAGGAAAAAGCCGCGCCTGTCGTCTACCGCGTCCACGAGACGCCGAGCCGCGAAAAGCTGATGGCGTTCAAGGAATACCTCGCCAGCCAGGGCAAGAAATTCGCCATGGGCCAGGTCATCACCCCCGGCCTCTTCAACCGGATGCTCAAGGACATCGTCGACCCGGCTGAAAAGGCGCTGATCATGGAGGCTGTGCTGCGGAGCCAGACGCAGGCCTATTACGGGCCGGCGAATGCAGGACACTTCGGCCTCGCGCTGGGCAGCTATGCGCATTTCACTTCGCCCATCCGCCGCTATGCCGACCTGCTCGTGCACCGCGCGCTGGTCGATTCATACAAGCTTGAGCAGCCGAAGCCGAAAGGAAACATTCCCGACACCTCGGGCCTCTCGGACCGTGACCGCACGGCGCTGAACCAGATTACCGACGCCATCAGCCAGACCGAGCGCCGCGCGATGGAGGCCGAGCGCGACACCATCGACCGCTATGTCGCGGCATGGCTTTCGGGCCGCGTGGGCGAGGTGTTCGACACCCGTATCACCGGCGTACAGGGCTTTGGCTTCTTCGCCACCATCGAGAACCTCGGCGGGGACGGCCTCGTGCCTGTCTCCACCCTCGGGCGCGACTACTTCCGTTACGACGAAGGCGCGCGCGAACTGGTCGGCGAGAACACGGGCAAGACCTATGCCGTGGGTGACCGGTTGAAGCTGAGACTGGCGGAATCCAACGCGCTCACCGGTGCGCTCAAATTCGAGCTACCCGACGGCGATGGGGAGCCCATCGAAAAGCGCGGAGACCGACCGCCGCCAAAGAAAAAGCATTTCAAGAAAGGCAAGGGCGCGCCTCGCCAGAAACACGCGCAGGGTCAGCGCGGCCGCCCGAAGAACATCCGCCACCAGGGGCGCGGCAAGAAGCGCTAGGCCAGCTCGTCGAGCTGTTCTTTCGAAAGCGTGCCCGGCACGAGGTAAAGCGGGCAGGGCAGGAAGGACGCGCGCGCAGCGAAATGGGCCACCAGCGGGTCCTTGCCCCCTTCTTTCGACGTCCCCAGCACCAGCGCGGCAACTTCGCCGTGCTCGTCGAGGTATTTCGTAATCACATCGGCGGGCGAGCCGGGCTTGACCGTAATGACCGGCATCTTGCCCATTTCGCCGAAGATATTGCCCGCCGCGCTGTTGGCCATGACTTCGGCACGCTCGCGCGCTTCCTGCTCGATGGTGGCCTGCACGCCGCCAAAGGCGTTGAAGGTCTGCTGCGGGACCAGCGCAAGGATATGCACCGAACCGCCCGTCTTCATGGCGCGCAGCGAGGCAAAGCGCAGCGCGTGCTTCGCCTCCTCGGTTTCGTCCATCACGACGAGGTATGTTCGCATAGGTCCGGCCCCCTTCTGTGGGCACGGGTTACAAGCTAATTCGTATTCTGCGCAAGGACCTTGCGGCCCCGCGCCAAATTGGCCAGAGACCCATTCAAACAATTCCCAGCGAGGACGTAACGTCAAAACATGCCCACGCCGATCAAGATGCCCGCCCTGTCGCCCACCATGGAAGAGGGCACGCTCGCCAAGTGGCTGGTGAAGCCGGGCGATACCGTTTCCGCCGGCGACATCATGGCCGAAATCGAAACCGACAAGGCGACGATGGAATTCGAAGCCGTGGACGAGGGCACGATTGCCTCGATCATGGTCGATGAAGGCACCGAAGGCGTGAAGGTCGGCACGGTCATCGCCATGCTCGCCGAAGAGGGCGAGGACCTGGACGAGGCTGCAAAGGCAGCTCCGTCGGGCGGTGAAGCGCAGGCCGAAGAAGCGCGCGAGGAAAAGGTAGAGCAGGAAGAGAAGCGCACCGAAGCGCCTGCTCCCACTCCCGCCGCTGCCAAGAGCGATGATGGCAGCCGCATCAAGGCCAGCCCGCTCGCTCGCCGCATTGCCGAGCAGAAGGGTCTCGACCTGTCGACCATCACCGGTTCAGGCCCGAACGGCCGTATCGTGAAGGCCGATGTCGAGGATGCGAAGCCCGGCGCTGCTCCTGCCAAGGAAGCTGCTGCGGCCCCCGCACCCGCTCCGGCCAAGCCCGCCACCATGGGCGGCGATCTCGATGCGCCTTACGAAGCGCAGAAGCTCAACAATGTCCGCAAGGTCATCGCGCGCCGCCTGACCGAGGCGAAGCAGACCATCCCGCACATCTATCTCACCGTGGACGTGCGCCTCGATGCCCTGCTCAAGCTGCGCAGCGAACTCAACAAGAGCCTCGAGGCGGACGGCATCAAGCTGTCGGTCAACGATTTGCTAATCAAGGCGCAGGCCCGCGCGCTCCAGCGCGTGCCGCTGTGCAATGTCAGCTTCCAGGGCGACGAGCTTTACCAGTACACGCGCGAGGATATCTCGGTCGCCGTGGCCGCGCCTTCGGGCCTCATCACGCCGATCATCCGCGATGCGGGCCGCAAGGGCCTCGCGCAGATATCCGCCGAGATGAAGGAACTCGCGGGCAAGGCGCGCGACGGCAAGCTGCAGCCGCATGAATTCCAGGGCGGCACCGCCTCGCTCTCCAACCTCGGCATGTTCGGCACCAAGCAGTTCGACGCGGTGATCAACCCGCCGCAGGCGATGATCCTCGCGGTCGGCGCGGGCGAGCAGCGCCCGCACGTGGTCGACGGCGCTCTGGCAGTCGCCACCGTGATGAGCGCCACCGGCAGCTTCGACCACCGCGCCATCGACGGCGCGGACGGCGCGCAATTCATGCAGGCCTTCCAGCAGCTTGTGGAGAACCCGATGGGGCTGGTGGTTTGATCCAAAAGCGCGGGGTGGCGTAAATTATGACCTTGCTTTTAAATATCCTGCTGTTTGTTATCGGAATTTTTGTCATCCTATTTTTGTGGCTCGGCATAGCGGGAGATAACTTTGATGTGGCATTGTTAGTATTGATGCTCATTTGCTTGTTTGTTCAATTTTTTGACATGCGAGCGATGTACGTCTTCGCGGGCGCATTCATGCTCATGCTGCTTCTGGATCAGATCTGGCCTGGCACACGGGGCGGGTGGCACTGACATTGTCCAACTCACGCTCTCCCCTTATCCGCGTCACGGCCATGCCTGCCGACACCAACCCCTACGGCGGGGTGTTCGGCGGGTGGCTGATGAGCCAGATGGCGCTTGGCGCGGGGTCGCTTGCGAGCCGTGAGGGGAAGGGCAAGGCGGTGGTCGTCTCGGCCAGTGATTTCGCCTTCCCCGGCGCGATGGAGGTGGGCGACGAACTCTCGGTCTATTGCGAGATCGCCGCGACCGGAAACACCTCGCTCACTATCACAGCCGAAGCCGTCGCTAGGGAGCGCAATGGCGAGGCCGAGACCAAGGTGGCGCAGGGCACGTTCAAATTCGTGCTGCTCGATGACAACAATCGCCCCCGCGCGGTTGCCGAGCGTTGGGCATAGGCGGTCAGCGACACCGAAAGAATTTATCCAGATTTTGGTGATATGTCCGAGACTTCTAAGAGTTTCGCGAAAGTATCGGCTACCACATGGCGATCGAAGACAGAAGCTGGCAAGGCCAAATTTATCAGCTTGGCGTCAATCATCGGGCGGCCAGTTATCGGCGCTGGTTCAAACGCGACGGTGCCGACTGGATTTTCGCGGGCAGCTTCGGACATCGGTTCTGCATAGATACGAAAACCGCAGGTGCGATATTCGCCGAAGGGGTAGATATCGAACATGAGGCAACCTCAGCCATCCCTTCGGGCAATGACCTGACGATCCTCTTGCCGCTTGGATTTCTTGGTATGGTTCCACTGGTCTGGTCGCTGACCTATGGTCCCACCCCGGTTGCTTTTGCGCTGTGGGCAGTCTGGCTTTTTCTGGGCTTCTTCCTTGGGGGCAAAACCGACAACCGGTTGTTGTTCTCCAAATGGAGAATGCGTCGGAATGCTACGCGCCGGCTTCTTGACGGATCCTATCGAAATTGGAGGAGCTTTGCCCCGCTCCACTGGCCGCTGGCGCTCTACGAGTTCTTCGGCTTGCTGATTGTAGCGGCCATCGCGGCGCAATTCTTCCTTGCGGAAATGGGTTATTTCCCATTCGAAACCGCCATGCGATCCTCGCTTGTGTTGGTGGCGGTTGCCTGGTTGGTTTATCTGTGGATGCGAAAGTTTTTCCGCCGTTTAGCCGAGGAGGTCGCTCCGCTTCACGGTGCTGCACCGATTTCGCCGGACCTCGCCCGGCGACTGCGCACCGAAGCCTCGCGATAGGCATTCCGACAAATATCCGACCTTTCCTATTCGTCGGTTTCATGGCAGCGGGTTCGGATGCATCGCGAATTTCGCAGTTCGAATACCTATTCCATTTCCCCTCGCGCGTCCGGTCCGCTTTTTAGCGCCGTGACCGTGTTCCATGTGTTCCATCCTGTCGGACCAACCGAAGGCTAAATCCAAATGGCTACCAACTACGACGTCATCGTTCTCGGCTCCGGACCCGGCGGCTATGTCGCGGCGATCCGCTGCGCGCAGCTGGGCCTGAAGACCGCTATCGTCGAACGCGAACTGCTCGGCGGCATCTGTTTGAACTGGGGCTGCATCCCGACCAAGGCGCTGCTGCGCTCGGCCGAGATCCTGCACTATGCCCAGCACGCCAGCGACTATGGCCTCAAGATCGCGGGCAAGATCGAAGCCGACCTCGAAGCGGTGGTGAAGCGCAGCCGCGGCGTGGCCAAGCAGCTCAATCAGGGCGTCACGCACCTGATGAAGAAGAACAAGATCACGGTGCACATGGGCGAGGGCACGCTGACCGGCCCGACCAGCCTCACCGTGAAAGGCGAGAAGGGCGAGGAGAAGCTCACCGCCAAGCACGTGATTGTCGCCACCGGAGCACGCGCCCGCGACCTGCCCTTCGCCCCGGCAGACGGCAAGCGCGTGTGGACCTATCGCCACGCCATGACGCCCGCCGAGATGCCGAAGAAGCTGCTGGTGATCGGATCGGGCGCGATCGGGATCGAGTTCGCCAGCTTCTACAACGACATGGGGGTCGACGTGACCGTGGTCGAAATGCTCGACCGCATCGTTCCGGTGGAGGACAAGGACGTCTCCGCCTTCCTCGAGAAGAGCCTGACCAAGCAGGGCATGACGATCATGACCGGCGCAGGTGTCGAGGCGCTCGACGTCTCGGACAAGGGCGTGAAGGCCAAGATCAAGGCCAAGGACGGCAAGGTCTCAGAGACCGAGTTCAGCCACTGCATCGTCGCCATTGGCATCGTGCCGAACACCGAGAATGTGGGCCTCGAAAAGCTGGTCGAAATGGACCGCGGCTTCATCCAGATCGATCCCTATGGCCGCACCAAGTCGAAGGGCCTCTGGGCCATCGGCGACTGCACGCCGGGTCCGTGGCTTGCGCACAAGGCGAGCCACGAGGGCGTCACATGCGCCGAGGCGATTGCCAAGGAACTGGGCAACAAGGACGTCCACCCGCATCCGCTCGACCGCGGCAACATCCCGGGCTGCACCTATTGCCACCCGCAGATCGCCAGCGTCGGCCTGACCGAGGAAAAGGCCAAGGAAGCAGGTTACAGCGTCAAGGCGGGCACCTTCCCCTTCATCGGCAACGGCAAGGCCATCGCGCTGGGCGAGGCGGAAGGCTTCGTGAAGACCGTATTCGATGCCAAGACCGGCGAACTGCTCGGCGCGCACATGGTCGGGGCTGAAGTGACCGAGATGATCCAGGGCTTCGTCGTCGGCAAGACACTGGAGACGACCGAGGCGGAACTGATGAACACCGTCTTCCCGCATCCGACGATCAGCGAAAGCATGCACGAGAGCGTACTTGCGAGCTACGGGCGCGCCTTGCACATCTGATGCGCAAGGGTAGGGGAGGGTGATGACCAGTTTCCTGCTCCTCGCCTTCCTGATCCTTGTGGCCGGAGTGGTTGCCGTACCGCTGGCCAGCCGCTTCGGGCTCGGATCGGTGCTCGGCTATCTCCTTGCCGGGATGGCGATCAGCCCCATCCTGCTGGGCCTCAAAGTCGACGTCGAGGCGCTGCAGGTCTTCGCCGAATTCGGCGTGGTGATGATGCTCTTCATCATCGGGCTGGAGATGGAGCCAAAGCGCCTATGGGCCATGCGCGGCAAGCTGCTCGGGCTGGGCGGAGGGCAGGTCCTCCTCACGACGCTCGCGATCACCGGCATTGCGCTGCTCAACAGCAATCCGTGGCAAACGGCGCTCGCCATCGGCATGGTGCTGGCGCTCTCCTCGACCGCCATCATCGTCCAGACGCTGACCGAAAAGAACCTGATGAAGAGCGAGGGCGGAGAGGCCAGCTTCTCGGTCCTGCTGGTGCAGGATGTCGCGGTCATCCCCATTCTCGCGCTGTTGCCGCTGCTCGCCATGCCAGAGCTCTACAGCGGCGGGGCGGGGCATGGAGAGGGCGGCCACGGCGGACTCGACCTGACCGCCAACATGCCCGTCTGGCTTGCGGCGATATCGCGCGTTGGGGCCGTTGCGGCGGTGGTCGGCATCGGCATTTACGCGATCCGCCCGCTGTTCCGCTACATCGCAGCGGCCAACCTGCGTGAACTGTTCACCGCCGCCGCTTTGGTGGTCGTCATCGGGATTGCCCTGCTGATGAGCCTCGTCGGCTTGTCACCCGCACTCGGAGCCTTCGTGGCGGGCGTTGTCCTCGCGACGAGCGAATATCGCCACGAACTCGAAAGCGACATCAACCCGTTCAAGGGCCTGCTGCTCGGGCTCTTCTTCATCACCGTCGGTGCAGGCATCGATTTCGTGCTGGCGGTCGAGATGTGGCAGGATGTCGTCTTCTGGGCGAGTGTGACCATCGCGGCCAAATTCGCCGTGCTGCTTCTCGTGGGGTGGCTCTACGGTCTCAGAAAGCAGGCTCTCTGGCTCTTCGCGCTAAGCCTGCCGCAAGCGGGTGAGTTCGCCTTCGTCCTCATTGCCTTCGCGGTAGGGAATGCGGTCCTGCCTCAAGCGCTGGCAGACGAATTGCTGCTCATCGTCGCGCTCACGATGCTGGTCACGCCGCTGCTCTTCATTCTCTACGACAAGGTCATCGCCCACGCCTATTGCACCGATGGCGAGGGGCGCGAGGCGGATACCATCGAGGAAGAAAACGAAATCATCATCGCCGGGCGCGGTCGCATGGGCGGGATTATCGACCGCATGCTGCAGGCTGCGGGTTACTCGACCACGGTCATCGACTACGACAGCAAGCAATTGGAAATCGTGCGCAAGTTCGGTTTCCGCACGTACTTCGGCGATGCGACACGGCCCGACCTGCTCCATTCGGCAGGCATCGAGAAGGCGAAGCTGCTGGTGGTGGCGCTCGACGAACGTGAGCAAATCGACCGCCTCGTGAAGCATGTCGTGAAAGACTACCCGAATGTGCACATCACCGCGCGCGCCATCGACCGCAACCATGTCTACGAATTGTGGGCCTACGGATGCCGGGATGTCATCCGCGAGACCTATGACAGCAGCCTGCGTATGGGCCGCTCTGCGTTCGAGGCCTTGGGCATGGACCGCCAGCAAGCCATGGCTGCCCGCGACGCATTCGAGGAAATGGACCGTCGTTTCATGCCTGAGGTGGCCAATCTCTACCGGCTCGACATCCCCTATCACGAGAACGAGCCGCTGATGGAAAAGGTCAAGGAATTGCGGAAGGAATGGGACCCCGTCCTGCGCGAGCAGATGGACGAAATCCTCAAGCGCGGTTCCTGACTGGGCGGGTTGCCGCAAATCTTCGTCGATTCACCGTTCGGTCGGGCGCCAAACCCGGTCTCAAGCATTTGTTGCTTGAGGAGATTTGCGATGGAATACGAAATTCTGGACGAGCCGCAGGGTATCGACGAGGACGACGAGGCCACGCGTGATGGCGGGTTGGTAGAGGACCATGTCGCGCTGAAGAACCAGTCGAGCGTGAAGCCGCAGGATTATCCGATGGACGAGCGGCGCGACTCGTATCTGATTACGCCTCAGCAGGAGGGGTAAGACGCTCCCAGGGTGGGATTGGCCTCCGCTTTGCTACGGCCGTCTCCGGCGCTTTGGCGCCTACGAATCCGAACCCGGTGGGGTCTTTCAGCACGCATATCCGCCATCATCACCCGCTCTTTCGAGCGGGTGCTGCTGGCGGACAGGGTGGGATTCGAACCCACGAAGGGCTTGCACCCTTGCCGGTTTTCAAGACCGGTGCATTCAACCGCTCTGCCACCTGTCCGCTGAGCGGAATGCGGGCTAGCCAAAGCGGAAGGAAATGTCACCCGTAATATCGGAACTTGCGCAGGGTCTGCCGCGTAAGCCACTCATGACACTTGCCATTCAGCTTCAGCCTGCAACAAAAGACAAATGAGACTTCGCAAACTCCTTCTCGTCGCCAGCGCCGCCATGCTCGGCCTGCCTGCCGCTCCCGCCATGTCGCAGGATATGTCCTTCGACGCTTATCTCCAGTTGCTGATCGCCAGGGCGAGGGCGGAAGGAGTCAGCGAATCCACGCTGCAGCGCATGACGGCGGGGCTCGAGCCGAACCGCAGGGTTATCGAACTGGATCAGACGCAACCCGGTTCGTGGGACAAGCCAGGCTATCCGCCGCTCGCCCCCTACATTGCGACCCATGTCGATGATGCGCGCATCAACGGTGGCCGGCGCGAATATGCCAACTGGCGCAGTTCCATAACCGCCATCGAGCGCGAGTATGGTGTCCCTGGCGAAATTATCGTCGCCATCTGGGGGCACGAGACGGCCTATGGCCGCGTGAAAGGTGGTTTCGACTTGTCGCAGTCGCTTGCAACCCTGGCTTGGGAGGGCCGTCGCCGCGAGCTCTTCTCGAGCGAGTGGGTCGACCTGATGAAAGTTGCCGACAAGGGCTATTCGCGAAGCGAGCTCAAGGGCAGTTGGGCGGGCGCTTTCGGCAATCCGCAGTTCCTGCCGAGCGTTTACCTCCGCCTTGCCAGCGATGGTGACGGAGACGGGCGCGCGGACATCATGAACAACAGCGCCGATGCGCTCGCATCCATCGCGAACTACTTTCGCGATGCGGGGTGGCGCGAAGGCCAGCCTTGGGGCGTGCGGGCCTATGTGCCCTCGGGCTTCGATGTCGATCGCTACAAGACCAAGCTCGTGGGCCCCGTCTGCCCCCGCGTCCACGAACGCCATAGCCAGTACAAGACCGCCGCCGAATGGCGCGCGCTCGGCATCCAGCCGCAACGTCCCTTGCCGGAAAACACGCTCGTCAGCCTGTTCCAGCCCGATGGACCGGGTACGCCGGCATGGCTGCTCACTAGTAATTACCGCGTCATCCTCGAGTACAATTGCTCGAACTATTACGCGATGAGCGTGGGGCTCTTGGCCGACGAAATCGCCCGCTGACACCCGCGGTGGATAGGCGCGCGGCGCACTCGCCAAGCGTCACTGCGCTGGTTATAGCTGGCGGCGAACTCAACTCTCGATAGGGACGTGCCGCCTCAAGGGCGGTGCCGCGCGCTGCTTGCGACCGATTTTTCGAAAACTCTCTGCTACCTGTGCGGCCGCCGCACTGCTCGCCGGACCTGCCTCGGCGCAGGACAAGGAAAAGCCGTTGCCGCCCGAGGCCGGGGTAGCACCGATTGCCTATCTTTATGATGTAACGAGCGGGCAGGTGCTCTTCGAACGCGAGGCAGATCGCCGTTTCATGCCCGCATCCATCACCAAGGTGATGACCACCTTCCTCGCCTTCGAATGGCTTGAGGATGGCAAGATTGCGCAGCAACAGAGCTTCACCATCCGGCCCGAGATATGGAAAAAGTGGAATAACGTGGGTTCGACCATGTTCCTGCCGCATGATGCGCGGGTCTCGGTGGACGACCTGATCCACGGCGTGACGACCGTATCGGCCAATGACGGCGCAGCAGCTCTTGCCGACGGCGCTGCGGGTAGTATCGAGGAATGGGTCGCCGCGATGAATGCCAAGGCCGAGGAAATCGGTATGCGCGACAGCCGCTTCGGGACACCCAATGGCTGGATGGACGAAGGGCGCACCTTCACCACGGCGCGGGACCTGACCACGCTGGCAACCGCCATGCTCCGGCGGCATCCCAAGAAATACCGCCACTTTGTCGGCCACCGCGAATTTACCTACAACGAGATAACCCAGCCCAATCATGACCCCATCAGCGGAGTCGTACCGGGGGCGGACGGCATCAAGACCGGTTTCACCAACCAGGCGGGCTACGGCTTCCTCGGCTCGGCGGAACGCAGCGGAAGGCGGCTCGTCATGGTAGTGGCCGCCAGCCCACGCGCCCGCGATCGCGACCGCGCCGCCCGCGACCTCATCGAATGGGGCTTCTCCGCTTTCGAACAGCGCCGCCTCTTCGCGCCCGATGTTCCGGTGGCGCTGGCCGAGGTGCAGGGCGGTTCGAGCCGCGAAGTGGCGCTGGTCGCGGAAAACGGGGTCTATGTCGACCTGCCCACCGGTTCGTCGGGCGATGTGACGCTGAAGCTCGATTACGAGGGACCGCTCCGCGCTCCCATCACCCGCGGGGAGAAGGTGGCCACGCTCTCCGTATCCATCGACGGCATGCCCGACTACACGATCCCGCTCTTTGCCCGCGACGACGTTCCGCAGGCCGGCTTTGCGGACCGCATCCTCAACGGCTTCATCGGATGGTTGTCGTGAGCCGCGGCAAGTTCATCGCTTTCGAAGGCGGGGAGGGCATGGGGAAATCCACCCAGGCACGGCTCTTGCAATCCTCATTGGCGGAGCGCGGTATCGAGGCGGTGCTGACCCGCGAACCCGGCGGCACGCCCGGCGCAGAGGCGATCCGCGAAATGCTCCTGCATCCCCCCGGCGAGGGCTGGGGTGCCGAGGCCGAGGCCCTCCTGTTCGCTGCGGCCCGTGCGGATCATGTGCACCGGCTCATCGGGCCGTCGCTCGGCGCAGGGAAATGGGTGATCTGCGACCGTTTCGTCGATTCCAGCAGGGCGTATCAGGGCTATGCGGGCGAATTGGGCGACGAGAAGGTGAGGGCACTCCACGAAATCGGCAGCCGCGGGCTTTTACCCGACCTCACCATCGTTATCGGCGCTGACAGCGAGGAGGTCGGCAAGCGGCTCCGCGCCCGCGATGGCGATAATTCCGACGCGATTGGCGGGCGGGACGAGGAGTATCACACCAGCGTCAATGCAGCTTTCGACGCATTCGCCCAAGCCGAGCCAGTGCGTTTCGCACGCGTTGAGGGGACAGGTTCGGTGGAGGAAGTGCAGGCCCGCGTGATGACGGCTGTCTCCGCGTTGATCGGGAGTACGGGCCAGTGAGCATGGTCGGCCACGATGCCGCGTGGCAAGCTTGGCGCAGCGCCATGTCCGGCGCGCGCATGCATCACGCGTGGCTGCTCGCAGGCAAGAAGGGGCTGGGCAAGGCCACCTTCGCGCAGGCTGCTGCACGCGAGTTGCTGCGTGCGGCGGGGGAGGGGGAGCATCCCGACATCCTCACCCTGACCTATGGCCCCAAGAACAAGGACGAGGCCAAGAAGCGCGACGACGGCAAGCCATACGAGCTCGCGCGCGGTATCAAGGTCGACCAGGTCCGCGACATTCAGCGCCGGCTGAACACACGCCCGACCATGGGGGACAAGCGCGTCGTCATCATCGACCCGGCAGACGACATGGAAGTGTCAGCCTCCAACGCGCTCCTGAAAAGCCTCGAGGAGCCGCCGCAGGGGACCTATTTCCTCCTTGTCGCGCACAGCCCTGCGCGGCTCCTGCCCACCATCCGCTCGCGCTGTCGCACCGTCCGCTTTCCCGCGATTCCGCACGAGGAGATGGACCAGCTTCTCCGTAGGCTCGCGCCCGAAGCCGACATCGCCTCGCGCGATGCTGCGATTGCCGCCGCCGCGGGTTCGCCGGGTGCGGCTCTGTCCTTCCTCGATTTCGACCTCGGCAAGTCGGCTCAGCTGATGCGCCGCATCGTCGAGGAGGGCGACCGCGACTTTGGCCTGCGCGGTCAGCTTGCAGGCACAATCGGGGCAAAGCAGAACATACCGCGGCTTCAAGCCGTCCTCGACCTTGCGCGCGCCATCCTTGCCGAGCGGATCGAAAGCGCGAGCGGCGACCCGCGCAAGCTGGTCGACACGCATGCCGAACTCGTGCGCCTCACAGGTGAGCAGCCGACCTATAATTTCGACCCCGGATTGCTCGGTATGGAAATCGGGACCTTGCTCGCGAGTGCAGGCGCGGCTAGCGAGCGCGGCAATGGCTGACCCTTATTACATCACCACCGCGATCCACTATCCCAACGGCAAGCCGCATATCGGCCACGCCTATGAAACGATTGCGGCCGACGTCATCGCACGGTTCCAGCGCCTGATGGGTCGCGACGTGCGCTTCCAGACCGGCACCGACGAGCACGGGCTCAAGATGGCGCAGAAGGCGCGCGACCTCGGCATGACCCCGCGCGAACTGGCCGACGAGATGTCGGGTGCATTCAAGGACCTCTTTGACCGCCTCGACATCACCTACGACCGCTTCATCCGCACCACGGACGAGGACCACCACAAGGCGAGCCGCGCCATCTGGGAAGCGATGGAGGCCAAGGGCGACCTCTACCTCGACCGCTACGAAGGCTGGTACTCGGTCCGCGACGAGGCCTATTACGACGAGAAGGAACTGAAGGAAGGTCCGGATGGCGAGAAGCTGTCGCCGCAGGACACTCCGGTCGAATGGACCGAGGAGGAGACCTGGTTCTTCCGCCTGTCGAAATATGCCGAGCCGCTGCTCGAGTTGCTGAACAAGCCCGGCTTCCTCGAACCGGCGAGCCGCCGCAACGAGATGATTGCCTTCGTCGAGGGCGGTCTGAAGGACCTTTCTGTCAGCCGCACGAGCTTCGACTGGGGCGTGAAGGTGCCCGGTGCGAACAATCACGTTATGTATGTGTGGGTCGACGCGCTGACCAATTACATCACCGGCGTCGGCTATCCCGATGGCGGCGAGATGTGGGACAAGTACTGGCCGGCCAGCCTCCACCTCATCGGCAAGGACATCGTCCGCTTCCACACCATCTACTGGCCGGCCTTCCTGATGAGCGCAGACATCCCTGTGCCACAGCAGGTTTTCGGCCATGGCTTCCTGCTCAATCGCGGCGTCAAGGAGTCGAAGTCGGCAGGCAACGTCACCGACCCCAACGAGCTGGTCGATCTCTTCGGGGTGGACTCGCTACGCTACTTCCTGATGGCCGAGGTCGTCTTCGGAAAAGATGGCAGCTATTCCGCCGAAGCGCTTGTAAACAAGGTCAATGCCGAACTCGCCAACAGCTTCGGAAACCTTGCGCAGCGCACGCTTTCCATGATTCACAAGAACATGGACGGCAGACTGGAAGACTTCACGCCAAACGGCGATGACAAGACCTTGCTCGCCACCGTCCAGGAAGCCTGCCGCGACATCTTGCCGCGCGAATTCGAGGCGCTCAATTTCAGTGTCGGCATCGAGGCCTGGCTGAAGGCGGTGTTTGCCTGCAATGCCTATGTCGACGAGCAGGCACCGTGGGGCCTCAAGAAAACCGACCCCGAGCGCATGAAGGCCGTCCTGCAGACGCTTTTCATCGCCATCCGCGACCTCGCCATCGCCATCCAGCCGGTCGTGCCGACCAAGGCGGCGGCCGTGCTCGAACAGCTTGGCGTCACGCCAGAACGCCGCATGTATGCCGACCTGTCGGATGAAGGCTGGTTCGGAGCGCTCGTTTCCAGCGGGTTCGTGGTAAAAAAGCCCACGCCCGCCTTCCCGCGGCTCGAAATGCCCGAGGAAGAGGCCGCCTGATGCTTGTCGATAGCCACTGCCATCTCGAATACGAGGGGCTGGTCGAGAACCAGTCCGACGTGCTCGACCGCGCGCGCGGGGCAGGGGTGGGGGCCTTCCTTAACATCTCGACCAAACGCGCCGAATGGGCGCAGGTGGTAGGGACCGCCAATGCCAAACCCGATGTCTGGGCCAGCGTCGGCATCCATCCGCACAACGCCGATGCACATCCCGACCTGACTCGCGAAGAATTGCTCGAAGCGACGCGGGACTCGCGCGTTATCGGCATGGGCGAGACCGGTCTCGATTATTATTACGACAAGTCCGACCGCGCCGAGCAGCAGCGCCTGTTCCGCATCCACATCGATGTCGCGCGCGAAACTGGGCTTCCGGTTATCATCCACACGCGCGACGCCGAGGACGATACTCTCGCCATCCTCGCCGACGAGATGGGGAAGGGGGCATTCCCCGCGCTCATCCACTGTTTCACCGCTTCGGCAGAGTTTGGCGAGAAGGTGCTGGAGCTCGGCCTTTCGATTTCGATCTCGGGCATCGTGACATTCAAGAACGCGAAGGACCTGCAGGATGTCGCCAAAAGCGTGCCGCAGGACCGTTTGCTGGTCGAAACCGACAGCCCGTTCCTTGCGCCGGTCCCGCATCGCGGAAAGCCTTGCGAGCCGGGTTTCGTGCGCGATACCGCCTGCTTCATCGCCGATCTGCGCGGCGAAACGCTCGAAGAACTGGCGGAATACACCACGCGCAATTTCTACACGCTGTTCAGCAAGGCGGCTTCGTGAAGCTGATCATGCTTGGCTCGGGCACGTCGACCGGCGTGCCGCGCGTCGGGAATGACTGGGGCTCCTGCGACCCGAACGAACCGAAGAACCGCCGTACGCGCGTCTCCATCATTGTCGAGAACAACGCCGGTCAGCGCATCCTCGTTGACACCTCCACCGACTTGCGCGCCCAGCTGCTCGCCAACAACATCCCCAAGGTCGATGCCGTCTTCTGGACGCATGACCACGCCGACCATTGCCATGGCATCGATGATCTGCGGGTCATGCGGTATGACCGGAGCAATCCCATGCCCGGCTTTGCAGGTCGCGTGACATGCGAGAGGTTGCGCCGGCGCTTCGATTACGTTTTCGAGGGCCAGTTCGGCTATCCCACCATCGTGGACTTGCGAGAAACCTCGCAAGCCCAGATGGTTGCTGGTTTTTCCTTTGATGATGTCGAGATGCCGCACGGTCCGGTCAAAAGCACCGGTTTCCGGTTCGAAGCCGATGGCAAGAGCGTGGTCTACGCCACCGATTTCAGCGAAATCACGCCGGCGATGGTCAAGTGCTTCAAGGGTTGCGACTTGTTGGTCGTCGATTGCCTTCGCGAGCGACCGCATCCGACGCATGCGCATCTGGAGATGGCGTTGGACCTTGCGCGCCGGGTCAAGGCCAAGCGGACGGTGCTCACGCATCTGGACAAGTCGATGGATTACGCCACGATAGCCGCCAAGGTGCCGAAAGGTGTCACGGTTGGCTACGATGGATTGGAGGTCGCAATATGAATATGGACGGCGGGACGATTGCCTGGGCCGCGATGATGAGCGCGCTGGTCGTGGCTTATGTGGTCGGGATGAAGCGCGACCCGAGTTTGAACAGCACCAAGCTCATCAAGATGGCGGCCATCTGGGTCGCGATCATCGTTGGGGCGTATCTTCTGGTGAGTACGCTCACCGGGATGTCTTGAGCTGCTGCCTAAACGAATTTAACATAATATATATTATCACTTTCAAGTTCAAAGCTAAGGCAAACGCCAAGTTGACCCATGTCTGACGATCTGGACCGCCTCCTCCGCATCATGGCCCGCTTGCGCGACCCGGAGCGCGGTTGCGAATGGGATACTGCGCAGGATTTCTCGACCATCGCGCCGTACACGATCGAGGAAGCTTACGAGGTCGCCGATGCCATCGAGCGTTCCGACATGGAGGACTTGCGCGGCGAACTCGGCGATTTGCTGTTCCAGGTCGTGTTCCACGCAAGGATGGCCGAGGAAGCCGGTCACTTCGCCTTCTGCGATGTGGCGAAAACCATCGCCGACAAGATGGAAGCCCGTCATCCGCATATCTTCGGCGACGAAGGCGGCGTGATGGAGGAAGGCCGCTGGGAGGATTTGAAGGCGGCTGAACGTGAAGCTGCCGGGACCAAGGGTGCGCTCGATGGTGTCGCTCTCGCATTGCCGGCACTCCTGCGCGCGCAAAAGCTCCAGAAGCGCGCTGCCCGGCACGGCTTCGACTGGCCCGACGTCACGGGGCCTCGTGACAAGGTTCTGGAAGAGATTGAGGAGCTTGCCGAGGCTACTTCAGGTGAAATCGAGGAAGAGGCTGGCGATTTCCTCTTCGCTGCCGTCAACCTCGTCCGGGCTTATGGCGTCGATGCGGAAGGTGCGTTGAGAGCGGCCAACGCCAAGTTCGAGCGCCGTTTCCGGGCAATGGAAGAATTGGCGGGCGGTGACTTTGCCGAGCGCGACCTCGATGCACAGGAGGCCCTGTGGCAGGAGGTCAAGCGCCGCGAGAAAACCGGCTTATAGGGTTTCGAACTGGCCCAGTTCCTTGGGATTGAGCCTGACGATGAAGCGGCGGCGTGGGCCATCGTCGCCCTCACCCGCCTCCTCCTCTTCGAGAACTTCGCCATGAGCGTGTAGCCACGCAATGCGGCGCCCGTCGCTCGCGGCGAGTTCGAATTCATGCACCGACGCGCGTGCCGTCAGCATTTCGCCGAGTTTCTGCAGCAAATCATCGACGCCCTCGCCGGTCATTGCGGAGACTGCGACGATGTCCTCGTTTGAAGCTGCGACGTCGCCCAATTCCTCGGCGCGCTCCTCGTCCAGAAGGTCCCACTTGTTCCAGACTTCGAGGATGGGGATGCTCGAGGTGCCCCCCTCCCCCTCGATGACTTCAAGGTCGGTGAGCACCCGCAAGACCTGCGCTTTCTGCGCATCGGCCGATGGGTTCGACATGTCCCGGACATGGCAGATGACATCCGCCGCCGTGACTTCTTCCAACGTGGCGCGGAAAGCGGCGACGAGTTGGGTCGGCAGGTCGGAGATGAAGCCGACAGTGTCCGATAGAATGGCCTTCTCGACACCGGGCAGGCCGATGGCGCGCATGGTCGGGTCGAGCGTGGCGAAGAGCAGGTCTTCGGCCATCACCTCCGCGCCGGTCAGGCGGTTAAAAAGCGTCGATTTCCCGGCGTTTGTATAGCCGACCAGCGCGACCACCGGCCAGGGCGCACGTTCGCGGCGCTCGCGGTGGAGGCCGCGGGTCTTGCGGACTTGCTCCAGCTCCTTGCGCAGGCGCCCCATGCGCTGGCGGATCATCCTGCGGTCGGCCTCAATCTGCGTCTCGCCCGGGCCGCCAAGGAAACCGAAGCCACCGCGCTGGCGCTCGAGGTGCGTCCAGCTACGCACGAGGCGGCTCTGCTGGTAATCGAGATGGGCAAGTTCGACCTGCAAACGGCCTTCTGCGGTTGCTGCGCGTTCGCCGAAGATTTCGAGGATGAGGCCGGTACGGTCGATGACCTTGCGGCTCAGCTTCTCTTCCAGATTGCGCTGCTGGATCGGGCTGAGCGCGCCGTCCACCACGACGAGTTCCGCCTCGTGCTGTTCGCAGGCGATCCGGATATTCTCGACCTGGCCCGCACCGAAAAGCAGGTTGGGTTTGACCTCGCGAACCGGCAGCACGAAGCTGTCCTCAATCTCGATACCGATGGCGAGCGCAAGCCCTTCGGCCTCGCGCAGGCGGCTGTCCGCGTCGAGGTCGTAGCGCATTCCGCGGATGTCGGGGCACACGACAAGGGCCCGCGCACCGCGCGAGACCTCGCCTAGCAAATCGTCGTCGAAACTCAGTTTTCGTCTTCTTCTTCCCAGTCCTCGGTCAAATCGACCGGAGTGGCTGGCTGGATGGTGGAGACCGCATGCTTGTAGGCGAGCTGCACATAGCCATCACGCTCGAGCAGCATGCAGAACAGGTCATAGGCCGCGATCACGCCCTGCAGCATTACGCCGTTGACGAGGAACATCGTCACCTGCGCCTCTGCTTCGCGCACGCGGCTGAGGAAAACGTCCTGCAGCAGGCGTTGCTTGGCATTGCTACCCTGGCTGGCAAATTGCGCCGCATCGATGGGCTGGCCGGGCATGATCGTGCTGACCGCATGTTTGTAGACCAGCTGCGACTGCCCGTCCCGCCGCAGCAGGATGGAGAAATTGTCGAACCAGGTCACGATACCCTGAAGCTTCACGCCCTTCACGAGAAAGACGGTGACGGGTGTCTTGTTCTTGCGCAGCAGGTTTAGAAATGCGTCCTGCAGGCTCGGCTGCTTGCCCTTTGGCGCGGGCGGTTGCTGAGGCCTCGGGCGGGCCGATAGGGTGCGTTCGCCAGACATCTTGCGTGTCTCCTTATTGTTGGCGGCCGCTTTGCGGTCCGCGATCTGGACGCTCCCACCGCGTCCGGGCACCAGACATTACGTCCGGATTTGAAACGCAATGTGCCGATTGGAGTGCCCGAGGGCAATAAATAAATATTTCCGAGGCTTCTGGACGAAATTGGGCGCCAGTGGGTGTGATGCCTTATTGGCTTCCGCCACCCTTGCGTTCGGCCATGCCCAGGAGCTTCAGCTTGCGGTGCAAGGCCGAGCGCTCCATCCCGATGAAACTCGCTGTCTTGGAGATATTGCCCGAGAAGCGGCGGATCTGGATAGCGAGATATTCACGCTCGAAGCTCTCACGTGCTTCGCGCAAGGGTGCGCCCATCAGCGCCGCCATGCCGGTGTTTCCGGCTGCACTGCCTCCCGAGATTTCTTCGGACAGCATTTCGGCCTCGACGGTTTCCAACTGGTCGCGCGGCGTCAGGATGATGGTACGCTCGACTACATTGCGCAGCTGGCGAACGTTGCCCGGCCAGTCATAGGCCTGCAGCGCAGCCATCGCTTCCTCGCTGATGGCGGGCGGGCGGATGCCCTGCTCCGTTGCGTAGCGGGCAAAGAAATATTCGGCGAGCGCCGGGATGTCGTCACGCCGCTCGGCCAGCGAGGGGATTTCGACCGGCACGACGTTGAGGCGGTAGAAGAGGTCTTCGCGGAAGTTCTTTTCCTCCATCTCCTTGGCGAGGTCGCGAGCGGTCGAGGAAACGACACGCACGTCCACACCGATCTGCCGCGTCCCGCCGACGCGCACGAAGCTCTGTTCGGTCAGGACGCGCAGGATACGGGCCTGAGTCGAGAGCGGCATGTCGGCCACCTCGTCGAGGTAGAGAGTGCCGCCGTCTGCAGTTTCCAGCAGGCCGGGCCGAACCAGCTTGCCGTCGGCTTCCTCGCCGAACAATTCCTCTTCGAAGCGCTCGGGTGTGATGCGCGCGGAATTGACGATGACGAAGGGTTTGTCCCCGCGCGTGGACCAGCTGTGAAGCAGGCGCGCGGCCACTTCCTTGCCCGATCCTGCAGGACCGCTGATGAGCACGCGGCTGCCGGTCTGCGCCACGCGTTTCAACGTGGCACGGACGTTGTTTATTACCGCGGAGTTGCCGGTAAACTCGCCCCCCTCGCCCAAGCCTTCGCGCAGGCGTGTGTTCTCGCGGCGCAGGCGTTCGGTCTCGGTGGCACGTTCGACGAGGTGGAGCAGGCGCTCGGCCTCGAAGGGCTTTTCGATGAAGTCCATCGCCCCGCGGCTCACCGCGCTCACCGCCGTGTCGATATTGCCGTGGCCGGAAAAGATGATGACCGGCAATTCGGGCTCACGCAGCTTGATCGCGTCGAGCACTTCCAGCCCATCCATCTGGCTGCCGTGGAGCCACACGTCGAGCAGTACGAGGCTCGGCCGCTTCTCGTCGACCGCGTCGAGTGCAGAGGCGCTGTCGGCGGCGGTGCGGCATTCATAGCCCTCGTCGCTCAGCACGCCTGCAACCAGTTCGCGGATGTCGCGCTCGTCGTCGACGATGAGGATGTCCAGTGCCATAGTCAGCTTCCCGTTTTCTCTTCGGCAGGGGCGTCGGCGTCATCCTTGCGGACGCCATGGGGGTCGCGGGCAAAGCGCAGGGTGACCCGCGTTCCACCGCCATCGACGGAGGAGAAACTCATCTCCCCGCCGTGTTCTTCGACAATCTTGTTCACGATGGCGAGGCCGAGGCCGGTGCCCTTGGCGCGCGTCGTGACATAGGGCTCGAGGATGCGTTCGCGGTCCTGCGGCAGGCCGATACCGTTATCGGTGACGGCGACCGTGATGGCGTCCTCGTCCTCGGTGACTTCGACGGCGATGCGTCCACGATAATCCTCCGGCGCATGCGGCGTTCGGGCCTCGATGGCCTCGGCAGCATTCTTGAGGATATTGGTAACGGCCTGCCCAAGTTGGTGGCGATCGGCCTGGATCTTGAGCGGTCCCTCGACCTCGGTGGTCAATCCGTAATTGATCTCCGGATTGGCCACTTCCTGGAGGAATAGCGACTGGCGGATGAGGTCCAGCGCATCCTCCGGCCGGAAGACCGGCTTTGGCAGGCGAGCGAAGCTGGAGAATTCGTCGACCATTTTCCTGAGGTCACCGACCTGCCGTACGATGGTGTTGGTCAATTCGTCGAAGAGTTCGCCATCCTGCTCGATTTGTTTGCGATAGCGGCGCTTGAGACGCTCGGTCGCGAGCTGGATGGGCGTGAGCGGGTTCTTGATCTCATGCGCGATGCGACGCGCAACATCAGACCATGCGGCCTGCCGCTGGTCGAGCAGCTGCCGGGTGATGTCCTCGAAGGTAATCACATGCCCGTCGCCTTCGCGCACGAGCTTGACGGCGAGCGTCATCAACTCGCCTTGCCGCGTGTGGCTGACAACGCCGCGATCGAGCCCGGCAATCACCATGGCGGCAATCTGCGGAGCCATTTCGTCGAGAGTTTCGGGCTGCTTCCCACCCTGCCCGCCCTCGAGCAAAGTGTTCTGCGCAGGTGCATTCATCAGCAGGACGCGGCGGTTCCCGTCGATGGTGATGACACCCGCGCTGACCGATTCCAGCACCGCCTCGATGAAGCTGCGGCGGTCCTCCAGCTCTTCATTGGCGGACATCAGTGCATCGGTCTGGCGTTCGAGCTGCGCGGTCATGCGGTTGAAAGCGCGGTTGAGCAGGCCGATCTCGTCGGCACCGGTCCGCCCCTCGACACGCATACCGAAATTGCCCGCCCCCACCTTGCGCGCGGCAGCGACGAGATCGGTGAGTGGTTCGACCTGTCGGTCGGCAAAGCGCAGCGCGAACCAGACCGCTAGGCCAACCAGCGCAAGGCTGACGAAGAACAGCGCGAGGTTGAAGCGCAACTGCAATGCCCGCGCACGTGAGGTCAGTTCATCATAGGCTACCGAAATCGAGCGCGCGCGTTCCCAGCTGCGGAAGCTTACCCCTTCGGTATCGCGAGCCGTGTAGAGATAGATGCCCGCGACACGGTCGATGGGGGCAATGGCCTCGATACGTTCGGGGCTGCCGCGAACCGCGACCTGCTCACCGCGGCGCAGACCGGGCAGGCTCTCCTCGGTGAAGGCGACCGGGTCGCTGTCCTCGGAAACATTGTAGAGCACCGCTGTACGTGCGCTACCGTCGGGCATGGCCTGCAGGATGGCGCTTTCGACGACGTCACGCGGGCCAGCCTGATATTCGTAAGCGAGGAGGAAATCGGGGTCGGTGACGGAAATGCGCTGGATATAGGCATTCATGTCCATCGCCATCGAAATGGTCTCTTCGGCGAGATCGAGCTGGTTGTCCTCGTAATAGCTTTCAGCCAACGCGTTGGCGTTCTCCATCAATCCGCGCGAATTGTCCGAGAACCAGAAGTCGACGCCCGACTGGAACAGGACCGCGGCAAAGGCGGCGACGAGCAGCGTCGGGACAGCCGCGACCATCGAGAAGAAGAACACGAGGCGGACGTGGAGGCGCGCCGTGCTGCCGGCGGCGCGTCTCAGTGCAAGCCTGCGACCTGCCAGAACGAGCAGCGCCATGGCCGGTATGAGTGTGCCGATGAGCAGGACCGCGACCTGGCTGCTGGGAAGCAGCTGGCCATTGGGCGGTGCCGAACTGAAGGTTGCCCAAGTCGTCGCAACCATTGCGAAAAATGCGGCAACCGCTGCGATTTCGATGAGCGAGAAAAGGTTGGCCCTGCGCGACGTCACGACGAACCTGCGCCACAAGCGCGGGGTGCGTCGGGTCTGGGGGGTGGCTTGGGATGCCATCGTTGCGCACTTACATCGCTACTGTTGCAAATATGCAAGTACAAAAACGACGAAATGCGTGTCAGCGTCGCTGGACGTAATGCTCCGGCCGGATATCGAGCTCGCCCAACTTCTTCCGCAGGGTGTTGCGATTGATGCCGAGGAGTTCGGCAGCGCGTAGCTGATTGCCGTTTGTCTCGCGTAGGGCATGCTCGATCAGCGGCTTTTCGAACTCGGCGAGTGCTTCGTGGTAGAGCGAACCATCGGCAGGTCGCTTTAGGTCCAGCCAGGTAGCCAGGGATGCCTCGAAAGCGTTGTCGCTCTCCCCTGCCCCATTGGTGACTGGCTTCGGCAGCAAGTCGTTGACGAGTTCTGCATCGATGACCTCATCGCGCGCCATCAGGGCAAGACGGAAGACGTGGTTGCGCAGTTCGCGCACGTTGCCGCGCCAATCGTGGGCCGAGAGCGCGGCGACGGCTTCTTCGCTCACCGAATGTTGGGGCAGCCCCTCTTCCCTTGCCTGGCCGAGGAAATGGCGGGTCAGCGCTCCGATATCCTCGCGCCGTTCGCGCAAGGGGGGCAAATGGATGGGGACGACGTTCAGGCGATAGAACAGGTCTTCGCGGAAACGCCCATCGGCAATCATCGGAGTAAGATCGCGATTCGTCGCCGCGACGATGCGTACGTCCACTCCGATTTCCTGCCGCCCACCAACGCGCCGGATGCGCCCCGACTGTAGGGCACGGAGCAGGCGAGTCTGCGCCTCGGCGGGCATGTCACCGATTTCGTCGAGAAAGAGCGTGCCGCCATTGGCCTGTTCGAACTTGCCGATTTGCTGCGAATGTGCGCCGGTGAAGGCACCGCGTTCGTGACCGAACAGCTCGCTTTCGAGCAAATCGTGCGGGATGGCGGCCATGTTGACCGCGACGAAAGGGCCGGTGCGGCGCGAGCCGAGCTGGTGGATGGCCTCGGCCACCAGTTCCTTACCCGTCCCGCTTTCGCCGGTAACGAGCACGGTCAAATCGTTGCGCAGGACCCGCGTGATCATGCGATAGACGTCCTGCATCGCCCGGCTTCGCCCGATGAGCGGCAGGTCGCCCCCCTCGCCCTCGCCTTCAGAAGCGCTGCTGCGCGGGGACTGCGCGACCGCCTGCTTCACTGCCTGCGTCAGTTCGTCGAGATCGAAGGGCTTGGGGAAATATTCGAAGGCTTCACTGTCGCTGGCGCGCACGGCGGTATCGAGCGTGTTCTGCGCCGAAAGCACGATGACCGGCATCGACGGCGCTTTCTCCCGTACTGAAGCGATGCCATCCAGGCCGTCGCCATCTTCCAGCATGATGTCGGTCAGCATGACGTCGAAACTTGCATCGGACAGCAAGGCGTCGCGCTTGGCGATGCTGGCGCAGGCGGTGATGTCGAAGCCTTCGTCGCGCAGGGCCTCGGTGATAACGGTGGCGATGGCACGGTCGTCCTCGACCAGCAGGACCTTGTGGCTCATGACGGCTTCCTGTCTGCGACAGCGAGATTGATGCGGAAATGGGTGAGGCCGGCGCGCTCGTCACGTTCATGCGCGATGCGGCCGCCCATGTCGCGCAGGAGCTTGCGGACGAGGGCGAGTCCGAGGCCCTGCCCGTGCGGCTTGCCCGATACGAAGGGCTCGAATGCATGGTCACGCAGATGCGACGGGAGACCCGGCCCGGGGTCGGTGACAGTAATCTCGATAGGCAGACGGGTCGCTTTGCCGAGGCGGATGGCGGAAAACACCAGGCCACTGACGAAGCGTGTGCGGACGGAAACCCGCGCATCTTCGACATTCGAGCAAGCATCGCAGGCATTGGCGAGAAGGTTGATGAGGACCTGTTCGAGCGCCCCCTGGTCGGCTTCGACAGGCGGCAATGAGGGGTCGAACTCCTCGACCAATTCGCAGCCATCGTCGCGCCCTGCCCTCACTGTCGCCATGGCATTGCGGATGGCCTCGTGGAGATTGCAAGGGCCAGTCTGTACCGAACTGCGACTGCCAAGTTGCTGCATCCGGTCGATAAGTTGGGCGATACGGTCGACTTCGCCCTCGATCATCGTCGCCAGCGGGCGGTCACGTTCGGAGGCACGCCGAGCAATCAGCTGGCTTGCGCCGCGAATGGCCGAGAGCGGGTTCTTGATTTCATGCGCGAGGACCGCCGGGGCACGCAGTTCGACGCGTTCCTCGTCGTCGCCGTCATTGCCTTCCTGGCCCAGCTCGGAAAGCGTCACCACGCGCCAGCCGGGGTGCGAATGCATCGGTGAGCTGGTGATGTTAACCCGCCGTCCGCCCTGCCCCGTCGAAATGGCGATGCCGCGAACGATCATCTGCGCATCGCGCTTGGTCAGGCTTTCGCGCAGCCGCTCGTCGTCGATAACGATGGCCTCGCCAAGTTCCATGGTGGTGAGCTTGCCCGCACTGCGACCGAGCAATTCCTCGGCAGCAGGATTGGCTTCGATGATGCAGTCAGCCTCGTTGACGAGCAGCACGGCGAAAATCAGTCCGGAAATCTGCGCGGCGGCATCGGGCGCGCCCGGACTGGCGCTCATGCGGCGCGCCGGTGCAGGAACGGCTCGTAGAAACGTTCCAATTCATCAAGGACTTCAGTGGTATCGTCGAGGAAGTTCACGCGGTTGCGGAACTCTGCCGAGCCGTGCATTCCCTTGGTGTACCAGCCGAGATGCTTGCGCGCTATCTTGACGCCAACCTGCTCGCCATAAAGCTCGAGCATGTCGCGATAATGCTCGACCACGACCTCGTATTGCTCGTCGAAACTAGGGCTCTCGAGCTTCTCGCCCGTCTTCCACCAGTGCATGACCTGCGCCAGCAGCCACGGTTTGCCATAGGCACCGCGGCCAATCATCAGCCCGTCCGCACCCGATTGCTCGAGCGCCTTGTCCGCGTCGTCGATGGTGCAGATGTCGCCATTGACGATGACGGGGATGTTCACCGCGTCCTTCACCTTGCGGATGAAGGCCCAGTCGGCGCTCCCCTTGTACATCTGGTTGCGCGTGCGGCCGTGGACGGTGACCATCTTCACACCGAGGTCTTCGGCAATACGCGCCAGTTCGGGCGCATTGAGGTCGGCGTGGTCCCAGCCCATGCGCATCTTGACCGTCACCGGAACATCGACCGCCTTGACCGTCGCTTCCATCAGCTTGGTGGCGAGCCCGACTTCCTTCATCAGCGCCGACCCGGCAAGCTGGCCGACGACTTTGCGCACCGGGCAGCCGAAATTGATGTCGATGATGTCGGCGCCATTTCCCTGCTGGAGCTTGGCGGCTTCGGCCATGCTGTGCGGGTCGCAGCCGACCAGCTGCATCGAAACCGGTTCTTCGATAGGGTCCCACGCGGCCTTCTGCACCGATTGGCGCGTCTCGCGGATAGCCGCCTCGCTGGCAATCATCTCGGTGACATTGAGGCCCGAGCCGTATTTGCGCACCAGCTTGCGGAACGGCAGGTCGGTGACGCCCGTCATCGGCGCCAGGATGACCGGCGTGTCGATGGCCACATTACCGATGTGGATGGGCTTCGGCGGGGCCGGAGGAGAAGTGGTCGCGTTCATGACTGGGTGGTGTGCCTAAATATTGGGCAGGCACATAGTGCGTTGCAGCGAAAACCTCAACCCGCTAGCGGGCGGGACATAGCTATGCAGGACGAACGCCCTCTCCCCTCCTTCGCCGCCATCGTGGTTGCCGCGGGCAAGGGCCTGCGCGCGGGACAGCCGGTACCGAAGCAATTCGCGCAATGGCGCGGCAAGCCGGTGGTGCGGCATTCGGTGGAGGCACTGCTCGAAGCCGGCGCGGCGCCCCTAGTGGTGATGATACCAGAGGGTGGTGACGAACTTTTGTCCCGTGCTCTCAGCGGACTTGATGGCTGGCAAGCCGTCACCGGCGGAGCAACGCGACAGCAATCGGTGGCGTTCGGTCTTGAAGCGGTAAAGAGCGCCGAGCGTGTTCTCATCCATGACGCGGCGCGTCCGCATCTACCCAAGCCCGTCATCGAAAAGCTGCTTCAGGCGCTGGACGAGCACCCCGGAGCCATCCCCACCCTCCCCGTCGTCGACAGCCTCGCCATCGATGACGCCGGTGCCATGGCAGGGAGCGGAGAGCGCGAGAAACTGCGCCGCGTGCAGACGCCGCAGGCCTTTCGCTTCGCCGACATCCACGCCGCTCATCGCGCATGGCAAGGCGAGCCCACTGCCGGAGACGATGCGCAGGTCTTGCGCGCTGCAGGAGGCTCGGTGGCACTGGTCGAGGGCGACGAGCGCCTCAGGAAACTCACATTCGCGGAGGATTTCGTGTCCAACCTTCCCCCAGTGCGCATCGGCACCGGTTTCGATGTCCACAAGCTGGCCGCAGGCGAGGAACTATGGCTGGGCGGTATCAAGATCGAGCACGACAAGGGCCTTGCCGGTCACAGCGATGCCGACGTGGCGCTCCATGCCATCGTCGATGCTTTGCTTGGGGCAATCGGTAATGGCGACATCGGCGACCACTTTCCGCCATCCGACCCGCAATGGAAGGGCGCGAGCAGCGACCGGTTCGTGGCGCATGCGGCGAAACTCGTGGACGAAGCAGGCTATCGGACGGGCAATATCGACCTTACCATCATCTGCGAGGCGCCCAAGATTGGTCCCCACCGCGAAGCCATGCGGCAACGGATTGCCGAACTGCTCGGCGTTGACACGGGCGCGATATCGGTGAAGGCGACGACCACGGAAAGGCTCGGCTTCACCGGACGGGGCGAAGGCATAGCCGCACAGGCCGCAGCGACGGTCATTCGGAACGATTGAAGGGGAATCGCAATGAAGAAATTCGGGATCTTGCTGGGTGCTTTGGCCATGGGCAGCAGCGCGATGGCGAGCGCGCAGGAAACGGCGCCTTCGCCCAAGCCTGACCAGGAAGTCATCGTCGGCGGTGTCCGCTACTTCATGCCTATTTTCGTCGAAACGATTACGAAAAAGTGCGCCGGATCGCTTGCTCCCGACGGCTATCTCGTGACCAACATGGAGGCACTGACAGCCAAGTTTGCCGAAGGGGCGGAAGCAAATTGGCCGCATGCGCGGGCCTTGGTTGTCGCAATCGTGAACGATGGCAAGAACGGTCCGCGAGGCAGTAACGAGCTCGACGAGCTGCCCGATGAGTTCATCAAGCCGATGATCGAGATCATGCTTCCCGAAAAGCTCTCCGAGGATATCGAGGAAAAGCACTGCGCCCCTATCGAAGAGGTCATGGAATCGCTCGACCCCTTGCCGGCAGACAATTTTGCGACCTTCGTCGGAACGGTCATCAAGCTGGTGTGGGAAGACAAGGGCCGTGAACGTCGGAATACCGAGGGATGACCACTCCAGGCGAGCTTCTTCCGCATGAAATCGATGACCTTGCGGCCAAGGTCATCGAGGCCAATCGTGCTGCCGGACGCAAGGTGGTGCTCGCCGAAAGCTGCACGGGCGGGCTGGTCTCGGCCGCGCTTACCGAAATTCCCGGATCCTCGGCCGTGTTCGACCGCGGTTTCGTGACCTATTCGAATGAATCGAAGATGGAAGCGCTCGGTGTGCCGCTCGACATCATCGAGACATTTGGCGCGGTTTCGATTGCCTGTGCATGGGCCATGGCGAAGGGAGCGCTGGCCAAGAGCGATGCCGATGTGGCGGTGGCCATCAGCGGCGTGGCAGGCCCTACCGGCGGAACAACGCTGAAGCCCGTCGGCACGGTGGTCTTCGCCCGCGTCGTGCGCGGCCAGGAAGGCGAACCCGAAGGCGAACTCAAGAAATTCGAGCCGACCTCGCGCGCAGACATCCGGCGCGAAGCGACCGTTTGCGCTCTCGAATTGCTGATGCCCTAGAGGTTGGCGGCGGCGTTCTCGCGGCCGTAGAGTTCGTCCGCGCGTTTCTCGAACGCCTCGACCATCTTGCGAAAAGCGCGGTCGAAATACTGGCCTGCAAGCGCCTCGAACACGGCGTTGCGGAAGCTGAATTCGACGCAGAAGTCGATCTCGCACCCGCCGTCGGGAAGGCATTTGAAATACCAATTGTTGTCGAGGTCTTTCAGCGGCCCATCGACATAAAAGACCTCGATATGCTCGGGCCGCTTCTTGATGACGCGCGAGGTGAATTTCTCGCGGATCGCCTTGAAGCCGACCAGCATGTCGGCCTCCATCTCGGTTTCGGTATTGCTGCGGATGCGCGTAGCGACGACCCAGGGCAGGAACTTGGGATAGCTCGCCACATCGGCGACGAGGTCGAACATCTGTTCGCAGCTGTAGGGAAGGCGCCGCGTCTCGCGTATGCCCGGCATCAGCCCTGTGCCCTCGCCCTCGCCTTGGCCAGCTTCTCTTCGCGTGCCGCCTTCATCACTGCGAAATCGTCACCCGCGTGGTAGCTCGAGCGCGTGAGCGGGCTCGATGCGACCTGAAGGAAGCCCTTGGCGCGTGCAATCGAGCCATAGGCAGCGAAGGCCTTTGGCGTAACGAAATCCTCGACCTTGGCGTGCTTCGGTGTGGGCTGGAGGTACTGGCCCATGGTGATGAAATCGACATCGGCGCTGCGCATGTCGTCCATGACCTGGTGCACTTCGAGCCGCTGTTCGCCGAGACCGAGCATGATGCCAGACTTGGTGAAAATCAGCGGGTCGTGTGCCTTCACCTCTTCGAGCAGGCGCAGCGAGGCGTAATAGCGCGCGCCGGGCCGGATTGTCGGATACAGGCGCGGTACGGTCTCGAGATTGTGGTTGTAGACATCGGGGCCCGCCTCGCAGATCTTCTCCACCGCTGCGCGCATCTTGCCGCGGAAGTCGGGAGTGAGGATCTCGATGGTCGTTTCGGGAGTCTCGCGGCGCAGGGCCTTGATGACCTTCACGAACTGGTCCGCGCCGCCATCGGGCAGGTCGTCGCGGTCGACGCTGGTAATGACGATGTGGTTGAGGCCCATCTGGCCAGCCGCGATGGCGACGTTTTCCGGCTCCATCGGATCGACCATGCGCGGCATGCCGGTCTTCACATTGCAGAAGGCGCAGGCACGCGTGCAGACATCGCCGAGAATCATGACCGTGGCGTGCTTCTTGTCCCAGCATTCGCCGATATTCGGGCAGGCCGCCTCCTCGCACACCGTGTTGAGCGAGAGGTCGCGCATCAGCTTGCGCGTCTCGTGATAGCCCTTGCTGACAGGCGCTTTCACGCGAATCCAGTCGGGCTTGCGCTGCTTCTTCGGCGGTTCGCCGTCGGTTTTGGGCGGGGAAGAGAGGTCGTTCATTGCGGGGCCCATCTAGGGAAAGGCGAGTATGTCTGCAATGGTGCAACTTGCTCTTTCGCGAAGCTGCGATTACGCGGCGCGCTATGGAAACGATGGGCATCCAAGCGCTGACCTCTCCGGTCATCTTGTTTTTCGTTCTTGGACTCTTGGCGGCATTCGCAAGGTCCGATCTTGCAATCCCTGAAGCCATTGCGAAGGGCATGTCCCTTTACCTGATGGCGGCAATCGGCCTCAAAGGCGGCATCGAGGTCGCCGAATCCGGCCTCGACGGCACAGTGCTGGCCGCACTTGCGGCCGGCATTGGCGCCGGTTTCGTAATGCCGATCTATGCCTACTGGGTTCTCAAGGGTTTTGGACGCCTCAGCCGAATCAATGCCGGCGCGGTAGCTGCGCACTATGGTTCGGTCAGCGTTGTAACGTTCGTCACCGCTGTCGAGATCTACACTATCCAGGGCACTCCGCCTCAGGGGTACATGGTCGCCGTTATGGCTTCAATGGAAAGCCCCGCGATCCTTGCAGGCCTGCTGCTGGCACGCGGCCTGGGTTTGCAAGGGGGACAGAGCCGAAAGGAACTGGCGCATGAGGTCTTGCTCAACCCCTCGGTTGTCCTGCTGCTGGGTGCATTCGTCATCGGCATGATCGCGGGCCCTGAGGGCTTCGCCGACGTCAAACCGTTCTTTGACGGCCTCTTCAAGGGCATCCTCTGCTTGTTCCTTCTGGATATGGGTCTCATCGCGGCGCGACGTATTCTGGATGCGCGCTCGCTCACTTGGCGACTGGTCGCCATCGCTATTGTGCTGCCGCTGGTGAACGGCGCCATCGGCACCGTGCTCGGTGTTTCGATTGGCCTCGATACCGGCTCCGCAGCGGCGCTCGGTGTGCTGTGTGCGAGCGCAAGTTATATCGCAGTACCGGCGGCCATGCGCCTCGCCCTGCCCGAAGCTGATCCGGGCATTTACCTGACGATGTCGCTGAGCATCACCTTCCCCTTCAACGTGTTGCTGAACATTGGCCTGATCGGAGCCCTTGCTGCGACGCTGACCGGCGCAGGAGCCGTGACCCCATGATCGAAACAGTTATCCGCAAGCGTATCGAAATCCTTGCCGATCAGGCGCAGGTGAAGCGCGTGACGTCCATTATCGACGAAGTCGGCATCACGGGCTGGACTGTACTTCCCGTTTCTTCCGGCCGGGGTCGCGAGGGTCGCTGGCGCGAAGAACGCGTCATGGGAACCGACAAGAACCTCGTGGTGACAATCGCCTCGCAGGAAAATTCGCAAGCATTGGCCCAGGCGCTAGCTCCTATCCTGACATCACACGGACTATTGCTCACAATGTGGGACGTCGAAGTCATCCGTGGAGAGCGTTTCTAATGCCAGAATTTGCCGAATTGCTTCAGGGCTACCGCCGCTTTCGCAAGGAAGGATACCCACGCCAGAAGGCTCGGTATGACGACCTCGTCAGCAAGGGCCAAAGTCCGAAACTCATGATCATCGGCTGTTCCGACAGCAGGGTCGATCCCGCGCAGATTTTCGATGTTGATCCGGGAGAGATCTTCGTGGTCCGCAACGTGGCTGCACTGGTGCCGCCCTTCGAGACTTCGCCGGGACAGCATGGTGTGTCTGCGGCGCTCGAATTCGCTGTCCAGTTTCTCAAGGTGCGCCAGATCGTCGTCATGGGGCACGGGATGTGCGGGGGGTGCAAGGCCGCGCTGACCCAGGACCTGCATGGCAATCCGCTCGGCGAAGGCGGTTTCATCGCGAACTGGGTCCACCTCCTCGACGAGGCCCGCGAACCGATCGCAGAGAAGCACGGTACCGAAAGTCGCGAGGCCGAACGCGCCATGGAAATGGCTGCGGTCGGTGTGAGCATCGAGAATTTGCGGACCTTTCCGTGCGTTCGCGAAAAGGAAGCAAGCGGCGAACTCAAGCTGCGCGGTGCCTTTTTCGCGATCTCGGACGGCGTGCTCCACGTGCGGAACGAAGATACCGGGGAATTCGAACCGGCGGACTGACTTGCGCTCGAGGCCTGCCCGGCCCATGTGAGCGCGCATGGCTGAAAAAGAACTGAAAAACATCGCCCTGCTGATCGACGCGGACAACACGACGCCGCGCGGCATCGACCCCGTCCTGACCGTCATGGCCGAACTGGGCCAGGTCAACATCAAGCGCGCCTACGGCAACTTCACCAAGAAGAACCTGCAGGGCTGGGACAAGTACAGCCACAAGTTCGGCATCCTGCCCTACCAGCAGTTCGACATGACGACCGGCAAGAACGCCACCGACATGGCCATGACGATCGACGCGATCGACCTGCTCTACCAGGGCAAGGTCGATGGTTTCGGGATCATGAGTTCCGACAGCGATTTCACTCCCCTCGCCACCCGGCTGAGGCAGGACGGGCTGATCGTTTACGGTTTCGGCAGCAAGAACAAGACGCCCGATGCCTTCAAGAGCGCGTGCACCCGTTTTATCGACATCGATGCGCTGATTGCCGGCGCGTCGGATGAAGCGACTCCCTCGAAGGCCACCGGCAAGGCGGAGAAGTCGAGCATCGACGAGGAACTGGTCGATTTGCTCGGCACGGCGTGGAAAGCGGCCAACCGCGACGAGGATGGCTATGCGCAGATGGGCGAAGTCGGCAGCCTTGCGGGCAACCGTTCCAGCTTCGACGTGCGTAACTACGGCTTCAAGCGCCTGTCCGACCTGTTCCATTCGCTGGACCAGTTCGATGTCAAACGCCGAGAGAACACGCTTTACGTCAAGCGCCTGCGCTAAAACAAAAACGGCGCGGGTCCCGAAGGAACCGCGCCGTCTTTCTCAGTTACTGGCTAGGCTGGCTTACATGCCGCCCTGCTGCGCTGCGTAGATCGCCCACAGGTTGGCCAGTTCGCGGCGCGTGCCTTCGACCTTCTTGAAGGTTTCGATAGCCTCCGCATACTTGCCCTGGTCGTACTGGGCGATGCCGAGACGCGTCAGGACGACGGGCGTTTCCACACCGCTCATGGTGAGCGCCTTGGTGTAGAATTCCTCTGCTTCGGCCGGCTGGTCGTAGCTCAGGAAAGTGTCGCCCGCGACAACAATGGTCTTGAGTGTCGCGCCTGCTGCACGGGCATCGGCAGCCAGGCTGGCAAGCTCGGCGCGGTCGGCGTTGAGGCGACCAGCCGCGTCCTTGCGCGATTCGACGAGGAAGGGGTCAGTCTTGTCAATATTGCCGAGGGCAAAACCCTCGTCGATCGCCGAGACAACCTCGCCCGGGTAACGGCGGGGGTCGAGCAATTCGACATATTCCGAGAGTACGCGAGTGTCGTTGTAGACCTTCATACGGCGCGAAAGACGCAGGAGGTCAACAGCCTCGGGGTTGGCGTAATCCTTTGCCGTAAGCGTGATGATGACCGCATCGCCCCAGGTCGTGGGGGTCGGATACTGCTCGGCGAGCAGCGCCACGTATTTCGCGGATTCCGCATTCATGTTGTTTTCGTATGCGTGCTGCAGGCCGGTGCGGATAAGCGTCTCGGCAACCGGTTCACCGGCAGAGCGCAGTCCGTCGATCACGCCCGACAGATAGGCGAGGCCTTCGCTCGTCTGTCCGGCATCGAAATACATATCGGCAATCATGCGCTGCATGTCAGCTGCACCGATGGTGCTGACCGAGCCGTCGCTCATGTTTGCTTCGAACGAGTAGTTTGCCGCAATGGCTGCTTCGAGCGCAGCGCGTGCTTCGGCAATGTTATCCTGACCGCGATAGATCTGGAACAGGTTCCAGTTGAGCTGGCCGGCAAGGTCGGGCTCGAGGATGCCGCTGTCGAGCATCATCTTCATGCCCTGCAACTGCATGGCTTCGTCGTCAGCCTTGAGGCCGAGGTTGAGGATCAGGGCACCGGCAGCGCGCTTCTCGTCAGCGCTGCTCGTGGCCGCAACCACGGCCGGGACTAAGCCCCTGGCCGCCTCAATGTCGGGTGCCTCGGCCTTGAGGGCTTCGTTCAGCGGGGTGTAGACCTTTACCCAATCCTTCGAATATTCGGCCTTACGCTCCTCTTCCTTCTTCTTTTTCTGAGCATGTGCGGGCTCGGCGAAAGCGGTCATGCCAAGCGCGCCGGTGGCCGCGAGGACGAGTGCCATCGCGATAGCCGAAGACGGACGCGAAGCCTTGTTGGAACGGGTGAAAATCATGTCTTGTAACTCCCAAGAGTGGATAGGGGGTCGAGCGCTTTGTGGCGCCGTTAAACGGTCATGGACGCGGCCAATGCCGCTTCTGCGCTCTCATTGCAATCTGTGTAGCCAAAACGCGCTGAACGGTGTTTGAATGCGGGTGGCTCCCGCCGTTCATGGTTACCTTGGGCGCAAGGGTCATCCATATGTGGAAAAAGCGCATGAAACGGGGCTTCGGTTCCCGCAATCGGTGGCGCTTCAAGGGCATCTCGCCTAGGGTTTTACGCCTGAATACCTGTCTGACACAGCATATGGATACCATCAGTTTTGGCTGACGACATCGACACGATCGATTCCCCCATTCCGGGCGGCGAAGAACACACCCGCATCGACATCGTCGAGGAAATGAAGACGAGCTATCTCGATTACGCGATGAGCGTGATCGTGAGCCGCGCATTGCCCGATGTGCGCGACGGGCTGAAGCCGGTCCATCGCCGCATCCTCTACGCCAGCAATGAAGGCGGCTTCGTCGCCGGGCGCCCGTTCCGCAAAAGCGCCAAGATCGTCGGCGACGTGATGGGTAACTACCACCCGCATGGTGACGCGGCGATTTACGACGCGCTGGCGCGTATGACCCAGAACTGGTCGCTGCGCGTCCCGCTGATCGACGGCCAGGGTAACTTCGGTTCGATGGACCCCGACCCGCCGGCATCCATGCGTTACACCGAAGCGCGGCTTGCCCGCGTCGCCAATTCGCTGCTCGACGACCTCGACAAGGACACGGTCGATTTCGCCGACAACTACGACGGTTCGCGCCGCGAGCCTACGGTCCTGCCCGCCCGCTTCCCCAACCTCCTCGTCAATGGCGCGGGCGGTATCGCGGTCGGCATGGCGACGAACATCCCGCCGCATAATCTCGGCGAGGTGATCGACGGCTGTTTCGCCTATATGGACAACCCCGCCATCACGAGCGAGGAACTGTTCGAGATCATTCCGGGACCGGACTTCCCGACCGCGCCGCTCATCCTCGGCAAGTCGGGCGCCCGTGCCGCCTACACGACGGGTCGCGGCTCCATCCTCCAGCGCGCGCGCCACACGATCGAAGAGAAGCGCGGCGACCGCAAGTCGATCGTTCTCACTTCCATCCCCTTCCAGGTCGGCAAGAGCGGTCTGGTCGAGAAAATTGCCGAGGCGGCCAAGGACAAGCGCATCGAGGGTATCTCCGATATCCGCGACGAATCCAGCCGCCAGGGCGTGCGCGTGGTCGTTGACCTCAAGCGCGATGCCTCGCCCGAGGTCGTGCTCAACCAGATCTGGCGTTACACGCCTGCGCAGGCGAGCTTCCCGGCGAACATGCTCGCCATCAGCGGCGGCCGCCCCGAAGTCCTGACGCTGCGCGAGTTCATCCAGGCCTTCATCACCTTCCGCGAGGAAGTGATCACCCGCCGCACCAAGTTCGAACTGAACAAGGCGCGCGACCGGGCGCATATCTTGCTCGGCCTCGTGGTCGCCGTCTCCAACCTCGACGAGGTGGTGGCAATGATCCGCGGCGCACCGACGCCTGCCGAAGCGCGCGCACGCCTGCTCGCCAAGGAATGGCCCATCGGCGACATCGCGCAATATATCGCGCTGGTCGAAGCCATCGAGCCGAGCGACGAGCAGGCCGGCGGTACCTACCGCCTGTCCGAGCGTCAGGTGAAAGCCATTCTCGACCTGCGGCTCCACCGCCTGACCGCGCTGGGCCGCGATGAAATCGGTGACGAGCTCAAGGAACTCTCGCTCTCCATCGAGGAATATCTCTCCATCCTCGCCGACCGCGTGAAGCTCTACGGCGTGATGCGCGGCGAGCTTGAGGAAATCAAAGCTGCCTACGCCACGCCGCGCGTCTCAGAAATCGCGCCTGCATGGGACGGTATCGACGACGAAGACCTTATCGAGCGTGAAGAGATGGTCGTGACCGTTACCCACGGCGGCTACATCAAGCGTACCCCGCTCGACGCTTTCCGTGCACAGGCTCGCGGCGGCAAGGGCCGCAGCGGCATGGCGACGAAGGACGAGGATGCCGTCGTCGAAATGTTCGTAACTTCGACGCACAACCCGGTGTTGTTCTTCACGAATACGGGCCGCGTCTACCGTATGAAAGTGTGGAAGCTGCCCGAAGGCGGGCCGCAGACCAAGGGCCGCCCGATGGTCAACCTCCTGCCCTTGGGTGATGACGAGCGGGTTACCAATGTGCTTTCCCTGCCCGAGGACGAGAACGAGTGGGAAAACCTCAACATCGTCTTCGCGACCGAGCAGGGAATGGTCCGCCGCAACTCGATGGATGCCTTCACCAACGTACCCAGCAACGGCAAATACGCCATGGGCTTCGTCGAAGGCAGCGGTGACCGCCTTATCGGTGTCGAACTGCTGACCGAGGACCAGGAAATCTTCCTCGCTTCGGATTCGGGCAAGGCGATCCGCTTCTCCGCTACCGACGCGCGCGAGACCAAGAGCCGTACCGGTATCGGTGTGCGCGGCATGAAGCTGAAGGAAGGCCAGAAGGTCGTCTCGATGGCCGTGCTCGATGCCGGTGAATCCGAAACCGAGGTGCGTGAAGCCTATCTTCGTGCTGCGGAGTGGAAGAACAACGATAATGAGCCAACGCTTCCCGCCGAAAAGGTCGAGGAACTGTCGGAGACCGAAGAGTTCATCCTGACGCTGACCACCAAAGGCTACGGCAAGATTTCGTCCTCCTACGAGTACCGCACCATCGGCCGCGGCGGGATGGGCCTCACCAATATCGGTGAACCTTCCAGCAATCCCGAGCGCAACGGTCCGGTTGTGGCGAGTTTCCCGGTCAAGCACGGTTCGCAGCTCATGCTGGTGACCGATCAGGCCAAGCTCATCCGCCTACCCATCACCTTCCGCCATATGGTGGAAGGCGGCTTCGAGAACCATGAAGGCTTCTCGATTTCGGGCCGCGGTTCGTCGGGCGTGCGCATCTTCAACGTGGCCAAGGGCGAGAACATCGTCGGCGCGGCGCTGATCGACGAAACCGAGGAACCGGAAAACGAAGCCGAAGAGCGGGTTCAGGACGAGATTGCCGCGCGCGGCGGACTCAACAAGACCGAGCCGCACACGACGGCGCATTCGGACAAGAATATCGAAGGCGAACCGGGGGGCTGATAGCCTCCCGGGCGCGGGTTAGACCTTGCCCTTGCGGATTGTCTGGATGACCCCGGTCGCAATCAGGAACTGACCGCCATAATAGAGTGGCCACACCAGCCACTCGGCGATGTCGCGCGGCATCTGCCCGGACTCGCGCGCAAAGATTATGAGGTCGCTGACGACGAAGAGCACCGCGCCGATACCCACACGGTATCGCGGGAAACGGCTCGTCCAGGCAGCCCCCGCCATCGCGCCGACCACGAGTGCGTAAAGCGCGGCGAGGTACCAGTTCTCGAGCGGATAGGTCAGCATTCCGGCAAGCATCGGGGTAGCGAGCAAAAGCGCGAGACCGGCGGCTTTCTGGCTGGCGGTGGCCTGCTCGCGCCGCTGGGTCATGAAGAGCCCAATGGCGATGAGGTGGCCGACGGCAAACAGCGCTCCGCCGAAGAGGAAATTGAACTCCAGCACAACGTCGGCCAGCGCACCGAACGCCATGACCAGCGTGATGAGCACCCCCTCCCTGCCCCGTCCCCGCTGGGCGGCGTAGATGGCGAGGAAAGCAACACCGGCGCCCTTCCATAGCGAGAGGAAGCTGCCACCCACCTTTCCGTCCATCACGAAGAAATAGCTGATGCCGAAAAGCAGGCTGAGCAGCAGGTATGGCCGGTGGTCTATGAGTGCGCGTTTTGGCATCGCGCACCTATTCCCTTGATAGAGGGCGGGTGCAAGCACTAGGTGGCGCGCAACATGACACACGACATCCAGATTATCGGCGGCGGCCTCGCCGGAAGCGAAGCGGCGTGGCAGCTTGCACGGCGCGGCTACAAGGTCCGCCTCTCCGAAATGCGCGGCAGCGGCGAGATGACGCCTGCCCACCAGACCGACGGCCTGGCCGAGCTCGTCTGCTCGAACAGCTTCCGCAGCGATGACAGCGACAAGAACGCAGTCGGCCTGCTGCACCACGAAATGCGCCGCCTCGACAGCATCATCATGCGCGCCGGCGAAGTTGCGCGGGTGCCGGCCGGCAGCGCCATGGCCGTCGACCGCGATGTGTTTTCCGCCGAAGTGCAGCGCACTCTCGAAGAACATCCGAACATCACCGTGGTTCGCGAGCGGGTCGATGCCCTCCCCTCCTCCGGCCCGACCATCGTCGCTACCGGACCGCTGACCGCGCAATCGCTTGCCGAGAGCATCGTGAAATCGACCGGGCAGGACCGCCTCGCCTTTTTCGACGCGATTGCACCCATTGTGCACCGCGACAGCATCGACATGTCGAAGTGCTGGATCCAGAGCCGCTGGAACAAGCGCACCGAGGCCTCGAACGAAGATGGCGATTATATCAATTGCCCGATGACCAAGGAGCAGTACCTCGCCTTCCACCAGGGCCTGATGGACGGCGAGAAGACCGAATTCCGTGAATGGGAAGCTGACACGCCCTATTTCGATGGCTGCATGCCGATCGAGGTGATGGCATCGCGCGGGGTGGAAACCCTGCGCTACGGCCCGATGAAGGGCGTCGGCCTCGACAATCCTTACGACACGAGCGAAGAGCACCCGCAGGGCAAGTGGCCCTATGCGGTGGTGCAGCTGCGGCAGGACAACAAGCTCGGCACATTGTGGAACATGGTCGGGTTCCAGACCAAGCTGAAATATGGCGCGCAAATAGAACTGTTCCGCACCATTCCGGGCCTTGAGAATGCAGAGTTCGCGCGTCTCGGCGGATTGCACCGCAACACCTTTATCAACTCACCTCTCGTCCTCGACCGGCAGCTACGCCTGCGTGGCGGCGAGCATATCCGTTTCGCAGGGCAAATCACTGGATGTGAGGGCTATGTCGAAAGCTCAGCTGTGGGCCTGATGGCAGGCATGATGGCGGCGAGCGAATTGGCGGGACGCGACTGGACGCCACCGCCCCGCACTACCGCCTTTGGAGCGTTGCTATCGCACATTACCGGCGATGCGGAAGCCGACACCTTCCAGCCGATGAATGTGAACTTCGGCCTTTTCCCGCCGCTCCACGATGTGAAGAAAAAGCAGCGCAAGGAGGCCTATACCTCGCGCGCCAAGGCGGAATTCGGCGAGTGGCTGGACACCCTCGAGGCAGTCCCCGCCTGATCAGCAGGCGCAGCGACGTTTCTTGGCAGGTTTGGGCTTGGTAGTGGCGAACTCGCTGGGCGAAAGCTCGCGGTCGCCATTGGCATCGGCGCCTTCGAACTTTTCGACCGTGGTGACCGCCCACTCCTCGAAGGTGAGGAGGTTGTTGCCATCCTTGTCGAGCTTGCGGAAAGCATCCGAGCGGGTCGACAGCATCTCGCTGCGCGTTATTCGCCAGTCGCGGTTGCGGTCGTAGCGGAAGAAGCGCTGTTGTTCCTTGGTCAATTCGCTGGCCTCTGGAGGCGCGGGGCCTTCCATGTCGCCGGGATCGCTGACGGGCAGCGCTTCGGGATCATAGGCGGGAGGCGCGAAGGCCATGGGATCGGGCGGCGGTGCGGCCTCTTCCACCGCGGCGCGCCCTTCCCACCAGAATAGGCCGACGCCCGCCATCATCAGCGTTACAAGCGAACCGGTTATGAAGGCTTTCACTTCGCGAGCTCTCCCCTTGCTCGCCTGCAAACCTAGCCTAAGACCCGAAAATTCCAAGCCTCATTGCTGCGAGCGGGCTTAGGCGGTCGCCAAACAAGGGCGCGCCGCCACGCTTGATGGAGCGGCGGGCCAGACCTCCGATGATCGCAAGCGATCGCAGGTCGCGGGGAAGCTGCGGCAATGGCTCCGTATGCTCGCGCGTTTCGTGTCCCATCATGCCAAGCTCTGCTGCAGCCCAGGCTTCGCCATGGCTGGCCGCGTTCTCGGCGCTGCCCTGATGACCGGCCAATTTCGCGAGGGCAGCAAATGCGCGGGCGCGGCCGTGCCGGAAACCAGTTCGGGCTTCGTCATCGAGAGGGAATTCGAATAGCAGATGTTCCCAGCCATCGATCAGGGCCACACATTCGCTGCGCTCCGAGTGCCAATAGTCGAGGATCGACCTGAGCAGCGGGTCGGGTGGCGGAGCGGATCCGGCGGCGCGCTCGCGAAGGATTTCATCTCGCCACCAGGCCAAGCGTAGCTGTCCGAGCGCCGGTTCCGACACGCTGCGCACGATGCGGGCAAGGTTTTCGTCGAGCCGCAAGAGGGCGTCGAGCGCGCCACGTTGGTCTTCTTTTGCGTAGGAAAGGACGAGCGGGCCCCACTCCGGCAGGTTGTATGGTGCAGTGTCATCCATGGCGTTGGCCTAGGCCCACCCGCTGCCCGCGTGTCAAGGAAACCTGCCGACTTCGGACATGGGAAACGGGAAATTAACCACTCCCGGTACATGAAAAATAAGGAACTGCCCTTCTATCAGGCACGGTCGAAGAGGTTCCTTTCTACGAGGTTCAACGGGGTATATGGGCATCAAGACTTTCCTGCATCGCCTGCGCGACGATACCAGCGGCAACGCCATGCTATTGGTCGCCATGGGCGCACCGGTCCTGTTCGGTTCCGCCGGACTGGGCGTGGACATGGCCCAGTATTACCTCTGGAAACGAGAATTGCAGTACGCCGTGGACCAGTCCGCGCTGGCCGCCGCGTGGGCGCGAGGCAATGGCGATACTTCGACCAACGCAGACGGTGCAGATGCGGCCTTCAAGAAACGTTCGCGTCAGGAGTTTTACTCGAACCTGTCCCGCACCAAGAATTATCTTCTAAGTCATCGGATCAAGCTGATCGAATATGAAGATATCGACGATAATGCGGTAGAGGCCGAAGCATCGGCCACGGCTGAATTGCCGTTTACAAAACTGGTGCTTGGCGATGGCATGACCGTCGCCGTGAAAGCTCAGGCGATTTGGGAAACCACCAAGCAGTTCACGGCGTGCCTTTATTCACTCGATACGGAATCGCCGAAAACCATGTGGTTCAGCGGTACCTACACGGTCGATGCAGCATGCGGCGTCGGCGCGCGTTCGACCGCCGGCAACGCCATCGCGACGGACGGCAACTCGGGGGCGCAAGACATCAACTGGGTTATTGCCGGCGGCGGCATCGAAGATAGCGCCGGTGCATTCGTGAATGCCGAAGTCGTCGAAAACTACGACAACATGGTCGACCCGTGGGAAGACCTGACCCCTCCCGACGACACGACGAGCCGGGACAACCCTGGCACGGTCGATGGTTGCAGCGGGAATGAGCGTTTGGCCAATTGGCAAGCAGACGAGACGATCACGGAAGAGATCACCTATCTGTATTACAAGGGCGCCAACAAAAGCTCCGCGAAAGCCGCTGATCCTATCGAGTATTCGGGCGCGGGGGCCCTGGAAGGTACCACCACCACATACCCGACCATTGTAGACTCCGATTTCAACGAAGAGCCGACTGACAAGACGTCGACCACGGTCGGTAGTCTCAGCCAGGTCGCCGGTTCAGGTCCGGACAAGATCTATGCAGAGCCGACCACGACTACGACCTATGTCTACACTAACAAGGAGTACCTCGATAACGATTTTACGCTCCAGCCAGGCACCTACGAAAATGGCATGAACATCAAGTGCAATGCTGTGATGGAGAGTGGTGTCTATGTCATTTCCGGGGGCACACTCTCGCTGACAGGCGGCAAGACCCTGATTGGTGAAGGCGTGATGTTCGTTCTCGAGAATGGCGTGAGCATCAACTTTGAGGGTGGCGCAAAAGTCTATCTTACGCCGATGACGGCAAACGAGATCCTCGCCTATACGAATATCACCGATGCCGAGCATGCGGCCAAGCTCGAGAACATGTTGATATTCGAGCATCCCGACTCCCCTGGCAGTGCCAACAACAAGATTACCGGTGGTTCGCATTTCGACCTCAACGGCACGATCTATATGCCCAATAGCGATCTCGCACTGGCCGGTAGCATGAACGCTTCGGCAGAGTGCCTGATGGTTGCCACGGGCAAGCTCTCGATCAGCGGTGGCGCAGATCTCGAGACGCTTTGTCCGGCAGGCAAGACCCACGATATCGTCGTCGGTGAAGGCCGCACCCGGGTGAGGTTGGTCCTGTGATCAAGCGCCTTTCCCACCTCGCGAATTTCGCCCGCAACGAGGATGGCTCGTTCATGGTCGAGACCGCCATCGTCCTTCCCGTGCTCGTCATGATGGCGCTCGGGGGATATGAGGCGAGCCAGATCATCTCGCGCGAGAACGAGCTTCAGATTGCGGTTGCCGAAGCGGCCGCAGTCGTGCTGGCATCGATCCCGGAAGATCAGGATGACCTCGATGAAATCGAACTCATCATCGAGGCTTCGACGGGTTTGCCCGAGGGCAAGGTTCGGTTGCTGAAGAAATATCGCTGCGATGCGACTGCGGCGCTGGTCGACAGCACCTCGAGCTGCGCGACGGGAGCGGTGATTTCGGAATTCATCCACCTCAACGTGTGGGATGAGTACACGCCGGTCTGGACCTCTTTCGGTATCGGTGAAAAGGTCACCTACGACATTCGCCGGAGGATCCAGATCTCATGAGCGTGCCCTTCTGCAAGCGTCTGGCAGGGAACGAGCAGGGTTCGACCATTGTCGAATTCGCCATTCTCGCACCCGTCTTCTTCGGGATTTTCTTCGGCCTGATCCAGATCGGGATCAGCATGCAGGCCTACAACTCGATTCGCGGTGTAGCCTCGGATACTGCCCGTTGGGCAGTGGTCGAATACATGAACCAGAGAGAGCCGACCGACTCGGATATTCAGGACAAAGGCATCGCCATCGCCCAGGCTGCGCCTTACATGCTGAACGACAGCATCGATGTCGTCGTCACTCCTGTCGCGACTACCCGTATCCACGGGACTCACGAACGGACGATGACCATTACCTACACGCCGCCCGACGTGCTGCCTTTCTTCGACTTCGTCAGCAAGGAACAGAAGTTCGAGCGCCCGATCTTCATGATCGACGAGTGATTTCGGGCTAGGCGCTGAAAATTACGGGGCTCGCGGGGTGACCGCGGGCCCCGTTTCGTTTCAGTCGCGGTAGCAGACCTTCTTGGCTGCCTTCACGATACGCGGCGTGTCGATGAGCGCCAGCTTTTCGAGGTTCGCCGCATAGGGCAGCGGGACGTCCTCGTCGCATACGCGGGTGACCGGCGCGTCGAGGTGGTCGAAGCCCTCTTCCATGCAGATCGCGACGATTTCCGAAGCGATCGAGCAGGTCGGCCACCCTTCCTCGGCGATGACGAGGCGGTTGGTCTTCTTGAGGCTTTCGAGCACGGTTTCCTTGTCGAGCGGACGCAGCGTGCGCAGGTCGATGACTTCGGCATCGATGCCCTCGCCCGCCAGTTCCTCGGCAGCTTCCAGCGCAAGGCCGACCGCAATCGAGTAGGCGACGATGGTGACATCCGAACCTTCGCGCATGATGCGTGCCTTGCCGATAGGGAGCACGTGGTCGTCGAGTTCGGGCAGTTCGAAGCTGCGGCCGTAGACCAGCTCGTTCTCGAGGAAGACAACCGGGTCTTCGCAGCGGATCGCGGCCTTCATCAGGCCCTTGGCATCGTAAGCGTCATAGGGGGCAATCACGATGAGGCCGGGGACGCTGGCGTACCACGGGCCGTAGTTCTGGCTGTGCTGCGCGCCGACGCGGCTTGCAGCAGCATTCGGACCGCGGAACACGACCGGGCAGCGCATCTGGCCGCCGGACATATAGTTGGTCTTGGCTGCCGAATTGATGATGTGGTCGATTGCCTGCATGGCGAAGTTGAAGGTCATGAACTCGACGATGGGGCGCAGGCCGCCCATTGCCGCGCCCGTACCGATACCGGCGAAACCGTACTCGGTAATCGGCGTATCGATGACGCGCTTGGGACCGAACTCGTCGAGCAGGCCCTGCGTGACCTTGTAGGCGCCCTGGTACTGAGCGACTTCCTCGCCCATCACGAAGACACGCTCGTCGCGGCGCATTTCCTCGGCCATGCCGTCGCGAAGGGCCTCGCGGACGGTGATGGTCTGCATGTTCGTGCCGTGCGGGATTTCGGGATCCTTTACGCCGGACTTCTTGGCGGGCTTGGCGATTTCCGCTTCGCTCCCCTCGCCCGAAGCGTCCGGACGGCCGACGTCCTTGCCCTCGCCCGGAACCGGGTCGGCAGGAGCGGCATCGGCCATGTCGGACGCGTCCTCGCCCTCGCCTGCCAGCATGGCGATGACCGTGCCGACTGCGACGTTCTCGGTGCCTTCCGCGACAAGGATCTTGCCGAGCGTGCCTTCATCGACCGCTTCGAATTCCATCGTCGCCTTGTCGGTCTCGATCTCGGCGATGATGTCGCCGATTTCGATCGTGTCACCTTCCTGCTTGAGCCACTTGGCGAGTGTGCCCTCTTCCATGGTGGGCGACAGGGCGGGCATCTTGAGTTCGATAGCCATTGCTCAATACTCCTCCACCAGAACATCGGTGTAGAGTTCGGATGCCTCAGGCTCGGGCGAGTTTTCGGCGAAGTCCGCCGCTTCGCTCACGACCTTGCGGATGTCCTTGTCGATGGCTTTCAAGTCTTCCTCGCTGTTGCCCTGTTCGATCAGGATCTTCTTCAGGCCCTCGATGGGGTCCTTGTGTTCCTTGACGTCCTGCACTTCCTCGCGGGTGCGGTACTTGGCAGGGTCGGACATGGAGTGGCCGCGGTAGCGATAGGTTTCGCATTCCATCAGCACAGGCCCCCTGCCCTCGCGGACATGCGTGAAGGCGATTTCAGCGGCCTGGCGCACTTCGAGCACGTCCATGCCGTTGACCTTCATGCCCGGGATGCGGAACGCGGTGCCGCGGCGGTAGAATTCGGTCTCCGCGCTGGAGCGGCCGACTGCGGTGCCCATGGCGTACTGGTTGTTCTCGACCACGAAGACGATGGGAAGCTTCCACAGCGAGGCCATATTGAAGGTCTCGTAAACCTGTCCCTGGTTGGCCGCGCCGTCACCGAAATAGGCAAGGCACAGGCCGCCGTCGTCGTTGTACTGGTGGGCTAGCGCCAGTCCGCCGCCAAGCGCGACCTGCGCCCCGACGATGCCGTGACCGCCGTAGAACTTATGCTCGGTCGAGAACATGTGCATCGACCCGCCCTTGCCCTTCGAGATGCCGGCCTCGCGGCCCGTCAGCTCGGCCATGATGACCTTGGGATCGATGCCGTAGGCAAGCATATGCCCATGGTCGCGGTAGCCGGTGATGACGCTGTCGAGCTTCTCGGTAAGCGCGGACTGCAGGCCGACGGCAACTGCTTCCTGTCCGATGTAAAGGTGGCAGAAGCCGCCGATGAGGCCGAGGCCGTACAGCTGGCCGGCGCGCTCTTCGAAGCGGCGGATGAGCAGCATCTGCTCGTAGAAGTGCTTCAGCTGTTCTTCCGAAGCATCATAGCGCTTGGTCTTCTCGAGCTCTTCCTGGAGCGAGTGAAGCGCGAAATCGAGGTTTTCCGCGGGGCTGCGCGGGGTCTTGTTCTTGGGGGCCTTGGCCAAAACGTATCGTCCCTTTTCCGTAACGGGAAGTCTCTCTGACCGCGCCTATAGGCACAGGGTCACGGGCAGCGCAACGGGGCGCGTGCCTTGCATACGAAAACCTTACGGAATTGCGGGAGTTCCGACCGTAGTGTTGGACCTTGGGAAGGTCAGTCGTCGAGTTTGATGACGACTTCGTCAGGGTGTACGACGTTCAACTGGCTGCGCAGCAGTTCGCCCACCATGTCTGGGTCGGCGTGGTCGGGGTGGAGCAAAGCCACCTTGTTTTCGAGTGCGGCCTTTTCCTTCTGCAGCGCTTCGAGCTGGGCCTCGCGCTGGTCGAGCAGGCGCAGGTTCTCGCTCCATGCGAGCAGGCCCGACGGCCCGGCAATGCCCAGCCCGCCGAGGACGAGCAGCACCACGAGCGCCGCATTCTGCGTCGTCCGTTTTTTGCCAAGAGTATCGAGTCTGCCTCGCCGCCTCATGAAACGCACAGAATCACAGTTAACCTTCTGGTGCAAGGGATATTCGCGAGTTGCCGGGGCAATGGAACGTCCCATCGCGCCCAGCCGTTCGATTCTTGACACGCCTAAGGCTCTTGCCTATTTGGTTTCCATTGAAACTATCTACCGGACAGAGGACCACAATGCCCGACCTTTTCGAAAACCCCATCGGCCTCGACGGCTTCGAGTTCGTCGAATTCTGTGCACCCACCAAGGGCGTTATCGAACCGGTTTTCGAAGCCATGGGCTTCACCCAGGTCGCCACGCATCGTTCGAAGGACGTGGACCTGTGGCGCCAGGGCGGGATCAACCTCATCCTCAATTACGAACCGCGCAGCGCCGCATGGTACTTTGCCCGCGAGCATGGCCCCTCGGCCTGCGGCATGGGCTTCCGCGTGCGTGACGCCAAGCACGCTTACGAAGAGCTGCTGAAGCGCGGTGCGGAGCCGGTCACCGTCGACACCGGCCCGATGGAACTGCGCATCCCCGCCATCCGCGGAATCGGCGGCGCAATCGTCTACCTGATCGACCGCTATGCAGAGCAGGGCGAAGACGGACTTTCGATCTACGACATCGATTTCGAATATCTCGAGGGTGTCGAGAAATGGCCTGTCGGCGCGGGCTTCAATGTGATCGACCACCTGACGCACAACGTCTACAACGGTCGTATGAAGTACTGGGCGGATTATTACGAAACGCTCTTCAATTTCCGCGAAATCCGCTTCTTCGACATCAAGGGCGAATATACCGGCTTGACCTCGAAGGCGCTCACGGCACCCGACGGCAAGATCCGCATCCCGCTCAACGAAGAAGGCGAAGGCGGCAAGGGCCAGATCGAAGAGTTCCTCAAGGAGTTCAACGGCGAGGGCATCCAGCACATCGCGCTCATCTGTGACGACCTCGTGCAGTGCTGGGACAATCTCAAGGAGCTGGGCGTCCCCTTCATGACCGCCCCGCCCGAAACCTATTACGAAATGCTCTCCGAGCGCCTGCCCGACCACGGCGAGGACGTCGAACAGCTCAAGATGCGCGGAATCCTGCTCGACGGCACAACCGAAGGCGGCCAGCCCCGCCTGCTGCTGCAGATTTTTGCCGAAGCACAGGTTGGCCCGGTGTTCTTCGAATTCATCCAGCGCAAGGGCGATGAAGGCTTCGGCGAAGGCAACTTCAAGGCCCTCTTCGAAAGCATGGAGCGCGACCAGGTGCGCCGCGGTGTTCTCAAGGTCGAAGATGCCGAGACGATCGAGGCGGAGCCTGCCGAATGAACGAGACCGCAACACATCCCGTGAAGCTGGGCGGCGTCCATCACGCCGCCTATCGCTGCAAGGACGCCAAAGAGACCGTCGAATGGTACGGCAAGGTCCTTGGCATGGAATACACCACTGCCTTCGCTGAAGACCACGTACCCTCGACCGGGGAATACGACCCCTACATGCACGTTTTCCTCGACGCGGGTAACGGCAACATCCTCGCCTTCTTCGAGCTGCCCAACCAGAAGGACATGGGCCGCGACGAGAACACGCCCGCCTGGGTCCAGCATCTTGCCTTCAAGGTCGGCAGCGAGGAAGAACTCGAGGCGGCCAAGGAGCACGTGGAAAGCCTCGGCATCGACGTTCTCGGCCCGACGCACCACGGCATCTTCAAGTCCATCTATTTCTTCGACCCGAACGGCCATCGGGTAGAGCTGGCGACCGATATAGGTACGGACGAGCAATATGCCGAATTGAAGCGCGTTGCTCCGCTGATGCTCGACGAATGGAGCGAGACCAAGAAGGCGCCGCGCCACGCCGACTGGCTCCACGAGATCGCGCGGAAGGAACACGGTCAGGGTTAACCCTCGCTAACCGCGTATTTCCGCCATTTCGGAACCTGCTGCGGTGCACAACGTTGTGCCGCAAAGGGAGTCCGGTTTGAATTACATCGATACCTTGCGCGACCAGCTCAATGAGATGGGCGAAGGCTTTATTGAAAGCCTTCCCAGCCTGGCCATCGCGCTGTTCATTGTCCTTCTGACATGGATAGTCGCGCGCTTTGCCGTGCGCATTTCGGACATGATCGTCGGGCGAACCGACATCCGCTCGAGCCTCAAGAACCTCGTCGACACGATCGTGCGGCTCGCCATCTGGGTGGTGGGCCTGTTCATCGCGGCCGTCGTGGTCATGCCCGACCTCACGCCAGCCAGCCTGCTTGCAGGGCTCGGCATCGGTGCGGTCGCCATCGGGTTTGCCTTCCAGGACATTTTCGAGAACTTCTTCGCCGGCATCCTCATCATGCTGCGCGAGAAGATGCAGATCGGTGATGTGATCGAATGCGAGGGTATCACTGGCAAGGTCGAGCACATCACCCTGCGCGAAACCCATGTCCGCAAGCTGTCGGGTGAATTGACGGTCGTCCCCAACTCCATCCTGTTCAAGAACCCGGTCGAAATCCTCACCGATGTCGAGCAGCGCCGACACGAGGTGGTTGTCGGTGTTTCCTATGATACCAATCTCGACCATGCTGCCACCGTCATCCACCGCGCGGTGGAGAGCGTAGGCGATGTGCTCGCCAGCAAGGGCATCGACGTCTTCGCCAAGGAGTTCAACTCCAGTTCGGTGGATTTCCTCGTGCGCTGGTGGGCGGGTGCCTCCCCTAGGGATGGTTGGGAAAGCAAGGACAAGGTCGTGCGCGCGATCAAGGCAGCGCTCGACGACGCGGGCATCGAAATCCCCTTCCCCTATGTCACGCACACCTTCAAGGAAACCGTGCCCGTCAGCCGGCTCGGAGACAGCAGCAAGCGCACTCCCTAAAACAGTTGCAATCGGAAACGGGAATGCGAAAGGTGCTCCCGCTTGCAACGAGGGAGAGATGGCATGCAAATCCTGCGCACCCCGGCGGACCGCTTCGCGGATATTCCGGACTACCCCTTCGCCGAAAACTGGTTCTTGGTTGACCTCGGCGATGGCCAGATCGCCCGCCAGCATTATGTCGACGAAGGTGACAAGGCTGCCCCGCCCGTCCTCCTGTTCCATGGCGAGCCAAGCTGGTCCTTCCTCTATCGTAAGATGATCCCAATCCTTGTGGACGCGGGCTTTCGCGTCCTTGCACCGGACCTCATCGGTTTCGGCAAGAGCGACAAGCCCGACGACATCTCCTTCTTCACTTACCAGCGCCATGTCGACTGGCTGAAACAATGGCGTAGCGCCATCGAGCCCCGACCAGCGGCCCTGTTCTGCCAGGACTGGGGCGGTTTGCTCGGCCTGCGCATGGTGGCGGACGACCCTGACCTCTTCACCTGCGTCGTCGCCAGCAACACATTCCTGCCCGCAGGTGGCACACCGTCGCAGGCTTTTCTTGCGTGGAGGGAGTTCGCAAAGTCCTCGCCCGACTTCAAGATCGGACCGCTTCTCGACCGCGCGACGCAGACACCGCTGAGCGAGGCAGAGATTTCGGCCTATGATGCGCCCTTCCCTGATGAGCCCTCGAAGGCTGCCGCACGGGCATTTCCTTCATTGGTCCCGGTCGAGGACGGCATGCCCGGCGTAGCCGAGAACAAGGCGGCCTGGCCCTCGCTCGCGGCTTTCGACAAGCCATTCCTGACGCTGTTCGGCGAAGAAGATCCGATCACCACGGGGAGCGAGAAATTTTTGATCGAGCGTATCGAAGGCGCCAAAGGCCTCGACCATCGCACGCTCAGCCCTTGCGGCCACTTCTGCCAGGAGGACCAGCCTGAGGCCCTTGCGCACGGCGTCATCGACATGGCGCGCAAGGCATGCCACCTCGCGTGAACGAAGCCTCGCGGCTCAGCCGTACGCAGGAATATTCGCTCGCCGTCGCTGCCGCGGTGGTGACGGCCAACGCCTATTACATCCACCCGATTATCGGGGATGTCGCGACCCATTTCGGCGTCAGCGAGGCGCGCATCGGTATCGTGCCCGCGCTGAACCAGCTGGCCCTGGCAATCGGCATCCTGCTGCTCCTCCCGCTCGGCGACCGCTATTCGAACAAGCGCCTGACAATCATATTCGTCGCGGGACAAACGGCTTCGCTGGCTGTGATGACATTGGCGGCGAGCTTCGTCGGATTCACTGTCGGCTCCACGCTACTCGGCTTCTTCACCATCGCGCCCTACCTCCTGCCCGCCTACGCATCGAAGCGTGTCGCGCCTGAGAAGTTAGGACAGGTCACGGCCTTGCTCGCGGCGGGCGTCATTCTCGGCATTCTCGTCGCACGGGCCGGCGCAGGCTGGATTGCCGAGCACTATGGCTGGCGGCTCGTCTATTGGATAGCGACCGGCCTGATGCTGGCCGTGACGCTCGCCCTTCCCCGCCTGATGGAGGGGGGTGAGCGCGAGCGCAACGGGACGCGCTACTGGCCACTCGTCTTTTCGGTCTTCGCCCTTGCGCGAGAGCATCGCGAGGTCCTGCTGTCAGGCACGATACAGGCGCTAAACTTCGCGCAGTTCATTGCGCTGTGGCTCGCGCTGGCCCTGTACCTGACGGCGCCGCCGATGAATTACGGCACCGATGTCGTGGGCTATCTCGCCGCCATTGCTGCGGTGAGCATTCTTTCGACCCCGCGCCTTGGGCGCTGGGCGGATGCGGTTGGTGCTCGCAAGGCACGTTTCCTCCTGGCGATCATCCAGCTTGCGGGGCTCGCCCTCTTCTGGCCTCTGGGCGGGACATTGTGGGGTCTGGTAATCCCGCTCGTCATCGTGAACCTCGTGGGTCCGGGTGTCGACGTGACTGGACGCATGACTTTCCTTTCGCTCCAGCCGGACCTCAGGACACGGCTCACAACCGTCTACATAGTGCTGATGTTCATTGGCGGCGGCATCGGTAGCATCGGTTCCACCGCTGTTTACGACCTGTTTGGCTGGGGCGGCATTTGCGCGCTGCTTACGGCGTCTTCTGCCCTGCTGACGGGTTTGGCGTGGTGGGCGACGCGATTTGGCAGGTAAGTTGGTGCGCCCGACAGGATTGCTGCGCTGCTTCGCAGCTACGCCGCCTCCGCTTCGCTCCGGCTCCAAACCGAGGTTGAACCTGAAGCGCCATACCAAACGAGGCGGCCCTTTTCAGGACCGCCTCGTTTGGCGCGCCCGACAGGATTCGAACCTGTGGCCCCCAGATTAGGAATCTGGTGCTCTATCCGACTGAGCTACGGGCGCCCCCGGTGCGACCTATAACGTCGCCGCGCGAAGAAACAATCAGTTGAGTTTGTCGGGCTCGGCGATGGGGAAGAGGATGGGGGCGACGGATATGCCTTCCGACGCGAGGTCCTCGGCTTCCTTCTTGGTCGCCTTGCCGTGAATGGGGGCCTCGTCCTTCTCGCCATAATGCTGCGAGCGGGCCTCGTCGGCGAATTTGTCGCCCACCCATGTGCTGCTCTCGAGCGCCTTTGCCTGCGCCTTGGCGAGCTGCTTCAGGGCTTTTTCGACCTCGGGCGGCATCGGGGCATTAGATAGCTGCGCATCCTTGCTGGCAGCGCGCGGCTCTTTCTTGTTGCCTTTTGCGCCCACTGCCGGGGCCATCGGCGCCTTGCCGACGGTCTTGCTGCCGCATTCGGGGCAATCGACCAGCCCACGCTCTCGCTGGCTATCGTAGTCGGCGGACGAGCCGAACCAGCCCTCGAAACGGTGGCCATTGTCGCAGTGGAGGTCGTAGACAATCATCGCGGCGCTAATTGTCGATTTCGCGGCGGTTGGCAAGGCTCGGAACCTGGGCACGCACCTCTTCGATGCGCGAAAGGTCGATATCGGCGAAACCAAGGCCTGCCTCCTCCCCGCCCATGTCGAGCAGCACTTCGCCCCAGGGGTCGATGACGAGACTGTAGCCGTAGGTAGTCCGCCCGTCCGCATGCTTGCCCACCTGCGCCGCTGCGACAACGAACGCGCTGGCTTCGATGGCCCGCGCGCGCTGCAGGACATGCCAGTGCGCCTTGCCGGTCGGTACAGTGAATGCGGCCGGGATGCTGATGCAATCGCATTGCTGTCTACCGAGCGCGTCGAACAGCGCGGGGAATCGTAGATCGTAGCAAATGGCTAGGCCCAGCCGCCCGACGGGCGTGTGCTCGACTACTACAGGATTGTCGCCAGCGGCATAGGCGTTCGATTCCCGCCAGCTTTCGCCCGTGGCAAGATCCACATCGAACATGTGCATTTTGTCGTAAGTGACCGGCTCAGCCCCGCAAGCCGGGAAATAGTAAGCGCGGTTGGCCAGCTTTTCACCGGCTGGGAAGGGCATCGAGCCGAGCGCAATATCGACACCGGTATTGGCAGCGACCTCGCTCAGACGCTCCGGAAAGTGCGCGTAGCCGCTATGGGCAATCGTCGCCGCCCCACGCTGCCTGTCGCGGTCGAGCAGGAGCGACATTTCCGGCGTGAAGAGGATGCCTGCCCCGCCCTCTCCTGCATCAACCGCAGCGCGTTCGATGGTGCGAAAATTTTCCTCCGGGTCGATGCCCGAGGTCATTTGCAGGACCGCAATGCGCGTCATTCAGCCCTCGAGCAGCGCATCCAGCTTGCCCGCCCGTTCGAGCGCAGCGAGCTCGTCCGAGCCGCCGACGTAGGTTTCGCCGATGAAAATCTGCGGCACTGTGCGGGCCTGCGGGGCGCGCTGGAGCATTTCCTCGCGCTTGGGGCCGCCCATGGTGATGTCGTGTTCGTGATAGTCGGCGCCCTTCTCGTCGAGCAGGCGCTTGGCGCGAAAGCAGTAGCCGCAACCGAATTTGGTGTAGATGTCGATATGCGGTTGGCTCATGGAAAATCCTCTGCTGTTCGGGCTGCATGTGCGGTGCTTGAAAGCGTTTCGCAAGCGCCTATCTTGATCGTGTCGCCGCATGGTGCGGCGGCTTGGGAGCGCCGCTTACGGGCTCCCTCTACATACTCAAATTGCTCACTGGAGGATTTGTTTCGATGAACCGTTTCGACACCACCCCCTATCGCCGTTCCACCGTCGGTTTCGACCGCCTGTTCGACCTGATGGAACGCCAGGCGCGCAATGCCGGCGGCGATAACTACCCCCCCTTCAATATCGAGCGCCGTGACGAGGACGAGTATCGCATTACTCTCGCCGTCGCAGGGTTCCGCTCGGAAGACCTCGACATTACCGCGCAGCAGAACCTGCTGACCATCCAAGGCCGCAAGCGCGACGACCAGCCCGAGGGCGAGATGCTGCATGTCGGCATCGCCAACCGCGGGTTCGAGCGCCGCTTCGACCTGGCTGACTATGTCCGGGTCGAGAATGCCGACCTCAAGGACGGCATGCTCTACATCGACCTCGTGCGCGAAGTGCCCGAGGCGATGAAGCCGAAGAAGATTTCGATCGGCGGGCAGAAGACGCTCGAAATCGTCAAGGATGACGAAGACAGCGCCGCAGCCTGAGGCTGACACAAGGCAACTAAAGGCGGTGCCTCGCGAGGGGCGCCGCCTTTTTCGTGAGCGTTCACAAAATGAAAGGGGGCGACACCTTGGTGCCACCCCCGCGACGACTAGCGCCGCCAAGCCTCGGATTCGGCCGTCCGGGTCGCAGAAGACGACCGGGTTCGAGGCAAGCCCCACCGCTTGCACGAAGCGTTAATCCGTTGGTACTCGGTAGCTTTTGACAACCGAATAAGCCTGTCCTGCAACAATTATGTCAAAAGATAAAGGCAGGCTGAGCGTGGTGAAAGCCACCCGGTGTCGCACATATACAAATCACCTCGCACGACCTGAATGATTACAGGTGTTTACGCGAGATCGGCGGATGGAAAAAAATTTCTAAACGAGACGCGCCTGTTCGAGCGCCGCTCCAATGAAGCCGGCAAACAGGGGGTGCGGGTCGAAAGGCTTGGACTTGAGTTCGGGGTGGAATTGCACGCCGACGAACCAGGGATGGTCGGGCCGTTCGACGATTTCGGGCAGCAGGCCGTCGGGCGACATGCCCGAGAAGATCAGGCCCTGCTTCTCCAGCGGCTCGATGTATTTGCCGTTGACCTCGTAACGGTGCCGATGGCGCTCCGAAATTTCGGTGGCGCCACCGTAGATCGAAGAGACATGGCTGTTGGCCGCCAGCTTTGCGTCATAGGCACCAAGGCGCATCGTGCCACCGAGGTCGCCGCCGGCTTCGCGCTTCTGCAAGCCTTCTTCGGTCATCCATTCGGTGATGATGCCCACCACGGGTTCTTCGGTGCTGCCGAACTCGGTCGAGCTCGCCTGTGCGAACCCGGCATTACGGGCACCTTCCACGCAGGCCATCTGCATGCCGAGGCAAATGCCGAGGAACGGCACCTTGCGTTCGCGGGCGAAGCGGACACTGGCAATCTTGCCCTCGCTTCCGCGTTCGCCGAAGCCGCCTGGGACGAGGATGCCGTGCATCGGTTCGAGCTGTGCGGCAATGTCGCTGTCGCTCTGCTCGAAGACTTCGGCATCGATCCACTTGATGTTGACCTTGACGCGGTGCGCCATGCCGCCGTGGATGAGCGCCTCATTCAACGACTTGTAGGCATCCTGCAGGCCGACATATTTGCCGACCACGCCGATGGTGACTTCGCCTTCCGGGTTCGATTTGCGGTCCACCACATCGTACCAGCGAGAGAGGTCGGGTTCGGGTGCATCGGTGATGCCGAAACCACGGAGAACTTCCGTGTCGAGGCCTTCTGCGTGATACTGCAGCGGGACTGAGTAAATCGACGGCGCGTCGAGTGCGGGAATGACCGCTTCCTTGCGCACGTTGCAGAAGTTCGCGATTTTCTGGCGCTCGCCATCGGGAATGGGATGTTCGGCGCGGCACAGCAGCACGTCGGGCTTGATGCCGAGGCTGGCGAGTTCGCGAACCGAGTGCTGGGTCGGCTTGGTTTTGAGTTCACCTGCGGCCGCGATGTAGGGCACCAGCGTTACGTGGACGCTGAGCGACTGCATCGGCTCGAGCTCGTTACGCAGCTGGCGAATGGCTTCCATGAAGGGAAGGCTCTCGATGTCGCCCACCGTGCCGCCGATTTCGCACAGGATGAAATCGTGATCGTCCTGCCCGGCGAGCGCGAATTCCTTGATCGCATCGGTGACGTGCGGAACCACCTGCACGGTCGCGCCGAGATAGTCGCCGCGGCGTTCCTTGGCGATGATCTGCTGGTAGACGCGGCCGCTCGTGATGTTGTCGCCCTGATGCGCCGAGACGCCGGTGAAGCGCTCGTAATGGCCGAGGTCGAGGTCGGTTTCCGCCCCGTCGTCGGTCACATAGACCTCGCCATGCTGATACGGGCTCATCGTGCCCGGATCGACATTGAGGTAGGGGTCGAACTTACGAATGCGGACCTTGTAGCCACGCGCCTGGAGGAGGGCAGCAAGCGATGCTGCCATGAGACCTTTGCCAAGCGAGGAGACCACGCCGCCGGTGATGAATATATACCGCGCCATGGGAGTCGGGCCTTAAGCGTGCGTGTTGAGTCGGCGCAAGGGAAAAGGCGCGTGGAAACGCGCGCTATCCACCATAGCGCATGCGAATTGCGATGAAGCGAGCCTTATTCCGCGAGCGGAACGTCGGTGGCCGGGGTTTCTGCAGGTGCCGGTGCCGTGCTGCCGAGGGGGCCATCGTTCACCGGTTCGACCGTCCGGTCGAGTGTCGATTCGATTTCGCCGGAACCCACGCCTTCCACCGCCAGTGCGGCCAGCGCAATCGACAGTGCGACAAACGTCACGGCCAGCCACTTCGTCGAGCGGGTGAGGAAATCGGCTGCGCCGCGAGCGCTGAGCATGCCGCTGGGGCTGCCGCCGATTCCCAGGCCACCGCCTTCGCTGCGCTGCATCAGGATGACCGCGATGAGTGCTGCTGCGACAATCGCCTGCACGACGGTGAGGAAGACGAACATGGGTAAACTCTACTCTCAAATCAGGACTTGAGCGCCGCATCTAGTCGCAGCGCCGCAAAACGGCAAGGTGCGCCGGATTTGCTTCAGGCGTCTTCGGTTTCGGAAGCTGCCACCACGATGCCGAGGAAGCTCTCCGCCGACAGGCTGGCACCTCCCACTAGGGCCCCGCCCACTTCCGGGATGGACAGGATTTCCCGCGCGTTGTCGGGCTTTACAGACCCGCCATAGAGGATGCGCACTTCAGCCGAGGTTTCTTCGCCATAGGTTTCGTCGAGCAGCTGGCGAATCGCCTTGTGCATCGCCTCGATGTCCTTGGGTGTGGCGGTCTTGCCCGTGCCGATTGCCCAGACAGGTTCGTAGGCAACGGTCAGCCGCTCGGCGGCATCATCGATCTGCGGCAGGCTTGCTTTCAATTGCTTGAGCACGAACTCTTCCGCTTCGCCGGCTTCGCGCACTTTCAGCGTTTCACCGCAGCACAGGATGATCCGCAGGCCCGCGTCGAGGGCGCTGTCGATCTTGGCATTGATGAGCTTGTTCGTTTCCTTGTGGTCCGCGCGCCGTTCGCTGTGGCCGAGGATCACGAATTTCGCTCCGGCATCGGCGATCATCGACGCCGAGATATCGCCGGTGTGCGCGCCGTCTTCGCCCGGAAATACGTCCTGAGCGCCCACGCCGATTTGCTCCGCCTCGCGGTGAACAGCATGGATAAGGGTGTAAGGCGGCGCCACGGCCACTTCGGCCTTCATATAGCGCTGCGCGGCACGGTCGATGGCGCGCGCTTCGGAGAGCATGGCGCGCGTGCCGTTCATCTTCCAGTTGCCGACAATGTAGGGCCGTTCGGCCATAGAATTACTTCCCGTCATGAATCGTAAATGCAGCGAGGCGCTATATAGGGGCTGATAGCCGCTCCGCTAGCCGTGGTTTGTTTATCCGTCAAAACCGGATGGGACCTGTTGCGGCGAGGTCGCAGGGCGGATAAAGCGCGCTGCTCAAACCGGCGATACGCCGCTTCCCGTCCGGAAGCAGGTCGCGCCCAATGCAGATGAAAAGGCCCTTTCGCAAGCCATGCTCACCTTTTTCCGGAATTTCTTCAAATCCAAAATCGGCCTTGCCATTACCCTGGCGTTCCTTGGCGTCATCGGCTTTGCCTTTGCCAGCATGGACGTGTCGAGCAGCGGCACCTTCGGCGGTGTTGCCGGCGGCGACAGCGTGGCCGTCGTGGGCGACCGGAAGATCGGCACGGCAGAACTGAACCGAGCGGCCAATGTTGCGCTGCGCGAGGCGCGGCAGGAAAATCCGAATGCGACAATGCAGACACTGCTGGCTAACGGCGGTCTCGAGCGCATCCTCGACGACCTCGTCAATCGCTATGCCATCATCGCATGGGCCGAGGAAAACGGCTTTCGCGCCGGCGACAACCTCGTGAACAGCGAAATCCGCCAGATACCCGCAGCACGCGGGGCCAGCGGGGATTTCGACACGGCGACCTACCAGCAGTTCCTGCGCAACAACAGCCTGACAGACGCGCAGGTCCGCCAGCAAATCCGCACTTCGCTGTTCTTCCAGCAGACGGTCCTGCCGCAGGTTTACGGCGCGAAACTGCCCAACTCGCTGGCCGAAACCTATGCCCGCACCTTCAAGGAGCGCCGCACCGGCTCCATTGCTGCCCTGCCCTTCGCAGCCTTTGCGCCGGAAGGTACTCCGACCGACAAGGTGCTGCAGAAATTCTACACCGACAATCGCACCCGCTTCATCCGTCCCGAGCGTCGGACCCTGCGCTATGCGACCTTCGACAGCAGCGCGCTGGGTGACAGCATCGAGCCGACCGCGGAAGAAATCGCGGCAAGCTATGAAGACAATGCCGCCCAGTATGCGGCGAGCGAAACCCGCAGCTTCACGCAGCTGATTGTCCCCACCCGTGAGGGCGCCGAGGCAATTGCGGCACGTGTGCGTGGTGGCGAGAGCTTTGCTCAGGCTGCTTCGAGTGCAGGACTTCGCCCTGCCGAACTCGCCGACCAGTCGCGCTCGGCCGTTCGCAGCTCGGCTTCGGCGGCGGTAGCGGATGCCTATTTCTCGGCCGATGAGGGGGCAGTTACTGCTCCGGCACAGGGCCAGCTTGGCTGGTATGTCGCCCGCGTGACTTCGGTCGAGCGTCGTGCGGCCCGCGACCTCGCTTCCGTGCGTGATGAAATCGCCGACACCCTGCGCGAACAGAAGCGCCAACGCGGCATCGCCGAGCTGGCGGTAAGCATCGAGGACCGCCTCGCCGACGGCGCTTCGCTCTCTTCGGTTGCGCAGGAACTCGACCTCGAACTGCAAGCGTCGCGCCCCATTACGGCCTCGGGCCAGGTTTACGGCACGCCGGAGCCTGCTCCCGAAGCGCTTCGCGGTGTGCTCGAATATGCTTTCCAGATTGATGAAGGCGAAGCGGAAATCGGCGCCCTGCCCGACCAGCGGACCTTCGTGGTGTACGAGGTGACGGATATCACCCCGTCGGCAGCGGCTCCGCTTTCGGAAATCAAGGACCAAGTGACCTCCGCATGGCGCGCCGACCGAGCCAGCAAGGCTGCGGAAGCCGCGGCAGACCGCATCCTCAAGCGCGTCGAGGGTGGCGCGACCCTCGCCAACGCCCTGTCCGCCGAGGCAACGCGCCTTCCCCCCGCGCAGCAGGTTTCGCTCAGCCGCGAAGAGCTGGCGCGCATGCAGAACCAGCGCGTTCCTGCTGCAATCGGCCTGATGTTCGCCATGGCGGAAGGCACGGTCAAAAAGCTTGAAGGCCCGTCGCAGCAGAGCTGGTTCGTGGTCGACCTGGAAGACGTCCAGCTCGAAGAGCTTGCCGAGAATGATCCGCTCATCGCCCAGGCGCAGAATGCCATCGGTCAGGCATGGGGCTCGGAATATGCCGAGCAACTGCTCGCCGCCATGCGCGCCGCTGTGGGTGTCGAACGCAATGCCGATGCCATCGCTGCCGTGCGTCGCCAGCTCCTCGGCGAAACGAACTGAGGCGCGCTTGACTGGCCAGTTCGAAGGCCGCGCACGGGCGCTGGAGGCGCTGGGGCAGGGCCGTCCGGCACTCGTCTGGCGCAAGCTGGTCGCAGACACGGTCACACCGGTCGGCGCGGCGCTGCGACTCATCGAGGAAGGCCGCGGCGATTTCCTGCTGGAGTCGGTCGAGGGCGGAGAGGTCCGCGGACGCTACAGCCTGCTCGGGCTGGACCCCGACCTCGTCTTCCGTGCCGAAGGTGACGAGGCAACGATAAACCGCGACTGGCAGCGCGACCGCGAATCCTTCAAGGCGTGCGAAGCCGGCACACTCGCCGCCATGCGCAACCTGCTTGAGGAGTGCCGTATCGATGTGCCGGAGGGCCTGCCCCCTGCCCTCGCCTGCCTCGTCGGATATTTCGGCTACGAAACCATCGGGCTTGTCGAAAAGCTGCCCCGCCCGGACAAGCAGGCGCTCGACCTGCCGGACATGCTGTTCTCGCGGCCCACGCTGCTGCTCGTGTTCGACAGTCTCAAGGACACGCTTTTCTGCATCGCGCCGCTCTGGCCCGGAGACGCGTTAGCGGAAGACGCGATTGCGCAAGCTGACGAGCGCATTGAAGCGGCGCTCGCGAAGCTCGACAGTGCGCTCCCCCGGACCAGCGCGTCGGCGGGAGATCACGAACTTCCGCAATTGCAGCCGACCATGCCGAGCGAAGATTACGCCGCGATGGTGGCCCGCGCGAAGGAGTACATCACCGCGGGCGACATTTTCCAGGTGGTGCTCTCGCAGCGCTTCACCGCGCCTTTCGAGCTGCCGCCGATCGCGCTCTATCGCGCGCTCCGCCGAGTGAACCCCTCGCCCTTCCTCTATTTTCTCGACCTGCCAGGCTTCGCAGTGGTCGGCTCCAGCCCTGAAATCCTCGTGCGGGTTCGCGACGACCAAGTGACCGTTCGCCCGATTGCCGGCACACGCCCGCGCGGAGCATCTCCGGAAGAGGACCGCGCCGCCGAAGCTTCGCTCCTCGCCGATCCCAAGGAAAAGGCGGAACATCTCATGCTGCTCGACCTCGGGCGCAACGATGTGGGACGGGTCGCCAAAAGCGGCACGGTGGAGGTCACCGACAGCTTCACGGTCGAGCGCTACAGTCACGTCATGCATATCGTCAGCAATGTTGTCGGCCAGCTCGACCCGTCGAAGGACGCCATCGACGCGCTGTTTGCAGGCTTTCCCGCCGGGACCGTCAGTGGCGCGCCCAAGGTTCGTGCCTGCGAAATCATCGCCGAACTCGAACCCGCCACCCGCGGTCCCTACGCCGGCGGTGTCGGCTATTTCGCGCCCGACGGCTCGCTCGACAGCTGTATCGTCCTGCGTACGGCAGTCGTGAAGGACGGAATCATGCATGTGCAGGCCGGTGCGGGCATCGTTGCCGACAGCAACCCCGAATACGAACAACGCGAATGCGAGGCCAAGGCCGGCGCGCTATTCGCAGCAGCACGCGAGGCAGTCAGCCTCGCCCAGACACCCGGTTACGGACAATGAAATACGCATATCTCGCCCTCCCCCTGTTGATGCTGACCGCCTGCGAACCCGCCAAGGAAGGTGAGCCGGTCACACGCACGCGCATCGATGGTCAGGGCATCCCCTCGGCAACACCCACGCCTGTCGAGACCGCCTCTGGCACCACGCAGGTCGAAAGCGCCTGCCGCTCGATAATCTTCGAGGACACGCCGCTCACCCATTGCCTAGCCACCCCGTCGCGCCACCGCGTGTCGATGGACCTCGGCCCCTCGGGTGATGCTCCCTACCGCAGCCTTACGGCCTATTCGAAAGCGCACAGCGCAGGCAGCATCGCCTTCGCCATGAACGCGGGCATGTATGACGACGAGGGAAAGCCCATCGGCTATTTCGTCGAGGACGGTAACCGCTTGCAGACGCTGAGCACTGCAGATGGCGAAGGCAATTTCCATATGAAACCGAACGGCGTCTTCTTCGGCAGCGGCGAGACATGGGAGGTCCGCACCACCGACGACTTCCTCGCCAATGTCCGCGAGCGGCCGCAATTCGGCACGCAGTCGGGCCCGATGCTGGTCGTCGACGGCAAGTTGCATCCCGAAATTTCGCATGACGGCGAATCGCGCCTCATCCGCAATGCCGTCGGTGTCGACGAAAGGGGCCGCGCGCATTTCGTCATTTCGAACGCCGCCATCAGCTTCGGCAAGCTCGCCCGATTCTATCGCGACGAACTCAATGTGAAGAATGCGCTCTATCTCGACGGCAATGTGTCGGCGCTATGGAATCCGGCGACCGACCGGCTCGATACCGGCGCGCCCATCGGCCCCATCGTGGTCGTCGAAAAGAAGGACTGGACCGATGATTGAATACGAGCGCACGCTCTATCCCGAAATCGAACCCTACGAGACCGGCATGCTGGATGTCGGCGAGGGCCATTCGCTCTATTACGAGCGTGTCGGCACGCCGGGCGCGAAGCCAGCGGTCTTCCTCCACGGCGGCCCCGGCGGCGGCATGTCGCCCGCGCATCGCCGCCAGTGGGACCCGGACCTCTACGACGTGCTGCTGTTCGACCAGCGCGGTTGCGGCAAGTCGCTGCCCTTCGCCGAAATCGAGAACAACGATACCTGGCGCATCGTCGAGGACATCGAGAAGCTGCGCGAGATGTGCGGTCACGAGAAGTGGCAGGCGTTCGGCGGAAGCTGGGGAGCTACCCTCGCCCTCGCCTATGCCCAGACGCATCCCGAGCGCGTGAGCGAAATCGTACTGCGCGGCGTGTTCCTCGCGCGCCAAAAGGAAAAGGACTGGCTCTATTCCTACGGCGCGAGCGAAATCATGGCCGAACAGTGGGACGACTTCGCAGGCCTCATTCCCGAGGCCGAGCGCGGCAATCTGGTGCAGGCCTATTACGACCGACTGACCAGCGACGACGAGGAGACCCGCGTTGCCGCTGCGCGCGAATGGTCGCTGTGGGAGGGCAATGTCGCCACCCTGCTGCCCGATGAGGCCTTGCTCGACAGCTTCGGGGATCCGGCCAAGGCCATCCCCTTCGCCCGCATTTGCGCCAAGTTCTTCCTGCAGGACTTCTTCCTCGAGGAAGCGCAGCTTTTGAAGAACGTCGAGCGCATAAAGCACATTCCCGGCATCATCGTGCAGGGCCGCCACGACATCTGCACCCCGCCCACCTCGGCGTGGGAGCTGAAGAAGGCATGGCCCGAGGCCGAGCTCTGGATTGTCCACGATGCCGGCCATTCGGCAGGCGAGCCGGGCATCATCGACGGCCTCGTCCGCGCGACCGACAAGCTTGCCGGCAAGCAAGGCTGAGACAGCGGGCAGCTTTCCTTCCTTGAAAGCGCGCCCCGCCCTCGCCAATCAGGCACTGCAATGACCGCCAACCGCTCCATCCTCGTCATCGACAATTACGACAGCTTCACCTTCAACCTCGTCCATTACCTGATGGAACTGGGGGCCGAGGTCGAGGTGGTGCGCAATGACGCCATCACGGCACAGGAAGCCCTCGCGAAGGACGTGGCGGGTTACCTCATCTCGCCCGGCCCCTGCACGCCCAATGAAGCAGGTGTGAGCCTCGACCTCGTCGCAGCCTGTGCCGACGCAAAGAAGCCGCTGCTCGGGGTCTGCCTCGGTCACCAGTCCATCGGCCAGCATTTTGGCGGCAAGGTGGTTCGCGGCGGGCTGATGCATGGCAAGACCAGCGATCTGACCCATGACGGCAGCGGCGTTTTCGCAGGACTGCCCTCGCCCTATACCGCCACGCGCTATCACTCGCTCGTGGTCGAGGACATTCCGGACTGCCTGCTCGTCAATGCGACGAGCGAGACGCCGGGCCTCGACGGCTCCAGCGTCATGGGCTTCCGCCATCGCGAACTGCCCATTCACGGCGTGCAGTTCCATCCGGAAAGCATCGCCACCGAGCACGGGCACGCCCTGCTCGCCAATTTCCTTGCCATTTGCGGCATCGACGCCAAGGTCCCCGCATGAAACAGCTACCCTCCGCCGACACGCATCTCGACGAAGCCCAGGCGCATGAGGTCTTTGGCTGGATCCTCGATGGCGAAACGAGCGACGAGGAAATCGGCCGCTTCCTCGTGGACATGTCCGCCCGCAGCGAAACCTCGGATGAAATCGCCGGTGCGGCGCGAGCCCTGCGCGAACGGCTTATCCCCATCGATGCGCCCGAAGGCACGGTGGACTGCTGCGGCACGGGCGGCGACGGGCATCACACGCTCAACGTCTCGACGGCAGTCAGCCTGCTCGTGGCCGCTTGCGGCGTACCCGTGGCGAAGCATGGTAACCGTGCCGCCAGTTCGAAATCGGGTGCTGCCGACACGCTGGAGGCGCTCGGTCTCGACATGGAAGCGGCAGGAAGAACTGCCGAGAAAACCTTGAACGAGTTGGGAATTTGCTTCCTCTTCGCCAAAAACCATCACCCCGCGATGGGCCGTATCCAGCCCATTCGCCAGAAGCTGGGTGTGCGGACCATCTTCAACCTGATGGGCCCGCTTTCGAACCCCGCTGGCGTCACCCGCCAGCTCATCGGCATTGCCCGCCCTGCCTACGTCCCGATTTACGCGGCGGCCAAGGCGAAGCTTGGGACCGAGCGCACCTTCATTGCCTCAGGCGACGAGGGGTTGGACGAGCTGAGCCTCGCCGGCGGCAACGAGCTGGCCGACGTCAAGGGCAACAACTTCGAGATGCGGCGCGTTGTCGCCGTGCAGGCGAATCTCCCTCACGCACCGGTCGAGGCCATTCGCGGGGGTGACCCGGAGCATAATGCCAAGGCGCTCGAAGCGCTGTTGATGGGCGCTCCAGGTCCCTATCGCGATGCGGTGCTGTTCAACGCTGCCGCGACCCTCATCGTTGCCGGCAAGACCAGCGACTGGACCGAAGGCGCCGAGATGGCGGCAGAGTCCATCGACTCCGGCCGCGCCAAACAGCTTATGTCCGACTGGATTGCGCTCGCTCAATGAATAAGCTCGAGCAGATTTGCGCTACCAAGCGTGAGGAAGTCGCTGCGCGCAAGGCTGAACACAGCCTCGCCGATCTTGCCGGGCTCGCAAGTGAACAGTCCGCACCGCGCGGCTTCCTTCGTGCATTGGAAGAAAAGCAGCAGAGCGGCTTCGGCCTCATCGCCGAAATCAAGAAGGCCTCGCCGTCGAAAGGCCTCATCCGCGAGGACTTCCATCCTGCCGACCACGCCCGCGCCTATGCGGCAGGTGGCGCCGCCTGCCTTTCGGTGCTGACCGACGCTCCCTACTTCCAGGGCCATGAGGATTACCTCGTCGCTGCCCGTGCGGCCTGCGATCTGCCGGTTCTGCGCAAGGACTTCATTGTCGACCCCTGGCAGGTCGTCGAAGCGCGCGCGATTGGCGCTGATGCCATCCTCATCATTGTCGCAGCGCTGGATGATAGCCAGATGGTGGAAATCGAAGACGCCGCGATCGAGCATGGAATGGACGTGCTGGTCGAAGTGCATGACGCCGAGGAACTCGACCGAGCAGGCGTGTTGAAGTCACGCCTTCTCGGGGTAAACAACCGCAATCTCAAAACCTTCGAGACCAACCTTGCCACGACGGAGCAACTTGCTGCGCGTGCGCCGAAGGATGCCTTGCTGGTCGGTGAGAGCGGCATTTTCACGTATGATGATTGCCAGCGCCTTGCCCGCGTCGGGGTGCGCAGCTTCCTCGTCGGGGAAAGCTTGATGCGTCAGGACGACGTCGAGCAGGCAACGCGGACCTTGCTGCATGGCTAGGCTCACGCATCTCGATGATCAGGGCGCGGCGCGCATGGTCGATGTTGGCGCCAAGGCCGAAACGGCCCGCAGCGCGGTTGCAGAAGGGCGCATCCGGATGAGCGCGGAAGCCCTCGAAGCGTTGATGTCCGGAAGTGGCCCCAAGGGCGACGCGCTCGCGGCGGCGCGCATTGCCGGCATCATGGCCGCCAAACGAACCGGGGAACTGATACCGCTCTGCCACCCCCTCGGACTTGAAAGCGTGACCGTCGAATTCTCCCGCGAATCGCACGCTATCAGCGTCACCGCTAAGGCCTCGCTGACCGGTAAGACAGGTGTCGAAATGGAGGCAATGACGGCCGCAAGCGTCGCGCTTCTGACGCTCTACGATATGGGCAAGGCCATCGACCGCGGCATGGTCATCGAAGGTGTCCGCCTCATTGAAAAGACCGGCGGCAAGTCCGGGATATGGACTGCGCCGGACTGAAACGAGAACGCCTGTTCTCGCGTAACTGCCTCCAGAATGGCGGGAATGCTTGACTTTGCGAATATGGTTGCCTAATTGTTCCACATTCGTTCACGGCTTTGTGAACAGCCATGTGGGAGCATTTGGATGCTGACTGCCAAGCAGCACGAACTTATCCGCTTCATCCAGCAGAAGCTGGAGGAAACCGGCATCTCGCCCTCTTTCGAGGAAATGAAGGAAGCGCTCGATTTGAAGAGCAAGTCGGGCGTGCACCGCCTGATTTCCGCGCTCGAGGAACGCGGCTTCATCCGCCGCCTGCCCAACCGCGCCCGTGCGCTCGAAATCGTCAAGCTGCCCGAAGATACCGTAACCAGCCCATCGCGCGCTGCGCCGGCAAACGATACGGTCGTGTCGATTTCTTCGGCCAGGCCTGCCGCGCCGGAACCTGCCAACGACATCATCGAGGTACCGCTCCACGGCCGCATCGCTGCCGGTGCACCTATCGAGGCAATCGAGGGTCAATCCTCGATGCCGGTGCCTGCTGCCCTGCTCGGCCCCGGCGATCACTACGCGTTGGAAGTGAGCGGCGATTCGATGATTGAAGCTGGTATTTTCGACGGCGACTTTGCGCTGGTGAAGCGTTGCGAAAGCGCCCGCGACGGCGAGATCGTGGTTGCGCTGGTCGATAATGAGGAAGCCACTTTGAAATACTTGCGAAAGGAAGGGCCGATGGTTCGGCTCGACCCGGCCAATGGCTCGTATGAACCGCAGGTCTACGAAGCCCGCCGCGTGCAGGTTCAAGGCAAACTTGCCGGGCTCTTGCGCCGCTATCATTGATAGCGCGCCCAGGTCCTTCAGATAGACTGATGGCTTATTAAAAAGGCGTCCGGCGAGAGTCGGGCGCCTTTCCTTCTTTTTACCTAGCGTTTCTCCGGTGGCTTCCACCACCCGTGCTGCCCCTGTCGTGAGGCGACGGTGTCCGTCCGCTCTTGCGCTAGGTACAACGCTGTCCCGCCCTTCTCGGCAATGAAGCGCCCGTCGGCCTTGAGCCATCTCGGCTTGCAACTGCGCGGAAGCCAGCGGTCGGCGATGACGATATCCGCCTTCTCACATGCCGAGGCCAGCGCGCGTTCGTCGATACGCTGGCGGGTTCGCGCTATGAGCAAGTGCCAGGTCCGTCCTTCACGGTTAATGGGAAGGCTGCAGAAGTCGTCGCTGCATCGTGCGCCCGGCCAGCGGGTCATCGAAAGCGGAGCGGCCTTCGTCCCCGCCAGTTCTCCGATGTTCGCCTGGGCATAGGAACCGTGGCTATCTCGCAGCACGAAGAGCTGGCCATGTTCTCCGACCAATCCGACGTCCCGGCCGTCGCGTGTAACAAGGATGTCAGGTGCGCTCGCCGACACGAGCATGAAGGCGCCGGCCAATGCGGGCAAGAAGCCAAGCAATCTCGCCTTGCCCCTCCACAGTGCAAGCCAAAGCCCGCCAGCAACGAACACCAGGACCGTCGCCAGGCCGATGTGCGGGACAAGCTTCACCGCACCCGGCTGCGCAGCTGTCGTGTGGGCGATCGCCAACAGAAGGTCCAGCGACTGACCTGCCAGCCACCAGAACGGTGCCCCCAGCCCCACGATGTCGAACAACAGCGCGACGGCGATGAGCGGCATGGAAATGAAGGTCACCAGCGGGATGGCGATGACGTTGGCGAAGGCGCCGTAAAGCCCGGCGCGGTGGAAGTGGAACAGCACGATGGGTGTCAGGGCTATCTCGATGACGAGCCCGGTCACGAAGAGCATCAGCACCCGCCGCGCAAACCAGCGGACCTTGCTCTCTTCGCGCGGCGCGAGGAAGTCGCGAACCCGTTTGGCGTTATGCAGCGCCACGATAGCCATGACGGCGGCAAAGCTCATCTGGAAGCTCGGGCCGACCAACGATTCCGGCCACAGGAAAAGGACGACTGCCGCTGCCACCGCCACCATCCGCATGGAGAGCGGTTCTCGCCCCAGCGCCAGCGCAATGAGCACAAGCACCGCTCCCACGCAGCTTCGCACCGTCGGCACCTGCGCGCCCGTCAGGAGTGTATAGCCGATGCCTGCTCCTGCCGCGATGGCCGCGGCAAGGAGCGGCAGACGCACCCGCAAGGTCAGCCACGGCCACAGCGCGAGTATCTTCACGGCGAGAAAATAAGCCGCTGCAATCACGGCACTCACATGCAACCCGCTGATGGAGAGGAGGTGGGTGAGCCCCGCATCGCGCATCGCGACCTCGTCTGCCTCGCTGATAGCGCCGCGGTCACCGCTCGCAAAGGCCGCTGCGATGCTCCCCGCCCCTCCGCCAAGGTTTTCCTGCACATGGCCCGACAGCCAGCGCTGGACGTGGGCAATTCGCCCTTCCCCGCCGGTTGCCTGCTCCAGCACCTCGACCTCGCCGACCAGCGAGCCGGTGGCTGCATAACCGTCGAACCACGCCCGCCGTGCGAAATCATACGCTCCCGGCAGGAGGGGCGGCGATGGCGGCATGAGCCGCGCACGCAGTCGGACCCGCGCACCTTCGCGCAATTCGGCAAAATCCTTCTCGAGCGGAACGTTGACGCGCACTTTCATTGCACGTCCAGCCTCGGCATCCCGGCTCGCGAGGACCAGGCGCACCCTGCCCTCGGCCGGTTGCTCTTCCCGCTCGAGTATCCGCGCGTCGAGTTGCATGAGCGCTGGTCGGTCCAGAGGCTCGGCTCCGACCATCTCCGACCGCGCCCACACTATTGCCATTCCGGCCGCAAACGCCAAACCTAGTGCCGTCACCGCCAGCCTCAGATGCGCCCGCTCGTCCTCGCCCTTCCATAAGGCCTGGACAGCCAAAGTGAGCAATACGGCCAGTCCCGCCGCGCCCAGCCACTGCCATGGCTCGCCGAGTACGAACCAGCTGCCTATTCCGCTCGCGAAGGCGACGACCAGCCACGGCCCCTGGTCGAAACCCGAGGCGGCGAGAAATCCCTCGATTGCGCCAGCGAATCTGGACATTGCGCCGCGCATGCGCCAAGGGCGCTGCACTGCAGCATCGGCGGTATCATCCGCATCGCCGAACGGAACCAGCGGCGTCCCCTGCGTCGCCATGCAAATACCTGAAAGGAAAGAGCAAGGAATGGCAAGCGAAACCGGCAATCAGGTCGTCACGCGGTTCGCCCCCTCGCCCACCGGCTTCCTTCACATCGGCGGCGCGCGCACTGCGCTGTTCAACTGGCTCTACGCCCGGCACCATGGTGGCCGCGCGCTCCTGCGGATCGAGGATACCGACCGCAAGCGCAGCACGCAGGACGCCATCGACAAGATTATCGAAGGCTTGGACTGGCTCGGCCTCGATTTCGACGAGCCGCCCGTGTTCCAGTCCGACCGGGCCGAGCGCCACGCCGAAGTCGCGCACGCCCTGCTCGAGGCGGGCCATGCCTACAAGTGCTACGCCACGCCAGAGGAATTGGAAGAAATGCGCGCCCAGCAGCGCGCCAACAAGCAGCCCATGCGCTACGACCGGCGCTGGCGCGACCGTGACGCAAGCGAAGCCCCCGCAGGCGCGCCCTATGTCATCCGCCTCAAGGTCCCTACCGAAGGCGAGACCGTGATCAATGACGAGGTCCAGGGCAAGGTCACGGTGAAGAACGCCGAGATCGACGATTACGTCCTGCTGCGCGCCGACGGCACACCGACCTACATGCTCGCCGTGGTGGTCGACGACCACGACATGGGCGTCACCCACATCATCCGCGGCGACGACCATCTCAACAACGCCTTCCGCCAGCTCCCCATCATCCGTGCGATGAATGCCATTGAGGGTGGCTGGCCCGACCCGGTTTATGCGCACGTCCCGCTCATCCACGGCGCGGACGGCGCAAAGCTGTCCAAGCGTCACGGCGCAGTCGGCGTCGAAGCCTATCGCGACGAGGAAGGTGTGCTCCCAGAAGCGCTGTTCAATTACCTCCTTCGCTTGGGATGGGGGCATGGCGACCGCGAGGAAATTACCAAGGCCGAGGCCATTGAACTGTTCGACCTCGATGGTGTGGGCAAGAGCCCTTCGCGTTTCGACATCAAGAAGCTGCAGAACCTCAACGGCCACTACATCCGCGAAGCCGATGATGCGCGGCTTGCAACACTGGTGGCGGAGAAACTCGGCGAAAAGGCAGAGCTCAAACTGCTCACCGAAGCCATGCCGGTACTGAAACCTCGCGCCAAGAGTGTCGACGAACTGGCTGAAGGCGCTGCCTTTTTGTTCAAGCAGCGTCCGCTCGAACTGACCGAGAAGGCTGCCGGCCTGCTCGACGATGAAGCACGGGCGCGCCTGGGCGAACTGTCGGCCCGTCTGGCCAAGGAAAATCACTGGACATTGGAGGCTCTCGAAGCCACTACGAAATCGTATGCTGAGGAGCTCGAACTGGGTCTCGGCAAGCTGGCGCAACCCTTGCGGGCGGCGCTGACGGGCACCACCACTTCGCCCGGAATTTTCGATGTACTGGTCCTGCTGGGCAAGGAAGAGTCGCTCGCGCGTATCGACGCGCAGGCATCTGGCGCAGAGTAATCTGGCCCGCAGACCGAATGGAATGAACTGAGGAGATACGCGTGGCCGACAAGCAGGCAACTCTCAATATCGGCGGACAGACGCAGGACTTCCCCGTCCTCGAAGGCAGCGTCGGACCCGACGTGGTCGATATCCGCAAACTTTACGGCACCACCGGCAAGTTCACCTACGACCCCGGCTACAAGTCGACCGCCAGTTGCGAAAGCGCGCTCACCTATATCGACGGTGAAGAAGGCGTCCTGCTGCACCGCGGTTATCCCATCGGCCAGCTGGCAGAGCACTCCAGCTTCATGGAAGTCGCCTACCTGCTGCTGAACGGCGAACTGCCGAACCAGGCCGAACTCGATGATTTCGACAACACCATCACGCGCCACACCATGGTGCATGACCAGCTGCGCCAGTTCTACCAAGGCTTCCGCCGCGACGCGCACCCGATGGCCATCATGTGCGGCGTGGTCGGCGCACTGTCGGCGTTCTACCACGACAGCACCGACATCTCGGACCCCGAGCAGCGCAAGATCGCCAGCCATCGTCTCATCGCCAAGATGCCGACGATTGCCGCAATGGCGTACAAATATGCTGTCGGCCAGCCCTTCATGCAGCCGAAGAACGACCTCAGCTACACGGGCAACTTCCTGCGCATGACCTTCGGGGTTCCGGCAGAGGAATATGAAGTGCACCCGGCCATCGAAAAGGCGATGGACCGCATCTTCATCCTCCATGCCGACCACGAGCAGAATGCTTCGACCTCGACCGTGCGTCTTGCCGGTTCCTCGGGCGCGAACCCGTTTGCCTGCATCGCGGCCGGCATCGCCTGCCTCTGGGGCCCGGCGCATGGCGGTGCCAACGAGGCGGCGCTCAACATGCTGCAGGAAATCGGTTCGCCCGATCGCATCCCGCACTATATCGAGCGCGCCAAGGACAAGAACGACCCGTTCCGCCTGATGGGCTTCGGTCACCGCGTCTACAAGAACTACGACCCGCGCGCGACCGTGATGCAGCAGACGCTGCGCGAAGTCTTCGAAGCATTGAATGTCAGCGATCCGGTCTTCGAGACCGCGCTCCAGCTGGAAGAAATCGCGCTCAACGACGATTACTTCAAGGAAAAGAAGCTCTTCCCGAACGTGGACTTCTATTCGGGCATCATCCTGAACTCGATCGGCTTCCCGACCACCATGTTCACCGCGCTCTTCGCGCTGGCCCGCACCGTGGGCTGGGTGGCTCAGTGGAACGAGATGATTTCGGACCCCGCACAGGTCATCGGCCGTCCGCGCCAGCTCTACACCGGCCCGACCGAGCGCGATTACGTGCCCATCGGCCAGCGCTGATAGTCACTGGAATTTACGGAAGAGGGGCGCTTCGGCGTCCCTTTTTCTTTGCTCTCAACCCTCGTCGTCGGCGGCGGGCACGGAGAGCGTGAAGCGAGCACCCTGTCCGGGCGCGCTTTCTACCGTGAGATCGCCATCCATCGCGCGGGCAATCCGGCGCGAGATGTAGAGGCCGAGGCCCGAGCCGCCGTCCTCGCCGCGCCCAAGCCGCTCGAATTTCTCGAACACTTTCTTTTGCTGTTCTTCGTCGAGTCCGTGCCCCTGGTCGGCCACCGTCACCATGGCGCGCTGCCCGATGGCGTCGAGCCGCACCCATACGCGGCTGTTCTCGGGCGAATAGCGGATGGCGTTGCCAATGAGATTGAGCAGGACCTGCAGGACGCGGCGGAATTCGGCGATGGCCATCTGGACCTCGCCTTCTGCAGGCGCGTCGAGCGTGATCCCGCGTTCCTTCGCCTTCACGCCGAGGATGCCGCAAGCGCGCCTCGCGACGTCCGCGAGGTCGATGCGGTCCGGCGCGGTCGAGAAACCCTCTGCCTCGACCACTTCGAGGTCTGACAAATCATCGATGAGTGCCAGCAGGTGCTGTCCCGCACTCGCGATATCGGCCGCGTAATCGCTGTATTCGTCGCGCAAGGGACCGGCCAGCTTGGTCCGGATGGTCTCGGCATTGGCGATGATGCGATTTACCGGTTGGCGCAGGATCGGCGTCAGGTCGCGGCCCAGTGAAGGCGTGTCGCCCTTCCCGCCCGCCGGAGTTGCACCCAAGGGTCGTTTCGCACCGAGGTGGAGGACGAAGCCGGCGCTCCCCGGTTCGGGTTGACCCAGCGGCTCGAGGAAGGCGGTCCATTCGCGGTCGGACCCGGGGATGCGGCAGGCGGTACCGTCGAGCAATTGCCAATGGACAGGCTGCTCGTGCGCATTGCCCGGCAGCACGACGAAATCGGTCCATGGCCGACCGACGCCTGCACCGGCGGTCTTGGCGAACTCGACGAGGTCCGGCGCGTCGGTTTCGATTGAGAGGATGCGCTGCGAGGGGTCGAGGCGCGCAGTGCACTCGGCGAGATGGCGGTTGATTTCGGAGCGCCGCTGGCTGGCCTGAGACTCGCTCTCGCGCGGGATAGAATCGACCTGCCAACTCGAAATCGCGATATCGCAGCCGCCATCCTTGCCATCATCGGGCGCGATTTCGACCCAGGCGGTGATGCGCTCGGCCCCATCGACAGCTTCGAAGCGGCGGGACAGGCGAAACCCGTATTCACGCGCTTTCGTCACCAACAGGAGCAGCTCCGGGATGGCCAGCGTATTGCCTACCTCTCCGCCACACGCCCGGTTGAGTTCGGCCAGGCGACCATCGGCCGCTACCAGGCGGTCCTCGGCATCGGTCTTTCCGCTGGCGATATATTGCGTGCCCACATTGGCCATGATCAGCGCCCGATCCTGTGCGCGGCATCGAGCAACATGCCGCGCGCCTTGTGCTCGTCGATTTCTTCGAGTCCGGCGACAGGGGCGGCGCCAGGGTGGATACGAAGCAGGATCTCGTCGATGCGGCGCGCCTCCAGCCCGGCGGCACGCAGGCCCAGCGCCAGCCTTACCGTCTGGCGTGCATGGCTCGAGAGGACGGCCATCTCGCGGTCCTGGCCGGAGCGCGCCGCAAGAGCCGTGAAGAACAGGCCAGCGCCTGCTTCCTCAAGCACGAGCGCCGAAGCCCCTTCCGGTCCTCCGACGAGGCGTGCGAAGAGCGAAAGCCTACCATTGCTCTCGTCATAGGACTGGCGAAGTTTCGTTTCAGCCCGCTGGACGGCATCGCTGCGGGTCTCGCCGCAATAGCGCCGCCAGGCCAGGAGCATCTGGTGGAGCAGGTCTCCGGGAAGCTCGCCCAAGGGCAGTTCCATTCTCCGCTGTGCCTGCGCAAAGCGTGCCTGTGCTGCCAGAGCGGCCATGGCGGTCCCCGAGGTCGACGAGTCCGAAGATGCCACCAATCTCTGCATCAGCGGCGAGAGGACCGGATCGAGCCCTATTTGCGATTCGAGCCGCTCGGTCAGTTGCCATTCGATGGCCAGCGCGTGGCAATGCGACAGCAGCGCGCGCGAGGCCTGGAAGTGCTCGGCCAGGGGTTCGCCGTGCCGTTCGGCAAAGGCGTCGCGCCCCTTCTGTCCGGTTGCTTCGGCCTGCGTGCGCAAGACCTGCCGTGCAAGGTCGGCGAGCATACCGCGCACCCGCGCGACGATCTCGTCGCTGAACAGCGAGTGGTCAGGCGCGGACAACAAATGCGCAAGGATAGGCTCGATGCCTGCGAGCATGGCATCGCCCTGCAACAAGGCATGACGCAAATCGCCCCCTGCAGGCTTGTCGAGTTCATCCATGGCAAATGGCCGGTCCATCATGCCCGCATAGGGCCCATGTGGTTAATTCGTCGTTAGCCGTCACGAAACCGCTCGAAAAAGCGCGTTGCGAGTACGAGAAGCGCGATCGCGGCGGCCATCTCGAGCGAATAGCCGAAGAAGGCTGCCGGCGTAAGCAGGAAGCCCAGCAGGATGCGGTCCATGTAGGTTGCGCGCCAAGGCTTGCTTGCATGGCGCGCTCCGAGATGCAGCAGGCCGAACAGGACCAGCGGAACGAAGGGACCGAGGAAGCCCAATTCTGCCGGTGCGGCAATGAGGAGCAGGACCACGAAAATCGGATCGATGGCATAGTCCAGGACCCGCAAAAGCGGGTTTTCCTTCGCATTCGGCCTCCCTAGGCGTGATACGCGCTCCACCACACCTGCCATGTGCGCAAAAAGCGCGGTCAGTGTCGTGAGCCCCAGCCCAAAGGTCGTGTAACCGAAAACACCCGCACCGAGCGCGCCAATCGCCGACAATCCTGCAAGGATGGCAGGCAGGGATTCACCTGCCTTGCCAAGCAGGTCGCGCGCAAGCCTCGCACCTGCCCGCTCGGCCACGGCGAGGCCGGGCGCACGGAAGGCTATCTGGCGGCGCTGCGCGGCGATCCATTCCTTCTCCCGCAAATCCAGCGTCTCGCGGTCGGGGTCGAGATGCCATTTCCCCTCCGTCAAAAAGTCCCGCTCGACACGCGTCACGCCAGTCCCCGACTGGAGCGCAATCCGCATGAGCGCGGAGGGGACATCGACATCCTGCGGCAGGTCCGACAGACGTTCTACGGTTACACCCGGCAGGAGCATCACGCCCGCCCACGCCAGTTCGAGGTCAAGCCGCTCGTAACCCAGCGGAACGGCAAGGTCGGCGGGAAGCGCCAGCACGGTCTTGCGCTCGAGGATGGACTTCACCGCATCGTCATCGGGCAGAACGCCCGGAGCGAAGACGAGCAATTCGTCGTCCGCGGTCACCATCCCCGAAAGCCTGTCAGGGCGGCGGATAGCGCGGAACTTTAGCCCAGCGCGTTCGGCCCTGTGCTGGAGCTGTACGACTTCGCTTTCGACGGCATCGACGAGACAGGCTACGCGCTCCACCCCTAACTTGATCGCGAGATCCAGCTGCCGTTCGACAATCATCGCACCGGCGAAATTCGCGAACGCCGGACGCACGCGTCCCGGGGTCGGATTCCTGTCGAGAGTGGACAGCAAGGCGATGCGCATGCTGGCTCCTGTGGTTGCGATGCGGAGATGGTTTAGGAGCCGGCCCGCTACCCTGCCAAGCGCGCCGGTGCAAATGCCCACGGGAAATCTTTGCGAAGCTTATCCTTAACTGGCGAGGTCCAATCCAACTCCACTCCCATGCAACCTGCAGGTTTCAAAGGTTAACAAGGGTTTCTGGCACTCGCGAATGTGGTATGAGAGACCATGGCAAAGCGCTCCCACATCAAGGTCGTCGATGGCGAAAACACCGCTGTCGACACTCCCGAAACCGACCTCGTCCTCGAACAGGAGGTGGTGGATGAACCCGCTGCCGACGAATATGTCGAGCATGAGGAGTGGTTCGAAGAGGAGCCTAATCAGCCGCGCCGTAACTGGCTTGTACCCTCGCTGGCGCTGCTTGCAATCGCAGGCTGGACCGCATTCTATGGCTGGGCGAACCAGTCTGCCATGCTCGGTGGAGGCACCCCGCAGGAATGGGCGGGATGGATTGTCGAGTGGTCGGTGCCGACGCTTCTCGTGGTCGCGCTCTGGATCCTCGCCACCCGCAATTCGACCCGCGAAGCCCGTCGCTATGGCGAGGTTGCACGCAGCCTGTCCGAGGAATCCGCGCTGCTCGAACGTCGCTTGGTCACCGTGAACCGTGAACTCAGCCTCGCGCGCGAATTCCTCGGCAACCAGTCGCGGGACCTCGAGTATCTTGGACGCAGCGCTTCGGAAAAGATTTCCGAGCATGCCGACCGCCTGCAGGGCTTGATCCGCGACAATGGCGAGCAGGTCGATGCCATCCACGGTACCAGCGGCGCTGCTCTCGAAAACATGGAGAAGCTGCGCGACAACCTCCCCGTCATCGCCAATTCGGCGCGCGATGTGTCGAACCAGATCGGCGGCGTCGGCCGGACCGCGCAGGAACAGCTCGGCGCGCTCGTCGGCGGCTTTGAACGTCTCAACCAGTTCGGCGAGGCCAGCGAACGTCAGGTCGCTTCGCTCCGCAAGCGCGTGGACGAAGCGCTTGCCGCCTTTGCCGAGCAGGCAAACGAGCTCGAGACGGTGACCGCCGAGCGCTTCGCCGCGCTTAGCGAAGGCAGCGATGCCATCCGCAGCGATTTGCAGGCACAGGAGATCGAAGCACTTTCGGCCCTGCGCGCACGCAGCATGGCGCTGCGCAGCGAACTGGCCGAGGCCCATGCCGCTGCAAACGAGGAAGAGGCGCAGGTACTCGCCGCCATGCGCGAACGCTTGCTGGCGCTGCGTGAAGAGGCGACGGAACTGGCCAGCGGCATTCGCGAGGGCGAAGAGGCGGCTATCGGCGCGTGGGGCGGCCAGGTCGATGCGATGAAGGCCCGGCTCGAAGAGGCTGTCGCCGAAATCAAGGAAATCGATGCAGCCGCGCTCGAAGCTGCGAACACCAAGCTGCGTGCCCTGTTCGATGAAGCGCAGAGCGTCGATGCGCGCATCACCGAGCGCAATCGCCTGTTCGAGGAAGAGACACTGCGGCGCAACGAGAGCCTGTCCGCCGCGCAAGACGAGATGGCCGAAGCGCTCACAACCCGAATGGCCGAACTCGACGCTACGATTGCGGAACGGCGCGAAGCACAGCGCGCCCAATTGACCGCAATGGTCGAAGAGGGCGAAGCGCTTGGCGAGCGTGTCGCTGCGCTCGGCGAGACGTTTGGATCCGTGGCAGCGCAGGGATACGAGGCTCGCGAAACGCTTGCCGGCGGTATCGATGCCCTATCCGCCCAGCTCCGTAGCAGCCGCGAGGCGCTGGATGGGACCGATCAGGACATTGCCCGCCTCACCGACGCCAGTGTGCGCTTGCTCGAACTCATCCAGGCCAGCGCCAAGCAGAGCGCGGATACCCTGCCCAAGGCGATGGAAGCTTCGGAAGAGCGCCTTGCCGCAATCGAGCACCGCGCCAGCGAAATCCACACGCTGCTCGACAACGCCCGCCTGACAGGTGAGACCCTGACCGAAGGCATGACGGTCATCGAAGACCGCACCCGTAATGCCATGGAAGGCTTCGATGCCTTCCAGCAGGACTTCGATGGCACCAGCACGCGTCAAATCGAGAGCGTCGAACGCCTTCGTGCGAGCCTCGCCAATCTTGCAGAAGACAGCAACACCTTCGCCGACCAGGTCCAGGGCGAACTGCGCACGGCCATCGCAGCGCTGGAAGAAAAGGCGCGCGGCGCGCTTGCGGCCATCGAGGACGAGCAGGCCGGCCGCATCTCCAGCATCGCCGACAGCATCGGTGCTCGCACCTCGGAGCAAATCGAGCAGGTCCTTGCCGAGCGTACCGAAACCGCGCTGGCGGAACTAGACGAGGCGCGTAATCGCTCCAACCAAGCGACTCGCGACATGACCCAGCATCTGCGCGACCAGCTTGGAAGGTTGAACGAACTGACGGTCAATCTGGAGTCGCGCATTGCCCATGCCCGCGACAAGGCGACCGACAGCGTCGATGGCGATTTCGCCCGCCGCGTGGCGCTCATCACCGAAAGCCTCAACTCGAACGCCATCGACATTGCCAAGGCCCTGTCGAGCGAGGTTACCGATACCGCGTGGGCAAGCTATCTGCGCGGCGACCGCGGTATCTTCACCCGTCGAGCGGTTCGTCTGCTGGACAACTCAGAGGCACGCGAAATCGCCGAATTGTACGATGGCGATGCGGACTTCCGCGAGCACGTCAATCGCTACATCCACGACTTCGAGGCGATGCTGCGCACCATGCTCTCGACCCGCGATGGCAATGCGGTCAGCGTGACGCTGCTGTCGAGCGACATGGGTAAGCTTTACGTGGTGCTCGCACAGGCGCTCGAACGCTTGCGCCAGTAGGTCAGCGAACCGTCGGACCCCAGAAGATGAGGTCGCGGGCCTCGACCCAGCCATAGGCGTAATTCAGCACGTAAACCGTGGTGAAAACGGCTGCGAGGATGGTCGCACGCTTGGCGATAAGCCCGGGCCGGAAATTGGCTGGTGCGCTGTCGGCCTGACCGGGGATTTTTTCGATCCCTGCCTCGTCATGCGTCTGCACCCCGAAAGGGAGCATGATGAAGGCGCTGACCACCCAGAACAGCGCATAGATCGCGACAATCGAAGTCCATTCCATCGGCAGGGTCATGGCGCTCAGTCCAGCCCTCGCGTGGGCAGCAGCACGCGGACCTGCGGGCGCTTGCCCGACCAGCGCTGCGCTGCACGGCGTGCGGCCAGACGCGCGGCTTCATGGACCGTGCTGGAAGACTTGCGCTCGTTGCCCTTGAGCTTCCCGATGGCCTTGCGAATATCCTCGCGCGCCTCTGCGAGGAAATCCTCGTAATCCTCGTCGAGTGGCAGCCCGATGCTGTCGATGAGCGGGTTGAGACGGTCGTCCAGCGCCACGATGACCACGCCTTCGTGCATGATGCGGCGGCGCATGACGATGCTGTCCCCATCCGCGGGCGCGATGATGTCGCCGTCGAGAACGAGCCGCCCTGCCCTCACCTCGGCAATCTTGCCGGGTGCGCCGGGCGCGAGACGGACGATGTCGCCATTTTGCTGAACCACCGCGTCGGGAATGCCATTCGCAAGGCCGAGCCGCGCCTGTTCCTGCATGTGCCGCATCTCCCCATGAACTGGCAGCAGGATGTCGGGCCGCAGCCAGCCATAGAGCGCTTCGAGTTCTGGGCGACCGGGGTGGCCCGATACGTGGATGAGGCTCTGCCGGTCGGTGACCATGGTAACGCCCTTGGCCGCTAGGCGGTTTTGCACCGCTCCGATGGCGAGTTCGTTGCCAGGTATCTGGCGGCTCGAGAACAGCACGACATCGCCCGACACAAGTTCGAGAGGATGGCTGTCTTCCGAAATGCGCGACAAGGCGGCACGCGGTTCGCCCTGCCCGCCGGTGGCGAGGATAAGTACCTCACCGCGCGGCAGGCCCATGGCGGTGTCGAAATCGACCGTTTCGGGGAAGTCTTCGAGATAGCCGTTTTGCTGCGAGACATCGATGATGCGGTCGAGCGAGCGGCCTGCGACGCAGACCTGCCGCCCGGTCTCGCGGGCAACCTCGCCCAGCGTGTGGAGACGCGCGACATTGCTGGCGAAGGTGGTCACCAGAACACGCTTGCCCGGATGGCACTGGACCTCTTCGAGCAGGCCCTTGAACACTGCGCCTTCCGAGCCGCTGGGGGCGGGATTGAAGACATTGGTGCTGTCGCACACCAGCGCCAGCACGCCCTCGTCGCCGATCTCGGTGAGTTCTTCCTCGGTGGTCGGCTCGCCGATGATCGGGTCTTCGTCGAGCTTCCAGTCTCCGGTGTGGAAAATCTTGCCGTGCGGCGTGTCGATGAGCAGGGCGTTGCCCTCCGCAATCGAGTGAGCGAGCGGAAGATAGGTGACCTCGAACGGGCCGACCCGGAAGCTGCCGTGATCTTCCTCGATGATGTTGAGTTCGACCTCGCCCTCGAGGTCCGCCTCTTCCAGCTTGCGTCGGACGAGCTCTGCCGTGAAGGGGGTGGCATAGATGGGCACGCCGAGGTCGGCAGCGAAGTATGGGACCGCGCCGATATGGTCCTCATGCGCGTGGGTAAGGACGATGGCTTCTAGGTCCTTCGCACGCTCCTCGATGAATTCGAGGTCGGCGAAAACGAGGTCAACGCCCGGATACTGCCCGCCCGAAAAGGTCATGCCGAGGTCGACCATTAGCCAGCGCCCCTGACATCCGTAGAGATTAACGTTCATGCCAATCTCGCCCGAGCCGCCAAGCGCCAAGAACAGGAGTTCGTCTTCGGGGGTGTAATTCTTCTTCAAGAGGATGCGCGCTCCGCAAGGATGGCGAGGCCGAGCAGCGTCAAATCGCTGTCGACCTCGTCGAACAGGTCGGTGATTTCATCGAACAGCAGGGCGAGCCCGCCAGTGGCGACGACCTTGGCAGGCCGCCCGATTTCCTTCTTCATCCGCGCCACGAGCCCTTCGATGAGCGAGACGTAGCCCCAGAATACCCCGATGAGCATCTGGTCTTCGGTGTTGCGGCCGATGACGCTGTCACTGTCCGGTTTCTCGATGGCGATGCGCGGCAGTTTGGCAGTGTTGCCCACCAGCGCATCGAGCGAGAGATTGATGCCCGGGGCGATGATGCCGCCCTTGTAAGCACCGTTGAAATCGATCGCATCGATGGTGGTCGCCGTGCCGAAGTCGATGACGATGAGGTCACCTTCGTATTTCGCATGGGCCGCGATCGCGTCAAGCGCCCGGTCGGCCCCCAGCGAGCGGGGTTCGTCGACATCGATGGCTATGCCCCAGTCGGTGTTTCCTGCCCCGGCAATCATCGGCTCGACGTCGAAGTATTTGCGGGCGAGGACGGTCAAATTGTGGATGCTGCGCGGGACGACCGAGCCGATGATAATCTGGTCGATATCCTCGCGCTTGAAGCCTTCGAGCTGGAGCAGCTGGAGGAGCCAGACGGCATATTCGTCACCCGTCCGGCGCGCCTCGGTGGCAATCCGCCAGCGGGCCTTGATTTCGCGTCCTTCGAAGAGCGCGAAGACGACATTGGTATTCCCGACATCGGCTGCCAGCAGCATGGCTCAGCCCTCCTCGTTTGCGAGCATCACGTCGCCTGCATGGATGACACGGCTTTCGCCCGAGGCCAAGCGCAGGCGCAGTGCGCCGTCGTCGGTCAATCCAGCGAATGCAGCCGTGATAGGTTCCTCGCCCGGTGGATGGACGGTCAGCGCCGTGCCCTTGGGATGCGCAACGCTTTCCCAGCGGCGCACAATTGGTTCAACTCCGAAATTGCGCCAGCGTTCGAGTTCGGTGTCGAAACTCGCCGCGAGTGAACGGGCGAAAGTGTCGCGGTCCGGTGCCGGGCCCAGCTGCGAAAGCGCCATGGTCTTGCGGTCGGGCAAGTCGGGAGAGGCGGCAAGGTTTACGCCGATACCGACAATTATGGCCTCGCCTTCTCGTTCAAGCAGAATACCCGCGAGTTTTGCCCCGCCAAGCATAAGGTCGTTAGGCCATTTGAGCGAAAGGTCCGCCGGGTTCGAAATTAGCGGGACGACAGTTTCGTAAAGCGCCAGCGCGGTCAGCAGGGCAAGGCTGGCGGGAGCGGGGTCACGCTCGTGCGGACGAACCACCGTCGAGCCCATGTAATTGCCGTGGCCGTCGAACCAGGTGCGGCCTTGCCGCCCTCGCCCCGAGGTCTGGCGGTCGGCGACGAGCCAGTTCCCCTCGCCCACTGCCTCGCCAGCGCGGATTGCGGCGGCGAGGTCGGCGTTGGTGCTCCCGGTTTCTGGGACCGTTTTTATCAAGCGGCGTAGAACAGCGCCTGCGCTGCAGCATCCGCAAGATTGCCGAGCCACGGCGTCAGCAAATAGCCGAGCGGCGAGATTACGGCGACGCTGAGGGCGAGGACCCCCCAGTGCGATACCGGGGCCTTGGCAGGAGCCGCGCCCTTCGGCTCATCGAAGAACATCACCTTGATGAACTTGATGTAGTAGAAGGCACCGATGACGCTGGCGGCGATACCGATGGCGGCGAGCGCAATCATATCGGCCTGCACTGCTGCCTGGAAGACCACGAACTTGCCCCAGAAGCCGAACAGCGGCGGGATGCCGGCAAGGCTGAACATCAGCGCGAGCAGGCACCATGCCAGCGCCGGGCTGGTGGTTGAAAGGCCGGAGATATCGTCGAATGTCGACAGCGCATTGCCCTCTGCGTCGCGCAGCATCAGCAGGGCGACGAAGCTGCCGATGGTCATGAATACATAAATCGACAGGTACACCATCACGCCCGAGATGCCCTCCGGCGTCGCGGCGGCGAGGCCGATAAGGATGAAGCCGACGTTGTTGATCGAGGAATAGGCGAGCAGCCGCTTAAGGTTCTGTTGGCCGATGGCTCCGAGCGCGCCGACTACGATCGATGCGAGCGCTGCGAAGATGACAATCTGCTGCCACGCCTCGACCTGGCCGCCGAAGGGACCGGTCGCCAGGCGCACTAGCATCGCCACGGCGGCAACCTTGGGGGCGCTGGCGAAGAAAGCGGTGACCGGCGTCGGCGCGCCTTCGTAAACGTCGGGCGTCCACATGTGAAACGGCACGGCGGCGATCTTGAAAGCCACACCGGCAAGCACGAAGACGACGCCGAACATCGCACCGGTCGAGAAATCGGCGGTGAAGGCAGCACGGATGCCGTCATAGCTGGTGGTGCCCGAAAAGCCGTAGACGAGGCTCACACCGTAGAGAATGATGCCCGAGGCCAGCCCGCCGAGGACGAAGTACTTGAGGCCCGCCTCGCTCGATTTCTCGTTCCGCCGCGCGAAGCTTGCGAGGACGTAGGACGACAGGCTCGACATCTCGAGACCGATGTAGAGCGTCATCAAATCGGTGGCCGAAACCATCATGCCCATGCCGACCGCATTGAACAGCATCAGCACCGGATATTCGCCGCGATATTCCGCGTGTCCGTTGAAATAGCGGGGCGCGACAATCAGGCAGGCGATGGTAGCGATGTAGACGAGGCTCTTGGCGAAAACCGCGAAGCCATCGGCAAGGAAGAGCCCGCCGAATGCGACACCGGCCGCGCCGCCGTCGAACAGCGAGACGTTGAAGAAGAGCGCGCCGAAGAGCGCGGCAACCGCGGCAATGGTGATACCTCGCCCGGCCTTTTCGCCCATCCATGCGGTGACGAGCAGGAGCACGAGGCCACTGACCGACAGGCCAATTTCAGCGCCGGTGAGGTAGAGGGAAGTCGCGTAGGACATCAGTGCTCTCCCTCCTCGTGGCCTTCGTACTCGACATAGTTTGCCGCATTCTCGCGCGGCGTCCCTTCGTCGAGCGCGCTGTCATAACGCGGCGCCACGCTGGCGAGGCGGGTTTCAAGGGCGGCAATGTCCTGACGCATGGGGGCTAGGAAGCTTTCCGGATAGACGCCCATCCACAGCACGGCGGCTGCAATCGGGGCAAGCATGGCCCATTCGCGGGCGTTGAGGTCGGTCATGGCAGCGGCATCGGCGTTCTTCTGTTCACCGAATGCCACGCGGCGGAAGAGGTAGAGCATGTAGGCTGCGCCGAGAATGATGCCCGTGGTGCATACCAAGGTCACGAAGGTCGAGACCTCGTAGATGCCCGCCAGCGCAAGGAATTCGCCGACGAAGTTGCTCGTGCCCGGCAGGCCGACGCTCGCCATGGTGAAGAGCAGGAAGAACAGCGCGTATTTCGGCATGTTGATGCTGAGGCCACCGTAGCGCGCGATCTCGCGGGTGTGCAGGCGGTCGTAGATGACGCCGACACACAGGAACAGCGCGCCCGAGACGAGACCGTGGCCGAGCATGACCATCATCGCGCCTTCGAGGCCCTGCACATTGAAAGCGAACAGGCCCACCGTCACGATCGCCATGTGGGCGACCGAGGAATAGGCGATGAGCTTCTTCATGTCCTGCTGCACCAGCGCGACGAGCGAGGTGTAGATGACCGCAACCATCGACAGCGCGAAGACCAGCCATGCAAGGTCAGCACTGGCATCGGGGAACATCGGCAGGCTGAAGCGGATGAAGCCGTAGCCACCGAGCTTCAAGAGGACACCGGCAAGGATGACCGAACCGGCCGTCGGTGCCTGGACGTGGGCATCGGGCAGCCAGGTGTGGACCGGCCACATCGGCATCTTCACCGCGAAGCTGGCGAAGAAGGCAAGCCACAGCCACAGCTGCGCGCCGACCGGGAAGTCGTACTGCATCAGCGTGGGGATGTCGGACGTGCCGGCCTCGTTCACCATCCACAGCATTGCAATCAGCATCAGCACCGAGCCGAGCAGCGTGTAGAGGAAGAACTTATAGCTCGCGTAGATGCGGTTATCGCCGCCCCAAACACCGATGATGAGATACATCGGGATGAGGCCGGCCTCGAAGAAGATGTAGAACAGGAACAGGTCCTGTGCGGCGAACACGCCGATCATCAGCACTTCCATGAGCAGGAAGGCGGCCATGTATTCGCCGACACGCTTGGTGATGGAATCCCAGCTGGCGAGGATGCAGATGGGCATCAGGAAGACGCTGAGCATGATGAGCATCAGCGCGATGCCGTCGATGCCGAGCGCGTACTGAAACCCAGCAAAGAGCTGTGCGCGTTCGGTGAACTGCCACTGGGCGCCGCCGATATCGTAATTGAGCCACAGCAGGATGCCGAGCGCGAGGTCGATGAGCGTCGCGAACAGCGCGACCATGCGCGCGCTCGAGGCGTTCAGGAACAGGCAGGCGATGGCCGCGACGAGCGGCACGGCGAGCATGAGCGAGAGGATGGGGAACTCCATCAGAACAGTACCCAGGTGACAGCGGCGACAAGTCCGAGGAGCATCACCAGCGCATAGCTATACAGATATCCGGTCTGGAACTTCTTGGCGCCGACCGAGCCCTTCTCGATCACCCAGGCCACGCCATTGGGGCCGAAGCGGTCGATGGTGCCAACGTCGCCCAGTTTCCAGAACTGGCGGCCCAGCCAGAAGGCGGGGACCACGAAGAGGTAGTGGTAGAGTTCGTCGAAATACCACTTGTTGTAGAAGAAGCGGTAAACCGGGCCGAGCTGCTCGGCCGCCTTGCCGGGGATGCTCGTGTCCTTGATGTAGGCGAGCCACGCCACGAACAGGCCAATCAGCATGACAATGAAGGCCGCATATTTCACCAGATAGGGAACAGCGTGCATCCGGTGGATCAGGTCTTCATTGTAGAAGATCGACTGACCCCAGAACGCTGCATCGTCGAGGAAGGTCGGCGCAAAGACCTGCCCGGCCAGAACCGCACCCACCGACAACACGCCGAGCGGGATAAGCATCGAAAGCGGGCTTTCATGCGGGTGGTAGCCGCCCGTGGTGTCTTCGCCAGCTTCCTCGGGCGTCTTGTGGACGCTGTGTTGGATGTGCTCGCTCTCGATCCAGCGCGGCTTGCCCCAGAACGTGAGGAACATCAGGCGCCAGCTGTAGAAGCTGGTGAGCAGCGCGGCGAGCGTACCCATCCAGAAGGCGAAATTGCCGAGCTCGGTACCGCGGCCATAGGCCACTTCGAGAATGGCATCCTTCGACCAGAAGCCTGCGAAACCGGCGCCGAGGTGGTAGATACCCACGCCGGTAATCGCCAGCGTGCCGGCCATCATCGCCCAGAAGGTGAACGGGATGTGCTTACGCAAATTGCCGTAATAGCGCATGTCCTGCTCATGGTGCATCGCGTGGATGACCGAGCCTGCACCGAGGAACAGCAGCGCCTTGAAGAAAGCGTGCGTGAACAGGTGGAACATGGCCGCGCCGTACGCACCCACGCCTGCGGCAAAGAACATGTAGCCCAGCTGCGAACAGGTCGAATAGGCGATGACGCGCTTGATATCCCACTGCGTTGTGCCGACGGTGGCGGCGAAGATACAGGTGGCAGCGCCGATGAACGTCACGATGCCGAGCGCGACCGGCGCGGTCTCGAACATGGGCGACAGGCGGCAGACCATGAACACGCCCGCGGTCACCATGGTGGCGGCGTGGATGAGGGCCGAGACCGGGGTCGGGCCTTCCATCGCGTCGGGTAGCCAGGTGTGCAGGCCGAGCTGAGCCGACTTGCCCATGGCGCCGATGAACAGGAGGATACAGAGCACGTCCATCGTGTAGACGCGAAGCCCAAGGAAACCGATAGTCGCCCCGCTCATGCCGGGTGCTGCTTCGAGGATCTCGGGGATCGAAACGGTGCCGAAGACCCAGAAGGTGCCGAAGATGCCAAGCATGAAGCCAAGGTCGCCCACGCGGTTGACCACGAAGGCCTTGATGGCGGCGGCATTGGCGCTCGGCTTCTTGAACCAGAAACCGATGAGGAGGTAGCTGGCGAGGCCCACGCCTTCCCAGCCGAAGAACATCTGCACGAGGTTGTCGGCGGTCACCAGCATCAGCATGGCGAAGGTGAAGAGCGAGAGGTAGGCGAAGAAGCGCGGCTGATCCGGGTCTTCCTCCATATAGCCCCAGCTATAGAGGTGAACGAGCGCGGAGACGGTGGTGATGACCACCAGCATGACCGCGGTCAGCGTGTCGACGCGTAGCGCCCAGTCGAAGGACAAGGCGCCCGACTGGACCCAGGTGAGGACCGGAACGACGCTTGCCTCTGCCGAGCCGTTCACGAAGCTCAGGAATATCGGCCAGCTCAGCGCGCAGCTGATGAACAGCGCGCCGGTCGTGATCGACTTGGCAAAAACGCTGGGCGCGCTCTTGTTGACGAGGCCCGCTACCACTGCCGCAAGCAGCGGCAGGAAGACGATGAAGAGGATCGAGTTCACGTCGCCTTATCCCTTCATCTGGTTGGCGTCGTCGACCGCGATGGTGCCGCGGCCTCGGAAGTAGATCATGAGGATGGCAAGCCCGATGGCCGCCTCTGCCGCCGCAACGGTCAGGATGAACATGGCGAAGACCTGCCCGACGAGGTCGCCGAGGAAGGCGCTGAAGGCGACCATGTTGATGTTCACCGACAGCAGGATGAGCTCGATCGACATCAGGATGACGATGATGTTCTTCCGGTTGAGGAAGATGCCCAGCACGCCCAGCACGAACAGGATCGCGCTGACTATGATATAGTGTTCGACGCCGATCACAGTTCGACCCCCTGCCCTACTGTGGGCTGTTTCATGACAGTTGCCTCGTCCGGGTTGCGGCGGTTCTGCTTGCCGATGTCCTGCTGGCCGCGCTTCGACTTGGGCGGGCGGTGGGTCAGGACGATCGCGCCGATCATGGCCACCAGCAGGATGATGCCGGCCGCCTCGAACAGGAAGAGGTATTTGGAATAGAGCAGCGCGCCGATCGCGCCGGTGTTGCTGCCCACCATGGCGGGCGCATCGCTCGCCATGGGCGTCCCCAGTTCGATGGCGCCCGTGCGGTAGGCACCGATGCCGAGCACCAGCTCTGCCAGCAGGACCAGCGCGATGACGATGCCGAGCGGGAAATTACGGATGAAGCCCGCGCGCAAGGCAGCCACATCGATGTCGAGCATCATGACCACGAACAGGAACAGCACCGCAACCGCGCCGACATAGACGATGACCAGCAGCATCGCGATGAATTCAGCGCCGACGAGGACCATCAGGCCCGCGGCGTTGAAGAAGGCGAGAATGAGCCACAGCACGGAATGCACCGGATTGCGCGCCGTGATCACCATCACGGCCGATGCAATCACGAGCACCGCAAACAGGTAAAAGGCGATAGTCTGGATCATGGTATCCCGATTTCGGTTGCGGCGCGGTTAGCGATAGGGTGCGTCGGCTTCAAGGTTCGCGGCGATCGCCCGCTCCCACTTGTCACCATTGGCGAGCAGCTTGGCCTTGTCGTAAAGCAGCTCCTCACGGGTTTCGGTTGCGTATTCGAAGTTCGGACCCTCGACCACGGCATCCACCGGACAGGCTTCCTGGCAGAAACCGCAGAAGATGCACTTGGTCATATCGATGTCGTAACGCGTGGTGCGGCGGCTGCCGTCCTCGCGCGGTTCGCTCTCGATGGTGATCGCCTGCGCCGGGCAGACGGCCTCGCACAGCTTGCACGCGATGCAGCGCTCCTCGCCATTGGGATAACGGCGAAGCGCATGCTCGCCGCGGAAGCGCGGTGAGAGCGGGTTCTTCTCGAACGGATAGTTGATCGTCACCTTGGGTTTGAAGAAGTATTTCAGCGTGAGGGCATGCGCCTTCACGAACTCCCACAGGGTGAACGACTTGATGAGGTGGGCGACGCTCATGCGGCGGCTCCATAGTGGCCGGTCGCCATCAGGTAACCGGAAATCAGGACAACGAACACCAGGCTCAGCGGCAGGAAGACCTTCCAGCCCAAGCGCATCAACTGGTCGTAGCGATAGCGCGGGACGGTCGCCATGACCCAGCTGAAGAAGAAGAAGAAGATGAAGGTCTTCAGTAGGATCCAGACGATGCCCGGGACGGCATAAAGCGGCTCCCAGTCCACCGGCGGCAGCCAGCCACCCCAGAAGAGGATCGCGTTGAGCATGCACATCAGCAGGATGTTGGCATATTCGCCCAGCCAGAACAGCGCGAAGGCCATCGAGCTGTATTCGGTCTGGTAACCGGCGACGAGCTCGCTTTCCGCTTCGGTCAGGTCGAACGGCACGCGCTGCGTTTCGGCGAGGCTGGAGATAAAGAACATCACCCACATCGGGAAAAGCAGCAGGTTGAAGCCATAGGCGTTCACGATGCCGAAGCCGTGGCCCTTCTGCGACAGCACGATCTCGTTGAGGTTGAACGTGCCCGCATAAAGCACGACGCAGACGAGGATGAAGCCGATCGAGACTTCATAGCTGATCATCTGGGCCGAAGCGCGCATCGCCGAGAAGAAGGGATACTTCGAGTTCGAAGCCCAGCCCGCCATGATGACGCCGTAGACCGAAAGCGAGCTGATCGCGAGGATGTAGAGCAGGCCGACGTTGATGTTCGCCAGAACCGCTTCCGCGCTGAAGGGGATGACTGCCCATGCCGCCAGCGCCACGGTAAAGGTGACGATCGGCGCGAGCAGGAAGATGCCCTTGTTCGAAGCGCTCGGGATGATGGTTTCCTGCAGGAACACCTTCAGGCCGTCGGCAAAGCTCTGCAGCAAGCCGAAGGGGCCGACCACATTGGGTCCGCGGCGCAGGTTGATGGCTGCCCAGACCTTGCGGTCGACATAGATGATCATGGCGACGGCCAGCATCAGCGGCAGCGCGATAAGCAGGATGCCCGCGATGGTCGCAAGGGCCCATGCCCATTCGTAGGACATGCCCAGGGATTGGAAGAATTCGGTCATTCCGCTGCCTCCGCCAGTTCGCCGCCGTGCAGCAGTTCGTCCGAGCAGCGCTGCATCACCGCGCTGGCGCGGGCGATGGGATTGGTGAGGTAGAAGTCCAGAATCGGATAAGCGCTCATCGTGCCTTCCGCCTTGGCCTTTGCGTCTGCCTTGGGCAGCGCGCCATAGTCGGCGAGGCCTTCTTCGCCCAGCGCCGGGACTTCGCTGATCATCGCAGCCTGCAGCTGCGCGAAGCTGTCGAAGCCGACATCGACCTTCAGGGCGTCGGCAAGTGCGCGCAGGATGGTCCAGTCTTCGCGGGCATCACCCGGTGCGAAGACGGCCTTCTCGGCGAACTGCACGCGGCCCTCGGTGTTGACGTAGGTCCCGTCCTTCTCGGCATAGCTGGCCGCGGGCAGGATAATGTCTGCCGCATGCGCACCCTTGTCGCCGTGATGGCCGATGTAGACCTTAAGCGCGTCGGCGAAGGGTTCGAAATCCATTTCGTCCGCGCCGAGGCTGATAACGACCTTGGGGCTCGCCTTGACGATATCCGCCATGCCGCCCTTCTGCGCGAAGCCGAGCATCAGCCCGCCCATGCGCGCAGCCGAGAAATGCAGCACGTTGAAATCCGCACCCCACTCGCTGGCGAGCGCAAGAGCCTTGCCGTGCGCGCCCTTCAGAGCGCCGCCGCCGACGATGACCGCGCTGCGGTCCGCATCCTTGAATGCGCTGGCCACTTCGTCCGGCAAACTGTTTAGAACGCCGAGGTCTTCACCGAGGAATTCTGCCGGATAGGTTGTGTCCCAATGCGGGCCGACGACGAAGACCTTGGCGCCGCGCTTCACCGCCTTGCGGATGCGCACGTTCACCAGCGGGGCTTCCCAGCGGATGTGGCTGCCGACGATAAGAATCGCCTTGGCCTGCTCGATCCCTTCGAAGGTCGAGTTGAAATTGACTGCCGCGAGGTTCGACACGTCATAGTCCATGCCGGTCTGGCGGCCTTCGATCAGGCTCGAACCGCATGCCTTCAGCAGTGTCTTGGCAGCGAACATTGTCTCGCAATCGACCATGTCGCCTGCGATGGCGGCAATGCTCTTGCCGGGCTTCGCCTTGGCGATGGCCTTGAAGGCCTCGTCCCAGGTCGACGGCTTGAGACCGCCCTTCTTACGCATGAAGACCTTGTCGAGGCGGCGCTTCGAAAGTCCGTCGACCATGTAGCGGCCCTTGTCGGACAGCCATTCCTCATTGACCGCATCGTTGACACGCGGAAGCGCGCGCATGACTTCGCGGCCACGGCTGTCGAGCCGGATATTCGCCCCGACCGCGTCCGATACGTCGATGCTGAGCGTCTTCTTGAGCTCCCACGGACGCGCTTCGAAAGCATAGGGGCGCGAGGTCAGCGCACCGACGGGGCAGAGGTCGATCACGTTTGCCGACAGCTCGTGCTCGGCGGCCTGCTCGAGATAAGTCGTGATCTGCATGTCCTCGCCGCGGCCGACCGCGCCGATTTCATCGACGCCCGCGATTTCCTCGCTGAAGCGCACACAGCGGGTGCAGTGGATGCAGCGGGTCATGACCGTCTTGATCAGCGGGCCCATGTATTTCTCGGTCACCGCGCGCTTGTTTTCCTCATAGCGCGTCGCGCCGCGGCCATAGGCGACCGACTGGTCCTGCAAATCGCATTCGCCGCCTTGGTCGCAGATCGGGCAGTCAAGCGGATGGTTGATGAGGAGGAACTCCATCACCCCTTCGCGCGCGGTTTTGACCATCTGGCTGTCGGTGCGGATTTCCTGACCCTCGGTGGCCGGAAGCGCACAGCTGGCCTGCGGCTTGGGCGGCCCGGGCTTCACTTCGACGAGGCACATGCGGCAGTTGCCGGCAATGCTCAGCCGCTCGTGATAGCAGAAGCGCGGGATTTCCTTACCTGCAAGTTCGCAGGCCTGGAGGACGGTCGCGCCCTCCGGAACCTCGATTTCCTGTCCGTCTACTGTGACCTTGGGCATTAGTCAGCTTCCGCTTCGTTGGTTTCGGCCGGTGCGAAGCCATTGTAATAGCTGCGCGACCACATGCCGTCGGCAACCATCTGGCGCACGAGCGAGGTGCTCAGGTTCGGCGCTTCATCGGTTTCGAGGCACGTCAAAAGGGTGGGATAAAGGGCTTCGAGCGCTTCGGATTCCTTGTCCGTGGCGGGCGTGGAATCGAGCAGTTCATGCGACGCGCGGGCGTTGCGATAGGTCAGGCAGTCGGCAAGTTCCGACACGCTCTGCGCACGCATGCCGCCACGCTGCGTGGCGAAACGCTGGTCGATGAGCAGCGGTGCACCCGGCGCGCGAACGGGAACGTCCTTGTTCTCGTAGAGATAGGCTTCCTCGGCAATCAGGTTGCGGAGGGTCGAATAGGACACGCTGACCGCAAGCTTGTATTGCGAACGCTTCATCACGCGGCCGATGCACCGGCCAAAGCCGATGTCGTCGAAGAACTCGCCGCTCTTGAATTGGGTATCTGCGAAAGCAATCTGCTCGAAATCGCTGTTGTCGAGAAGCTCGTTCAGCTCTTCCTTGTTGCCGAAGTAAACGCACTTCGCGAGGCGCTTCTGCATCTGCCGGGTTTCGGCTTCGCCCGCGGTTTCCGGCTCCTGCTTGAAGCGGGTGCCGATCTGGCTTTCGGGGCGCAAGAAGCGCTCCATCCGGCGGTCATGGTCGCTGTCCTGCGCCGCGATGGGCGTAGCGACCATGGATGCCAGCGCGAGGATGACGGGTTTCTTCATTCCGCAGCCTCGGCAAACTTGGCGTTGTGTTCTTCGATCCGGCGCTCGAGCTCGGGGCGGAAGTGACGGATGAGGCCCTGGATCGGCCATGCGGCGGCATCGCCCAGTGCGCAGATTGTGTGGCCTTCGACCTGCTTTGTAACCTGCTGCAGCATGTCGATTTCCTCGATTGCCGCATCGCCGGTGCGCAGGCGCTCCATCATGCGCCACATCCAGCCCGTGCCTTCGCGGCAGGGCGTGCACTGGCCGCAGCTCTCGTGCTTGTAGAAATAGCTGAGACGCGAAATCGCGCGGACGATGTCGGTGGACTTGTCCATCACGATGACACCTGCCGTGCCGAGGCCCGAGCCGAGGTCCTTGAGCCCGTCGAAATCCATCGGCGCGTCCCAGATCTGTTCAGCCGGAACCAGTGGGACCGACGAACCGCCCGGAATAACGGCGAGGAGGTTGTCCTTGCCGCCGATGATGCCGCCGCAATGCTTCTCGATCAATTCGCTGAACGGGATGCTGAGTGCTTCCTCGACCACGCAGGGCTTGTTCACATGGCCGCTGATCTGGAAGAGCTTCGTGCCCTTGTTGTTCTCGCGCCCGAAGCTCGCAAACCACGATGCGCCGCGGCGCAGGATGGTCGGCACGACGGCGATCGATTCCACATTGTTGACCGTGGTCGGGCAGCCATAAAGGCCCGCACCTGCCGGGAACGGCGGCTTGAGGCGGGGCTGTCCCTTTTTGCCTTCAAGGCTCTCGATCATCGCGGTCTCTTCGCCGCAGATGTAGGCGCCTGCACCGCGGTGCAGGAAGACGTCGAAATCATAGCCCGACTTCGAGGCGTTCTTGCCGATCAGGCCCGCGTCATAGGCCTCGTCGATGGCGGCCTGCAGAGTTTCGGCCTCGCGGATATATTCGCCGCGAATGTAGATATAGGCCGCCCTCGCCCGCATGGCGTAACCGGCGACCAGCGCGCCTTCGATCAACTTGTGCGGATCGTGGCGGATGATCTCGCGGTCCTTGCAGGAACCGGGTTCGGACTCGTCGGCGTTGATGACGAGGAAGCTGGGACGGCCGTCCTTCGATTCCTTCGGCATGAACGACCATTTGAGACCGGTCGGGAAGCCCGCGCCGCCGCGGCCGCGAAGGCCCGAAGCCTTGATCTCTTCGATGATATTGTCGTGGCCGCGCGCGATCAGCGACTTGGTGTCGTCCCAGTCGCCGCGCGCTTCGGCTGCCTTCAGGCCCCAGTCCTGGAAGCCATAGAGGTTGGTAAAGATGCGATCCTTGTCGGCGAGCATCAGAAGCCTCCCCCGAACACTACGATGGCGGCGACAATCAGGATTGCCACGAGCGCCACGGTCTTGACGATGCCCTTGAGCACCTTCCACGCGATGACCACGCCGATAATGGCGAGGATGATGGTGAGCCAGTCAGCGCTCATTTCCATTCTCCCCGGTAATCGTGGTTCGCATCGACCATTTCCTTCAGCGTGGTCGGGCCACCTTCGGGCTCGCTGGTCTTCTTGCCTGCGATCTGCGTGCCGGTCTTGGGCTGCTTGCCCGCGGCCAGTTCGTCGAGGATCTCGTCGAGACGTTCGGGCGTGAGGTCTTCGTAATTGTCGTCGTTAATCTGGACCATCGGCGCGGTGGCGCAATTGCCCATGCATTCGACTTCTGTGAGGGTCCAAAGGCCGTCTTCGGAGACATGGCCCTTCTTCATCCCGCGCTTCTTGCAGGTTTCGAACAGCCCGTCCGAGCCGCGCAGCATGCAGGGCGTCGTACCGCAGACCTGCACGTGGTACTTACCCACAGGCACCATGTTGTACATGAAGTAGAAGCTGGCGACTTCGAGCACGCGGATGACCGGCATGTCGAGATAGTCCGCGACGTATTCGATCACCGGCAGCGGCAGCCAGCCCTGCGTATCGGTTTCCTCGCCGACCTGGCGCTGGGCAAGGTCGAGCAGCGGCATCACGGCGGAGCGCTGGCGCCCCTCGGGATAGCGCGCAATCGCCTTGTCCGCGCGTGCACGGTAGCTCTCGTTGAACTCGAAAGCGCCCCAGCGCTCGCGCAGCTCGGGAGTATCGGGTGCGGGGTTACGGTCAGCCATTTTTGCTACCCCCGTTCATTGTGCCTTCTTCGACATGATGACCAGCGCTTGTAGCCTCAACTAGCATGCCATTCTCATACTTGAATGCGATGACAGTTCCGTACCGCCGGTCGGCCGACAGAAATTCAATCTCAACGTTTTGGCTTAAGCAATATGCCGATGCTGGCACCGTGATGCGATACGGATTGTAACGCCAGCCATAAGTCTCGGCCTCAAACCACGAAGCAAACTCAATCGCTCCTTCCGGTCCAGCATGAGTGGAGTAGATATGCGCTTGTCGGACAAGCTTCGCGTCCGGCGCGACAGCCGACTTTAAGAACTCGATATCTTCAGCTTTTGCCGCCTTGATTATCGACACGCTCTGATTTGCGAAATAAGCTTGTACTTGCTCATTTTGAACGTGCCCTTCTGCACCGATTACGCATGGATTGGATATGGCAGTGAGCAAAAAGACAGCAATCACCGGTCACACTCCCCGAACACGACGTCGATGGCGCCGAGGATGGCGGTGGCATCGGGCAGCATATGACCTTTGCACATGAAATCCATTGCTTGAAGGTGGCTGAAGGCCGTCGGGCGGATCTTGCAGCGATAGGGTTTGTTCGAGCCGTCGCTGACGAGATAGACGCCGAATTCGCCCTTGGGGCTTTCGGTGGCGACATAGACTTCACCCGCGGGCACGTGGAAGCCCTCTGTATAGAGCTTGAAGTGGTGGATTAGCGCTTCCATCGACTGCTTCATCTCGGCGCGCTTGGGGGGCGAGACCTTGCGGTCGGTGCTGGCGATGGGGCCGGTCGGCATGTCGCGCAGGCATTGCTTGATGATCTTCGCGCTCTCGTAAACTTCCTTCACGCGCACCACGAAGCGGTCGTAGCAGTCCGAATTGGTGCCGACGGGAATGTCGAACTCCATCCGGTCGTAGACGTCGTAGGGCTGCGACTTGCGCAGGTCCCACGGGATGCCGGCGGCGCGGATCATCGGGCCGGAGAAGCCCCAGGCCACGGCATCGTCCTTGCTGACGACGGCGATATCGACATTGCGCTGCTTGAAGATGCGGTTGTCGAGCACGAGGCTCATCGCATCTCCGAAGAGTTCGGGCAGGCGCGTGTCGAGCCACTCGCCGATATCGACGAGCAGCTTCTCGGGCACGTCCTGATGGACACCCCCCGGGCGCAGGTATGCGTGATGCATGCGCGCGCCGCTCATGCGCTCGAAGAAGTTCATGCAGTCTTCGCGCAGCTCGAACACCCACAGGTTCGGCGTCATCGCGCCGACGTCCATGACGTGCGCGCCGATATTGAGCATGTGGTTGCAGATGCGGGTCAGTTCGGCGAACAGCACGCGGATATACTGCGCGCGTTCGGGCACCTCGACATTGAGCAGCTTCTCGATGGCGAGGATGTAGCTGTATTCCTGCGCCAGCGGGCTGCAGTAGTCGAGCCGGTCGAAATAGGGCAGCGCCTGCAGATAGGTCTTGTGCTCGATCAGCTTTTCGGTGCCGCGGTGCAGCAGGCCGACATGCGGGTCGATCCGTTCGATGATCTCGCCGTCGAGCTCCATCACCATGCGCAGCACGCCGTGTGCAGCCGGGTGCTGGGGCCCGAAGTTGATCGTGTAATTGGTGATCGTCTCGTCGCCGGTGGTCGGCGACTCTTCGATTTGCATTGCACTACTCATGCGCAGATCCAGTTGCCGGAGTAATTTTGCGAATTGCCCGCGCCGTCGGTGACGATGACGTTGGCCGGACGGCTCTGCCCTTCCCCTGCGGCCGGAGCCACCTGGACGGTAAAGCCTTCGCCGGTGAAGGTGGTGCCGGACTTGACCTTGGCGAGCCCGCCCGGTGCGGCATCGGCCATCACCAGCGTATCGCCGAGGCGGACGACCGCCTTGCCGGGCAGCGTCGGCTCTTTCATCGCCGCCGCGATGATCATTTCCTGGTTGCCGACCATGAAGGTGCAGCCACCCTCACGCGGGCCGAGGTTCACGCCGCCGATATCGCCGAGCTGCTGGAGCTGGACGAGATTGGCATCCTGCGGCGGTGCATCCACAGCCTTGTTGGGCGCGTTGGGGTCGGGCTGCGACGGGTCGAGCGCAGTCGCGCCTTCCTGCTGGCCGATGCGGCTAGCGAAATCGTCGGCGCTTTCCTGCTCGCCCGCAGGTTCCTGCGAACATGCAGCCAGTGCCAGAGCGGCAAAAGAGACGAGAGCGATACGCATCACTTGTCGTCCTTCTTCTTGGCAGGCGCCTTGCGCTTGGCCGGAGCCTTCTTGGCGGCAGGCTTCTTCTTGGCGGGAGCCTTTTTCTTCGGCTCGGTGGCCTTGGCCGTGTCGCTCGTCTTGCCCTTGCGCTTTGCACGCGCGGGCTGGTCTTCGGTCGGCTCGGGAGCCGGAGCATCCTCGCCGCCGTCTTCCTCTGCCGGAGCGCCTGCGCTGACCTTTTCGGCAGCCTTCTTGTCGGTCGCCTTGCCGGCGCCCGTGTCGGAGGGCTTCTCGGTGGTCTTGGGTTCGTCGACCGGCGGGGTCGCGGCCTTCTCGTCACCGGGCAGCACGTAATCGGCGCCTTCCCACGGGCTCATGAAATCGAACTGGCGCAAATCCTGCGCGAGTTCGACCGGCTCGTAAACGACGCGCTTCTCGTCCTCCGAGTAACGCAGCTCGACATAGCCGGTGAGCGGGAAGTCCTTGCGGAAAGGATGCCCTTCGAAACCGTAATCGGTGAGGATGCGGCGCAGGTCGGTGTTGCCGTCGAACAGCACGCCGTACATGTCGAACACTTCGCGCTCGAGCCATCCGGCGTTGGGCCACAGCGTGGTGACGGTCGGCACGGGCGTATCCTCGCTCGCCGAGCACTTCACCATAATGCGGCTGTTCTTCGTGAGGCTCAGCAGCATGTAGACGACTTCGAACCGCTCCGCGCGGCTCGGATAGTCGACACCGGCGATCTCCATCAGCTGCTGGTAATCGTGATTGTCGCGCAGCAGCTTCAGTGCATCGGCGATGCTGGCACGGTGGACCGTCAGCAGCAGTTCGCCATGCTCTTCATGCGCTTCGACCAAATGGTCGCCCAGCGCAGCCGAAAGCGTGTCCTTGAGCCCGTCGATGCGCGTGAAGCGGGGCGCGGAATGAAGTGTAGCCATCTCCTAAGCCCTCAACGCTCGATCGTACCGACGCGGCGGATTTTCCGCTGCAGCTGCATCACGCCGTAAAGCAGGGCCTCGGCAGTCGGCGGGCACCCGGGGACATAGATGTCGACCGGCACGATGCGGTCGCATCCGCGCACCACAGAATAGCTGTAGTGGTAATAGCCGCCGCCATTGGCGCAGCTGCCCATCGAGATGACGTATTTCGGCTCCGACATCTGGTCGTAAACCTTGCGCAGGGCAGGCGCCATCTTGTTGCACAGCGTGCCGGCGACGATCATCACGTCGCTCTGGCGCGGGGAGGCGCGCGGGGCAACGCCGAAACGCTCCATGTCGTAGCGCGGCATGTTGACGTGGATCATCTCGACCGCGCAGCAGGCGAGGCCGAAGGTCATCCACCACAGCGAACCGGTACGCGCCCACTGGAACAGGTCCTCGGTCGAAGTGACGAGGAAGCCCTTGTCGTTCACTTCGGTCTGGAGCGCGTTGAAATAATCCGCATCGGGCTGGCGTACCTCGCCCGGCTGAGCAGCAGGCACGGCGTTCGGCGGAGTGATGATGGTCGAGTTGGTCATGTCAGTCCCACTCCAGTGCGCCGACTTTCCAGGCGTAGGCGAAGCCGATGACGAGTTCGACGAGGAAGACCATCATGGTGATCCAGCCGGCCCAGCCGGTGAAATCGAGGCTGACCGCCCAGGGAAACAGGAAGGCTGCTTCGAGGTCGAAGATGAGAAACAGGATCGCGACGAGGTAGAACCGCACGTCGAACTGGCTGCGGGAGTCGTCGAAGGCGGGGAAGCCGCATTCATACTCGCTGTACTTCTCTGTCGTCGGCTGATGCGTCCCGGTCAGGCGCGACACGCCCATGGGCAGGAACACGAAGAGGGCCGACAGGCCCACCGCGATGAACAGGAAGATCAGGATCGGAAGATATTGTTCGAGGTCGACCACGTAGGATTCCGTCTGGCGATTCCGGTTGGAATAAGGGTTTCGCGCCCGCCTCTAGGCCCCTCGCCCGATTGGTGCAAGGGCAAGACGGGCAGAGTTTCCCGTGATTTTCGCAAGTACCATTGAGCGCGTGTTAACACCTTGGCATCATGGCAGGCACGGGTTCAACCAACAGGGACAATACTGACATGCTTAAGCACGCGATTGCGGGCGCCATTCTTTCCGCCTCGATGATGGCGGCGACGCCTCTGGCAGCCAAGAACATCACAGCCGATGTCGAGCAAATTGCGCAATTGCTGCAATCCGAAGGCTACCAGGCCAAGCTGCAGGGCGAAGGCGAGGACCGTCACATAAAAACCGGCATGGCAGGGTACAATTTCCTCATCCTGCCCTTCGATTGCGATGGCAAGGGCGAGAACTGCAAATCGGTCCAGTTTTATGCTGCGTTCACTGCGGAGAACAAACCGACGCTGGAAGAGATGAATACTTATGCCGCCGAAAACCGTTTCGGCCGCATCTATCTCGACAGCGACCGCGACCCGGTGATCGAAATGGACATCGACCTCGAAGCGGGCGGCATGTCCCCGGCCCTTTTCATGGACAACCTAGCCTATTGGGAAGCCGTTATGGTGAGCTTTGCGGACTTCTCGTTCAGCAAGGACGAGGACTGAATTTGCAGCGATGACGGCAGCTGGGCGCGCGACCCAGCTGCCGCACATCGATTTATTTCATCATCGTCTTCACGGCCTTCTCGGTCGCCGCGCCGTAAGGCGGCTTGAACCCGCCGAGCTTGGCAACGTCGATCTTGGGCTGCGTATAGACGCTGCGCGCGTGGCTGAATTCGCGGAAGCCTTCCACGCCGTGATAGCTGCCCATGCCCGAAGGGCCGACCCCGCCGAAGGGCAAGTCTTCCATCGAGACGTGGAAAATCACGTCGTTCACCGTCACGCCGCCGCTGATGGTGCGGTTGAGGACCTTCTCGCGCTCGCCGCTATCCTCGCCGAAGTAATAGAGGCCGAGCGGGCGGTCGTTCTCGTTCACGTAGTCGATGGCATCGTCGATGGCCTTGTAGGTCTTCACCGGCAGGACCGGACCGAAGATTTCCTCCTGCATCGCCTTCATGTCGTCGGTCACGCCCTTGAGGATGGTGAGCGGCATCTTGCGTGCATTGCTGCTGCCGAAGTCCTCATTGCCCGGATTGACCTCGATCACCTCCGCACCCTTGTTCCGTGCATCGGCGACCATTTCCTGTAGCCGGTCGAAATGACGGTCCGAGACGAGGCTCGCATAGTCCTCGTTCTCGAGCATGGTCGGATACATGTTGGCCGTGCCCTGCCACACGCCGTGGATAGCCTCGTCTTGCTTGCTCTCGGGCACATACATGTAATCGGGCGCGAGGCAGATTTGCCCTGCGTTCATCATCTTGCCCATCGCGATCCGCTCGCCTGCCTTGGCGAAGTCAGCACTCTCGCCGAGGAAGACCGGGCTCTTGCCGCCCAGTTCGAGCGTGACGGGGACGAGGTTCTTCGAGGCAGCTTCCATCACCTTCTTGCCGGTCGCGGTCGAGCCGGTGAAGACAAGGTGGTCGAAGGGCAGTTCAGAAAAGGCAGCTGCCACTTCTGGACCGCCGGTGAAGACAGCGCATTCGTCGGGTGAGAAATATTCCTCGACAAGTTCCTTCATCATCAGGCTGGTCTTGCCGGTAAATTCGCTTGGCTTGATCATCGCGCGATTGCCCGCAGCGAAGACCTGCATCAACGGGCCGAAGGTGAGGTTCACCGGAAAATTCCACGGGCTGAGGATGCCGATGACGCCCTTGGGCTCGTACCGAAGTTCCGCTTTCGCGCCGAGCAGGCCCAATGGGAATTGCACGCTGCGCTTCTCGCTCTTCGACCATTTGTCGACATGCTTGAGGCAGTACTTGCCGAAGTTCACCGTGCCGGCGATGTCGGTAATCATCGACTGCATGGGCGAGCGGTTGCCGAAATCGGCGCTCATCACCTTGCACAAATCGTCGCCATGCTCCTTCAGGAGCTTCATCGCACGCTTGATGCGGTCCTTGCGGGCAGAGAGCGGTTCGGGCCGTGCCGCAGTGAACACCGCGCGCTGCTTGCGCAGCGCATCTTCCATCGCGACCTTCTGATTATCCGCCATCTTATTCTCCCAATGGTTCATGTTGCGCTGCAGCAGCACAATGCCTATCTCGACGCGCAGATATTCCAGACAAGAAGGACCAGCACAAGCATGTCTCAGTTCAGCGCAGCCGACCCCGTCGTCATCCTGTCCTACGCCCGTACCCCGATGGGCAGTATGCAGGGAGCGCTGGCGGACGTGTCGGCAACCGACCTCGGCGCAACTGCAGTGAAGGCGGCGGTCGAGCGCTCGGGTGTGGCAGCGGACAAGTTCGACCGCACCTACATGGGGTGCGTTCTTCCGGCAGGGCTCGGCCAGGCCCCTGCCCGCCAGGCCTCCATCAAGGCCGGCCTGCCCAAATCTGTGCAGGCAACCACGGTCAACAAGGTCTGCGGCAGCGGCATGCAGACGGTCATCATGGGCGCAGAAGCCCTCGCCAGTGGCACTATCGACTATGTCGTCGCAGGCGGCATGGAGAGCATGACCAACGCGCCCTATCTTCTCAAGAAGCACCGCAGCGGCGCGCGCATCGGCCACGACACGACCTATGACCACATGTTCCTCGACGGGCTGGAAGATGCCTATGAGGAAGGCCGCGCCATGGGCACCTTCGCGCAGGACACGGCAAACGAATACCAGCTAACCCGCGAGCAGATGGATGATTACTCCATCGAATCGCTGCGTCGCGCCAATGCCGCCATCGAAAGCGGTGCCTTCGCCGACGAAGTTGCGCCGGTCACTTTCTCGACCCGCAAGGGCGAAGTGACGGTCGACACGGACGAAGCGCCCGGCCGCGGCAATCCGGACAAGATCCCGCAGCTGCGCCCTGCCTTCGCCAAGGACGGCACTATTACGGCGGCGACCTCCTCGTCGATTTCGGACGGTGCGGCAGCAGTCGTGCTCACCCGCGAAAGCGTCGCCAAGGAGAACGGCCAAGAGCCGGTTGCGAAAATCGTCGCCATGGCAGCCCACGCGCAAGAACCGAGCGAGTTCACCGTCGCTCCGGTCGGTGCCATCAACAAGGTCCTCGAAAAGGCAGGCTGGTCGGCCGACGATGTCGACCTGTGGGAAGTCAACGAGGCCTTCGCCTGCGTCGCCATGTTCGCCATGCGCGACATCGGCATTCCGCACGAGAAGATCAACGTCAACGGCGGCGGTACTGCGCTTGGCCATCCCATCGGTGCCAGCGGCACGCGCATCATCGTGACGCTGCTCAACGCACTCAAGAGCCAGGGCAAGAAGCGCGGCATCGCCTCGCTCTGCATCGGCGGCGGCGAAGCGACCGCAGTGGCCGTCGAGCTCGTCTGACATTTATCCCGGACCCTTCCCCGCACCTCTCGCGTTGGTGCGGGGAAAGGGGAAACGAGATGAAAAAATTCCTGATTATCGCCGCTTGCGGCGCGCTTGCCGCTTGTGGTTCGAACGAGGCCGAAGAGCCGGTCGAACCGATTGAGACCACCGCGCCCGCGGGCACGACCGACACCGCGACCACCAGCCAGATGACCGGCACTTACGAGATGACGATGGATGACGGCACCGTCGTCCGCCAGAGCGTCAACGCCGACGGCACCTATGTCGATACCGATCTCGAAGGCAACGTACTGGAACGCGGAACCTGGCGCCAGCAGGGTGACCAGCTCTGCCTCGACGATGCAGGTCCGGGTGCGGAAGAATGCTGGACCGGCGGCGCGGAAGGAGCCGATGGAACCTTCGAAGCCACCGGCGCAGACGGCACTACCGTAACGGTACGCCGTGTGAATGACACTGCTGCCATGTGAGGCAGCAGTCGTAAGCAAATCATGATAAGGGCGGTCCGATTGGGCCGTCCTTTTGCTTTGGGAGATACGTCTTGCGCACAATTTTGCCACTTGCTGCCACCCTAGCCCTCGTTGCTTGCGGTCAGGCAAGCGAGCCAGAGGTCGAACCCGCTCGCGGGGAAGAGGCATCTCCCGAATTTTATACAATGGCGCCCGGCACTTTCGACATCGTCGGCGAGGATGTGGTCTACGCCACCAGCGAGTTGCGCGAGGACGGGACCTATATCGACAGTGCCGAGGGACAGGAGGTCGGACGCGGCACCTGGACCGCCGACGGGCCAAACGTCTGTTTCGATCCCGAGGGTGATGGCGATGACCAGCAGGAACGCTGCTGGACCAATTCACCGATGGCGGAAGACGGCAGCTTCGTCACCACGCGCGACGATGGAAGCGAAAGCTACACGGTCAGGCCGCGGACGCCCGAATAATCAGGGTTCGCCCACGCCCCACAGCTGTTCCTGTCGGACATAACCGGTGCGATTGCCGACGCTGAATTCGCACCAGCCACGGCCGCAGTCGCCCAGCACGCCCACGACACCAGGCTCGAGCCGCCACTTGATGGTGGAACCTCCATCGGCGTCTTCGCGCATGGGCACGGATTCGTCGCCTACCACCAGCGCACCGCGCTCGGGGTTGAGCTGGCGCTGCGCCACCCAGCCCCGCGTGCCGTCTGGCTCCTGGATCAACCGCCAGCCCTCCAGCACGCGGACGACCTTCACCGGCAGCCCCTTGCGGCGATAGACCCAGTCGATCTTGTATTCCTTGCTCGGACCGACGCGCATGTTGGTTTCGTCATAGCGCAGGGTCGCCCAATAAGGCACCTCGCGATCCTGCGCGTATGCAGGCACGACAAGCAGCACAAGCGCTGCAAAACCAAGGATAATCCGGTGGAACATGCCCCTCTCTCACTACAAGCTCTGGCGCTTCCCCACAAGCGCTGCTTGACCGCTCCATTGCCAAAAGCGTAGCGGTCTGAATTGCATGGTTACGACAAATTCCGAAGCCGCTCCCGAAAAGCGCCTTACCCGCAAACCGCGCGTGGTCGTTACCCGTCGGCTCGGTCCTGCTGTCGAGGACCGGATGGCCGAACTCTTCGACGTGCGCACCAACGCCACCGACATGCCGCTCACACGCGAGCAATTGATCGAGGCCATGCAGGACTGCGATGTTCTGGTCCCGACGGTTACCGACCGCATCGATGCAGAGATGATTGACCAGGCAGGCGACAACCTGCGCCTGATCGCCAATTTCGGAGCCGGAACCGAACACATCGACCTCGACGCCGCCGCTGCGCGGAAAATCATGGTCACCAATACGCCCGGCGTCTTCACCGACGATACCGCAGACCTCACCATGGCCGGCATCATCGGCGTGCCTCGCCGGGTGCGCGAAGGCGTGCAACTCATCCGCAGCGGGGAGTGGACCGGATGGGCTCCAACCTCGATGCTCGGGAGCAAGCTGGGGGGGAAGACCCTCGGTATCATCGGCATGGGGCGTATCGGGCAGGCCGTCGCGCACCGCGCCCGCGCTTTCGGCCTCGAAATCGCCTACCACAACCGCAAGCGACTGCCCGTCGCCATCGAGCGGATGGTGGGAGCCACTTACGTCGAAAGCATCGACGAACTGGTGGCGCAGGCCGACATCCTGACGCTGCATTGCCCCTATAGTGCAGAAAACCACCATATGATCGACGCGCGCCGCCTTGCGCTGATGAAAGAGGGCGCAAGCCTCATCAACACTGCCCGGGGCGACCTCGTCGACCAGGAGGCGCTGATTGCGGCGCTGGAGAGCGGACATCTCGCAGGTGCGGGCCTGGATGTTTATCCGGAGGAGCCGGAGGTTGACGAGCGCCTTATCCGGCATCGCAACGTCATGACCCTTCCCCATATCGGCAGCGCAACCCGCGAGGGCCGTGAGGAATCGGGCATGAAGGTCATCGCCAACATCCGCATGTGGGCTGACGGACACCGCCCGCCGGACCAGGTCTTGAGCGGGCTCGGTTAACGCCTCTTGCCCTGCCGCGCCGAAACTGTAAGCGGTTGCGGCCATGGACGAATTCTCAGCCAAGATCGAAGCTCTCGAACATCTCTGGATGCGCAGCTGGGCGCAGCGCGACCGCAACCAGATGAAGGCGCTCGCGTCGAAGGATTTCATCTTCCTGCTGGGTTCGCAGACCCCTGCCATCCTCGACCGTGCAAGCTGGCTGGAAGCCGCCACCACGCGCTTTCGCTGCAACGGCTATCGCTTCGACGAGGTCTACGTCCGCCGCCACGGCAACATCGCCGTCTTCGCCACCCGCATGACGCTCGACGCGACGATGGGCGACCACGAATGGTCGGGCGAAACCTGGCTCATGGACCTGTGGCAAAAAGGCAAGGTGCGCCGCAAATGGCGCATCGTCGAGCGTACACTCTCGCGCCCCGATACGGATGCCAAGATGCCTGATGCAATCAGGTCGATGCAGCTTTGGCGTTAAGAGCTTATGGTACGTGAACCGACCATATCTCGACCCTGATCTCCGGATCCAGGCGTAGCTTGGCGTGTATAGCAAGGTCGCTGACCACTTCGGCTTTCGTAGTCAAATCCACGATCGCGCTCCAGCAGCCGTTGGAGTGCCATGAATAGCAAGAGCGTTCCCACACGCGTGCATGGAGCGGCGAGAGTTCCTCTCCGTAAGCCGCAACACTCGATTCTATGAACTTGGCGAGCTCCAATTCAAGCGGCAAGACTTCCGGAATTTCAGCGCACTGCAGCCGATAGTCGCCCTCTGCAAAAGCGGCGGCTACTTTGTCGAAAACCGGTCTCAACTCGTTCGGTATTGGGTGCTCGCCATCATCGTCGTTGAGAACGATTTCCAAGGCCTCAGTCTCCCGTCAAAATCCGCTCGACCAGCTGCGCCACGGTGGGCGTGAAGTTGTTCGAGTAGAACGGGTCCTGCTTGAAGCGGTAGGCCGCGTGGCCGGCGAAGGCGAGGTTCTCGTCCGGGTCGCCGCCGTGGGCGATGTCCTGCAGGGTTTTCTGGATGCAGAAGCTGCGCGGATCGGCGAGGCGACCGGTGGTGTGGTTGTCGTGGTCCTTCCAGCTCGAGAACTGGCAGTGCGACAGGCAGCCCATGCAACCCTGCTGGTCGGCCCGGATCTGCTCGGCGCTTTCGGGGGTCACGAAGACCACCGTGTCGTCGGGCGTCTTGAGGGCTTCGGTAAAGCCTTCGTGCATCCAGGCCTGTGCCTTGCGCTGGTCGCCGGGGTGGACGAAGAAATACTTCGCCTTGCCGTGATCCATCAGCGGGATCGTGCCCTCTTCCTGCTCGCGCTTGAAGATGGGGATCTGGCGCTCCGAACGGTGCATGAGGTCATAGAGGAACGGCGTTTTTACCGCGCTGGAATAGAAGCCGGTGGGGCTGAACTTGTGCAGCAACACATCCCCCGGTTCGACCGTGCGGAGCATGTCCTTCCACACCTGCGGAATGGGGCTTTCATGCGTCAGCAGCGGGCGGGTGCCGAACTGGAAGGCAATCTTGCCGAGCTCGGGGTTGTCGATCCAGTCGTTCCATTCGCGCAGGAACCACACGCCGCCCGCCATGACGATGGCGACGTCTTCGGAGACGCCTTCCTTGCGCATGGTCTCGCGCAGCGCCTTCACGCGCGGATAGGGGTCTTCGGGCTTGGTCGGGTCCTCGGCGTTGGAGAGGCCGTTGTGTCCGCCCGCAAGCCAGGGGTCTTCATAGACCACGGCGGCGAGCCACTGCGGGACCTTGGAATAGCTGCGCTTCCACAATGCGCGGAAAGCGCGGGCCGAGCTGACGATGGGGAGGTAGTAGACCTCGTAATGCGCCGCAATTTCGGCGAGCTTGTAGGGCATGCCTGCGCCGCAGGTGACGCCGGTGACCATGCCCTTGCAGTTTTCGAGCACGCCTTCCATCACGCGCTGCGCGCCGCCCATTTCCCACAGGATATTGATGTTGATGGCGCCCTTGCCATCGGCGATTTCATAGGCGCGCTTCACCTGCTCGGTGGCGCCGTCGATGCCGTATTGGACGAGTTGTTCGAAGCGTTCGACGCGGGTCGCCTGCGGGTAGACCTGCGGGATGGGGTTGCCGTCTTCGTCGTAGCTGTCGGCATTAACCGCGCTGACCGTGCCGATGCCGCCGGCAGCCGCCCAGGCACCCGAGCTCATGTGATTCGTGGCGGAAACACCCTTGCCGCCTTCGATTAGCGGCCAGACTTCACGCCCGCCGTAAACAATCGGGCTCAGACCCTTGAAACTCATGAATTTATCTCTCTTTATCGTTTTGACGCCAGTATGGCGTTCACCCTTGCGTCACGCTGTCGCTGCGGCAGGGTTTGATCTCTCCGGGCTCGGGCCTGTTAGCCGCTGCCTTGAACTGTGCATAGTACCCCGAGAGTTCGGGCGCATCCTTGAAGGCGACGAGTTCGTAGCCGACGCGATTGAACTCGCAAGATAGCAGGAGCGGGTCGATGCCATGCTGGTCGGTTGGCCGGTCGATATCGACAACCACGACCTGTCCATCCTCTTTCAACGCAGGCCACATTCGCCACAGGAACTCGTAGGGCTGTTCTATCTCGTGGTACATATGGACCATGAAGATGCGGTCGAAACTGTTCGCTGGCAGACGCGGGTCGGCCAATTCGCCGCGCTGGATGGAGACATTGTCGAGCCGATAGCGCTCCACACGGCGCGCCAGCCTGTCGAGCGCCTCGGTATCGATATCCTGCGCCAGCACACGGCCGCCCTCGCCCACACGTTCGGCGAGGCGCACGGTGTAATAGCCATTGCCCGCGCCAATATCCGCCACGGTCATGCCCTCGGTCATTTCTGCAAGGTCCATGACAGTCTGCGCTTCGCCCCGGCTGTCGCGCTGGTCCTCGGTCGAGAACTGCGCCGAGACGACATCCGAAACAGGCCGGTCGGGCTTTGGGAAACCGCTCTCGGTCGTCCCCTGTCCGTCGCAGGCTGCCAGTGCCAGCACGGCCAGCAAGGGTAAACCTGCCCGGAACATCAGTCGGCGTCCTCGACCTCGACCGTCTCGCCGGTGACGCGCTGTGCGAGCGCGGCGGAAATGAACGGGTCGAGCGCGCCGTCGAGCACGTCGTCGGGCGTCGGTGAGGTCACGCCGGTGCGCAGGTCCTTGACCATCTGGTAGGGCTGCAGGACGTAAGAGCGGATCTGGTGGCCCCAGCCAATGTCGCTCTTTTCCTGGTACTCGCCCGAAGCTGCTGCCTCACGCTCGGCCATCTCGCGTTCGAACAGGCGCGCTTTCAGCATGTTCATGGCCGTAGCCTTGTTCTTATGCTGGCTGCGGTCGTTCTGGCTCGCCACGACGATGCCCGTGGGCTGGTGGGTGATGCGCACGGCGGAGTCGGTCGTGTTGACGTGCTGGCCACCTGCACCGCTAGCGCGATAGGTGTCGATCTTAAGGTCCGAGGGATTGATCTCGATATCGATATCGTCGTCGATGACCGGATAGACCCATACCGAGCTGAAGCTGGTGTGGCGACGCGCCGAGCTGTCGTAGGGGCTGATGCGGACGAGGCGGTGAACGCCGCTCTCGGTCTTGGCATAGCCATAGGCGTTCTCGCCCTTCACCAGCAGCGTCGCGCCCTTGATGCCCGCCTGTTCACCCGCCTGGTATTCGACCGTCTCGACCTTGAATCCGCGGCGCTCGGCCCAGCGGCCATACATGCGGAAGAGCATCTCGGCCCAGTCCTGGCTTTCCGTGCCGCCTGCGCCGGCGTGGATTTCGATGTAGGTATCGTTCGCGTCAGCCTCGCCCGAGAGCAGCGCCTGCACCTTGTCGCGGTCGGCACGGTCGGCGAGTGCGGAGAGGCTGGAAAGGCCTTCGCCGATGACGTCATCGTCGCCTTCGGCCTCGCCCATTTCGACGAACTCGATGGCGTCGCCCATCTCGCTCTCGATTTCGCGCACCGTGTTGATAGCGGTTTCGAGGCGCTTCTGCTCCTGCGTGATGGCTTGAGCCTGCTTGGGATCATCCCACAGGGTCGGGTCCTGCACGCGCGCGTCCAGCTCGTCGAGACGGCGCAGCGCGCGTTCCCAGTCGAGCGACTGGCGGACCAGTGCCAGCGCGGCTTCGATACGGTCGATATGGGCCTGCCCTTCGGCACGCATAGTCAATTCCTCAAGTGCTTTGCCCGCCCAACTAACAAGCGGGCGGCGATTGTAAAGTTGCGCGGGGTTCGCAGCCTAGTAGATGCCGTCCTGCTCTTCGACGAAATCACCCGGTGCCTCCTCGGTCTCGCGTGGCTGGCGGGCGCGCACGCCCTCGCGTGCACGGCGGATGAGGTCGAGTATCTCGCTGCGCTTGGCGGCGAGCTCGTCCGAGCGGGTCGAGCGGGCAGGTTCGGTGTCGGGCTTGAAGGCTTCCCAGATAACTCCGGCGAGAGGCTCGTCCGAAGGCGTACCCTCGAACACACGCTTGCCGGTCCGGCGGTCGATCTTGACCATGCGGATGCCGGGAGGCGCGATGAAATCGTCGGTCGTCCAGCGCTCGCGCGTTTCCTCGATGAACTGCTTCATGATGGGCGCTGCGGTATTGCCGCCCTGCACCCACCCGCCGAGATTGCGGGGCTGGTCGAAGCCGACGTACATGCCGGCAATGATGTCGGGCGTGCCGCCGACGAACCACGCATTGGTCGGGCCATTGGTGGTCCCGGTCTTTCCGAAGAGCGGCAGTTCGAGGCTGCGCAGGCGCACTGCCGTGCCGCGGGTCACCACGCCTTGCAGCATGTGTACGACCTGAAAAGCGGTGCGCGGGTCAAGGACCTGCCTGCCACCCGGCTCGAAGCGGGGCATGGGCTGACCGTCCCATTCATCCATGTTGCACTTGGTACAATCGCGCTTGTCGCTGCGGAAAATCACCTTGCCGCGGCGGTCCTGCACATAGTCGATTACCGAGCCATCATGCTGGCGGCCCCAGTTGGCGAGCGCGGCATAACCATTGACCATCTTGGCAACCGTCGTGTCGCCTGCGCCAAGAGCGAAGGAGTAGTAGGGTTCGTAGTCGCCGATGCCGAGGCGGCTGATGGTCTCGGTGACGTTCTGCATACCGGTGTCGTCGGCGATGTGGACCGTCATCAGGTTACGGCTCTGCTCGAGACCCCAGCGCATGGTGTGCTCGCCGCCGCCACCGCCGCCGAAATTGCGGAAGCATTTCTCGCCGAGGTTCGCGCCCTGCCATACGCAGAAGGTCTGGTCGGGCACCATGGTGGCGGGAGTCATGCCGTGGTCGAGCGCGCTGGCGTAGACGAAAGGCTTGATGGTCGAGCCGGGCTGGCGCAGCGCCTGCGTGGCGCGGTTGAAATCGCCCAGACGGCTGTCGAACCCGCCCTGCATGGCAAGGATGCGGCCCGTCTTGGGAGACGCGGCGAGGAACGCGCCCGATACCTCCGGCACGCCGCGGATACGATAGCCCTCACCCTGCTTCTGTACAGCGACGACATCGCCCGGCTTCACCGAGGAAGGTGCGCCCGACAGGTCGTAATCCTGTCCATCGGTCAGCCCGACCTTGGGGTTCGAACCGCCTTCGGTGATGACGCCGATACGCCAGTCTTCGTAGTTGATGGAGATATAGGACGAGGCAAGCTGGCTATGCAGCGAGCCGTTCTCGGGATTCAGCGTGGCGATGGGCCCGGTGTAACCGCGATTGCCGTGATAGCGCAGCAGCTGCGCGCGCAGGGCATTGCGGGCCGCGTCCTGCAATTCGGTATCGAGCGAGGTGCGGACCCAGAGGCCACCGGCATATACGCTGTTGCCGCCATCCTCGGCCGTTTCGCCAAACTTTTCGATAAGCTGGCGGCGCACTTCCTCGAGGAAGTAGCCAGCATCGGCAGAGCGCTCGGTCCGCTGCTGGACGAGGCCCAGAGGCTCGGCCTTGGCAGCTCTCGCCGCAGCTTCGCTGACGAACCCGTTGGCGACCATCTGGTCGAGCACGAAATTGCGGCGCGCGATTGCCATGTCTTCGTAGCGCGCGCGGCCATAGCGTTCGGGCGCCTTGGGCAGGATGGCAAGAAACGCAGTCTCGTGCAGGTCGAGGTCCGCCACGTCCTTGTCGAAATAGGCGCGCGAGGCTGCCTGGACGCCGAAGCTGCGGCGTCCGAGCGGGATCTCGTTGAGGTAGAGCTCGAGAATTTCCTGCTTCGTCAGCACCTGTTCGATGCGCTGGGCGAGGATCATTTCCTTCAGCTTGCGGGTGACCGAATATTCGTCACCCAGCAGCAGGTTCTTGGCGACCTGCTGGGTGATGGTCGAGCCACCCACTGCACGTTCGCCCGAGCCATATTTCGTCGCATAGTCCCACACGGCGTTCATCGTGCCGGTGAAGTCGACACCGCCATGGCTGAAAAAGGTCTTGTCCTCTGCCGACAGGAAGGCCTGGATCATTTGCTGCGGGAAATCGACATATTGCAGCTGGACGCGGCGTTCGCGGGCATAGCTATGGACGATTTCGCCATCCACTCCGCGCACGACGGTCGGCAGCGGAGTCTCGTATTCGAGCAGCGAATCGGCTTCTGGCAGGTTGCGCGCCAGCGAAGCCCAGGCCAGCACGAGCAGGATGAGGCCGATGCCGAGGAGGTATGTCAGCACTCGCAGGCGGCGGCTGTGATGCCAATTGTCCTTCATCCACGCGATGAAGCGCTGAGGGTCGCCCGTCAGGCGGTGGCGAACATAGTCCAGACTGGGAAACGCAACCATAAGTAGCCGGGGCCTCTAGCACGCGCATTCTGGACAACGCCAGAACAAGAATCGCGTCTTGCGCTCAAGCGCCTTGCTGGCGGGTAAAGTAGGCCCTGATGGCGCGGCCCATGACATCCGCAAAGGCCTCGCGCCCCTCGTCCGAAGCGAGCCGTCTCGCATCGGCCTCGTTCGAGATGAAGCCGCTCTCAAACAGCACGCTCGGCACATCGGGCGCGCGGAGCACGGCCAGCCAGGCAGAGCGCCGCGCCTGCGGGTGGAATTCGATGGTCCCCTGCCCTTCCCGTTCGATGAGCGCGGCGAACTGGGCGGAACGCTCCTGTGTGCGGCGCTGTGATAGCTCGACGAGGATATCGCTCACCGAGTCTTCTTGCTCAGACAGGTCGACACCATCCAGCACATCGGTTTCGTTTTCACGCTGGGCGTAGAGCGCGGCGGCTCGGCTCGATGCTTCCTGCGAAAGTGTGTAAATCGTCGCGCCTGCCACCTCGTCATACGTCCCGGCACTGTCGGCATGGAGCGAGAGGAACAGGTCGGCATCGAGTCGCTGCGCTATCCGGTAACGCTCGCCATGCAGCAGGTAGGTGTCGTCATCCCGGGTAAGAGCCACGCGGGCAATACCCTTTGTCTCCAGTTCGTCCCGCAAGGCGCGCGCGAGGCCGAGGACGAGATTCTTCTCGACATAGCCCCTCGCCGATGCACCCGGGTCATGGCCTCCGTGGCCAGCATCGATAACGACCAGCGGCAGCGAGGCATCGCCGGTTATCTCCGGCAATTCGATCGCCGATATGTCCCTGGGCAATTCGACCCGCGCTACATACCCGGCCCCATAGCCCACAAGTCCCGTCCCGCGGGCCAGCAATACCAGCCCGCCGATGATGGCGAGCGGCAGCAGCACTATGGCTAGAAGCTGGATGCGCCGTGTCATTACGGGGCGATGGTTAGAAGCTAACGCCTCGAAAGCGCAATATAGTTGCCGAGCGATACCCACGGTGCTAGCGAACATGAACCCGGGAAACCGGTGCCTCCGATCGGCGCGTTTCATTCGCGACGAAGAGGGTCATCATCCCGGTTTGCCGCCGCCATTCCGGCTGCGGCCCCGAATGAACAGGTTGATGCAGGACAAGCTCTCTTCCATAACCACCGATGGCTTGCAGGCGCATTTCCGCCTCGCAGCAGCGACGGCAGGACGGACGACCCCATTGATGGGTCAGGGCGACCGAGCAGACACGAATCCCCGGCCCTTTGCAGAGAAAGCGCGCCGGTTCACGAATGCCGCAAGCCAGTTGATGGCAAGCGGATTACCCACACTGACGCGCGAATGGAGCGACGGGCTTGCACCGCGCACTCGCGCATGGAGAATAATCAATGCCCACGCGCATGCTCATCGACGCGCGCCACCAGGAAGAGACCCGGGTGGCAGTCCTCAAGGGAAACCGGATTGAGGAATTCGATTTCGAATCTGCCGACAAGAGGCAGATCAAAGGCAATATCTACCTCGCCAAGGTAACGCGGGTAGAACCTTCGCTTCAGGCAGCCTTCGTCGATTTCGGCGGCAACCGTCACGGCTTCCTTGCCTTCAGCGAAATCCACCCCGATTATTACCAGATTCCCAAGGAAGACCGCGAAGCCCTGCTCGCTGCCGAAGCCGAAGTGGCCGAGGAAGAGCAGCGCCTGCGCGCCGAAGAGGAAGAGCGCGGCGAAATGCCCGGCGACGAGTACGACGCCGAGGACGAAAGCGCCGAAGCGCTCGCCGAAGACCTCGCCGAAGATGGCCTCGAGGAAGTCGACACGTCCGACAAGGACGATGTCGCCACCATCGAGGAAGGCCATCTCGATGGCGACGACGATGAAGACGAGGACGACAGCGAGGACGAAGACGAAAGCGACGACAAGCCCAGGGGCCGTGGTCGGCGTGGTCGTGGCGGACGTCGCCAGGGCAAGGGTGGCCGTAGCCGCGCCAAGGAAGTCGATGAAGCTCGCGCCAAGCGCATGGCGCTCCGTCGCAAGTACAAGATCCAGGACGTCATCCAGCGCCGCCAGGTTCTGCTGGTGCAGGTCGTCAAGGAAGAGCGCGGCAACAAGGGTGCGGCGCTCACCACCTATCTCAGCCTCGCCGGCCGCTACACGGTGCTCATGCCCAACAGCAGCCACGGCGGCGGCATCAGCCGGAAGATCAATTCGGCCAGCGACCGCAAGCGCCTGAAGCAGGTCGTGAGCGACCTCAACCTGCCCAAGAGCATGGGGCTGATTGTCCGCACTGCCGGCCTCAGCCGCACCAAGACCGAAATCAAGCGCGACTTCGACTATCTCGCACGCCTGTGGGACGAAATCCGCGAACGCACGCTCTCTTCTGCCGCGCCCGCGCTGATCCATTCGGACAGCGACCTCATCAAGCGCGCCATCCGCGATATCTACAACCGCGAGATCGAGGAAGTCGTTGTCGAGGGCGAGGAAGGCTACAAGTCGGCCAAGGCCTTCATGAAGATGCTCATGCCAAGCCATGCGCGCCGGGTGAAGCAATATGCCGACCCCGTGCCGCTCTTTCAGCGCTATGGCGCGGAAGACCAGCTGAAGGCGATGTACGACCCCGTGGTCCAGCTCAAATCGGGCGGCTACCTCGTCATCAACCCGACCGAGGCGCTGGTTTCGATCGACATCAACTCGGGTCGCTCCACCAAGGAGCACAACATCGAGCAGACCGCGCTCCACACCAACCTCGAAGCGGCGAAGGAAATCGCCCGCCAGCTGCGCCTGCGCGACATGGCCGGCCTCGTGGTCATCGACTTCATCGACCAGGAGCACCACTCGAACACCCGCAAGGTCGAGCGCGCGATGAAAGATGCGCTCAAGAACGACCGCGCGCGTATCCAGGTAGGCCGCATCTCCAGCTTCGGCCTGATGGAAATGAGCCGCCAGCGCCTGCGTACCGGTGTGCTCGAAGCGACCACGCGCGAATGCCCGCATTGCGACGGCACGGGCCTCGTTCGTACCGCCAGCTCGGCCGGCCTCTCGGCGTTGCGCCTCATCGAAGAGGAAGCGGCCAAGGGTAAGGGTACCAAGATCCGCCTTGCGGCCAGCACCGAGGCTGCGGTCTACCTGCTCAACGAAAAGCGCGGCGAACTCGTCGAAATCGAGGAGCTGTACGGTGTAACCGTCGAAGTCGTGCCCGAAGGCGAAGACGAAGGCGCTAAGATGACCGTCTCGAGCCACGGTCCCAAGCCCAAGGACACTCCGAAGTTCGAAACCCTCGCCATCGAGGACGAGGATGAGGACGACGACATCGAGGCCGATGAAGGCGATGACGAGGACGACGATCGTCCGCGCAAGAAGCGTCGCCGTCGCCGTGGTGGCCGTGGCCGCAACAAGAACAAGGGCCAGGACAACGACCAGGACGATTCGAACGATGACGGCGACAGCGATGACGCCGAAACCGACGAAGACGATGGTGACGAAAAGCCCAAGAAGCGCCGCCGTCGCGGTGGGCGCCGTCGTGGCGGTCGCGGACGCGGCAAGGGCAATGCCGAGGAAGTGACGGCAGAAGACGCGGAGAACCTAGAGAAGGTCTCCGAACAGGTCGCCGACGACATGGCCGTGGTTGCCGGTCCGGAAGGTACCCCTGAGACCGCAGAAGCTGCGGCCGAAGAAAAGCCGAAGCCCAAGCGCACGCGCAAGAAGAAGGCTGACGAGGCGGCGGCTGAAGAAAAGCCTGCCGAGGAAAAGCCCAAGCGCACCCGCCGCAAGAAGGCTGATGCCGAAACCGCCGAGGAGGCTACGGAAGAAAAACCCAAGCCCAAGCGGACGCGCAAGAAGAAGGCCGACACCGAGGCCGCTCCTGCCGAAGGTGAAGCAGAAGCCGCTCCGGAAAAACCCAAGCGCACGCGCAAGAAGAAGGTCGAAAAGCCGGCAGAAGAATTGGCCGAACAGGTCAAGCAGGATGCTGCGGTCGTGGCAGGTCCCGAAGACGCGCCCCAGACCGCCGCAGCAGAAGCAAAATCTGCCAGCAGGGATGCCGATGCGGAAGAGAACACCAGCACTTTAGAGGGCGCCAAGCCCAAGCGCGGCTGGTGGCAGCGTACTTTCGGCGAATAAGGTGATAAGCCCTCCCCGCCCTGCCTTCGGGCAGGCGGGGAGCGGCTAGTTCAGGCGCCTGCCCTGCGCGCCACGCCCCATTCCATCCAGCCCATGACCTTCGGCGCCTTGTCGAGATAGGCCTGCCCCATGGGAGCCACCTCGAACCCTGCTCCCCGCAAAGCCGAACCGATCGGCCGCGTCAGGTGGCAGCCTCCGGCAAGTGGTTTCCAGACTGGCTCGATCCGCTCCTGCCAGCGGGCGATATTGGCGTCAGGTGCCTTGCCGTGTTCCAGGAAGATCAGTTTCCCGCGCGGCTTCAATATCCGGCGCAATTCGCTCAGAACCTGGGCAGAATCCTCGACCGAACAGAGGGTGTAAGTGCAAACCGCAGTATCGAAACTGCTGTCCGGAAACGGAATGTCTTCCCCCACCCCCTGGCGGATGTCGGCATCCCAGCCACGGCTCTTCGCTTTCGCACGCGCGCCCTCGAGCAGCTTGGAATGCGGGTCTATCCCCGCGAAACTGGTCACTTTGTCCTGATCGTAAAGTGCGAGGTTGAGACCTCCGCCACATCCCAGTTCGAAGACACGCCCTTCTGCCAAAGGCACCACTTCACGGCGGCGTTCCTCGATACCCTTCTGACCGCACGCCAGCGTAATCATCCGCGGCATGATGTGCGCGTCGTAGAACCGTTTGATCCCCATGGCGTTCTCCGGCGCGACCCGGCAAGGCAGCTTAGCGTCAAAGCTTGGGGGAGGAAGCTTTTTCTTGCGCGGCACCGACAAGGGCGCGCACCGCCTCCAGGTCGGCGGCCTTGTCGACATCGACTGCTGCAAGGCCGTCGCTGGCCGGGACCAGCGCGGCATCGATTCCGATGCGCTTGCCCAGTCGTGATAGTCCCTGCGCCATCGTCAACCGGCCCAAGAGCATGGAGAAGAGCGTGCCCGGTCCGAGTCGCGCTGCGATCCGCCATGGGCGCTTGCGGTCAGCCTCCACCATGGACCAGGTATCGATTGCGGAACGGGCCGTGGGCGTCTGGAGATAGAAGAGGTTGCACCCCGACCAGTGCCCGTCGGCAAAGCGCAGGTATGTCCTGCGAGTTTCCGGCATCGCCTTTTCGACCACACCGCGTTCGGCCAGCATGACCGACAGATCCGCGTTCTCCGGGGTCTTGTCTATCAGTTCGCAGATCCACTCGGGCCTGAGCAAGGCATGGTCGCTCGTCGTGACGACCATCGGCGCGCCCAAATGCTCGAACGCGGCGGCGACACTGCCGCTCGGCCCGGCACGTGGAGCGATGGTTTCAGCGCCCAATTCGCGCGCCAGCACGGCGACCGGCCCCTCGCCTGTGCTGACGAGCACCCGTTCGATCCCGGCAGCGTAGAGCGCCTCGACAACGCGCTGGAGCAAGCTCTTGCCGGCAAGCTCGATGAGCGCCTTGTGCGCCACTCCCAATTCCCTCGCGAAGGGATCACCCCCGGGCCTCGTCCCCGCCAGCACCAGCGCGCTAATCACGGCTGCTCCACCCGCGCAGGTTCGTTGCGAATGACCCACCAGACCATCAGGCTGTTCACGACATATCCGGCGATCATGCCGAGGGCGACTGCCCAGCCTACCCAGACAGGCCCCCCGCTTACCAGCCACAGGATGAGCAGGGCCATCGCCGCCAGCGTGAAGAGTCGCGCGAAGAGCTGGTAGTGGGCTTTGCCATGCGCGTGAAGCACCGGTTCGTAGGATACGCTGGCAAGTTCCAGCGAAGCAGCCAGAACAAGCGGTATGAGCACCGGCCCGCCCCGCGCAAAATCCTCGCCCCCGATCAGTTCGAGGATGTGTCCGCCGATGGCGACGGTGAGCGCCACCAGCAAGGTGCCGGCTATCAGCACCGTAATGTTGATACGCTTCACCAGCTTGCGGAACTGGTCACGCGGCGAGGCATGCTTTTGCCGGTTCACCTCCGGATAGAGCGCCTGCGCCGACAAGGTGGCCAGCTTGCCGAGCCCCTTCGCGAGCTGGTCGGCGATGCGGTAGACCCCGGCAGCGCTGGTCCCCAGGAAGTAGCCTACCGCGAGCAATGGTCCCTGCTGCATCGCTCCCCACAGCGACGTGCTGGCATAGGTGACGCCGAGGAAACGGAATACGCCGGGGTTTTCCTCGCGCATCCGGCCAAGGTGGAACAGGTTCGAGAGCTTGACCGACTGCGGCGCGAGCCTGCGTGCTAGTATCCAGTAGAGCACTGCCGAAAACAGCTCGATTGCCGCCCATGCGAAGAGGAACTTGCCGACGGTTGCCCCGCTCCACCAGATGAATATCGCCGCGATCAGTCGGGTGATCGGCGTGATGGCGCCGGCAGTGACAGCGATATCGTAGCGGTCCAGCGTCCTCATCACGCCTTGCGGGGCGGACACACGCGCCAGGACCAGTGCGCAGACGAAGGCGAATGCCATGCTGGTGTAGGCCGGATTGAGCTCCAGAGCGGAACCGAAATAGATGATCGCGACCCAAGCCACCCCGCAGCCGAGCAAGGCACCGGCCAGGTCGATGAGACCGCCACCCATGGCGAGCCTGCCGAACGCGTCCCAGTCCCCGCGTGCGACATAGGGCGTGCCGTAGCGCACGACCATCTGCCACGTCTGGAAGCTTGCCAGCTCGACTATCGCCAGGCCGGTCCCGAAGATGAGCGAGAAGTGTCCGAAGTCCCTAACCCCGAGAGAGCGGGCAAGAATGGCAAGGTATACCAGCGAGCAGACCGCGCCGAAGCCCTTGCCGCCAAGCAGCCACCCCACATTCTTGAGGATGCGACGTCCGCCGTCACGCGCTGTTTCTGTAGCGGAGCCTTCGGCCATGGCCGCGCCCTGAACGATTACGCGCCGCGCTACAAGATGGACGTTGCGCTGCCATTGCGATTTACGGGGGAAAGGCTATTGCCCCGCGCGTGATCAGCAAGGGGCATCCGTGCGGCTAGCATTTGTCTATATTGCCGAGGCTTACCAGTTCTACCACGCTGCAGCGGTCATGTTCGACCTGATGCAGCGTGAGGGCGTGGAGGTCGACATCTTCCATGTCGACCCGGCTTTCCCCGAGCATCTGGAACGCCTGAGGCTGGCCCATGGAATGGAAGCGCTCTCTTCGGAGGAATTGTCCGCGGGATTGGTCGGAAAGGCGATCAAGTCGGTGAAGCTGCTTGGATTGGCTAAACCGCAAGTGCTGGCGGCCAATGAAAAGCGGCTCGCCCGGTATGATGCCGTGATTTCGACCGAGGACGGCATCGCCCGTTTATTCGCGGGTCACCCTGCAGCGAGCAGGCCTGCCCGCATCGTGATAACCCATGGCGCCGGGACGCGCTATTTTCCTTCCTTGCCGCAAATGGCCAAATGCGACCTCGTGGTGGCCAAAGGTCCGCGTGATGCGGAAACCTATGTCGAGAATACGAGCTTGAACCGCGAGCAAGTTGTCGCAGGTGGCTATCCCAAGCTCGTAACGACCGGACTACTGGCCACATCGCGCGACCCGCTGTTCGCGAATGCCAATCCGGTTGTGCTTTACAATCCTCACAAGGAACCGAAGCAGCGGAGTTGGGATGCTTTCTTCCAGCCCCTTCTCGATGGCTTCCGCCACGACCGCAGCCGCAACCTCATCGTCGCGCCGCATGTGAAAATGTTTCGCAGGCGGTCGGAGAAGGTCCGGGAGAAGCTGCGCGCCCTTTCCGATGAGAACATCCTGGTCGACCCTGCCTCGCCAAGCCTACTCGACAACACCTATACCGAAGCGGCGGATATCTACGTCGGCGATGTCAGCAGCCAGGTCGTGGAGTTCCTCGCCCGGCCCCGGCCCTGCGTCTTCCTGAATGCGCACGGTCTCGATTGGCAGGAGGATCCGCATTATGCGATGTGGCACATGGGTGAAGTAATCGACGATCCTGCCGAACTGATACCAGCTATCGAACGTGCACCCCGCTTGCATGAAAGGTTTGCGACACGTCAGGCCGCGTTTGCTGCCAGCGCCCTAGGTGATACTTCCGAGCGGTCGGTGCGTATGTCTGCCGATGCCATCGAAGAATTCGTGAGAGAATGGAAAGCAGCATGACCCAGCGCAAGCGCGTCCTCTTCCTGTTCAATCACGACGCCGCGCACCAGGCCGCGCACATCGCCGGTATCATGGCGCAGCTGGCGCTGAACCATCCGGCGATCGAAGCCATTGCTGCAACCGGAAATCCCGCGATCGAGGCGCAGATCAGGAAGCTCGTCTCTCGCGAAGCCGCTGACGCCATCACATTCGCCGACCTGTCGCTGCCCGCCGCTTACGAGGCCTTGCTGGCGATCCCGAATGCGATCCTGCCTGCCAAGCGGCTCGCAAGGCTGCGCACGAACGAGGCGCTCTTCGCCAGCGTCGACATGCTGGTTTCGACCGAGCGCACTTGCCTGAGGGTCAAGGACCGGCTCGGAGAAAGGGCGCCCCTCTTCGTCTATGTCCCGCATGGTTCTGGCGATCGCAACGTGGCCTATCACCCCGATCTTTCACGGTTCGACTATCACCTGCTCAGCGGACAGAAGTTGGTCGACGAAATGGTGGCGCACGGCATCGTGCGCGAAGACCAGTGCCGCGTCATCGGATACGCCAAGTTCGATACCGTGGCGGAGGATGCGGGCGCGAACCTCTTTCCGAACGACAAGCCGACCATCCTCTACAATCCGCATTTCGACCCACGCCTGTCGTCCTGGTACGATATGGGGCCGCAACTGCTGGAGGCGCTCGCGCGAATGGGCGACCGTTTCAACGTCGTCTTCGCCCCGCATGTGATGCTCTGGCGCAAAAAGCTGCACATCTCTCCCGAGTATCACATCGCGCGGCGACGGCCTGATATTCCCGCGGATATCGCAGAGCAGAGCAATGTCCTGATCGATACCGCATCACCCGCCCTGTTCGACATGACCTACACCACCGGTTCGGACATCTACATCGGCGACGTATCGAGCCAGGTCTACGAATTCCTCCGCAATCCCAAGACCTGCATCTTCATCGATGCGGCAGGCGACGGGAAGGACGCCTATCCGTTCTGGGCTAACGGCCCGGTCGTTCGAAGCGTTGGCGAAGTCGTGAGTGCTCTCGATGACTGGGAGAAGCTCGGCAGCGATTATCGCGCCAGGCAGCAAGAGCTGTTCCGCTACACGATTGACCACGACCCTGCCCGTTCCGCATCTGAACGCGGGGCGCAGGCGATTGCCGAAATCCTCGCTTAGGGCGCGATGACCCGCCAGCCCGCTGCCTCGGCCCGGGCGCGCTTGGCCGCGCTGGCGGTGACGAAGACGGGATCGCGCGCCTGCTCCAGAAGCGGCGCATCGGCAAAGCTGTCGCTCACGAAGCGCAAGTCGTGCTCCTGCGGATCGGAACCGAGCCATTCCGCGACCCTCGCGCGCTTGGTTTCGCCATAGCAATTGCCGCCGGGAATTCCTTCCCCATCCCACCGAGTGGCGATGACCTCCCCGATCGACAGCCGCCGGGCAAAGGCCTTGGCGTAGAATTCGAAAGCTGCGGTTGCGACGATGAGGCGCGCGCCCTCGCTGCGGTCGGCCTCCACCATGGCAATGACGGGCTCGATCCAGCCCGCTGCGGCGATATGCCGCTCGGCAAATTCCTCGCCGACCTCTTCGAGCCGGGCGACCGAATGGTGTCCAAGCATGAGTTTCATCCCGGCCGTCTTGAGGCTGGTGCGGTCATACAGCCCCGCCCGATAGCCTAGCATCATCAGCACCCAGACCGGCAGCAGAACGAGCCGCCACGGCGCCACCTCGCGCGCCGCAAAGGCCAAGAACGGCGTGAATGTCGCCCTGCGCACCAGCGTCTTGTCGAGGTCGTAAATCGCTACCTTCATCGCCCTGCCCCCGTGGCAGCTTCGGCTTCATGCATCAAGCGGTGCATAATTCGCGTGTCCCACCCCCTTGCACCATGCGTTGCAACGGCTAGAGAGGGCGCAAACGCAGTCAGGATTGATAGCTCACATGGCGACTTTCACGCTCCCCAAGAACTCGAAAATCACCGGCAAGACCCGCGCCCACAAGGCCGACGGCGGCACCCGCGTGAAGAAGTTCAAGATTTACCGCTACGACCCCGACACCGGCGAAAACCCGCGTTACGACACGTTCGAGATCGATCTCGATGCCTGCGGCCCGATGGTTCTCGACGCCCTGTTCAAGATCAAGAACGAGATCGACCCGACGCTGACCTTCCGTCGTTCGTGCCGCGAAGGTATCTGCGGTTCCTGCTCGATGAACATGAACGGAAAGAACGGCCTCGCCTGCACCACCGCCATCGACGACCTGAAGGGCGAGGTCCGCATAACCCCGCTGCCGCACATGGAAGTCATCAAGGACCTCGTCCCCGACTTCACCCACTTCTACGCGCAATACGCCAGCATCCGCCCCTGGCTGCAGACCGTCTCCACTACGCCGAGCGGCAAGGAACGTCTCCAGTCGCCCGAACAGCGCGAGAAGCTGGACGGCCTCTACGAGTGCATCCTGTGCGCCTGCTGCTCGACCTCGTGCCCGAGCTATTGGTGGAACAGCGACAAGTTCCTCGGCCCCGCGATCCTGCTTCAGGCCTATCGCTGGCTCGCCGACAGCCGCGACGAAATGACTGGCGAGCGGCTCGACCAGCTGGAAGACCCCTTCCGCCTCTATCGCTGCCACACGATCATGAACTGCGCGAATGTCTGCCCCAAGGGTCTCAGCCCCGCCAAGGCCATCGCCGAAACCAAGAAGATGATGGCCGAACGCGCGATCTGATTGGGGTGCTAGCTCCTGAATCCTACGCCATGTCCGTTCGTATCGAGCGGAGCGCGCAGCGCGTAGTCGAGATACCTGCGAATATGTGTCTCGACTTCGCTCGACACGAACGGATGGACGGCATTTGATGGCTCTCTCCGACGACGTTTTCGAGCATGGCCCCGACCCGGAGAACCCGGGCTGGCGGCACTGGAACCTGAAGGACGAGACGCTGTTCAACGGCGCGGTGATGGGCAAGCTCATCACCCGCGTGGACCCTGACGGGCAGCACGCCCGCCTGCGCATGTTTCCCGAGCGCCGCCACGAAAACCTGCAGGGCATCATCCACGGCGCAGTGACGCTGTCGCTCATCGACATCTCGCTGTTCACGACGATGCATACGCTCGGCAGCGGCAATGCCGGGCCGTCGGTGACGCTCGAACTTTCGACGCAGTTTACCGGTGGAGGCCAGCCCGACCGTCCGCTCGATGCAGTGACCGAAATCGTCAAAGAAACCGGCGGCCTCGTCTTCGTGCGCGGGACGGTCGAGCAGGGAGATCACGTGGTCGCCTCCTTCTCCGGCATCGTGAAGAAAATGCGCCGCAAATGACCGGCATGCTCGCGCGGTACGAGAAGCTCGTCGCGGCAGGCGAGCTCAGGAGCGATGCCGACCAGCGCCGCGCGGCCGAACGGCTCGACCGGTTGCAGAAAGACCTCGAAAGCGAAAGTTCAGGCGGCCTGCTGAGCCAGCTTTTTAGGCCCAAGAAAACCCGTCCGCAGGGTGTTTATATGTGGGGCGGCGTCGGGCGCGGGAAGTCCATGCTGATGGACCTCTTCGTTGAAACGCTGGGCATTGCGGAAAAGCGCCGCGTTCACTTCCACGAATTCATGCTCGAGGTCGACCGCCTCATCCGCGACGAGCGCAAGAAAGAAGCCGGCGACCCGATTGCGCCCGTCGCCGCCCGGCTCGCCAAGGACATCCGCTGCCTCGCTTTCGACGAAATGGTCGTCAACAATACCGCCGATGCCGCCATCATGGCGCGCCTGTTCACCGCGCTGATATGCGAAGAGAATGTGGTGGCCGTCACCACCAGCAACCGCCCTCCGGTGGACCTCTACAAGGACGGGCTGAACCGCTCGCTCTTCCTGCCCTTCATCGACCTCGTGCAGGCCGAACTCGACGTTCTGCCGCTCAATGGTCCGACCGACTACCGGCTCGACCGCCTCGGCGATATAGACACCTGGCATACGCCGCTGGGTGACGAAGCTACCGCGCAGGTGCGCGAGGCCTTCTTCCGCCTGACGGACTACACGCCCGAAGATGCCGAACACGTCCCAAGCGGCGAACTGGACCTTGGTGGCGGACGCACCTTGCATGTCCCCAAAAGCCTCAAGGGCGTCGGCGTGTTCAGCTTCAAGCGGCTATGCGGAGAAAATCGCGGCGCAGCAGATTATCTTGCCATCGCGCATGCCTATCACTCGGTCATCGTGGTCGGCATCCCGCGCCTTTCGCCTGAAAACCGTAACGAGGCGATCCGCTTCACCAAGCTCATCGACGCGCTTTACGAAAACAGCGTGAAGCTGTTCGCCACTGCCGCTGCCGAGCCGGAAAGCCTCTACACTGCGGGCGACGGTGCCTTCGAGTTCGAGCGCACGGTCAGCCGCCTCAAGGAAATGCAGAGCGCCGACTACATGGCGCGCGGCCACGGCCTCGCCTGACCGGTCACGCTGCGTTGCGGGTGGCGCTGCTTTCGAAATAGTCGATCATCATCGTCAGCACGTGGCGGAGCGAGCGCTCCTGCTCTTCGAGCCGCATTTCGATGGCCGCGAGACGCTCCTCGACATCGCCTGAAGGCTCGGAAGAAGCACTTTGCGCCAGGTTCGCCATCTCCTTACGCAGCGAAGAAATCGCCTTGTCACGTTGGGCGAAGGCCTTTTCGATAGCCTCGATTTGCGCATCCAGCAGTGCCGCTTCGTCCGCAGGCTCCGATGCCACCGGCTCCTCGACAGGAGGCGTGACCGGGAGCGGTTGCGGCGCATGCTTCTTCACCGGCGCTGCGGGCGCGGTTTCGACGGCCCGCCCGTTCATCTCGTCGATAACCGCGCGCACCAGGTCCTCGCCGATAATCTCGCGCTCTTCCATCGCGCCCTTCATGAGCACGCGCGACATGATGCGGTTGACGAGGCGGGGAATGCCGCGGCTCTCGCGGTGAATGAGGCTCCAGACGTCGCCCTCGAAACCCGGGCACAGCTTGTACCCCACATGCTCGAGCCGGTGCATGACATAGGGCTCGATCTCGTTCGGCTGCATCGCCTCGAGGTGATGCGAAGCAATCACACGCTGTCGCAACTGTTCGAGCTGGTCCCATTCGGAAAGTAATTGCCGGAACTCAGGCTGGCCGAGCAGCAGCATCTGCAGCAGCGGCTTCGCACCCAAGTGGAAATTCGATAACATGCGCAGTTCTTCGAGCGCGCCCACGGTGAGGTTCTGCGCCTCGTCGATGATGAGCAGCACCTTGCGCCCAGCCCGCGCTTCGTCCTGCAGGAACAGTTCGATGGCCGAAAGTGCGCCTGCCTTGTCGCCAGCATCGACCTCCAGCCCGAAGCTGTGCGCGGCCATGCCAATCATCTCGTCGCTGCCGAGCGCGCTGGTGACAACTTCGCCCACCGTCACGCTGTTCCAGTCGAGCCGGTTGCGCAGGTGCCCCACCAGCGTCGACTTGCCCGCACCCACCTCGCCGGTGATGACAATGAAGCCCTCGCCCTGGTTTAGGCCATATCCAAGGTAGCTCAGCGCCTTCTTGTGCGTGACGCTCTCGAAATAGAACGAGGGGTCGGGCGTGAGCTGGAAGGGCCGCTCGCTAAATCCGTAAAAGTCCTCGTACATCGAATGCCTTCAAATCTGCCTTATGTGCGCGCGACCTTTACCTGCTAAATATGGTTAAATGGTTGATAGGTGCCTCAAACCAGCATTTCTTCCGCCGGTCCCTGCCCGAGGAATGCGCTGGGCGAGGCGCTGGCGCCGTAGGCCCCGGCGCAGAAAACCGCGACGATATCGCCCACTTCTGCGCGCGGGAGGTTGGCCTTGTCGGCAAGCCGGTCGAGCGGCGTGCAGAGGCATCCGACGACACTGGCGACTTCGGCAGGCTCGGCACCGAAATGCGACGCGATGGCGAGCGGGTAATTGCGGCGCACGACCGTGCCGAAATTGCCCGAGGCGGCGAGTTGGTGGTGGAGTCCGCCATCGGTAACGAGATAAGTCTCGCCGTGGCTTTCCTTCCGGTCGATGATGCGGGTGAGGTAGACGCCCGCCTCGCCGACGATGTAGCGGCCGAGTTCGATGAAGAGTTCGGCATCTGCCAGAGTGTCAGGAAGCGTCTCGAGCTTGTCGCCCAGTGCCGCTCCCATCTTCTCGATGTCGAGCGGCGTATCGCCGCTGAAATAGGGAATGCCGAAGCCGCCGCCCATGTTGAGCTTGGGTAGGCTCATGCCCGCCTCGCTCACCATGCGATGCGCAAGGTCGAGCGTGTTGGCCTGCGTTTCGATGAGCGCATCGGCATCGAGCGCCTGACTGCCGGTGAAGATGTGCAGGCCGCGCCATTCGCAGCCCGCATCGACAATCTCGCGCATCAGCGCAGGCACGCGCTCTGCATCCACCCCGAACGGCTTGGCCCCGCCGCCCATCTTCATGCCTGAGCCCTTGAGTTCAAAATCGGGATTCACGCGTATGGCGAGCCTCGGCGCCTTGCCGAGCCGTTCCGCAATCGCCAGCGCCCGCTGCGCTTCGTTTTCGCTTTCGAGATTGAGCGTCACGCCAGCAGCAATGGCCGCTTCGAGTTCCTCGTCGCGCTTGCCCGGCCCGGCGAAGCTTACCCGGTCACCGCCGACGCTGGCAGCCTGCACCATTTCGAGTTCGCCACCCGACGCGATGTCCAGCCCGTCGACGAGGCCGGCGACATGCTCAAGCAAGGGCGCAAAGCTGTTCGCCTTGATGGCATAGTTGATTTTCAGCCGCGCGGGCATGGCGGCGCGCAGGGAGGCCACGCGCTCTGCAATCATTTGCTTCGAATAGACGAACAGCGGTGTGCGGCCTGCTTCCTCGACCAGCGAACTCGCTTTCCGGCCCGAGATGGCAAGTTCGCCATCCAGCGCTTCGAAACCGGCGGGAATGGGGCCAAGCGGCTTCATGCCCCAATCTCCTTCGCCAGCGCCGTGCGGTCGATTTTCCCGTTCGGGTTGAGCGGCATTGCGTCCTTCCAGTGTATGACATGGGGCTGCATGAAATTGGGCAGTTCGCGGGCGAGCGACTTCTTCAGTTCCTCGCTCTCCTCGCCGCGGACGACGAGATGGATGGCATGACCGAGCTTCTCGTCGGCCACACCCAAGGCGACCGCTTCCGCCACAAGCCCCGTCGCCAGCGCTGCGCTCTCGATTTCCTGCGGGCTGATGCGGTTGCCCGAACTCTTGATCATCGCATCGCGCCTTCCGACGAAATAGAGCAAACCGTCCGCATCGCGTTTTACACGGTCGCCCGACCAGACCGCCGTGCCGCCATATTTCGACGCTGCGGGTGCAGGCCGGAAGCGTTCGGCAGTGCGTCTAGCGTCCTGCCAATAGCCCTGCGCCACCAGCGGCCCGCAGTGGACCAGTTCGCCTTCCTCACCGGCACCACACGGCTCGCCATTCTCGTCCACCACGAGGATTTCGACGAAAGGAATGGCTTTCCCCATGGAAGTCGGATGGTCTGCAACCAGCGCAGGGTCGAGAAAAGTGGAGCGGAAAGCTTCGGTGAGGCCGTACATGGGAAAAATATGCGTTTCCGGAAAGATAGCGCGTAAATCGGAGATAATTTCTACGGTCAGCGCTCCGCCACTGTTGGTCACACGTCGCAGCGACGTCACCGCCTCTTCAGGCCATTCGATCTCGGTCAGTTGCACCCATAGCGGCGGGACCGCCGCAAGCGTCGTCACACCGTGTTTTGCGCAGGCCTTCGCGACATCGCGCGGGAATAAATAGTCCAGCGGGACGACGGAGCCGCCAGCATACCAGGTCGAGAGCAACTGATTCTGCCCGTAATCGAAACTCAACGGAAGAACCGCGAGCGTCACGTCATCCGCAGCGATGCCGAGATAATGCGCGACCGACACGGCTCCCAGCCACATGTTGGCATGGCTCAACATCACGCCCTTCGGCTTGCCGGTCGAACCGCTGGTATAAAGGATGGCCGCGAGTTCTTCAGGGTCACGCTCCGATGGCGCAAGCATGACGCCAGCGCGCTCTGCCTCCTGCCACGCAGCAGCTTCGTCCAATGCCGCGCATCCAGCGGGAATATCGATATCTTCCAGTGATTTGAGTCGCGATGCTGTCGCGATGAGTAAAGTTGCGTCGCTGTCCGACAGGATATGCGCCGCCTGCGCGCGCTTGAGCAGCGGATTGATGGGGACATGCACCATCCCCGCCCTCGCCGCCGCCAGTGGCAGGAGGCAGGTTAACTCGCCCTTGGCTGCCCAACTGGCGACCCTCGCTCCGGTTTCGAGCTGGCCCTCCAGCCATCCGGCGAGCAGTGAGACCCTCTCCGACAGCTCGCCATGCGTCAGCACGCGGTCCCTCAGTACGACCGCGGGCGCATCGCGTTCGCCTCGCTCGGCCAGATGGTCGAGCGGCAAGGGATTGTCGTCGAGCGCGGTTTGCTTGGCGAATGTCATTGCGAAACGGCTATTCCTTTATCGCAGCCACTGCGCAAGTGCTTCGCTTGTGGACGTTAACCCTCGCCTTGCGCGCCATCCCCCACACGGCTAAGGGCAAGCGCCTCGCAAGAGACAGGGATTTGAACGCAAAAGCATGACCGGCCAGACCGCCACTGCCGAACCAACCGGCCCGAGCCGCAGCGCAATCGACGAGCAGCTGCGCGCCATCCTCGTCGACGTCCTGTCGCTCGATGAAGAGCGCGTGGGTGAATTCGATGCCGATACCGGGCTTTTCGGTCACCTGCCCGAGCTCGATTCCATGGCCGTCGCGACGCTTTTCACCGAGATGGAAGACCGCCTCGGCATCGTTATCGAGGATGAGGACGTCGATGGCGAAATGCTGGAAACCTACGGAGGACTGCTCGCTTTCACCGAAGCCAAGTGCATCGAGGCCTGAGCTTTACCGCGTGAAATAGCTGGTCAGCTCGACATGGGTAGACCAGCGAAACTGGCCCACCGGGCGCAGTTTTTCCAGCTTGAACCCTGCATCCACCAGCACTTTCGCATCACGCGCCCAGCTCGAGGGGTTGCAGCTGATGTAAGCGACGCGGCTCGCCGTGCCTTGCGCGATTTGTGCCACCTGCTCGCGCGCACCGGCCCGCGGCGGGTCAAGGACAATTGCGCCGAACTTGCCGGTTTCCTCGGCCGTCAGCGGATTGCGGAATAGGTCGCGGTGCAGCGCGTGGACCGGCAGGCCGCGGCTGTTCGCGGCGCTCTTGCAAGCGAGGTGCGCTTCCCTTGCCGCTTCGACCGCCAGTGCCTTGGCCGAATCTGCCAGCGAAAAGGCGAAGGTTCCCAGGCCGGCGAACAGGTCGGCGATGGTTGTCGCGCCTTCGAGGAAATCTCGGGCGTCTCCGACCAGCACAGCCTCGCCGTCGCTGGTGGGCTGGAGGAAGGAATTCTGCGGCAATCCGACGGGGATATTCCCAAGGGTAGTGGTGGCGGGCTCCGGCTCCCATACCGTCTCCGCGCCGTAGCCCTGATCGGTGGACAGGCGCGCCAGCGCGTGGTCCCGTGCGAAATCCAGCAGGGCCTCGGTTGCGGCCAATCCTTCCGCAACGAAACCCTTGAGCGAACAATCCACGCCCTGGTCGGCAAGCGTGAGTGACACATCCACCGGCCCCTTGCCCGCATACGCTGCAATCAGTTTGCGGAGCGGTTTGACGAGGGAGAACAGTTCCGGCGCGAGGATATGGCATTCGTGCATGTCGACGATGCGGTTGCTCCGGCCTTCGCGGAAACCCAGCACCGCGCCCTTGCCCGCTTTCAATCCGTGGAGAGTTGCGCGCCTCCTGGTGCGCGGCGGCGAGAGATGCGTCGAAAGCAATTCGCCGACTTCGATCCCCTGGCTTTCGGCTGCGAAGGCCACACGCTCGGTGACAAACTGGCGCAGGGCATCCTCGTCCGCCTGCTGCAACTGGCAGCCACCGCAGGTGCCGAAATGGCGGCAGGGCGGTTCGATATGGTGTGGGCCGGGAGCGATCGTGCCATCCTCGCCCACAGTGTCGCCCGTCACCGCGCCTGTCACATGCCGTCCGCTTTCGGTGACGCCGTCACCCTTGGCGGCGATGCGGATAATGGTCTCGGCAGTCACAAGTAAGTCTCCATGGCAGGCTTTACCGCATGGGCCAGCTGTCCGGCGGTAAAGGCAGGGCCGGCAAGCCGCGCGGCCTCGTGATGGAGCCAGACGGCTTCTTCCAGAGCGCGCTGCGGCTCGCCATGCACCGCAAGACGCGATGCGGCGATACCCGCAAGCACATCTCCGGTGCCCGCAGCCGAGAGCCAGCTGGAACCGCGCGTGAAAAAGCGAAGGCCTTCAGCGCCGGCCAAAACGCTGTCCGGACCCTTTGCCAGGACGGTCATTCCCGTGGCGGCGTGCAATTCTTGGGCGCGGGCAATCTTGTCTGCCCCCCTCACCTCGAATGTCTCGCAAAGAGCGGCCAGTTCGCCCTCGTGCGACGTGACGGCGATCATGCTCCTATCCGCGTTCTCGAGCAGAGACGGGTCGAGGAGGTGCAAGGCATCGGCATCGAGCACTGCGGGCTTACGGGCGGAAAGTGCTGCGGCGAGTTTTTCGCGCGACTCTTCGCGGCGCCCCAGCCCCGGCCCCACCAGCACTGCACCGATGCGCGTGTCCTCCAAGGCAGCAGGGAGGGGAGCGCCGTCTATGACCAGCTCCGCCGGAGCGTCCGGATGCGAATGCTCGCTCAGAAGCTTCACATAACCCGCTCCGCTGCGCATCGCGGCCTCGGCCGAAAGCAAGGGCGCTCCGAGCATCTCGCCTGCAACAATTGCCAGCAGTCCGCGCCTGTATTTGTGCGCGTCCGCCGCGGGCGGCATGAGCCTGGGTGGCAGGCTCATTCGAGGCGCATGGTCGGGAAGCTCGATGCCGATATCGACCAGTCGCTTCACGCCCATCCGCGCTATCGCGGGCATCATGACATGCGCACGCTTCCACGCGCCGAGGGCGAGCGTGAGGTCATAACCTACTTCGGGACCGAGCAATTCGCCGGTGTCGCTGACGATGCTGCTGGGGACATCGATCGCGATCTTGAAACCCGATGCGTCACGCAGGCCTGCGAGGAGGCAGGCGAAGTCTCCCTCGACCTTGCGCGAAAGGCCATAACCGAAAAGGCAGTCGACGTAGACGCAGGCCTCGGGCAGCGCGCCGTCTGAAACTTCACCCTCGTAGTACTCCCGCGCGTTGCGGGATGTCTCGCTACCCGGTTCTTTTGGCGCAACTACCGAAACGGCCAATCCGCGCTTTCGCAAGCTCTCGGCAATCACATAGCCGTCGCCGCCATTGTTGCCGGGACCGCAGAGGACGCAGACCGAGCGCCCGCCCGCCATCCGGGCAACCCAGTCGGCAGCGCCCTCGCCTGCTCGCTGCATGAGTTCCCATTCGGAAATGCCGCCATCCATCGCCGCCTTTTCGGCAGCGCGCTTCTGGTCGACGGTAAGGACAGCGTGGCTAGGCATGCGCGGGCGGCTGCCACGCAAATGGCCATCGGGCAAGGGCTAGCGGCGCTTCAGCTGCGAAACATCGCGGATTGCCCCGCGCGCGGCGGAGGTGGTCATGGCGGCGTAGGCCTCCAGCGCCGGGCTTATCTTGCGCGGGCGCGGGTTTGCGGGTTCCCAGCCCTTCTCCTCCCTCGCCGCGCGGCGCTCGGCCAACACCTCGTCGCTGACGGCGAGATTGATGGTGCGCTCGGGAATCGAGATTTCGATGAGGTCGCCGTCCTCCACCAGACCGATTTCCCCGCCTTCGGCCGCTTCGGGCGAGACATGGCCGATGGACAGGCCCGATGTGCCGCCGGAAAAGCGCCCGTCGGTCAGCAGCGCGCAGGCCGCGCCCAAGCCCTTCGATTTGAGGTAGCTGGTGGGATAGAGCATTTCCTGCATCCCCGGCCCTCCGCGCGGTCCTTCATAACGAATGACAACCACATCGCCCTCCACCACCTGCCCCGTGAGGATAGCCGTCACAGCATCATCCTGGCTTTCGTAGACCTTGGCCGGGCCGGAGAAGGTGAGGATGCTCTCGTCCACGCCCGCAGTCTTTACGATACAGCCGTCGCGCGCGATATTGCCGTAGAGCACCGCCAGACCGCCGTCCTTGCTGAAGGCATGCTCGGCGCTCCTAATCACCCCGCCCTCCCGGTCGAGGTCGAGGCTTTCCCACCGCGCCGACTGGCTGAAGGCGGTTTGCGTCGGCACCCCGCCAGGCGCAGCGGAGTAAAATTCGCGCACCTTGTTGTTCTGCGTGCGGCCGATGTCCCAGTCGTCGAGCGCGTCGCCCATGGTCGGGCTGTGCACCGTCGGCAGTGCAGTGTGGAGCAGGCCTGCCCTTTCCAGTTCGCCGAGGATCGACATGATACCGCCGGCGCGGTGAACGTCTTCCATGTGGACGTCGCTCTTTGCGGGGGCGACCTTGGAGAGGCACGGCACCTTGCGCGAAAGCCGGTCGATGTCGGCCATGGTGAAGTCGATGCGCGCCTCGTGCGCGGCGGCGAGCAGGTGGAGCACGGTGTTGGTCGAACCGCCCATGGCAATGTCGAGGCTCATCGCGTTCTCGAAGGCCTCGAAGGTGGCGATGGAACGCGGCAGCACGCTCTCGTCGTCCTCTTCGTAGTAGCGTTTGGCGAGCGTGACCGAGAGGCGACCGGCGCGCTCGAACAGGCCCTTGCGGTCTGCATGGGTGGCAAGTGTCGAGCCATTGCCGGGGAGCGACAGGCCCAGCGCCTCGGTCAGGCAGTTCATCGAATTGGCCGTGAACATGCCCGAGCAGCTGCCGCAGGTGGGGCAAGCCGAGCGCTCGATGGCGGTCACTTCCTCATCGGTGTAGCTTTCGTCTGCTGCAGCCACCATCGCATCCACGAGGTCGAGCGCGACTTCCTTGCCCTTCACCACGACCTTGCCCGCTTCCATCGGGCCGCCAGAGACGAACACCACAGGGATATTCAGCCGCATCGCCGCCATCAGCATGCCGGGCGTAATCTTGTCGCAATTGGAGATGCACACCATCGCATCAGCGCAGTGCGCGTTGACCATGTATTCGACACTGTCGGCGATGAGGTCTCGGCTGGGGAGCGAATAGAGCATCCCGTCGTGGCCCATGGCGATGCCGTCATCGACCGCGATGGTGTTGAATTCCTTGGCCACCCCGCCCGCAGCCTCGATCTCGCGCGCGACCAGCTGGCCGAGGTCTTTCAAGTGAACATGCCCCGGCACGAACTGGGTGAAGCTGTTGACCACGGCGATGATGGGCTTGCCGAAGTCCTCGTCCTTCATCCCCGTTGCGCGCCACAAACCGCGTGCGCCGGCCATGTTGCGGCCATGGGTGGTGGTGCGGGAACGGTAGTGCGGCATCGGATTCCTCTTGGTCAAAACCTTAGTATCCGTTCGCCCTGAACTTGTCGAAGGGCTGCACTTCACTTTCAGCGTGGGGCCAAAAGAAAGGACAGGGCTTCGACAGGCTCAGCCCGAACGGGGTTGAGGTTTAGAGTATGGCTGAAGCCGAGCGAAACAGCTTTTGCTTGGGACCGCTCAAACTTCGAGCGCGACGCGCCCCAGCACATCGGCCAGCATGACCGCCCAGCGCGCCTGCCCGGCCTTGGTATCAATCTGGTCCTGGCGGATTTCGACCGTGCAATAGGGGATGCCATTGGCCTCCGCATGGCGGTCCATCGTGGCGTTCAGTTCCTTGCCCGAATAGGGCTGGTTGTCGCCGACATTGAGTCCCTGCTCGCCGAACAGGCGGATGGCGTGGCGGGCGGCCGTATCGTCCTTGTTGTAAAGCAGCGAGACTTCCCAGGGTCGCTCCTCATCGCTCGTATCGAGGCTGGGCGTGAAGCTGTGCAGTGCAATCAGCATGCGCGGCTTGATGCGCTCGATCAGCTTGCCGAGTTCGTAGTGATATGGGCGATGGAACAGGTTCAGCCGTGCCTCGACATCGGCACCGATGTTGCCGGGGACGAGCTTGCCATCGCTTTCGGTCGGGACGACCGAGCGGTCGTCCTCGTTGCGGTGGAAGTCGCACACAAGGCGGCTGACGCAGGCGATATGCGCAGGGATGCCGTGACGGCGCGCGAGACGGTCGGCAATGCCTTCCACCCCGATGTCGAGCGCGATGTGTTCGTTCAGCAGCCTGGGGTCGATGCCCAGTTCGATACCGCGTGGCACGTGGTTGGAGGCGTGGTCCGCCACCACCAGCAGCCCGCCGGGACGCACATCGTCCGCGCCGACCTGTCGATAGGGCAGGTTGTCAATCATCATCGAAGATTACCCCTCATCTGCCACCAGCCCGGTCGGTCGGCGGCAAGGCGCGCGGCGGCTTCGTCGCGCGCTGAATTGCTGTCGTAGAGCGCGAAACACGTCGCACCCGAACCGGACATACGGGCGAGAAACGGCGAAGTTCCGCGCATTGCGGCGAGAACATCGGCGATTTCAGGGCAAAGCGAGATGGCCGGAGCTTCCAGGTCGTTGCGCCCTTCCATGGTCATGGCTCGCACATCGCCTTCGGGGAGCGGACCTCGGTCTGCGCCATCCCATGCGGCATAAACCGGACCGGTTGCAACCGGCAGGCGCGGATTGACGAGCAGGACTGGCGTTCCGGCAAGGCTGTCATCGGCAGGTTCGAGCTCTGTCCCTGTACCCAGCCCAATGCAGGTGCGGCTCTCGATACAGGCCGGGACATCGGCGCCCAGCTTTGCCGCGCGGGAGTGCCAATCATCGGGCAGGCCGTGCGCCAATTCGACCATGCGGAATATCGCGCCGGCATCCGCCGAGCCGCCGCCCAGCCCTGCTGCAACCGGCAGGTTCTTTTCTAACGTGACCTCCAGTCCGTCGGGCCGAGGCAGCGCGCCGAGCGCCTCCATCACGATATTGCCGAACGGGTCGGTCAGCGCCCCGCCGAACTCGCCCAGCGTCGTCAGCCGGTCACGCGGCGCAGCGGAAGCGCGCAGAACATCGCCCTTGTCGACGAAAGCGAAGACGGTCTCGAGCTCGTGATACCCATCCTCCCGCCGCCTGCGGACATGCAGCGCGAGGTTTATCTTGGCGTAGGCGGTTTCGAGCATGTCATCCTCCCCGCATCGGGGAGGTGGCAGTCGCGGTAGCGACTGACGGAGGGGATTCTCCGAAAGGGACGTGCCAAGTGGCCAGTCCCCTCCACCACTTCGTGGTCCCCCTCCCCGAATCGGGGAGGATATCGTTTCTACATATTCGGATAGTTCGGGCCGCCGCCGCCTTCGGGCGTGGTCCATTCGATGTTCTGGTTCGGGTCCTTGATGTCGCAGGTCTTGCAGTGGACGCAGTTCTGCGAGTTGATCTGGAACTTGGGCTCCGCGCCCTCCTCGATGATCCACTCGTAGACGCCGGCCGGGCAATAGCGGGTCGAGGGGCCGCCGTAGACTTCCAGCTCGCTTTCCCGCTGCAACTCGCGGTCGCAGACCTTGAGATGGACCGGCTGGTCCTCTGCATGGTTGGTGTAGCTGAAGCTGACGTTGGTCAGGCGGTCGAAGCTCAGCGTCCCGTCGGGCTTGGGATATTTGATCGGCGCGTAAAGATCGGCGCGCTGCAGCATCTCGTGATCGCGGTGGTGCTTCATGGTGATGGGCAGGCCGATTTTCAGCGTGCGCATCCACATGTCGATACCGGCGAGCACGGTGCCGAGGTCCTCGCCATATTTGGCGACGGCGGGCTGCGCGTTCTTCACCTTCTGGAGCTCGGTCGCAATCCAGCTGTCGCGCACGGCGGCGTCGTAATCCATGAGTTCGGTGTGCTCATGGCCCGCGGCGATGGCAGCAGCGATACTTTCGGCGGCGAGCATCCCGCTCTTCATCGCAGTGTGCGTGCCTTTGATGCGCGGCACGTTCACGAAACCTGCCGAACAGCCGATGAGTGCGCCGCCCGGGAAGGCGAGCTTGGGTACGGACTGCCAGCCACCTTCATTGATGACGCGCGCGCCATAGGCCACGCGCTTGCCGCCCTTGAGGATGGCAGCAACTTCCGGGTGGTGCTTCCAGCGCTGGAATTCCTGGTAAGGCGAGACGTAGGGGTTCTTGTAATCGAGCGCGGTCACGAAACCCAATGCAACCTGCCCGTTTGCCTGGTGGTAGATGAAGCCGCCGCCCCAGGTGCCGGTCTCGCTCAGCGGCCAGCCCTGCGTGTGGATGACCTTGCCCTGCTCGTAAACTTCGGGGTCGACGTCCCACAGTTCCTTGATGCCGAGGCCATAAACCTGCGGCTCGCAATCGGCCTCGAGGTCGAATTTGGCCTTCATCTTCTTGGTGAGATTGCCGCGCGCGCCTTCTGCAAAGAGCGTGTATTTCGCGTGGATTTCCATGCCGGGCTGGTAATCGCCCTTGTGGCTGCCATCCTCGGCGATGCCCATGTCCTGCGTCACCACGCCGGAGACAGCGCCCTTCTCGTCAAACAGGACTTCAGCGGCAGGGAAGCCGGGGAAGACCATCACGCCCAGCCCCTCGGCCTGTTCGGCCAGCCAACGGCAGGTGTTTCCGAGCGAGGCGGTGTAATTGCCGTCATTGCTCATGAAGGGCGGCAGGAGGAATTCGGGCAGGTCCGACTTGCCGCCTTCCGACAGCACCCAGTGGTGGTTCTCGGTTACCGGCGTTTCGGCGAGCGGGCAGTCCATGTTGCGCCAGTCGGGGAAGAGCTCGTTCATCGCCTTCGGGTCGACCACTGCGCCCGACAGGATATGCGCGCCGATTTCGCTGCCCTTTTCCAGCACGACGACCTCGAGGTCCTCGTTGATTTGCTTCAACCTTATGGCTGCCGAAAGGCCGGCCGGGCCGCCGCCGATGATGACGACGTCGCAGGGCATCGATTCGCGTTCGCTCATATCTCTCTCTTTTCGTCGCGTAAGCTTTGTCAGTGCCTTGATTGCTGCGCCGTTTAAGGTCAAGACCTTGGGCGGACGGACAATGCTGGCAGAAACACCGGAAACCCGCGAATTATCGCCTGCAGACGCGCTGGAAGCAGCGCTCGACTGGTGGCGCGAGGCAGGCGTCGAGGACGATTACCGCGACGAGACCACCAGCTGGCTGGCAGAGCCCGAAGAAAAGCAGGCCGTAGCGTCGCCCAAGCCCAAGAAACCGCCCGAAGAACCCAAGCAGACCCCGCTCCAGCGCGCTTTCGAAGGTACCGCCGCAGGGGAGCAAATGGGTGGTACGGCAGATACCTACCCCGACAGTCTCGAAAATTTTCGCGAATGGTGGATGAGCGAGAAATCGCTCTCGCCGCTTGGTCCTGAACGCCGCCTTCCGCCGCGCGGAGTCGAGGGGGCCAAGCTGATGGTGCTGGTGCCCGCGCCGATGGATAGCGACGAGGACGCGCTGCTGGCGGGCGCGCCGGGCAAGTTCGTCGAGGCCATCTTGCAGGCAATGGGTATCGCGCCGCACGAGGCGTATCTAGCCAGCGCCCTGCCCGCGGCCCTTTCGCTGCCCGACTGGAATGACATGGCTACACGCGGCTTGGGTGAACTCACCCGCCACCACGTCGCGCTCGCCAAGCCGCACCGCGTCTTGGCATTCGGCCGCAGCCTTGCCCCGCTATTCGATGTGCCACCCGAGATGGCGCGCGAGCCTGCTGTCGTAAAGGCGGGCGAGAACACCCTTCCCCTCATGCTTGCGCCCGAACTCGCCGAGCTTGCCCGCTCGGCCCCGCGTCGCATGAACTTCTGGAACCGCTGGCTGGACTGGACCGCATGACCCTACGCCCACTGCTCCTTGCGGCTGCTGCTGCAACTGCCACCCTCGCCGCCCCGCTCGCCGCGCAATCGGACAGCGTCGAGTATTTCTCGCGCTCGCATTCGGCTGCCCTGCCGCAGCTGCTTCAGGCCGAGGACCGGTTCTATTACGCCTCGCTGTTCGAGGCGATCGATGCGCAGAACTGGGACCGGGTCGAAGTCATGCTTGCCCAGCGCAGCGAAGGGCCGCTGCACGGGTCCGCGCTCGCCACTTATTACCTCGACCCGAAAAGCCCGCGTATCGAACTCGCGCGCATCGAGGACTGGCTACGGCGCTATCCTGACAATCCGCAGGTCGAGGGCATCATTCGCCTCGGCAAGACCCGCGGCCTCTCATGGGAGCCGGGCCTGCCGCGCGAAAACTCCCTCTCGCGCCAGCAGGGCATCACGCGTCGCACCCTGCCGCGCACAGTTAATGACGGGACCATGCCCGCGGATGTGGCCTCCGCCATCCTCGACCGAATCAAGAACGACGATCCCGACGGCGCGCGTTTGTTGCTCGACGGGGTGGATGCCTCGCTTTCCGGCCCCGCCCGCGCAGAGTGGCGCCAGCGGGTCGCGTGGAGCTATTACATCGAGAACCGCGATGCCGAGGCCTACGGCATGGCACAGCTGGTCTCGCAAGGGTCGGGCGAATGGGTGGCCGAGGGCGACTGGGTCGCCGGCCTCGCCGCATGGCGCATCGGGGACTGCAACCGCGCAGGCCAGTTCTTCAACGCGGCTGCTCAGGGGGCATCGAACCCCGAACTCAAGGTCGCCGCGCATTACTGGGCCGCGCGCAGTCTCATCCGCTGCCGCGATCCGCAGCCGGCCAATGCCCACCTGCGCGCCGCATCGCGCTATGACGAGACGCTTTACGGCATGCTCGCCGCCGAACAGCTCGGCAAGGATTTGCCCGCAGGCCATACCGCGCCCGACCTGACCGCCGAGGACTGGCGCCGCCTGTCCGGCGAACCGGCGGTGCGCGAAGCGGTGATGCTCGCCGAAATCGGCCGCCGCGATGTCGCTGACGAGGTCATCCGCTGGCAGGTCCGCTATGGCGACCCGGGCGATTTCCCCGCCCTCACCCGCCTCGCCCGCGCGCTGGGGCTGGCAGGGGCGCAGACATATATGGCCTATAACGCGCCGCGCGGGACCAGTTCGCCGGAAAACCTGCGCTGGCCGGTCGCCTATCACACCCCGCATGGCGGATGGCGTGTCGACCCCGCACTGGCCTTCGCCCACGCCTTGCAGGAATCCAATTTCCGCGAGCGTGTTGTCAGTCCTGCGAACGCCATCGGCCTCATGCAAATCCGCCCGATTGCCGCGCGCGAATATGCCTCTTCCATCAATATGAGCGCAGGCGCAGACCTCAAGGACCCGAGAACCAACCTCGCCTTCGGCCAACGTACGCTCGAGGCCCTTGCACAAGCAGGCTACACCCGGGGGCATCTTCCGAAAGTCATGGCGGCCTACAACGCCGGCCCAACCCCGGTTTCGCGCTGGAACAGCGAGATTAACGACCAGGGCGACCCGCTCCTGTGGATGGAGTCCATCCCCTATTGGGAAACGCGCGGTTACGTGAATATCGTCATGCGCAACTACTGGATGTATTTGCGCCAGGCCGATGCCGAGGCACCAAGCCGCAAGGAACTGGCCGAAAACGACTGGCCGATGTTCCCGAGGGCGCGCTGATGGGTATCGACGAGAGCCGCACATTCAAGCCGGTCAACATTGCGCTGCTGACGATTTCGGACACGCGCAAGCTGGCCGAGGATACCTCGGGCGACATCCTTGCCGACCGCATCAAGCTCGCGGGTCACAAGCTAGTCGCGCGCGAAATCAGCCGCGACGACAAGAACGAAATCGCCGCGCACCTTCACCGCTGGATTGACGACGAAGAGGTCGATGCCGTCATTACCACCGGCGGCACGGGCTTGACGGGCCGCGACGTCACGCCGGAAGCGCTCGACCGCGTGAAGGACAAGGACATCCCCGGCTTCGGCGAACTCTTCCGCTGGCTGAGCTTCGAGAGCATCGGCACCAGCACTATCCAGAGCCGCGCCTGCGCCGTCATCGCGCGGGGTACCTATATCTTCGCCCTGCCCGGCTCGAACGGCGCGGTGAAAGACGGGTGGGACAAGATCCTCGCACTCCAGCTCGACAGCCGCCATCGGCCGTGCAACTTCGTCGAACTGATGCCCCGGCTGCGCGAGCGCTGATGGCGAAGCGGCCAAGCAACCGGCTGGTGCGAAAGGCCATTCGCGATCTTATAGAACCGCAGATCGCCGCGCTCGGCTTCACCGGAAAATACCCCGAATTCCGCCGCGACTGGCAAGGCGAAACGCATTTCATCCTGTTCCAGACCCGCAAATATGGTGGCGGGTTTTCCTACAGCGGCGCGTGGCGCAAGCGGGTGCGCTATGTCCAGTCGCCGACCTATTCGCTGCCTGCCGATGAAGCGGCGTTCGTGCACACGGACTTCGACGACCGCGCGACCGTGGTCCGCATCAAGGAGGTCGGCCTTGTCTCGACCCGCGAACATGCGTGGCGCAGTGTCGGCGACTTCGATTACGAGCACATCGTTGAAGATGAAGCCGCATGTCGCAGCTTGGTGGAAGAAGCCCTGCTCCTGCTTCCTGCTCTCGACCATTGGCTGAAGACGCGCGAGGCCGACCGCGGAATCGATGCTCGCGGACACCGGATGCGCAGAGCGGTTTCGAACGAAGCGCTCTGGCATTTCGCCATGGCGAAGGTCGGCCAGTTTTCTCTCGAGAACCAGAGGCCCCAGACGCCTCACCTATCCGCTCAGGATCAAAGCGGTAAGGCACCCGAGTACTTAATCATCCGCAGTTGAAAGCCCGTAAATTTCGCTCGACAGGGATGGCTGTTCTCTATACGTTCTTCCCATGGAGAAACGTCTGGACCCGGCTGTCGCTGGCAGGGGTGCGCAATCGCGGGCCGTACCAACGCGTTTCGGCCTTGCATCGCGCGAACGCGATGGCGACTGGCGCGACCATATGGAGGCACTGGACGGCCCGCCCCCCAAGCTGCGCACCCATGTGACCGTGGAAAACCCGAAGACGATCCTCAGCTTCAACCAGTCACCGGACATCTTCTTCGACCGCTCCATCAACGCCTATCGCGGGTGCGAGCATGGCTGCGTCTATTGTTTTGCGCGGCCGACACACGCCTATCACGACCTTTCGCCGGGCCTCGATTTCGAGACACAACTTTTCGCCAAGCCCAATGCAGCAGAATTGCTGCGCGCGACGCTGGCGAAACCCAAATACCGCCCGAAACCGATTGCCATGGGGACGAACACCGACCCCTACCAACCCATCGAGCGCGAATACCGCATCACCCGCTCGGTGCTGGAAGTCTGCCTCGATGCACGACATCCGGTGACGATTACGACCAAGTCGGACCGCGTGCTCGACGACCTCGAATTGCTGGCGGAAATGGCCGGGCGGCGCCTGGTTGCGGTGGCGATATCGGTGACGAGCCTCGACCCGAAGCTGTCCGGCAAGCTCGAACCGCGCGCAGCTTCGCCCGCCAAGCGACTCGCGGCATTGCAGAAACTCTCCGAGGCCGGCGTGCCGACACATTGCTCGGTCGCGCCGGTCATCCCGGCCATCACCGATGAATTCATGGAGGAGATCGTGCAGCGCGCCGCCGCTATAGGAGCCGACAGCGTGGGCTGGATCCCCCTGCGCCTGCCGCATGAAGTCGCCCCGCTGTTCCGCGAATGGCTTGCGGTCCACTACCCCGAACGCGGCGACAAAGTGATGAGCATCGTCCAGTCGATCCGGGGCGGAAAGGACAACGACCCGAGCTTTTTCTCGCGCCTGAAACCCTCGGGCGTCTGGGCCGATCTCTTCCGCGCAAGGTTCCGCCTGGCGTGCAAGCGCGCAGGACTGGGCAAGGCGAAGTTCGAGCTGGATTGCACGCGGTTCAGGCCGCCGGCCGTGGGCGGACAGTTGCGGCTGCTTTAGTGAACGTGCGCGTCGGCCGTACCCTTATGGGTGGCGAAGACACGGTGATTTCCATCCTTGGCGACGAGGACCACCTGATAGGTTTCCGCCCGTCCGGGCACTTCCATGCCGGGCGAACCCAGCGGCATCCCGGGAACCGCGAGACCCACCGCATCGGGCTTCAGCGCAATCAGGGTGCGGATGTCTTCCGCCGGAACATGCCCTTCGATCGCATAGCCTTCGACCTTTGCCGTGTGACACGAGCGCAGGTTGGCGGGAATGCCGGCAGCACTCGCCACTTCGGACGTATCGGCCATCTCCTGCACATTCACGATGAAGCCTGCCTCGCGCATACGCTCCACCCAGACGCCGCAGCACCCGCAATTGGGGTTCTTCATGACCTCTATTGTGGAAGCGGCCGCAGCCTGCGCACAGGCAATCAGGGCAAGCGGCGCGGCGAGAGATGCGATTCGAAATTTTCTCATCGGAAAACCATGCCGCGAGACGCCTTGCCCCACAATGACTAACCGAATTCGGAACCAGTCGCCCCCGGCGAAAACCGCACCAGCCTGCTGTCGGCCAGCGCCGCCGTTCGGTTGACAACCGCAAGTTGGTAATCCGGGTCCTTGATCATCTCGAAGAAGGCGCCAGAGTCTGGATATTGAGCCACGAAGCCATCGTGCCAGCGCATGGCATCAGGGCCCGTCACCACCGTCTGGAAAGCACCGCGCCAAACAATGCTGCCGCCGACGCGGCGGAAGATGGGGCCGCTGGTCTTTCCGTATTCCTCATAGGCGCGGCGGCCGCTCCAGCCCTTAGCTGCATGCTCGTGGCCCGCGGGATATTCGGCCTCTTCGCGGTAGAGCAGGAGGTTGAGCATGTGGATGGGCTCGTCGCGCGGGAGGTTCTTGAAAGCCTCGAAATTGGCGCGACTCGGGTCGATGTAGCTCTCGGTCACGGCTCTCTCCTCATACCTCGATTTCACGGTAAGTGCCGGGTGCAATTCCGTCCACGCTCCACTCGCCGATGCGCCAGCGGATGAGGCGCAGCGTGGGCAACCCCACCGCAGCCGTCATGCGGCGCACCTGGCGGTTGCGGCCCTCGGTAATTTCCAAGGCAATCCAGCTATCTGGCACGCGCTTGCGATAGCGCACCGGCGGATCGCGGTCCCAGACTGGCGGCGAGTCGATACGCCTGGCGCGCGCTGGCCGGGTCATGCCGTCCTTGAGTTCGACCCCTCGCGCCAGCTTCGCCAGCGCCTCGTCCCCTGCCTCGCCTTCGACCTGCACGAGATAGGTCTTCGCCATCTTGTAGCGCGGCTCGGCAATGCGCGACTGCAGCCGACCGTCGTCGGTCAGCAGCAGCAGACCCTCGCTATCCTTGTCGAGGCGGCCAGCGGGATAGACACCCGGCACATCGACCAGATGCGCCAGCGTGTCCTCCACCCCATCCTTGCCACCGGTGAACTGCGAGAGCACGCCATAGGGCTTGTTGAGCAGGATGAGGCGGCTCACGCCGATCTACGCTTCGGGCAGCTTGTAATCGCTAAAGCGGTCACGCAGGTCCTTCTTGCTGATTTTGCCAGTCGCGGTGTGCGGGATGTCGTCGACGAATTCGACCGCGTCGGGCAGCCACCACTTGGCGACCTTGTCCGACAGGAAATTGACGATGCTCTTGTCGTCGCAATCCTGCCCGTCCTTCTTCACGACGAAGAGCACCGGGCGCTCGTCCCACTTGGGGTGGTACATGCCGATGCAGGCGGCTTCGGCCACGGCGGGGTGGCCCACCGCCGCGTTTTCGAGTTCGACCGAGGAAATCCACTCGCCACCCGACTTGATGACGTCCTTGGTGCGGTCGGTCAGCTGCAGTGTGCCGTCGGGATGCAGCATGCCGACATCGCCGGTGTTGAACCAGCCATCCTCGGTCACAGCGTCCTCTTCCGCCTTGAAGTAGCGTTTCACTACCCACGGCCCGCGAATTTGCAGCGCGCCCGAGGTCTCGCCATCGCGCGGCAGGACCTTGGTCGGGTCGTCGAGGTCGACCGTGCGCAGTTCGACGCCGAAAATCGGGCGGCCCTGCATCATGGTCTTGGCGACCTTGTCCTCGAAGCTGAGCTCGTCCCAGTCATGCGTCGGCCCGCCGACCGTGCCGATGGGGCTGGTCTCGGTCATGCCCCATGCGTGCTGGACGCGGGTGCCGTTCTTCATCAGCCGCTCGATCATGAACTTGGGCGCGGCCGAGCCGCCGATGGTGGCAGCGCGCAGCTTGGGCAGTTCGAGATTGTTCGCGTCACAATACTGGAAATGCGCGAGCCATACCGTCGGCACGCCAGCGCTGTCGGTTACCTTCTCGCGCTTCATCAGCATATCGAGCACGGCGGGGTCGTTGACCTGGCTGAAGACGAACTTCATCCCCGCCATCGCGCCGGCATAGGGCAGGCCCCAGCTCGCCGCGTGGAACATGGGCACGACGGGCAGATAAACCGACGATGTCATGCAGTTCAGCGCGCTCGGCTGGAGGCCCGCCATCGCGTGGAGGATGGTGCTTCGATGCTCGTACTGGACGCCCTTCGGATTGCCCGTGGTGCCGCTGGTGTAGCAAATCATGCAAGGGTCGCGCTCGCTGCCCTCGACCCATTCGAAATTGCCGTCCTCGGCGCCGATCCAGTCTTCGAAGGCAGTGGTGTGCTCGCCGCTGTCGAAACAGATATAATGTTCGACGTTCGGCCAGCGGTCCTTCATCTTGTCGATGATGGGCTGGAACATGGCGTCGTAGATGACCACGCGGTCATCGGCGTGGTTGATGATGTATTCGAGCTGGTCCTCGAACAGGCGCGGGTTCACCGTGTGGAGTACCCCGCCCATGCCCGCTACGCCGAACCAGCTGACGAGATGGCGCGCATGGTTCATTGCGATGCTGGCGACCTTGTCACCGGGATTGAGGCCCAGCTTCTGCAACGCCTGCGCCATCTTCAGCGCATCGCGGCGAATGCCTGCCCAGTCGGTGCGGGTTTCGGTCCCGTCCGCCCAATAGGTGAGGATTTCGCGCGTTCCGGCCTCACGTGCCGCGTGGTCGATCACATGCGTCACGCGCATGGTCCAGTCCTGCATCGCTCCGAGCATTCCAGCCTCTCTCCTTGCCTGTGCGCCTATTGGTGGCGCTTGCCGGTCAGGCGACGAGGCGAAGGTGCGAAGACCCGCCGCGCCGCTTGTCGAGCTGCACCTTGGCAAGGCCGGGCACGCTTGCCAAGCGTTCTGCAAGTTCCCCGTCGAGCGCAAAGTCGCGGCCGAGGCGCATGACGGGTTCGGTCTCGCCGCCAATCCGTAGCGTCACCATGACCTCGTCCTGCCCCTTGCCGGCTTCGGACAATTCGCGCTGGAGCGCCTCGACCGCCGCCACGTCAAGAATGTCGAGCGTGAGCATCATCGGTGTCGAGCCTTTCACTTCCGCGAGCGGGGTGCCGCCGCGCACGGTGATGCGGGGCGGCTCGTCGGGACTGGGCGAATCGAGTTCGACCTGCAGCAGGACGCAGGTCTGTTCCTCAGCCCATTTGAGGAACCGTTCGACCATGCCCTCCTCGAAACAGGCGGCGCTGAACTGGCCGGTGGCATCGGAAAAGTCGGCGCGGATGAAGGGTTTACCGCGGCGCGTGGTGCCCTTGTTCACCTTCTCGACCATCGCGGCCATGACCGCGTTCGAGCGGCCACCTGCTGGCGCACCGCCCGACATCAGCGAGGCATAGGTCCGCGCGCCATTGGCCGAGGCTATGTCCTTCCACGCGGCGACCGGATGGGCGGAGAAATAGAAGCCGAAATTCTCGCGTTCGCGTGCCATGCGTTCGGCGCGCGGCCAGTCCTCGACCTCGCGCAACCGGAGCGTCTCGCCGGGCGCATCGTCGCCGCCGAACATGCTCGCCTGCCCACTCGTGCGTTCACGGTCGGCCGCGTCTGCCACGGCCAGCAGCATGTCGGCGTTTTCGAAGACCTTGGCGCGGTTGGGCTCGAGGCTGTCGAGGCCGCCTGCACAAGCGAGCGCCTCCAGCTGGCGCGAGTTCATCGAGCCTTTGGGGATACGCTCGAAGAGGTCCTGCAGGCTATCGAACTGGCCCGAAACCTCGCGTTCGGCGACGATGTTTTCCATCGCCTTTTCGCCGACGTTGCGGATGCCAGCGAGCGCATAGCGGACGGCATAACCGGTGTCGGTCTGCTCGACGGTGAACTCGGCTTCGGACTTGTTGATACACGGTGGCTCGACCACGATCCCCTGCCGCCGCGCGTCGTCGACGAAGATGGTCAGCTTTTCCGACTGGTGCATGTCGAAGCACATCGAGGCGGCGAAGAACTCTTCCGGGTAGTGCGCCTTCAGCCACGCGGTCTGGTACGCAAGCAGCGCATAGGCGGCGGCGTGCGATTTGTTGAACCCGTAGCCTGCGAACTTGTCGATCAAGTCGAACAGCTCGTTGGCCTTGGCCTTCTCGATGCCGCTGATTTCCTTGCACCCGGCGACGAAGCGTTCGCGCTGGATGTCCATTTCGGCCTGGACCTTCTTACCCATCGCGCGGCGCAGCAAGTCTGCATCGCCGAGCGAGTAGCCCGCCAATATCTGTGCGGCCTGCATGACCTGTTCCTGGTAGACGAAGATGCCGTAGGTCTCGGCAAGGATGCCTTCCAGCTTCTCGTGCGGGTACTCGATGGGCACCTCGCCCGCCTTGCGCTTGCCGAACAGGGGGATGTTGTCCATCGGGCCCGGTCGATAGAGCGAGACGAGCGCGATGATGTCGCCGAAATTGGTCGGCTTCACCGCCGTCAGCGTGCGGCGCATGCCTTCCGATTCCAGCTGGAACACGCCCACCGTGTTACCCGCCTTCATCAATTCGTAGACCGCCGGGTCGTCCAGTTCGAGTTGCGACAAATCGATGGTGATGTCGCGTTTCTTGAGCAGGTCGGTCGCCTTCTTGAGCACCGACAGCGTCTTCAGGCCGAGAAAGTCGAATTTGACCAGCCCGCTGCTCTCGACATTTTTCATGTCGTATTGCGTGACCGGCATGTCGGAGCGCGGGTCGCGATAGAGCGGGACCAGCTGCGCCAGAGGACGGTCGCCGATGACAACGCCGGCCGCGTGGGTCGAGCTATTGCGGGGGAAGCCTTCCAGCTGCATCGCGAGGTCGATGAGGCGTTTCACCTCGTTGTCGTTGTCGTATTCGGCCTTGAAATCCGCCGCTCCGTTGAGCGCACGCGGGAGTGTCCAAGGGTCGGTCGGATGGTTCGGTACCATCTTGCAGATACGGTCGACGTGGCCATAGCTCATCTGGAGGATGCGACCCGTATCGCGCAGCACGGCGCGCGCTTTGAGTTTACCGAAGGTTATAATCTGCGCGACGTGGTCGTGACCGTATTTTTGCTGGACGTAACGAATGACTTCGCCGCGGCGCGTTTCGCAGAAGTCGATATCGAAGTCGGGCATCGATACGCGTTCCGGGTTGAGGAAGCGCTCGAACAGCAGGCCCAGTTGGATGGGGTCGAGATCGGTAATCGTCAGCGCCCAAGCGACGAGGCTGCCCGCACCCGAGCCGCGCCCTGGCCCCACGGGAATGTCGTGGTCCTTCGCCCATTTGATGAAGTCGGCAACGATAAGAAAGTAGCCGGGAAAGCCCATCTGGTTGATGATGCCGACTTCGTAATCGAGCCGGTCGAAATAGACCTTGCGCGCTTCCTCGGTCATCTCGCCATAGGGTTCGAGTCGCTTTTCGAGGCCCCGCCGCGCATCCTCCTCCAGCATCTTCGCCTCGCCTTCGAGGTCGCCTGCGAGGCTGGGCAGGATAGGCTTGCGATAAGGCGGCGCGTAGGCGCAGCGCTGGGCGATGACGAGCGTGTTGGCGACCGCCTCGGGCAGGTCGTCGAACGCCTCTTCCATCATGTGGGCGGTCTTGACGTAGCTTTCCGGATTGGACTTCGGGCGCTCTTCCGCATCCACATGGGTCGAGTTCGCGATGCACAGCATGGCGTCATGCGCCTTGTACATATGCGGTTCGGCGAAATTGGCGGGATTGGTCGCGACCAGCGGCAGGTCGCGTTCGTAGGCTAGGTCGATGAGCGCCGCCTCGGCCGCTTCCTCGACAGGATTTCCGCGCCGCGCCAGCTCGATATAGAGGCGCTGCGGGAACAGCGCTTCGAGCTTGTCGAGCATCGCCGTGGCGTGGCTGTTCTGCCCCTCGGCGAGCAGCCTTGTCACTGCGCCTTCGCTTGCGCCGGTCAGCGCAATCAGGCCCTCGGTGCGGCCTTTCAGGTCCTCGATACGGATATGCGGTTCGAACTCCAGCGGGCGTTCGAGATGCGCTTTCGAGACGAGATGGCAGAGATTGTCATAGCCCGCCTCGCTCTGCGCGTAGAGCGGGAGGTAATCGACCACGCGGCCTTCCTCATCGCGCGCCACGCCCAGCAGCGTGCCGGTAATCGGCTGCACGCCTTCGGCCTTGCAGGCATTGGCGAACATGACCGCGCCATAGAGGCCATTGCGGTCGGCCATGGCGATAGCGGGGAAACCTCGTTCCTTGGCAAGCTTGGCCATGGCCTTGGGGTCTATAGCCCCTTCTAGCATCGAATAGGCCGAGAGCACGCGCAGGGGGACGAAAGGCTTGTATGGCATGGGTCCCAAGGTAGGATTTCAGGCCGAAATCTCCAACACTCAGGCTACGGTTATTCTCCACCGCTTGTGGAGAACATCACCCTTCGTCGGATGCGGCAATCTTGCGGCGCGTGTCGCGGATGGTCGACCACGCGCCATAGGCGACGAGCGCCACGAGGAAGATCCAGACCCAGACCGGGATATTCTCACCCACTATCGCGAGATAGAGATAGGCGGAAACGAAGAAGAACCCCGCCAGCATGGTCGGCACGACGGTGGACTGCCCTGCCCTCGCCCGCTTTACCAGCCAAGCGATGGAGGCGAGGAAAAAGGGTATAGCGCCGACGTAAATTCCGCCGAAAATATACGGGTTCACGCCATAATCGGTGCCAAGCGAGAGGAACCAAAGATTGATATCGGAAAGCATGTTCCGCCTTTCGTAGCGCGCTGCGCGAAGGTTACAGCAGCTTCTCGATATCCTTGGCGATGCTCGCAGGCGCGTCGGCGGGACCATAGCGCTTCACGACATTGCCTTCGCGGTCGATCAGGAACTTCGTAAAGTTCCATTTGATTGATTTGGAGCCCATCAGGCCGGGCGCTTCCTTTTTCATCCAGTCGAACAGCGGGCTGGCATTGTCGCCATTGACCTCGACCTTCTGCATCAGCGGGAAGGTGAGGCCGAAATTGACCTTGCAGAACTGCTCGATTTCTTCCGCCTCGCCCGGCTCCTGCGCGCCGAACTGGTTGCAGGGAAAGGCGAGGACTTCGAAGTCCTTGTCCTTGTAGTCCTGGAACAGCTTTTCCAGCCCGTCATACTGCGGCGTGAAACCGCACTTGCTCGCGGTGTTGACCACCAGCAGCACCTTGCCGAGCTTGTCCTTCAGGTCGAGCTCGTCGCCCTTGTTGGTGGCAACGGTGAAATCGGCGATGCTGGTCATGAAAGGGTCAGTCCTTGCGTCGGTAGATGAGGTCGAAATAGTCGTTCCAGGTCAGGCCCTGGTCCTTGCTGGCCTGCCCGTGTTGCCGCACGCTGCCATCGTCCTGCAAGCTATATGTCATTCGCACGAGCAAAGGCGTTCCATCGCGCGCTTTGCCCCATGGCCCGGTGAGCACCATCTTCCCCTCGACAGCACCGCCGTCGAAGAAGGTGCGTCCGGGCGTCCCGCCGACCCATAGCTGATGCCAGCCTTCGGTCTTGGGGTCGTAGGCTGAAAGGCTGGTTCCGCCGCGGCCCTGCAAGGGCATCCATGTCTCGCGGATTGCACAGCCTGCGCTGACCTTTTCGATACGGCTGTCGGCGACCTTGGCTGGCTCGCCTTCGGCGGCGTTGGGATAGACATCCCATTCGCCGACCCAGAAGTCGAACGCCTCGTAATTCGCGCCTTTGCATTTCGGTGGCTGGGGCGGCGTGGCTGGCGGCACCTCGGGTGTCGCAGCCTGAGCGAAAATCAGCGAAAGAAGCGAAACGAACATGGAAACAGTCCTCCCGCTGTAAGCCGTAGCCGACAGCGGAAGGACCTCAATTCTTCATCTGCGAAGGGCTGTTCCGACCCTACGAGCGCGGGAAATCTGAGCGGCGCGAAAGGTCGGCCACTTCCTCCGCGTGGTATTCGCGGTCGCCGAGCTTTTCGATGTAATAGGCCGAGCGTTCCTCCTCCGGCATCAGCATCATGTGCTGCACCAATTCGGCGAAGCTGCCCGTGCGCAGGCCCTTGGCGCCATCGAGAACGCCGTCGCCGTCGTCCTTGCGGTGCAGCGCGGCGCGGTCGTCCCACTGGATGCCTTGGCGGTGGCAGTCGTCACCCTTGTAGGTGCTGGGATGGTCGGTCATGCAAAAATCCTCCTTTTGCATGCCTAACGGGCGAAAGCCGCTGCGGGTCCGCTATTCGAGCACGCCCTCGTGAAGCCGCACCACGCGGTCCATCCGCGAGGCAAGCCGCTCGTTATGCGTGGCGACCAGTGCGGCACTTCCCTCGCCCCGTACCAGCGCGAGGAATTGCTCGAGCACGCGGTCGGAGGTTGCCTCGTCGAGATTGCCTGTCGGCTCGTCGGCGAGGACGAGGTCAGGCCGGTTCGCAAGACCGCGCGCAACTGCGACACGCTGCTGCTCGCCGCCAGAAAGTTGGCTCGGGCGATGGTCGAGGCGGTGGCCGAGGCCCAGAGCGGTCAACAATTCTTCCGCACGCGCATCGGCCTCGTCGCGCGGCTTGCCCGCGACAAGCTGCGGCAGGACGACGTTTTCCTTTGCATCGAAGTCGGGAAGCAGGTGGTGAAACTGGTACACGAAGCCCAAGTGGTCACGGCGCAGTTCGGTGCGTGCGTTCGCATTGCTCTTTTCGGCGGAGTTTCCAGCGATGAGGATTTCGCCGCCGAAACCGCCTTCGAGTAGGCCAACCGCCTGGAGCAGCGTCGATTTGCCCGAGCCCGAAGGCCCCAGCAGCGCGACAATCTCGCCCGGCATGACTTCGAGATTCACGCCGCGCAGCACATCGATGCGCACACCGCCTTGCTCGAAGCTGCGGGTCAGGCCGCGAAGTTCGACCACGGGGCGCAGGTGACCATTACTCATAGCGCAGCACCTGTACCGGGTCCGTGCTCGCCGCCTTCAGGGCGGGATAGAGCGTGGCGAGGAAGCTCATGACCAGCGCGAGGCCGACAATCATGGCGATTTCGACGGGGTCGGGCTTTGAGGGAATGGTGCTCAGGAAGCGAACCTGCGGGTCCCACAGGTCCGCGCCGGTCGCCCAGCTGATGCCCTTCACGATTTGCTCGCGGAAGGTCAGCACCAGCGCGCCGAGCGCGAGGCCGGCCAGCGTACCGATGGCGCCAACGGTGAAACCGGTGGTGACGAAAATTTTCGTGAGACTCCGCCGCGATGCACCCATGGTTCGCATGATGGCAATGTCGCGGGTTTTCGCTCTCACCAGCATAACGAGGCTCGACAGGATATTAAACGCCGCCACCAAGACCATGAAACTCAACGCGAACGCCATCGCTGCACGCTCGACCTGCAGTGCCTCAAAGAGGGTCGCATTGATTGTCTTCCAGTCGCGGACGACCGCCCTGCCCGCCAGCGATTCCGTCACTGGCTGGAGAATTTCGCCGACCTCGTCGGGGTCGGTCACCTGCACTTCAATCATGCCGATGGTCTCGCCAATCAGCAGCAATGTCTGCGCGTCCTGCATTGGCATGACCACGAAAGCGCCGTCGTAATCATAGACGCCCACTTCGAAGATGGCCGCCACCTCGTAACCGACCTGACGCGGTACGGTCCCGAAGGGTGTTGAGCGTCCCTGCGGATTGATGATGGTAATCGTATCACCCACCCGCGCCCCGATATTCTCCGCAAGTCGCACGCCGATGGCGACCTTGCTTGCCCCAGGCTGGAGCCCGTCCATATTGCCCGCAATCACCTTCTGGCCAAGTTCGCGCAGGTCCTTGTTGGTATTGCCGCGAAGGAGGATGGCCTCGACCCGTCCGTTGAAGGTGGTCAGCAGCGGCTGCTCGATAAGCGGGGAGGCTTCGACCACGCCAGGTGTCTGCTCGATTTCCTGAAGCACTTCCTCCCAGTTATCGAGCCTTCCGCCATAGGCTTGCACAATGGCGTGACCGTTGAGGCCGACAATCTTGTCGAGCAGTTCAGCGCGGAAGCCGTTCATGACGCTCATCACGATGACGAGCATCGCGACGGAGAGCATGACGACGGTGATGGAAATGCCCGCGACCAGCGCGATGAATGCCTCGCTCCTGCCCGGGAGCAGGTAGCGTTTGGCGATGGTCCGTTCGAAAGGTGAAAGCAGCAAGGTGGCCCTTGGCGTTGTTTGGATGTCGGGACAGGCGTTTAGGCAGAGTTTCGTGGCGGCGCAATGAACGGCTGCAAAATCTCCCCCACGTCCTGCCTCACAAACCTTGTAATCGGGCCATAACATCGCCATTGGGGCGGCATTCGGTTGGCAGCGCGGACAGCTTCATGAATTGCACCCACCCCTTCCTCGACGCGGATGGCGACAAGCTGCGCGAAGAGTGCGGCGTTTTCGGCGCTATCAACGCGGCCGATGCGACCGCGGTTACCGCGCTCGGCCTCCATGCCCTGCAGCACCGCGGGCAGGAAGCTGCAGGCATCGTCGCGTGGGACGGAGCGGAATTCCGCACCCGTCGCGGGCTCGGCCATGTGGCGGAGAACTTCTCCAGTCAGGAAGCGATTGCCGAACTGCCCGGCCATATGGCGGCGGGCCATGTACGCTATTCGACCACCGGCGGCGCTGGCCTGCGCAATGTGCAGCCGCTCTATGCCGACCTCGCCAGCGGTGGTTTCGCCGTGGCGCATAACGGCAATATCTCGAATGCCGGCACCCTGCGCGAGGAACTCGTGCAACGCGGCGCCATCTTCCAGTCGACCTCCGACACAGAAGTCATCATCCACCTCGTCGCGACGAGCCGCTATCCGACCATCGTCGACCGGCTCATCGATGCGCTGCGCCTGCTCGAAGGTGCCTATGCGCTCATCGTGATGACGCCCGAAGGCATGATTGCCTGCCGCGACCCGCTGGGCATCCGCCCGCTGGTGATGGGCCGCATCGGCGATGCTACCGTCTTCGCCAGCGAAAGCGTGGCCTTCGACGTGGTTGGCGCCGAACTTATCCGCGAGGTCGAGCCGGGCGAACTCATCCGCGTAGATTACGACGGCAACATCGACTCGCTCCATCCCTTCGGTACCCACAAGCCGCGCCCCTGCATCTTCGAGCACGTCTATTTCAGCCGCCCCGACAGCTTCTTCGCCGGACGCAGCGTCTACGAAGCGCGCAAGGCCATCGGAGCAGAGCTCGCCAAGGAAACGCCGGTCGAGGCCGACCTCGTGGTCCCCGTGCCCGACAGCGGTGTTCCGGCAGCTATCGGCTATGCGCAGGAAGCGGGCATTCCGTTCGAACTCGGCATAATCCGCTCGCACTATGTCGGCCGTACCTTCATCCAGCCTTCGGATGGCGCGCGCCATTCGGGCGTGAAGCGCAAGCACAACGCCAACCGCAGCCTGGTCGCGGGCAAGCGCATCGTCCTCATCGACGACAGCATCGTGCGCGGCACGACCTCGCTGCAGATTGTCGAGATGATGCGCGATGCAGGCGCGGCGGAGGTCCATTTCCGCGTCGCCAGCCCGCCGACCGCGCATAGCTGCTTTTACGGCGTGGACACCCCCGAACGCAGCAAGCTGCTCGCCGCCCGCATGGATGTCGAACCGATGCGCGAATTCATCAAGGCCGACAGCCTCGCTTTCGTCTCCATCGACGGACTTTACCGCGCCGTGGGCGAAAAACCGCGCGTGAAGGAATGCCCGCAGTTCTGCGATGCCTGCTTCACCGGCGATTACCCCACCTCGCTGACCGACCTCGCCAAGCGCGACGACAAGCAGGCCCAGCTCGCATTCCCGGTGGGCAAGGTAGCGTAACATGACCAAGGTACTGGAAGGCAAGCTCGCCCTCGTCACGGGCGCCAGCAAAGGCATCGGTGCGGCAACGGCGCTGGCACTTGCAGAAGCGGGTGCTCACGTCGTGCTGACCGGCCGCGATGTTCGCGCGCTGGAAGCCATCGAAGACCGCATTCATGAGGCTGGCGGCGCATCCACAATCGCGCCCGTCGACCTTGGCGAGAGCGACGGGATAGCCCGCCTCGCCTCGGCCATCGCGAGCCGCTGGGACAAGCTCGACATCCTCGTGATTTCGGCGGCCTACCTGCCCGCCCTCACGCCGGTCACGCAAATCGACGGCAAGCAGTTCAGCCAGGCTGTGACGACCAACCTCCTCGCCACGCAGGCGCTGCTCGCCAATTTCGACCCGCTACTGAAGCGCGCCGAAGCCGGACGGGTCATCGGCCTCACCAGCAGCGTGGGCGAGAACCCGCGTGCCTACTGGTCGGCCTATGGCGCGACCAAGGCGGCGTTCGACAACCTCCTTGCCTCCTATGCGCAGGAGGTCGAGAAAATCGGCAATGTCCGCGTCGCCACCATCGACCCCGGCGCGACGCGCACGGCAATGCGCGCCAAGGCCTATCCGGGCGAAGATCCGGCGACGGTCAAGCCGCCCGAGGACGTCGCTACCCGTATCCTCGAGCTACTGGTTAACGACTACCCGACCGGCTACCGAGAGCGGGTAGAATAGCTGCGTTAACCCTCCCGCGTGACCTTTTCTTAATACTGGTGGGCGACACTCCGACAATTAACGCGCGCGTCTCCTGTGCGTGGAAAATCGGTATTCGAACTCAGGGCAAGGGATCGCCGGACATGAACTACCAGACGCAAGACCGCTATCTGACAGCCGCGCAGGAAGATCGCTGCGCACCGCGTACACGCATCACCATTCCGGGCCAGCTCCGCGCCAGCGGCGGCCGCGCTTTCCAGACGGTGGTGCACGACCTCTCCATCTCGGGCTTCTCGGCTGCTGCGATCAACCGCATGCACGAAGGCCAGATGTGCTGGCTGACGCTGCCGGGCCTCGAGTCTCTGCAGGCGCAGGTCGTGTGGTGGGAAAACTGCATGGTCGGCTGTGCGTTCAGCGAGTTGCTCTCGCCCATCGTGCACGACAACATCCTCGCCCGCTACAGCGGCCAGGGCGCTTACCGCCCTTACTAAGATTTTTCGCGAGACAGGCCCAAAGAAAAGGCGACGACACCGACAGCTTTGGCGGCGGCCTGATGGGCCTGGCCTGAACCTTGTCCGGATGGCTCGTCGTCGGTGGCGGTGCGCTCTCGTAGCCTCCGCCACCACTCGTATCGGGCTCCGACAGCCTACTGCGCGTTCATCGCAATCTGGCGCACCAGCGCCTGGAACTTCGCCCTATTTTCGGAGCTTGTCGCCGTCGGCCAATTGCTTGTTACGGCAACCACGAGATTGCGGCTCGGGTCGATCGTAATCGCCTGCCCGAAAATACCCTGCGCGCCGTAAAGCCCGCCGGGATAGGTCCACCACTGGTAGCCATATCCATAACCCTTGCCGAAATCGACCTGCGGCGCGCCTGCTTCGGCGAACCAACCATCGGGCACTACGCCCTTGCCGCCTTCAAGCACGAATTGCCCGAAGCGCGCATAATCAGCGAGGGTCAGCGAGAGGCAGCAGCCGCCGATATTCCCGCCGGTAAGGTCCTGCATCCAGAACAGCGGACCCTCGAAACCTGCCGGTCCCACGATCTTCTCGGCTGAATAGGCGGCGAGCGACTTCCCTGTCGCTTCCTCGACGAGCAGCCCGAGGAGATTGGTCTCGAGCGTCTTGTAAACGAACTTCTCTCCGGCAGGCGCTTCGCGCTTCAGCGTGCGGGCATAAGTGACCGCCTGCGATTCCCCCTCGACGGGAGTGACTGCGAGCATCTTTGCGACGTCGCTTGCAGGGTCGGTATAATCCTCGTTCCATGCCACGCCCGAGGTCATCGTCGCGACCTGGCCGACGGTCACACCGTCATAGGCTGTCCCGGCGAGCGCGGGAATGATGTCGGTAACCGGCGTGTCGAGGCTTTCGATGTCGCCATCCTTGATGGCGGCGCCGAGCAACGTGGAGGTAAAGCTCTTGGCGACCGAGAAGCTGGTCCAGCGGTCGTCGGGTTCCATCCCGAGGCCATATTCCTCGAACAGGATCTTGCCATCCTTGAGAACCATGAGACCCGCCGCATTGGTATCGGCCATGAACTGGCGCGCCATTGCGGCAGTCGCTGCATCAAGCGGGGTGCCTTCAAGGAAATCCACCGAGCGGTACGCGGGAGCAACCTCGAGCCCAGCAAACAACCCTTCCATGTCGCGAAAGGCTGCCGAACGTCGCTCGTCGCTCCAGAACAGGATGGAATCGGAAGGGTCGAGGCTGGCCATCTGCTCCGGCATCGACTGGGTCACAGTCGGCACGGCAATGGGCGCCGGAGGCGCATCGGCGACGTTCATGCACCCGGCAAGCGCAATCGCCAAAGCCGAAACCAGAACCTTCTGCATCCTCATTCTCCTTCTTTGACCAGCGTGACCTGGTGCACATCGATACCGCCGCCGCGAAAACCGCCCTCGCAATATCGCAAATAATAGCGCCACAACTCGCAGAATTGCGCGTCGAAGCCCGGTGGCAGACGACCCTCCTCAACCGCGCGGTCAAAGTTCTCAAGCCAGATGCGCAGCGTTTCGGCATAGTCGAGGCCGAAGTCGGCCTGGTCCTGCCATCTGAGGCCACGCTCTTCGGCAAGGCGGCGGAATTCGCTGGTGCGAATGAGCAGCCCGCCGGGGAAGATATAGGCCTGGATGAAATCGGCGCTCTTCGCATATTCATCGAACAGCTCGTCGCGCATCGAGATGTACTGGATGGCCGCGCGGCCGCCCGGTTTCAGGTTGCGCGCGATGCAGTCCATGAAAGTCGGCCAGTATTCGCGGCCGAGCGCTTCCACCATCTCGACGCTGACGATGCCGTCGAACCGGCCCGACGTATCGCGATAGTCCTGCCTGAGGAATTGCGGCCCGGGATGATGCTCTCTTGCCCAGGCAAGTTGCTGGTCTGAGAGGCTGATTGCCGTGACCTCGCTCCCGCGATCCTCGAAATAGCCGGCAAGCGCCCCCCACCCGCAGCCGATTTCGAGCAGGTGATGCGGCGTTCCGATTCTCTCGGCCAGCGCCTGCCATTTGCGCTTCTGCCCCGCTTCGAGCGAATTCGTGCCGACGTTTAGCGCCGAGGAATAGCTCATCGTCGGGTCGAGCCATTCACGGTAGAAATCATTGCCGAGGTCGTAATGCGCAGAGATGTTCTTCTGCGCGCCCGCATGCGTGTTGCGATTGACGAGGTGCGCCAGCTTCAACCCGTGGCGGAATGGCCCCTTGGCCCGCGCCGTGTCCCCAAGGCGCTCGGCGTGCTGGACGAAAAGCGCGAACAGCGGCACCGGGTCGGGGCTCCACCACTCGCCCGCTTCCCACGCCTGGTACCAGCCCACCGAGCCATTGCTGGCGAGCCGCACCAGCGCATTGTAGCTGCGCAGTTCGACGGTGCATTCGAAACCCGGAGCGCGGCCGCCCAGCACGCAGGGACTGCCATCGGGCAATGTGCCGTGGATGGTCCCGCTGGTAAGCGCTGCGTCGATCTTGCCGAGTATCTTGGAGAAGGCGGGAGAAATCAGCCGGGCGAGCCACCCCGGCTTGCGCGCAAAAGGCTTGGAGCCTTCGACAAGGTCGCGTCCGCGCTGGCTGGTCTGCATGTCCATACAGGCCGCCCTATGCCGCGCCCTGCCCCATGCGACAAGTCCGCTACGGCTTGCTTGCCCGATAGGCATCGAGCGCCCGCTCGCGCGCTTCCTTGTGGCCTATCATCTTGACCGGATAGTCGCCGCGCTTGTCGTCGGGCGGGTCGTGGATGCAGTCGTCGCCCAGCTCCGCCAGTTCGGGGACATATTCGCGGATATAGCCCGCCGCGTCGAACCTTTCGCTCTGTGTCAGCGGCGCCATGATGCGGCTGAACATATTGCTGTCGACGCCAGTGCCCGAAATCCACTGCCAGTTGACACCATTGTTGCCGTAATCGGCATCGACGAGGCAGTCCCAATACCATTGCTCGCCGTGTCGCCAGTCGATGAGCAGGTGCTTTACGAGGAAGCTGGCGCAAATCATCCGCACGCGGTTGTGAAGCCAGCCCGTCTGCCACAGCTGCCGCATACCGGCATCCACTATGGGGTAACCGGTCATCCCCTTCTGCCAGCACTTGAGGTCTTCTTCGATAAGGTGGCCCGCATTGGGGTTCCGCCACAGGGTGCGCTCGTCATAGTCGCGATAGCTGTCGCGCGGATAGTCGGGGAACTGGTCGATGACGTTCTGCGCATAGTCCCGCCAGATGATTTCCTTCGCGAAGGTCTTCCACCCTTCGCTGCGCTTGTCCTTGAGCTTGTGCCACGCCTGCGCGGGACTGATTTCACCCCAATGGAGATGCGGCGAGAGGCGCGAGGTGATGTCCTGCGAGGGGAGGTTGCGGCCCTCGTCGTAATCGGCAACCTCGTCCGCCCACCAGTCGAGGCGGTCGTGCGCGGCGGCCTCGCCGAACTCCCAGAAGTCGCGAATACCCCCTGCCCAGTCAGGCTTCGTGGGGAGCAGTTCCCAGTCGGCAAGGTCATCGCTCTCCGGCCAGCTGTCAGGCGAGGAAATGGTCTCAGGCTCGCCCAGCACATCGCGCGGGGGCATGACCTCCAGCATCGCCTTCGAGAAGGGCGTGTAAATCTTGTACGGGTCGCCCGAACCTGTCGTGACCGAGCCCGGCGGCAGCAGGTAATTGCCATCGTAGAGGCATAGTTTCGTATCCTCGCCCAGCGCATCGCGAAGCTCGTCCTCGGCTTCCTTCCACCACGGCTCGTAATGGCGGATGGCGTGGATGCAACTTGCGCCTGTCTGGTCGGCAATGGCGGCGAGTACTTGCGGCGCATCGCCCTTGCCCAGGACTATCTGCGAGCGGCGGCTGCCGAACGATTTGCCGAGGCTCTCAAGCGAATAGTGCAACCAGACCTTCGACGCGCCGCCATAGGCATGGTCCCCTGCCCTCTCGTCGTCGAGGACATAGACCGGGATGACGGGGCCGGCCTGGGCTGCGGCATGGAGGGCGGGCTGGTCGGCCATGCGCAGGTCGCGCCTCAGCCAGACTATCTGCGGGGAACTCATGCCAGCGGAACGGAAATGCGCGGCCAAATGTTCCTCCCCTCATGGAAAGCACGCAAACCGCCGCCGGGCAGGACGAAGCCCCCATCCCCGCCGAGACCATGGTGGTGCCCGAGCGCGGCTTCACAATCAACCGCAAGAAGGCGCTGGTGGCGTCCGCAATCCTGTGGACGGGCTTTGCCATCATGGTCTGGCTGGTCCTGACCGGACGCACCGGCAGTTTCGACCAGTGGGGCCTGATGTCCTATCGCACCGGCGAAGAACTCGGGCCGAGCGGGCCAGAACTCGTTTTCGAGAGCGTGCGCGACGTGACGGCTCTGGGCGGCGTGTTCCTGCGCAACCTCTTCGCATTGGTTGCGGTGGTGGCGCTGCTGTTCCTCAAATTGAGGCGCGAGGCATTCCTCTACGCCGCTACCGTCATCACCGGCTGGCTCGCCAACACCGGCGTCAAGCTGCTGGTCGGACGCGAGCGCCCGCAAATCGTGCCGCATTTGACCGAGGCGGGCGGCGAAAGCTTCCCCTCCGGACACAGCTTCTCGGCAGCGGTGGTCTACATCGGCATGGCCATCGCCTTTGCCGCGCTGAGCAAGAACCACACGGTGCGCTACACCATCATCGGTTTCGCCATGGTGCTCTCCGCCATGGTCGCCTGGAGCCGCGTGATGCTCGGCGTGCACTTCCCGAGCGATGTGACAGCGGGCTGGCTGGGCGGCGCCGGCTGGGCGTTTCTCGCTGCGGCGCTGCTCTATGCACCAGCTAAGGCGGCGGCGGATAGCGAGGCCGGGAAGAAGCTAGGTCCCGCTACTTAGGCGGGTCGCATTTCACATCGGGCAACGCAACGGTGAACCGATCACGCGCGCGAGGATCGTAAAAGCGAGCGTCTCGAAGGAGTACGGAGCCGTCTTCCTGAGTATCCATTATCGGAATCCTCGACCAGAATAGGAAAGCGCGCACCTCCCTGTCATCAGTCTGCAGATCCTTTGCCGAAACGCATTCGATCCCGAACAGGAAATCAGCGTTACCTATCGGCGTCTCGTGATCAGATAGACCTTGCGCTAACGTCCACTTCCTAACGCCGACGTCCCAAACGAAGGGACCGCCTTCGACGAAACCAATGACTTCGCGTTCCCAAAATTTCAGGGGAACCGGTGACGATACGGCGGAATGGAAGAAATGCTGCTCTTTCGGATAGTCCGCAGCTGACTGCGCACTGAGGGCCCCATTCACTCCGATATACGCCAGTGCCACCGCTATCGCCGCGCGCGCAGGTCGCTTCCACTCCCCGCCCCGCTTCTCGCGCCGGAACGAGAACCATGTCGCGAAGCCCATCAGCGCCCATAGCCAGACGTCGATGATGAACAGCGTGTCGCCGTAGAACCACTGGCTAGAAAACGGCTCGAGCAGGCGGATGCCATAAACGTTGAGCCAGTCGAGCGCCGGGTGGGTCAGGCAGCCGATGAAGCTCAGGAGGAACAGCCATTGGAAACTGACCGGCAGACGGTCCTCCGGCCGCTTCCCCCGCTTGGCCTGCCAGCGGTCGAAGCCGTAGAGCAGCCCCGCCAGTATCAGCGGCAGCAGCACCAGTGCGGGAGGGCCATGCGTGATGCCACGGCGAAAGCCGAGATGCTCCGCGCCCTCCAGCCAGAAGAAGCACGCCGCATCCACATCGGGCAGGTTTGCCCCGATGATGAGCGCGGGCATCGCGAGCCCAGTCTTTTTCTTCAGCCCCGCCTGCCCCAGCAAAGCGCCGACTAGGCTGTGCGTCAGATTGTCCATCCTTCGGGGCTACCCGACCCTAGACCGGATCCTGCGCCGTGCCGCTGACGGTCCAGGTCTGGCCCTTGCCGAGCAGCTTGGCGAGGTTAGCTTCCTTGCCCTCGCTGGCCATCTTGCGCTCCTGGATGACCGCATCTTCGAAGGTCGGGCGCGGGTCGTCGTAAAGGACGCCGAGCGCCATCGGGAATTCGCCGAAGGGCATCTCGATGAGCATGTGCGCGACCGAGCGGTTGGTCACGTCGTGGACGATGACGCCCGCGCTTTCCCAGTCGCCGTCTGTCAAATCGACAACTTCGAGGCACAGCTTCTCGCGGTTCAGTGCGATACCCTTGGTGTCCTTGGCGAACAGCATGGGCTTGCCGTCTTCGAGCCAGAGCTGGCGGTCCTCCGCTCCCTTGGGCGCGGCGAAATCGTTGAAGACGTCCTTGTTGTAGACGATGCAGTTCTGGAAAATCTCGATGAAGGCCGCGCCCTTGTGGGCATGCGCTGCCTTGAGCACGTCGGGCAGGTTCTTCGACACATCGAACCCGCGCCCGATGAAACGCGCACCGCTGCCGAGCGCAAAGGCGGCCGGGCGCGCGGGGTGGTCGTAGCTGCCGATCGGGGTCGAAGGCGATTTGGTGCCTTCGCGGCTGGTGGGCGAAGCCTGACCCTTGGTGAGGCCGTAAATCTCGTTGTTGAACAGCATGATTTGCATGTTCACGTTGCGGCGCAGGACATGCATCAGGTGGTTGCCCCCGATGGAAAGTCCGTCGCCGTCACCCGTCACCAGCCACACGTCGAGCTCCGGATTGGCAAGCTTCGCGCCCGTCGCAAAGGCAGGCGCGCGGCCGTGAATGGTGTGGAAACCGTAGCTCTCGACGTAATAGGGAAAGCGGCTCGAACAGCCGATGCCCGAGATGAAGACGGTGTTCTTCGGATCCGCACCAATCTGCGGCAACGTGCGCTGCACGGCCTTGAGGATGGCATAGTCCCCGCAGCCTGGACACCAGCGGACCTCCTGGTCGGTTTCCCAGTCCTTGAGCGTGGTTTCGATCTTGGTCATCTCATTCATCGACCGATGCTCCTTCGGCATTGGCGGGGGCGGTAAACCGCTCCGGTCCGAACACTGCCTTCAAAATTTCGTCGCGGTAATTGCCGTCGGCTTTCTTGGAAAATGCCGAAACGATCACACGGATGAGAACGCCATCGTGATAGGCAACCCAGGTCCGGCGAAGGCCGATGTTCGTGTTGTAGACACCTTCGAAAACCACGGCTTCGGGAGCATGGCGCAACTTCACACGCTTCTCGCGAATAATCTGGCGCAGGCTGGATTCGTGGAAAGTTTCGCGCGTGTGGTGCTTGAGGTCATCGAGCGTCATCGCCTTGTCGACCGGTGTTAGAGTGACACCGACGTTCGGCTCTTCGAGAACACTGCCCCCCATGCACATCACCGCCTTGGCCTTGCCCATGTCATGCGGTCGGCAATCATTGCCTAGAAGGCTGGAAGGAAGCTCCGCCGACATTGCGGGACGCGCGAAATCTTCAGCCGATGCCGGACTTGCCAGCGCGAAAAGAGCCACGGCCAGTATCGGTTTGATCATTTTGCACCTCCTTCCGTGCTCGGAAGCTGCTGGTCGTTGGCCGCGACCTGGCCGCCCTCGTTGCCATCGATACCGTCGAAGAACTTGGCAATCTCGGCCTCGAGTTCGGCAATCTGGAACGGCTGGCCGCTGGTCTTGGTAAGCGGCTGCGCGTCGACGAGGAACTGGTCGCGCAGCACGGTCTTAAACTGGCCGGTATTCATTTCGGGTACGAGGATATGCTCGAAGCCCTTGAGCAGCTCGCCCAGGTTCTTCGGCATGGGCCAGATGTGGCGCACGTGGATGTGGCTGACCGAGCAGCCCTTGGCGATGCTGCGGCGCACGGCCTGATGGATGGGGCCATAGGTGCTGCCCCAGCCCACCACGGCGAGCTTGCCGGTAGTCTCGCCCAGCGCCACGTCCTGGTCGGGCACGATGATGCCCTCGACCTTGTTCTTGCGCGCATCGGTCATGCGCTGGTGGTTGTCGGGCGAATAGTCGATATTGCCGGTAAGCTCGTGCTTCTCGATACCGCCGATGCGGTGCATCAGGCCGGGCGTGCCGGGCTTGACCCACGGGCGCGCACCCTTCTCGTCGCGCTTGTATGGCAGGAAGTTGTCGCCGTCGTTTGGCTCTTCGAGGAAGCTTGCCGGGAATGGCTCGAAAGTATCCGGGTCGGGGACTTTCCAAGGCTCGGCGGCGTTGGCGATATAGCCGTCGGTCAGCAGCATGACCGGGGTCATGTACTGCGTCGCAATGCGGCAGGCCTCGATGGCAACCTCGAACGCGTCCGACGGACTGCGCGCGGCAATCACCGGCATCGGCGCATCGCCATTACGGCCATAGACGGCCTGGTAGAGGTCGCTCTGCTCGGTCTTGGTCGGCAGGCCGGTCGAGGGGCCGCCGCGCTGCGAATTGACGATGACCAGCGGAAGCTCGGTCATGATGCCGAGGCCGATGGCTTCGGTCTTCAGCGCAATGCCCGGCCCCGAAGAGCTGGTGACACCCAGCTGCCCGGCATAGCTCGCCCCGATGGCGGCGCAGATGGCGGCAATCTCGTCTTCCGCCTGGAAAGTGGTGACGCCGAATTCCTTGAGCCGCGCCAGATGGTGCAGGATGGCCGAGGCAGGGGTGATGGGATAGCCGCCGAAGAACATCGGCAGTTCAGCCAGCTGCGCACCGGCGACGAGGCCCAGCGACACCGCTTCCGCGCCGGTAATCGTGCGGTAGAGGCCCGGCTCGCTCTGCACCGGCGGCATGGTCAGCTGCTTGACCGGTCCGGCCAGTTCCGCGGTCTCGCCATAGGCATGGCCCGCGTCGAGCGCGGCGATGTTGGCATCGGCGATGTCGGTCTTGGACTTGAACTTGGCCTTCAGCCAGTCATGGATCGGCTCGCGCGGACGGTCGAACATCCACAGCGCAAGGCCCAGCGTCCACATGTTCTTCGAGCGCAGCGCGTCCTTGTTGCCAAGGCCAAAGGGCTTGACCGCCTCGATGGTCTTCTCGCTGATGTCGAAGGCGAGCACGTCGAACTTGGCGAGGCTGCCATCTTCCAACGGATTGGCTTCGTAATGCGCCTTGTCGAGGTTGCGCTTCGTAAAGGCGCCGGTGTCGGCGATGATGAGGCCGCCGGGCTTCAGCGCCGCGAGGTTCACCTTGAGCGCTGCCGGGTTCATCGCCACCAGTACATCGGGCGCGTCGCCTGCGGTGTTGATCGAGCGGCTGCCGAAATTGATCTGGAACGCCGAGACCCCGAACAGCGTGCCCTGCGGCGCGCGGATTTCCGCCGGGAAATCGGGGAAGGTCGCAAGATCGTTGCCTGCCAGCGCGGTCGACAGGGTGAACTGCCCGCCAGTGAGCTGCATACCGTCACCGGAGTCGCCGGCGAACCGCACAACGATGGCTTCGGGGGTTTCGGGGAGGCCGCTTTCGGCCTGATTGGCGGCTGTTGCCATCCAGAAAATTCCTTGTCGCGCGCCGTACTCGGCGCTGTCTCTCGGTGGCGGCACCTAGGCCCCGCCCACCTCTCTCGCAATGAAGTTTCTCTGCTAGCGGGAAAAAGGCAGGTGGAAAAGCACTTGGCCTTCGCTAAGTCCCTTTTTGCAACGCGAAGAGGAGAGACCCGTGGCCGATACCGAACACTATGTCCGCGAGGATGTGCGCGCATTCCTCGATATGCTCGAAGCCATGGGCGGCAAGGGCGTGGACGAAGTCGGCGCTATCGAGGGTCGCACGCAGATGAAGACGCTGGGGGCACTGGCCGAAAGCCCGCCGCGCAACCTCGCCGTCATCAAGGACCTCTCCTGCCCCGGACCCGCTGGGGACATCCCGCTGCGGCTTTACGATGCGAAGAAGGAGCGCGGCCCCTCGCCTTGCGTGGTCTTCATCCACGGTGGCGGCTTCGTCATCGGCGACCGCGATGTCTACAATTCGCTCTGCACCGAGATTGCCTCGCGGCTCGACCTGCCAGTGGTGTCGGTGGAGTACCGCCTCGCGCCCGAGCACCCCTTCCCCGCCGCACCCGACGATTGCGAGGCGGCAGCGCGCTGGATTGCCACTTCACCTGAGGCACTGGACCGCGAGATTACCGGCCTCGTCATCACCGGTGACAGCGCGGGCGGCAACCTCACCATCGTGACCACCAACCAGCTGGCGAACGATCCCGCCCAGGTGCCGGTCATCGTGCAGGCGCCCATCTATCCGGTCGCCAACGATGTCTCGCAGCACAAGTCCTATGCCGATTTCGCGGAAGGCTTCCTGCTGACCGGCGCGGCCATGGGCTGGTTTACCGAGCAATATGCCGCCGACCCGAAGGACCCGCGCAACATGCCGATGGTGGGCGACTGCTCGAACACCCCGCCGACGGTGGTGTGCACCGCCGGTCTAGACCCCTTGCGCGATTCCGGGCGCGATTACGCCGCGCATCTGGTCCAGCAGGGAACCGAAGTGGTCTATCTCGAATTTCCCGGTATCATTCATGGCTTCACGACCTTGCGGAAGGCCATGCCCAGCGGCCAGAAGGACCTCGATGCCTTCCTTGATGCGGTCGAAATGATGGTGGAGCGTTACAAGTGAGCGAACTCGGTTACCGGCCCTGTGTCGGCGTGATGCTGGTCAATGGCGAGGGCCGCGTATTCGTCGGCCGCCGTATCGACAACAAGGAAGGCGACTGGTGGCAAATGCCCCAGGGCGGCGTCGACGAGGGCGAGGATTTGAAGGAAGCCGCCTTGCGCGAACTCGCCGAGGAAACCGGCGCGAAGGCAGAGCATGTCAGCCTCATCCAGCAGACCCGCGAACCCATTCGCTACGATTTGCCCGAGGAACTCATCGGCAAGCTATGGGGCGGCAAATATCGCGGGCAGGAGCAGGTCTGGTTCCTCGCGCGCTTCTCCGGCGCGGATGAGGACATCGACCTCGAAGCCCACGACCCGCCCGAATTCTGCGACTGGAAATGGGTCGATGCCGAGCAGCTTCCCGAGCTGATAGTCCCGTTCAAGAAACGGGTCTATCGCGCTGTTCTGGAAGAGTTTCGTGAGTTGGTTTGAATATCTGATACCCTAACCATCCGCCGAAGAAACATATGAGACAGTGAAAGAAGTTTGAGAACCAAATCCATTCTGGATATTCGGGTTCGTGGCTCCTGGTAAACATCGCGAAGGCTGCGCAAAAATACGAGACTGCCAGACCCGCAACGAGCCAAACGATGATGTTACGAAACGTAGCGAAGCGGTCAGCCAGCAGTATCAACACCAAAGCAATAATCAGCGGAAAGAAACCGAAAACTGGTGACAGCAAAACCCAGATTGGCGTCAATGCAACTTCAAGGAGCACGTCGCCTACTTCGATTTCGGAAAGCTGATATTCGAACCCGTTTAGCAATCTCGACGGCGGCATCGTGAGCCCGAACCCAATGGCATTGCCAATCAGGGCAAACCAAACCGGACGCCGCACACTCACCTTAAAGTTTTCGGTTCTTCTCAGTTCTGCTGCGGTTGCGCAGGAACGCTGGCCTCTGCCGTCATGACCGGCTGGCGCGGGCCGGCGGCGATGGCGCTCGCTAGCTCGCGTGTTTCGGGGCAGCTTTCGCCGCATAGCGACTGGACCTTGGCGAGGTTCAGGCGGGCTTTTTCCAGCGCGCCCTTTTCGGCCATCGCCGCGCCCTCGCCCGCGATGGCGGCGAGGTTGTTCGGGTCGCGCAGCAGGGCCTCGCGGTAATAGCGGATGGCCTTGCCCTGCAAATCGTCTTCGCGCGCAGCTTCGGCGAGGTGGAGGAAAATCGGGGTGTAGCCCGGGTCCACCGCCAGCGCGGCTTCGTAGGAATCGATGGCGCCCTGCGTGTTGCCAGCTTCCAGCGCGGCTTCACCCTGCGCAATCAGCATCGCCGCGCGCGGGTCCGGTTCTCGCGATTGCCCGACGCTGACGCTGGCGGTCATGGCAAGGGCCAGTGACAGGGCGGCGGCGGCAGGGGCAAAACGCATAATCGTCTCCGTTAGCGAGGGTTTCGCGGATGGCTGGGTGCTAACCATAGAGCGAAAGCTATCACGGTCTAGCTGCACAGGCGATGAAAAATCCGTCCGTACCGTCGTGATACGGAGTGAGCCGCATCCCGTTCCCGCGTTTACGACCTGCAGGGAGGGAAAAGTCCTGCGCTTCGAATATGTTAACCCTGTCCAGAAAGGTTGAAAACTGCCCCGACCCTTCCTCGTCGAGCAGCGAGCATGTGACGTAGATGATCCGCCCTCCCGGTTTCACGAGCCTTGCGGCAAGGTCGAGCAGTTCGGCCTGGAGCGTGGTGAGCCGCGCCAGTTCCGCCTCGTCGAGCCGCCAGCGCGCCTCGGGATTGCGGCGCCATGTGCCGGTACCCGAGCACGGCGCATCGACCATCACTGCATCGGCCTGGCCTTCGAGGTCGGCCAGAGCTTCGAACTCGCGCTTGGGGTCGAGCAGGCGGGTCTCGATGATGGTGGCTCCTGCCCGCTCGGTACGCGGCGCGAGGCGCGATAGGCGGCCACGGTCGGTATCCGACGCGATGAGGCGCCCGAGATTGTCCATCGCTGCGGCAAGAGCGAGAGTCTTGCCCCCTCCCCCGGCGCACAGGTCGATGATGGTTTCGCCCGGCTGCGCATTCACTGCAAGGCAGGCAAGCTGCGAGCCGGTGTCCTGCACCTCTACCTTGCCCTCGCGCCATTCAGGCCATTGCTCGACCTGCGTTCCCGCTTCGAGGCGGAGGCCATGGGGCGCGGCGGTGTGTTCGGCTTCGAGAGGTAGCGTGAGCGTAGCACGCTCGGCCTTCAACGTGTTGACGCGCAGGTCCAGCGGGGCGCGGCCGAGCAGGGCATCGGCTTCTGCACCTTCGATGTCGGACGCGGCCAGCTTTTCTGACAGCCATACCGGAGCGATACCGCCCTCAGCTGCCTCCTCGCCGTCACCGATTGCGGCGGGACCGTAATTCGAGCCATCGAACAGCGGTGCAATGCTCTCATCGGTCTCCGCGAGACGCAGCATAGCAGCGCGGCCGTTTGCCGGAACCGGCCCGCAGGCGCGAATGGCAGCATAAACCAGTTCGCGGATGGCGCGACGGTCTTTCGACCCGGCGAAGCGGTTATTGCGAAACCACTCGGCGAGGATACGGTCGGCCGGCGCGCCCTTGGTACGCGCGGCTTCAATGATGGTGTCGAGCAGCTCTATCGAGGTCTGGACACGGGCTGCAGGGGTCATAGGCTTGGCTCAATATCCGTTCGGTTCGAGCGAAGTCGAGAACCGCTGCACAACGTGTCTCGACTTCGCTCGACACGAACGGTGAAGTGGGCGCGACTACCGCGTCGGATAGTTCGGCGCTTCACGCGTGATCGACACGTCGTGCACGTGGCTCTCGGTCAGGCCGGCATTGGTGATGCGCACGAAATTCGCGTTCTTGCGCAGGTCCTCGATGGTGGCGCTGCCCGTGTAGCCCATCGCCGCCTTGATACCGCCGACAAGCTGGTGGACGACCGCGCTGGCCGGGCCCTTGTAGGGGACCTGCCCCTCGATGCCTTCGGGCACCAGCTTCTGCTGCGATACATCGGCCTGGAAATAGCGGTCGGCGCTGCCGCGTGCCATTGCGCCAACGCTGCCCATGCCGCGATAGCTCTTGTAGCTGCGCCCCTGGTAGATGAAGGTTTCGCCCGGCGCTTCCTCGGTGCCGGCCAGCATCGAGCCGACCATGATGGAGGACGCGCCGCCCGCAAGCGCCTTGGCCGCATCGCCGCTGGTGCGAAGGCCGCCGTCGCCAATGACCGGAACGCCCTGCTTGTCGGCTTCCTCGGCGCTGTCCATGATCGCGGTAAGCTGCGGCACGCCGACACCGGCAACCACGCGCGTGGTGCAGATGGAGCCCGGCCCGATGCCGACCTTCACCGCGTCCGCGCCCGCGCCGCACAGCGCCTTGGTCGCTTCGCCCGTGGCGACATTGCCCGCGATGACCTGCACCGCGTTGGAGAGCTTCTTCACGCGCTCGACCGCAAGAGAAACCTGCTTGTTGTGGCCATGCGCGGTGTCGATGACGACCACGTCCACGCCCGCGTCGATGAGCGCTTCGGTGCGCTCGAAACCCTTGTCGCCAACGGTGCTGGCAGCGGCCACGCGCAGGCGGCCCTGCTCGTCCTTGGTGGCGTGCGGGTAAGCGACGGCCTTCTCGATATCCTTGACCGTGATGAGGCCGACGCAGCGACCGCCATCATCGACCACCAGAAGCTTCTCGATACGGCGCTGGTGGAGCAGCTTGCGCGCTTCCTCCTGGCTCGTGCCGAGCGGCACGGTGGCGAGGTTTTCGGTGGTCATCAGCTCGCTGACCGGCTGGCGCGGGTTCTCCGCAAAGCGCACGTCGCGATTGGTGAGGATGCCGACCAGCTTGCCGCTACGGTCGGTCACCGGAATACCGCTGATGCGGTTGGCGGTCATGATCTGCTGCGCATCGCCCAGCGTCGCGTCGGGCAGGATGGTGATGGGATTGACCACCATGCCGCTCTCGTAACGCTTCACCGCGCGCACGGCGGCGGCCTGTTCGTCGACTTCGAAATTGCGGTGCAGCACGCCGATGCCGCCCAGCTGCGCCATGGCAATGGCCATGTCCGCCTCGGTCACCGTGTCCATCGCACTGGAGAGGACCGGGATGTTGAGCTGGATGTCCTTCGTCAGCCGCGTGGCGGTGTTGGCCATCGAAGGCAGGATGTCGCTCTCGGCCGGACGCAGGAGAACGTCGTCGAAGGTAAGGCCGAGGGGGATGTCGAGATGTGCCACTATGAGAATCGCCTGCCGAGGGGGAAATGTGGCGGCCCATGTAACGACGGTGTGGGGGATTAGCTAGTGGGGGGCGAGGTTCAGTAAAGAAAGAATATACCGGTCGCAGCGATGACGTTCCAACCGACATGCGCGACCACCGGCGAAACCAAGCGCTTGCCACGCCACCAGTAAAGTAGCGACAATGTCAGGCCTCCATAAAGGCCGGTGTCGATCACACCTGCCCAGCCCTGATATCCATGGCTCAAGCCAAAAACTATGACGACGATGACGGTTGCGGCGGTTCGGGCGGCAATTCCATCGCGAAAAAGCAGTGCGATCCCTCCAAGCAAGAGACCGCGAAACAGGAATTCCTCTGCACTCGAACCAAATAACGCGAGCCCCATGAAGGCGGCCAAGTCCGACCATTCCTTACCCAATTGGGCAGAGTTTGCGATAACATCGCTTCGCTCGGCTCCGCCCGTGGCGGGTATGATGAGGAGAAATTGGATCGCCGCGAAAATCAACGCCACAGCGGCACCCACAAGGAAGTCACCCCGCGCCTTGTCGAATGTGAAGCCCGCCTCGACTGGGTTCATGCGCGCCAATTTCATTGCCAGTAGCACCACCGCGCCTCCGCCAATAAATTGCCCAATACCAAGCAGAGTGTATCGCAGACCTTGTTCAAGCCCGAGACCCTTCGTCACGGCGAAGTCGATTGAAATGGCCACCGCATACCATGCGACAAAGCCGAAAATCAGCGAGAAGAAGAGACGAAGGCTGTTGTTCATGCGACTTGCTGTATTGCCATAGCAATACAGAATCAAGCCCGCTCAGTTCTAAGGGACTTTCTTCTCACTCCGCAGTCCACCCACCATCGACGCTCCAGTTGGCGCCGTTCACGTTCTGCGCTTCGTCGCGGCACAGGAACACCGCCAGCGCGCCGATTTCCTCAGGCTGGACGAATTTCTTGGTCGCCTGTTTCACCAGCAGCACGTCGTTGATGACTTCTTCGCGGCTCATTCCGCGTGCCTTCATCGTGTCGGGGATCTGGTTCTCGACCAGCGGGGTCCAGACATAGCCGGGGCTGATGCAGTTGGCCGTGATGCCGTCGGCGGCCAGCTCCAGCGCGATGGTCTTGGTGAAGCCGTCGAGGCCGTGCTTGGCGGAATTGTAGGCGCTCTTGAAGGGCGAGGCGACCTTGGAGTGCGCGCTGGCGGTATTGATGATGCGGCCCCAGCCCTTCTTCTTCATCCCCGGTACGGCGAGCCGCGTGGTGTGGAAGGCAGCGGTAAGGTTGAGCGCGATGATCGTGTCCCACTTGGAAACCGGGAATTCCTCGACCGGCGCGACATGCTGCATCCCCGCGTTGTTGACGAGGATGTCGATGCCGCCCGCTTCCGCCATCATCTCCTCGATTTGCGGCACGTCGGTGAGGTCCGCGCCCGAATGCGTCGCACCCAGTTCCTCGCACAATTTTGCGATTTCCGCCTCGTCACCGAAGCCGTTGAGGACGACGCTGGCGCCCTCCTTTGCCAGCGCGCGGGCGATGGCGAGGCCGATGCCGCTGGTCGATCCGGTAACAAGGGCGCGCTTACCTTCGAGAAACATTTGGCTCTCCGAGCGTTAGGTGAACAATTACCAACGGCCATCGCGCACAGGGAGCGCGCTGTAAAGCGGCCAATCCAAAGGGGAGACACATGCGGCTCAATCCGTTCAACACCGGCGATATCAAGGTCCGTTCGAGCAGCGGAGGCGGTGTGGGCAAGGCCGGCGGTATCGGCTGCGGCACCATCATCATCGCTGCGCTTGGCTATTTCGTGTTCGGCCTCGACCCGTTCCAGACTGCGGCGACGGTCGAAAGCGTGCAGCAGGGCACGCAAACCTCGGGTCCGGCCAACACCAATGAGCAGGAAATCTGCACCAGCAGCCAGTATGCGCGCGAAGCCTGCGACGGGCTGACCTCGCTCAACCGCACCTGGGCGCGCGTGTTCGAGGAGCAGGGCCTCGGCGACCGCTTCCAGCAGCCGACGCTCGACCTCTACAGCGGCGCGGTACGCACCGCCTGCGGCTCGGGCAATTCCTCGATGGGACCGTTCTACTGCCCCGGCGACCAGACGATTTACATCGACACCAGCTTCTATGACCAACTGGCGCGTATGGCGGGGAACAGCGGCGACTTCGCGCGCTATTACGTCCTCGCGCATGAGTATGGCCACCACATCCAGACCATCACCGGTATCTCGGGGCAAATCCGCAGCGCACAGCAACGCGCCACGAGCCGTGGTCAGGCGAACCAGCTGCAGGTGCGCATGGAATTGCAGGCAGACTGCTATGCCGGTGTCTGGGCAGGCAAGAACCGCAACCTCATCGAGCCGGGCGATATCGAGGAAGGTATGGAGGCCGCTGCAGCCATCGGCGACGACCGCCTAACGCAGGGACGCGTCTCGGCCGAGAACTTCACCCACGGCACCAGCGCTCAGCGGAGCCAGGCGCTTCGCACCGGTCTTCGTGGTGACGACAAGGCCTGCGACGAATACACCATCGTTCGCTGAGCCACGTCAGCACGAGAGAGAGGCGCGGACCGGTCGTGGTCCGCGCCTCTTCCTTGTTGCAGTGCCAAACCTATTCGGCCGAGCGCTCATCGCCCTTGGTCACTTCGGACCATTCGACGTTGCGGGTTGCATACATCACGCCCGCCAGTGCCATGAACATCATCACCGAGCCGACGATGAGCGAGGCGTCTTCGAGGCTTAGCAACACATAGAGCACGCCATAGAGCACGGTCAGCAGCGTTCCGATGAAACCCGCCCGCTTCCATCCTCCCAGCACCGCCGCGCTATAGGCGGTCAGCAATCCGATGATGGCGGCGCTCGCAATCACATAGGCGATGGCAAAGCCGGTCCACTCGGCAAAGGCCAGCAGCAGCACGAAGAACAGGATCAGTCCAGCCCCGGTCAAAAGGTACTCCGCCGCCGCCACGCGCGCGCCACCGACCACGTCGAACAGCAGGAAGGCAACGAAGGTGAAACCGATGAACAGGAATCCGTATTTGACGCTGCGGTCGACCTGCGCGTAAATATCCCCCGGTTCGACCAGGCTGATGGTGGCGGTCTCGCTGTCTTCGCTTTCGTAATAGCCCTCCGGCACCATCCCGTCATAGGCTTCGCGCGCCATGATGTGGGGAGGCTCGAAATCTTCCGCTGCCACCATCGGCTGGTTCAGCGCCAGGTTCCCGATCGACCAGCGTGCGGAGAACCCGTCGTTGCCGATATCCCTTTCATCAGGGATAAAGCCGCCGCCGAATGCGGGATGCGGCCAAGTCGAGGTGACGCTCCAGTCGGTCTGCCCGCCAAGCGGCATGAGCGTAATCTGGCGGCTGCCGCGCAGCGTGTAGTCGTAGTTTACAACCAGCGGCTTGCCACCCGACCAGTCGATTGCCCCGTGAAAGCCCGCACCATCGCTGGCGCGTGTGCCGCCGCCGGGCTCAAGGGCGAGCGGCTTGCCGCCAACGCGCACATTTGCTGCGGCCCGTAACCCCCTCGGGTCCGACGCGCCGAAGCGAATTTGCGCCTCGCCTAGTAAAAGACGGTCGCGGGATACGCCGGGAATCGAGAATTCTTCCGGCAGCTCGAACCGCGCCTTTCCCTCCATGTCTGCAAGATAAATCACGGTCTCGTAGAGCGCCTTCTTCTTTCGCTCCGGTGCCAGTCCGGTCTCAAGCTGGTGCCGAACCGGCGACACGAAAATCGACTTGCGCACGAGATTGGTGCGGACGACCGGATTGCCGTCGACCACCTCATTGACCGTGCGCACTTCGTTGTAGGGGATCTCGATCACCGGACCCGAGACGACCTGCGCCCCGCCCGAACCGGCGGTTATCGTGCGCTCGGCAATGCGCGCCTGCCCTTGCCGGTCGTTCACCAGAGCATAGACCATGAGCAGGGGCACCAGCAGCACGAAGCCGCAAAGGCCTGCCATGAATAATTTGAAGCCGGGGGATTTGTCTCTCATCGCGTTTCTCCATCGTTACCTGCGATGAAGCGTTCTGTGTGAGCGATGAATTGAATTCAGGGTGAATTGCTCCTGCATGAACGAAAAACGGCCGATCCCCCGCTGTGAGGGACCGGCCGCTTCGCCCGCAGGGGGGGCCTTGGCGTTAGTTGGAACTTTGCAGCGCGGCCATCTCCTGATCGATGGAGCGCAGCGCTTCTGCGCGTTCTTCGGGTGTCAGGCTGCGTTCGGTTTCAATCGCGGCACGGGCGGTGCGCAGCGCACCCATCGCCAGCTTGTCGGCATTCGCCTCGCACACGAACATGGTGACCTTGCCATCCGAACTTTCTTCGGTGTGGATGAGCTTTTCCTTGTCCTTGCATTTCATCACGACGCGCGGAGCAGAGGCCATGGCCTCGGCACGTGCCTCGGCAGCCCCCGCCTGTGCTTCGGCGACAGCAAGCCGGATTTCACGCCGCATCTCGCCATTCTCCCCGAGCTCGCGGCGCAATTCGCGCATCTCGCGGCGCAGTTCGCCATCCTCGGCGAATTGCTGGCGAAGGCTGGCCATTTCCTCGCGGAACCGTGCCCGTTCGGCCTCGCTCATCTGCTCCCAGCCCTTGCCGTTGTAACGGATCTTGCGCTTGACGATCTTGCCGTCCTCGCCGCGTTCGATCTCGCGCTCGATCTGCACGATCCTGTGTTCGGCTTCGTCGAGTTCGCGCTCGGCGCGGGTGAATTCTTCCTCGGCTTCGTCGAACTGGCGTTCGATGTCGATCTCGACTTCGGTCATCCCGTCCTGCTCCTGCTGGACATCGGCCTCGGTCCACACATCGACCTCGGCGGCCTGAGCTGCTGCAACGAGCGCAGTCGGCGCACCTTCGGCGTAACAGATGGACGCGGTGAGCGGCACGGCCAGGAAAGCACTGGCAATTGCGGCGCGCCCGGTAAGGCGGCGACGCGGCGAAATATCGGACATGGATAAGCTCCTCAAACGATGGATTATCGATTTGTCCCCCAGAACCGGACAGGCCATCGGTGCAGCCAGCGCGGGGCGCGGCGCTACCGAGGTGTGGCGTGCGAAATCGGCGATAATGCCGGCATAGGCGGCGCGCTCTTCCCGCGGACGGGTGGCGACAACACGGGCATCGCAAAAGGCTTCCTGGTCGCGGCGCAAGGCCTGCCAACCGAGCCAGCCAAGCGGATTGAACCAGTGGATGGCGAACAGCGGCTGCACGGCCATGTTGGCGAGCAGGTCGCCGCCGCGGTGGTGTGCCAGCTCGTGCTCGATGGCGAGGTCGCGCTGGTGGCGGTTGCGGCTGGTCATGAAACCCACCGGCAGCGCAATGACGCGGTCGATGACACCGAAGGCCATGGGGCCCGAAATGGCCGGCGTTTCGACCAGGCGAATGGACCCGACATCACCGACCGGACGCGCATCCTCGAGCAGTTCGCGGCGCAGTTCGAAATAGAGCCAGAAACGTCGCACGAGGAAGACCAGCGCCCCGCCCAGCCACAGCAAGAGCATGGGCGTGAGGAAATCCACCGGCGGCTGGCTCGCAGCGACGACGGTCGGCGCACTCGCGCCCGGCTCGGCGAGTGGCAGGACGACAGCATCCGACTGGTAAGCGAAAGTCGGGGCTTCCACCGGCGCAGCGGTCTGCTGCACCGTATGCGCCAGCGGGCGCATCCACTGCGGAAGGGTGAACGGCGGAAAAAGAAGGCGCGCCAGTGGCAGGAACCACAGCGCATAGGCCGCCCCTGCCCCGAAATAACGCGCCACAGGGCGGCGCAGCAGCATGACCAGCGCAATCAGCGCCCCGGTCCACAGCAGCGTGTCGAAAAGGAACCAGTTCCAGTATTCGCGCAGAAGCTCGGTCATTTGCGCATCTCCCTCAAGAGCGCCTCGATTTCCTCGAGGTCGGCATCGCTCAGCGCCTCGTTCTCGGCCAGATGCGCGAAGAGCGGCGCTGCCCGCCCGCCGAACAGCCGGTCGACCAGGCGGCGGCTTTCCCCGCCGACATAGTCGGAGCGTTCGATAAGCGGATGGTAGAGGAACTTGCGTCCCTCGGGCTCGGTGCCGACTGCGCCCTTGCTGACGAGGCGGCTGAGGAGTGTCTTGACGGTCGGGATAGACCAGTCGTTGGCCTTGCAGACCCGCTCGCAAACATCGGATGCGGCGAGCGGGCTCTTGTCCCACAGCGCTTCCATCACGGCGTGCTCGGCTTCGCTGATACGCTCTCCGACAGCCTGTTTGCGCTTACCCATTTCGACTCACTCCCTGACAAGGCGCTTCGTGTTCGATTACGCCTGTAGCCATAATGACTACGTTTGTAAACATGAAGCGTGGATGAATGCTTGTTCAGCTTCCGGTCGCAGGGTCAGAATGCAAACGCTCTTCTACCTGACCACAGATTCTATCGACCAGCGCTCAGCATTCCTCTGCCGTGTTGAGCGGCGGCGGTCCGGGAGGCACGCGCGCCTCGCGCATCCAGAAGGGGTCCGATTTCAGGCGATGGTTGTCGCCATAGGCCTGCGCCAATGCGGCGTAGAGCTTGGGGTCGTAGGCCTCCAAGTCGGGATGGTTTAGGATTTGCCGCCCGTCTATCATCACCCGCCGGTTCGAATTGAACCAGATTTGCGTGCCTTCCGCCCAGTACTCCTGGATGGTCGTGGTGGCATATTCGTTGAGCCAGAGGTCGTTCGCCAGCGCATTGGCATAGGCCGCCACGACCTCCGCATACAGCGCCGGGTCGACCGCCTCGATGGCGAAGAGGACATTATGCGCCATCTCGTGGACGAAGATGGTCTCGCCCCAATAGCGCGTGCTGGGCAGCCCCAGCACGTCCTCTTCCGAGCCGACAGTACGCTTGCCGCCAATCCCCCTCGCCCGCGCATCCCAGTAGGCGCGGTCTGTCAATGCGCCGATGCGGACATCGTAATGTTTGAGTTCGCATCGCGTGAGGCGTGGATCGTCCCGCGCTGGCTTGGACCAGTGCGCCTTTTCGGGAAGGTCGAGCAGGGCTTCTTCCTCGGCGATGATCGCGACGCGGTAGTCGTTTCCGACCAACCAGTCGGCAAGATCGGGCCGATAGGCCAACAGGCCCGAGGCCATGTCGCGCGCGGCGAGCAAGGCTTCGTCGGGCACGCGGTCGGAGGAGAGGATGGGGATGCCTCGGGCAGAGACGTACTTCTTGTAGAACTGTTCGGCTCCGATGTCGGTAGGCGGAGATCCCACACTTGCGCAAGCAGCGACAGCGAAGCAGGTGACAATAGCCGTCGCAGCAGTTGCAGCTTTTCTCACTTGACCATGCCCGCCCGAAAACGCCGCAGGTCCACAGCCATCTGGGCCGGACGGAATCCCCTGCCGGCAAGCAGGCGACGAAAATCGGCCAGGTGGTCGAAATGCTGCAGTTGGCGATGATAATAGTTCACATATTCGAGTACCGCCAATGTGCTGCACACGCTTGCCGTAATGCGGTCGGCAAGGGAAACCGACAGACCAGGGTCCAGCCATGAGGCGATCGCTGCTAGGAAAGCTGCACCACTCAGGATCGCGAGCGGAACCTGCCACCGGTCCGCCTGGGCGAGTACACGACCAAGCCGGGCAGCTCGCCCTTCGAGCGCATCGAGCTTTCCGCGCCAGTAAAGCCCGCCTACGACAAGCAAGCCACTCATAGGCACGAAGCTGAGCCATGACAGCCAGCCAAGTTCCGAATGGCTGGTTGAGGTGAGGAAAATGGCCAACGCGGGGATCATAACCGCGTTGGCCAGTTCGAGCTTCCAATAGCCGGCAAGGCGATTGCGAATGTCCGTCCGATTGGGATTGGCACTCATTCGCGACTCTTTATCGGGCGGGAGCGATCAGTAAACCCGCTTCTTCGGCTCGATATACTTCACATCGTCGGTGAGCGTGTATTCGTGGACCGGGCGGTAGTCGATTTTCACGCCGCCGCCCTGGCCGCCCCAGCCTTCAAACCAGGCGATGGTGTGCTTCATCCAGTTCTTGTCGTCACGCTCGGGGAAGTCCTCGTGCGCGTGGGCGCCGCGGCTTTCCTTGCGGTTCTCGGCCGAGGCCATGGTGACATTGGCCTGCGCCATGAGATTGTCGAGCTCGAGCGTCTCGATGAGATCGCTGTTCCAGATCAGCGAGCGGTCGAAGACCTTGATGTCCTCCATCCGCTTGTTGACGTTCTTGAGGACCTCAACACCTTCGGCGAGCAGCTTGCTGTCGCGGAACACGGCGGCGTGCTTCTGCATGCCCTTCTGCATTTCCGCGCGCACCTCTGCCGTAGGCGAAGCACCGTCAGCATGGCGGAAGTGGTCGAGACGACCCAGTGCCATATCCGCGCTGTCCTTGGGCAGTTCGGCATGGCTCGCGCCGGGCTTGATGATTTCCTTCAGGCGATGGCCGGTTGCGCGGCCGAAGACCACGAGATCGATCAGCGAGTTCGAGCCAAGGCGGTTCGCGCCGTGGACCGAAACGCAGGCCGCTTCGCCGACCGCGAACAGGCCCGGGACGATCTTTTCCGGATCCTTCGGGTCGCCCGCCATGACTTCGCCGTGGAAGTTACAGGGGATGCCGCCCATGTTGTAATGCACCGTCGGAGTGACGGGCAGCGGCTGCTTGGTCAGGTCGACACCGGCAAAGATCTTGCCGCTTTCGGTGATGCCCGGCAGGCGCTCGCCCAGCACCTTGGGATCGATATGGTCGAGGTGCAGGAAGATGTGGTCGCCATCGGGACCGACGCCGCGGCCCTCACGCATTTCCAGCGCCATCGAACGCGACACCACGTCACGCGAGGCGAGGTCCTTGGCCGAGGGGGCGTAGCGTTCCATGAACCGCTCGCCTTCGGAGTTGGTGAGGTAGCCGCCCTCGCCGCGCGCGCCCTCGGTGATAAGCACGCCCGCGCCGTAAATGCCGGTCGGGTGGAACTGGACGAACTCCATGTCCTGCAGCGGCAGGCCGGCGCGCAGCACCATGCCGCCGCCGTCGCCGGTGCAGGTATGGGCCGAAGTCGCGGTGAAGTAGCAGCGGCCATAACCGCCTGTCGCCAGCACGACCGCCTGGCTGCGGAAGCGGTGGATGGTCCCGTCGTCGAGGCACATGGCAATGACGCCGCGGCAAACCTTGCCGTCGGGTCCGTCTTCCATGATGAGGTCGAGCGCGAAATATTCGATGAAGAAGTCCGCGTCATACTTCAGGCTCTGCTGGTAGAGCGCGTGGAGCATGGCGTGGCCGGTACGGTCGGCAGCGGCGCAGGTGCGCTGCACCGGCGGGCCTTCGCCCATGTTCTGCATGTGGCCGCCGAAGGGGCGCTGGTAGATCGTGCCATCCTTGTTGCGGCTGAAGGGCACGCCGGCATGTTCCAGCTCGTAAACCGCCTGCGGGGCTTCGCGGACCATGTATTCGATGGCGTCCTGGTCGCCGAGCCAGTCGGAGCCCTTGACGGTATCGTACATGTGCCAGGACCAGTGGTCGGGCGTGTTGTTGCCAAGGCTGGCCGCGATGCCGCCCTGTGCTGCAACCGTGTGCGAACGCGTCGGGAAGACCTTGGTGATGCAGGCCGTCTTCAGGCCGGCTTCCGCGCTGCCCATGGTTGCGCGCAGGCCCGAGCCGCCCGCGCCCACGACGACGGTGTCATAGGTGTGGTCGATGATGGGGTAGCTACGACCGCCGATTTCGAAAGTGTCGGTGCGGGCCATCAGGCGGCTCCTCCGAGAGCGATGCGGGCGATGGACACGAGGCCGAACGCTGCGCCGCCGATTGTTGCAAGGTTGAGAAGGGCGAGCGTGGCAAACTTGGTGCCCGCTTCGTGGACATAGTCTTCGACCAGCACCTGCAGGCCGAGGCGTGCGTGCCAGAATACGCTGACGATGAGCAGCGCCAGCGCGGTCGCGGGAAGCGTCTGCGAGGCCCATTTGGTCATGGTGGCGTAGTCGTAGGCCGGCAGCAGCGCGAGGCTGGTCACGAGGAACAGCATCAGCACGAGGTTGCCGATGGCGGTGAAGCGCTGCACCAGCCAGTGATGCGCGCCCTCATGCGCCGAGCCGAGCCCGCGCACGCGTTTGATGGGAGTGTCGTGTGCCATGTCTTGCGATGCCCTTAGCGAAGCAGGACGACTGCCCAGAAGGCAGCGGTCAGGAGAATTGCGATGATGGGCGAGAGAACCGACCACGTCTTGTTGGTGTCGAGTTCGTAACCTGCGCCGATGTCGAGGACGAAGTGGCGAAGGCCGCTCATCATGTGGGTGAAGAAGGCCCAGCTCAGGCCCACCAGCACCACCATGCCCACGGGCGAGCCCATCACTTCGGCGAAGGTGGCGTAGCTTTCCGCCCCGCCTGCCATCGCGCCCAGCCACCACAGCAGCACGGCTAGGCCGACGATGGCGAGGCCGTCCCCGGTGACACGGTGGAGGATGGAGACCAGCATGTGCGGGCCCCATTTCCAAATTTGCAGATGCGGTGAAAGCGGGCGATTTGCCATGGAGTTTACGTCCGTTGCGAGAATTTTCGTCGCGCCTCCTTAGCGAAGCTGGCGGGTGGTGCAAGGCGCGCGGCCTCGACATTTGCCGCAAAGTTTCGAATAGCGTGGTGCATGACATGCATTCTTCTCACCGGCGCTTCGCGCGGGATAGGCGCGGCGGCGCGCGAAGCCCTGGAAGCGCGCGGCGCCAAGGTCATCGGCCAATCGACCAGCGGGGAAGGCTTCGGCACGCTGGCCGCCGACTTTCGCGACCCGCTCGCACCCAAGATGCTGTGGGAAGCCGCGCTCGAACAGGCGGGCGGCGAGATTGACGTGCTGGTGAACAATGCGGGCCTGTTTGCGCCGAACCCGGTCGATGTGTCGGACATCGAATGGCTAGACGCGTGGGAAGACACCATGCGTATCAACTTGACTGCCTCGGCCCAGCTCAGCCGGTTCGCCGTGCGCCACTGGCAGGAAACGGGCAGCAGCGGACGCATCGTTCATGTCGCGAGCCGCGCAGGACACCGCGGCGATTCGCCCGCGCACTGGCACTATGCCGCGAGCAAGGGCGGGATGCTGGCGATGCACAAGAGCATCGCACGCGCCTATGCAGCGATGCGCATTTATAGCTTCGCAGTCACGCCCGGTTTCACCGACACTGCGATGGCGGGAGACTATCTTGAAAGCCGCGGCGGCGACGGCCTGCTCGCCGATATCCCGCTGGGACGCGTCGCCGAACCTGCCGAAATGGCGCGCATCATCGAATTCTGTGCACTCGACGCCCCGCCCAGCATGACGGGGGCCACGCTCGATGCCAATGGGGCAAGCTATGTCCGTTAGATCGCTGCTACCACTCGCTTTCGTGCTTGGCCTTGCTGGCTGCACGGCCACGGCACCTGTCGACAGTGAGGTCGCGGCGGCTCCGCCCGCGCCGACCGTCGAACTCGACCCGAAGATGCTCCAAGCCAAGAAGCTCGCTTTCCTCGACACCTGCGAAGCGTGGGACGAGTGGGACAAGCCCGCCCCGCCCTTCCAGCTTCTGGGCAACAGCTTTTACGTCGGCACATGCGGTATTTCTGCCATCCTCGTAACCGGCGATGCAGGCCACGTACTGCTCGACAGCGGCGTGCCTTCGGCGGCTCCGCTCGTCCTCGCCAACATCCGTGAACTCGGCTTCGATCCGAAAGACGTTCGCTACATCCTGATGAGCCATGAGCATTTCGACCATGTCGGCGCTCACTCGGCTTTGGCGGATGCGACCGGTGCGAGGATCGTGGCCTCCGCCCGCGCGAAAGCCGTACTTGAAAGCGGAGACCTCGCTGCGGACGACCCCCAGGCTGCCAGCGGCCATCCCGCCACGACTTCGGTTAAGGTCGACAAGGTCATGGCGGATGGGGAAGTGCTCCGGCTGGGAGGGCTGGAGTTCACAGCCCACACGACGCCCGGCCATTCACCCGGCGCGATGAGCTGGACATGGAATTCGTGCAGCCTGCCCTTCGAACCGCCGATTTGCAGCCGCACTGCCTATGTCGACAGCCTCTCCGCGGTCTCGGCGGATGGCTACCGCTTCAGCGACCGCCCCCAGTATGTCGCCGCTTTCCGCGACAGTATCGACAAGGTGCGTTTCCTGCCCTGCGACTACATCGTCACCCCGCACCCTTCGGCGAGCGGTATGCTCAGGGGCATGAAGGAGGGAAGCTACGGCAAGCCCGGGCCATGCCAGCGTTATGCCGATGCGCTGACCGAAAAGCTCGACGCGCGCCTTGCCAGGGAGGCCGCCGAATGAGCGCGTGGAAACTCTCGGGCGAAGGCACGAAGTCAGTCGTCCAGGCAGCCCTCCTCGCGCATGAGGATGCGTGGGACTTCCCCGAGGAATTGGTCGTCTCGGGCCGCGAGATCGCAGAGGACAAACCCGACGACTGGATTCTCGAAGTCTGGCTCGACCACAAGCCGACTACTGCCGACAAGAAAGCCGTCGCAGCGCTGTTCGCCGATGGCGCGCCGAAGCTGGTCGCCGAGAAACTGCCCGACGAAGACTGGGTGACACTGAGCCAGCAGGGTGTCGAACCCATCCGAGCAGGCCGTTTCCATGTCCGCACGCCCGAATATCCGGCGGACGAGACGCTCGTCGATTTCGTCATTCCCGCCAGCCAGGCCTTCGGGACCGGGCAGCACGAGACCACCGCCGCCTGCCTCGCCATGCTCGACCTCATGAAGCGCGAGGGGCTGGTGGTGAAGAACCATGCCGACATCGGCACCGGCACCGGCCTGCTCGCCTTCGCCGCGATGCACCTTTGGCCTCACGCCAAGGCGACCGCATCCGATATCGACGCGGTTTGTGCGAGCGTGGTCGAGGACAATTGCGCCACCAATCGCGTTGCGGCGGGCGCAGGCGCGGGTGAACTCACCATGGTCATCGCGCCGGGCACCGATGACGCCCTGATTCAGGCCCGCGCGCCCTATGATTTGCTCATCGCGAACATCCTCGCCGGACCTCTGGTGGAACTCGCACCCGACTTCGCTTCCGTAACCGCGCCGGGAGGCAGCCTACTCTTGGCAGGCCTGATCCAGACGCAGGAGGCCGAGGTCCGCGCAGCCTATCGCAGGCAGGGCTTCCGCCTCGCCCGCCGCGTTACCAATGGCGACTGGTCCATCCTCTGGATGCGCAAGAGCCGCTTTAGGTGAGGAAGAAGCGCGCGGTGAGAGCGGCCTTGTGGCTCCTCGCCATCCCCGTGGTTGCGACCATCCTCTTCCTGCTTTCCGCATGGGTAGGCAGCTCAATTCCGCGCAATTCGGGCTGGGAGGAACCGGAAGGCGGTGTCGAAATCATGGTCGGCGACAACGGCATCCATACCGAAATCGTCATGCCCCTGGTCTCTCCGCTCAAGGACTGGCGCGAAACCTTTCCGGCGTCCGACCTTAAGGCACCCTATCGCGCCTACACGCATGTCGCGGTGAGCTGGGGCGAGCGGGAGGTGTTCCTCAACACACCGACCTGGGGCGACCTCACCATCTCCAGCGCCTTTCGGGCAGCCTTCGGCGGTGACGGCCTCATCCACGCCTCGCATTACGTGCGCCCTGCCCCCGGCCCGTCCAACCGGCCTCTGCGCCTGAGCGAGGAGCAATATGCCCTGCTGGTGTCGCTAATCGAAGCGCAAATTCCGCCTTACGAAGGACGCGAAACTTATCCCGGCTATGGCACCTACGACGTGTTCTACGATGCGCCCGGGACCTACCACCTCGGGAATACGTGCAACCAGTGGACCTCGGACACGCTCGCCGCAGCGGGTGTCAAAGTCGGACGCTGGACGCCGCTTCCGGGCGGCGTGATGAAATGGGTGGAAGAGCCCGTCGCCGACTAGGCAGTAGTCCTGCCCAGCTGCCCCTCGTGATAGCGAACGACGCTGCGCGTGACCTCCTGCATCATCGCCATGCGCGCAGCGTATGAGGCGCGCGTGCGCCCGATGAACACGACCAGCGCATATTGCGAGCCGTCGGGCGCGGTAAGGATGCCGACATCGTTGTATCCCGACTGGACCCCGTCGAAATATTGGCCCGTCCCGGTCTTGTGCGCGATGCTCCAGCCATCCGGCACACCACCCTTGAGGCGGCGCGGCCCGCTCTTGGTTTCCTCCATGATGGAGAGCATGAGTTGGGTCGATTTCTCAGACAGCAGATCTCCCCGTGCCAGCCTCGCCAGCGCCTTCGACATGGCTGCAGCCTTCGCCCCGTCCATCGGATCGGCAAGATAGGCGTTGAAGGCACGGCGACGGTCTTTTTCCGGCACGCGGTCGCGCGCTTCGTAGAAAGCGTTTTCGATGGAGTAGGACTGCCGCCACTTGAGACCGGCAATTTGGCTCTGCTTGGTACGCTCGTCGGTGCCGAACTGGACCCCCGCAATGCCATTGCGGCGCATGAAGGCCTCCACCGCCTGCGGTCCGCCGACGCGGCGCAGCAAACGGTCGTTCGCGGTGTTGTCGCTCTGCGTGATTGCGCGGCTCATCAGGTCGCCATAATCGGTGCTGAAGGAACCACGCGATCGGACTAGGTTACGCGTCGGCTGGTAAAAAACGGTGAGGTCTTCGGCGCGCAGCGTCACCGGCTCTTCGAGGTCCAGCGCGCCATTGTCGACAAGGTCGAGTGCGGTCATCGTCACCCACAGCTTGCTGACGCTTTGCTGCGGGAACGGCGTGTCGCCATCATGCGCCATGGTGGCCATCGTTTCGACCTCGGTTACCGCAATCCCTGCAACCCCATCGAAGTTCTCGCCCAGTTCGACCAGCTCCCGCTCGAGTGCTTCTTGCGCCTCGTCGAGTTCGGGTGCGGGCGGCGTCAGATCCTTCTCGGCCAACACGATGCGCTGCTGGAACTGCTCGGCGGATTCGCCCGGCGTGCTCAGCCGCGTGGCTAGGACAAGGAAAGCGCCGACAATGGCGATTGTCAGGAACAGGACTGGGGAACGGCTCACATCACCCTAACGAGAGGTAAGCCGATGGTTTCCGAACAATTTGTTCAGCGGGTGTCGTCGCTATGCTCATCGCTGTCGCGACCCTCGGCATCACGCTCGTCCTCTTCCTTGAACGCCGCGCTGAACGCCACCGCGAAACAAAGCCCGATTGCGATGCCGAGCACGAAATTGCCCATGGTGGCAGCGAACATCACACCAAAAACCGCGCCCAAAGCCATGACGCGCGCGTTCATCGCTCAGCCCGCCTGCGCCACGATTTCGGCCCATCCCGCTTCGTCGATCACCTCGATACCGAGTTCGGCGGCTTTCTTGAGCTTGCTGCCCGCGCCCGGCCCCGCGACCAGCAAATCGGTCTTGGCGCTAACCGATCCGCTGGCCTTTGCGCCGAGGCGTTCGGCCTGTGCCTTGGCTTCGTCGCGGCTCATGGTTTCGAGCTTGCCGGTGAAGACCACAGTCTTGCCGCTGACCGGGCTTTCCCTCGTTTCGATGACATAGGGCAATGGTGCGACTTCGGAAAGGATGTCGTCCCACACGGCCTTGTTGTGGTCCTCGTGGAAGAAGTCGCCCAGCGCCTCGACCACCGCGCCGCCGATGCCATCGATGGCGGTGAGCGAGGCTGCGGCGTCCTCGTCGCCAGCACGCGCGGCCTCGGCAGCTGCGCGCAAGGCTGGCAGTTCGTGGAAATACTTCATCAAGTCGCGCGCCGTCACTGCTCCGACATGCCGGATGCCGAGCCCGAACAGCAGTCGCGCCGCATCGGGAGCGCGCCGCGCCTCGATGCTGTCCACAAGTTTATCCACAGACCGTTCCTGCCAGCCTTCGAGTGCGAGGATGGCGTCACGACGCTGGTGGAGGCGGAAGATATCGGCGGGGCTTTCGAGCCATCCCAGCGCGAAGAACTGGTCGATGGTCTTTTCGCCCAACCCGTCGATATCAAGCGCACCGCGACTGACGAAATGCTTCAGTCTTTCCGTACGTTGCGCGGGACATATGAGACCGCCTGTGCAGCGCACATCGACCTCGCCCTCTTCTGCCACGGCTTCGCTGCCGCATTCGGGGCAGTGGTCGGGGAAGTGAAACGGCTCGCGGGGGGTCTCGCGGGTGAGGTTATCCACAAGCTGTGGAATAACGTCGCCCGCGCGCTGGACGACCACGCGGTCGCCCGGTCTCACGCCGAGCCGCGCAATCTCGTCGCGGTTGTGGAGGGTGACATTGGTGACCGTCACCCCGCCCACCAGCACGGGCGCAAGACGGCCCACCGGCGTCAGCTTGCCCGTGCGCCCGACCTGGATGTCGATCGCTTCGAGCGTGGTCTCCGCCTGCTCGGCAGGGAACTTGTGCGCCAGCGCCCAGCGCGGTGCCTTGGCGACGAAGCCCAGTCGCTGCTGCCAGTCGAGCCGGTCGACTTTGTAAACGACGCCATCGATTTCATAAGGCAGGTCAGGGCGTTCGCGGCCAATCCTCTCATAATGTGCGAGCATCGAAGCGACGTCATGCACGCGCGTGAACAACGGCGAGACCGGCACGCCCCAACCTTCGATTTTCCGCACAACCTCTTCCTGCGTCGCGCCCGGCACCTCAGAGGCGGCACCCCAGCCATGCGCCCAGAACTTCAGCGGACGCTTTGCCGTCACGCTGGCATCCTTTTGCCGCAACGAACCGGCAGCAGCATTGCGTGGATTGGCGAAAAGCTTGCCGCCCGCCACTTCCTGTGCCGCATTGAGCGACTGGAAGTCGGCTTTGGACATGTAGACCTCACCCCGGATTTCGAAGACCTCGGGCACATCGCCGGAAAGCTGCTGCGGAATGTCGGAAATATGCGCGACATTGGGCGTCACGTCTTCTCCCACTTGCCCGTCCCCGCGCGTAGCGGCGCGCACCAGTCTGCCGTTTTCGTAGCGCAGCGAGCAGGACAGGCCGTCGATTTTGTCCTCGGCGGTGATGGCGACTTCCTCACCGTCGTCCAACGAGAGGAACCGACGCACGCGCGCCACCCACTCCTCGACCTCCTCGGGCGAAAAGGCGTTGTCGAGGCTCATCATGCGAACCTCGTGCGTCACTTTCGACAGCGGCGAGGCAGCAATCTCGTGGCCGACCGCTTTCGAGGGCGAATCCTCGCGCACAAGATGCGGGAAAGCCTCCTCCAGTTCGGCGTTGCGCCGCACCAGGGCATCGAACTCCTGGTCGGTAATCTCGGGATCGTCTTTCGCGTGATAGAGCTTGTTATGCTTCGCAATCTCGCGCGCAAGGCGCATGAGCTCGTTCGCTGCGTCGGCTTCCGTCATGTCCATGCAGCAAGGCTTAGGGGCGAGATTGGGGATTCGCCAGTAGGGGTGACGCTAGGTCAGCACGATACCTAGGTCGCGCGGCCTGATCTTCCATTCCCGGCCGTTCCATTCGATCCAGTACCAGCTCCAGCCGTGCTGGCCGTTGGCATAATAGCCGCCCCAGGCGCTGCATTTGACCGCGCTTTCGCATTCAAGCTCGTGCACGTCGAACAGCGCCGCCTCGACGCCCGTATCGCGGTCCTTGACCGACAGCCCCTCACGCTTGCAGCCGCTTGCCGGAGTAAGCGAGGGAAAGCGCCGCATCAGCCTGCGTTCGGTCGCCGGGTCCAGCGGGACGGGCGGATCTTGCTGGCTGCTTTGAACATCGCTGCCATCAACAGCGCAGACCGTTTCGTAAGGCTGGTCGTCGCGCGCAAAATAGCTGGCGAGGCGGAACTCGAGCAGGGCAAGGTCTGGCCGCTGCTGGTCCTCGTAAAATCCTGTCGGGGCTGCATCCGCTGGCACGGTATAGCGCGGCAAAGACGGCGCGCATGCCGAGACAGCTAACACAAGCAAAAGAGCGAGAGGTAAGCGCATCGGGCAATCAACGCTCATTGCCGCGCCGAGTGCCCGGCACCCCCGCGCTCACTCGCCGCGCGCAACTCGCAAGAGCGCAGGTGCGATTAAAGCGAAGTCGGTCGTTCCCGGGACCAGCATGTCGAAGTGCCTTTTCTGCGTGAGCGAGATTGTCTCTACGATAGCTCCCTTTGCGCGAAGGGCTTCGACGACTGCCGCGCCGGGCAAGGGCTCGACAGCCTCGACAATCAGAAAGCGCTCAACGCTCACACCCTCCGCAGCGGCGTCAAGCATCGCATAGTTATCGGGGACCACACCCGGCAAACCGCCCATCACCGCCGGTAGCGAGGTTTCACTGCAGAGGCCGCTCATATCCTGCTGCGCAAAGGCCCCAAGGAGGACCGGTGCATCGAGTACCGCCGCCGATACCACCTCGGGCAAGCCTTCCATGCCGATTTCACTGGCCGGCTCCTCCATGGACAGCAACAGAGGAGCTGCAGCACCCGCCGAATGCCCGATGACGCTGATGCGATTTGTATCGAGCGGATAGCGCTCCGCAAGACTCCCGATATGCTTAAGCGCAGTTGCCAGGTCGATAAACAGGTTTGGCCATTCCCCTCCGGAACCGATTTCGCGGTAGCCGACTGACCAGCTTGCCACGCCATTCGCGGCCAGCCAGTCTGCAATCGGACCAAAGTCTGCCGGCGAACCGAAATCGCGCCAGCAGCCGCCATGAACCAGCATGGCAACGGGAAATGACCCCTCGCCCTCGGGCAATCTGAGCATGCCAACCTGCTCAGCCGATTGCTCGGCGTAATTTTCAACCAGCACCGGTTCCGATGCTGGCAACGCGGCAACTTGGGGCGGAGTAAAAGGCTCGGAGAAAGTGACGGGTGGAAGGAAGATATCCGGCGGGGTCGGATCAGTGGCGGTGCATGATGCAAGAAGCACCATCGACGCTGTTGCCAATATTGCCTGCTTACCTCTCCAACGCATTCAAACCCCCTCCAACAACCTGTCCGCCTGCGCCCTCGCCTCGGGCGTCACTTCCGCGCCCGACAGCATTCGTGCGATCTCTTCCTGCCGTCCGGCCTCGTCGAGCAGGGCCACGCTGGTGCGCGTGACGGTGCCGTCGCTGCTCTTGGCGATCATGTAATGCGTGCGGCCGCGCGCGGCGACTTGCGGGCTGTGCGTTACGGCGAGCAGCTGTCCGTCGCTGGCCAGGCGCGCGAGGCGTTCGCCGATGGCGCTGGCGACGGCCCCGCCCACGCCGCGGTCGATTTCGTCGAAAATGACCGTGGCCGCTCCGCCTTGCTCGGCCAGCGCGACCTTCAGCGCGAGGATGAAGCGCGACAGCTCGCCGCCGCTGGCAATCTTGTTGAGCGGGGCGAAATCGGCACCGGGATTGGTGGAGATGAGGAATTCCACGCTGTCCAGCCCATGCGCGCCCCAGCGATCTTCGGGCAGTTCGGCCACCGCCGTCCTGAACCGTGCCGCGTCGAGCTTGAGCGGCGCGAGTTCGCGCGCCACGGCCTCGTCGAGCCGCAGCGCGGCTGCCACGCGGTTTGCATGGAGCGCCTCGGCCTCGGCGCGGTAGCGATTGCCTGCCTCGGCGGCAGCCGCCTCCAGCGCATCGAGTTCCGCCTCGCCGCCTTCGATGGAATCGAGCTGGCTGCGCATGGTCCGCATGACTTCGGGAAGCTCGTCGACCTCGCAGCGATGCTTGCGCGCTAGCGCGCGCAGTTCGAACAGGCGGGTCTCGGCTTCTTCCAGCGCAGCCGGGTCATGCACAAGCGCATCGGCGGCCTTCTCGAGTTTCTCCTCCGCCTCGCCAGCCTCGATGACCGCACGGTCGAGGGCAGCCAACGCTTCGGCGAGCAGCGGGTGCTCAGGCGCAATTCGGTCGAGCTTGCGCGCGGCAACGCGCAGCGATGTCAGCGGGGAATCCGAGCCCTCCCAAAGGTGCCGCAATTCCTCGAGATCGCCCGACAGGCGCTCGCCCTTCTGCATGTCGGCGCGCGCACCGGCGAGACGAGCTTCCTCGCCCGCCTGCGGTTCGAGCGCGGTCAATTCGGCGAGGTGCGCCAGCAGCAGGTCCTGGTCGAGCTTTGCCTGCTCGACCGCATCGCGCGCGGTGGCGAGACGTTCCTCGGTCTCGCGCCATTTGGTCCACGCCTGTTCAACACGCGCCGTGTCGGCTCCGGCGAACCGATCGAGCAAAGCACGGTGGCCTCGCGGATTGACGAGGCCGCGGTCGTCGTGCTGGCCGTGGAGTTCGACCAGCGCACCGGCAATCTCGCGGAGCAGGGCCACGCCGACCGGCTGGTCGTTGATGAACGCCTTGCTCCCCCCGTCTGCCTTCAATTGGCGACGGATGATTAGCGGCTCTCCCTCCTCGACTTCAATGTCCGCATCATCGAGCGTATCGGCGATAGCCGGAGGCAGGGTTGCAAATTCGAAGCTGGCCGAGACGCTGGCCTTTTCCTCCCCAGCGCGCACCAGTCCGCTGTCGGCGCGATTGCCCAGCACCAGCCCGAGCGAATCAAGCAGGATGGACTTGCCCGCCCCGGTCTCGCCCGTAAGCACACCCAGCCCACGCCCGAAATCGAGGTCGAGCGCCTCGATCAGCACGATGTTGCGGATGGACAGGCGGGTCAGCATTTGAGCGGTGTCTAGCCTGTCGCGGCCCGCCCGTCATCCTTTCGCGCGCAGTTTCAAACAGGCGGGCGTGCGTCCCTTGCCTCGGGCTCGGCAGGCCAGTCCTCTTCCTCCCCGCCGCGTGTCTTCCACAAGGAGTAGAGCACGCCCGCCGCAATCAGTCCGAAGGTTACGCCGAGGCTGATCCACGCGGGCATCTTTCCGCCGTCGAGCAGGAAGTCGGTCACGAAGATCTTGCTGCCAATGAAGACCAGAACGGCCGCCAACGCATACTTCAGGTAGTGGAAGCGGTGCACCATCGCCGCCAGCGCGAAATAGAGCGCGCGCAGGCCGAGAATGGCGAAGATGTTTGAAGTGTAGACGATGAATGTGTCGGTGGTGATCGCGAAAATCGCAGGCACGCTGTCGAGCGCGAAGACGAGGTCGGCAAGATTGATGACCACCAGCGCGAGGAACAGCGGGGTGGCCGCCGTCACCAGCTTTCCGGTCTTGCTGTCGGGGATCTTCACGAAGAAATGCTGTGCGTGGAGTTCCTTGGTCACCCGCATATGTTTGCTGATCCAGCGGATGACCGGGTTCTTGCCCACGTCCATCGGCTCGTCACCGGCGAAGAACATCTTTATGCCGGTGACGATCAGGAAGGCGGCAAAGAAGTAAAGGACCCAATAGGCCTCTGCCAGCAGCGCAGCGCCGCCCGCAATCATCAATCCGCGCAGCACGATCACCGCCATGATGCCCCACAGCAGCGCGCGGTACTGGTACTTCGGCGGGATGGCGAAGTAGGTGAAGATGAGGCTGATGACGAAGACATTGTCGATCGACAGCGCCTTCTCGATGAAGAAGCCGGTATAATATTCCATGCCTGCGGTCGCTCCGCGCTCGCCCCAGACCCAGGCGCCGAACAGCAGGGCGACGCCGATATAGAAGGCCGACAGCTTGAGGCTCTCCCCGATGCCGAGTTCCTTGTCTTCCTTGTGCAGGAAGCCGAGGTCGAACGCGGTCAGGACGATGACAATGGCGAGGAAGGCAGCCCAGAACCATACGGGAGTGCCGAGCCAGTCGGTGAAGAGAAAATCCATCAGTCGATACTTTCAGGAGCGGCTTCACGCGGAAGCGCGCGGTTGAGCAGGAGATAACCGGCGAGTGCCGCAATGGTCGAACCGGCAAGAACGCCGATCTTGACCGCGTCGATCTGCGCGGGGTCGGCAAAGGCGAGGTTGCCGATGAAGAGGCTCATGGTGAAGCCGATTGCCGCGAGCAGGCTCATCGCATGGAGTTGCGCCCAGCTTACACCTGCGGGCAGCGAAGCGAGCTTCAGTTTCACAGCAGCAAAGGCAAAGCCGAAGATACCGATCTGTTTGCCGACCAGCAGGCCGAGAGCGATGCCCAGCGGCAGCGGTTCGAACAGCGCGCCAGGCGAAAGGCCGAACAGGGTGACGCCTGCATTGGCGAAGCCGAAGATCGGGATGACGAGGAAGGCCACCCAAGGGTGCAGCGCGTGTTCCATTCGCTCAAGCGGGCCGTGGTCGCTCTTTGCGTCGAGCGGGACGGTCATCGCGGCAGCGACACCGGCCAGCGTGGCGTGGACGCCCGATTTGAGCACGAAGGCCCACATCAGGATGGCCAGCAGGATATATGGAATGGTCGACTGGACGCGCGCCCTGCCGACAGCCAGCATCAGGACGAAAACGATCGCCGCCGCGCCCAGCATACCGGTGTCGAGTTCGCCCGAATAGAAGATGGCGATGATGGCAATGGCGCCGATGTCGTCGATCACCGCGATGGCCAGCAGCAGCGCCTTGAGGGCGACCGGCACACGAGGGCCGAGCAGCGAGAGAATCCCTAGCGCAAAGGCAATATCGGTTGCAGCGGGGATGGCCCAGCCATTGATCGTCTCAGGCAATCCGGCGTTGAGCGAAAGGAAGATGAGCGCAGGGATCGCCATGCCGCCAATGGCCGCGATGAGCGGGAGCGAGGCCTTGTCCCAGCTCGACAGCTGGCCTTCGAAGATTTCGCGCTTCACCTCGAGACCGACGAGGAAGAAGAACACGGCCATGAGACCATCATTGATCCACAGCAGTAGCGGCTTGTCGATGACGAAGCTGCCGATGCCGACGACCACGCCGGTGTCGAGCAGCGCACTATACTCGGCCAGCAGCGGCGAGTTCGCAACGGCGAGCGCGAGCAGCGCGGCGAAAATGAGGACGATTCCGCCGGCGGATTCCTTCTGCAGGAAGTCCTTCAGCAAGGGTGTAATCGACTGGACCAAGGTATTCTCCGAGTCTTTTCAGTTTCGTGCGGGAAGCCGCCACCGGCGCGATGGAGTGAGCGCCGGCGACGGCCCCTTGACCTGCGCTCAGGCAGGGATCGGACGCGCCAGCAGGCGCCGCAGCGCATGTTTGACGCGCAGCTTCATCAATTCGAGACGAGATATCTCGACCACATCGGGAACGCGTTTGCGCAATTCGATGCGCAGGCGCTCGTCAATCCGCTGGTGGATCTGGGTCAGTGTAAAAGTGCGGGCCTTCATGTTCTGTCTCCGAAATCGAATAGAGTTCGATCGGACAGCCGATGGGCCAACAAGCTGGGAGGGAGGGGAAGAAGGGCCTGCCAGCGCGCATCGGTTGTCCGATGCGGTCCGACATCACGTGAGCACTAGGCAGCACGCCAGAGGGGCCCGGTCCGCATGACTAAAATGCGCCAGGACGCGTCTGGTTTCAAGGTCCGACTGAAAATTTTCGGGAGGAGCGACGGCCCTCGCCGGGCGGTCAGCTCGGCGTAAGGCCCGGCGCGTGGTCCTGCACCAGTTCGTAGGCCTTTTCGTACCACTCGTTGCCCGGATAGTTCGCGCCGAGGACGGCGGCGTACTTCACCGCTTCGGCAGGAATGCCGAGCGCGAGGCTGCTTTCGACGAGGCGATAAAGCGCTTCGGGAGCGTGGCTGGTGGTCTGGTAGGTATCGACCACGTTCTGGAACCGGATCTGCGCGGCAATCCACTTGCCCGAACGCTGGTAATAGCGGCCGATTTCCATTTCCTTGCCCGCAAGATGGTCCTGCACGAGGTCGATCTTGAGGCGCGCATCCGACGCGTACTGCGTCTGCGGGAAACGGCGGTTCACTTCGCGCAGCGCGGTCAGAGCCTGCTCGGTGATTTTCTGGTCACGCTGCACGTCGCTGATCTGCTCGTAATAGCTCAGCGCAATGAGGTAATAGGCGTAAGGCGCGTCCTTGTTGCCCGGGTGGATCGACAGGAAGCGCTGCGAGGCCTGGATCGACTTGTTGTAATCGCCAGCGACGTAGTAGCTGAAGGCGCTCATCAGCTGCGCGCGGCGGGCCCAGGGCGAATAGGGATGCTGGCGCTCGACCTCGTCGAACAGCGCGGCCGCGATATTGGGCCGACCGCGGTCGAGATCTTCCTTGGCCTGCGCATAGAGGCTTTCGACATCGCGCGCGACATAAGCCGTGTCCGTGGGCCGCGACTGGCCGCCGCCACAGGCGGCAAGGAACACGGTCGAGGCAGCGAGCGTGCCGAGGGCGAGAGAGCGGCTGATGCGCGAATTGGTCGTCATAGGGCCGAGCCTATAGCCAGCACCCCGCTGAACGCCAAGTGAAGTTCTCGCCGAAATCCACGTATGCGCTCAGTCCTCGGTGATACCCTCTGGCGCATCCCACAGGAGGTGGCGCGTTTCGAGCATGACGAGGTTGTTGCTGCGGATGATTTCGCCACGTGTCTTGTAGCCCAAGAGCTGCTCGGCGTCGGTGTCGGGATTGTGCGTCATCACGCGGATTTCTTCCGAGGTGAAATCAGATAATCCGCGGGCACGTTCGATGCCCTTGCTGTCGTAAATGTGGAGCACGTCACCACGCGTGAAATCGCCGTCCATCGAGATGACGTCGGCGCGCTTGATGGGCCTGTCGCCCTTGGCAATCGCATCGGCGACCGCGTCGGTAATGACGAGGCTGCCGGCCATTTGCAGGCGGTTGGCAATCCAGCTGTCCCACCCCGAAAGCGGGTTGGGATGCGGCAAGACCTTGGTCGCGCGGCGGCTACCATCGATGACGGTCGACAGCGGACGGTCGACCTCGCCTTGCGCAATCCAGGTGGTGACACCTGCTTCCTGCGCCATGTTGGCCGCCTGCAGCTTGGTCTCCATGCCGCCAGTGCCCAGCGTGCTCTTGCCCTTGGTGGCTTCCATATAAGGGCCGACATCGGTCACTTCGGGGATGAAGACAGCGTCGGGATCGTCGGGATTGCGGTCATAAAGACCGTCCACTCCGGTAAGGATGATGAGGTCGGTCGCGCCGACCATCTGGGCGACCTTGGCCGCGAGCCGGTCGTTGTCGCCCACGCGGATTTCCTCGGTGGTGATGGTATCGTTCTCGTTGACGATGGGCATGATGCCCGATTCCAGAAGCCGCGCCACGGTGTTGCGCGTGTTGAGGAAGCGGCGGTGGTCCTCGAAATCGCCGAGGGTCAGCAGGACCTGTGCAATCTCGAACCCGAATTCGTGCCCGACCTGCTTGTAGGCGTTGAGCAGCAGCGGCATGCCGCAGGCGGCGGCTGCCTGCTTGTCGGATATCCCCGCGGTTTCGGGAGTTTCCCCGATGATGCGGAGGCCAAGCGCCACCGAGCCGGAGGAGCACAGGATGACATCGTTCCCCTGCGCGCGAAGCGTTGCGACGTCTTCGAGCAGGCGCTGGAGGAAACCATATCGGGGGGTCAGCAGTTCCTGATTTGCGAGGAGCGCCGAGCCAATCTTGACAACAATGTTGCGATTCTGGGTCATATATAAAAAATGTATCTGCCTTGAAATTTCTGGGAGGCAATATAGATAGGGATGGTGCAGTGCACAACCGCCTTTTCGGAAATATCGGATGCGCAAGAAATAGTAAGTAAACAGCCGTGAATAGCTTGCGACTTACCCTCACGTTATTTCGATTTAACACAAGACCAAGAATTACACAGAGCGCGACCAGCGCGGAAACGGAATTCTAAAATTATCACTTCTATTCTTATTGTAGGATGCGGAAAAATGGGTTCCGCTTTACTTTCCCAATGGGTCTCCGGCCCCGAGGCAATCACCGTGGTCGACCCCATGGCCAGCGACCTGCCTGAAAAAGTCACACTGGTCCGCGATGGTTCCGAAATCGCCGACCAGCGCTTCGATTGCATCGTTGCGGCAGTGAAGCCGCAGATGTTCGACGACGTGATGCCGGGCTATTCGGGCAACCTTGCCGAGGGCGGATACGTCATCTCGATTGCCGCCGGATATTCCGCCGAGCGTTTGTCAAAGCTGATGGGCGACAAGCCCGTCGTCCGTGTGATGCCGAACCTCCCCGCCGCAGTCGGCCGCGGAGTGAGCGGCGTGGTCGCCGGTCCCCACGCCAGTGATGCCCACATGGCGCACGCGGTCGAATTTATGGAGCGCGCTGGCACGGTCGTTACCGTCGACAGCGAAGAGAAGCTGGACCGCGTCACCGCCGTTGCAGGCTCGGGCCCGGGCTATGTATTCGAAATCGCCCGTGCCTATGCCGAGGCCGCGATGGCGCAAGGTTTCAGCGAGGAAGAAGCCCGCGACATGGTCCTCGGCACCATCGGCGGTGCCATCGCCATGGCCAGCGAACCGGGTGCGGCCAGCCTCGAAGAACTGCGCAATTCGGTGACCAGCAAGGGCGGCACGACCGCCGCTGGTTTGAAGGCGCTCAACGGCGACAATGGCCTTACTGACCGCATGCATGCTACACTGCAGGCCTGCTACGACCGGGCCGTAGAGTTGCGCTGACCCCAAGCGCCTCCTGCCCTGCCCCCACGACCAAGAGAGAATTATGACCGATCAGACCCTAGACCCGCAGATCCACATCACCACGCTGGGCCAGAACGCCCGCAAGGCTGCACAAGGCCTGCTTTCCGCCAGCACCGATGCCAAGAACACGGCGCTGCGCGAGGCCGCCAGGGCGCTGCGCGAAGCAATGCCTGAACTGCTCGAAGCCAATGCCGAAGACGTGAAGAGCGTCGAAGGCAAGAAGCCCGACAGCTTCATCGACCGCCTCAAGCTGACCGAAGACCGTATCGAGGGCATGGCAGGTGCGCTGGAAGAAATCGCCGAGTTGCCCGACCCCGTCGGCCGCAGCCTCGCGACCTTCGATCGCCCGAACGGCCTTAAGATTGAACGTGTCGCCGTGCCTATCGGCGTCATCGGCATGATTTACGAAAGCCGCCCGAACGTGGGCGCGGACGCGAGCGCGCTGTGCCTCAAGAGTGGCAATGCCGTCATCCTGCGCGGTGGCAGCGAGAGCCGTCATTCGACCCGCGTCATCGTCGATTGCATGCGCAAGGGGCTCGCGGCAGCAGGCCTGCCCGAAGATGCCGTCCAGACCGTCGGCACCACCAATCGCGAAGCCGTTGCCGCCCTGCTCAAGGCCGATGAATATGTCGACCTCGTCATCCCGCGCGGTGGCCGCGGCCTCGTCGAACTGGTCCGCGACCAGGCGAGTGTCCCCACCCTCCTCCACCTCGACGGCAATTGCCACAGCTACGTCCACGAGGCAGCTGACCTCGACAAGGCAGCCGAAGTCATCCGCAACGCCAAGCTGCGCCGCACCGGCGTCTGCGGCGCAACCGAAAGCATCGTGGTCGACCGCGCAGTGGCGAAGGACTTCATCCCCCGCCTCACCTCCATCATGGGCAGCGATTGCGAATTGCGCGGTGACGAGGAAGCCGTCGCCATCGACAGCAGCATCACGCCTGCAACGCAAGCCGACTGGAACACCGAATATCTCGACCCCATCGCATCGGTGAAGGTGGTCGATGGTCTCGAACAGGCCATCGACTGGGTGAGCGAACATTCCTCGCATCACACCGACGCCATCATGACCGAGGACGATGCAGCGGCGAAGCAGTTCATGACCAGCATCGACAGCGCGATCGTCATGCGCAACGCCAGCACGCAGTTTGCCGACGGCGGCGAGTTCGGCATGGGCGCGGAAATCGGCATTGCCACCGGCAAGATGCACGCCCGCGGTCCGGTCGGTCTCGAGCAGCTGTGCAGCTTCAAATACCTCGTCCACGGCGACGGCCAGACGCGCCCTTGATAGCCTGAATAAGAGCTCCAGTAGGCGGTTCAAAACCCTACCGGAGCATTAACTCAGCAATGGGTAACTTCCCTTAACCCGCCCCTCCCTAGCGATGGCGCAGGACATCCCACCCGGCGAGCCGAAACCAAGCGGGAGGGCAACAGGGGAAAACATGACCAAGCTTTCACGCTTCACCGCGCTGTTGCGCGACGAGCAGGGTGCCACAGCTATCGAATACGGCCTCGTTGCAGCCTTGATTGCAGTGGCTGCCATCATTGCCTTCCAGACGCTCGGCCTCAATCTGGTCGACGTCTTCAATTCAATCACAGAGGCGATGGCAGGGGGCTGACGAGCACTCGCAACAGAAACAAAAAAGGCCCGCTCGGATTTCTCGTCCAAGCGGGCCTTTCCTTGCATGCAGGTCAGATGTTCGTGCTGCTCGGGATGAGGCTGGGCAGCAGGAAGGTATAGGGCCGGCGGCGCTCGGCATTGCGCGCGACAATCTGCTCTTCGACATTCGCCAAAGCTGCCTGGAAGCGCGCCAGCGGCCCCTCCTCGCCGATGATTTTGGGGTCCTGGAACCACTGCGGATAGGGATATTGCGGCGAGAGATAGGTGCCGAGCGGACGGTAATAGAGCGAACCAAGCAGGTAGAGCGTTTTGAGCTGCTCCAGCGCCAAGGCCTCGGGCGCCATCATGGCGAGCCACTCGGGCTTGGTATTGCCGTTCTCGTTATCCGGTGCCGCCTGCCACAGCGCGCCTGTCACAGCGGGCGCATATTCCATGATGGCTTTCTGCGGGAAGTTCACCGAGGCATGCTGCGCGCTGGCGGTGAAGATAGTCATGGTAACGAGGTCGATGACATCCTGGATGGTGGCGGGCGCGGTGAAGCCCTTGAGCTTGCCGCTTGAAACGATCGACTGCGCCCAGGCCTGCAACTCGGTGTCGCCCGTGACATCGCCATCCTGCGAATAATAGGTCCGTACGTATTCGCCGACCCATGTCTCGATAGCGCCCCACACCAGCAACCCGTCGTCGCGATAGGGATAATTGGCGAGCGGCGTATCCGCCCCCACGCCGCGCGCCGCGATGTCCTGCGGCAGCATGCTTTTGGCGAAATCGAAACTCAGCCGCGCTTCGACTGCCGCCTTCTGGCTCGTCGCAATCGTGCCTGCAAAGATATGGTCGATGGGGCCGCCCGGCGTGATGAGACTGGTCGCCGCCGCCTCGTTGATGAACATGGTGCCTTCGAAATGGCGCACGAGGAGCGCATTGAGCGGGTGGGTCTCGGCAAGGTGGCGATGGGTGGCCACCGCTATCGCCTCGATGACGAGGTGCGTGCGGGCAAGATGCGCGAAGAGCTCGTGATAGTTGCCGTCGGCCACTTGTACGGCGAGCTTGGCCATTTCCCAGCCCCACGCCCTGTCACTCTCCATCGTCGGCGTCATCACCGGGCTGGCCGCGTTGGAGGGGTCGCAATTGATGGCGACCGGCACGAGGCTGTCCCCGCCCGGCGGCACGGCGAAGAGGGCAATCGGGCAGGTCAGGTATTTGGCCAGCCCGTCCCACTCGCCCGGTTCGATAATGGACAGCGGCGAATAGTCGCACTGGAACAGGCGGCCTTGCTCCAGAGCGGCTTCGAGCGTGTCGCCCGCGACAACCGAGGCGTATTGCTCTGCGGTGACCGCGCAGCCCTGGGGGACTTGCTTCACTGCCTCGATCAGCACGCTGTTCGGCCCGCCCACGCGCAAATGCGCGAATTCGAGGTCGTCCTGGAAGGTGTAGGCGATGCCGGGTACGGGTATGGACTTGAAGTTGTCGAGATAGTCCTGCAGCGACCGCGGGTGCTCGGTGCCCAGCGCCGCCTTGGTTGCGCCGCGCAGTTCCAGAATACCTTTAAGCTTCGTTGCGTGGTTCTGAAGGTCGGCGGTCGCAATCTCGGCTTCGACCATGTGGAGCGCATCAGTCGCGAGGGCGGCAAGCCCCTTGTGTCCGAAAAGATCGCCGGCGATCTTGAGTTCGAGGGCTTCGACGTCCTTCTCGATGGCGGCGATGACTGCGCGGTCGGCAGCGAGCAGCGCCGTATCGAGGCTCGACAGGCCCTGCTCGATCAGCGCCGCCTCGACCTCGACCTGGTTCTTCGCCAGTTCGATCACGATTTTCAGCAGTTTCAGCCACCATTCCAGAGACGGTCTCTCGTCCTTTGGCAGGACTTTCACAACCGGCACTCCGTCGACCGCCGGAACGCTATCGGTCCACTCGTAGGTAGCCTGGCTAGCCGCAAGCTGGGCGTTCCTTGCAGGCATCTCCGAAGAGGGGGTGTTCTGGGGAAGCTTCGGAGCGACCGGTGCCTGCTGGGCCATGTGGGAATTCATCCGTGATTGTTGACTTCAGTGCTCCGCTAACTCGACAAGGGTTAACGGGCCGCTTAGTAACTGGAAGAAATCGCCAACAAACGACTTGTTTAAGGGTTGTTTAGGCGTTGGGGGACTATCGAATACTCATGAGCAGGTTCAGCAACTTCTTGCGCGATGTCGCGATTCCCGATTTGCCGCACGATGTGCGCGTGGATTACGTGGTCGCTGCCGCCAGCCAAGTGCAGAAGCAGGCTCGCATGCTGTTCGTCGCACTGCTCATCACCACGCCTTTTGCCGTAATGATCACGCCCGAAAGCGCGGGTCCGTTCGTGAAGTGGGTCCTGCCCGTCGCAATGGCGCTTTATTGCCTCACCGGGATTGTGCAGCTGCGCAAGGACAACCAGTTCGCCACCAAGCCGTGGCGCGCGGAAAAATTCATCATCGAGAGCTGGCTCTCCTCGCTCATCGGTGCGCTCATCTGCACCGTGTGGACCATCGCCGCCTTCCTCAGCGTCGAGGGGACCGAGCGGCTGCACTTCCCCGTCATGCTGGTGATGGGCTCGCTCGCCACCGCCTATTGCGTCGCCAGCATCCGTGCGGCGGCCGCGATGCACCTCCTTATCGACATCGTCCCGATTTCCGCGCTGCTGATTTTCACCGGTTCGGTTCTGGACATCGCTGCTGCGGTCAGCCTCGGCCTCGCTGGCCTGTTCCAGTGGCGGATGATCAACGTCCACCACAACCAGGTGGTCGAGCTGCTGCTATTGAAGCGCAAGAGCCAGACGCTGGCGCTGACCGACCCGCTCACCGGCCTGCTCAACCGCCGCGCGCTGCTCGACTTTGCCGAGGCGCTGGGCGGCGATGCGCCGTCTCGCCTGCTGCTCATCGATATCGACCGGTTCAAGACCATCAACGACACCCACGGCCACGATATGGGCGACACGGTGCTGCAGGAAGTCGCCCGCCTTATCGACAGCCACGCCGGCAACAATGTCAGCTCCGCGCGCCTCGGCGGCGAGGAATTCGCACTGCTCGGCACGCGCGAGGATTTGCCTGCGGGCAAGGCCGCCCAGCTACTCGCCGAAATCCGCGAGGCCGCCATGCCCCACGGCGGGCAGGTCACCGTCAGCATCGGCATCGCCGAGGGCACCCTGGAAGACGACCGCGCCTGGCGCACCCTCTACCGCGTGGCCGACGACGCGCTCTACGAAGCCAAGCGCCAGGGCCGCGACCGCTTCGTCCACGCCGGCGACCTCGAAACCGCAGCAGACCCCCGCCGCCGCTCGGAAGATGCTTCACCCGAGACTCCGCGCAACGTAGCGTAGAAACCGGGCCGGCGGAGGCCCGGCGAAGCGAAGCTGACCCGCAGTAGCGGGTCAACGGCGACCGCCCGCCCGCAGCGGGTGCAGCTTGCTGCACGTCTAGCGAGGACGCGCCCGCGGATGCGGGTGCGAAAAACAAGGACACCCCCACCCCCTCCCCTATTCCCCTTTCCTACCGGGCTCCTCCCGCGCCACACCCCCTCGCCGTTTCGCGATTGGGAGCGCCCGCATGTCCGACCAGCCAGCACCCCTCACCACCCTGCCCGCCTTCACCCCGGTTCCGCGCCTGAAGGACCGCAGCAACGGGTGGAAACCCCACGTCCAGCAAGCCTTCATCGAGGCGCTGGCCGATACCGGCAGCGTCGCCGCCGCCTGCCGCAAGGTGAACCGCTCCACCCACGGCGCCTACCATTTGCGCCGCCAGCCCGGGGCCGAGGAATTCGCCGCCGCCTGGGAAGCCGCACTCGATTTCGGGATGAAGCGCGTGGAGGACGTCGCCATGGACCGCGCGCTCAACGGAGTGGAGGTGCCCGTGTACTCCTACGGCCAACTCGTCGGCACGCGCATTTCCTATAACGACCGCCTGCTCATGTTCATGCTGAGAAACCGCGCGCCCGAGCGGTTCGGAGAGGGCCGCGCAAAAGGCATGAACGCCGTCGGCAAGATGGAAATGGAGCGCCTCAAGAAACAGTGGCGAAAGGAGTGGGACGACGAACGGGCCGCCGCCGCAAGGGCCGACCGGGACGAGGACGAGGACGCGGTGATCCACTCCATCAACGAGAAGCTGTCGAAGATGGCAGAGCGCCGCCTCCTCGCCATGAGCCCCCGCACCCGCGCCGCCCATGACGAATTCCTCCGCTGCCAGCGCGAGGACGAGGAAGCCGGCTACCAATGGTGGAACGACCCGGAACACCCCTCCTATGCCGACGCCCACGCAAGCGAGGACGACGAGGAAGAGGACGACACCGCCGCCCTACCTCCACCCGACTGGCGCAAGCGCGCTGTGGAGGAGAGCGAGGAAGAGAACCCGCGCTGGCGGGGGATCAAGGATGAGGGTTGGGAGTGACGAGTGTCGAGGCTCACCTATTCCGGAATAGTCTCACGCTCATCGCTAATTCTGAAATCTTCTGGAGCTGGCTTATACTTATCCGAAAGCTCAGGCCAACGCTTTCCCCTACTCTGTTGCTGGCGAAGAATTGTTGGGTCAATTTCGACGACAACTAGCTGATCGTTAAGCCCTCCCCGAACACGACAAACATCGCGATGGTGAGACTTTTTTGCCGGTCTCCTCACACGACTATCACCGTATCGCAAGTTATTCGAAAGCGCGACGTACGTGTGTACATCCAAACTTGCAGAATCGACTAGCGCCGAAAATGTCTCAATGTCTTTATTCCAAGATAGCACAAACAGACAATCTATATGCCCTTGTAGGTGCTTTCGATAATTCACATTCTGTAATTCACTACACACCAACACAGAAAAGTTAAAACCATTATGAATATACACTGGCTTCGGATCACTGGCCGGTCGATTCCATTTCTTCTTGTGGTAGTGCAGTAAGTTTTTCTCCTCACCGGGGGCAGGCTGCGACTTTCTTTGCCGAATTTGCAGTGCGTTCGAGTACCCAAGACGGCGATCGTCCAGTACAATTACCGCCGAACTTTCAACTAAATTAACTGGATAGTGGTTATAATCTAGGCCGCCAATTAATCCTATATTTCCCTCTCGCAATTTGTTTGTGATTGTCGACACCCATTTCTCCGGAATGGATAGTTCAGGAAATACGATGTAATCCGGTCTTTCCCTCTCCTTAAGCGCGGCATTAACAATAGAGGCGATTGCTCGATACCGACGTGGAGACAAGTCCGGCTTGTTTGCTGCAGCCATCGCCCAAGTTTTATCACTAGTCTTGAAGCTTGTTATACCTATTTTAATGGGCCGCTCTCGCCCGCCATCTTCAATAACAATTTTCTCTGGAGGAGCGATATCGTATGGGCTGCGCGGAATATCACGGCCCAAATGACCGCCCCCGGCACTTGCCTCGCTGGTCGTGTCCGAACTAACTTCCTTAGCCATGTCATCGGCTAGCGGGCTCCTAATCCAAACTCCCCGAACTGCGCGCGTGTAATCGGCCCACGAATGAGCAACCACGATCGGATCACCGAATACACATTCTTCGGGTAGATAAAGCGCAATCTCTTCCGGTGTATACGCCCTTGTCGGAAACAAAAAAGGAATTAAGGAGTCGTAGGGAATTTTGTCAATTTGACTATTTACTCGACTACATGGCTCAAGTTCGTTTGGCCGGTTCGAATGTTCGAGAAAGCGTCGAAGTAATTCTTCCTGATCGTATCGACCATAAAGCATGTCCTCTTGCTGCTGCGATGGTGCGTGGCGCTGAGCGTCAAATTTAATGTGGTCCTTATAGGAACGTCGCGCCCAGTCAGATTCATGCGCTTGCAGCGCGAGCTGCTGAAGCTTCGAGTAGGTTATATCAAGATCTTGCAACAAAGCTTGAAATGCTCGTGCCCGAGGTTCCTTTTGCGCGATCGAAATTGAGCGGAAAAAAGCTTCGTGAAAATATTTGCGGACCTGCTCTCGCGTTTCTTCCCAAACAGAGTTTCGAGTGTTTCCGCAATCATATCCATTCACCGCCATCGTAGATGAGGCGACCGCCTCCTGCAGTTCGAAGATCGCGGATACTGTGCTTCGGTATATGCGCAGGGCTGGTTTCCAGTCCGACAAAGATATCGCGACGGAAAAGAGGCGGGGCAATCGGTCAAGCTGCTCGAGGATCTTATCGGGTCTAATTACGTGGTTGTGCGCAAAATCGTAGAACCTTTGACGTTCCACTTCCCAGTCAGCCGGACGAAGGTCTCGAGCTAGGACCTCAATAGAGCGAAGCAAGACTGACCAACCTAAACGCCGCAATGTGAGACCATCAGCCCGTCTCAAACTGTCTGCTTCATCAGCTGTGTCACTAGCTGTGAGTGCTTTTGCTGATTGAGTTTGATCCAATTGTTCTGGCAGCGGCATCAAACGGCGTTCGCTTGAAACCTCCCGGATTTGAGAAGCGATGCTCGCCAACAGATCGAGGCCGGAAGCACCAGTAAGAAAAAAACACTTTTGCTTCTCGGGTTTGAAGACCAAAGTAGATTTTTTTCCCCAGGCTGGTAGGTTTAGCCGCACAGCGCCCGAAGATTTGTCTCTCTTCAGAAAGGGAAGTCGAAGTTCAAGCATGTGCCACACATCATGCTGGTCATCGAAACCCTCATTATCTTTTAGAACAAGAAAGATGTCATCAACATACCTAGCATAGTAAACCGGAGACACGTGCTCAGTCATCTCGCGATCAAGGTAAGCGAGAAGTACGTTCGATAGAAGGCGGACGATAGATAGACCGATAGGCAGCCCCCCACAGACATCATCATCCGCGCCCAATTCACGTAGTTTAAAGGCGCACAATTCCGACCACTGAGAAAGCGCCGAAACCATTTTCTGATTTAAGTAAGTTTGAAATTCATCCAGTTCTAATTCCATATATCCAAGGAAATCCGGATGAACGGCAAACTTAGGGTCAATACGATGGTAGAAATTGCTGACATCGAGAGTGAGTGCAACCACCCCTTGTTCGCGCTTTAAACTTTCCTCAATTGCTTCCAGCCCCTCATCGCGCCATTTGCGATAGGGCTGAAAGTACGGTTCGAATGAACCAAGTGCCTCTAAATGATAGTCTCCGATACCGTGCCCAAGCGGATCCTGCCGATATCGGCGCAATCGGGAGGCTAATGCGTTCTGACTAAGTTTGGCGTCGAATTTATGACCCACGAGGTTAACCCAAAGGGCAGAAAGCAAATGGACTTCGACGGAAAAATCGCCGATTATTCGGAACTCAGGCTTCAGTCCGTTTTTTTTCTGCCGATTGAAGGACCGCTTGGTGTCGGAGAAAAATGTATGCAATTCATGCGAATTGTCATTGGATTTGGCTGATAGTTTCTTGGGAAATATTGCGGGCTCGCCCATACCGCGAGCTAGAACCTCGTCGATTTTTCCGGTCTGCAAATCTGAAAGAAGCTTGGTGAGATTTTCAACCAATTCCTGCTCAAAAAGAACAAACTTCTCAGCAACCCTAACCGACAATTCGTAGAAGCAGTCTACCTTAGCTTTCCGGTAGGCAAAAAACAGGTCGTCGAGACCGACGTCCGCCCAAGATTGGTATTCTTTTTTCATTCCGCTTGGACAGCACAAAAGTTAGGTCATCGCAAGCTCAAGCCCTTGAGTATTTGATGAATCTTTACGAGCGACTGAGAGATCTTCCAATAAATCAGCCCATATCAAACAAGCGAGATGCGCCTTTGGATTCTTGTCCCTTTCTCTGCAATGACGCAGCATTCGCCTATCGTGGACTGTGTGGTTGGCCCCGAGCTTAGAGGAGATTCCCACCTCAAGGGCGCTCGCGCGTCTCTCGATTGAGGCCTACTCCTCACCCATCCGCAGCGCAGCGATGAACGCCTCCTGCGGGATGCTCACATTGCCATACTCGCGCATCCTTGCCTTGCCCTTCTTCTGCTTTTCTAGCAGCTTTTTCTTGCGCGTGATGTCGCCGCCGTAGCATTTGGCGGTGACGTCCTTGCGCAGGGCGGCGATGGTTTCGCGGGCGATGATCTTGCCGCCGATTGCGGCCTGGATCGGGATCTTGAACAAATGGCGCGGGATGAGGTCTTTCAGGCGCTCGCACATGCCGCGGCCGCGCTCTTCCGCCACGCTGCGGTGGACGATCAGCGATAGCGCGTCGACCGGCTCGTTGTTGACCATGATGTTCATTTTCACGAGGTCGCCTTCGCGCAGGCCGATCTGCTCGTAATCGAAGCTGGCATAGCCGCGGCTGATGCTCTTCAGACGGTCGTAGAAGTCGAACACCACCTCGTTCAGCGGCAGCTCGTAGCTCACCTGCGCGCGGCCGCCGACATAGGTCAGGTCGGTCTGGATGCCGCGGCGGTCCTGACACAGCTTGAGGATGGAGCCGAGGTATTCGTCGGGCGTGTAGATCACCGCCTTGATCCACGGTTCCTCGATCATGTCGATGCGGTTCACGTCCGGCCAGTCGGCAGGGTTGTGGATGTCGATGACCTTGGCGTCCTCCGTCTTCGTGTGGGCGAGGTGGACGCGGTAGACCACGGATGGGGCCGTGGTGATGAGGTCGAGGTCGTATTCGCGGGAGAGGCGTTCCTGGATGATTTCCAGGTGCAGCAGGCCGAGGAAGCCGGCGCGGAAGCCGAAGCCCAGCGCGGCGCTGCTTTCCATCTCGTAGCTGAAGCTGGCATCGTTGAGGCGCAGCTTGCCGATGCTTTCGCGCAGTTTCTCGAAATCGGCGGCGTCGACCGGGAAGAGGCCGCAGAAGACCACGGGCTGGACTTCCTTGTAGCCGGCCAGCGCCTTTTCCGCCCCGCCCTTCACCGTGGTGATGGTGTCACCGACGCGGGCCTGTTCGACTTCCTTGATCTGCGCGGTGATAAAGCCGATTTCGCCGGGGCCGAGCTCGGGCAGGTCGGCGCGCTTGGGGGTGAAGCAGCCGACGCGGTCGATGAGGTGCTGGGTGCCGCCCTGCATGAACTTGACGCCCATGCCCTTCTTGATGACTCCGTCCATCACGCGCACGAGGATGACGACGCCGAGGTAGGGGTCGTACCATGAGTCGACGAGCATGGCCTTGAGCGGAGCGTCGCGATCGCCCTTGGGAGCGGGGATGCGGGCGACGAGGGCTTCGAGAGTGTCCTCGATCCCAATGCCGGACTTGGCGCTGGTGAGGACGGCGTCGGAGGCGTCGAGGCCGATGATGTCCTCGATCTCCGCCTTGACCTTGTCCGGCTCGGCGGCGGGAAGGTCGATCTTGTTGATGACGGGGACGATTTCGTGGTCGTGCTCGATCGACTGATAGACGTTGGCGAGGGTCTGGGCTTCCACACCCTGCGCCGCGTCCACCACCAGCAGCGCGCCTTCGCAGGCGGCAAGGCTGCGGGAGACTTCATAGGCGAAATCGACATGGCCGGGCGTGTCCATGAGGTTGAGCTCATAGGTCTCGCCGTCCTTGGCGGTGTAGTTGAGGCGCACGGTCTGCGCCTTGATGGTGATGCCGCGCTCCTTCTCTATGTCCATGTTATCAAGGACTTGCTCGGACATCTCGCGGTCGGTCAGCCCGCCGCAGAACTGGATCAACCGATCGGCCAGCGTAGACTTGCCGTGGTCGATGTGAGCGATAATCGAGAAATTTCGGATTTTGGAGAGATCAGTCATGTTGCCGCGCCCTTTAGCCGCGCTGCAACGCCCTGTCAGCAGCAAAGCGCGGGCTCAGAGACCTTCCTGCGGTCCCCCGCCCTGCTTGGGCGCATTTGCCGAGAGCTTGAACTGCGCGAAGCTGCCGACCGGCGCCTGCGGAGCCTGCGTGTATTTTCCCGGTGGCAATGCAGTGAGCGGTGCGCCAGCTGCAGCAAGAGCATAGGGATTGACGCGATGGCGCGTGCAAAGCCCGCCTGCGCCGTCATCGACCAGTTCCTGTTCGAACTCGACGCCCTGTGTATCGTCCATCGAGCGACGCACGGTGGCAACAGCCAACTGGCCCTGACCGAAGTCTAGCACGAACTGCGTGCCAGCGGGCACGTCTTCAAGCCCTTGGATCATGGCGCCCGAACGTGAGAGATTTCGCAAGGTCACGTCATAATAATGGTCTTCGTGGATGAGACCAATCTTGCGGAAAACGGTACGGCGGCTGGCGCGCTGGCTGCCCTGGTCGGTCGGCTCGAGCGTCCATTCGCCCTGCGCGATTTCCTCCATCACCGCTTCGTGACTGATGGCCTCAGAGAAAACGAAGCCCTGAACCTGGCCGACGCCGATTTTCTTCAATTCCGCCATAAGCTTCATGGCGTGAACACCGGTCGCGACGGTTTCCATGCCCATGGCACCAGCCAGAGCGACAACCGCGCGGACGAGTTCCATGTCGCCCAAGTCGTTGCCCATGACCGGCTCGAAGAAATTCGCGCCAATCTTGAGTGCATTGAACGGTGCGCGGCGCAGATAGCTGAGCGAAGACAGCCCTGTGCCGAACTGGTCGAGGGTCAGGCGAATGCCAAGCTTGAACAGCCGTCCCAACGCAGCGTCGACCTTCGATGCATCACCGAGGAGGACGGATTCGTCGAGTTCCAGTTCAAGGCGTCCGGGGTCGAACTCGGTTTCCTTGAGAACCTTCTCGACCATGTCCACGAACCCTTGAGATTCGAACTGGACGGGCGAGATGTTCATTGAGAGGCGCAGGCTGTCCGGCCATTCGCGTGCTTCTTCACACGCCTTGCGCAGTGCCCATTCGCCGATGGGGATGATGAGGCGGCTGCCTTCGGCCACCGGGATGAAGGTTTCCTGCGACACGCGGCCGCGCTCTTCGTCTTCCCAGCAATATTGCGCTTCTAGGCCGATGACCCTGTTCGAAGACAGTTCGACGCACGGCTGGTATTCGAGCGTGAAGTTGCCTGCTTCGATAGCCTCGGCGAGGTCCTCTTCCATGCGCTTGCGCAGGTTGGCCTCGTGCTCGAGGTCGGCGGCGTAGAAACGGAACTGGCCGCGCCCGCCGTTCTTGGAGGCATAAAGCGCAAGGTCGGCAGCGCGGGTCAGTTCGTCGCGCTCGACGCCGTCATACGGGGCGATCGCGATACCGACCGAACAACCAATGGTGCAGCGGCCCTCTTCGACCGAATAGGGCTGCGAAAGCATCTGGATGATTTTCTTGGCGATCTCGCCCAGCTCGCCGCGGTCATCCATGTCGGGGATGAGGATCTGGAATTCATCGCCACCCAGACGCCCGATTTCGCCGCGACCGGCAATGACCTGGTTCAGGCGCTCGGCAACCTGCTGCAGCAGCTGGTCACCAGCCGCATGGCCCAGCGTATCGTTGACCTGCTTGAAGCGGTCGAGGTCGAGCATGAGCAGCGCAGCAGCTCGCTTGGCGCTGCGGAAAGTCTGGAGCGTGGAATCGATGCGGTGCTCCATACGGTGGCGATTGGCCAGACCGGTGAGCGAGTCGAACTTGGCGAGGCGGCTGGCCTCTTCCTGGCTGCGATATTCTTCGGTGATGTCGGTCGCGGTGCCCCGGAAGCCGACGAATTCCTCGTTTTGGTCGTAGAGCGGACGGCCCGACATGCGAAGCACGAGGTCTGCACTCTCGTCGCCCGTCTCTACAGTCAATCCGGCAAAGCTTTTGCGCGTGCCCAGCTTGAGCCCCAGCGAACGGGCATCGCCGTCACCCGGAACGGGCTCGAGAATGTGTTGCAGCGGCGTATCGAAGGCCTTGGCAGCCTTGCGGCCCAAGCGCTCGTAAATGGCCGGGCTGAGATAGCTCAAAACACCCCGGGCATCCGTAGCCCAGAAGCAGGCGACGCCGGAATTTTCGAGCTGTTCGACGATGGCAAGCTTGTCCGAGCCGGAAAACTCTGGCGCGGGCGGAATGCTCCGGGCGCCGTCTTCCCCGGTTTCAGCGGGCTTCTTGCCCTTGAAGAATTCGGTGAAGGGCATGGCCCCCATCTGCTCTCAACCTCGTCGAAGCGTCGTTTGGTTGAACCGGACTAGTCAGAAATGGTTAGCATAGGCCTAACGCGGGGCGAAAAACGCTCCGCTAAGACCCTGCGAAATCAGCTTTTCGAAGTGTCGACTTCAGTAAAGCGCGGGATCGACGCAGTTGTTGGCGCGCGCCTGTCCTGCAACATGCCGTAGGCGTCGCGAGGAAGCGCTGCGAGAGGACGTCCTGCCGCCTCGATAGCGTAAGGGGAAACGCGGTGGCGGGTGCAAAGTCCATCGGCGCCGTCGCTGATAAGAGGTGTTTCGAATTCCAAGCCCAGCGCGTGCTTGCGCGAATTGCGAACGGTGGCGACAGCAAGCTGGCCGTCGCCAAGGTCGAGCACGAACTCGGTGCCAACCGGGACATTTGCGAGACCTTCGATACGCGCACCGCTCTTGGAGATATTGCGCAGCACGGCCTTGTACCGGTGGTCATCATGGATGACACCGATCTTGCGCAGCACCGTCTTGCGCTCTGCACGATACTTTTCCGGTCCGCGTGGCTCGTATTCCAGTTCGCCCTTTTCGAGACGGTCGAGCGCTTCCTCGTTCGTAATCGGACGGGAGAAAATGTAACCCTGAATGTGGCTCGCACCACGCTTGATGACGAGTTCAAGCTCGTCCTTGGTTTCGGTGCCTTCAGCTACCGTTTCCATTTTTAGCGCCTTGGCGAGGCTCACGATCGCGCTGATGATGGCCGAGTTGTTGTTTCCTTCCTCGGTCGAGCCGCGGACAAAGCTCTGGTCAATCTTGATCTTGTCGAACGGCGCATTGCGCAAATAGCTCATCGAGGAATAGCCGGTGCCGAAATCATCGAGCGCCAGCCGGACACCCAATTCCTTCAGCTCCTTGAAGATGCTGAGAGTATGCTCGTCGTCACCGGCAAAGACGCTCTCGGTAATTTCGAGTTCGAGCCTGTCAGGTGCCAGACCGGACCCTTGCAGGGCCCGTTGCACCATCTCCACAAAACCGTCGGTCACGAACTGGGTCGGCGACACATTGACCGCCACGCGCAATTCGACCGGCCATTCGGCGGCCTGTTCGCAAACCTTGCGCAGAGCCCATTCGCCGATTTCGGCAATCATGCCGATGTCCTCGGCGCAGGCGATGAAAATTTCCGGAGATACGAAACCTCGCTCCGGATGCTCCCAGCGGATGAGAGCTTCGAAACCTGAAAGCTTGTAATCATTGGCTTTCACGATCGGCTGATAGTGCATGACCAGCTCATCCTTGTGGAGCGCATCGCGCAAGTCTTCCTCGAGCAGGCGGCGTAGCTTGGCGCCTTCCTTGAGGTCACTGGAATAGAAGCGGTACTGCCCTCGGCCACCGCCTTTGGCTGCGTAAAGTGCGAGGTCGGCAGCCTTGACCAGTTCTTCGGCATCGAGACCGTCATAGGGAGCAATTGCAACCCCCAGGGACACCCCGATGATAGCCCGCGATCCGTTCACCGAATAAGGCTGCGCAATCATCTGGATGACGCGCGCCGCAAGGTCGCCGAGTTCCCCGCGGTCGTCTACGTCGGGAAGCATGATGAGGAATTCATCTCCGCCCAGCCGCCCGATTTCCCCGCGGTGGCCGAAAATCTGTCCCAGCCGGGCAGCAACCTGCTTCAGCAATTCGTCGCCAGCCGGATGGCCGAGCGTATCGTTCACCTGCTTGAACCGGTCGAGGTCGAGCATCATCAGCGCGCAGACACGCTTGTCTTTGCGGAAGTGCTTCAGCTTTGCATCGAGCTGCGTCTGCATCCGGTGACGGTTCGCGAGCCCGGTGAGGGAATCATACTGCGACAGGCGTTCGGCATCGCGCTGCGTTTCGCGCATCTGCGTCACGTCCTTCGCGCTACCGCGATAGCCGTTGAAGCGGTTGCGCTTGTCGAAATGCGGCTTCCCGGCGATTTCGACGTACAGGTCTTCGCCGCGTACGGGCAGCTTCACCTGCAGTTTGCTGATCGAGTTGCGTGCGCCGAGGTAATAGGCGAGCGGTCGCTTCTCGATATCGTCAGTCTGACCAGACCCGTCACACGACAGGAAAAGCTCGGTCAATGGTTTCCCGATGATATCGTCATCTTCCAAGCCGAGACGCGTCTTGGCGTTTTCCGAAAGATAGATGATGCGGCCCTGATGGTCGGTCGCCCAGAACCAGCCGAGGCCGGAAGTCTCGAAGCTGTCGAGGAGCTCGATACGGCGCGCATGGTCATCGGCCGCGATGGGACGCACAATCGCATCCCCAACATCGACGTCCCTGGCCTTCGCGTTTCTCGAAAAGAATCCTGCCATTAAGCCCTTGGCCCCGACCCGGCAGCGTGAACTGCCTGTTGCTCCCTGTGTGCTCCCGGGGGCTAAGGGAAAATCCTTACCAAACGCATAACCATTGTATGGGCGCGACACTGCGGATGTGCGGCCCCGCTTGCCACACCCGCCACTGCGCGGCATGGTGCGTCCCGCTGGCTGGGAGAGGTCGTCAATGCGCCATATCGCCATCGTGGGCTCGGGCCCCGCAGGTTATTACACCGCCGAAGCTGCGGGTAAGCAATGGGGGGAGGATGTCCGCGTCGATGTGTTCGACTGCCTGCCGGTCCCTTATGGTCTCATTCGCACCGGCGTTGCTCCCGACCACCAGTCGATCAAGAAGGTAGCGCTGCGTTACGAGAAGACCGCGCTGACCGACAATGTGCGCTTCGTGGGTAATGTGAACGTCGGCAAGGATGTGTCGGTCGCCGAACTGCAGGGACTCTACGACGCCGTCATCTTCGCCACCGGCGCGCCCCATGACCGCGAACTGGGACTTGAGGGCGAGGACCTCGCCAATGTCTTCGGGAGCGCGGCCTTCGTCGGCTGGTACAATGGCCACCCGCAGTTCGCGGCGCTCGAACCCGAACTTTCGGGCAAGCACGCAGTCGTAGTCGGGATGGGAAATGTCGCGCTCGATGTGGCACGTATCCTTTCGAAGACAGAGGGTGAGATGGAAGGCTCGGACATCGTGGCCCACGCACTCGACGCCTTGCGCAACTCCAATCTCGAGAGCGTGACGATCCTCGGACGTCGCGGACCGCATCAAATTATGATGACCCCGAAGGAACTGGGCGAACTCATGCAGCTCGAACGCGCTAGTCCTTATGTCGACAAGTCCGACCTCCCGCCGGAGGACGACGATGCCATCCTCGAACCGGGCCTGCGCAAATCGGTGACCTTGCTGCGCGACTTCGCGGCCATTCCGGAGAGCATCCACGGCGAGACGCCCATCACCATCGAGTTCGATTTCTTTGCCAACCCCAATAGGTTTGTCGGGAAAGAAGGCAAGGTGACTGCTGTGGAAGTCGAGCGCACGACCATCGAGAAGGGCCGCGCTGTCGGTACTGGCGAAACCTATCAGATACCCGCCGACCTTGTCGTGACCTGCATCGGCTATCGCTCCTCGCCCATCGAGGGAGTGCCCTTCGACGAACGCGCCGGTCGCTTCGCCAATGACGACGGGCGCATCCTTCCGGGGCTTTACTGCGTCGGTTGGGCCAAGCGTGGCCCCACCGGGACAATCGGCACCAACCGCCCCGACGGCTATGCCGTCATCGAACTCGTCGCCGAGGACATCGGCATGGGCTCACGCAAACGCGGGCGCGACGGTTTCGATGAACTTGCCGAGAACCGCGGGCTCGACATCGTCACCTTCCGCGACTGGCAGAAAATCGAGGAAGCGGAGAACGCCGCCGCACGCGACGGCTCGCCGCGCGAGAAATTCGTCAATATCGAAAGCATGATTGCCACGCTAAGGTAGCCATTCGGAACGGCAGGGTCGCACCACTCGTTCAGCTTGAAACGCCATAAAAGAGGACAGACCCGCCCATGCCCAAGCTCGAAGACGAAGCTGCCCAGCACACCAGCGCCCTCGGCCCGCTCATCGGCCTGACGCGCGAGGATATTTTCGGCGCGGTGGCGGTGATGCTGCGCGAAACGGCTTCCGACCCGCAGCGCCTGATGAAGCACAGCCAGGCGATGGGCGAAGACATGCTCAAGATCATGACCGGCAAGAGCGAGCTCGCACCCGACAAGAAGGATCGCCGCTTCCAGGACCCGGCGTGGCAGTACAACCCCTTCATGCGCGCCGGCATGCAATATTACCTCGCCGTCCAGAAAGGCGCCTCGCGCTGGCTAGAAGACCTCGAACTGGACGAGCTGGAGAAGGACCGCGCGCGCTTTATCTCCAATATCATCATCGACAGCCTCGCGCCCACCAACACGCTGGTCGGCAACCCGTCGGCGCAGAAGATGGCGATCACCAGCGGCGGCCTCTCGCTCGTGAAGGGGCTCAAGAACGCTTATGACGATATGGTCCACAACAAGGGCATGGTCAGCCAGGTCGACAAGAAGCCGTTCAAGCTGGGCGAGAATATCGCGACGTCGAAAGGCGATGTCGTCTTGCGTACGGAGATGATGGAACTGGTCCATTACGCGCCGACCACGGACGAAGTGTACGAAGTACCGCAGCTCACCATCCCGCCGCAAATCAACAAGATGTATATCAACGACCTCTCGCCGGAGAAGTCGGTGGTCAAATACCAGGTCGACAACGGCATCCAGACTTTCGTCATCAGCTGGAAAAACCCGACGCCCGAGCAGGGTGACTGGGACATGGCCGATTACGTCAATTCCTGCCGCGAGGCGATGAAGGCGGTGTCGAAGATTACCGGCAGCAAGAAGGTCAATGTCTCGGCCGGCTGCTCGGGTGGCCAGACCGCGGCCATGCTCGCGAGCAAGCTCGCCTCGGACAAGGACGATATCCTCGGCAGCCTGACGCTGATGGTCTGTGTCCTCCACCCCAAGCAGAACGACATCGAGGCAGGCTCGCTCGTCAGCGAGAACGGACTCGCCCTCGCGCGCCGCCGTGCCTCCAAGAAGGGCGTCATCAAGGGTGACGACTTGTCGCGCGGCTTTGCGTGGCTGCGCCCGAACGACCTTATCTGGAACTACGTCATCAACAACTACCTTCTCGGACAGGACCCCCCAGCCTTCGACGTCTTGTTCTGGAATGCCGATGCGACCAACCTCTCGGGCGCGCTGATGGGCGACTTCCTGACCGTGTTCGAAACGCTCGCCTTCACCAAGAAGGGCGAGGTCGAGATGGTCGACCACAAGATCGACCTGTCGAAGGTGACGAGCGACCTCTTCATCCTCGGCGGCGTGACCGACCATATCACCCCGTGGAAGGCGACCTACCGCTCCACCCGCCTCTTCGGATCGAAGGACATCACTTACGTCCTGTCGCATTCCGGGCACATGCAGGCGATTCTGAACCCTCCGGGTAACCCCAAGGCAAAGTATTACATCCAGAAGGATCCGAAGAAGAAGCTGCCCGAGACCGCCGACCAGTGGCTCGAAGGCACCGAGGAAGTCGCAGGGTCCTGGTGGCCCTATTGGATGAACTGGGTTCAGGAACGTTCGGGCAAGAAGAAGAAGGCACCGGCGAAAACGGGGAACAAGGCCTATCCGCCTCTGGACCCCGCCCCCGGAAAATACGTTATGGAACCCTGCTGAGAGCCATTCGGGACACAAATCGCGTGAATGCAAAAACGAAGAACGAGATGACCGCAACGGTCGAGATGATGGATGTCGGCGGTCGCAGGCTTCGCGTCGCCCACTGGCGTCTGGACGAACCGAGCGATCACCCGCCTATGCTGTTCTTCAACGGCATTGGAGCGAATATCGAGGCAGTCGCGCCGCTCGCCGAAATGCTGACCGAGCGCGGCTTCGTGATGTTCGACATGCCGGGCACGGGCGAAAGCCCCGATCCCACGCTGCCCTACAACCCCTTCACCATGTGCTGGACCGCGGCCCAGATCCTCGGCCGGCTCGGCATCGAGCTGGTCGATGTCATGGGCGTCTCGTGGGGCGGCGCGATGGCGCAGCACTTCGCGCTTCAGCATCCGGGCCGCACGCGCCGGCTCGTCCTCACAGCGACCACGGCAGGGATGCTGATGGTGCCGGGCAATCCGGCCGCACTCACCAAGATGGCCGACCCGCGCCGCTACATCGATCCCGAATTCATGAACGAGCACTTCGCCACTCTCTATGGCGGTGTCGACAAGGACGGGGCTGCACACCAGAAGGACAGCCACATCGGCCGTCTCAAGCCGCCCTCTCCGCGTGGCTATTTCTACCAGCTGATCGCCATGCTCGGCTGGACCAGCCTCCCCGCCCTTCCCTTCATGAACAAGGAAGTGCTGATCATGATGGGCGATGACGATCAGATCGTTCCGCTCGTCAACGGCAAGATCCTCGCCTCGGCCATCCGCAATTCGCGGCTCGAAATCATCGAGGGTGGCGGACACCTGTTCCTGCTTACCCACGCCGACGAGAGCGTGGCGGCGCTGCGCGAATTCCTCGACGCGCCCTCGACCGAGGCGGAGCTTTCTCGCGCAGCCTGACCGGCCCGGCGCAAGATCGCTGGACTCATAAGTTGCATTGTGGAACCTTCTCTCGCGAGAGAGAGGAGCCACACCATGCCAGCATACGACCTGATCATTCGCGGCGGGACCATCGTCGATGGAACCGGTGAAGACCGCTTTACGGGAGACGTCGCCGTCAAGGATGGGCTGATCGCCGCCGTAGGCGAGATTTCGGGCGATGCGGCAGAGGAAATCGACGCGACTGGCCTTCTCGTGACGCCCGGATTCGTCGACATCCACACGCATTACGACGGGCAGGCGACGTGGGACCAGGAAATGGCCCCCAGCAGCTGGCACGGCGTGACGACGGTGGTCATGGGCAATTGCGGCGTCGGCTTCGCGCCCGCCAAGCCCGACCAGCACGACTGGCTGATCGGCCTGATGGAGGGCGTCGAGGACATTCCCGGCACTGCGCTGGCCGAGGGCATCACCTGGAACTGGGAGACCTTCCCCGAATATCTCGACGAGCTCGAGAAGATGCCGCGCACGGTCGATGTCGGCACTCACGTCCCGCATGGCGCCGTGCGCGCCTATGTGCTCGGCGAACGCGAGCAGCCAGGTGCCGTCCCGACCGAGGAGGACATCGCGGCAATGAGCAAGATCGTCGAGGAAGGCGTGCGTGCCGGTGCACTCGGTTTCTCGACCAGCCGCACGGTGCTGCACAAGGACGTCGACGGCGTGCTCGTCCCGGGCACGACTGCCACGGCCGAAGAGCTCGTCGAACTGGGCCGCGCGATGGGCCGCGTGGGCCACGGCGTTTTCGAAATGGCGAGCGATCTCCAGCGCGACTGGAACGAGTTCGAATGGATGGGCAATCTGAGCCGCGAGACCGGCCTGCCCGTTACCTTCGCCGCGCTTCAGTCGATCGCCAAGGAACTTCCGCTCGACGAGCAGATCTCGACCATGCGCGCCGAGAATGACAACGGCGCGAATATCGTCGCCCAAATTGCGCTGCGCGGAAACGGCGTGATCATGGCGTGGCAGGGCACGGTGAACCCCTTCGTCTACCGCCCCAGCTGGAAGGCCATTGCCGACCTCTCGTGGGAAGAGCAGAAGGCCAAGCTCTTCGATCCGGAATTCAAGAAGCAGCTCCTCTCCGAAGCGAACGACTATTCCGAAGCGCCAGCCGACATTCTTCCCGTGGTTGCCGCCCTCACCCAGGGGTGGGCACTGATGTACGAGATGGACGAGGATTTCGATTACGAGCCCGAGGACAGCGCCACCGTGCAGGCACGGGCCGAGAAGGCGGGTATCGATGCGCAGGAATATGCCTATGACATGCTCTGCCGCGACGAGGGCAAGGGCTTCATCTACTTCCCGATCCTCAACTATGCGGATAAGAACCTCGATTTCCTGTTCCCGCTCCAGCATTCGGACGACACGGTAAACTCGCTCTCGGATGGCGGCGCGCATTGCGGGACCATCTGCGATGCAGCCTCGCCCACCTTCATGCTCCAGCACTGGGTGCGCGACCGCAAACGCGGCGATCGGATCACGCTGGAGAACGCGATCAAGCGCCAATGCAACGATACCGCGCGGCTCTACGGCCTCGAGGATCGCGGCATTCTCGCGGCGGGCTATCTGGCGGACATCAACGTCATCGACATGGAGCGACTGAAGCTGGGCAAGCCATGGCTCGCCTTCGATCTTCCGGCGGGCGGCAAGCGCCTGCTGCAGAAGGCTGAGGGCTATGTCGCTACGATCAAGAACGGTGTCGTCACCTTCCGCGAAGGGAAATGGACCGGCAAAACTCCGGGCGGCCTCATCCGCGGGCCGCAGCGTGCCGAGCTGGCCGAGGCGGCCGAATGAAGGCGATCCGCACCGGCGCGACGCCCTCCACGCTCGAAGCCCTCGCCTTTGTCGATGTCGACGATGCCCCCGCACCCGCCGCGGGCGAGATCAGGGTCGATTTGAAGGCGAGTTCGCTCAACTATCACGACTATGCGGTCGTGAAGGGCATGATCCCTGCTGCCGAGGGACGCATCCCCATGTCCGATGGCGCGGGCGTGGTTACGGCGGTGGGCGACGGGGTGACCGAATTTGCCGTGGGCGATCACGTCGTCAGCACCTTCTTCCCCGACTGGCTCGATGGCGAGCCGCCGCAGAGCGCCTTCACCCGCGTACCTGGAGACGGGATCGACGGTTATGCGCGCGAGGCTATCACCGCGCCGACGCATTGGTTCACCCGCGCTCCTGCCGGTTTCAGTCATGCCGAGGCAGCCACGCTGACCTGCGCGGGGCTGACCGCGTGGCGCGCGCTCTTCGTCGACTACACGCTCAAGCCCGGCGACACGGTACTGGTGCAGGGGACCGGCGGCGTGTCGATCTTCGCGCTGCAGTTCGCCAAGGCGGCGGGTGCGACGGTGATCGCCACAAGCTCTTCCGACGAAAAGCTGGAGCGTGTAAGAGCGCTCGGGGCGGATCACCTGATTAATTACAAGAAAGTTGAAGCCTGGGGTCCGAAGGCGCTGGAAATCACCGGCGGCCGCGGGGTCGACTGCGTGGTCGAGATCGGCGGGGCGGGCACGCTCGACCAGTCGATGCTGGCAACCCGCGTCGGCGGCCATGTGGCGCTGATCGGCGTGCTGGCGGGCTTTGCCGGGCCGGTGCAGACCGCGCTCCTGTTCTCGAAAAACTTGACAGTCCAGGGACTTACGGTCGGTAGCCGCAAGATGCAGCAGGACATGATCGCGGCAATCGCGGCGAACGGTATCCGCCCGGAAATCAGCGACACCTTCGCGCTCGAGAACCTTGCCGATGCCTTCCGCCACCAGGAAAGCGGCGGTCACTTCGGTAAGATTGCGGTCGAAATATAGGGTTCGATCTAGGGTTCGATCACGATCCCTTTGGCGGGATCGACCTTGCCGCCGACCATCTCGACAAAGACATCGCGCGCGGCATCGAGACCGCTGTGCCGTTCGATCTCGACCGAGCCGCCCGCATCTTCGAGGAAGCCGTGCCAGCTTTCGGCGACCATCGCTCCCGCCTTCTCCGGCCCGTGCTCCTTGAACAGCGCTACCGCGTGGTCGGGTGCGAAGAACAAGGTTGGGGTCGGTCCCGGCAGGTCGCCGCCCGCGCCCAGCCCAGCGCCGCGCTCCTCGATATGCGTTGCGCCGACGAGGCAGGAATACTTCAGATTGTCGCCGAGGTGGTGGTGCAGCTGGCCGAGCAGCTTCGCATTGCCCGCGAAATCGACCGTGACGCTGGGTTCGCCTGCAATGTCGCCTACTGCGTCGTAGGAAAGCACCTCGTCATAGAGGCCGCTGTCTTTCACGAACTGGACGTTGCCGGAGGAGGTCAGGCCGATGCGCTTCACCTGCGGCGAGCGGCGCTTGGCAACGCTGGCGAGACCCATGGCGGTTTTCGACGAGGCGCTGGTGAGGATCACCTGCCCTGCCCCGAACCAGTCTTCGCTGCGCATGAAATACTCGATCAGGAAACCGGTCTTGAACAGCGGACCGAAGATCATCCGCTCGCCCTCGCGCGCGGGATCATGCTCGGGATCGGCGGCAAGGCGCGAATACTGGTTGTAGATCGGGCTCATCGGCTGGCGGTGCTCGGCCATGTCGACGAAGCCGCCCGCGCTGACCTTGCCCGGCACAACATCGAGATGGCTTGCCATCGGGAGGTAGCCATAAACGCGCTCGCCCTCGGCAAACTCGGGGTGGTTGCTTTCGATGACCCGAGCATGCCCCCACATGGGCACGATGCCCTTGCCTTCGGGCGCCGGGAAGAAATTCCAGTAGCCGAACCCATCGCCGACCACTGCGTAGGTCACATTATTCGCAGTCACCGAGAAGCTCTCGACGGCAAGGCGCACCGCACCCTCGGCCAGCGCGCCCTCGTCGAGGTCGACAACCTCGGCCCTGGTCAGTTCGGACTTGTCGACATGAACCTGCTGCATCGCGTCTCTCCCAGTTACGGGAGCGACGCTAGCGGCAGGTCACGGCAATTGCGAGGGGCTTAGACCCGCATCGGCATGAGGACGTAGAGCGCGGGGCTGTCGTCGTTCTTGCGGATGAGCGTCGGCGCGCCGGCGTCGGCGAGGTGGATTTCGACCTCGTCGGCGTCGATCTGGCTGAGGATGTCCTTCAGGTAACCGGCGTTGAAGCCGATTTCGAAGCCGTCCGAGCCATATTCCGCCGCCAGTTCTTCCGAAGCCGTGCCGTTGTCGGGCGAAGTGACGGTGAGCGTCACGCGGTCCTTGTCGAGACCCATCTTCACCGCGCGGGTCTTCTCGGTGGCGATGGTCGCCACGCGGTCGACACCGGCGAAGAAGCTCTTCGGGTCGATTTTCAGCAGCTTGTCGTTCCCCGTCGGGATAACGCGCGAGTAATCGGGGAAGGTCCCGTCGATGAGCTTGCTGGTCAGCACCACTCCGCCCTCGCCACCAAGCGTGAAGCGAATCTTGCTTGCCGAAAGGTCGATTTGGACATCGCCGTCCATTTTCTCGTCGAGCAGCTTGCGCAGTTCTGCCACGGCTTTGCGCGGTACGATGACGTCAGGCATGCCTTCCGCGCCTTCCGGGCGGGCCAGCGTGAAGCGTGCGAGGCGGTGGCCGTCGGTGGCGGCGGCCTTGAGGACCGGCTGGTCCTCGTCCGATACGTGCAGGAAGATGCCGTTGAGGTAGTACCGCGTTTCCTCGGTCGAGATGGCGAAGCGCGTGCGGTCGATCAATTCGGCCAGAGTCTTCGCGGGCAGCGAGAAGCTGGTCGGCAAATCACCTTCGACAATCACGGGGAAGTCGTCGCGCGGCAGGGTCGGCAGCTTGAAGCGGCTGCGGCCGGCTTTTACGTCCATCCGGTTTTCGGCGGTCTCGAGACTGACCTGGCTACCTTCTGGCAGCTTGCGCGCGATGTCGAACAGCAAGTGGGCCGATACGGTGATCGAGCCTTCGCTCTCGACGCTGGCAGCTTCGATATGTTCGACCACCTGCAAGTCGAGGTCGGTCGCCATCACCTTCAGCCCGTTACCTTCGGCCTCGATGAGGACGTTGGAGAGGATGGGAATGGTGTTGCGGCGTTCGACCACAGACTGGACGTGGGAGAGACAGCGCAGCAGCGTCGCGCGTTCGATTGTGGCCTTCATGGTCCTAACTTTCATCCCTTTTGGGCGTCAGGGGCCGGAATCGCCCCACAAGCGCCGGAATACGGATAATGACCTTAGCTATGCTGCCAAGCCTCGCAAGCTTCCGGCGCTAATGGGCGGATTTCCCTTGGGGATAAGTGGGATTACCCCTGCATCGCCATGCCGCCGTTCACATGGATGGTCTGTCCCGTGACATAAGCGGCTTCATCGCTGGCGAGATAGGCTACGGCGGCGCCGATTTCGTCGCCCTCGCCCATGCGGCCCATCGGGATGCGGGTATTGATGGCGGCCTTCTGGTCGTCGTTCAGCGCATCGGTCATCGCGGTGCGGATGAAGCCGGGGGCGACGCAGTTGACGGTGATGTTGCGGCTGGCGAGTTCCTGCGCGAGGCTCTTGGACATACCGGTGAGGCCTGCCTTCGCCGCGACGTAGTTCATCTGGCCGGGGTTGCCCGTGTGGCCGACGACGCTGGTGATCGAGATGATACGGCCGCCCTTGGCCTTCATCATCGGGCGCGCACTGGCGCGCATCAGGCGGAAGCTGGCCTCGAGGTTGATACGGATGACCTCGTCCCATTCCTCGTCCTTCATGCGCATCGCGAGATTGTCGCGCGTGATGCCGGCATTGTTGACGAGAATGTTCATGCTGCCGAGCGTGTCGACCGTGGCCGGGATGAGTTCCTCGACCTGCGTCGTGTCGGACAGGTTGCAGGTAATTTCGACATGGTCGCCGCCGGTGTCGGCATTAAGCTGCTCGCGAAAAGCACGCAGCTTGTCGCCATTCGAGCCGGACAGCGCGAGCCGGGCACCCTGTCGCGCGAGCGCATAGGCGATTGAACTGCCGATGCCGCCGCTGGCACCGGTGACGAGGGCGGTCTTGCCTTCGAGGTTGAACATCAGCCGTTCTCCTTCGCGAAATTCTCGAGGTCTTCCATGGTGACGAGGCTGGTGGTCGCAGCCTCCTTATCGATGCGGCCCACCATGGGCCCAAGCACCTTGCCGCCAAGTTCGACGAACTTTTCGACGCCTGCCTCGCGCATGGCGAGCACGCTTTCGCGCCAGCGCACGCGGCCGGTGACCTGGTCGACGAGCAGGCCCTGCTCTTCTGCCGGGTCGGTTACGCGCGCGGCGGTCACATTGGCATAGAGCGGCACGGTGAAAGCGCTCAGCGAGGTATCGGCGAGAGCCAGCTTCATGCGCTGGGCTGCCGGCTCCATCAGCGAGCAGTGGAAGGGGGCCGAGACGGGCAGCTTGATACCGCGCTTGATGCCGTGGTCCTTGGCCATTTCGATGGCTCGATCGATGGCTTCGGCATGGCCCGAGATCACCACCTGCGTGGGGTCATTGTCGTTCGCGACTTCGCAGACCTGACCCTCGGCAGCCGCCTCGGCGAGTGCGGTTGCCTTGTCGATGTCCGCACCGAGCAGCGCCGCCATGGCGCCGACGCCGATGGGAACGGCGTCCTGCATCGCGATGCCGCGCAGGCGCAGCAGCTTGGCGGTCTCGGCAAGGCCGAAGGCGCCGGCAGCGCACAGCGCCGAATATTCGCCCAGCGAGTGGCCGGCGACGCAATCCGCCTTGTCGGCCAGCGCGACGCCGAATTCCTTTTCGAGCACGCGCAGGGTGGCAATCGAGTTCGCCATGATGGCGGGCTGCGCATTGCTGGTGAGCGTGAGTTCGCTCTCCGGACCATCCTTCATCAGGCCAAAAAGTTTCTGGTTCAGCGCCTCGTCGACTTCTTCGAACACTTCGCGTGCGTGGGCGCTGGCTTCGGCGAGCTCTACGCCCATGCCGACCTTCTGGCTCCCCTGACCGGGGAAGATGAATGCAGTCATGAAACTCTCCTTGTTGAGGGCGCGCTTAGGCGCGTGTGCCTCATCCCTCAAGGCCGAAGGGGACTATCCTGTTGGCAGCGGTGTGCCCGATGGCAGCGCGCCCGAGGTATTCGATGCCGTAGCGTTCGCACCAGTACCGGACAATTTCTTCCGGGTTCGCGCCGAATGGACGGTCATTCTCCGGCACTGCGGTGACTTCTCCAAGCCGTATCCCCGCCAGTGCAGGCAGGTTCTCTGCCAGGTGGAAGAGCAGGCGGTCGATCGCATATTCATACTCGCCGACCTCCTCGATGAGCAGTTCATGCCCCTCGAGGTTGGGCATGAACTGCGTCCCTGCCATCATCGCGAGAGTATAGAGGTTGAAGGCCGCCACAGGCTTTTCGGAAAGGCGAGGTTCGAGTCCCCCGTCATCGCCGCACATCCAGGCGAGCGTGCGCCGGATCGCAGCATCCCCGCCTTCGCGCTTCATGTCTACCGGCATGGGAGCGTGAACAGGCTTGCCGATACCCGCCCGATAGAGGGCACCGAGAACAAACCCGAGATCGGAATAGCCGACGTAGGTTTTCTCGCCGGCAGCCTTCTGCGCCCTGCCAATGAAATCAGCAGCGATGCGGTTCGAGCCGTAGCCACCCTTGGCGAACCACACCGCATCGAAGGCAGGGTCGTTGGCACATTCGAGCAAGGCTGCCAGCCTTACCTCGTCGCGCCCGGCAAAGTGCCCCTCTTCGACGAAGCATTGTTCGTGGAAGGTGAGTTCGATGTCGGGAAATTCGTCCGCCGCGAGCTGCGAGACGGCTTCCGCATACTTGCGCTTCAGCGGCGTGGCTGGGGCGCAGATGGCGACTTTTCGGATGGGTCGGTGCACGTCTAAGACCATGCCCGCTTGTCATCGCGCTTACAACTGCATAGCGAGGCCGCAATGACCGACTTCCCCAGCCCTGATGAACTTTTTTCGCGTCCCTTCTTCTTCGTCGGTATCGGCGGGTCGGGAATGCTGCCGCTTGCGCAGATCCTAAAAGGTCGCGGCGCGAAGGTCGCGGGGTCGGACCGCAGCTTCGACCAGGGCCACACGCCGGAAAAGTTTGCCGCGCTCGAGGCACAGGGATTCGATCTCCACCCGCAGGACGGCAGTGGCATCGTCTCGGGCGACCAGATTGTCGTGGCATCTGCCGCGATCGAGGACAGCGTACCCGAAATCGGGCGCGCCAATGCGCTGGACTGCCTGCGCCTGACGCGCGCGGAGCTGAATTCCATCCTTTTCAACACCAGCGGCGCAGGCCTCGCGGTGGCGGGCACCAGCGGCAAATCGACCGTTACCGGCATGCTCGGCTGGATTCTCGAGGCGACCGGCCGCGAACCGACCATCATGAACGGCGCGGTGATGAAGAACTTTGTCTCGCCCGAGCGCCCCTTCGCCAGCGCGGTGGTAGGGGGACAGAGCCTCTACGTCAGCGAAGTCGACGAGAGCGACGGCTCGATTGCGCTTTACCGTCCTGCGGTCGGCGTGCTGCTCAATGTCAGCCTCGACCACAAGAGCATGGAGGAATTGCGCCAGCTGTTCGGGGATTACCTCTCGCGTAGCCGCATTTCGGTCATCAACGCCGATGACGAGGAAGCCCTCGCCCTCCTGCCGCACGCCAAGGAGGTCATCACTTTCGGCATCGAACAAGAGAAAGCGCAAATCGGCATCGTACCCGGCAGCGTGGCGGAAGGCCCCCTCAGGCAGGCCGCGATGGTTGTAGACCGGCATAACGACTCGCAGCACGCGCTGACGCTCAACATGCCCGGACGGCACAACCTCTCGAATGCCCTTGCGGCAATTGCGGCTGCGGCGGCGGCCGGCGTGCCGGTGGAAGCTTCGGTGAAAGCGCTCGCAGACTTCGAGGGCCTTGCACGACGCTTCGACATCGTCGGGACCAGCCACGCCGCCATCACGGTCATCGACGATTTCGGACACAATCCGGAAAAATGTGCCGCGACCCTGCGCACGCTGCGCGCCCACCCGGGCCGCGTACTCGCCTTCTTCCAGCCCCATGGCTACGGCCCCTTGCGCCAGATGGGCGAGGAGCTGGCACAGACATTTGCCGACGAGCTTGCCGAAGATGATCGCCTGCTGATGTGCGACCCTGTCTATTTTGGCGGCACTGTCGACCGCAGCGAGGGTAGCGAACGCATAGTCAGGCTCGTCGAAGAAGCGGGCGGACGGGCCGAATACATCCCTTCGCGCAAATCCGTGGAGGACCGGCTGGTCAACCTGGCTTCGCCCGGGGACCGTATCGTGGTGATGGGCGCGCGCGACGACAGCCTTTCGGAATTTGCAAAGCGCCTGTTCCAGCGCATTTCCTGAGCACCCTAAGAGATCACCTCGATCCGCCCACCGGAGTCGGCGATCGCGCTGCGATTGCGACCCGCCCGCTTGGCCTTGTAGAGTGCTTCGTCGGCCTTTTCGAAGACCTCGTGCGGGGTCCTCCCGCCACCCATTGCACAGCCGATGCTGATGGTCGCATGCGGAATGCCCATGACTTCTTCGCCAATATTACCATCGACATTCCGGCGCAGGTCTTCGGCAATTTGTCGCAGCACGGCTTCATCCGTACAGGAGAACACGATTGCGAATTCCTCGCCACCCAGGCGGTAGATCGTCGAAGCCGGATTGCCCGCGAACTCTTCCCGCATGATGCTTGCCATGTGACACAGGACCGCATCGCCGGTGGTGTGGCCTTTCTCGTCGTTGATGGCCTTGAAGTGATCGATATCCGCGACGAGCAGCGCCTGCTCCTCGCCGATTTCCTCGATCGCATCGAAGGCGCGGCGATTGGCAAGCCCGGTGAGGGAATCGGTCAGCGCAATACGACCCAGCTTGATGGCCCTGATCCGCGCACGGTCGCGCTCTACCCTCAGGACCATGAAACGGTCACCGACTGCAGCAGAGCTGCCCAGCACCAGCAGAACCAGCGCGGCAAAGACAAGCTCGTCCACATGGAAAGGCGGGTGATAGAGATTGAGGTTCGTTAGGAGCGCCAAAATGCCCGCAATGACAAATCCGCCAAAGGCGAACAGCAGGTATATCGCTCCCCTGCTCTCGTTCAGCAATGCGGTTGCGATGACCACGAGGAGGGTAATACTCATGGGCAGCATCGCATAGAGGAACGCGATGTGCGACAGGATGCGCAGCTCTTCGAGGTCGAGAAAGGATAGCGCCTTGATGACCAACATCAGCGCCGTAAATCCGATCAGCACGTTGGACAGTTTCTTGGGGACCTTGCCTTTTTCCAGCAGCGAAAGGACGAAGAAAATGGCCGCACCCGCCAGGACCGCAAGCGTCACGGTGTTCAGTTGCCAGCGTACACCCAAGGGGATGTCGGGGAAGAACAGGAAGATCAGCCCCGAATTCGACAGGACAAAACCCAGCATTCCCAGTGTCATCACGGCATGCCACGTCACGAAGCGGAACCTGAGCAGCCGCATGAAAAACAGGTCGTAGACGATCGGTACGATCAGCAAACCGCACAGGAGAGCGTAGATCAAGGAGCGATAATAATGCTCCCCGGCGGCCTCTGCCTCTCCGACAAGTCGCGCTTCGCGGGCAATTGCATATGTGCGCGGCTTCTCGACCACCATATCGACGGCAAGCAGCCGCGCGTCAGCTTCCGGCACAGCAACGCTGAAACGGGTACGCACGAACCAATCGCGCGCCGCCATTTGTGGATCGACATCGACAACCCGCTGCTCGCCATTGGCGTAGGCAAAACGCAGCAGCATGTGGTCGAACTTTGCCGGATCTGTCTGCCAGACCAATTCCTGCTGCTCCACTGCATACGCTTCGGGAACCTCGGCATGGCTGCGCAGGAAGGTCTGCCGCTTCAGGAAACGATCGGGTGAGCAATCGAGCTCGGCCTGCGTGAGATCAAGGGCTTCCTCGAGGGTTTCCGCCCCGCCCACGCACAGGAGCGGCGAGAGTTCGAGTTCCCTTGCCTCGGCACTTGCCGCAGCAAGCCCGAGCCAGAAGACCAGCAAGAGACCGAGCGCTCTCAACACGAAAAAACCAGCACTACCCCCGTTCGCACCGCCCCCGCGATGCGCGCCTATCCTTAGGCAGATGCCCTCGAAAAACTAGGAAAAATCCGCCCTCGTCCCTCAAGGGGACGCGAGGCACACTCAGTGCGCTTCCTTGCCGCGCAGGATCACCTTGTGGATGAGGATGGCGAGGATGAAGCCCAAAGCCAGCCCGATGAGGGCCGAGATGGCTGCATAGGTGACCCAGCCCAGCAAGCCCGACATCCCATCTACTGCAGCCTTCACGGCATATTCCGCGCCGTGGGCGATGTCGTAGAGCAAATCGAAACCGAGTTCGTGCGTCCCGTGGACGATGATGCCTCCGCCGACCCAGAGCATGGCGATAGTCCCGATGAAGGACAGCGCCTTCAGCAACCACGGCATGCCCTTGAGCAGCATTCGGCCGAAGGCCTGCGCCGCCTCGGATGGTTTCTTGGTCAGGTGCAAGCCGACGTCGTCCATCTTCACGATAAGCGCGACCGAGCCGTACACCACAACCGTGACGGCAATGGCGACAACCGCAAGCGCTAGTCCCCTGCCAAGGAAAGTGTCTGCAATCGGCTCGTTCGACAGTTCGTTCAGCACGATGGCCATGATTTCCGCCGACAGGATGAGGTCGGTTCGAATGGCGCCTGATACACGCTGTTTCTCGAATGCCACCGGGTCTTCGATCACATCATCGACAGTCTTGCCGTGTTTCGCCCCGCCAAGCTTTTCCATCACCTTTTCCGCGCCCTCGTAGGACAGGTATGCGCCGCCCATCATCAGCAGCAGGATAATGGCGCCGGGCAGGAATTCGCTGAGCAGCAATGCGCCGGGAAGCAGGAAGAGCAGCTTGTTCTTAAAGCTGCCCTTGGTGATGGCCCATATAATTGGCAATTCGCGCGCAGGAGAGAGGCCCGTGACGTAACTCGGCGTCACCGCGGCATCATCGATGATGACACCTGCGGTTTTCGACCCTGCCCGACCTGCTGCTGCGGCGACATCGTCGATGGATGCGGCGGCCGTGCGCGCGATGATGGACACGTCGTCGAGAAGGGCTACAAGTCCGCCGGGCACGCATTATCTCCTGTTTTGAAGGCCAACGACCCCCTGCCCCGCCCGTTCCGGCGCTTCAAGGGGCAAGATGGCTTGCATTCCTCCCGATTCCCGCTATGTGCGCGCATCCCTCGCTTCGGCGTGGGATATGAAGAAAGCCGGAGGGGCCCCGCAATCCCGCGGACAAGCCAGCGATCGGCCAGCAGTTGAAAGGACAAGAGCATGGCTCTCTACGAGCATGTTTTCTTGGCGCGACAGGACCTGAGCCAGGCTCAGGTTGACCAGCTCGCAGCCACGGCGACCGAAATCGTCGAAGCGAACGAAGGCAAGGTCACCAAGACCGAGACCTGGGGTCTCAAGAACCTCGCCTACAAGATCGACCGTAACCGCAAGGCACACTTCGTGATGCTCAACATCGAGGGTCCCGGCTCCGTTGTTTCCGAGCTCGAGCGCCAGACGCGCATCAACGAAGATGTCATCCGTTACATGACCATTCGTGTCGAAGAGCACGAAGAAGGTCCCAGCGTAATGATGCGCAAGAACGAGCGCGACTCGAAGAAGCGCCGTGACCGTGAGGAGCGTGACTGATGGCCCGCCCGTTTTTCCGCCGCCGCAAGACCTGCCCGTTCTCCGCGAAGAACGCCCCGGTCATCGACTACAAGGACACGCGTCTGCTGCAGGGCTTCATGTCCGAGCGTGGCAAGATCGTCCCCAGCCGCATCACCGCCGTCAGCGCGAAGAAGCAGCGTGAGCTGGCCAAGGCCATCAAGCGCGCTCGCCACATCGGCCTGCTGCCGTACATCGTGAAGTAAGGAGAACGAACATGGATATCATTCTCCTCCAGCGCATCGAGAAGCTCGGCACGATCGGTGACGTCGTCACCGTGAAGGACGGCTACGCACGCAACTTCCTGCTCCCGCAGAAGAAGGCCCTGCGCGCCAACGAAGCCAACAAGAAGGTCTTCGAAGCCAACCGCGAGCGTCTCGAAAAAGAAAACGCCGAACGTCGTAGCGAAGCCGAAAAGGCTGGCGAAAAGGTCGATGGCGTCGAAATCATCCTGATCCGCGCTGCGTCGAACACCGGCCAGCTCTATGGTTCGGTCAACGTCCGCGACATCGTCAACGGCATGGCCGACAAGGGTCACGAGATCGACAAGAAGCAGGTCATCATGGGCAACCCGATCAAGACGATCGGCATGCATGACGTGCGCATCGACCTCCACCCCGAGGTCTCGGTCACCATCAAGGCAAACGTCGCCCGTTCGGACGACGAAGCAGAACTGCAGACGCAGGGCGTCGACGTTCTGGCCCAGATGTTCGAAGAAGAGCAGCGCGAAATCGAGGAAATGGCAGCAGCCAACACCACCGATCCGACGCTCGAGCCGGGTGAAATCCCCGCCGACATGCTCGAAGACAGCGCCGATGCCGAAGCTTCGGACAGCGAAGAGAACGCCGAAGGCTGATCTCTCGCTTCAGGCAGACATCAAGGGCGCGGCAGCTTCGGCTTCCGCGCCCTTTTTGTAACAAGCTGATTCCTGTGGCAGAGGGGGTCACGAAAACGAAAAGAGCCAGGAGAAAAAGGCCCACATGGATTCGATCGAACAGATTCTCGACAAGTTACAGACAGTTTACGATGCTGCGACAACGCGCCTTCGCGACGACGTCATCGCCTTCGGCCGGGAGCGTGAGACCCCTCCTGCCGAACGCCGCAAGGACGGCAGCTATGCCTATCCGGAGCTGCGCATCCTCTTCCGCGGCGGCGAACTGCCGGAAGGCGCGAGCCGCGCCTTCGGCCGCCTCAATACGCCCGGCCTCTACGCGACGACCGTGACCAAGCCGAGCCTGTTCCGCGAGTATTTGCGCGAGCAGATCGAGCTGATCGAAAGCAATTACGAGGTCGAAGTCGAAGTCGGCTCCTCGCGCCAGGAAATACCCTTCCCCTATGTCCTCGACGGGCAGGCAGGCGCAGAGCTGGCAGGTATCGACCCCAACGAAATCGCGCGCCATTTCCCCTCGACCGACCTCGCCGACATCGGCGACGAACTGGCCGACGGTATCGAACTCGACAATCCGAATGACCCCATTCCGTTGTCGCTGTTCGACGGACTGCGCACCGACTTCAGCCTCGCGCGCCTCGCCCATTACACGGGCACCGATGTCCAGCACTTCCAGCGCTTCATCCTGTTCACCAACTATCATCGCTATGTCGATGAATTCGTTGACTGGGCAGGCTCGCAGCTGGGCAAGAACGGCTACACCGCGCTGGCGGGTGCCGGCGGGCTGATGCTGACCGAGCAGACCGACAATGCCCGCGCGCAGCTTTCCGACACGGCATGGCGCCGCCACCAGATGCCCGCCTACCACCTCGTGGGCGAAGGGCGCGGAGGCATTACACTGGTCAACATCGGCGTCGGCCCCTCCAACGCGAAGACCATCTGCGACCACCTCGCGGTGCTGCGCCCCGAAGCTTGGCTGATGATCGGCCACTGCGGTGGCCTGCGTCCGAGTCAGAAGATAGGCGACTACGTGCTGGCCCACGCATACCTTCGCGACGACCACGTACTCGACCCGGTCCTGCCGCCCGAAATCCCCCTCCCAGCCATTGCCGAGGTCCAGCAGGCCCTTGCAGGCGCCGCGGAGCACGTCTCGGGCGAGCACGGCAGCGATCTAAAAAAGCGCATGCGCACCGGCACGGTTGTGACCACCGACGACCGCAACTGGGAGCTTCGCTACACGCAGTCGGCCAAGCGCCTGTCGTTGAGCCGTGCCGTCGGAATCGACATGGAAAGCGCCACCATCGCCGCCCAAGGCTACCGCTTCCGCGTCCCCTACGGAACGTTACTATGCGTTTCGGACAAGCCGCTCCACGGCGAGATCAAGCTGCCGGGTCAGGCCAACAAATTCTACGAAGAAGCCATCGCGGCCCACCTGCAGATCGGCGTGACTGCCTGCGACCTCCTCCGCAAGGAAGGACCGAAACTGCACAGCCGCAAGCTGCGCGCTTTCAACGAACCGCCGTTTAGGTAAGCCAATGCGTGGCGTAAGTTCTCCAATTGAGTTCGATGACAGCTCTTGCCTGCACGCGAAGCGCCGTTTTGTGATCACACAGCGAAAGGACGGGCTATGGATGATTCAGGAAGAATATTTCTTTGAGAGCTATCACGAAGGTGAGCTATTGGCGTCCGGCTGGGCATCCATAGGTAGCAGTGGCTTGTATCCAGATGAAGAAAGCGCACGCGAAACCGCTCTCTCTAGAGCCGAGAATCGTAGACTCAATTGAAGATTGAACAGGTCATGGATAGAAGCGGTCGTTCCACCGACCGCCTCAGGCTGCCTCAATTCGACGAATGGACGGTTATCCCTTCCCCTTCGTCTTGGTCTTCCCGACCTTAGCGTTGGCTGCCACGTAATCGATGATCATCCCGGCAATATCCTTGCCGGTGGCGTTCTCGATGCCTTCGAGGCCGGGCGAGGAGTTTACCTCCATGATGACCGGGCCGTGATTGGACCGCAGCATGTCGACGCCGCAGACGTTGAGGCCCATGTGCTTGGCCGCGCGGACGGCAGTGGAGCGTTCTTCCGGCGTTATCTTGATCAGCTGCGCGCTGCCGCCGCGATGCAGGTTGCTGCGAAAATCATCGGGTGCGCCGGTGCGCTTCATGGCCGCGACGACCTTGCCGCCCACCACGAGCGCGCGGATGTCGGTGCCACCCGCCTCCTTGATGAACTCCTGCACGAGGATGTTCACATTGGCCCCGCGGAAGGCCTCAATGACCGACTTGGCCGAGGACATGGTCTCTGCAAGCACCACGCCGATGCCCTGTGTCCCCTCAAGCAATTTGATGACCACCGGCGGCCCCTTTACCGCCTTGATGATTTCCTCGGCCTGCTTGGGGTCGTTCGCATAGGCTGTCAGCGGCAGGCCGAGTCCATGCTTGGCGAGGATCTGCATGCTGCGCAGCTTGTCGCGGCTGCGGCCGATCGCGACGCTCTCGTTAAGCGGCCAGCAGCCGCGCATTTCGAACTGGCGCAGGATGGAAAGACCGTAATTGGTAATCGATGCGCCGATACGCGGAATGACCGCGTCATAACCAATACAGGGCTCACCGTTGTAATAGACCTCGGGACGGTGGCTCGCGATATGCACCGTGCACCTGGTGGTGTTGAGAATGTCGAGCTCGTGCCCGCGTTGTTCTGCCGCCTCCACCAGTCGCTTGTGCGAATAGAGGTTCGGATTGCGGGCGAGCATTGCGATTTTCATGGTTTGTGGCCTTTCTGGACCTTCATTTCCGGCGTTTGCAGCCAGGAATAACCCGAATCCACGACAAAGCGGCGGCGCAGCGAGGAGCGGCCGATAAGCATGGGGAATTTCATGTCCGCGCGGTTGGCGAGGCTGATTTCGGCGCGGAATTCGATGTCGCCGATCTTCAGCGGCGTTTTGATCACATAGCGGTACTGCGTCTCGCCATTCGAGCTGGTGATGCCGCGCACATCGACATGCACCGCCTCGCACACCTGGCGCACATGCTGCTGCTCGAAATCGACGGCGAAGCGGACCATTTTCTGGCCGTCACGCTCGAACTCGTCGAGCACCACTCCGTGCAGCGACGAGGTACGCGCGCCGGTATCGATTTTCGCCGGCATGGCATGCAGGCCAAGTTCGGGCAGGTGCACCAGTTCGCGCCAGCCCACGGTCGGCAAGGGTTTTGGCTGTGTCATTCGGTTATCGCAATCCCGTCCCCGCCCCCGTCTCCGGGAAGGCGGCGTAGCACTTCACCGCTGGCGAAATCCACCTCGGCGATAGTGTTGGCCATCGTCTCTGCAACATAGATGCGGCTACCATCGGCCGAGAAGAGGATGGTGACTTGCACCTTTTCCTCGGCTTCTTCGCGACTGGAGACGGCGAGGCTGCGCACTTTTGCGCCCGCTGCAGTGTCGATAACCGAGAGTGCTCCGTCAGCAAGGTCGGATGTCACCGCAAAGTCGCCCTGTGGCCGCACAACGATGCGAAGCGGGAAGTCGCCTACCGGCACATCCTTCAGCCTTTTCATCGTCTTCGGATCGAGCGCATAGGCCATGTCCGACCCGCGTGCGGAAACCCACAGCATCTCGCCGTCCGGGGACAGCGCAATGCCTTCCGGCTCCTCGCCCACGGTCACCGACAGCGGCGAACGGCGCGTGACGAGGTCCACGCGCGATACCGTGCGCGAGCCGAGATTGGTCGTCCAAGCATGCATCGCATCGGGCGCAATGGCGAGCATATGCGTGCCCTCCTGCCCGGTCGCATATTCGAAAGTTTCCGTTTCGCCGAGCGGATTGCGAATGACGAAAATGGATTTGCGGCCTTCTGCGGTGGCGTAGAGGTGACCATTCTCGTGCCAGACAATTCCGTGCGGCCGCGCGTTTTCGCCGAGATCGATGCTCTTCACCTTGGCGAGGTCGCTCGTGCGGAACACGTCGACGCTGGTCCCGCCATAACAGGCCAGCGCGACATGTTTGTCATCGGGCGAAGTCGCCAGCTCGTGCGGATTGGCGCAGCTCGCCACTCGCGCCACTTCCTCGCCGCTGGCAAGGTCGACCTTGGCCAGCGTGCCCGCAAACTTGCCTGCCACGAACAGCGCGCCTGACACCGCCGGGTCGCTTGCCGCCGCCGGTGCCTGTTCGGTTACAGGCGCGCAGGCGGCGGCCAGCAATGCCGGGACGAGCGCGAGGCGGCTTATTACCACCCCTGCGGCTTCCCTTCGTTCTGCTCGTCGAGCCATGCCTGCAAGGGCGCGAAATATTCGACCAGCGCTTCACCGCTCATCTGGCGCTGGCCGGTGAAGGCTTCGAGCGCATCGGGCCACGGCTTGCTGGCACCCATTTCGAGCATCGCATTGAGGTTCTTGCCGACTTCCTCGTTGCCGTAGAACGAGCAGCGGTGAAGCGGCCCTTCCCAGCCCGCCTGGTCGCAGGCAGCCTTGTAGAACTGGAACTGCAGGATGTGGGCGAGGAAGTAGCGCGTGTAAGGCACGTTGCCCGGGATGTGATACTTCGCGCCGGCGTCGAACTGGCTTTCGTCACGCGCGACCGGCGGCGTGATGCCCTGATATTCGAGACGCAGGTCGTTCCAGCCCGCGTTGAGGCTGTCCGAGGGAATGGAACCATCGAAAAGGCCCCAGCGATAGCGGTCGACCATCAGGCCGAAGGGCAGGAAGGCAATCTTGTCCATCGCCTGACGCAGGAGGAGGCCGATATCCTTGTCCGCGCTGGGCACATCGGCGGGGTCGAGCATGTCGATCTGCACGAGGTATTCGGGCGTAATCGACAGCGCAATCATGTCGCCGATGGCTTCGTGGAAACCGTCGTTTGCGCCGTTGAGGTGCAAGTAATCCTGCTTGTTGTAGGCGCGCTGGTAGTAGTTGTGGCCCAGCTCGTGGTGGATGACGATGAAGTCTTCCGCATTGCGCTTAATGCACATCTTGATGCGCAAATCGTCGACATTGTCCACGTCCCACGCGCTGGCGTGGCAGACGACTTCGCGGTCCTGCGGCTTGGTGAACTGGCTGCGTTCCCAGAAGGTTTCGGGCAGCGGCGCAAAGCCCATCGAGGAGAAGAAATCCTCGCCCACGCGGACCATCTGGACCTCGTCATAGCCCTTTTCCTCGATCAGGCTGGTGAGGTCGTAGCCGACATCGCCTGCGCCCTCAGGCGCGACCATCGGATAGATATTGCCCCACGACTGGCCCCACATATTGCCGAGCAAATCGGCGCGGATCGGGCCGCTGGCGGGCTGGATTTCATCGCCATATTTTTCGTTGAGCTTGCTGCGGACATAGGTGTGCAGCGCCATGTAGAGCGGCTTCACTTCCTGCCACATGCGCTCGGTCTCGGCGGCGAAGGCATCGGGGTCCATGTCGTAATTCGAACGCCACATCGCGCCGAGGTCATCGAAGCCGAGCTCCTGCGCGCCCTCGTTCGCGATGCCAATCATGCGGAGGTAATCCTGACGCATCGGGGCACCGACGTTGTTGTGCCAGCTCTCCCACATCTCCTGCTTCTGGGCAGGCGTGAGGTCGAGATTGCCCATCGCTGCTTCGATGTCCGAGCCGTTGATTTCCTTGCCGTCGAGCGTGCCCTTGCCCTTGCCGTACATCGAGCCGAGCTGGGTCGAAAGCGTGGCCAGCTCGGCAGCTGCGCCATCACGGACCGGGGCCGGCATGACGATGCCATTGCGCAGGATATCGAGCTTGCGCGCAACCTCGGGGTCGAGGCCGGAAACGCGTGCATATTCGGCGGCCTTGTTGGCGTAAGCGACCGATTTCTCGGTCGATTCCGCGCCGTATTTCGCCGCCAGCATGTCGCTGTCGTGGACGATATAGGTCGAGTTCAGCCACAGCACGCGGCCGTATTCGACCGAGAAGTCGAACAGGTCCTTCTCGACCATGGCGACCCAGTCGGCCGCGCCCTGCGGCGTCATCGGATAGGGGTCGGCAACAGCAGCGGTTTCGACCGCCATCGGTTCGGCGTTTGCAGTGCTGCAGGCAGCCAGCGAAATGGCGAGTGCGGACAATGCGACGGGGGCGAGTTTCATGGTTAGCCTCTCCAAGTGTTTTCAATTGGTTTTTCGTTGCGTGCCCGATTGCACCTGCGCCCAAGCTTAATCAAGCGGGATTGCCGAGCCAGTCCGCCATTGCCTGCCCGAGGTCGGGCTTGGTGACGCTGCCCATGTGCGTGCCGGGCACTTCGACGAATGTCGCATCGGGGATAAGGCCCGCCAGTTCCTCTGCCGAGCCATTGTCGCGGTCCTCGTCGCCGCAGACGACCAACGTGGGCATGGTGACATTGGACAGCATGGCAAGGTCGAGGTCGGGCATGGTGTCGAGCAGCAGGCGCGCCGCGGTCCGGTTCACGCCTTGCGACTTCAGGAATTGCATCGAGAAATAGGCCGGGTCGCCGCGCGGGATGTTCTCGAATTCGTCGATGACGCGCTTGAAGAAAGCGCTGCGCCTGGCCCATTCGCCAAGCCCGGCCGTTCCCATGCCGCCGACGATGAGCCGCGCAGGCTCCAGTACGCCATGCGCCACCGCGTGCAGCGAAGTCCGCGCGCCGAGCGAGAAGCCGCCGAGATCGTAATCCTCCAGCGCCAGATGTTCCACCAACGCCGCGACATCGCGCACCAGCACGTTCTGCGGATAGGCCTCTGGCACTTCGGGCGCCTCGCTTTCGCCATGGACGCGGAAGTCGAGCATCAGGACCTCGTAGCCCTGCTCGGAGAGAAGCTGCGCATGCCCCCACTTTATCCAGTTCATCTCGGCGCTTGAGAACAGACCATGGAGCAGCACGAGCGGCCTGCCCTCGCCCGCGCGGTGGAGCGCAAGGCGCGTACCGTCGAAACTCTCGAAGGTATCCATTCTCATCTTTTCGCCAGCCCCTTTTGCTCCATGCGCCACTTGGCCATTTCGATCCGATCCTGACCAAAAAACGGTTCGCCGTCGAAGACCAGTGTCGGCACGCCCCAGTGGCCGGCCTTTTCGAGCGCATCCTGGTTTGCGGCGATTTCCGCGTCGAGCGCCTCGCCCTCGCCCTGGACCTCGGCGATGATTTCCTCGATGCCCAGACCTGCTGCTGCGATAGCGCGTTCGAGGTGGCCGCCTTCGTGCCAGCCTTCCTGCCCGCCCCAGATCATGCGCCCCGCCTCTGCGGCGAACACAAGCCCCGCACCGCGGCGCGCTGCAGCCTGTCCCATGCGGGTGACGCGGCGGATATAGGGCTGGTCCTTTGCAATCTTGCGGGTCGCGAAGTCCTGGATGATGGGGTCCGGTCGCGGCGCGCCAAAGGGGATGCCATGGAATTCGGCCACGCGCAGCATGTCGCGCATGGTGTAGCCGAGCCAGTTAGGGTGATTGCGCTCGAAAAAATCGGGCTGGCGGATGGCCAGCGGATAGACCGGGCGCAGGCCGATGGCGAGGTCGTATTCCTCTGTCATGGCGCGGTAGCGACCGATGGAGAGGTAACTGTAGGGCGAGCGGAAGCTGAAATAGAGCTCTGCGGTCAGGGTCATGCCCGCCCTTATACAGGGGCGCGGGCCTAGCGGAAGAAGCAGTTCATTCCCGCGTGGAGCGAGACGATCTGACCATTTTCGGCAAACCCGCCGATAGTGCCGTAGTCAGCAGTGGTGTATTCAAATTCCCCTTCGAGAGAAGAGGTTATATCGCGCACGTCTCGCTTCTCCCTTAGCAGGGTCATCGGCGTCATACCTGGCTGGACACCATCGCTCGTCGCGACCGCGTCTCCTTGTCCCAAGGTCCAACCCACTAGTTTATCGCCCTGATAGGACAAGCGCAGCACCCCGTAGGTGCTGAACTGCATCGGGCCCGCGCCGCACTCGCCATTTTCGCCCAGCTCCGGTTCGCTTCCGTAAGCCTGCGAAATGGCGCTATCGACCTCCTCGCGCGCTGTCCCGAAGCGCATGACCGGTTGCCCGACCGCGCCTGCACCATTGGCGTCGACCACCAGAACGGTGTCGTCGAGCCGCTGGACCACGGGTGACGTGGCCTCAGTCTCCGGAGCAGTTTGTTGCGAAGTTTCGTTTCCGCTCCCGCAGGCAGCGAGCGTGAACGGGAGGACGAGTAGCAGGGTCTTCTTCATCATCCCTTCTTAAGGCACTCGCGCCCGAGGAGTTCCGCAATCTGCACCGCGTTGAGGGCAGCACCCTTGCGCAGGTTATCGGAGACGCACCAGAGGGCAATACCATTGTCGACCGTCGGGTCGTCGCGCACGCGACTGATGTAGGTGGCGCTGTCGCCGGCGCTTTCGACCGGTGTGACGTAACCCTCGTCCTCGCGCTTGTCGATCAGCATGATGCCGGGAGCTTCGCGCAGGATGTCCTGGGCCTGCTCGGCCGAAAGCTCGTTCTCGAATTCGATGTTTACGCTTTCCGAATGGCCCACGAAGACCGGCACGCGCACGCAGGTGGCGTTGAGCTTGATTTTCGGGTCGAGGATCTTCTTGGTCTCGACCACCATCTTCCATTCTTCCTTGGTCGAACCATCGTCCATGAAGACATCGATGTGCGGGATGACGTTGAAGGCGATCTGCTTGGTGAACTTCACCGGCTCGACCGGGTCGCCGACGAAGATGGCGCGGCTCTGCTGGAAAAGCTCGTCCATGCCCGCCTTGCCCGCGCCGGAAACCGACTGGTAGGTCGAGACGACCACGCGCTTGATTGTGGCTGCATCGTGGAGCGGCTTCAGCGCCACGACCAGCTGCGCGGTCGAGCAGTTCGGGTTCGCGATGATGTTGCGCTTCTTGTATTCGTGGATCGCGTCAGGGTTCACCTCGGGGACGATGAGCGGCACGTCGGGGTCCATGCGGTAGAGCGAGCTGTTGTCGATGACCACGCAGCCGGCCGCAGCCGCCTTGGGCGCATATTCCTTCGCCGGGCCGCTACCCGCCGCGAACAGCGCGATGTCCCAGCCAGACCAGTCGAAGTGCTCGATATTCTTGCACTTGAGCATCTTGCCCGTGTCGCCGAATTCGACCTCGGTGCCATGAGAGCGGCTGGAAGCCACCGCTGCCACCTCGTCACAGGGAAACTCGCGCTCGGCGAGGACCTGCATCATTTCGCGCCCGACATTCCCGGTCGCACCGACCACGGCTACACGATAACCCAATTCAACGTCTCCAATATGCTTTGCGCCGCTGAGATAGCGACGCTGCGCGCTTAAGCAATGCCAGTCCGCCTTGAGGCGCGTAAAGCCTCACTCGGGAGGGGTCACACCGTGGTGTTCGAGGAAGCGGAACACGGTGTTGTAGCGGTGGGGCGAAATCTGCTCGCCCGAAACGCGGTGCGTGTAGCCGGGGTAAAGCATCATCTGGAACGGCACGTTGGCTTCCTGCATGGCCGAGATGATTTCGGTCGCGTTTTCGAAGACCACATTGTCGTCCGCCATGCCGTGGATGAGCAGCAGCGGATCGGTGATCTTCGTGGCGTTCGGGATGGCGGACGCGGCCTCATAGGCTTCTGCATCGTCCCGCGGCGTGCCCATGTAGCGTTCGGTGTAATGGGTGTCGTAAAGCTCCCACCGCGTCACTGGCGCGCCCGAAATACCGGCGGCGTAGAGGCCGGGGTCGGCCTGCAGCTGCTTCAGCGTCATGTAGCCGCCATAGGACCATCCATCGATGGCGATCTTGTCCGCATCGACGAAATCGAGCGTTTTGAGGTACTCGGCACCCGCCTTCTGGTCGCGCACCTCGACGCCGCCCATCGCGCGGTAGATCGGTTGCTCGAAGGCGACGCCGCGATTGGCGCTGCCGCGGTTGTCGAGCGCGAACCAGATGTAGCCCTTGTCGACGATTGCCTGACGCAGGGCGCCGTTCCAGCCCTTGTTGACGATCTGCGGACCAGGCCCGCTGTAGTGGTAATAGTAGACGGGATAGCGTTTGCCCGGCTCCATCTTGGGCGTGACCATTTCCCAATAGAGCGGCGTGCCGTCCTCTGCGGGGATGGTGCCATATTGCGTCGGGCGATGGCTGGCTAGGAACGGCGCGTAAGGATGGTCAGCATCGAGCGCGTTTTCCTCGATCCACGCGAGGCGCTTGCCGGTGGCATCGGCGATATAGCTTTGCGGTGGCCGGTCGTCATTGGAGCGGCTGATGAGCAGGGTCTGTCCCTTGCCGTCCATACTGGCCGAGTGGGTGTATCCAAGCTCGGTCAGGCGCGTGATGGCGCCGGGATTGGCGAGGTCGACCGAATAGACGTGCTGCTCGAGCACGCTGTCCTTGGTGCCCTGGAAGAACACGCGGCCTGCCTGCTGGTCAACGCCGACCAGCTTGGTGACGACCCATTCGCCGCTGGTAAGCTGGGTCCAGCCAGTCTTGTCTGCCTCGTCGAGCAGGTAGAGATGGCCGTAGCCATCGCGTTCGGACCACCAGACGAGGTTGCCGTCGTTCAGCCACTTGTAGTCGCTGCCGAGATTGATCCAGTAATCCTCGACCGCCGCGGTCTCGGTGAAAAGCACCTGGCTCTCGCCGGTCGCGGGATTGACGCGCAGGATGTCCATCACCGTCTGCTCGCGGTTCTGGCGGGTGACGTAGAGGTCGTTGCCCGACCAGTCGACGCGGGCGAGGTAGATGTCGGGATTGTCACCGAGATCCACCTTCACGCGGTTCTGGCCGTCGGGGTCCATCACATAGAGTTCGACCACGGCATTATCGCTGCCCGCCACCGGATAGCGCTGGTCGAACACCTTGGTCCCCGTCGCGCCAATGGCCGCGCGGGTGACGATGCCGACACCGCTTTCGTCGAACCGCTCGACCGCAATGCGGTTCTCGTCCGGGCTCCACCAATAGCCGTCGATGCGTGCCATTTCCTCCTGCGCAACGAATTCAGCCTCGCCCCAGCGGATGTCGGCGCCTTCCTTCGGCGTAATCGGCGCGGCTTCGCCCATGACTTCGCCGACCCACAGCTGGCGGTCGCGCACGAAGCTGATGTACTTGCCTTGCGGGCTCAGCGCGGGGTTGAGTTCGCTTTCCTCGGTATCGGTGACCTGCACCACCTGCCCGTCGAGACTGGCGAGGTAGAGGTCGCCGTCGAGCGGTACGAGGATGGCCTTGCCGTTCGAAGTCCACTCATAGCTGATTATCCCTGAGAGATTGCCGACCCGCGCGCGCTCGCGCTGCATTTTCTCGTCCTCGGACAATTCGCGACCCGAGCCGACTTTCTCGCTGTCGACCAGCATCGACCACTCGCCCGTCTCGCGGTCGAAGGCCCAGAGGTCGTAGCGCGCAAGGTCGTCCTCGCGGTTGCGCAGCACGGTGAGATAACGGCCATCGGGCGAAAGCTTGGCCTGCCGCGGGCTCGGCCCGTCGAGGCTGGGAGAGGCGAAGACCCGCTCGAAAGTGAGGTCCATGGCGGCGGTCTCCTGCTTGGCTTGGCTATTTTCTTTGGTGGCATTGTTCGCGAAGCCGAAGTCGGCATAAGTCGCCGACATTGGAACATTGGGTACGGAGATATTCAGGAAAACAACGCCATTCATCGTTGCTGTTCTTTCAGCCACCGGAATGACCTTTGCCAGCACTTTCCCTTCATTGCTGTCGAGCAATTCGACGCGAAGGTCGGGAATACGCAGGATGTGTTCGGAACTGTTCCTCACATAGACTTTGGCGAGAAGAAGCCGGGTCCCGTCCGCTTGTTGTAGAAATCGCATTTCGGCAGGGGGGACCTCCAGCGACAGATGTTCCGATGCCACCTGAAGGGGGACAGACTGCGCAATTGCAGGCAAGGAAGCGGTGGTGAGGCACGTGCCCAATGCGAGGGCGACGGCGAGGTTGAGCGACTTCATGTTCTCTCCCGGAATCAATCACCAAGCGTCCTCGCAAGGGCCGGAGACGAAAGCAAGCGCCACCGCCATGACTCGGGTTTTTATGCTTAAATTCGAGTTAAGCGCGTCTCCTTAAATTCTCTTAAGGTGGTGCTGTCAGAACATGGCTTGTCACCGGGCAGCCACTCCGGCTCACAGGCTCCCGGTGTCATCAAGACCGGGCCAATTTCGGCTCATCATGATCCCCACGTGACAAGGGCGGCTTCTTCAGGGAGGCCGCCCTTATTTCTTTCGCGCTCCTAGGGGGCGGCAGCCCGAGTGGTGGCCGCCCTCCTTTTTATTCCGCGCAAACGAAAAGGGCGGCCCGACCGGACCGCCCTTCCCTTGTCTCTGCTGAGAAGCTTTACGCCCTAAAATCAGGACTTCGGCGCGTTGTCGCGGCGTTCCGCGATACGCGCGCGCTTGCCGGTGCGGCCGCGCAGGTAGTAAAGCTTCGCGCGACGCACGATACCGCGGCGGACCACGGTGATGCTGTCGACGATCGGCGAATACAGCGGGAACACACGCTCCACGCCTTCACCGAACGAAAGCTTGCGGACGGTGAAGTTGCTGCCCATGCCGCGGTTCGAACGGGCAATGACAACGCCTTCGAAATTCTGGACACGCTCGCGGGTGCCTTCGACAACCTTCACGCCGACGCGGACGGTGTCGCCTGCGCGGAATTCGGGAATGTCCTTGCCGAGGTTTTCAATAGCTTCGGCTTCGAGCTGCTGGATCAGGTTCATTTGCCTGGATTTCCTACTTCTTTTGCCGCGCATCAGAGGCAGACTGGTCCCGATCGCCACTGTAGCGATCCCAAAGGTCCGGCCTGCGTAACCGTGTGTCTTCCTCGCTCCTTGCCTTGCGCCAAGCAGCGATCTTCGCATGATCCCCCGATCGCAGCACTTCAGGGATCGTGCGCCCTTCCCATTCCTGAGGTCGGGTGTATTGCGGATATTCGATGAGCCCGTTCTCGTAGGACTCCTCGACTCCGCTATCGGGCGCGCCCATTACTCCGGGAAGCAGGCGAATGCAAGCGTCGAGTATGGCGATGGCCGCGGTCTCTCCCCCCGACAGGACGATATCGGCAAGGCTGACCTGTTCGATCTGCGGGTAATGGTCGAAAATCCGCTCGTCGAAGCCCTCGAAACGCCCGCACAGTATGGCGACGCCGGGGCCGCCTGCAATCTCGCGAATACGCGCCTGCGTGATGGGTTTCCCTCGTGGCGTCATGGCGAGGATCGGCCTGCCCTCGCCTACGCTTTCGATAGCCGGGCCAAGGATGTCTGCCTTGAGCACCATGCCCGCTCCGCCGCCTGCCGGCGTGTCATCGACCGTGCGGTGCTTGTCCTTAGCAAAATCACGGATCTGGACGGTCTCGCACGACCAGTCCCCGCGGCTTAGCGCCTTACCCGCAAGCGACACGCCCAGCGGCCCGGGAAACATCTCGGGATAGAGGGTGAGGATTGTGGCGGCGAAGGTCATGCTGCCTTCCGATGAGGAATGAGAAAATACCAAGCCAGCCAAGAAACAGCCAAAGCAAACAAACCGAAACCAAACCTGACTGAAGAGTAGATCAGGAAATAGCCTGCCTCAGCGTTGTCCATCCCGGCGGTCCAAAGAGGATGAAATTGCCACAAGGCCAGCCCTAGGATCGTCAAGAGCAGAGTCGCAATCCTCAAGCGTTTTCGTCGGACGGTTTGTCGGACCAACATTTCACTTACCAGCCCGGCAATCACAGCCAAAAGGAGGATGTCCAGCTTAGGCATCCGGAACAATAAATCGATCAATTCCAAAGAACGCCACCCTTCGACTGTCTGTCGACTCTAAGCTCGAAAACATCAGGTCGCGAGTAGTGGCCATCGGTGTCGAGGCTCGCCAGACCCTGCCCGATTTCACCTAGATCAAGCTCAGCGAACATCGTCTCTTCACCCTCACCAGCCTGCGCCACGATCCGCGCATCGGGCGCGATGATCATCGAGCCGCCACGGTTGAGCGCTTCGCCCTCGATCGCCTCGAACAACTCCTTCGCCGCTGCATCGCCGCCAACCCGTTCCAGTCCTTCGAACAGGTCGTCCTTCGCCTGCACCAGCCCCGCCGCCAGCACGAAACACCGGCCCTCCATCGCATAGTGACGAGAGGCGAGTGCGTATTCCTCGCGCACGGTGGGCCATGCCGCTACATGGACGCTCTCACCGAGGTTGTGCATCGCCGCGCGGGCCAAGGGCATCCAGTGCTCCCAGCAGATCAGACTGCCGACCTTGCCCCACTCCGCCTGGTGCACGCCGAGCGTCGAGCCGTCGCCGCGCATCCAGATGAGGCGTTCGCCATGCGTTGGCACCAGCTTGCGGTGATCGAGCACCGGCAGTCCGGGCCGGAAGGTCATCTGGTTGTTGTAGAGGCTCTGCCGCACGCGCTCATGCGCGCCGATACTGATCACCGCGCCGGTCTCGTCGCACAGCTCCTGCAGGGGTAGCAGCCGCTCTTCATTCGCCACCACCGCCTGTTCGAGCATGATGCGGTGCAGCGCCTTGGTGCCGGGATGGTCCCACAGCGCCGCGCCGGGCGCCTCGTCGAGCCACAGCGGATAACCGCCGAGGAAAGTCTCGCCGAAAGCAACCAGCTTCGCCCCGCCCTCCACCGCCTCACGCGCCAGGCGCACGGCCTTACCGATCCCGTCGCCAATGGCGAGCGGAATGGGCGCGGCCTGGACAATTGCTACCTTGAGCGTGCTCATAACCCGAGCGGTTAGCGCGGCGGGGACCGCTTGGCTATCCCGCGCGTTCACCCCGTCATGAGCGAAACAATCGACGATTGCATCATCATCGGCGCGGGGCCTGCGGGGCTTACGGCGGCCATTTATCTTGCCCGCTACTACCTCGACATCCGTATGTTCGATTGCGGGACGAGCCGGGCAAGCTGGATCCCGACCAGCCACAACCATGCCGGCTTTCCCGATGGCATCAATGGCAACGAACTGCTCGACCGAATGCGCGAACAGGCGGCCAAGTACGGCGCAATGCGAGAGCCGAAGCGCGTCACCAACCTCGCGAAGCCGGACGAATGCTTTACCGTCACTTGCGACGACGAAACATATCGCGCGCGCACCGTGCTGCTGGCCACGGGTGTGGTGAACAATCGTCCCGAGGGCATTGAGGACCAGCTACACGACGAGGCGCTGTCACGCGGTCTCATCCGCTATTGCCCGGTCTGCGACGGCTACGAGGTGACCGACAAGAAGGTCGCCGTCATCGGCACGGGCGAGCACGGAACCGCCGAGGCGCAGTTCATCCGCACCTATACAGAGGACATCACTCTCGTCTCTCCGCACGGCGACCACGATTTATCCGACACCTGCAGCAAGGCTCTGGACGATGCGGGTATCAAGCGCGTCGCGGGGCCTTGTGGTGGGTTTGCTATCGAGAACGGCAGCTTCGCTTTCGATACCGCCGAAGGCAGGATGAACTTCGATTCGATGTATCCGGCTCTGGGCTCGGTCATCCGTTCGGGACTGGCGAAGAAATGCGGGGCCAAGGTCACCGACGATGGCTGCATAGAGGTGAGCGACCATCTCGAAACGAGCGTAAACGGGTTGTTCGCAGCGGGCGATGTCGTGGTCGGCCTCGACCAGATTAGCCACGCGATGGGCCAGGCGGGCGTTGCATCCACCGCCATTCGTAACCGGCTGGCGGAGAAGATGCCGCTCCGTCGTTAGTCGACGAAATCGGCGCTGACGGTCAGTTTTTCGGCATCCCAGCCCGGAACGGCCTGTTCGGTCAGCGGGACCATGAACTTCTTGCCATCGGGCTTTTCGATTTCGACGATGTCGGTCGCGCCGAAGTTCTCGACCGCGCAAACGGTCCCGATTTCGTCTCCGCTATCGGTGACGACGGTGAGGCCCAGCAGGTCGGAATGGTAGAATTCGCCCTCTTCCAGCGCGGGCAAGGCATCGCGCGATACGGTGAGGACGGTGCCGCGCAGCTTTTCGGCGGCGGTACGGTCGGCGACTTCGGCGAAACGCGCGATGGCGCCGCCCTTGTTGTCGCTGCGGACCTTGGAGAGGGTCAGTTTGCCCTCGTTGAAGCTCTTGTGCGGCTTCAGGGCTTCGAATCCCTCGCCAAACAGCTTCAGGCGGACTTCGCCCGTCACGCCATGTGCACCAGTGACGGCGGCCAGCGTGACGGGCTTGTCCTGCATGGGAGAGATTACTCGCCCTTGTCTTCCGAAGCGTCTTCGGTAGCTTCTTCAGCCGGTGCTTCTTCTGCTGCAGCTTCTTCAGCCGGAGCTTCGGCAGCAGCCTTGGCTTCTTCTTCAGCAGCCTTGGCAGCTTCAGCAGCTTCGGCTTCCTTGGCAGCCTTTTCTTCAGCGCGTTCCTTGGCTGCTTCGCCCGGTTCACCCTTCTTCGGGTTGTTGCGCGGCGCACGCTCGAGGATGCCGGCGGCATCGAGGAAGCGGTGGACGCGGTCCGAGGGGGTCGCGCCGACCGAAAGCCAGTGACGGGCACGGTCTTCGTCGAGCTTCACGCGCTCGCCCGAATCCTTCGGCAGCATCGGGTTGTAGGTGCCGATCTGCTCGAGGTACTTGCCGTCACGCGGGCTGCGCGAGTCCGACACGACGATGCGGTAGTAAGGACGCTTCTTCGCGCCACCGCGCGACAGACGAATTGCAACTGCCATTTTACTTCACCTTTCGAATGTAAATATCGGTATTCTGGATTATTTCTTGTTCAACATGTCACGCAGGTCGGCGGGCAGCGTGTCGGGGTCCACACTCGGCCCCTTCCCGCTTCCCAGGCCCGGAAGGCCGCCCATCGGGCCGGGTCCACCGGGGCCGCCAAGTCCGGGCATGGCAGCGCCGAGGCCACCCTTGCCGAACAGCGCGCCGAGACCCTTGAGGCCGCCCATCTTCTTGATCTGCTTCATGGCCTTGGCCATTTCCTGGTGCATCTTGAGCACCTTGTTCACGTCCTGCACCTGCGTGCCCGAACCCGCCGCCACGCGCTTCTTGCGCTTGGCGTTGAGCAGCTTGGGCAGCTTGCGTTCCTTGGGCGTCATCGAGCCGATGATCGCATCCATGTGGAGCAGGACCTTGTCGTCCATGCCCGACGCTTGCATCGCCTGCTTGGCCTTCTTCATGCCCGGCATCATGCCCGCAAGCGCGCCGAGGCCGCCCATGCTCTGCATCTGCTTCAATTGCATGCGCAAATCATCTAGGTCGAATTCGCCCTTCGCCATCTTCTTGGCGAGGGCTTCGGCCTCTTCTTCCTTGATGGTCGCGGCAGCCTTTTCGACCAGGCTGACGACGTCGCCCATGCCGAGGATGCGGCCGGCAACGCGGTTCGGGTCGAACGCCTCGATGGCGTCGAGCTTTTCGCCCGTACCGGCAAACTTGACCGGCTTGCCCGTGACATAGCGCATCGACAGCGCCGCACCGCCACGCGCATCACCGTCCATGCGGGTGAGGACCACGCCGGTCAGCGGCACTTCGCCGGTAAAGCTCTGCGCGACGTTGACCGCGTCCTGGCCGGTGAGGCTGTCGACGACAAGAAGCACTTCGGTGGGCGAGGAGACGGTCGAAATCGCCTTCATCTCGGCCATCAGCGCTTCGTCGACATGGAGGCGGCCTGCGGTATCGAGCAGCAGCACGTCGGCAGCGGCCAGCTTGGCAGCTTCCATCGCGCGTCGGGCAATGTCGACCGGCTGCTGGCCGGCGACGATGGGCAGCGTGGCCACATCGACCTGCTCGCCGAGAATCTTGAGCTGTTCCTGCGCGGCCGGACGATTGACGTCGAGCGAAGCCATCATCGACTTCTTGCCGTGCTTGTCCTTGAGCAGCTTGCCCAGCTTGGCCGTCGTTGTCGTCTTACCCGAGCCCTGCAGGCCGACCATCATGATGACGACCGGCGGCTTGGCGTTGAGGTTCAATTCGCGCGGTTCGGCATCATCGCCGGTGCCGCCGAGCATTTCGACCAGCTCGTCATTGACGATCTTGACGACTTGCTGGCCGGGCGTGACCGACTTGAGGACTTCCGAACCGATCGCCTTCTCGGTGACGGCATCGATGAAGCGGCGGACGACGGGGAGAGCGACATCGGCTTCGAGCAGCGCGATGCGCACTTCGCGCATGGCCTCGCGGACGTCGCCTTCGGACAGCGAGCCGCGGCCCTTGAGCTTGTCAAAGACATTACCGAGCCGGTCGGACAGATTGTCGAACATATCTGTTCTACTCCTTCCGAACCGCCTTAGGTCCGAATAAACGCGAAAAACGCCGGCGGACGAGAACTCGTCGGCCAGCGTGGGGTCAGACCCCTATGAAAACCCAAACTTGTGCCCGGGTGTGGTGGAAGCAAGCCGCAGCCGTCGCCACGGCCTGCTACCATCAAATCCGGTGAAAATGGTGGAGCCTAGCGGGATCGAACCGCTGACCTCTACAATGCCATTGTAGCGCTCTCCCAGCTGAGCTAAGGCCCCGAGCCATTTTTCGCTGACGCATCCTGGGAGGTGCGTCACCCTTGCGGGAGGCGCCCAATATAAGGGGTCCTCCCGCAATGCAACAGCTATTTTACGCTAAATCAGCTTTCATCCGCGTCGTCGTCGTCGCCCTTGGACTTCGTCTCGACGCCGAGGTCGTCGTCGCCGCCAAGATCGACTTCATTGTCGGGCGAATCATCGTCTTCGTCGATGTCGATATCCAGATCGTCATCATCGTCGCCGCCCAGGTCGCTATCGGCTTCGGCGTCCTTCTTCTTGGACTCTTCCTCGGCAAGGATCGGCTGCTTGGACTTGAGCACGGGCTCGGGCGTCCACTCTTCACCGCATTCGATGCAGGTGACGGGATCTTCCTTGTTCAGATCGTAGAAGCGGGTGCCGCAGTTAGGGCAGGTGCGCTTGGTGCCCCATTCAGGTTTGACCATGTGTAATCCTTGGATGCTGGCCCCGCCGGACGGACGAGGCTGGAATTCTCGAGTAAAGATGGACTCCATCGCCCTAAAGTAAAGGGGCAGGAATCGATAGCGCGCGCGCCTTGCCAGAGTGGGTGGGCGCTGTCAAAGCGCAGGCCATATATGGATACGCTTTCGTGACATCGCATCGCTTTTCTTCCCGTGGACCGCTGACCGGTCGCATCCGTGTGCCGGGCGACAAGTCTATCAGCCACCGTTCGCTGATGTTTGGCGCGCTGGCAGTAGGGCGCAGTCGGATTACCGGCCTGCTCGAGGGCGAGGACGTGCTCGCCACTGCCGCCGCCCTGCGCGCGATGGGTGCGGTGATAGAGAAGGACGGTGAAGACTGGGTGGTCGACGGGGTCGGAGTCGGCACACTGCTTCAGCCCGGGCAGGCGCTCGACATGGGCAATTCGGGCACCTCGACGCGCCTCCTGATGGGCCTCGTCGCAAGTCACGGCATCACCGCGACTTTCACCGGCGATGCGAGCCTGTCGAAGCGACCGATGGGACGCGTGATCGACCCGCTCTCTACAATGGGCGCAAGCTTTACCCCCTCCCCCGGCGGCACGCTGCCGCTGGTGATGGAGGGCATGCAGCCCGCCGTGCCTGTCAGCTATCGCCTGCCCGTCGCCAGCGCGCAGGTGAAAAGCGCGGTGCTGCTCGCCGGACTGAACACTCCGGGCACGACCACCGTCATCGAGCCGGTCCCCACGCGCGATCATACCGAGCGCATGCTGCGCGGCTTCGGCGTGGATGTGGAGGTCGAGGAACAGAAAGGCGAGCGCATCATCAAGCTGACCGGACCGTGCGACCTCAGTCCTTGCGACATCACGGTGCCTGGCGACCCGTCCTCCGCAGCCTTCTTTGCGGTGGCTGCCAGCATTGTGCCGGGCAGCGACCTTACAATCGAGAACGTTGGCCTCAACCCTACCCGCAACGGCATATTCCGCGTGCTCGAACAGATGGGCGCGAGCATCGACTATCTCGACGCCCGCGAAGTCGGCGGCGAGCCGGTGGCCGACCTGCGGGTGCGCCACGCCCCGCTCAAGGGCATCGAAGTCGACCCCGCCATCGCGCCGAGCATGATCGACGAATTCCCCGTCCTCTTCGTCGCCGCCGCGCTGGCCGAAGGAACGACTGTCACCACCGGGCTCGAGGAATTGCGGGTCAAGGAGAGCGACCGCCTCTCCGCCATGGCCGCCGCGCTCGCGCTTGCCGGCGCCAGTGTCGAGGAGACCGAAGACGGGCTGACCATCCATGGAACCTCCGGCACGCCCCTGCCCGGCGGCGGCCCCGTCACCACCCATCTCGACCACCGCATCGCCATGAGCATGGCCGTTGCAGGGCTTGCGAGCCAGGGCGGTGTCGAGGTCGACAGCACCGAACCGATTGCGACCAGCTTCCCGAACTTCACGAGCCTCATCGAGCAGGCCAGCGCATGAGCGGGCAACTCGACATCTACACGCTCGTCGGCTTCGTCGGCATGGCCTGCATCATCGCAGCCTATGCCTACCTGACATATAAGGACGAGCCGAACCCCTTCGTGCTCCACGGCACGAACCTTACCGGCGCAGCCCTTTTGACGGTCTCGTTGCTCGTCCACACCAATTGGCCGAGCCTCGTGCTCGAAGGTTTCTGGGCTGCCATTGCGATTTGGGGCCTGGCGAAGGCCATGAAGGAACGGCGGAAAGCCGGGAACTGAATGAAGGCAGCGATCGTCCGGTTCTGGCGCAGGTTCAACGACGAGAACCTGCTTTTCAGCTTTCATGGGCGCGCCACGCGGCGTGAGTTCCTGTTGTGCCTCCTTATCGCCATCGCGTCGCTCGTGCTGACGATAATGGTGGGCGACGACGGCTTTTCGCTGTTCGTCGCGCTGCTTTGCTTCGGCATCTTCTTTGCGGCAGCGGCCCGGAGGTTACACGACGCAGGCAGCAGCGCATGGACCGCCCTTATTATCTTCGTTCCCTATGCAGGTATTGGCTTTTTGGCCGTCATCATGCTCAAGGGCGGCATGGAAGGTCCAAACGAGTTCGGGCCAGATCCACGCAACAAGCCAAAATACTACTGAGGTGAGCACCTGCATGATTATCGCCGTCGATGGACCGACAGCCTCTGGCAAGGGCACGATTGCCAAGGCCCTGGCTGAGCATTTCGGCCTGCCCCACCTCGACACCGGCCTCCTCTATCGCGCGGTCGGTCGGCAGGTCTTCCTCGACGGCGGCGACCCGGATGATGGCGATGATGCGCTGGCAGCGACGGCCTTCCCCGACAGCCTGCTGGACGACCCGCATCTACGCAACGAGGAAACCGGCGGTCTGGCAAGCCGCGTGTCGGTCCACTCGGCTGTGCGGCAAGCCCTCTACGAACGCCAGCGCAGCTTCGCGATGCAGGACGGCGGCGCAGTCCTCGACGGGCGCGATATCGGCACGGTCATCGCGCCCGAAGCCGAAGCCAAGTTATTCGTCACCGCCAGCGTCGAGGCGCGCGCCCAGCGCCGCTTCCTCGAGATGCGCGAGCGCGGCGTGCAGGTGACGCTGCTCGAAATCGAGGACGACTTGCGCCGCCGCGATGAACGCGACCGCAACCGCGACGTGGCTCCCCTCGTGCCCGCAGCCGACGCCATGGTCATCGACACAAGCGCACTCGGCAAGGAGGAGGCAATCGCGGCGGCAATCGAGGCGGTAAAAAGCGCCTGCTCGCAATAGGTCTTTCCTACATGCGGACCTCGGTGGCAGCTCCTCAGCCATGCCATCGAACACGCCCCTCAAACCCGCGCAATCCCGCGAAATCAGGGAGGGAATGGGCGGCCCGATTTTTTCGCCCATGGACCGTGTTCCATGTGTTCCATCCTGTAGGACGGCAGGCCACCAATTTCCTTGCTTTTCGGCGCGTTTCAGCCTAGGCGCGCGCCCGTTCACCAAATCTATCGGATTCGATGAACCTTCGCGGCGGCATCCGGCCTCGCGGAGAACTCGGCCCTCTTGCCCCGTACGGCCCGCGCAATGGTGTGCAGGCAGACGGAGAAAGACCCCGGTAAAACCGGTGGCCGGTAGCAAACGTTAGTTAGGACTACACAACTCATGGCAACCTCAGCCAATCCGACCCGCGACGATTTCGCGGCAATGCTCGACGAGCAGCTCGGCGGCGCAGACGAAGGCGGTTTCGAAGGCCGCGTCGTCAAGGGCACCGTCACCTCCATCGAAAACGGCATGGCCCACATCGATGTCGGCCTGAAGAGCGAAGGCCGCGTCGATCTCAAGGAATTCATGCGCGGCGAAGACGAGCACGGCCTGGAAGTCGGCTCGGAAGTCGAAGTTTTCGTCGACCGCATCGAGAACGCAGACGGCGAAGCCATGCTGTCGCGCGACCGTGCACGCCGCGAAGCCGCGTGGGACAAGCTTGAAAGCGAATTCGGCGAAGGCAAGCGCGTCGAAGGCCGCATCTTCGGCCGCGTCAAGGGCGGCTTCACCGTCGACCTCGACGGCGCCGTGGCCTTCCTGCCCGGCAGCCAGGTCGACATCCGCCCCGTGCGCGACGTCACCCCGCTGATGGACATGGCCCAGCCCTTCCAGATCCTCAAGATGGACCGCCGCCGCGGTAACATCGTCGTCTCGCGCCGTGCGGTCCTCGAAGAGACCCGTGCAGAACAGCGCAGTGAACTCATCGACAAGCTGGCCGAAGGCCAGGTCATCGACGGCGTGGTCAAGAACATCACCGATTACGGCGCCTTCGTCGACCTCGGCGGTATCGACGGCCTGCTCCATGTCACCGACATGAGCTACAAGCGCGTCAACCACCCCAGCGAAATGATCGAAATCGGCCAGACCGTGACCGTCCAGATCATCCGTATCAACGAAGACACCCAGCGCATCAGCCTCGGCATGAAGCAGCTGGAATCGGATCCGTGGGATGGTGTTTCGGCCAAGTACCCGGTCGGCATGAAGATGACGGGCACCGTCACCAACATCACCGAATACGGCGCATTCGTCGAAATCGAGCCGGGCATCGAAGGCCTGGTCCACGTTTCGGAAATGAGCTGGACCAAGAAGAACGTCCACCCCGGCAAGATCGTCTCGACCTCGCAGGAAGTCGAAGTCATGGTCCTCGAAGTGGACAGCGAGAAGCGCCGCATTTCGCTCGGCCTCAAGCAGGCCCAGCGCAATCCGTGGGAAGAATTCGCCGAAGCGCACCCCGTTGGCGCCAAGGTCACCGGCGAAGTCAAGAACGCCACCGAATTCGGTCTCTTCATCGGCCTTCCGGGCGACGTCGACGGCATGGTCCACATGTCGGACATCGCATGGGGCATCTCGGGTGAAGACGCCCTCGCCCTGCACCGCAAGGGTGAGGAAGTCGAAGCTGTCGTTCTCGATGTCGACATCGAGAAGGAACGCATCAGCCTCGGCATGAAGCAGCTCGAAAAGGGTGCTCCGACCGAAGCCGGCGCACAGAGCGACCTGCGCAAGAACCAGGTTGTCACCGTCACCGTCCTCGAAGTCCGCGATGGCGGCCTCGAAGTCCAGGTCGGCGAAGATGGCGCGACCGGCTTCATCAAGCGTTCGGACCTCGGCCGCGACCGCGACGAACAGCGTTCGGATCGCTTCCAGCCCGGCGCCAAGGTCGACGCCATGGTCACCGGTTTCGACCGTTCGAAGAAGCCCACCTTCTCGATCAAGGCACGTCAGATCGCCGAAGAGAAGGAAGCCGTTGCACAGTTCGGTTCGTCCGACTCGGGTGCATCGCTCGGCGACATCCTCGGCGAAGCGCTGAAGAAGAAGGAAGACTAAGCTCTTCCACCCTTCTCAAGGGTAATCAGGAAGGCCCGCTTGCCAGACCGGCAGGCGGGCCTTTCCTATTTGGGCTGACACGATTAGCCTCGGCGCCCTCAAGTACCGAAGCGGTAGGACAGACAAGAACCCATGCTCGAAATTCACCAGTTCCCCTGCCTGTCCGACAACTATGGCTTCCTCCTCCACGATCCCGATAGCGGTGAAACGGCTGCCATCGACACACCCGATGGCGCGGAGTACTTGCGACAGGCGGATGCCAAGGGCTGGACGATTACCCAGATCTGGAACACGCACTGGCATCCCGACCATGCGGGCGGAAACAAGGCGATTGTCGAGAAGACGGGCGCAAAGGTCGTCGCGCCGCAGGAAGTCGAAAAGCTGAGCGCAATCGATCGCGTGGTCGGCAATGGCGACCGTGTCTCGCTGGGTGACTGGCAGGCGCGCGTGATCGACGTCTCGGGCCACACCAACGGCCACATTGCCTATCACATTCCCGAGGCCGACACCGCCTTCGTGGGCGACAGCGTCTTCGCGCTCGGTTGTGGCCGCATGTTCGAGGGCGAGCCCGAGCAGTTCTGGCACAGCCTCGAGCGGATCCGGCAATTGCCCGACAACACGCTGCTCTATTGCGCGCACGAATACACGGAGGCCAATGCCAAATTTGCGCTTCACGCCGATCCCGACAATGCCGAGCTGCGCCTCTATGCTGGCCGGGTGGAGGAGAAGCGCGCCAAGGGCGAACCCACTGTGCCCACCCTGCTCTCGCGTGAACTCGCCACCAATCCCTTCCTTCGCGCCGACGATGCGGACATCCGCGATCGCTGGGGCGGATCCACACCCGCAGAGACATTTGCCACGCTGCGTGCCGCCAAGGACAATTTCTAGCCTGTGAAGGCACTTCGCGTATCGGAGTTGTCGGACGACCTGTCCGGTGCGGCGCTCACCGACGTCGATGACCCTGCGATTGGCGCAGGCGAAGTGCTGGTCCGCGTGCGCGCTGCCTCGCTCAACTATCCCGACCTGCTGATGACGCAGGGCAATTACCAGTTCAAACCGGAGCTACCCTTCACCTCAGGCCTCGAACTGGCAGGCGAAATAGTGGAAGCCAGTTCGGGCAGCGGGTTCGCTGTCGGGGACCGCGTCATGGGAGGTGCCAATACGGGGGCATTTGCCGAATTCGCTGCCCTGCCCACCACGGCTCTCCGGCACATTCCACAGCGGCTCGACTTCGCACAGGCCGCTGCCATGGGGGCGGCCTATCACACCGCCTATGTGGCGCTGGTGGAACTCGGCGGGCTTGAGGCGGGGCAGACAGTCCTCGTGCATGGCGCAAGCGGCGGTGTCGGCCTTGCCGCATGCGATCTCGCCAAAGCACTCGGCGCACGCGTCATCGCTGCGACGCATCGCGAGGAAAAGCTGGAAGCGCTGCGCACCATCGCCAAGCCGCAGGCGGCCATCCTCAACACGGGACGTTTTCGCGAGGATATCGCGCGGCTGACCGATGACAGGCTCTGCAACCTCGTCTTCGACCCGGTCGGCGGCGATGTATTCGACGAGAGCACGCGCTGCGTCACCTTCGGCGGCAAGCTGCTGGTGGTCGGTTTCGTCGCCGGCCGCATCCCCGAAATCGCGGTCAATATCCCGCTCATCAAGGGTTTCTCGGTCGTGGGAGTGCGCGCGGGCGAATACGCACGGCGCTTCCCCGAGCGCGGCAAGCAGGTGGCGGACGCCATCGACAGACTCGCTAGCGAGGGCCGCGTTACCCCGCACATCGACCGCATCCTGCCATTGGACCAGTGGCGCGAGGCATTCGAGGCCATGCAACGTGGCGAACTAGTCGGGAAAGTGGTCCTCGTCCCCTGAACAAAGGGGCCCTGAAACGAAAAAGGGCGGCCATATCGGCCGCCCCCATCGTTCCCGTCCAAGGGAAAATCAGATACCGGCGATGACCTTGTCGGCCAGGGCCTTGTCCGCTTCGGCATCATGCTTTTCGGCAATCAGCTTGCGGCTTGCGCCGGTGGCAGCAGAAACAGCGCGGTTGCGCACGTCCTGCACCGCTTCGCGCTCGGCAGCGGCAATCTTGTCTTCGGCCATGCGCTTGCGGCGTTCGACCATGGCCTTGCTGTCGGCTTCTGCCTTCTCGAGGATGGCGTCGGCTTCATGCTGCGCATTGGCGAGCATTGCCTCGGCATCCTTTTCGGCACCTGCGATCTTGTCAGCATATTCCTTGCGCAGGGCTTCGGTCTCGGCGCGGAGCTGCTTGGCTTCTTCGAGCTGCTCCTTGATGGCCGCGATCTTGTTGTCGAGGCCGCCGGCAATGGTCTTGTGGACCTTGGCGCCGAAGAAGGCGAAGATCAGCAGGACCAGCATCGAGATCGAGACGACCTGGAACGGCGCGAGGCCCCACAGTTCGGGCTCGACATGCTTGCCAGCGCCGTGATCGATTTCGGTCGTTGCTTCCGGGGTCTCGGTCGCGAAGACTTCGGGAGTAGTGGTGGTGGTGTTAGCCATGAGCCATCTGCTCCTTCACCGCCTTGGTGGCGACCGGCTTGGTCACCTTCACACCGGCGAGCGTCTTGACGATGTCCTGCGCGGCTTCGACGGCCACGGCTTCGACTTCGGCCAGCGCCGCAGTGCGGGCTTCGGCGATACGGGTTTCGGCATCGGCAAGTTTCTTGTCGATCCGGGTCTGGGCAGCCTTGAGCTTGGTCTCGCTCTTCCTGGCGCCCTCTTCCTTGGCCTTGGCAACGATAGCCTGCGCCGCAGCGCGGTTTTCGTTTTCCTTGACCCGCCAGGCTTCTTCCTGCTCGTCGGCGGCGTCGCGCGCGGCCTTGGCAGCGGCGAGGTCTGCGGCAATCTGTCCGTCACGCTGGGCAACGGTATCCATCACCTTAGGGACCATGCCCTTGCCGATGACGAAGAAGGTAATGCCGAAGAAGACCAGCAGCCAGAAGACCTGGCTGGACCATGTTTCGGCAAGCTGTGCTATCTGGGGCATTGCAGCTCTCGAAAAGCGTGAGGCAGGAAAGTACGGGGCCGGTCAGGCGAACCCGACCGGCTCCAATTCAAATCTCGTCGATTAGGCGACGAAGATCAGGATCATGGCAACGACGAACGCCAGCAGGCCGAGAAGTTCGGCAGCGGCGAAGCCGATGAACAGGCGGCCCTGCTGGCCGTCTGCTGCGCCGGGGTTGCGCAGGGCGCTTTCGAGGAACGAACCGAAGACGTTACCCACGCCGATTGCAGCCATGCCTGCACCGATTGCAGCGAGGCCAGCACCGATAAGCTTTGCAGCTTCCATTTCCATGACAAACTCCTTTGGAAAAACTTGAATTTAAAAGACTTAGTGAAGGTTCTCGGCGTCGTTGATGTACAGCGACGTCAGAAGGGCGAAAACATAGGCCTGGATGCCGGCGACCAGCAGTTCCAGGGCGCAGATGCCGATCATGAGCAGGAAGCTCGGCAGGCCGACCAGAAGGCCGAAACCGGCACCGGCATTCGTACCGTCGATGACGAAGCTCGACAGCACTTCAAGCAGCACGTGTCCGGCCATCATGGCCACGAAGAGACGCAGGCCGAGGCTGAAGGGACGCACCATGAAGGAGATGAATTCGATCGGCGCAATCACGGGCACCATCGGCAGCGGCGTGCCGTGCGGGACGAACAGGCTGAAGAAGTGCAGACCGTGGCGCCAGAAGCCCACGATGAGAACGATCGAGAAACTGATGATGGCCAAGACACCGGTGATGGTGAAGTGGCTCGTGAAGGTGAACGGGTGGATCCCGATAACACCCAGCGGCAGCAGGCCGAGGAGGTTCGCGAACAGGATGAACATGAACAGGCTGAAGACGTAGGGCACGTATTTGCGCCCGGCCTTGCCGATGTTCGCTTCGAGCATGTTGTCGATAAAGCCGGTGAAGCTTTCGACCATCATCTGCCAGCGTCCGGGAACGAGCTCGCGACGCATGCCGCCGAGCACGAAGACGAAAAGCACCACGGTGGTGATGAGCATCCACAGCGCGCTGTTGGTGAACGCGATGTTGAATCCTTCGGCCAGCTCCCACGATTCCGAGCCGCCGAGCGGCTTGATCGTGAACTGGTACATCGGATCGACTTTGGCCTGTTCGGCTGCCACGTCTGAAATTCCCTAAATCCTGTAACGAAAGCCCCGCAAAGCCCCTTTCGGGGTCACTCGCCGGGCTTCTGATTTGCCGCGCGGATAATATTCCTGAAGGCGACCACTATTCCAAGGAACAGCCCCACCAGCAGACCCCAAGGATTGGTATCGGTGAAATAGCCGATGGCGTAACCGATGACCGATCCCCCAAGAAGCCCCCCGAGCAAGTCTGCCAGAACACGGTTGCCGCTGCGATAGTTCGCATCGGCCCCGGAACCGGTCTTGCGGTTGCGCTGTTCTTCGCGCTGCTGGGCGGCACTGAGCCGCTTTTCCAGCGCGTCGATCCGCGCATCCTCCTCGATGGGTTTCCGTGCGGGTTCGTCGTCGCTCATGCCTTACTCCTTTGTGGGGTTGCGCGGCACGCGCAGGGACTTGCCCGCCAAGGGCGCGGCCCCCTTAGATGGGGGCTATGGGCGAGTCAACATGGAGCGGGCCCCAGATTGCTCCGAGTGTAACAAAAAAGCCTCCTGCCGGGGCGGTACCGGCAGGAGGCTTCAATATTCTGTGCGCAACAACCGTTACGGGCAGCGCGAATCGCGCATCGGAGGTGCGCTGGTGCGCGTCTGCCAGCTACCGTCGGGTGCCTGGTATTTTTCGCCCGGAACAGTCGCGAGGATCGCCTGGCAGCCGGCTGCGAGCGCATATTCCTCGAGCGTCGCATTCGACGCCTGCGCCTTTTGCGAATAGACCGCGCGGCGCTTGATGTTGATGTCGTTGACGATACGGCGCAGTTCGGCCGTTTCAGGGCCGACGATGCCGAGATAGCCGTCCATCTTTTCCCCGACTTCGCCGGCAGCGCGGGCTGCGGCATAGGCAGGGTCGCGCTGGGCATAGGCCGGAGCGGCGATGCCGCCGAGAGCCGTTGCGATGGCCGCGCCCGAAAGGACAGCCTTGGTGAGTCGCTTGGTCATAAGTTCACCCATCAGAAAATATCCGCATTCTCTTCGATCGTATTGCCCGCATCTTCGGCGAGGCGATAAATCACTTCCTGGCGGATGTTGACGTTGAGCTCGATCACGATGGGTTCCGTGGGTGCTTCCACCGTCACGCAACCTGCCAGCGCGAGCGAGGCCAAGCAGGCCGCCGCCGAAATCTTCAGACCCTTCATGGCTGCGTTCCCCTGCATATCGCAGTTTGTCGCACGCCCCTCGTGGTCGGTCAATTCATGGGGTTTCATAGCGCTTACTCGCTTTCCTGGTCCTGAATGGTGGGTTCATCGGGGATAACATCGGAAGGGTCGATATCGGGTTCAGCTTCCTCGCCGGTGATCGAGCGCCGAAGTAGGCGCTGGCCGTCGTCGCTCAGCAGGCCCAGTTCACGCGGGTCGCGCACCGATGACGGGTCGTACATTGCCTTGAGCGAGGTAATCAGCTGGTAGAACTGCGCGCGGATATTGATGCGGAACTGGATCGGCAGCTTGGCGAGCTGCTTGGTGATGAAATTGCTCTTCGCATCCTCGCCCTGCCGCACGCCATCGAAGCGCACCTGCGTCACGATTTCGCCGGTCAGCGGCCCGTTCATGGTCAGGCTCATCTGCGTGTAGTCGAGACTGCGTAGCGCATCGAAGGCGAAATTGGCGATGGCCGACAGGTCCTCGTAGGTCAGCTCGCCGACGTAGGAGATATTGCCGCCCGGCGCGCGCGAGATAAGCACGCCCTGCTCGATGCGGCCATTACCGTCCGCACCGAAGATAATCGGCACTGTCCCGTCGAAAATGCCGGTTGCCGAGATATTCTCGAGCTCCATCTGGGCGACGAATTGCGCGGCATTGAGGCCGACAATCTCGAAGATGTAGGAACGCTCCTCGCTTACCCCCAGATTGAGGTCGACTTCGCGCAGGATGAGTGTGCCGCCCATGAAGGGCCAGCTGCCTCCGCTCACCGCAAGCAGTTCGCCGTTCTGCAGGCTGAACTCGATCTCGCCATCGAGCACTTCGATGCCCGGATTGACCGAGCCGATGCGGATTTTCTGGTTCGGCGCGGTGGTGAGGCCAAGCAGGTCGGTGAACTCGACCGTACCGCTCGCGCCCGTCACCGGACCGAAAGCGGCCGCGAAATCGAGATTGTCGGAAGAGAAGGTGCCAGTGCTGGTGACCTCTCCCGAGGGCGACCAGTCGATCCGCCCTTCCCCCGTAATCGTGCCGTCCGCATTCGCGATGACACCCAAGGCCAGGTAGCTCAGGTCTTCGGGCTGCAACTGCTCGTCGAAGGTAAGTCCCTCGATGTCGAGATTGGCAAAGCCGCCGCCTGTGGAAAGGTCGTGCCGGATATCGACCAGCGTCACCACGCGGTCGGTCTCCGGATTGCGCAATGTGGCATCGGCATCGATGATATTGTCGACGAGCGTCAGCGATGCACCGCGCGCGACAAGCGGTTCGAACCGCTCCGGGCGCTCGCGGTCGACAAGGCGGAAGCTGGCACCTCCGATGGTCAAACGCCCATCGGTGTAGTCCCAATTTCCCGCAGTGTTCTGCAAGGTCATCGGCACCGCAGCGAGCGCGATTTCGGCATCGTCGAAGGTGCCGGCGATATTATCGCCGATTTGCGCGTCGAGGTCCGAAATCACAAAGCGGCTCGCCGTGTCTGCGGGGCCGAGCGTAATGTCGAGATTGCGGGCGGTCAGCGTGCCCGGATAGCCGAAGCCGACCGGCCCGCTGGCGATGCGGATGGGCGTGTCGCCGAGCGCGCCCTTGAGGTCGAGCGATGGTGCACCTGCTGCAAATCGCAGGCCCGCACTGCCATATTGCAACATCGGTTTGCCCGGCGGCGGACAGAGCGTGAGGCCCGGCCCTGCGAGGTTCAACTCGGCAAACGCCAGCCTGCGGAATTCAATACGCGTGCATTCGCGCCAGAGAGCCAGCTCGCCGCCCGGCTCCCAGCGACCGTTGACCGGAACGGACAGCCGGTCGACCGCGCCACCGGGAAGCGGACCCGTCGCCTCTACCTGCCCCGCAAAGCCCAGCGCCCCGGTGCTGCCTTGTGCGATGGACATGCGCGGGATGGCAATTTGGGACCCGCCCGCTGAGTAAGGCGCCATCGACAGCCGGAACAAGGCATCGCCGCTAGGCGCGCGCTCCATCCGACCGTTGATGCGCGGCAGGCCCGGACCACCCGTGGCGATGTTTCCCGCGATGCGCGGCGTTTCCCCGTCGCGCGAGGTGAACTCCATGCGCGACATCGACAAGAGCCGCGCCCCGCTTCTGCCGACAAGCTCGCCCTGCGGCACGAGCAGCGAATAGCCCTTGCGGTCCGAGCGATAACGCAGGTCGGCCGCCAGCGAACTGCCGCGCGTTTCCGCTTGCAGCGCGCGGGTAATGCGCCCTGCGATGGGTTCGAGCAGCGTGCCCTCGCCCGCAGCCTGCATGCCCTCGATGGAAGCAATGAGCGACTGGCCGAGACGCAAGCCACTGCCTTCGATATCGCTCTCCACTTCGAGCCTGGCGAAGTCATCACGCGCACGCACAACACCCTCTGCGGTCAGGACCGTTGCGAGCACTTGCGGAGTCTCTAGCCCGCGCGCCGCGAAGGAATAGCGAGAATTCATCGCATCCCCCCTCATTCGCGCGCGCACAGTCCCTTCGAGCGATTGCGCACTGTTTGCATTGTAATGCGCCGAATCGCTGGAAATGCGCGCTTCCAGTTCAGGATCGGCCAGTTCCTCGTTCGCCGTGAGGTCGAGTTCTGCCACGAGATCGGAGACGGCAAGTTGCTGGTCCTCGCAGGTGATGGTCGATGCTCGCAAGGGGCCGCTGAAGGACGGCTCGCCGGAAGCGGTCCTCAGCTTGCCATAGAGGGTCGTTCCGTCACCCTCGCACCCGCCAATCGCCAGACGGGGCGCCGTGGCAGCAAGGATTCCGGAAAAACCATCGGCGACATTTCCTTCGCCAGCGAGTTTGAAAGCTACCGGTCCGTAATCTGTCTCGAGGAGCCCCCGACCGTCGCGAACGGCGAGGTCGAAGTCGGGCAGGCTCGCGGGTTCGTCGCTGCTTTCGTCGAACAGCATGCTGTCGAGGCTGCCAAAGCTCAACTGACCATCGGTATACCGGCCATAGATACGCGGATTGACGAGCGTGATGCTGCCGATTTCGGGGATGCCGAAGCGGTGCTTGAGGCCGACGATGACCTTCTCGGCCGTGAGGTCGGGCGCATCCGGGTCGCCGATGACAAGATCGGAAATTATCTGGGTTCGACCGCCAATCCTCTCGACCGTATACGTAGCCGGAAGACCGTTCGCCGCCAGCTGGTCGTCGATGAAATCATTGGCGATATCGATGCGGTTGAACCACGCGACGAGGCCAGCCACGATGAGCACCGACAACAGCAGCGCCGGCACGTTGTAGCGCTTCTTGCGCCACCGCGGTCTTTTCGCCGCTTGCATGTGGTCTTCGCTACCGTCCATTCATCCCTGCACTTGCGCGCATCGCACCTTAAAGGCAATGCAAGGCATTGAAACGTCTGGGGGGAAGAAAAGGTTGCCCGAGCTCGCCAAAAAAGCGCCGGAGCACGCAGGGGCCGGTCATCGCGAGCGCTTGCGTCAGCGCCTGCTGAAGGGCGGCGCAGAGGCGCTGGCCGACTATGAACTGCTCGAATACCTTCTCTTTGCCACCTTCAGGCAAGGCGATACCAAGCCGCTGGCAAAGCGGCTCATCGACCAGTTTGGCTCCTTTTCAGGGGTGCTGAACGCAGCGCCCGGAGCGCTGGCTCAGGTCAAGGGCATGGGCGAGGCAAGCGCGGCCTCGCTGCATGCGGTCTCGCTGGCAGCCCGGCGCATGGCTCGCGGCACTGTTCAGGAACAGCCGGTCCTCGGCAGCTGGCAGGCGCTGCTGGATTATCTCGCCATCGATATGGGTAACCTCAAGCACGAACGCGTGCGCGTGCTGTATCTCGACACGCGCAACCGCCTCATCGACGACCATCTCGCCGCCGAAGGCTCGATCGACGAAGCCGCCATCCATCCGCGCGAGGTCATCCGCCGTGCTTTCGATGTGGGCGCGAGCGCGCTCATCCTTGTGCACAACCACCCGAGCGGGGACCCCGAGCCGAGCCGCGCCGACATCCAGATCACCAACCGCATTGCCGAGGCGGGACGGCTGCTCAATATCACCGTCCACGACCACGTCATCGTCGGACGCGGAACGCATGTCTCGCTCCGCGCCAAGGGGCTGATCTAGCCTATTTCGGCGAAATGCCGTGCTGGGCGTACTCGGCCTCGAGCTGGGGCGCGAGACGCAGGGCAATGTCGATGTCTTCCTGACCCGACTTGTCTCCCTGTTCGAGCAGGATGACACCGCGCAGGTAATGCGATGCGGCAAGGCCTGGCGTAAGGGTCAGCGCGCTGTCGAGGTCGGCTTTCGCCTCTTCCAGCATGCCCTTGCGATAATAGACCATCGCCCGGCTATCGAGCATGGGCGCGCTGTTGCTGGCCCGTTCGATGGCGCGGGTGCAGACCTCCAGCGCATCCTCCAGCCCGACCGCGAAGAGCCCGCGATACCAGCAGTCGCCATTGAGGGCAGAGGCATTCTGCGGCTTGTCGGCCACCTCCTCCTTTGTGATTTCCAGACCGCGTGCCGTGTCGCCCGAGAGGCCGGCAACGATGGCGTAGGTGCCTGCGTAGAAAGGCTCCTCCTCTTCGGTCAGCGGCAAGCCATCGAGTATTTCGAAAGCCTCCTCATACTTGCCCGCATATCCCAGTCGCTCGGCGAAAGTGATGGCGAGGCCGCTATTGGGATCGATATCATAGGCCCGTTGGAAATCGGCCAGGGACGCTTCGGTGTTGCCCAGCGCCTGATGCACGCCCGAGCGCCATTGCAGGACCCATGCCGAGGTATCCTTCTCCACCAGCGTATCGAGGTCGGCGAGCGATTCTTCGAACCGGCCGATATCGCCGTAGAACGCAGCGCGTTCCTGAAGCGGGCCGAAGTCGTCCTTGTCGGCATAGGCAATCGCTTCGCCATAGGCGGCGAGCAACGGCTCGGCGCGCCTGTCGAGCGTCTTGCGGTCCACCTCCCAACGCCAGGTCACGTCTTCCGGCGCGATGAGGCGATTGGTCTTGCTGGCAAGGCGGCGGACTGCGCGCTTGGCTTCGGGCAGCTCGTCGGGAGCGATTTCCCCGAGCACCTGCACGACCTCATACTCGCCCGCAAAACGGTTTCCGCTCAGCGAATTGTTTGCCGAAACGACGGTATTGGCAAAGCTTGTTTCAAGCGTTTCCTCGCCCTCGAACGCGAATCCTTTCGCCTCGTGCGGTAGGATAAGTTCGGCGAGAATACGCCGGCGCGAGGGGCCATTCGTCGCCACCGGGATATTGCGCCATTCAGGCTTTGCACGGTTGGCATCGAAGGAGGCATCTCCGCCCACTTCGGAATCGACGACCAGCCGGCCATCCTTCCATTCGAATTCCGAAGCGGCGATCCCGCTGACCTTCATCACCCCGACAGCGCGTTCATCGTCATAGTCGATGGCGACCGAACGCACGGCAACAGAGCCTTGCTGCGAGGCGAAACTCTTGCCGATCTTCTTGAGCTGGTCTTCGTCGCCCTGATCGACCAGTTGCCGAATCCCCGCCCCTTGCGGGCCATAAAATTCCATCTCGAAAGAGAAGAGCGCAGGCAGGTCGATGCCTGCAGAATAGTCCGAGACGACCGACATCACCAGATTGGGCGAGGATTGCTCGCGCTGCGTCATCGGCACCAGCCCTGCCCCGTCAGTGGTCAGCGGCAGCGCGTAATGGAATGGCGGGACCCAGCCAATGTTCGCGATGCGCGTGGCAGCGCTGGTCCCGTCGAGCCAGTAATCCTGCCCGTCGATGATGGCGCGCACGATCATGTGGTCGAAATTGCCCGGCACGGGCAACAGTTCGGGAATGGCATCACCGCCGCGCGTCTGCACCAGCACGGTCTGCGAAGTGATGCCCATCTGGCTGAGCAAAGCGTGCAGCAGGACCGACTTGGCCTTGCAGTCACCGTAGCGCTTTTCCCACGTCTCTTCGGCGTCCTGCGGCAGGTAATTGCCGCCATCCAGACCGTTGAGGAGATAGCTCACCTCGTCCTGCACAAGCTGTGTTGCCAAAGCAGCACGTTCCAGCGGGTCCTTCGTCTTCGCCATGATGGCGCGGGCTTGCTCTGCGACGGGACTGTCCGCAGCGACTTGGGCGGCCTTGCTGAAATGCGGGGCCATGGTGCGCGACAGTTCCTGCCAGTCGGCATAAGTCCCTACACGCAGAACCGGATTGCGGAGATAGCGCGAGGGCGCATCGTTCGGCATCTCGGGCATTTCGGCCAGCGGCAAGGTGATTTCGAGGCGGCTCTCGCCATCTTTTGTGACGGGTGCTGCGACGCCGGCATGCTCCTCGGCTCGCCAGAACACTTCCTCGTCCTGAGGCCAGCTCGCGATGACGCGCGAGAAACCGACCTGCCACGGCTTGGCGGGAAGGAACTGTAGCGCCTGCATCTCGTCGCCCAGCGCCTGGTCGTCGATCGTAACAGAGTGGGTCACGCGAAGGATGTCACCCACCTGCAGCCCGGGCACCGCCAGCGTCGCGGTGAGCTGCCCGTCGAGCAGGCGTTGTTCCAGCCCCTGTTCGCGGCGCAGGATGTCGAACTCGGTGCCATTGCCCAGCACGTCGATACCCTCGCCGCCGCGCAGGATTTGTACGCGGTGCACGGTCAGGTCGCCCTTGTCGGGCAGCCATCCGAGCGAGATGGTCCCCTGCTGCATGAGCGTCTGCGGATTGTCGATACGGAAGGCCATGTCGGCATAAGAGGTGACGACGCCATCTTCGAGCCGGTACTGCCAGTCGGCCAGCAATTGCGCAGGGCCGGATTTCACAACATCGGCATCGAGCGTCGCCTCCTCCACCCAATCGGGAGCAGCGCCGTAAATTATCTCTTCTCCGGCCATGGCAGGAGAGGACAAAGCTGCGGCGAATGCCGAACCGGCGAGCAGGGTCTTGCGCATCACGCGTACTGACGTCTTGTCGTTCATATGCCACAGCTTACCGACGGAGGCGCAAAGCGCAATCAATGTGCGACGAACCGGTAAACGCTGCGGAAACCATAACATCCCGCGGATAGCAGTGCGCCGCCCTTGCCAGCGCGCGCGCGTCTCTCTAGCGGGACGCCAAACCCCACCCACGCACCCTATACGGAGTCGACCCATGGTCCCCCGCTACGCCCGCCCCGCCATGACCGCCATCTGGGAGCCGGAAGCGCGCTACCGCATCTGGTTCGAGATCGAGGCGCACGCGACAGAGAAGCTGGGCGAGCTTGGCGTGGTCCCGAAGAGCGCGGCCAAGGCGCTGTGGGACTGGTGGGCGACCGATCCGGTCATCGACGTTCCGGCCATCGACGCAATCGAGGCCGTGACCAAGCACGACGTTATCGCCTTCCTGACCTGGGTCGCGGAGAATGTCGGCGATGAAGCGCGCTTCATGCATCAGGGCATGACCAGCAGCGATGTGCTCGACACCACGCTCGCGGTGCAGCTGGCGCGCTCGACCGACCTATTGCTCGAAGACCTCGACCAGCTCCTGGCCGCCATCAAGCGCCGCGCCGAAGAGCACAAGTACACCCCCACCATCGGCCGTAGCCACGGCATCCATGCAGAGCCGGTCACCTTCGGCCTCAAGCTGGCACAAGCCTATGCCGAGTTCGACCGCTGCAAGAAGCGCCTGATTGCCGCGCGCGAGGAAATCGCCACCTGCGCCATCTCGGGGGCGGTAGGCACCTTCGCCAATATCGACCCGAGCGTGGAAGCCTACGTGGCCGAGAAGATGGGCCTCAGCGTCGAGCCCGTCTCCACGCAGGTCATCCCGCGCGACCGCCACGCCATGTACTTTGCGACGCTGGCCGTCATCGCGGGAAGCATCGAGCGGCTTGCGGTCGAGGTTCGCCACCTCCAGCGCACCGAGGTGCTCGAAGCCGAGGAGTTCTTCTCCAAGGGCCAGAAGGGTTCGAGCGCGATGCCGCACAAGCGCAATCCTATCCTCACCGAAAACCTCACCGGACAGGCGCGCATGATCCGCGCCTACGCCCTGCCCGCGCTGGAGAACGTCGCGCTGTGGCACGAGCGCGATATCTCGCACTCCTCGGTCGAGCGGTTCATCGGACCCGATGCTACCATCACGCTCGATTTCGCGCTCGCGCGCCTCACCGGCGTGGTCGACAAGCTGCTCGTTTATCCCGAGCGCATGCAGGCGAACATGGACCGCATGGGTGGCCTCATCCACTCGCAGCGCGTGCTGCTGGCCCTCACCCAGAACGGCGTGAGCCGCGAGGATGCCTACCGCCTCGTCCAGCGCAACGCGATGAAGGTGTGGGAATCGGACGGCAGGCTGATGCTGCTCGACCTGCTCAAGGCCGACGAGGAAGTGACCGCAGCGCTCACCGAGGAACAGCTCGAGGAACGCTTCGACCTCGACTACCACTTCAAGCAGGTCGACACGATTTTCGACCGGGTGTTCGGCTAGACGCGACGGATTTCTGCGCCTAGCGTGCCACCCAAGGGATAATTGGGGAGCCGCAATTCCATGCAAATCGTTCGTACCATCCTCTGGGTCCTGTTGCTGGTAGGCGTACTCGCCTTTTCCTTCGGCAATTGGGACAGGCAGATCGATGTCCGCATCTGGCCGGGTATCGTCTGGGATACGCGCGTGCCTGCGCTGGTGATCGTGAGCTTCCTACTCGGCCTCCTGCCGATGTGGCTCTACCACCGCGGCGTTCACTGGCGTCTGTCACGCCGCATTTCGGGGCTCGAAGCAGCAACCACGAAACTGGCCACACCGCGGGCCGAAACCACCACCCCTACCCCGCCCGTCCGCCCCGAGCCTGTCCGGAAGGACCTGCCCAGCGAGCCGGCCAATCCTGTCGATCCGGAGCCGACGACAAAATCATGAGCAATCCTGTCTACCTTGCCCTCGATGTGCCGCGCCTGCACGATGCGGTTGCCTTGGCCAAGCAGGTCAAGGACCATGTCGGCGGCGTGAAACTGGGTCTCGAGTTCTTCAATGCCCACGGCGCGCATGGCGTCCACATGATTGCGCAGCTGGGCCTGCCGATCTTTCTGGACCTGAAACTGCACGACATACCCAACACCGTTGCAGGCGCAATGCAGGCCATCCATGTGCTGGAGCCGGCCATCGTCACCGTCCATGCATGCGGCGGCCGCGCGATGATGGAAGATGCCAAGGCTGCGGCGGGCGAGAACACCAAGGTGGTCGGCGTGACCATGCTCACGAGCCTCGACGAGCGCGATATCCGCGACATGGGGATCAATGACTCGCCCGAGGACCACGTGCTGCGCCTCGCTGACCTCGCACACAGCGCGGGTCTCGATGGCGTGGTCTGCTCCGGCCAGGAGATCAGCATGGTCCACAAGCAGTGGAAAGACGGTTTCTTCGTCGTTCCGGGCCTACGCCCCGAAGGCAGCACGGTCGGCGACCAGAAGCGCGTCGTCACTCCGCGCCAGGCACGCGATGACGGCGCCAGCGTGCTCGTAATCGGCCGCCCGATCAGCCGGGCCGAAGACCCAGCCGCCGCGGCCCGCGCGATCGAGGCTACCCTCTAGGAGGCGAGCTTTGCTGCCTGCGATAAAGATCTGCGGCATTGCAACCACCGACGCGCTCGACGCAGCCATCGAGGCGCGCGCCGACTATATTGGTCTCGTCTTCTTCCCGCCCTCCCCGCGCCATGTCGACGGGCACGCTGCGAGTGCTCTGGCGATGAGAGCGGGCGCGGGTATCGGGCGCGTGGGATTGTTCGTCGATGCCGATGACAGCCTGATTTCCGAAGGCCTGAAAGCGGGCCGGCTGGATGCGCTCCAACTCCATGGCAAGGAAACGGCGCAACGCGTCGCCGAGGTGAGGTCGCGTTTCGGTGTCCCGGTCTGGAAGGCCATTTCGGTTGCGACAGCGCGCGACATGGAAACTGCGGAAGCCTACCGCAGCGCCGCCGACCTACTGCTCTTCGATGCCAAGACCCCGGCGGATGCCGCTTTGCCCGGCGGGATGGGACTTCGCTTCGACTGGTCGTTGCTGGAGCGCTGGAAGGGCCGTCCCGGATGGGGGCTGGCGGGCGGCCTGACGCCTGACAATGTCGGTGATGCCATCGCGCTCACACGACCGCCGCTGGTCGACACATCCTCCGGGGTAGAGAGCGCTCCCGGGGTGAAGGACCCCGATCGCATCAGGGCATTCTGCAAGGCAGCCCGTCCGGCCTCGTGACACCATGAAAAAAGGGGCGGAACCGCAGCGCGGCCCGCCCCCCATTTACTCGCGTCGTGCGCCTTAGAAGGCAGCGCCGACCGAAACGGTTGCAGCGTCGAGATCACCGAAGTCGCTGAAGAAGTGACGGTATGCAGCGCCAACATAGATGGTGTCGTTGAGCTTGTGCTCATAACCTGCGCCGAGAACGATCGAATCGTAGAAGCTGTCGTTCTCGAAGGTGTAGCCGAGCGTCGCGTAGAGCTTGCCAGCGTCCGACGTCGTCGTGCCGAGACGCGAGCTCACGCCGAAAACGGCATCTGCACCGTCGACGAGAACCTTGTCGAGCGATCCTTCGACACCAACGAACAGCGTTTCGCCGAGGTCGAAATCGTAACCGATGGCAGCACCGGCGGTTGCTTCGCTTTCGTCATAGGCCCACACGATACCGCCACGCGCTTCGACGCGGACTTCACCACCGTCCTGTGCGGCGGCGGGGGTTGCGAGGGCAGCGACGGCCACTGCGGTTGCTACTGCGAACTTGCGCATTTTATTTCCTTTTTGTGTTTTCAAGCCAGCCCCGGTCGGGGCGTGGGGAGCGCGCCTATCCTTCCAGTGTGCTATTCGATCAACACAGGAATTTTGCCAAGAGCCACGCAGTTGGTTAATGCGGCCAATGCGCAACAAATTTGCGCAGGATTGTATCTTTTGATAAGTCAGTCTCAGCGACTGAGGGAATTGATGACCTCTCCTAACAAGGCGTTTCGAAGGTTGACGCGGCGCACAATCCTGCTATTCGCGCGCCTTCGCTGATTGGCCCCGCACCCCGGTGAAGCGGTGGCCGCGCCCGAACTTTCTGGTTCAGGTGGTGCGATGCCGGGTTGGATGGCCACCGATGGGGTGGCTCAAGCAAATTGAAGGAAAGACTTATGTCGAAGCGCAAGAGCGCCAAGTACAAACTCGACCGCCGGATGGGTGAAAATATCTGGGGTCGTCCGAATTCCCCGGTCAACAAGCGTTCGTATGGCCCCGGCCAGCACGGCCAGCGCCGCAAGGGCAAGATGTCCGACTTCGGCCTGCAGCTGCGCGCCAAGCAGAAGCTCAAGGGCTACTACGGCGACGTGACCGAGAAGCAGTTCAAGCGCACCTACAAGGAAGCGTCGGCCATGAAGGGCGACACCGGTCAGAACCTGATCGGCCTGCTCGAACAGCGTCTCGACATGGTTGTGTACCGCGCCAAGTTCGCACCGACCATCTTCGCGGCCCGCCAGATCGTGAGCCACGGCCACATCTACCTGAACGGCGTGAAGACCAACATCGCATCGGCCCGCGTCAAGGTCGGCGACGTCGTCAGCCTCGGCAGCAAGGCTAAGGAAATGGCTCTCGTCATCGAAGCCCAGAGCCTGCCCGAGCGTGAAATTCCCGATTACGTCGCACCCGACGGCAACGACAAGGTGACCTTCACCCGCGTGCCGAAGCTCGACGAAGTGCCCTACCCGGTCACCATGGAACCGAACCTGGTCGTCGAGTTCTACTCGCGCTAATCGGTCCGGCAACGGAACAGCAAAAGGGCGGTCCTTCGGGGCCGCCCTTTTCGTTTGCGCGTCACTCGGTTCGTCGCATTTTACGAAACCGATTCCGCCACTTAGGCGTTTCGATGATACTATGACACAATATCGTTTCGTCACCCGCGACCGTGCGGGGAAATGGTACGCCACCCTCGCCGAAGCACAGCGCCAGGCCAACCGTATCGGTGCAGGCTTCACCGATGCATTGGGCAGGTTCGTCGCCTATCGCGGCACAGTCCTCGAAATGCGCGAAGCCGGGGCAACCTAGCGCCGGTGCGCGATTTTCAGCGCGTAGAACACCATCACAATGATCAGCGCGGTAATCAGCCCGCCCCAGAACCAGTAGGGCAGGACGAGTGCCTGCTCGATATGGCCGGTGTCGGACATTTGCATGCGCCCTTCCATCATGCCGCCTTCGGTGAAGAGATAGCCGAAATCGCGGTAGATGCTGATGCACCCCTGCACGCCGAGAAACTGGACGGAAAAGCGCCGGTGTTGCTCGCGGCCATAAAAGGCGAGGCCGAGGCATATCGCCCCGAGTGCAGGCAGTACCATCCACCCCGTTGTCGAGCGCACCCAGATCAGTGTCGAACCTATCAGCGCCACGCCAAGCGCGATCAACGCCCCCTTGGTCATCTTGTGGGCGCGCGACGCGAGGATGAGCAGGCACCCCGCGACCGTCGGCCCGAGGAGGCCTGCCGCAGCGATGGCAGCCTGCGAAACGCGTCCCGGCTCGCCTTCGCCGATATGAAGCGCATAGCCCGAGCCATCGGGAAAGATCACGAGCCTCTCGAAATCATTCCCGAACGCCATCGCGGCAAGACCATGACCCATCTCGTGGAACCATGTCGCGAGTATGCTGAAGGGATAGAGGAGATAGCCGCCGTAGGGCGAGTGCCACAGCAGGATGGAGATGAAGCCGAGCAGCACCAGCAACACGATTTCGCGATTGTCCGCCTCGCGTTTCTGGTTCGCGGGGCGCATCCGCCAGACGTTGCTATTGTTTTGCCAACCCATCCGATGCTCCCGAAACCCTGGCGCATCAGGTGCGCGCTCAGGGCTCTATTTCCTTGCCGTCCCATGCGAATATGCGCCCGCTATGCGCGGGTTCAAGCGATTCGAGCACCGCGAGCAATTGCTGCGCCGAATAGTCCGGGCTGAAGAGCTTGCCCTCGGGGACGTTGCCCTGAAAGGGTTTGGAGAGGTCGGTATCGACCGTACCCGGATGCATGGCGACGCAGAAGGCATCGGGCCTTTTGCGGGCCAGTTCGACCGAAAGTGTCCGGATAACCTGGTGGAGTGCAGCCTTGCTGGCACGATAGCCGTACCATCCACCAAGACGATTGTCCGAAATACTCCCCACCCTCGCGGAAAGTCCGGCAAAGCCGGTCCTGCCTTCGCGCGCGAGCAGTGGCAGGAAATGCTTCGCCACCAGCGCCGGTCCCGCAGCGTTGACGGCGAAATTGCGCGCCAGTTCGGAGGCGTCGAGATGGCGCCAGTCCTTTTCCGGCCCCTCTCCATCCTCGTGCAGGTAACCACTCGCCACGAATACGAGGTCTAACGGGCCATGCTCGCGCACCGCGTCGGCGGCTGCGGCGATGCTCGCTTCGTCGGTAAGGTCGAGCGGGATGTGACCTCGCCCGCGGCGGGAGAAACGATGAACTTCGGTTCCGCCCTTCTCAAGCCTGTCGCACAGGGCAGCGCCGATACCTCCGGAGGCGCCAACGACCGCTGCGCGCCTCCAGCCCATCAGCTATCCTTGGCCAGGTAGTCGCGACGGAAATCCGCGGCGAAGGCAGCAAAGCGTCCCTCCCCGATTGCATCGCGCATCGCCTGCATCAGCTGCTGGTAGAAGGCGATGTTGTGCTCGGTCATCAGCATCGCACCGAGGATTTCGCCCGCCTTGTTGAGGTGATGGAGATAGGCGCGGCTGTAGGTGCCGCAGGTGTCGCATGAGCAGCGCTCGTCGAGCGGCCCGGTGTCCTCCGCGTGGCGGGCGTTGCGGATGTTGAGCGGGCCGTTCCAAGTAAACGCCTGTCCGTTGCGTCCCGAGCGGCTCGGCAGCACGCAGTCAAACATGTCGACCCCGCGCTCGACCGCACCGACGAGGTCGTCGGGCTTTCCCACACCCATCAGGTAACGCGGGCGGTCCTCGGGTAGCTGCCCCGGCGCGAAGTCGAGCGTGGCGAACATCGCCTCCTGCCCCTCGCCCACGGCAAGCCCGCCGATGGCATAGCCGTCGAAACCGATTTCGGTGAGTTTCTCGGCGGAGATCTTGCGCAATTCCTCGTCGAGTGCACCTTGCTGGATGCCGAAGAGTGCTGAGCGCGCGGCATGCTCGCCGCCGCTGTCGAAACCGTCGCGGCTGCGCTTGGCCCAGCGCATCGACATTTCCATGCTCGCGGCAATCTCGTCACGCGGCCGGTCGGCGCGCGGGCATTCGTCGAAGGCCATGACGATGTCGCTGCCGAGCAGGCGCTGGATTTCCATGCTGCGCTCGGGCGTGAGCATATGTTTCGAGCCGTCGATATGGCTGCGAAATTCGACGCCCTTTTCGGTCAGCTTGCGCAGGTCCGACAGGCTCATCACCTGGTAGCCGCCGCTGTCCGTGAGGATGGGCCGATGCCAGTTCATGAATTTGTGAAGGCCGCCAAGTTTCGCCACCCGCTCCGCACCCGGGCGCAGCATCAAATGGTAGGTGTTGCCGAGGATGATGTCCGCGCCAGTCTTGCGCACGGCTTCGGGCTTCATCGCCTTGACCGTAGCCGCCGTGCCGACGGGCATGAAGGCAGGCGTGCGGATATCGCCGCGCAGCATCCGGATGGTGCCGGTGCGCGCCGCGCCGTCACGGGCATGGATGTCGAATGCGAAGCGTGTGCTCATCGTGGTCAAAAGCCGTAGATAACAGTGAAGCGGGTCAGCGTGTCGGTGCCGACAGCGCCTTCGGGCGGGTTGCTGTCGTAGTCGACTGCATAGGACAGGCGCGAACGTAGTTTTTCGGAAATCCTGAAGTCGAGCCCGCTGACGAGGTTGATCGACGTGTTGCTGCCGTCGACCAGCACCTGCACTTCGCCCCCGCCTTCTGCCAGCGCGTTGGCATCCTGCGTGAAGGTGAGGCCCTTGACGATTTCCCAGTCGAAATCCGCGCCGAAAAGGCCGGCAATGCGGCTCGCGCTGGTGCCGTCGGTGTAATCGGTCACACGGTATGCGGGGCCGGCCTTGATGGCGAGCTTCAATCCCTCGCGGTCGAAGACCTTGTAGCCGAGGCCGCCACTCACCGCATAACGGCGCGTGAGGCCCTGCAGCCGGTCGCGCTCAATCTGCGCGAGGCCATAGACGAACATGTCATTGCTGAATTGCCAGCGCGGTTCATAAGCGGCGAGCAATTGTTCGCGCTTGGTCTCGCCATCCTGGCGCTGCAAATCGACACGGGCGCGCAGGTGGTGACTCCATTTCAGGCCTTCGCGCTTGGCCTTGACCGAGGCTGCGATACCAAGGCTGTCGGTATTCCCGGTGGACTGGAAAGCGCCAATCTCGCCTTCGCCGCTCCACAGTTCGAGGATTCCGGCTGTCCGGATTTCCTCTTCCTTTGCAGCCTTCGTCTCGGCTGCCTTGGCTGTCTGCGCCGCCTTCCATTGCGCAGCGATCGTATCGAGTGCGTCCGCCTCGTCGGGATTGGTTAGACGCGCAAGTTCAAGCACCGTCTCGACCTTACCCGCATCGCCGGTAGCGATTGCGGCATCGATCATCGCTTGCACGCCTTCGGGCAGTTCCGCGGCGGCAGGAACGGCTGGAAGGCACATCGCGGCGAGCATGAGGGGAAGTCTGAAACGCATCATGCCGCGCCGCCTAGCGGTTGCTGCGCCGCCCCGCTACCCCCGCAAAGCAAAGGGGCGAGCCTCTGTCCGAGACCCGCCCCCAAAATCAGCGAAGAAGTCCCGCTTAGAACTTCAAGCCGACACCCGCAGTCGCGCGGACGGTGTCGAAGCTGACCGTGTCGAGATTGACGCGCAGCAGCGTGTTGCCGAGGCCGAAGTCTGCGCCGAGGCCGAGGATATAGTCGCCATCGCTATCATCGAGACCGTCGAAGATGGTTTCGTCATCTACACCGGTAATCTCGGACAGGTCGAATTCGACTTCCTGATAACCACCGCGAGCATAAATCTTCGCACCGCCGGGCAGTTTTGCGCCGAGACGGCCGGCAATGCCGTACTCGCTATCGATCGCGCCGAAGCCGAAGTTGTAGTTCACTTCCGCGCCGACGAATGCACCCGGACCGAGCGGAAGGTCGTAACCTGCAAATGCACCGACGATGGTGCCGCTGCTCTCGAGGTCGATGTCGAACCCGTCTTCGATTTCGCCGAGATCGAGGTCGTGGACACCAGCCTGGACACCGATGAAGCCTTCACCGGGCAGGACGTCCTGCGCCTGCGCTGCGGTCGGAAGGGCGAATGCTGCGCCTGCAGTGGTTGCGGCGAGCAGGAATGCTTTGGTCTTCATTATTTTCCCTCATTTTCAGGTCCGCTCCTGAATGCGGACTGCGCCCTATCTGCGCCGCAATTGCTTGCGCGACTCTGAATGGAAAATGCTTAACGCAGCAAGTTTCGTTAAATTTTGTTCAGGCGCGCAATCGCCAGCCGGTTTTGAAAATGTAGGCGATGACCGCAGTGCAGGCGGCGAGGAAGCCGAGCGTGATGCCGAAGCTGACCCAGATATTCACATCGCTGCTGCCGTAGAAAGTCCAGCGCAGGCCGCTCACAAGGTAGACGATGGGATTGGCCAGCGCGATAGTGTCCCAGGGCTTGGGCAGCATGTCGATGGAATAGAAGGTCCCACCAAGGAACGTCAGCGGGGTGAGGAAGAGCATGGGGATGATGCCCAGTTTCTCGAAATTGTCCGCCCAAATGCCGAGGATGAAGCCGAACAGGCTGAAGGCGGCCGCCACCAGCATGATGTAGAGCACCGCCAGCAGCGGGTGCGCGATGGAATAATCGACGAACAGGCGCGCGGTGAGCAGGATGATGGCGGCGAGGATGAGGCTCTTGGTCATCGCTGCCCCGACGAAGCCGATGAGCGTTTCGGCCACACCCACGGGCGCGCTTAGCAGCTCGTAAATCGTGCCGGTGAAGCGCGGCATGTAGATGCCGAAACTGGAATTGCTGGTCGTCTCGCCGAGCAGGGTCAGCATCAGGAGGCCGGGGATGATGAAGGCCCCGTAATCCACTCCGCCAAGGTCGGGCATGCGCCCGCCGATGGCCGCGCCGAAGACGATGAAATAAAGCGAGGTCGTCAGCACGGGCGCGAGCACCGACTGGAACGCCGTGCGCAGGAAACGCATCAACTCACGCGTGTAGATGGACCAGGTTGACCGCCAGCCAATCATGCCGGTTGTTCCTCTTCCTCGCCCAGCAAGGACACGAAGATGTCCTCCAGGCTGCTCTCGCGCACGTCGATGCCTTTGTAATCGATACCGCTGCCAATCAGCGCCTTGGTGATGTCGGCGACTTCTGCCTTGCCGCGTCCTGTCCCGTCGCCGCCCCGATAGCAAAGCGAGGTGCCGCCCTCCTCCAGCTCAATCGGATATTGCGCTAGCGCAGGCGGCAATTCGGATAAGGGGCTGGCGAGCGAGATATGCGCCTCGGTCCGCCCCAACCGCGCCATCATCGCTTCCTTTTCGTCGACCATGATGAGCTGGCCCTTGCGGATGATGCCCACGCGGTCGGCCATTTCCTCGGCTTCTTCGATGTAGTGGGTGGTGAGGATGACGGTCACGCCCTTGGCGCGCATCTGGTCGATGATGGCCCACATGCCCTTGCGCAGTTCGACGTCGACGCCAGCGGTGGGTTCGTCGAGGAACAGGAGGTCGGGCTCGTGCGCCAGCGCCTTGGCTATCAGCACGCGGCGCTTCATCCCGCCCGACAGCGCCATGATGCGCTCGTCCTTCTTGTCCCACAGGCTGAGCGACCGCAGGATTTCCTCGATGCGTGCGGGGTCGGGCGCGAGGCCGAAAAGCCCGCGCGAATAGGCCACCGCGCGCTGGACCGGCTCGAACATGTCGGTCGACAATTCCTGTGGCACCAGCCCGATGCGCGCGCGGGCCTTGCGCCAGTCGGTCGCGAGGTCGTGCCCGAAGGCCCGGATGGTGCCGGAAGTCGGGCGAACCAGCCCGCAGACCGCGCCGATAAGCGTCGTCTTGCCCGCACCGTTAGGCCCCAGAAGCGCGAAAATCTCGCCCTTGCGAATGGTGAGGTTTACATCGTCGAGGGCCTTGAGCCCGCCGGGATAGACCTTGGAAAGACCGTCGAGCTCGAGGATGGCTTCACTCATGCGAGCGAGCGTTACGGCAGCAGGAGCGAGGAGTCACCATAGGAATAGAAGCGGTACTCTTCCGCAATCGCATGGGCATAGGCTTGCTGCATGCGCTCGCGGCCCATCAGCGCGCTGACGAGCATGAAGAGCGTCGACTTGGGCAGGTGGAAATTGGTCATCAGCCCGTCGATGGCGTTGAAGGTGTAGCCAGGCGTAATGAAGATGTCGGTGTCGCCGGCGAAGGGACGAATGACCTTGTCCGCGCCGGTCGCGCTTTCGAGTAGGCGCAGGCTGGTCGTGCCCACTGCGATGATGCGGCCACCCTTGGCGCGCGCCGCGTTGAGGCGGTCGGCAGTGTCCTGCTCGATGCGGCCCCATTCCGAATGCATCTGGTGGTCGTCGGTGTCGTCGGCCTTTACGGGCAAGAAGGTGCCTGCGCCAACATGCAAAGTGAGCGTTTCGGTGGCGATGCCCCGCTCGGCGAGGCTCGCCATCAGGCGGTCGGTGAAGTGCAACGCAGCCGTCGGAGCGGCGACGGCGCCGTCTTCCTTGGCGAACATGGTCTGGTAGTCTTCGCGGTCCTGCGCATCGGTCTCACGCTTGCCCGCGATGTAGGGCGGCAGCGGCATGGTGCCGGCGCGCTCGAGCAGGACTTCGACCGGCTCCTCGCCCTCGAAGAAGAGGATGAAGCTGCCGTCGGCCAGACGCTCTTCGGCAACCGCCGTCACGCCCCCACCAAACTCGGCCACCTCGCCCAACCGCAGCCGCTTGGCGTTGCGGATGAAGGCCTGCCAGCGGCGGAGGTCCACACGCTTGTGCAAAGTCGCGCCGATTTTGGCCTCGCCGCGGCGGCCCTCGAGCTGTGCAGGAATGACCCGCGTATCGTTGAAGACCAGCACATCGCCCGGCTGCAGCAGGTCCGGCAGGTCGCGCACATGGCGGTCTGCGAGCGGCTCGCCCCCGCGCACCAGCAGCATGCGCGCAGCATCGCGCGGGCGCGCCGGACGCAGCGCTATACGTTCGTTGGGAAGTTCGAAATCGAAAAGGTCGACGCGCATGCCAGCGCCCCTATACGCTGGTTGCGCACAAGAAAACTCGGGAATTGAACCTTACGAGTTCAAATCGTCGAGCGTGACCTCTTCCTCGCCCATGATGGCAGGCGCGGCGGCGGGCATCGGGGCCGGAACCGGCTTGTTTTCCGAAGCCATCGAGGCCTGCAGGATGCGCGTCGGGTTTGCGGGCGGTTCGCCGCGGTTGATGGCATCGACGGCGGCCATGTTCGAAATCACGCGGCCGAAGTTGGTGTACTTCTTGTCGAGGCTGAAGCGCGGGTAGAACACGATGAAGAACTGGCTGTTCGCGCTGTCTTCGCTCGAGGCGCGCGCCATCGAGAGCGTGCCGCGGATATGCGGCATCGGATTGAACTCTTCCTTGAGGTCGGGAAGCGGGCTGCCGCCCTGCCCCGTGCCGGTCGGATCGCCGGTCTGCGCCATGAAACCTTCGATGACGCGGTGGAAGATCACACCGTCGTAAAAGCCTTGGGCGGCGAGCGTCTTGATACGTTCGACATGGTTGGGAGCCCATGCGGGCATCAGGCGAATGCCGACACGCTCGCCGTTCGACAGGTCGAGGAACAGGATGTTCTCGCGGTCTTCGTTGAGATTGTAATTGACCGGCTCGTATTTGAAGGTCGAGGCGGTCGCGGCCTCAGCCTCGGCTTCCTGCGCGATGGCGGAGACCGGAAGCGTGACTGCAAGGGCAGCGGCAGCAAGGGCAAGCGAAGACTTGAGCATCATATTTCCGTCGAATTGTCCTGTATGCGAAACGCCCTAGCGGCGCAGCGCTGTCGGTTCAATGAATGGATTCGAGTATCCACCACCGTTCGTGTCGAGCGCAGTCGAGACACGCTGGTCTGGCGCAACATTACCGTATCCCGACTTCGCTCGATACGAACGGAGCTAATAGTCGCCCAGCCGCCCCTTTTCCTTGACGCGCGCGACCACGTCCTCGCACACGGGTTTGCTGACGAAGGGCGTGATGTCGCCGCCGAACAGCGCGATTTCCTTGACCAGCTTGGAGGCGATGGGCTGGAGCGAGACATCGGCCATGAGGAACACGGTTTCGATATCGTCGTCGAGCTGCTGATTCATGCCCGCCATCTGGTACTCATATTCGAAGTCGGCGACAGCGCGCAGGCCGCGGATAAGGACGCTCGCCCCCATCTTCTGCGCGAACTTCACCAGCAGGGCGTTGAAGCCGACCACCTCGACGTTATCGAGCCCCATGGCGGCAATCTCGCGCTCGACCATGGCAAAGCGCTCCTCGGTCGAGAACATGGGGTTTTTCGACGGATTGGTCGTCACCCCGATAATGAGCTTGTCGACCAGCTTGCTGCCGCGCCGGATAATGTCGGCATGGCCCAGCGTGATGGGGTCGAATGTGCCCGGGTAGATACCGATACGTGTCGCCATCAGTGGTCCCTCTTCACGACGAAATGCGCGAGGTCGACGAGGACGCGCGCTTCGTCGCCATAGCCTGCGAGGTGTTGCCCTGCCTGCTCTACCAGCATCTCGGCCTGTTGCCGTGCGGGTTCGCGGCCCATCAGGGTGACGAAGGTCTGCTTGCCCTGCCCTTCGTCCTTGCGGAGCGCCTTGCCGGCCTTGGTCTCGTCACCCTCTACGTCGAGCAAATCGTCGGCAATCTGGAAGGCGAGGCCGATGTCGCGGGCATAGGCGCGCAGGTGGGCGCGGCCTTCGGGCGGGACCTTGCCGAGGATGGCACCCATCTCGACGCTCGCCGCCAGCAATGCGCCGGTCTTCAACTGCTGCAGCCGCGTGACCTGCCGCAAGTCGTATTCTTCCTCGTCCGAGACGATGTCCATCATCTGGCCGCCCGCCATTCCGGCATGACCGCTGGCCTTGGCGAGCGTCGCCACCAATTCGCTGCGCACGAAGGGGTCGCTGCTGGTGCCGGGCATGGTGAGAATGTCGAAGGCGAGCGCATGGAGGCAGTCGCCCGCCAGCACCGCGGTCGCCTCGTCATAGACCTTGTGCAGCGTCGGTTTTCCGTGACGCAAATCGTCATCGTCCATGCAGGGCAAATCGTCGTGGATGAGCGAATAGGCATGGATGGCCTCGACCGCGCATCCCGCCGCTACCGCAGCGTCGCGGTCCACGCCGAACAGTTTGGCTGTCGCGCAGACCAGCAGCGGGCGAACCCGCTTGCCGCCGCCGATGGCCGCATAACGCATCGCCTCGACCAGCCTTGCGCGCGTGTCTTGCGGAACGGGAAGGAAGGCGTCGAATGCCGCGTCGACATCCTGCTGGACCTGTTCGAAGGCCTCGGCAAGGCGGTCGGGCATGGCGGTCATCGCGTTCACGCCTCAGCTATCCGCATCGAAGGGCACGGTGCCGGTCGGCTTGCCTTCGCTGTCGGAGACAATCTTGTCGATTTTCGCCTGCGCCGCGTCGAGCCGCTTCTGGCATGCCTTGCGCAATTCCTCGCCGCGTTCGTAGAGCGCAATGCTTTCATCGAGCGGCACGTCGCCGCTTTCGAGGCTACGCACGGTGCGTTCAAGTTCGCGCAGAGCCTCTTCGAAGCTCATGTCGCCAATCGGTTTGTCTTGACCCTCTGTCATCGCCGCGGAGCATTGACGGGGCGCGGGCGCGCGGTCAAGAAGGCGAAAAGAACGGGGAGCGGATATGACGTGGATTGTCGCCTTTATTGCGGCCGCCGTGGCGTTCGGCGCGCTGGACGCGCTGTGGCTCGGCTGGGCGGGGCCTAATTTCTATCGCCCGCGGCTGGGCGATATGCTGGCCGACAGCTTCCGCATGGCGCCCGCGCTCGCTTTCTATACCGCCTATATCGCCGCCATCGTGTGGTTTGCCGTTAGGCCGGGCCTTGCGGGCGGGCTTGGCGCAGCGGCGCTCAATGGCGCGCTGCTGGGAGCAATTTGTTACGCGACCTACGACCTCACCAACCAGGCGACGCTCAAACAGTGGTCGACCACGGTGACGATTGCCGACATTTGCTGGGGCGCCTTCGCCACGGCCATCGCGGCCACCATCGCCACTTTCGCTGCAACCAAGCTCGCCTGAGGGAAGCAGGACAATGTTCATCGGACACATGGCTCCGGCCTTCGCCGCGCGCGCCATCACCAGCGAAGCCCCGAAACTCGGCACGCTGTTTATCGCCGCCCAATTGGTCGACATCGCCTTCTTCCTCTTCGTACTCGGCGGTATCGAGCATTTGCGGATGGTTCCGGGCATCACCGCGATGAACCCGCTCGACCTTTATGACATGCCCTATACGCATAGCCTCGTCGGGACGGCGGCATGGGCCTTCGGATTTGCCCTCCTCGTGGCGATACTGCTGCGCAATGCGGTTGCCGCGACATGGGCGGCGCTGGTGGTGCTCTCGCACTGGGTTCTCGACTGGATTAGCCACCGTCCCGACATGACCATCACGCCTGCAGGCGAGAAAATCGGGCTCGGCCTGTGGAATTACCCCGTCGCCGCCATCGTGGTGGAACTCGCCATTTTCGGTCTCGCCTTCTGGTGGTGGCTGAGGCGCACCAAGGGTCCTTCGCTGCCGCCCGTCATCCTCGCGGTCGTGATGCTCGCGATGCAGGCCTACAACTGGTTCGGGCCTGAACCGCAAAGCGCGGACCCTGCCTTCCTGCTGCTGGGCCTGTTCGCCTTCGCGCTGATGATTGGTCTTGCCTACTGGGTCGGCTCGACCCGCTGGCACCGCGACGAAGTCGGTCTGGGGGTCGCCAGCCCACCGCTCTAAGTCGCATGGATATTGCGCCATCGCGCCCTGCCCTTTAAGGGCGCGGGCCATGAGCGAAATCACTCCCGACATCGTTGCCCAGCACGGCCTCTCCGAAGAAGAATACGAGCGCGTCCTCCACGCGCTGGGCCGCGAGCCCAACCTCGTGGAACTGGGCATCTTTTCGGTGATGTGGAGCGAGCACTGCTCCTACAAATCCTCGCGACTCCATCTGAAGAAGCTGCCGACCGAGGCGCCGTGGGTGATTTGCGGCCCGGGCGAGAATGCGGGCGTCATCGATATCGGCGACGGTCAGGCCGCCATCTTCAAGATGGAGAGCCATAACCACCCCAGTTACATCGAACCTTATCAGGGCGCGGCGACCGGCGTGGGCGGCATCCTGCGCGACGTTTTCACCATGGGCGCGCGTCCGGTGGCGAATGCAAATGCGCTGCGCTTCGGCCGTCCCGAGCATCCGAAGATGAAGCATCTCGTGCAGGGCGTGGTCGCGGGAATCGGCGGCTACGGCAATTGCGTCGGCGTGCCGACGGTGTGCGGCGAGACCAATTTCAACCCGGCCTATGACGGCAACATCCTCGTCAATGCGATGACCGTCGGCGTCGCCGACGCGGACAAGATTTTCTACAGCGCGGCGACGGGCGTGGGTAACCCCATCGTTTATGTCGGCTCCAAGACCGGCCGCGACGGTATACACGGCGCGACCATGGCCAGCGCCGACTTCGAGGAAGACGCCGACGCCAAGCGCCCCACGGTGCAGGTCGGCGATCCCTTCACCGAGAAGCTGCTGATCGAAGCCTGCCTCGAGCTGATGGCAACCGATGCTATCGTTGCCATCCAGGACATGGGCGCAGCGGGCCTTACCTCATCCAGCGTCGAAATGGCGACCAACGGCAAGGCCGGCATCCGCCTCGATATGGACAAGGTGCCCTGCCGCGAAGAGGGCATGACGCCCTATGAAATGATGCTGAGCGAAAGCCAGGAGCGCATGCTTATGGTGCTGAAGCCCGGCAAGGAAGCGATGGCTGCGGCCATCTTCGAGAAGTGGGAGCTCGATTTCGCAGTCATCGGCGAAGTCACCGATACGCGGCACATGGTGCTCGAATTCGGCGGCGAGGTCGTGTGCGACATCCCGCTCGGCCCCCTCGCGGCCGATGCGCCCGAGTACGACCGCCCCTACCTCTCGAAGGAAGAATACACCGCGTGGGCGGGCATCGCTCCGATGACCAATCGCCCGGACACGGACGATGTCGGCGGCGACCTGATGAAATTGCTCGCTTCGCCCAACCTGTCCTCGCGCAAGTGGATTTCGGAACAGTACGACAGCCAGGTCGGCGCCGACACGCTCCAGACCGGCGGCGATGCGGGCGTGGTCCGCGTCCACGGCACGAAGAAGGCGCTCGCGATCAGCACCGACTGCACCCCGCGCTATGTCCATGCCGACCCCTACGAGGGCGGCAAGCAGGCGATTGCCGAGGCCTATCGCAACCTCTGCGCAGTAGGTGCGCGTCCGCTGGCAGTCACCAACTGCCTCAACTTCGCCAACCCGCAGCGCCCGGAAATCATGAGCCAGTTCGTCCACGCACTGGAGGGCATGGGCCGCGCCTGCCGCGTGCTCGACTTCCCGATCGTGAGCGGCAATGTCAGCCTCTACAACGAGAGCAAGGCAACCGGCGGCGGCAGCGCCATCCTGCCCACCCCTGCCATCGGCGGCGTCGGCCTCATCGACGACTACGACCACATGATGACCATGCCGTTCAAGGCCGAGGGCGAGGCGATATACCTCATCCACGCCGAGGAATGGGCGACCGCAGACCCAGAGCGTTCGCATCTCGGCAAGTCGCTGTGGCTGTCGGAAATCCACGGCCGCGACGAAGGCCGCACCCCGCCGACCGACCTCACAGTCGAAAAGAACGCGGGCAAGATTATCCTCCAGCTCATCGCCGACGGCCTCGTCAGCGCAGTCCACGACGTGTCGGATGGCGGCCTCGCCATCGCCCTTGCCGAAATGGCGATGGCGGGCGGCATCGGCGCCGAGGTCGAGTGGAACGAGGAATATTCCAAGGCCGCATGGTGGTTCGGCGAAGACCAGGGCCGTTACGTCGTGACGGTCCCCGACACGCAGGCGCTCAACGAGGCGCTCGCCAAGGGTACGGAAAACGACGAAACTGCTTCCATCGGCTTCCGCCGCATCGGCAAGACCGGCGGCTCCACGCTGTTCGGCAAGACGGTCGACGAAATGCGCGCCGCACACCGCAGCTTCTTCGACGAGTGGATGGAGAGCTGAGGCAGCGTAATTGGCGCTGCTCCAGTTCATCCTGCATTACGGCGGGCACTGGCTCGCCCCGCTTCTCTTCGCGCGTCTGACGCAAGGCGTGAAGTGGCTGCGTTTCGGCGCGGTCATGCTGGCGGCGAACCTCATCGACCTCGACCACTTGCTGGCCGACCCGATGTTCGATCCGAACCGCTGCAGCATCGGCTTTCACCCGCTGCATGGCTGGATTGCTGCGGCAATCTACGTCGCTCTTCTCGCCGTGCCGCGCTGGTGGACACGCGCCTTCGGGCTGGGGGCATTGTGGCATCTCGCGGTCGACTATGGCGATTGCGTGATGCAAGGGTGGTGACATGACCGCAGGATATTCCGGAACGCCGCTCGCCAACAAACTCTCGCTGCGCGACGGGCAGCGCGTGTGGTTCGACGGCATGCCCGAAGACGTCATCGACGAGATCGACGAATACGCGCTCGAACTGACCTTCGTCGAAGGCCCGGAGGATGCTCCCGATGCGGCGCATATCTTTGTAACCGAACGCGCCGCGCTGACGGAAAAGCTTGAGGTGCTGAGGAACAGCATCGCGCAGGACGGGCATGTCTGGGTCAGCTGGCCCAAGCAGGCCTCGGGCGTAGCGAGCGAAATTGGGGAGCACGATGTCCGCGAAGCCGGTCTCGCGCTCGGGTTTGTCGATACGAAGAAATGCGCGGTGGACGAGGTCTGGTCGGGCCTCAAGTTCGCGATACGCAAGGAACTGAGAACGTGAAAGACCACGATAGCGTCCCTTACTCGCTTGAACGGCTGGACGATGCGGATGCCGTCAGCCGCGCGCAGGCTTTGCGCGACCGGCTGAAGCAGCGGCGCACCTGCCGCTATTTCTCGGGCGAGCCCGTACCGCGTGAAATCATCGAAGCCGCCATCGAGGCCGCAGGGACCGCACCCAATGGCGCCAACCACCAGCCCTGGCACTTCGCCGTTGTCTCCTCGCCAGAGAAGAAGCGCGCCATCCGCGAGGCTGCGGAAGAGGAAGAGCGCAATTTCTACGCGGGCAAGGCAAGCGGAGAATGGCTCGACGCCCTCGCCCCGCTCGGCACGGACGAGGACAAGCCTTTCCTCGAAACCGCGCCATGGCTCATCGTGGTTTTCGCCCAGCGCAAGGGCGGCATCGAGGAAGACGGCAAAACACAGAACTACTACGTCAACGAAAGCGTCGGCATCGCCTGCGGCATGCTGATTGCGACGCTGCACGAGGCTGGGCTGGCAACACTCACCCACACGCCCTCACCCATGGGTTTCCTGCGCGAGATTTGCGGAAGGCCCGAGCACGAGAAGCCGCTGATGGTTGTCGTCGTGGGTCACCCTGCAGAGGGCGCGACGGTTCCGGCACATGCCTTGAAGAAAAAACCGCTGGAGCAGATTTCCAGCTGGCTTTGATGCGCTAGGCCGCCAGCTTTTCCGGCTGCTGCGGCTCTGCGAGCAGGTCGTAGGGGTCGATACCCTCGCTGCGCCAGATGCGGTGGCATTCCTTGTACCAGTGCGGGGCCGGAATGTTGAACTTCGCCCGCGCCTCTTCGAGGTCGGTCGCCAGCAGTTCGCGGATGGACACTCCCACCAGCGGTGGACAGGCAACGCCCGTTTTGTGCGCCTGGCGGCAGGCCTTGAAGACGGGAGCCTTGCTCTTGACCGTCTTCTTGATTTGCAGCGCTCCGGCATAGCCGATGAGCAAGTGCCCGTGGCTCGGGCTCTGGCCGTGGGTGAAGAGCAGCACGCACTGCTCGCCCAACCCGTCGCGGCCATAGCCGGTGAGGACATGCATCAAGTCATGCGTGTCGCGCTGGCGAAAGCCGAACCACTCGACGAGGTCGCCATATTTCGGATTGCCGAGCTTTTCCGCCTCTTCCACCAGCCCGGCGGCCGACAGCCCCTCGGTCTCCATGAAATCGCAATAGGCATGCGCGACGGTGCCCTTCGGCAATTTGCGCAAGGCCGCGTGGTCATCGAGAATAGGCGGCAAGTATGGTTCATCCGCGCGCAGCTTCTCGCCATGCTCGCTCAGCGTGAGTGCGCGCACGCGGGGCATGAAGGTCTTGCTGGGCAGCGATTCGAAAATCTTGAAGACATGGCTCGTCTCTTCCTTGTCCTTCAAGAGGTCGCGGAAGTGGCCGTAGGCCTTGGGGAGCGAATATTTCGGCTGCGGACGGCGCGGATCGCGCAGCAGCGTACCGTCACTGGCAGCTTCGATGTCGGGGCGGTTGGTCGAATGCTGGTTCATGCGCGGGCCTCTACTGACAAAAGTGTCAATATCAGGTTTCGGTTCCGAAACAAAACCGAAATCAGCCCATCACCCAGTCGCTCTCCGGAATGCCCAACAATTTGAGGATGACTGTCAGGTCCTCGCTGGCAATCCGGCCATTGGCGGCATCGCGTGCCTTGGGCTTGGCCCGATAGGCGATGCCGTAATCTGCTGCTTCAATCATCGGGATGTCGTTCGCCCCGTCACCGGTAGCCAGCACACGCGCGCCCTCGCCCAGCTTTTCGCGCTCTTCCTCGAGCGTGGCGAGCTTGGTCGAGGCATCGCTGACGGGCCCCGCGAGCTTACCGGTGAGCTGGCCCTGCGAGACCGCGAGCCGGTTGCCCACCACTCGCTCGAACCCGAGCTGGTCGGCAACGCGGTCGGCAAAATGATGGAACCCGCCGGTCACCAGCACCGTGCGGCAGCCCTTGCTCTTCAGCGTCTGCACCAGCGTACGCGCGCCGATCACCGGGAAAATCCGCTCGGCAAGGCAGTTGTCGATGGCGCGTTCGCCAAGCCCTTCGAGCAGGCCCACGCGCTCGCGCAGGGCGCTTTCGAACTCCAGCTCGCCGCGCATCGCGCGCTCGGTAATATCGGCGACCTTGTCCTTGATGCCCGCGAAATCGGCGAGTTCGTCGATGCATTCCTGGCCAATCATGGTCGAATCCATGTCGGAAACGAACAGGCGCGGGATCTCGATGGCGTGGTCGGCCACCAGAAGGTCGCTCTCGCCGAAGTGTTCGCTCAGGATCGCGGCCGCCTCGCGGGCCTCGCCTCCGGGGAGCGAAATTTCCAGCACATCGCTGCAGAAATCAAGCATGGCTGCTGCGGCCACCGGCATGCCAGCTTGCCCGAGCGCCTCGCTCACCGCGTCGAGGCGGGTTTCCACACTCGAAGCCTCTGCTATCAGCCGTGCGATGAGCATCAATACGTCCCCTGATTTGCCACCTGTCGCGCTCATTGCAGGGCCGACCGCCAGCGGCAAGAGCGATTTGGCGGTCCGCCTGGGACAGAGGCTGGAAGCACAGGGTAAGCGCGCGGTCGTACTCAATGCCGACAGCGCGCAGGTCTATGCCGATCTGCGCGTGCTCTCTGCCCGTCCAAATAAAGAGGAAATGGGCGGCATCGAGCACCGCCTGTTTGGCGCATGGGACGGCGCGACACCGTGTTCGGCGGCCGATTGGGCGGCTGCGGCCAAGCGCGAGATTGCCGCCCTGCACGCGGAAGGCGCGGTGCCCATCCTGTGCGGCGGGACCGGCCTGTATATGCGGACCCTGCTCGACGGCATCGCGCCAGTGCCGGAAATCGATGGCGAAGTTCGTGCGCAGGTGCGCGGGTTGTCGCAAGGTGAAGCGCGCGCTGCCCTCGAAAAGGAAGACCCCGAAGCCGCCTCTCGCCTCGCACCCGCCGATGCTTCGCGCACCACGCGCGCGCTGGAGGTGGTACGCTCGACCGGACGGACACTGAAAGATTGGCAGGCCCATAAGGTGGGCGGTATCGGCGAGACCATCTCGCTTTACCCGCTGCTGCTGCTGCCCGACCGGGAATGGCTCTACGAGCGCTGCGATCGGCGCTTCGTCATGATGCTGGACGGCGGCGCGGTGGAAGAAGTCGAAGCGCTTCTCGCCCGAAATCTCGACCCTGCCCTCCCCGTCATGCACGCCATCGGTGTGCCCGAGATCACCGGCCTCCTCCAAGGCGAACTATCGCGCGATGAATGTATCGTCGCTGGCCAGCGCGCGACACGCCAGTACGCCAAGCGCCAATACACCTGGTTCAGGCACCAGCCGCCGGAGTCGTGGCCGCGCGACGATAACAAACCTATCGATGAATACGATATTTTTGTATCATTGTTGCGCAGAACTGGTTGACAGAGGACTGTTCGTTTCCCATACGAAAGCTCTGTCGGCCCGGCGCTACGACCCCAGCGCCGGGCCGATATGTGTCTAGTGACGGAGGAAACAGTGTCGGAAGAGCGCAGCGGAGCTGCCATATTGATCGAATGCCTCAAGCGGCAGGGAGTCGAATTCGTGTTCGGCTATCCCGGCGGCGCTGTGCTGCCGATCTATGACGAACTCTTCGCCGACAGCGACATCCGCCACATCCTCGTGCGCCATGAAGCGGGCGCGGCGCATGCAGCCGAAGGCTATGCGCGCTCGACCGGCAAGCCCGGCGTGGTGCTGGTCACCTCCGGCCCCGGTGCGACCAATGCGGTGACCGGCATTGCCGATGCCTACATGGACTCCATCCCCATGGTGGTCATCACCGGCCAGGTGCCGACCGCGCTCATCGGCACGGATGCTTTCCAGGAAGCCGATACAGTTGGCCTGACCCGCCATTGCTCCAAGCACAATTACCTCGTGAAGGACCCCGAGCGGCTGCGCGCCACCATCGAGGAAGCCTTTCGCATTGCGACCACGGGCCGCCCGGGTCCGGTGGTGGTCGACATTCCCAAGGATGTGCAGATCGCGCTTGCCGAGTGGAGCGATCAGGACGAAACACCCCTTCCCTCGCACCGCTACCAGCCGCGCATGGTCGGCGCAGCGGACGAGATTGCCGAGGCGGTGGAAATGCTCGCCAAGGCAGAGCGCCCCGTGTTCTACACCGGCGGCGGCGTCATCAACGCGGGGCCTCGCGCTTCGGAAAGCCTGCGCAAGCTGCAGCGCGCGACCGGCGCTCCGGTGACGAGCACGCTGATGGGGCTCGGCGCATTCCCCGCCGACCATCCCGACTGGCTCGGTATGCTCGGCATGCACGGCACCTATGAAGCCAACATGGCGATGAACCGCGCCGACCTCATCGTGGCCATAGGCTCGCGCTTCGACGACCGGGTGACCGGCCGTCTCGACGCCTTTGCGCCCGAGGCGAAGAAAATCCACATCGACATCGACCGCGCGCAGATAAACAAGATTGTCCCCATCGACCTCGGCATTGTTGGCGACTGCGGCCATGTGCTCGACCAGCTGCTCGAAGGCTGGGGCAGCCGCAAGGGCCGCGACCTCTCCGAATGGAAGGCGCGCATCCTCGGCTGGAAGGCGCGCGATTGTCTCGCCTATCCGGAGAAGTCCGAGCAGATCATGCCGCAGAAGAGCATCGAACGCCTGTTCGCGCTGACTAAGGACCGCGACCCCATCATCACCACCGAAGTCGGCCAGCACCAGATGTGGGCGGCGCAATATTTCGGTTTCATGGGCCCGAACAAGTGGCTCACCAGCGGCGGTCTCGGCACGATGGGCTACGGTCTCCCCGCAGCGATCGGCGCGCAGCTTGGCAATCCGGACAGTCTCGTCATCGACATCGCGGGCGAGGCGAGCATCCAGATGAACATCCAGGAACTGGGCACCGCGAGCCAGTTCCGCCTGCCGGTGAAGGTGTTCATCCTCAACAACGAATACATGGGCATGGTCCGCCAGTGGCAGGAACTGACCTATGAAAGCCGCTATTCGAACAGCTATTCGGACAGCCTGCCCGATTTTGTGAAACTGGCCGAAGCTTACGGCTGGAAGGGCATCCGCATCGAGGACGAAAGCCAACTCGACGCCGGCATCGAAGCGATGCTCGCGCATGACGGTCCGGTGATGGTCGATTGCCAGGTGGCGAAGGAAGCAAACTGCTTCCCGATGATCCCCAGCGGCGCGGCGCATACCGATATGCTGCTCTACGGCGACCAGGTCGGCGGCACGATGGACGACGAAGCGAAGGCACTCGTATAATGGTTATCTCGAAGGAACTTCCAGCGGCGCTCGCCGCCAAGGCGCAGCGCCGCAATTGGTACACGCGCGAAAACGCGAATCAGCTGCTCGACTGGATCGAGGAGACGGGCCAGCGCTTCCTCGGCGTCGATGTGGCGCAGGCGCAGGACGATGGGAGCTGGCTGCTCATCGACGAGGGGCTGGACCTCTCGCGCCAGACCGAGAATTTCGAGGCCGTGCGCCGCGGCCGCCAGTTCGTCGCCGAATATGACGGCGCAGGCCGCATGTTCGCGCCCGTGTGGCAGGACCGCGGTGCATGAAAATCGCCGAGCAATCCTCCGAGCGGCACGTGCTCAATGTCATCGTCGACAACGAGGCAGGTATCCTTGCGAAGATATCTGGCCTCTTCACCGCGCGCGGCTACAATATCGACAGTCTGACCGTGGCCGACATTTCCGAGGACCACGCCATCAGCCGCATCACCGTGGTGACGCGTGGTCCGGAGCCGGTCATCGACCAGATCCGCGCCCAGCTCGAACGGCTGGTACCTGTGCACCGCGTGATCGACCTCACCGAAAGCGGCGCGCACGTCGAGCGCGAACTGGCGCTAGTGAAGGTAGCGGGCAAAGGCGACGCGCGCGTCGAGGCGCTGCGCATCGCCGAGCTCTTCCGCGCCAATGTCGTCGACACCACCACCCAGAGCTTCGTGTTCGAGCTGACCGGCTCGCCCGACAAGGTGGACAGTTTCATCGCCCTGATGCGCGAATTGGGCCTCGTCGAGGTCGGCCGCTCGGGGATCGTAGGAATGATGCGCGGACCCGCTGCCGAATAGCAGTCCGCAAGAGAGAACGAGGAATCCAATGCAAGTCTATTACGATGCCGATTGCGACCAGCAGCTGATCAAGGACAAGAAGGTCGCGATCGTCGGCTATGGCAGCCAGGGCCACGCCCACGCCCAGAACCTGCGCGACAGCGGGGTTGGCGAAGTCGTCATCGCGCTGCGCGAAGGTTCGGCCACGGCGAAGAAGGCAGAAGGTGCGGGCTTCACGGTGAAGACCGTGTCGGAGGCCGCCGAGTGGGCCGACGTGCTGATGATCCTCGCGCCCGACGAGCATCAGGCGGCGATCTACGCCAATGAAGTCGCCGGCAAGATGCGCCCCGGCACCGCGCTCGCCTTTGCGCATGGTCTCAACATCCACTTCGGCCTGATCGATCCGCCCGCCGATATCGATGTCATCATGATCGCGCCCAAGGGTCCCGGACACACGGTGCGCGGAGAATATATCAAAGGCGGCGGCGTGCCCTGCCTCATCGCGGTCCATCAGGAAAGCAACCAGTCGGGCGGCAACGGCTTCGCCAAGCAGCTTGCGCTGTCATACGCCAGCGCCGTCGGCGGCGGTCGTTCGGGCATCATCGAAACCGACTTCAAGGAAGAGTGCGAAACCGACCTCTTCGGCGAGCAGGCGGTACTATGCGGCGGTATCACCCACCTCATCCAGGCCGGTTTCGAAACACTGGTCGAGGCCGGTTACGCGCCCGAAATGGCCTATTTCGAGTGCCTCCACGAAACAAAGCTTATCGTCGATCTGCTCTATGAAGGCGGCATCGCCAACATGCGCTATTCGATCTCGAACACTGCCGAATATGGCGACATCAAGACCGGCCCGCGTATCATCACCGAAGAGACCAAGGCCGAAATGGGCCGCGTTCTCAAGGACATCCAGTCCGGCCGTTTCGTAAAGGACTTCGTGCTCGACAACCAGGCGGGCCAGCCCGAACTGAAAGCCAGCCGCAATGCCGCTGCCGCGCATCCAATCGAGAAGACCGGCTCGCAGCTTCGCGCGATGATGCCCTGGATTGGCGCAAACAAGCTGGTGGACAAGGACAAGAACTAGCGGGATAGGTCGCGTCCATCAGAATTCCTTGGGAGAGGATGCACATGGGCGCGGCCGACAACCTCCATTTCAAATGCCACTGCGGCGCAGTCGCGGGTGAATTGCGCGACGTCGGCCCCAAACAGGGCGACCGCTACACGTGCTATTGCAACGACTGCCGCGATTTCCTGCGCCTGATGGACCGCGAGGATGCGCTAGACAGCGCGGGCGGCTGCTCGGTTTACCAGACCCGTGTAGGTCACCTCCATATCGACAAGGGGCTGGACAGCCTCGCCTGCATCAATCTTACCGGCGGCCAATTGCTGCGCTGGTATTGCGAGACCTGCCGCACGCCCCTCTTCAACACGATGGACAATGGACGCTGGCCATTCCTGTCGATGGTGACGACCAGCATCGATGAGGAGGCACGCGACAAGGTCCTCGGCCCACCGCGCGGAAGTGTCTTTGCAAAATTCGCGACCGGTCCGGATGTGGTCACCCCGCCCGTTTCGGCTTTCACCATGATACGCCGGGTCATCGCCCGCCTCTTCGCCGACCGCTTCTCCGGTGCACGCAAGGGCTTCCAGCTTTTCGACCCGGCCAGCGCAGCCCCGATTGCCGAACCCCGCAGCCCAACCGATGAGGAAAAGCAGGCGCTCGGCAGGATTTGACGGGCTGAACCGCTCGACAAGAGCAACTCTTCACGCCATGCCTCCACCAATGGGGGACGCAAACACCAACAAGCTGCTCTACGTACTCTGCGCGATTGCCTTCGCCGCGGTCATCTTCAACCAGCTGACCCGCGAACGCTCGCCCGCTTACGAGCCGCAGTCGAGCCTCGACGAGATTACCCGCTACACACGCGCAACGCTCGAGGATTTGCAGGAACGCTCCATCACGCAGAACCAGGAATTCTGCGGCGTCGTCTATGAAGACGAGGCGGGCAAGCTGCACACCGCCAAAATCTATGACGGCACACGCGCGACCTGCGCTTTCGACTGGGGCCTCCCGCTCGGCAACAATGTCGTCGCCAGCTTTCACACGCATGGAGGCTACGACGTCGGTTTCGACAGCGAAATGCCCTCGATTGAGGATCTCGCCAGCGATATCGACGCGCGCATCTACGGCTTCATTTCCACCCCCGGCGGGCGCCTCTGGCAAACCGACTGGAGGCAAGAAACCGTAATCCAGATTTGCGGCGAAGCCTGCTTGCGCCAAGACCCGCGCTATGCCGGCACGCAGAAAGAGCGGCTTGCCCTCTCCTACACTTTCGATGACTTGCAGACACGCGGTGGCTACGGCACTCGGGCGGAGTGAACCTTTCCGACTGCCATAACATCGACGATTTCCGCACACTGGCGAAGAAGCGCCTGCCGTGGCCGGTGTTCGACTACATCGACGGCGCGGCGGATGACGAGCTGACCAAGGCGCGCAACACTGCCGCCTTCGATGATGTCGACCTCGTGCCCGACGTACTGGCAGGCGTCGAGACCATCGACACCAGTTGCTCCATCATGGGCTGCCGCAGCGAACTGCCGCTGATGCTCAGCCCGACCGCCCTCCAACGTGCATTCCACCGCGATGGCGAGCGGGCAGTGGCGAAGGCGGCAGAGAAATTCGGCGTGTGGTTCGGCATCTCCAGCCTCGCGACGCATTCCATCGAGGAAATTGCCGCGCTCACGTCTGCGCCCAAGCTGTTCCAGCTCTATGTCCACAAGGACAAGGGCCTGAACGCCAGCATGATAGAGCGCTGCAAGGCCGCCGATTTCGATGCCTTGGCGCTGACGGTGGACACTATCGTATCGGGCAAGCGCGAGCGGTGCCTGCGTTCGGGCTTCACCACCCCGCCCCGCTTTTCCGCTTCCTCGCTATGGAGCTACGCCACGCGCCCACGCTGGACGCTCGACTATGTCTTCGGCCCCAAATTCCGCCTGCCCAATCTCGACGGCTATGTCAGCGAAGGCACCGGCAAGGCGGTGAGCATCCAGGAATATTTCAACACCATGCTCGACACCGGCATGGACTGGGACACCGCCGCGCGCATCCGGCAGGACTGGGGCGGGACTTTTGCCCTCAAGGGCGTGATGAGCGCAGCCGATGCGCGCCGCGCGGTCGACATCGGCGCCGATGCCATCTGGATTTCCAACCATGGCGGTCGGCAACTGGACGGCAGCCGTGCGCCCTTCGACCAGCTGAAGGAAATCGTCGACGAGGTCGGCGGGGAAATCGAAATCATTCTCGATGGCGGAGTACGGCGCGGTACGCATGTGATGAAAGCCCAAGCCATGGGGGCCACCGCCGCCTCGGGGGGAAGGCTTTACCTCTATGCTCTGGCAGCAGCGGGACAGGATGGCGTCGAGCGCGCGCTCACCATCCTCAAGGAGGAAATCGAGCGCGCCATGCGCCTGATGGGCGTAACCAGCGTGCAACAATTGAACCGCGAGCGGCTGCGCATTCGATAATTTCGCAAACTCGCGCTTGAATTCGTGGCAATATTGCGCAATGCACAATGTCATGACCCGCATCGGAACCCTACTGCGACTTACCCGCCCTTGGGCGTGACACAGGCGTGCCATCAGGGTGCGCCGCGCACCCAAGGGCAGACCCCGCGATAAGCCGCCACCGATACGAGTACTTTTTCATGTCCATGCTCAAGAACCCGAGCGTCAAATATTCGCCCTTCCCGCAGGTCCCCCTCGTGGACCGGGAGTGGCCCACACGCACCATCACCGCCCCGCCCCGCTGGCTGTCGACCGACCTTCGCGACGGCAACCAAGCGATTGTCGACCCGATGGACGCGCACAAGAAGAACCGCTTCTTCAACCTGCTCGTGGAAGTGGGGGTGAAGGAAATCGAGGTCGGCTTCCCCAGCGCGGGCGCGACCGAGTTCGATTTCATTTCAGGCCTCGTCAAATCGGGCCGCATTCCTGACGACGTCATCGTGCAGGTCCTGACGCAAAGCCGCGAGGACCTCATCCGCACCAGCTTCGCCAGCCTCTCCGGCGCACGTGCGGCCATCGTCCATCTCTACAACGCCGTCAGCCCCGCCTGGCGCGAGGTCGTCTTCGGCATGACCAGGGACCAGGTGCGCGATATCGCGGTGCACGGCGCAAAGGTGATGCGCGACGAGGCGGGTATGCAGCCTGATACCGACTGGCATTTCCAGTATTCGCCGGAGACCTTCTCGACTGCCGAACTCGATTTCAGCCTCGAGGTTTGCGAGTCGGTGATGGAAGTGCTCGCACCCACGCCAGACCATCCCATCATCCTTAACCTGCCCGCCACAGTGGAGGCAGCGACGCCCAACATCTATGCCGACCAGGTCGAATATTTCATCCGCAACCTGCCGAACCGCGAAAGCGCGGTCATCAGTCTCCACACGCATAACGACCGCGGCACGGGCGTGGCGGCGGCGGAGCTCGCGCTGATGGCGGGCGCAGACCGCGTCGAAGGCTGCCTCTTCGGCAATGGCGAGCGCACGGGCAATTGCTGCCTCGTGACCATGGCGCTCAACATGTACACGCAAGGCGTCGACCCGAAGCTCGACTTCTCCGACATCGACCGCGTCATCGAGACGGTCGAATATTGCAACGAACTGCCCGTCCACCAGCGCCACCCCTATGGCGGCGAGCTGGTCTACACGGCCTTTTCCGGCAGCCACCAGGACGCGATCAAGAAGGGCTTCGCCGCGAACGAGCGCCAGAACGATCCGCACTGGCGCGTGCCCTACCTTCCCATCGACCCCGCTGACCTCGGGCGCAGCTATGAAGCGGTCATCCGCGTCAATTCGCAGTCGGGCAAAGGCGGTTTTGCGTGGGTGCTCGAGCAGGATCAGGGACTCAAGCTGCCGAAGAAGATGCAGGCCGATTTCAGCCCGCACGTCCAGCGCATGGCCGACGAACTGGGCCGCGAACTGGGCGCTGCCGACATCTGGCAGGCCTTCAAGCAGGCCTATCACGTCCAGACCGAGGAAAAGCACTTCCAGCTGGTCGATTACGAGGAGCGCCGCGCGACGGACGGCACGCGCCTGTTCAGTGGCACGATTGCCGTCAAGGGACAGGAGCAGAGCGTCTCGGGCCGCGGCAATGGTCTTATTTCCTCCGTGCTCTCGACCATCGAGGACAGCTTCGGCCTTGCCCTGGAGATCGTCGACTACACCGAACACGCGCTCACAACCGGGCGCGACAGCCGCGCGGCAGCCTATCTCGAATGCAGGACGCCCGACGGTCGCACGATCTGGGGTGTCGGCATCGACGAGGACGTCGCGACTGCCAGTGTTCGCGCGGTCCTCAGCGCGGCCAATTCAGCAGTCGCGGACGCATGAAATGAATAATAAAGTCCATTTTTGGGCCAGATGTCGGATACGTACTTTGCGAAATAGGTATTTTTCGACTACCTACTGACACATGGGCGATTTGGGGGAACCTGCGCATGCTTATGTCGTAAAGGCGGCAGAACTGCCTGCACTTTACTTCCTCGACGAGGCGCACCCTCGTCCGCTCGAGCTCGAATGGATCAATCGCGGCACGGACCAGAAGCTGCGGCGCACCACGATCGAGATGTTGCTCCGCACGCTGTTCGCCAAGGCCCAGACCCCCAGCGTCAAAAAGCTCCACGACTCCGCAGGGCTGCGCGCCAACTTCCGTAGCGAGCGCGAGCGCGAGCGTTTTTCGCGGGCGTTTTCAAAGGCTCTCGACGAGATGGCGCGTGACCGCCAGCACCTCCTCACCGCCGTATTCGACAAGCCTGAGGCAGCCAGCCGTACCGTTGAGGCCCTTGCCGAAAACGGCGTGCCCGAGGATGCCATCGCCATGCTGTGGCGGGCCAGCGAGTACCTTGAAGAAAAATACGAACCGGCGCGCGGACACAGCCCGGGGACTGTCGCGGGGACAATCACCGGTGCGGGCGTGGCAGGCGCCATGCTCGGCGTGGGGATGCTGATGATACCCGGCCTCGGCCCGGTCGCGGTGGCCGGAGCGATGACCAGCGCAGCGATCGGCCCGGTTGCAGCGGTCAGCGGCGTCATCGGCGCGACCGGCGGCGCAATCGCGAAAATGCTGACCGACCACGATGTCGATGGAGTTTCAGCAACTCTTTACGAACGCGAGATAAAGAAGGGAAAGATTTTTGTTTCCGTCGATACGAGCTATGACGGAATTGACCCTGAGAAGGTCCGCAGCCTGCTCGATGCCCATGGGGGACATCGGCCGGAGGCATAATCACGGTTCGCACGTGAGATAAGAAGCAAGAAAATAACAACCGGTCGCGATGGAGCAGTTTCTTTAGGGAGGCCATCGCATGCCCCTGTCGAATGTGGTCGACGAGGAAGGTTTCCTCGTCGTGCACGAAAGCAGAAGCTACAAATCCGAGGTCTTTCGCGAGACGCTCTCGGGCATCCTGCTTGTCGAGCGGCGAAACCTGCCGGCACAGGCGATGCTGTGGCTTGTCATGGTGCTTGCCGCCACGCGGATGCCCAATAGCGAATTCTTTTTCCTGCCCCTGATGGCGCGCCTGTTCGCGCTGCTCCACACGCGTTTCGCATCGCATAGGCTCGGCATGGCCCTGGAACGCGGCAAGCGCATTCGCAAACAGCTCGCCTACGCCGTTTTCGCCATGCTGTTGGGGGGAGCGAGCTGGGGCTTCGTCCTGGCTGCCGTGATGAGCGACCCCGTGCTCCACCCCGCGCGGCTTATCCTCGGAGGCGGAACACTGGTCGGTGCCAGCCTCATCACCGCCATCGTCGGACCGGCCTATCGACTGCTGTTCGCCTTCCTCGCCGGTTTTGTCTCAAGTACCGTCCTCGGCATGTGGCTTTGGGAAGCCTCGATGCTGCTGCCGGCGACATTCGGCACCCTGTGCCTTTCCCTGATCTTCCTGGCCTTCGCCTACGCCCTGTCCGGCCAGCGCATACTGACATCGCGTACCCTGGTCGAAAACCGCATCCTGTCGGAGGAACTGGCGGATTCGCTGGCGCATGCCGAATTCCTGGCGTTCCGCGATCCGCTCACCGGACTGATGAACCGGCGCGCCTTTTTCGAATGCGCAGGGGATTACGACGAGGGGCAAGAGCGCTACCTGCTCTCGCTCGATCTCGACGATTTCAAGTCCATCAACGACCGGTTTGGCCATGCCGTGGGCGACAAGGTACTGGTCAAGGTCGGAGAGACGATCAAGCAAGTGCAGGAATCGCTCCCTGCGGGCGATCATTGCGCAGTGCGGCTCGGCGGCGAGGAATTCGTCATGCTGCTGGATTGCAGCGGGAAGGGATGCGCCAGCGCGGCTGCAGAAAGGCTGCGCTGCGCCATTGAGGGGATTTCGGACCAATTGCGCCTCCCCGGCCTGCGCACGACCTGCTCCATCGGCCTGTCCCGCTGGCATCGCGACACTCCGATCGACGAGGTGCTCTGCAACGCGGATGACGCCCTCTACAAGGCGAAGGCGCGCGGACGGAACCGGGTGGAAAATACGGCCGCCTGAGCGAGCCCTTGCCGGTGCGCCTAGCTGTCCTCGCTCTCGATGCGCTCGAGAAGGATTTCGCTCCCTTCGCGGCCATCTGACAGCCGCATCCGGTCTCCGTTGAAGGTATAGCGCAGGACGAGGTCGGTATCCTCGATATGGAGCCGCTTCTCGTTGACCTCGAAATACTGGAAGATTTCGTCGCCATCGCCATAGCGGCCTTCGCGATAGGTGATGAACTCATTGTCCTTCGTGATTTCGACCCGGTCTCCGCGCCCGATGTCGTCCACGCCGCGGTGGCGCAGCACTCTCCACGTCCCGACCACCCCGAAATGCCGCATCTCGCGCGGCAGTTCTCCGGCATAGCCAGCAAGGTAGGCCGCCCTGCCCTTCAAGCTATCGACCAGTTCCGCTTCGTTCTCGAAACCCTCGACATCAGCCGCGGCAATCCGCTGCGAGAGCGCATCCAGCCGGTGGAACACCGATTTGCGTTCGCCCTTCTGGTGATAGTCGCCAAGCGCCGAAGACAGGGTGAGGTACTGGTCCACGAGCAAGTGTGCAGCGCGCAGGCGCTCGGGCGCTTTCGCAACCCCACCGACACCATCGCTGTCTGTATGACTCTGGCCTGACAGCGCATCGGTATAGCTCACGGCAATCTGCGCCGGCGAGGTCTGCCCCAGTTCACGCGCTGGCAGGAATTCACGTTCTGCGTCCTTGCCAAGCGAGAAGTAGATGCCCCCGCCATTGGAGGACAGGAACGCCGAACCAATCGTCACGGTGACCAGCCCGTCGTCTGCCTCGGACATCAGGCCGTCGGGCACGCCGAACACGCCGGTGACCTTGTAGCCTTCTGCCGGGTCGATGGTGATGGCGACGTCATGCGCGACCTCGCTGACCATGTTGTAAAATTCCGTGTCGAACAGCTTTGCGGCATCGTCCTCGTCATCGAGGAAGAAGAGGTTCCCCCCGCGCACGCTCGACACGCGGCTGGCCAGCGCGCCATCGAAATGCACGCCGACGCCAATGGTGGTGAGGCCGATACCCATGCGCGAGCCACGCGTGGCCTGCCCCATGAACCCTTCGGCGGAAGTGTTGCCGACATTCGGGTTCTCGTCGGTGAAGAGCATGAGCCGGGTCTTGCCGCGGCTCTGCTTCAGTTCTTCGACGGCTGTTTTGTAACCGAGCTCGAGACCCGCCTCCATGGCAGTCGAGCCATTACTTTCGATGGTCGCGATGGCTTGCCGGATGGCAGCCTCGTTGCCGTCGACATCGGTAACGGGCAGGTGCACCACGGTTTCCGAGCCGTAGATGACGATTCCCATCCGGTCGCCCGGGCGCAATTGCTTGAGCGCCGAGTTCAGCCCTTCCTTCACCCGTTCGAGCGGCGACCCGCTCATCGAACCCGACCGGTCGACCACCGCAATCAGGCTGACCGGCTCGGCGCGATAGGCATCGGCATCGATAGCGCTGTCGAAGCCGAGGCCGACGAAATAGGCATCCTGCTCGCGGCCCGGTAGCGAGGCCTCCATCGCGTGCGAAGATATACAGAATAGCTGCGTGCAATCGCCGGTCGAGGGGAGCGTCAAGTCATGCTCGCCCAACAGGCCTTCCAGCGTCAGGCTGCTGGTCGGCGGCAGGAAATCGCCGTCGAGCGAAACCGAGCGGAAATGCTTGATGTCCTGCGCCCCGCCCTGGCGTACGCGTGTTGCGGTGACGATAATCGAACCGGCATCGGCAGCTTCCTGCTCGTCCTCGTCGGGAACGTCCTGCGCCGAAGCTGGTGAGGAGAGGAACAGCGCGAGGCTGGCCGTGGTGAAAAGCGAAACGCGCGAAAACGACATGCGACTCTCCTCTGATTTTTCAGATGAAGACTATCGCGAAATCAGCGGATTACCAAACTGCTTCGTCGGTTTGACTTTCCTACATTTGGGCAGGCCTACTAACAGGTCCGAATGACACCTTCGCTTTTCTTCAAAACACACGCAATTCCGCCGCTCACAAACACCTCTTTGCTTTTTGCCCCGGACCGTGTTCCAAGTGTTCCAAGCTGTAGGAATGGCCTGAGAGGAGCCGCGACATGAGCGAAGACATCATCGATCCCGACCTGTCCATCATCGACCCGCACCATCACCTGTGGGACCTGCGCCCGCTGGTCCCCGCCTTCCCCGAACCGCGGCATGATTTCATCGAGGCGATTGCGGGTGCGGCCTATTACACCTTCGACGAGTTGCAGCATGACACGCGCGGCGGCCTCGAAGGCGGCCACAACATCGTCGGCACGGTCTTCATGGAATGCGGGGCCTTCTACGATGCCAGCCGCGGCGACGCCATGAAGAGCGTGGGCGAGGTCGAATTCGTCAACGGCGTCGCGGCGCAAGGGGCGAGCGGCCTCTACGGCGATTACCGGCCTTGCGCAGGCATCGTGGGCCATGCCGACCTCACGCTGGGCGATGCGGTCAAGCCGGTGGTCGAGGCTCTGGTAGCGGCAGGTAACGGGCGTTTTCGTGGTATCCGCCATGCCGCGGCCTGGGATGCCGACCCCGATGTGCTCGGCCCTCCCTTCCATGCGCCCGAAGGCCTCTACGGCTCCGACGCCTTCCGCGCCGGTTTCGCCGCCTATGCCGAGCATGGGCTGACCTTCGACGCCTGGCTGCTCGAGCCGCAATTGGGCGACGTGCTGGACCTAGCCAAGGCCTTCCCCCAGCAGACCATTGTGCTCGACCATTGCGGCACGCCGCTCGGTATTGCCTGTTACAAGGGCAAGCAGCACGAACATTTCGACCGCTGGCGCGCCTCCATCAAGGCGATTGCCGAGTGCGAGAATGTGGTGGTCAAGCTGGGCGGGCTGGCGATGGCTTTCTGCGGCCTGCCCGAGGACGGGCCGATGAAGGGCCATAGTTCCGAACATCTCGCCGCGCTGTGGCGGCCCTATGTCGAGACCTGCATCGAGGCCTTCGGCGCGGACCGCGCAATGTTCGAATCGAACTATCCGGTCGACCGCTGGGGCGCGAGCTACGAGGTCTTGTGGAATGCCTTCAAGCGCCTCTCGCACAGCCATTCCGAAGACGAGCGCCAAGCGCTGTTCGCAGGTACGGCGGCGCGGGTCTACGGGCTGGAGCACCTGCTGGAAGCTGCCTGACGTTTACGTAACGTCACACTCGACAAGCGCGCAAACGCGCCATACGCCCTGCTCCAACTGCAATCGAGGAGCCTTTCCGCATGACCCTTCCCGTCCCTTTCGACAAGCTGCGCATCCCTGTCATCGGTTCGCCGCTGTTCATCGTGTCGGGCCCCGAGCTGGTCATCGCGCAGTGCAAGGCGGGCATCGTCGGCAGCTTCCCGGCGCTGAACGCGCGTCCGCAGAGCCAGCTCGACGAATGGCTGCACCAGATTACCGAGGAGCTGTCCGCGCATAATCGCGACAATCCCGACCGCCCGGCAGCACCCTTCGCGGTCAACCAGATCGTCCACCGCTCGAACGACCGTATCGAGGCGGACATGGCGACCTGCGCGAAATGGCAGGTGCCGCTGATCATCACCTCGCTCGGCGCGCGCGAGGAAATCTTCAACGCGGTGCGCGGCTGGGGCGGCATCACCATGCATGATGTCATCAACAATCGCTTCGCCCACAAGGCGATCGAAAAGGGCGCGGACGGGCTTATCCCCGTTGCCGCCGGTGCCGGTGGTCATGCCGGCACGCTCAGCCCCTTCGCCTTGATGCAGGAAATCCGCGAATGGTTCGACGGGCTCGTGGCGCTCTCGGGCTCCATCGCGCATGGTCGCTCCATACTCGCAGCCCAGGCGCTAGGGGCGGACTTCGCCTATATCGGCTCGCCCTGGATTGCGACCGAGGAGGCCAATGCGGTCGATGGCTACAAGCAGGGCATCGTCGAGGGCAGCGCGGACGGCATCGTCTATTCCAACCTCTTCACCGGCGTGCACGGCAATTACCTGCGCTCTTCCATCGAGAACGCAGGACTCGACCCCGACAACCTGCCCACCAGCGACCCGTCGAAAATGAACTTCGGCAGCGGCGGCAACACCAAGGCCAAGGCGTGGAAGGACATCTGGGGCTCGGGCCAGGGCATCGGCACGGTGAAGAGCGTGGGACCAGTCGAGGACATGGTCGCGCGTCTCGAAGCCGAATACGTCGCCGCCAAGGAAGCGCTGGCAGGCAAGACCGCCTAGGCAGCAGCTGCGAACAGCGCTTCGGCCATTGCATCGAGTTCGGAGAAGTCGGGCTTGACCAGCGCCGGGTCGCGGCGATTGAGAACGAGCTTCCGCGACTGGTCGAGTAGGCGTTTGCGCAAGGCCGATTGCAGCAGGCCGAGACGAAGCAATGCCTCCTCGCCCGCCTGCTGCGAACAGAGCTTCTTGCGGTGCGACCAGCGGCCCTCGATGATACCGACCCGCTCGATGACCATCGCGTTGTAATCGCGATGCGGGCCGCGGTGGAGCGGCAACAGGGTCCGCCAAACCGCCTCGTCGCGGGCTGGCAGGAGGATGCCGTTGCGGCGGAAATCGTCGAACCCCAGCGCCTCGCGCCCGACCTCGGAAAAGAGACGCGAAAAACATCGACGGGTGAGCAATTGCCTCGGCAGCAGGTGATGCTTTTGCAGCCCGGCATCATGGCCCGGACAGCCGCGCCTGTTCACGCTGCGAAACGGCAGAGTACCGCGCGCCTGGTTCCCGATTGCTCTCCCCATCCCGACGCGACGCTACATGCGCGACACCTCCACGATGTCGCAGTCGGGCAAGGGGCTGAGCGAGTATCTCTCGCCATCTTCGGTCACGAATTCGCGCGCCTCGCCGACCCGTCCGGCACTTACGATATCGTGCACCAGCCGCATGCCGAGACGAGTGGCAGCCAAGCGGTCTTGCGCCAGCGTCGGATGGAAACGAAGCTCCTGCCCGACGAAGAAACCCAGCCCCTCGCTAGCAAACTGCCCTTCACCATTCGCAGCGAACGATGTGAGGCCGAGCGCAGGGAATGGCCCTCCCTCGGTCCAGCCTTCGACCGAGCGGCAGAACAATTCTGTAGCGGTCGCGCTGCGGGCGGGGCTCCAGCAAATCGCTTCCACCCCTTCGAGCCGCCTGGCCATCTTGCAGCCAAGGTCGAGCATGGCGCGCACAATGGGCAGGCTGTTCGCTCCGTCGGCAAGATGCGGGCCAGGCACCAGCACCAATGCCTCCTTGCCATGCGGGTCGCATTCGGCACCCAGCGCCACGCGATGTACCACTTGGGGCACCGCAACGCCCGGGGCAGGTGCCATGCCGAGCAGGTCGAAGGTGAGACCCGACATCATCAGTTCGAGCCACTGCCCCGAATAGCCATCGCGACCTTGCGCAGCATCCTGCGGGTCGGCGGGGCTGCCGGCGGGGTCATGGCTCACCCAGACGAGGTCGAGCGCCTCCACCATTGCCAGCACATCGCTGCGCTGCGGGCGTGCGCCGGGTTCGAACAGGAGATACAACCCCTGCGGCGAACGCGCCTCTTCCCCTAGCGATGCCTGTGATGCTGGCATTCCGCCCGCTTCCCCCCGATACAATCCCGCGCCAATTCTTGGCGACTTCCAAGGGCTTCGTCGAGTCTGGAATTGGGAGATAGGTCGGAAACGGCGCAATCGGGACCCTAGAAGATACCGTCAGCGATACCCTGTCCCAAGGCCTGGCCCAATTCGCGTGCCCTGCCGAGCTCGCTCTCGTCAATCTGCTTGGGCGCAGTAATTTCCGCCTCGGTCTGCGCGCCGGTGTCGACAATCATGTGCTCGACCACCCGCTTCAACCGCCAGCCCTTGCAGATGCGGTCTATCTGCTTTTGTGCCCACTCGCCGTCGCTGCCCGCCGCAATGATGGTGGCGAAGGGCCGTCCGGCAATCTTCATCAGCACCGGATAATAGCAGCGGTCGAACATCTCCTTCATTTCGCCGCTCATGCTGGCGAGGTTTTCAGGGCAGCAGAAGAGGTAACCACCCGCGTCCATCAAATGCTTCGGCTGAACATCCCGGGCACGCATGATACGGCAGTGATTGCCAGCGCCTTCGAAGGCCGCCTCGGCAAGGCTTTCGGCGCTGCCGGTGCGGCTATGCCAGACAATCAGGAGATATTTGTCAGCCATGGCCTGAGAAAGCCGCTGGACTGTCGATTGTCAATGCGGGCGCGCTTGCTGGAAAGGCGCAGGTCGCGGTAGTGAGGGCGGATGGCTTCCACTGCCCTCCCCCAGGTTTTCGGCGTTTCCAACTCCCTCACGGGCCGCGCTTGGCGCTGGCGGGGCGGGAATATGGACCTCGGACAAGGCCACTTCGGCGATGGCGAGAGCATCGTACGCCAAATCCTGCTAGCGCGCGGCGTTGCGCCCGAAGATGTGCAGCGCCACCTCTCGCCGACCTTGCGCGATTTCCTGCCCGACCCGTCCGAGTTCAACGACATGGACGCGGCTGCCGACAGGATTGCGCAGGCGGTGCTCACCAAAGAGCGCATCACGGTCTACGGCGATTACGACGTCGACGGGGCGACCAGTTCGGCGCTCCTCATCCGCCTGCTGCGCGACTTGGGTGTCGAAGCGGATTACTACATTCCCGACCGGCTGCTCGAAGGCTACGGCCCCTCGGGCGAGGCGCTGGTCAAACTAGCCGAGGATGGCTCCAGCCTCATCGTCACGGTCGATTGCGGCGCGATGGCGCATGAGGCGCTGGCGATGGCGAGCGATGCGGGGGTCGATGTCATCGTGGTCGACCATCACAAGTGTTCGCACGAATTGCCGCGCGCCGCCGCGCTGGTGAACCCGAACCGGCTCGATGAGAACGACCTTGCGGCGGCGCACGGCCATCTGGCTGCGGTGGGCGTCGCTTTCCTGCTCGCCATCGCCCTTGTTCGCACACTTCGCGCACAAGGCTATTTCGCGGACCGCAAGGAGCCCGACCTGTTCGCGCTGCTCGACGTAGTGGCGCTCGGGACAGTCGCAGACGTCGCCGCGCTGCATGGCCTCAACCGTGCCTTCGTGGCGCAGGGTCTCAAGGTCATGGCGCGACGCGACAATATCGGCATGTCGGCGCTCATCGATGCCAGCCGGCTGAAGCGCGCTCCTGCCTGTTCGGACCTGGGCTTCGCGCTCGGCCCGCGTATCAATGCCGGAGGTCGCGTGGGCGAATCGACGCTGGGTGTGCGCTTGCTGACGACGCAGGACCCCGACGAGGCACGCGAAATTGCCGCGCAGCTATCCGCTCTCAACGAAGAACGCCGCGCCATCGAGGCCGAGGTCCAGCAGGCCGCCGAGGAACAGCTTGCCGCGCAGCATAATCGCGCTGTGCACGTGGTCGCAGCGAAGGGTTGGCACCCGGGCGTAATCGGCATCGTGGCCGGCCGCATCAAGGAGAAGAGCGGCAAGCCCTCGCTGGTCATCGCGCTCGACGAGAATGGCGAAGGCAAGGGTTCGGGCCGTTCGATCCCGGGCGTGGACCTCGGCGCAGCCATCATCCGGGCGCGCGAAGAAGGTCTGCTGGTCAAGGGCGGTGGCCATGCCATGGCTGCGGGCCTCACTGTGGCCGAGGACAAGCTGGAAGCCTTCTCCGACTGGCTCGACGCGCATCTGGAGGCGGCAGTGGCGCGTGCCGGACAAAATCGCGAGATGCTGCTCGACATCGCCGTCGCGCCGGGCGGCCTCACGCCCGAACTGGTCGAAGCGCTGGATGGCGGCGGGCCTTATGGCGTGGGCTGGCCGGGGCCGCGCGTGGCAGTCGGCCCGGTGCGGCTCGTCAAATGCGACATCGTCGGCAACGACCATGTCCGCATTATCGCCAGTGGCGACGACGGCAAGAGCTTCAAGGGAATCGCCTTCCGCGCAGCAGAAAGCGATATGGGCCAGGCGCTGCTCCATTCTTCGCGCGGGCGCAGGCTGTGGCTCGCAGGCCGGGTGAAAATCGACGATTGGGGTGCCCGCCCTGCCGCCGAATTGCATCTCGAAGACGCAGCTTTTGCAGATTGATTGCAAAAGGCCCAATTGGAGGGTTGACGCTTTTCGCAAGCCCGCCTAATTGCGCCGCCACGCCACCGAGCCCCACAGGGGCCGTGGCCCGTTCGTCTAGCGGTTAGGACGCGGCCCTTTCACGGCTGAAACACGGGTTCGATTCCCGTACGGGTCACCATCGGTGGCGTTATTGCATCTGCAATCCGCACATAGTGCCACATCATGTGGCCCGTTCGTCTAGCGGTTAGGACGCGGCCCTTTCACGGCTGAAACACGGGTTCGATTCCCGTACGGGTCACCA
>NZ_JAIGNK010000002.1 GCF_019711435.1 Qipengyuania polymorpha
GACATGATCAACAGCGGTTCGACCGTCACCAATACGGCGACCGCCAACGGTAATGCGGTCGGCTCCGACGTCGCGGCTGCCGAAGTGGAAGACGACGCCAGCATCGACGTGTGCCAGACTCCCGGCATCGACGTCGAGAAATACGTCTCGGTCGACAGCGGGGCGGGTTACATCCCCTGGGCTGATGCCGACATGGCAACCGGACCGGTTGCAGCGCTCCAGAGCGATGCCGAATTCTGGGTCACGGTCGAGAACACCGGCAACATGACGCTTACGGGCGTGCAGCTGGTCGACACGGTGAACCCCGAAGTGGGCGACGACTATTTCGTCGATTACCTCGCCAATGCGGTGGTCGATATCGACAACAATGGTTCGATCGACATGACCTTCGCGGAATTCGACCTCGCCAGCGACGGCGTGGCAGACGGCCTGTTCACGCTCAATGTCGAGCAGACCATCGGCATCTACTACGACCTGCCCTTCGCCCACGGCCAACACGAGAACATCGTGGTGGCGACGACCGACCAGGACGTCGGCGACAGCGATGCGGCCTATTACTACGGCCTCGTCAACGACGGTCCGGGCGTGCGTACGCCGGGCTTCTGGCAGAACCCGAACAATGGCCTGCAGTTCTGGGATGGCGACCCTGCCATTCCGCACACGGGCGATTACTTCCCCGAGGAAGACCTGCTCTATGCCGTCGACAGCAATGGTGATGGGATCATCAATTACGATCCTGACGCTGAAGCGCCCGTAGACGAAATCGGCCTGCTTATCGGCGACTGGAACCGCAATGGCCTGGTCGATGAAGGCGAGGATGCGATATTCATCGCGTTCGACGACGCATTGGCAGCGCTCAACCACTCCGAACAGAAGGGTGTCGACGGCGGCGAGAAGATCGCGCGCGATCTCTCGGCAAGCTGGCTCAATTATCTCGCCGGCAACAATGTCGATCCGACTTCGAGCGATCAGGGCAATATCGACAACGCCCCGAGAGAATGGATCCAGGACGGCATCAACTGGCTGCAGCGCTGGTCGGGCGAAAGCGATCCGATGGATGCGAGCAAGAACACCGAAACGTTCGATGTCTACGATCCGGACGACCGCATCTGGAACAAGGGCTATCCGTGGAACGACGGCATCTTCATCGACGACCCGTCGGGCAAGGAAATCCATGAAGCGCTCGACAGCTACAACAACAACGGCAGCATCAACGGCTATTCCTATGCCGGCGATGTCGGCACGGAGGGCTTCATGGCTGCCCTGACGCAAATTCGCGAGGCACAAGATACCTCCGCCCAGCTGGTGACCGACAAACCGGTCGTGTTCGAAGCCGCCCCAACCAAGGATGCTGCTCCGGAACCGCTGATGGTGGAACCCATCGATCACAATCCGGACATGATCTACACCGACCCCCTGTTGATCGCCTGAGGCGACTACAGCGAGGCGGGGCGGGAGACGAGAGACTCCCGTCCCGTTTTCGTGTGCGCCTCGAACTCAGGCGTCGTGAACGGGCGGAGCGAGAAAGAGGAGGAGGCCGACAAAGGCGGTCGCTGCCGTGCCCGCTGCTCCAGCGGCAAATCTCCAGCTCTCCGCGTCGACCATGGCGAGGAGCGCGAGGATGACCGACGAGGCACCCGCAAGCACCGCAATACCGCCTGCCCCTTTCGCCAGAGTGCCACTGCTAAGGACTGCATGAAGCCCGAGGAGGATTGCCGCCACTCCCAGCAGCAACTTGGCCAGGAAATAAAAGAAGAAGGCGCCTGCCAAGACGGCCGCGAAAAGTTGCGGCACTGCGTCCGACGCCTCCATTGCCGGACCGAACATCGAAAGCCCCATCCCCACCTGGATGATGTTGACGAGGCCGGCGATTGCTATGGTCGCCCAAATCACGCCCTGCGAAGGCCGCCGGGTGGCCAGAGCCAATGCGAAGACCGCCGAGGCCGTGAACGCAAACAGTTCGGTGAACCACGTCAATGGCCGCAACGCTTCATTGGCGGAGCCGCTGACCACGGTGATGTAGAAAACCTGGCTGGCCACCGTGATAAGCAAAACGGCGGCGAGTCCGCGCAAGAGGCTGCGGTCGGTCATGATGTGTCCCCAGGGTAACTGCGGTGCGGATAGCACCCTTGCGACCCAGTTCGAAAGAGGGCGCGAAAAGTTACACTGGAGAGGATTTGCGGTGGTACCCCCGGCCGGACTCGAACCGGCACTTCGTAAGAAACTCGATTTTGAGTCGAGCGCGTCTACCAATTCCGCCACGGAGGCCCATGTGGAGCGCGGGGGTTAGCCGCGCTCCGCCAAGTCATCAAGCCTTGAGTGCTCCGGCGAGCAGCTTGTGCAGGCGCGAGTGCAGCTGGTCGTTGGCCGCCAACACCTGCTTGGAATGGATGGGCTGCGAACGGCCGCGGAAATCGGAGACGAAGCCGCCAGCTTCGCGCACGATGAGGCAGCCTGCCGCCGTATCCCAATCGTTGAGGCCGCTTTCCCAGAAGCCGTCGTAACGGCCCGCAGCCAGCCATGCGAGGTCGAGCGAGGCCGCGCCGAACCGGCGGATGCCCGCGACATTGGGACCGATCGCGTTGAAGATCTTCGACCATTCGGCGAAATCGCCATGCCCTGCGAAGGGAATGCCGGTGGCAATCAGCGCTTCGGAAGGGTTACGGCGCGAGGAGACGCGCAGGCGGCCGTCATGCAGCCATGCACCGCGGCTCTTCTCAGCCCAGAACGTCTCGTCGGTGACGGGATTGTAGACCACCGCCGCAGTCACATCGCCCCAATCGTCGCTGCCGAGCTTGCGCTCCTGCACGGCGATGCTGATGGCGAAATGTGGGATGCCGTGAAGGAAGTTGCTGGTCCCGTCGAGCGGGTCGACAATCCAGCGCGGGGCGTCGTCTGCGCCCTCGATGGTGCCCGCCTCTTCCATCTCGAAGCCCCAGTCGGGGCGCGCGGCAAGGAGCTCGTCGTAAATCGTGCGCTCGGCGCGAAGGTCGGCTTTCGACACGAAGTCGGCCGGGCCCTTGCGACTCGCCTGGAGGTGTTCGACTTCGCCAAAGTCGCGGCGCAGGCGGCCACCCGCCTTGCGAGCGGCCTTCTCCATCACGCGGATAATTCCGGAAATTGCGGCCATTACTGATTCTCTACTCGGTGAGGACGCGGATCGAACGGGCGGCGAGGTGGATGTCGCCCCACTCGCATTCCATGTCGAACTTCGTGCCCTCGATGTTGAATTTCTCGATTGCGAAACGGCGCTGCATTGTGTCGCTGGCCGCATCGCGGCGGTCGAGCTGCAGCTTGCTGATACCGGCGAACTTGAGCATGCCGGGATGCCAGCAGCAGTCTTCGCCCTCGAGCGGGGTTTCGTAATCCTCGTGGTCGGGCTCGAGGCAGAAATCCATCTCCAGCGTCAGCTCGTCGTCATTGATGATGACGGCGCGCAGCGTGCTCTTGGCGATGTCGATGTTGTCGAAACGGCTGGCGATGGATTTGCCCATGGTGCGACCCCTTAGTTAGCCTTGCCGACGTAGCTCTGCTCGTAAACGTCGACCACGATGCGCGTGCCGCTTTCGATGTGCGGCGGGACCATGATGCGAACGCCATTGTCGAGCACGGCGGGCTTGTAGCTGGACGAAGCGGTCTGCCCCTTCACCACGGCATCGGCCTCGACGATCTCGGCTTCGATGTGCTGCGGCAGCTCGACCGAGATGGGCTTTTCTTCCCACAGTTCGAGCTTCACCTGCATGCCGTCCTGCAGGAACGGGCGGGCATCGCCCAGAAGGTCGGACGGAAGGGTGATCTGTTCGTACGTGTTCTGGTCCATGAAGACGAGCATGTCGCCGTCCTCGTAGAGGAACTGGTAATCCTGCGTATCGAGGCGCACCTTCTCGACCGTGTCGGCGCTGCGGAAGCGGACGTTGGTCTTGCGGCCATCCTGCAGGTTCTTCATCTCGACCTGCATGTAGGCCCCGCCCTTGCCGGGCTGGGTGTGCTGAATCTTGGCGACCTTCCAGATGCCGCCTTCATATTCGATGATGTTGCCCGGACGGATGTCCACGCCGCTGATTTTCATGGGAGTTTGCCTCGATGTGAAAGAGCGCCGCCCCCAGCGGGACGGTCGGTTGCTGCGCCCTTACAAGCTGCGGGCAGCTACGGCAAGGAGGTGGAAATTTTGGGTGCCTGTCGCTATATGCAGGACCTGGAGGGCATAATCGTGAAACGCTTGAGTTACCCTATCCTCGCTGTTGCGGCGCTGGCCGCTGCGCCCTCGCTTGCGCAAGGCCGCCTCGGCCTTTTGCCGCAGGGCGAATATGTCTGCGCGCTACCCGGAAACGCCGGCGGCGCTGCATGGAACGAGGTCCAGGGACGCAATTTCGCGATTACCGGCGCATCCAGCTACAGGGCCGGCAACGGCTCGGGCACCTACCTTCTCGAGGGCAAGCGCGTCACTTTCACCCGCGGCCCCATGAAGGGCATGAAGATGATGCGCGTTTCTTCCGGCATGCTGCAGGAAGTCGGACGCGACGGGAAACTGGGTCGCATGCGCTGCCACCGCGCAGGACCGGTGCTCGATTAAGGCTTACCTGTTTTTCAACAGCGGATAGGGATTCACGGCGTTGGCCGGCTCCCACCATTCGGCATCGGGCGTGGTCTGCAAGATCGCAAAGTGGAGATGCGGCGCGTCGGGTGATGCGTTCCCACTGGATCCAACCGTGCCCAGCCGCTGTCCGCGGCGGACTTTCTGCCCTTCCTTGAGGCCTTGCGCATACTCATCGAGGTGGGCGTAGTAATGGATCGTGCGGCCATCGTTGGAACGGACGTAAATTGTAAGCCCGCCGGCATCGGAGCTGAACAGCTTCTCAACCTCACCCGGTCCGGCGGCGACCACGCTCGTCCCGGCCGGCGCCATGATGTCGATGGCCTCGTGCAGCCGCGCTCCGCCGGAGCGGGAATCGGTAAACGTGTCCGTCAGATCACCAGGCCGCACATTGAGGACGGGGATCATGATCTCGCCGGGCTTCCCGGTCTCGGCCGGTCGGACAAAGTCGGTATCGAGCGGCTCGGACCTGCGCGCTTCTTCGGAAACGGGGATGTCCAAGGGATTATCTCCCGGCGCGGCCAACGAAGGCGACGGACTGGGCGCGGCCTCGGCAGGCCGCGTGCTGTCACGCTGGCCATCGCTCGACGCATTTTCGATAAGACTGCCCCCTGCCACGATCCAGATTGCGCTGGTAATCGTCGCGGTGATGACGATGGTGAGCAGTCTGTCTACGAAACCCATGTTCCCTCCCCTAGCCTATCAGGCCTCGAAAATCACCTCGGTCGACTGGCTGACCATCCCGGCGAGGCGCGCAGCATCCCAGTTCGTCAGGCGAACGCAGCCGCTCGACTGTGCCCTGCCGATGGTTTCCGGGTCGGGCGTGCCATGAATGCCGTAGTGCTCCTTGGAAAGATCGATCCACACCACACCTACCGGTGAGTTCGGCCCCGGCGGCAGGGTGTATTCCTGTCCGTCCTCCTTGCCACCAGAGAGCACCTCGGGATCGTAGCTATAGGGCGGATTGTATGCCTCACCCACGATATCCCATTCACCCAGGGGTAGCGGGAATTCGCTGGAGCCGGAGCTGACGGTAAACAGCGCCACCAGTTTTTCGCCCTGATAGGCTTTCAGCGTCTTGCCAGCCTTGCTGACGACGATGCGGTCGACCTCGGGCTGGTCGCTGCCGACGCCCAGACTGGCAAGCGTCTGCTGCCACCCGCGATCCTCGATCGAGCCCTTCTCGATGCGGTCCGCGCCGATATTGGGGACGCGGATCTGCTGGCCTGCCGCGAAGTAGCTGGTGGTCTTGCCCTTCGACTGCTCCTTGTCGGGCGTCGGAGTGGCAGCGGTCCTGTCCCCTTCCGGAGCATCCATCCCAGCAGGACGGCCATTGGGGTTAAGCTGCTTCAGCACATCGACTGTCGTGTGGAAACGCTCGGCCAGCCGTTCGTCGAGCGATTTATAGCCCATGCGTTCAAGCTTCGCCTTGGCTGCCGTGTCTTCGGGAATGTCGGTATATTCGGCATCCGACCAGCTAGCAGGAATAGTCACGACGCGCGTCGCGGGGATGGAATCCCAGTCGGACAGTGCTGTCTTGGTGGCTTCGTCGAGCTCGCCGGTGACTTCGAGGTCATTCGCTTCCTGGAAGCCGTTGAGCGCGTTTTCGGTGCTCATGCCCATCTTGCCGTCGATGACGCCCGGGCCGAAGCCGATACGGTCCAGTACGACCTGCGCCTGCATAATCGGGCGCTCCTCGCTGTCTGGAATGTCGGCATCTTCGTTCGCGACACTGTCGCCCATGCCATAGGCATCGTCGTTCGACGCCATCGAGTCGGCGAGATTGTTCTCGTCGTAGGTCTCGTAACCGTAATCCTCTGCAGGCTCAGCCTGTGCGGTGGTGTCGGTATCGGTTTCGTCCTCCGCACCGTTCATGCCGCAAGCGGCAAGGGCGAGCGAGGATACGGCGACGAAAAGCAGGTTGCGCATGAGGGACCTCTCCTGGAAATTTCGGGGAGGCGACCCGCCCCGTTCAGGATAGACAACTCACGGCTCTCGCATTTGCTCCACGAAGGCAGGAGCTTACTGGTCGAAGAGCCAGGAATGATGGACGAAATAGACCTCGCGCAGAAGGAACGGCACCTTGGTCTGCCAACTGCGATAGCGTGTGTGCGGAGTGGCCGAAGGTTGCGCTTCCAGCCCTAACGATTGCGCCATCTGCATTGCCCTTCGCAGGTGCAGAGGGTCCGAGACGACGAGCGCGGTTTCGACGCCCTCGCCCTTCATCACGCGCTGCGCCTCGAGGAGATTCTGACGGGTTGTGCGCGAATTTTCGTCGATCAGGATGTCGTCGGCAGCAACGCCCCGTGCAATCGCATATTCCCTGCCCGCCGCTGCTTCCGACAGGCTGTACTCATCCGACCTGCCACCGGTGAGCATAAGCTTGGCGACGCGGCCTTCCTTGTAGAGGGCGATTGCGTGGTCGAGCCTCGCGGCGAAGACCGGACTCGGGGTGTCAGAATCGACTGCCGCCCCGAGGACCAGAGCCACATCGGCACTTGCGCCGTCATTCTCCTCCGGTACCGTCGCAATCCAGATTGCGATGCCGGCAAGCCATAAAGCCGCCAGCAGCAGGAGAAGGCGAAGCGCCTTCACGCCATCGCTTTGGCGAAGGACTCGATTGCCGTCACCTCGTCACCCGACCAGACCGCGCCGGACACCGCGAGGAAATCCGCACCGGCATCGACCAGCGGCCGACAGTTCTCGGGCGTGATGCCGCCAATGGCGACGCTCGGGATTTCGACCATCTCGTGCCACCATTCGAGAAGCTCGGTCTCGGCGCGGTGTTCGGTTTCCTTGGTTTCGCTCGGAAAGAAAGCTCCGAAGGCGACATAGTCCGCACCGGCCTCGCCCGCTTCCAAGGCAAGGTGGCGCGAGGCGTGGCAAGTGACGCCGATTTGCGCGTCCTTACCCAGTTCGTCGCGCGCTTCGCGGACATCGCCATCCTTTTGTCCCAGATGCACACCGTCCGCGCCCAGCCGCTTGGCGAGCGCGATGGAATCGTTGACGATGAATGCCACCTCGCGCGCGGCGCAAATCTCTTGCAGCGGTTCGGCCAATGCCGCTGCTTCGTGCTGGTCCAGTCCCTTCACCCGGAACTGGAAGGCGGTGACGAGCCCCTTGCCTGCTTCGAGTGCTTTTTCGAGCCGTTGCGGGAAATCGCCCGAGACGTCGAGCGGCGAGATCAGGTAGAGCTGGGTTGGAACGTCGTTCATGCAAACGCTCAATAATGGACGTTTTGCATTAGGCAATGCACCTGTTTCGCCCGGCCCCGAAGCGGCATTTACTCCGTGCTAATCGCTCCATACTAGCTACACGGCCATGACCGAGCCGTACACAATGTTCGACCCGCGATGGGTTGTCGAGAACTGGGACGTCCCCGAAAGCTTCGGGTTCAACATCCCCGAGTGGCGCGGTTCAGGCGAAGTTGTGCTGCACCGGATCAACAATGAAGGCGAGACCACCTCGCTCGAAACGGTCAGCTCGGAAACCTTTGTCGGCCTGCTTAACGAAGCCTGCGAGGCGCTGGGCGAGAGGCTGTGCCTCTATTTCTATTCACAGCCGCTCGATGGCAGATTGCTCCACACCTTCCCCCGGGTCCAGAATTTGCAGGTTTCGGCTTTCGATTTCGAGCATCCCGAAGTCGTGGGCGAGCTCGAGCACCTGAAAGTCTTCTGCCACGATGTCGCCTTTTGCGACGATGCGAAGCGGCTGGAAAAGATCGGTGTCGACCGGCTCAAGCGGCTGACGCTCGTCGAGACACCCGACCGCAAGCTCGACCTGTCCCCCCTTGCGGGCGCAAGCGAGCTCGAAACGCTGCGGCTGATGGGCCAATATCGCAATGTCGCGGCGATTGGCGCGCTCGAAAGCTTGCGCGAGCTGGTGCTTTACCCGGCCAAGAAGCTGGACCTCGGTTTCATAGAGGATATGCGCGGGCTCGAAGTGCTCAAATTCGCCGTCGGTGCGATGGAAAGCCTCGAAAGCCTGAAGGGCCATGCGAACCTGCGCGACCTGTCCTTCGAATGGGTGCGCTTCCTGTCGGAGTTGGGCGATTTGCAGCGCTTTCCTGCGCTCGAGCGGTTTCGCATGTCCGACCAGTCGCGCGTCGAGGAGCTGGTGACCGGTGCCAGGAATGCGGCGCTGCGCCACATCTGGCTGGGCGGCACGGCAAAGCTGGAGAAAATCCGCGGGCTTGGCGAGCTACCGGCCTTGGAAAGCTTCTTTGCGCACAGCACCGGGCTGCAGCTCGACCAGCTCGATCTGCCCGCCTCGCTCGCCTATCTCCAGATTGTTCCGAAGCGGATGAAGGAACGTCCGGCGGCCGAAGCTGCGATACGCGAGCTCGGCCTGCGCTTCGAAGAGCACCCGGACGCTAACTTCTTCTATAAGTAGGTGTTTTGATCAGGCCACGCTGGCAGCGTGAATCTGGTCGATGGCCGCGCCCAGCGTGCCGTCGAATTCGTCATCACCCTGCTGCTTGCGAAGGTCCTGCAAGAGGCCGCGGCTGAAGCTGGCAATCATGCCCGGGTTCTTCGCAAGTTCGCTGCACGCCTCGTCGGTCGAGTAACCACCCGACAGGGCTACGACGCGCAGCACCTTGGGATGCTTCACGAGACCCGCATAAAGGCCCGCTTCCTTCGGGATGGAAAGCTTGAGCATGACCTGCTGGCCCTGCGGCAGCGCGTCGAGGCCTTCGAGGATGGCGTCGAGCATGATTTTCTCGCCCTCGGCGCGGTCTTCGGCGGTGATGTCGTATTCGGGTTCGAGCATGGGCATCAGGCCGCAGGCGAGGATGCGGGCACCGTCGGCGAACTGCTGGCGGACTGCTTCCTTTATGCCGACCGGATTGGCCGACTTGATGACGCTGCGCATCTTGGTGCCGAAGACGCCCAGTTCCTTCGCGCGGGCGCACATGGCTTCGAGGTTCGGGTTGGGCTTCATCAGCTGCGAACCGTCACGCTCTTCCTCGAGGCCCTTGTCGACCTTCAGGAAAGGCACGATGCCGCGTTCTTTCAGGCGCGCAGGCACACTCATGCCGCCGCTTGTCCCTTCCATGGTCTTCTCGAACAGGATGGCGCCGATGACCTTGCCATTGCCGAAGCAGGGAGCCTCGATGATGCGCTGGCGCATTTCGTGGATTTGCGCGAACATCTGGTCGTCGCCGTCCCACTCGTGGTCTTCCACGCCGTAGCCGCGCAGGGCCTTGGGGGTCGAGCCGCCCGACTGGTCGAGGGCTGCGATAAAGCCCTGTCCGTGTGCAATCCGCTCGCGCATTTCATCGAAAGTCATATGGCCATCCCGTGTTGGTGCAATCGTATGCGCCGCCAATAGCCGCGCCCCTACTCACCCGCAACAGCGCGGCGGTAACATTTCGCCTAGCGAGACGTATTGGTCACATATCAGGAGAGAAACATGCTGGACCTCACGCAGGAAAGGCTCTGCGACGAGAACGAAACGGACTTTTCCGACCTCAAGGCACTGACCATCAATTGCACGCTGAAGCGCAGCCCCAAAGGCTCGCATACGGACAAGCTGCTGGGCGTGGTCGAGACTATCCTCGTGAGGAATAACGTATCGCTAGAGCAGGTCCGGCTGGTCGACCACCACATCGCTCCTGGCGTCTATCCCGACATGACCGAGCACGGCGCGGACAAGGACGACTGGCCCGACATCTGGGAGAAGGTGCAGGCGGCGGATATCCTCGTGGTCGGCACACCCATCTGGCTGGGCGAGAAAAGCTCTGTCTGCCAGCGCCTCGTCGAGCGGCTCTACGGCCACTCCGGCCAGACAAACGATGCTGGCCAATACGTTTTCTACGGCAAGGTCGGCGGTTGCATCGTCACGGGCAACGAGGACGGCATCAAGCACGTCGGCATGGGCGTGCTCTATTCGCTCCAGCATGTCGGCTACACCATCCCGCCGCAGGCCGATGCCGGGTGGATTGGCGAGGCAGGCCCCGGCCCCAGCTATGGCGACGAGAAGGAAGACGGTTCGGGCCGCGTCGGCTTCGACAACGACTTCACCCGCCGCAACACCACCTTCATGACCTGGAACCTGATGCACATGGCGCGCACGCTGAAGGATTCAGGCGGCATCCCCGCATGGGGCAATTCGGTCGACCTGTGGAACGAGGGCCGCCGCTTCGACGCGCCGAACCCGGAGTATCGCTAGCCACGCTGCTTGAGGATGGCCACGAGGTTGATCGCGACAGACACGCGCTGGCCCTCGCCGTGGAAGGGCCGCACTGCGTGCTGAAGCCAGCTCGGGAACATCACGATGAGGCCCGTCGTGGGCCGCAGCAAGACCTCGGTGTGCATCGGCTGGCCATTGGCTTCCTTCAGCCGCAAATCGGGCGCGGCCATGCGTACCATGGGCATGCGCGGGTCCTGCAATTGCAGCTCGCCGCCGAGCTTCGGACTGTCGTCGCCCGCATAGCCATCGTCGAGATAGGCGACAGCCGACCAGAAGCTGCCCGGGTGGAAATGATACTGGTTGGCGTGCCCCTTGCCGCTGACATTGGCCCACATGTCGGCGCGCCAGGTAAAGCGGCTGTCCTTTGGGCTGCGCGAATCGAGTGTCTGCGCATCGGCGAGCGCATTCGCCTTCGCGGCGAGCGCCTTGGCCGGCTCCCCTCCCCACTCGAGCATCGCGGTGTTCGAATGCCAGCCGCCGAGGTTGGAAATCTGAACGCCTTCGCCATCGCGTGCCCGCTCGGTTTCGATGGCGGAGACCAGCGCTTCGAGGTCGATGCCCTCCAGCCGATCGGTGATGAACGGCGTGGAGAAGAGGTGGCGCGTGTTGGCCAAGAGTTTACGCCTTCAGCGCGGCGACACCCGGAAGGTCCTTGCCTTCCATCCATTCGAGGAAGGCACCGCCCGCGGTCGAAACGAAGGTGAAGTCGTCCTTCACACGTGCGTGGGCGAGTGCAGCGACCGTATCGCCGCCGCCAGCAACCGAGGTCAGCGAGCCTCCCTCGGTCAGCGCCGCCGCTGTCTTGGCGAGCGCCACGGTGGCGGCATCGAAGGGTTCGGTCTCGAAGGCACCCATCGGGCCGTTCCACACCAGCGTCCTGCAGGTCTTGAGGACATCACCGAGCGCTTCGACGGCCTGCGGGCCGACGTCGAGAATCATCTCGTCCGCAGCAACCTCGTGAACATTGCAGACCCGCATGCTGGGCGGGTTCGCGGCGAATTCCTTCGCCACCACGACGTCATACGGAAGGTGGACCGTGCAACCGGCGTGGTCGGCTTGGTCCATGATGCGGTTGGCGGTGTCGGTGAGGTCGTGCTCGCACAGCGACTTGCCGACATCGACCCCGCGCGCGGCGAGGAAGGTGTTGGCCATGCCGCCGCCGATGATGAGGTGCTGGACCTTGCCGACGAGGTTTTCGAGCACGTCGAGCTTGGTCGAGACCTTTGCCCCGCCAACCACGGCCGCAACCGGCTGTTCGGGATTGCCGAGCGCGGCGTCGAGGGCCTTGAGTTCAGCTTCCATCGCGCGCCCCGCATAAGCGGGGAGATGGTGCGCCAGCCCTTCGGTCGAGGCATGCGCGCGGTGCGCGGCGGAGAAGGCATCGTTGACGTAAAAATCGCCATGAGCGGCCATGCCGCGCGCGAATTCCGGGTCATTCGCCTCTTCACCGGGCCAGAAGCGGACGTTGTCGAGCAGGCCGATGTCGCCGTCGGACAGGATGCCGATGCTCTGCTCGACCACGGGTCCCATGACCTCGGGGATGAACATGATTTCCTTGCCCAGCACCTTCTCGACGTCGCCCTGCACGAAGCTGGTCGACATGGTCGAGTGGCGCTGGCCCTTGGGACGGCCGAAATGGGCGAGCAACAGGACCTTGGCGCCCTTGTCCGCGAGTTCGAGGATGGTGGGTTTCACCGCCTCGACACGGGTGACGTCGGTGGCCGAACCTTCCTTCATCGGAAGGTTCAGATCGACGCGCACCAGCGCGACCTTGCCGGTCACATCGCCGAGGTCGTCCAGAGTCCTGAAGCTGCTCATCGTCGAATGTCCTTTAGAGGAACTTCGCCATCACGCCGGCGGTGTCGATCATGCGGTTGGAGAAGCCCCACTCGTTGTCATACCAGCTGACGACGCGGGCAAGCTTGCCTTCCATCACGCTGGTTTCGAGGCTGTCGATGGTCGAGCTGGCCGGATAGTGGTTGAAGTCGCTGCTGACGAGCGGCTGGTCGGTGTAGTCGAGCACGCCCTTCATCGGGCCTTCCGAAGCGGCCTTGAGCGCAGCGTTCAGTTCCTCGGCGCTGGTGTCGCGGCCGGGGGTGAAGACGAGGTCGACGAGACTGACGTTCGGGGTCGGCACGCGGACCGAGCTGCCGTCGAGCTTGCCGGCCAGTTCGGGCAGGACGAGGCCGACCGCACGGGCAGCGCCGGTGGTGGTCGGGATCATGTTCTGCGCACCGCCGCGGGCACGGCGCATGTCGCCATGCATCTGGTCGAGCATGCGCTGGTCGTTGGTGTAGCTGTGGATGGTGGTCATGAAACCACGCTCGATGCCCACCGTGTCGTGCAGCACCTTCGCCATCGGCGAGAGGCAGTTGGTGGTGCAGCTGGCGTTCGAGACAATCACGTCTTCGGCGGTCAGCACATCGTGGTTCACACCATAAACGATGGTCGCCGAAACGCCCTTGGCCGGAGCCGAAATCAGCACGCGCTTGGCGCCTGCATCGAGGTGCGGGCGGCAGGCTTCGTCGGACTGGAAGAAACCGGTGCATTCGAGCACGATGTCCACGCCCTGTTCGCCGTGCGGCAGCTTGCCGGGTTCGCGCTCGCTGGTCACGGCGATCGACTTGCCGTTCACGATGATGGCGTTGTCGCCGACTTCGACCGTGCCGGGGAAGCGGCCATGCGTGCTGTCGTACTGGAACAGCAGCGCGTTCGACTTGGTGTCGGCGAGGTCGTTGATGGAAACGAGTTCGAGGTCGTGGTCGTCACGCTCGAGAATGGCGCGCGCGACGAGGCGGCCGATGCGTCCGAAACCGTTGATTGCAACCTTGGTAGCCATGCGAAGAGCTCCTGCTTAACCGTTTAGTTTGTTCATGATTTGCGGCACGATGGCGTCCGCAGTGAAACCGAATTTCTTGAAGAGGTCGCCTGCCGGCGCGCTGGCGCCGAAGCGGTCGAGACCGATGTTGAGACCATTCTCGCCGGTGTAGCGTTCCCAGCCGAAGGTCGTGCCTGCCTCGATGCTGACGCGCAGGCTCGAAGCCGGGATCATGTCCTTGCGATAGGCCTCGTCCTGCTCGTCGAAGAGCTGGGTGCAGACCATCGAGACGACGCTGGCGCCCACGCCCTGCTTTTCAAGCTCGTCGGCACAGGCGAGCGCGAGGTGCACTTCCGAACCGCTGGCGATGAGCGTGACCTTGTGCGCATTGCCCGCTTTCTTGAGGCGATAGGCGCCCTTCGAGCACATATCCGTCTCTTCGGGATGGTTGCGCACCTGGGGCAGGCCCTGGCGGGTCAGAGCGAGAACCGCCGGACGGTCCTTGCTGCGCAGCGCGATGTCCCAGCACTCGGCCGTTTCGACTGCGTCGGCGGGGCGCATCACGAGCAGGTTTGGGATCATGCGCAGGGACTGCACATGTTCGACCGGCTGGTGGGTCGGACCGTCTTCGCCGAGGCCGATGCTGTCATGCGTCATCACGTAGATGGCACGGGTCTGCTGGAGCGCGGAAAGGCGGATGGCGGCGCGGCAATAGTCGGTGAAGACGAGGAAGGTGCCGCCATAGGGAATGACACCGCCGTGCAGCGCCATACCGTTCATGGCCGCGGCCATGCCGAATTCGCGGATGCCGTAATAGATGTAACGGCCCGAGTAATCGTCAGCCGTGAAGGGTCCGATGCCGCCCGCCTTGGTGTTGTTCGAGCCGGTGAGGTCGGCGCTGCCGCCCATGGTGTCGGGCAGCATGGCGTTGATTTGCTCGAGCGCCATTTCGCTCGCCTTGCGGGTGGCGACCTTGACCGGGTCCTTCATCAGCGACTGGATGTAAGTGTCGAGGCTGAACTTGGCCGGAAGGTCACCCGACATGCGGCGCTCGAAATCGGCGCGGCGGCCATCGTTTGCGAGGCGGTCCTGCCAGCCCTTGTGCTCGGCCTGCCCGCTTTCCGCAGTGCCGCGCCAGTCGGAGAGCACCTGCTCGGGAATTTCGAACGGCTTGTAATCCCAGCCCAGCACGTCGCGCGCGGCCGAGATTTCCTCGTCACCCAGCGGCGCGCCGTGGGTGGCACTTGTGCCCTGCTTATTGGGCGCGCCCTTGCCGATGACGGTCCGGCAGGCAATCAGCGAGGGACGCTCGTCGGCCTGCGCTTCGTCCATGGCGCGGCGAATGTCGTCGAAATCGTGACCGTCGCAGCTGGTGACGTGCCAGCCGGTCGCTTCGTAGCGGGCCTTGATATCCTCGCTGGTCGACAGATCGGTCGAACCGTCGATGGTGATCTGGTTATCGTCCCACAGCACGTTCATGCGGCCGAGCTTGAGGTGGCCTGCAAGCCCGATGGCCTCGTGGTTGATGCCTTCCATCAGGCAGCCGTCACCGGCGATGACCCAGGTCTTGTGGTCGACGATATCGCTGCCGAAATCGGCGTTGAGCTTGCGCTCGGCAATCGCCATGCCGACGGCCATCGCGAGGCCCTGACCCAGCGGGCCGGTGGTGCATTCCACACCGTCGAGAAGGAAGTTTTCCGGGTGGCCGGCGCAGGGGCTGCCGAGCTGGCGGAAGTTGCGAATGTCGTCCATTGTCGGATGGGCATAGCCCGACAGGTGCAGCAGGCTGTAGATCAGCATCGAACCATGACCCGCCGACAGCACGAAACGGTCGCGGTCGGCCCAGTCGGGCGCGCTGGGGTCATGCTTAAGATATTCGCTGAACAGCACGGTCGCGACATCGGCCATGCCCATCGGCATGCCGGGATGCCCCGAGTTCGCCGCTTGCACCGCATCCATCGAAAGCGCCCTGATGGCATTGGCCATCTGGACCATGCGTGCGGTGTCGAGACTCATGGGGTTCGTTCTCCGGCAAAAATGTACGCGATTCGAGGCGCGCGCACCCTTTGCGGACGCCCGCTCGCGAGGTCAACCCGAGCATAGGCGCAATGCGATGCCAAGTGCTGTTTGGAGGATTTATCAACAGGTGCGCCCAAGCCTTTGCCTATGCGGGTCAATATCGTTAATTCGGTCCACACTATGAGCGCACAACGCATTTCCGTGGCTGTCGACAGGATTGAACGCGCACTGGCGCGCATCGAAGCGCAGGCGGGCCAGCCCCGCGGCGATGGCGAGGCCGCAGCCAGGCTCGAGGCCCTGAAGTCGCGTGTCGCCGCCAGCCTGACCGAGCTCGACCAGCTTATCGAAAGCCTCGAACAATGAGCGAGGTAAAACTTCAGGTCGGTGGCCGGTCCTACAAAGTCTCCGTCGCCGACGGGCAGGAGGACAATCTCCGCAATCTTGCCGCTGCGGTGGATGCAAAGCTTGCCGGAATGGGCAAGAATGTCTCCAGCAACGAGGCGAAGAACCTGCTCTTCGCCGCGATCCTGCTGGCGGACGAGTTGGACGAGGCGAAAAAGAAGGCGTCTGCGCCCCCACCCCCGCCTCCCGCGCCCGAAATCGACACCGGCGAAGTGGCAGACAAGCTGGAACGCCTTGCTGTTGCGCTCGAAAATGCCGCATCGAGGCTTGAGGGCGGGCCGCAGGGCTCCTAAATAGGCGGCGACGGGGCTGCCCGGCACGAGCCGCATGAACATCCCTGAGGCTATAAGCAATCCAAGGGAGCTGTCCCTACCGGGTTGGCGGGTTCGTCCCGGCGATTCGGATATACGGCGCCCACCTGACGTGAAGGCGTCAGAGGATTTTCCGGCAACGACCCATGGTGGTCCCGTCACGTTGTTTTTTGCGCCTCAGGCGCCGGCGTTCGCGTCCGCTCACTTGGCTATCCTCGCTCACACGGCCTGAAGGCCGCGTCGCTGCGGGCGGCCGGTCGGCCTTGCGGGCCTCCGGCCCGAATTGCGCCAGGCAAGCTCAGGGACGCGCGTGACCAAGGACGAACTTCGCAAACAGCTTCGCACCGCACGGCGCGACCATGTCGCAGCGCTGCCGGACAGCATGAGGGGACTTGTCTTCCACCGCCCGCCTGCGCCGCTGCTCGACCTTGTGCCCGAAGGCGCCGTGGTCGGCCTGTACCGCGCCAATCCGTTCGAGGCGCCTGCGGCTTCCTACGCCAAGTTCTTCCTCGATCGTGGTCACGAAATCGCCCTCCCCCGCTTTGCCAGCCGCAATGCGCCGATGGAGTTCGCGCGCCATTCGGACCCCTATGAAGAGGAAGACCTCGAAGTCGGACCCTTCGGCCTGCTCCAGCCCTTCGAAGACGCGCCCGTGCTCGAACCCGACGTACTGTTCGTGCCCCTCATCGGCTTCACCGACAGCGGAGCGCGTCTGGGACAGGGGGGCGGGCATTACGACCGTTGGCTGGCGGACCGTCCTCAGGCGACACCCATCGGGCTCGCCTGGGATTGCCAGCTCGCCGAAACTCTGCCGACCGAAGAGCACGACCAGCCACTTCGCGCGGTCGTCACCCCCACCCGCCTTTACGGACCTTTCGCATGAGAACCGAACCCACCTGGCGCATTCCGGTCGGCCTTCTTGGCTTGCTCATCGGCCTCGCCATCTACGGCATCGTCATTGCGCGCTACCTGCCGGACCTTATCGGCGACTGGCCGACGCTCGCGCAGACCGTGATTTATGTGTTCCTCGGCCTTGTCTGGCTGCTCCCGCTCGGCCGCTTCCTAAAGTGGATGGAAACGGGCAACTGGCGCTGATTGCCAAGGTCGCCAAGCTACCCTAGCCTCCCTTTTCTTAGGGAGAGGATATGGCGACCACTGCCACGATGCCCGACAAGCCGTCGGTCGGTCTGAAACTCGCGCACGGTTTCGGCGCCGCCGCCTTCGGCATCAAGAACAACGGCTTCGACTATTTCCTGCTGCTGTTCTACGGCACGGTCATCGGACTGGAGCCGGGCCTTGTCGGCCTCGCAATCTTCATCGCGCTTTCGTTCGACGCCCTGTCCGACCCGCTGGTCGGCTACTGGTCCGACAATTTCCACAGCAAGTGGGGTCGCCGCCACCCCTTCATGTATGCCGCCGCGCTGCCCGTGGCGCTGAGCTATTTCCTGCTGTGGAACCCGCCCGATTGGGGCCAGACGGGCCTGTTTCTCTACCTCACAGGCCTCGCGGTGCTGATCCGCACATTCATCACCTTTTACGAGACTCCCAGTTCCGCGCTCATTCCCGAACTCACCAGCGATTACGAGGAGCGCACCAGCCTCCAGTCCTATCGCCTGTTCTTCGCGTGGTCGGGCGGCAATTTGATGAGCATCATCATGTTCGGCGCGCTGGCGACAGGCCCGCTCGGCCTGATGGACCGCGCGGCCTATACGACCTACGGTATCATCGGCTCGCTTCTGATTTTCGCTGCCATCATGGTTTCCGCCGTGGGCACTCACCACCGCATACCTCACCTACACCGCCCGGTTGCGACCGGGGAGAAGTTCGGCGTGCGGCGGATTTTCCGCGAGATGGTGGAGGTACTGAGTGAGAAAAGCTTCATCGCCCTGTTCTTCACCACCGTTCTCTTCGCAATCGCTACCGGCCTTGCCGCGGCGCTGACGTTTCTCATGCTCCGCTATTTCTGGGAGTTCAGCGAATTCCAGATCTTCCTGTGGACCTGTACAGTCTTCTTCTCGGCGCTGTTAGGCTTCCTGCTGGCACCTTTTGCCGTCAGGCGACTGGGCAAGAAGCAGGCGGTCATCGTGCTCGGCCTGCTCGCCTTCACCATCCAGCCCGCGCCCGTCTTGCTGCGGCTTGCAGGGCTGATGCCCGAGAACGGCGATCCCGTGCTCTTCCCGCTGGTGGTCGGCATCAATGTAATCGACCTGGCGCTGATCATCGCGACACAGGCAGTGGCTTATTCGATGATCGCCGACCTCGTCGAAGCTAATCAGGTGAAGACGGGGAGACGCAATGAAGGCGTTTATTACGCGGCGACCACCTTCACGCGGAAGGTGACGCAAGGGATCGGCGTGGCGGCGGCCGGGGCGATCCTGTCCCTCGTGGAATTCCCCGACAATGCCGAGCCTGGGAGCGTCCCGGAGGATACGCTGTGGCAATTGGGCGCCTTCTACGGTCCGTCCCTGCTGCTGCTCTATCTAGGCGCGCTCTACTGCATCTCGCGCTACCGGATCGACAAGACGGGGCACGAGGAAAACCTGCGCCGCCTGAACGAGGCGAGCGGCCAGCAACAGGCATGAAAAAAGCCGCCCGGAGGCGGCCTAATCATCTGAAATCAGAGAAATATCCCAAGGTGGCGCGAGTGACGGGACTCGAACCCGCGACCCTCGGCGTGACAGGCCGATACTCTAACCAACTGAGCTACACCCGCGCATTGCGCTGTAGCGCCCCCTTGGGAGCCGCGCATCTAAGGGAGGCTCCGATTCCTGTCAACGCATATTCAGCCGCTTTTTTCGTACTTTTTTGCCTTTCTGCTCATGCTGTTGAAATTTACCCGAAATTTACCTTTGAGGCAGAGTCTTGTCGCTGAATCCACGTGGGGCAAACGGGGGAATTCGCATATGTTCAGGACTGCATTTCTCTTGGCATCGCTCGCCATGCTCGGCGGCGGCGCACTGGCGGCAAAGTCGGCTATCGACATCCAGTATTCGGTAACGCTCGATCCGCCGCCCTATTCCTATGACGGCGAAAGCACCCTCTTGGCGGCGCGCTGACCGCCCACTGCTTCAGCAGTTTTCGTATTTCCAGTTCCGGCGCTTGCCCTCGGCAATCCATTCGGTCGCCGTCGCAATCCGCTTGGCGCGGGTTTCCTCGCGCTTGGCCGAGACAATCCAGTCGAGATAATCGCGCCGCTGGGCGTCGGTGAACGCGGCCCAGGTCTCGACCGCCGCAGGTGAAGCTTGCAGGGCATCGGTGAAATCGTCGGGTACCGGGATAGGTTCCTTCGCCGCTGCGCGTGCGAGGGGCTTGCCACTTTCGAGCAATTCTATTCGCGATGCCAGCAAGCGTTTCAACGCGGCGGCATCGGGGCAATCCGCGACCGAAGTGAGCCTGCCGAAGCGGTCCCAATCGGCTTTCTCGTCTTCCTCGATCGCGCCATGCGGGAAAATCCGCACATGCGCCTTGAAGGCCGAGATACCCGCAAGGTTGCGGCCGCCCACCACCCAATGGGGCGCACCCCACTTGATGTCTTCCTCCGCATTGGGAACGACTTCGGCCATGAGTGCGCGCAGCCGCTCGAGAATTGGCTGCGCGAACTCTTCCTTGTCCGCAATGTAATCGTCGATTCGGCTGTCGTGTTTCATGCGACAGCCATAGCAAATCAGTCGACGAGAATAAGGGCAGGCGTTTCGAGCAGCTTTTTCAGCGCCTGGATGAAGCTCGCCGCATCCCAGCCATCGACCACACGGTGGTCGCAGCTGATCGAGATATTCATCAGCTTGCGCTTCTCGATCCGTTCGACACCGTCGCTGCCCTTCACATACATCGGACGTTCGATGATGCGGTTGGGGCCGATGATGGCGACTTCGGGACGGTTGATGACCGGAGTGGTCGCCACGCCGCCAAGCGGGCCGAGCGAGGTCACGGTCAGCGTGCCGCCTTCCATTTCTTCCTTCTTCGCCGTGCCGTTGCGGGCGGCATCGGCGAGGCGCGAGATTTCGCTGGCGAGCTGCCACAGGTTCCGGGCCTGCGCATCCTTGATGACCGGGACCATCAGCCCCGCATCGGTCTGCGCCGCCATGCCCATGTTGACCGAGCCGTGGCGCGTCACCACGCCCGCTTCGTCGTCATAGCGCGCGTTGATCATCGGGAAGTCGGGCAGCGTCTTGCAGATCGCGGTGATCAGCAGTGGCAGGATCGTCAGCTTCGGCTTGTCGCCGCGGCTGTCGTTCAATTGCGCACGCAGCACCTCGAGGTCGGTGACATCGCATTCCTCGACATAGGAGAAATGCGGAATGTTGCGCTTCGAGGCGGCCATGTTCTCAGCGATGCGGCGACGCATGCCGATGACCTTCTTTTCCTCGTCCTCGCGGGTCTTGGCCGCAGCCGAATAGCCCGAGTTGTAGGACAGGAACTGGTCGAGATCGCCGTGACGGATGCGGCCTTCTTCGCTCGGCTTCACCTGCGAAAGGTCGACACCGAGGTCCTTCGCACGCTTGCGCACTGCCGGGGTTGCGAGGACCTTGGCCGAGGGTGCCGGCTCGGGAGCAGGCGTCGGCGTGGGTGTAGGAGGCGGCGTCGGATCGGCAGCCATCGCATCGTCGGCATCGCTCGCATCGGAGGTTTCGACTTCGATACGCTCTTCGACTTCCTTAGCCTTGGGAGCGGGAGCGGGAGCCGGAGCAGCAGCTTCCTCGGCAACGTCTTCGGGCACTTCACCCTCGACCTCGATCACGACCAGCATCGAACCGATCGAGACCATGTCGCCTTCCTCACCGGCAATCTCGAGAATCTTGCCGTCGACCGGGCTTTCCATCGGGACGGTCGCCTTGTCGGTCATCATGTCGACGAATTCCTCGTCTTCCTTGACCGTGTCGCCGACCTTCTTGTGCCACTGGACGATTTCCGCCTCGGCAATGCCTTCGCCGATGTCGGGCATGTTGAAAATGAACTTTGCCATGTCGGTTACTCGCTGAGAATCTTGTCGAGGGCCTCGCCGATACGGATCGGGCCGGGGAAATAGGCCCATTCGAGGCTGTGGGGATAGGGCGTGTCGAAGCCGGTCACGCGTTCGACCGGGGCTTCGAGGTGGTAGAAGCAGCGTTCGGTCACCAGCGCGCTGAGTTCCGCGCCGAAACCGGCAGTGCGGGTCGCTTCGTGGACGATGAGGCAGCGGCCGGTCTTCTTGACCGATTCCTCGATCGTTTCGATGTCGACCGGAACGATGGTGCGCAGGTCGACGATGTCGGCCTCCACGCCCTTCTCGCGGCAGACCGCTTCGACCACGTGGACCATGGTGCCATAGGCGAGGATGGTGAGTTCATCGCCTTCGGTCGCATAGCGCGCCTTGCCGAGCGGAATCTTGTAATGCCCCTCGGGCACCACGCTCGCATCGAAGCGCTTCCACGGTTCGACCGGCTTGTCGTAATAGCCCGAGAACGGGCCGTTGTAGATGCGCTTGGGCTCGAAGAAGATGACCGGGTCATTGTCTTCGATGGCGCTGATGAGAAGGCCCTTGGCGTCATAGGGCGTCGCGGGAATGACCGTCTTCAGGCCGGAAACATGGGCGAAAATCGCCTCGGGGCTCTGGCTGTGGGTCTGGCCGCCGAAGATGCCGCCACCGAAGGGGCTGCGCACGGTGATCGGCGCGATATATTCAGCCGCCGAACGATAACGCAGACGCGCCGCTTCGGAGATGAGCTGGTCGAGGCCGGGATAGATGTAATCGGCAAACTGAATTTCCGGCACGGGGCGCAGGCCATAGGCCCCCATCCCCACCGCCGCGGCGATGATGCCGCATTCGGAAATCGGCGTGTCGAATACGCGGGTCTTGCCGTATTTCTGCTGGAGGCCGGCAGTGCAGCGGAACACGCCGCCGAAATAGCCGACGTCCTCGCCCATGATCACGATGTTCTCGTCGCGGCCCATGGTCACGTCGAGCGCGTCGTTGATCGCCTCGATCATGTTGAGGCGGCGTTCTGCGGGCGCTTCGCTTTCGCTGGCGGCCATGTCTTTAAGCTCGGTCATTCTGCGTCCCCCTGCGTCGCGGTGGAGGGCTTATCGAGTGCGAATTGCGTGAGAGCGGGTGTTTCTGCCTCGCCCAGTGTGTGCGTGGCGATAAAGCCCGACACGGCCGGCCAGACCTGCGAAATCATGGCATCGTCGCCCACGAGGTCATGATCGCCGCCCTCGACCGAGACGAGGTAGGACGGCCCTGCCACGCGCTCGGCGTAAATGCGGTGGTCGGCGGGGTCGGCAACGACCCCAGGGACAAGGTCGCTGTCCCCGGTCACCAGCATCGTCGGCAGAACGACGCTCGAGAATGCGTCATCACCAATCAGGCCGGGAATTTTGCCCGGGCTGGAGAAAGCCAGGATAGCGGAAACCCTGTCGTCCGTCGGGGCATCGAAGCCAGCCAGTCCGCCTGCGCGCACCATGGCATCGAGCGTGCCGAAAGAATGTCCTACGGCCAGCACCGGCAGCCCTTCGAAGCGCTCGCTCACGAGGTCCGAAGTGAGTGCCATGTCGATCATACGCGATGCAAAAGCCTGCTGCGGTGCAATCTTACCCTCGACCGACGAGCGCATCGAATCGGGGTGAAGCGGTGCGACCACTGCGAAGCCTTCGCCCGTGAGCCGCTCGACAAGCGCTTCGTAGGCTGCGGGCCATGAATTATAGCCGTGCGAGAACAGCGCGACACCGCGTTTCTCGCTTTCCGGCAGCCACACGCGAACGGGCAAGGCACGCTTGTCGGGCGTGGCAATCTCTACCGTTTCCGGCTCGGAGAGGGGGCCGGCAAGCGCCGGTTGGGCAGCCAGCGTCAGCGCCGCGAGGCCGAGTGCGAATGCGGACCTCATGCGCCCTTCCCTCCGTTCGGGAGTCCTTCGGGGAACTTGGTCTCACGTTCACGGATCGCCTGCTCGGCCTGCTCCTTGAGATGCCAGGGCAGTTCTTCGAACACGTCCTCGAACATGGTGCGGAACGGGTGGTGGAGGCCGTGGCCGAGGATGCCATTCTCTTCGGCTTCCTTGGTCGTCTTCTTGACGTATTCGGCCGCTTCGAGGTCCATTTTTTCCTGACGCTCCTCGTCCCACTCGCCGATTTCGATGAGGTGGTTCTTGAGGCGCATGACAGGGTCGCCGAGCGGCCATTCGTCACGCTCCTGCGCGCTGCGATATCCAGAAGGATCGTCGGACGTGGAGTGCCCTTCGGCGCGGTAGCTGAAGAATTCAATCAGCGTCGGCCCGGCATTGGCGCGGGCACGGTTGGCAGCCCATTGCTCTGCCGCATAGCAGGCGAGCGGGTCGTTGCCGTCCACGCGCAGCGAAGCGATCCCATAGCCGACACCCCGTGCGGCGAAGGTCGCGCGCTCGGCACCCGCAAAACCGCTGAAGCTGGAAATCGCCCACTGATTATTGACTACGTTGAGGATAACCGGCGCGTTGTAGACGGTCGCAAAGAGGCAGGCGGAGTGGAAGTCGCCTTCCGCGGTGCTGCCCTCGCCCACCCAGGTCGCGGCAATGCGGCTGTCGCCCTTGATCGCCGACGCCATCGCCCAGCCGACCGCCTGCGGGGTCTGCGTGGCGAGGTTGCCCGAAATGGTGAAGAAGCTGTGCTCCTTCGAGGAATACATGATGGGCAGCTGGCGGCCCTTCAGCTTGTCGCCTCGGTTCGAGTAGATCTGGTTGATCATCTCGATCATCGGGTAGCCGCGCTGGATCAGGATGCCCTGCTGGCGATAGCTCGGGAAGACCATGTCGTCCGCCGCGAGCGCCATCGAGGCCGAGACGCTGGTTGCCTCTTCACCGGTACACTTCATGTAAAACGAAGTCTTGCCCTGCCGCTGGCCGCGGAACATGCGCTCGTCGAAAGCGCGCGTCATGGCCATGTGGCCGAGCATGGTGCGCAGCGTCTCGGGGTCGAGCTTCGGGTCCCAGGCCCCGTGCGCCTTGTTGTCCTCGCCCAGAACGCGGATGAGGCCATGCGCGAAATCGAGCATGTCTTCCGGCTTGGTGGTCTCGTCGGGGCGCGGCTGCGCGCCAGCCTTCGGCACCTGGATGTGCGAGAAATCGACCGCATCACCGGGGCGGAACTTCGGTTCGGGTACGTGAAGCGACAGCTTCGGGCGGTTGTCGCCCAGATTCGCATCACCTTGAGGCCTGTCGGCCATAGAATCGTCTCCCAGACGTAATCTTACGCTTGTGCGTTATTTTATTTCACGACGCGGAGACGGTCAAGGTAGGCTGTGCATACGATTTCGGTCACGCCGCGCCTTATACAGCAACGGGGGCCTTGATGGGCCCGTGCGGCGTGTAGTCGTGAACCGCGAAATCCTCAATCCGGTAGTCGAAGATAGTCGGCGGACGCCGCACAATCTCAAGCGCCGGCTGTCCTACCGGTTCCCGCGAAAGCTGCTGTTTCACGAGATGTTCGTGGTTGAGATAGAGATGCGTGTCGCCGCCCATCCACACGAATTCGCCCGGCTCCATGCCTACCTGCTGGGCCAGCATGCGCAGCAGCAGCGCGCCCGACCACAGGTTGAACGGCAAGCCAAGCGCCACATCGCAGCTGCGCTGGTAGAGGATGCCGTTGAGGCGCGGCTCGCCGTCGATGCCGGTCGAGACATGGTACTGGTAGGTCTTGTGGCACGGCGGGAGTGCCATGCGCGGCACTTCGGCGACGTTCCAGCCCTCGATGATGTGGCGGCGGCTGCCCGGATTCTCGCGCAGCGATTCGACCACCTCGGCGACCTGGTTGATGCCGCGTCCTTTGCGAAACAGCCCGCCCTTCACCGGCTGGTAGGTCGGCCAGTCGACCCATTGCTTGCCATAGACCGGCCCGAGGTCACCCCACATGGCGGCGAATTGCTCGTCATCGGCGATTTTCTGGACGAAATCGTCGAGCGAGATGTCCTCGCCCGTTTCCTCGACATAGCGCGCATGCGGCCACTCGTTCCAGATTTTAACGCCCTGCAGCACCAGCGGACGGATGTTCGTATTGCCGGTGAGAAACCACAGCAATTCGCGCGTGGCGGTCTTCCAGTAGACCCGCTTTGTGGTCACCAGCGGCATCGCGCCATCGGACAGGTCGAACCGCAGCTGCGCACCGAAAATCGAGCGCGTGCCGACGCCCGTACGGTCGCTGCGCTCGTCGCCCTCGAGCCAGATGAGGCGCATGAGGTCGAGATATTGCTGTTCGAAATGGACTTCGGGCACGTCGGGATTTTCGCTTTTCATTGTCCGTGCGACCCTAAGCGGAAATTTAGGCAAAAGCCCGCTTGCGTGCAAGGCAATCCACACCTATAGGGCGCGCCTGCCTCGCGGGGGACCTCCCCCGCAACGCATCCGGTCGGGGAGTAGCTCAGCCTGGTAGAGCACTGTCTTCGGGAGGCAGGGGCCGGAGGTTCGAATCCTCTCTCCCCGACCATTTTACTGCCGCACGGGCCTCATGTGCGGCGCGCGAACACCCAGAATTTCGACAGCAGGAAAGTCAGCGGTGGCACGATCGCCAGCGTGGCGAGGACGTATGTCCAATGGGGCAGCGCCCGCGCTTCGACCACTGCGAGGATAGCCGTGGTCAGTCCAAGGCTGGTCAGCGAGACCACGGCGAAACGGGCCAATGCGGGCCACCACGCCTCGCTGTAAGCGAAGGTCACGCGGGCATTGCCGACAAAGGAAATGCCGACCGCGCTCAGGAAGCCTGCGAGATTTGCCGCATAAGGGTTGATGCTGGTCGCCGTCAGTAGTGCATAGGCAACCGCGACATGCGCCAGCGTTGCCAGCATGCCGACCGAGCCGAAGGACAGCAATTGCCGCACGAGCCGCATGTCAGCGTCCGGGCTTTTCCACGATGGCATAGGCCGACAGGCCGAAGGGCAGGCCGAATTTCCCGGCCATTGCGCTTTCCACCGAGAATACCCCGCCGAGCGCCTTGTTCACCGGCTTGGGCGGCATGTCATCGCCTACTGCCGGGCTGTTCGAAGCACGGGTAGCGATACGCTGCGCCACGGCGAGCGGGAACAGCAGGCTGTTGAAATAGCCGGTCTTCACCGGGCTTAGACCAGCAGCCCGAATCACGGTCTCCAACGACTTGCGCGAGTAACGGCGTTTGTGATGGTGCAATTCGTCATGCTTCGACCAGAGCCACTGGAAGGCGGGCACGGTGATGAGCATGCGGCCATTCTCGGCCAGCCCCCTGCCGAGCGTTTCCAGCGAGGCGCGGTCATCATCGATATGTTCAAGCACATCGAGCAATGCGATGAGGTCGTAGGTGCGCCCGCCGAAGTCGACACCATGGGGCAATGCGCCCGGCATGACGGCGATTCCAGACTGCGCAGTCGAATAGGCGCGCGCCTCTTCCGAATATTCGAATGCGGAAACGCGGCCGAATTCCTCGAGCAGCGGCAAGTTTCCGCCGAAACCGCAACCAGCCTCGAAAATTCGCGCATCGGGGCCGAGATTGCCGTGGCGCTGGATGAGCTGGCGCAGGAACTTGCGGCGCCCGACGAACCACCAGTGTTCGTCCTGCAAATCGCGCATGGAGTGATAGGCGGCGACGTCCATGGCGTCAGAACCCTTCCCGGCTCTCGACCACATAGAGCGGGCGTCCGCGAACCTGGATGGCCACGCGGCCAAGATATTCGCCGATGAGGCCAAGCGAGAGCAGGTTGAGCCCGCCCAGCATCAGCACGGTAATCATGATGGAGGCATAGCCCGGCACGTCCGCACCCTGCGTCAACGTGTAAACCAGCAGGAAGCCGGCATAGGCCACCGCGCCCAGCGAAATCAGCGCGCCGATGATGGTCCAGATGCGCAGCGGCAACGTTGTCGAGGACACGATACCGTCGAGGGCAAGGTTGAGCAGTTTAAGCGTGCGCCACTTGCTCGTGCCTACCTCGCGCTCGGGGCGGACATATTCGACCGTCTCGGTGGTAAACCCGATCCACGAGAACAGGCCCTTGTTGAAGCGCGTGTGCTCGGTCATCTGCTTGAGCACTTCGATGGCATCGCGGTCGAGCAGGCGGAAATCGCCCACATCGTCGGCAATCTTGTGGTCGGCCACCATGTTGATGGTGCGATAGAAAAGGCGCGAGGTGCTGCGCTTGAACATTGTATCCGCACTGCGGTCGCAGCGGCGCGCGTTGACCACCTTGGCGCCGCCGAGCCATTTCTCCACCATCGGGCGGATGACTTCGGGCGGGTCCTGCAGGTCGACGTCCATCGGAATGGCGGCATCACCGGTGGCTGCATCGAGCCCGGCGCTGAGCGCTGCTTCCTTGCCGAAATTGCGCGACAGGGTGAGCAGCTTGATGCGGGCATCGCCCTTGCGCAGCGTGCGCACGATGGTGGAAGTGCCGTCGCTGCTGCCGTCGTCGACGAAGATGATTTCGAGGCGGGGCGCGATTTGCGGCTCGGGCCAGCTGGCCGACATGGCCTTGTCGACCGCGAAAATGAATTCGCGAATGCCGTCCGCCTCGTTGAAAACGGGCACGACAAGCGACAACAGGGTCTCGCCCAGATTGCCGATATCCTTGTCGAAGGTCTGATTTTCCAACACCTTGCGCAATACCCCCGCAGTGCAGCTTGCCCGCTGCCTGCCGTTTTATCGCGTCAAAGCGTTAAATAAGTCTTTACCATGTTTGGCGCGAACACCGGTTGGACCCGGGGGGAAGGTCACGGCTCCCGAGCGGTAGAGGATACGATTTCGAAAAGCCTCGCCTCTTCCATCCCGATATCCGTCAACACCAGGTCGAAACGCGCGTCGCTCTCGAGTTGTTCATTGATGTACTGCGGCCAGATGAAAACGCGATAGCCCTGCGCCAGGGCGCTCTCGAGCAATGCCATGTCTATCTTCCCGCTTTGCTCGTGCGGCAGCGCGGCGAAGTGGCCCCCCCGCAGCGCCCAGCCTATCAGGTAACGCGAGGGCACATATGCCACGGCACGATCGGGCAGGCCGGAATGGGCCCGGCTGTATTCAACCGCGTCCTGACGGGTAAGTTGGGCGTTGCGATAATCCTGCAGGGCAAGCGCCGATGCCAGCGCGGCGGACAAGGCCCCTGCCAGCAGCAGACCTTGCGAAAGGAGTCTGGGCTTTTTGGACCCATGCCAGGCCAGGGACAGCGCCGCGGTCCCCAGAAGGATCCATGTCGGCAGCATCTGGTGCGCTCCCCCCTGCCCCGACGGCATGAATTTGGACCACGCCACCAATATGACAAAACCTGCGAACAGGCCGCTCAGCACCCAGATGCGCGGCTGCTTCGCACGTTGCCACAGATCGACCAAAACCGGTGCGGCCGAGGCGCAGAAAAAGGGAACCAGCGGCAGGAGGTAACGCATGTTGCTGCCAAGGCCCCCGTGCCAGTCCTTGGGAAAGAACGGCAAGCTCCAGACAAGGAACAGCAGCAGCAGCGTTACGCGGGTGCGACCGGTCAGATAACCCCTGCCAATCAGGGCGGGCAAGGCGAGCGCCATCCAGGGCAGGCTCTGCCCGAGCGCCTTCTTCCAGAAGCCCCAGAACAGCTGGGTGCCATTGTCGAGCGCAACCACACCGGAGCGCGGATCGGCGAGCGCTTTTGCATCGACCATCAGGGCCCAGAAGCCGTGGAGATAAGCGCCTGCGAACTGGTAGCCGACAGCCAGGGTGACAAGCACGGCCAGTGCGCATCCTACGACCAGCTTGCGGCGGTAACGCTCCTCGCCCAGCATTTTCTTGAAGACGAAAGCGCCGAGCGCGAGCACCACCAGCACGACAAGCATGACGAGATGAGCCGAAAGGCTGGTCCCGCCACCGTTGCTCTGCCCGTATGTCGCGGGATTGAGCGTGCCGAACTTGACCCAATTGATAAGCGATGCTGCGATGCCGAACGGAAGGAAACCAAGCCCGATCAGCAAGAGCGGCCTGACAGGCCGTGCGTGAAGCAGGAAGATCGCGATGCCGATAGCAGCACCTGCAAGGACGACACTGAGGCGGAAATGCAGCCCGAGGCCCAGCGCCACCCCTGCCAGCACGCAGTGCCATGCCTGCGGCTTTTGCGCATGGATGATATCGAGCGCGAGACTGGCGGCGACCAGCACTGCCAGCATTTCCACCGTATGAGGCCAGACCGCGAAGGCATATTCGAGGAAAAAGCTGCAACAGAGCAAGAGCAGGCAGGCGACGATGGCCGCGCTCTGTCCGCCGAAGTGGCGAGTAGTCATGCGATAGAGGACGAAAACCGCGGCCAGCGCGGCGACCGCATTTGCCAGCATCAGCCCCTTCGTACCCAGCAAAGCCAGCAGGGGCGCTCCGACTATGGCCGACCCGGCGGGATATTGCGGGGTGTAACCGTTCTCGCCGAGGATCAGGATCCACAGCCGCAACTGGCCCGATTGCAATTCGGGTGTGCCGTTCTGGACGAAAAACCCATGTCCGCGCGCCATTGCGTCGGCTCCGGCGAAAAGGACAAATTCGTCGATCGTGAAGAGCCCCGGCGATGCCGACAGGCCAAGCACGATGAAAAGGCCGAGGACGCCCAGCACTGCGACAGTCTTGTGGAACTTGCTCACTCGGCCCCCTCGCGCCGGCGCCAGACTGCATAGGCTTCGCCTACACGGCCCACCATCCGATACTGCAGCCACGCCTGCCTGAACCGAGGATCTTCACCCTGGAAAGCAAGATAATCGAAGTGCTCTCCGTGAAAATAGCTCTTATCTTCGCGGATATCGACGAAGACCACGTCCGGGCGATATCGCAGGAAGTCCTCGGTATTTGCCGAGCGGGCGTTGGCCAGGATCGCTTCATATTCGCCGCATCCGTCACGCTTATCGAGACAAGTACCGCGCCGGGTGGCGATAAGTGCACCCGGGATGGTCCATTGCGCCGGATAACGGCTCGCCCAGCGTCCGCCGACAGCGTTCACGAACGGGAAGGAGGCATAGACGTTGGTCGAATAGACCATGATCGTCTCGCCTTCATTTTGGACGAAAGGCGTGAAGGCATCGACCGAAGCCGGCCGATAGGGCCCCTCGGCCAGTTCCTTACCGAAAGTGAAACAGGCAATCAGCAGGACGAGCACGGCCGGAGCAACCTCCCGCCGGGCGAAAATCCCCTTCTCGACTGCCAGCCACCCTGCCCCGGCCATGAGGAAATAGGACAAGGGCAGGATTTGGTAGTCCCATCCCTTGAACTGGATGAGATAGCTGACAAGCGCGCCTGCCCCCGCACCGACATAACGCAGGCTGACCGGGTCACCGGCGAAGCCGCGATGGAAGAGCAGCAGGGTGAACAGGAACAATCCGACCGTTTCGAGCCGGAAAAGTACGCGCGTGGAGTCTTCGCCATAGACCCAGTAGATTTTCCGGGCGACATCGAGGATGTCGGAGAAAAACTCGGGGTGGACGATGATCGTGAACGCGGCAAAGCAGACCAGCCCCGTTGCAAGCCCCAGATTGGCTGGCTCGAATGATCTCCTGATCACCCCCTTGAATGGCCCCGCCAATACGATTCCGGCAGCGATGAGCAGGAAATAGGGCTTGAGCGCGAAACCGAGCGTGGCGACGAGACCGAGAAGGAAGGCCTCGGCCTTGCCGATACCGATCCGCTCGCGTCCGATGATCGCGTAGGTGAGGTAGGGCATGCCGAATATCAGCAGCATGTGCTCACGCTGGGCGAGTTCGCCAATCGGCAGGAGGAACAATCCGCCAAGGCATGTAGCAAAGGTAACGCCTTGCGCTGCCAGCTGCAGGTTGGATTTTCGCAACAGGCGCAGGACCCACAGGCCGGAGAGACCGCACAGCATGCAGGTCTGGAGGACGAGCGCCACGGTGTCGCTGAGCCCGGTCAGGTCAGCGAACAGGAGCGCGGGTGCAGTCAGGTAGAAATTGAGCGGAGGATTGACCTCCATGATGTCGACATAGAGTTGCTGGCCATCAAGGAACTTGCGCGTGGCGACAAGATACCAGCTGTCGTCATGGCTCAGCCAGAACCGACTGTAGAATGCCGCCGCCAGCGCCGCGACCAGCACCGGAAGGGCGTAGAGAACCACTGGCAAGCGGTGCGCAGAGTCGGTGCTGGTGTCGGTGGATGCCATGGGAAATGCCGGGTGGTTCGTGAAAGCGCTTGAGGCTATGGGTAATCGAACGGTAGGAACCTTAGGAATAGTCCGGCGCGGTTCATCCCCCGCCATGCGGCTTTCCTACGGGGGTATGGTTAATAATTTCGTGACAAGACTCTCGAGCCTCTGGAATGCGGGCGTGAACCTCTCGCGCGGTCCGATTGCACGGGCGAGTGCGCTCAGCCTCGGCATCAGGCTGACAGGCCTTGCGCTGCTGTTTGCCCAGGCGGTGCTCACCGCGCGGCTCCTGGGTCCGGCAGGCTACGGAACCATCGCCACCGTTCTCGCGATAGCCCAGGTGCTGGCGATGCTGGCCGTATTCGGCCTCGGGCCGATGGCGGTGCGCGAGGTGCCTTCGCGCCTTGCGGGCGGCGAACTGGCCGCCCTGGCCAGATTGTGGCGGCTATCCTTGCGGATAGTCCTGCTGCTTTCGATCCTGTTTGCAGCTGTAGCAGTCCTCGTCGCGATACCCGCATTTGCTGGACAGCATACAGCCGGCGAAAGACTTGCGTTCGGGGGCCTTCTTGTGGTCCCCCTTGCGCTGGTCGGCCTGCTGCGCGGCTGGGCCCAGGGCTTCGACAGGATGTGGAATGCCCAGCTTCCCTCGGAGGTTATGAGGCCGGCCCTCATGGTCGCGGCCATGCTGGTCGTGGCGCTTGGCGGACTCGCTTTTTCGCCGCGGGATTATGTCATGCTCGCCCTGATCGGGACCGTGCTGGCAGCCGCCGCATCCTTTGCGATGCTGTGGCACAGCAATTTGCGCAAGCTGCCGAAGGACGCAGAAAAACCAGCCGCCAAGGCGACAGCCATGGCATCGCTTCCCTTTCTTGGCCTGGGCATAACCGTCATCCTCCAGGGCGAACTCAATACCCTTCTTTTGGCCAGCCTCGCGGGCCCCGAGGAAACCGGTCTCTTCCAGCCGGTAGCGCGCGTGGCCCCGCTTCTCGCCCTTCCGGTGCAGGCTGCAGGCATGCGATTTGCGCCAAAAATCGCCGAATTCTGGCGCAAGGGCGACATCGAGCGTGTGCGTTCGCTGACACGCACCTTCACCTGGACGACCAGCCTGCTCACTGCGCTTATAGCGATTGCTATCGCGGCAGCCGGCCCTTGGATCTTCGCTCTTTTCGGCAAGGAGTTCATCGCGAGCGCGCCCCTTCTCTGGGTAATGGCCGCAGCCTATGTGATTAGCGCGGCGGGCGGGCCGGCGGGGGTCATCTTCGCGATGGCCCGGCGCACCGGAACGGCCGCCATGGGGCAGATCGCCGGCCTCGCGGTCAATCTGGCTATCGGGGTGTTGCTGATACCCTCTTACGGGGCGGCTGGAGCCGTCATGGCGATGCTGGCGGCCTTCGTGACATGGAACCTCCTGCTGGTCGCCCTCATGCGGCGGCAGCTGGGTATCGACCCTTCGCTGTTCGCTCTGGTTTCTCAACCGCGCGACAGACCCGCGGCATAGGATCGTAATCTCGCACGATAGCCGAGGCAGGCCTCGTGCAGGGCGCGCCCCTTTGCCTCGGGCGCGGAGATTGCCCCATCCAGCTTGCTCCGCAGTTCCTCGCTGCTGAAATCCGCATAGCCCAGGAGATTGTCCTCGGCTTCGATCGAAGCGCAGAAATCGCGGCATTTCCTGCGGTATTCGAGCAGCAGGTTGGGCAGCCCGCACATCGAGGCAAGCACGCTGCCATGGAGCCGCACGCTGACCGACAAACACGCCCTGCGCGCAAATTGCCGATAGGCTTCGAAGGTCGGGGGGCACTGGATGGCCGTTCCGCCAAGACCGGCAGCCGCCAGCACTTTTCCAATGGGTTCGAGATCGTCCGAATGGAAGGCCAGCGGCACGATAGTCCACCCGGCTGCTGCCAGCCGCGCCAGTTCGCTCGCCATCGCCGTATCGAAAGCGGCGAGGCGCGCCTTGTCTTCGGACGTGCGCCCTACGCTGGTATTGAACAGCAGGGTTTTCGAGTTCGGGTCGCAGTCCTGAGCGTCCGGCGTCAGGGCCAGCGCCAGGTCGCCGATGATTTCAGCCTTGTCGACTCCTGCGCGGTGCAATTGCGCAAGCGAGTGCGGACCGCGCACCCCCACCCGTTCGAAGCGTGACAGTGCACGGGCCCAACGCGGGTCGAGTTCCCCCTCACTCCCCGAAAAGCCCGCACTACCGACACCGGTGCCCAGCGTCGCCAAGGGTATGCCAAGGTCGAGACATTGTTCGGCGATGTCGATGTAATTCGCATTCACCAGGGTCCCGCCGCCAAGGAAAGCCAGCTCGAAGCGCGCTGTCCCGCCAAGCGGTGTTCGCGCCAGAAGCCGCTCCCCCCCGGGCGTCGACAGGGTTTCCACCCGCGGTCCCAGCAATGCATGCGCGGCTTCGTACATCGCTTCGTCGCCAAGATTGTCGTGGCCGACAAACCCGATGTAACCGGTCCTGCACCCCGGGCTTGCGATGCGCGCCAGCGCCTTGCGGGCAAGGACGGTAGCGGAGCGAATGTTGCTCATTTTGCGCCCTTTCTCACCCTATAGGTAAATCCGCCCCAGCTTTGGGCCGCCCGGGTCAGGCTTTCGGCAGCACCGCCCCTGCGACCCATGGCCAATCGCAGCCCTGCCTGTCCCATCCATACTGCGGTGCGCCCCGCAGCCTTGGCTGCCTCAAGCGCCCCACCCTTACGCATGGCCGCGGCTCCCCGTCCGATACGGGCGAACCTGCCAAGCTGGAAAGCAAGCTTCATCTCGTCTTGCGAAATGATGTGCTCGACCTTCGCGGCGGGCACGAACCGGAAGGTCGCACCGCGCCGGACGAGGGCGCGTGCCATCATGCTGTCCTCGCCGCCGATCGCCAGTTTTCCCTGCCCGAAATTGACTGCCCCGGTCTCGAACCGCTCGTCGCCCAGAATGTCGCGGCGCACGGCAAAGTTGGCACCCTTGACCTCGTCGGGCGCGATCGGTCCTGCCTCGCGCTCCGGTGCAGTGCAGCCGCAGGCGCGGCCCTTGTCGGCAAGCGCTGCAAGCCATTCCGGCGCCGGTCCGAGCCAGTGCGGTGCGATTGCACCGGCATAGGCACCTGCATCGGGAAAGCTCTCCGCTGCATCAAGGTAGCTGGCCAGCCATTGTTCGGAGGGAATGGCATCGTCGTCGAGGAAGATAAGCAAATCGCCCGTGGCGTTGGCAATGCCAGTGTTGAGCGCGTGCGATTTTCCAGCGCGCGGCTCGTCCAGCACGATAGCGCGGCCACCTGCAGCAAACCGGGCCATCAACGCCTTGGTATCGTCCGTGCTGCCATTGTCGACGAGCAGGATTTCCACGCCGCCTTCGACCCGTTCGAGCTGTGCCAGCGCATCGAGCACCAGCGGCAGCGTGTCCGCGCCATTGCGGCTGGGGAGGATGATGGAACAGCAAACCATGGAAAACCGCTCTATGACGCGCCTTGGGACGACGACAAGCACCAAACCATTGGTTATGGACCGTTTGCAATGACGATGCGCGAACACAGCGAATGACGAGCACACGCCCCCGGCTTTCTGTCGTCATGGCAGTCTGGAACGCAGAGAAGCACCTCGCCGAGGCCATCGACAGCGTGCTCGGCCAGACCATGGGCGACTTCGAATTCATCATCGTCGACGACAACAGCAGCGATTCCACCGCAGACATCCTCGCCGGCTACGCTGCGCGCGATGTACGCGTGGTCATCCTGCGCAACGACGAAAACCTGGGCCCCTACCCCAGCGCCAATCGCGCGCTCGAAGCGGCCAAAGCCCCCTTGATCGCACGGATGGACGGCGACGACATCTGCGAACCCGATCGCTTCGAAAAGCAGCTGGCATTCCTTGATGCCAATCCCGATCACCTGCTGGTCGGCTGCAGCTACATTTCCATCGACGAGGACGGGCACGAACAATTCGTGCGGCGCAATCCGATGGATTGGCGCGTAGCGGGCTGGTTTACGCGGTTCCGGATGCCGATGGTGCACCCCGGCTTCTGTTTTCGAGCGCAGCTGCCCGACGGAACGCCGGTGCGCTATGACACCAGCCTGCGCTATTCGCGCGATTACGAACTTGCAGGAAGGTTGGCGAAAGCAGGAAAGATCGCCCTGCTGCCCGACATACTCGTGCGCTATCGCATGCACTCGAGCAATATCTCGATGAGCGCCCCGGGCGAACAGGACGCCTTCGCTCGCGCGGTCGCGTGGTCGCAGGTGAGCCAGCATTATCCCGAGCCGCTTCACGCCGACCTCGCGCAATTCCTCGATGTGTCCTACCGCCAGCAGGAGCCGACTGTGGAACTCGTGCGGCCAGCCGTCAGGGGGTTGAAGGCTGCGCTCGCCCACGATTTCGGCAGCTGGCACAAAGCGCCTGCCTGGGCAAAGCGGCGGACGGCGGGCATTCTGTCCGAAGCCTTCCTCAGGGGCGGAGGTCCGCGTGCAGCGAAACTGGCGCTTCATATGGCTCTAGAGGCGCCGGAAATGATCGCGCCTTTTGCGATGCGTTTCCTCGAACTTCGCGGTGTAGTGGAGCAACGCCCCGCGCCCTAGACTTTACGCGAGCCCGCGAGTTTGCCCCTGGCCCAACCCAATGCGTAGGGCGGGAGGATGAGGGGCAGTGTCAGCCAGTCGGCCAGCCCCGGCCGTCGCGACGGGGCGGGCGCCCCGCCGACCTGCGAGCGGCCAAGGCCCGCATAGTAGAGCCGGCGCATGACCCATAACAGGCGCGTCCTTTCGCGCGACACCTCATGCGTCACGACCGCGCTGCCGACATAGCGGATCTCGAACCCGCGCTCGACGACGCGGGCGCAGAATTCGCTTTCCTCGCCGCTGAAGAGTTTGCCCTCGCGCCGCCCTAGCGTCGGGTCGAAGCGCATGTCGGGACCGAGCTTGGCCATGTCGAGTCCGAAGGCTGCACCTACTACGCGGTGCCATGGCTTGGTCTCGCTGCCCAGGTCGAGCATGGAATACTGGTCCGACACCACCCGCGCCCTCGCCCACACCGGCGGCTTGCCCGGCCAGCCCGGGACGATGCGGCTGCCAGCGACGGCGACTTTGGGATCGCTGCGCAGGACCTCGGCGAGCCGCGAGGCCCAATCCGGCTCGGCCATGGCATCGGCATCGAGATAGAGCACCAGCGGATAGCGCGCCTCGTCGAGCGCGAGATTGCGTGCGTCGGACAAACCGCCGAGCTTTCGCGCAATCATCCGGAAGGCGAGATTGCCAGCCTCGAACCGAGTTGCATCGAGCGGCTTTTCGACATCCTGCTCGATGAAGAGGACCTCGCCCTCCACGCCTTCCTGCGCCAGCGCGTGACGGATGGCGCGCGAGATCAGCTCGTCACTCTCCGCATAACGGGTGAGCGTAATGGTGACCTGTGGCAGTCCCCTGCTCTCGTCCCCCTGATGCGCTCCCGTATCCATCGCCATTGGGCTTACAAAGCGTGGAGGCGCGTCACAAGGATGTTGTCGGCATCCTCGAAGTTTGCTTTGCAGCCGCAAACGCCAGCGGGCGGAAGGGGCCTTGAAGCTTTTGCGCATTCTCATCGACATCGTGCATCCGGCCGACGTGCTTTTCTTCCTGCGACCCATCCGGTTCTGGCAGGAGCGTGGTGACGAATTACTTGTGCTCTCGCGCCACAAGGATGTGACCTGCGACCTGCTCGACGAATTCGGCATCGCGCATATCCCGGTGACCACGGCGAGCAAGGGCCTGCTCGGCCTCGGGAGCGAACTCCTGAAGCGCAGCTTCGCGACCTGGCAGCACGCGCGGCGCTTCCGCCCGGACGTCATGCTCGGCTTCGGCGGCGTCTCGATCTCGCATGCGGGCAAGCTGCTCGGCGTGCCTGCGCTGTCCTTCTACGACACCGAAAACGCCACCCTGCAGGCAAAGGTGACGTGGCCCTTCATCACCCATGTCTATGTGCCGGAGAATTACACTTCCAACCTGCCGCAAGGTCGCGTCACCAAGCTGCCCGGAGCCAAGGAGCTGTCCTACCTCCACCCCGCCGGTTTCATGCCCGACCGCGAGAAGGCCGTCGCGGCTGGCTTCGACCCCAAGCAGGACAATTACCTCGTCCGGCTGGTCGCGTGGAATGCCAATCACGACATCGGCAAGCAGGGCTGGGACGAGGCGACCTTGCGCGCTGTCATCAAGCAGCTTCCCGGCAAGGTCCACATATCGAGCGAAGTTCCCTTGCCCGCCGACCTGGAACCCCTGCTCTATCGCGGGAAATTCTCCGAAATCCATCACCTGATGGGGTGCTGCCGCCTGTTCGTGGGCGAAAGCGCGAGCATGGCTGCAGAAGCGGCTGTGCTGGGCGTGCCCTCGATTTACGCTGCCGATTTCAGGCTCGGCTACATCGATGAACTCGTGGGAGCCGGGCTGATGCAGCAGGTTCCGGTCGCACAATTGCCCGAGGCTATCGACCGCGGACTGGCGATCGACCCTTCACGGCAGGCGGAAAGGCGGGACACCTATGTCGCGTCCAAGGTGGACTGGGCGAAGGCGGTCATCGAAGCCGCCGATGCCCATGGCGAGGGCGGCAGGACCTAGGGCTTGCCGTCGAGCCGATCTTCCAGCTTGGACACACGCGTCGAGATCTGTTCGAGCAGCTTGCGATTGGCGCTGACCAGGTCGGCGAGAATACCCAGCATGACTGCGAGGAAGCCGAGCACAAGCAGGCCTGTTCCCAGCACCAGAGACTGCAGGTGCCCGTCGCCATTCCCTTCGAGGTAGAAGATGACGAAACGGACAATCGGCACCATTCCGATGAGAGCCAGTACCGCCCCGATCAGCACGAAGACACGCAGCGCATTGTGCATCGCGTAGGCACGCAGGATGGTCGTACCGGTATTGATGATGAACTGCGGGATCGAGTTGAACAGGCGCGAGGGACGGATGGGCCCGTTGGTGCGTACCGGCACCGAGACCACCGCCATGCGCTTGCGCCCGGTCTGGATCAGCATTTCCGTGGTGTAGGAAAAGTCGGTCGTGACATGGATCCGGCTGGCCGCCTCACGCGTCATTGCGCGAAATCCGCTGACCGCATCGGTGATATCGACGCCCGAAAGTTTGCGCACGGTCGAACTGCCGAGCCGCTGGAGCAGCCGCTTCACCGGGCCGAAATGCGCGTTGTCGCCCACCCCGCGGTCGCCGATGACGACGTCCGCCCGTCCTTCGACGATCGGCGCGACCAGCGCGGGGATATCCGCCCCTTCATACTGGTTGTCGGCATCGGTGTTGACGATGACATCGGCGCCTTCGGCCATCGCCTTTTCGAGGCCGCTACGGAAAGCCGCAGCCAGCCCGCGGTTGCGGCGATGGCGTACCACGTGGTGCACACCGTGCTTGCGCGCGACTTCCGAAGTGCCGTCGCTGCTGCCGTCATCGATGACGAGATATTCGACCACATCGATGCCCGGAACGCTCTTCGGCAGGCAGGCAATCGTCTCGGGCAGGTGATCTGCCTCGTTGAATGCCGGAATCTGGATAATCAGTTTGCGCATGAACCCCGTTCGCCCTCGCTGCGTCGGCCCCGTCTAAAGCAAACATGCGGGCCTGTCACAACACGCAACCGCACCTTTCCTGTGTGCTGCCAGCGGGGGCTGCTGCCCTAAGCGCGCCAGACCGACAGGTCGCGGCCCAGAATCTTCTCCAGCCGGTCGATGTCCGCCTCGATTTCGGGCGCAATCAGCGCGCGGTCCTCGGCCGGGATCTTGCCCGGCTTCTCGCCGCCCTTGTAGACCTGTCCGCGCAGCTTGCCGATGACCTTGCGCAAGGGCGCGATGGCCGACTGGGGCAGCACGCTGCGGATGGCACGGCCGATGCGCGCATCATTGAGCAGTTTCGCACCAAGCGTCTTGAGCCTGCCGCGCGGAAGCACGGTCTCGTTCTCGAATTCGAGGTCGATACGGTGGGCATCGAGGCCGAGGAAATCGTAGATCGGCTCGAGCCCGCCCGCGCCGACGATTTCCTCCATCAGCACGACGAGGCGGTCTTCTTCGGGAACGACCTCGAACAGGCGCTCGATCTGCTCGGCATAGAGGCTGGTCGAAAGGTGGCGCCAGCCGTAAACCCAGCCGTCGCGCTTGCCTTCGCGCTCTTCGCGGATGGCATCGGCAAAGGTCGGCGCAGGTTCGCGCAGGCGCGATTGCTGGTAGCGATAGGCCGAATAGGCGCGGTTGTACGGGTTGCGCAGGACGGCGATGAATTTCGCATCGGGGACCATCTCGCGTGCCAGCCGCACGGCATCGGGCGAAGGCATGTACATGGTGCTGGCATCGACGCGCCAGCGGGTGTCCTCGCCCGGCGCGAAGGCCGTTTGGAAGACCTCTTTCTCGAGGTAGTCGTTGGTCTTGTGCGCAGTAACGCTGTCGTAGCTCGACGCATCGGGGCTGAGCATTTCGTTCAGCTTCTCGCGCGATTCCGGACGCTGCGCGAAGAACATCGGTTCCTTCATCGGAATGACAAAGACGTCAGGGTGCTTGCCGAGCGTCGCCGCAAGCGACGTCGTGCTTCCTTTCATGACCCCCGGGATGATGAGGTTCGGCAGGCGATTATTTGTCATTTCCATCCATTCCGATTGCGACCGCGCGCCCCCTAGCAGATTTGCATCGCCTGTCGACACGGGCATGGGCATGCTGTTAGGCGAAATCCATGAGCACCCCGCGCGTTTTGTTCGTTTGCCTCGGCAATATCTGTCGCTCCCCGCTTGCCGAAGCGGCTTTCCGCCATACAGCGGCGGAAGCGGGTATCGAGGTCGAAGTGGATAGTGCGGGAACGGCCGATTACCACGTCGGCGAGCAGCCCGACCCGCGCAGTATCGACGAAGCGCTGAGGCATGGCATCGACATCCGCAGCTATCGCGGCCGGCAATTGCGCGCGCAGGACTTCCACGAATTCGACTACATCCTCGGCATGGACAATTCGAACATGGCCAACATCGCGCGGGTCGACCCGGGTGACGGAAAGGCGAATGTCGCAATGCTGCTCGACATTGTGCCGGGGCAGGAAGGCCGCGAGGTCGGCGACCCCTATTATGGCGGCGCAGACGGGTTCTCCGTCACCTGGAGCGAAGTCTCGGCCGGGGCGAAGGCTCTCGTCGCCATCATGCTCGATGAGCATAGCTGAAGACATCGTCGAGCGGCTGGCAGGTTCGCCGGTCGTCAGCCAGTGTCGCTACGCGGGCGGCGACATTGCCGGTGCGAGCGAAGTGCGGCTGGCCGATGGCCGCGCGCTCGTGGCCAAGCAGGGTCCGGTCGTCGATGTCGAGGCGCGGATGCTGGAGGCGATGGGGCGCAGCGATGCGCCGGTGCCGCAGGTCATCGGCTATGGTAATGATGTTCTGCTCATCGAACGGCTGCCGAACGACGGCGCGCTTTCGGGACGGGCGTGGAGCAGTCTCGCCGCTGCGCTGAATGCGCTGCACGCCGTCACCTCGGATACCTATGGCTGGGACGAGGACTATGCACTTCGTCATGTGAAAGTGCCGAATGCGCGCAAGATGAAATGGGCCGAATTCTGGGGCGAGAACCGCCTGCTATGCCACCTCCCGCATTTACCTCCAGCCCTTGCAAAACGTGTCGAGGCTCTGGCTTCGAACCTGCCTGATATCGTGCCCGGACACCCCAGCGCCTCGCTCGTGCATGGCGACTTGTGGGGTGGCAATGTGCTTATCAGCGGCGACGCGATAAGCGGCTTCATCGACCCTTGCGCTTTCTACGGCGACCGCGAGGTGGATGCGGCATCGCTCACCGTCTTCGACCATCCGCCGCCCGAATTCTTCGAGACGCTCGAACTCGAATCCGGATGGCAGGAACGCCAGCCGGTCTATCGCCTGTGGATGTGGCTGCTCCACGTGCGCCTGTTCGGCAGCGGCTATGTCGCAGCAGTCGACCGCGACCTTGCTTTACTCGGGTTTTAGTTCCGCCTTCCGAAGAACCCGCGTTTGCCTGGCATGGCCCCAGGCACCTCACCGATGACGCCGCGCGAGCGCGTGTCCGGCATGGCATCCGGCTGGCGCTTCGCCACGGGCGTGAGCTCGGGAGCACCTGCCTCGGACGGAAAGGGCGGCTCGTTCGCTCCTTTTTGCCTGTCCGCTTTTAGACCGTTGCGAAGGACGTCGGCCAGCTCCGCGTCGCTCAAGGGGTTCTCGGCGTGATCGCCTTCGAAAGCTGCCAGCAATTCATCATGCAGCGCCTCCAGCGGCCTGTGCTCCTGCCTAAGAAGGCGCTCGTGGATCGATGCCGATCCGAAGACCGAGAAAGGCCCTTCCAGCTTCAGCACCCTGTTGGAGTCCCTGCCGCCTTGTACGGTGATTTTCATGCGCTTCACCTGGCACCAATGCAGCGTTTTACTCCCGAAGACGCCATGGTAGGTGACAAAGGAATGGTCATATTCGAGGACCACGCCGCCAGAAAACAGGTAACGCACCATAGTCGGCAGCCCGAGGACGCCGAATAAGATGAAGACAGCTCCCACGAATGCGTTCTCGCCCCACGGCCTGCCCGCGATGGAGGCGCCGGTGACGATCAAGACAGTGAACACCAGCGCAAGAGCGGCCAGATAAGGTACCGAATAGCGAATTTGTGTAATCATACTCCCTCGTGTCCCGAGGTACTTACCGCGCAAGTCTTGCCAAATTGCTGCGCTACCCGCCGCGCAGGGTCTTCACGCCGAAATCCCGCTCGAAGAGGTACAGCAGCACCCGCGCCGCCTCGCCGCGCTTGCCTTCGAGACCTCCGTCGCGATCCATCAGTAGCCGCGCATCGTCATGCGCCTTGGGCAGCAGTTCGGTAATCTGCTCGAAGCTTGCCACGCTGAAGGGCGTGTCGCCCGATTGCCGTGTGCCGAGCAATTCGCCGCCGCCGCGCAGTTTCAAATCCTCCTCGGCGAGCAGGAAACCGTCCTGGCTCTCACGCATCAGGGCGAGGCGTTTCTGCGCGGTCTCGGACAGGGTCTCGCCGTGCAGCAACACGCAGAAGCTCTTCTCGCTCCCCCGCCCCACGCGGCCACGCAGCTGGTGGAGCTGGGCTAGCCCGAAACGCTCGGCCTGTTCGATGACCATCAGGGTAGCGTTGGGCACGTCGACCCCGACCTCGATAACCGTCGTTGCAACAAGCAGCCGCGCATCACCGCGAGCGAACCGCTCCATCGCGGCATCTTTCTGCTCGGGCGCAAGCTGGCCGTGGACCATCACGACATCGTCGCCAAAACGCTCCTTCAACGAAGCATAGCGTGCCTCGGCAGCGGCAATCTCTTCCGGCCCGTCCATCTCGCGCACCATGGGGCAGACCCAGAAGGCCTGTCGCCCCTCGGCAAATTGCGCCGCAAGCCGCTCGACCAGGGCGGGTATCTTGTCCTGCCCCATCACCACCGTGTCGATGGCCTGCCTGCCGGGCGGAAGTTCGTCGAGCTTGCTGACGTCGAGCTCGCCATATTGCGCCAGCGTGAGCGTGCGCGGGATGGGCGTGGCGGTCATCGCCAGCACATGCGGCGCGCGCTTGCCCTTGCTCGCCAGCATCAGCCGCTGGCCAACCCCAAAGCGGTGCTGCTCGTCGATGACGACCATGGCGAGGTTCCGGTAGGCGACCTTGTCCTGGAAAATCGCGTGTGTGCCGACGACGATATCGATGCTGCCGTCGAGCAGGCCCATCAGCGTGCCCTCGCGCGCCTTGCCCTTGTCGCGGCCCGTCAGCAGCGCGACCTGCGCGCCGGTAGGCTCGGCCATGCGGCGCAGGCTCTCGTAATGCTGGCGGGCGAGGATTTCGGTCGGCGCGAGCAGTGCGGCCTGCGCGCCCGCCTCCACTGCAATCAGCATGGCCTCGAGCGCCACCACGGTCTTGCCCGCCCCCACATCGCCTTGCAGCAGCCGCAGCATCGGCGCTTCCTGCGCCATGTCACCTTCGATTTCGGCAATCGAGCGCTTCTGCGCGCCCGTCAGCGGGAACGGCAGCTCAAGCTTGCCGCGATAGCTGCCATCGCCCTTCAGGGGCTGGCCCTTGCGTTTGCGATTGTCCGCCCGCACCAGCATCAGGGCGAGGGCATTGGCGAGAAGTTCATCATAGGCCAGCCGGTCGCGCGCGGCCTTGTCCTCGCCCTTGTGCGCCTGCACCAGCGCATCACGCCACGCGGGCCAATCAGCCTTCTCGAACTGGGTCGGTTCGATCCATTCGGGAAGCTGCGGCGCTTTCGCCAAGGCCTGCTCCACCAGCCCTGCAATACGCGGCTGCGTCAGCCCCTCGGACAGGCGATAGACCGGTTCGCTAAGCCGCTGGAGCGTATCGCCACCCTCTTCCACCACATGGTCTGGATGGACGATTTGCAGCATGTCGCCATAGCGTTCGAGCTTGCCCGCCACCCAGCGCGTCTCGCCGACGGGCAGCTGCTTCTTTGCGGTATAGGACGCGCGGCCGAAATAGGTCAGCGCGATGATGTTGCCGATACTGTCCTGCGCCAGCACGCGGTAGGGCGCGCGCGCGTTCCTTCCGCCGCGATGCTCGGTGACGGTCAGTTTGAGGACGATATTCTCGCCCTCGCCCGCCTCGTCGACATTGCCGACCGCGCGCCGCGTCACGAAACGTTCGGGAAGGTGGTAGGCAAGGTCCTTGAGCCTCGTCAGCCCCAGCTTGTCGAGCGGCTTCTTCAGTTTCGGCCCGACGCCCTCCAGCGTCTCGGTCTCGGCAAACAGGGGGTTCAGTATATCGGGACGCATGACTGCCAGTCTCCTAACGCGGTCCCGGCAAAATGCGAAGTGTCGTGAAAGCTTGCCATCCCCGAAAAATTGGAGTTTAACTCCACCCAAGGCGGAGTCCCCGAGTAATGGGACAATACAGCCAATCTCTTCGGGACGTCGTGGGTCGTGCACCTAACCTTCTGGGGGATTACCATGCTCAAGAAATTTGCATTCGGCTTTGCCGCCGCTTCGCTTGCCTTCACCGCGCCTGTTATCGCGCAGGAAGAGGAAGAGGCGCGCACCACCTACCGTATCGAATACCTCAACTTTGCGCCGGGCGGTGCGGAGAAATGGAACGAGGCGATGACGACCTATGTGAACCCGGCCCGCGCGGAGCTCGGTTTTCCTTCGCAGGAGGTCCACTGGCTGATGGCCGGAGACTGGGAGATCATGATTGTTACGGAGATGCCCAATGGCCTCGCGGTGCTCGACAAGCACCAGGGCGCGCGCTGGGATGCTCTCGACAAGAATATCGCGGCGCGGATCGGCACCGAAGCCGAAGCGATGGCGTTGAAGGCTGAAATCGACGGCATGATCCAGGGCCGCATGGTCACCTACAGCCACACCCACCCGTAAGCGGGCACAGCCCTTGATCGAGAGGGCCTCATGGGCTTAGGGGGCGCCTTCCCACCACGAAAAGGCGCCCCTTTCCTTGCCCGACATGCTGACCACCGAAGGACGTTTCTCGCGTGCCAAGTTCCGCAGCTGGCACCGCGGCACGCGCGAGGCCGACTACATGATCGGCGGTTTCTTCGACCGCTATCACGAGAGTTGGGGCGAAGAAGAACTCGCGTGGTTCGAGGCCCTGCTCGAGGAAGACGACGTGGACATCATGGCATGGGCGCTTAAGACCCAGCCCACCCCGCCCCGCTTCCAGGGCGAGCTCATCGAAAAAATGCAGAAGCTCGATTACGTCGACATTCCGCGTTGACGGGCCAAAACCGCGTTGACGGGAACGCCGGGAGGCTTACGGCGCTGACGCTGTAATGCCCGACTTCTCCCGTATCCTGAAAGCCGACAAGCAACTCACTCTCGCGCAGGTCGCGCGTGGCGCGCAGCCGCTGGTCATGGCCGACCTTGCCCGCGCCGGCACAGGCCGTGCCGTCTTCATCGCACCCGACGATGCAGCAATGCGCGGCGTTGCGGATGCGGCGCAATTCTTCGCGCCCGAACTGGAGGTCATCGAGTTTCCGGCATGGGATTCGCTGCCCTACGACCGAGCCAGCCCTGCCCTCACCGTAAGCGCAAAGCGGCTGGCCGCGCTCTTCCGCCTGCAGACGGGCAAGGCGAAGGCGCAACTGGTCGTCACCACCGCCAATGCCGTCCTCCAGCGCGTGCTCACCCCTTTCCGCATTCGCGAGAGCGTGCGCGAATTCAAACCGGGCACTGAAATCGGGCGCGAGAGCCTGTCTCTGCTGCTGCAAAAGCAGGGTTACAGCCGCACCGACACGGTCATCGACAAGGGCGAATACGCCATTCGCGGCTCCATCGTCGATGTGTTTCCGAGCGGTCTTGACGAAGCGCTGCGGCTCGATTTCTTCGGCGACGAGTTGGAAAGCCTGCGCAGCTTCGACCCGAATACGCAGATGAGCACCGGCAGGCTCGAAAACCATTTGCTGCTGCCCGCCAGCGAGGCGTTGCTCGACGAGGACAGCATCAAGCGCTTCCGTAGTCGGTACCGCGAAATGTTCGGCGCCAACGCCACGCAGGACCCGCTCTATGAAGCCGTTAGCGAAGGCCGACGGCTTGCGGGGATGGAACACTGGTTGCCGCTGTTCGAGGAGAAGCTGGTCACGTTGTTCGATCACCTCGATGCCAAGGACAGGGTGGTCATCGACAACGCCAGTCTCGCCGCGGCGGACGAGCGCATCAAGGACGTCACCGACTATTACGACCAGCGCAAGGCGGCGAGCGGACAGGCCAAGGGAAGCTACCGCCCGCTGAAGCCGGACGCGCTCTACCTGACCGACGAAGAGTTCAAGTCCGCGCTGGTCGAGGCTCCTGCCCACCGCGCCACGACTTTCGACGAGCCAGAAAGCGAGAGCGTCATCGATTTCGGCTTCCGCTCGGGCCGCGATTTCGCCCCAGAGCGCGCGCGCGGAGACAATGTCTATCCGGTTCTGGCCGACCATCTCAAAGCGCTGGGCAAGGCAGGCAAAAGGCCGCTGCTCGCCGCCTATTCGACCGGCAGCCGCGCGCGTATCGCCTCCATCCTGTCCGAAGCTGGCGCACCTGTGCAACTGGCCGATAGCTGGCAGGAAGCGCTCGGCCTTTCCGCCAAGGGCAAACCGGCGGCGATGGTCCTCCCGCTCGAGGCCAGCTTCGCCAATGACGAGATGGAGCTGCTCACCGAGCAGGACATTCTCGGCGACCGGCTCGTGCGCCGCAAGAAGAAGCGCAAGGATGCCGACGCCTTCCTCGCCGAACTGCAGGCGCTCGCAGTGGGCGACCTCATCGTTCATACCGAGCACGGTATCGGGAAATATCTCGGCCTCGAACCGGTCAGCGTCGGCAAGTCCAAACACGACTGCGTCCAGCTGGAATACAAGGGCGGCGACAAGCTGTTCATCCCGGTCGAAAATATCGACGTGCTCAGCCGCTACGGCTCCTCCGAAGAGGCGGTCATGCTCGACCGGCTCGGCGGCGAGGCATGGCAGAAACGCCGTGCGCGCCTGAAAGAACGCATTCGCGAGATTGCCGGCGAGCTGATGCAGGTCGCAGCGCAGCGCGCGCTCAAGAAGGCGCCGGTGCTCGAGGTGGACGAGCCGACTTACAACCAGTTCCTTGACCGCTTTCAGTATGAGGAAACCGACGACCAGGACCGCGCCATCGCCGATGTCCTTTCCGACCTCGAAAGCGGCAAGCCGATGGACCGGCTGGTCTGCGGCGATGTCGGTTTCGGCAAGACCGAGGTTGCGCTGCGCGCCGCCTTCGTCGCGGCGATGAACGGCGAACAAGTCGCCGTGGTCGCGCCCACCACCCTCCTCGCCCGCCAGCATTTCGAGAACTTCAGCCAGCGCTTCAACGGCTTCCCGCTGAAGGTCGGCCGCCTCTCGCGCCTCGTTTCCGCCAAGGAAATGAAGGAGACGCGCGAAGGCCTCGCCAAGGGCGATGTCGACATCGTCGTCGGCACGCATGCCATCCTGTCGAAGCAGACCAAGTTCAAGAACTTGGGGCTAGTCATCGTCGACGAGGAACAGCGCTTCGGTGTCACGCACAAGGAGAAGCTGAAGCAGCTGCGCGCCGATGTGCACATGCTCACCCTCACCGCCACGCCGATCCCGCGCACGCTGCAGATGGCGATGACGGGCCTGCGCGAACTGTCCACCATCCAGACCCCGCCGGTCGACCGTCTGGCCGTGCGTACCTACGTCATGGAATGGGACGACATGGTGATGCGCGAGGCACTGCTGCGCGAACACCACCGCGGCGGGCAGAGCTTCATCGTCGTGCCGCGCATTTCGGACATGGAGCAGATTTCCGACTGGCTGCACGAGAACGTGCCCGAAGTGAAATTCGTAGCTGCCCACGGCCAGATGGGTGCGGGCGAAATCGAGGAGCGAATGAGCGCCTTCTACGAGGGCAAATACGACGTGCTCCTCGCCACGACCATCGTCGAAAGCGGGCTCGACCTGCCGAGCGCGAACACCATCATCATCCACCGCGCCGACATCTTCGGCCTCGCCCAGCTCTACCAGTTGCGTGGCCGCGTTGGCCGGTCGAAACTGCGCGCCTATGCCTACCTCACTTACGAGAAGGACGTGGCGCTATCCGAAGTGGCAGAGAAGCGCCTCAAGGTGCTCGGCGACCTCGACAGCCTAGGCGCAGGCTTCCAGCTGGCGAGTCACGACCTCGACATTCGCGGCGCAGGCAACCTCCTCGGAGACGAGCAATCGGGCCACATCCGCGAGGTCGGCTTCGAACTCTACCAGTCGATGCTGGAGGACGCGATCCTCGCCGCCAAGGCGGGCGAACTGGGCCTCGAAGCCAAGCGCGAGACCGTGAGCCCGCAGATAACCGTCGATGCGCCGATCATGATCCCCGAGGATTACGTCCCCGACCTCGCCGTGCGCATGGCGCTTTATCGCCGCCTGAACGATGCGGAGAACATGGGCGAAATCGAAGCGCTGGCAGCCGAGATGATCGACCGCTTCGGCCCGCTCCCCTCTGCCACCGAAAACCTCGTCCGACTTATCCAGATCAAGCTTCAGGCGATGGAAGCCAATATCTCCAAGATCGATGTCGGCGCGGCCGGAACTTTGGTTACGTTCCACAATGACGACTTTGCCGACGGACCCGGCCTCATCGCCTACGTCGACAAGCTCAAGGGCACGGCCAAGCTGCGCCCCGACATGAAGCTGGTCATCAACCGCGCATGGAATTCGCCCGAGAGCCGTCTCAACGGCCTGTTCCAGCTGACCAAGGGTCTGTCGGGAATCGTGCGCAAGGCAAAGCGGCGGGAAAAGGCTGCAGCCTAGCGCATCGCGCGGTTCAGGAATGCATGCGGCGCCATGGGCTGCGCGCGCAGGAAGCCCTGGTAATATTCGCAGTCCTCGGCGGCGACGAAATCGCGCTGCTGCTCAGTCTCGATCCCTTCGACCAACACGCGCAGGTCGAGCGCCTTTGCCATGCCCATGATGGCCCGGAAAACAGCGCGGTCGCGTTCATCCTCCAGCACACCATCCACCATCGAACGGTCGAGCTTGATGCAGTCTATCGGAAGCACCTTCAGGTAGCGGAAGTTACAAAAGCCCGCCCCGAAATCGTCGAGCGCGATGCGTGCGTCCAGCACCTTGAGCTGCTGCAGCACGCGGCTGACCCGGTCGAGGTCCGAAAGGAGGACCTGCTCGGTAATCTCCAGGGTGATCCGCGAAAGCGGGAAACCGACCTTGTCGGCGATGCGCGCGAATTCGATGGCGAAATTGTCCACCGCGAGGTCGGAAGGTGTTATGTTGATCGAGAGCCGCAGATGGTCCGGCCAGCTTTTCGCTTCTTCCATCGCGCGCACGGCGATGTGCCGCGAAAGATGGGCGATGTGGTCCGCTCGCTCGGCAATCTGAAACAGCGTACCTGCACCGATGCGACCGACGATGGGATGATGCCAGCGCGCCAGCGCTTCGGCTCCGATGAGCCGGTCGTCGACGAGCGAATATTGCGGCTGGAACAGGATCTCGATTTCCTGACGATCGATGGCGGCAAGAAGATCGCCCTCAAGCTGGATGTTCGTCCGGGCGGCATTCGCGACCGCCCCGCTCGACCAGTCGATACGCCGGCCGGGCGAGGCCCGCATGCGCGCGGTCGTTTCCGAAAGGCGATCGAGCATGGTGTCGATATCGTCGTTCTCGCCCGCACTCATTAGCGCGATCCGCGGCGAAAGGCGCAGGCTGCTGCCGCCAGACGGGTTGGCGATGGGCGAGGCCAATGCGTCCGCCAGCGCTTCCGCGAGCCATTGCCAGCGCTCGCTACTGCTTTCCGCGCGCGATACCAGCATGAAGGTCCCGCCCGAAACACGCGCGGCAAGCCATGGGTGGCTTTCCAGCTCGTCGTTCGCAAAATGGCGGATGCGATGGGCAACCTCGACAAGTGCCCCGTCACCGGCGGTTTCACCAAATGCAACGTTTACGGTGTCGATGCGCCCCAGGGTGATCAGCATCGCATGGAGCGGACAGGGACCTGTGCTTTCCGGCCATTCTGCGCACCATGACGTAACGGTCGCGCGCAGTTGCGCGAGGTCTCCCAACCCCGTCAAAGCGTCTTGCGTATCGCGAATCGTATCCATGGGCACCGTTGCCATTTGTGCACCCTAGCATTGCTTTACTGTTTATTAAGTATGAAATCGACCGTGTTGCCAAACGGGACGCCTGTCCATAGGGATGGCTCCAGAGGCACCAATTTCGCGGTGTCCGGTGGCAGGGACGGGAAATGCCGGAATTCGAGCGACTTGCACTACTCGTCTCCGACTCCGAGCGGGCGCAGGAAGCTGCAGACACCGTCTTTCGTCCCCTTGCCGACTGGGTACCGATGGACGAGGCAGAGGCGGTGGTCGTCATCGGCGGCGACGGATTCATGCTGCAGAGCCTGCACAGCATGCTCGATACCGGCCGTATCCTGCCTGTTTACGGCGTGAACCTCGGCACGGTCGGTTTCCTGATGAACAAGAACCGCCAGCCGGACAAATTGCTGGGACGCATCGCACGGGCCAAACCCCACACCATCACCCCGCTGTCGATGGAAGCGGTGACGGTGGGCGGCGAAACGCACCGGTTCTGCGCCATCAACGAAGTCTCGCTGCTGCGTGAAACCCGCCAGACGGCCAAGATCGAAGTCGCGGTCGATGGCAAGGTTCGCATCAAGGAACTCGTGTGCGACGGCGTGCTGCTGTCGACGCCTGCAGGTTCCACCGCCTACAACCTCTCGGCGGACGGGCCCATCCTGCCGCTGGATTCGCAGCTACTTGCGTTGACCCCGATTTCGGCTTTCCGCCCGCGCCGCTGGAAGGGCGCCATCCTGCCCGACCGCAGCCAGGTCACCTTCCGCGTGATGGAGGCGGACAAGCGCCCGGTCTCGGCGGTTGCCGACCAGCGCGAGATTCGCAATGTCGCCGAAGTGCGCCTCGAAATCGCCCGTGAGAATGGGCTGACGCTCCTGTTCGACCCCGGCCACGCGCTCGACGAACGCATTGTTTTGGAGCAGTTCGTGTTCTGATTTGGGCGGTGTTGCAGCATCGGTGCATTTTTTTCGAAAAGCCCGCTTGCAAAACCCAAATCACGTCCATATACGCGCGGCCTGCCTTCGGGTTGCTCCCCGATAGCTCAGCGGTAGAGTAGGTGACTGTTAATCACTTGGTCGTTGGTTCGAATCCAACTCGGGGAGCCATTTTCCACCCTAATCGCCGGATCTCCCGAAGCCCGACAGCGGGCTCTGCTTGGGGAATCCGAACAAGGCAGCCAATCCCAGCCGCGCCAGCACCACCTGCATCATGAGCGGGCCGATAACGCCCACGGCGATGCTCGCCACCAGCAAGATTGTCGGTTCGAAACCGGGTACGAGCTTTTGCGCGACGATGCGAAAGCCCGACGAGAAGAGGATGTGGGCGACATAAATCGACAGGCTGTTGCGCCCCATGAATGCCAGAGCACCTGTACCGGCCACCCCACCAAGACGCGCCGCAAGCGAAAACAGCAGGTAGATGCCGGAAATGCTTGCGGGCAGGAACATCAGGCTGCGGATGTCGACCTGGTTGGCTGCGGCGTAATAGGCGCTGCCAGCAAGGACCACCAAGGCGGTCACGTCCCACCACCAGCGGGCCTGCGGCAGTTGCTTGTCGGCATAGAGCGCAGCCCCTGCAAGGTAGAAAGCAGTCCAATAGGGAAGCTCGAACATCCAACGTTCGGCCCCGATCGCCTGCAGAACCCCGCTCAGCGCCAGCATGCCAACCGCGCCCAATAGCTTGGGCTTGATGAGGAGGCCCACGAACATGGCGACGACAAGGTAGAGCAGGAACCAGAAGTGCTGGATCGGCACCACCGGTATCATCGCGAGGTCCACCCATGTCAGCGACTTGTTGGTAGCCCCCGCCAGCGCCACCGCTGTGCCGCCAGAAATGAGCGACCAGATAATGTAGGTGCGGTAAAGTTCCCAGCCCTTGCGGAAGGTCTTGGAGGCCACTCCGAAGCCGACCAGCATGCCCGAAATGAGGAAGAATACCTGCACGTGGAAGGAATAGGCCGCCGCATCGAAGGCCTGAAGTGTGAAGGTGTCGGCAATCAGCCCCGCATCGGCAAAGCCGCGTGTGGCGTGAAAAATGACCACGAGGACGATTGCCACGCCCTTCATGATGTCGAGTTCGATATTGCGCGTGGCGGTCACGACCGTCTCCCGGGAGAATTCGCCGTCTGCTAGAACATCACCAAGCGGCTGTCACCCGCCGGTCGCAAGGCTCACAGCATCAGGCGAAAGCCCACCCATCCGGTGAGCAGGGCCGTGCCCCACCTTATCCATCGCTGGGGCAGGAACCGGAGCGCGAGCAGGCTGCCGATCTGGCCGCCGATGGCGACGGCAATGATCAGTGGGAGCCCCGCGTCGACTGCTGCGACAAGGCGCCCTTCCCCGCCTTTCAGGACTTGTCCGAGCAATCCGAATAGCGAGTTTACGAGGATGAACAGGCTTGCCGTGGCAGCAATGGCACGCGCCTCGTTCCAGCGGGCAAGATGCAATAGGGGGGCAAGGAAAATGCCGCCGCCGACACCAACGAGGCCCGCGAGGTAACCCAATGGTGCAGCAGCGACGGGTAGCAGACGAGATGCGGGATGCGGCTCACCGGCGGTGCATGCAACGGGCAGGAACATGGTCAGCGCCGTCAGGACGAGACTTGCGCCAAGAACGCCAAGGAAAGTGCCTTCACCGATAGGTGTCAGGCCGCCGAGGAAGGCGGCCGGCGCGGCAATGGCTGTCAGGAGGAGCGCGCCGCGCCATGGTGTGACACCCGCACGGGCGAAGCGGAACGTGCTTCCCGCGACCACCACGATGTTGCAGCTTAGCGCTATTAGCGGGAGAACGCGGTAATCGACCCCCGACAGCGCCAGAAGCGCGTTGTATGTCGACCCACCGCCGAAGCCGACACTGGCGTACAGCAATGCGGTTACGAAAAAGGCGGCGATGAGCCATATCATGCCCTCGCCGCCTCTCTCATTTCAGCACCTGCGTAAAGGGCGGTCTTACGCCGTGGTGCGGATTGCTCCGTGGCAATGCTTGTACTTGTTGCCCGAGCCGCAGGGGCACGGTTCGTTGCGACTGATCTCCATGCCCGCATAGGGGTTCTCGGTCGCAGAGCCACCCGGCCCGACCGCCGCGCGTGCGCTTCCCGCGAGCGCGCCGAACAGCGCCGCACGATTTTCCGAGCCATCTCCATCGGCCGAATTGTCGAGGCCCGTGAGCGGGTCGATATGGCCGGTGAGGAAATCGGGCAGGTCGGGCAGGTTCATGGCCGGCAGGGGCGCGGGTTCAGCCAGTTCGATCCGCAGGAGCTTCGACGTCACGTCCTCGCGCAGCTTGTCGAGCATACTTTCGAACAGCGCGAAGGCTTCCTGCTTGTATTCGTTGAGCGGCTGCTTCTGGGCATGCGCACGAAGGCCGACGACCTGGCGCAGCGCGTCGAGCGTGGCGAGGTGCTCCTTCCACTGGTGGTCAAGCTCCTGAAGCAGCAGGCTCTTCTCGATCCGGCGCCAGACGCCGGCGTCGGCCTGCGCAATCTTGGCCTCCATGCGGGCATCGGCCTCTTCGCGGATGCGTTCCTCGATGAGTTCAGGCTCGATTGCTTCCTCTTCAAGCCAGTCTTCCATCGGGAAAGACATGCCGAACGCTTCTTCGACGCGCGTCTTGAGGCCTTCGATGTCCCATTGCTCGGGATAGGAGCCTGCGGGGCAATGCTCGGCGACGATGGCGTTGATGGCATCGTGGCGCATGTCGACGACGACATCGTCCACGGCCTCGCTGTCCATGATTTCCGCGCGCTGTTCGTAGATGACCTTGCGCTGGTCGTTCATCACGTCGTCGTACTGGACGACCTGCTTGCGGATCTCGTAGTTGCGCGCCTCGACCTTCTTCTGCGCGGTCTCGATAGCCTTGGAGAGCCACTTGGAACCGATGGCCTCGCCGTCCTGCAGGTTCGAGTTCATCATGCGGGCGAACAGCGTGTCCGGCCCAAAGATGCGCAACAGGTCGTCCTCGAGGCAGAGGTAGAAGCGCGAAAGGCCCGGGTCGCCCTGACGGCCCGAACGGCCGCGCAGCTGGTTGTCGATGCGGCGGCTTTCATGGCGCTCGGTCGCAAGCACGAACAGGCCGCCGGCTTCGAGAACTTTCTGCTTTTCCTCGGCGACTTCGCGCGTGATGCGGCCGATGGCGGCATCACGTTCGGGGCCTTCGGGCATGTCGCGAAGTTCGTCGTCGATGCGGAATTCGAGATTACCGCCGAGCTGGATGTCGGTACCGCGACCGGCCATGTTGGTGGCGATGGTCACTGCCCCGAGGCGGCCTGCCTGCGCCACGATATGCGCTTCGCGTTCGTGCTGGCGGGCGTTGAGGATTTCATGCGCCACGCCTTCCTTGTCGAGGAAGCTGGAGAGCAATTCGCTCTTCTCGATGGAGACCGTGCCGACCAGCACCGGCTGGCCGATCTCGTTCTTCTCCTTGATCGCCTTGGCAATCGCCTGGAACTTGTCCTGCGTATTCTTGTAGAACTCGTCTTCCTCGTCGATGCGCTGCACCGGGACATTGGTCGGGATCTCGACCACGTTCATCTTGTAGATGTCCCAGAATTCCGCGGCTTCGGTGGCCGCGGTGCCGGTCATGCCCGACAGCTTGGGATACATGCGGAAATAGTTCTGGAAGGTGATCGAGGCGAGCGTCTGGTTCTCCGGCTCGATCTTGACGCCTTCCTTGGCCTCGACCGCTTGGTGCAGGCCGTTCGACCAGCGGCGACCGTCCATCATGCGGCCGGTAAACTCATCGATGATGACCACCTTGCCTACGTCACCCATCGTGCCGTCGGGCTGCATCTTTTTCTCGAACTTCACGATGTAATCGGTGTCGCGCTTGAACATGATGTTCGCTTTCAGCGCCTGGTCGAGATGGTGGACGACCTGGGTGTTCTCGACATCGTAAAGATTGTCGGTTTCGAGCAGGCCGGCGTCCTTGAGCATTCGCTCGATTTCGTCGGTGCCCTCTTCGGTCCAGGTGATGTTCTTGGTCTTCTCGTCGGCCTCGTACCACTCGGGTTCGATCTTCTTCACGATCTCGTCGACCGCGACATAGAGATCGGACTTGTCCTCGGTCGGGCCCGAGATGATGAGCGGCGTACGCGCTTCGTCGATCAGGATGGAGTCGACCTCGTCGACGATGGCGAAGTTGAAGGGGCGCTGCACCATCTGGCTGCGCTCGTGCTTCATGTTGTCGCGCAGGTAGTCGAAGCCGAACTCGTTGTTCGTGCCGTAGGTGATGTCCGCACCATAGGCGTCGCGCTTCTGCGTTTCGCCCATATTGGGCACGACGACACCGATCGTCAGGCCAAGATAGTTGTAGAGCTGGCCCATCCACTCCGCGTCGCGTGCGGCGAGGTAGTCGTTGACGGTGACGACGTGGACGCCCTTGCCCTCGATCGCGTTGAGATAGGTGGCGAGCGTCGCCATCAGCGTCTTGCCTTCACCCGTGCGCATTTCGGCGATTTCGCCGCGGTGGATGACGATACCGCCGATCATCTGGACGTCGAAATGACGCATGCCGAAAACGCGAACCGAGGCTTCGCGCACGGTGGCGAAGGCTTCGGGCAGGATATCGTCGAGCGTCTTGCCGTTTGCGAGCTGGTCGCGGAACTTGTCGGTCTGGGCGCGCAGTTCCTCGTCGGAGAGCGCCTGGATTTGCGGCTCGAGCGCGTTGATCTGGTCGACGACCTTGCGGACGGAATTGACGTAACGGTCGTTGGACGAGCCGAAGATGGCCTTGCCGATTGCTTTGAACATGATGGGGCGGATGCCTCGAATGAAGTGGGATTATATGGGAAATGCCCGCGCACAGTGATTGTGCCGGGCAGGAAATGCTGGATGTGCCGGGAAGGCTATTCGTAAGCGCGGTCGGCGCCGAACATCACCGAGGGGATATAAACGGTCACCGGTTCCTGCTGCTTGCAGGGAGTGACGCGTTCGCCGCGCAGCTTCTGCTTGCGCTGCTTGTCGGCGCAGGTTTCCTGCGCATCCCGGGCTTCGGAGCCGCGCGTGTCGGACTGCGAAACAGCCGTGTCGACAACGCTGTTCACCGCTGCATGCACAGGCGCGCCGATGGCCGCGAGGCCAGTCAGCAAGGCGATGAGTGCAAGAAGTTGGCGAACCATGGAAAGACCAGATAACGCATCAAGATGAACAATTAAAGACCGACATGTGCTTTTTCGTCGGCCTGCCGTGCTTGCGGGCCGCACGAAGGCGGTTTAGCGCAGGCCAATGGACCTTGCCCCCTCCCCCCTCTCCCGTGCCTTTCCGCAGCTCCGCGCCATCGAAGGCGTGACCCTGAGGGTGGCGCGTGCCCGCTACAAGAACTGGGACCGCGCCGACCTTACCTTCGCCGAGCTTGCCAAAGGGACCAGTGTCGCTGGCGTCTTCACCAAATCAGCCTGCGCGTCGAGTGAAGTCGAGATGGGGCGTGAACAGGTCACGCTAGGACTGGCGCGTGCACTGATTGTCAACGCGGGCAATTCCAACGCCTTCACCGGCTATCGCGGGCGAGAAGCGGTAGAGCAAATCATGGCGCAGGTCGCCGAGGCGCTCGACTGCGAGCCAAGCTCGGTCTTCGTGTCCTCGACCGGCGTTATTGGCGTGCCCCTCCCCAAAGACAAGGCGCGTGACGGTGTGGCGGCGGTGCTCGAAAGCGAGCCATGCGGCTGGGAAGAAGCAGCCAATGCCATCGGGACCACCGACACTTTTACCAAGGGCGCAGGTGCCTCGGCGATGCTGGGCGACACCCGCGTGGAACTGGCAGGCATCATCAAGGGCAGCGGCATGATAGCGCCCGACATGGCGACCATGCTCGGCTATATCTTCACCGATGCAGCCATCGAGGCGGCTTTCCTCCAGGAAATGTTGTCGAAGGCGAATGAGGAGACCTTCTCCTGCATCACTGTCGACGGCGACACCTCGACCAGCGACACGGTGCTGGCCTTTGCGACCGGCAAGGTTGGCAACGCGCCGCTCACCTCGTGGGAGGATGCGGGCGCGGATGCTTTCTACGCCGCACTGCTCGAAGTTTGCCGCGAGCTTGCACATCTCGTGGTGCGCGATGGCGAAGGGGCGCAGAAGTTTATCGAAGTCGCGGTTTCGGGGGCTGAGAGCGATGAAAGCGCCCGCCGCGTGGGCCTCGCCATTGCCAATTCGCCGCTGGTGAAGACCGCCATTGCGGGCGGCGATGCCAATTGGGGCCGCGTGGTCATGGCCGTCGGCAAGGCGGGCGAACCCGCCGACCGCGACAAGCTTTCGATCGGTTTCGGCGGGGTCTGGGCCGCGAAGGACGGGCAGCCGCTCGCCGATTATGACGAGGCGCCGGTTGCTAAACACCTTCAAGGGCAGGATATCCGCATGGATGTCGACCTCGGCATCGGCGAAGGACGCGCCAAGGTGTGGACCTGCGATTTGACCCACGGATACATCTCCATCAACGCCGACTATCGCTCGTGAGCACGCTCGACGCCGAAATCCTCGCGCTGATGGAGCGCGTTACCCGCGAGGCAATCCTCCCGCGTTTTCGCAACCTTGAAGACGGCGATGTCGAGGACAAGGGCGGCAACGACCCGGTCACCATCGCCGACAAGGATTCAGAGGCACTGCTGCGGGAAGGGCTGACCCGCATCGACGACACCATCGCTTTCGTAGGCGAGGAGGCTGCCCATGCCGACCCGGCCATTCTCGACCGGCTCGACCAGCCCTGCTGGATTGTCGACCCCATCGATGGGACGCGCAACTTCGCGCATGGCAAACCGCCCTTCGGGATCATTATTGCGCGCGCCGAGGGCGGCTTCACCCAATCCGGCTGGCTCTATGATTGCCTGACCGGCCGCTTCTGTTCCGCCCATCGCGGCAAAGGCGCTTTCGTGGATGGCGAGCGTATTCAATCCCGCGCCACCGGCAAGAACCCGCCGGTCGCCGCCATTTCGCTCATTTTCATGGAAGAAGAGCGCAGGCAGGCGACCCGCCGCCACATCTCGCCCAATTACGAACTGGTCGACATTCCCTTCTGCGCCGCCGAGCAATATCCGCGCCTTGCACTAGGCGAAAACGACGTCTCCATCTTCGAGCGAACGCTGGCCTGGGACCATGCCGCGGGCGCGCTGTGGCTGGAGGAAGCGGGCGGCAAGGTCGCTCGCCCCGACGGCTCTCCCTACCGCGTTGACGAATGGGACCGGAAAGGCCTGCTCGGCGCATCGACACCCCAATTATGGGACGAACTTGCAGGTCGCTACGCGGAATTATGACGCTCGCCTGACACGGGAAAGTGACCGGTGGCGGGCTGAAACGCTTTCAAATAGCGAGCCTGCGCCCTACCTTGGACAAGCGATGAGACGAGAGACCCGCCCGTGACCCTAGGCGAAGCCCCCTCCCCCGGCAGTGACCACACGAGTGCCGAACCGAGTGCGGATGGGGTGGTTGGCCCGCCCGAGGCTCCGGAAGAACGCTACGTCAATCGCGAACTGAGCTGGCTCAGTTTCAACCGGCGCGTCCTCGCAGAGAGCGAGAACAGCGATTATCCGCTGCTCGAACGCCTGCGCTTCCTGTCGATTTCGGGCAGCAATCTCGACGAATTCACCACTGTCCGCATCGCTGGTCTCGAAGGGCAGGTTCACCGCAATATCGAGACACCCGGCATCGATGGCCGCAGCCCGCGCCAGCAACTCGACGCCATCCGCGAGCAGGTCCTCGAACTGGAAGACCGCCAGCAGGAAAGCCTCGATGTCCTGCGCGGCCTTCTTGCCGAAGAGGGCATCGTCATCGCTCTCGTCGACGAATTGTCCAAGGACCAGCAGAAATGGCTCGAAGACTATTTCGAGACCGACATCCTCCCGCTCATCACCCCGCAGGCCATCGATCCCTCGCACCCCTTCCCCTTCGTCGCCAGCGGAGGAATGGGCGTGCTGTTCCGCCTGAAGCGCGGGAAGCGCAAAGGCGAGCTGGTCGAGATGGTCCTCATCCCCAGCGGAGCGCCTCGCTTCGTGCGCGTACCGGGAGAGCAGGCCATCTATGTCGCCATCGAACAGCTGGTGACCAAATTCGCCGACCAGATGTTCCCCGGTTTCAAGATATTGGGCGACGGCATTTTTCGCGTGTTGCGCGACAGCGACATCGAGGTCGAGGACGAGGCCGAAGACCTCGTGCGTTACTTCCGCACCGCCATCCAGCGCCGCCGCCGGGGCCGCGCGGTGCTGCTCGAACTCGACGACGAATGCGACGATGCCGCCGAAGCGCTCTTGCGCGAACAATTCGATGTCGATGCCGCGATGATCGTGAAGACCGGCGGCATGCTCGGCCTCCATGACCTCGACACCATCTGCAACGAGCCCCGCCCCGACCTCAAGTTCACTCCCTTCTCGCCGCGCTATCCCGAGCGCGTGCTGGCGCATGACGGCGATGTCTTCACCGCCATTCGCGAAAAAGACATCGTCATTCACCACCCCTACGAAAGCTTCGAGGTTGTGGTCGATTTCCTGCATCAGGCCGCGGTCGACCCGGCCGTCGTCTCCATCAAGCAGACGCTTTATCGCGCGGGCGACCAGTCGCCGGTCATCGCCGCGCTGGTGGAAGCGGCGCAGAACGGCAAGGCCGTGACCGCCGTGGTCGAGCTCAAGGCCCGCTTCGATGAAGAGCGCAACATCCGCTGGGCCAACGAGCTCGAGCGCGCAGGCGTGCAGGTCATCTACGGATTTACCGAGTGGAAAACCCACGCCAAGGTCAGCCTCGTCGTGCGGCGCGAGGAGGACGGCTACCGCACCTATTGCCACTTCGGCACGGGCAATTACCACCCGGTCAACGCGAAGATTTATACCGACCTCAGCTACTTCACCGCCGATGCCGCGCTGGGGCGCGATGCAGCCAAGATGTTCAACTTCATCACCGGATACATCGAGCCCGACGACCTCGAATGCATCGCCATTTCTCCCATCGGCATGCGCGAAAAGCTGTACGAGCTCATCGACAAGGAAATTGCCAACGCCAAGGCGGGCAAGCCATCGGGTATCTGGGTGAAGATGAATTCCATCACCAACCAGCCGATTATCGACAAGCTTTACGAGGCCAGCCAGGCCGGTGTTGAAATTCGCATGGTGGTGCGCGGCATCTGCTCGCTGAGGGCGGGCATTCCGGGCCTGTCGGAAAACATCAGCGTCAAATCCATCATCGGCCGCTTTCTCGAACATGCGCGCATGTGGGCCTTTGCCAATGGCAAGGCGCTGCCGAGCAGGCAGGCAAAGGTCTACATCACCAGCGCCGATGCGATGAGCCGAAATCTCGACCGGCGCGTGGAAGTCATGGTGCCGGTGACCAACAAGACGGTGCACGACCAGATGCTGAAGCAAGTGATGCTCGCCAATATCCTCGATACCGAGCGCAGCTGGCGGCTCGACCCGGACGGCCAATACCGGCGCATGGGGATTGGCGAGGAAGGCTTCAACTGCCACCAGTATTTCATGTCGAACCCCTCGCTCTCGGGACGCGGTTCCGCGCTCGACAGCCATGACGTGCCGCACCTCACCCTGCCGGGGCGCGAGGCGTGAGCGCGACCAAGACTCGCAATCCGAAGTGGCAGCGGCGGCTCATCCATCCGCCGCGCGCGGTCATCGACATCGGCTCGAATACCGTCCGGCTCGTGATTTACGAAGGCACGGGCCGCGCACCCGAGACAGTCTGGAACGAGAAAGTTGCTGCTCGACTAGGCCGCGACCTGTCCGAAACCGGTCGCATTCCGGAAGAGGCCGAGAAGGAGGCGCTCGACGCTCTGGCGCGATATGCCCTGCTGGTCGCCGACCGCGGTATCGAGGATGTGCAGACCGTCGCCACCGCCGCCGCACGCGATGCGGAAAATGGCGCGGAGTTTCTCGCCAAGGTTGCAAGCCTCGGCCTCGAACCTCGCTTGCTGAGCGGCGAGGAAGAAGCCTGCGCTTCGGCCTATGGCGCTATCGGCGCCTTCCCCGGAGCGCGCGGAACGGTGGCCGACCTCGGCGGGGGCAGCCTCGAACTCGTCGCCATAGGGGACGGCGATTGCCACGACGCCGTGAGCCTGCCGCTCGGCACCTTGCGCCTACCCAAGCTGCGTGCGGCGGGCAGCGATATTGCCAAGCCGGTCCACGACATCCTCAGCCACGAAGGCTGGGCAGAAGCGCATTCCGGCCCGCTCTACATGATTGGCGGCACATGGCGCGCGCTGGCCTATTACGCGATGAAACAGGCGGACTATCCGCTCACCGATCCGCATGGTTTTTGTCTCGAAACCGACGTTGCCCGCCTCCACGCAGTGAAATTGCTCGAAGCGAAACCCAATGATCTGCAAAACATTTCAGGCATCTCGGAGATGCGGGCCGAATACCTGCCCAACGCAGCTGCCCTGCTTCTTCCGCTGCTCGATGAACTGAAACCCGACAGCCTCGTGTTCTCGAGCTGGGGTATCCGAGAAGGCCTGCTTTACGGGCGCCTGACCGACTTGCAGCGAGGCCTCGACCCGCTGCTATCCGGTGTTCACGCGTTCTGCGAGCCGCGCGATGCCGCCGTCGTCGATGCTACCCGCGTCGCTGGCTGGACGGTCGAGCTCGCCAGCGGGAACGGCAAGCGCAACGAACGGCTCCGGCTTGCCTCCGCGCAGCTCGCCGCCGCGCTCCAGCGCGTCGAGCCGAACCTGCGCATCAACCACGCCACCGAATGGGCGCTCGACAAGCGCTGGATAGACTGTTCGGCACGAGACCGGGCGATGATGTGCGCCGCCCTTTTCGGCAGCCTCGGCAAGACCGCCCTTCCCGCAAAACTGCGTGAACTGGCCGAGGATGACGACTTGCGCGAAGGTCTGACATGGGGTCTCGGCTTCCGCCTTGCCCGCCGCCTTGGCGCAGGTTCGCGCCTCGTGCTTGCCAGCAGCAAGCTGCGGCTGGAGAAGGATGCGCTTGTCCTGTCTATCGATGAAAGCCGCAAGGCACTGGCGACGGGGCCGATGACCCAGGACCTCGCATTGCTGGCCGAATGGCTCGGCCGGAAGCCGAAGGTCGAAACCGGGCGGTTCGAACAGTCCGACGAGGATTAGTTCGCGGTCGCCGGCGCGGCGAGCGGGAAGAAAGGGATACGCACTTCGAAAGGCGTGCCATCCTCGCGTTGGAAGGTGTAGAACCCTTCCATCGAACCGAAGGGCGTGTCGAGCGGGCAGCCGGACACGTAATCATGGCTCTCGCCCGGCTTCAGCACTGGTTGTTCGCCCACCACGCCGTCACCATCGACATGCGCGACCATGCCTGCGCCATCGGTGATGCGCCAGTGGCGCGTCATCAGCTGCACGGTCTCGTGCGAGGCGTTCTCGATGCGGATATGATAGACCCAGAACCACTTCTCGGCTTCGGGCTGGGATTGCTCCGGCAGGAAGTTCACCGCGACCCGCACGGTAATGCCATCGGTCATGGCGCTATGCTGGAAAAGTTCCTTCATTGCCCCTCCAACCTAATGCTTCCCGAGCCTCGCGCAAGGGGCGCGAGGCCCTTATCCCACCGCCTTAATATCGGTTAACCGCAAAAAGGAAGGCGCGGGTAAGCAGACAGGTCCATTCTCTGTTCAGGGAAAGGGGACGCGACATGCTGTTCGCACTTATTTACCGGCTCATGGCCGACCAGGACGGGGAAGGACGCATCGAACTGATGCTCGCCGCGCAGGTTGTCTTCGCCGCCTTCGCTCTGGGCTGACAGAGCGCGAGAAACCTCAAGGCTTGCCGCCCGACAGATAGCTTTCGAGCTGGTCGAGGCGCTCCTTGCCGAACCACATCTCATCGCCGACGAAGAAGGTCGGGATGCCGAAGGCACCCCGCTCGACCGCCGATGAAGTGTTGGCCACAAGTTCCTGTTTCACCGCGTCATCCTGCGTGCGCTCGAGCAAGGCGCGCGCATCGAACCCGGCATCGGCCAGCACCTTTCCGACAACCTCCGCATCGCCGCAATCGATGTTCTGCTCCCACACTGCGGGCTGCAATACGTCGACCAGCGCCTGCCGCTGCGCTTCGTCATCGGCAGCCACCAGCAGGCGTTGCAGGAGGATGGAATTGAACGGCAGGTCGGGATGCATGGAGAAGCGGTCCATCCCGTGCCGGTCGAGAAAACGCCGAAATTCGAGCGCCGCGTAAGGCACCTTACCCTTCACATCCGCATCACGCATCATCGGCGGCGCGTTGCCCGTAAGCTTGTGCATCCCGCCAAGGAAAACCGGCGTCACCACCAGCTGCGCGCCGGTCCGCGCGACGATATCCTTCAATGGATACCACGCGAGATATCCATTGGGCGCGGCAAGATCGAGGATGAATTCGACGGTCTTCGTCAAGCTGGCCTCCCGTTTGTCGCGCGACGATGGTATATGGCTTGCATGAAGGCAAGCCTCGCCCTCGCGCTATTCATGACACTCGTTCCGGTTCCGGTGGCGGCCGACCCCATCCCCGAGGGCGAAGGGCGGTGTCACATGCACAAGGAAACCGGCGCGCTCCACTGCCCGCAACGTCCAGAGCCGAAGCGCGATGAGGCAGAACGCGAGCGGGCGCCGCTACGCCAAGTCTATTATCGGAACGGCGCTTCAGCGCGTGCTGCAGGGGTCGCACCCATACGGCGCGGGCAACCTGGCTATCGACCCGCGCTAGACCGTGACGGCGACGGCTGGGCCTGCGAACCTTATCGCGGGCGGCGTTAGAACCCGGCAGCCTTCAACGCGCGGTCGAGGTCTTCCTTTACGTCCTCGACATCTTCCAGCCCGACATTTATGCGCAGCAACCCCTCGGTCACGCCCATTTCGGCGCGGGCATCTTCGCACATCGCGGCGTGGGTTGTGCTGGCCGGGTGGCACATCAGGCTGCGCGCATCGCCGATATTGTTCGAGATATCGACCAGTTCTAGCGCATCGAGGATGGCGAAGGCCTTGGGGCGGGTCTCGACATCGAAGGCGAAGATGGGGCCGCTTGCGGTCATCTGTTCCATCGCCAATGCGTGGCGCGGATGACTTTCGAGGCCGGGGTGGAGGATGCGCGGCACGCGGCCCTCGATGAAGCGGCCCAGTTCGACGGCATTCTCGCTCTGCTTCATGGCGCGCAGCGACAGGGTTTCGAGGCCCTTGAGCACCACCCATGCGTTGAAGGGCGCGATGTTGGGGCCGGTGTTGCGCTGGAAGGGGAGGAGGACCTCCTCCATCCATTCCTGCGATGCGCAGACCGCGCCGGCGAGCACCCTGCCCTGCCCGTCCATCAGCTTGGTTGCGGAATAGGCCACCACGTCCGCGCCGAAATCCATCGGCCGCTGGAGCGCGCTGGTGGCGAAGGCGTTGTCGACCACTGTCGTGATGCCGTGCGCTTTTGCGACGCCGCACACATGCGCAAGGTCGACCACATCGAGCGTGGGATTGGCCGGCGTTTCGAAGAAGAAGACCTTGGTGTTAGGCCGGATGGCAGCTTCCCACGCATCGTTGTCGGCGCTGTCGACTACGGTGGTCTCGATGCCGAAACGCGGCAGCAGGCTGTCAAGCAGCCAACGGCACGAACCAAAGGCCGCCCGCGCCCCGACGACATGGTCGCCCGCCGACAGCTGGCACAGCAGCGCGGTGGTCATCGCCGCCATCCCGCTCGCCTGCGCGCGGCAGGCTTCGGCGCCTTCCATCAGCGCGATGCGCTCTTCCAGCATGGCCACGGTGGGGTTCTGGAGGCGCGAGTATGTCATGCCCTGCGCCTCGCCCGCGAAGCGGTCGGCCACCGTCTGCGCGTCGTCATAGGTATAGCCGGAGGTGAGGTAGAGCGCCTCGCTCGTCTCGCCATGCTCGCTGCGCCAGGTGCCGCCGCGCACGGCCTGCGTCGCGGGGCGCCACTTGGAGGTGATCGAGCGGTCGGTTCCGGTGGTCTTCTTCATGGATGCCGCGATAGCATGCAGGAGCGGCGCTTCAAGCGGGTCAGCCTTCCAAGGCGGCAAGCCCTGCTTCGCCCACTTCCCCAAGCCCGAGCGCGTCCATCATGAGCGAGCCTTCCACCGCCAGCGCCACCAGCCGCGCGCCGGCCTTCGGGTCGGGGTCATCGGGCGGCAGATGCGCTTCGAACCATGCAAGCTGGCTGTCCATCATGGCGGCGGCGCTGGCACGGTAGGCGGCATCGCCCTTTGCCGCCCCAGCGACGATTTCCCACCACAGCCTGAGGAATGGGGCGAACATGGGCGCGCGGCCGATGGCGAGCAGCCTTTGCGCACATTCGCGGCGCGTAGCGGCAGGCTCGGTCGGCCAAGCCATTTCGAGCGCCTGAGAATACATCTGCGCCACATGCTCCAGCAGCGCGGTGACGAGACCATCCTTCGATTTGAAATGATAGATGAGCATGCGGTCGCTGGTCCCCGCAGCCTTGGCGAGGGGGCGCAGGCTCGCGCCCGCCAGCCCATGTTCGAGCACATGGGCGGCAAGTTTAGGCAGCAGCGTATCGGGGGACTGGCGAGAATTTTCCATTGACTACCTGTAGCAACTGCTACATTTCGTTTGCGTAGCACTCGCTACATAGAATCGGGAGTCATCAATGACCACTCTGGAAATCCTTTTCGCCCTGGGCGCTGTCGGCGCGCTTCCCGCAGTTCTTCTTCTGGCATTGCGCGGGCGAGTGCAAGAGAGCTGGTGGTTGGCCGCCGCCCTTGGCGCCGCCTTCATCGCCTTCAGCGCCCTCCCCATCGCGCAGGAGGGCTATCTCGGTTTCCTGCCCAACCATACGCAGGACCTATGGGGAACGCAGGTGTGGTACGACCTTATCATCTGTGTTGTTATCTCGCTGGTCTTCATCGTGCCGCGTGCCAAGGCCGTGGGCATGCGTGTGCCCCTGTGGGTGATCGCGGTCGGCCTCACCGCCTCGATATCGCTGCTCCCGATGGTCGCGCGCCTGTTCTGGCTGGAAAGCCGCGCAAAAGCAGACTGAACCCGCTTGTCGGGCGCGCGGGCTTTGCATAAGCCCCGCTGCGATGTACCGCGCGCCCGAGCAACCTCAGGACCCGTTGAAATGGTGCGCTGCGCTGGCGCTCGCGTTCTGGGCGCTGGTGCTGTGGAACCTCGGCATCCCGACCGAGCCATACTTCGACGAAGTCCATTACCTCCCCGCAGCCCGAGACCTGCTGGCGCTCTCCGATTATTCCAACCGCGAGCATCCGCTGTTCGGCAAGGAGATGATTGCGCTGGGCATCGCGCTGTTCGGTGACAATCCGTGGGGGTGGAGGCTGTTCTCGTCCATCGCGGGGGCGTTGTCGCTCTTCGCCGTGATGCGCATGGTCTGGTTCGGCACGCTGGACCGCTTCGCCACTATCGCTGCGGGCATACTGGTGGCGACGGGCTTCCACCTGTTCGTCCATTCGCGCATCGCCATGCTCGATATCTTCATGGTCGCAGGCCTCGCCGTCGCCCTCTGGCAATGCGCCGCCGCCATGCGCGAGCCGGAAACCGGAAGGTGGCGCCTCGCTATCGCAGGCGTGGCGCTGGGCCTTGCAATGGGAGCGAAATGGAATGCGCTGGTGGTCGCAGCCGTGCCGGGCGCGGCCTTCCTCATCCTGCGCTGGTTTGCCGGACGCCGCCGCCTGCTTCTCAGCCGCCGCGGCATGCCCGTACCAGGGATGACCTTGCTGGAGGCGGGGGTCTGGCTCGGCCTGCTGCCGCTCGCGGTCTACTGGGCGACCTACCTTCCCGGATATTTCTTCCAGACGCATACCATCGAAGGCGGCATCGTGGCTCACCACCGCCTGATGCTCGACCTGCAGACGCAGGTGCTGAAATCGCATCCCTACCAGTCGACTTGGCCCGAATGGGTGCTGAACTGGCGCTCGATCTGGTATCTTTACGAACCCATCGACGGGGCGCAGCGCGGCGTGCTGCTCATCGGTAATCCCCTGACCATGCTGCTGGGGCTGCCGGCGCTGTTGTGGTGTGCGTGGAAAGGCGCGGTGAAGCGCGTTCCGATGCATGGAGCGGTCGCGATCCTCTACGCCGTCAGCCTAGGCTTCTGGATTTTCGCCGCCAAGCCGGTGCAGTTCTATTACCATTATTTCCTGCCGGGCACGGTCCTTCTGGTGGCCCTGGCGATCGCTCTGTCGGACCTTCGCAAGGCGGGCTGGAAACGCACATCGACCGGCGTGCTCCTCGCCAGCGTTCTCTTGTTCGCTTTCTTCTACGAGATCCTCGCCGCCGAACCACTGGCAGGATTGATGAGCTTCCAGACATGGACCTGGCTGCCAAGCTGGCGCTAGCGCCTCAGTAGCGTGCCCAGACGAAGCGGCTCGACAGCGCGTAATTCCACACCGAACCGATGGCGATACCCACCAGCGCCGCGAGGAGCGAGGGGACGCCGCGCTCGAACAGCAGCGCGGCAATCGCGACATTGGCCACCGCGCCCACGCTGCAGGCGACGACGAAACTCGCCCAGCCCCGCAGCAGCTTGCCCGCCGTTTCCAGTCGCCGGTCGCGGTAGGTGAGGAAGTTGTTGAGCCAGAAGTTGAAGGTCATCGCGCCCAGCGTGGCGATGGCCTGTCCCCACGCGAAATGCGCGCCAACCAGAAACAGGCAGAGGTAAAGAATGGCAAGATGCACGCCCACGCCCAGCGCGCCGACTGTGCCGAAAAGAGCAAAGCGCGTCGGGATGATGTTGCCGAACGCCTTGTCATAAAGCCCGGCAAGGAAATCGACCGCAATGGCGCGGTCGAGCTTACTCTCACCCGCCCGCCGCGCGGCGAAGATCATCGGAATGTCCTTCACTCGCAGCGGTTTTTCCGAGGTCGAGAGCAGGTCGAGCAGTATCTTGAAACCGATGCCCGAAAGCCTCGGCACCAGCGCCAGCGCCGTCTCGGTCCGCAGCAGGAAATAGCCGCTCATCGGGTCGGTGAGGTCCACGCCAGTCAGCTTGCGCGCCAAGGTGTTCGCAACGCCCGACAGCTTCTCGCGCTCCGGTTGCGCCCATTCAGCAGTGCTCGCGCCTTCCGCAAAACGGCTGGCGACTGCGACATCGGCCTCGCCCGAGTTCACGGCTTCGAGCATCGGCACCAGCAGCGCGGGGTCATGCTGGTGGTCGGCATCCATCACGGCGACGAACGGCGCGGCGGTGGCGCAAAACCCCTCGATGGCCGCGCTCGATAGACCCCTTCTCCCAATCCGCTGGATGACGCGGATGCGGCTGTCTGCGCGCGCCATGCGCCGCGCTTCCTCTGCTGTGCCATCGGCGGAATTGTCGTCGACGACGAGCACTTCCCAGCCCTCGCCCCCGAGTGCCTCCTCGATACGTTCTACCAGCGGCGCGAGATTGTCGCGCTCGTTGAGCGTCGGCAGGATAATCGTGAGGTCGAGCGTCATCGCACCATGCGCCTGACGCGCTTTGCCTACGATTTCAAGCCAGTGCGGTCATTTGCCTGAGCACCGCGTCGCCGATTTCGCTGGTCGAGGCAGTCCCGCCTAGGTCCGCCCCGCGCACATCGCTGGCGACGACCTTTGCCACGGCGCGCTCGATACGCCCCGCCTCGTTTTCGCGGCCCAGCGAGTGGCGCAGCAGCATGGCGAGGCTGAGAATGGCGGCAATGGGATTAGCCTTGCCCTGCCCCGCAATATCGGGCGCGCTGCCGTGGATGGGTTCGTAGAGGCCGAAAGTGCCGAAATCGGTCTGCCGCTCGCCCATGCTGGCGCTGGCGAGGAGCCCGATGGAGCCGACGCAGGCGCTCGCCTGGTCGGAAAGGATGTCGCCGAACAGGTTGCCCGTCAGGATGACATCGAACTGCCCGGGGCTGCGCACCATCTGCATGGCGGCGTTGTCGACATACATGTGGTCGAGTTCGACATCCGGATATTCTTTGGCCACCTCGATGACCGTTTCGCGCCAGATGCGGCTAGTTTCGAGGACGTTGGCCTTGTCCACGCTGGTCAGGCGCCCGCGACGCTTCTGCGCGGCCTGGAAGCCGGTGTGGGCGATGCGGCGCACCTCGGCTTCGTTATAGGACATCGCATCCCAGCCCTCGCGCCCCCCGTCGCTGCTGCGTTCGCCCTTGTCGCCGAAATAGACGTCGCCGTTGAGTTCGCGCACGACGAGCAGGTCGATGCCGCGCGCGATTTCGGGACGGAGCGAGGACATATCCTCCAGCCCCGGATAGCCCGCGGCGGGCCTGAGATTGGCAAACAGGCCGAGTTCGCTCCGCAGGCCAAGGATAGCCTGTTCGGGCCGATGTTCGCGCGGCAAATCGTCGCAGTCGGGGTCGCCCACTGCGCCGAACAGTACCGCGTCCGCCGCGCGCGCCATCTCGAGCGTTTCCTGCGGCAATGGATGGCCGTGGCGCTTGTAGGCGATACCGCCAACATCGCCTTCCCAGATGGTCAGCTTCGGCAGGTCGAGCGCATCGAGCACGCGCCGCGCCTGCTCGGTCACTTCAGGGCCGATTCCGTCGCCGGGAAGAATTGCGATTTTCATGTCAGGCCATCCGTTCGAGCCGCTGCATCAGGAGTACCCTTGCGGCTAGAACGTCGGCGCGGGTGTCGGCAAGCAGGTAACGGGCGATCGGGGCCTCGTTTGCGCGCAGAATTTCCAGAGCCTGCTCAAGGCCCGCTATCTCGGGCTTCGCCCCGCCATAGCCCAGCTCGCGCAGCAGCAGCACTTCATAGGACGCAAGCGCTGGTGCCCAGCCGCGTGCAGAAGGCGCATTGCATACTGCGTCGAGTAGCGCCGACAGCGCGCGGTAGAGGCTCGGATAGGGATTGCGCTCTGGCAAGGCGCTGGCGGTGAGCGCGCAGGTCCATGCGATGGCAGAGGCGGGCAGCGGTTCGGTGAGCCACGGCCCGCGGCTTTGCGCCAGTTCGAGCCGGGCAAACGGCAGCTGGCTGTCGGATTTGGCGCGCACCTCCGCCTCGACGAGATTGCCTGGAATGACCACCGGGCGAAGCTGTCTTCCGCGACCGCCCGCCACGTAGGCCGCGACCACGCCGCTCTCCTCGGTCAGCAGGCGTGCGATAACCGCCGTCTCGCCATGCGGGCGAGCAGACAGGAGTATCGCAGCTGCGCGAAGGTGCATGGAGGTCCCCTACCCTCGGGCGGGGGCGGATGTCACTTGTGCTTGGCTTCCAGCGCTGTGACGCGGGCGGCGAGGTCTTCGGCCTGCTCGCGCGCCTTGGCGGCCATCTGCTTGACCGCGTCGAATTCCTCGCGGGTCACGAAATCCATGCCGCCAAAGGCTTCCTTGGCCCGCTCACGCGCGGTTTCGCGCGCCTCGCGGGTCATGCCGGCGAGCGTACCGGCAGCCGAGTTGGCGAGTTTGACGAAGTCGGCAATCATGGGGTTCTGGCTTTGCATGGCTGCTATCTAGGCTCGCTATTCAAGGACTTCAATTGCCGATGCGCACGCGCTCGACCGCCTCGCCCTGCGAGCCGCCATCGGCACCCGGATTAAGCCGCATGAACTCGTAATTGAGCAGCGTCGCGAAGCACACCCACGCGAGATAGGGCAGGAGCAGGACGGCAGCGAGGCGGCGGACCTTCCAGAACAATGCGATGACCACCAGCAGGCTGAGCACGATCGCCACCAGCACGAAGAGCGCGATGGTTATCTGCTGCGCTGCGAAAAAGGTTGGCGTCCATGCGATGTTGAGCGCGAAATGCACGGCGAAGACCCACAGCGCCGCCGTCCGTCCGCGCGCGCCCCAGGCGCTTGCGACCAACGCCACCGAGAGACCGATCATGATGTAGAGGATGGTCCAGACGATGCCGAACCACTTGGGTTCGGGATAGATGTCGGGCTTCACCAGCGCTTGGAACCACGCGCTTCCCGGACCGGCCCCGACCTGCCCCGACAGGAAGCCGAGCAGGACGCACAGCGGCACCAGGAACAGGGCCCAGCGGATGAAACTTGCGCGGAGTTGGCCGCGCGAAGCCAGCATGTTCATCGAATTCAATCCCTCATGCGCCCCGAATCATTGACGCATCTTGTGGCGCGGCATTGCATGGGATGCAATCGCGCTCAGAAACGCAGCATGATGTTGCGCGCCAAGGCTGGCGAGATCGAGTGGACGCGCTTCAGTATCTTCACCATGCCGATATTGGCCTCGTCGCGGTCCTTCTCGATTGCATGCACGATGGCGGCAGCGCAGTCTTCGGCCGACATCTTGTGGCCTCCGCGCCCGGCGGTCATCTGCGTATCGACGACCGGCGGCAGCGCTTCGATTACGTGGATGCCCATGTCATTCAGTTGCGCACGGATGGCCTGCGTGTAGCTGCGCAGGCCCGACTTGGTCGCGCAATAGACCGGACTGCCCGCCCGCGGTGCGATGGCGAGGCCGCTGGTCACGTTGACGATGGTCGCGCGTTCAAGCCCAGCCATCTGCGGGACCAGAGCGGTGGTCAGCCGGATGGGCGCATTGAGATTGGCGTGGATGCAATCGTCGGTGTCGCCCATGTCGGGTGCGGCTTCGCGGAAATCGTGGTCGACGCCCTGCCCTGCATTGTTGACGAGGATGTCGAAGTCGCGCTCGTCCAGAGCTGCCACCAGCGCATCGACGCCTGCAGGATTGGAGAGGTCGGCGTGGATGGCCTCGAACCCACGCTCGCGCATCGAAGCCAGTCGTTCTTCCGAGCGCCCCGTCACGATGACCTTCGCGCCCTTTGCCGCCAGCTGCAGCGCGAGTTGCTCGCCGATACCCGCCGTGCCGCCGGTGACCAGCGCCGTCTTGCCCTCGATACGCATCAGACTTTCACAATTTCTTTTTCGACAAGGCTGCGCACCGTGTCCTCCAGCGTCTTCTCCGCCGGGATGAAGGTGAAGCCAAGCCGCTCCTCGGTGTGCTGGCCGGAGACGTCGCGCACATTGCCGAGTTCGCCCTTGATTTGCTTCATTTCGGACATGAACAGCGCGAGCACCCTCACCAGCCAGTCGGGCATGGCGCGCTTTGGCACCTTGCCAGCATGTTCGGGCACGCGAGTGCGGATGATGTCGGCCATCTCGCGTATCCAGAGGAATTTCTCCGATGTCGGGAAACGCTCGCCGCGCACGGTCTCGGCAGGTGCTTCGATGGCGCGGACATGCGCCTCTCCCGCATCGCGCACATCGGTGACGCAGATGCCCATATCGGGGATGAGCGGGATCGAGCCGTCGATGACCTTTTTCACCAGCTCGACGCTGGTCGACATGTCGTCGTCATAGACCGGCCCAAAGACGGCGACAGGGTTGATGGAACAGAACACCATGTCGGGCGCGTTCTGCGCCACCCAGTCGCGCGCGGCGCGCTCGGCGACGGTCTTGGACTGGATGTAGGGCGGCGGATTGGCGGTGAGGTCGGTCCAGTCGGTGTAGTCGAAATGGTCCTTGTCAGGGTGGCCATAGGCGATGGCGGCAGCCGAACTGGTCTGGACGAAGCGCTTCACGCCCGCCTTGTGCGCGAATTCGAGCGCGCGAAGCGTCCCGTCGCGCGCGGGAATGATAAGGTCGTCGGCATTCTTCGGCACGTCGAGCGGGAAAGGCGAGGCGACATGCGCCACCGCATCGCAGCCTGCATTGGCCTCGGCCCAGCCGTCATCGGACAGCAGGTCGGCGGAGAAGACCTTCAGCCGCTCGCCAGCATCGGGCCAACGCCCCCGCAGCTTCGGCTCGCTCTTCGCCGCATCGCGAACCGTGGTGTGGACGGTGTAGCCCCTGGCCAGCAGCCGGTCGATGACCTCGCCGCCGATGTAACCCGTGCCGCCCGTGACGAGTACCGTGCCTGCCATACCCTGCTCCCGTGTGAATTATCGGGTGCAGGGTAGACGCCTAGCGCATCAGGACAAGCTCTTCCGCCATGGTCGGGTGAATTGCCGTGGTCGCGTCGAAATCGGCCTTGGTGAGGCCCGCCTTCACCGCGATGGCGGCGGCCTGCATCATTTCGGGCGCTTCGGGCGCAATCATGTGGATGCCGACAATCTTCCCGCTGTCGCCGTCGCAGATCATCTTCATGAGGCTGCGCTCGTTGCGGCCGGCCAGCACGTTCTTCATCGGACGGAAATCGGAGAGATAGACCTTCACGCTGCCGAGCTTGTTCTTGGCCTCACCCTCGGTCATGCCGACGGCGGCAATCGGCGGGTGGCTGAAGACGGCGCTCGGGATGCAGCCATGATCGACCGCGACCGGTTCGCCCTTGCCGAACACGGTTTCGGCAAAGGCCTGGCCTTCGCGGATGGCAACCGGGGTCAGCTGCACGCGGTCGGTCACGTCGCCCACGGCATAGATATGGTCGACACTGGTCTTGCTGAAACGGTCGACCTTGATCTCGCCGTTCTCGCCCAGCTCCACTCCGGCCTTGTCGAGGCCTAGCCCTTCGGTGTTCGGGATGCGGCCCACGGCGAACAGGACGCAGTCGGCATGCTCTTCCTCGCAATCGGACATCTTGACGAAATAGCCGCCATCCTCGCACGGCTTGATGTATTCGAAGGTGGTGTTGAAGCGGAACTGGATGCCCTTCATCGTGCTGATTTGCAGCAAGCGGTCGCGCACCGCCTCGTCATAGCTGCGCAGCAGGCGGTCGCCGCGGTTGACGATGTGAACCTCGCAGCCGAACTCGTTGAAGATGCCGGCAAATTCATTGGCGATATAGCCGCCGCCCGCGATAATGATCTTCTTCGGCAAATCGTCGAGGTGGAAGGCCTCGTTCGAACTGATGGCGTGCTCTGCACCCTCGCATTCGGGCATGCGCGGGCGGGCGCCGGTGGCGATCAGGATGTGCTTCGCGGTGACCTTCTTGCCGCTGGCGAGCGTGATTTCATGCGGGCCGGTAATCTCGGCGCGTTCCTTGAAAACGGTCACCTCGTGGTTCTCGAGGGTCTCGGTGTAGAGACCCTCCAGCCGCTCGACATCGTTCAGCACATTGTCGCGCAGCGTCTTCCAGTCGAACTTCTTCTCGCCAATTTCCCAGCCGAACTTCTGGCAGTCCTCGAGGTCCTCGGCGAAATGCGCACCGTAGACGAGCATCTTCTTCGGCACGCAGCCGCGGATAACGCAGGTTCCGCCGACGCGGTGCTCCTCGGCAATCGCGACCTTCGCGCCATGCGCTGCCGAAACGCGGGATGCCCGCACCCCACCCGAGCCTGCGCCAATGGTGAAAAGGTCGAAATCGTAATCGTCTGCCATCCGGCGCTCCTGTCAGCGTGAGCGCGCGATATGGCGAGTGACGGCTGCAATCACAACCGCCCTCTGCTCAACCTTGGCTGCGACGACGATTCCGGTTGCGATTACGATTGCCACCCGGACGGCCACCCTGCGGCCTGCCCTGACCCGCACCGGCAGGCTTGCCCTTGCGCGCAGGATGCTTCTGCTTCGGCTTTGCCTTGGCAGCACCGCCCGTGGGGCGGACCTTTGGCTTGGCCATGCGCTGCTTGGGCTCGCGCTTGGTCGGGCCGACGCCTTCGACCACGGCGCGGAAGTTGTCGGGCAGCGGCAGGCGCTCGAATTCCGCGTCGGTCTTCTTGCGGATGTCCTTCAGATAATCGCGCTCATCCTCGGCGCAGAAGGCAATCGCAATGCCGTCCTTGCCCGCACGAGCGGTGCGTCCGATGCGGTGGACATATTGCTCCGGCACGTTCGGCAGTTCGTAATTGATGACGTGGCTGACGCCCGGAATGTCGATACCGCGCGCAGCGACATCGGTGGCGACGAGGATGGGCGTCTTGGCGCGCTTGAACTCGTCGAGCGCACGCTCGCGCTGCGGCTGGCTCTTGTTGCCATGGATCGCGTTGGCAGGGATGCCGCTTTGGCCGAGCTTCTTCACGATGCGGTCGCAGCCATGCTTGGTGCGCGCGAAAATGAGGACGCGTTCGAACTTGCCGGGCACCTGGTGGCGCTCCGACAAGACCAGTTCGAGCAGCGTCTGCTTCTCGTCCTGCTGGACCATGAAGAGGTACTGGTCGATGCGCTCTGCCGTGGTGTTTTCCGGGGTCACGCTGACCTTGACCGGGTTGCGGCAATATTTGCCGACCAGTTCCTGGATCTGCTTGGGCATGGTGGCGCTGAAGAACAGCGTTTGGCGGTCGGCCGGGACCAGTTCGCTGATCTTGCGCAGCGCGTGGATGAAGCCGAGGTCGAGCATCTGGTCGGCCTCGTCCAGCACCAGCACTTCGACGCCGTCGAGACGGAAGGCCTTCTGGTCGATGAGGTCGAGCAGGCGGCCCGGCGTAGCGACGAGGATGTCGGTGCCGCGATGCAGCTTGTTGCGGTCCTTGTTGACCGAAGTGCCGCCAACGATGGAGTGGACCTTGAGCCCCGCCAGCGCGCCGTAATCCTTGGCGCTTTCGGCAATCTGACCGGCCAGTTCGCGCGTCGGCGCGAGCACCAGCATGCGGCAGGACTTGAAAGGCGTTTGCTTGTCGGCGTCACGCAGGCGGTCGATGCTGGGCAGCATAAAAGCGGCGGTCTTGCCCGTGCCGGTCTGCGCGATGCCGAGCAGGTCGCGCCCTTCGAGAACGCGCGGAATGGCCTGCGCCTGGATCGGCGTCGGCTCGGTATAGCCCTTCATGTCGAGGGCTTGGAGCACGGGCTGCGACAGCCCGAGGTCGGTGAATTGTGTCATGTATACTCGCAATATGCTTGCGGCGCGCAGACGGATTCGTCGCGCGGCGCGGGTGTCAAACGACCCGCGTGAAAAGGGAAGTCATTGGGTAAAGACCGAGGCGCGGCCGGGGCGATGGATGTCTCCACATCGCCGCTTCACGCTGGCTAGCGCGCTTCGATGGGGGCAGATGGGCCAGCCCGTATGTTATGTCAACCCATCTGCCTTACAGAAGCTATGGATTCGACGGCGTACAAGCTGCTTCTAAACTGTATGGCAATTTATTGCGCTGCGCAGTATATTCGTACCAATTAAGCCACTCGGTCGAAACATAGCAACCTCGTTTAATTGTATACTCGACACAATATTCATTGTACCCATCACAGTAGCCTTTACCCACCCCGACAGGGTTTATCCCGCAAGTCTGTTTCTTTCCATGATTTTTACTACTCACCTCCAGCTCAATGTAAGTCATGTTATTTGGAGTTGCCCCCCTACAATCAAAGGTGCTCGAATTTGCACCTCCAGACCAATACCCAATAGTCTTCAGCTTTTGCCCTGCCAGATTCACGACGATGTGGACAGGCGGTTCAATTTCCTCATCTACGGGCTGACTCCAAGCCGGGATAAAAAAGCTACTTTGGTAGGCTTGGCGGTTTTGACCGGCAACGCCGTTCACGACACCGCTAACTTCTGCGCCTTCCTCCAATCTGGTTAGCAAAAATGCCCGTTCACCAAGCAATTCGTCGCCATCTTGGTCCACGGCCAAACCTTCTACACCTGACGCTTCGAAGCTAGTTAGTTCTATGGCACCGACCGTGGCCGGAGCGGCCCAACCTACCACCAGCGTGGCGCGCATCGGAGTAATATCCCGATAATATGTGTAAAGAGCAGTCTCCTTGCCCACACAACTTGACCACGCATCGACCTGGTCCGCCGAAAGGCTAGCCTTAAAGGTCTCACGAGAGTTCGAATAATGTTGGCTGTAATTTTCTTTGGACAGTAACGAACTGCGCTTCTTATCAAATGACGAATAGTCTCCAACAAAATACGCAGTGTAAAGATTTGCCTTCTTGCGTGCCTGCTCGTAATTATCTTTATTTATCATTCGCATCCAGGCAAGCGATTCAAGCGTATCCTCCTGAAGATAATCAGTCTGCTCGATCAATACCGAATCACAGTCACTAGATTGCGCGAAAACAGGCGAAGATGAAATCGCCGTAATTACCCCACCGATTACACAGTACTTTCTCATAATTTCTCTCCCCAATTAAAAATTGGTAGCGGAGAAATCGCTACCTTGCAAACCTATCAAGTGAGTTCGCTTGTTTGGTTCTTATCAAATGCCAGCGCCAACAACCCATCCGTACTCGCGTCGAACTCCTCGCCGCCCTGCTCGATTGCCTTGGCCATCTGCTTGCCGAGCTCGACGCCGAACTGGTCGAAGGGGTTGATGCCCATCAGTACGGCGCTGGCGAAGGTGCGGTGTTCGTGGAAGGCGATCAGCGCGCCCAGCGTGGCGGCGTCGAGGTCGTCGCACAGGATCGTCGCCGAGGGGCGGTCGCCGGGGTAGTTGCGCGCCGGGTCCTTGCCCGCCTTGCCCGCCATCAGCGCCGCGCCCTGCGCAAAGCAGTTCATCAGCAGGATGCGGTGGTGTGCGGGGTCGAGTTCGTCGCCCGGTGCGATGCTGGCGATGAAGTCGACGGGTATGAGATGCGTGCCCTGGTGGAGCAGCTGGAACACCGCGTGCTGCGCATCGGTGCCCACCCCGCCCCATGTGATTGGCGCGGTCGGGCCGTCGACGGGCTGCATGTCGGCGGTCACGCGCTTGCCGTTGCTCTCCATTTCGAGCTGCTGGAGATAGTCGGGAAACAGCCCCAGCCGCTCGTCATAGGCGAAGACGGCGCGCGTCTGGCAGCCGCGCACGCGGGTGTAGTAGAGGTCGGCGAAGCTGGCGCGCAGGACGAGGTTGTCCTCCAGCGGCGTGTCGCGGAAGTGCTTGTCGACCTCGGCGGCGCCTGCGAGCATTTCGCGGAAATCGTCCATTCCCACGGCCATGGCGATGGGAAAACCGATGCTCGACCAGATGGAATAGCGCCCGCCGACGCTTTCCTGGAACGGCAGGATGCGCGTCTCGTCGACGCCCCATTCGACCGCGCCCTCGGGATTGGCAGTCAGCGCCACCACGCGGCCGCCCGGGTCGGAGACGCCATTGTCGGCGAGCCATTTGAGCGCGCTTTCGGCGTTGGTCATGGTCTCGATGGTGGTGAAAGTCTTGCTGGCCACCGCAATCAGCGTCTTGGCCGGGTCGCATTTCGCAAAGGCCGCTTCCAGCGCCACGCCGTCGATGTTCGAGACGACATGCACGTCGCAGCGCGCGAAGTCGCGGGCCAGTGCATCGACGCCCAGCGCGGGGCCAAGCGCGCTGCCGCCGATGCCGATGTGGATGAGGTGGTCGATTTCGCCGAGCGCCCCTTGGTGGATGGCTCCGACCAGCATGCCCATCCGGTCGATGAGCGCGGCGGCTTCCTCGGTCTTGGCCTCGTCGCCCACACCGCGCAGCGTGGCGTGGTCGGCCGCGCGGCCCTCGGTCGGGTTGACCACCTCGCCCGCGAACAGCTTGTCGCGCATACCAGCGAAGTCCATTGCCTCGGCCAGCTCGGCGAATTGCGCCAGGACCGCGCGGTCGAGATGGGTTTTCGACCAGTCGAACAATATGCCGCCCGGTGCCATGAGGTCGTCGGTCGCCTCACCCGCCAGTTCGATCCGGCCCGAGAGCATCGCCACGCGCTCTGCCCCGCCCGGCTCGTCTGCGCCCTCGCCGCCGTCACGCGTCGCGCTGAACAATTCGAGCAGCGTCGGCTGCGGCAGCTTGGCGAGCTTGCTCCAGATATCGGCGGCGGTTTTGGTCATGGCGGGCAAAAATCCTTTGAAGGGGCGTTGCCCCGCGACTAGGGAATTCGGCGATGAATGAGAACCCCCGCCTTGTGCAGCCAGACGCCGATGCCGACCCGAGCACTGTCGCCACGCCCGAAACCACTCCCGAGAAAGAGGAAAGCTGGGGCGATTTCCTGAAATTCGTGCTGAAGCTGGTGGCCGTGGTGCTCATCTTCCGCAGCTTCATCTTCTCGCCCTTCACCATCCCGAGCGAGAGCATGCTGCCGGGCCTGCGCAATGGCGACTACCTCGTCGCGGCGAAGTGGCCCTACGGCTTTTCGAGTCTCTCGCTGCCGCTGGAAGCGCCGCTCATTCCGGGACGCATTTTCGCCAGCTTGCCCGAGCGCGGCGACGTGGTCATCTTCAAACATCCGGTCGACGGCACCGATTATATAAAGCGCGCCATCGGCCTGCCGGGCGATACGGTCGAAGTGCGCGATGGGACCGTCTATCTCAATGGCGAGGCGCTGGAGCAGGAGCGCGGAAGCTATGTCGACATCCCGATGAGCGTGAACACCGAATGCAACGAGGTAGGCGGGCAGGTCGTCGACGGCACCACCTGCCGCTACCGGCAGATTATCGAGACGCTGCCCTCGGGCAAGAGCTATCCCACCATCGATTTCGGCAACGGGCCTGCGGATAATTTCGGCCCCATCATTGTACCAAAAGGCAAGATGTTCGTGATGGGCGACAACCGCGACAATTCGCAAGATAGCCGCTTTCCTGCGATTGCCGGGAGAGGCGTGGGACTGGTCGATACCGACCTTCTCGTGGCGCGCGCCAGCCGGGTACTGTGGTCGACCGACGGAAGCGCTGAATGGCTGTTGCCTTGGACCTGGTTCACCGCCGCGCGCTGGGATCGCATCGGGAGCGACATATGAGCGGCCTGTCGAGCGATACCCGCAAATGGTTGGAGGACACTGGCTTCACCGTCGGGGACGAGAAACTGTGGCAGGCCGCGCTCACTCATGGCAGCATGGGCGAGAAGGACGATTACGAGCGGCTCGAATTCCTTGGCGACCGCGTACTGGGCCTGTCCATCGCGCATTGGCTTTACGAGCAGAGCGAGGCACCCGAAGGCAAGCTTGCCCAACGCCTCAACGCCATCGTCAGCCGCGAGATGTGCGCGACCGTGGCGCGTGGCATCGGCCTGGCCGACCACATGCGTATTTCTAAACAGGCGCGTGCTGATGGCGGCAAGGACAGCGACAACATCCTCGGCGACGTGATGGAATCGCTGCTCGGTGCGCAGTTCCTCGACAATGGCTTCAAGAAATCGCGCAAGCTGGTACATATCCTCTGGCGTCCGGCGCTGGAAAGCGGCGCGGGCGAAAGCAAGCATCCCAAGAGCGCGCTGCAGGAATGGGCTGCGGGCAATCGCCGCAAGCCGCCGGAATACGAAGTGGTCGACCGGTCCGGTCCCGACCACGCCGCACAATTCACCGTCCGCGTGAGCGTCCACAAGGTGGGCGAAGCGACCGGGACCGCCAACAGCAAGGGCGAAGCCGAGAAGGCCGCCGCCAAGAAATTCATGGAGAAGTTCGGATGACCGAACACAAGACACATTGCGGCCTCGTCGCCGTCATCGGGGCCCCCAATGCGGGCAAGTCCACGCTGGTGAACCAGCTCGTCGGCCAGAAGGTCGCCATCACCAGCGCCAAGGCGCAGACGACGCGTGCGCGGATGCTCGGCATTGCGCTGCATGGTGATACGCAGATGGTGCTGGTCGATACGCCCGGTATTTTCTCGCCCAAGCGCAAGCTCGACCGCGCCATGGTCAGCGCGGCGTGGGACGGTGCGGACAGCGCCGATGCCGTGCTGCTGATGGTCGACCCCATCAAGCAGCGCCGCCACGAACTCGAGCCGCTGGTCGAAGCGCTGGCAAGCAGGCCGGAACGCAAGATCCTCGTGCTCAACAAGGTCGATGCGGCGAAGAAGGAGCCGCTCCTCGCTCTGGCGCAGGAACTGGGCGAGAAGGTCGAATTCTCGGAAGTGTATTTCGTCTCCGCGCTGACCGGCGATGGCGTGCCCGAACTTAAAGAAGCGCTCGCGGGAATGATGCCCGAGGGCCCGTGGATGTATCCCGAGGACCAGGTCTCCGACGCCAGCGAACGCCTGCTCGCCACCGAAATCACCCGCGAACAGCTCTACAAGCAGCTCCACGAGGAACTGCCCTACGACAGCGCGGTGCGGCCCGAGAAATACATCCAGCGCCCCGACGGCAGCGTGGAAATCCACCAGCAGATCGTGGTGATGCGCGACAACCAGCGTGCCATCGTGCTCGGCAAGGGCGGCAGCCGCATCAAGGCCATCGGCCAGGCGGCCCGCGAGGAACTCTCCGAACTGCTAGGCCAGAAGGTCCACCTCTTCCTCCACGTCAAGACCGACGAGCGCTGGAGCGAGGACAAGGAGATGTTCGAGGAAATGGGGCTCGAGTGGAAGGGGTGACGACCCAGGTCTGATGGGCTGGAGCGAAGTCCTTTCGCATCTCGGTGCGGCGCTGGCGATCGGCCTCATGGTGGGGCTCGAGCGCGGCTGGAAGCTGCGTGATGCCGAGGATGGCCAGCGGGTGGCCGGGATCCGGACATTCACCCTGCTCGCCCTGACTGCCGGCATATCCGGCCTGCTGTCGGCGGCTGGCTATGAAATCATTGCCGGCATCATTATGGCGGGCGCGACTGCAATCATGGCACTCGGATATTCCCGCTCGGTGCTTGCCGATGGCAGGCCCGATGCGACATCGGCGATTGCCGCCATGGTCACGCTCGGCCTCGGCTTCCTTGCCGGGATCGGACAGGCGGCACCGGCTGTTGCCGGGGGCGCGGTGGTGACGCTGGCCCTTGCGCTGCGCAACGAAATGCACCGCTGGGTCGGTGCGCTCGACGAAGATGATATCAAGGCATTTGCGCGTTACGCGGTCATTGCACTGGCGGTCTTCCCCTTCCTGCCCGAGGGCCGCTTCGGCCCCTATGACGCTTGGGAGCCGCGCAACCTGTGGCTGGTGGTCATCATCGTCACCGGATTTTCCTTCGCCGGCTATGTCGCCAACCGCCTTTTCGGCGCGCGGCGCGGGACGATTGCGACGGCGGTGATCGGCGGGCTCTACAGTTCCACCGCCGTGACACATTCCTTCGCCCAGAAAATCGGCTCGGGCGCTGGCGCCGGAGCGGAAAATGCAGGCATCGCACTGGCGAGCGCGGTGATGTACCTGCGCGTCATCGTGCTGGTCGGGGTCCTTGCGACGAGCCTGCTGCCGCATTTCGTGATCGTCGTCGCACCGGCACTGGTAGTCGGCTTCGTCGTCGCATGGCGACTCTACTCGCGCGCTCCGTCGACGACCGGCCCTGCCCCGCCGGGCAACCCCATCGCGCTGCTCCCGGCCCTTACCTTCGTGGCTTTCGTGGCAGGCGCCGCAGTGGCGGCACGCTGGGCGCAGGGTGAATTCGGCGAACAGGGTATCGCGATCCTGCTCCTGCTGATGGGAAGCATGGACGTGGACGCTGCTATCGTGACCGCAGGCGGCCTCGAACCCGGCACCATCGCCCCGCAGCTGGCCGCGCTGGCGATCGCGGGGACGATCCTTGCCAATATGTCGGTCAAGCTGGGTGTGACGCTGGCCTATGGAAAGCGTGAGGCACGTCCCGCAGCACTGGCTTTGGCTGCAAGCATGCTCGCGCTGACGGCGAGCCTGGTCGTGGGCTACCTCGGACTGTGATGCAGGAGGAACGAGCTCGCATCTAGGCCATCAGCGAGCCGGGCGGGAGGAACCGAGCGGGCTCCCGGATGAGAAGGTCGACCTCTTCTCACACTTCCAAACCATGGCACGCTGGAGCGCGGTCAATCCGCAACAAGGAAGGCCACCTTCATATTGCGGTCATAGGCTCTAGCCTGGCCGTCAGCATCTGAGATTTCGCCCACATTTGATCCAGATAGGGCATCGCAGGCAGCCTTACCGAACGGTCCGTCATCCGACCCGGGATTGATGCATGAGGTAACCACGCCGGTTTCCGATACCTCTACGACCACATCAATCTCGTGCTTCTCTCCATACCCCGCCGGAAGCCCTGCAACCGAGATCTCCATATCCGGAGGTGTAGTGTACTGGCTTGCAAGGTCCCCCATCTTGGAACCCGGCAGGACCATTTTGGTGTGTCCAACGAATTTCCCGAAGGAATCCTGGCCAGCAGCATTTTTCGCGGGCTGCATTTGAACACGCTTGTATTGCTTTCAAATTTCCCTGGCCAGCCTTTCGCTGCCGACAGAATCCAGAACCGTGCATTCGTAGACCCGACCACGCGGGTCCACGCGCAATTCGAATATGACGAACACTGAGGCTTCTGCACGAAGCGCCCAGAGCGGATAATCTACGTTGCGCGACAAATCGTCAGGCAGCTGCGGACCCGAAGCGGCGGTAAGTGCTGCAATCATGGCGGAAGCAAGGGACAAGATCATGATTACCAACTGAACTGCTGTTCGCAGGAAATTAAGCAAATTCCGGTCGCCGCCCTAGCCATTTCCCTCGTCGGGGGCAGCTTAGTAGCTTATTGGAATCTAGCGCTTTTTCGCCACCTTTATCTTGTTCTTCTTGGCAAAGTCCTTGGTGGATTCCTCACTGCGATTCAGCGCCTTGGCGATCTGCTTGAGGCCCTGGCCCTTGCCGGCGAGGGTGCGGAGCTGGCCCGCCTCCTCGCCCGTCCAGGGTTGCTTGTGCCTTTCGAAACGCTCCTTGCCCATCAGTCCGGCTTTTTCTTGGCGGCGGGCTTCTTCTTCGCCGCAGCCTTCTTGGGCGCCGCCTTCTTCTTTGCCGGGGCCTTCTTCTTCGTCTTCTTCTTCGCCGGGCCCTTCGCCGCGCGGGCATCGATCAGTTCGATGGCCTGCGCCTCGGTCACATCCTCGGGCTTCACGTCCTTGGGGATGGTGGCGTTGGTGGTGCCGTCGGTCACATAGGGGCCGTAGCGGCCCGGCATGACCTTGATTTCACCGCCGCTGGTCGGATGCTCGCCGAGTGTCTTGATGGGTTCCGCCTTGCCGCGCCCGCCGCCCTTGCGGTTGGCAGCCTCCGCGAGCAGCGAGACGGCTGCATTCATGCCGGTCTCGAAGACATCGCGCGTGCTGGCCAGCTTGGCATACTTGCCATCGTGGCGCAGATAGGGACCGTAACGGCCGATGGCGGCCTCGATTTCCTTGCCGGTTTCGGGATGCGCGCCGACGATGCGCGGGAGGCTGAGGAGCTTCAGCGCCCATTCGAGATCGAAATCGTCGAGGTCCTTGGGGATGCTCGCGCGCTTGGCCTCCTTGCCCTCGCCCAGCTGAATGTAAGGGCCGAAGCGGCCCGTCTTGCGCTCGACCGGGAGGCCCGTTTCGGGGTCCTTGCCCATCACGCCGTCATCGGCTCCATCGTCCCCGTCGCTGCCCGGCTTGGCGAACTGGCGGGTGAACTTGCACTCGGGGTAGTTTGCGCAGGCGACGAAGGCACCATAGCGACCACCGCGCAGCGCAAGGCGTCCGCCATCGCGGCCTTCGGTTTCGCATAGCGGGCAATGGCGCGGGTCCTTGCCATCGGCGCGTTCGGGGAAGAGATAGTCGGCGAGGAAATCGTCGAGCACCTCGGTCACTTCCGAGGGCTTTTTCTCCATGATCTCTTCGGTCTTCGGTTTGAAGTCCTTCCAAAATTCGGCGAGCAGCTTCTTCCACTCCTCGCGCCCGTCCGAAACCGTATCGAGTTCATCTTCCATCCCGGCGGTGAAATCGAAGGACACGTATTTCTCGAAAAAGCGTTCGAGAAACGCCGTGAGGAGGCGCCCCGATTCCTCTGCAAAGAAACGGTTTTTCTCCATCCGGACATAGTTGCGGTCGCGTAGCGTCTGGAGCGTGGAGGCATAGGTCGAAGGCCGCCCGATGCCGAGTTCCTCGAGCCTTTTCACAAGGCTCGCCTCGCTGAAACGCGGCGGCGGCTGGGTGAAATGCTGGTTGGCTTCGACTGCCTTCTTCAGCGGGCTGTCGCCCTTGCTGACGTTCGGCAGCAGGCCGTCCTCGTCGTCCTCCGAAGGCTCGTCACGGCCTTCCTGGTAGACGGCGAAATAGCCGGGGAATTTCACCACCTGGCCGGTCGCGCGCAGCTCGTGCTTGCCGGTGCCGTCGCGTAGCGTGATGGTGGTGCGCTCAAGATTGGCCGAGGCCATCTGGCTCGCCATCGCGCGCTTGAAAATGAGGTCGTAGAGCTTGGCCTCGTCGCCCGAACCGGCGCGGTCCTTGCGGAAATCGGTCGGACGGATGGCCTCATGGGCCTCCTGCGCATTCTTGGCCTTGGTCGAATAGAACCGCGGCTTGTCGGGCAGGTAATAGGCATCGTAGCGGTCGGCGATGGCCTTGCGGCAGGCATCGATGGCGCTGCCGTCCATCTGCACACCGTCAGTACGCATATAGGTGATATGTCCCGCCTCGTAGAGCGACTGGGCTAGGCGCATGGTGTGGCTGGCCGAATAGCCCAGCTTGCGCGATGCCTCCTGCTGCAAAGTCGAGGTGGTGAACGGCGGCGCTGGGCTGCGCTTCAAGGGCTTGGTTTCGATTTCCTCGACCGTGAAGCGCGCATCCTCGACCGCCTTCTTCGCGGCCTTGGCGCTGCCCTCATCCCCGAGGGTCAGCTTCTGCAGCTTCTTGCCGTCATACTTGACGAGCCGCGCGTCGAACTGGGTCCCGTCCTGTTCCAGCTTGGCGAGGACCGACCAGTATTCGTCGGCCTTGAAGTGTTCGATTTCGATTTCGCGGTCGACGATGAGGCGCAGCGCCACCGACTGCACGCGGCCCGCGCTCTTGGCGCCCGGCAAGCGTCGCCACAGCACCGGCGAGAGCGTGAAGCCGTAGAGATAGTCCAGCGCGCGGCGGGCGAGATAGGCGTCGATAAGGTCCTGGTCGAGCTCGCGCGGGGACTTCATCGCATCGGTGACGGCCGCCTTGGTAATCGCGTTGAAGGTGACGCGGTCGACCTTCTCGGGCAGCGCCTTCCGCTTGGCGAGCAGTTCACGCACGTGCCAGCTGATGGCTTCGCCTTCGCGGTCAGGGTCGGTCGCGAGGACGAGGCGGTCGGCCTTCTTCGCGTTGTCGCTGATTTCCTTGAAGCGGCTCTGCTTGTCCCGATAGAGTTCCCAGTCCATCGCGAAGTCCTCGTCCGGGCGCACGCTGCCATCCTTGGGCGGCAGGTCGCGGACATGGCCGTAGGAAGCGAGGACCTTGAAGTCCTTGCCGAGGTATTTCTCGATGGTTTTCGCCTTTGCCGGCGACTCTACGATGACCAGTTGCATGAGGTGTAAAATTCGTCCCTTACGTGTGCGTATGCGTATACGCGCGAAAATGGGGACTGCTCCCGAGACCCGTCAAGCAACAAAAAACCCGGAGCGGCACGAGGGCACGCTCCGGGATAAAGGAAAAGGACTTGCTCGAAACCGGGCAGGCCCTTCGGGTCGCAGGGACCGGATAGACGGCCCGCCCCCGAAAGGCCCCACCCAATTGGGTGGGTTCGGATAATTCAGCCCTGTGTTTCTTCGCGCACCTGCTGGGCGAAACCGGGCGGAAGGATGCATTTGCCCGCATCATACTGCCCGACCGCGCGGATGACCTCGTTCTTCTCCGGTTCGATACGGCGGCCCGAAATCTGGCTGTCGATGACGCGCCGGAGCAGCTGGTCGAGGCGGGTGACGAGGTAGCAGTCGATGGCAGGCTTGGCATGCGGGTTGCCGATGCCGCTGTCGTCGGTGAGGAAGGTGTAACGCGACTGGGTGGCCGCAGCCATGGCGCGCATCACGTATTCGGCCACGTCCGCCACGCCCGATGCGCCGACAGGCACGACATGGACGCGGTTTGCGCGCAAATGTTCGGCTGCGAGCCAGGTCTGCGGGATGTCCGCATCATGCGGCGGGGCATCGCCGACGAGCAGCAGTGATTTGACCGCATCGCCGCGCCATTCGAGCTGCGCGGCACGGACCAGCGCGTCCTGCATGGCCTCCTCGTAATCACCGCCGCCTCCTGCGTATTGCGCGGCGAGGCGAGTCTGGGCGCGGGCGACGTCGCTGTCGAAGTCGAAGGTCTGGGTGACGAAGTCATCGCCCTCGTCGCGGTAGAAGCTGAAGGCGACGCGGATATCGATATCCTTGTGACGCGCCTCGAGCTGGTCGATGATGCTGCGCAGCTCCGCCTGGAGGTAGCGCAGTTCGTCGCTCATCGAGCCGGTCACATCGACCACCAGCGCAAGGTCCAGCTTGCGTACCGCGGTGGCGGCAGAGGAGGTGCGGATGGTGACGCTCTGCGCGCCTGCCTCCTCGGCCAGCCGCACGACGCGCCATTCGCTGCCGCCGGCGCGAACCCACACGGTGTCGCTCAGCCGGTCGAGGCCGGGGAAGAACACCGCGCTGCCATCGGCAACCGAGTTGAGCGTGATGGAATTGCCATCCTCGCAACGGATTTCGATGGGCATGAAGGGCACGGCCTGCCCGCGTGCGTCCTTTGCTTCGACTCGCAGGATGCGCGAGGTGTCGAGCCGCGGGAGGGCAGCGACACGCTGGCCGAGATCGGTCTTGCGGACGTAGTCGGCGTAAAGCTCGGGGTTGAGCAGATCGTCATGCTCGCCTGCGGTGAGGAGGCCGCTCTGCGGAGCAGGCTGCGGCGGGCGCGGCGGCATGATGGGCGGCGGGGGATAGCCGGGCATGGAGCGCGAGGCGCCTGCGCTGTCAGCTGCTTCTTCGGCGGTATCCACGGTCGCCGTCGCCGGTACGTCGCGCGAAGTCGTTTCCCCGCGCGAACCAGTGACGACGATGCGCTCGCCATCGCCCTTCGCAGATGCGCCGGGTGCAGGAGGCGGTGGGGGCGCCATTGCCGGAGGAGGCGGAGCAGGAGCGGCCTCCATCGTCGCCATTGCGCGGACACGAGGATGCGGTCCCTGCTGCTGGTTGACCACCGCCTCCTTGCCGAGGTCGGGCAAAGGCGCAGGCGTACGGCAATAGGTCGCCGCCGCACGCCGCTCGGGCGGCATCGTGGTCATCGCAGGGTCTGCTTGCGCCTGCAGGCTCGCCGGTCCGGGGACCAGCATCGACATCATGCAGGCGCCGGCCACAAATTTCTTCATCACGACTCTCCCCTTGAATGTGAAATGATACTCTATCACATTTCATCGGGGAGGAAAGATGAACGCTGGCTGACAGCGACCATTTAATCAGGAAGAAAGGCTGACCCGACCCGCTGCGTGACGTTCAAGACGCCCCCCGATTTCCAGTTCCAGCAAGGCCAGCTGCACCGCCGCCGCGCCCTGCCCGGACTGGCGCACCAACTCGTCCACGGCGACCGGCGCAGTGGTGAGCAGGCTGGCGATGTCGGCGGGTTCGGCCTCGGCCAGTTCGGCGTGCTCGAAGTCGAATTGCGAGACCGGCTCGCGGAAGGTCGAGCGCGGGCTGCCGTCGAAGCCGGTGAGCAGTTCGGTTACGTCCGCGGGCGATTGCACCAGCACTGCGCCTTCGCGGATGAGGTGGTTGCAGCCGTGGCTGCGCGCCTCCAACGGGCTGCCGGGGATGGCCATGACCTCGCGCCCCGCTTCGCCTGCCAGCCGCGCGGTGATGAGGCTGCCCGATTTGACCGCCGCTTCCACCACCAGCGTGCCCGAAGGGAGGCCTGCGATGATGCGGTTGCGGCTGGGGAAGTGACTGCCACGCGGCTCGGTGCCCGGTGGCTGCTCGGCGAGGAGCAGGCCCTCGCTCGCAATCCGCTCCTGCAAGGCCTCGTGCTGCGGCGGGTAGGCGATGTCGATGCCGCTGGCGATGACGCCGATGGTGCGCGGCAGGCTGCCCTCGTGCGCCGCCCCGTCGATGCCGCGCGCAAGCCCCGAGACAACGGTGAAGCCGGCCTCCGACAGGCCCTTGGCGAAATCGCGGGCAAGCTTGACCGCTGCCGCGCTGGCGTTGCGCGCGCCGACCATGGCGACACAGGGCTGCGCGGCGAGTGAGAGGTCGCCCCGCCACGTCAGGATCGGCGGCGCGCTGTCAATTTCTCCGAGCAGGCGTGGATAGTCGGGCTGGTCGTGGAAGAGGTATTTCGCCCCTGCCGCGCGGACATTCTCGACCTCGCGCTCGACCTTGTCCTTCGCAATTGCGCGGTACTGCCGCCCTCCCCGCTTGCCGAGGTCGGGGAGTGCCTCCAGCGCCTCTGCCGCGCTGCCGAAGCGGGCGAGCAGCATGGTGTAGCTGACCGGCCCGATATTGGGCGAGCGGAGCAGGCGGATGCGGGCAAAGGCCTCGTCCTGCGTGAGCTTTACCGCGACCGGTTGGGTGGCTTCGTTCACCCCTTGGAGCCGACCTTCGGTTCGGTCCCCTTGGCGAGGCGACCGATGTTTTCGCGGTGCAGCCACAGCACCAGCGCCGCGATAAGCGCGAGGACATAGGCGATCGTCGTCTCACCGGTGAAGAAGGCCACCAGCGCCGTCACCACCACGGCAGCCATCCCGGCAAGCGAGCTGATGCGCGTAATCGCCAGCACGCTGAGCCACGTGACCGCGTAGACGCCCCCGAACAGCAGCCCGAGGCCGAAGGACACGCCCGCATTGGTCGCCACGCCCTTCCCGCCCTTGAATCCCAGCCAGACGGGGAAGCAGTGTCCGATAACCGCGAAGAGCGCGGTCCAGCCAATTTCCTGCCAAAACAGGTTCCACGCGATGAGGACCGGCACGAGACCCTTGGCAAGGTCGAGCAACAGCGTCGCCGCAGCCAGCCCCTTGCTGCCGGTGCGCAGGACATTGGTCGCGCCGATATTGCCGCTGCCCTGCTGGCGGATATCGCCCTTGCCCGCCAGTTTCGCGAGGATGAGGCCGAAGGGTATCGAGCCGAAGGCATAGCCAAGCAGCGCGGCCCAGAGCACGTTGATGGAAAAATCGGTGCCGAAATCCATGAATTCCCTCAATTCCGTTCGGGCCACGCTTGTCGAAGCCCTGCACTTTCTTCTAGCAACAGCCTTAAAGTGAAATACCGCCCTTCGACAAGCCGAGGGCAAACGGAAGGTCCAGTTTGAACACATCTTCCCCGATATTGCTGTTCGACTCCGGCGTCGGCGGGCTCACCGTGCTGGCCGAATTGCGCAAGCTCATGCCCAAGGCGCCGGTGATTTACGCTGCCGACATGGCTGGCCTGCCCTACGGCTCGAAGAGCGAGGCCGAAGTGGCGGCGCGCGTCGCGGGCCTGCTCGGGCGGATGGCCGAACGCTACAACCCGCGCCTCATCTGCATCGCCTGCAACACTGCCAGCACGATTGCGCTGGGCATGGTGCGCGAGGTGCTGGAAACCCCGATTGTCGGTACCGTCCCCGCCATCAAGCCCGCCGCGCAGATGACGAAGACGGGCACCATCGGCCTCCTCGGCACCGAGGCGACCGTCAGGCAGGGCTATGTCGACGACCTCCAGCGCGAATTCGCGACCGGCAAGAAACTGCTGCGCTACGGCGCCAACGGGCTGGTCGCGCTGGGTGAGAAAAAGCTGCGCGGCGAGTCCGTCAGTGTGGACGAGGTGGCCAAGGCAGCATCGGGCCTCATCCTCCAGGCTGGCGGAGAGAACCTCGACACCGTCGTCCTCGCCTGCACCCACTTCCCACTGCTCCAGGACGAATTACAGGAAGCTTTCGGCAAGGACGTCACTTTCGTCGACGGTTCGAAAGGCATTGCGCGGCGCATCGCGCACCTGCTCGAAGGCGATAGCTTTGCCTTCTGGTCGCGCAGCTTTGCGGTGACCACCGGCGAACTCGAAGACTTCCGCCGCCTTGCCCCGGCCTTCGAACAGCACGGCATCAAGAGCCTCAAACGCTTTTGAAAACTTGCGAATCGTTCGCAAAGATCGCGGTAGAAAACCGGGGCGCATTTCCTTATGTGGGCGGCATATTCAGCCGCGGACGGGCGGCGCAATCCGGCGGGTAGCCCCCACGTGAACTACGACCAGATCTTCGACGAAGCCATCGGACGCCTCCATGCGGAGGGCCGCTACCGCGTGTTCATCGACATCATGCGCAACAAGGGCGCCTTCCCCAACGCGCGTTGCTTCCACGGCCACAACGGCCCCAAGCCGATTACCGTCTGGTGCTCGAACGACTATCTCGCCATGGGCCAGCATCCCAAGGTCATCGAAGCGATGGAAAACGCGCTGCACGATGTCGGCGCAGGTTCCGGCGGCACGCGCAATATCGGCGGCAACACCCACCTGCACGTAGAACTGGAACGCGAGCTGGCCGAACTCCACGGCAAGGACGGCGCGCTGCTATTCACCAGCGGCTATGTCTCGAACGACGCGACGCTGTCGACGCTCGCCAAGCTCCTTCCGGGCTGCGTCATTTTCTCGGACGAACTGAACCACGCCAGCATGATTGCCGGCATCCGCAATTCGGGCTGCGAGAAGCGCGTCTTCCGTCACAACGACCTCGAACATCTCGAGGAACTGCTGGCAGCAGAGGACGCGGACACCCCCAAGCTCATCGCCTTCGAGAGCGTCTATTCGATGGACGGCGATGTCGCCCCCATCCACGCGATCTGCGACCTTGCCGAGAAATACAACGCGCTGACCTATATCGACGAGGTCCACGCGGTCGGCATGTACGGCGAGCACGGCGGCGGCATTTCCGAACGTGACGAAGCCGCGCACCGCATCGACATCATCGAAGGCACGCTGGGCAAGGCGTTCGGCGTGATGGGCGGCTATATCGCGGCCGACACGCGCGTCATCGATTGCATCCGCAGCTATGCCCCGGGCTTCATTTTCACCACCTCGCTCAGCCCCGTGCTGGTGGCAGGCGTGCTGGCGGCCGTGAAGCATCTCAAAGCCTCGAGCGAGGAACGCGACGCCCAGCAGGCCGCCGCAGCCGCGCTGAAAGAGAAGATGCGCGCCGCTGGCCTTCCCGTAATGGATAGCACGACGCACATCGTCCCGCTGATGGTCGGCGACCCGGTTCGGGCGAAGAAGATCAGCGACATCCTGCTCGCCGAATACGGCGTCTACGTGCAGCCCATCAACTTCCCCACCGTCCCCCGCGGTACCGAGCGCTTGCGCTTCACCCCCGGCCCCGCCCACACGGGCGAGATGATGGACGAACTGGTCGCCGCGCTGGTCGAAATCTGGGACCGCATGGACATGGAACTGCGCGAGGCGGCCTGAGCCGTAAGGGATTTTGCAGGGCTGCGTCTCTGCGCTACCTCTCCTGCGCAAAGGAGAGGACATGAGCGGCAACCCCGACCAGACATTCGCAGAAGTAGTCCAAGGACGCCGCTCCATCCGCGGCTATCTCGACAAGCCTGTCCCGCGCGAACTTATCGAGGAAGTGCTGGCGCTTGCCATGCGTTCGCCTTCCTCGATGAACACCCAGCCCTATTATTTCCATGTCATTACCGGCGAACCGCTCGACCGCATTCGCAAGGGCAATACCGAGCGCATCCTCGCAGGCGAGCCTGATAGCCGCGAGTTTCGGCGCGGGCAGCCGTTCTCGGGCAAGCACCGCGAACGCCAGATCGGCTGCGCTGTCCAGCTGTTCGAGGCGATGGGTATCGAACGCGACGACAAGGAGAAACGCCAGGACTGGGTCCTGCGCGGCTTCCGCCAATTCGACGCGCCGGTGTGCATCATCATCACCTACGACAAGGAACTGTCCGACAGCGACGACACACCGTTCGACTGCGGCGCTGTCACCACTGCGCTGGTCAATGCGGCGTGGAGCCGGGGCCTTGGCTGCGTCATCAATTCGCAAGGCATCATGCAATCGCCCGTTGTGCGCGAGCATGCCGCCATCCCCGACGACCAGGTTATCATGAAAGCCGTGGCGATGGGCTGGCCCGACGAGGACTTCCCGGCCAATCCGGTGAAAATCACACGGCGCAAGGTCGATGAAGCGGCCCGCTTCGTGGGCTTCGATTGAGCGGTCGGAAACTCCAAATTAACTTTCGTTACCCTCGGAGAAACGCGGTTTTCCACTGGCCGCATGGCGCAATCGTCCCGTCGAACTAACCTTGCCTCTTGGGCCGAAATTAAGACCCATGGGGCAGGCAGCCAGTGACGCGCAGCTAGGGCGCGTCATGGCTCGATGGAGGGTTAGCAAATGAAGAAATTGAATGTGGTCGCCATTCCGGCGGCTTTCGGCCTCGCACTCGCGGCGCCCGCGCTGCTGGCGCAGGATGGCGATGCCGGCGATGCTGGCAGCGACGCTGAAGTCGAAGTGGAAGACACCGAGACCGAAGTCGAAGTCGTCGAATCGAACGGCGCTATCGTCACGCGCGAAGCCATCACCGAGGAAGTCGCTGTCGTCGACGAGAATGGCGAAGCTGTCCTCGATGCAGACGGCAACCCGACTTACGAAACCGTCGAAACCGGCGGCTGGGTGCAGACGGTCGAAACGCCTTCGGGCAACCGCCACACTATCACCAAGGCCGAAGGCGAACGCGCCGTCGTGACGCATGAGAAGGCTGAACGCGTGGCTCGTGCCGACCGTCCGGAAAAGCCCGAACGTCCGGCGAAGCCCGAACGCCCCGAGAAGCCCGAACGTCCGGAAAAGCCGGAACGTCCCGGCCGCGGCGGCTAATCACACATAATCAAGCGCGTCGTCCGGCTGCCCTGCAAAGGGGAGCTCCGGGCGGCGCGCCTTCACGTTCAGGAGTGAAGACAATGACCCGTTTGCTAAGCGGCGCCGCAGCCTTATGCGCCCTCGCCTTGCCCCAGGCCGCGATGGCCGATGACTACGTCCAGATCGGCGTGGGTGCCGACTATTCCAGCGGCGACTATGGTGAAGAGGTCGATACGACCATGCTGGCCCTACCCGTCTCGGCCAAGGTGAAGACGGGCGACCTCAGCCTGCGGGTTTCGATCCCTTGGGTGAGCGTCGATGGCCCCTCGGGCGTCATCCCCGGTGACGGCGGCGTGCGCGGCCCGGGTCGCGGCGGCGGCGGGGAAGATCTGATTGGCACCGAGTCACGCTCGGGGCTCGGCGATATCGTCGCGGCGGCCACCTATTCCTTCGGTCTGTCGGACGCGACCTATTTCGATGTCACGGGCAAGGTGAAACTGCCCACGGCCTCGACCGAAAAGTCGCTCGGCACGGGCACGACCGATTTCACGCTGCAGGGCGAACTGATGCAGGTCTTCGGCGATGTCAGTGCCGCGGTGCGTGCAGGCCGCCGCTTCAACGGCGAGAGCGACGAATTTGCGCTCGACGACGTGTGGCTGGGCGGCGCGAGCCTGTTCTATGTCACCGGCGACACCACCTGGGGCCTCGACTACGACTGGCGTGACGGTTCGCTGCCGACCGCACCCAATCGCAGCGAACTGACCGGTTCGGCGACGCACAAGCTCAGCGATGCGCTGCGCTTGCAGGGTTACGCCTACACCGGCCTCGCCGACGGCAGTCCCGACATCGGCGCCGGCGCGCAAGTACTGTTCCGCTTCGGACAGTAATTTTCTTTCATAGACGCTCGTCGTCCAAATTCGCCAACTGGCAGAACCAAACTCGGATAATCCCTAGCGTGTGTTAGTGAAGCAGCACACGCAAGGGAGGCTCCATGAAAATCCAGACCACTATCGCTCTCGCATTGGCCGCCGCCGCACCGCTTTCGGCCCAGGCAAGCAGCACACAAGAGACCGACAAGGTCGCCAAACTCGATGCAATGGCTCCGCTGTTGCTGGCTAAATACGATGTGCCCAGCGTGGGCGTTGCCTACATCGAGAATGGTGAAATCGCATTCGTCAGACATTACGGCAAGCAAAGCTGGGGCTTTCCGGCTAACGAAGAAACGCTGTATAATGTTGCCTCGCTGACCAAGCCGGTCTCGGCAGAGGTGGTGCTTCGGCTTGTTTCGGCAGGCCGCATTTCTCTCGACACCTCGCTGGCCCAGCATCATGTCGATGACGATCTGGTCGACGACCCTCGTATCAACCTTCTCACGCCTGAAATCGTCCTGCGGCATCGTACCGGGTTCGCGAATTGGCGCCGCCAAACCGACGGCATCCTCCAGTTCTCGCACGACCCGGACACCAAGACGGGATATTCCGGCGAAGGATACGAATGGATGATGAAGTCCGTCGTCGCAGCAACGGGGAGCGACTTCGAGGACCTTGCCCAGGAGTTGATATTCGACCCGGCAGAAATGCCGCTGACCGGTTACGTCCTGGCCGGCAAATGGGTGGGACATCTGGCTGCGCCCTACAAGGCCGGCGAGGCGGTCTACAACAAGATCAGGCGCGAGCCTTCGGCGAGCGACGACCTGCGAACGACGCCTCGCGAATATGCCAAATTCATGCTGTCGGTATTCGAAGGCGAGCACGTATCGCCTGCATTACGCGCACAACAGGCCACGATCGTGAACTCCTACCAAGAACACTTCCAATGCGACGGTAGCGATGCTGTGCCGGACTTTTGCCCCGTTGACGAGGGCTGGGGTCTTGGCTGGTTCATCCACGACTATGGTGATCGCAAGATCATGCAGCACTCGGGCGGCGACCATGGCGAAGCGAGCCTCGCCATTTATGACCCGGTCGCCAGGCGCGGGGTCATCGCGCTCACAAACGGGGCCGAGGGTCACCGCGTCATGGTGCGTATCGTCGGCGAACTTTTCGGCGACGAAAGGGTGGAGGAATACTTCGTGACCCTGTCCGACAATATCGGGAAATAGCGTGTATCGACGCGACTAGCGCAGGTTCACCACATTGTCGGCTTCGGGACGCACGCGGCTGCCGTCGTAAAGGCTCGCCATCGGCTCGTCGGTTACGATGATGCGTTCTGCAGCGCCGAAGCCGTTGAAGTCGGTCTTCATCGCTGCGCCGTAAGCGCCGAGCATGCCGATTTCGATGTAGTCGCCTGCCTGGATGTCCTCCGGCAGGGCGAAGGGGCCCGGCATGTAGTCGGCATCATCACAGGTCGGGCCGTAGAAGGCGAAGTCCATCTCGGGCTTGATGAGGTCGTCTTCGAGCGCGCGGACGGGGAATTTCCAGTCCACATGCGCAGCATCGAACAGCGCGCCGTATGCGCCGTCATTGATGTAGAGTTCCTCGCCGCGGCGCTTTTCCACCTTGACCACGAGACTGCTGTATTCGGCACACAGCGCACGGCCGGGTTCGCACCACAGCTCGGCGTTGTAGGCCACGGGCAGCGCGTAGAAGTGCTGGTGGATGATCTTGAAGTAATCTTCGAGCGGCGGCGGCTCCATGCCCGGATAGACGCTAGGAAAGCCCCCGCCGACGTCGATCATGTCGATGACCACCGAAGCCTCGGCAATCGCGGCGCGCGTGCGGTCCAGCGCCTGCACATAGGCGAACGGGCTCATGGCCTGGCTGCCCACGTGGAAGCACACGCCCAGCCAATCGGCGTACTGGCGGGTTTCCTGCAGCAGCGCAGGCGCTTCGGTGAGGTCACAGCCGAACTTGGAGGCAAGGCTCAGCGCGGCGTGCTCGCTCGACACGCGCAGGCGAACGCAAAGGCGCAGGTCGGTGGCGTATTCGCCATCCTCGCCACGGGTAGCCTCGACGATCTTCAGCAGCTCTTCGGAAGAATCGAGGCTGAAGGTCTTCACGCCGTGCTTGAAATAGGCCTCGCGGATCGCGCCGGGCGATTTGACGGGGTGCATGAAGCACAGCGTCGCTTCCGGCAGCGTCTCGCGCACCATGCGCACTTCGGCAATCGAAGCGACATCGTAATGCGTCACGCCGTTGTCCCACAGGATCTGCACCAGATCGGGCGAGGGATTCGCCTTGACCGCATAAAGCGACTTGCCCGGGAACTTCTCGACAAAGAAGCGGGCAGCGCGCGCAGCGGCGTGCGGGCGGTTGAGGATTACGGGTTCGTCGGGCGCGAGCGCGCGAACTACGGACCGGGCGTCAGGGAAATGCTGCAACTCAAGGGACCCCCTAAACAGTCCTTGCGGACCATGAAACGACAAGCTGCCTTGCGGTTAGGAAGTCCCCTTGGGGCAGCAGGAGGCGCGCATATAAATCGTCACTCATGAAACGCAAGTGAATATCGCGGCGTATTTGCGCAAGTTCGCACAGGGCGCGACGGGCCTCTTGTGCGGTGGGTCGCAAACGCACTTAGGGTTAATATTGTTGCAATTTGGCGTTTCCCTACAAGCAACCCTACTGAGGCCGCGTTAGGAATTCGGCTTCTCGGAAAGGGGGCTGCACACACCAACTCCCCCGGGCAAAGTGTAGGAACACGACAAGAAACAGGTCGCATCTCGTCATCCGACAACAGGAGGAATGGATGAATTCGACCTTCAAGAAACTCGCGCTGATACCCTTGCTTTTCGCGGTTGGGGCACAGGCGGAACCGCCGCGCGACCAGCCGATGGTATCGCTGGACAGGCTCGCCAAGCAGTTGGAGCCGTTCAAGGATGTCACCTACGCCGAAGAACAGGGCTATTTCCAGGCGTCGGGATGCGAAGCTCATCCCGAATTGGGCATAATGGGCTACCACTATGTGAGCGCGGAATTGCTCGGCCTGACGCCGCCCGTGGATGGCAGGGTCAACGGAACCGGGACTTACACCGGCACGAATCCGCCTGCGATCCTGCTCTACGCTCCCGACGGACACGGCGGCAAGGAACTGGTCGGCATCGAGCTGCTGGTCTTTGCCGAGGCATGGCATGCGGAAAACAAGAACCCGCCCAAGTTCCGCGGCCGGGAATGGGATTACATGGAAGACGACCCTGATACGCCGGTCGACGAGGCGCACGGCTTCATGCCCCATTACGACCTTCACATCTGGCTATACGCGGAAAATCCCAGCGGCATGTACGCCCAGTGGAACCCCGACCTGAGCTGCGCGAACCTCGGCATTGCCGAATTCAATCACTAGGTCGCGCTACCACACGACCTTGCGCGGCCGGCTTCAGCTTAGCCGGTCGCGAAAGGTCGAATAGCCGAACTCTTTCACCAGCTCGAGCTGGTCGGTTTCGCTGTCCCACATATAGATACTGGGCAGCTGGACGCCATTGAAAGTGTTTGTCTTGACCATCGAGTAATGCGCCTGGTCGAGGAAGGCGAAGCGCTTGCCGACCTCTGCCCCGCCCTCGATGCGATAATCGCCGATGACATCCCCTGCGAGGCAGGAAGGGCCGCCGATGCGCACTTCGGGTGTCTCGTGGTCTCGCGCCTCACCGAGCATGGCAGGGCGATAGGGAGCCTCTATCACGTCGGGCATGTGGCAGGTCGCCGAGACGTCGGCGATGGCGACGGGCAGGCCGTTGTAGCCGGTGTCGAGAATGGTGCCGACGAGGATGCCCGCATCTAGCGCCACCGCCTCGCCCGGCTCGAGATAGATCTCTGCGCCGGTGTCGTCCTTCGCATCCTTTAAAAATTCGACCAGTTCCTCGCGCTGGTAGTCGGCGCGGGTGATGTGGTGGCCGCCACCCATGTTGATCCACTTGAGCTGGCCGAACCACGGCTCGATCGCATCGAACACGCGGTCCCAGGTCTTGAGCAGCGGCTCGAGATCCTGTTCGCAAAGGTTGTGGAAGTGGATGCCCTCCACGCCTTCCATCATTTCGGGCGTCAGCTGGTCGAGCGGGAAGCCGAGACGGCTGCCGGGGCTCGACGGGTCGTAGCGCGGCACCTCGCCGGTCGGCACCTGCGGATTGATGCGCAGGCCGACCTCGAAATCCTGTCCACTGGCACGGGCGTTGTCGAGGATGAGCGCAGCGCGGCTCATCTGGCCCGGCGAATTGAAGATAACATGGTCCGACAGGCGGCAGATCTCGTCGAGTTCCTCCGGCTTGTAGGCCGCGCAATAGGTGCTGATTTCGCCGTCGTAGAATTCGCTCGCCAGCCGCGCTTCCCACAGGCCCGATGTACAGACACCGTCGAGATATTCCCCGATGATGGGCGCGGCGCTCCACATGGAGAAGGCCTTCAAGGCCGAGAGCACCTTGATGTTCGCCTCGTCGCGGATGTTCGCCAGAACCTGGCAATTGGCGCGCAATTTCGCAGCGTCCACCACGAAGGCGGGGCTGTCGACACGGTTCAGGTCGAAATGGGCGAAAGCGCCCGGATCACCGGCTTTGGTTTCCATGACCGTCAGAAGTCGACCGGACCGTCCATTTCCTTCACCTGCCAAGGCAGGCCGTGCTTGTTGAGCATTTCCATGAAGGGATCGGGGTCCATTTCTTCCATGTTGAACACACCGTCGCCCGACCACTTGCCCGTGACCATCATGGCCGAGCCGATCATGGCGGGCACGCCGGTGGTGTAGGAAACGGCCTGGTTGCCGGTTTCCTCGTAGGCCGCCTCGTGGCTGCAAATGTTGTTGATATAGAAAGTCTTCTCGCCCGATCCGTCGAGCGCTTCGCCGGTCGCGATGACGCCGATGTTGGTGTTGCCCTTGGTCGTTTCGCCCAGCGTTTCGGGCTTGGGTAGCACGGCGGCGAGGAACTGCAGCGGGATGATGTCCTTGCCCTGGTACCGCACCGGGTCGATGCGCGTCATGCCGACATTCTGCAGCACGGTCAGGTGCTTGATGTACTCATCGCCGAAGGTCATCCAGAAACGCGCCCGCTCAAGCTCGGGATTGAACTTGGCGAGGCTTTCCAGCTCCTCGTGATACATCATGTACATGTTCTTCGGCCCGACGCCCTCGAAATCGAATTCGACCTTCTTGCCCATCGCGGGTGTCTCGACGAATTCGCCGTTTTCCCAGTGGCGAGCCGGCGCGGTCACTTCGCGTATGTTGATTTCCGGGTTGAAATTGGTGGCGAAGGCCTGGCCGTGGTCGCCGCCGTTGCAGTCGAGGATATCGAGCTGGCGGATGGTCTTCAGCTTGTGCTTCTTCAGCCACATGGTGAAAACGCTGGTCACGCCCGGGTCGAAACCCGAACCCAAGAGCGCCATCAGGCCCGCGTCTTTGAAACGGTCGTGATAGGCCCACTGCCAGTGGTACTCGAACTTGGCCTCGTCCTTGGGCTCGTAGTTCGCGGTGTCGAGATAGCTTACGCCCGCTTCGAGGCAGGCGTCCATGATGGGAAGGTCCTGGTACGGCAGCGCGAGGTTGACGACGAGGCTGGGCTGAACCTTGCGAATGAGGTTCACCATCGCGGGGACTTCTTCCGCATCGATTTCATAGGTCGAAATGTCGACACCGGTGCGGGTCTTCACGCTGGCGGCGATGGCATCGCATTTGGACCTGGTGCGGCTGGCGAGATGGATATCGGTGAAGATATCCTTGTTCATCGCCATCTTGTGAACGCAGACCGAGCTGACGCCGCCTGCACCGATGACCAAAACTGTCGACATGAAGAAACCTCTTTTCGTAAATTCGAATCTTGCGCGCCCTCTAGCGAAATGCACTAGGCTAGCCAAATGGTCCGGGACGATATGAGAAAACCGACGCGGCAGGGCGTGCTCGATGCTGCAAAGTCGATTGCCGCCATCTTGCCGCCGACGCCGCTGCTGCCGGTCGAGATAGGCGGAGTACAGCTCCACGTGAAGGCGGAGAGCCTGCAACCGGTGGGCGCGTTCAAGATACGGGGCGGCTGGTGGCGGCTGTCGAACCTCTCCGACGAGGAGAAGGCGCGCGGCGTGGTAGCGGTGTCGTCGGGCAACCATGCGCAGGGCGTGGCGTGGGCGGCGCGGCGGCTGGGTATCGATGCCGCCATCGTGATGCCGCGCAATGCCCCGAAGGTGAAGCTGGAAGCAACGCGGGCGCTTGGCGCCGAAATCGTGCTCTACGACCGCCCCGGCGAGGACCGCGACGAGGTGGCGGCTCGCGAGGTCGAGGCGCGCGGTGCGACACTGGTCCATGCCTTCGGCGACCCGTGGGTCATCGAAGGACAGGGCAGCGCCGGCGTCGATATTGCCGCGCAGCTTGGACGCGCACCTTCGCGGCTGGTGGTCTGCTGCGGCGGTGGCGGGCTTGCCGCGGGTCTCGCCCTCGCCTGCCCCGAGAGCGCCATCCACGTGGTCGAGCCGCATGGCTGGGACATGGTCGGACAGGCAATTGCTGCTGGCGAAATCGTGCGCGTGGGCGACAACCCACCCCCCACCATCTGCGACGCGCTCCAGCCCGATGCGACCAAGCAGGTCAATCTGGACGTGCTGCAGGGCCGCGCCGAACCGGGTGTGACAGTGACCGACGAGGAGGTGCGCGCAGCACAGCGATTTGCCTTCTCGAACCTCAATCTTGTCGTCGAACCGGGCGGGGCAGCCGCCCTCGCCGCTGCGCTGGCGAGCAAGGTGCCGCTCGACGAGGACAGTGTCATCATGGTCACCGGCGGCAATACCGAAGCGGCGAGTTTTGCGGAGACCATCGCCGCAAATTAGGTTGCGATTGACTATTCATTGCGGCCTGCGCAAGTTCGCGGCATCAGGGTCGTGAAGAGAGGGGAATTTCATGCAGGCTCAAATGCTGGCACCGGCCGCCGTGCTCGTGCTGTGGTCTCTGATCATGCTTTACTGGATGGCCTTCACGCGCTTTCCGGCGATGAGGAAGCTGGGCCGCGACGTCGGCTCTGCCAAGCCCGGCGGGCGCGGACAGGACCTCGAAGGGGTCATCCCGGACAACGTCAACTGGAAGGCGCACAACTACGCGCATCTGATGGAACAGCCGACCATTTTCTACGCGGCTGCCGTCATTCTCGCCATCATGGGCGCAGGGTCGTGGGACGTGCTGCTGGCGTGGATTTACGTCGGGCTTCGCATCATCCACTCGGTCTACCAGGCGACCGTAAACGTGGTGAAGGTACGCTTCCTGTTCTTCCTCCTGTCGAGCATCGCGCTGACCATCCTCGCGTTCCGCGCAGTGATGGCGACGCTGTTCTTCGACCCTTCCCTCGCCCCGGCATAAGCGAAAGGCTGAAACGATGATTGACGCAGAAATCCTCCAGCCCGTCGTGGTGCTGATGGCATGGACGATGGTGATGTGGGCCTGGATGTACGCCACCCGCATCCCCGCGATGAGCAAAGCGGGCATCCAGCCCGACGATGCCCGCAAGACCAAGGGCCTCGACGAGGCGCTTCCCGCCGAAGTCCAGTGGAAGGCCCACAACTACAATCACCTGCACGAGCAGCCGACCGTGTTCTACGCGGTCTGCCTGCTCTTGGCGATGGTCGGCTGGGGTGACGGGATGAATGCGCTGCTGGCGTGGATCTACGTCGGCCTGCGCATCATTCACTCGATCGTGCAGGTGACCGCGAACAAGGTGATGGTGCGCTTCGTGCTCTTCGCCCTGTCGAGCCTCGTGCTGATTGCACTCATCTTCCACGCCGCAATCTGGGCGTTCGACATTCACATGTAATGTAGTCGGGGCTCGTCAGGGGCGAGCCCCGCTATGACCGTTTACTCCGCAGCCTCGGCTGCGTGGGCGTGACCGTCTGCGTCGATTTCTAGGTTCGCGAGGAAGCGCTCGGCATCAAGGGCGGCCATGCAGCCCATGCCAGCAGCAGTCACCGCCTGGCGATAAACGTGGTCGGTGACGTCGCCCGCGGCGAAGACACCCGGAATGTCGGTCTTGGGCGAACCCGCCTCGGTGAGCAGATACCCGCCATCATCCATCGGCAGCTTGCCCTTGAACAGTTCGGTCGCGGGCGCGTGGCCGATGGCGACGAATGCCCCGTCGGCTTCCAGCGTGCTGTCCTCCCCTGTCACCGTGTCGCGCAAGTTGAGGTGGTGGAGCGCGCCATTGTCGCCAGCCTCGAAGCTCTCGACCGTCTTGTTCCAGATGACCGAAATCTTGGGGTGGTTGAGCAAGCGCTCCTGCAAAATCTTCTCCGCGCGCAGTTCGTCGCGGCGGTGGATGAGCGTCACGTCGTCCGAATGGTTGGTGAGGTACAGAGCTTCCTCGACCGCCGTGTTGCCGCCGCCGATGACCGCGACTTTCTTGCCGCGATAGAAGAACCCGTCACAGGTCGCGCAGGCCGAGACACCCTTGCCGCCCAGTTCCTGCTCTCCCGGAACGCCGAGCCACTTTGCCTGCGCCCCGGTGCAGATGACCAGTACGTCGGCGATATATTCGTCGCCGCTGTCTCCGATAGCCTTGAAGGGCGAGCCGTTCGCCACGTCGACATCGACAATCGTATCCCACATCATGCGCGTGCCGACGTGCTCTGCCTGCTTCTGCATCTGCTCCATCAGCCACGGGCCCTGGATGACGTCGGCAAAGCCGGGATAGTTCTCGACATCGGTGGTGATGGTCAGCTGGCCGCCGGGCTGGAGGCCCTGCACGACAATCGGCTCCATCATCGCGCGCGCGCCGTAAATGGCGGCGGAATAGCCCGCGGGGCCGGAGCCGATGATGAGCATCTTGGTGCGATGGGTAGCCATGTGTCTAAGTCTCGTATTCGCAGATTTCGTGAAGTGAAGCCGCTATATGGGGATTGGCCTTCCAAGAGTCACGCCACGAACCGCGTCCGAAGCTGCTCCTTCAACAGCTCGTCCACACCTAACGTGCCTTCGATATAGGCATCGAGCGTGCCGTGCTCCTCCTCGACCACCTGCCAGAAGGTTTCGAGATATTCCTCGCGCACTTCGAGCAGCGCCTTGATCGCCCCGTCATCGAGCTTGCGACCCAGCCGCTGTTCGATACCCGGCACCGATTGGGCAGCGAGCACTTCGAGCGTCGGCGCATGGTTGGTGCGCAGGAATTCGGCCATCTGGTTCTCGCGGCTTACACCCAGCACATGAAGCATCAGCATGGCCGCCACACCGGTGCGGTCCTTGCCCGCGAAGCAATGCACGAGGCTCGGCCCATCGCGCTCCGCCAACAGGCGTAGATATTGCGCGAACATCGAAATCATCGCCACATTGCGCGGAATGCGGGTATAAACACCGAGCATCCGCTGGCGGGCGAATTCCTCGGTCGTGGTGCCCTCGTCCACATCCATGTGCGGCGGGCTGGAGCTGGTCTCCCCGTCGTAGAAGAATACCTCGCCATCGAAACCTTCCGGGCGCTTGCAGGGGTTGCGGTCGCGCTCGGAAACACCGCGCAAATCGACAACCGTCCGGATGCCGAGCGCCCTCACCGCCTGCAAATCCGCCTCGCTCGCGCCGACATGCTGGCCCGAGCGCCACAGCAGCCCAGTCTTCACATTGCCGCCGCCCTCGACCTTCCAGCCGCCGTAATCACGGAAGTTATGGATGCCGTCGGTGTTGAGAAAGGGTTCGCGAATCATGGGCGCGAGCGTGGCAGGGCGGGAGACTAGGGGATAGCCCCTATTGCGCGGAAAACCGTCTTTTCTAGACCCTGCGGCTACAGCCTCCCTCGTCCGGGGGGACCACAGCGGAGCCGAAGACATGTCGCATATCCTGATAGTCGATGATGATGAAATGATTGCCCAGATGGCGAGCGAAATCCTGATGGATGCGGGCCATGCCTGCGGCTGGGTCGCCGACGGGGAGCGGGCGCTCGACCTGCTGCGCTGGCGCAGGCCCGACCTGCTCCTTCTCGACCAGGACATGCCCGGCCTCACCGGCGCGCAAGTGCTGCGTTCACTGCGCAGTTCTGCGGAGACCTATGATTTGCCGGTCATCATGTTCACCGGCATCAGCGGCGTGGAGGACGAGAACGCCGCCTTTCACAACGGCGCGCAGGCCTATATCCGCAAGCCCTTCGAGGCGCATGTGCTCATCGGGCAGGTGGACGAAGTCCTGGCTCCGCGTGCGGAAAGGCCGAGCCATCTCAGCCTGATGGACCATCTGGAACAGGCAACCGGCCGCTGGCGCGATGCGCCCAAGCAGCGCGCCGTGTCCTAGCCTCCGGAAACGCTGTCGAGGTCGGAGAGGAAGGTCTCGGTCCAGTCCTGCACATTGTCGTCGCGCACCGTGCCGATGAGCGCATCGTAGCGGCGCTTGCGCTCTTCCAGCGGCATGTCGAGCGCGGTGCGGATGGCATGGGCAAGGTCGTCCGGACTGTGCGGATTGACCAGCAAAGCATCCTTCATCTGCGCGGCGGCGCCAGCAAAACTCGACAGGATGAGGACGCCGGGGTCTTCGGGGTCCTGCGCTGCGATATATTCCTTGGCGACGAGGTTCATCCCGTCGCGCAAGGGCGTCACCAGCCCGATTTTTGCCGCGCGGAAGAAGCCGAACAGTTCGGCATGGCTGTAGCCGCGGTTGACGTAGCGGATGGGCACGAGGTCGACCTCGCTACGCGCGCCGTTGATTTGACCGGCCTTCTGCTCGAGCGTGGCGCGGATGGCCTGGTAGCTGTCGACATCCTCGCGGCTGGGCGGCGCAATCTGCACGAAGACGAGGTCGCGGACGCGCTCTGGGTGCTTGTCGAAGAAGCGCGAGATGCCGTCGAGGCGTTCGGGCAGGCCCTTGGAATAGTCCAGCCGGTCGACGCCGATCATCGCGGTACGGCGGCGGGCCGAACTCATCAGCCTTTGCTGCGCCTGCCGCGCATCGCCTGTCTCGCCCAGCCCGCTGAAGTGGTCCCAGTCGATGCCGATGGGATAGGCGCGCGCGATGGTGGTGCGTCCGTCGAGCGTGATGGCGCCTGTGGCCTCATCCACATCCGCGCCGAGTTCGGTGCGGCAATAATGCAGGAAGCTGTCGAGCCATTCCTTCGTCTGGAAGCCGAGCAAGTCGTAATGCAGCATCGTACGCGTCAGCCGCTCGTGATAGGGCAGCGAGACGAACAACCGCGTGGCGGGCCATGGGATGTGCAGGAAGAATCCGATGCGGTTCTTCGCACCGCGCGCCCGCAAACGCTCGCCCAGTGGGACAAGGTGATAATCGTGCACCCACACCACGTCGTCCTCTTCGAGCAACGGGGTGACGAGTTCGGCGAAGCGTTCGTTGACCCGCTCGTAGCCCTTCCCCGTCTCACGCTCGTATTTGGCGAGGTCGAGGCGGTAATGGAACAACGGCCAAAGCGTCGAATTGGCGTAGCCGTTGTAATATTCCTCGATGTCGCGTTCGGACAGATCGATGGTCGCGGTGGTTACGCCGTCGCTGGACTGGGTGGCGATATTGCCGGTGCGGCCGCTTTCACTTTCCTCGCCCGACCAGCCGAACCACAGGCCTTTTCGTGACTTAAGCGCCGAATGCAACGCGCCGGCGAGGCCCCCTTGGGCGCCCGCTGCTCCTCGCGCCTTGGGGACTGCGACGCGGTTGGAAATTACGACAAGGCGGGCGTCGGTGCTCAACGCACTTCGCTCCAGCTTTTCGAAAGATGACCTGCAGAGTTGATGATACCTACCAGCGAATAGGTCTGGGGGAAGTTCCCCCACAGTTCGCCCGTCTCATAATCGAGGTCTTCGCTCAGCAGGCCCGAGCGGGTGGTGTGACCCAGCATCGCCTCGAACATCTGCCGCGCCTCGCCACTGCGCCCGGTAAGGTGCAGCGCTTCGATGAGCCAGAAGGTGCAGACGTTGAAAGCTGTTTCCGGCGCGCCGAAGTCGTCTTCTGCCGCATAGCGCAGCATGTGGTCGCCGCGGCGCAAGTCCCGCTCGACTGCCTCGAAGGTCTTGAGGAAACGCTCGTCGTCGGGCTTCAGATAGCGGAGTTCGACCATTTGCAGCAGGCTGGCGTCGAGGTAGTCGCTCTCGAAGCTCGCGCCATAGTGCTGGCCTTCCTCATTCCATGCCTCGGCATCGATTTTGGCGCGAATGGCCTCGGCGCGCTCTTTCCAGAGCTTGGCGCGGTCGTCCTTGCCCAACTGCCCTGCCACGTTCGAAAGACGGTCGCAGGCGGCCCAGCACATGACGGCGGAATAGGTGTGCACTTCCTGCCGGGTGCGGAATTCCCACAGGCCCGCATCGGGCTTGTCGTGCTTGGCCCATGCGGCCTCGCCGACCTCTTCCAGATGCTCGAAATCGCGCTCGTCCGCCATGCGCAGCAGGCGCGTGTCGAAAAATGCCTGCGCTGTGGGCATGACGATCTGGCCGTAGCAATCGTATTGCACCTGCTTATAGGCAGCATTGCCCACCCGCACCGGGCCGTTGCCGCGATAGCCGGCAAGGTTTTCAGCTTCGAATTCGTGCAGCTCGGCATCGCCCATGACCGAATAGAGCGGCTGTATCTGCCCTCCCCGCGCCTGGTCGATGATGTTGCGCAGGTAAGCGAGATATTTCTCCAGCACGTCGAGCGCGCCCAGCCGGTTCAAGGCCTGCACGGTATAATAGCTGTCGCGTATCCAGCAGTAGCGGTAATCCCAGTTGCGCTGGCTGCCGGGCGCTTCGGGAATGGAGGTGGTGAGCGCGGCGACAATCGCGCCGGTTTCCTCGTGCTGGCACAGTTTGAGCGCGATGGCGGCGCGGATGACTTCTTCCTGCCATTCGAGCGGGATGTGCAGGCCGCGCACCCAGTGCTGCCAGTATTTCTTCGTATTGGCTTCCATCCGGCGCAGTTCGCTGCGAATATTGCCGACGAAGGGCTCGTCAGGGCCGAGGAAGAAATGCTGGTCGCTCTCGACCCGGTAACTGCGCCTTTCGAGGATATAGCCAACCGGCGCATCGGTGGAGAGGCGCAGCGCCTGCTCGCCGGTCATGTAGCGGATGTGGTTGGTGCCGTTGGTCGTGCCCGCCAGCCCCTCGCCGTAATTCTTCATCGGCGCAAGACCGACCCGCAATCGCGGGGCCCCTGCCACGGGCCGGACGATGCGGATATAGGCGACCGGGCGATACATCCGGCCCGAGCGTTCAAAGCGCGGCGCGAAGTCATGGATTTCGAGCGCGCTGCCATCCTCCGCCTCCAGCCGCGTGACGAGAATGGGTGTGTTGCGGACATAATGCTGGGTGGCGCTGACCTGGCCTTCCAGTTCGAAGCGCCAGACGCCCTCGTCGCGGTTGTCGCCATTGAGAAGCGAGCAGAACACAGGATCGCCATCGACGCGGGGGATACAGCCCCAGACGAAGCCACCCGCCTCGTCGACCAACGCGCTGACCTGGCAATTGCCGATGGGGGAGAGTTCGAGATTTGCTTGAGTCAAAGGTTCAACCAATTGTGTACCGCTTCCACGTCATGCAGGTGATAGCGCGCAGCCTCGCTGTCCCGTTCCCCGACTGCAATGCCGAAGCCTGAGAATTCGATTGCGGCGCGCATGCCGTGCTCGTCGGTCACGTCGTCACCGATGAAGACGGGGGTGCTGCCGATGAAGGGGGCGATACCCATGAAAGCCTCCAGCGCCGCGCCCTTGTTCGCTCCGGGGCGGACCAGTTCGGCGACGCCTTTCCCGCTCGTCACATCGAGGCCATGGGCATCGGCAACCTCGCGTGCGAACGCCAGCGTGGCCTCCGCCTTTTCGGGCTGGCCGCGGAAATGCAACGCACCTCCGTGGCTTTTCGTCTCGTAAAACAAGTCGTTACGCCCAGCATAGGCACGCAGGTCCGCGACCGCCTCATCGGGCAGCCCGCGAGGAGCCTCCCCCAACCGCTCACCGCTGGCAAGGAAACGCGAAGCGCCATGCGAACCTGCCCGGGCGATCGCCACTTCTCCCAGATGCGTCCGCAAATCATCCAGAGCGCGTCCGCTCACCAGCGCGAGCCGCCCATCCAGCCTGTCGCGCAGCTTGTGAAGCGCCTCGGTCAATCCGGCAGGGACATGGATGTCGCCCGGTCTCGGCGCGATGCCGACCAGCGTGCCATCGAAATCGAGGAACAGCGTCACCGGCCCGGCGCAAAGCAGCTCGGCAAGGGGTGGCGGAGATGGGAGCGGAGAGCGGCTTGCCATCGCGCCAAGGCTTAGCGGAGGCGGCGCTGGCGTCAAACCGTCAATTGTCGTTCGCCGGGCCCGGATCGAGTATCAGGTCGCCGCCCTCGACCCGCCAGCTGTCGAGACGCGAGAGGAAATTCATGCCCAGCACGTTCGTCTGACCGAGGTTGGGCGCGATGACCGCATCCAGCCCCGCCGCTTCGATGTTGCCGAACCGCAAGCTGTCCACCGTCGTCAAATCCGCCGTCACTGTTCCATTGGCGGTGTTCAGCAGGACAGGCAGCCCGCCGGTCCGCGGATAGAGCCCGGCCTGTTCGGCTGAGCGGGTGGAGAAGGCGGTCAGCGTCGCCCCGGTGTCGACGAGGAAACGCGTGGGCACGCCGTTGACCTCTGCCACCAGCCAGTAGTGCCCATCAGCGGCCATGGGGATAAGTGTTTCCTCGCCCACGATACGCTGCTCGGGCATGCCGAGTTCGGTCACGGCGTCGAGCCTCGGGTCGAAGCGCGCCAGCTGGAAGAAGACAGTCAGGAGGATGCCGGCGAGCGCCAGAGTGCTGACGGTCCTCACCAGTCTCCCGCCTGCTATGCGCTTGCGCAACATTAGCGCGCCGATCCAGCCTATGAAAAGCGCCACGATTGTCCCTGCGAGAAGGCCGGAACGCGGCACCGCGCGGATGATTTCGGCAATGGCATCGAAAGCGCTCTGCATGTCCATGAGCCGGATATAGGTCGCCCCTGCTTCCGCGTCGATGAACGCGGCGAAAAATAATCAGGGTGCGTCGCGCTTTTCGGTGGCCTCGGCAAGGATGACCGAGAAACGATCCTCGCTGTCGGTCCAGCGCATGCGCGGCGTCCAGCCGCCTGCCAGCAGCAAGGTATTGGCGCTGCGGCGAGTGAATTTGTGGCTGTTCTCGGTGTGAATGGTTTCGCCCTGCGTCATCGTGAACCGCTGGCCCGCGACCTCGAACCCGATGTCGCGTGTGGCCTCGAGATGCATTTCGATGCGGGCGAAGTCGTCGTTCCACGGCGCCTTGTGCCGCAATGCATCCACCGGGATGGTCCCGCCAAGCTCGCGGTTGATGCGGCGGGCGAGGTTGAGGTTGAACTCGCCCGTCACGCCTCGCGCATCGTCATAGGCTGCTTCGAGCACCTTGGGGTCTTTTACCAGGTCCATGCCGATGAGCAGCAGCGGCAGTTCCCCTTCCTCTGCCCCCAGCGTTGCGCGCATCGAACGGAGCAGGTCGACCGCCGTACGCGGGACCATGTTTCCGATGGTGGAGCCGGGGAAGAAACCCAGCTTCTTGAGCGGCAGCACTTCCTCGGGCAGCGCGACCTCGCGCATGAAATCCGCCTCGACCGGATGAACGTCGATGGCGGGAAACTTTTCGGCCAGTGTCGCCGCCGATGCGCGCAGGAAATCGCCCGAAATGTCGAGCGGCACATATGCGGCCGGGTCGATGGCGCGCAGCAGCAGCGGTGTCTTCACCGAGCTGCCCGAACCGAATTCGACCACTACGCGGCCCTTGCCGATATGTTCGGCGAACTCTGCCCCGCGTGCTTCGAGTATCTCGGTCTCGGCACGGGTCGGGTAATACTCCTCGAGATCGGTGATGTCCTCGAACAATTGCGAGCCGGCATCATCGTAAAGCCAGCGCGCAGGGATGGCCTTTTGCCGCTGGCGGAGGCCTTTGAGCACATCTTCGCGGAATGCGCGGTCCACACCGTCCTCGTCGCGGTCGACGAGCGCTATGCCCTGTTCGGTTTTCATTGGTCTTTCGCCAGTCTCAGCCCGGTGAATTGCCAGCGCTGGTGGGGGTAGAAGAAGTTGCGGTAGCTGGCGCGCGAATGGCCGCGCGCGGTGGCGCAGCTTGCGCCCTTGAGCACGAACTGCCCGCTCATGAACTTGCCATTGTATTCGCCCACCGCGCCTTCCGCGGGCTGGAAGCGGGGATAGGGCAGATAGCCACTGCGGGTGAACTGCCAGCAATCCCCGAACAGGCCATCCGAGCCGGTCGGTTGCGGAGGTGCGGCCTCGTCCATCTGGTTGCCGCCGCACGGATCATGCGCAGGCGCCTCGCCCTCTTGTCCACGTGCAATCGCTTCCCATTCGAATTCGGTCGGCAGGCGAAGACCTGCCCAGGTGGCGAAAGCGTCGGCCTCGAAATAGGAGATATGCGTGACCGGTGCTTGCGGGTGGCGCTCCTGCCAGCCCGTGTGGGTGAAATGCTCATCTTCGCGCCAATAGGAAGGCGCGCTGATGTTGTTCTCCCGCACCCACGCCCAGCCATCCGATAACCAGAGTGTTGCCTCGTCATAGCCGCCATCGGCAATGAACTCGGCCCACTCAGCATTGGTGACGAGGCGCGATGAGAGGGCGAAGGGTTCGAGCAGCACGCGGTGCGCAGGCCCCTCGTTGTCGAAGGCGAAACCGGGCTCTTGGTGGCCGATACGCGCTACCCCGCCCGGGTGCGAATGCCAGCCGTCGGGCTGCGCCGCTACCTCGCGCACGGCATGCTCCCACATCGCCGGTCCCAGCGGGTTCTGGAACAGCGCGTGCTTGATATCGGTTAACAGCAATTCCTGGTGTTGCTGCTCATGCGCGAGGCCAAGTTCGATAAGCGGGCGCAACTCCTCGCGCTCCAGCAGCGGCTGCATCGCCTCGTCGACATGCGCGCGCCATTCTAGGATGTCGGTCAGCGTCGGGCGCGAGAGCATGCCGCGCGAGAAACGGGCTATCCGCTCGCCTTCCGCTTCGTAATAGGAATTGAAAACGAAGGGCCAGTCCTCGTCGAACAGCCTGTAGCCCTGCAAATGGTCGCGCAGGAGGAAGGTCTCCCAGAACCACGTGACATGCGCGATATGCCACTTGGCGGGCGAGGCATCTTCCATCGACTGGAGAATTGCGTCGGCCTCGGAAAGGGGTTCGACCAGCGCCTCGCTGAGGGCACGCACCCTCGCATAGTTGTCCGCAAGTGCGCCTGCGGTGACGTGCTGACTGGCGTGGAGACCACCCATCGCCCTGCTCTCCCCTTACGGTCGCCTCGGACCGGCAACCGCCAGGTATCATGGCGCATTCGGGTGACAGTTTAAAGGCCGAGCGGCGAAAAAAGGCTTATCCTATCAAATGTTAGGCCTCAGGCGGCCTGCGCCACCCTGTTCCGCCCACCGCGTTTGGCCTCGTAGAGCGCGGCATCAGCGCGTGCGAAGAGGATGAGCGAGGCATCGCCCGCCTCGATTTCGGCGTGACCTGCGCTGATGGTGATGGAGGGTATCGGCGCGCTGTGCGTGCCTGCCTCGATCGCCCAGCGCAGGCGCTCCGCCGCGCGCAGGGCCGCCTCGCTTTTGCAGTCGGGCAGGATCCAGAGGAATTCCTCGCCCCCGATGCGGCCGACGATGTCGAACTCGCGCGCCTGCCGCGTGGCAATGTCGCCGACCATGGCGATAACCTTGTCGCCGACCGGGTGGCCGTGGCGGTCGTTCACCTGCTTGAAATGGTCGATGTCGAAGACGATGACCGAGAGCGGCTTCTCGTCACGCCGCGCTTCCATCACCGCGCGGTCCAGCTCGGCCATGGTGTAGCGCCGGTTGGCAAGGCCGGTGAGCGCATCGGTATTGGCTTCGCGCTGCGCCTGCGCTGCACGTTCCAGCGCCTCGTCGCGGTCGCGGCGCAGCGCATAGGTTTCGGACACGTCCTTCACGACCATGAAGACCTGCTCGCGAACGCCTTCCGCCGAGAACACGTTGCGCGCCCTCGCCCTGAGGATGTGCAGGCCCTCACCCCGCTCGGCGACTTCAAATTCGATGGCGAAGGGTTCCCGGTCTTGCGCGTGAGCATCGAGCACCGTTTCGATTTGCTCCATCCCCTCGGGCATGATGCGTTCGAGGATATCCTCGCGGGGCGGCGTGCCCGGCGGGAGGCCGGCGAGGTGGCACATCTCCTCCGACCACAAATGCCGGCGTGGCTCGATTTCGATGCACCAGCGGCCATATCCCGCGAGCCCCTCCGCGGTTTCGAGCTGGTCCACGCTGCGACTGAGCTTCGCCGCATCTTCACGGATTTGCCGCGTCGTCAGCCGGTTGCTCATGCAGTTTCCCGCCAGCAGCGCAAAGGCACTGGCGAGCAGGAGGGCGCTCATGACGGGACCGGGGCTGAACATTGCCATCACCGCCAGCAGGCCGGACAAAGCCCAGACTCCCAGCGACAGGGATCGCTTCGATGACAAAGGGACGTGACGCACAAGGCTCTCCTGCTCTGAGGAGAGTTCTGCCAGCCACGCGGAAAGGAACCGTCGCCGGGAGGCTCCGGCCAATTACCTAGGCGGCGTCGGCCTGCATCTGCGAATGCTCGGCATTCAGCGTCTCGGCGATGAGGAAGGCCAACTCCAGCGATTGCGCGGCGTTGAGGCGCGGGTCGCAATGGGTGTGATAGCGGTCCTTCAGCGCCTCGTCGGTGATGGCGACAGCGCCGCCGACGCATTCGGTTACGTCCTGCCCGGTCATCTCGACATGGATGCCGCCCGGATGCGTGCCCTCGGCGCGGTGGACCGCGAAGAAGCCCTTCACTTCCGACAGGATGCGGTCGAAGGGCCGCGTCTTGTAACCGCTCTCGGATTTGACGACATTGCCGTGCATCGGGTCGCAGCTCCAGACAACCGGGTGCCCTTCGGCCTTCACCGCCCGCACGAGGCGCGGCAGGCCTTCTTCGACCTTGTCATGCCCGAAGCGGCTGATGAGCGTGATGCGCCCCGGCTCGCGCGAAGGATTGAGCGTGTCGAGCAGATTGAGCATCGCATCGGTCTCGAGGCTGGGCCCGCACTTCATGCCCAGCGGATTGCCGATGCCGCGCGCGAATTCGACATGCGCGCTGCCTTCGAAACGGGTGCGGTCGCCAATCCAGACCATGTGCGCGCTGGTGTCGTACCAGTCGCCCGTCAGGCTGTCGCGGCGGGTCAGCGCCTGCTCGTAGGGGAGCAGCAGCGCCTCGTGGCTGGTGTAGAAACTGGTGCCCTGCAGCTGCGGCACGGTCGCCGGGTCGATACCGCAGGCTTCCATGAAATCGAGCGCTTCGCCGATGCGGTCCGCCGTCTCGGCAAACTTGTCCGCCCAGGGGCTACGGCCCATGAAGTCGAGCGTCCACTGGTGGACCTGCCGCAGGTTCGCATAGCCGCCGCCGGCAAAGGCGCGCAGCAGGTTCAATGTGGCCGAGGCCTGGAAATAGGCGCGGACCATGCGCTGCGGATCGTTGTGCCGGGCGGCAGCGTCGAATTCTATGCCGTTGACGTTGTCGCCGAAGTAGCTCGGCAGCGTCACATCGCCCTGCGTTTCGGTGTCGGAGCTGCGCGGCTTGGCGAACTGGCCCGCCATGCGGCCGACCTTCACCACCGGCTTCTTGCTGGCGAAGGTCATCACAACCGCCATCTGCAGCAGCACGCGGAAGGTGTCGCGGATGTTGTTCGGGTGGAACTCGGCGAAACTCTCGGCGCAATCACCGCCCTGCAGCAGGAAGGCATTGCCGGCTGCGACCTCGGCAAGGTCGGCTTTGAGCGCCCGCGCCTCGCCCGCGAAGACGAGCGGCGGATGGCTGGCGAGTGCGCTCGTCGCTTCGTCCAGCGCATCGGCGCTTTCATAGCGCGGCAGGTGCTTCGCTTCGAAACCTTGCCAGCTATCGGGTGCCCATTCGCGTGCCATCATTCGTCCATTCAATTATCATTCGGCCGACAAGCCAAGCCGACGCGCCCTTTTCGCGCAAGCAGCATAAACTTGGCCAGTGCAAAAAGGCGATTGCCCTGATCGGATTAGCGCCCCGACTGCGCACTCTGCCTTGATGCAGTCGCAAGGGTCTGCCCCTCTGGGATGACCGCCATGCGCCAACTCGGCTTGCCGCCGAAATATTCGCGCGCCAGCGCCAGCATGGTCTCGGGCGTAGTCACCGAATAATCGTTCAGGAAACCGCGCAATGCCCGCATCCGCCGCGGGTCCTTCGTCGAGCCCTGCAGTTCGAGCAGCAGGAAGTAATTGCTCGTCGCCACCCGCTCGTAGCGATTGCGCAGCGGCTCGGTCGCACGGGCGAGTTCGTCGGCAGTCGGCGGGGTCTCGGTCAGCTCGCGGGCAATCTGCTCGGCCTTGGCAAACAGCACCGGCACGTCCTTGGGTTGCATCTGCGCGAAGCCGAGGATGGTGCCGCCGCTATCGACGTCCATCGGCCAGTCGAGCTGCACGTTGGGCGCATAGCTTGCGCCAGTCTCCAGCCGCATCGCGTCCATCAGCCGGTTGTTGAAGACTTCGGTCAGGATGGTGAGCTGGCGCGACTTGCGCGTGCCGCCCATCCCGCCTCCGACGGGCCATGCGAAGACCGCAGCCGCCTGGTTGGCATCACCCTTGTGATAGCGGACCACGGTCTCGCTATCGTCCGAGATATTCCACTCACGGGCGAGAACTTCGGGTGAAAGGACACCGCGATCAGGCAGAGCGCCGAAAGTGCGCGAGAGCGCTTCGATGGCTTCCTCGCGATCGAAATCACCGAAGACGAGCACTTCGACCGGACCCTTGGTCAGGATGGGCTCCCACACCTCGCGGAAACCCTCGAGCGTTACGCTATCGAGCGCTTCGGGCGTCGAGGTCTTGAACACCGGATTGCGGTCGTAGAGCAGGTATTCAAGGTCGCGCGTCAGCACGCCTCCCGGCTGCGAGGCATAGCTTTGGTAGGCAAGCTCCGCAGCCGCTTTGGCGCGCACGAAGGGGGCCCTGTCCCAGCGCGGCATGCCAAGCTTGGCGGCGAAGAGGTACAGCTGGTCGGCAAGGTCCTGCTTGCGTGTCATGGCATCGAAGGAGAACACGCCCTCGCCAATATCGAAATCGAAACCCAGCTTGCGCCCCGTCGCTACGCGGTCGAGTTCCTCGGCACCGAGTTCGCCCAGTCCCGACGAGACCAGCGCCGCCTCGCCCAACGCGATATAGGGCGCATCTTCTGCATCGAAGGCACGCATACCCGCACCGAAGCGGACCTTTACAGCAACACGGCCGGGTTCATGGTCGTTGGCGAGCACCAGCGCCGTGACGCCGTTGGCGAATTCGATACGCTCGACATCGCCGATGGCATGCGGCTCACGCGCGACGATATCTCCGGGCGTCCCGATGGCCGGAAGGTCGGCGAAGTCGATAGTCTGCGCCGCAAGGCGCGCATTGGCGTCGGCCTCGACGGGAGCCAGCATCGCCGTCCGCAGTTCCGCTTCGGTCGCGTCCCCGGCATCGGGCGTGATGTAGGTTGCGCGGATGACATTGCCGCTGAACAGCTTGCGGGTTTCTTCGAGCACCATTTGGGGCGTGGCTTTCGCGCGCATCGAGTTGAACACCATGAGGAAGGTCTCGGGGGCCGCGATGGCCTCCCGGATATCGACCGCGCCGACCAGCTCGTCTGCGTAAATGGCGCCTGCGCGATTGACGCGCTGCTCGACCATGTTGGTGTAGGCGACTTCCATTCCGGCAAGCTCGCGATCCATTTCCTCCTGCGTCGGGGGATTGGTAACGGCATCGGCGATGACGGCGCGCACTTCGGCGAGCGCGCTTTCCCAGTCCTCGGTCAAAGGCACGAAGTTGACGATAGTTGCATGGGTCGAGCGGCTGATCTTGGCTTCGCTGACGTTCGCTTCGAGCAGGTTCCCGCCCGCACGCGCCTTGGCCTCGAGCCGGCGGTCGATGAGCTGGAGCGCAAGTGTCTCGCGCAGCCTGCCCTCGTTGTAGACGATGGTATCGTCGACCTGCCTCCACGGGCGGAAATAGCCGTAGGTGAAGAAGCGCTGCCATGTCGGCTCGACGATCACCGCGACATCGCCGACCGGATTGGCAGGGTCGGCCCCTGCCGGGGCCAGCGGGTCGCCGAACGCGGGGGCAGGCGCTGCCTTGCCCTCGACGGTCCAGCCGGAGAAATATTTCTCGACCATGGTGGCGAACAACACGGGGTCGAGGTCGCCGACGACCGAGACGACCGTGTTTTCCGGTCGATACCAGCGGTCGTAGAAGGCCTGGACCGAGGCGCCGTCGGCTGCCTGCAGGCTGTCTTCGGTGCCGATGATGATGCGCTCTGCCAGTCGCTGTCCAGCGAACAGGGTCTGCATCCTCTGCTCGGTCACGCGCTCGGCAATCCCGCCTCGCTCGCGCTTTTCGGCCAGCACGATAGGCACTTCGGCGCGGACATTGGCGTCGGACAGCACGGGCTCGCGCACCATGCCCGACAGCAGCTTCATGCTCTCGTCGAGCTTGGCGACATCGACCTCGGGAAGGTCGAGCTTGTAGACCGTATGCGTCGGGCTGGTCTCGGCATTGGTATCGCTGCCGAAGGTCGCACCGAGACGCTGCCATGCGTAAATCGCCTCGGACTGGCCAAGGTACTTGCTCTCGCGGAACAGCAGGTGTTCGAGCAGGTGCGCATAGCCCAGCTCGTCATCGTTCTCGTAAAGCGAGCCGGCATCGATGCGCACACGGATCGAGACCTGACCCGGAGGAACGCCGTTATGGCGAACGCCGTAGCGAATGCCGTTGTCGAGCTTGCCGAACAGCCACTCCTCGTCGCGCGGGACATCGCTGTTCTCGTAGATCCACGGGGTCTCGCCTTCGGCCTGGAGCGATTGCGGGCGCGGAAGGGGAACGACCGCGACTTGGACATCGTCCGCCGATGCTGCGTCCTGCGCGGTGAGGCCCTGCGGTGCGAGCAGCGCGAGCGGGAGACAAAGAGCGAGACGCCAGACGGCGCGCGTGGAAACTGTCATGGCGCGGGATATAGGAGCAGGGGGTGTGAAGCGCCAGTGAATGGGCCGGTAAATCAAGGCGTAGTTTTCGTGCCTTGTGTGCGAGACGCCCCGCTCCTACATCGCGGCCCATGTTCATCGAGACCGAAACCACGCCCAATCCCTCCAGCCTCAAGTTCCTCCCCGGCCGCCCGGTCATGGACCAGGGAACGCGCGAATTCGCTTCTCCCGAAGCTGCAGAGGCGAGCCCGCTTGCGCAGGCCATTTTCGACACCGGCGAGGCGACCAACGTCTTTTTCGGCGGCGACTTCGTCACCGTGACCGCGGCGCCCGGCGTCAACTGGTCGGATCTGAAGCCGCTGGTGCTTTCCATCCTGCTCGACCACTTCGTATCCGAAGCCCCGCTGTTTGCGCCGGGTACTGCAGGCGGCATCTCGGTGCCGGGCGAGAACGAGATGATGGTCGAAGAAAGCGCCGACGACGCCGACATCATCACCCAGATCAACGAACTCCTCGAAACGCGCGTCCGCCCGGCGGTTGCCGGCGATGGCGGCGATATCCAGTATCGCGGCTACAAGGACGGGGTGGTCTATCTCCAGATGCAGGGCGCATGCGCCGGCTGCCCCTCCTCCTCCGCCACGCTGAAGCACGGCATCGAAGGCCTGCTGAAACATTACGTGCCCGAGGTCGTTGAGGTCCGCGAAGCCTGAATTCCAAGCCAATCTCCAAGGATTTTGCATGACCAAGCAGTTCCACGATCAATCCCTTTCCGCCGATGCCCTCGACCAGGTTTTCCGCGAGGCGCGCAGCTACAATGGCTGGCACGACAAGGAGGTGACCGAGGAACAGATCGAGGCGATTTACGAGCTGCTGAAGATGGGGCCGACCTCGGCCAATATGCAGCCGGGTCGTTTCGTGTGGTGCAAATCGCAAGAATCCCGCGACAAGCTCGCCGAATTCGCATCGGAGGGGAACAAGGAAAAGATCAAGACCGCGCCGGTGGTGGTCATCATCGGTTACGACATCGATTTCCACGAGGAACTGCCCTGGCTCTTCCCGCACACCGACGCCAAGAGCTGGTTCGAAGGCGACGAGGAAGGCCGAAAGGAAGGTGCCAAGCGCAACTCGGCGCTACAGGGTGCTTACCTGATGATTGCCGCCCGCGCGCTGGGCCTCGATTGCGGTCCGATGTCGGGTGTCGACCTCGACAAGATTACCGAGCATTTCTTCGCCGACAGTCCGCGCCACCGCGCCGACTGGGTCTGCGCCATCGGCTATGGCGACAAGGAAACCATCTTCGGCCGCAGCCCGCGCCCCGATTTCGACAAGTTCAATCGCATCGACTGACTTGATGCAGGCGCGGTGGTGAGGCAGGGCGCATTGCGATGCGCCTGCTAGCCATAGAAACCGCCACCGAAGCCTGCAGCGTCGCCCTGTTCGAGGACGGGGCGCTGCTCGACGCGCGCCATGTCGAACTGGGCCGCGGCCATGCCGAGCGGCTTGTCCCGATGATTGGTGAACTGCCCGACCGGGGGCGCGCCGACGAGATACGCGTATCGCTCGGCCCGGGAAGCTTTACCGGAGTGCGCATCGGCCTCGCCGCAGCGCGCGCGCTGGGACTCGCATGGCAAGCGCAGGTGCGCGGCTATCCGACGCTCGCGCTCATCGCCGCCATGGCCCGAGAAACAGCGGCCGGGGATATCGGCGTGTGCATGAATGGCGGGCATGGCGAATGGTTCGTGCAAAGCTATGCTAGAGACGGAATGCCGAGCAGCGAGCTTGCGTCTCTCCGCCCGGAAGAGGCGGTGAATTCGCTCGGACAGCCAACCATCGCCGGTGATCGTGCCGAGCAGTTCGCAGAGAAAATCGGCGGGAGCGTAGTACCACTCCCCATGCTTGCGGACGCACGCCATGTGCCCGCCATCCCCGAGGCGCTCCTGGCCGACAACCTCTCTCCCATTTACGGCCGCGCGCCGGACGCCAAGGCTCCTGCCAAGTGAACGACGTCGACCGGCTCATGGACGTCATGGAAGCGAGCTTCGACCCGCATTACCGCGAGGCCTGGACCCGGCGGCAGGTGGAAGACTCGCTCGCCCTGCCCTCCACCTACATGCTGCTCGTCGGCGAAGACGGGACGCCTCCTGCAGAGGGCGTGGACGCGGCAGGCTTCGCCCTTGCGCGACAGGCCCTCGACGAAATCGAACTGCTTCTCATAGCCGTGCGCCCCGAACTGCGCGGCAAGGGTCTGGGCCGCGCGTTACTTCGCCAGTTCTTCGACAGCGCCCGCGAGAGAGCCGCGGTAAAGGTCTTCCTTGAAATGCGCGCCAATAATTCGGCCGAAAAACTCTATCGGGCCGAAGGTTTCACTCAAATCGGCCAGCGCCGGGACTATTATCGCACCATAACAGGTCACTCACTCGACGCGCTGACCTTCGCTCGCGAGGTCTGAGCGGCCCTATTTCCACTGGAAGTTGTAAGCATGCGACAGAATTGGCGGAAATTTACAATTTAGAGTAGACTTTATCAAATGACGTACATATCCCGCCCTAAAAGGTGGAGTTTGCTCAATGGAAGAATTCGAAACCGATATGACCGAGACGCTGATTACGCTAACCTCGGATATTGTCGCGGCCCACGTTTCCAATAACAGCGTTGCCGTCGATGACGTACCTGCGCTGATTTCCAATGTTTATTCAGCCCTTTCCGGCCTCGGTGGTGGTGGTGCGACCGAGGAAGCGCGGCCAGACCCCGCCGTTTCGGTGCGCGCGTCTGTCAAGAAGGACCACATCATCTGCCTCGACTGCGGCAAGAAGATGAAAATGCTCAAGCGTCACCTGTCGACCGAACACGACATGACGCCTGATGAATACCGCCAGCGCTGGGACTTGCCCTCGGATTATCCGATGGTCGCCCCCGAATATGCCGACACGCGCCGCGATCTTGCCAAGAAAATCGGCCTTGGTCGCAAGCCCGGCCAGAAGCGCGGACGCAAGAAAGCCTCGTAACGCCAAGCTGCTGAGAATTATCTCGAGAATACACAAGCGGCAAAAGCCCTTCGGTTCGCCTTGAGATAGACGCCCCGGCCCGATAAGGGTGCGGGGCGTCACTCATTTGGGAAGATGAATTGCACCAGCGTATCGACCTCGAACAGCTCTGCGCCGACAAGGGCCTGAGGATTACCGAACAGCGCCGCGTCATCGCGCGCGTGTTGTCCGAAGCCGACGACCATCCCGATGTGGAAATGGTTCACGAGCGCGCGAACAAGATCGATCCGGGCATTTCCATCGCCACGGTTTACCGCACCGTCCGCCTGTTCGAGGAAGCCGGCATTCTCGACCGCCACGATTTCGGTGATGGCCGGGCCCGTTACGAGGCGGCACCCGAAGCGCATCATGACCATCTCATCGATGTCGAAAGCGGCAAGGTGGTCGAATTCGTCGACCCCGAACTCGAAGCGCTGCAAAAGCAGATTGCCGAGAAGCTGGGCTATCGCCTCGTCGACCACCGCATGGAACTCTATGGCGTCCGGCTCGACCGCGAGAGCTGAGCGAAGGCTCGCCAAATACACCGCCAGGCGACTGGCGGCGGCACGGGGCGAGAATGTCCCGCTGACAATTGCGGGCTGGGTCCGCTTCGTCCTGCGCACCATCGGCATCCTCGTGCTGCTGCTGATCTTCGTGCCGCTGCATTATGCCTTTCGCATCTTCGCCTACGGCTCGCCCTTCCCCATGCTGTTCCTGCGCTACACCGCGCGGGTCATCGGCGCGCGGGTCAAGGTGGTCGGCACACCGCTACGCCGCGATGTCTTCTTCATCGCCAATCACATCTCATGGATCGACATCCTGGCAATGGCAGGCGCCAGCGGGACGGCCTTCGTCGCCAAGTGGGAACTGAGCCAGGTCCCGGTCATCGGCTGGCTGTGCAGCCTCAACCGCACCGTGTTCGTGAAACGCGAACACCGCATGGGCGTGGCCGAGCAGATCAACGCGCTGAAAGAGGCGCTGAAGGACAACTGGTCGGTGACGGTGTTCCCCGAAGGCACGGTGACCGACGGCCATTCGCTCCTTCCCTTCAAATCTTCCATGCTGTCGGTGCTCGAACCGCCCCCGCCCGGTGTCATGGTCCAGCCCGTTGTGCTCGACTATGGCGAAAATTCGGAAGAAATCGCCTGGGTAGGTGAGGAAAGCGGCCTGCATAACGCCATGCGCGTGCTCGCGCGTCGCGGCACTTTCCGGCTGACGATCACCTATCTCGAGCCCTTCTGCCCCGACGTGCACCGTGGCCGCAAGGCAATCGCGGCCAAGGCGCGCGAGGAGATAGAGGAGCAATTGCTGAACAACCTCGGAAAGCCGTTGCGCGACTATCAGCATGTGGTGGATGCGGTCCGTTACACACCGCCAGCGAGGGATGCCGAGGGTTAGAGCCCGGCCTTGACCAGCCAGTCGTGGAACAGCCGCACGGGGCGTTCTTCCAGCGCGGTCGGCTTGCATACGAACCAGTAGCTGTAGGGGCTCTCGACCTCGACCCCGAAGAGATTGGTAAGGCGATTGTCGGAAGCGCGCTTCAAATGGTCGTCATGCATGATGGCGATGCCGAGGCCCTGCGCGGCTGCTTCGAGCATGAGCTGTCCTGAATCGTAATGGTCGATCGCAGCAGGTTCGAGGTCATGCAGCGAAAGCTCGTCCTTCCACGCGCGAAAGCTTTCGGGAAGCTCGTTGTGGATTAGGAAGGTCTGCTTGGAGAGCACGGTCTCGTCGGGCTGGCCGCCGATCTTTGCCGCCAGTTCCTTGCTGGCGATCGCGTGGACCATGTTGAAATCGAGCCGCACGGCATGAAGCCCGCTCGCAGGCCCGCGCGAAAGGATGATCGCCGCGTCCAGCGTGTCGCCCACGCGGTCCTCGAGGTGCGGTCCGGTGTCGATATCGATGTGGAGGAGCGGGTGGCGAGCACGCAATTCGCCCAGCTTGGGAAACAGGCGCTGGCTGCCGAACAGCGGCAGCACGCCAAGATGCAGGCGCAGGACAGAAAGGTTTTCCGACTGGCTCTCCACCGCCCTCGCCAGCGCTTCGAGCTGGGGGTTCACGGCTTCGTAGAACGCATGCCCGTCGTCAGTGAGTTGCATCGCCTGCCGCGCACGCGTGAAGAGCTTCTTGCCAACGAAGTCTTCCAGATTGCCGATGCGGCGGGACAGTGCCGAGGGGCTTAGCCCCAGTTCGTCGGCAGCCGCCCGCGCGGAGCCAAGCCGCACGGTGCGGACGAAGGCTTCGAGGGCGCGGAGAGGAGGAAGTCGGCGAGTGGCCATGGCTCTGGCCTATTCACCAAACCCGCCCCTGTCGAGGGTCAATGTTCGCTTTCATGCAACTGACGCACCAAGCCAAGCCAATGTGTCTCGACTTCGCTCGACACGAACGGAGCGTGTGCAAGTCCCGTTCGTATCGAGCGAGGTCGAGATACGCACGCGCTAGGCTTCCGCTTGCGCGTCTTCCGGTGCGTGGAGGCGAAGGCGAGTCACGTGCGTTTCGTCGCCATCGGTCACCTCGATGCGCCAGCCGCTCGGATGTTCGAGCACCTTGCCCACCGGCGGGACCTGTTCGGCCAGGACGAAGGCCAGACCGCCCAGCGTATCGACCGCTTCCTCCACCTCGGCGAGGCGCGGGTCTATCTTGTCGGCCACATCGTCGAGCTCGGCACGCGCGTCGCAATCCCACATGCCCTCGCCGATGGAGGCAATCCAGATTTCGGGCGCGTCGTCGTGCTCGTCCTCGATTTCACCGACGATTTCCTCGACCAGGTCCTCGATGGTGATGATGCCATCGGTCCCCGAAAATTCGTCGAGCACTATCGCAAGATGCATGCGCTGCGAGCGCATGTCGGCCAGCACGTCGAGCGCGTTGCGCGTCTGCGGCACGTAGAGCGGCTGGCGCATGAGCACCGTCCAATCGGCAGGCGGGGTCTTCTTCTCCGCAAGGAAGGGGAAGATATCCTTGATGTGGATCATGCCGATGACATCGTCGAGCTGGCCGCGATAGACCGGCATGCGCGAGTGGCCGTGCTCGGAGAAAGTGGCAACCACCTCGTCCCAGGTCGCATCGGCATCCATGGCGATAATCTCGCCGCGCGGAACCGCGACATCGTCGGCATCATGCTCGCTGAAATGCAGCAAATTGCGCAGCATCTGGCGCTCGACACCCGAGAGATCGCCCTTGGCGGTGTCCTCGGTGTCTGCGGAGCCGTTCTCGCCCTCGTGTTCGTCGATGGCTTCTTCGAGCTGGGCGCGCAGGCTCCGCTCGCCACCTTCGGCGTCGAACAGTTTCCGAATCGCGGGCCAGAGCCCGCTGCTACTCTCCGCGTCTCCGGCGGGGGGTGAAGTGTTGGCCATGGGCCGGGTCGTAAACTCCAAATGCGCCTCGAAATGAGGCTAAGCGCGGTCCCCATATGGGTCCGCTATACCCAAGATTGCAAGCGCTTCGATTTCGAGCTTCTCCATCGCTGCGGCCTGTTCGTCGGAATCGACATGGTCATGCCCTGCAAGATGCAGGAATCCGTGAACGAGCAAGTGCGCGGTATGGTCCCGCAAACTCACACCCTTCTCGGCGGCCTCGCGCTGGCAGGTCTCGCAGGCGAGCGCGATATCACCCAGCATTTCGGGCGGGCCGTCCGCCTCCAGCGCGAGCAAATCCTCGCGTTCGAGCATGGGGAAGGAGAGCACATTCGTCGGCTTGTCCTTGCCCCGCCATTCCTTGTTGAGCTCGTGCACCTGCTCGTCATTGGTAAAGACGATGCTGGTCATCAACCGCGCATTTGCAAGCCCGGTTTCTACCGTGGACACCGCCTGCCGGGCCTCGTCAGCCAAGGCCTCCCAAGTGCCCTCGTCGGGCCAGCCATCAATGTCTATGTCCAGTTGCACTCAGACCCCATAGCGATAAATTTCGAGCACGCCCCAGAAATTGCTGACCGCGTGGATCAGGATGACCGGAAGCAGCTTGCGGTCGAATGCGATGTAGAGCGCGCCCATCATCAGCGCGAAGATACCCGTGGACACCCCGCCGGCAAGGTCCTGGTACAAATGTCCCACCCCGAATGCGACGCTGGACAGGAGAATAAGCGGAACCGCCGCTTTCATACCGAACAGCCTTGTCCCCCAACCGACGAAAAAGCCGCGAAAGGCGATTTCCTCGACCACGCCACCGAACAGCATGGCCACGATGAGCAATTCGATGAAAGCACCGTCATTGCCCTCGACATCGGCGAATTGCGACAGGTCGATGGTGGTGCCGGTGATTGCCTCGGCAAACCCGTCCATGAGCGGGTTCAGAGCTAGCCCCACGAAGCTACCCACGAGCAGCCCTATGGCCAGCGTCACCCATATGTTGCGATAGACCATGCTGAACACGGCTTCGCGCGCGGAGCGGCTCAGCCAGAGGATAAGCGCAGTGCCGCCAAGCCAGAGCGGAGCGGTAAGGTCGCTCGGCAGCAGCAGCGGAACTGCCGGGAGCAGCACGAGCGTCTTCTGCGCCCAGTCTGGCAATTTCCCAATCGCGTCGAATGCCAGCTTCATCGTAAATCCCTGAAATGGTGAGGCTTAGACGCGTGGCATGCGGGCTCGACGAGACCAGAGCTTCTCGACCAACGGCATATTGAGTTAGGCGGAAGGTCCCTCGTAAGCCTCGACGATACGGCCCACGATCGGGTGGCGCACCACGTCGGCCGCGGTGAAGCGGATGGTGCCGAAGCCTTCGGTTCCCTCCAGCTTGCCGACCGCATCGGCGAGGCCGCTCATGCCGTCGCCGCCGGGGATGTCGACCTGCCGCGGGTCGCCGCAGATGACCATGCGGCTGTTCTGGCCGAAACGGGTGAGGAACATCTTCATCTGCTCGCGCGTGGTGTTCTGCGCCTCGTCGAGGATGACGAAGGCATCGGCCAGCGTACGGCCGCGCATGAAGGCAATGGGGGCAATCTCGATTTCGCCCGAGGCGAGCCGCCGCTCGACCTGTTCGGGCGGCATGCAGTCGTAAAGCGCGTCGTAGAGCGGGCGCAGATAGGGGTCGACCTTGTCCTTCATGTCACCGGGCAGGAAGCCCAGCTTTTCGCCCGCTTCCACCGCAGGACGGGACAGGATGAGGCGCTGGACACTGCCATTGATGAGCTGCGCGACCGCCTGCGCCACGGCGAGATAGGTCTTGCCGGTACCTGCGGGCCCGAGCGCGAAAATGATGTCGTCGCGCACGAGACTGCGCATGTAGGTCGCCTGCATGGCGCTGCGCGGCACGATGGTCTTGCGCCGCGTGCGGATCATGATCGGCGGGCCTTCGGGCTTGCCGTCCATGATGCCGTCGAGTGTCGGTTCGTTCGACATGGCAATCAGCGATTCGATGGCACCCGCGTCGAGGTCCTGACCCAGTGCGAGGCGGTCGTACATCTCGTTGAGCACGTCACGCGCGCGGGCCACGCTGTCTTCCGGGCCTTCGATGTGGATGGCGTTGCCGCGGGCGGAGATGAACACGCCCAGCCGGTTTTCGACCTGCACCAGATTGGCATCGAACTGTCCGAAAAGCGCGCCGAGCAAGCTCTGGTTTTCGAAGTTCACATCGACCTGCGCGCGGCGAACCTCGCGCTGGGGTGCGGGCGGTTTGGTCAGGGCCGGGTCGGCCTGCCGGACTGGTTTGCGAGCCATCTGCTCCTTTCGCATTAGCTGTCGAGTCGGAAGGTTACTCTTCAACGCGTATCGCGCAAGAAGGGGGCCATGTGATGGCGGTGGAAAGTCACGGAAGCGTAATCAGGCCGCGACCGTTTCCTTCAGTTCCCCTGCCAGCGAGTTTGGCCCCGCCTCGACCAGTTCGGCCTGCACAAGGTCGCCGATTGCGGCATCGCCTTCGAACCACACGCTCTGGAGCCAGGGCGACTTGCCGAGCCATTGACCTGCATGCTTGCCCTTGCGTTCGACGAGGACTTCGCACGTTTTTCCGACGCTCGCCTGATTGAAGGCCAGCTGGTCGCGGTTAAGCGCGGCCTGGAGGCGCTGAAGGCGTTCGTCCATGACCTCTTTCGCGACCTGACCGTCCATCGTCGCAGCGGGCGTGCCGGGGCGCGGGCTATACTTGAAGCTGAAGGCTTGGGCGTATTTGACCTCGTCCACCAGCGCGAGGGTTTCCTCGAACTCGGCATCGGTCTCGCCGGGGAAGCCGACGATGAAATCGCCCGAGAGCGCAAGGTCGGGCCTTGCGTCACGAAAGCGTTCGAGCAGCTTGAGGTAGCTCTCCGCAGTGTGGCTGCGGTTCATGGCCTTGAGGACACGGTCGCTGCCTGCCTGCACCGGCAGGTGGAGGAAGGGCATGAGCTTGCCCACCTCGCCATGCGCGGCGATCAGGTCGTCGTCCATGTCGGCCGGGTGGCTGGTGGTGTAGCGGATGCGCGCGAGGCCATCGACCTTGGCAAGATCGCGGATCAGGCCCGCTAGGCCTACGCGATGGCCCTTCTCGTCCTCGCCGCCCCAAGCCGAGACGTTCTGGCCGAGCAGCGTGATTTCCTTCGCGCCAGCGTCGACCAGCTTCTTCGCTTCGGTCACGAGGTCCGCATAAGGACGGCTGATTTCCGCGCCGCGGGTATAGGGCACCACGCAATAGGTGCAGAACTTGTCGCAGCCTTCCTGCACGGTGAGGAAGCTCGCCGGATTGGTGCGGCGGCGCTCGGGCAATGCGGCGAACTTGGCGATTGCCGGCATGTCGGTATCGGTCGCCCGCTCGCCCTTCACGGCCTTGTCGAGCATCTCCGGCAGGCGGTGATAGGCCTGCGGGCCGACGACCATGCTGACCGCCGGAGAGCGCTTCATGATTTCCTCGCCCTCGGCCTGCGCGACGCAGCCCGCGACCGCGATCAGCGGCTCCTTGCCGGCCTCGCGCCCCGCCTTGGTCAGGCGGCCGATGTCCGAATAGACCTTCTCCGCAGCCTTCTCGCGAATGTGACAGGTGTTGAGCACGACGAGGTCGGCTTCCTCGCCTTCGGGCGCGGGCACGATGCCCTGCTCGCCCAGCATCTCGGCCATGCGCTCGCCATCATAGACGTTCATCTGGCAGCCGAAGCTCTTGACCCTGTAGGTCTTGGGGGTGGTGGTTGGTTTCATTCTTCGTCTATGGTCGGGAGATACAGATCTACGTCTACGCCAAGGTCTTCCAGCGCCAGGAAATGCCATGGAAAAGGTTCGGTATGCTCTTCATACCAGACATCCTGAAACGCTCTAATGACATCCCTCTGTGGCACAAGAAGCGTCACGTCGTCAGGAGTGAACTTGAGCTGATCTGTTTTGACCCTCCATTCTCTTTCCCAAGTATAATCAATGGAACGGTTGGTTCCGATGAAGAACCTGACATGCAGATGCTTTTTGTCGTCAGGAAGCTTTTCGTAATCGGGATCTGGCTGGTAGATTACCGGCCTTCCACCAGCCTTGAAGATGAATCGCTTTGAAAAAATGAAGCCGTACGGTCGATACTTGAACTGCTTCTTTTCATGCCCGAGAATAAATGGAAGCTTCGAGACTGGCGCTTCTGAAAAGCAGACGCACTGATGCTGGCCTTTGATAAAGCCAGTGCCACCACGAAGGCGTCTCTCGTTGACAATCTTTTCGAATGTAAATGCTGCATCGTCCCCCTTAGTGAGGTGAACTAGCTTATTCGAGAGATCGTCTCGTATTACGGAATCAGCCAACAGTCGCCTTCACGATCTTGCCCGGGTTTGCCGGCGGCTCGCCCTTGGGCAGCGCGTCGACGTGTTCCATGCCGCTCTCGACCTGGCCCCAGACGGTGTACTGGCCGTCGAGGAATTCCGCATCGTCGAAGCAGATGAAGAACTGGCTGTTGGCGCTGTCGGGCACCTGGGTGCGGGCCATCGAGCAGGTGCCGCGGGTGTGCGGTTCGCTGTTGAATTCGGCCTTGAGGTCGGGCTTGTCGCTGCCGCCCATGCCGGTGCCGGTCGGATCGCCGCCCTGCGCCATGAAGCCGGGGATCACGCGGTGGAAGACCACGCCGTCGTAGAAACCCTCGCCCGCCAGCGTCGTGATACGCTCGACATGGCCGGGTGCAAGGTCGGGGCGCAGCTTGATCACCACGTCCTTGTTTTCGCCGTCGCCGGTGTCGAGGGTGAAGGTGAGTTTGTCGGCCATGCGGCGAATCTCCAGTATCTGGTTTGAACTTACGCCGGCCCACATAGGTCGGCAGCCCGCATATGGCTAGGCCGCCGACCCTTGGGGGAAGCAGCTAGCCGCCCTGCCCCATATGCGCGTTCATCTGCTCGACGTTCTCGCGAACCTCCTGCAGCAGCCCGTCGAGCGCCGCGCGGTCACGCAGTACGCCGCCCTGTATGACCGCCTCGATTGTGGTCGTGTGTTCGATGGCCGCCAGCGGGTCGGCACGAAGCAGCACGAGGTCGGCGACCTTGCCTTCCGAAATACCGCCCAGCTCATCGCTGCGGCCAAGGTACTCGGCAGGCACGCTGGTCGCCGCCTGCAACGCTTCCATCGGGGTTAGCCCCGCATCGACGAGGAAACCGAGCTCGTCGTGCAGGCTGAAGCCGGGGAAGACCATCGTGTCGTTGGCATCGGTGCCCGCCATGATTTTCACCCCTGCCTCATGCGCCATGCCGGTGGTGGTGAGGCCGAGCTTGAAGAAATCCTCGAGGTCGGCGGTCTGCTCGGGCGAGGCCTGAGCGGTGCGGTCGAGGTCGCGGGTCCAGTCTGCCACCTGAAGGTCCAGCAGGTACCGGAGGCGCGGGTCGTCGCGGTAGCTCTCCTCGCCCGCGCGGTAGTCCATCTCGCGGGTGAGATGTGTGGGGACGTACCAGACGTCGTTCGCCACCATCGCCTCGATATGCGGCGCGCATAGCGCCTCGTCGAAGGTGTCTCTAACGCCTGCAGGACGCTTCGAGCGGTCGGGCCAGGGAATGTCCTCGCCGCGCACCTTGCGCATGATCTGGTCGCGGAAGCCCTCGCCGAATGTCGAGCAATCGAGCGGCAGGTCGCGCGCGTGCTCGATCGTGTCCATGCCCATGCCCGCCACATCGGCGATGCTGAACATCATCGGGATGTGGCCGCCGACGCGGACGCCGCGCTCCTCCGCCTCGGCCATCAGGCCGGTGAAGGCATCGGGGTGCATTTCCTGCGAGACCTTGATGAGATCGGGACCGCGTTCGGCGAGGCCTGCCACGGTGGCGCGTCCATCATCGGCATCGAAGGGTGCGTAGAGCACTTGCCCCTCGCTTGCGTTGGGCGGACGGTTGCTGTCGACCTTGAAGGTGGACAGTACCAGCAGCCGCGGCCCGACCATCTCGCCGGCCTCGATTTTCGCCGCGCTCTCGCGCATCTCGCCAAGGCACATGTAGACCGTGCCAGGGGAGACGCAGTCACTCCCCATTTCGCGCACGCCGGTGACACCATTGGCGGTCATCAGCTTGAGCGAATTCTCGTGAACGGGCCGGATGCTGGTGTGGACGTGCATGTCCATCAGTCCGGGAATAAGGAACTTGCCCGAACCATCCACCGTGGCCGCAGCCTCGAATTCGCCCGCGCCCGAAGCGACAACCGCCACGATGCGCCCCTCGTCGATAACGACATCGCGGCCTTCGCTGCGGGTTTGCGTCTGCGTGTCGATGACCGTGACGTCTTCGATGACCAGGTCGACCTCCTTCGCCAGCGCGCCGGTCGAAACCGACGCCAGCAAGGCAAGCCCAAGTCCAAGGGTGCGCGCGTGCATTGTGTTCTCTCCTCCCGATTGAATGCAGCGACGACCTACGTGTGTTGCTGAGTTAATACAATACATTTCTTCACGAAACTTGCTTTTCCGCCCATCGCTTATAGAGCCGCGAACATGGCGGAGGACGAGCGCACCCTCGATGGCGATGATACGGCTCTGGCGGATACGCCGGAGGAAGGCGCGCGCCCGGACGACCGCATCGACGACGCGCGCATGGACGAGGAAAACACGCTGAAGCGCGAGTTCGTCCGCTCGGTCGAGGATGCGCTCGATGCGGGCGCGAGCGGCGAGCTCTACGACCTTGTCGAACCGCTCCACCCCGCCGACGTCGCCGACTTGCTCGAACTCTTCGACAAGGACGACCGCCACCGCCTCGCCACCGAAATCACCGATTTGATGACTTCGGAAGTCGTTGCCGAACTCAACGACTACGTGCGCGAGGAGATGATGGAGGCGCTGCCCGCCGATGCGGTGGCGCAGATTGCCGAGCAGCTGGAAACCGACGACGCCGTCCAGCTTATCGAGGATTTGGACGAGGACGACCAGAAGGCCATCCTCGCCGAGCTCGACCCCGAAGACCGCATCGCCATCCAGACCGCGCTCTCCTACCCGGAAGAGACCGCAGGCCGCCTGATGAGCCGCGACTTCGTGGCGGTGCCCGAACACATCACGGTCGGCGACCTCATCGATTTCCTGCGTGACGGGCGCGACTTGCCCGACGATTTCTTCGAAGTCTTCGTCATCGACCAGCGCATGCATCCGGTCGGCACCTGCCAACTTTCCTGGATCCTGCGCACGCCGCGCGACGTGCAGCTGGGCGACGTGATGAAGCGCGACCAGACGCTGGTCCCCGCCATGCTCGACCAGGAAGAGGTCGGGCTGATGTTCCAGAAGTACAACCTCATCAGCGCTGCCGTAATCGACGAGGACGGAAGGCTGGTCGGCCAGATGACGGTCGACGACATCGTCCACATCATCGCCGAAGAAGCGGGCGAGGACGCCCTGCTGATGTCCGGCGCGGGCGAAGGCGACATCAACGAGCCTATCCGCGAGGCCTATTCCAGCCGCGTGCGCTGGCTGGTCGCAAACCTCGGCACGGCGCTGGTCGCCAGCCTCATCATTGCCTTGTTCGGTGCGGCGATCGAGCAGCTTGTTGCGCTCGCCGTCCTCATGCCCATCGTCGCCAGCATCGGCGGCAATGCAGGCACGCAGACCATGGCAGTGACCGTGCGCGCCATCGCGATGAACCAGCTGACCAGCTCGAACACGGGCCGCATATTGTGGCGCGAATTCCGCGTGGCGATGCTCAACGGCGTGACTATCGCTGTGCTTATCGGACTGGCGACCGCGGTCATCTTCACCCCGCTGCTGGGCGCGGTGATTGCGCTCGCCATGGTCATCAACGTGGCGACTGCGGGACTTGCCGGCGTGCTGGTTCCGGTCGCCTTCGAACGGCTCGACCAGGACCCTGCCGTGGCGAGCAGCGTCTTCGTGACAATGATTACCGATTCGATGGGCTTCTTCGCCTTCCTCGGCCTTGCCGTGGCGATGCAGGTGGTTTGACTTGAGGATGCTGGGAAAGGCCCTACATCCGGTCCCATGCCGCTCCACCTGACCAAGATCGCTTTCGGCGCGCAGAGCTTCGGCGATATCGAAAGCTGGTATGCGCAGCGGCGCAGCCCCAACCTCACGACGCGCTATCGCCCGACCAGGTGGGAAGAGTGCATCGGCGGCTCGCTCTACTGGATCCACCAGCACAGCATTGTCGCACGCAGCGAAATTCTCGGTTTCAGCGAGACTTCGACCGGGCGCTGGTCGATCGACCTCAAACCCGAACTCGTCCGCGTCCATCCCCGCCCCAAGCGCGCCCACCAGGGCTGGCGCTACCTCAAGGGCGACCCCCCGCGCGATCTCGAGCCGGGTGAGGACATCGGCGATGTTTTGCCCGGAAAGCTTGCGGGCAAGCTTGAACGCCTCGGCCTCATCTGACTGCGCGGCGCGGAACCCTCTTCTCCACATACCGTTGTGCAATCATCGACTTATCCGCGGAGAGTGGTCGGTCCGCACATTGAGGAGAGAGACAATGAAAAAGCTGCTTATGGTCGCCCTCGGCGGAACCGCATTCCTGCTTTCGGCCTGCAACACGGTGCAAGGCCTTGGCGAAGACGTCGAGTCGGTCGGCGAATGCGCTGACGGTATCGAAGGCAACTGCTGACACGCCGATTACGCAAGGACACGACAAAAGGGCGCTGCTCCGACAAGGAGTGGCGCCCTTTGTCTTTGCAGCAGAGAAGCCGAGCCTCAGCCGCGATGAATGGCGGAACATGGGCGCGCCCTAGTCCGTTGATAAGGCAAAGGAGATTTACCCATGCCCGAACGCCAGTCCATGCACCCCGACAATGAACTCATCGACGAGATGACCGAATACCCCACGCCTTCGCAGCAGAGCGCATCGGGTGGCGAGGTGAACCGCCAGGTCGGCAGCCGCGCAGAACTCAATCGCGCCTTCGACCCCGACAATCGCGAACCGGAAATCGGCTCCGATAATCCGGCACAGGATGCCATGAAGGGCGAAAAGACCCGTCAGGCCATGCAGGACAGCCGCTCGAGCTAAGCTGCCCCAAATATGAATTGTTATCGATAGCCCCGCCCTTCCCGGTGGGGCTATTGCTATCTGCCGCTTGGAGCTTCGTTTTGAAGCTGGCGGAGGATACGAAACAGGAGCCACATTGCTGTGGCCCCTGCCATCCGCAGTGACCTCGAATCCCGCAGTCATCGAGGCCCTTGCGAAGGAAATTCCGGTGCGCGGATCAACCCATGATGGTGATTGCTCCACTCACGACCGTGAGCGTCGTGACACTTGCAGCTACGATTGCGAGGACTTTGCCGAACATTTTCATTCTCCTGGTTTGGATGGCTGGGTGCCGATGAAAATGTTCTACGCCTCCCCTCCACGCTCTTCCTGAGATGGTGGTGGAAAGATTCTGGAAAGATTCTGTGAGAGTGCCTGCAAGGCGGGCGCGAAAGGCAATTGTGACTGCCTAGCTGGCTTGGGGAGTCCTCTCCGCCACCCGCCTGAGCGCATTCACATAGGCCTCGGGGGGTTGTGCGCCGGGAACCATGAACCGGCCCTCGATAATCATCGCAGGCACGCCGGTTATGTTCATTTCCATCGCGGCACGTTCCTCGACACGAGTCTTGCGGGCCAATTCCTCGCTGTCGAGCGCGGCTGCGGCGGCGCTGCGGTCGAGGCCGGTCTCTTCCGCGACGTCGAGCAGGACCTCGCGCTCGCCAATGCGGCGGCGGTGGTTGAAGTGGGCTTCGAACAGCGCGAGCTTGAGCCGGGTCTGCGCCTCGGCCCCGTGTTCTTCCAGCGCCCAAGTGAGCAGGCGGTGCGCGGCGAAGGTGTTCCACATCATGGCGTCTGGTGCGGGATCCTCACCCTCGTAATCGAGTGAAACGCCAGCCGCCTCGGCAGCCTCGCGCATGCGGCCCTGCACTTCCTTCGACTGTTCGATGGTGCGCCCGTATTTGCGCGCGATATGCGCGGTGCGCTCCTCGCCGTCTGCAGGCATGTCCGGATTCAGTTCGAAGGCGTGCCAGCGGATGTCCGCCTCGATTTCGCCCTCGAGGCTTTCCAGCGCCTGTGACAGATTGCCCCAACCTACGAGGCACCAAGGGCACATGACATCGGACCAGATATCGATCGAAAGTCTGCGCGGCGCGGTCATCTGTGAATCCACCAATGCATCAGGTGATGCGCAATAGCATGCGGCGGCGGTGCTCGGAACGGGCCATCGCCGGCAAGCGCGGCTTTGACTTCATCTCGCGCATACCAGTTGATTTCGGCCATTTCGGTCTCGTCGATCGTCAGCCTGTCATCGTCCGCATAGCTGTGACAGCCGATCATCAACTGGCTCGGGAACGGCCATGGCTGGCTGGCGACATAGGACACGTCGCGCACCTTCACACCGCTTTCCTCCAGCACTTCGCGGGCCACCGCTTCCTCGATGCTTTCGCCCGGTTCCACGAAGCCTGCGAGCGCGGAAAAGCTGCCTTCCGGCCACCCAAGGCCTCGCCCGAGCATCAGCTTGCCATCATATTCGACCAGCATGATGGTGACGGGGTCGGTGCGGGGGAAATGGCTCGTCCCGCAAGCCGTACAATCGCGCTGCCAGCCGCCTTTGGCGAGCTTGGTATCGCCGCCGCATTGCGCGCAGAACCGGTGCCGGGCGTGCCAGTCCACGATGCTGCGCGCCCCGCCGTAGAGCGCAAGGTCATCGGGCGCGAGTGTGGCCATGAGCGACCACAACTGCGGGTTCGCCATGCGCGGGCTGGCGTCGCCACGTTGGGGCACGGCGGCGAAGCAGGCTTTGCCGCTCTCGCTTTCCGAATAGTCGAGGCCGAGGAACACCAGCTCGGCATCCTCCGACGCATCGGCGAGCGTGCCCCAAGCGAGACGATTGGTCTCGTCCAGCGCGGGCATCAGCCCATCGAGCACGAGCAGCCGCGCCTTCCAGTTCATGTATCCCGCCAGCCGCTCCGGATCGGCGCGGACATGGTCGGCGCGATCGAGCCTCGAACCTGTGAACGAGAGTGCGATGGCTCAGGCCCCCGCCATGCTGGCGAGGTCGGCGCGCACAGCGTCGGGGAAAGCCGAATGGATGGGATAGGCTTCGGACGGCATGTATTGCGTCATCAGCGTGCCGCGCAGGCCCGCCTTGTAGTTGACGAAGCCCACGGTTCCCGCAGCCCCGCCCCAGCCATAGGCACCGTCGGTCACCCGTCCGCCCGCGCCGAAGCCCTGGCCTTCGACCCATGTGCCCTTGGTGACGGCCGTTTCGGGCAGCAGGTTCGAAGTGCCGACACGCACCGCCAGCTCACCCATCACGCGGCGGCCGTCGATTTTCCCGTAGCCGAGCAGCATGCGCAGGAACCGGTCGTAGTCGTAAGCCGAGGACACCAGCCCCGCCCCGCCGAATGGGAAAGCCGGATCGTCGAGATAGACGCTCGAACGCGCCGGATCGATCGGGAAGGGCGTGCCTGCCGGGATCCCGAAGGAGCCGTCCGAAATTACGTAATTCGTCGTAAAGCGGTCCACCTCACTCGACGGCAGCCGGAAGTAGGTGCTGTTCATGCCGGTCGGCTCAAAGATGGCACTTCGCAGAAACTCGTCGAACGGCATACCGCTGGCGACTTCGATCACGCGCCCCAGCAAGTCGAGGCTGACCGAGTAGCTCCACTTCGCGCCCGGCTGGAGGACCAGCGGCATCTGCGCGAGGTTGTTGGCGAACTTGTCGAGGCCCCTGATGGCCTCGTCGCGGCCCAGCCCCGGGAGGGGCATGCGGCTGACCTGGCCGGGCGAAATGCCGTATTTCGCGTACTGGTCGCGGATCGGGCCCTTCTGGACGATGGAATAGCCGAAACCCGCTGTATGGGTGAGCAGGTGGCGAATTGTGATGGGCCGCTCTGCCGGAACAAGGTCCGTTACCGAACCGTCATATGTTTTCTGCACCTTCATATTGGAGAAGGCGGGAAGCACTTCTGCTAGCGGCTGGTCGAGCCCCAGCTTGCCGTCGTCGATGAGCATCATCGTGGCCATGCCGGTGACGGGCTTGGTCATCGAATAGATGCGGTAGAGGCTGTCGGCATCGGCGCGCGGAGCGCCTTGGGCAAAGGAGAGGTTGCCGCGCGCGATATAGACCGGGTCGTTCATGCCCCAGCCCAGTGCGGCGACCATGTTGGCCACCTTCCGCTCGCCGACATATTCGTCGACCATCGCGCCGACATTGGTCCAGCCGACACCCGGCATGCCCTGTGCCAGGGCAGCACGACCCATCGGCAGGCCCGAAAGCGCCGCACCTGCGGCAAGAAATGCGCCGCCGCGAAGCAGCGAACGGCGGGAAAATTCGGGACTGTCGAATTCACGATAGGCCATCGGCAAGTCTCTCCAATCAGGTTCGGCTGCGTTAGATGCGGATTTGAAACTGAACGGTCAATTGCGAAGTGGGAGGTCTTGCATCCCGCCGGTGCCTTACCCATATAGGACACATGCTGAATCTACTTTCCTTCCTCTTCGGAATCGTTTCGCTCGTCATCGTCATTCCGGCGACCATCCCCTTGCTCGGCTGGGCCAACTGGCTCGCGCTGCCGCTGATCGCCATCGGCGTGGTACTGGGGCAGTTGTCGTCGAGCAATTCGGGGCGGAACTTCAACCTGATCGTTCTGCTGATTGCAGCCGTCAGGCTGACGCTGGGCGGCGGTGTGATCTAGGCCAGCGCCAGCCGCGCGGCTTTGGCAAACAGTGTAGGCAGACCTGCCTCGTCGATAGTGGCAGTGGGCCACCATAGCCCCGCGCCCGGCGGCGGCGCGTCGACGAACAGACGCTCGACCGACAATTCGATGGTGAAGTGCGTGAATGTGTGGCGCACCAGCCCCAACGGCTGCCAGGCGCCGTCGACCGGGTAATTATCCGCACCATCACCTCTTGCCGACCAGCCGTCATCGGGCAGCGCGCGCATGCCGCCGAGCATGCCCTTGCCATCGCGCCGCACTAACCAGACCGAACCGTCGTGTTCCAACCAAAAGGCCCGCCCCTGCCGCACGGGTTTGGCTTTCTTGGGAGCCTTTACCGGCAGCGCCGCGGGGTCGCCTTCCGCCCTCGCCCGGCAGTCGTTCGCCAGCGGGCACAGCAAGCATTTTGGCTCGCGCGCCGTGCAAATGGAAGAGCCCAGATCCATCATCGCCTGCGCAAAATCACCCGCGCGCTCTTCGGGTGTAATCGTGTCGGCACAGGTGCGGATCGCCTTGCGAACGCCGGGCAGCGGGTCGGTCAGGTTGAACAATCGCGTCACCACCCGCTCGACATTGGCATCGACCACCACCGCGCGCCGCCCGAAGGCAATCGCCGCCACCGCTGCGGCAGTATAAGCGCCCAGCCCCGGCAGTTCACGCAAGCCCTCTTCGGTATCGGGAAAAGCGCCAAGCTCGGCCACCGCCCGCGCCGCTTTCACCAAATTGCGCGCCCGCGAGTAATATCCCAGACCCGCCCATGCCGCCATCACGTCCTCTTCAGGAGCGGCGGCGAGTTGTTCCACTGTCGGCCAGCGCAGGGTGAAGGCCTCGAAATAAGGCTTCACCGCCGCCACCGTGGTCTGCTGGAGCATTACCTCCGACAGCCATACGCGATAAGGCTCGGGCGCAGGCTCCGCCGGCCGCGCCCGCCACGGCAAATCGCGCGCATGGGCATCGTACCACTGAAGCAATTTATCGGAGACTATGGCGGCCACGCCCCGCCTATGGCATGAGCGCCCGCACAATGGGAAGCGACAAGACAGACAACCAGAAGGGCAAGCCGGCCCCACGCAGCGCAGCGGTAGGCCGCAAGAAAGCATTCAAGCCGTATGAACGCCCGCGTGGTGGCGGGGCGAAGGCCATTTCGGACCTCATGCCGCAAATCGGTCGTCCGGCCTTCCGCCGCTTTGGCTTCGTGCAGAGCAGTGTCGTAAGCCGCTGGCCCGAAATCGTCGGCGAAACGCACGCCCGTGTCTGTACGCCCGAAATGATCCGCTTCCCCCCCGGTGAGAAGTCGGAAGGCATCCTCGAACTCGTCGTCCTGCCCGCCCATGCGCCGCTCATCCAGCAAGTGCTGCCCGAGATTACCGAGCGGGTGAACCGCTTCTTCGGTTACAAGGCGGTGGCGCGCATCAAGCTCCGGCAAGGTGCGGTTAAGCCGCCGGAAGACAGGAACAAGGCGAAAGCGCCGCCGTCGCTCAAGCCGATTCCGATGGAATTGGGTGACAGCCTGCGCGATATTGGTGACCCGGAACTGCGCACCGTGCTGGAATCGCTCGCACGCAGCTTCGGTGACGAAGACGACAGGAAAGACTGAACAGTGGCTCGCATCACCCGTTTTACCCGCCCCTTCCTCTTCGCAGCGGCCTCCGTGCTCGCCGTCGGCGCGACCGCGCAGGACACCAAGGAACTGGCGCCAGAGAAGAAGGCCGTCTGGTCCAACAGCATAATGGCGACCGATGGCGGCCACCGCATCGGCAATCCCGAAGCCGAGGTGAAACTGGTCGAATTCATGAGCTACACCTGCTCGCACTGCGCCGCTTTCGCGCGCACGGGCGACGGGGCCATCAAGCTGCTCTACGTGCCCACCGGGAAGGTGAGCTACGAAATCCGTCACCTCATCCGCGACCCCGTCGACATGACCGCGGCGCTGTCGGCGCAGTGCGGCGACCCGGCAAAGTTCATGGGCAATCACGAAGCGCTCATCCTCAAGCATGACGAGTGGATGGCAATCGCGCGCAAGGCCACGCAGGCGCAGAAGGCACGCTGGAACTTCGGCAGCTTCGGCAGCCGCGCACAGGCCATCGCCAGCGACCTCGGCTTTTACGACATCATGGAGGGCCGCGGCTACTCGCGCAGCCAGCTCGACCAGTGCCTGACGGACGAGGCCAAGGCGCGCGAAATCGCCAGCCAGAGCAGCGCCGATGTCCAGAAGTTCGGGCTCCAGGGCACCCCCACCTTCATCATGAGCGGCCAGAAGCTCGAAGCGCACGACTGGCCGACCCTCCAGCCGTATCTCGACAGATTCTTCCGCCAGCCGCGCTGATTGCCGCCCCTGACGCGTTTTAGCGGGGGATAGCCCTGTGGACACGCCTTAGGGTGTGCTTCACCTTCGCGCCCGCATGACATAGCCTTTCCGGCTCACAGACGAGGATTGAAATGACCCTTAGCCTTCGATTTGCCCTGCTTGCCCCGCTGACCCTGATGGCCGCCGCCTGTGGTGGCGGAGCGGAAGAAGCCGACACCGCCTCGCTCGAAGGCGAAGCGATTGCGCCCATCGAAGCGCCCGAAGGAACCAGCTGGGCGGACCAGGTCACCGTCACCGAGTATGACGGCTATCTCAAGGGTAACCCCGACGCGCCGCTCAAGCTGGTCGAGTATGCCTCGCTGACCTGCCCGACATGCGCGCGCTTCGCAGTCGAGGGCGACGATGCCCTGACCGAAAATTACATCAACACCGGGGTCGTCAGCTTCGAACTGCGCAACCAGATCCACGGCCCGCATGACTTGGCACTGGCAACCCTGGTTCGTTGCAGCACTCCCGAGGCGGTACACCCGCTGTCGAAGCAGGTCTTCGCCAACCAGCAGCAGGTGCTGCAGGGCGTGTTCGACAATGGCGAGGCTATCCAGCAATCGCTCAACCTCCCGCCCGAGCGCCGTATGGTCCAGCTGGCCGAAATCGCCGGTTTCTATGATTTCTTCGCCGCACGCGGTATTTCCGAAGACCAGGCACGCACCTGCCTCGCCGATGCCGAGGCCTACGAGACCATTGCCAACAACTCGACCACCCAGTCGGAAGAGTTCAACGTGACCGGCACGCCGACCTTCTTTCTTAACGGCAACCGGGTCGAGGCCAATCTCTGGGCCCAGCTCGAACCCATCCTCCAGCGCGCCGGCGCGAGGTAAGGCCGGAAGGGGGGCGGACAGACGATGCTCATCAAACAGCTCAGGTTGAGCGGTTTCAAGAGCTTCGTCGAGCCCTCCACGCTGCGTATCGAACCCGGGCTGACGGGCGTCGTCGGCCCCAACGGTTGCGGCAAGTCCAACCTGCTCGAAGCCATCCGCTGGGTGATGGGCGAGAACTCGCCAAAGTCCATGCGCTCGGGTGGGATGGAAGACGTCATCTTCGCAGGCACCGCCAGCCGCCCTCCCCGCGATTTTGCCGAGGTTGTCCTTTCCGCCGAGGACGGTGACGGCGACGAGCTGGAAGTCGTGCGCCGTATCGAACGCGGCGCGGGTTCGGCCTACCGCGTCAACGGCAAGGACGTACGCGCCAAGGACGTGGCGCTGACCTTCGCCGATGCGGCCACCGGCGCGCACAGCCCCGCGCTGGTGAGCCAGGGCAAGATTGCGCAGGTCATCGCCGCCAAGCCGGTCGAACGCCGCATGATGCTGGAAGAAGCTGCGGGTATCGCAGGGCTCCACGTCCGCCGCCGCGATGCCGAGAGCAAGCTGCGCTCGACCGAGAAAAACCTCGAACGGCTCGAAGACTTGATGGCGGGCCTCGACAGCCAGATTGCCTCGCTGAGGCGACAGGCCAAGCAGGCCGAACGCTATCGCAAGCTTTCCGACGAGATAAAGACCGCCGAGGCACGGCTCGTCTTCGCCCGCTGGCGCGATGCTGCCGCCGCGGCGGATGAAGCGAAGAAAGCCGCCGCTGATGCCGATGCGCGCGTGGCAGCAGCGCAAAAGGCCGCAGACGAAGCACAGAAGGCGCAGCGCGAGGCCGCCGAAAAGCTCGCCGAAGCGCGCGAGGAGCAGGCTGACCGCCGCGACGATGCAAGCGCACATGGCCACCGCATGGCCGCGCTCACCAGCCAGCTCGAGGCTGCCGAACAGCGCCTTGCCGACCTCGACCGCCAGAAGACGCGCCTCGAAGAAGACCGCGGCGATGCCGACCGCATGACCAAGGATGCGGCCGAAGCGCTGGCGCGGCTCGAAAAGGAACTGGCCGCCAGCGAAAAGACGCTCGCCGCAGACGAGGAACGCCGTCCGAAGCTGGTGGCGCAGAGCGAGGATGCCGAACGCGCCAGCCGCACCGCCGAACTCGCACTGGCGAAGGCCACCGCCGACAATGCCGGTGTCGAAGCGGAATGGCGCGTGGTCGAAGCCGAGGTCAACCAGGCCAAGGCGCGGCTCGAAAGGGTCGAGGCCGAAGGTCGCCGCATTGCCGAACAACGCGAGGCGCTTGCCGCCGAGGACGTCGACGGCGAGGTCGAAAACGCCCGCGATGCGGCGCACGAGGCGACTGCCGAAATCGCAGCAAAGCGTACGACCATCGAAGAGATGCAGGCTCGCAAGGCCGATTTGCAGACCCAGCGCGACGAAGCCGCCAGCGCCTATTCCGCCGCCAAGGCCGAGTTGTCGGGTGTGAGCCGCGAATACGACGCGCTCAAACGCGACCGTGAGGCACGCGAACGCGCTGCCGCCAAGCGGTCGGGCCGCAAGCAGGCGCTCGACGGGGTCCGCGCGGCAAAGGGCTACGAACGCGCAGTCGCCGCCGCACTCGGCCGCGACGGTAAGGCTCTTATCGGCTCACCCGAGGAAGGAAGCGACGGGCGCTACTGGACCGGGGCCAAGGAACCGAAAAAGGTCGCCGACAGCCTCGCCGACCATGTGGCGAAGTGTCCCGAGGAATTGCGCGCACGCCTCGCCCTCGTCCACGTGGTGAAACGCGACGATGGCCGCGCGCTCGGGCCGGGCGAGAACCTCGTCACCATGGACGGGTTGTTGCGCCGCTGGGATGGCCTCGTCGTGCGCGGCGAAGGCGCGGCGGAAGCGGCGCGGCTCGAAGCCGAGAACCGTTTCGCCGAACTCGATACGCTGGTCCCCAAGCTGAAGGCTGCGGTAGATGAGGCGGAGCACCAGCAGGCTCAAGCCAGCGCGACCCTGTCCGAGCTCCAGCGCAACCTCGTGGCGGCAGAGCGCGAATTGTCCTCGGCCATAGAAACCGAGCGTCAGGCCCTGCGCGCACTCGACCAGGCGGAAGCGGCTCGCGAGCGCGTTGCGGCGCGCCTCGAAGAATTAGCCCAAGCGGAAACGGAACACGGCGATGTGGTCGGCGGGGCGAAGTCCGACCTCGCCGCCGCCGAAGCGAAACGCGATGCCCTGCCCGACCCCGAAGCGGGCCGCGCCTCGCTAGAAGCCGCACGCGCGAAGAACGAGGCCGCCCGCTCGATGCTGCAGGCCCGCGCTGCCGAGCTGGCCGCACATGACCAGTCACTCGCCGTCGCGCGCGAACGCACCGCCGCCCAGCGCAGCGACATGGCCAATTGGCAGGCGCGCTCTGGAGAGGCCGCCCGCCGCCTTTCCGACATGGCCCGCCGCTTCGAGGAAATCGCCGAAGAGCGCGCCGTCTTCGCCGCCAAGCCCGAGGGCCTGATGCGCGAAATCGAACAGGGCGATACAGTGCGCGAGCGTCTGGGCGCCGAACTTGCCGATGCCGAAAAAGCTGTCGCTGCCGCAAGTGAACTGGCGCAAACCGCCGACCGCGCTTACACCGCTGCCAACGAAAACCTCGCCGAAGCGCGCGAGAACCGCGCCGGCCTATCCGCTCGTGCGGAAAACCAGGACAGCCGCCGCATCGAGATGGCGCGCATCTCGGGCGAGCGCTTCCAGTCCCCTCCCCCGCTGCTGCCGGGCAAGTTCGAGTTCGAAGAAGACAGCGTCAAGGCCGCCGAAGCGGAAACCGAAGAGATGGAGCGCCTCACCGCCAGCCGCGAGCGCATCGGCCCGGTCAACCTCGTCGCTGCGGAAGAACTCGAGAAAATCGAAGCCGAGCACGGCACCAACGCCGCCGAGCAGGAGGAACTGCGCGAGGCGGTCAACCGGCTGCGCGGCTCCATCGGCAATCTGAACCGCGAGGGCCGCGAACGACTGCGCGAGGCGTTCGAGCAGGTCAACGGCCACTTCATGCGTCTCTTCACCCGCCTGTTCGAGGGCGGCGAAGCGCATCTCGCGCTCATCGACAGCGACGACCCATTGGAAGCCGGCCTCGAAATCTTCGCCCAGCCGCCGGGCAAGCGTCTCCAGTCGCTCACCCTGCTGTCGGGCGGCGAACAGGCGCTGACCGCCACCGCGCTGATATTCGCACTCTTCCTCACCAACCCGGCCCCCATCTGCGTGCTGGACGAAGTCGACGCGCCGCTCGACGACGCCAATATCGACCGCTTCTGCGACCTGTTGGAAGCGATGGTGAAGGAAACCGACACCCGCTACCTCATCGTCACCCACAACGCCGTGACCATGAGCCGCATGCACCGCCTCTTCGGCGTGACGATGATCGAAAAGGGCGTCAGCCGATTGGTCAGCGTCGACCTAGGCGCGGCAGAAGAATTGCTGGCGGCGGAATAGGTGTCATCGCCCGATATTTACGACCCGACCTACGTCCGCGACGTATTCGACCGTTGTGCGGACCAGTACATCGCCTTCAGCAACGTCTGCTCGCTAGGCTTTACGCAGATCTGGCGTAGCCAATGCGCTGAAATGCTCGATCTTCTGCCCGAGCACCAGCAAGGTTATGATTTCATGGCTGGCACGGGTGAAGTGTGGCCCCACCTTTTGGCAAAATGGCCGCAAGTCACCTCGATCCACGCTGTCGATATTTCCTCCGGCATGCACCAGAAGGCCATGAAACGTCTTCACGCCATGCGCGCGCATAAAATCGAGTTCAGGGAAGACGATGTGCTTCAAAGCGGGTTGCCGGACGAAAGCGCCGAATTCGTGATATCCACTTTCGGTCTCAAGACTTTCAAACCGGAACAGCACGAGCGCCTCGCCAAGCTGACCGAGCGAGTGCTGAGACCCGGCGGCCGCTTCGCCTACATCGAGGCCTCGGACCCCACGGACTGGTGGCTGAGACCGCTCTACCGCTTTCATCTCGACACCATATTGCCGCAGGTGGAGAGGTTTCTTCTCAAGGGAGCGCAGGACTTTGCCATGATCGGCGAATATTCGGCCAATTTCGGGAACGCGCGAGAGTTTGCGCGGATGCTGGGAGATACGGGCCTGAATACCGAATATCGCGAGTTCTTTTTTGGCTGTGCGAGCGGCGTTTGTGGCTCGAAACCATGTTAGCCCGACACCGCTTTTCCCAAGTTCATCGAAGCAATGGCTGTAGGTCATCCTATAGCATTTCTCGCGCAGTTCCACTTGTCGGCCTTCCTTTGGCATTAGCGGCTATGGCGCTGCCGGCGCATGCAGAACCGATGCCGATGAGTGACGTCGAGCAGCAACAGCCTGCGCTCCCTCCCATCCTCCCCCTGAAGGAACGCGCAGCCCTCGTCGACGAAATGCTGGAAGAACGGCTCGACACCCTCATGCCTGCCATCATGCGCGAGGCGGGTATCGACATGTGGCTGCTGATGTCGCGCGAGTATTTCGAAGAGCCGGTGCTCGCCACCATGCTCGATGCCGAGAGCTTCCACGCGCGGCGGCGGACGATCCTCATCTTTTTCGACCCCGGTGAGGGTCAACCAATCGAGCGACTGACGGTCAGCCATTATGGGCTCGCGGGCCTCTTCGACCCGGCGTGGCTGCCCGAGGAACAGCCCGACCAGTGGCAGGCGGTTGCCGACATCATCGAGAGCCGCGACCCGGCGCAAATCGCCATCAACTTCTCCGACAGCACACGCTTCGGCGATGGCATGACGCTGAGCCAGTATCGCGCGATGACAGCGGCACTTCCCGCGCATCTCGAAGAACGAATCGTCAGCGGAGAAGGCCTTTCCGTCCGCTGGCTCGAGAGCCGCACGACGCGCGAGCTCGCCATCTATCCCGGCATCGTCCGCATCGCCCACGCCATCATTGGAGAGGCGTTCTCCCGAAAAGTCATCACGCCGGGGGTGACCACCGCCGAGGACGTGCAATGGTGGTACCGAGAGAAACTCGCCAGCCTCGGCATTGCTCCGTGGTTCCATCCCTCGGTCGGCATCCAGCGACAGGGCGCCGATGGCATGCTGTCGGGCGATACGATTATCGAGCCCGGCGACCTGCTCTGGACCGATTTCGGCATTACCTATTTGCGCCTCAACACCGATACGCAGCACCTCGCCTATGTCCTGAAGCCCGGCGAGACCGAAGCGCCCGAGGGGCTGCGCGAAGGATTGAGGCGCACCAATCGCGTGGGCGATATCCTCACGGCATCATTCCACGCAGGCGAGAGCGGGAACGCCATCCTCGCAAGGGCGCGTGAGGCAGCTCTGGCTGAGGGGCTCGACCCGTCGATTTACAGCCACCCCATCGGTTTCCATGGCCATGGAGCCGGCACAGCCATCGGATTCTGGGACAACCAGGAGGCCGACCCGCGCGGCGAGTACCCCGTGCTGGCAGGCACGACATGGTCTATCGAATTCACCAATTACCACGAGGTCCCCGAATGGGGCGGCCAGCGCGTCGATTTCCGCAGCGAGGAGGATGCATGGTTCGACGGCGAAACCGTCCGCTATCTTGACGGACGGCAGACCGAGCTGACGCTGATACCGCCGGAATAGGAGCCTAGGCCGAGAGCGCGGCTCTCAGCGTATCGCGGATGGACTTGAGCTGGGGCAGGATGTCATGGCTGGGAGTTCCCTCAGCCGGAGCCTGCGCCACCGCCTGTTGGTCCGGCACGCCCCGCAGCGCGGCCTTGGCGCCTTTCAGCGTATATCCTTCGCGGTTCACAAGCTGGTCGATACGCTCGACCAGCGCCACGTCGTCGGGGCGATAGTAGCGGCGGCCACCGCTGCGCTTCAAAGGCTTCAATTGCGGGAATTGCTGTTCCCAGTAGCGCAGCACATGAGTCTTGATGCCGGTTGCCGTGGCAACCTCGCCAATCGTGCGCAGCGCGCCTTCTTCCTTGTGGTCGCTAAAATCAGCCATGCAGGCACACTAGGCACCAACACCGGCCGATGGCAATTCTCAGCTGTGAGCTATCCGCTCTTTAAGCAGCTGACTGGCGCGGAAAGTCATCACGCGGCGCGGCGTAATCGGCACTTCGACGCCCGTCTTGGGATTACGGCCGATGCGTTCTTTCTTGTCGCGCAGGACGAAGCTGCCGAAGCCGGAAATCTTGACGTTTTCACCGCGGGCGAGCGCATCGCACATCTTGCCGAGGATTTCTTCGACAAGGTCGAGCGATTCGGAGCGGCTCAGCCCCATCTTGCGATTGATTGTTTCGGCGAGGTCCGCGCGGGTCAGCGTGCCCACGCTGCGCATCATATCCATTTCAAGTCCTTCCCCAGACGCGACCCTGGGTTCCAGCGATTCTCGCAACGTATTGTATTTGGCCGATTCCCGCAATGGAGCAGCGCTACTTTTCTAACAAAAGTTATAGCCGCGCGAGGCTGGCACCCCAGGTGAAGCCGCCGCCCATGGCTTCGAACATCACGAGGTCGCCGGACTTGATGCGCCCGTCCTTGCGCGCGACATCGAAGGCCAGCGGGACCGAGGCCGCCGAAGTGTTGGCGTGCTGGTCCACCGTGACCACCACCTTCTCAGGCGGCAGGCCGAGCTTGCGCGCGGTCGCATCGAGGATGCGGGCATTGGCCTGGTGCGGCACCACCCAGTCGATGTCCTCCGCCGTGACCGATGCGTCGCTCAGCACTTCGCCGAGCACCTCGGCAAGGTTCACCACGGCGTGACGGAAAACCTCGCGGCCCTTCATGCGCAGCTTGCCGACCTCGCCCGTGGTCGAGGGGCCGCCGTCGACATAGAGCAAGTCCTTGTGTTCGCCGTCGGCATGCAGCTTGGTGGCGAGGATGCCGGGGCCGTCCTCTGCCACATCCTGCGCTTCGAGCACAACCGCGCCGGCACCATCGCCGAAGAGCACGCAGGTAGTGCGGTCTTCCCAGTCGAGGATGCGGCTGAAGGTCTCCGCGCCGATCACCAGCGCCTTCTTCGCCATGCCTGTGCGCAGCAGCGATTCCGCCGTGCCGAGGGCATAGAGGAACCCCGAGCAAACGGCTGCGACGTCGAATGCCACGCCGCCGCGGCATCCGAGCGCCTGCTGGACCTGTGTTGCAGTGGCCGGAAAGGTATGGTCGGGGGTTGCCGTAGCGAGAATGATAAGGCCGATGTCGGCAGCATCCACGCCCGCATCTGCTAGCGCCTTGCGTGCAGCATCGGTTGCGAGGCTGGAAGTGGTTTCACCCTCGCCCGCGATATAGCGCTGGCGGATACCGGTACGCTCGACAATCCACTCGTCGGTCGTGTCAACGCGGGCTTCGAGATCGGCGTTGGTAACGCAGTCTTTCGGAAGCGCACTACCGCTGCCCGTGATGACCGCACGAATCATTTCGCGCCCAGGCTTTCGGTGTCGATGGCGCCCAAATCCTTGGCGATGCGATTGGTGATGTCGTCCTCCAGCAGGCGTGCGGCGACTTCGACCGCGTTTGCAACGCCCTTGGCATTGGCGCTGCCATGGCTCTTCACCACCACGCCATTGAGGCCGAGGAAGACCGCGCCATTGTGGTTGTTGGGGTCGAGATGGTGCTTCAGCAACTCTGTCGCAGGGCGCGACACGAGGAAGCCCACCTTCGAACGGATAGACGAAGAGAAGGCGCGCTTCAGCAGGTCGGTCACGAACCGCGCCGCGCCTTCGATGGCCTTCAGCGCGATATTGCCCGAGAATCCGTCGCATACGACCACATCGCATTCGCCGCGATTGATCTTGTCGGCCTCGACATAGCCTTCGAACTGCATGGCAAGGCCATCCGCAGCGCGCAATCGGTCGGCGGCGGCCTGAATATCCTCGGTGCCCTTGGTTTCCTCGGTGCCGATGTTGAGCAGGCGCACGCGCGGGCGTTCGTTACCGGTCACGATGCGCGAATAGGCCGCGCCCATAACGGCAAACTGCACAAGGTTGCGCGCATCGCATTCGCGGTTCGCGCCAAGGTCGAGCATGATGACGTCGTTGTCGCCGAGCGTCGGCAGCAGCGCCGCGAGCGCAGGCCGGTCGAGGCCGGGCATGGTGCGCAGCGCGAGCTTGCTCATCGCCATCAGCGCGCCGGTGTTGCCGGCAGACACGGCAGCGCCCGCCTCGCCGCGCTTCACCGCATCGACCGCGAGGCCCATGCTGGTGGTCTTGGCTCGGCGCAGCGCGCGCGAAGGCTTCTCGTCGCCAGCGACCACGTCCTCGCAATGGAGGATTTCGCTGGCTTCGGCCATGCCGGGATGGGTTTCGAGAGCCGCCTTGATGCGGGTCTCGTCGCCGACCAGCAGGAACTTGAATCGATCGTGGCGCCGACGCGCGAGCGCGGCGCCCTCGATCATCGTGCGAACGCCTTCGTCCCCGCCCATCGCATCAATGGCGATACGCGGCAAACTCATGACACTCTCCGAATCAAGCGGTTAGGTCTTAGAGACCTTCGGGCGCGAGCACTTCGCGGCCGTTGTAGTAACCGCAATGCGGGCACAGGTTGTGCGGACGCTTCAGTTCGCCACAGTTCGAGCACTCGTGATGAGCTTCGACCTTGAGCGAATCATGTGCACGACGGTTGCCGCGACGGTGGGGCGATACTTTTCTCTTGGGGACGGCCATCTCGGCACCTGTTCCTCAAACAATTTCAGTCAATTTCGGTGGCCGCCCTAGGGGAACGTCCGACATCGCACAAGAGCGCGGTGACAGCTAAATTCCCGACCGTGACGGTGAAGGCGCGCGCTATAGCGATTTTTCAGCGCGATGCAAGCGAAGCGGAGGATAATCCGCTCGAGCAGATTGCCGCTCCTTCCGGTGCACCCTAGCCTCCTCGCATAGGGTCCGCAAACGGGAGAGTTTCACATGGGTATCATCCTGCCGGTCACGCTGACCGCAGCCGCTGCAGCCGCCATCATCAATCTCTGGCTGTCCATTCGCGTCGGCCAGATGCGGCTGAAGCACAAGATCTCGATCGGCGACGACGGCGCAGGCGGCCCCTTGACCGCTCGCATGCGCGCGCAGCTCAACTTCGTCGAAAATACCGCCTTCTTCCTCGTGCTGGTCGCGGCCATCGAATTGTCCGGCAAGGGCGAACCCTGGCTGGCGTGGGTCGTCGCTGTCTACATGCTTGGCCGTATCGCCCACGGTCTCGGCATGGACGGAGGCGCGCTCGGCAAGGGACGCTCCATCGGCGTCATTATTACCATGCTGACCCTGCTCGGCCTCGCCATCGCGGCGGTGCTGATTACGCTGGGCGTGCTCTAAAATCGCGGGAGCCGCGAGGCCGGATTGACGAAATCGATCGTCCGGCCTCCCGGGTGCGAAAATGGGGACGGAACGTCCGGGAACGGGTGGGTAGCGCAAGGTCTGCTTTTGGATATCTCGCTTGTCAGGATGGTCAGGCGGTAATCATCTTGAACAGCTTGGGGGTCTGCAGCCCGGCCTTCTGGATTTCGGCGACCAGCACATCGGAAAGGCAGATCAGCCACTCGCCAAACCTGCGCTCCCGCCAGAAGTGCGCGTTGCCGTAGACTCCCTGTGCGAAGGCAAGATCAGGGATCCGATTCTTGGCCCCGGACTCGATTTGCAGCTTGCCGCCGGAATTCGGAATCTCTGAAACGGGTTGGTCCCTGCTCTTCTCCGGCACGAAACTGTCGAAATACTGGCCTATCACAAGAATGTGGTATGGCCTCGGGAATTTCTGGCCTTTCGGCATCCTGATTTCGATCGGATAGAACTGGTGGACCCCCGGCTCATATGTCTCGAGAAGTTCCATGAAATCGGTGTCGATAGCCGCAATGCGGTCGTTCAGGCTGATGAAGGATGCCAGCGAGTTGTACGTCTTCACCGTGTCGAACGACGATGGTAACTCATGGTCCAGAACGGGAGTCAGCGGCGGATGTTCAGGTCGGGGACTCGCCCTCGTTCCCCATTCGCTCCTGAATTTGTCGACGACAAAACCCTCGTAGAATTGCATCGCGTCCAGCGGGTCCATCGGCGCATCAAAAAGCGCCTTTTGGACGTCCGCCGGTTGTTTGTGGAAGTGTCCCATCAGGCGACCTGGCCAATGTCCGCCCTCAAATTGCCCGTCGGGAAAGAATTCGCCCAAGCCTCTGGGCTGGCCCATACCCCACACCATGATTGCGTCCCCCTCGGCGCTGTTGCGTCCCGCTCACCTACGCACAGAGTATTGCCTGGATGTTAAGCGCAGGGAAGTGCAATCGCGCCACAACTTCGTCCGCAATGGTGTCCGTTTCCGGGTCTTTGGCGGCTGGTCCGCTTTTGGACCGTACCCTCAAATTGCTGCCCTCTTGAAATTGCGCTCAAAGCCTAGGCCAGCGCCGCGTCGCTGACGAAGGCGTTGGTCTTGCGCTCCTGACCGAAGGTGCTGGTCGGGCCGTGGCCGGGGATGAAGGTCACATCGTCCCCCAGCGGCCAGAGCTTCTTGGTGATCGCATCGATGAGGTCCTGGTGGTTGCCCATCGGGAAATCGGTGCGCCCGATGCTCCCCTGGAACAGCACGTCGCCGACCACGGCAAATTTGCTCGGGCGGTGGAAGAAAACGACGTGACCGGGGGTGTGGCCGGGGCAATGGATGACCTCCAGCGTCAACTCGCCCACTGTCACCGTGTCGCCATCCTCCAGCCAGCGATCGGGTTCGAAGACCTGACCGTTCACACCGTAGCGCGCACCATCCTCGTCGAGGCGGCTGATCCAGAAGCGGTCGGCCTCTTGCGGGCCTTCGATGCGCAGGCCCAGTTCCTTGGCGAGAATTCCCGCCTCGCCGCAATGGTCGATATGGCCGTGGGTGATGAGGATTTTTTCCAGCTCGACCCCGGTTTGCTTTACCGCCGCCTTGAGCTTCTCGAGATCACCGCCCGGATCGATCAGCGCGCCCTTGTTGGTGGCGGTGCACCAGACCAGCGAGCAATTCTGCTGGAGCGGGGTCACCGGCACGATGCCGGCTTTCATCGGGGGCGTGGCGGGCGTAGCGATTGTTTCGGTCATGCGCGTGGAGATGCGTTGCTTCTTGATTCGAAACAAGGGTTGCTGGCAAAGCCCTTGCAGTCGCAGAAATCCGAGGAGACCCCCATATGCGAAATTACCCGCTTGCCGTCGCCATGCTGATGGGTCTCGCTGGATGCCAGACGGCGGATATGGCGCCCGAAACTCCGGACCTGGCCGAGGGACATCGAGAGGTCCCGATATATGTCGAGGCGATTTGTGCCGATTGCCACGCAGTGACGGCCGATACGATTTCACTCAACCCGCAGGCACCCGGCTTTGCCGATATCGCCAACAGCCCCGGTGTGACACACGATACGCTGGTCACCTTCCTCTCCGACGCGCACAATTACCCGCTGCAGATGGATGTCGACCTCGACGAGGAGGATATCGAGGTCATCGCCGATTACATCGTCACGCTGCAATCGGACGATTACCACAAGACCCCGTCGTAAACGCTCCTAGCGCGTCTGGAAGTCGACGATGCGGCCATCCTCGCGGAAAACGCAGGTAAACTCGTCGCGGTCGTAGTCGCGCGTCTCGATGCGTCCGTATACGAAGACATAATCGCGCCCCTGCTGGTCGACGCGCTCGACATTCACGCGCCCGAAGCGCGAGGCTTCGCGGCCGCAGGCCTCGACGGCAGCGCGCTCGAAATCGCCGCGTGCATCGTAGCCATAGTTGTTGCCGCCACCTAGGATGTCGCCAAGCAGGCCGCCATTGCCATAGCTGGCACAGCCGCCGAGCATGACGGTGCCGGCAAGCGCTGCGGGGATAAGGGCTCTATGCATGTACTCTCTCCTCTGCCCCCGGGCATGCCGGTCTTCATGCGGGGTGTTGGAAGAGATACGGGCGCAGCAACCGATTGTTCCTGCGGTGGAAAGCTTCATCGATTATGCGTTTAAGGCGTCCACCAGGACTTCATCTCGTCATACACATTGTCACGCATCCAGCGATGCGGGTCGGCGACGTAATGCGCATTCCCAACTCTGCCCTCGCACAAGACGCGCTCGAGATGGGTCGGAATCCCCATGATTTTCGGACGACCATGGCGACCGGGACTTGCCGGAGTGAAATCATCCCGCACCGGATGGCGGGTAAAGCGCGGATCACCTGCTGGATCGACAACCCGGCGACGTCCGGCTTCGCTAATCGTGATCGACCGTATCTGGACCTCACTCGTGCCGCACCATAAACGGTATTGCCTACGGCCCTCGATAAGATTTCCGTTATGCAAATTGTATCCGAGATCCACGACTTCGACCTCGATCGGACTCGTTCCCTTTTCGAGGCTCGGAATGTGGATGAATTTGCCTCGCATGGTGCCATCCAGATGCAGCCATTCGCCGGCCTCTTTTTCGGCAGGAACACACGCCGCAAGCACAACCAATGCCGCAGTTACGAAGCTGAACAGTTTTCGGGTCACACCCTCCCTCCTTTCCATACCACGCGGCCGACAATCTCCACCTCGCCGCGCCCGAGTTCGATCGGGGCATAGGCCTTGTTAGCGCTGATGAGGGTGATGCGGCCCGGGGCGCTGGCCTGCACCTGCTTTACGTGGAGCGTGTCGCCTATGCGCACGACATGGATGCCCTCGCCGCTGCGCTTGTGGCGGTCGACGAATATCTCGTCACCGCTGCGCAACGTCGGCTCCATGCTGTCGCCCTCGACGCGGATGGCGGTGAGGTCGGCGCCCTCCAGTCCCATTTCGCGCAACCAGCGGCGCGAGAAGCGGAAGGCGTCGAAGGATATTTCCTCGGCTGAGAAGGCACCCGGACCTGCGGAAGCGTCCAGTGCGAGCCGCGGGACTTCGATGAAATCTCCTGATTCGCGCGCCGGTCGAACATCGGGGTCGGCACCCAACTCCACTTCGTCCACGCCGAAGAATTCCGCCAGCCTACGCCGGTCGGCCTCCTCCAGCTTGCGCGGGCTACCCTTGCGCACAAATTGCTGCAAGTAGCTGGGATTACGTCCCAACATGGCAGAAAGCGAGGCGAGACTCGTGCGTGCCTGCTCGGTCAATTCGACCAGTCTTGCGCGCTCGGGGCTCATGTCTGCCATGCCTCAATCCTTCCTCGGCCCTTTATTCGCCACGCCGAAAACCGGTAGCGAAAGAGGACCCATGCGAGAAAATTCCTATAGCATAGGATTTTTCCTAGACAAGTAGGATTTTGAGTGGAACGAATCGAGAACGCGGCGAGCGATTCGCCAATCGGACCAAGCCAAGGGGAGCACCGAAATGCTAATCCGTTCCATCGAAAAATTCCTGCGGGCGCACGATATGCCGCCAACGAAATTCGGCCGCCTCGCCGCGCACGACCCGCGCTTCGTGCTCGACCTGCGCATGGGCCGCGAACCGCGCAGCCAGACCGAGGCGCGCATCCGCGGGTTCATGTCGGGCTTCGAAGCCGCCCGCACCGATGCCTGCCGGGAGATTGCCCATGTCCGGTGAAGGAAAGCCCCCTCGCCCGCCGCGCGCACGCCGCTCTGCCGGTGACAAGCTGCGCACCGCGCTGATGGTGCTGTCCGAGCATCAGGGTCAGGTCATCACCCACACCGAGAAGGCCTGGGCCAGCATCACCTTCGCCGGCACGCGGCACAGCGTTTCGCTTCTCTTCGCGGGCGAGGATGCGGTTTGCGCAGGCGAACGCTTCATCGCCGCACTCCCCGAGCACGAATTCGCCATCCCCGGCCAACTGGTTGCCGACGCAGGTATCGTTGAGGTCGAACATCGCCTTTCCCCCAGCCCCCGGCTGGTCTTGCAATGCGACTTGCTGCTGCTCGAGGATGCCTGACTAATAGCCCGCGGCAAGGTTCATTTGCGGGCTCACCGGCTCACCCCCGTTCCAGCGTTCGAGGTTCTCGATGAACCGGTCGGCCGAGCGCTGGAACATCTTGGTCTGCGCGCGTCCCGAGAGATGCATGGTGACCTGCGCATTATCGAGGCTCCACAGCGGATGATCCTCAGGCAGCGGCTCGGGATCGGTGACATCAAGCAGAGCGGCCTCGATGGTCTTGGCTTCAAGTGCCGCGACAAGGTCGTCCTGCTTCACGACGTCGCCGCGCGCGATATTCACCAGCACGGCGTTGGGACGCATGGCGGCTAGTTCGATTTCGCCGATCATGTGGCGAGTCTCGTCGGTTGATGGCACGGCGAGAATGACCCAGTCGAACTCGCCCAGTTTCTCGCGCCATTCGCCGGGCCGAAGCGCGCCCTCGCCGCCCGAGCGGCGGACCGGGGTCACGGTCATGTCGAACGCCTCGAGACGCGTCTTGATCAGGCTGCCGATGGCGCCGAGGCCCAACATCAGCACCCGTTCGCCCGCAAGTTCGCGCTTGCCGGGGCTGTCGAGCAGCCATTCCTTGCGCTCCTGCGCGCGAACGACTTCGCGATAGCCCTTGGCGTGCGCAAGCATCAGCATGACGACATATTCGGCGATGGTGATGGCGTTGATGCCGACCCCATTCGTGACCGTCACGCCGCGTTCCGCAAGCAGGTCGAGCGGCATGAAATCGAGGCCAGCGTAGATCGAATTGAGCCATCTGAGGTTCGTCGCGGCGGTCGCGATTTCGGCCATCGGCTCCTTCTCATTGAGGTCGAACCAGCCGATCTCCGCCTCCGGAGCGAACTCCAGCGCCTGCTCCTTGGTCATGAACCACATGGGCTCGACCCAGTCGGGCAGGCGCGGCTCCACCAGCGGGCGGATCAGGGCGGACATCACGGCTTTGGTCATGCGGGGGACTCTCCTTGTCGAGTCCCTAGCCGTTCGTGTCGAGCGAAGTCGAGACACGTTGTGCGACCGCTTCTCGACTTCGCTCGAAGCGAATGGAAGCTGTTAGACCAGCTTCCACTCCCAGCCGAGCGGATCGCCGTCCATCACCTCGACGCCCTTGGCGGCAAGGCTGGCGCGGATGGCATCGCTAGTGGCGTAATCCTTCTCCACCTTTGCTTCCTTGCGGCGGAGGATTTCGGCTTCGATTTCGACCTCGGTTATTTCCGCCGATTTCGGGCGAATACGGAGGGCTTCGCGGGTCAGGCCGAAAAGGTCGAGACCCAGCACGCGGTCCATGTCCTCGACCACGGCACGTTTCACGCCGCCATCGACCTTCTTGACCGCCAGCGCCTCTTCCAGCGCGACCAGCGCGACGGAGGTGTTGAGGTCGTCGGAAATGGCGGCGGCGAATTTCTCGCGCATTGGGGCGAACTTCTGGTGCGAGGGGTCGCCAGTCAGTTCGTCCTTCAGCCGCTCGACCTGCATGACGATGCGCTTCAGGCGTGTTAGCGCGGCCTGCAAGCCCTCCCAGCTGAACTCCAGCTCGCTGCGGTAATGTGCCTGCAGGCACATCATGCGGTAGGCGAGCGGGTGGTAGCCCTTGTCGATAAGCAGTTGCAGGCGCAGGAATTCGCCCGCGCTCTTCGACATCTTGCCGCTGCGTTCGACGAGGAAGTTGTTGTGCATCCAGATGCGCGCGCCGCTGTTCTCGGCCTCGCCAAGCCCGCCCGTGCAGCAATGCGCCTGGTTTTGCGCGATCTCGTTCGGGTGGTGGATCTCGCGGTGGTCGATGCCGCCGGTGTGGATGTCGAAGGGGAAGCCAAGCAGCTTGCCGCCCATCACCGAGCATTCGAGGTGCCAGCCCGGCGCGCCCTTGCCCCACGGGGAATCCCATTCCATTTGCCGCGTCTCGCCAGCCGGGGTCTTGCGCCAGATCGCGAAATCGGCGGCGTTGCGCTTGCCCTCGACCGTGTCGATCCGGCCTTCGCCCTCTTCGGTGACGGCGCGGGCTAACTTGCCGTAATCCTCGATAGTCGAGACGTCGAAGTAGAGCCCGCTCTCAAGCTCGTAGCAGTGCTTGTCCGCGATGCCCTTCGCGAAGTCGATCATTTCGTCGATGTAATCGGTGGCGACCGACCACTTGGCCGGCTGGCGGATGTTCAGCGCCTTCACATCGGCCCAATAGGCTTCGGTATAATGCTTCGCGATGTCCCAGATCGACTGCGCCTTCTCCGCAGCCATCTTCTCCATCTTGTCCTCGCCCTCGTCGGCATCGTCGGTGAGATGGCCGACGTCGGTGATGTTAATTATGTGAGTGAGGTCGTAGCCCTTCCAGCTCAGCGTACGGCCGAGCACGTCGGCGAAGACATAGGCGCGCATATTGCCGATGTGAGGGTAATTGTAGACCGTCGGCCCGCAGGTATAGACGCGCGCCTCGCCCGGATGGACGGGGGTGAAGGTCTCGGTCTCGCGGGTAAGCGAGTTGAACAGCTTGAGCGGCGTTTCGGTCATGCGCGCGGCCTTGCCAATCGCGGCCCGCCTGCGCAAGAGTGCGCGCAATGTCGCACCGCCTATCATTGCCTATCCTGGCCCTCGCCTCCCTGCTCGCAATTTCTGCCTGTTCGCAAGATCCGAGCTTGCATGTCGGCGTTGCCGCCGATCGTTGCGTGGTCAGCCACGAGGGCGAAACCTATGACGGAAACTGCCGCGCCGACGGGGAACCGGCCATAGGCCTCGGCATGGTACGTTCCGACCAGAGCGAGTTCGTGCCGGGCATCATCGCCGTGACGCTCACGCAAACTGCTCCCGGATTGGGCGAGGTTTACGCGCTCGGGCAGACAGGAAATGAAATCTATTTGGGGTCCGTTCAGCAGGAAGCGAGCGAGCCGGCCTGCTGGAAGGGCAGCAACCTACGTATCTGCCGCTACTGAGAGATCAGTTCCAGCCTTCCCAGCGCACGGACTCGTCCAGCGGGGCGCGTTTCACGTCGAAATTGTTCACCGGCGCCTCTGCATCGCGGTAGCCGATGGCCATGCCGCAGAAGAAGATGTGGTCATCGGGAATATCGACAACCTCGCGGATTTGCGGGGAATAGACCGCCCAGGCTTCCTGGAAACAACAGTCGAGCCCCTCCTCGCGCAGCAGCAGGGCGATGGTCTGGAGCCACATGCCGATATCGCTCCACTGCGGCGGTCCCATGTATTTGGGCGTGTGGACCAGCATCAGCACCGGCGCCCCGAAGGCGCGGAAATTCTCGGCGAACCACATGAGGCGCTTGCCCTTCTCCTCGCGGCTGATGCCGAGCGCGCCGTAAAGGTCCTCGCCCACGCCGAAGCGGCGATCCTCATAGGCTCCGTCGAGCTCGGGCGGGTAGATATGGTACTCGGGCTTGTGCGCCTCGCGCCCCTTGGGAAATTCCTGCGCAATCCGCGCGAACAGCGCCTGCATCGGCTCACCGGTAAGGATGATGCCATGCCACGGCTGCGTATTCCCGCCCGAAGGCGCCCGCTGCGCTTTTTCGAGCACGCGAGTGAGCATGTCGCGGTCGACGGGCTGGTCGGTGAATTTGCGGATCGAGCGGCGAGACCGGACGGCTTCTGTCGGGGTCACTTCGTTTCCTGCTTTTTCGGTTGGCTCGTCCAATAGGGCAGATCAAAATACTCGGCTTCCGCATCCTTAGGTGGTGGGCCAACCTCACTATAGAAGCCCTCTTCCCAACCGGCGGCTAAGCCAAATCGTATCTCATCGATTTCGAAACCCTCCGGATAATCCTTGAAACCAGGTTTCGACACCAGCTTGGAAACGACCTGCTCAGCTTCCTCGCGTGATTTATAGAATCCAATTACCAGCTCGGTATTATCACGATGCTCATATTCGCGCTCATAATAGACCTGAAAAATAGACTTCAAATCACTCACCCCTCCACCTCGAACAATCCCGCAAGTTGCTCGATAATCGTCCCGCCGAGCTGTTCCACGTCCATGATCGTCACCGAACGCTTGTAGTAGCGAGTCACGTCATGGCCGATGCCGATGGCGGCGAGCTGGACGGGGCTTTGCTTCTCGATCCACTCGATCACCTTGCGCAGGTGTCCTTCGAGATAGCCTGCCTGGTTCACCGATAGCGTGCTGTCGTCGACCGGTGCGCCATCCGAAATCACCAGCAGGATGCGGCGGTCTTCGGGGCGGGCGAGCAGGCGGGTGTGCGCCCAGAGCAGCGCTTCGCCGTCGATGTTTTCCTTCAGCAGCCCCTCGCGCATCATCAGGCCGAGATTCCGGCGCGCGCGGCGCCACGGCTCGTCGGCCTTCTTGTAGATGATGTGGCGCAAATCGTTGAGGCGGCCCGGGTCGGCAGGGCGACCGTCGGCGAGCCACGCCTCGCGGCTCTGCCCGCCCTTCCACGCGCGGGTTGTGAAGCCCAGGATTTCGGTCTTCACGCCGCAGCGTTCGAGCGTGCGCGCCATGATGTCGGCGCTGATTGCTGCAATGGAAATCGGCCGCCCGCGCATCGAGCCCGAATTGTCGATGAGGAGCGTAACCACCGTGTCCTTGAACTCGGTATCGCGCTCCATCTTGTAGGACAGCGCATGGCCGGGGCTGACGACGACACGGGTCAAGCGCGCGGCGTCGAGCAAGCCCTCTTCCTGGTCGAAATCCCAGCTGCGGTTCTGCTGCGCCATGAGGCGGCGCTGGAGGCGGTTGGCGAGCCGTGTGACGATACCCTGCAGGCCCGCCAACTGGCTGTCGAGATAGGCGCGGAGCCGGTCGAGTTCCTCATGGTCGCACAGCTCGGGCGCTTCGATGATCTCGTCGAACTTGTCGGTATAGGCGCGGTAGTCGAAATCTTCGGGAAGGTCGGTCCACGGGCGGTTCGGGCGGACGGGCTGCATGCCCTCGCCGTCTTCGTCCGACGGGTCGCCATCGGACATTTCCTGCTCGCCCTCGACATCCTGCTCGGCATCGCCATCGGCCTCGCCGTCGACGACCTCGCCGCGCGCATCGCTTTCCTGCGGCTTGGCCTCGCCCTCGTCTTCCTCGTCGGAATCCTGGTCCTCTTCGGGTGCCTCGCCGTCCTCGTCCTCGCCATCGTCGCGGCCCTCGTCCTTGGGCGTGTCGGGCAGCGTGAGTTCGAGATGCCGAAGCATATCGAGCGTGAGGTCTTGGAAAGCGCGCTGGTCGTCCAATGCGCCCGCGAGGTCTTCCATGTCGGTGCCGATGCGAGACTGGATTTCCTCGCGAACCATGTCGACACCGGGCTTGGCGCGATCAGGAATCGCCTCGCCCGTCAACGCCTCGCGCAGCATCAGCGAGAGCGCGGTCGGCAGCGGCACATCCTTCGCCGATTCCGCGCGCCCGATCGGGTCGCTCGCCGTGCGCAGTTCCACCGCGGCGCCCAGATTGCCTTTCATGCCCGAATAGTTGTTCGAGCCGAGTGCTTCATAGCGCGTGCGTTCGATGGCATCGTAACAAGCGCGCGCGATGGGTTCGGGCGGCGCGCCCTTGGCGTGCATCGCCTCGTTATGGTGACGCAGCTTCAAGGCAAAGCTGTCGGCGAATCCCCGCGCTTCCCGCGCCTGGTCGGGCGGCAAGTTGCGACCGGGCAGCGGAACGCGGAAATTCTTGCCCGACTGGGCCGGACTGTCCGCGCTCCACGCAACCTCCACCTCCGGCTCGCGCGCGATGGCGCGGGCCGTGCCGGTCAGGGCCTGCTTGAACAGGTCGAGGGGAGTCTGGTCTGCCACGCTTGCCTAGTTAGGAAGTCGGAATCGTCTGACCAGTCTTTTCCCAGTCGGCGACGAAACCCTCGATGCCCTTGTCGGTCAGGACGTGCTTGAACAGGCCCTTGATGACGGCGGGCGGCATGGTGGCGACATCGGCGCCGATGCGCGCGCTCTGCAGCACGTGGACCGGATTGCGGATGCTGGCGACGAGGATTTCCGTGCCGAAATCGTAATTGTCGTAGATACGGCGGATATCGGCGATAAGCTCCATGCCGTCGAAGCCGTTATCGTCATGACGGCCCACAAAGGGTGACACGAAAGTCGCGCCGGCCTTTGCAGCGAGCAGAGCTTGGTTGGCCGAGAAGCACAGCGTCACGTTCACCTGTGTGCCGTCTGCAGTCAGCTTCTTGCAGGTCTTGAGGCCGTCAATCGTCAGCGGGACCTTGATGCAGACATTGTCCGCGATCTTCCGCAGTGTCTCGGCTTCCTTCATCATCGTCTCATGATCGAGCGCGACGACTTCGGCGCTGACCGGGCCATCGACGAGATCGCAGATTTCCTTCGTCACTTCCATGAAGTCACGGCCCGACTTCGCGATCAGCGAGGGGTTGGTGGTGACGCCATCGAGCAGGCCGGTGTCGGCCATTTCCTTGATGTCGGCGATGTCTGCGGTGTCGACGAAGAATTTCATGTGGGTGCGCTCCGGCAGGGGATGGATGTTCGCTATCGCTGCAAGGGCATGGCGCGCAGCGAGTCAAGGCTGTTGGCGAGGCTCTCCCACACATCGGGCGCGTCGTCACGCTCGACGAGGTAGTGGCGAATGCCCTGTCGGCGCGCCTCGGCGAGGATGGCGGGGAAGGCCAGCGTGCCGCTCCCGACATCGGCCATGCTGCCGTCGGCGGCGTAGTCTTTCAGGTGCAGGTGGGTGATGCGCCCCTCGTTCTCGCGCAGGAATTCGAGCGGGTCCTGCCCGCCTTTCTGCGCCCAGTAGGTGTCGAGTTCGAATGCAATCAGCGGGTCGAACTCGGCCAGCATCAGGTCGATGGGGCGCACGCCGTCGACAGCGACAAACTCGAGATCGTGCGGGTGATAGGCGAAGGCGAGACCCTGCGCTTTTGCCTCGCGCGCGGCGATATTGAGATAGCCAATCCATTCGCTCCACTGGGCCAGCGTCTGCCGCTCTTCAGGCGGTATCCATGCGAGCATGATGGTGTCGGCGCAGGCGGCCTTTGCCGAGGCGACTGCGGCTGCAGGGTCGTCGCGCAGTTGCCGCCAATCGGCATGGACGGCTGCTACATCGAGGCCGAGACTTTGTGTCTCCTCGCAAAGACGCTCTTGCGGGACAGAATACGTCCCGACGTACTCGACGCTGTCGAAACCCGCCTGCTTTACCTGCCGGAGCGTGCCCAGCGGATCGGCGGCCATCTGTTCGCGCAGGTGGTAGAGCTGGACGCCATATTCTCGCTCGGCTGCCGGGGCGTCCGGCACGCTGGTGCAGGCTGCGAGGAGCATGGCGAGCGACGGGACAGCGAATCTCATCGCCCGACCATGCCAGTTTTCTTCAGAGACGCGAACCGGCTCCGAACACGCCGATGATGAGCGGGTCGCGGGTCGATTGCGGGTCGCGGCGGATGGCGGCCTCTTCCACGCCGATTTCGCGCCAGATGGTGTCGTCGAGATTGGTAGCGAAGCGGGTGGTGGCGTTGGTGAAGCTCACGCCGGTAAGCGCAGAGACCAGCTGTCCGACCAGCGGCTCGCTCGCCACGCGCATGGCATTGCCGAGCTCGGGGACCATAGCCTCTATTAGCGAAGTGCCCATCGAGCCGCGCAAGAAGGCCGTCGCCGCAGTCGGGCCGCCGTTGACGAGGTCGATGGCGTTGCGGATGCCGATGGTGCGCACGGCTTCGGTCACCAGCGGGGCGGCACGTTCGGCACCCTCGTAGGCCACATCGGCCATCGCATCCTGCAGCCGGTTCTTGAAGATGGCAGAGGTGAGGATGCTCGAAAGGATATCGCCGCGCGTGCCGAGCAGATTGTTGAGGCCAAGTGTCGCCACCTGCTGGTCCCAGAAGCCGCCAGCGTTGAGCATCCGCGAAAAGGCGCGGTCGCTGGAGAGGAACAGGATGCGCTGGACCGCATCGACCATGCTGAAGCCGGGGATGCCGGTGCAGCCCGACAGCGCAAGGCCTGCGCCGCCAAGGCCTAATCCGCCGAGGAAAGCCCTGCGTCCGGTGGGTTTCACGAGAATATCGGTCATTATTGCACTCCTCACAAAGTCCCACCCTTGTTTCGTCATGGGTAGCCGCTCCATATGAGCCGCCAGATGAACCGTGTCCGCTGCCTCGTCCTCAATGCCGCGCTCGGCCCGCTGGATTACAAAGTGCCGGACGGCATGGCGGTCGAGCTGGGCCAGGTGGTCGAATGCCCGCTTGGCCCGCGCACCGTCATCGGTATCGTCTGGGAGGCTGAACGGCTGCCCGGCACAGACGTTCCGGCAGAGAAACTGCGCGCGCTCAGGGGCTTGTACCCGATACCGGCCCTGCCCGCACCGCTGCGCCGCCTCATCGAATGGACCGCCGACTACTACGTCGCCTCGCTCGCCAGCGTCGCGCGGATGGCGCTGTCGTCTGGCGGCGCGCTCAAGGGACCGGCGAGCATCACCGAATATCGCCTCACCGGCGGCATGCCCGAGCGGATGACACCGCAGCGGCTGGCGGCGATGGAGGCGCTGGAAGGCGAGCAGGCGACCATACGCGAGCTGGCGGGCATTGCTGGCGTGTCGGAAGGCGTCCTGCGCGGGCTGGTGAACCAGGGTGTGCTCGAGCCGGTCGAGGTCGATTGCGACCGGCCCTATGACGAGGCGCGGCCCGACTATGCGCAAGTCGAACTGAGCGAACAGCAGCGCGAAGCTTCGGACATCTTCTCTACCGCCGTCCGGAACGCGAAATTCGCGCCCTTCCTGCTCGACGGGGTGACCGGCTCGGGCAAGACCGAGACCTATTTCGAGCCCGTCGCCGAGGCGCTCAGGATGGGGCGGCAGGTGCTGGTCCTGCTCCCCGAAATCGCGCTGACCGAAAACTTCCTCCACCGCTTCGAGGAGCGCTTCGGGACCAAGCCCGTGCTGTGGCACTCCTCGCTCAAATCGACCGAGCGTCGCCGTGCGTGGCGGGCGGTGGCTAGTGGCAGCGCGCAGGTGGTGGTGGGCGCACGCTCGGCGCTGTTCCTGCCCTTCGCCAAGCTTGGCCTCATCGTCGTCGACGAGGCGCATGAGACCAGTTTCAAGCAGGAGGACGGCGTGCGCTACAACGCGCGCGACGTCGCCGTGATGCGCGCGCATTTCGAGGGCTTTCCCATCATCCTCGCCAGCGCCACCCCCGCGCTCGAAAGCCTGCAAATGGCCGAGAGCGGGATTTACGAGAAGGTCGACCTACCCAGCCGCTTCGGCGGCGCGCAATTGCCTACCATCGACACTATTGACCTCACGCAAGAGAAGCCGCCGCACGGCATGTGGCTCGCGCAAAGGCTGGTCGACGGGATTGCCGAGCGATTGGAGCGCGGCGAGCAATCGCTGCTGTTTCTCAACCGCCGCGGCTATGCCCCGTTGACGCTCTGCCGGAACTGCGGCTTCCGCTACCAATGCCCCAACTGCAGCGCTTGGCTGGTCGAGCACCGCTTCACCCGCCGCCTCGCATGCCACCATTGCGGGCACGAGGCCCCCAGCCCCGCCCAGTGCAAGGAATGCGGCGAGCCAGATTGCCTCGTCGCCTGCGGTCCGGGCGTCGAGCGTATCGCTGACGAGGTGGCCGAGCGGCTCCCCGATGCTCGTGTCTTCGTGGCGACTTCCGACACGCTCAACTCGCCCGGCCGCGCGGCGGAGTTCATTGCAGCCGTCGATGCGGGCGAAATCGACGTCATCGTCGGGACGCAACTTGTCACCAAGGGTTTCCACTTTCCCGAACTGACGCTGGTCGGCGTGGTCGATGCCGACCTCGGTCTCGAAGGCGGCGACTTGCGCGCAGGCGAGCGCACCTACCAGCAAGTCGCACAGGTGGCGGGCCGTGCGGGACGCGGTGCGAAGCCGGGCGAGGTCCTCATCCAGACCCGCCACCCCGAAGCCAGCGTCATCGCCGCGCTCGCCGCCGGAGACCGCGACGCCTTTTACAGCGCCGAAACCGAAATGCGCCGCGACGCGGGCGCCCCGCCCTTCGGCCGCTGGGCCTCGATTATCGTCTCATCCGAGGACGAGGCCGAGGCCCGCGAAGCCGCCCGCCGCATCGGCGATACCCGCCCCGATGTCGCCGATTGCATGATACTCGGCCCCGCGCCCGCGCCCATGGCGCAGCTGCGCGGTCGCTACCGCTACCGCCTGCTGATGAACGCGCGCCGTAGCGTCCAATTGCAAGATGTCATCCGCCGCTGGCTCGGGAGGATCGACCATCCACCCGGCGTGCGCGTCGCAATCGACGTCGACCCCTACAGCTTTGTTTGATTCCACCGTCGGTTTTTGTATCGTCGGTTCATAGGGGATTCGGAATGTGGCCGCCAAGTGGCCACTTCGTGACAATTGGGGTCTGCACCATGTTCAAAATTTCAGGATTACTTGCCGCGGCTGCGGCGCTCGTCGCTTCGCCTGCAATGGCGGCCGACTGGTACGTTGCCGAAACCGAACACTTCGTCATCTATTCGGAAGACGGCCAGGAAGAGACCGAGGATTTCGCCCGCGACCTCGAACGTCTCGACGAAGTGCTGCGCATCGTCAGCGGTGTCGGCAATGACGACAAATACCTGCCCGATTCGGCCAAGGTCACCGTGTTCCGCTACGGCGAGACCAAGGACATGGCCACGCTCGCCGGTGAACCGGGAAGCGGCATCGGCGGCTTCTTCATTCCGCGCGCATCGGGCAGCTATGCCTTCGTGCCGCGCGAGGCCAACAAGCGCCGTGCGCGCAGCAACTTCCGCCGCCGCGAAGGACTGGGCCTCGAACCGAAGGCCGTGCTCTACCACGAATACGTACATTACTTCATGTTCCAGCACCGTAACGCGCCCTACCCGGCGTGGTATCGCGAAGGCTTCGCTGAAATCTTCTCGACCGTCGAAGCCGATGGTGACGAATTCGTCGTCGGCGACGTGCCGACCTGGCGCAGCATCGGCATCATGGCGCTCGATATCGATGTCGAAGCGATGATGGCCCCGACGCGCAGCAATGGCGGCTACAATGTCGCGCGGACCTATGGTCACGGCTGGCTGCTTTCGAGCTACCTTAACTTCACTCCCGAGCGTCGCCCGCAGATTACAGAATATGTCCGCCTGCTCGCCACCGGCACCGACCGCCTCGAAGCCGCCAAGCAGGCTTTCGGCGACCTCGACCAGCTCGAGAAGGAGCTGAACGAATACCGCCGCAGCGCAGCGCTCATCATGCGCGGCCGCTACATCAACACCGAACCGCCCAAGGTGGACATCCGCCGCCTCGGCGAGGACGAGGAAGCGGTGATCGACCTGATGATCGAATCCAAGGTCGGTGTCGACGAGAAGGAAGCTGCCCGCCAGCTTCCGAAAGCTCGCAAGCTTGTCGCGCAATATCCCGACAGCATCCCGGTACTGATGGCGGCTGCCGAAGTCGAATTCGACAACAAGAATTACGACGAGGCGGACGCGCTGGCGAAGAAGGTGCAGGCCCTCGACCCCAAGTCGAGCGATGCACTGATCCAGCAGGGCAACGTTGCTTTCATGCAGGCTTACGACAATCCGGAGAAAATGGTCGAAGCGCGCAAGCTGTTCGTCGCCGCGAACCAGCTCGAGCCCGATCATCCGATCCCGCTCTACCACTATTACCTGACCTTCCTGCTGGCCGGTGACGAGGTGGATTCGGGCGCGGAAGCAGCTCTTGAAAGCGCCTATGAATATGCCCCCTTCGACCCGGGTGTTCGCGTTGCGCTGGCGCATATGTTCCTGAAGCAGGACCGTGTCGACATCACCAGCGCGCTGCTCAGCCCGCTGATCCAGCAGGCAAGCGGTTCGAAGTTCGCCCGCTGCTTATCGTCCGAGCTGGAGCAGGCCGAGGAAGGCGAGAAGGCTCCGCTGCTCGAACGCCTCATGCCCGAACATCCCCGTGCCGACGAGGACAAGGACGAGGACGAGGATGAAGACGAGTTCGCCGGCTGCGGCGAGGAAGACGAGGACGAAGACTAAGCTCTTCGCTCACATCCAAGGCACATTTGGCGGGGCCGGGCATTGTCACAAGCAATGTCCGGCCCCACCGATTCTCCCGTCCTCGTACCCATCCTCGGCGACCAGCTGACCCGCAATCTCGCCAGCCTGCGCGGGCGGACCAAGGACGACACCGTCATCCTGATGATGGAGGTCTGGGACGAGGCGACTTACGTGAAACACCACAAGCAGAAGATCGTCCTCATCTTCTCGGCCATGCGGCATTTCGCCGAGGAACTGCGCGATGCGGGCTGGACAGTCGACTACGTCAGGCTTGATGACGAGGACAATGCGGGCAGTTTTACGGGCGAAGTCGCGCGGGCCATCGAGGAGCATTTACCGCGGCTGGTCAGCGTGGTCGAGGCGGGCGAATGGCGCGTGCGGCAGGACATGGACCAGTGGGCGGACAAGTTCGCCTGCGAGATCGAAATCCTGCGCGACGACCGTTTCATCTGCACCCAGGCCGAATTCGACGAGTGGGCCGAAGACCGCGACACGCTTCGCATGGAATATTTCTACCGCGAGATGCGCCGCAAGACCGATCTATTGATGGACGGCAACAAGCCCGAAGGCGGCGAGTGGAATTACGACAGCGAAAACCGCAAGCCGCCCAAGGATGGCCTTTCCGCCCCCGAGCGGCCCAAGTTCGAGCCGGATGACGTAACGCAGGAATGTATCGACTTGGTCGAGAGGCGTTTCGGCGACCATTTCGGGTCTCTCGAAACCTTCCGCTGGCCCGTTACCCGAGACGAAGCCGAGGAAGCAGCCGACGCCTTCTTCGCCGAGCGCATTGAGTGCTTCGGCCCCTATCAGGACGCCATGGTTGCAGGCGAGGACGACCTCTTCCACTCGATGCTCTCGACCAGCATCAACCTCGGCCTGCTCGACCCACTCGAACTCTGCCAGCGCGCGGAGAAGGCTTATAAGGACGGCAAGGCGCCCCTCAATTCGGTCGAAGGCTTCATCCGGCAAATCATCGGCTGGCGCGAATATGTGCGCGGGTTCTACTGGCACCAGATGCCGTACCTCCAGAAGGCCAATGCGCTCAATGCCCAGCGTGGCCTGCCCGAATTCTACTGGACCGGCGAGACCGACATGGCCTGCCTCGCCGACTGCATCCGCTCGACTCGCGACAACGCCCATGCCCACCACATCCAGCGGCTGATGGTGCTCGGCAATTTCGTGCTGCTGGCTGGCGTGAACCCGCGCGAGGTGCAGGACTGGTACCTCGTCGTCTACGCCGATGCCTATGAGTGGGTCGAACTGCCCAATGTGGCCGCAATGATCCTCTACGCCGACGGCGGCAAGCTAGCCTCGAAACCCTATGCGGCCAGCGGAAACTACATCAACAAGATGAGCGATTACTGCTCCGGCTGCAAATACTCGCCTTCCAAGAAAACCGGCGAAGGCGCCTGCCCGTTCAACCCGCTCTACTGGCACTTCATGCACCGCCACCGCGAGCGGCTGGAAAAGAACCACCGCATCGGGCGAATCTACTCGACCTGGGACCGGATGGGCGAGGAGAAGCAGGCGGAATATCTGGAGAGCGCCGAGGCGTTTTTGGATACGCTGGAGCCAGCCGCAAGCGGGTGGGCGCGAGCGCCCCGGGAATAGCATCCCGAGGCGCCGCTAATTGTCCTGCTTAAAGGTTGGCAATCCGGCGCTGGTGCCGTTCGATCGCGATCAGCAGAAAGAAGAACATCAACGCGAGAAATAGTCCGGCAAACCAGACTGCATTTCCTAGACCGGACCATCCTTCGGCATTAGCTGCCATTCGACGCTCGCGTTCGGCCATCGCGTCCGACGAGTTCTCTTGGCGCCGCGCGCTCAGTGTACCGAGGTAATTGTCCTGATACGCGGCGAAAAGCTGCTGGTAAGTCAGGACACCCTTGGGCGGCTCCATGCGTACAATCGTGTCTGTGTACGGGACAGAACGATAGTCATACGAATAGCACTCATCGAAGTAGCTGCTGTAATAGGAGCAGTACCGCTCCCGCCGGGTCTTTCGTACCTTTTCCTCCCTGCGAACCTTCGGCGAATCGCGATATTTCTCGAGCCGCTCAATGCTTGCCGGAAGGGTTGATACTTCGCGCATCATAGCAAGAAGCCCGTCGTAATCCGCTTCATCGAGAGAGGGTCCGAACCCAACCTCCATCTCGTCTTCCATTGAGCCGCTCATGCCCGCCAGGTAAAGTTCGACAAACTCGTCCTTAGACAGTTTATCGTCATCCTTGTGCGCGAACGCCTCGAACTTCTCTCGGAAGAGTTGATGATACTGCTCAGCGAAATTATCGAACGCAGTTACGTTGGGCTTGAGCGCATCACCTTCCACCACAGGCGCTTCGAGTTCACCAAGGTCGATGTCGACAACCTCAGCCGCTGTTATCTCTACCGGCTCGACTTCAACTGCCGACGCGTCTTGCGAAATCCTGTAGGCAGAAGAGACAAGCAGCCAGACTATCCAAGCCAGAATAACCGTTGCGACGATGAGCGCCGCGCCCCGCAGCACCTCGAGGTAAACCTTTTCCGTTCGACTCAACCAGTCGCGAAACCGATCCATCCGCGTCGGTTCTTCCGGCCAGTCGTCGATTTCGATTTCCACATTACTATTCATATAACCCCCTTGTTTTCCGCCCTGACTTTTCGAGACAGGTATTGGAAAGAGGAGTCAATCCGACGAGCGTTTCGTGATTGTGGATTTAAGAACATTATTCGGCGCGAAAGCAGATTTTATAGCCTTTGGAATTTTGAACAGAGTTTTGACCTAAGTCTTAGGCTCCTTCTCACACCTTCGATAGTTTCGCGGTCAGTCGTCCTGCTCGCGCCGGAGCAATTCTGCCTTGATCTCGGTCCCGTAGGCATAGCCGCCAAGCCCGCCGTCTGCGGCGATCACGCGGTGGCAGGGGATGAGGACCGCGATGTTGTTCGCGCCGTTCGCTCCGCCGACCGCGCGGCTGGCCGTGGGATTGCCGAGCATGGCGGCCTGTTCGCCATAGCTGCGCGTCTCGCCCGCCGGGATCTGGCGCAGGGCGTCCCAGCAACGTTGCTGGAAGGCCGTGCCCTTCACGTCGAGCGGGATGTCCGCGCTGGTGGCATTGGCGGGGTTCTCGACGGCAGCGGTGACCCGCGCGAACAACTCGCGGAAGTCCTCGCCAGCTTCGACCAGTTCGGCCTTGGGGAAACGGGCGCGCAATTCTTCCTCTCCCTCGTTGAAGGAGAGGCAGCACACGCCCTTGTCCGTCGCCGCGACCAGCATGTCGCCCAGCGTGGTCTCGACCACGGCCCAGTGCACCGTCCGGCCCTTTCCGCCATCCTTCCAGTCGCCCGCACTCATCCCGCTGCCTCTCCTGTCCTCGTAAAAGCGCGAGGGTGCGCCATAGCCTGCCTCGTAGATTGCATCGGTCACGCTGCCACCCTCGCCCAGCGCCTGCTCTGCCCGTTCGCGGCGCAAGGCGCGCTGGTAGGCGGCGGGAGAAAGGCCCACGGCGCGCGTGAAGATGCGCTGGAAATGTGTGGGCGAGTAATCGGTGAGCTGCCCGAGCCTTTCGAGCGAAACCGTCTCCTCCGCCTCGCGCAAGAGCTTGAGCGCCGCCATGACGGCACCTTCCTCGCGGCTCTGCTGGTCGGGCGCGCAGCGCTTGCAGGCGCGCAGGCCTGCTTCCTCGGCCGCCTCGCATGTCGCATAGAACTGCACATTTTCGCGCTTGGGCGCGCGCGCCGGGCACGAGGGGCGGCAATAAATACCGGTTGAATGCACACCCGTCACGAAGACCCCATCGAAGCGGCGGTCCTTCGCCAGCGCGATGCGCCAGCGGTCATCGTCGGTGAGTTGCGGCTTGGTAGTCATCGTCTTTCAACCTCTATCGCCTAGCAGCGTCATTGCAAAAGCCACATTTGCCCGCATCCCGAAGCTTGCGGTCAATGTCGGGCAGCCGCTAAGGGGGGCGCGGATGGGACGTATATTCTCGATTTTCGCAGCGCTCCTCGCGTTCCTGGCCCCTGCGGTTGCGCAGGCCGACCCTGCCGATATCGACGCAGCGGCGCGCGGCGTGGTGCGCGTGGTCATCATCGGCAATGACGACGACGAGATTTTTCCCGTCAGCCACGGCACCGGCTTCGCCGTCACGCAGGACCTCATCGTCACCAATGCCCATGTCGTACGCGACGCGATGGGCGACCCGGACTTGCGCATCGGCATCGTGCCCAGCGGCGGCGGCGATGCCGTCTATGGCCAGCTGGTGGCAGTCAATTCGCGCATCGACCTTGCGCTGGTCCGTCTCACCGGCAGCCTCCGCCTCCCGCCGCTCGCGCTTGCCGGACGGGCGATTGCCAAGGACGCGCGGGTGGTCAGCGTCGGCTATCCGATGAATGTCGACCGCGCTCAGGGCCTCGACCTGTCCGACATCTTCCAGTCGATGTCGCCCGTTACCAGCCCCGGCTTCGTTTCGGGCGAGCGTCCCAGCCGGAGCTTCGACACCGTGCTCCACACCGCGCCCATCGCGCGCGGCAATTCGGGCGGCCCGCTGGTCGACAGTTGCGGCCGCGTGGTCGGCGTGAACAGCTTTGGGGCGGACAATGAAGGCGGCGATGCGGAATTCTTCTTCGCCGTCTCGAACCGCGAACTGGTCCCTTTCCTGCGCGCCAATGATGTCGAGCCGAAAATCAACGGCAATGAGTGCCGCAGCCTCGCCGAGCTCGACGATGCAGAGCGCGAACGGCTAGAGCGCGAACAGATGGAGGCACTGCGCGACCTCGCCCAGCGTGCCGAGGAAACCCGCGCCAAGCGCGAACGGGCGCTGCTCGAGGCGCAGCTCGGCGTTTCGCAGGATCGCGAGGACCGGATGGCACTCGCCTTCGTGCTTTTGCTGGCCGCTTTCGCCATCGGTCTTTGGGCTTGGAGCCGTCATGAACGCTTCGATGCCGAGGCCGAGGATGCAGAATTGCGTCGCCGCAAAATCAACATCGCTTTCGGTTTTGCCGGCTTCCTAGTGGTGGTGGCGCTTCTCTCTTTCCTCACTCGCCCCGGCCTCGACGAAATCGACCGCCGAGTGGCAGGGGCGATGCAAGGCGATGGCGGCACAGAAACCGGGAACTCGCCGACGACAGGGACACAAGGCGATGCAAAGCTCACCTGCCGCCTCCTGCCCGAGCGCAGCCGCATCACCAGCGCCGAAGCGCCCGACATCGAATTCGAATGGACCGCCGAGGGCTGCGTCAACGAGCGCACACAATATGGCTATGCCTCGGGCATCTGGTCGCGCGTGTTCGTGCCGAACTCGGAAGACGCCGTTTCGGTCAACAGCTTCGACCCCGACCGCCGCATCTTCCGTTCCGAGCGCTACCTGCTTTCGCGCAGCGCGATGAACGAAGCCCGTTCGGCCCGCAGCGAATACTCTGCTCCCACCTGCGGTGCAGATGGTGCGGCCAGCAAGCTGGGCGATTTGCAGGGCGAAGTTTTGAGCCAGCTTCCGAAGGACCCGAACGAGCGGCTGGTCTACCAGTGCGAGCCTGCTACCTGACCTTGGGCTAGCTCACGCCGCCAGCGCCTCGCCCGTCAGCGTGATCCGGTGCATTTCGCGGGCGTAACCCTGATAGTCGTTCATCGCGTAGTGCCAGGTGGTGCGGTTGTCCCAGATGGCGACCGTACCGGGAGCCCACTCGACGCGGCACTGGAATTCCGGATTCATGGCGTGGGTGAAGAGTTCCATCAGCAAGGGCATGCTTTCCTGGCGCGTCATGCCGGCGAAGTGGATGGTGAAGCCCGGATTGACGTAGAGCAGTTTCTGCCCCGTCTGCGGATGGCGGATGACGACCGGGTGGGTTGCACCGGTCTTCAATTCCTGTCCGCGCAACGCTGAGCCCTGGTCGGTCTTCGCATAGGCGCCTTCGGGCGAATAGATATGGTCGGCGGTATGGAAGGCTTCCATCCCTTCGAGCCGCCGCTTCATTTCCTCGGGCAGGCTCTCATAGGCCGCGCCCATATGCGCCCACAGCGTGTCGCCGCCCGACGGCGGCAAGGTTCTCGCGACGAGGATGGAGCCCATCGCCGGTATCTGGTCATAGGAATGGTCGGTGTGCCACCCGCCGCCGATATTGGTGGTCTGGTCCTCGGTCTTGCGCACGACGGCAATCTCGGGATGCTCGTCGGTCAGCGGGAAATAATTGTTGATGTCGATCCCGCCCCAGCGCCGCGCGAAAGCAATGTGCTCTTCCGGGCTGAAAGTCTGGTCACGGAAGACCGCCACGCCGTGCCTATATATAAGGTCGCGAATGGCACCGAGTTCATCGCCCTGCGCTTCGGCCAGCGTGACACCCTTCACCTCGACCCCGCAATGCGGTGAAAGTGGTTCGGTCTGCATGGGCTCTCTCCTCCGGACGCAAGGTTACGCCTCAAAACCCAAGAGTCCAATGATTGTCTGACTGACTCGGGTTGCCTTGCCGCACCCCCTTTGCTAGGCGCGCGCCAACCTTGCCGGAGCGACTCATTTTCGCTCGCCAACGGCATGGCCGTATAGAACCCTTTTCCGACCCTAGAGGACGAGAGACGCGTGGAAATTTCCGCCGGTATCAAGGCTAGCCTTGCTGGACGTTACGCTTCGGCCCTGTTCGATCTTGCCAGCGAGGCAGGGACCGTGACCGCGGTCGAATCGGACATGGACAAGCTCGAAGCTGGTCTGGCCGAATCGCCCGAGCTCAAGATGCTCACCACCAACCCGCGCGTGACCCGCAGCCAGGCCGAAAAGGCCCTGTGGGGCGTTTCGGCCATCATGGGCCTGTCGGAACTGACGCAGAACTTCCTCGGCACGCTGGCGCAGAACCGCCGCCTCGGCCAGCTGTCCGGCATCATCCGCGCTTTCCGCGCGATTGCCGCTGCCCAGCGCGGTGAAGTTGCAGCCGAAGTCACCAGCGCCCACGCGCTGACCGACGCGCAGCTCGCCGACCTCAAGGCCAAGCTGACGGCCCGCGAAGGCCGCACTGTCAAACTTTCCACGAAGGTCGACCCCGATTTGCTCGGCGGCCTCGTCGTCACCATCGGATCGAAGCGCATTGATGGCTCGATCCGCACCCGTCTCAATTCGCTCTCCCAGGCCATGAAGGCTTAAAGGAAAACACTCATGGATATCCGCGCCGCAGAAATCTCCAAGGTCATCAAGGACCAGATCGCCAATTTCGGTAGCGAAGCCGAAGTCAGCGAAGTCGGTTCCGTTCTCTCGGTTGGTGACGGCATCGCCCGCATCCACGGTCTCGACAAGGTCCAGGCCGGCGAGATGATCGAATTCTCCAACGGCACGCAGGGCATGGCCCTCAACCTCGAAGCCGACAACGTGGGTGCCGTTATCTTCGGCTCCGACACCGACATCGCCGAAGGCGACACGGTCAAGCGTACCGGCACCATCGTGGACGTTCCCGTCGGCAAGGGCCTCCTCGGCCGCGTCGTCGACGCTCTCGGCAACCCGATCGACGGCAAGGGCCCGATCGAATCGACCGAGCGTCGCCGCGTCGAAGTGAAGGCGCCGGGCATCATCCCGCGTGAATCGGTTTCCGAACCCGTGCAGTCGGGCCTCAAGGCCATCGACGCTCTCGTTCCCGTCGGCCGCGGCCAGCGCGAACTGATCATCGGTGACCGCCAGACCGGTAAGTCGGCTGTCGCGATCGACACCTTCATCAACCAGAAGGAACTCAACGCAGGCGACGACGAGTTCAAGAAGCTCTACTGCGTCTACGTCGCTGTCGGCCAGAAGCGTTCGACCGTTGCGCAGATCGTGAAGCAGCTCGAAGAAAACGGCGCCATGGAATACTCCATCGTCGTCGCCGCAACCGCTTCGGAGCCCGCTCCGCTGCAGTATCTCGCACCCTACACCGGCTGCGCGATGGGCGAATTCTTCCGCGACAACGGCATGCACGCCGTAATCGTGTACGACGACCTTTCGAAGCAGGCCGTTGCCTATCGTCAGATGTCGCTGCTGCTCCGTCGTCCTCCGGGCCGCGAAGCGTACCCGGGTGACGTTTTCTATCTCCACAGCCGCCTCCTCGAGCGCGCTGCGAAGATGAACGGCGACAATGGCGGCGGTTCGCTGACCGCACTGCCGATCATCGAAACGCAGGCAGGCGACGTGTCGGCCTACATCCCGACCAACGTGATCTCGATCACCGACGGCCAGATCTTCCTCGAAACCGACCTGTTCTACCAGGGTATCCGTCCGGCTATTAACGTCGGTCTTTCGGTTAGCCGTGTGGGCGGTGCCGCCCAGACCAAGGCGATGAAGAAGGTCTCGGGCTCGATGAAGCTCGACCTCGCCCAGTACCGCGAAATGGCTGCCTTCGCGCAGTTCGGCTCGGACCTCGACGCCGCGACGCAGAAGCTGCTCAACCGCGGTGCACGCCTGACCGAGCTGCTCAAGCAGCCGCAGTTCTCGCCGATGCCGTTTGAAGAGCAGACCGTTTCGATCTTCGCCGGCACCAACGGTTACCTCGACGATATCGCCGTGGACCGTGTGAACGACTACGAAGAGCAGATGCTGAGCTACATGCGCTCGGAACATGCCGGCGTGCTCGAAGAGATCCGCACCAGCGGCAAGTTCGAAGACGACACCAAGAACAAGGTCGTCGACGCGCTGAAGACCTTCGCCAAGCAGTTCGCCTAAGTCCTACGAGCCTAACAGGGAGCCGTCATGGCCTCGCTTAAAGAACTCAAGGGCCGGATCAACTCGGTCAAGTCGACCCAGAAGATCACCAAGGCCAAGCAGATGGTCGCTGCGGCCAAGCTGCGCCGTGCGCAGGCTGCCGCCGAAGCCGCACGCCCCTATGCCGAACGGCTGTCGGGCGTGATGGCCAGCCTCGCCAGCAAGGTGAGCGGCGACAGCGCGCCGAAGCTGCTTGCGGGCACCGGATCGGACAAGCGCCACCTGCTGGTGGTCGTGAATACCGACAAGGGCCTGTGCGGCGGTCTCAACGCCAATATCGTCAAGGCTGCCAAGGCCAAGGCGAAGTCGCTTATCGCCGAGGGCAAGGACGTGTCCTTCTACCTCGTCGGCAAGAAGGGCCGTGCGCCCATCAAGCGCGACTATGCCGACCGCATCGAAAAGCACTTCGACACCTCGGAAGTCCGCAACCCGGGCTTCGAAGAGGCAGAGCAGATTGCCGACGACCTGATCGAGCGTTTCGAGAAGGGCGAGTTCGATGTCGCCCACCTCGTCTACCCCGTGTTCAAGTCGGCCCTCGCGCAGGACCCGACTGTCGACCAGCTCATCCCCGTGCCCGCCCCCGAAGGCGATGCAACCGGCGGTGACGCAGTCGTGGAATACGAGCCGGGCGAAGAGGAAATTCTCGAAGACCTGCTGCCGCGTTACGTGAAGACCCAGGTCTTCGGTTCGCTGCTGGAACGCGAGGCTTCCGAACAGGGCGCTTCGATGACCGCGATGGACAACGCCACGCGCAATGCGGGCGACCTCATCAACAAGCTGACGATCCAGTACAACCGCAGCCGCCAGGCCGCCATCACCACCGAGCTGATCGAAATCATCGCCGGTGCGGAAGCTCTCTAAAGGACGACCAAACGTGAAGAATTTCGCCCTCCTCCTCCCGGTTGCCCTCCTCGCCGCCTGCGGTGAAGAGCCCGCACCCGAGCCGGCCCCGACCGAGGTCGCGACGCCCGAGCCGGTGAGCACCCTACCCGCTCCCGACCAGGCACTGTTCAAGACGACCTTCGCCGAAACCTGCGAAGGCGCCGAACCGGTCAACAACGCCGTGTGCCGCCGTGCAATGGGCGCCAACAGCGTCACTTGCGAATTCGGCCTCGGCGAAGACGAATACCTGCGCCACAAAGCCAAGCTCGTCGCCAACGAAGCAAGCGACGGGTGGATGCTCGACAACGCAGACGCCCTTTGTGCCGAACACGGCGCCCACCACGTAGAATCCTGAGCCAGTAGGAACCCTCATCATGGCCACCGCACCCAAGCTTAACCAGAGCCCCAACGGCACCATCGCCCAGGTCATCGGCGCCGTCGTCGACGTTGCCTTCGAAGGCGAACTGCCCCCGATCCTCACCGCGCTCGAAACGAAGAACGGCGACACCACGCTGGTCCTCGAAGTCGCGCAGCACCTCGGTGAAAGCACCGTCCGCACCATCGCAATGGACGGCACCGACGGTCTCGTCCGCGGCCAGGAAGTCGTGAACACCGGCGCGCAGATCTCGGTCCCCGTGGGTCCGAAGACGCTTGGCCGCATCATGAACGTCGTCGGCGCGCCGATCGACGAACGCGGCCCCATCGGTGCCGAAAGCACCAGCCCGATTCACGCGGAAGCCCCGCTCTTCGTCGACCAGTCGACCGAAGCGGCCATCCTCGTCACCGGCATCAAGGTCATCGACCTCCTCGCGCCTTACGCAAAGGGCGGCAAGATCGGCCTGTTCGGCGGCGCCGGAGTGGGCAAGACCGTGCTCATCCAGGAACTCATCAACAACATCGCGAAGGGCCACGGCGGCGTGTCCGTCTTCGCCGGTGTGGGTGAGCGTACCCGTGAAGGTAACGACCTTTACCACGAATTCCTCGACGCAGGCGTTATCGCCAAGAACGAGAATGGCGAAGCCATCTCCGAAGGTTCGAAGGTTGCCCTCGTCTTCGGTCAGATGAACGAGCCTCCGGGCGCACGTGCACGCGTCGCTCTCTCGGGCCTGACCATGGCGGAATACTTCCGCGACGTCGAAGGCCAGGACGTTCTGTTCTTCGTCGACAACATCTTCCGCTTCACCCAGGCGGGTTCGGAAGTGTCGGCTCTGCTCGGCCGTATTCCTTCGGCCGTGGGCTACCAGCCGACCCTGTCGACCGACATGGGTAACCTGCAGGAACGCATCACCTCGACCACCAAGGGTTCGATTACCTCGGTCCAGGCCATTTACGTTCCCGCCGACGACCTTACCGACCCGGCTCCGGCAACCTCGTTCGCCCACTTGGACGCAACGACCACGCTGAACCGCGCGATTTCGGAACTGGGCATCTACCCGGCCGTCGACCCGCTCGACTCCACCAGCCGCGTTCTCGAACCGCGCGTTGTCGGTGAAGAGCACTACAACACCGCCCGCCGCGTCCAGGAAACCCTGCAGAAGTACAAGAGCCTGCAGGACATCATCGCCATTCTCGGCATGGACGAGCTTTCGGAAGAAGATAAGCTCACCGTGGCGCGCGCCCGCAAGATCCAGAAGTTCCTCAGCCAGCCGTTCCACGTGGCCGAGGTCTTCACCAACATCCCGGGCCAGTTCGTCCAGCTCGAAGACACCGTGAAGTCGTTCAAGGCTGTCGTCGACGGCGAATACGACCACCTGCCGGAAGCTGCCTTCTACATGGTTGGCGGCATCGACCAGGTCGTCGAAAAGGCCAAGAAGCTGGCCGAGGACGCCTAAGACAATGGCCCTCCACTTCGAACTCGTCACGCCGGCCAAGCTGGTCCGTTCCGAAGACGTCCACATGGTGGTCGTCCCCGGTGCGGAAGGCGAATTCGGCGTGCTGGAGGGCCATGCGCCCTTCATGTCGACCATCCGCGACGGCGAAGTCCAGGTCTACAAGACCGAAGGCGGCGCTCCGGAAACCATCGAAGTCCGCGGCGGCTTTGCCGAAGTCGGCGAGAATGGTTTGACGGTCCTTGCGGAACACGTCGAAGGCTGAACGCCTCGCACAACCGATTGAACAAGGGCGGCCCCAACGGGTCGCCCTTTTTCGTTCGACCAACTGCTTGATAAGATGGTCGAACGCCCTTGCCCTTCTCTTGCCCTCCCGCAACACTGCATCAGTTTTGGGAAGAGGGACGCTATCTCATGAAATTGGTATCGACTGCGGCGCTCGGCGCTGCTCTGGCATTGGGCATGACGACTATGGCAACTGCACAGGACGGCATTCCCGGCCCTGAGGAAGACCCCTACATCTGGCTGGAGGAAGCGCGCAGCGACGAAGCGCTCGACTGGGTGCGGGCTGAGAACAACCGCACCATGGCGCATATGGCGCAGGATCCGCGCTTCGACGAGCTGACCGCCGAGGCGCTCGCCATCCTCGATGCCGAGGACCGCGTGCCCTATGTCTCCATCCGCAAGGACGGTCTCTACAATTTCTGGCAGGACAAGCAGAACCCCAAGGGCATCCTGCGCCGTACCACGCTCGACAGCTACAAGACCGACAATCCGGTTTGGGAAACCATCCTCGACGTCGACGCGCTCGCCGCTGCGGAGGGCAAGGAATGGGTCTACAAGGGCAGTTCCTGCCTCCCGCCCGACCAGCGCCTGTGCATGATTGCGCTCTCGGACGGGGGCGAGGATGCCACCATCCTGCGCGAATTCGACATGACCACGAAGCAGTTCGTGGAAGGCGGCTTCGTCATCGAAGAAAAGAGCCAGGGCGGCGTCCAGTGGCTCGATGAAGACACGCTGCTGGTCAGCCGCGACTTCGGTGGCGGCACCATCACCGAAAGCGAATACCCCTTCACTACGCGCGTCTGGAAGCGCGGCACGCCGCTTTCCGAAGCGACCGAGCTGTTCCGTGGTCAGGCGAGCGATGTCTGGGCGGGCGCAGGCCTCATCCGCGACAACAAGGGCGTGGTCCATGGCCGCACAGCCTTCCGCGCCATCAGCTTCCACGAGAGCATCAACTACGTCTGGCACGATGGCGAGTGGCTCGAACTCGACATGCCGAAGAAGGCCAGCATCGGCGGCATCGTCGATGGCCACCTGACTTTCTCCACCGATGTCGACTGGGAAACGCAGGGACAGACCTTCCCCGCCGACTCGCTGATTGCGGTCGATCTCGAGGAGTTCAAGCGCGACCCCAATGGCGCGAAAAAGACCCTCGTCTGGGCTCCTGCCGAGCGCCAGACCAAGCGCGGCGGCGGTGCGACCGCGAACAGCGCCTATATGGCCATCCTCGACAATGTCGTTGGCAAGGTCGTGAAAATCGATTTCGAAGACGGCGCATGGGTCCAGCGTGAAGTCGCGCTGCCCGACAATGCGACGCTCAGCGTTCAGACCACCTCGTCCGAAACCGACGAAATCATGTTCACCTCGACCGATTTCCTCACGCCCAGCACGCTGTGGTATTCGGACGGGACCGGCGACCCTGAGGTCCTCAAGACCTCGCCCAGCTATTTCGACAGCACCGGCATGGAAGTCGAACAGTTCGAGGCGACCAGTCCCGACGGCGCGAAAATCCCCTACTTCCTCGTAAAGCCCAAGGGCATGGAGATGGACGGCACCACGCCGACCCTGCTCTATGGCTATGGCGGCTTCCAGGTCTCGCAGCTACCGAGCTACCGCTCGCTGACCGGCAAGATGTGGCTCGAGAAAGGCGGCGCCTTCATCCTCGCCAACCTGCGCGGCGGCGGCGAATTCGGCCCCGGCTGGCACCAGAGCGCCATTCGCGAGAACAAGCAGCGCACCTGGGACGACTTCATCGCAGTCGGCAAGGACGCGGTCGCTCGCGGCATAACCAATCCGGGACGGCTCGGCATCCAAGGCGGTTCGCAAGGCGGCCTTCTGGTCGGCACCGCCTTCACGCAGGCTCCCGAGGCCTTCGACGCGGCCATCGTCGCCATCCCGCTGTTCGACATGCTGCGCTATCACCTCATCGGCCGCGGTGCTTCGTGGATCGGCGAATATGGCGATCCGCGCATCCCCGAACAGCGCGCGTGGATCGAAGGCTATTCGCCCTACCAGAAGATTGTCGAGGGCGTGGACTACCCCGCCCCCTTCCTCTGGGCCTCGACCGCCGACGACCGCACGCACCCCGCGCACGCCCGGAAAGCTGCTGCCAAGCTCAAGGAACTCGGCCAGGATTACTGGTATTACGAGGACATGACCGGCGGCCACTCGGGCGGTGTCGACAACGAGCAGCGCGCCAAGCTGCAGGCCTTGCAGATGGTCTATTTGATGCAGCGCCTGATGGACGATAACGAGAGCGAATAAGCGCGTTCTCTTCGCAACACGAAAGGGCGGTCCGCGCGGGCCGCTCTTTTGCTATCGGCTGCGGCGAACCGGGGCGTTGAAGTCGGGCGGCTTGTCCGCAATCCAGCGAAGGAATCTCGCCAGTTCCTCGTTTTCGAGGAGCCGCGGCCGGTCATCCCCGAACCGCGAAAGTTCCGCATTGGTGAAGATCTTGTGCACGGTCTTGTGGCAGATGGGATGGACGGGGACCGTCTCGCGCCCCTTCTTGGATTTCGGCACCGGGTGATGCTGCTGCACGCGCCGACCCAGCGGGCGCGCGCACAGCCAACATGTGGGCGCCTCTTCGCTCAGCCCTTCTTCTCCGCGGCCTTCTTCTTTTTCATCGTGTCATGGAAGCGGTCGGCCCAACCCGGCTTCACCATCTGCTCGGCGCGGACCATGCGCAATTCTCCTGCCGCGACATCGCGGCTGACAGCGCTGCCGGCAGCGACAATCGCGTCCGCGCCGATTTCGACCGGTGCAATAAGCGCGCTGTTGGAGCCGATGAAGGCGCGCTCGCCAATTGTGGTCTGGTGCTTGAAATAGCCGTCGTAATTGCAGGTGATGGTGCCTGCTCCGATATTCGCGCCCGCACCGACCGTGGCATCGCCGAGATAGGTCAGGTGGTTGGCCTTGGAGCCTTCTCCCAGCACCGCCTTTTTCATCTCGACGAAATTGCCGACCTTGCTGGTCTTTTCCATCACCGCTCCGGGGCGCAGACGCGCATAGGGGCCGACTTCGCAATCCTCGCCGACATGCGCCCCTTCGAGGTGGCTGAAGGCGCGGATGCGCGCGCCGCGTTCGACCTTCACGCCGGGGCCGAAGACGACATTGGGCTCGATGGTCACATCGGTGGCGAGCTCGGTGTCGTAGCTGAAGAAGACCGTATCGGGGGCCTTGAGCGTGACGCCGTTCTCCAGCGCTTCCTCGCGGCGGAGTTCCTGCCACTGGCGCTCTGCCGCGGCGAGTTCCTTGCGCGAATTGATGCCGAGCACTTCCTCGGGCTTTTCCGCCACCACGGCAGCGCAGGTGCGCCCGTCGGCCACCGCCACGTTGACGATGTCGGGCAGGTAATACTCGCCCTGCGCATTGTTGTTGTCGACGCGCTGGAGGAGGTCGAACAAGTCGCCGCTTTTGGCCGCCATCAGGCCCGAGTTGCACAGGCGTGTGGCGCGTTCGGCCTCGTTGGCGTCCTTGAATTCGACCATTTTCTCGATGGTCATGTCGGCATGGGTGATGACCCGGCCATATTGGAGCGCATCGTCTGGCTCGAAGCCGAGCACCACCACGGCAGGTTCGTCGGCCGCGCGCAGACGCTCGAGCATTTCGATCATGGTCACGGCGGTGATAAAAGGCGCATCGCCCAGCAGCATGATGACATCGCCGTCGAAGCCCTCGAGCGCTTCCTTCGCCTGCGCCACCGCATGGCCCGTGCCGAGCTGCGGTTCCTGCACCACGCAGGTCGCACGGTCGGAAACCTGGTCGATGACCTGCTGGCGCTCGTCACCCACGATGACGATGGTCTTCGCGGGCTGGACGATGGCGACCTGCGCCATCAGATGCTCGATAATCGGGCGCCCGGCGATGTTGTGGAGCACCTTGTGCATCCCGCTCTTGAGGCGCGAGCCCTTGCCGGCTGCGAGGATGACGACGGCGAAATCTCTGCTTTTGTTCATGGAAAGGGGCCATGCCACCAATCGCTTGCAGTTTGAAGAACCATCCTGCAGTTCGAGCCTAATGGCTGATTTTCCCTTCGATATCGTCGCCTTCGACCTCGACGGCACACTGCTCGAAACGCATCGGGACCTGGGCACGGCAGTCAATCACGCGCTGGCACTGGGCGGTTTTGCCAAGGTCCCCATCGAAAGCGCGACCGACCTCATCGGCGGCGGGGCGAAAATCATGCTCAAGCAGGCCGTCGATGCGCAAGGCGGGCTGGCCCATGAGGAGTTCCGCAAGCTCTACAAGGCGATGCTCACCTATTACGGCGAGAATTACGCGGTCCACACAAGGCCCTACCCGCACGCGGTGGAGGTGCTGGACGAACTGGCCGCGCTGGGCGTGACCGTGGGCGTGGTGACCAACAAGTTCGAGCAATTCGCGCGCGGCATCTTAAGCGAACTGGGACTTGCCCAACGCTTCGCCTTCGTTATCGGCGGCGACAGCCTCGGCAAGGGACCCGACGGCAAGCACATCGCCAAGCCCGCGCCCGACCCCATCCTGAAGGCGCGCGAGATGGGCGGCGGTGGCCGCACGGTCTTCGTCGGCGACAGCAGCTACGACATGAAGGCCGCACGCGCGGCGGGCGTTCCGGTGGTTTCGGCGTGCTATGGCTATTGCGACGGCACGGCGGAGGAACTTGGCGCCGACGCAGCGATTGATTCGCTGGAAGGGCTTATCCCTGCCCTTCTTCGCCTCTAGGCGCGCATCCTGACCCTACGGCATCGCGCTTCGCCGCGCCCCCTGTTGCAAGTGCGAAGGGAAAGTGGCAGTCCGCGACATCAATTGACCTTTACGTAAACGACAAACAACCAAGAGCAGGAGCCCCCACATGACCATCGACTTCAAGGACAAGGTAGCCATCGTCACCGGCGCAGGCGGGGGCCTGGGCCGCGAATATGCGCTCGAACTCGCCCGCCGCGGCGCGAAGGTCGTCGTCAACGACCTCGGCGGTGCGCGCGACGGCACCGGCCACTCCGACATGGCCCTCGAGGTCGTCGAGGAAATCGAGAAGATGGGCGGCGAAGCCATGTCGAACGGCGGCAGCGTCACCGAATACGAGCAGGTGGAAAAGATGGTCGCCGACGCCAAGCAGAAGTTCGGCGGCGTGCACATCGTCATCAACAACGCTGGCGTGCTGCGCGACAAGACCTTCGCCAAGATGACGATGGACGACTTCGAATTCGTCGTCGACGTGCACCTCAACGGGTCGGCCAATGTCAGCAAGGCCGTGTGGGAAACCATGCGCGAGCAGGCCTATGGCCGCATCCTGATGACCGCTTCCTCGACCGGCCTCTTCGGCAATTTCGGCCAGGCGAACTACGGCGCAGCCAAGCTCGGCCTTGCCGGCCTGACCAAGACGCTGCAGCTTGAAGGCGCGAAATACGGCATCAAGGTCAACACGCTGTCGCCCGTCGCCGGCACGCGCATGACCGAAGATCTCTTCCCCGAAGAAGCCTTCAAGCTGTTCGACCCAGTCAACGTGGTCCCCGCTGCGCTCTTCCTCGTCAGCGAAGATGCGCCGACCAATGCCATCGTCGGCGCAGGCGCAGGCGGCTATCACTCGGCATGGACGGTCATGAACGACGCCGTCTGGCTGCCCGATGGCGAGCGGACGGTCGAAGGTTTTGCCGCCAACTGGGACAAGATTTCCGAGTTCTCGAACCTCAAGGCTCCGCAGTCGGGTTCGGAACAGTCGGGCGCCATCCTCACCGCGATGCAGAAGGTCACGGGCACCGGCCCCTCCTCCGCACGCGGCTGATTTCGGCAGCAATATCAGGAAGCCCCGGTTCGCATTGCCGAGCCGGGGCTTTTCCTTGCCCTCGCGAGGCGTATTGACGTATTAATACACTAGGTCTATGCCTCACCCATCCATCAATGGGGAGAAATGGCAATGTATAGCCAGGAAGACCTGAATTCGGCAGTCGCGGCGGGGGCAATCACCTCCGATGCCGCCAATGCCCTGCGCGCCCATGTCGCCGCTTCGCGCGACGCGGTGCCCGCCGATGCGGAGCATTTCCGCCTCATCACCGGTTTCAACGACATCTTCGTCAGCATCGGGGCGGTTATCCTGCTGATGGCGATGGCGGCCATCGGTGATGCCTTCTGGAGCAACAACAACGGCCCCTCGCCCGTCAGCGCTGCGCTGGTCGCGGGCACGGCATGGATGCTGGCCGAGTTCTTCACCGCCAAGAAACGCATGGCGCTGCCGAGTATCATCCTGCTGCTGGCCTTCGTAGGCGGCACTTTCATGACCTTCATCGGCCTGATTGTTGCAGCCTTCGACGGTGCGAATTCGCCTGCCGATACGGTCGGCGTGCTGCTGATTGCGCTCTCCGGCCTGCTGACCGCGGGTGCGGCATGGCTGCACTGGCGCCGCTTCATGGTCCCCATCACGATTGCAGCCGGAACAGCGGCAATTGCCGGGACGGTCATCGCGCTCATCGTGGCGGCCATCGGTCCCAAGAACCCGAACATGGAGACCATCATCCTCAGCCTCGTCTTCGTGGCTGGTCTCGTCATCTTCGCCTTCGCCATGCGCTGGGACATGAGCGACCCGCGCCGCGAAACGCGCCGCAGCGACGTGGCCTTCTGGCTGCACCTTCTCGCAGCGCCGATGATTGCCCACCCGATTTTCGCCCTGATCGGCGTTATCGAAGGCGACAATATCGGTGTCGGGGCAGCCGTCGGTGTGCTGGCGGTCTATGTCGTGTTCGGCCTCGTGGCGCTGGCTGTCGACCGCCGCGCGCTGCTGGTCTCGGCGCTGGCCTATGTTCTAATTGCGCTGACCTTCCTCTTCCGCGAATTCGGCGCGGTTGAGCTGAATTTCGCGCTGACCGCGCTGGTCATCGGCTCGGCTCTGCTGACGCTGAGCGCGCTGTGGACGCCCATTCGCCGCAGCGTGGTGAAAGGCCTCCCGACCGACTTCCAGGCACGGCTTCCCGCCACCGCCTGACAATCGGACCACCGAGGGAAAGGGGCTCGCCAGCATGGCGGGCCCCTTTTTCGTGTCAGTCCTCGACCGCTTTCAGGAGGCGGCGTTCGATGGGCGCCATGACCCCGGCGAGTTCATGCCCGCGCTTGAGGACTTGCCCGTGCTCGCCGAACAGCGTCCACATGCCTTGCTTGCTGCGCAATGACGGGCGTTTCTCCAACCGCGCCTGCGGGCGTTCGGCATGACGCACGAAGGCGGCGAAGGTGGCGGTGTCCTTGGTGAAATCCATCGCATAGTCGCGCCACTGCCCGGCAGCGACCATCCGGCCATAGACATCGAGTATCTTGGTCAGTTCCTCGCGGGAAAACCCGACCTGGTTGGGCTTGCGGCCCGGGAAAGCTACGACATTGACGCCGCCCTGCGTGACCATCAGTCGGCGGTACCGCTGCGCTGCTGCGGTTCACGTTCGGCGCGCAGTTCATCGAGTTCGCTGCGCAGCGCCTTCAATTCGCTCTCGAGCTTTTCGACGCAGTCGCGCCCGACCTCGCGCGCGCTTTCGCACGGGTCGTCGCAGGGCGTGCCGTAGGGCATGAATTCCTTCATCCACTCTTCGGCCGGAACCAGCGTGCTGCGTGCCTTGAGGCCAATCATGGTCGCGCCTTCGGGCACTTCGTCGGTCACCACCGCATTCGCGCCGATACGTGCGCGGCGGCCCACGGTGATGGGGCCGATGACCTGCGCGCCCGAGCCGATGATGACTTCATCCTCGATCGTGGGATGACGCTTGCCGCCCACGCCGTTGGTCGGGTTGGTCCCGCCCAGCGTCACGCACTGATAGATGGTGACATTGTCGCCGATCTGCGCGGTCTCGCCGATGACGGTGAATCCGTGGTCGATGAAGAAGTTCTTCCCGATTTTCGCACCCGGATGGATGTCGATACCGGTCACCATCCGGCTCCAGTGATTGACCAGTCGGGCGAGGAAGAAGAGGTCCGCCTCGAACAGCCAGTGCGCCATGCGGTGATAGGCCAGCGCCCAGACACCCGGGTAAAGCAGCACTTCCCAGCGGCTGCGCGGCGCGGGGTCGCGCGCCTTGATCGAGTCCAGATAGGCTATCAGTCCTTCCAGCATGGGCCCGATTCTCTCACTTGTCGCAGTTCAAAGCAAGCGCGCCTGCTCGGGGCCTTGGACCGCCTCGAGCGCGTCGCGCCAGATGGACATGGTGGCAGGCGCCATCCGTTCAAGGCTGAGCCGGTCGATTTCGGCGACAATCCGTTCGATCGCGGCATGGCTGCGCTCCATGCGCGGGATGAGGTAAGCGGGCGCCCCCTCGCCCAGCGCAAGGCCGCGCTGGGCGGCATGGCTGAGCATCAATTCCGCGGCCATGTCATCGTCCGGCGCGCCGATTTCGAGCTGGAGCGCGGCGCCCATACGGCTGCGCAAATCGGGCAGCTCGATATCCCAGCCCTCGGCCCCGACGGTCAGCAATAGCGGGTAGCCGTCTTCTCTTGCGCGGTTCCACGCATGGAAAATCTCGGTCTCGTCCTTGCTATCGGCATCGTCGATGGCACCGCCGCCCGTGTGCGAGCCGAACCAGCGCGCAAACAGCGATTTGCCCGAGCGTGGAGGCCCGGCAAGGATAGCGCAGCCGTAGGGCCAGTCCTGCGTAGCCGCCAGCGCCTCGGCCACGCGCATATTCGCATCGCCGATGACGATACTTGCGGGTCCCTGCGGCCCGGCATGGTCAAGAGGAAGCGCAATCTGCGTCATATCGGCAGCTCGACCAGGGTGATTAGCGGCTGATAACGAGCGCTGTCGAGGTCTGCTGTACGGTGAAGCCCTTGGCGCGCAGCGCATCGGCAAGCTGGCCGATGGAGCCCGCATAGCTGACGGTCATCACCGAAGTCCCGCCAATCGCGGTCGAGCGGACGCCTGTCGAGCGTACGCCGTTCGTGCCGCGTACATCGGCGAGAATGGCACCGAAGGCCGCTGCATCGGGCGAGGCGAACTGCACCGTGTAGAGCGCAACCGAACCTTCGGGCGGCGGACGGTTGATGGGCGCGGAGCTGATGGCACCGCCGCTGGCCTCGGTAGGCTCGGCTGCCGCGGCTTCCTGCGCCTCGTCTTGGCGACGCAACGCACGGCCAAGGTCGACCAGTCGCTGGATGGCCGGATTGAGGTCGCCCTGCTTGATGTTGAGCGTGGGGTCGGGCTTGATGACGCCGCTGCCCAGCGCAACCTGGAAAGTCGCATCGAAGCGGCGCACCGCCCGCGAGAGCATCGCGGGAAGCTCTTCGGGGCTTTCCGCGGTCATGGTGAAGCTGTCGAGGAACTCGTTGTCCGGCCCGTGGCGCGCGGTGAAAGTGCCTTCGATGGGGCCGCCGGGGTAGGTGTAGCGCAGGTTCGCAATCGGCACGAGCACGTCGGCCGCGCCGAATTCGTCAAGGATATTGCTCCACCACACGCGGCTGCGGCGGGTGGTCTGGCCATAGGTCAGCAGCAGCGATTCGCCGCCCGAACCTTGCGGGCGCACGTAGTTCACGCGGCTCTGGCCGGCCTGGAATTCCGCCCATGCGCGCTGCCACGGGTTGCGCTGCTCGTACATTAGCTGCGTTCCCGCGGAGACGGTCACGGGCAGCACCAGCATCGGCGCGCTGCGCGCCGCGCGGCCTTCCTCGCCAAGATAGGCCGAGGCCCGCTGGCGGTCGAAAATCACGCCCAGCGTGGCGACATAGCGTTTCGGCCCCAGCCGCTCTCGCTCGATGACTATGGCCGAGACCAGTCCGGCGATACGCGATTCGGGCAATTTCGGCCCGTCGAGCTTCTCCCACGCCTTCACCTGCGCCTCGCGCCATGCCTCTTCGCGCGCCTTCACGCCGCTTTCGGCGCTCACGTCGACCTCGATATCGGAGACCTGGATGTCGCGCGATGCGGCCACCGCCGCGATACCGCGGTCGCCGCCGACCTGCGCCTGCGCCAGCCATCCCGCTCCGCCTGCAAGGGCGATGCCGGTGGCGATGAGGGCCAGTCGTTTACGGCCGGGTTGAGAAATTTGCGTGCCCATGGGGTGTCTGCCGCGCCTTTTGCCCAAAGCATTCGGGAAATCCAAGCGGGAATGCTGGAAATTCGCTGCGATATGCGCGAAAGGCGCTGGCATGAGCAGCGACACGCCTTCCTACACCTACGAACAGGCCGGGGTTTCCATCGACGCCGGCAACCGGCTGGTGAAAGCCATCGGACCACTCGTGAAAGCCACCATGCGTCCCGGAACGGACGGCGAAATCGGCGGCTTCGGCGGGTTCTTCGATCCCAAGGCAGCCGGTTACAAGGACCCGCTGCTAGTCGCAGGCAACGACGGTGTCGGCACCAAGCTGAAGCTCGCCATCGATACGGACCGCCACGACACGGTTGGCATCGACCTCGTCGCCATGTGCGTGAACGACCTTATCGTGCAGGGCGCAGAGCCGCTTTTCTTCCTCGACTATTTCGCCACCGGCAAGCTGGAGAATGGCGTTGCCGAGCGTGTCATTGCGGGCATCGCCGAGGGCTGCAAAGAAGCCGGATGCGCGCTTATCGGCGGCGAGACGGCCGAAATGCCCGGCATGTATGCGGCGGGCGATTACGACCTCGCCGGTTTCTGTGTCGGCGCCGTCGAGCGCGGCGAGCAGCTGACCGGCGAGCGCGTGGCGCCCGGCCACATCCTGCTCGGCCTCGCAAGTTCGGGCGTGCATTCGAACGGTTTCTCGCTCGTTCGCCGGCTTGCCGAAGACAAGGGCTGGAAGCTCGACCGCCCTGCCCTGTTCGACCAAGACAAATTGCTCATCGAAACGCTGCTCGAGCCGACCCGCATCTATGTGAAGACGCTCCTCCCGCTTGTGCGCGACGGGCTCATCGACGCGATGGCGCATATCACCGGAGGCGGCCTGCTCGAGAACATCCCGCGCGTGCTGCCCGAAGGCGCGCATGCCGAAGTCGAGGCAGACGGCTGGGACCAGCCCGGCCTTATGGCCTTCCTGCAGGCGCAGGGAAATATCGAGCCCGGCGAGATGGCCCGCACCTTCAACTGCGGCGTCGGCATGGTGCTGGCTGTTGCCCCCTCCAAGGTCGAACTCGTCCGCAGCCGTCTCGAAGACGCTGGCGAGCAGGTCCTCGCCGTCGGCCGCATCGTGGAAGGCGACAAGGGCTGCACCGTGCGCGGGTCGCAAGGGACCTGGTCTGCCAAGGACGACTGGGAGGCGGTCCACCTTGGCTGAGAAGGCGAAGGTCGCGATCTTCATTTCCGGGCGCGGCAGCAACATGGCCGCGCTGCTCTATGCAGCGAATTTGCCAGAGGCCGCCTATGAAGTAGTACTCGTCGCCGCCAACGACCCGATGGCCGAGGGGCTGGCGCTCGCCGCCGCCGAGGGCATCCATACCTTCGCCCTCTCGCACAAGGGCATGCAGCGCGCCGAGCATGATGCGGCGATGGAGCAGGCAGCGCGCGAGGCCGGAGCGGAGTATATCGTCCTTGCGGGCTACATGCGCATCCTGACCGACGATTTCGCGAAGCGCTGGGAAGGCCGGATGCTCAACATCCATCCCTCGCTGCTGCCGAACTACCCCGGCCTCGATACCCACCAGCGCGCCATCGATGCAGGCGACAGCCACGGCGGGGTCTCGGTCCATCTCGTGACTCCCGAACTCGACGCAGGCGAAGTGCTCGGCCAGATGCGGGTCGCCATCCGCAAAGGCGAGACTGCCGACAGCCTCGCCGAGCGTGTCCGCTTCGCCGAACACCAGCTCTACCCGCGCGTGCTGAACGACTATCTGGAGCGGGCGCGATGAGAGGCCGCATAACACCCTACCTCTTCTTCCTCGTCGCCGTCATCGCACTTGCCATGGTTGCCTTTGACGATGACCAGAGCTGGCAGACCGAGGAGGTCGACATGCTCGATGCCGTGCTGGTGACGGCAGGCGTGCTTATTGGCGCGCATCTGCTGCGCAAGCTGGCCGAAACGCTCTACGCGCGCTGGAAAGATCGGCAGGGGTGACGCCGTCCCGACCCCATCCCTTTACCCGGTCGAAATTCGCAGAACGGGCCGAGCACCTGATTGCAACAATCTGGACACGCGGTTGGGACGAGAAACCGCCGCTCGAACCCGATTACCTTTGGGGTGTGGGGTCGACAGGATATTCACGCGAGGACGAGGTTTCGCTGCGCAGCGAGGAGGATGTCGCGGACTTCCGGCTGCGGCTGGAGAGGCTCTGCTCCTCGCTAGCCGATGCCAACCTCAACGCGCTCGGCCACACGATGGCCTATGGCCAGTTGAAGAGCGCCATCCGCACCCGCCATGCGCTCGGCAGGTTATGGCGCGAAGAGCCAGGCTCGGCATCGACGCCGCTCGCCCCGCCCATCATCGTGCTCGGCCAGATGCGTAGCGGCACCACGCGGGTCCAGCGCCTGCTGGCTGCCGACCCGCAGTTTTCCGGGACGCGCTTTTGCGACAGCCACAACCCGGTCCCGTCACGCCCTGACCTGCGTCCAATGAAGGCCCGCGCGGCCCTGTTCATGGCGCGCCGCGTCAACCCCTGGCTCGACACGGTCCATCCCTTCGGCGCGACGCGGACCGACGAGGAAATCGGCTGGCTTGCCGCTGCGCTCTCGCCTGCCGCCTTCGAAGCACAATGGCGCATTCCCGCCTATCTCGCCTTCAGCGAAGCGCGCGATGCCGGCCCGGTCTACCGCGAGTTTGCCCGCATCCTGCGCACCGACGCGGCTTTCCACGACACTGCGGAGCGGCCACGCGTCCTCAAATGCCCGCAATTTGCCGAGGATCTTCCCGCCCTCCTCGCACAATTCCCCGACGCTCGCATCGTCCACTGCCGCCGCGACACCGATGATGTCCTCGCCAGCAGCATATCGATGGTCGCCAGCCAGATGGCGTTCCAGAGCGACGAGCACGACCTCTCGGCGCTGGAGCGGGAATGGCGGCGCAAGGTAGCGCTACGCGAGGAGCGGATGACCTCGGCGCTCGACACATTCACCGGGCCTGTGGCCGTGGTCGATTTCGCACGATTGAATGCAGATTGGCGCGATGCGATTGCCGAAACCTACGCCGTTCTTGGGGTGAAATTCACCGGCGATGTAGAAAGCGCGATGAGGAAAGAGCGCGCCGCTTCACGCGACGATGCGCACAGGCACCATAAGGCCCAGATGCTGAACTTCGCGAACTAGGCGTCGATCTCCTGGCCGCTGCGCGTGATTTCGATTTCGGAAATCAGCGGCCCATTGAAACCCACGCGCCACATGGTCGGGCCGCCGACTTCGGGCACCGGGCTGTCCAGACGCCCACGGACGAGTACCTCGTCATTGTGATGGATGATGTCGTCGAGCGCGATGACAGCGCGGGCCGGCTCGCGGAAACCGCGGTCTTTCTCGATGAAGGCATCGCGTCCCTCGGTCCGGCCGCCGCGGACATTGAAGACGACGATATCGTCGGCGAGCAATTCGCCCGCCCGGCCGTAGTCGAGCGAGTTGAGGGCTGCGGCGAGATCTCGCACAGCCTTTTCCCGCTTCCCACGCGGCCTTGGTAACAGGGACCCGAAAACCATAACGGGCGCATCTTTAGCAAAAGATGCGCCCGTTAGCTAACTCATTTGTTTGTTTGCGAAAATTTCGCAAACGGCTGGAATCAGCCGACGATTTCGTCTTCGTTGAAGAAGAAGTCGATTTCGATCTTGGCGTTCTCGTCGCTGTCCGAACCGTGGACCGAGTTTGCTTCGATGCTTTCTGCATAGGTCTTGCGAATGGTGCCTTCGTCGGCATCGGCCGGGTTGGTGGCGCCCATCACGTCGCGGTTCGCCTTCACGGCGTTTTCGCCTTCGAGAACCTGCACGACGACCGGACCCGAGATCATGAAGTCGACCAGTTCACCGAAGAAGGGGCGTTCCTTGTGGACCGCGTAGAAGCCTTCGGCCTGTTCGCGGGTCATGTGGATGCGCTTCGAAGCGACGACGCGCAGGCCGGCGTCTTCGAGCATCTTGGTGACGGCGCCGGTCAGGTTGCGGCGGGTGGCATCGGGCTTGATGATCGAAAAGGTGCGGGTAACCGCCATGATAGTGTTCCTTGCGAAATGTCTTTTTTGAGGGGAGAGAGTTCTCGCGCGCGCCCCTAGCGCCAAGGAGGCGGCGGGGCAAGAATTAGTCGAAGCCGCGTGCCACGGTCAGCTGGCCCTCGGTGAGGGCCGAAACGCGGGTAACCTGCAGGGCGAAGCGCATCTCCTTCTGACGGTTTTCGCCGCCGAGCGTGGTGGTTGCGCCGCCCGAGACTTCGATATCGGGTTCGATGCCGGCCTTGCTGGCCTGTGCGCGATAGAATTTCACCACCTCGTCCCGCGTGTCCTCGGTCGTGAATTCGACCGTCACGAAGGCACCCTCTCCCTGCTCGACCCGCGTGGTGTTGGTGATGTCCGCGCCGGGATAGGCGGTGAAAGGTTCGGGAAAACGCGCTTCCACCTTCTCGCCCGCGCGCATCGTGGTCGTCACTCCGGCAGCGTCGGTATGGGTGGCGCGCACCTCGCCGCTTGCAGGGTCGATGTCGTAGGAGCCGACGGGTTCGCCCATCTCTTCAGCGGTATCGGCTTCGCTCTCGTCATCCACCTTCTTACAGGCGGTGAGAGCGAGGGCGGGGATCAGGAACAGTGAAAGCGCAAATCTCATGCCCATTCGACGGGCGAAAGCTGTTCAAGTTCCTAGGGAATTCAGCGACCCTCGCGCCAGCCGCCTTCGGGGGTCTGCTTGAAGATGCGATTGTCGATGTCGTCCCGCGCGGCAAGTTCGCGCCAAAGGCCACGTGCAGCTTCGGTCGCGTCAGCGTCGAACAGCAACATGGTGCGGTCGAACTTGGCTGCTTCCTCGCGCCACTGCCCGTCGGCGAGGATCGCCATGCGGGCTTCGTTCTGTGCGGCGCAATCTTCGGCGATGAGGATGGGCTGGCGCGCTGCATGCGGCCCGTCAGCGGGACCATGGGCGAGGAAGCTGCCTCCGCCCTGCTGCCACAGCGTCTTGGAGACATGCTCGCGCAGTCCTTCATCGGCGGCGACCACAACCAGCCGCTCGCCCGCCTGCAAGACTCTGCGGGCGAGCTTGGCCACGGTCACATCGACCGGGTCCTTGCTTAGCTGGTAAAAATCGACGCGGATTGGAGGCTCTCCCTACTCGCTCTGCTCACCGGACTTATTCCGCCTGCACCGCTCCGAGCAATAGCGCACATTGTCCCAGTCGCGCGCCCATTTCTTGCGCCAGGCGAAGCTGAGGCCGCACGTCGCGCAGACCTTCGTCGGAAGGTCCGCCTTGCGCCTCATCTTCGCCATGGTGCTGCTGTCGCCTCAGCCTTCCGCCGTGTCGGAAACGAGACGGTCGATGAGACGCACGCCGTAACCTGTCGCGCCCTTGCCCCAGGTGCGGCCGGGCTTGTCCGACCACGCCATGCCGGCGATGTCGATATGCGCCCAGGGCGTATCGTCGGCGATGAAGCGCTGGAGGAACTGGGCCGCCGTTATCGAGCCTGCGCCCTTGCCGCCGATGTTCTTCATGTCGGCAATGGGGCTGTCGATCAGCTTGTCGTAGGCCTTGCCCAGCGGCATGCGCCAGACCTTGTCGCCCACGGCCTCGCCAGCGTCGGCAAGGTCCTTCGAAAGCTGGTCGTTATTCGAGAACAGACCTGCATATTCATTGCCGAGCGAGATGATGATCGCGCCGGTAAGCGTGGCGAAATCGACCACGCGGCTGGGCTGGAATTCCTGCTGGGTCCAGTGCAACGCATCGGCCAGCACGAGGCGGCCTTCGGCATCGGTGTTGAGGATTTCGATGGTCTGTCCGCTCATCGAAGTCACCACGTCGCCGGGGCGCTGGGCATTGCCGTCGGGCATGTTCTCGACGAGGCCCATCACGCCGACCACGTTGGCCTTGGCCTTGCGCTTCACCAGCGCGAGCATGCCGCCCGCAACCGCACCTGCGCCGCCCATGTCCCACTTCATGTCTTCCATGCCGGGTCCGGGCTTGATCGAGATGCCGCCGGTGTCGAAGGTCACGCCCTTGCCGACGAAGGCTGTCGGGGCTTCGCTGCCGCCGCCATTCCAGCGGATGGCGAGGATGCGCGATTCACGCGAGGAACCCTGTCCGACGCCGAGCAGAGAGCCCATGCCGAGCTTGGTCATCTCATCCTCGTCGAGCACGATGAGTTCCGCACCCGTACCCTCGAAACGCTCCTTGCAGCGCTCGACGAAGCTTTCGGGATAGATGATGTTGGCAGGCTCGGTGACGAGTTCGCGGGTGAATTCCACACCCTCTGCCAGCGCCTCGGTATCGGCCCATGCAGCTTCGATACCCTCGGGCGCGCCGACGACGGTGACGCTTTCGAGCGTGACCTTCTGTTCGTCCTTCAGCTTGGTGCGATAGATATCATAACGCCAGTTGCGCAGGCGCAGGCCGAGGAGGACATGCGCCGCCTCCTGTGCCGACAGGCCGCTCTCCGTAAGGTCGAGCACCATGTCCTTGTCGCCGGTCGACTGGAACTTGCCGGTCAGCGCAGCGCCAGCCTTTTCGAGGTTCGCAAGGCGCGCTTCATCGTTGCGGTCGCCAGCGCCTGCAATCGCGAGACGGGCCACTTCGCCGCCGTCTTCCACGAAACCGTCGAAGGTCTGGCCGGCATTGCCCTTGAAGCGTGCGGCTTCTGCCCCGGCGCGCATGGCGGCGTTGGTGGCGGAAGGAAGCTTGCCCTTGTCGACCACATGCGCAATGAGGCGCGCGCCTTGCGGACGGGACTGGCTGAACTGGATTTTCATGGATTCTCCCGAATTCTCAATTGACGGGCCCAAGCCCAAATCGTGGGCAGCCCGGATGAACGCGATTGCGATTAGGCGTGGCCGGTGCGATAGGCAAGCCATGCACCGGGCCCGCGCAAACACCTCACATGATGCCGTGCACCTGTTGGGGACCGCGAGCGCGGCCCTTGCCCTGGTGGCCGGAGCGCCCGTTATGGCGCAGGATGGCGCTGCGACCGGAGCAGGCACCGTCGAGCAGCCAGAAGGCGAGGATCCGAGCGACTTGCCAGCGCCGCCCGAGGGTATTCGGGACCCCGTCGTCATCGCGGCCGAGGGCGATTTGCCGCCCGTCGTGCCCGAGTATAACGAGGCGGGTGAGCGCCAGATTTCCTTTGCCGCCGATGTCCTGAGCTACGATTCCGATGCCGACGTCACCACGGCGGAAGGCAATGTCATCCTGCAGTCCGGCGACCGCTCGCTGCGCGCCGATTCGGTCAGCTGGAGCCAGCGCACCGGGGTCATCCTTGCCAGCGGCAATGTCCGCTTCGTCGACGAGAACGGCAACCAGCTCTACACCGAGCAGGTCGAGCTGACCGACGAATTCGAGGCGGGCGCGATGGAGGATTTGCTCCTCGCCCTGCGCGCCGGTGGCCGGCTTGCGGCTAACAAGGGCGTGCGCGAGAGCGACGGCACCATCCTGCTCGAAGAGGCCGCCTACAGCGCCTGCGCCGTGACCACGCCCGACGGCTGCGACAAGGACCCGAGCTGGCGCATCACCGCCGATCGCGTGACCTACGACCCGTTCGAAGCCAAGGTGAAGTTCAAGGGCGCATACCTTGAACTGTTCGGCGCGCGGCTCATCCCGATGCCCGGCCTTTCGGTGCGCACCGATGATGGCGGCGTGTCGGGCTTCCTCGTCCCCGACATCCGTATATCGGAAAGCAACGGGGTCGAGGTCTCGGGCAGCTATTACCTGCGCATGGCCGACAACAAGGATCTCACCCTTTCGGCCTACCTGTTTTCCAAAACCACGCCGATGGTCTCGGCCCAGTGGCGGCAACTGACCGACAAGGGCGCATACCAGATCACCGGTTACGCCACGCACAGCCGCCGCATTTCCGACTTCACCGGGCTGACCAATGCGACCGAAGCCGATCCGCGCGGTTACGTTTTCGCCAATGGCAGGTTCCAGTTCGACCCCAACTGGAGTCTTACCGGTTCCGTTCGTCTCGCAAGCGACAAGACCTTCCTCCGCCGCTACGACATCAGCCGCGACGACCGGTTGCGCTCGACCATAAATCTCGAACGCATCGATGCCGACAGCTATTTCTCGCTGGCCGGCTGGGCCACCCAGACCTTGCGCCTCAACCAGGAGCAGGAGCGCGTCCCCATCGCCCTGCCCGTGCTGGATTACCGCAAGAGGCTGACCGACCCGCTGGCGGGCGGACAGCTTGAATTGCAGCTCAACAGCCTCGCTATCATCCGCAAGCTGGGGCAGGAAACCGAACGCGCCTTCGCCAAGGCCGAGTGGAGCAAGAAGCGCATTACGGGCATGGGGCAGGTCTTTACCCTGACCGGCCTGGTGCGCGGGGATGTCTACCATTCTGACGGCAATTTGCTGAACCCGACACCGTCCTATCGCGGAAACGAGGGCTGGGAAACGCGCGGCGTGGCGCTGGGCGCGGTCGATGTCGAATGGCCCTTCGTCGGCGAATTGTTCGGCGGCGAACAGGTTTTCACCCCGCGCGTACAATTCGTGGTGACGCCCGAAATCAAGAACCTCGCCATTCCCAACGAGGATGCGCGCGCCATCGACCTCGAGGATTCCAACCTCTTCGCGCTCAACCGCTTCCCCGGCTACGACCGGATCGAAGACGGCGCGCGCGTGACCTATGGCTTCGACTGGAAGCTGCGCCGTCCGGGGCTGGAGCTGTTCACCACACTCGGCCAGTCTTACCGGCTCGACAGCGACCGCGACATCTTGCCCGACGGGACCGGTCTTTCGGAAAAGGTGAGCGACTTCGTCGGCCGTACAGAGGTGCGCTACCGCGATTTCGTCAAGCTCGCGCACCGCTACCGGCTGGACAAGGACAATCTTGCCATCCGCCGCAACGAATTCGATGCGACAATCGGCACCAGCCGCACCTATGCCGAGGTCGGATACCTGCGGCTCAACCGCAATATCGATACGGTGGAGGACCTGCAGGACCGCGAGGAATTGCGTGCCGCCGTTCGTGTGGCCTTCGCCAATTACTGGTCGGTCTTCGGTTCGGGCGTCTTCAACCTGACCGATCGCGAGGAAGACCCGACCCTGTCGAGCGACGGCTTCCAGCCGATCCGCACCCGCCTCGGTGTTGCTTACCAAGACGATTGCCTCGAACTGGGCGCGACATGGCGCCGCGACTACGTTTCGGCGGGCGATGCGCGCAGGGGGGATACCTTCCAGCTTTATTTCAGCCTGAAGAATCTGGGCTTTCGTTGAGGGGGGCGTGTTGGCAGCGCGGGACAAACGCGCTATCCGCCGCGCCGCAATCAGCTACGGTTAAGCCACGATAAGGCACAGCCGGGCTCATCCGGGCGCGATCAGCGCCGCAAGGGAATTTATACGCGTGAACGCACATATCGCATCGAAACTGCTCGGCCTGACCGCTGCCATCGGCCTTACGGCTTCTGCTCCTGCCCTTCATGCGCAGGGGGCTCCGGTCGAAGCGAACCCGCTCGGCCTGCCTGAACAGCCGACCATGCTGGCGAATCCCGATTCCAACGTGCGGCGCGCGACGGCGGTCGTTAACGGCTATGTCATCACCGGCACCGACCTCGACCAGCGCGTGGCCCTGTTGGTCAATGCAAACGAGCGCGAGATTTCTCCCAAGGAAATGCAGCGCGTGCGCGCCCAGGTCCTGCGCAACCTCATCGACGAGACGCTGCAGATCCAGGCTGCCGAAGCCGAAGAAATCGTCATCTCCGATGCCGAGGTGAACCAGACCTACGCCCGCGTTGCGGCGCAGAACGGCCAGCTGCCCGAAGACATGAAAACCCAGCTTGCCTCGATCGGTTCGTCCGAAGCCTCGCTCAAGCGCCAGATTCGCGGCGAACTCGCCTGGCAGCGCCTGCTGCGCCAGAAGGTTGCCTACTTCGTCAATGTCTCTGCCGAAGAGGTCAACGAAGTGATGCGCCGGTTGAACGAATCGAAGGGCACGGATGAATACTGGATCTGGGAGATCTATCTCTCGGCCAACCAGGAAAACCAGGCCGCGGTCGAAGCCAACGCAAAGAAGATTGTCGAGCAGCTCCAGCAGGGCGGCAGCTTCGTCGCCTATGCCCGCCAGTTCTCCGAAGCATCGACGGCAGCCGTCGGCGGTGACCTTGGCTGGATCCACCTTCCGCAACTGAAGGACGCGCAGCTTGAAACGGTGGTTTCGGGAATGACCGCCGGCCAGCTCGTCGGTCCGATCAAGATTCCGGGCGGCTACTGGATCGTTTACCTGCGCGACAAGCGCCAGGTGCTGATGGCCGACCCACGCGATGCCATGCTCAGCCTAAAGCAGATCCAGATCACCTTCGATCCTTCGGCGTCGCAGGAAGCCAACCAGGCCAAGCTCCAGACCTTCATCGAAGGTGTGAAGGGCATGCGCGGCTGTGGCAGCGCCGACGAGATTGCTGCCTCGCTCGATGCAAGCGTGGTGAATAACGATTCGATCCGCGCTCGTGCCCTGCCCGAGCAGCTGCAGAACGTCATGCTCAACCTGCAGGTCGGCGAAGCCACACCGCCCTTCGGCGGTGTCGAGGAAGGCGTGCGCGTGCTGATGCTGTGCGGCCGCGACGATCCGGAAGCGGCCGGAGGCCCGAGCTTCGACGAAGTCATGGCGCAGATCGAAGACGAGCGCATCGCCAAGGCAGCCCAGCGCTACCTGCGCGACCTGCGCAACGACGCCTACATCGAATACAATTGAGCGCGCTCTCCCGCCCATTGGCACGCCCCCTCGCCGTATCGCTGGGCGATCCGGCGGGTATTGGGCCCGAAATCATCACTCAGGCCTGGGTAGACCGGGCTGTCGAAAAGCTGCCTGCATTCTTCGTGGTGGGGGGCGCGCAGGTGCTCGCCGAGGCCGCCAAGGCGCGCGGATTGCACGTCGAGATCGAACGCATTGCTGCGCCTGAGCAGGCGATGGAGGTCTTCAGGACCGCCATCCCCGTGCTCGGAAGCGATGATGCGGCTTATACGCCCGGCCAGCCCGACCAATCGGGCGCGCACCTTGCCTTGCATTCGCTGGTCGACGGCGCGGGACGCACGGCGCTGGGCGAGGCTGCCGCGCTGGTCACCGCGCCCATTTCGAAGACCGACCTTGCGATGGTCGGCTTCACCCAGCCGGGCCAGACCGAATTCCTTGCCGATGCCTGCGGGAAAGAGCGCGAGGACGCGGTGATGATGCTTGCCGGCCCATCGCTGCGCGCCGTGCCGCTGACCGTGCATTGCGCGCTGGAGGAGGTGTCGGGCAGGCTAACCAAGGACCTCATCCTCCACCGCGCGCGCATCGTGAACGAGGCCCTCAAGCGCGACTTCGGCATTGAGAAGCCCCGCATCGCTGTGTGCGGCCTCAACCCGCATGCGGGCGAGAACGGACGCTTTGGCGACGAGGAACAGCGGGTCATCACCCCTGCGGTCGACCAGCTCGAAGCCGAGGGTCTCGACATCACCGGCCCGCATCCGGGCGATGCGCTGTTCACGCCGCGCGCGCGCAAGAAATACGACGTCGCGCTGGCGATGTATCACGATCAGGCGCTCATTCCGCTGAAAGCGCTCGATTTCGACGAGGGCGTCAATGTCACGCTCGGCCTGCCGATTGTCCGCACCAGTCCCGACCACGGCACCGCCTTCGACATCGCGGGCAAGGGCAAGGCCGATGCTGGCGCGATGATTGCCGCTTTGCGCATGGCCGGAGAGATGGCGGCGCGGCGTCAGGCGAATTGATTTCCCGTTCGTGTCGAGCGAAGTCGAGACACGCTGGCGCAAACGGTTCTCGACTTCGCTCGAACCGAACGGATAGAGGGATGTGATGAGCACCCTTCCCCCCCTCAGAGAAGTTATCGCCCGCCATGGCCTGTCGGCCAGCAAGGCGCTGGGCCAGAACTTCCTTTTCGACGAACAATTGCTCGACCGCATCGCGGCGCTGCCCGGCAGTCTCGAAGGCCGCCGCGTGCTTGAAATCGGCCCCGGCCCAGGCGGTCTGACCCGTGCTCTCTTGCGTGCGGGCGCGCAGGTCACCGCCATCGAAATGGACCAGCGCTGCCTTCCCGCGCTTGCAGAACTGGGCGAGGCTTTCCCCGGCAAGCTCGAAGTCATCCAGGGTGATGCGCTCAAGCTCGACCATGACGAAATCATGGGCAGCGAACCATACGCCATCCTCTCCAACCTGCCCTATAATGTCGGCACCGCGCTGTTCACGCGATGGATGGGTGGGGAGGAATGGCCGCCGCTCTGGACCTCGCTCACGCTGATGTTCCAGCAGGAAGTCGCCCAGCGCATCGTCGCCAAGCCGGGCGTGTCCGCCTACGGACGCTTGGCAGTCCTTGCCCAATGGCGCGGCGCAGCGAAGCTGGCAATGAAGGTCCACCGCAGCGCCTTCACGCCGCCGCCCAAGGTCATGAGCGCCATCGTCCATGTGGAACCGGCCGCCATGCCGGAAGGCGTGTCGGCCAAGGTCCTCGAACGCGTGACCGAAGCCGCTTTCGGCCAGCGCCGCAAGATGCTCCGCCAGAGCCTCAAAGGCATGCCCGGCGCGGTCGAGGCGCTGGAAGGCATCGGCATCGACCCGCAACGCCGCGCCGAAACGCTGGAAGTGTCCGATTTTGTCGCGCTGGCCCGCGCGCTCAGCTAGGGTCTGGGCCTAACCTAGCCGCGCGCGCTCTTGCTGCGCGAGCTTGCGCAGCAATTGGGCGGCAATGTCGAGCGTCTGCAGTTCTTCCGACAGGCGCATCACCAGTTCCGGGTCGTCGGCAAGGTTATCGGCCAGATCGTCGAGCGATCCTGCTACGCGGTGCATGTCGTCGGCGGTGATATAGCTGTTGTGCAGCGGCGCATTGCTTTCGCGCACCGGACCGCGCTCGCGCATCTCTTCCATGATGCGCTTGAAGGCGTTGTCGACCGATTGCTGCGCCTCGGCATCGGGGAACCAGTCCTCGACCACGGTGCGCTGGCTGAAGGACACGCCCGCCTGCTCGCCGCTGCGCCAGACGATCTTGCCCGGTACGGATAGCGCGCCGCGCCGCAGTTCGACCTCGTAGCCGACCAGCGGCAGCGTCTCGCCTTCGATCAGCGCACCGATGGGCGACATATTGCACAGGCGCACGACACCTGCGCCCGGCTGCGAGTGCACACTCGCGCGCACGTGCAAGTCGACGCGTTCTTCTCGGCGTTGCTGGTGAACTTCGGCGGACAAGCCGGGCGACCTTTCAATTGGTATTGAAAGCCGGTCCTAGCCGCAAAGCTTTACCATATGCTTGATGGCGCGTTCAGCATCTTGCCTTCTTCGCCAGGCGCCACTGGTGCAGCAGCGGCTCGGTATAGCCGCTGGGCTGCTCGACGCCCTTGAAAATCAGGTCCTTGGCCGCGCTAAACGCCGCACCGTCAGGATTCTCGAGCAGCGGCTCATACAAGGGGTCACCAGCGTTCTGCCCGTCCACCTTGGCCGCCATTCGGCTGAGCGAATCGAGCACTTGGGCCTCGGAGATGACCCCGTGGAGCAGCCAGTTGGCGATATGCTGGCTGGAGATACGCAGCGTTGCGCGGTCCTCCATCAGGCCGACGTCGTTGATGTCGGGGACCTTGGAACAGCCCACGCCCTGGTCGACCCAGCGCACCACATAGCCGAGCAGGCCCTGGCAGTTGTTGTCGAGTTCCTCGCGGATTTCGTCCTCGGACCAGTTCGTGCCCTCGGCAAGCGGGATCGTGAGCAATTCGTCGAGCTTCGCCGCATCGCCCAGACCCTTCTGGATCTCGAAGACGTCCTCGCGGTGATAGTGGATGGCGTGGAGCGTCGCCGCCGTCGGGCTCGGCACCCATGCGGTGTTGGCCCCGGCGCGAAGATGCCCGATTTTCTCCAGCATCATCTGGCCCATCAAATCGGGCGCGGCCCACATGCCCTTGCCGATTTGCGCGCGCCCCGAGAGGCCATGCGCGAGGCCGATGCCGACATTGCGCGCCTCGTAAGCTTTCAGCCATGCGCTGCCCTTCATCTCGCCCTTGCGCTTCATCGGACCGGCCTGCATCGAGGTATGGATCTCGTCGCCGGTGCGGTCGAGGAAGCCGGTGTTGATGAAGACGATGCGGTCCTTCACCGCGTGGATACAGGCGGCAAGGTTTGCTGAGGTGCGGCGCTCCTCGTCCATCACGCCGACCTTGATGGTATGGCGCGGCAGGCCCAGCAAATCCTCGACCGCATCGAAGAGGTCGTTGGTGAAGGCGCATTCCTCCGGCCCGTGCATCTTGGGCTTCACGATGTAGATGCTGCCCATCTTGCTGTTGCCATACTTGCCCAGCCCAGCGACATCCTGCGCTGAAATCGCGCTGGTCATCACGGCATCGAGAATGCCCTCGGGAATTTCCTTTCCATCCCAGCGCATCGCCGGATTGGTCATCAGGTGGCCGACATTGCGCACGAACATCAGGCTGCGGCCGGGGAGAGAGAATTCGGTGCCGTCGGGAGCCGAGTAGCGCCGGTCTTCGGCCAGGGCCCGCGTCACCGTCTTCCCGCCCTTGTCGAAGCTCTCCGACAGATCGCCACGAATGATCCCGAGCCAGTTGCGGTAGGCGGTGAGCTTGTCCTCTGCATCGACCGCGGCGACCGAATCCTCGCAATCGGCGATGGTGGTCAGTGCTGCCTCGAGATTGATGTCGGCGATGTTCGCCGGGTCCGTCCTGCCGACCGGATGATCGGAATCGAAGACCACCTCGATATGGAGCCCGTTATTCTCGAAGAGGCATGTCTTGTCGTTGCACCCGACACACTGCGCGGGATTGGCAAGCGGGATGCCGTCCTCCTTCACATTCGTGAGGTCGGCCCATTTCTTACCGTCTGCCAGCGGGACAGCCTCGTCCATGAAGCGCTTTGCTTCGGCGATCACCGCCAAGCCGCGTTCCTCGTCATATCCGCCCGGCCTTGCAGGCGGGGCATCGAGCGCATCGGTGCCGTAGAAAGCGTCGTAGAGGCTGCCCCAGCGCGCATTCGCCGCATTCAGCAGGAAGCGCGCATTGAGGATAGGCACGACCAGCTGCGGGCCTGCCATGGTGGCAATTTCGGGGTCGACGTTCTCGGTTCTGATGGTGAACTCGCCCGGCTCGGGGACGAGGTATCCGATGTCTTCCAGGAACGCGCGATAGGCGTCCGCGTCATGCGGCTGGCCCTTGCGCTCATTATGCCATGCGTCGATTTTCGCCTGCAAATCCTCGCGCTTTTGCAGCAGCGCAGCATTGCGCGGTGCGAAATCGCCCAGCAGCGCGGCAAAGCCCTGCCAGAAGGCATCCGCATCCTTGCCCAGCGGGGGCAGGACGTCGCTCTCGACGAATGTGGCAAGCTCCCGGTCGACCTCGATACCGGCGCGCGTCACGTAATTGCTCATGGAACTCCTCTGCGGTGTCTATACACTTCACGATGTGGACCCGGGGAGGAGTGCCTACGCTATGGCGAGAGCGGTTGACGATTGCAAGCGGTGGGGTGGACTTGATTGCGCGCACGGCTAAGGACGTTACCGATGAAACCGGATACGAATGCAGAGGCCCTCCTAGACGCCATCGACGCGGACACGATGCTGCGCGAGGTGCAGGACTGGGCCGCCATCAACACCGGCACGGCGAATATCGAGGGGCTGGCAAAGATGGCAGGCGTGCTCGCCGATGCCTTCTCGGCGCTGCCCGGCGATGTCGAGCTGGTCGACCCGGCCAAGGTTACCGCGATTTCGGCCGAGGGCCGCGAATTCGAGAAACCGCATGGCCAGCACATGGTCCTGCGTGTCCGTCCGGAGGCAGAGCGTCGCTTCGTTCTGACCGGACACATGGACACCGTCTTCCCCGTCGACCACCCCTTCCAGGAGGTGAAGTGGCTCGACGACGAGACCATCAACGGCCCCGGCACCGCCGACATGAAGGGCGGTCTCAACATCATCCTCCACACGCTCAAGACTTTCGAGACCATCGAAGGCTCGGACCGCGTCGGCTATGACGTGATGATAAATTCGGACGAGGAAACCGGCAGCCTCGCCAGCCGCGGCCTGATCGAGGAACTGGCGCGCGGCAAATACGCCGCGCTGACTTATGAGCCCAGCGCCCTGCCCGATGGCACGCTCGCCCATGCGCGCGGCGGAACGGGCAATTATTCCATCACCATAACGGGGCGCAGCGCGCATGCGGGCCGCAACCCGCACGAGGGCCGCAATGCCATCGTCGCTGCCTCCGACCTCGTCCTGCGCATCAAGGCGCTGGAGGCCGAGGACATCACGGTGAACCCTGCCAAGATCGAGGGTGGCGCGGCCAACAATGTCGTGCCCGACCTCGCCATCCTGCGCTTCAACATCCGCCCCAAGTCGACCGACGCGATGAACCGCTTCGACGGCGAACTCGACGCCATCCTGCGCCTTATCGAGGCCGAGCACGAAGTCGGTATCCACCGCCACGGCGGCGTCACCCGTCCGCCCAAGCCCGTCGATGACAAGGCCCAGCGCCTGTTCGACCTCGTCAAGGCATGCGGCGCCGAACTCGGCCAGAACATCGGCTGGAAAAGCACTGGCGGCGTATGCGACGGCAACAACATCGCTGCCACAGGCGTGCCCGTGGTCGACACCATGGGCGTGCGCGGTGGCGCCATCCATTCACCCGACGAATTCATGATTGTCCCTTCGCTGCGGGAACGCGCCGCCCTGAGCGCGCTGGTCCTCTCGAAGCTATCCACCGGAGACCATTTGTGAGCTTCCGCCTGCGCGCCGCGCATATCGACGACCTCGAACACCTTTATGAAATGGCCAAGCTGACCGGCGGCGGGTTTACCAACCTGCCCGCCGACAAGGCCGCGCTGACCAAGAAGCTCGAACGCGCCGACGAGGCTTTCTCGCGCACCGGGGACGAGTTGGGCGATGACGTCTTCACGCTGGTGCTGGAAAACACCGAGACCAAGCAGGTGCGCGGCACGTGCCAGCTGTTCAGCCAGGTCGGCCAGCAATGGCCGTTCTACAGTTATCGCCTCAACACGCTGACGCAGCACAGCCAGGAACTCGACCGCACCGTGCGCGCCGAACTTCTGAGCCTCGTCACCGACCTTGAAGGTTCGTCCGAAGTCGGCGGACTCTTCCTCCACCCGGGCGAGCGCGCAGGCGGGCTCGGCCTGCTCCTCGCACGCAGCCGCTATCTCTTCATCGCGATGCACCGCGCGCGCTTTGCCGACCGCATCCTTGCCGAACTGCGCGGCGTCATCGACGATCGCGGCGGCTCGCCGTTCTGGGACGGTGTTGCGGGCCGCTTCTTCGGCATGACCTTCCAGGAGGCCGACTATTTCAACGCCACCAACGGCAACCAGTTCATCGCCGACCTGATGCCCAAGCACCCGGTCTATGTCGAAATGCTGAGCGACGAAGCGCGCAAGGTCATCGGCGTGCCGCATCCCACGGGCCGCGCGGCCATGCGCATGCTCGAAAACGAGGGCTTCGCCTACGAAGGCTATGTCGACATTTTCGACGGTGGCCCGACCATGACTGCACGTACCGACCAGGTGAAGAGCATCCGCGATGCACGCCCCGCCAATGTCGTCGCGACCGACCTCGACATCGGTGAACGGGCGCTGGTGGCAAGCGGTCACCTCGACACATTCCGCTCCGCCTATGGCATGCGCGAAATGGTCGAAGGTGGCGGCATCGCGATAGACGAGATTTGCGCCCGGACACTGGGTGTCGAGCCCGGCGATACGGTCTGGAGCGTTGCGCGCTAGACAAATGCCCGCCGTTCGTGTCGAGCGAAGTCGAGACACGTTGGCCAGGCGCGAGGTTGCCGTATCTCGACTTCGCTCGATACGAACGGAATGAATATGCTTCAGGAAATCAACTTCGACGGCATCGTCGGCCCGAGCCACAATTACGCCGGCCTCAGCCTCGGCAATATCGCCAGTGCGAGCCACAAGGGCGACACCTCCTATCCGCGCGCAGCAGCCTTGCAGGGTCTCGCCAAGATGCGCTCGAACATGGCGCTGGGTCTTGCGCAGGGTTTCCTCCTGCCGCTGCCCCGCCCCAATGGCGACCTCATCCGCGGCCTCGCGATCGACGAGACCGCACCGCGTCAGCTGCTTGCCGCAGCATGGTCGGCGTCGAGCATGTGGACCGCCAATGCCGCTACCGTCAGCCCCGCGCCCGACACGGCAGACGGGCGTTGCCACCTCACTCCTGCCAATCTCGTCACCATGCCGCACCGCGCGCAGGAGTGGCAGGACACGCAGGCGCAGCTCGCCGTGGCGTTCGGCGACGAGCAGCACTTCACCGTCCACGATGCCATCCTTCCCGCTTTCGGAGACGAGGGCGCAGCCAATCACATGCGCTTTTGCGAAGACCATGGCTCGGCAGGTGTCGAGGTTTTCGTCTGGGGCAAGCAGGGCGGGAAGTTCCCCGCGCGCCAGCACGAACAGGCCAGCCGCGCCATCGCGCGCCTCCACGGGCTCGACCCGGCCAAATGCGTTTTCATCGAACAGAACCCCGAGGCTATCGAGGCGGGCGCCTTCCACAACGATGTAGTCTCCGTGGCAAATGAGCGCGTGCTCTTCACGCACGAACGCGCCTTCGCCGACCAGAAAGGCGCTTACGAGGCCATCCGCGAGGCCTTCCCTGCGCTGGAAGTGGTCGAAGTGCCCGAAAGCGCGGTCAGCCTCGAAGAAGCCATCAGCACCTATCTGTTCAACGCCCAGCTTCTCACCCTGCCGAGCGGCGAAATGGCGCTGGTTGTGCCGAGCGAATGCCAGGAAAGCGCGAGTGTCTGGGCCTATTGCGAGAGCATGCTCGCCAGCAATGGCCCCATCCGCAAGGTCATCCCCGTCGACGTAAAGCAGTCGATGGCCAATGGCGGCGGCCCCGCCTGCCTGCGGCTGCGCGTCGTGGCGGACCCGGCCACGGTCGACCAGCGCTTCATGCTCGACGAGGCCAAGGCCGACCGCATCGAGGCAGTCGTCGCCGAAATGTGGCCCGAAACCATCGACCCGCAAGACCTCGGCAGCGATTCTCTGGCCAATCGCGTCATCGAAGCGCGCGAGGCTCTGCTGACTGTCCTATCCTTGGACACTCTCGCCTAAAACGGGTGCACAAAAGTTAACCGCCTCGACTCATCGTCGGGCGTTCTTACACTCGGCTCCAAGTTAACCACGCGACTCGGCAGGAACGTGTCTCTGGCACGCCCGTTGCATGAGTAGAGGTTAAGAAACAGGAGCATAGCGCCACCCATGTGGACCAAGGTGAAAAGGCTGTTCGTGATCAAGACGCGCTGGGAAGCGTATCTGATCATCTACGCCCTCGCCCTTGGCGCGATGACCCGCGGGGCGGACTATACCGTCCAGTATCCCGGATGGCCGGGTTATCTCCTGATGGCGGCTACCGCAGGCGCGGTGTTCCTCGGCGGTGCGAAGATACTGGATGCCATTAGGTATGAGCAGGAGGCGAAGGCTGCGGGCGCCCCGGGCGACTCTCCTCAGGGATGACAAAGACTTCTCAAAAGCTCTTTCATCGCATTGGAATTGCATTTACCCCAGAAACTAGCACTGGCTGGGGGTGCCTATTGCTCACGATTATTCTCATCCTAGCGATAGTCTTCATCGCCGAAGCGCCGGAAACTTCTGCGATACGCTTTCTTGCAGGGGCCCTTGCCGCCGCAATTTTCATCATGTTCTTGAGATTCGCTAGGAAGCATAGCTGAAATAAAGGTGGGGGGTTTCTGTTGCTAGCTACCCTAGACCTTCGTTTTAGGGACGAGGACCGTCGCGCCTTGGCGATCTTGGCTCTCTCGATCTGACGAAGGTGGGGGTTTCTGTTGCTAGCTACCCCCGGAGCCCCGGAATCCGCTTCTGTTGCCCGGTGGGTCCAACCGCGCTTTAGCTTTGTAAATTCAGGCCGTTAGGCCGTCAAATTACGCTGCGAGAGCGAGTGCTTCGTTATCGTTGGCACTTGTGTGTTGTGAACAGTTTTACGGGTTACTCAGCCCGGACGAAAACACCGTCTTTCAGCACACGTCGATCCTGGTTCGGCCCCGTCAAAAACCGCAGCATCTACCGCGGGTTATGGTGGAGCCGCCGGGTACTGCCCCCGGGTCCGTTGTACCTATTACACGGCGCAATTTATCGCCATATCCGGCTCGCGCCGGCAGGTCCCATATAGCGATCAATCGCTTAATGTGAAGTGTATCCCCTCGCGAAACCGCAAGGGGACATTTCACCCCATCGGCCCTTCTTCGGGCGCATAGTCCGGACGCGCGGCGCGCAGTTCGTCGCGGATTTCCTTGAGGATATCGAGCTCGGTCGGACCCGAGGGTGCTGCCTCTTCCTTTTCCTCGAACTCTTCCATCACCTTCTTAGCGTAGCGAACCAGCAAGAAAATGATGAAGGCCAGGATCACGAAATTGATCACCGCGGTCATGAAGCTGCCGTAACCGATCATCGCAGCCCCCGCTTCCTGCAGCGCGGCATAATCGTCGAGCGGGCCGTCATAGCCTTCAGGCGTGTCGAGCAGGATGAAATAGCGGCTGAAATCCACCCCGCCGAAAATCGCGCCGATGACGGGCATGATAATCTCGTCGGTCAGCGATTTGACGATCGCCCCGAAGGCCGCGCCGATAATGACGGCGACCGCCAGATCCATGACGTTACCCTTGGCGATGAAAGCCTTGAAATCCTTGAGCACGCTTAGTCCCTCCACTGACCCGGTTGTTCGTGTCGCTTTAGTGGCATGACAATTATGCGCTCTCAAGCCTGCTTCGCTTGAAACCCGTGTCCGCCGTGCTATCTCGATAAGACAGTTTGCCAGTTTGGCCGTTCAAGGGGAATTTCCGACATGAACCGTATCTTCGCCATCCGCACCTTCCTGCTCGGCGCCTTCGCGCTCGCGCTGTCGGCCTGCGGCATCAACTCGGTCCCGACCAAGGAAGAAGCCGCCAAGGCCGAATGGGCCAATGTGCAGAGCGCCTACCAGCGCCGCGCCGACCTCATCCCCAACCTCGTGTCGACCGTCCGCGCAGCGGCATCTTCGGAAGAGGAAATCCTCACGCAGGTCATCCAGGCACGCGCTTCGGCGACGCAGACCACGCTCAACGCCGACGACCTCGGCGATGCGGAGAAGTTCCGCCAGTTCGAACAGGCGCAGGGCAATCTCGGCAGCGCCTTGAGCCGCCTGATGGTGGTCGTGGAGAAGTACCCCGAACTGCAGAGCCAGCAGCGCTTCGCCGACCTGATGGTCGCGCTCGAAGGCACCGAGAACCGCATCGACAACGCGCGCACCAAGTATAACGAGGCCGTGCGCGATTATAACACCACCATCCGCACCTTCCCCGACACCATCGGCGCGAACATCATCCATGGGGCAGAGCCGATGGAAACCTTCCAGGCCGAAGCAGGCTCCGAAACTGCGCCCGATGTCGATTTCGGTGACATGGACACGAGCGGCGCAGCCAACTGACCAGAGAGGTTTCACCACACGTGAAACGCTTCATCACCATGCTGGCGCTGATCCTGGCGGCCCTCGTGTCGCCAGCCTCGGCGCAGGATTACCCCGCGCGCCCTGATGGCCCTGTTTATGACGCGGCGGAGCTTATTCCGCCTGCCGAAGAAGCGCGCCTCGTGGAAAAGCTCACCAGCTATAACCGCGAGACGGGGCGGGCCATTGTCGTCGCTACCGAAGCAACGACAGGTGGCTATGACACGCAGACTTATTCGCGCGGTCTGGCCGAAACATGGGGTATCGGGGGTGAAGAGACCGAACAGGGCGTGCTCCTTTATATCGCGCGCGACGACCGGCAGATGTGGATTTCAACCGCCCGCGGGGCCCAGGGCACACTGACCGATATCTCGGCCGGGCGCATCGTGCGCAACACCTTGCGTCCCGCCTTTCGCGAGGGCGATTTTGCGGGCGGCATCGACCGCGCGGTCGACCAGATGATCGAGCGGCTCGACATGGATCCGGCAGAAGCGGCTGCCATCGCCGAGGCCGAGGCTGCGGCAGAGCGCAATCGCAGCAGCGAAGGCGGCTTCCCCATCGGCGGGCTTATCTGGTTCGCCTTCATCTTCTTTTTCTTCATCCTGCCCATGCTGCGCGGTGGCGGACGCAGGCGTCGCTACAAGCGCGGCCCCTGGGGCGACACCGCGCGCGACATCATCCTGTGGGAGGCCGGCAAGGCCATTGCCCGCGGCATCGACGGCGGCAGTCGCGGTGGCGGCTGGGGCGGTGGCGGCTTCGGTGGCGGAGGCGGCGGTTTCGGCGGCTTCGGCGGCGGAGGCGGCGGCTTCAACGGCGGCGGCGCGGGAGGCGGCTGGTAATGGGTTACCTTAGCGAAGAGAAACACGCTCTCGTCACGGCAGCCGTGGCGGAAGCGGAGCTGAAAACATCCGGCGAAATCGTCACCGTCTTGGCCGACCGGTCGGATGGTTACACCGACGTTATTCTCGTATGGGCAGCTGCGCTCGCATTCTCGGCGATGAGCCTGTTTGCAGCATTCCCCGAGCCTTTCCTCGAGTTTTGGGACAGCCTTTCGGGCGGCTGGGGAACCGACTGGACGACCGGGGGCCTCGCCACGGTCACCATCCTGCTGGGCCTGCTGGCATTCGCGCTGACGTGGGCATGCTTCTCGCATCCGGTCCTCCGCTACCGGGTCATCCCGTCGCCGGTGAAGGAAGCGCGCGCGCATGAGGCGGCCATACGCCACTTCAAGGTCGGGGCCGAGCGCCGCACGCATGGACGCACGGGCGTACTGCTGTATCTCTCGATGCGCGAACACCGCGCGGAAATCGTCGCGGACGAGGCGATTGCCACCCGTGTCCCGGCAGAAATCTGGGGCGAGGCGATGGTCGACATGCTCGCCGAGGTCAGCCGTGGCCGCATCGCCGAAGGTCTCGCGGCGGGCGTGCGCGATGTGGGCAAGGTGCTGGCCGAGCACTTCCCGCGCGATGCGGATGACCAGAACGAATTGCCCGACCGGCTTATCGAGGTCTGACCATGGCCGTTCCTGACCACGACGCGCCCGAAGAAGTGATGTGGCAAGGCCGTTTCGTTACGGCGAAAAAACGCGGACGCTGGGAATATGTCTCGCGCAGCCGCGGCATCCGCGCGGCCGTCATCCTCGCAGTGGACGAAGACGACCACGTCCTGCTGGTCGAGCAGTACCGCGTCCCGCTGGGCCGCAATTGCATCGAACTGCCCGCCGGCCTCATCGGCGACGATGACGGGGCGGAGGACGAAAACCCCCTCGCCGCGGCGGGGCGCGAGCTGGAGGAGGAAACCGGCTACCGCGCCGACACGCTCGAGGACATGGGCTGCTTCTATTCCTCCCCCGGCATGGTGAGCGAGGCCTTCACCCTTGTACGCGCGCGCGGTCTCACCAAGATCGGCGAAGGCGGCGGAGTCGAGGGCGAGAACATCACCGTCCACCGTATCCCCTTGTCGGGACTGCAGGAATTTCTCGACACAAAACGCGATGAAGGTTGCGGCGTGGACGTGCGTATGCTCCTCCTGCTGGGACAAGCCATTATTGAGGGAGAAGAGGCATGACAGGCAGGCGCAAGGGTCGCTGCGAAGGGAAGCTGGCGCTGGTTACCGGCGCCGCCCAAGGCCTGGGCGCGGCCCATGCCCGCAGGCTCGCCGAAGAAGGCGCGCGCGTCCTGTGCACCGACATCAATGGCGACGGGGCCGAAGCCACCGCGGCGCGCATTGTCGAGGAAGTGGGCTCGGGCCATGCCCATGGCATCCAGCACGATGTAACCGATCCCGATGCCTGGGAGCGGGTTGTCGATGCGGCCGAGCGCGAACTGGGCGGTCTGAACGTGCTGGTGAACAATGCGGGCATAGGCGTCGCCGGAAATATCGAGACCTGCGATTTCGACGACTGGAAGCGCTGCTTCGCGGTCAATGTCGATTCCATTTTCCACGGCTGCCAGAAGGCCCTGCCGCTGATGCGCGAGCATGCGCCCGGCTCCATCATCAACATCTCCAGTATCGCCGGCCTCATCGCCAGCGACACCATGCCGGCCTACAATTCGAGCAAGGCGGCGGTGTGGATGCTGTCGAAATCCATCGCGCTCCATTGTGCGAAGAACAACATGGATATCCGCTGCAACTCGGTGCATCCGACCTTTGTCGACACCCCCATCCTCGACGGGACGGCGAAGTCGCATAATCTCGACAAGGATGTGCTGATGGAAAAGCTCGCCCGGCAAATCCCCCTGCGCAAGGTTGGGGAACCGGACGATATCGCGAATGCGGTGGTTTATCTCGCCAGTGACGAGAGCAAGTTCATGACCGGTGCGGAGCTCAAGCTCGACGGCGGTATCTCGGCCATGTGACGTGCGGCGGGCGCATTGCCTGCCGACAGGAAAGTCCGACCCTTCTCGCCCGATCCCGGACCCTCATGTCCGGGATGGCCGCTCGAAGGATCGAACTCAGTCCGCAATCAGTCCGATTGCGAGGTAGATGAGCGCCGCGGTGCCGAAGCTCAGGAATGCGCCGACCACGAAGCCGAGGCGGACCCAGGTGCTGTCGATACCGGTGTAGCGGCTGATACCCGAACACACACCCATCAGCTTGCCGCGCGAATGATCGAGACGGAAGCCCTTGGCAGGCTTTACGGCGTGATCGTTCTCACGAAACTTCAGCTGGCTCATGCGAGGACTCCATTGGGCGATGCGGGGATGATGGCCGTGGCGAAGAAGACGGCCGAGACGGCGAGCGAGAAAACGGCTGCGAGGACCTTTCCTCCATATTTGTCGGTGTCGAACATATTTCCTTTCCTTTGCGAGTAATATGCGCTGCGCTGCCGTGTCAGGCGATGAGGCCGGCGGGCGAAGCGGGGACGATGGCCATGGCCATCAGGAGGGCCGAAGCGCCGATAGCGAAAACCGAAGCGAAGGCCTTGTTGTGGGCGAAGTCGAAAGCGAACATTGTGTCTAATTCCCTTGAACCTTGGTCACTCCGCCGGACCATCCAGCGGACACCAACGGCATTGCAACGGGTGTGCCAAACTCGAAAAATGGCGGAATTCTGCGGATTGAAGTTTAACATCTGACACCACCGACGTTCATCAATCCGAAAGGTTGGGAAATTTCACCAACTTTTGGATACGGTATTTCGGCTGGCTAGTCGCGCACCCGCACGCTACCGCTTTTTGCCTCCATGCTGGACCGCATTTCCCTCACCCGTTTCCGCAACCACGAGGCCACCGAACTGGGAGGGACCTCGCGTTTCAACCTGCTCGTGGGCGAGAACGGGGCGGGCAAGACGAACGTACTCGAGGCACTGTCACTCCTCTCTCCCGGTCGCGGGCTGCGACGCGCGGCGCTGGCCGACATGGTCCAGCACGGCGCTGACGAGGGCTTCGGCATCGGTGCCAGCCTCGGTGCAGGCGAGGAAGAGCCTGTCCGCCTCGCCACCTATTCCGAGAGCGGCCATCCCGGCCGCCGCAAGGTCCGCATCAACGGGGCTGAGAGCACTGCCACCGCGCTTGGCGAATGGATTGCGCTCACCTGGCTGACCCCGGCGATGGACGGTCTTTTCACCGGCCCCGCCGCCGACCGCCGCCGCTTCGTCGACCGCATGGCGCTGGCACTCGACCCCTCTCATGCCGCCCATGCCGCGCGCTACGAAGCCGCCTTGCGTGAACGCAACCGCCTGCTCTCCGACGACCGCCCGCCCGAAAGCGGCTGGCTCGACGCCATCGAAACGCAGATGGTCGAGCATGGCGGCAGGCTGATTGCCGGGCGCGCCAGTTTGGTCGATACGCTGATGGCGCGCATTGCACATATGCCGAGCGAGCCGTTCGCCCGGCCTGCCCTCACCTATGCGCCCGGCGGCGCCGATACGCCCGAAGCGCTGTCGCAGGCATTGTTCGACGGCCGCCAGCGCGACCGTGCGGCGCAGCGCACGCTCGTCGGCCCGCATCGCGACGAACTGGAAGTGGTCCACGCCGCCAAGCGCGTGCCCGCTGCACAAAGCTCAACCGGCGAACAGAAAGCCATGCTGGTGGCCATCACCCTCGCCCATGCCGCACTGGCCGCGCAGGGCCGCGCAGGCGTCTTGCTGCTCGACGAAGTGGCCGCCCATCTCGACCCCGTGCGCCGGGCGGCGTTGTTCGACCAGTTAGCCGCCAGCGGAGCGCAGGTCTGGATGACCGGAACCGAAGTCGGCCCCTTCGACAGCATTGCCGATGACGCGGCCATCTGGCGCGTCTCGGGCGGGGCCGTAGAGCGCGCTTAGTTTTCGGGCAGGGCCGCCTGCACCTCGTCCAGCGTATCGGCGACCAGAGCGTCAATGCCTTCAGCCGTCGGGTGGATACGGTCGGACTGGAACAGCGCTGGCTTCTCGTAAATGCTCTCCAGCCAGAACGGCACGAGGTCGGCCCCGTATTCGCTAGCAAGCTCGCCATAAAGCGCGTCGAAGCGCTGCTGGTATTCGGGACCGTAATTGGGCGGTGCGCGCATGCCCATCAGCAGGACGGGAATGTCGCGCCCCTGCAGTTCCTCGAGCATCGCCTCGAAATTGGCGCGTGTGTCGGAAGGACTGAGCCCCCGCAACATGTCGTTGCCGCCAAGCTCCAGCATGACGAGGTCGGGCTTCACCTGCTGCTGGTCGAGCACGAAGGCGAGCCGCTGGCGACCGGCCGCGCTGGTATCGCCCGACACGCCCGCATCGATCACGCGCGCGTTCAGGCCTTCCTGCCGTAGCGCCCGCTCCAAACGCTCGGGATAGCCCTCGTGCTCGGCGAGATTGTACCCCGCGAACAGGCTGTCCCCGAAAGCGAGGATACGGACCTCTTCACCCTCGACCGCGATATCTTCTGGCGCTGATGAAGCCGTTTCTTCCGCCTCGGGAGCAAGCGCCTCCCCCGCCTCGCTCCCGCATCCCGCCAGTGCGAGGGCGATTACAGACATCGACAAACTCATGAGACGCATCGGCGGACTTCCTTGTGTGGACATTCGCCATCTGCCATCGCAGCCGCGTGACCACTTCTCAAGATGCGATTTGCGCGCGCGATTTGCGCCTCACCCTCGGCTCCTCCGAAGCACCGGTGGAAATCCTCAAAGGGCTCGACCTCACCATTGCGGCGGGCGAGACCGTGGCGCTGCTCGGCCCATCGGGTTCGGGCAAGAGCTCGCTTATGGCGGTGCTTTCGGGCCTCGAACGCGCGACCAGCGGGACCTTGCAGGTCGCGGGGCAGGACTTTGCCGCGCTCAACGAAGACGAACTCGCCCGCGCGCGTCGCGGACGCATCGGTATCGTGCTCCAGGCTTTCCACCTCCTGCCCACCATGACTGCTTTGGAGAACGTCGCGACGCCGATGGAACTGGCAGGCGAAAGTGATGCGCAGGACCGCGCCCGCACCGAGCTTGAGGCAGTCGGTCTTGGCCACCGCCTCGACCACTACCCGCAGCAGCTTTCAGGCGGCGAGCAACAGCGCGTTGCCATCGCCCGCGCGATTGCAGCCCGTCCCGACATCATCTTCGCTGACGAACCCACCGGCAATCTCGACGCGGCAACGGGGCACGAAATCGTCGAACTGCTGTTCAGGCGCCGCGAGGAAACCGGTGCGACACTGCTCGTCATCACCCACGACCCCGAACTTGCCGACCACTGCGAACGGGTGCTGACGCTGGGCGACGGCAGGATTGCGAGCGATACCGCCAAATGAGCTGGGCCACCGCCTGGAAAATCGCCCGCCGCGACCTCAACGCGCGGTTCAAGGGGTTGCGGCTGCTGCTGGTGTGCATCTTCCTCGGCACGGCGGCATTGGCGGCCATCGGCTCGCTGACCGCCGCTATCGAACGCGAATTGGCGGCCAACGGACAGGCCTTCCTCGGCGGCGATGTTCAAATCGAACTTTGGCAGCGTGGTCTCAACGAGGAGGAGCGCGGCGCACTGGAAGAACTTGGCACAGTATCGTCAGGCACACGGTTGCAGGCGATGGCGCGCAAGGACGACATTGCCGCGCCGGTCGAACTCAAGGCCGTCGACACCGCATACCCGCTCTACGGCACGCTGGTGCTCGATGGCGGACGCGAGGCGGGAGCGCCGACGGGCAATGAGGCCTATCTAGCGCCCGGGGCGGCCGACCGGCTTGGCGTGTCAGAGGGCAACGCGTTTCTCATCGGCACCGAGACCCTTACCGTCGGCGGCATCATCGAGGACGAGCCAGACCGCCTCGGCGAGGGCTTCCAGCTCGGCCCGACCATCATCGTGGCCGAGGACCTGCCAGCGCGCGCAGGCCTGCTCGCACCCGGCGCGATGTACCAGTCCAAGACGCGTGTCGCGCTCTCAGAGCAACGCGCGCCCGAGCAGGTCGCCGTGGACCTGATGGAGCAATTCCCCGATGCGGGCTTCGACATCGACACAGCCGACCGCGCAGCGCCGGGCACCGATCGCTTCGTCGAGCGCATGAGCGAATTCCTGACGCTGGTTGGTCTCGCCGCCTTGGTCATTGCAGGCATCGGTATTGGCGGAGGCGTCTCGTCCTATCTCGATGCGCGGAGGCAATCGGTCGCCACGTTGAAGGTTTTGGGAGCCGACAGCCGCGACATCGCGCGCGTCTACGCTCTGCAGATTTTCGCTGCCTCTGCGGTGGGGAGCCTCGCAGGACTGGCGGTCGGCGTGGCCGTCGTGCCCATTCTCGCGAGCGCTCTCGATGGGCTGCTCCCGGTCAACGCGGGTTTCGTCTTCGACCCCGGCGCGTTGCTGCTCGCAGCAAGCTACGGGCTGCTGGTGGCGCTGGTCTTCGCTGCCCCGCCGCTGATGCGAGCACGCCACTTCCCTGCCATGGCCCTGATGCGGGCTCGGGTGGCCCCTCTCGCGCGCGACAAGTCGGCAGTGCTGGTTGTCATCGTGGGCCTTGCCGCCATCGTCGCGCTGGCCCTGCTCACCTCGACACGCCCCATGCTGGCTGGCGGCTTCCTTGCCGGAGCCGCAGTCGTGCTCGGTCTGCTCGCACTGCTCGGCTGGCTCATCCGCAAGGGAGCGGCAGCCCTACCCCGCCCGCAAAGCCCCATCGCGCGCGCTGCATTGGCCAATATCCACCGGCCCGGTTCGAGCACCAGCGCACTGGTGACGGCGCTTGGCTTCGGCCTCGCTGCCTTCGTGCTCCTCGCGGCCATCCAGAGCAGCATCGACGGCAACATCGAGAGCCGCGTGCCCGAGCAGGCACCCGACTATTTCGTGCTCGACGTGCCGCGCGACCGCGAGGCCGACTTCCGCACGCTGGTGGAAGAAACCGATGCCGATGCGCAGGTTCGCTCGGTCGCGGCCCTACGAGGCGCAGTGCTGGCTTTCGGGCCCAAAGGCGACCTCACGCGCACCTCCACACTCGAGGAAATTCCCGACGGCGCATGGGCGCTGCGCGGCGAACGCGGGCTGACCTATTCCGAGGATGTGCCCGAAGGAAATGCGCTCACCGGCGGCGAATGGTGGGGCCCGATGTACGAGGGAGAACCGCTTGTCTCGGTCGACGAGGAATTCGCCAAATCTGCGGGCCTCGAAATCGGCGACAAGCTGGTCTTCGGCGTGCTGGGTGCGGAAATCGAGACGCGCATCGCCAACACGCGCCGCATCGACTGGGAGAGCATGGGCTTCAACTACGTATTCGTGCTCAGCCCCAATGCCTTGCGCGACACGCCGCACAACCTTGCTGCCACCATCGAATTGTCGGACGGCACGCCCACCGGACCGCTGCTGCAATCGCTGGTCCGCGAGTTTCCCTCCACCTCGGTCATCGAGGTCGGCGGCGTGTTGCAGCAGGCGCGCACCATCCTCGAACAGGTCGGCCTTGCCACTCTGGCCGCGGCGAGTGTCGCGGTGCTGGCGGGGCTCGCCGTCCTGCTGGGCGCTATCGCAGCCGCGCGCGCCTCGCGGACCTATGACACGGTCGTCCTTCGCGTACTGGGCGCGGACCGCAAGCAGGTGCTGACGATGCAATTGGCGGAATACGCCTTCCTTGCCGGAGCACTGGCGCTGGTTGCTCTGGGCCTCGGCACGCTCACGGCGTGGTTGGTGGTAACACAGCTTTTCGAGTTCGACTGGCTGCCCGACTGGGGACAGGTCCTCGCCGTGCTGGGATTGGGTCTCGCCGTCGTGCTGGCCTTTGCCGTGGGTGGTTCGCTGCCCCTGCTGCGCGCCAAGCCTGCGCAGGCGCTGAGGGCGCTCTAGTCCCGATTGACCCGCGCCGCCGGCAGCGGGATGCCGTCGCTCTGGCGTTTGAGCTTGAGTTCGCCAGGCACATCCTCGCGGCCCTTTGGGTCAGGCCCGAAACGGTTTTCGTAAGGTTGCCCGTCCTGCACATACCAGATGATTGCCCAAATGGTCCCGATGTAGGGAATGAGGATGATGAGATACCACCATCCCGACTTGCCGAGATCGTGCAGTCGCCGGATGGCGAGCGCGAGATGGACCCACCCGAGAAAGACGAACAGCGGCCCGCCAACATAGAGAAGCAAATCGTTTGCGCTCTCACTCATGGGAGGAAGCGCGTCGAAAAGGCTGCTGCCCTCCGCGCCCTCGGCGAGGGGAAACAGGAGATTGGCCACAGTCGCCATGCCGATCCACAGCACCAGCAGGGCCAGCGTGAAGACCCAGTATTCGCGGCGCCGCGAACGACCACGGAAATCGGTCAGGCGTTTGATGGGAAGGACGAGATATTCGAGCATGAACGCGCACCCTGGACATGAAAAAGGGAGGCCTTCCAGCCTCCCTTCCCGTTAGTGTCTGCCGAAGCCTGGGACAACTGCCGCCTGCCTCGGCAGGCAGCAGGCCCTGTCAGGCATCAACGATAGGAGACGCCGCTGGTCTCCGAGCCGTAGTCGCCGATGTCGGTGCTATCGCGGCCCTTCGGATCGGGGCCGTAGGAATTCGGACCATGCGTACCTTCGAGCAGCATGAAGATGAGCACGATCAGGCCGCCAACGAACGGCACGAAAGCGAGGAGAACCATCCAGCCGCTTTTGTCTTGGTCATGGAAACGGCGGACCTGCACGGCAAGGCTCGGGATGAACAGGGCAGCTGCGACAATCATGAAAAGCAGACCAGCGGCACCCGAGAACAGGCCGGTCTCGTCGGCTCCAAGACCGGCAATCATTACCGTTCCCAGCACGCCGAAAACGATCATCGTGAACAGGAAGAACATCCAGTATTCCATCCGGCGCGAACGGCCAGAGAAGTCGAAATACCGCTTAAGCGGCATGATCATGTATTCCATTATAGTTCCCCTCCAAGGATTATTTCCGACTTCCTTTTTGCCTGACTTGATTAAGTTTTCATAACGAAAAAGGGGGCCAAAAGGCCCCCTTCCCCATATATTTCGTCTCTCTTGGAGAAATTAGAACTTGAACTTGGCGGCCACACCGTAGGTGCGCGGCTGGTTCGGGTAGCCCGAAATTGCCTCGCCCTGCGCCACGGCCGGGAAGAACGTCGTAATGTAACGGTCGTCCAGCAGGTTGCGGCCCCATACGGTCAGTTCGAGCCCGTTCGCCATCGCATAGGTCGCCGAGGCATTCATGCTGTTGACTTCGCGGGTATAGAACTGCGCGATGGCAAGCGCCGGTCCGTAGTCCGGATTGGCGGGGTCGGAATCGTCGATGAAGTTCGGGAAGCCATCGAGTGCCGGCACCTGCGACTGGTAGGAGAAATCACCGGCGAGGATGAACCGGTCACCCGCGTCGTTGATTTCCTTGTTCCAGACCGCGCCGAACACGGCCGACAACTCGGGAACACCGGCCACCGGACGACCGCTCAGATCGCCGACCGCCGAGCCTTCGAAGCTGTCGTAGACTGCATCGAGATAGGTCATGGCGACATTCAGCGTCAGCGAGTCGGTAGGACGCACGTTACCGTCGAATTCGACCCCGAAGGTTTCCTGCTTGCCGGCATTGCTCAGCACGAAGGAAGAGCCGACGAAGGTGTTGGCCTGGAAATCATCGATCGTCTGCTGGAAGACCGTGAGATTGGCCGCAGCGTAGTCCCAATTACCCTTGATGCCGATTTCGTAGACTTCCGAATTCTCGGCTTCTGCAAAACGGGTACCGGGGCGCAGGTTGTTGACGGCAAGGCCTTGCGACACCAGCGAAGCGAAGTCGCCCGGAAGCGGACGGCTGTCACGCGACAGGTTGAAGCTGGGCGCCTTGTAGCCGGTTGCCCAGCTGGCATAAACGTTGAGCGTCGGCGACAGTTCGTAGGCCAGACGCGCGTTCCAGCTCCAGTCGTCGTCATTGGTTGCGCAGTCTTCAACCGCATTCGGGCAGTTCTGCAGCGGGGGCAGGAACTGGAACTCGCGCAATCCCAGCAACGGGTTCACCGCAGGGTTGGTGTCGTTCGCATCCGCGAATGCCTGTGCCGGGCCTGCAATCAGGGCCTGGAAGGTCGGCAGGCCGATCACGCCGATAAGCGCATTGATCTGGTCTGCAGTGGCAAGCGTTCCGGCGGGAAGACCAAGCGCCTGGCCGGCACCGAGGGCTACACCCTGCTGGTAGATGGCCGTGTTGCCCGACGCCACAAGATCGACATTCGAGAACACGTCGGTGCTCTGCGAATTCGTGACGATCTGCTTCTTGTCCTTGGTGTAGTTGGCACCAAGCGTCAGGACGAGGTTGTCGACGATCTCGAAGTCGATGTTACCGAAGATCGAGTAGGCTTCGTTGTCCTGCACGATGTTGTTGAAGAAGCCCTGTCCCTCGGCGAAGAACTGGCCGGTGTAATCCGCACCATTGAGCGCGCCGAGCGTGGCTTCGAGAGTGCCGATCGACTGGCAGGTCGGTGCCCCGACGAAACAGCCAGTGGCGGACTGGAAGCCGAGGTCGGCAAAGGTGCGGAAGTCCGAACCGTAGACGATCTGGTCGGAGGTATCGACACGCTCGTCGAAATAGTAACCACCGAGCAGGAAGTTGAACGGGCCGTCGAAATCGGACGAGAAGCGCAGTTCCTGCGTAAAGGTGTCGATGTCCGCCTGGCCGATGTTGGCGCCGGTCGCCAGCGATGCGCTGGTGAAGTCGACATCCTGGTCGGCCGAGAGGCTCGTTTCGCGGTATGCGGTAATCGAGGTCGCGGTCACCGCACCGAATTCGTAGTCCAGCTGGCCCGAAACGCCCTTGTTCTTGATGCGGTTCACCGGGTCCACGTCGGTGAAGATCACGTCACCATCGGGATTGTCCTGGAAATCGTTGATCTGCCCCCCGATGAAAGGCGACTGGATCAGGCCGGTTTCGGCCGAGGGCAGCACATTGACCACGCCGCAGCAACGCTCTTCGATTTCGTCGTAATCGGCGATGATGCGTGCCTGGAGCGGGCCGCCGTTGTCGAACAGCAGCTGGCCGCGCGTGAACCAGCGGTTGCGGTCGTTCACGTCTTCGCCGTTGAAGCCGTTGGTCAGGAAGCCATCGCGGTTATTCCAGCCGGCGCCTGCGCTGAAGGCGATGCTGTCACTGATCGGGCCGGTGACGTAACCCTTGACGACCTTGGCATCGTAATTGCCATAGCTCGCCTCGACCATGCCGTTGAATTCGAATTCCGGCTTCTTGGTGACGATCGAGATGACGCCAGCGCTGGCGTTCTTGCCGAACAGGGTCGACTGCGGACCGCGCAGGACTTCGACGCGCTGGATGTCGGGAAGGTCCGAAATCTGCGAAATGGCGCGGCTGCGATAGACACCGTCGACGAACATGGCGACCGACGGCTCGAGACCGATGTTGTTGCCGTCCGTGCCGAAGCCGCGGACAGAGTAGCTCGTGGCAAAGGCACTCTGGTTCTGGCTCACGCGCAGCGAAGGAACCACGGTGGCGAGGTCGGCGATGTCGCGGATCTGAGCGCGCTCGATGGTCTCGGCAGTGGTCACGCTGACGGCGACGGGAACTTCCTGCAGCGTCTGTTCGCGCTTGGTCGCGGTGACCACGATGACGTTAGGATCGGGGCTCTCGGCCTGTTCTTCGGCATCATCGTACTGGGCGGCCTGTTCCTGGCCTTCTTCCTGCGCTGCAGCGACGGAAGGTATGGCAAGGGCGGCAGTGCCGACCAGAAGGGCGGAACGAACGGCCGCGCTGCGACCGGAAGCAGTAAATTTCATATTATGACGTCCTCTCAAACGATACGTATTTTGGTCTGACAAGCAGTCCCCAAACCACGCAGACGTATGCGGAATTATTTGGAGCGTCGTTGCCACTCAAGTGTTTAGCGCGCGCCATACACAGGCGAACGCAATGTGTGCCTTTTGAGTCACACCTGCGAAAGCCCGTTCACCCCGCTTGCCGCATTGCACCATATCGTCTAGGGGCGCGCACGAATTGGCGATGGCGCGAGGCGCCCGCCCCGTTTACGAAAGCTACAGATTATGTCCCGCGACCTTCGCAACGTGGCGATCATCGCCCACGTCGACCATGGCAAGACCACCCTCGTCGACCAGCTCTTCCGCCAGTCCGGCACCTTCCGCGAGAACCAGCGCGTCGAAGAACGCGCGATGGATTCGAACGACCTCGAAAAAGAGCGCGGCATCACGATTCTCGCCAAGTGCACCAGCGTCGAATGGAACGGCACGCGCATCAACATCGTCGACACGCCCGGCCACGCCGACTTCGGCGCCGAGGTTGAGCGTATCCTCAGCATGGTCGACGGCGTGATCCTGCTGGTCGACAGCGCCGAAGGCCCGATGCCGCAGACCAAGTTCGTCACCGGCAAGGCGCTGGGCCTCGGCCTGCGCCCCATCGTGGTCGTCAACAAGATCGACCGCGGCGACGCGCGTCCGCAGGAAGTGCTCGACGAAGTCTTCGACCTCTTCGCTTCGCTCGATGCAAACGACGACCAGCTGGACTTTCCTTCGCTGTGGGCCTCGGGCCGCGACGGCTATGCCAGCGATGACGAAACCGCGCGTGACGGCAACCTCGAGCCGCTGTTCAAGCTGATCGTCGACCATGTCCCCGCTCCGGGTCTCGACACCGAAGCGCCGTTCAGCTTCCTCGCCACCCTGCTCGACCGCGACAATTTCATGGGTCGCGTGCTCACGGGCCGCGTCCAGTCGGGCAAGATCAACCTCAATGATCCGATCCACGCGCTCGATGCCGAGGGCAGTGTCATCGAAGTAGGCCGTGCGACAAAGCTGCTGTCGTTCGACGGCCTCGACCGCGTGCCGGTCGACAGCGCACAGGCAGGCGACATCATCGCGCTCGCCGGCCTTGAAAAGGCAACCGTGTCGAACACCATCGCCGATCCGAGCGTGAAGACGCCGATCGAAGCGCAGCCGATCGATCCGCCGACGCTCGCCATGCAGTTCTCCGTCAACGACAGCCCGCTGGCCGGCCGCGAAGGCAGCAAGGTCACGAGCCGCATGATCCGCGACCGTCTCTACCGCGAAGCCGAGACCAACGTCGCCATCCGCATCACCGAAAGCGCCGACAAGGACAGCTTCGAGGTCGCAGGCCGCGGCGAACTGCAGCTCGGCGTGCTCATCGAAACGATGCGCCGCGAAGGCTTCGAGCTCGGCATCAGCCGCCCGCGCGTGCTGTTCCGGGAAGAAAACGGCCAGCGCATGGAGCCGTTCGAGACCGTCGTCATCGATGTCGACGACGAGCATTCGGGCACGGTCGTCGAGAAGATGCAGCGCCGCAAGGCAGAGCTGACCGAAATGCGCCCCTCGGGCCAGGGCAAGACCCGTATCACCTTCTCCGCCCCTAGCCGCGGCCTTATCGGTTACCACGGCGAATTCCTGTCCGACACGCGCGGCACGGGCATCATGAATCGCCTGTTCGAGAAGTACGACACCTATCGCGGCCCCATCGAAGGCCGCCAGAACGGCGTCCTCATCTCGATGGTCCCGGGTGAAGCCGTTCCTTATGCGCTCAACGCGCTCGAAGACCGCGGCGAGCTTTTCATCGGCGGCGGCGCGAAGATCTACGAAGGCATGATCATCGGCGAAAACGCCAAGCCCGACGATCTCGAAGTGAACCCGATGAAGTCGAAGCAGCTGACGAACTTCCGTTCGACCGGCAAGGACGACGCCATCCGCCTCACCCCGCCGCGTGTGATGACGCTGGAACAGGCCATCGCTTATATCGACGACGATGAAATGGTCGAAGTGACACCGGAGAACATCCGCCTGCGCAAGGCCATCCTCGACCCGCACGAGCGCAAGCGCGCCAAGCGCGCCGCACAGGGCTAAGACGGCTGCAACCCGCTATGCTGCGGCGAGATACGTCTCGCCCAGCACCAGCGCGGCATAAAGCAAGGCACCCCCGAGGAATGGCAGGAAGAAGCTCTTGCGATCCTCGGGCAGCTCCTCCTTCAGAACCAGCAGGACGATGCCTCCGCCGACAAAGGCAAACAGGCAACCGATCGCCAGCTCTGGCAGTTCGACCAGCAGGCCGAGCGCCCAGCCGCCCAGTGTCGCTGCGGCCAGCACCCAGCGACCGCGGGCATCGTAGATTTCGGGATGGTCGGCCCTGGTGCCGAAGTCCGCGGTCACGAAATGCAGCACCATCGCCGCGAAATAGAGCGCCAGCCCCGCAGCGCTGGGATCTTCGCGGTGGTTGAGGAGGTAGGCGATCAGCGCCACCAGCAGCGCGCTCGCGGCGATATGCAGCCAGAACACCGGGTGATGCGGGCGATCCCTGCCCTCGCGCGCCATGCGTTCGCCGCGCGATAGGGCAAGCGCACGCTCGAGCCCGTAGAACAGCGCAAGACCGACCAGGGACAGCGTGTAGACGAGACCCTCCGCCAGCGGTGCATCGAGACCGGTGGCATCCTCGAAAGTGCTGGCGTGGGCGCCCAGTTCGGGCAGGATGTGCAGGAAGACATAGCCGACGGCGACCCCGCCCGCGAAGGATAACCAGCGACTTCGGGGCGTGCGATCAAGCCAGCGCAACCGGCCCACGAACAGGTGCACCGCACAAAATGCGAGCGCCATGCCGAAAGTGATGATCGGTAATCGCACCCGCATCTAGTGGGCCATCGGGACGCGCCCCGCAAGTTTGGCCCCGTCCTGAAACATTTTTGAAATGAAAAAGGGAACCGGACTCCAATCGGAAAGTTAACCAGCGACAGGAGGGCGTTGCATGCAGAGTATCATGATTGTCGATGACGAGGCGCTGGTCCTCTTCGACATGGTCATGACCGTCGAAGACCTTGGTTACGAGGTTTTCTGCGACAGCATCAGCGTGCCCGACGCTCTCGACTGCCTCGGGGATGGTTGCCCCGATGCAGCCCTGCTCGACATCGACGTCGGGGGCACCCTCGTCTGGCCGCTTGCCCGCGTGCTGGCCGAACGCGGTTGCCCGATCATCTTCGTGAGCGCCAACCGCGCGCATGAGGAACTGCAGAATGAATTCGCAGAATGCGGTTTCATCGACAAGCCGGCCTCGACCAGTCAGATCCAGCGTGCGCTTGCCAAGGCGGTGAGCTCTGATCCAGAACAGCCCAGAATGGTCGCCGGCGGCTAATCCAGGTCGAACACGAGCTTGCGGCGATAACCTTCATCGCTCGGGCCGCCCTCGATCTCGCCTTTCAGCTGGCGCGCAGCAGTATTCACCAGCCTGGTACCGAAACCCACCTTTTTGCCCGCATCCGAAGAGCCCTGACCGCCAAACTCGCGCCATTCGATTACAAGCTTCCGGCCAGCAACAGTCCACTCGACTTCCAGACATCCGTCGTCGAGCGATAGCGCGCCATATTTGGCGGCATTGGTGGCCCATTCATGAAGGATGAGCGCAACCGAGGTAATCTGGCTGTTGGGCACTTCGACATCCTCGCCCTCCAGATTGACATCCTGCCCGGCCCGGCTGGGATCGACCACGGTGTTGACCAGGCTGCGCAGGGCGACAGCGCCGGCTCCGCCCACGGCAGGCTCGTTGGTCAGGGCATGCGAACGGCCAAGTGCATGGATGCGGTCGCGCAGTTCGCCGGCAAAATCCTCGACCTCGTCGGCCTCGCGCGCCGCGATCGAAACCATCGCGCTGATGATCGAGAACAGGTTTTTCACCCTGTGGTTCATCTCGCGGATCATCAGCTCGCGCTGTTCGAGCAGGCTGCGTTCGGCGGTGATGTCGATGGTCACGCCGATGAACTTGTTGGTCCGGCCATTGTCGATGCGCCGGCCGAGGCCATGGAGCCAGCGGTACCGGCCATCGACGAGGGGGATGCGGAAGCGTTCGTCGAAAGGTCTCGTGCCGTCCATCGCCTGCCGCAGCGACTGGTTGACGCGGTCTCGGTCTTCTTCGGGCAGGCTGTCGAGGATAGGCTGCATCTGGTCACCGGCATCATCGTCCTCGATGCCGAGCAATTGCCGCTCGGTCTCGTCGAGGATCGTCTTGTCGGTGGATGGTTCGTATTCCCACACCCCGATGCGCGCCACCTGCAGCGCAAGCCGCAACCGCTCGCGCTCTTCGCGCAGGTCGCGTTCGAGCGACAGCGCTTCGGTGACGTCGGTAAAGACCAGCGTGGCCCCGTCGAGCTCGCCATCGAGACGGCGATAGGGGAAGGCCCGGATGATATATTGGGCTTCCAGCTTGTCGGAATGCATGCGGGCTTCTTGAGGCTCCCCGCCTCTCGAAGCCTTGCGCGCGAGATCGACATATTCCTCGCTGCGGAAATTGCTGGGCAGCAAGGCAAGCTGGGTTCCGATCTGCTTCTTGTCGACGGGGAAGAGCGCTTCGGCCGCATCGGTATAGCTGCGCAGCTGCAAGTCGCTGTCCACCACCAGCACGGGCAATTGCGTGCTGTCGAAGAAGTTCTTCAAATCGGAGTTGGCGACAGTGAGCTGGTCGACCTTGTTCTTCAGCTCGTCATTGACCGTGGTCAGCTCCTCGTTGGTGGACTGGAGCTCCTCGTTCATCGACATCATTTCTTCGTTGGAGCTCTTCAGCTCCTCGTTCGTCGTCTCCAGTTCCTCTACCGTCGAGCGCAGCCGGTGCCGCGTCGCCTGCAGTTCTTCCTCGAGGAATTGCTGCTGGCCGTGCTCGGTGTCGAACTCGACCAGTTCTTCCTCGTCCACCGGTTCGAGCGCGCCCGTTTCCTCGATCACGAAAAGGAAGGAGGTTTCGTCCACCTTCTCGCAGATGATGCGCGTCTCGACCTTGCCGAATTCGGTGCGGACTTCGACGTTCCTCGCCCCGACACGGCGGCCGCGTGCCTCGTCCATGACCTGCCGGATCATCGGCCCGATCAGCTCGCGCAAGCCCGGACGCGCGAGCGAGGAGACCACGACGTTGCGCTCGAGCCGGTCGGGGAAGTCGAGGTAGCGGCCCGCCGCGCCCCAGCTTTCGAGCAACATGCCTTCGCCATCCACCAGCAGGCAGACGGGTGCGTAACGGCGAGCGATGGTCTTGAGCGCAGCCACCTCGCTTCCGTCGGTCCGCTGCGGGTCCTGCGAGAATTCCGGATTGCGCCGGCGCCGCGGGCTGATCGGGCCCTCGTTGCCGATCTGGAGGGTGTATTTCCCCTTCACCTCGCGGCGGCGGAAGATGCGCGCGTTCTGGTCGACCACCTCGAAGAGGTCGTCATAGCGGCCGATGGTCTCCGACGAACCGAGGAACAGGTGCCCCCTCGACGCCAGGGCGAAATGAAACAGCGGAATGACCGAACGCTGCAGGCTTTCATCGAAATAGATGAGAAGGTTGCGACACGAAATCATGTCGATTTTCGAGAATGGCGGATCGCGCACGACATTGTGCAGGCTGAACCGCACCATGTCGCGAATCTGCGCACCGACATGGAACTTGTCCGAGCCGCCGATGGTGTAGCGTTCCTGGAAATCGACCGGAATGTCGGACAGGGCGGAGAGCGGATAGGCGCCGCCCCGCGCGATATCGAGCATGCCGTCGTCGATGTCGGTGGCGAATATCTGGATATAGGGGCGCTTGCCGTAGCGCCGCGCGGCTTCGGCAAACAGCATGGCTATCGAATAGGCTTCTTCGCCGCTCGAGCAGCCGGGCACCCAGACGCGCAGTTCCTCGTCATCGCGCGCGTCCTTGACCAGCGGGTCGATGACCAGCGCGGTCATGCTTTCGAACAGCTGCGGATCGCGGAAGAAACGGGTCACGTTGATCAGCAGGTCGCGGAACAGCGCGTTGCACTCGTCCTCGTCGCCCTTGAGCCGGTCGAGATAATCGCCCGCCTCATCGATGCCCAGCAACTGCATGCGGCGGGCGATACGCCTCGTCAGGGTGGAGCGTTTGTAGCGCGAGAAGTCATGTCCGACGACATTGCGCAGCACTTCGCACAAATCGTCGATGTGGTCGGTGACCTCGCTTGCCTCATCGACCATCGATTCGGCACCGCCCGAACGGTCGAAGAAGTTGTTCAGCGCTTCGATGATTTCCCGCGGCGGCGCGACGATGTCGACGAGGCCGGTCGCGATCGCCGAAGACGGCATGCCGTCATAGCTCGCGCTGCCCGGCTCCTGCGCCACGCAAAGCCCGCCATGTTCCTTGATGGCGCGCAGCCCCCGGCTTCCGTCTGCACCGGTGCCCGAGAGGATGACGCAGGCGGACAGGGTCTCGCGATCCTGCGCGAGGCTTTCGAAGAAATCGTCGATCGGACGGCGCATGCCGCGCGGATCCTTGAATTCGGTCAACTCGAGCACGCCGTCATTCAGGGCAAGGCCGTGACCCGGGGGTATGACGTAGATATGGTCGGGTTCGACTTCTTCGCCGCCCGAGGCCTGCGATACCACCATGTCGGTATAGCGCTCGATCAGCTGTGCCATCAGCGACTCATGCGTGGGGTCGAGATGCTGGACAACCACGAAGGCCATCCCCGTTTTCTCGCTGGCCCCGCCGAACAGCGCGCGCAGGGCCTCCAGCCCGCCCGCCGATGCTCCGATACCGATTACCGGGAAATCCCCGTCCGCCAACCTGCGTCCCCTATTCGTATTGTATGCGTGCGATAATCGAATGACTCGACGCGAGCGCATCGAGGCTGCCCAGAACAACCCAATTGTTTTCGCTAGTCAACAGATTGAGTTGGCGCAAATCTTCGTGGAGCGCGCGGTCGTAAAGGTCGCTCTCGTTCTCGATCTGCCTGCCGACGCGAAACTGCGACCCCAGCACCAGCCTCGTCTCGCCGTGACGCTGCAACTTGGCCATGTAGACGAGGTTGAGGAAAGGCTCGCCGCCTTTCGTCACATTGGGAATGAGGAACTTGCCGTCGAGCGCATCGGGTTGCTTGAGGAAACGCCGCATGCGCGCCCGCACGGGCCCCGCGCCCCCTTCGGGCTGGAGGAAGCGGCAGTTGTGGCCGATGACCTCGTCCGCGCCATAGCCCGACATCTCGAAGAAAGCTGCGTTCGCCCCGACCAGCGGGCAGTCCGGCCGAGTGAAATCGGCAATCGTGAGCGAGACATTGCTCCGTTCGAACAGTCCGGTCAGGCCTTGCGGCAGGCTGGCGGAGGGGTCGAAGGCCGAACGCATGTATGGGGCCTAGGCTTATCGCGCACGACTTCAAGCAATTCCTGCGCTCAACGGGCCTGCAGGGACGAAGGTGGCCAAGACTGGTTTCGTTTGTTACCTGCCCGCGCCATGGAAACCGGAACACTGATTTCACTCGCCCTGTATTTCATCGCCATGATCGGCATCGGCCTGTGGGCGTGGAAACGCTCGACCGATACGTCGGAAGGTTATCTCCTCGCCGGACGCAACCTGCATCCCGCCGTCGCCGCGCTTTCTGCAGGAGCATCGGACATGAGCGGCTGGTTGCTGCTCGGCCTGCCGGGTGCGCTCTACGCCGCCGGTCTCGTCGAGGCGTGGATCGGCATCGGCCTGTTCATCGGCGCGCTGGTCAACTGGGTTGTCGTCGCCCCGCGCCTGCGCAAGCAGACCGAGGATTATGGCAATGCGCTGACCATCCCCGAATTCCTCGCCAACCGCTTCCCTGACAAGGCCGTGGCGCTGCGCGTCATCTCCGCACTTATCGTGGTGGTGTTCTTCGCGGTTTACACCGCAGCGGGGCTCGTCGGTGGCGGCAAGCTGTTCGAGACCAGCTTTGCCGGCCTGCTGCCCGATGTGGGGATGAGCGACTACATGCTCGGCATCTGGATCACCTGCCTCGTCGTGCTCGCCTACACCATGGTCGGCGGCTTCCTCGCGGTCAGCCTGACCGACTTCGTGCAGGGCTGCATCATGGTCGTGGCATTGGTGCTGATGCCGCTGGTGGTCATGTTCGGCGCTGGCGGCGAAGGCGGGGGGTCGCTGACCGACGTACCCGTGGACGGCTTCCTCAGCCTGACGCAGGGCCTGACCCTGCTCGGCTTCATCAGCGCGGTCACATGGGGCCTCGGCTATTTCGGCCAGCCGCACATCATTGTGCGCTTCATGGCGATCGACACGGTCGAGAAGGTCAAGACCGCACGCAATATCGGCATGAGCTGGATGGGCGTGGCGCTGCTGGGTTCGATCGGCATCGGCATCGCGGGCCGCGCCTATGTCGAGCGCAACGGGCTGGTGGTCGAAGACCCCGAAACCATCTTCATCGTGCTGGCGAACCTGCTGTTCCACCCGCTCATCACCGGCTTCCTGCTGGCAGCGCTCCTGGCCGCCATCATGTCGACGATCTCCTCGCAGTTGCTGGTGGCGTCTTCGTCGCTCACCGAAGACTTCTACAAATTGTTCTTCCGCAAGCAGGCGAGCGAGCGCGAAAGCGTGAATGTTGGCCGTGTCTGCGTGGCGCTGGTGGCTCTGGCGGCCATCTGGATTTCGAGCGACCCCGAAAGCAAGGTTCTCGGCCTCGTTTCCAACGCCTGGGCCGGCTTCGGCGCGGCCTTCGGCCCGCTCGTCATCCTGTCGCTGACGTGGAAGAAGATGACCGGCGCGGGCGCAGTTGCAGGCCTCGTGACGGGCGCTGGAACGGTCGCAGCATGGATTGCGCTGGGCTGGAACAGCGCGCTTCCGGGAATGGACGCAGGCCTCTACGAAATCGTCCCCGGCTTCATCGCCGCGTGGCTGGCCATCGTTCTGGTGAGCAAGGCGACAGCGAAAGCGCCGGCCCCGCAAACGGCCTAATCAATCGCCGAAATCGACCGTGGTGACATGGCCGGGCCGGCGCGCATCCTCGGGCGGGGGTTCGCGCCAGTCGGCGTTGTAATGCAGTTCGAAGAACCGCTCGGCATTGGCCGGGACATGGCCTTCGAGCGTGCCGAGCCTTGCTGGGCGCGGCGGCAAGAGGTCGGTCTTGGCCAGCGTGGTTTTGCGCCATTTGCTCACGCCAAGCATCGGGAAGCTGTCGATGACCCCGCTCCCGCTGCCCTCGCCCCAGCGGCTGACCTTTTCGCGCATCCGAATGGCGAGAGGTGCGAACCCCGCCCGACGCAGCGCGAGACCGATACGGCGGGCCAGCCCCCGCGACTGCCCTCGCGCAGCCAGCTTGGCATCCACGGCAGGGGGCATGATGACGAGGTTCGCGAGACCGAGCAGGAAGCGCTGGAGGCTGCGGATGGCCTCCGAACGTGGCAGCTCGTCATAGATGAAAAGGTCGATAAAAATGCCCTCGTGCATTCCCGTGCCTTCGAAATCGGGCTCGTCTATGCGCGTGCCCTCCAGCCTGAGCCGACCGAAGGCATGGTGATAGGCCGGGTCGCTATCCCAGTCCTGCAGGACCAGCCCCTCGATGCCATGCTCGCGAAAGGCGGCGGCGAAGCACCGGTAGTCTTCGCGCATCAGGGCGAGGTCGATGTCGTCGTCCCACGGAATGAAAGCCCCATCGCGCACCGCGCCGAGAGCCGTGCCGCCGATGAAGACAATCGGGATGTCGTGCGTCCGGCAGAAGGCCAGCACTCGCTCCGCCATGCCGGACAAGGTCGTTTGCAGGCGCAAAAGGTCGGCACTCGCCTTGCCGTCGAGATATTCGATCATGCGTCGGGCAGTTCGGTGCTGCGGGGGACGAGCTGGCCCTTGATGGTGGTGGTGCTCACGCCCTCGGTGCGCGGCAGGTAGACCACTTCGCACAGGTGCGAGAGGTGGTCGAATTTGCCCTGCCAGTCGTCGCCCATCGCCAGCACGTGGGCACCCACGGCTCGCACGTCACGCTCCTTCTGGTCCCAGCTTTTCTCAGGAATGACTTCGTCGACGCAAGCGAGCGCGCCGACGATGGCCGCGCGGTCCTCATACGGGATGAGCGAGGACTTGCCCTTCTCGGCGTTGAAAGCGTCGGTCGATACCGCGACCACCAGCCTGTCACCCATGGCTGCCAGCCGTTCGAGCAGGCGCAGGTGCCCGACGTGGAACAGGTCGAATGTGCCATAGGTGAGGATGGTGCGCGCCGAAGTCATCTCTGCCCTCAATACAGGCTTTTGCGCCGAGGGAAATCCTGTGGCACGCTCGCGCCAATCAAGGGAGAGTGGCGAGATGGCGAAAATCACCGGACTGGGCGGCGTTTTCTACGTGGTGAACGACCCCGAGGCGACGCGGGCCTGGTATCGCGACACACTAGGTATCGACGGACCTTACGGGCCGCAGCTCGACTGGGCGGAGGAGACCGGCGACAAGCCCTACTCGCTCATCAGCCATTTCAAGGACGCCGAATACATCAAGCCGGGCCAAGGCGGCTTCATGATCAACCTGCGCGTCGACGACCTCGACACCTTCGTGGCACAACTGAAGGACAAGGGTGTCGATGTGCTCGATAGCGTCGATGAAGGCTATGGCAAGTTCGCTTGGCTGCTCGACCCAGACGGGGTGAAAATCGAGCTATGGGAGCAGGTGCTCGCACCCGAATAGTCTGGGCTCAGGCTTTGCCCGCCTTGCCGCTCTGCCACAGCCACCAGCTATAGCCGAAGGGTATCAGCGCTGCGCTGAATACCGACACAAGCACAATGATGCCGATGGTCTGTGGACTGAGCGGCAGGACGCTGGCGATGATTATCGCGAGGCCTGCGAGCATCATCAGCTTGCCGCCAAGGCGATGGGTGGCAATCCAGTTGTCGGCGTCGAGGATGGCCCATGGCGTGCGGATGCCGACGAAAAAACCCGGGCGGCTCTTGGGCAGCGCATTGCCCAGCATCACCAGCATCAGCCCGACGCCAATCATGATGGCATTCACCGGCACCTCGATACCGTAGGCGGGCAGGCCGATGGTGCCCTGGATGATGAGAAACAGCAGCATGATGCCAATCCAGCTGGCCCGCAACAAAGGGGCCGACCCTTCGAGCTTTTCCTGCAGCGGCTCGATGCGCGGGATGAGCGCAAAGCCGAGTGAAGTCCCCGCCGCAAGCATGGCGGGGAAGAGCAGCGCCCAGAGCGCCGGGCTGAAGGCATCAGGCTCACCTCGCGCGTTCCAATGGGTCGGCAGCACCGCATCGGCGGGCAGGCGCGCAGCCGTCACGAAGGCGAAAATGACCATGGCAGCAGCCACGGCGAGGCTGGCAAAAAGCGGACGCTTCACATTCACGGGGTCTCTCCTTTGCTACTGCCGCGGGCTTCTTCACGCGAGATGTCCATGCGTGCCATGAAGCCGTGCAACGCTTCTTCCAGCGTCGACATGTTGAGCGTGTAGACAATGTTGCCCGCCCGGTTTTCGCCGAGGATTAGGCCGGCGGCCTTCAGCTTGGCGAAATGGCCCGACATGGTGGGCTTGGAGACCGGGAAATGGTCCGCCAGCTCGCCGGCCGTTCGACCGCCGTGTTTCAGCAGCTCCAGCACCTCGCGCCGGATGGGATGGGACAGGGCATCGAACACGCTCGTCATAGCTATTTAGCTAATAGGCTAAATAGCACAAGTCAATGTCGTGGAATTGCTGCATACCGTTAGGTCGGTGTTAACCATACCCGGCCTAGGGAGATATTCATGCGCCGCATCCTTGCCATAGCGTTCCTTCCTCTTGCGCTGGCCGGATGCGGCGTCTCTCCAGAGACACGCGAACCGGTTTCCCGCGCGCCCACCTCGGGCGTTGGCTCGGTGAACTGGGAAAAGCCCGCAGCACGGCAATGCGTGCGCGAGCTGAGCGCGAGCGGCGCGCAATTCGCCCCCCTTTCCGACCGTTATTATGGCGCAGGATGCCAGGCGCTCGACAGCGTCCAGCTCGACCGCGTCGGCGGCGACCTCGGCCCGCTTGTCGTAACCAATCTCGGCCCTCTCGCCTGCCCGATGGCCAATACTTTCGCCGCATGGGCGCGTTACGGCGTCGATCGCGCAGCGCGGCAAATCCTCGGCAGCCCGCTTGCGCGTATCGAGACCATGGGCAGCTATTCCTGTCGCAATGTCGCAGGCACCTCGCGTCGCTCAGCCCATTCGCGCGCGGAGGCGGTCGACATCGGCGCATTCGTCCTCGAGGACGGCAGGCGCATCAGCGTGAAATCGGGCTGGAACTCGGGCGAGAAGGAGCGCGAGTTCCTGCGCACTGTCCATCGCAGCGCCTGCAAGCGGTTCGGCACCGTGCTCGGCCCCGATTACAACGCAGCCCACGCCGACCATCTCCATCTGGAGCATGGCAACGGCAGCTTCTGCCGCTGATCTCTATCCCGACGACCTGAGAATTGGTGCGAACCGAAGGGCGGGCAGGTCTTCAGCCTGCCTGCATTCTCTGTCCGCCGTCGAGATGGGCCTCTATCCGCAACCGAACCGCTTCAGCCGCATGGTGGGCGCCAAGCTTGTTCATCATGTTGGCGCGGTGGATTTCCACCGTGCGCGGGCTGATGTGGAGTTCGCGGGCAATCATCTTGTTGCTGCGGCCCTCGGCCAGCCAGTCGAGCACTTCGCGTTCACGCGGGGACAGGCTGGCGATGCGGTTGCGTGCCTCGATCATCTTGCGCCGCGCCTCGCCATAGGCGACCGCCTCGCGCTCTATGCGATTGACCGCTTCCTGCAGCCGCTCGGGCCGCAGGGGCAGGCGTAGATAGTCGAGCGCTCCCGCCTTGATGGCGGCAACCACCTGTCCGGGCCGCGGGTCTTGCGAGGTCGCCACCACCGGCACCCACACCCCGGCGCGAGAGAGGTGGCTGAGCACCTCGTCCACGCGCCCCCCGCCCTCGTCATCGCGAGCAAGGATGATGCCGCGGTCCGGAGGACTGAGCATGAGCTCCGCCAGATCCGAATAAATTTCACAGTGATAGCCATTTTCGAACCCGAGCCGGGCCTGTTCGGCGCGGGAGCGGCAGGAGCCATCGACGATGTGGAGAGTGCTTCGCTGGGTCATGCGAAAGACGCTACGGCACTGCGTAGTTCTGCGCATTCCGTATCATTACGCATATGGTTGTAAACATGGCGGTATATCCCAGTTCGCCATGATTTACGGATGGGGCAATTACCTCCGCTCCGGACCAATTAGCTTTTGATGTATCCGGTCGGGCAATCCGTCAGTCGTCGCCGCGATAGAAACTGTAGTCGGGCAGCGAGTGGAAAGCGTTTTTCAGGGCATCGCCCCAGCCAGCCGAAATGGCGGAAAAGTAGCTGTCGTCATGGCTGATGCGGTGCTCGTGGCTGGCCTCGTATTCGTCGCGGCCGATGACCTGCACATCGATCGGCAGGCCCACCGACAGATTGGCCTTCAGCGTGGAATCGAAGCTGACCATCAGCAGCTTTACCCCATCCTCGAGGCTCATCTGCTTGTCATAGCCGCGAATGATGATGGGGCGGCCATACTTGGTCTCGCCTATCTGGAAGAAGGGCGTGTCGAGGCTGGCCTCGATGAAATTGCCTTCCGGGTAGACCATGAACAGGCGCGGCTCCATGCCCTTGATCTGCCCTGCCACGATAATGGAAGCTGTAAAGCGCCCCCTGCCCTTCACGCCGTTGGCCTCCTGTCGCTCGCCGATGATGTTGCGCATGAGATTGCCGATTTCGGTGGCGACCTGGAACATGGTCGGTGTCTTCAGCAGGATATTGTCGCGCTCGTCGGGTTCCTTGGTGCGCTCTTCGAGCTGGCTGATAACCGCCTGCGTGGTGGCAAGGTTGCCCGCCGTCATCAGCGTGATGATGCGCTCGCCCGGAACCTGCCAGGTGAACATCTTGCGGAAGACCGAGATGTTGTCGACGCCCGAATTGGTGCGCGTGTCGCTCATCAGCACGAGGCCCTTGTCGAGCTTCATTCCCACGCAATAGGTCATTCTTTTTCTTCCGTTACTGCTGCTGTACTTGCTGCTGCTCGACCTCGACATCGACCTCGAGCATCTGGCTGGTGTTGCCGAAACTGATGCCGGTGACGGGCGAAGCATCGCGATAATCGCGGCCCGTGGCGACGCGAACATAGCGTTCGTCGGGGCTGATGCCGTTGGAAATATCGAAGCCGACCCAGCCGAGCCCCTCGACATAGGCTTCCGCCCAGGCGTGGGTCGCCTCCTGCTCGATGCGATCGTTCATCATGAGGTAGCCCGAGACATAACGCGCCGGCACGTCGAGCGCGCGGGCCGCGCCGATGAAGATATGTGCATGGTCCTGGCATACGCCGTTCTTGGCGGCGTAGGCCTCTTCGGCGGTGGTCTTCCAGTTAGTCTTGCCGACCTGGTAATCGACGCGGTCGAGCGTGCTGCGCGACAATTCATGCAGCATGTCGAGCCGTTCGCCTTCGTGTTTCTCGAGGTCGGCGATGAGCTTTTTCATGCCCGGACCGGGACGGGTCAGTCGCGTCTGCGACAGGAAACTCCACAAGGGCAGATGTCCGGCATGGCGGCCGATGACACCTGCTTGGTCGCTGGTGTCGACCTTGCCGCGGCAGGTGATGGTGACTTCGGTCGTCTCCGGCTCCACGCCAACCAGCGTGGTCGTGTTGTGGTGCTGGTCCTCGTAGGTCAGCTCCTCATGCGCGTTCTCGTATTCCATTTCCCATTCGAGGATTTCTTGCCCCTGCGTCTCTTTGGGCGTCAGGCGCAGGCGCTGGAGCGCGTGCACGACCGGATTGTCGAAACGATAGCGGGTGGTGTGGCGGATCGAGAGGCGCATCAGCTGAGGAACCTGTAGTCTGCGGCAATCGCGTCGCCGATGGCGGCGTTGCAGGAGGTGAAGTCGACGAGAAATTCGTGCAGGCCCTGGTCGAAAATCTCGTCGATGCTGAGATTTGTCAGCCGCGTGTCGGCGTCGCGCATCAAGGTATTGCTCTCGCCCTCGGCCCCGTGAATGCGGGCCAGCGCGGCGAGGTTGGCGCGCAATTCCGAATGGCAGAATGCAAGGCTCCGCGGAAAGCGGTCGTCGAGGATGAGGAACTCGCAAATGCTGCGCGCGTCGACCTGCGCCGCATTGAGCCAGCGATAGGCACGGTCGCCCGAGACCGAGCGCAGAACCGTGTCCCACTGCCCTGTATCGAGGCTTGACCCGACATAGGACAACGAAGGCAGCAACAGGTAATATTTGATGTCGAGGATACGCGCGATGGCATCGGCGCGCTCGATGAACATGCCCGAAAGCGCGAAGTGGTAGCCTTCCTCGCGCAGCATCGATCCTTGCAGCGCGCCGCGCGCCATCGTGCCCGCGCGCCGGATGGTCTTGACCGTATCGAGTACGCGATTCTCGCCGACCGGCTTTGCCAATTGCTCGTCGATGATGAGCCAGTTCTCGTTTACGGCTTCCCACAACTCGCCGCTGATGGCGTTTCGTGCCAGCCGCGCGTTCTGGCGCACGAGGCCGAACATCGAGTGGATGCTCGCGGGGTTGCTTTTCTCGCGCAGCAGGAAGTTCCAGGCCTGCATGCCGGTGTAGCTGCCGTGCTTGGCCTCGTAGGCCTCGCGCTGGCCCGAGGTGGCGATGACCGAGCGCCATTCCTCCTCCGCCGTCACGAGGTCGCGAGTGAGCGCCATGCGCAAGCCAGCATCGAGCAAGCGCGCAGTATTCTCGGCCCGCTCGAGATAGCGGAACATCCAGAAGAGGCCGTTTGCGGTTCTGCCCAGCATCAGTCTTTAAGCACCCATGTATCTTTCGTGCCGCCGCCCTGGCTCGAATTCACCACCAGCGACCCTTCCTTCAGCGCCACGCGGGTGAGGCCGCCGGGCGTAATGTCGATCTTGTCGGGGGAGACGAGTACGTAGGGCCGCAAATCTACGTGACGCGGCGCGAGGCCCTTCTTGGTGAAGATGGGGCAGGTCGAGAGCGAAAGCGTCGGCTGGGCGATGTAATTGTCGGGCTTGGCGACAATCTTGGCGCGGAATTCCTCCACCTCCTTCTTCGACGCGGCGGGTCCGACGAGCATGCCGTAGCCGCCCGAACCATGGACTTCCTTGACCACCAGTTCCTCAAGATTGTCGAGCACGTATTTGAGGCTCTCGTCATCCGCGCAGCGCCATGTCTCGACATTGGGCAGCAGCGGCTTCTCGCCGGTGTAGAACTCGACGATTTCGGGCATGAAGGAGTAGATGGCCTTGTCGTCGCACACCCCTGTTCCGGGCGCATTCGCGATGGTCACGCCGCCCGCGCGATAGACATCCATGATGCCCGGCACACCGAGCACGCTGTCGGGATTGAACGTAAGCGGGTCGAGGAATTCGTCGTCCACGCGCCGATAGATGACGTCGACCGCCTTGTAGCCGCTGGTGGTGCGCATCGCGACGCGGCCATCGACCACGCGCAAATCGCTGCCTTCGACCAATTCCGCGCCCATCTGGTCGGCAAGGAAGGCGTGCTCGAAATAGGCTGAATTGTAGATGCCCGGGGTAAGTACCGCGACTACAGGCCGCTCTCCGGCGCATTCGGGCGCACACGCCGCGAGGCTCTTGGCGAGGCGGCGGGGATAGTCGGAAACCTGCTCGACAGGGCAGCGCAGGAACAACTCGGGGAACATCGCCATCATCGTTTCGCGGTTCTCGAGCATGTAGCTGACACCCGAAGGCGTGCGGGCATTGTCTTCGAGCACGAAGAACTCGTCCGGTCCCGTGCGCACCAAGTCGATGCCCACGATATGCGTGTAGACCCCGCCCGGTGGGGTGAAGCCGACCATGTTGGCCAGCCACGCCTCGTTGTGGCGCAGAAGCCGCTCGGGCAGGCGACCGGCGCGCACGATTTCCTGCCGGTGATAGAGGTCGTGCATGAAGGCGTTGAGCGCGGACACGCGCTGCTCGATGCCGCGGCTCAACCGCCGCCATTCGGCCGCATCGATGATGCGTGGGACCATGTCGAAGGGGATGAGGCGCTCTTCGGCCTCGTCCTCGCCGTAGACGTTGAAGGTGATGCCGGTCTTGCGGAAATTCGTTTCCGCCTCGTCATGCTTGCGGCGCAGCAGCTTGGGGTCCTGCCCGTCGTACCACTTGCAATAATCGGCATAGGCGGAGCGCACACTGCCATCGGGCTCGCGCATCTCGTTGAAGAATTCGGCAGAGCCGCTCATGTGTCCCCTGGAAAATCGGTCCCGCACGGCAGGACGCCGCGCTCTCTTACCCAATTAAAGGGTTCAGCCGCGGTCCAGTTCCGAAAGAAGCGCCGACATGGACTCGTTCGAGAGGACGAAGCCCATATGCGTGCAGCGCAATGCCACGGCGCGGTCGCGCTCGCCCGGCTTTCCGCAAGCACATTTGGGCGCAACGATACCGTCGCGCGGGCTCCAGAAAGCCACGGTTTCGACGGGCGGCTTTTCAGCAACCACAGTGTCGATTTCCGGCTCGTCCACGCGGTGGCCTGCAATCGCCTGATAGGCACGCCAGCCATTGTTTGCGCGCGGACTGCCCGAGAAGGGCGAGCCCATGGTCACGACTTTCTCGACCTTGTCGGGATGCTTCTTGGCAAGTTCGCGCGCCATCGTCCCGCCGAGGCTCCAGCCGACGAGCACGATAGGCTCGCCCTTGGCCTCAAAGAGCGTGAGCAGGCGCTTTTCAACCTTGGCAAAGCGGTCGGCCGTGGCGCCGAGATTGTATCCCAGCCCCCACTTCTTCGCCGTGTGCCCTGCCTTTTCGAGCACTCGCGCCATCCAGCGCATCCGGATGGGATGCGCGCCGAAGCCGGGCAGCAGCATGATGTTCTTGGGGTTGCGCGCAGGCGCAATTTCGAGCGTCGTGAAACGGCGTTTGAGCGGCTCCAGCGGCCAGAGGAATTCGCCGAGCAGCAGCAGCGCCCTCGGACCGCGCGCATCGTCGGGACAGGGCTCTGCGGCAAGCGCCAGCCGGCGGCCCCATTCGGCACGTGCTTCGGTGAAAGGTAAACTCGCCATCGTCCCGCAATAATGCGCGGGCGCGATGGCGGGTTCCTGAACGGGCTCAGGCGTCGGGGTTGCAGTCGCCCGTGCGGGTCATGGTGACCTTCATCGCCACGGTCTTGTCGCCGCCGCTGCCATTGGGCTCGACCACGCGCATGGTCATTTCCGATTCAGTGCCGGTCGAGGTCGTGTCCATCGTCACCTTGGCAGGACCGTTCTGGCCCTTGCAGGTCATCGCGCCCTTCATGCCGTCCTCGTTCGAGGTCAGACTTTCCATGGTGCAATCGCCTTCCTGCATGCCCTCGGCCACGCCGACGAGACCTTCGTTGGCTTCTTCCTCGCTCATGCACTTGGCAGGTGCCATGCCGCCCATCGCCGAGAAGAACGTCTTCGCCTGCTCGATTTCCTCCGGTTTCATCGAAGGGTCTTCAAGTTCGAGCAATTCCATGCTCATCTTGTATTCGCCAGCTTCAAGGCGGCGCACCTTGGATGCAGCCGTCTGCGCTTCCTCGTTCGAAATCTTGCCGTCGCCGTCAGCGTCGACATCGTCGCTACCAGAGGAGCAAGCAGCAAGGACAAGAGCGGCGCAGGAAGCAAGTGCGATACGAAACATGGATAATCCCTTCAGAAAGTTGCGCGCGACGCTAGCAGCCTGACGCGCCTGCGCAACACGAGTTGCACCTCACGTCCATGTTCCCCATATGTGCGCGCATGGCAGAACTCGTTATTCGCAGAGGACTTGAGGAACCGGACACCACCGGAGATTTCACCCCGCACAAACCGCTGCGCCCCGAAAAGTCGATGCCGGGCAAGAAATTCAAGCTGGTGAGCGATTATACGCCCAGCGGCGACCAGCCGACCGCCATTGCCGAGCTGACCGCCTCCGCGCGCGACGACGAGCAGACGCAGGTGCTGCTGGGTGTCACCGGTTCGGGCAAGACCTTCACCATGGCCAAGGTGATCGAGGAATTGCAGCGCCCTGCCCTCATCCTCGCGCCGAACAAGATCCTCGCCGCGCAGCTCTATGGCGAATTCAAGAGCTTCTTCCCCGAAAACGCGGTGGAGTATTTCGTCAGCTATTACGATTACTACCAGCCTGAAGCCTACGTGCCGCGCTCGGACACCTACATCGAGAAGGAAAGCTCGGTGAACGAGGCGATCGACCGGATGCGCCACTCGGCCACGCGCGCGCTACTCGAACGCGACGATGTCATCATCGTTGCCTCGGTCTCTTGTCTCTACGGTATCGGCTCGGTCGAAACCTATTCGGCGATGATCTTCGACATCAAGAAGGACGAGACGGTCGACCAGCGCGAGCTCATCCGCAAGCTCGTCGCCCTGCAATACAAGCGGAATGACGCAGCCTTCGCGCGCGGCAACTTCCGCGTGCGAGGCGACAGTCTCGAAATTTTCCCCTCGCATTACGAAGACATGGCCTGGCGCGTCAGCTTCTTCGGCGACGAGATCGAGGAAATCAGCGAGTTCGACCCGCTCACCGGCAAGAAGGGCGCGAGCCTCGACAAGGTGCGCATTTACGCCAATTCGCACTACGTCACGCCGGGTCCGACGATGAAACAGGCCAGCGAAGCCATCAAGTTCGAGCTGACCGAACGGCTGAAGGAGTTGCACGAGGAAGGACGCCTGCTCGAAGCCCAGAGGCTCGAACAGCGCACCAATTTCGACCTCGAAATGATTGCCGCGACAGGTTCATGTGCGGGCATCGAGAACTACAGCCGCTTCCTCACCGGCCGCCTGCCGGGCGAACCGCCGCCGACGCTGTTCGAGTATTTGCCCGAGAACGCCCTCCTGTTCGTCGATGAGAGCCACCAGACCGTGCCGCAGATCGGCGCGATGTCGAAGGGTGACCATCGCCGCAAGATCACGCTGGCCGAGCATGGCTTCCGCCTGCCGTCCTGCATCGACAACCGCCCCCTTCGCTTCAACGAATGGGACGCGATGCGCCCGCAGACCTTCTGCGTCTCGGCCACGCCAGGCACGTGGGAGATGGAGCAGACCGGCGGCGTATTCGCCGAACAGGTCATTCGCCCCACCGGCCTCATCGACCCGCCGGTCGAAATCAAGCCGGTCGAGGACCAGGTCCAGGACTGCATCGAGGAGTGTAAGAAGACCGCCAAGATGGGCTACCGGACGCTCGTCACCACGCTGACCAAGCGGATGGCGGAAGACCTCACCGAATTCATGCACGAGGCGGGCGTGAAGGTGCGCTACATGCACTCCGACGTGGAGACGCTGGAGCGTATCGAGCTCATCCGCGACCTGCGCCTCGGGGTGTACGACGTGCTGGTGGGCATCAACCTGCTGCGCGAAGGCCTCGACATTCCCGAATGCGGGCTCGTCTGCATCCTCGACGCCGACAAGGAAGGCTTCCTGCGTTCGGAAACCAGCCTCGTCCAGACCATCGGCCGCGCGGCGCGTAACGTCGAGGGCCGCGTCATTCTCTATGCCGACCGCGTGACAGGTTCGATGGAGCGCGCGATCGCGGAGACCGACCGCCGCCGCGAAAAGCAGAAGGCCTATAACGAAGAACACGGCATCACGCCAAAGACCATCAAGCGCAACATCGCCGACATTGTCGCGCATACCGCGTCGCAGGACGGTGTCACCGTCGACACGGGCGACGACGAACGCAACAACCTCGTCGGCCATAACCTTCGCGCCTATATCGAGGATCTAGAAAAACGCATGCGCAAGGCCGCAGCAGACCTCGAATTCGAAGAAGCCGGCCGCCTGCGCGACGAAATCCGGCGCTTGGAAAACGACGAACTCGGCCTCGGCGACGACGAGAAGAAGGCTCCCCGCGTCGGTCGCAGCGATGCCGGGAGACCGGGTACGCGCAAGACCCGCTACGGCAAGACGCGCTACAAACGGATGGGTGGCAAGCCCTGACGGTTGAAACGAGCGATCGCCCTCTTGCCGTGATTGCACGAGGTGGCATAGCTGCGCGCATGCTTCGCATCAGCGTCCTTTCTTCCATCTTACTCCTTGCCGCCTGCAAGCCTCCTGCTTCGGACGAATATCTCGCCCGGATGGAGGTCTCGGACGAGCGCACGCGCCCATCCGAGCCGGTGGATTCTCCCGATACCGAAGGCGCGGCATGGGCCTTGGGTCAGTCGGGCAGGCTGCTTTACGGCAAGCCCGGCGAGGAGCCGCTGCTTTCTCTGGCCTGCGAGGACGGAACGCTGGCTTTCACGCGCTACGAACGCGCCGACGCGAATTCCAAGGCGGTGTTGGCGCTTATCGGCAACGGCCATGTCGAGCGGCTCTGGATCGATGCCGAACAAGAGGGAGAAGCATGGCTGTGGCGCGGCCGCCTGCCCGCCGACGACCCGCGGCTGGAAGTGCTGACCGGGCGCAACCGTGTCGAGGCTACAGTGCCGGGAGCAGGCTCGCTCGTGCTGAATGCCAGCCAGCGTCCGGGCGAATTCATCACGCGGTGCGCGGGGACTATGGCTGCTCCGCCAGAGCCGGAAGAGTCTCCGGCGTAAGCACCTGCGGCAATTGCTGGGCCTCGCCGCCAGCCGGATACCAGAGGTAGAGCGGCACGCCCGCAGCCCCTTGGCTGGCGAGGAAAGCGGCAATCTCCTCGTCGCGCCGCGTCCAGTCGCCGCGCAGGGTGATGACGCCCGCTTTCTCGAACGCGTTGCGAGTGTCTTCACGCTCAATGGCGACACCCTCGTTGACCTTGCAGGTGACGCACCAGTCGGCGGTGAACCAAACGAATACTGGCTGGCCTGAAGCGCGTGCCTCGGCAAGTCTCGTTTCGGAGAAAGGCTGCGGACCCAGCAGGCTGCTTTCGCTCTGCGCGCGCGGCTCCGGCTCGGGGAATGTCGAGAGCGCGAAAATCGCCAACGCCACGATGGCGGCGAGGAAAATCCTCTCGCCACCCTGCCCGCGCTTCTGGCGTTGCCCCAAGGATGCGAGGACCATCAGCAAGACCAATGTCACCGCCCCCAGCATGGCCAGCCAGAAATTGTCCGCAATGCGCCACAAGAGCCATGCGAGTGCGAGCACGGTCAGACCCATCGGCAAGGCCATCCAGCGGCGGAAGCGCTCCATCCATGGTCCGGGCTTGGGCAGGCGTCGACGCCACGCGGGGATGAAACCGATGAGCAGGAACGGGAGCGCAAGGCCTAGTCCAAGCGCGGTGAATATTGCGAAGCCCTCGACGGGCCGCAGGACAAGCGCCGCGCCCAATGCAAGCGCCATGAAAGGCCCGGTGCAAGGCGTCGCAACGAAGGCTGCCAGCAAGCCGGTCCCAAAAGACCCGCGCATTGAGGGTTTGCCTCCCGCAATCGCCATGCCCGGCACCTGGAAAAGGCCGAGGAAATTAGCAGTGATGGCGACTGCAAGCAGGAATAGCGCGCCCACGACTCGCGGCTCCTGCAACTGGAACGCCCAGCCCACCTGTTCTCCGGCCGAGCGCAGCAGGATGATGAGCGCGCCCAGCCCTGCGCAGGCCAACACGACACCCGCCGTATAAGCCAGCGCATCGCGGCGCGCGGACAGCTCGTCGCCGCCTGCCTTGGCGAGAGCGAGGGCTTTCAGGCTGAGGATGGGAAAGACACAGGGCATGATGTTGAGCAGCAACCCGCCCGCCAGTGCTGCCAGCAACAGCACCCAGAGCTCAGGCACATCGACCGGCCCGCGCAAGGCTTTGACGCCTTCGAGTGGCACGTCGCGCTGTTCTGCAGTGAACCGCACACCCTGCCCCTCGCCAAGCGCGAGGATGCCCTCGATACGCTCTGGCAGTGGCGAAGCCTCGAACCCATCGCGGCGTTTCAGCGGCATTTCGACGACCAGCAAATCGCCCTCGCGGATGAAGGTCTGCGTGGCAGCATAATCAGGAGCGAGGCCGCTACCGAAATCGCTCGTGCCCATGAACAGGTGCAAATCGCCAAGGTCCATGTCGGCAGGAAGCGGGATGCCCACCCGCAGCCGGTCACGCGTCACTTCGTAGCCCGCCACGCTGTCGAGCGCGGGAGCCACTGCCGCCTGCCATTTACGAAAATCTCCACCCTCGCGGACACTGAGGCGTGCATCCTGCGGAACGCAAACCCTGTCGGTACAGGCGAGATAGGACACGAAACCGCTAACCGGCACGATATTCTGCACCGCCGCCTGCGCGGGCACTTCGACCGGCACGAGCACGGCGTAATCGCCCTCGTAAATGTGGTTCATCAGGCCGGAAATCACGAGCACCTGCGGCACGGGGTAAAGCGGCTCGCCAGCCTCCCAGCCATCGGGCAGGTTCAGCTCCAATTCCATGCCCTGCCCTGCATCGCCGGGATTGGACCAGTAACCGTGCCATTCGCTGCTACTGGGCGTGAAATGCAGCGCCAGCATCCATGTCTCGCCCGGCACGGGAGGGCCGTCGCTGCGCAGTTCGACAGCGATATTGTCGTCGCCGAAGCGCGCCTCCTGCGCCGACAGCGAGGCGGGCAGCAGCAAGGCCGCAGCCAGCACCAGAGCCAGCCAAAAACCGCGCAGCGCTTCCATTGTCCTTGCTTCCGTCACGCTTCGCGCATTAGGGACTGGCCCCATGACAGACAAGCGCGACCTGCTCATCCTTGGCGGCGGCCTCGTCGGGACCACGCTGGCCCTAGCGGCGGCGAAGAAGGGCCTTTCCAGCCACCTCGTCGATCGGGCCGACCCAGCCGATCTTACCGCAGAAGGCTTCGACGGGCGCGCCTCGGCAATCTCGACCGCCAGCTGGCGCCTGTTCCGAAATATCGGTCTTGCCGAGGCGCTGGCGGAGCATGGCTCACCGATCGAGGCCATCGCCGTGCTTGACCAGATGAAGCCCGGCCGCATCGATTTCCGGCCCGAGCCGCACGAAGGCACGCTCGGACGCATGTTCGCCAACCGCCAGCTGCGCATCGCGCTGTTCGAGGCGGCCAAGGCCGAGCCGTTCATCACCATGCACGCGCCGGTCGATGTCGTCAGCCGCCACCGCGATGCCTTCTCGGTCAATGCAACGCTGGGCGACGGCACCGTGCTCGAAGCCGATTTGCTCGTGGGCGCAGAAGGCCGCGGCTCTCCGACGCGCGAGGAAGAAGGGCTCAAGATGGCGAGCTGGGACTATTCGCACCGCGCCATCATCACCGGCCTCAACCACTCCAAACCTCACGAGGGCGTGGCGTGGGAAATTTTCTACGAGGACGGGCCCTTCGCGCTGCTCCCCATGCTCGACGGGCCCGACGGCAAGCATCGCAGCGCGCTGGTCTGGACGGTCGACGAGAAGGATGCCGCCGGCGTGCTCAAGATGGGCGACCGTGCCTTCCTTGCCGAAGTCGAAAAGCGCATGGGCGACATCCTCGGCACGCTCGAACTCAATAGCGGGCGCTCGTCCTATCCCTTGAGCTTCCAGCACACCGCGCGCATCGTGGGCGAGCGGATGGCGCTCATCGGGGACAGCGCGCACGGGATGCACCCGATTGCCGGACAGGGCCTCAATCTCGGCCTGCGCGATGTCGGCGCATTGGTGGAGGTGCTGGAAGAAGCCCGCCGCCTCGGCCTCGACATCGGCGATGCGCAGGTGCTGGAGCGTTACGAAAAGTGGCGCGCGCTCGATTCCATCATGGTCATGGGCGCGACCGATACGCTGACCCGCATCTTCGGCGTGCCCGGCAAGACCGCCAGCGCCGTGCGCCGCCTCGGCATGGCAGGTGTCCAGCGCTCGGGCTGGCTCAAGAAGTTCTTCATGGACGAAGCGCGCGGCGTCTCGGGCGATGTTCCCGAACTGATGAAAGCCTGAGAGTCAGGTCCTAATCGTCGGAAGCTGCCTCGGCCGGATTGTCCGCCGGGCTGGGCTGCGAAATCCGGTTGCCCGCACCATCACGCAGGCGGCGCGGTTCGAGCACGGCTGCGGTCTCGATGAGGTCGAGCGAACGCTGCGTGGCCTCGTAGCGCTCGGCATCGCGCAGCCAGCCTTGCGCATTTGCGGCACCGGGCATGTTGCGCACCTCGGCAATCGCATCCCCGGTCCGTCCCGACAGCAGGAACAACCGCGCCCGCTCGATGCGCATTTCCGGCTGCGGCGACGGTGCGCTTTCGCGGCGAATGGTGAAGAGCGCGCCCAGCTCGTCGGTAAAGCGCTCGAACCCGCCACGCTGGTCGCCCGACTGCAATTGCGGCGAAAGGCCATCGAGCCGCGCCGTGAGCTGGTCCAGCGTCACCGGATCGCGCGAGAAGGTGAGAATGGTGTTCACCGCATTGGGCAGCGCATCGCCGAAACGCAGCCTTAGCTGGTCGGCAAGGTAGCCCAATTGCGCGCCCTTATCGATGGCGCGGCGGATGGCGAAGGCAATCAGCAGGCCCTCGGCGCGCGCGGCATTACCGGCGGCGGCCTGCGCCTGGAGGTCGAGGCGCGAGAGGCGCTGTTCTGCGGCGGCAAGGCGCTGGTCGATGCCGCCCTGCGTTTCGGCCATCTGCTCGACGGCTTCGGCAGAACGTCTTGCCGCCGAACTGGTAGGTGTTGGGAGCGGGCTAGCGCCAGCTTCGGGCTGAGTGGCAATGGCCGTTTGCGGCGCAGCGTTCTCGGTCTCTTCCCCGGTGGAATTCATCCGGTAGGCGATATAGCCGACGAGTGCCGCGCCCAGCGCAAACGAGCCTGCAACGGCCAGCAGCATCGGCCGCATGGTCTTGCGGCTCCGCCGATTGCTCGAAATATCGTCCATCCTACTCCGTTCTGCGACCCGTTTGCGGCGTCCGTCGCGCCGCAGCTATCCCCTGCCTCAGCCTTGGCACAAAGCCTGCGCCAAGGCCAGTAGCTCGACGTCGAGCGGCTGGGCTGCGGTGTGGACAGATTCCCATCCCTCGCCTGCGATTTCGGCGATGCGCGGGCCGAGGGCGGCGATGGTGATGGGCTTGCGGTCGATGCCGAGCCGCTCGCATTCTTCGCGCAGGCGGCGCGCAGCCTCACCCGAATGGAGGACTGCCACGCCGCCTTCCTCGCGCATGGCCTTGCTGACACTGGGCGAGATTTCCAGAGGCACGGTGCGGTAGACTACGCGTGTCTCGATCGTGATGCCCACGGGCGGCGAGAGTTCGACCATCTTTTCCCCCGCGAGGCGGAGGAATTTGAGTTCGCGGCCAGCAATCTCGTCGAGCAGGTTCTGCAAGCCGCCCTTGCCGGTCATAGTGACGAGAAAACCCTTCTCGCGCGCGCCCTCGGCGGTGGCTTCGCCGACAGCATAGACGGGCAGGCCTTCGAGCTTGGCCAGCGCGCGGCCGCCGTGGCGGAACACATTCGAGCTACCGACCAGCAATGCGTCGAAATCGCTGCGGGGAGGCGCGGACCATTCGACGGGCTTCACCTCGAACAGCGGGCACCCGAGCGCTTCGAGGCCAGACGATGCAGCGGTTTCGAGTGTCACGCCCAGACCGGGTTCGGGACGGAATACGAACAGCGGGCGCGTCATGCCACGCCGCCGAAATGCGCCGCGACATGCTCGGGCGCTTCGGCGAGCAGTTCGCGTGCGAGGTTGCGCGCTGCGTCGCAATCGCCCGGCGCGAATGTCGCCTCGCGGGCAATCCGGATCGCACCGTCGGGGCTGTAGATGGCGGCGGTCATGTGGAGCCGGTCGCCATCGCGGCGGGTCAGCGCGGCGATGGGACTGTGGCAGGTTCCGCCCAACCCTTCGAGCAATGCGCGTTCGGCCAGCACCTCTTCCGCGCTGGGCCGGTGATTGATGGCCGAGAGGAGTTCCTTCGCGCCCTCGTCATTGGCGCGGCATTCGATGCCGATGGCTGCCTGTGCAGGAGCGGGAAGCCACTCCTCCGGATCGAGACGCGTACCGATGCTGTCTTCTCCGAGCCGCGCGAGCCCTGCGGCAGCGAGGAAAGTCGCATCCGCCTCGCCTGCCTGGAGCTTGGCCATGCGGGTTGCCACATTGCCCCTGATGCCGACCACTTCGAGGTCTGGCCTCGCATTCAGCAATTGCGCAGCACGGCGCGGTGCGCTTGTCCCGACCCGCGCGCCCTGCGGGATGGCGCTGAGCGAGGTTGCACCGAGCAAAACGTCCGCCTTGTCGGCACGCGGCAGGATGGCAGCGATGACGATTTCGGCGGGACGGATGGTCTCGACATCCTTCATCGAGTGCACCGCCGCGTCGATCTTGCCCTCGGCCAGCCAGATATCCAGCTCGCGCGTCCACAGCGCCTTGCCGCCTATATCGGCGAGCGGGCGGTCCTGGATCTTGTCGCCGCTGGCGACCACGGGGACCAGCTCCACCTGCGCTTCATCCCAGCCAAGCGCTGCGCAAAGCCGCGCACGCGCCTCGTGGGCCTGCGCCATGGCGAGCGGAGAACGGCGGGTTCCGAGGCGAAAGGGAGGTGTCTCAGGCATGGGCGCGCTTGCCCTAGCGAGGGATATGACTAAGGGGAAGCGCACAATGGTTCTGGTACTCGGCATCGAAAGTTCCTGCGACGAAACCGCCGCCGCCATCGTGGACGGCGAGCGGCGCATCGTGGCGCAGCGCATAGCCTCGCAGGACGCGGAACACGCGCCCTTCGGCGGTGTCGTGCCCGAGATTGCCGCGCGCGCCCATGCCGAGCGGCTCGCCCCCATGGTGGAAGCGGTGCTGGCGGACGCGGATGTGGCGCTCAACGACCTTGATGCGATTGCCGCGACGGCAGGCCCCGGCCTCATCGGCGGCGTGATGGTCGGCCTCGTCAGCGCCAAGGCGCTCGCCATGGCCAGCGATGTGCCGCTGGTTGCCGTGAACCACCTCGAGGGGCATGCCCTTAGCCCCCGCCTCGCCGACGAAAGCCTTGCGTTTCCCTATGCGCTGCTGCTGGTGTCGGGGGGGCACTGCCAGATATTGCGCGTCGACGATGTCGGCCAGTACCGCCGCCTTGCGACAACTATCGACGATGCGCTGGGCGAGGCGTTCGACAAGACTGCCAAGATCCTCGGCCTCGGCTTTCCCGGCGGCCCGGCGGTGGAGCGCAAGGCAAAGGAAGGCGATGCCCAGGCCGTCCCCCTGCCCCGCCCCATGGTCGGCAGCGGCGAGCCGCATTTCAGCTTTGCTGGTCTAAAAAGCGCCGTCCTGCGCGCGCACGAAAGCGGCAAATACGAAGTCGCCGATATCGCTGCGAGCTTCCAGCAGGCCGCCATCGATTGCGTCATCGACCGCCTGCGCATTGCGCTGGACGAGATGCGCGATTGCAAGACGCTGGTCGTCGCAGGCGGGGTCGCAGCCAACGCCTCGGTGCGCGCGGCGCTTGAAGAGCTGGCGGCGAAACACGACATGCAATTCATTGCACCGCCGCCAAAGCTGTGCACCGACAACGCCGCAATGATAGCCTGGGCGGGTATCGAGCGGCTGGGAATGAAGGATTTCAGCCCCGACCCGCTCGACATCTCGGCGCGGCCACGCTGGCCGCTCGACCCGGATGCGGAGCCGGTCAGGGGAGCGGGGGTCAAGGCATGACTATCGGAGTATTGGGAGCAGGCGCATGGGGCACCGCGCTGGCGCAGATGGTTGCCAGCGACGGCACCGAGGTGCTGCTGTGGGCGCGCGAGGCGGACCTCGTCGACGAAATCAACACGCGCCACAGCAACGACACCTACCTGCCGACCGCATCGCTCGCGCCCAACATCCGCGCGACCGACGACCTTGCCGATATGGCGAAGCTCGACGTGCTGCTGGTGGTTACGCCGGCGCAGCACATGGGCACGGTGCTGAAAGCCATGCCTTCGCACCCGCGCGACCTCATCCTGTGCTCCAAGGGTATCGAGGCAGGCAGTGGGCGGCTGATGAACCACGTCGCCAAGGATGTTGCGCCCGGCAGCGAGATTGCAGTCCTCTCCGGCCCCACTTTCGCGCATGAAGTCGTCGCAGGCCTTCCCGCAGCCGTCACTTTGGCCTGCGGAGGCGGCGAGACGCAGTGGGACCGTATCGCGCCCCACATCGCCCGCCCGACCTTCAGACCCTATTATTCGGACGATGTCACCGGCGCGGAAATCGGCGGCGCGGTAAAGAACGTCCTCGCGATTGCCTGCGGCGTGGTCGATGGGCTCAACCTCGGCCAAAACGCACGCGCGGCGCTGATTGCGCGCGGTTACGCCGAGATGCTTCGCTTCGGCGAGGCCAAGGGAGCCAAGCCCGAAACGCTGACCGGCCTGTGCGGTCTGGGCGACCTCGTGCTGACCTGCTCCTCCACCTCCAGCCGCAATTTCTCGCTCGGCAAGGCGCTAGGCGAAGGACAGGATGCCAAGGTGCTGATGTCCGACCGCAAGACCGTAGCCGAAGGCGCACACACCGCGCCCGTGCTGGTCGAACTCGCCGCACGGCACGGCATCGCCATGCCCATCGTTACCGCGGTCTACGACCTCCTCAAGGGCGATGACCCGGGCAAGGTTGTGAAGGGCATCCTCGCGCGCCCGCTCAAGGCCGAACAGGAAGCCGCCGGGTGACCGATACCGCAGCGCAGGATGACATGTCCGCCATCGCCAAAGGCGGAAAGCAGAACGTGGCCGGGTTCCTGCTGCGCCTGCTGGCGCGCATCCCCTTCCTGTTCATTGCCGGCCGCCTTTACGGGGTGGACGCGGTGGGCCGTTTCGCTTCCGCTCTCGTGGTGGTCGAACTGGTCGCGCTGGTGTGCGCGATGGGCGAGAAGCGGGGGCTGGCCCAGCGCCTCACCGATGGCGAGGAGCACCATCCGGCCAATCTCGTCTACGACGGGATGCTGCTGGCGCTGATATTCTCTTCGCTGGCGGCCGCCTTCTTCTATTTCGTGCCCGCCCCGCTCTTCCCGAGCGGCGAATTCACCGAGATCGACCGCTTCATCGTGCTCGCCATTCCCGGCTATGCGCTGACCGAAATCGTGCTCGCCGCGCAGGCCTACAAATACGACATCGCCACCACCGTGCGCGCCCGCGCCGTGGTCGAGCCGTGGACGATTTCCATCATGGCGGGTGCGTTCTATTTCGTGCCGGGCGTTTCGGACTCGGGCCTGTCTATGGCCTATCTCGTGTCGATCTACGCCGGGCTTGCCGTCGGACTTTGGGCCTTCTTCCGCGCTTATGGCCGACCCGTCGGCTGGCGTCCCAGCCCGGTCTACATGGGCAGGATCACCCTGCGCGCGCTTCCCCTTGCGACGGCCGACGCGATCGAATGGGGCACCCGCCGCGTCGACATTTTCATTCTCGGCCTCTTCGCCGCTCCGTCGGCAGTCGGGGTCTACTACATGGCGCAGCAGCTTGCTTCGCTGCCGCAGAAACTGAAGACCAGTTTCGAGCCCATCCTCGGCCCCGTCATCACCAAGAACCTGAAGACCAAGAACTACGCCGCGATTGCCAAGCAGGTGTGCCAGGTCGGCTTCTGGATCATCGCCGCGCAGGCGGGCATTGCGCTTGCCCTGGGCGTACCGGGCGAGGCCATCATGGGCCTGTTCGGGCCGGAGTATGTCGGCGGCACGGGCGCGCTGGCTTTCCTGCTCACGGCAGAGGTCGTGGCGGCGACGGCCGTCGTCTCCGAAGCGGTGCTGGTTTATGTGGCGCGCGTTCGCAATCTCTGGATATCCATCACAACGATTGCGGTACAGGCGGGTCTCACCATCATCCTCATCAAACTGGCGGTGGCCTATGGCTATGGCGAACCCTTCAAGGCGGCAGCGGCGGCGATTGCGCTGATGATTGCGCTCGGTGTGGCAAGCCTGGTGAAGGCCTACCTGCTCTCGCGCATTATCGGTCAGCCCATCAATCCGTTCCGCTGGCCGTTGGTTTGGGCTGTCGCACCTGCCGTTCTGGTCGGCTGGCTGGCGACCTTCCTGCCCGAATGGGCGGAGCTGGCGCTGGGCGTCCCCGCCATCCTCGCGACCTATGGCTTCGTCATCTGGAAGCGTGGCTTCGGCCCCGAGGACCGGCTGCTATTCGGCAAGAATAAGGCGAAAAAGGCAGACTGAGGCCTTATTTGCGGCGCTCCGCATGCGCCCACGAAAATTCATAGATTTCAATGAAATGGCCTCAATCGCGGGACATCTGCCCGCGCCATAACTCCTGCGCAATTTGACTTTTGCCTCATTTTAGCCATATTTTTGCCATGATGTCGCCCTTATTTATGAGATAACATCACACAAGGAGAAGCGAATCATGGAGAGGAAGAACATGGACAATCGCACACGCATTGGCGGAGGCGCGTTGTCGCTCCTCGCCACCGGTTCGATAATCGTGGGTCTGGTTGGCTGCTCGCAGGAGAACGGCGGCGAGCAGGTCGAGAATGTCACCACGCACGACATCTCATACGGCGCGCCAGTTCCCGAAATGGCGACCGAAGCCGAAATGGCCGACATGGCCATGGCCCCGCCCCCCTCGCGCTTCGCCTCGCCGACCTCGATCATGATGCCCCCGCACCCGGATCTCATGGTCGCGCCAGAAGACCGCGAGCGTTACGCAGGCGAGGAAGTCTCGCCCATCAAGATTGCCGCTGCCGAGCCGGTTTCCACCTTCTCGGTCGATGTCGACACCGGTGCCTATGCCAACACGCGGCGCTTCCTCACCATGGGGCAATTGCCGCCCGAGGCTGCGGTGCGCACCGAGGAGATGATCAACTACTTCCGCTACGATTATGCGCGCCCGCAAGACCGCAGCAAGCCGTTCTCGGTGACGCTCGATGCGGCGGCCAGCCCGTGGAATTCCGAGGCCCGCCTCATCCGCGTGGGCCTTCGCGGTTACGACCTGCCGAGCGAGGAGCGCCCTGCTGCCAACCTCGTCTTCCTCGTCGATGTGTCAGGTTCGATGAGCTCGCCCGACAAACTGCCGCTGGTCAAACGGGCGTTGTCAGGCCTCGCAGGCGAGATGTCGCGCAAGGACAAGGTTTCCATCGTCGTCTATGCAGGACGCACCGCCGTGGTGCTCGAACCCACCAGCAATCCGGCAAAGGTGCGCGCGGCGCTTTCGCGGCTGGAATCGGGCGGCTCGACTGCGGGCGCAGACGGCCTGCGCCTCGCATACGACATGGCACGCCAGGGCTATATCAAGGGCGGCGTCAACCGCGTCATCCTTGCCACCGATGGCGACTTCAACGTCGGCATCTCGGACACCGACCGCCTCATCGAGATGATCGAAAAACAGCGCGACAGCGGCGTCACCCTCACCACGCTCGGCTTCGGCACGGGCAATTACAATGAGGCGATGATGGAGCAGATCGCCAACCACGGGAACGGCAATTACGCCTATATCGACACGGCGCTGGAAGCGAAGAAGGTGCTGCGCGACGAGATGAGCTCGACACTCTTCACCATCGCCAAGGACGTGAAGATACAGGTCGAATTCAACCCCGCCGTGGTCAACCAGTACCGCCTCATCGGCTACGAGAACCGCGCGCTTCGCGAAGAGGATTTCGACAATGACGCGGTCGATGCGGGCGACATCGGTGCAGGCCACCAGGTTACCGCGATTTACGAGGTCATCCCGGCAGGCAACAAGGGCTGGATTGGCGAACGCCGCTACCAGATAGCCAAGGATAGCAAGGCGGCAGGGCGCAGCGACGAGGCAGCTTTCGTCCAGCTGCGCTACAAGCTACCGGATGGCGAGAAATCGCGCCTGCTGCAATACCGCCTCCCGAGCGCCGCACTTTATACCAAGCGCCTGCCGCAGGGCGACTTCGCCTTCGCCGCATCGGTAGCCGCCTATGGCCAGAAGCTGCGCGGTGACAGCCTGCTCGCCGGATATAGCTGGGACAAGGTCGGCCAGCTTGCCGGCCAGCAGGACGATTACTGGCGCAAGGAGTATATCGCGCTGGTCGATACGGCCGGTTCGCTCAATTAAGGAGAACTGGCGCTTGGCAGGGGCGGCGCGGCTTGGCTAAAGGCTGGAGCCATGCTGCGTCGCCTCGCCATCCCTGCCGGAGCCCTGCTCGTCATCGCCATCGGGTCCTTCTCGAGCTTTTCGGGTCAGGCCGAGGCCATGGCCGAACGGCTGAAGGTTGAGGCGGAGGCCGCGCTGGCGGCCGAAGGGCTCTCGATGGTCGAAACCGACTTCGGCCTCGCCGACGGAGCGCCTTCCCGCCATCCGCTGTTGTCGGGAGGCGAAGGACTCGATGACGAGCGCCGCACCCGCGCCGCGCAACTCGTGAAATCCATCCCCGGAGTCGGCGGGGTGAGCTGGATCGACGGTTCGGTCGCAGCCGAAAGCGGCGAGCGAACCTTCGAGCCGCTCCACTGCCAGGAAGACGTCGACGGGTTGCTGCGCACCCGGACCATACGCTTTGAAGAAGGCAGCGCCGCACTGCTGTCCGCCAGCCGCATGCTGCTCGACGAAGTGGCCGGAGCGCTGGAGCCGTGCTCGGGCGCGATCATCGCGATTACCGGCCACACCGACAAATCGGGCAATGAAAACGCCAATGTCGCGCTGTCGATGGACCGCGCGCGGGTGGTCCGCGAGGCGCTGGTGCGCCGCGGCATTCCGCGCGACAGCCTGCGCGCCCGCGGCATGGGGTCGAGCGAGCCGGCCGAACGCCTGACTCCCGAAGACCCGGCCAACCGCCGCATCGAATTCTCCGTCATCCGGATGGAACCGCTCACCCCCACCCCCGTCGACACCCCCGGCCCGAGGTAATCATGCCCATCTGGTTCGAAGTCATAGCTCTGATGCTGGTCGCATACCTACTTGGCCTGACCATCGGCTGGGCGTTATGGGGCCGCGCGGCGCCGGTCCAAACCGAAGAAACCAAGGACATCACATGAGCCAACTCCTCGCCGAAAACTGGATCCTGCTGGCCATTGCGCTGGTCGTGGGCCTGCTGGTCGCATGGTTCCTCTTCCGCAGCAGTCGCCGCACACGGGTGACCGGAACGAAGCAGGACGTGCTTGACGAAGGGGCCGCGCGCGCCCAGCGCAACAACGCACTGGTCGATGCCCCGCCCGCTGCGACCGCCGACCCGCAGCCGGTCGTTACCAAGGTCAGCGACGGCAATGGCGACGATCTCACCCGCATCAAGGGCGTAGGGCCCAAGCTGGCGGCCACCCTCGAAAGTCTCGGCGTCACCAGCTTCGCGCAAATCGCGGCCTGGGACGAGGCGGAAATCGACCGCATCGACGCGCAGCTCGGCCGCTTCGAAGGCCGCATTCGCCGCGACGACTGGACCGGCCAGGCCCGCCTTCTTGCAGACGGGAAAGCGGCCGATTTCAACGCGAAATACGGGGCCGGTGCCTGACGTGGGAACCTTATCAGAATCTCCTCATTAAGATTACTTGGGTCGCGCGAATGATGGAGAGCCTGGATGGGACAGCAGCAGCCGCTACGCGTGCTCGTCGCCGAAGATGAAATGATCATCGGCCATGACCTTTGCGATACCGTTTCCGAAGCCGGATATATCGTGGAAGGTCCTTTCGACGACCTGTCCAGCGCCATGCTTGCCTACCAGAAAACCAAACCCGACATCGCCATCCTCGATGTGCAGCTGGGCGATGGCATCGTCTATCCGCTCGCCGAACAGATGATGGCCGAAGATGTGCCCGTGATTTTCCATTCCGGCCAGCTGACACCTGAAGAGGTCGGCCGCCGTTTCCCCAAGGCGCAGGCCCTGTCCAAGCCCTGCCCGCCGGCCGAGGTCATCCACTCGGTCCAGCGCGCCGCTGCCCACAACTGAACGCCAAAACCGAGAAATCTCGGAACGCCCTTAGGGCTCGCAGCCTTTCCTTGGGTAGGTAACCCCTATCAAGGAAAGGCTTTTTCATGTCGCTTCAAAAAATGGTCGATGCCCACCCGCAGGTCGAGGACAAGACCGAAGAACTCGTCCTCGCCGCGCGTCACGCAATGCTCTGCTCGCTCTTCTGCACTAGCTGCGCCGATGCCTGCGTGGCCGAGGACATGGATATGGCGCAGTGCATCCGGAACTGCCTCGACTGTGCGGATGTCTGCGCCGCCACCGCGCGCCTTGCCACCCGCCGCACCGCACAGAATATCGACGTCCTGCGCGCCCAGCTCGAAACCTGCATCAAAGCCTGCGAGACCTGCGCTGCCGAATGCGAAGGCCACGACAATCCCCATTGCCAGCTCTGCGCCGAGATGTGCCGCGAGTGCGCCGAGGATTGCCGCAAGGCGCTGCCCAAAGTGAACTGAGGCAAATTCGCGGGGGCGTGATATACTCGCCCCCGCCATGCCCAAGCTGCGCACCTTCCTCGCGCTCGACAGCGCCGACAAGATTGCCTCGCTCGAGGCTATCGTGCTGGTGCTCTATGCCAAGGCGCTCATTGCCAGCGTACCTCCGCGCCGCTGGCGATCACGCTTCGGCGCGGTGGCGAACAAAACCGGTCTTGCCGGCGATATTGCGACCATTCGCCGCGTCCGCCTCGCGATGCAGCGCGCACTTAACAACGTGCCGGGCGCACCCAATTGCCTGCCGCAGGCCCTCGCCGCCCGCTGGATGCTGCAGCGGCGTGGTATCGCCTCCAGCCTGTTCATCGGGATCCAGCGCGACGACGCCGGAATTGCGCGCTTCCATGCATGGCTGAAGGTGGGCGACGAATGGGTCACGGGCCTCTGTGACGAAAGCGTTTACACCATTCTGACCCCCGGCGATGCGGACCCCGCCTGAAGCCCCCTTGCAAGGGCCTCGTACCTCTGCCATCGGCGAATAAAGTTACAAAGGAGACCACATGGCTGGTATGGTGCCGTTCGACTGGACTGATCCCTTCAACCTCGATGAGCAGCTGACCGAGGAAGAGCGGATGATCCGCGACGCCGCGCATGCATTCGCGCAAGGCGAACTCCAGCCGCGCGTGATCGAAGCCTTCTCGGCCGAAAAGGATGCGCCCGAGCTCTTCCCGCTGATGGGCGAAGCCGGCCTGCTCGGCGCGACCATTCCCGAAGAGTTCGGCGGCGCGGGCGCGGGCTATGTCGCCTATGGCCTGATCGCGCGCGAAATCGAGCGCGTCGATTCCGGCTACCGCTCGATGGCCTCGGTCCAGTCCAGCCTCGTCATGTATCCCATCCACGCCTACGGCTCGGAAGAGCAGAAGAAGAAGTACCTGCCCGGCCTCGCCAGCGGCCAGCTCATCGGCTGCTTCGGCCTGACAGAACCCGATGCAGGCTCCGACCCGGCAGGCATGAAGACCACCGCCAAGAAGGTCGACGGCGGCTATGTCCTCAACGGCTCGAAGACGTGGATTTCGAATTCGCCCTTCGCCGATGTGTTCGTCGTCTGGGCGAAGAGCGAGGCTCATGGCGGCGGCATTCGTGGCTTCGTGCTCGAAAAGGGCATGAAAGGCCTGTCCGCGCCCAAGATCGAAGGCAAGATTTCTCTGCGCGCCAGCACCACCGGCATGATCGTCATGGACGAGGTCGAAGTGGGCGAAGACGCGCTGCTGCCCGAAGTTCAGGGCCTCAAGGGTCCCTTCGGCTGTCTCAACCGCGCGCGTTACGGGATCAGCTGGGGCGCGCTGGGTGCGGCCGAATTCTGCATGCACGCCGCGCGCCAGTATGGCCTCGACCGCCAGCAGTTCGGCGTGCCGCTTGCTTCCAAGCAGCTCTACCAATTGAAGCTCGCCGACATGATGACCGAAATCTCGCTCGGTCTGCAGGGCTCGCTTCGCGTCGGCCGCCTGATGGACGAAGGCAAGTTTGCGCCCGACATGATTTCCATCGTGAAGCGCAACAATGTCGGCAAGGCCTTGGATATCGCCCGCAAGTCGCGCGACATGCACGGCGGCAACGGCATTTCGGAAGAGTACCAGGTCATCCGCCACATGGTGAACCTCGAGACGGTCAACACCTACGAGGGCACGCATGACGTTCATGCGCTGATCCTCGGCCGCGCCATCACGGGGATCGCTGCATTCTGATCCTCTTCCCTACATCGAGGGAAGGTGGCATCAGGTGCGCATGAGCAACCACAAAACCGCCCGGACCCGTGATTTTCTTCCGGTTCGCGCGGGGTCGGGATTTCCGCCCCAGACCGTGTTCCATGTGTTCCATCCTGTAGGAGAGACAACATGATCCGCCTGCACGGATACTATCGCAGTTCGACCAGCTACCGCCTGCGCATCGCGCTGGAGCTGAAGGGGCTGGAATACGAATATGTCCCGGTAAACCTGCTCACCAGCGAACAGAAGGGTGAGGCTTTCACCAGCCGCAACCCCTTCGGTTCGGTGCCGCTGCTTGAAGCGGACGGGAAAGACCGCGTGCAGTCGATGGCGCAGATCGAATGGCTCGACGAGGCTTATCCTGACAAGCCGCTGCTGCCTTCGGAAATCGAAGACCGCTATGTTGCGCGCGAGCTGGCCTATGCCATCGCGACCGAACTGCACGCGCCGCTCAACCTGCCGGTCCTGAAGTATCTCGCCAATGAGTACGGCAAGTCGCAGGACGATATTGCGGTCTGGTATCGCCACTGGCTTGCCCGCACCCTCGATCCACTGGAGCAGCGCCTCGCGCAGCTCGGCACCGGCGACTTCCTGTTCGACAAGCCCGGCTTCTTCGAGGTCTGCCTGCTCCCGCAGGTCTATAACGCGCGGCGGTTCGAGTTCGATTTCAGCGACAAGCCGCATATCGAGCGAATAGAGGCTGCCTGCCTTGCCCTGCCCACCTTCCAGCGCGCCCATCCGGACGCGCAGCCCGACAATCCCGAAAACCAATAAGAGAGAGGACCTTCCATGAAACTCGCCACGCTGAAAGACGGAACCCGCGACGGCAAGCTGGTAGTCGTCTCCAAGGACCTCACCCGCTACTGCGCCGCAGACAACATCGCCCCGACCATGCAGGCCGCGCTCGACAATTGGGACGAAGTCGCGCCGAAGCTCGAAGCGCTCTACACCGATGTCGAACACCAGGCCGTGCCCTGCGAGCGCTTCCATGAGCGCGAGGCGCATTCGCCGCTGCCGCGCGCCTATCAGTGGGCGGACGGCTCGGCCTATATCAACCACGTCGAACTGGTGCGTAAGGCGCGCGGCGCCGAAGTGCCCGAGAGCTTTTACCACGACCCGCTGATGTACCAGGGCGGCAGTGACAACTTCCTCGCCCCGCGCGACGATATCCCCCTGAAGGACACCAAGTGGGGCTGCGACATGGAAGGCGAGATCGCGGTCATCACCGACGATGTGCCGATGGGCGTGTCGAGCGATGAGGCGGCTGGCCACATCAAGCTGGTCATGCTGGTGAACGATGTGAGCCTTCGCGGCCTCATCCCCGGCGAACTCGCCAAGGGCTTCGGCTTCTTCCAGTCCAAACCTGCCAGCGCTTTCAGCCCCGTCGCGGTCACGCCCGACGAACTGGGCGATGCATGGCAGGGCAGCGTCATTCACCTGCCGCTGATGGTCGACTACAACGGCGAGCCTTTCGGCCGCGCCAATGCCGGTGTCGATGCGACCTTCAGCCTCGCCGACCTTGTCGCCCATGCCGCCAAGACGCGCGACCTGGGCGCAGGCACCATCATCGGCTCTGGGACGGTGTCGAACCAGGGCCCCGATGGCGACCCGGGCAAGCCGGTTTCCGAAGGCGGTCTCGGCTATAGCTGCATCGCCGAAATCCGCATGATCGAGACCATCGCCGACGGCGAGGCCAAGACGCGCTTCATGGCGCCGGGCGACACCGTCCGCGTCGAGATGAAGGATGCCGAGGGCCACTCCATCTTCGGTGCCATCGAACAGAAGGTCGTCGAGGCCTGAGTTCGCCCGCATCCCTTGCAGGAAAACGGATAGGCCTGCTTTCCTCTTGGGTCTCGCGCCGCAATGGCGGCGTGTTCGAGGCGGTCGTCGCGCAGGCTGAAATGCTGCGCGCACTCGGTGCCGTGCCGGTCGTGCTGGGTCTGCGTGAAGAGGACAGCGAGGCCGATGCATGGCGGCTCGAGGGCGTGGAGACGCATCTCGTGGACCAGTTCGGACCAGCCTTTCTCGGCTACGCGCCGGACCTTTCGAAGTCGCTGGAAGCCGCGGGGCTGGACCTCCTCCATCTCCACGGCATCTGGCAATATCCCAGCCACGCTGCAGGCCAGTGGGCGAAGCAGTCGGGCAAGCCGCTCGTAATCAGCCCGCATGGCATGCTCGACCCGTGGATTACCCGCCGCAACGCGTGGAAGAAGCACCTAGCGAGGGCAGCGTGGGAGCGAAGCGCATGGCGGGGAGCCAGCGCCTTCCATGCCCTCACCGAGGCCGAGGCGCAGGACATTGCACATGAGACGCGGGGGACCAAAGTTGCGACCATTCCCAACCCCGCCCCGCCCCTATCCTCGCCAAGCGACCTGCCGCGTGGCCCGAATGCTCTCTACCTCGGGCGCATCCATGAGAAAAAGAACATCGCCGCCCTTATCGCGGCATGGGCACAGGTCCGCGACCAGCTTCCTCAAGATGCCACGCTGACCATCGCCGGTTGGGGTGACGATGTAGGCATCGAGATGCTCGAACATGCCATGCAGGACCATCGCGGTTTGGGTGTTGAATTTGTCGGCACGGCATTCGGCTCGCAGAAAGCCGCGCTTTTCGACCTCTCGCGCTTCTTCGTGCTGCCCTCCTTCAGCGAAGGGTTACCGATGGCGATACTCGAGAGCTGGGCCGCGGGTGTGCCGACCATCATGACCAGCCACTGCCACCTGCCGGAGGGCTTTGCGAATGGCGCTGCTCTGCAATGTGGGACCGACAGGGCCTCCATCTCGCAAACCCTCGTGAAAGGCATGACGATGCCGGAGGCGGAATGGCAGGGCATGTCGAAATCTGCCCGCCACCTCGCCGGTGGGCCCTTCTCACCTGCCAATATCGCAGAGAAGTGGGAGCTATTCTATTCCAAGCTGTTGGAAGCCTAGCCGACCGGCGAAATCCGCAAATCATCCAGCCGCAAGGTCCCTGACCCAGGCTTGACCCAAATACCAAGGGTAAGGTCGTCGCAATCCGGTACCGTGACCAGCTGTCCGCGCCCGAGCGAACCGCCCCTCCCCGAAGGCCGCGAGGGTGACCCGCAATCGAGCGATGCAATCACAGCATCGCGCGGACCGCCCGCAACGCTGGCGAAAAGGCGATACTCCCCCGGCACCAGCGCTAACGCCTGCGACAGGACCAAGCGAGTGGTCGCCGAGCGGTTCTCCACCTCGACCATTTTCTCTTTCCTGCCGACGGTAGAAATGCGCAAATCCCCGCTCCCATGCCGCCGCCAACCGAATGCACTGTCCTCTCCCACGGCCTCGAAGCCCGGGTCCATCACCGCTTGCGCAAGTGCCCGCTCGGGACATTGTCCTCGCGCCAGCCGCATCGCCTCCCCGCGCATATTCCGACGGGCCAGTTCGCGCAGCATCGGCTCGATGGGCCCGCAGCCCAGCGGAACATCACGAGAATGTGCAGCGAGGAAGGCGGCGCGCGCTGCAAGCGTGTCGTTATCGGCGCGGAAAGCCGTGAGATAGGCCTCCGCCCAATCAGGGCGCGCCAGCAAACGGCGAGCCAGTTCGCTGCGCCCGCTTTCGCCCCGTTCGAGCGCGGAAAAGAAGTAGCCATTGGCTGCCATCGACGGTTGCACCGCCAGCAGGACATCGAGCCGGTCGGCAGCATCCTTCGCCTTGCCCGATACGATGGCGATATCGAAGAAATAGGCCTGCACCAGCGGCGTGCGCAAACCGAGCAGCGAAGCCACCTCGAAGGCGCGACCCGCTTCTATCCGCTCGCCCGCAGCAAGGCGGGATGTGGCGAGGAGGCTGACGGCCCCGGTGTCGAGCGGATTGGCAGAGACAGCCTCGGCAGCATGCTCGACGGCGCGGGCAGAGTCCCCCTTCGACACAGCCTGAGCGGCTGTCACCTCCCAAGCAGAGGCTCGCAAGCTTTCCGGCACCAACCGGACCGCGCCCGGCTCTTGCACACTATAGCGGTCGAGTCCCGAAAACAGCGCAAGGCCTGCAAACAGCAGTGCCGCGAGCGACAGCGCGAGCCGCCCGCCCTTCGTCACGTGCGCGCTTCGGAGTAGCTGTAATAATCGTTGCCGTAATAGGCCGAATAGCGGTTGCCTGCCTTGTCGGGGTCGAACTTCGCAAGGACGGCGCCGAGCAGGTGCGGCTCCATCGACCGCAAGCGGCGCAGCGCGGCTTTAAGCGAGCCGCTGCGCCCGCGGTCGGCCTCGACCACGAACACCGTGCCATCCGAAATCGCCGCCAGCATCGGCGCATCGGCCAGACCGAGCACCGGGGGGCCGTCGATGATGACGACATCATATTTCGCTGCATAGGCCTCGAGCACCTGAGCCATGCGCGGCGAGGCGATGAGTTCGGACGGGCTCGGCGGTGGCGGACCGGCGGGCAGGAGGTCATAGCTGGCATCGCCGTGCTTGACCTTCTGCGGAACGTTGGCCGGGTCCATCTGTCCGGTGAGGAGGTCAGTCAAACCCTTGTCGCCCTTCACACCCAGCAGGCGCTGGAGCGACGGGCGGCGCAAATCGGCATCGATGAGCAGCGACGAAATGCCGATACGCGCGAAGCCTTCTGCCATGGCGAGGCTGGTGGTGCTCTTGCCTTCCGAAGCCTGAGCACTGGTCACCACGACCACCTTGGGCAGGCCTTCGGGAGTCGAATAGAGCATCGACCCGCGCATAGAATTGTAAGCTTCGGCCAGCGGTGATTTCGGGTCCGCGAGCGCTTCGAGCGGGTTTCCGCCCTCGGCGCGCGGCACCACGCCGAGCAGCGGCAGGCCGAGCTTGTCCTCGACATCCTCTGGCGTGTGGATGACGTCGTCGAGCTGGTCGCGGAGGAAAATGGCAAGACCTGCCAGCGCCAGACCGATGAGAAGCCCGATGGCAAGGTTGCGCGTGAGGCTGGGCGAGGACTTCGTGCTGGGCGCTTCGGCGCGGTCGATGATGGCGATGTTGCTCGACGAAATGCCTGCCGATGCGTTGAGTTCGCGATAGCGCTGAAGCAGACCGTCGTAGATGGAACGCGCGGTGTCCGCCTCGCGCGCCAGCACGTTGTAGCGCACCGACTGGTCCTGCTCGGCGAGCGTCGCTCCGCGCGCCTGGCCGAGCTGGCGCTGGAGACGGTTCTCGGCTGCGGCTGCCGCGCGGTATTCTGCACGGATGGACTGGCGCACATTGTTGGCTGTGCGGTTGAGTTGCTGCGTGACACCCGAGATGTCGGCCTCGAGCCGCGAGATAGCGGGGTGGTTCGGCAGGTAACGGTCACGCGCCGACTGAAGTTCGCTTTCCAGTTCCGCGCGGCGCGTCATCAAATTCTGCACCGTGGGGTGCGAGAGCTCTGGCTGCGACGATAGCAGCGGCGATGCATTGACCGCGTCCCAGCGCGACTGCGCGGCGATACGCGCTTCCCGCGCACGGATGGCCGCTTCGTTATACTGGAGCAGGCTGGAAGACGTGATGGTGCCTGCAGCCAATTGCTGGCCAGTGGGTGCAATCGCATCGCGGGTGCGCAAGAGGCCGGTCTGGCGCGCATAATCGTTCAGCGCCTCTTCCGATTCCTCGAGGTTCTTTCGCGCTTCGTCGAGCTGCTCGGCCACGAAATTGCGCGCATAGGATGAGCTATCGAACCGGCGCTGCAAGTTCTGCTGGATGAATTCCTCGGCAAAGGCATTGGCGATGCGCGCCGAGATTTCGGGATCGGTGCTGGTGAAGGTGATGATACCGATGCGGGTCGAGCGGCGAAGGTCCGCTTCGAGATTGCCCTGCAACAGGCTGATCGCCCAGCTGCGACGCTCGGTTTCGGGAATATCGACCTGGCCCGGCGGGACTTCCATGGCGGCGAAGAACCGTTCGTCATTGGCGAGGTCGAGCGCATCGGCCACCCGTACAGCCAACGCGCGGCTGCGCATCACGTCGAGCTGCGTGTTGAGGAAACGATCGGTATCCCAGTCGGACGGCGGCGCAATCTGGGTCTCGAACTCGGCGCCCAGCACCTCGTCGCTGGTGTCGTTGATCTGCACCGTCGAGGTCGCGGAGAAACGCGGCGTGTCGAGCATGGTCGCCACAATCGCCAGCGCCACGCAGGCCCCGATGATGGCTAGCGCCAGCCAGAGATTACGGCGGATGGCGGACAGCACGTGGCGAATGGCCGAGCTGAGCGGGCTCTCGCCTGCAAGCGACGGCATGGCAGCGCCGCGCATCGTGTTAGGAGTTGAGGCCTGATCCATCAGTTCACCGGCCTGAAATAGCCGACGACCGGCAGCGCGCGCAGCGCGTCGAGCCAGGCTCCGCGTACCGAGCTGTAGCCGACCACGACTACGTCACCCGGCACCAGTGCCACATCGGGCATGCGTCCGCCGCGAATGGCGCGGATGTCGAAGCGTCCGGCGCTTTTCTGGCCGTCGATGGTGCGGAAAATCATGATCTCGTCGAGCTTGGCCGTCTCGGTCGGGCTGCGCGCCAGTGCGAGAGCCGACAGGAGCGTCTGGCCATCGGCATAGGGAAAAACGCCCGGCTGCTTGACCTCGCCTTCGACGGCAATGGTTCTCTGGTAGGCGGTGAGGATAAAGACCGTCACCTGCGGGTCGCGCAGGAATTCGGCAGCATAGGCGGCTTCGATGAGGTCGCCGAGTTCGGTCGCCGTACTGCCCATGGCGCGCACATCGCCGATAAGCGGGAGGCTGACGACACCGGCATTATCGATGATGATTTCGGAGACAGAAAGCTCGCTCTCGCCATAGACGCGCACGGCAATCTTGTCGCCGGGTCGCAGCGTATAGCGTTCGGGCGTGGCAGCAACCGGATCGACGACGACCGCGTCATATCCGGCCTGTCCTGCCGGGACGACAGGATTGGTCGGTCGTTGGCACGCGGCCAGCAGCGCCAGCATGCCGAGCGCCGCAAGCCGGCTTGTCGCCGCCAGGGTTGGCATGGTCGTCATTTCGTGTCTTCCCGTCCCTCGTTACGGCCAGGCGCATTACCCGAACGCGGCGCCACCGTGAGCAGACCTGCCGCGACCCCCGCAAGACAGGCTATTGCCATGTTGCGCAGGGGATAATCCACGATGGAATGAAGCGCAACGATAGCCAGCGTGCCGAGCGCAAACAGTTGCGAAGCGTGGTCTTGCGGCGACAGCTTCCAGGCACGCCGTGCGAGCATGAACAGCGCGATGGCACCGAAGGCGAGAATGGCGGGGGCTAGTAGGCCTGCTTCGAGCAGGAATTCGAGATAATCGTTATGCGCCCGATTGGGAAAAAACTGGTCGAGGTGTTCGAGGCTTTCGAACGGCTGGAATGCGTGGGGAAAGGTCCCCACCCCGCTGCCCGCGGGCCAGAACCCGGAGATTGCATCCAGCGTGTCCTCCCACAGCGGGAAGCGGGCGTCGCCGGTGGCATCGAACCGTTCTGCCACACGGGCGAGGCGCGAGTTGCTTGCCAGCGCCAGCGGCAGTGCGACAAGCGCCGCTACGAAGGCAACGGTGGCTGCGAAGAGCGTTCGGCGTGACAAATTGGCTCCTGCGGGCCGCAGCATCATCCAGTGGAACGGCAGGCTGACGACCAGCAGCGCTATACCCGTGCGCGACCCGGTGAGGATGAGCGCAACCACGAGGATGAGTTGTGCGGCAGCGAATATCGGCAGGTATCGACGTCGAGGTTCGTCGCGGCTTGAAGCTTGGAACCGAGCACTCAGCGCCAGCGCACCGATGAGCAGCGCATCGGCTGCGGCATTGCGATTGGCATGGAAGGCGGTGAGCCAGCCGCGATGGGTCTTTTCGTAAAGCCTGAAATCGTCAGGCCCGCCCGCCATCTGGAGCGCCCCTAGCAAAGCTCCTGCGATAGTCACGATGACGATGGCGAGAAGAAGAAAGCGCCGGTCGCGCCGGTGAAGGAGGCTCGTTCCCCACATGGTGCCGACAGCGGGAAGTAGCGCAAGCAAAGCCGCCAGTGTCACCGGGGGACTGATGGAAAGCGCGCGCCAGCTTTCCCCCTCGCCGATAAGCGAAAGGGTCGCCTGCTGCAGTTCGCGCGAGGGGAGAGACTGCCAGATTGCAGGTGGCAAAGGGACGAGTTGGAGCAGCGGCAGCGCCAGCAGCGCGAGGCCGAACCAGAGCAGAAGCCGCGGAATTGCCCGCTGCCTCTCCTCGCCAAGACGCGCCCACAACAGCCACGCGACCAGCGCGACTGCAAAGCCCAGTTGCACGACCATTTCGGTCGCAGGCGATGGCGAGCCTCCACCGCCCAGCACCATCGCCAGCGCAACAAAAGCGGCGGCAATCACGCCCCGGCGAGACACGCCCCTGAAGCTGCGAGATGGCAGCATTTCTCCCCTTCGCGACAGTTACCTACGCGGCAACCTTACTTCAGGGCGCGTGCCGGACAAGCTACATGCCGCGCGCAATCACCATCTTCATGACTTCGTTCGAGCCGCCGAAGATGCGGGTGATGCGGCTGTCGCGGTACATGCGGGCAATCGGATAGTCATTGATGTAGCCGGCGCCGCCATGGAACTGGAGGCACTTGTCGACCACTTCGCCCTGAAGCTCGGTGACCCAGTATTTCGCCATGCAAGCCGTATCGACGCTGAGTTCGCGCTTTAGGTGCTTGGCGATACAATCGTTGACGAAGATCCGTGCCGCGGTGGCCCGCGCCTTCAGGTCGGCCATCACGAATTGCGTGTTCTGGAAGTCCCAGATCGTCTTTCCGAATGCCTTGCGGCTCTTGACGTATTCCATCGTGGTCTCGAGCGCCTTCTCGATGCTCGTCATCGCGCCCATGGCGATGATGAGGCGTTCCTGCGGCAGTTCGCCCATCAGCTGGTAGAAGCCCTTGCCCTCTTCGCCACCAAGCACGGCGTCGCTGGGCACGAAGACATCGTCGAAGAACAGCTCCGACGTATCGGCAGCATCCATCCCTATTTTGTCGAGCTTCTTGCCGCGCTGGAAACCTTCCGCGCCTTCGGTTTCGAGCAGCATGAGCGAAATGCCCTTGGCGCGCTCGTTCGGGTCGGTCTTGGCGACGACGATGATGAAGTCTGCGGTCTGGCCATTGGAGATATAGGTCTTGGCCCCGTTGATGCGGTAGCCGTTGCCGTCCTTCAGCGCGGTGGTGGTGATGCTCTGGAGGTCGGAGCCGACGCCCGGCTCGGTCATGGCAATCGCGCTGACCAGTTCGCCGCTGACGAGTTTGGGCAGGTATTTCTTCTTCTGCTCCTCGGTCCCGTGGCGCACGAGATAGGGCAGGATGACGGTGTTGTGCAGGCTGGCAGCAAAGCCTTCGACATTGTGCTTGGCCTGCTGGTCGATGACGACCATTTCGTGGCGGAAATCGCCGCCGTGGCCGCCATATTCCTCTGGCACGGAGGTGCCGAGCAGGCCCGCTTCGCCCGCCTCGTTCCAGAATTCGCGCTCGACCTGGCCGTCCTCGCGCCATTTCAGGACGCGCTTTTCGGGCGCGTGCTGCTGGTAGAACTTGCCCACGGCATCGGCGAAGATGGCAATCTCCTCGTCTTCCATGAACTCTGGCTGGGGTACGTTGAGAACGCTCATCTTACTTTCCCTTCCAGTTCGGCGCGCGCTTCTCGGCGAAGGCGGCAGCGCCCTCGCGCGCGTCTTCGGACACGAACACGGGGGCAATCAGCTGGGTCTGCCGGGTGTAGCGCTCCTCCATCGGCCAGCCGCGTGATTCCTTCATCACCTGCTTCGAAACGCGCACGGCAAGCGGGCCATTGGCGGCAATCTTGGCCGCCAGTTCCTTTGCCGCGTCGAGCGCCGAACCATCGCTCACGCGATTGATGAGGCCGAGTTCATAGGCGCGCTCCGCCCCGATGAAGTCGCCGGTCAGCGCCAGTTCCATCGCGATGCGCTCGGGTATCTGGTCGGGCAGCATCATCACGCCGCCGGCGGCTGCGACGAGTCCGCGCTTGGCTTCGGGGATACCGAATTTGGCATCCTTGTTCGCAACGACGAGGTCGCAGGCAATCATCAGTTCAAGACCGCCTGCAAGCGCATAGCCCTCGACCGCTGCAATCAGCGGTTTTGCAGGCGGTTTCTGCACAACGCCGCCGAAGCCGCGTCCTTCGATGCTGGGCGATTCCCCGCGCAGGAAGCCCTTCAAGTCCATGCCCGAGCAGAACGTGCCGCCCGCGCCGGTCAGGATGCCGACGCGCAAATCATCGTCCTCGTCCAGCCGGTCCATCGCCGCGGCAATGCCCTCGGCCGCAGCCTTGTTCATCGCGTTCTTGGCTTCGGGGCGGTTGATGGTGACAATCAGGACACCGTCGTCGACTTCGGTCAGGACGTCATCAGTGGCTTGGTCTGACATGGGGGGCTTCTCTCTCCATTGCGATTTGAAACTGTTCTTGCACGAGTGGTGCGGGAGGTTTACGCAAACGTCAACCAGCTTTTGCTGCAACATTCGTTCAACCGAGAGAGGAACGCGCCCATGTCCGAAGCTTACATCATCGATGCCGTCCGCACCCCGCGCGGGATTGGCAAGCAGGGCAAGGGCGCGCTGGCCGCGATGCATCCGCAGCATCTGGCGGCGACCTGCCTCAAGGCCATCAAGGACCGCAACAATCTCGACACTGCGACAGTCGACGACGTCATCTGGTCGGTCAGCACGCAGGACGGGATGCAGGCAGGCGACATGGGGCGCATGGCCGCACTCGATGCGGGCTACGACATCACTTCGTCAGGAACGACGCTCGACCGTTTCTGCGGCGGCGGGATTACCTCGGTGGCGCTGGCCGCCGCGCAGGTGATGAGCGGGATGGAGGATTGCGTCGTTGCGGGCGGCACGGAGATGATGAGCCTCACCGCGCAGATGGCGAAGGACAAGATGGCCGCAGGAATGCGCCCGCCGATGATGGGTAGCTATAACGAGCGCCTCATGCGCAGCCATCCGCAAAGCCACCAGGGTGTGTGCGGCGATGCGATTGCGACGATGGAAGGTTTCAGCCGCGAGGAACTCGACGAAGTCGGCTACCGCAGCCAGCAGCGCGCGGCGCAGGCGATTGCGGAAGGACGTTTCGACAAGTCGGTGGTCCCGGTTACCGATGACGAGGGCAATGTCGTGCTCGACAAGGAGGAGTACCCTCGCCCGCAGACGACGCGCGAAGGGCTGGCCGAACTCGAACCCACCTTCGCCAAGATTGCCAATGTCCCGCTCGACAAGAACGGCACAACCTTCGCGGGGCTGGTGAATGCGAAATATCCCGACCTCGAAATCCAGCACTTCCACCATGCGGGCAACAGTTCGGGCGTGGTCGACGGCGCGGCCGCCGTGCTGGTGACGAGTAAGGACTATGCGAAGAGCCACGGCCTCAAGCCGCGCGCCCGCGTCGTGGCGACCGCGAATATGGGCGACGACCCGACGCTGATGCTCAACGCGCCCGTCCCGGCGGCGAAGAAGGTCCTGGAAAAGGCCGGCCTGACCAAGGACGACATCGACCTCTATGAAGTCAACGAGGCCTTCGCCGTAGTCGCCGCCAAGTTCGTGCGCGACCTCGAGCTCGACTGGGACAAGGTCAACGTCAACGGCGGCTCGATTGCGCTCGGCCACCCGATTGGCGCCACCGGCTCCATCCTCATCGGCACGATGGTCGACGAGCTGGAGCGGCAGGACAAGCGCTACGGCCTGGTCACCATGTGCGCGGCGGGCGGCATGGCACCCGCAATCATCATCGAGCGGGTCGACGATTTCGTGGACTGACTGCGGTTGTCGTCAGGCGGCTTTCTCGGCCGCCTGTTCGTCTTTCTGGAAGCCCCAGGACACATTCGACCAAGCACGTTCGTGGAAGTAGTAGAGCACCATCTTGGTGAGGACTTCCGACACCGCAATGGCGCCAGCGGCCTTCGGACTGCCGGTAAAAAACCAGCTGAGGAGGAAGGTGTCGATACTGCCGAGAATACGCCAGCTCACCGCCTTGGCGAAAGAGCGGGAATGGGCCTCGCGGCCCTTGAACAAGAACATATGCCTTAAAATCCCACAGGTTGGCTGGCGACGCTGTTACCCAGCGCCGCCAGGCGACACAATCACTTGAGCGGAAGGATCTGCTTGATGATGTAATCCGCAGCTTCCTCGGGGCTCATCGCCACCGTGTTGACGCGGATTTCCGGCTCTTCGGGCTCTTCATAGGGGCTGTCGATGCCGGTGAAGTTCTTCAGTTCACCTGCACGCGCCTTCTTGTAGAGGCCCTTCACGTCACGCTGTTCCGCCACTTCGAGCGGGGTATCGACGTGGATTTCGATGAACTCGCCCTCGCCCATCATGTCGCGGACCAGCTGGCGATCTGCGCGGAAAGGGCTGATGAAGGCTGTCAGCACGATAAGACCTGCGTCGGTCATCAGCTTGGCGACTTCGCCGATGCGGCGAATGTTCTCGATGCGGTCGCTTTCGGTGAAGCCCAGGTCCTTGTTGAGGCCGTGGCGGACATTGTCGCCATCGAGCAGGAAGGTGTGGCGGTTCATGATCGCCAGCTTCTTTTCCACCTCGTTGGCGATGGTCGACTTGCCCGAGCCGGAAAGACCGGTGAACCACAGCACGCGAGGGCGCTGGTTCTTCATCGCGGCGTGGTCGTCACGCGTGATGTCGACAGCCTGCCAATGCACGTTCTGCGCGCGGCGCAGGCTGAAGTGCAGCATGCCCGCACCCACGGTGCGATTGGAAATCTTGTCGATCAGGATGAACCCGCCGAGCGCGCGGTTTTCCTCGTAGGGATCGAAGACGATTTGCTTGTCGGTGGTGATTTCGCTGACACCGATGGAATTCAGCTCGAGCGTCTTGGCCGCGAGATGCTCCATCGTATTGACGTTGATCTCGTATTTCGGCTCGGCGACGGTCACGCTGACCATCTGCGTGCCGAGCTTCATCCAGTAGGCGCGTCCGACGACGAGCGGATCCTCGTCCATCCACACGATCGTGCTTTCGAACTGGTCGGCAACTTCGGGCGGGCTGTCGGCTGCGGCCAGGACGTCACCGCGCGAGCAGTCGATTTCATCGTCGAGCGTGATGGTGACCGACTGGCCGGCAATGCTTTGTTCGAGGTCGCCGTCCATGGTGACGACCGACTTGACCGTGCTGGTCTTGCCCGAAGGCAGCGAGCGGACCTTGTCGCCCGGCTTGACGCTGCCGGTCGAGATGAGACCCGAGAAGCCACGGAAATCGAGGTTCGGGCGGTTCACCCACTGCACCGGCATGCGGAAGGGCTTGGCAAGGTTTGCATCCGAGCGGACTTCGACTGCTTCGAGATGCTCCATCAGCGTCGGGCCATTGTACCAGCCGGTGTTTTCCGAGCGCAAAGTGATGTTGTCGCCCGCAAGGCCCGAAATCGGGATGGCGGTGAAGCTTTCGATACCGATGCTTTCCGCAAACGCCTTGTAGTCGGCGATAATCGCGTCGTACTTTTCCTGGTCGTAATCGATCAGGTCCATCTTGTTGACGGCCAGCACGAGGTTCTTGATGCCGAGCTGGTGGCACAGGAAGCTGTGGCGCTTGGTCTGCACCAGCACGCCCTTACGCGCATCGATGAGGATGCAGGCGAGGTCGGCGGTCGAGGCGCCGGTGACCATGTTGCGCGTGTACTGCTCGTGACCCGGGCAGTCGGCGACGATGAACTTGCGGCTCTCGGTCGCGAAGAAGCGATAGGCGACGTCGATGGTGATGCCCTGCTCGCGCTCGGCGGCAAGACCGTCGACCAGCAGTGCGAAATCGATTTCCTGGCCCTGCGTCCCGACCTTCTTGCTGTCGTTGCTCAGCGCTTCGAGCTGGTCCTCGAAGATCATCTTGGAATCGTAGAGCAGGCGGCCGATCAGGGTCGACTTGCCGTCATCCACGCTGCCGCAAGTGATGAAGCGCAGCATGGTCTTGTGCTGGTGCTTCTCGAGGTAAGCGTCGATATCCTCGGCGATGAGGGCGTCGGTCTTGTAGATGGGATCGGTCATCAGAAGTAACCCTCCTGCTTCTTCTTCTCCATCGAGGCGTCACCCGAATCCTTGTCGATGACACGGCCCTGGCGTTCGGAGGTAGTTGTCAGCAGCATTTCCTGGATGATTTCGGGCAGCGTCGCCGCCTCGCTCTCGACAGCGCCGGTCAGCGGGAAACAGCCCAGCGTACGGAAGCGGATCGAGCGTTCGGTGATTTCGGGGCGCTTGCCCATCACCTTTTCAAGCCGCTCGATATCGTCGGCCATGAACAGACCGCCTTCATATTCGAAGGTCGGGCGTTTGGCGGAATAATAGAGCGGCACAATCTCGATGTTTTCGAGATGGATGTACTGCCAGATGTCGAGCTCGGTCCAGTTCGACAGCGGGAAGACGCGGATGCTCTCGCCCTTCTTCTTCTTGGCGTTGTAGAGGTTCCACAGCTCGGGGCGCTGGCTCTTCGGGTCCCAGCCGTGGCTGGCGGTGCGGAAGGAGAAGATGCGCTCTTTCGCGCGGCTCTTTTCTTCATCGCGGCGCGCGCCGCCGAAGGCCGCGTCGAAACCGTATTTGTCGAGCGCCTGCTTCAGCCCCTGCGTCTTCCACATGTCGGTGTGGAGCGGACCGTGGTCGAAGGGGTTGATACCCATTTCTTCGGCTTCGGGATTGTGATGCACGAGCAGTTCCATGCCCGCATCCGCCGCGCTCTTTTCGCGCAGCGCGTACATGTCCTTGAACTTCCAGGTCGTGTCGACATGGAGCAGCGGGAACGGCGGCGGCGAAGGGTAGAAAGCCTTCTTCGCCAGGTGCAGCATGACGGCGCTGTCCTTGCCGATGGAATAGAGCATCACGGGCTTTTCGGCCTCGGACACCACTTCGCGCATGATGTGGATGCTTTCGGCTTCGAGCCGCTGCAAATGTGTGAGGGACATGTGTGTCTCTTATTCGGGTTTATCTGGCGTGCCGGAGGAGGCGACCATTTGGCGCGCGCGGAATTCGCCGGCAAGCAGCGAAAGGTCGCGCGCCCGATAGGTTAATTTGGCACGCAGCACAATGGGCTGGCTCTCCGACAGAGCGGGCCAGCTAGCGCGCAATCGTATTGATATGGTTACCGGCCGCCGGAACTCAGCAGGCGATAGCCCCATGCAGGCAATTCGACCGTGTGACCGGCCTCGATGCTCACCGCATTGCCGGTTGCGAAATCGGTGTAGCGGCCCTGCGGCAATCCGTCGAAGAAGGTCGCGGCGAGCGGCCTGTCGCTCATGTTGAAGAGCCCAAGCACCTTGTTGCCGTCTTCCTGCCGCACCCATGCGAGCAATTGCTCTGGCGCGGAGTTTTCGACCTTGTGCATCACCGCGCCCCACTGGCCGTTCTCCAGCGCTGGATTGGCCTTGCGGAAAGTGATGAGGCGGGCGAGCAAATCGCCGTACTGGCAATCCGGGTCCTGGTTCCAGTCGATGGGGTCGCGCTCGAAGAATTCGAGCCGTTTGGCGTTACAGGCCTCCATCCCGTTGTGGATCAGCGGCAGGCCCTCGCCGGTGAAGGATAGCGCGGTCATCGCTTCGAGCGCGGCGCCGTAATTCTCCTCCATCGTGCCTTCCCACGCATTGCTGTCGTGGTTCTCGATATAGGTCATGCGCATGGCCTGCCGCGGCCAGAGGCTCTCGTTCTCGGCATAATAGCCATAGAAGCTGGTGGCGTTGCCCTTGCCCTGCGCGACGTTCTTGGTGGTGTTGTGCCAGTCCCACGCATAGGTCGCGTCGAAGGCCTTGTGGTGCCACGCGGTCTGCTGGACTTCACCGAGCATGAAGACCGGGCGGACGGCGTCGAGCCGCGCGCGGGCGGTTTCCCAGAAATCGAGCGGGACATAGCCCGCCACATCGGCGCGATAGCCGTCGACGCCGAACTCGCGCACCCAATATTCCATCGCCCCGCCGACATGCTCGCGCACGCCCGGCTTGGACCAGTCGAGGTCGATGATGTCGGACCAGTCCCACCAGGGCGTGGGGCGGAAGCTGCCGTCCCAGCTTTTCTCGTACCAGTCGGGATGTTCGCTGCGCAGGCGGTTGTCCCAAGCGGTGTGGTTGGCGACGAGGTCGAGGATGACCTTGAAGCCTTGCGCATGAGCGGCATCGACGAAGGCGCGGAAGTCCTCGCGCGTTCCGAATTCTGGGTTCACGTCGTAATAGTCGCGCACCGAATAGGGACTGCCGAGCGTACCCTTGCGGTTCTCCTCGCCGATGGGATGGATGGGCATTAGCCAGAGGATGTCGACGCCCAGCTCCTTCAACCGCGGGAGCTGCTCTTGCGCGGCGCGGAAGGTCCCTTCCTCGGTAAAGTGGCGGGTGTTTATCTGGTAGAGCACCGCATCGCGCGACCACTCGGGATGCTCGATTGTGACAACGTCCCGAGGTTCCCACACGGATGTAGCCGAATTGACTTCGGGCCGATCTACCGGGGCGCAGGCTACGAGGAGGCCGAGGGCCGAAGTGGCGGCAATCAGCTTACGCATGAGCACTCTCCTGCGGGATGGCCGCGCTGACCCGCTGCATGGCAATGGCCGCGACAATCCACGAACCGGCGGCGAAGAGCATCGTCCAGATGGGTTCGCCCGGGAACAGCCACAACATGATCTGCCCCATCACGGTCGCCACCAGCAGCTGCGGCACGACGATGAAGATGTTGAAAAGCCCCATATAGATGCCGAGCTTGGCCTGCGGCAGGTTCGAGGCGAGGATGGCATAGGGCATGGCAAGGATGCTCGCCCATGCGATGCCGATGCCGACCTCTGCCAGCAGCAGCGCAGTGGCATCGCGGACGAAGAAGAACATCAGGAAGCCAGCCGCGCCCAGCATGAGGCAAATACTGTGGGTCATCACCTGCCCGAATTTCCGGCTCAGCGCTGGCAACAGCGCGAGCGCGGCGACCGCCGCCACGCCGTTGTAGACGGTGAAGAGCACGTTCACCCAGTTCGCGCCTTCGTTATAGGCGGCGCTGGTAGTGTCGGTGCTGCCAAAGACATATTGGGTGACCACGGGCGTGGTGTTGATCCACATGATGAACAGCGCCGACCAGCTGAAGAACTGCACCAGTGCGAGGCGCTTCATCACCTCGGGCATGCCGGAAAAATCACCGACGATGCTGGAGAGCATGTTGGTCGTCTTACCCTGTTTCGCCATCGAAATGGCCAGCGCGCTCAGCAGGCCATATACCGCCAGCAGCGCGCCGAGGAGCAGCATTTCCTTCTGCAAATCGAGCGACTGCACCAGCAGCACGACCACGAGGCCAGCCGCCATCCACACGGCACTCGACAAATAGGACTTGGCCGCCAGCGCGCGGACGGGTTGCGCCGTATCCGCCTCCGCCTCACCACCGAATGCTGCCATCTCTTCAGGCGAGTATTCCTTCGTCGTGAGGATGGTCCACATCACCGCAGTGAACAAAGCAATGGCCCCGCCCCAGAAGCTCCACTTGACCGTGTCCGGGATGCCGCCATCGGCAGCGACATTGCTGACGCCCATCTGCTCGAGGAAATAGGGGAAGATCGACCCGACAACCGCGCCTGCCCCGATGAAGGCCGTTTGCACCGCATAGCCGGCGCTGTGCTGGTCCGTGTTGAGCATATCGCCCACGAAGGCCCGGAAAGGCTCCATCGACACGTTGAGCGAGGCGTCGAGCACCCACAGCATCGCCGCGGCAAACAGCAGCGGCGCACCGAATGCCGGGCTCAGCGGCATCAGGAAGAGCGATAGCGCGGCAAAAATCGCGCCCACAAGGAAATAGGGACGACGTCGGCCCAGCCGGTTCCAGGTCTTGTCAGACAAGTGCCCGATAATCGGCTGCACGATGAGGCCGGTCAGCGGTGCGGCCACCCAGAGCGCGGGCAGATCGTCGATGCTGGAACCCAGGGTCTGGAAGACGCGGCTCATGTTCGCGTTCTGCAGCGCGAAGCCAATCTGGATACCGAAGAAGCCGAAGCTGATATTCCACAGCCCGGCAAATCCCTGCCGGGGTTTCTCGCGAGCAGTCGCGTCCATAGTCATGCAATCCTCATCCCGGCCGGGTCTGCTGCCCGGTCCTGTCAATTCGTCGAAGCTGGCATGAAGCTCGGCCCCGCGCCACTACGTATACGAATACGCTGTCAGCTGACGCTGCTGCCGCGCACGATGAGCTTGCCGGGCAATTTACGCGGCGGGAGGTCACGACCTTCGACCTGTGCGAGCAGCGTTTCGACGAGGATCTTTCCCGCCCCCGTAATATCCTGCATCACCGTGGTGAGCGGCGGAGTGGTCATGCTGGCGGCCGGGATGTCGTCGAAGCCAACCACTGCCACGTCGCCGGGCACATTGCGTCCCGCCTCCGCAAGCGCGCGCATCGCGCCAATCGCAATAAGGTCACTGGCAGCAAAGATCGCGTCGAATTCCTGCTCGCTTTCGATGAGGGCTTTCGCCGCCGCCCAGCCTTCTTCCTCGGTCGTGAGTGCATCGAATTGAAGGCGGCGGTCAGGTTCGAGCCCCGCGGCGACCATCGCCGAGCACAGCCCCGAATAGCGCCCCGCAAACTCGGGATAATGATCGTCCGCATGGCCGAGGAAGGCAATCTTCCGACGCCCCTGCTCGAGCAGATGCTCGCCAGCCAGCCGCCCGGCCCCGACATTGTCCGTACCCACCGTTACGCCACTGCTGTCGCTCGACACAGAACCCCAGCGCGCGAAATGCGTGCCCTGCCGCGCAAGCTGGTCCATCCGCTCGCGGTACTTGGTGTAATCGCCATATCCCAAGAGGATGAGACCGTCGGCGCGGTGGCTGTCCTGGTATTGGACGTGCCAGTCATCCTCCATCCGCTGGAAGGAAATCAGGAGGTCCAGCCCCTCGTCCGCAGTCGCCCGCGTAATGGAGCCGAGCATGGCGAGGAAGAAGGGGTTTATCCTGCTCTGGTCAGGCGTGGGGTCCTCGAAGAACAGCAGCGCGATCGTGTTCGAGCGCTGCGAGCGCAACGAGGACGCATTCTTGTCGACCGTATAATTCAGGTCGCGCGCAATTTGCTGGATCTTCGCACGGGTCTTCTCGCTCACCGAGCGGTCGCCGCGCAGCGCACGGCTGACGGTGGGCTGGGACACCCCGGCCGCGTAGGCAATGTCGAAACTGGTTGGCCGTCCTGTCGGCTTGCGTCCCATATCTCTCCCCGCAAGGGACATGTCCCCGCCCCTTGCGACGACCTTAGGCAGCGCGCCCGCGAAAAGGCAAATCGCGACCCCGTTTTTGCGGGAATTTCCTGCATAGGTTTGCAGGTTTTCCGACTATTTCAGATTGTGAACGTTCACTGTTGTTTTTGTGCACCTGTGCCGCCCGGCGCATAGGCTGCGTATACGTATGCCGTCTTCCGCGCAGGCCGGAAGCGCACGTATCACGTGTGACAAGCAGGTTGCACGCCTGCTGGGATTTGCATGGTTCGATTCCGCGCCAACAGGGGGACGGACCAATCGGGAGAAGAACTGGATATGGCTATTCGTAGCAAGCTTGTCGCCACGGCCAGCACGTCGGCATTTGCCATCGCGCTCGGCACCCTCGCCGCACCTGCCTATGCGCAGGACAATGGCGAAGGCGAAGAAAACAATCCGACTTCGGTCGGACAGGAAGACGAAGTCATCGTCGTCACCGGCATTCGCGCCTCGATCGACAGCTCGGTTGCCAAGAAGCGCGCCAGCACCTCGATCGTCGAGGTCGTGACGGCAGAAGACATCGGCAAGCTGCCCGATTCCTCGATTGCCGAAACCCTGTCGCGCCTGCCGGGTCTTGCCACCCAGCGTTTCGACGGCCGCGCCAGCAAGCTGTCGGTCCGTGGCCTTTCGCCCGACTTCACCACCACCACCCTCAATGGCCGCGAAATGGTGTCCTCGGACAACAATCGCGCTGTCGAATTCGACCAGTTCCCTGCCGAACTGCTGAGCGGTGCAACCATCTACAAGACGCCGGATGCCGAGCTGACCTCGCAGGCCATCGGCGGCACGGTCGACCTCCAGACGGTCCGTCCGCTCAACTATACCGGTGACCGTTTCATCGTCGGCGTACGCGGAGAAATTAACGACAACGGCAAGCTCAATCCGGAAACGGACGACAAGGGCTATCGCGTCAATGTCGCCTATATCGACCAGAACGCAGCCGGCACGGTCGGCTGGTCGCTCGGCTATGCCCGCATGGTGCAGCCGATCCAGGAACAGTACATCCACACCTGGGGCTACAGCAATCTTGGCACCGAGGAAGACCCGGCATTCTTCATCGACGGCATCAAGCCCTACGTGAAGTCGAACGAACTCACCCGTGACGGCCTGATGGGCACGCTGCAGCTCGAACCCAAGCCCGGCTGGACCATCGCATTCGACGCCTTCTATTCGAAGTTCGCCGACGACCAGACGCTGCGCGGGCAGGAAATCGCCGGCTACACGGCTGCCAGCCGCGACATCCTTGAAGTGGAAGGCGGCGTTGTCACGCAGGGACGCTGGAACGGCATCCGCACGATGTCGCGCAACGACTTCTCGGACCGCGATTCGGACAATTTCGCAATCGGCGCCAACGGCACCTTTGAATTCGACAATGGCTGGACGCTCGAACTCGACGCGAGCCACTCTTTCGCGAACCGCACCTACCAGGCCTACGAGACCTATTCGACCTCGGGTCGCGGCCAGACCGGCCCCTCGGACGACATCACCTACACGCTGGGTGGTTCGAACGGCCTCACCATCACCTCGGGCCTCGACTATGCCGACCCGGCGGTGTGGGAACTGGGCGACAACCTCGGCTGGGGCGGTGGTTATTGCTTCCCCGAGTTCGGCTGGCAGTGCGACAGCCAGGACGGCTTCGTCAATGAAGAGACCTCCGATGACAGCCTGACCGCGTTCAAGGCTGCTGCTCGCAAGGAACTGGAAAGCGCAATCAGCGGCGTTTCGGTCGGTGCGAAATACTCGTTCCGCGAGAAGGAACACACCCGCTTCGGCCAGTTCCTCACGCTGCGCATCTATCCCGACACGCTGCCCATCCCGGCTGAGTTCTTGCTCCCGGCCACCGACCTCGACTTCCTCGGGCTCGGCGGATCGATCAGCTACGATGCCCGCGGTATCGTGGACTCGGGTGTCTACTTCACCACGGTCGAAAACGAGCGCAATCGCCTGAGCGATGACTGGTCCGTCGACGAAGCGGTCTTCAACGCATTTGCCATGGCCGATCTCGATATGGATCTTGGCGGCATCTACCTGACCGGTAACTTCGGCGTGCAGGCGGTCCACACGGACCAGAGCTCGCTCGGCTACGCGACGACCGAATCCGGTGGCGAACTGATTGCCCAGCAGATCAACAAGGGTGACGAATACTGGGATATCCTGCCCAGCACCAACCTGATCTTCGAAGTTGCCGACAACACCAAGGTCCGCTTCGGCGCCGCGCGTGTCCTTGCCCGCGCTCCGATGGACAAGATGAATGCCAGCCGCCGCTTCGATTACAACGCGGCCAATGCCGACGAGACCGACATCCTCCAGTCGCCCTGGAGCGGGAGCGGCGGCAACCCGAACCTGCGCCCTTGGCGCGCATGGCAGTTCGACCTCTCGCTCGAACAGTATTTCGGCAGCGGCGGCTATGTGGCCATCGCACCGTTCTACAAGAAGCTGCTGAACTACACCTATGACGAGCTGACGGTTCAGGACTTCTCGGGCGTCGTCGCTCCGGGTCCGGTCCAGCCGATCCTCACGCAGGGCCTCGTCAGCACGCCGGCCAACGGCGAAGGCGGCAAGATCTACGGTATCGAGTTCTCCGCTTCGGTTCCGTTCGACACCTTCACCGAAGCGCTCGACGGTTTCGGCTTCATCGGCAGCGCCTCGCTGACCCGCAGCGAAGTCCGCAAGACCGCCGATTCCGACCCCGAGCAGCTGCCCGGCCTGTCGCGTGAAGTCATCAACGGCACGCTCTATTACGACAAGGGCGGCTTCGGCGCCCGTGTCAGCGCGCGCCACCGTTCGGCCTTCCTGGCGGAATCCTTCGCCATCGGCCTCTCGCGCCAGACTACGCAGGCAAAGGGCGAAACGATCATCGACGCACAGCTGTCGTATGACCTCACCAATGCCGGCATCGAAGGCCTGACCGTCTACCTGCAGGGTTCGAACCTGACCGACGAACCCTTCATCCAGTACTATAACGACGACCCCACCCAGTTCCGCCACTGGCACACCTATGGCCGGAACTTCCTCGCCGGGGCGACCTTCAAGTTCTGATGACGACCTGACCCGGTCCCGCTAGCCTTCGCGCTGGCGGGACCGACCGGGCTGTGGTCCGGTCGTGGGTCACCCGCACTTCTATTTCGGGAGGCAGAGATCGTGTCGACAGAACGAATCCGCAATGTGGTCATCCTCGGCGGCGGCACCGCCGGCTGGATGTGCGCTGCGCTGCTTTCCCGCACTTTCGCGAATACCGTTTCGATCACGCTGGTGGAATCCGATGCGCTGGGCACGGTCGGCGTCGGCGAAGCCACCATTCCGCCTATCCAGACCTTCAACCGCGCGCTGAAGATCGACGAAGCCGAATTCATCCGTGAAACGAATGCCACCATCAAGCTGGGCATCGAATTTCGCGACTGGGGCCGCATCGGCGACCGCTACATGCACGCCTTTGGCGAGCTCGGCCATCACCACGGCCTCTCACCCTTCATCCACTATTTCCTGCGCGGCAAGGCAGCCGGTCGCGACGAGAGCCTGTGGGATTTCTCGCTCAACGAACGTGCGGCGCTGGCTGGCAAGTTCGGCAAGCTGCCGCGCATAGACGGCACACCGCTGGCGGGCCTCAACTACGCCTATCATTTCGACGCAACGCTCTACGCTGCCTATTTGCGCAAGCTGGCCGAGGCTGGCGGAGTGGTGCGCCGCGAAGGCAAGGTCGCGAAGGTCGAGCGCCGCGCCAAGGACGGTTTCGTCGCTCGCCTCCTGCTGGAAGACGAAAGCACCATCGAGGGCGATTTGTTCGTCGATTGCAGCGGCTTTCGCAGCCTGCTCATCGGCGATGCGATGGAGGTCCCGTTCCTCGACTGGAGCCACTGGCTGCCCTGCGACCGCGCGCTCGCGGTGCAGAGCGAGAACATCGCCCAGCCCAAGCCGTTTACCGTTGCCAAGGCCCATGCGGCAGGCTGGCAATGGCGCATCCCGCTCCAGCATCGCACCGGCAACGGCCACGTCTATTGCAGCGCTGCGATGGGGGACGACGAGGCGGCGCGCGTCCTGCTCGATAATCTGGAAGGCCCCGCCATCGGCGAGCCGCGCCAGCTTCGCTTCCAGACCGGTCGACGGGAGAAATTCTGGGATCGCAACGTGGTCGCCATCGGGCTGTCGTCAGGCTTCCTCGAACCGCTCGAGAGCACCAGCATCCACCTCATCCAGTCGGCCGTCGGCAAGCTGGCCAAGCTGTTTCCGTCCGCCGATTTCGATCCGAGCCTCGAGCGCGAATTCAATCGCCAGATGGTCAGCGAATTCGAGCGCATCCGCGATTTTATCATCCTTCACTACCATGCCAACGAGCGCACCGATTCCGACTTCTGGAAAGACCGCGCGGCCATGCCGGTCCCTGAAACGCTGACCCGGCGCATGGAGCTGTTCCGCCAGTCGGGTCGCGTCTTTCGCGAGGAGGACGACCTCTTCCACGAGGTCGCCTGGAACCAGGTCCTCATCGGGCAGAACATCTGGCCGCGGACCTACGATCACATGGCCGATGCACTCGACGAGGCCGAGTTCAACGAGTTTCTCGACAATCTGAAAATCATCATGGGTGGCGCTGTCAGCAGGCTGCCCGACCATTCCCAATTTCTCGCCTCGCTGGGCGCCAAACTTCCGGAATTCGCATGACCAAGATCCAACCCAAGACATCCGGCAAGATATCCGGGCGCGTCGCCCTTTCGGCGCTGGCGCTTTCGCTCGCCGCCTGTGTTTCTGCGCAAACACCCCCGCCCGCCACATCGAGCAGCGCCTCGTTCCGCGACCGCGCGCCGGCGGAGGAAGTCGTGTATTTCGTCCTTCCCGATCGCTTCGAGAATGGCGACACCAGCAACGACACCGGCGATTTTACGGGTGACCGGCTCACCACCGGTTTCGACCCGGCACACAAGGGCTTCTTCCATGGTGGTGACCTTGCCGGCCTCACGCAGCGGCTCGATTACCTCGAAGGCCTCGGCATAACCGCGATCTGGTTCGCACCGATTTTCCAGAACAAGCCCGTGCAGGGCCCCGCTGGCGACGAAAGCGCAGGCTATCACGGTTACTGGGTGACCGACTTCACCCGTCCCGACGGCCATTTTGGCACGCGCGAAGAATTCAAAACCTTCGTCGATGCGGCCCATGCGCGCGGGATGAAGGTCTATATGGACATCATCACCAACCACACTGCCGACGTCATTCGCTACGCGGAAGGCGACGCGACGGGCTATGTCTATCGCAGCAAGGGCGACTTTCCCTACTCGCGCAAGGGCGGTGTCGATGGCCCCGCAATCAACCCCGGCTTCATGGGAGACGAGGACCGCAGCGCGGAGAATTTCGCCAAGCTGACCGACCCGACATACGCCTACACGCCGTTGGTGCCCGCGGCAGAGAAAGACGTGAAGGTCCCCGCCTGGCTCAACGATCCGATTTTCTATCACAACCGCGGCGACACCACATTTTCGGGCGAAAGCAGCCGTCAAGGCGACTTCGTTGGGCTGGACGATCTCTTCACCGAACACCCGCGCGTGGTCGAGGGCATGATCGATATCTACGCCGGATGGATCCGCGACACGGGCATCGACGGCTTCCGTGTCGATACGGCGCGCCATGTGAACCCGGAATTCTGGCAGGAATTCGTGCCCGCCATGCTCGAGACCGCGAAAGAGCGCGGCATCCCGAACTTCCACATCTTCGGCGAGGTTTACCGCGACGACCACGACAATGGCTACATCGCGCAATACACCCGCCGCGACGGCTTTCCCGCCGTACTCGACTTCGCTTTCCAGCAGGGCATCCGCGAGGTCGTGAGCATGGGCAAGGGCACCTATGTCCTCAACGAACTCTTCGACGGCGACGTGCTTTACGAAGGCGGCGAGGAAGCCGCGCTCGGCATGCCGACCTTCCTCGGCAACCACGACATGGGCCGCTTCACCACCATGCTGCGCTGGGATAATGAAGACATTGGCACCGACGAGATGCTGGCGCGCACGAAGCTGGCCCATGCCATGCTGCTCACCCTGCGCGGCTCGCCCGTTATCTACTACGGCGACGAGCAGGGCTTCGTCGGCGACGGCAACGACCAAGCCGCGCGCGAAGACATGTTCCCCAGCCGCACGGATAGCTACAACGACAACACGCTGATCGGCACGAGCGCCACCACTGCGACCAGCAATTTCGACACCGCGCATCCGCTCTACCGCCTGATTGCGGACTTCTCCGCCATCCGCCGTGCGCACCCTGCCCTCACTCGCGGCAAACAGGTGGTGCGCCATTACGGGCAGGAGGCCGGCATCTTCGCCGCCAGCCGCTTCGACCCTGCCGATGGACGCGAATACCTGTTGGTTTTCAATACAGCAGGCGAAGCCATGTCCGCCAATGTGACGCTGGGCTACGACGCGCGCAGCTTTGAAACGCTGGCCGGCACTTGCCCCTCCGCACCCAGCGCGCCGGGCAGCGCTGCCTTTACCCTTGCCGCATTTGGCTGGGCCGTCTGCCGCGTGGCGGAGACCGCCGAATGAAGCACGAAACCGCCTCCACGCTGCGTCCATGGTGGAAGGGCGCGACGATCTACCAGATCTATCCGCGCAGCTTCCGCGATTCCAATGGCGACGGCATCGGCGATCTGCCGGGCATCACCGAGCGCCTGCCGCATGTCGCCAGCCTCGGCATCGACTGCATCTGGATTTCGCCCTTCTTCAAGTCGCCGATGAAGGACTTCGGCTACGACGTCTCCGATTACCGCGATGTCGACCCCATTTTCGGCACGCTCGAGGATTTCGATACGCTGGTCGCCCGCGCGCACGAGCTTGGCCTCAAGGTCCTCATCGACCAGGTCTATTCGCACACCTCCGACGAGCACGCATGGTTCGAGGAAAGCCGGTCCAGCCGAGATAACCCTAAGCACGACTGGTATGTCTGGGCCGACGCCAAGCCGGACGGCTCGCCGCCCTCCAACTGGCAGTCGGTCTTCGGCGGCCCGGCATGGACGTGGGATGCGCGGCGCGGCCAATATTACCTGCACAATTTCCTGAGCAGCCAGCCGCAAATCAACATGCACAACCCCGATGTGCAGGACGCCATCCTCGACGTGATGCGCTTCTGGCTGGAGCGCGGGGTCGACGGCTACCGTATCGATGCACTCAATTTCGCGATGCACGACCCTGAATTGCGCGACAATCCGCCGGCGCCCGCGACCGACAAGCCGCGCACGCGTCCGTTCGATTTCCAGCTCAAGAAATACAACCAGGGCCATGCCGACATCCCGGCCTTCATCGAGCGCATCCGGTCGCTGACCGACGAATATGAAGGTATTTTCACCGTGGCCGAGGTCGGCGGCGATGATGCGATGCGCGAAATGCGGCTGTTCACCGATGGCGAGACGCATCTAAACTCGGCCTACAGCTTCAATTTTCTCTATGCCGAAAAGCTGACCCCGCAGCTGGTCTGCGCCTCGTTGCGCGATTGGCCCGACGAAGAAGGCCTTGGCTGGCCGAGCTGGGCGTTCGAGAACCACGACGCGCCCCGCGCGCTCAGCCGCTGGTGCGAGCCGGAAGAACGCGATGCCTTTGCGCGCCTGAAGACGCTGCTCCTGATGAGCCTGCGCGGCAATGCCATCCTCTATTACGGCGAGGAACTGGGGCTGACGCAGGTCGACATCCCCTTCGACCAGCTCCACGACCCCGAGGCGATTGCCAACTGGCCGCTGACGCTGAGCCGCGACGGCGCGCGCACGCCCATGCCGTGGAACTCGAGCAGTTGCGCCGGTTTCGGCAGCACCGAGCCATGGCTTCCGGTCGGCGAGGACAACCGCAACCGCCCGGTCGAGGCGCAGGACGCGGACGAGAACTCGCTGCTCGCCTTCACCCGCGCAGCCATTGGCCTGCGCAAGGCCAACCCGGCCATGCATCACGGCGCGGTCACTGACTGTCGGCACGAGGGCGACCTCCTCCTCATGACCCGCGAAGCCGAGGGACAGAAGCTGCAATTCCGCTTCAACCTCGGCAGCGAAACCATCGCCCTTGGGGATTGCCATGGCGAGACCCTGATGGCTATCAATGGCGCGAGCCACAGCGAATTGCCGCCCCACGCGGCGATTATAACGGAGATATCCGCATGAAACGCCTGGCACTTTTCCTGAGCGCCTCACTCTTGCCCATGTCCGCCGCGCAGGCAGAGACGGTCACCTCGCCCGATGGCCGCATCAAGGTCACGCTCGATGCCGATGGCGAAGGCATTCCCTATTACAAGGTCACCCGCGACGGCGTGCCCATCATCGCCAAGTCGAACATCGGCTTCAACTTCACCGATGCCGACCCGATGCGCCGCAATTTCGAAGTCGTGGCGTTTCGTGAGCAGGCGCATAATTCGACCTGGGAACAGCCCTGGGGCGAGCAACAGTGGGTGACCGACAGCCACAACGAACTGGCGCTCACCTTCCAGCAGAAGGACGCAGCCGCGCGCCAGATTACCGTGCGCCTGCGCGTCTTCGATGACGGCATCGGTTTCCGCACCGAATTTCCCGACAATCCGCAGCAGCGTTTCTACAACATCGCCGACGAGCTGACCGAGTTCAACATCGCCAGCGACGGCACGGCGTGGTCCATCCCGGCAGGCGACTGGAACCGCTACGAATATCTCTATTCCAAGACCCCCATCAGCGCGCTGTCGACCGTGCACACGCCGGTCACCATGGTGCTCGACAACGGCACACACCTCTCGTTCCACGAAGCGGCGCTGGTCGACTATTCGGGTATGTGGCTTAAGCGCATCGATGGCACGCGCTTGCGCGCCCAGCTTGCACCCTCCCCGCGTGGGCCCAAGGTCGTGCGCGAAGGCGCGTTCAATACGCCGTGGCGCACGGTGCTGATTTCGTCGAACGCCAAGGGGCTTTTCGAGAGCGACATCACGCTCAATCTGAACGAGCCGAACAAGCTAGGCGATGTGAGTTGGTTTGAGCCGCACAAATACATCGGCATCTGGTGGGGCATGCATCTCGATATCGAGAGCTGGGCCAGCGGCGAGAAGCACGGCGCAACCACCGAGAACGCCAAGAAATACATCGATTTCGCCGCCGAGCATGGCTTTCGCGGTGTGCTCATCGAAGGCTGGAACAAGGGCTGGGACGGAAACTGGTTCGGCAATGGCCGCGATTTCAGCTTCACCGAAGCCTATCCCGATTTCGATATCGCCGAAGTCGCCCGCTACGGCGAGGAGAAGGGTGTCCGCATCATCGGCCACCACGAAACCGGCGGCAATATCAAGGTCTATGAAGAGCAACTCGAAGACGCGATGGCCTTCTACGAAAGCCTCGGCATCGATGCCGTGAAGAGCGGTTATGTCGCCGATGCGGGCGGCATCATCGCTCCTGCCGGTGAAGGCGGCTGGGGCGAGACCTTCGTCTGGCACGACGGACAGGAAATGGTCCGCCACCATCTGAAGGTCGTCGAAGAGGCGGCAGAGCATCACATCGCAGTCAATCCGCACGAGCCCATCAAGGACACCGGCCTGCGCCGCACCTATCCCAACTGGGTGAGCCGCGAAGGCGCACGCGGGGCGGAATACGATGCCTGGGCCGTGCCTAAGAACGACCCGGGCCACGTCCCCGAGCTCATCTTCACGCGCTTGCTGGCCGGGCCGATGGACTACACACCGGGTGTGTTCTCGCTTGAAGGACGCGGTGCGACCGCTCCCGACCTGCCGAGTACGCTGGCACGCCAGCTGGCCTTCTACGTCACCATCTATTCGCCCATCCAAATGGTCGCCGACCTGCCCGAAAACCTCGTCAAATATCCGCGCGCGCTCGATTTCGTGAAGCGCGTGCCGGCCGACTGGGCCGAGAGCATGCTGGTCGACGGCAAGGTCGGTGAATACGCCGTCATCGCCCGCCGCGATCGCAACACGCTGAACTGGTATGTCGGCGCGGTCACCGACGAGGCCGAGCGCATGGCGAGCGTGCCATTGTCCTTCCTCGACCCGGGCAAGAGCTACAAGGCCACCATTTGGCGCGACGGCGCGACAGCCGATGGCCAGGGCGCCGACCGCCACGCGATGGAAGTCGAGACGCGCACCGTGACTGGTGAGGACACGCTCGAACTGCGCATCGCGCCTGCAGGCGGCTTTGCCATCGAATTCGTGCCGCAAGGGTGATCCGCTTCATCGCCCCGCTGGCCCTGCTGACCGGGCTTGCGGCATGCTCCCTGCCCTCGCCTGCCGAGAGCGGGCGGATGGTCGAGATTGCCAGTCTCGAGGCAGAGGGCTTGCCGCAGCAGCGCGTCACCATCTGGCTTCCGCCGGAGTATGACGCGCTGCCCGGCAGGCGCTATCCGGTACTTTACATGTGGGACGGGCAAAACCTCTTCGACCCGGCGCAGATGCATTACGGCAAGGCGTGGATGGTGCAGGACGTGCTCAAGGGCATGGTGGCCCGCGGCGAGGCAGAGCCGCATATCGTCGTCGGCATCTGGTCCCCGCCGGGCAAGGACCGATACCGTGTCTATGTGCCCCAATTTGCCCAGGATGCGCGAGGGGAGCTAGCACAGGACATCGCCGGGATGGCGGGTGGCCCGATAGCTTCGCAGCTCCAGCTCGACTGGGTGGCGGATACCCTCGTCCCACGTATCGACAGCGAATACCGCACGCGCGCCGATGCCGATGGACGGACCATCGCCGGTGCCAGCATGGGCGGGGTGATGAGCTGCTACGCCATCATCGAACGGCCCGATATCTTCGGCCGCGCCGGTTGCGTCAGCGCGCATCTGGCACTGGCGTCACCCGGCCTTGCGCCTGCCCATGCAGACCAGGTCGCAGCACTTTGGGACAATTACGTCGATGCAAAGCTAGGCAAGCCCGATGGGCGGCGCGTGTGGATGGATCACGGCACCGAGAAACTCGATAGCTATTATGCTCCGTGGCAGGTGATGGTTGCTCAGGATTTCGCCGAGCGCGGTTGGCAGGAGGGCGAAGATTACACCGCTCGCGTCTACGAAGGCGCCGAGCATGACGAAATCTTCTGGAACGCCCGCATGGCAGAGATGCTGCGCTGGCTATGGCGCGAAGACTGACTGCCCTGAACGAAAGCGGGCGGCAGGTTTTCACCTACCGCCCGCATGTTCTTACCTTACGAAAGCTCAGGGGACCGGTTGGTCGTCTTCCTCGTCCGTGTCGATGTCGGCACCTGCGGCCGCTTCGCCCTGAACGACCTCGCCCGACTGGAAGATGGGGCCTTCGGTGGGCAGCGTGGCAGTACCGTCAGCCGGGTTATCTCCCGCAATGACGATTGGCGTCTGCCCCGTCGCGGGCGGGATATCGACCGGAGCCTGCGCTTCGCCCGGTGCCGAGACCGGCGCAGTCGCGGGCATCGACCCGACCACTGTCTCGCCCGGCGCAACGGTCACGGCGGGGTCCAGCGGATTGGTATAACCCTGCACCGTCGTGGTCACGGTAGGCGGGCCGTATTGGGAATCCCAGGCGCGCAGGTCGACGCGGTATTGCTCGTAGGCGCGGAAGAAGTCCTCGAAGACGCTTTCGATGCGTGGCAGCGCCATGGAGGCGAATGTGTCGAGGTCGGTCGGCGTAATGGTCAGCAACTCGCCGCTGACCGTGTAGGCGACGTTGCAGAAATCCTTCTTCGCGGGCGGCAGCGCGAAGTAGTTGTAGACCTGCGTCATGTAGCTGTCCTGCACGTCGCGATAGGTCCCGCCGTAACGCTGGCGGAACTCGCTCTGCAGCGCGCGGTTTGCCGCCGACAGCTCGCGTGCGTTGCGCTTCAGGAAGGCGCCGTAATTGTCGACCAGCCCGGCATATTGCGGCTCGACGCAGTTCAACGCTGCGACATTGAGCGCAGAGCGCAGGTTCCATGTGGTCTGCGCAGGTGTGAGGTTCGCGTTCACCGTCTGGCGCACACCGGACGCGGCGACCATCGGGATGGTCATGCTGGTGGTCGCGCCCATGGGCGGCGTGGGCCGCGGCGGGATGACGACCGGTGCCGGCGGCGGAGGAGGAGGCGGCGGAGGCGGCGGAGGCGGTGGGGGTGTGGTGCAGGCGGCCACGACGGTCAGGGCCGCGGCAAGCGCGGCGATACGGATGGTTTGTGCTGACGTGCGGCTCATGGGTAGGCCGACCCTCCTCGATATCTTGGCTTCCATTGTCGCGCGCCATTCATTGACGGGACATGAAGCCCGTCTGTCCTAGCGCCTTGAGCAGGCAATGAAAATGCCCGGGGCGAGAGTTTCGCCCCGGGCACGATTTTCCGGTCCGCAGATGCGGCCTGCCGTTACTCGCGGTTGCCGAGGAACTGCAGGATGAAGAGGAAGAGGTTGATGAAGTCGAGATAGAGGCTGAGGGCGCCCATCACGACTGCCTTGCCGGCAAATTCGGTGCCGCGCAGGTACTGGTACTCTTCCTTCAGGCGCTGCGTGTCATAGGCGGTGAAGCCTGCGAAGATCAGCACGCCGAGGATCGAGATCACGAGGCCCATCGCACCCGACTGGAACACGAACGCGTTCAGCAGCATGGCGACGATGATGCCGATGAGGCCCATCATCAGGAAGCTGCCCCAGCCCGACAGGTTCTTCTTCGTGGTGTAGCCGTAGAGGCTCAGGCCAGCAAAGGCAGCAGCCGCAGCGAAGAAGGCCGAGGCGATCGATTCACCGGTGTAGATGGCGAAAATGGTCGAGAGCGAGAGGCCCATCAGGGTCGCAAAGCCCCAGAACATCGCCTGAAGCGTCGTCTTGCTGAAGCGCGCCACACCGCCAAAGGAAATCACGAGGATGAAGGCCAGCGGAGCCAGCTTCACCACCCAGCCGAGGCCATTGACCTGCAGCGAGCGGCCGTAAGGCGTCTGCACCACGGTGAACAGCGATTCGAACAGCGGGGTGTTGACGAACAGCATCGCGACGATGCCGGTCAACAGCACGCCCGAGGCCATCATGTTGTAGATCGACAGCATGTGCTGGCGCAGGCCAGCGTCAAAAGTGGTCCCGCGGGTAGCCGCGTCCCCAGCGCGCGGAACGGACGTGACGTCCGGACGGCGGTCGGTTTCGTTCCAATCGGCCATATTTACAAAACTCCCTTGTGCAGGGCGAACCCGTGCCCCGCTTCTGATAGCAATATCGGTGTAATAGCGCCTGATTTCAAGCGAAACCGGAAGGGATATGCCTAACGCAAAATCAAGGGTTTGCCTCAGGCTTCCCCTGCGGCATCCACCATCGCGGCCTTGAGCGCATCGCGCGGTTCCTTGTCGCCCCAAAGCACGAACTGGAAGGCGGGATAAAAGCGGTCGCATTCCTCGACCGCCATTTCCACCAGCGTCTGTGCCTGGTCGAGACCAAGCATCCCGTCGCCCCCGAGCAACGTCCCGTTGCGATAGAGCAGCACCCCGCCATTCGACCAGATGTCGAAATGGCCGAGCCACATCTGCTCGTTGGCCAGCGCCACAAGTTCCTGTGCCGCGGCCATTTTTTCGCCGCCGATGCGGACATCGGGCAGACAAAGGATTTGCAGGACGCGGTCTTCGCCGCGCCATATCCCGCGCAGCTGGTACTTGGCCCAACTGCCCTGGATTTCGCCGCAGATTTCCTCGGCATTGACCTCGCAGGGCCAGCCGCGCGCCTCGAACAGAGCGACCAGCATGTCGAGCGGCGCTGCGTCCTCTTCGACCTCGAATTGCCGTTCCACGGCGCGCATCAGTGGTTTCCCGTCCAAGCCATGTGTCCATTTGCAGAATGGTTAAGGCGCTTGGCAATCGCGGGTCTTGCCGGTGCTGGGGAGAACGCAAAGGGCTTGTGCAAAGGTTGTGAACAAGCTGCCCGATACGGATAGCGGGCGCCTCCCGCTCAATCGAGTTCTTCGATGGCCTCGCCGTCTTCGCTGGTGAAGGTGAAGCTGTCTATTCCCATCGCTTTCAGGCGGTTGACCATCTCGCGAGCCTCGGCGGGCGAATCATATGGTCCGGCAAGCAGGCGGTTGGCCTCGCCCCAGGTGACAACGAAGGGCCCCTTCCCGTCAAGCGAACCATCGGCCTTGCGGGCGATACGCCGCCAGTCGAAGCCCAGTGCATCGCGGTCGCGCCCGGTGGCGACCTGCACCCAGTTGCGCGAGGGATGTGAGGGCCTGGCCGCTTCGGGTGCGGGACTTGCGCCCGACAGCGCAAAGACTTCCTCACCCCGTGCGCTGGTGAAGGGGAAACTATCGACACCGATCGCCTTGAGGCGGTTCACCACCTCGCGTGCTTCGGCCGAACTGTCATAAGGGCCGGCAAGCAGGCGATTGGCTTCGCCCCAGGGCGCGGTGAAGGCCGATTTGCCTGCCAGCTCGCCTTGCGCATTGCGGCTGATGCGGCGCCAGTCGAAGCCAAGCGCGGAGATATCGCGCCCCGTGGCCACCTGCACCCAATGGCGCGCCGGAATGACCGGTGGCGGAGGCTCATTTCGTTCGCGCGGAGCCTCGATGGCGCGGATGTCGACCGCACCGGCGCGCGGAGCCGTCGAACCGTTGGCCGCGAGGTTGAAGTCGGCGAATGCGTCTTCGAGGTTCTCGCGCGGAGGTGGTGGCGTTGGCGGCGGCGGCGGCGGCGGCGGGGCCGGTCGGACCGGCTGAGCACCCAAGTCGATTGGCTGGGTCGCCGCATCACGCTGCACCGGAGGCAACTCGGTCGTGCGGCCTACCGGCGGCAGCTCCCCGCTGCGTGCCGGAGCGGGCGCGGAAGCCTGAGCGGGCGCGGAAGTCTGAGCGGGTGCAAGCTCGGTACGCGAAGCCTCGCGGCGCTCGCGGCGCTCCTGACGGCGTTCGCGGCGGCTGCCGCGCGTGTTGTTCGCGAGTTGCGAACCGAGCGTAGGACCGCTCGGCGCCAGGCTGGCATCCGCGCTTTGCGCCTGGGTCGGCGCGGGCGGGGAGTAGGCCGCAATCTGCGCGTCATCCTGCCCGATGGCAGCGGTGCGCGGGAACACACCCAACACGCCGGCGGCCGCTTGCTGCGCGGGCGTGAGCTGGGTCATGTATTTGAGATAGGGTTCGATGCGCGATGCCATTTGTGCCGGCATCATGTCGCGGGCAATCTTGATGGCGGCATCGGTTTCACCAAGGATGGCCAGACCGAAGGCACGCGTGCGGAAGGCGGCGTTGTCGCCCTGCTGGAGCAGCGGCAAGAGCGTGGCTTCGAAGCCTGCCTTGTCGCCCGAAATGGCATGGCTCAGCGCCAGATGGCGGCGGACCGCGTCGCCCGCTCCTCCTGCCAGCGCCATGCGGTAGAGTTCCTGCGCACTCTTGGCATCACCCACGAGGTCGAATGCGAGCGCGCGGTCGGCGGCCATGCTTTGCAGCGGAATGCCGCCTTTCTCGGCCTCGGCATAAAGACGCAGCGCTTCCACCGGACGGCGAGAGAGCGTGTAGGCGCGCGCAAGGCCCAGCGAGATGCGCGGGTTCGTCGGCGTCAGCGCCTGCGCGCGTCCGAAAAACCCGATGGCCGCGGCGACATCGCCAAGCGTAATCGCCGCATCGCCCGCATCGAGCAGCGCCGCGACATCATTGCCGTCACGCGCCAGCCGCTGCAGCGCGTTGCTCAACTCCTGCGAGCCAGGCGGCGGCAGGGCCTGCACGACCTCCTGCGCATGCGCAAAGGGGCCGCCCGCGAAGAGCGCAACTAGAGCGGCCGAGGTTGCCCAGCGTCTGGCTTTGCGAAGTGGCATGACGTTCCCCCAACGCACGGACACGCGCGTTGGTTCAGTCGGAATTACTGGTTGTTCTGGCGGCCGAGGAAACGCGGGATGTTGAGGCCGCCGCTGCCGGCTTCATCCTCGTCTTCGTCCTCGTCGTCATCGTGGCTGGCACTCGAACCGCGCGAGAGATTGGCCATGCGCTCGAACAGCGTGCTGCCCTGCGCCGAGCCGCCACCTGCGGGTGCGCCACCTCCGGCACCGCCGCCGGAACCACCAGCACCGCCACCTGCAGCGCCGCTGGAACCCATTCCGCCAGCACCGGCGTCGCCGCCGAAGTCTTCATCCGAACCACGGGTGAAGAGCGGCTTGCGCGCGGGCTTTTCGGAAAGCGGGCGTTGCTGCTCGGCAAAATGATCGCTGCCGAGTTCGAGCGCGCCGTCATCGGCAGGATCGGACAGGTCGAGCGGAGCGCCTGCGCCGCCATCAGCATCGTCGGTCCAGCCGTCGTTCTCGGTGGCGCCGTGGGCGAAGCCGCGGTCTTCGGCGGGCGGCGGAACCTGGCCGTCTTCGTCGTCATAGCGATCGAAGCGTTCGGTTTCCTCGTTGCGCATGCCGGCGAGCGGGTCGACGATGCCGTCGACATCGTCATCCTCTTCGTACTCGTCCTCATCGCCGTAATCGTTGCCGCCACCAGCAGGCGAGAGGCCGGCCGGGTTCATCAGCGGGCCTTCTTCGTCCTCGCTGTCATCATAGGCCTGCGCGGGCTCGGGCTCGTATGCGGACTCGGGCTCCTGATAGGCCACCGGCTCGGGCTCATATGCAGGTTCGGGTGCAGGCTCGGGCTCAGGCTCTGCCGAAAGGCCTTCGTTGAGTTCGAACGGCTCTTCCTCCGGCTCGCTTTCCTGCAAATCGAGCACCGGGCGCTGCGGTGCGCGCTGCGGAGCCATCGAGAAGTTGCGCGGCTGCGCGGGACGCGCGCTGCCGTCCTCGTCGATACCGGTCGCGACCACCGACACGCGGATCTGGCCGTCGAGGTCGGGATTGAAGGCGCTGCCCCAGATGATATTGGCATCTTCGTCGACCAGCTCGCGGATGTGGTTTGCGGCTTCGTCGACCTCGAGGAGCTTCATGTCCTCGCCTCCGATGATGGAGATGATGACGCCCTTCGCGCCCGCCATGCTGACACCGTCGAGCAGCGGGTTGGCGATAGCGCGTTCGGCAGCTTCGAGAGCGCGGTTGTCGCCCTCTGCCGTGCCCGTGCCCATCATCGCCTTGCCCATCTCGCTCATCACCGAACGCACGTCGGCGAAGTCGAGGTTGATGAGGCCCGGCATGACCATGAGGTCGGTAATCGAGCGAACGCCCTGCTGCAGCACTTCGTCGGCCAGCGCGAAGGCTTCCTTGAATGTGGTGTCGGCCTTGGCGACCAGGAACAGGTTCTGGTTCGGGATGACGATGAGCGTATCGACGTGCTTCTGCAGCTCGTCGATGCCCGCTTCGGCGCTGCGCATGCGGCGCGTGCCTTCGAACAGGAAGGGCTTGGTCACCACGCCCACGGTCAGCACGCCCTTGCGGCGAGCCGCCTCGGCGATGACCGGCGCAGCGCCCGTGCCCGTGCCGCCGCCCATGCCGGCAGCGATGAAGCACATGTTCACGCCGTCGAGCGCGTCTTCGATATCCTCGACCGTTTCTTCGGCCGCGGCCTTGCCCACTTCGGGACGCGCACCTGCACCGAGGCCGCCGGTAATATCGGGGCCGAGCTGGAGGCGCTTTTCAGCAGGAGAAGTTGCAAGAGCCTGCGCATCGGTGTTGGCGACGATGAAATCGACACCTTCGATTTCGCTGTCGATCATGTTGGCGATAGCGTTGCCGCCTGCCCCGCCGACACCGACCACCATGATCTTGGGGCGCATGTCGTCGCTGGAAGCGGGTCCGATATTGATGCTCATTGGGCGTTCCCTCGGGAAAGAATTCTGGCCTTGGCCGTGTTGCACACGCTTTTGGCACAAAGCGATTCACGCATGCAAAGGTTAAATCGCTTTATCCACCGTGCGTAACGGGTGAAATCGACTGTATTTGCGACCTTATCAGAAATATTCGCGCACTGCCTGGACCACGCGGTTAACCAGTCCGAGGCCTGAATAGCGCTTCGTGGGCTGGTAGCTGGGGCCGATGGTGCGGATATCGATGGGGTCTTCGGAGGCATAGAGGCAGAGCCCCGCCAGGGTGGCAAACCCGGGCGTAGCATGCGCTTCGGGCAGCCCGCGCAAGGCAGGCGCTCGCCCCCTGCGGACCGGGAGGCCGAGCGCGCCTTGCATGAATTCGGCGATACCGTGGAGTTCCGCCCCGCCGCCGGTCAGCACGACCTGCCCGCCGTTCGCGCCGGAAAAGCCCATGCCTTTCAAGCCCTTGCCGATTTCGGTGGTCATGGTGCCGAGCCTGTCGGTGACGACCGAGACCAGCTCTGCCCGCGCGATACGGTTCTGCTCGTCCGCCCCGCGCGCCAGCCGCTCGCCCGGTTCCTCGCCGGGGCCGTTGACGGGTATCATCTCGCGGTGGTCGCTGGGCGTGGCGATGGCCGAGCCGGCGACGCATTTGAGCCGCTCCGCCTGCCCGCGCCTGATGCCTAGCGAACTGGCAATCGCATCGGTGATGTCGTTCGAGCCGACCGGAATGGATCGCAGGCCCAGCAGCATCCCCCCCGCATGGACAGAGACATTCGTCACCTGCGCACCGATTTCGACCAGTGCCACGCCAAGGTCGCGCTCTTCCTGCGTCAGACAGGCATAGGCGGCGGCGAGCGGGCTGGCGACAACGCCTTCGACATCCAGATGCGCGCTCTGGACAGCCTCGATAAGGTTTCGCACCGGCGCGCCTTCGGCCAGCGTCACATGGATGTCGACGCCGAGAGATTCCGCATGGAGACCGATGGGATTGGCAATGCCATGCGCTCCGTCGAGCGTGTAATGCGCAGGCTGCGCGTGGAGGACCATGCGCCCGTCTGGCTGGATATGGTCGCGCGCGGCGAAAAGCAGGTGCTCGACATCGTCCTCGTCGATGCGGCGGCCGCCGATGGCAATCTCGACGCTGGCAATCTTGCTGGTGAGGCCTGCGCCTGCGCAGCCAATCCACACGCCCGAAACGCTGGTATTGGCGCTGCTCTCGGCCTGCTCCACCGCCGCGCGGATGGATTGCATCGCGGCGGCCATGTCGGTGACATAGCCGCGCTTGATGCCCTCGCTCTTTCGGTGCGAGGAGCCGAGCACGATCATTTCGCCGTCCTCGCTCTGGCCCATGACCATGGCCGAAATGCGGAACGAGCCGATGTTGACCGCTGCAAACACGCGGGTGATGCGCGGCATGGGTGTGTGCGGATTGCTGGCCATCATTCGGCCTCCGCCATGGCCTGCGTGCCGCGCGGGCACGGCCCGTCGGCGCAGCGCAGGAAGACCCGGTCGGGCACGCGCATGTCGATGGCGATGGCCTTGCCTCCGATGAGGCGATTGCGCCCGTCCATTTCGGCGAATTTGACCAGCGCGGCAGGCCCCTGGTCTTCGGAAGGCAGCAGCAGCAGCTGGTCGGTCTTGAAGGTGAGGTTCCACCGGCGGTTGCCGATCCACTCGGCAGCGGCAATCTGCGGGGTGAGCGCTGGCGCGGCATCAAGCAGGCGGTCCAATTCGGCCACCTGCTTCTGCGCGCCGGGGCCGGAGATGAGGAGCATCTCCTGCGCCTCCTTGGCCGAAATCGGTTCGAGATCATGCCCCGTCGCATCGACAAGGATGAGCCGGTCGGGCTTGACCACCACGGCATGCGGCTCGCGCTCGACGATGTCGATGCGCAGGAGGTCGGGGAGCTGGCGCGAGACGCGCGCGTCCTTGACCCAGGAAAGCTCCATCAGCCGTTCGCGAATGGCCTCTACATCGACCAGCGGCATGGGCCGGTCCTGCTCGCCCAGCACGCGCTCGTAGACCACCTGTTCGTTCAAACGCTCGACACCGGTCACCCGCACGCGGTCGACCTCGAAACCGGCGCGGCTGGCGGACTTCGCCAGCTCGGTCTGCGCAAGTTCGGGAAGCCCTGCATACTTCGCCACGTTCCAGGCGATAATCATGCCGATGGCGAGAATGGCGACGAGGAAGAACTTGTGCCACTGCTCCTCGGTAAAGGGCAGCGCGGACATCGCCCGATCGAGCAGGCCCGAGGTATGCTTCTTGGCCGCCCGTGCCTTCTGGCTGCGGCTGCGCGCAGCGGCGGACCGGCGGACACCGGTGGGCTTGCGGCTGACCTTAGCCATCGCGCCTCTTGTCCTCATGATAGCGCAGCGCGGCGGCAATGACGGTCTCGACCAGCTCGCCATATTCGATGCCGGCATACTTGGCCTGCTCGGGCACGAGGCTGAGCGGGGTCATACCCGGCTGGGTGTTGGTTTCGAGCACGAACAACCCGTCCTCGCCCTGCTCCTCGTCCCATCTGAAGTCCGTGCGGCTGGTGCCACGGCAACCCAGCACCTTGTGCGCCTTCAGCGCGATTTCGAGGCACAGGTCGCGGATGTGGTCGGGAATGTCGGCCGGGCAGATATGGTCGGTCATGCCGTCGGTGTATTTGGCGTCGAAATCGTAGAAGCCGCTCTTGGGCTTGAGTTCGGTGACGCCCAGCGCGCGCGAACCATCTTCGAAATCGACCACGGCGGAGGTCATCTCGCGGCCCTTGATGTAAGGCTCGGCGAGCAGTTCCTTGAAGTCTTGCCAAGGGCCCTTGGCATCGCGATTGATGGGATTGCCGTAATTGCCCTCATCGGTGACGATGGCGACGCCGACCGAGCTGCCTTCATTGACGGGCTTGAGCACATAGGGACGCGGCAGCGGGTCGCGTTCGAACAGGTCGGCGGTCTTGACGATGCGGCCACCGGGCATGGGAATGCCGTGCGGCACGAGCGCCTGCTTGGTCAGCTGCTTGTCGATGGCAATGACCGAGGTGGCGAGGCCGGAATGCGTATAGGGCACGCCCATGAGGTCGAGCATGCCCTGCACGCTGCCATCCTCGCCGGGAACACCATGGAGCGCGTTGAACACGACATCGGGCTTGGCCTCGGCGATGCGCGCGGCAACGTCGCGGTCCATGTCGATGCGCGTGACTGTGTGGCCGCGCTCTTCCAGCGCTTTGGCGACGCCTTCTCCCGACATCAGGCTGACGGGGCGTTCATTGGCCCAGCCACCCATCAGGACGGCGACGTGAAGTTTCTGCATATCAGGCATTCTTTAGTCCTTACGGTCGCCCCACACGCTGGATTTCCCATTCGAGCTCGACGCCCGAATTCTCATAGACACGGCGTTTCACTTCCTCGCCCAGCCCCTCGATATCGGCGCTGGTGGCATCCCCTGTGTTGATGAGGAAGTTGGTATGCTTCTCGCTCACCTGCGCGCCGCCCATTTTCAATCCGCGGCATCCCGCCGCATCGACCAGTTCCCACGCCTTCTTGCCCGGCGGGTTCTTGAAGGTCGATCCTCCGGTCTTGGTGCGCAGCGGCTGCGAATTTTCGCGCGCCTCGGCAATCTCGTCCATCGTCGCGCCGATGGCTTCGGGGTCCCCCGGCTCGCCCTGAAAGCGCGCGCGCACGACGACGGCCCCTTGCGGCAGGGCCGAGTGACGGTAGGAATATTGCAGGTCAGAGGCAGGCAGCGTGTGCATCGCCCCGCCCGGCATCACGACATCGCAATCGATGAGCACGTCGCTCACCTCGCGGCCATAGGCGCCGCCGTTCATGCGCACGAAACCGCCGACCGTGCCGGGGATGCCGCGCATGAATTCGAGGCCCGCCACGCCGCAATCGCGCGCCGCGCTGGCAACGAGGATGCCATGCGCCCCGCCCCCGCAATCGACAATGCAGGTCTCGTCGTCGATGGAGACATCGGCAAAGGGCTTGCCCAGCTTGATGACCACGCCCGGCACGCCGCCGTCGCGGACAATCATGTTCGAGCCGAGACCCAGCGCCATGACCGGCAATTGGCCATCGAGCCGGCGGAGGAACTCCTTGAGGTCTTCCATGTCCTCGGGCTCGAACAGCCAGTCGGCCTTGCCGCCGCTCTTGAACCACACCAGCTTGGCAAGCGGGGCTTGCGGAGTCAGCTTGCCGCGCAGGCCGTCGGTGTCGATGGGCGCGTCGATGCTGCCCTCGACCGAACAATCGGGAGCCATGCCGCTATCCCAGTTCCAGACGTCGTTTTCTTGGGGCGTCACGCAGCGCGTTCCTTCTCGACCGCTTCGGCGAGACCGGCGGCCCATTTGGTGATGTCGCCTGCGCCGAGGCAGACCACGAGGTCACCCTCCTCGATGTCGGCGGCGAGTTTCTTGGCGAGGTCGTCGCGGTCCTCGACCGTGGCGGCGTTGCGGTGGCCGCGCGACTTCAGCCCTTCGACCAGCGCCTTCGCATCGACGCCCTCGATGGGGTCTTCGCCCGCGGCATAGACGGGCGTGATGTAGACCTGGTCGGCTTCGTTGAAGCTGCTCTGGAAGTCGTCCATCAGGTCGCGCAGGCGGGTGTAGCGATGCGGCTGCATGACCGCGATGACGCGGCTGCGCGTTGCCTCGCGTGCGGCTTCGAGTACGGCGCGGATCTCGACCGGGTGGTGGCCGTAATCGTCGATGATGGTCGCCCCGCCGACACTGCCGACATTGGTGAAGCGCCGGCGCACGCCGCCGAAGCTGGAGAAGCCGTTGCAGATGACCTCGTCCGGGCAGCCCATCTCGATGGCCACGGCAATAGCTGCGAGCGCGTTCTGGACGTTGTGGCGCCCCGGCATGGGCAGGCACACGTTCTCGATGCGGCGGTCTTCCTCGCCGCGCTGGCGCACAATGACGTCGAAGCGGTTGCCGCCCTCGTGCGGCTGCACGTTCACGCCGCAGATGTCGGCCTGGAGGTTGAAGCCGTAGGTCACCACGCGGCGGTCGCGGACCTTGCCGATGACGGCCTGCACTTCGGGGTGGTCGATGCACAGCACCGCCGCGCCGTAGAAGGGCACGTTGTGGATGAACTCGACGAAGGCGTCCTTTACCCCGTCGAAATCGCCGTAATGGTCGAGATGTTCGGGGTCGATATTGGTGACCACCGCAATCGTGCCGTCGAGGCGCAGGAAGCTGCCGTCGCTCTCGTCTGCCTCGACAACCATCCAGTCGCTGTCGCCCAGCCGGGCGTTCGAGCCGTATTGCTCGATGATGCCGCCGTTGATGACGGTGGGGTCGATGGCCCCGCAATCGAGCAGGCTGGCAATCATACTGGTGGTGGTCGTCTTGCCGTGCGTGCCGGCCACCGCGATGGTGGATTTGAGGCGCATCAGCTCAGCAAGCATCTCGGCGCGACGCACGACGGGGATGCGGTTTTCGAGTGCGTGCGCGACTTCGGGATTGGTGCGCTTGACTGCCGTGGACGTGACGACAACCGCCGCGCCCTCCACATTCTCTTTCTCGTGGCCGATTTTCACCGCGATACCTTGCGAGCGCAGGCGCTCGACCGTCGGGCTTTCGCTGATGTCGGAGCCTTGCACGGTATAGCCGAGGTTGTTCATCACCTCGGCGATGCCCGACATGCCGATGCCGCCTATCCCCACGAAGTGGATAGTGCCGATATCGGTTGGTACGCCCTTCATTCCGCGCTCTCCCGTTTCGCGCCCAGAATCTTGGATGTCTGCCCTGCTGTCACGCCTTGTGTGGCGCCGCGAGCATTGTTTCCGCCCACGCGGATGACATCCATCATGTCCGCCCCGCCGAAGCTTTCGACGAGGTCGGCAAGGTCCTCTACGGCCTTGGGGCGGCCGCAGTTCCATGCGGCATGGGCGGCATTGGCGAGACCCTGCGGGTCATCGGCCAGCACGCGAATTTGCTTGGCGAGTTCCTTGCTTTCGAACTTCTCCTGCCGGATCATCCGCGCACCGCCCGCCTTGGCCATTTCGCGCGCATTGAAGGCCTGGTGGTCGTCGGTTGCGATGGGCAGCGGGATGAGGATGGCGGGGCGACCCACGGCGGTCAGTTCGGCAATCGTCGAGGCACCGGCACGCCCGATGAAGAGATGCGCATCGGCAAGGCGGCTCTGCATGTCCTCGAAATAGGTCGCCAGTTCCGCCGGGATGCCGTGGGTGCGATAGCGTTCGCGCACCGCGTCGAGGTCTTCGGGCCGACACTGCTGCGTCACCTGCAACCGCTGGCGAATGGCGGGCGGCAGCATGGCGAGGCCATCGGGCACGACTTCGGACAACACACGCGCACCCTGGCTACCGCCGGTGACGAGGACGCGCAGGAGGCCTTCTTCGCCATAAGACGGGAAGGGTTCATCGCGCAGCGCGAGGACTTCGGCGCGCACGGGATTGCCGACCAGATAGGTCTTTCCCTGATGCGCGGACTTCAGCCGCTGCACGTCGGGATAAGCGGTCGCGATCGCGTTGACGCGGCCCGAGAGCAGGCGGTTCACCCTCCCCAACACCGCGTTCTGTTCGTGCACAACGGTCGGGATGTCGGCCGAGGTCGAGGCGAGGATAGCGGGCAGCGAGGGATAGCCGCCGAAGCCGACCACCGCGCTGGGCTGGAAGCTCTCGAACAGGCGCAGCGCCATACGGCGCCCTTCCCACACGGCCTTGGCACCCTTCACCCATTGCAGCGGGTTCTTGCCGAAGCGGCCTGCGGGCAGGATGTGCGCGGGCATGAAATCGGGCTTGCCCGGTATCTGCGCGCCGCGCTCGTCGGTAATCAGCGCGACATGGTGGCCGCGCCGCTCCAGCTCGGTCGCCAGCGCGAATGCGGGCAGGATGTGGCCACCGGTTCCCCCGGCAGCCAGCACATAGTGGCGGCTCGAACCGGTCACTGGTGAATCTCGCGCGTCACGCGCGCCTCGGACGTCTTCATCGCGCCCCCCTGCCCGATGCCCAGCAGGTCGCCAAGTCCCCTTGTGGAGCTTTTGAGATAGGGATTGCGCCGCGTGATCGCGACGAGCAGCCCTACGGCAAGGCAGATGGCGATGGTGGAAGACCCGCCATAGCTCACCAGCGGCAGCGTCATACCCTTCGAGGGGAAGAGCTGGAGATTGACCAGCATGTTGATGAAAGCCTGCCCGCCGAACAGCGAGACGAGGCCCGTCCCGGCCAGCAGGGCAAACAAGTCCTCCTCGTCCACCAGCCGCATCAGCACGCGCAGGATGATGGCGAGATAGGCGAGCACGACGAAGCCGCAGACGATAAGGCCGAACTCCTCGCCGATGACGCTGAAGATATAGTCGGTATGCGCTTCGGGCAGGCTCATCTTGCGAAGGCCGAGGCCATAGCCCGCGCCTGTCCAGCCACCGGCGGTGAGAGTACGGCTCGCTAGGTCGACCTGGTCGAAGGCCACGCCGCCGCCGAAGAAGCTGTCGATACGGTGGCGCGCGTTGTCATAGAGGAAGTACGTCGCGGTCAGCAACGCGATGCTGCCTCCGGCAAGGATGCCGAGCCGCTTCCACGGCACGCCCGAAAGGATGACCATCACGAACCACACGCCGCCGAACAGGATGGTGCCGCCGAAATTGGGCTGCATCATCATCAGCGCGGCGATGAGGACGAGCAGACCGGTGGCGATAGGCAACACAGGCAGGTTCGGGTCGCGCATCCGCCACGAGAGGATCCACGCCAGCACGATGGCAAAGGCGGGTTTCAGGAACTCGGATGGCTGGAACTGCATGCCGAGATTGATCCAGCGCCGCGCCCCGTTGATCTCGACCCCGAAGAAGGGGACGAGGAAGAGCAGGCCGAGCATGCCTGCGCCCAGCAATATACCGAGCCGCCGTGCGTTCTCGCGGCTGAGCAGCGATGCACCGAACAGGACGCAGAGCGCCACCGCCTGCCAGGCGAGGTGGCGGTAGAAGAAGTACAGCGGGTCGAGCGTCTCGCTGGAGGTCGAGAGGCGGTTCGCGCTCGCCGGGCTGGCAGCCGCAACGGCGATGGTGCCGAACGCCATCAGGCCGAGGATCATGAACAGCAGCACGCGGTCGATCTCGCGCCACCAGATTTTCAACTGGCTCCAGCGCGACAGCTTGCCGCCCGGGATATGGGCAGGCTTGCGTTTGGCGCCGGGGACGAAGGGCTGCATGGCGGTCACTTCAGGCCCTCCACCAGTTCGCGGAAATGCTCGCCGCGCTTTTCGAAGTCTTGATATTGGTCGAAGCTGGCGCAGGCGGGGGAGAGGAGGACGGTGTCGCCTGCTTGCGCCGCGGCGGCAGCGGAGGTCACAGCGCGGTCGAGCGTTTCGCACTGCTCCACCGGCACGCGGCCTTCCAGCAGGGCGGCAAAGTCCGGACCAGCCTTGCCTATGGTGTAGGCGGCTTTGACGTGGCCTAGTTCGGCCTCGCACTCGCCCAGCCCCGGCTCCTTGGCGAGCCCGCCGAGGATCCAGTGGATTTTGTCGAACGCCGCGAGAGCGGGCGCGGACGCAGCGGTGTTGGTGCCCTTGCTGTCGTTGACGTAAGCGACGCCCGCGATTTCCGCGAGCCGCTCCATGCGGTGGGGGAGGCCGGAATAGGTTCGCAAGCCCGAAGCGATCTCTTCTTCAGAAAGGCCCACGGCCTCGGTGGCAGCTATGGCCATCTGGGCGTTCTCGCCATTGTGTGGTCCTTGAAGGCCCGGCCAATCTTCCTGCGATCCCAAGACGGTCGCATCGCGGTGGGTCTTTCCGTCTTCACCGAAAACACCCCAGACATCCCATGGATCGGTCATCACAAGGCGATCAAACGGCTCCAAGCGCCAGTGGTCTTCCGACTGCATTTCGAAGAGGCGCAATTTTGAGGCGCGATAACGTTCGAAATCCCCATCATACCGATCGAGATGGTCCGGCGTGATGTTCAGCAACACCGCCACGTCGCAATCGAGAGAATAGGTCAGGTCGATCTGGTAGCTCGACAGCTCCAGCACATAGACCCCGCCTTCCGGAAGCGGCTCCTGCTCGAGGATCGGGAGGCCGATATTGCCGCCCATAGTCGTCGGCACGCCTGCGGTCTTGAGGATATGGTGGACCAGCGCGGTGGTGGTCGACTTGCCATTGGTGCCGGTGATGCCGACGACCTTGTGTGGCGGCAGGTGCGGCCTCGCCTGTGCGAAGAGTTCGATATCTCCAATCACCGGCACGCCGAAGCTGTCGGCATGCGGCTTGATCGGATGGGTGTTGAGCGGGACGCCGGGGCTGACGATGACACCTGCATAGCCGGTGAGGTCCGCCTCGAGCGGGTCGCCAATGGCGCAGCGTCCATTGTAGGGCTCGCGCGCTTCCTCGCGGTCGTCCCACACCAGCACATCCGCGCCAGCCGCGAGCAGCGCCTCGACCGTCGCCCGGCCGGACCGCGCGAGGCCGAGCACCGCGTATTTCTTGTCCTTCCAGGCGGGCGAGGTGATCACGTGACCAGCCCCCTCCGACCCTCGCGATGCGAGGGCCACCTCCCCCAGTGGGGGAGGCTCTCGGCGAATGGAAACTCCCCCCTTGGGGGAGGTGGCGGCGCGCAGCGCCGACGGAGGGGGCAAGGCGCGATCATCTCAATTTGAGCGTCGCAAGCCCCAGAAGTGCGAGCACGATGGCGACGATCCAGAAGCGGATGACGACCTTGCTCTCCGACCAGCCGAGCTGCTCGAAATGGTGGTGGATTGGGGCCATACGGAAGACCCGCCGCCCGGTGCGCTTGAACCAGAAGACCTGGATGATGACCGAAAGCGCCTCGAACACAAACAGCCCGCCGACGATCGCCAGCACGACCTCGTGATGCGTCGCCACGGCAATCGCACCCAGCGCGCCGCCCAGCGCCAGCGAGCCGGTGTCACCCATGAAGACGGCGGCCGGAGGCGCGTTGAACCACAGGAAGGCAAGCCCAGCCCCCATAATGGCGGCACAGAAGATGGCCAGCTCGCCCGCGCCTTCGACATAGGGAATGCCGAGATATTCCGAATAGTCCACGCGGCCCACGAGATAGGCGATGACGGCGAAAGTGCCCGCCGCGATGATCACCGGCATGGTGGCAAGGCCATCCAGCCCGTCGGTGAGGTTCACCGCATTGCCCGCGCCGACGATGACCGTGGCAGCGAAGACGTAATAAAGCGGCCCCAGCTCGATGCCGAAATCATTGACGAAGGGCACGTAGACGAAGGTGTTGATCTGGCTGACGATGATGTAGCTCGCGATGCCCGCGACAGCGAACTCCATCAGCAGCCTGACGCGCGCCGACACGCCCTTGTGGCTGGCCTTGGTGACCTTGTCGTAATCGTCGAGGAAACCGATGATGCCGAAGCCGCCGGTCACGGCGAGGCAGGCCCAGATGAAGGGATTTGACAGGTCCATCCACAGCAGCAGCGAGATGAACAGGCTGACCAGGATCATCAATCCGCCCATCGTCGGCGTGCCGACCTTGGCGAGGTGGGTCTGCGGCCCGTCCTCGCGGATCGGCTGGCCCTTGCCCTGCCGCACGCGCAGCATGTCGATGAAGCGCGGACCGATGAACAGGCCGATGATGAGCGCCGTCAGCAGCGTCGCGCCCGCGCGCGCCGTCTGGTAGCGCACGAGGTTGAACAGCCCTTCGAAATTGAAATACTCGGCGAGGAGATAAAGCATCGGCCTCGTCGGCTCCTAACTTGCGCGGGTGAAGTGATCCACGAGCTTGCCCAGCCCGACCGAATTGGAGCCTTTGACCAGCACGGCATCGCCCGCAACGATCCCGAAATCCTCCAGCATCCCGATAGCCTCTTCGGCCGAATTGCAATGCTCCCACTCGAGCGGATTGCCAAGCGAATTGAAGGCGGGTTTCCCCAGTTCACGGGCCAGTGCGCGCATCTCGTCGCCCACCAGCAACGCATAGTCGACATCGGCTGCAATCAAGGGTTCTGACAGCGCCCCGTGAAACTTGTCGCCGAAGTCGCCCAGCTCCTTCATCGAACCCAGCACGGCGATGCGGCGGGTGGATGGTGTCTGGCCCAATTGCGCGAGCGTTGCGCGCATGCTGGCGGGATTGGCGTTGTAGCTTTCGTCGATGAGCAGGGCCTTGCCGCCGGGTACGTCGATACCATGCCGCGCGCCGCGGCCCTTCAGCCCGCCCATTTCGGCGAGCGCGAGACCGGCAGCGGCCATGTCGCCGCCTGCCGCACGGACTGCCGCCATGACGGCCAGCGAGTTGATGACCCAGTGGTCCCCCGGCTCGGCGACGGTGTAGCAGAGGCGACCGGAATCGAATTCGCAAGTCACGAGGCTGCCGCCATTGGCGCTGGGGATGGCGTCGAGCAGGCGCATGTCGGCATGCGGGGCGCGGCCGAAGCTGACGACCTTTGCATCCATCCGCAGCGCGGCGAGGCGCAGGCGCTCGAAATGCTCGCTGTCGGCAGGGATGACGGCAATGCCGCCCGGCTCCAATCCGGCAAAGATTTCGGCCTTGGCCTCGGCGATGGCCTCCATCGAGCCCAGGTTCTCGATATGCGCGGGCGCGATGGTGGTGATGACGGCGACATGCGGGCGGACCTGCGTGGTCAGGCCTTCGATTTCGCCGGCATGGTTCATGCCCATCTCAAAAATGCCGAAACGGCTGCGCGCAGGCATGCGTGCGAGGCTGAGGGGAACACCGACATGGTTGTTATAGCTGCGCGTCGAGCGATGCGCCGCGCCGCGGCTGGCGCGTTCGAGGCTGGCGAAGATGGCTTCCTTCACCCCGGTCTTGCCGACCGAGCCGGTGACGCCGATGATTTTTGCCCCGGTCCGGCTGCGGGCTGCGCGGGCGAGTGCTTTCAGCGCTTCGGTCGTGTCTTCGACGAGGATGTGCGGGTAATCCACGGGGCGGTCGACGATGGCCGCGGCTGCGCCGTTCTGGAATGCCTTGTCGAGGAAGCGATGGCCGTCCATCGCCTCGCCCTTGAGCGCGACGAAAAGGTCACCGTTCACAACGTCGCGGCTGTCCATTTCGACACCGGCGACCTGGAAATCGCAGCTCGCGGTCCCGCCGACGGCCTCGGCAATCGCCTTCGCGTCCCACAGCGTGAGCGGCAGGCGGTCGCGATCCTCGACCGGCCATTCCATATAGGCTGGGTGGCGCAGGATGGCGGCGCTCATGCGTCACCTCTGGCGATAAGCGCCGCGCATTCGCGTGCGACCTCGACGTCGTCGAAGGGATGGACCCGCATGTTTTCTCCCGATCCGATGATTTGACCCGTTTCGTGACCCTTGCCCGCGACGAGGACGATGTCGTCCTTCCCCGCCTCGGCAATGGCTGCATGGATGGCTTCGCGACGTCCGCCCACTTCGCGTGCATTCGGCGCGCCTTCAAGCACCGCGCGGCGGATTTCCGCAGCATCTTCACCGCGGGGGTTGTCGTCAGTGACAATGACGAGGTCGCTCGCCTTGGCCGCCGCCTCGCCCATGGGCGCGCGCTTGCCGTGGTCGCGGTCGCCGCCTGCACCGAAGACGGTGATGAGACGGCCTGTGACATGCGGACGCAGAGCCGCGATGGCTGCTTCCAGCGCGTCGGGCGTATGTGCGTAATCGATATAGACCGGAGCGCCGCTGGGCGCGATGACCGCGCGTTCGAGACGGCCGCGAACGGGCTGGAGCCGTGCGACGGCATCCCACACGCGGCTCGCGTCGATACCGGTGGCGAGCGCAAGACCAGCAGAGGTCAGCGCGTTGGACACCTGGTAGGCCCCGATGAGCGGCAGGTTGATGGTCCGCTCGGTCCCGTCATGCTCGACGGTTAGCGACTGGCCGAGCTGCGTCGGTTCGCGGCGGGTGAGGCGGATGTCCTCGCCCTGCTCGCCCACGGTCATGACCTTCAGCCCGCGGCTTTGCGCATGTTCGACGACGCGCTTGTTCCAGCCGCTGTCGCCCGCGCCCATCCACACGACTGCCGTCGCGCCATCCGAAACCACCTCGTCGAAGAGGCGCATCTTGGCGGCGAAATAGTCTTCCATGTCCGCGTGGTAATCGAGGTGGTCGCGGCTGAAATTTGTGAAGCCTGCCGCTTCGACCGGAATGCCCTCGTTGCGATATTGCGAGAGGCCGTGGCTCGATGCTTCGTAGGCGACATGCGTCACGCCCTCGCGAGCCAGCCCGCTCATGTTCGAGAGGAAAGTGACGATATCGGGCGTGGTGAGGCCGGTCGAAACGCTTTCGTCCGGCGTGGTGACACCCAGCGTCCCGATGCTCGCCGCGCGCTCGCCCGACATGCGCCAGATCTGCCGTGTCATTTCGACGCAGCTGGTTTTCCCGTTGGTCCCGGTGACCGCGACGATATGCTCGGGCACGGGCGTGAAGAACTGTGCGGCCATGTCGGCAAAGCACTTGCGAGGGTTGTCGCTGGCGATGTGGACTGCGCCTCCGACCTTCGCCTCGGGACGCGCGACTACGGCCACGGCACCCGCCTCGATGGCGGCGGGGATGAAGTCCTCGCCATTGACCTGCGTGCCCTGGAACGCGCCGAACACGGTGCCCGGCGCAACCTTGCGATTGTCGATGGCGAAGCCGGTCACGGTGACCTCACCGCCTTCGGGGCAAACGACGCCTGCCCTATCGCAAATCTTACTCAGCTTCATTCTGCGCCTCGGGAATAAGCGGGGTGATGGCGGAAATATCGATATCACGCGTGTCGTCGGGACGCACGCCGATGAGCGGGCCGATGCGCGGAACGAGGCGGCCCACGATGGGCGCAGCGTTCCATGCGGCGGTGCGCTGGTAGGAGCTGGCGAGCGTACCCTTGGGCTCGTCGAGCATGGCGATAACGACGTAGCGCGGACGATCCATCGGGAACGCGGCCGCGAAGGTCGAGACCAGAGCGGTGCGGCGATAACCCGCCTTGCCGCCCGGCTTTTCGGCCGAACCGGTCTTGCCGCCCACGCGGTAGCCCGGCGCATCGGCGTTGCGGCCGGTCCCGTAAATCGCGATGGCGCGCATCATCTGGCGCATGCGGCTGGAAGTCGAGGCCTTGAACACGCGGCGCCCCTTGGGCGCTTCGCCCGGGCCCAGCTTTTTGAGCGTGGCAGGACGGTAGACGCCGCCATTCACCATCGCGGCATAGGCGCTGGCGAGGTGCAGCGGAGTAACCGCGATACCGTGACCGAAGCCAACAGTCATATTGGTGAGGCGCGCCCATTTGTCGCCCGGCCACAGCGGGAAGCCCTTGGCAGGCAGTTCGATTTCCGGACGGCCGTTCATACCCAGGTCTATCATGTACTGGCGGAGGCGTTCCGGCCCCATCTCGTCGGCGATGCGCGCACTGGTCGTGTTCGACGAGTGGATGAGCGTTTCCACCGCGTTGAGATCGTCGCCCATCTCGTGGCTGTCACGGATGGTGAAACGGCCGACCTTGACCGGCGAGGCATCGAAACGCCGACCCAAATCGCGGATAACACCCGCGTCGATGGCTGCAGCCACGGTCAGCGGCTTGAAGGTCGAACCGAGTTCATAGACCTGGTTGGTCACGCGGTTAAACATCAGCTTCTGGCCTTCGGCATCGATCTTGTTGGGGTCGAACTCGGGGAGCGATGCGAGCGCGATGACCTCGCCCGTGTCGACATCGAGCACGATGCCGGCGCCGCCCTGCGCCTGCGTCAACTTCATGCCGCGGCGCAGTTCGTCTTCCAGCGCGCCCTGCACGCGGACATCGATGGACAGCGCCACCGGTGTGCCGCGGGTAAGCGGGCTGGAGAGATGCTCGTCGAACACCTGCTCCATGCCGACGCGGCCCTTGCCGTCGGCGGCGACATAGCCGAGCACGTGCGCCGCCATCTGCCCCTGCGGATAGTGGCGGTCTTCTTCCATCGGCATTTCGAGCGCGAGCTCGCCTAGTTCCTGCACCTGGTTGGCTTCTTCCGGCAGCAGGCGCTTGCGGATGTAGAATCCCTTGCCCTTGGCGAGGCGAGCAGCCGTGTCAGCCTCGTCGAGGTCGGGGAAGATGGCTTTGAGCTTCGCTGCGACCTCTTGCGGCGCGGCCACCAGCGGCGCTTCACCCTCACCCATCGCCTCGGGGTTGAACCACAGGGCATAGGCAGGGAAAGCGCGCGCCATGGGCACGCCGTTGCGGTCGACGATTTCGCCGCGGTCGGGCAGCAAGGCCGCTTCGAGCGACGTCGCCCGCGCACCTTCGCCGCCGGAGCCGAGATAGACGATACGGCTCACCGCCATCAGGGCGACGAGCGCGAAGGCCAGCGCTATCCACAAGACGCGCCAGCGCGCGAGGTCGAGCGATTTCTGGCGAATGCTGACGAGTTGCACCCGCCCGCTCGCCATCGCCATGCTAACCGCTCCCGGTCCACCGTGGAGAGCGGAGAATGCGTTCACCGGGCAGCCTCGGCGAGAGCGACGGAGGAAGCTGCGGGACGCGCAAGCCGCTGGGCAAGGCTGGAGGCAAGCTGGCGGGTCGGCTCTTCGGCGCTGACCGCAGCCACCGTTACCGTTTCGCCTGCATCATCGCTATCGAGCCAGTCGCCAAACAGGCTGTCATCCTCGAGAGGAGCTGTATCGGCCTTGGCAACCCGTATCATTTCAGGTGCATCCATGCCGCGCGGCGTGCCGAGTGCTGCAAGCTGGCGCTCGTGCTCGACATACTGGTCGGCGCGCGGGGCATCATAGCCGAACTCGACCTGGTTCCATGCCGCAAGCTGCGCCTGGCTGGCGCGAGTCTGAAATTCGGTTTCCAGCATCAGCTTCGATTTTTCCGCCGCGATAATCTGGCGCTCGAGCAGGCGCACCTCGCTCTTCACTGCGTTCACGCGGAACGTCAGCGCGAGGAAGATGGCGACACTGAAGCCCATCACCAGCAGCCAGCCGATTTGTCGGATGCGCGATGTCTGGGCCATTATGCGGCCTCCCTTGCCGGTGTCGAGGTACGGGTCGCGTGGCGCAGCACCGAGGAGCGCGCACGCGGGTTGCGGTCAATCTCTGCCGCGCCGGGCTTGATTGCCTTGGAAACTTTCGAAAAAACCGGATCGTCCTGCGCCACCATGGGGACGTGACGCGAGGCACTCGGGGTTGAGGATGCCTCGCGCAGGAAGCGCTTGACGATCCGGTCTTCGAGGCTGTGAAAGCTGACCACGGCAAGGCGGCCCCCTTCACGCAACAGGTGTTCGGCTGCCGACAACCCTTGGGACAGTTCGTCGAGTTCGCCGTTCACGTGAATTCTGATGGCCTGGAAGGTCCGCGTGGCGGGATCCTTCTTGTCATGTGGCTTATGGCCCAGTGCCTTGCGCACGACGCGGGCAAGTTCGCCGGTCGTTGCCAGCGGACGCGCCGCCACGATGGCGCGCGCGACGCGGCGCGACTGGCGCTCCTCGCCATACTGGTAAATGACGTCGGCAATCGTGCTTTCCTCGGCAGTGTTGAGGAAATCGGCCGCGCTCTCGCCGTCCTGGCTCATGCGCATGTCGAGCGGGCCGTCGGAGGAGAACGCGAAACCACGCTCCGCTTGGTCGAGCTGCATCGACGAGACACCGATATCCATCACCACCCCGTCGACACGCTCCACACCGGCGGCGCGCATGACGTCCAGCATTTCCGAAAAGCGATGCGAGTGAAGGATAAGGCGGGGCGGAGTACTCTCCGTCTCCCGCCAGTTGCGACCCGCTGCAATGGCATCGGGATCCCGGTCGAAAGCATGCACCGTCGCGCCGCGTTCGAGCAGCGCGCGCGTATAACCGCCCGCACCGAAGGTCGCGTCGATAAGGACGTCACCCGGCTGCGGGTCGAGCGCTTCGACGACTTCGTCGAGCAGGACAGGGATGTGCGGTGCGCCGGTCATTTGCCCCCACCCTTGCCGGATTTGGCCTTGGCATCGGCCAGCAGGCTTTCGCAGGCCGCCTTGGCGCTAGCCCAGTCGTCGCCCATTTCGGCGAGCTGGTCGGGGTTCCACAGCGTAAAGAAGCGGCCGCCGCCCTGAAAGTAGAGGCCATCCTCGATCTTGCCGAGGGCGCGCAGGTGTTCGGGCATGACGAAGCGGCCGCTGTCGTCGAAGGGCATTTCGATGAAGCCGAAGAGCTGGCTGGCACGGGTATCGCGGTCGAAATCCTTGCCCACGCGCACGGCGATTTCCTCTTCGCGATCGAGCTGGGCTTCCAGCTCTTCCTTGCGCGACAGGCCGAAGCCGACGAGGCAATTCCACGTGGGGTGCTTCATGAGGCAAAGGATGCGGCCGTCGGAGCTTTCCTTTACGGCCTTGCGGAACAGCGGCGGAAGCACAAAGCGGCCCTTATCGCCCGCAGGCGAGTAAGCTTGTCCGCTGTACCCTCCGAATTGCACTGCCCTGTCCCCAGTTGGCGTTTTCACCTCTTTCGCCGGACACACCTCCCCCGTCCGCAAAAGCGCGAGCTTTCGCGGCGCGCCCCACGTTGAGTGGTGCGCGCAAAGACACTGGCATGTCCGATGTCGTGATGATTTATCGCGGGAGACGCGGGGATGGAAGGGAAAATTGCGGGATTTTACGGGATTGACCTGCAAGCTGCTGATTTTTATCAGTATTTAATCTCGCAATCCTGTTGATATCCTTAACAGAGTGTAACGCTAGCCTACGGAAAACCAACGGGAATCAGCGGAGGTCCCGCGCCATCCCCGGACGAGTCCCGCGTTTTCCCGTATCGAGTCCCGTGATTTCCCGTGTGCTAGCGCGCAGCAAGCGGAACGAGCGGGTCGAGCAGCTTCCAGAGCGCTGTCTTGCGCGCTTCAGGGACTTGCTCGTCACCTTCCCAATCGAGCAAAGCAGCATCGGCGTAGAGGTAGGCCTCGCCCTCGCCGTTCACGCATTGGGCGATAAGGCCGTCTTCCAGCGCCGTGCAGCGCCGCGATGGTTCGCCTGTGTCCCGGTCCTCGAAGCGGCCTGCCAAATTGACCGGAAAATCCACGCCCGACTGGCGCAGCACGCGGTCGCCTTGTGGCTGTTCCTCATCAAACAGGAGCTCGACGCCCAGACGTTGGAAGATTGGCGAGAGAAGCACGACATCCTGCGGACGGCGACGGTCGCCGATGCCGAATTCCGAATGGCGCGTCAGCATGGGGTCGGCGAGGATCACTGCCCTCCCTCCATTCGCGAGATACTGGTCAAACGACACATTCTCCGACGGCGCGAGCGGGCGCGGCTGGGCGAGGAGCACGCGGTCCAGTCCTTCCAGCGCTTCGGGCTCGAGCGTGTCGAGCGGGACGATTTCGAACTTGGTTTCCAGTTCGGTGCGGACCCAGTCGGGCTCGGCCTCATTGTTCAGCATCTCGGTGATGTCACCCGCCTCACCCCAATAGATGGGGAGCGTGGTGAAGAGGCCGAGCTTGGGCTTGGCCACCTGCACTTCGGCAACCTCGGGCTGCTCGGGTTCCGTGCTGCCATTGCAGGCAGCGAGCAGGGCAAGCGATGCGGCGAGCAGCAGGCTATTGCTGGGGCGGAGGGGCATCTTGCGGGCCCTGTTCGGGTACGACAGCGGGAGACTGGGTGGGCGCAGGCGCATTGGGCAGGTCGGGCACCACACCTGCATCGACCAGCGGGTCCTGCTGGGTGGGCGCAACCGTAGGCTCGGTCGTCGGGGCAGCTCCCGGCACGGATGCTGCATCCACCTCGCGCGTGCGATCCTGGATGAGGCTGGCGAGCCCCACGAGCAGCACCATCAGCACCACCCCGCCGATGCCGATTTGCAGGCGCTGCACCGATTGCGCGCGCGTGCCGGCGAGCGGGACATCCGAAGCCTCGCCAATGCGGGGCGCGCTGCGACTAAGGTCGAAGGAACGTGGCATGCCGCGAAACTTGGGGCCTGCCGCGCCCTGCGTCAATCATTCTCGTCCAGCCAGTCGAACACCGGCAGGCCCTTCGAGCGCAGCCATTCTGCATTGTAGAGCGTCGAGAGATAGCGGAAACCCGTGTCGCAAAGGATGGTGACGACACGCGGGTTTTCGCGCCCCTCGGCCACCAGCTGCTTGCCCAGCTCGACCGCGCCAGCGACATTGATGCCGCTCGACAGGCCGAGGCACAGCCCTTCCTCGCGCAGCAGGCGGGCGACCCAGTTCAATCCTTCCTCGTCCGAAATGCGGAACTGCGTATCGATGGGCGCGCCTTCGAGATTGCCGGTGATGCGGCCCTGCCCGATGCCTTCGGCAACCGAAGATCCCTCGCCCTTCAGCTCGCCGTTGGCATAGTAATTGAACAGCGCAGCGCCATGCGGGTCGGTCAGCGCGATGACGACATTCTCGTCGAATTCCTTCAGGCCCATGCCGACACCGGCAATCGTGCCGCCGGTGCCCGCCGCGCAGGTGAAGCCGTCGATGCGGCCATCCATCTGCTGCCAGATTTCCTTGGCCGTGCCCTCGATATGCGCCTTGCGGTTGGCGGTATTGTCGAACTGGCCTGCCCAGATGGCGCCGTCAATTTCCTCGGCCATGCGGCGCGAGACGTGCTGGAAATGGTTGGGGTCGGCATATTTGGTCGGCGCGACCGTCACCAGCTCCGCTCCCAGCGCGCGCAGCGTTTGCATTTTCTCGCGGCTCTGGTTGTCGGGCATCACGATGATGGTGCGATAGCCCAGCGCATTGGCGACCAGCGCGATGCCGATGCCGGTGTTGCCAGCCGTCCCTTCGACGACCGTGCCGCCCGGCTTCAATTCGCCGCGCGCTTCTGCATCACGGATGATGTAAAGCGCTGCGCGGTCCTTCACGGATGCGCCCGGATTGGCGAATTCGCACTTGCCGTAGATATCGCATCCGGCCTCCGCGCTCGGCCCTTCGAGACGGACGAGCGGGGTGTTGCCGATCAGGTCGAGCGTGTGCCCGGTAACGGTATGATGAGTCATGCTGGCCGAGGTAGGCGCGAGAAATTCTTCGCGCAAACTACATGCTCTTTCACTTAGGAAAGCGGAGTCTTTGCTGCGTTCGGTGCCGGCCCACTCCCCTACCCGGCCACCCACGGGACCATCCTTATTGGGTGGCCGGGTGGGGAGTGGGCTGGTGCCGCAAGGTCAGGACGGAGGTCCTGACCGCACCCACAGGGGCGCCATCAATCTTCAGGGGCGATAGTAACCTTCAGCCCGTCGAGGTCGCCGGTGAAGGGAATCTGGCACGACAGGCGCGAGGTTTCGACGCGGTGGTCGGAAGATTCCAGCAGATCGTCCTCGTCCTCGCTCATGGCGGGCAGCTTGTCGGTGAACGCCGGGTCCACATGCACGTGGCAGGTGGCGCAAGAGCAGCAGCCGCCGCACAGCGCGAGCAGTTCGTCGAAGCCGTTGTCGCGAATGGCTTCCATCACGGTCAGGCCGTCCTCAACAGCGATTTCGGAAGTTTCGCCTTCGCGGGTGGTGACGATCAGCTTGGGCATCATTGCATCCTGTATTGCCTTGCCCGCCGCGCGGGCCCTATGCGAGGCGCTGCTATTCAATGCGGCAAAGGAAGGCAAGCCAAAGCCATGGGTCTCACCAATGCGCAGCTACGCGAGCACCTCGACGCGGTGGCGGCAGAGGACCCGGTGGTGGCCGGAGCCATTGCACGCGTCGGCTATCCCGAAGAACGCATCCGCCAGGTCGGCTACCGCACGCTGCTGCGCACCATCGTCGGCCAGCAGGTCAGCGTTGCCGCGGCCGCATCGGTATGGCGTAAGCTGGAGGCGGAACTGGGTGAGGACATGCATGCCCATGAACTGCTCGCCCGCGACTTCGACACCTTGCGCGCATGCGGCTTGTCGCGCCAGAAACAGGGCTATGCCCGTAGCCTGTGCGAGCTGGTGGACGGTGGCGAACTCGACCTCGAGAACCTGCCCGAGGACGACGAAGAAGCCATTGCCGAACTTACCCGCATCAAGGGCATCGGGCGCTGGTCAGCAGAAATCTATTTGCTCTTCGCCGAGGGCCGCCCCGACATCTGGCCCGCCGGCGACCTTGCGGTGCAAGCGGCATGCGGAAAGATGCTCGACCTCGCCGAGCGTCCGGGCGAGAAGGAAACACGCGCCTTGGCCGAAAAGTGGAGGCCCTATCGCGGGGCCATGGCCATCTTTACCTGGCATGCCTATGCCGACCCGGCATTGTAAACGGAAGAGGGAATACATGAGCACGCGCAAGGCAATCTTCGTCACCGGCGGCGCGTCGGGTATCGGCCGCGCCATCGCGCTCTATTTCGCCGGGCGCGGCTGGTTCGTCGGCATTGGCGATATCGACGAAGCGGGCATGCGCGAAACGCTCTCGCTGATGGGCGAAGGAAACGGCTTCCAATACAAGTTCGACGTGCGCGAACGCGAGGAATGGGACGAGGCGCTTGCCGCCTTTGCTGAGGCCTCCGATGGCCGTATCGACGTTCTCGCCAACAATGCAGGGATCCCCTTGGGCGGCGCGCTGGAGGAGAACAGCGTCGCCGAAATCGAACGCTGCCTCGACATCAATCTGAAAGGCGTGTTGTTCGGCGCGCAGGCTGCCTATCCGTGGCTCAAGCAGAGCGCCCCCGGCTCCTGCCTGCTCAACACCGCCAGCGCGGCAGGCATCTACGGCACGCCCGGCGCGAGCGTTTATTCGGCGACCAAGTTCGGCGTGCGCGGCATCACCGAGAGCCTGGATGGCGAATGGTGGGACGACGGGATCAAGGTCCGCTCGCTCTGCCCGAGCTTCATCGACACGCCGCTGCTCGACCACAACACCAATGCGCGCAGCAACGAAGGCATCCGGCAGCGGGTGAAGGATGCAGGTCTTGAAATCACGCCGGTCCTTGAGGTTGCGCAGGCAGCGTGGGATGCCGTGCATGGCGACAAGCTGCACACGACGGTCGGCAAGACCGCCAAGAGCCTCGCCTTCGGCGCGCGCTGGCTGCCCGGAAAAGTCCGCAAACAAACCCGCGCCTCGGCCCGTCCGCTCGGCAAATAAGGAAAACACGATGAAGACCCTGTTCGGCGCCGCCGCAGCGCTCGCGCTCGCCCTGCCCGCACCTGCATCGGCCCAGCCGCAAGGCGGCGAGCCCGTGGCTATCGGCACGACCTACACCATCCCTTCCAAGGTCTTCCAAGGCGAGCGGCGGGTGACCGTGCGGCTGCCCGCAGGCTATGCCGAGCAGCCCGACAAGCGCTTCCCTGTGGTCTATCTCATCGACGGCGGGCCCGAGCAGGACTTCCCGCACATCGCCGGCATCGCGCAGAGCGGCGACATCAACTGGAGCATCGAACGCTTCATCCTCGTCGGCATCGAGACGGTGAACCGCCGCGCCGAAATCACTCCTCCCGTCAGCGCGGCCAAGTTGGAAAGCTACACTCGCGTCTTTCGCGCAGCACCAGGCGGCGCGGGTAATTTCCGTAGCTTCATCGCTGGCGACGTGAAGCCCTGGGTCGAGGCCAATTTCCGCACCAGCGGGCAGGATGCGGTGATGGGAGAATCGCTTGCCGCGCTCTTCGTGCTCGACAGCCTCTTCGCGCAGCCCGAACTGTTCGACGACTGGATCGCCGTTTCGCCCTCGCTCTGGTACGACGACATGGCGCTCGCCCGCAAAAGCGCCGAATGGCTCGCGGCGATGCCCGCTACCGAGGAGCGCCTTTACCTGACGGTCGCCAACGAGGGCTATCGCCACGAGGAGGGCATGGAGCGGCTGGTCGACGCGCTACGCAACATCACGCCCCAAGGCTGGAAATGGGCCTATGTCCCGCTGGCCGACAGCGAAACGCACGGCACTATCTACCACACCGCCGCGCTCGACGCGCTGCGCCTGTTCTACGGCACGCCGACCCGCGAATATCGCCCCGACAGCGAAATGCTGGGCCGCCCGTCGCCGCCCGAGACGGCGGAAGAACTGGCGCTGCTGGAAGAAGAATGCACGCCGGACAACACTCTGGAACTGACGCCCGAAGCCGCAGTCATGGGCCGCGACCGGCTGTTCTACCGCTGCCTGAACCTCGACCTCGGACCGAGGGCGCGTGAGGGCAATTGGGACGACTAGTTTTCCACGAAGTCGCGGACCCGTTCACCTTCTTCGGACAGGTACGGCTCCAGATCGGACCAGCTTAGCGCGATGGGCGCAGTACAAGCGAACATGGCGTGCGGCATGGAAGGGATGAAGCGCAGCCCCTCTGCGACCAGAGAGATGGTCCAAGAACCGCCCCACCCGATGGCCTCGCGGCATTCGTCGTCCTGCTCCGGGTCGTATTCCCGCTGGAGCAGGTCTCGCAATACGTCCTGAAGCTCGAAGCCGCCATACTCGCCCGGTGTGAACGCTGCGCGATTTAGCCATGCCTCTTGCGGCGTGATCTCGACGCCCGAAGCGCGGTCGAACACACGGTAGGACCAGCTGTAGGCCGGATGTGCACCCGCGCAAAAATAGGCTTGAGTATCCTCGACCGAGAGCCAGCGGGCATTTGCAAATATCGGTTCTGCGGTAATGCTGACCGAGCCGTCGTTACCGAATGAAGAGACACTATCCATCGAGCACTGGATGTAGAGATCGTCAGAGCGTCCCGTCGGCCTTTGCTTTCCAAGCTCAATCCCGATCGCCGCATCGCCCGGCTTGTCGGCATCGAACCTGAAGCCGTCAAACTGGTTGTCATCGAAATGTGCCGGCGGTTGCCAGATCACCTTCTCATAGGTCCAGCCGCCCAATTGTGCAGGCTCGGTTACGAAAACAGGTTCGAACAGGCGCGGCGCGAAAAACTCGCGGGACGAGCAGGCGTCTTCCCAGCCCTCCTCACTCGCGGTCCATTCACGCTGTTCCAGGCGGATGGGAAGCGAACGCTTTCCGTCTGACCACTCGCCGGTCGCTCGGTCATCACCAGTTCGTGCGAGCGACCAGGCGGGACCGCCAGTCATATGCCCCTCGGTCCACCGCGCGCCATCCTTCCCGTCCCTCAGCGGAATGGGGATGAGGTATTTATCGTAATAATAGGATCCGCGACCGTTGGCGAAACATGCGGTTATCGCCGTGCGGCCCAGCGTTCCCGACCAGAGACCGTCAATGGCATCGTCGGACCGGGTGGATTTCTCGCCTCCACCCGCAAGGGCGAGCGAGAGCGCCAGCAGGCTCATACCAGCTTGTCGATCTTCTTCGCCATGTTGACGTCGCGCAGTGAAAGGCCGCCTGCGTCATGCGTGGTCAGCGTAATCTCGACCTTGTTGTAGACGTTGAACCACTCGGGATGGTGGTCGCGCTTTTCGGCGATGATGGCGATGCGCGTCATGAAAGCGAAGGCTTCGGCGAAGTCGGCGAATTCGAACTTGCGCTCGATGGCCTTGCCGTCGCGGGCCAGCGACCATTCGGGCAGCGCGCGCAGCCAGGTGTCGCGTTCTTCTTCGGTCAGTTGCTCGACGGGCATTTCTGCGAATCCTCTGTTGCGTGTCCGGCCCAGCTTGTGGGCCTGTCGCCTTTTGCCTATCGCTGCCTCCCATGCAAGCGCAGCTCACCGCGAAAGACATAGCCTGCCGCCGCGGCGAGAGACTGCTCTTCAAGGGGCTATCGCTCGATTGCGCGCCCGGCGACGCGTTGCAGATTACCGGCGCGAACGGTGTAGGAAAATCGAGCCTGCTGCGCATCCTTGCGGGGCTGCTGAGGCCCTTCGCGGGGGAGGTCTCCTCGACTGGAGCTATCGGGCTGGTCGACGAGCGACTGGCGCTCGATGCGAACCAACCGCTGGGCAAGGCGCTGGCTTTCTGGGAGCGGCTCGACGGTTGCAGTGACCCGGGCCGCGCGCTGGACGTGCTGCAGCTCGAACCCTTGCTGGATGTGCCGGTGCGCTATCTTTCGACCGGCCAGAAGAAGCGCGCCGCTCTTGCGCGCCTCCTCAATCGGAATTGCCCCATCTGGCTGCTCGACGAGCCATTGAACGGTCTCGATACACAGGCGCAGAAGAGCGTCGAGGCACTGGTGGCGCTTCATTGCGGCGGCGGCGGGATTGCCGTCGTAGCCTCGCACCAGCCCTTTGCCGTACCCGGCGGTAAGGCGCTGGCTATCGAGGATTACGCCGCATGAGCGCAGCCCTCGCCCTGCTGCGCCGTGACCTGTCGCTGCTGATGCCCGGCGGAAGCGGTGGCGGTGTCTTGCCGCTGTTGTTTTTCCTCGCCGTGGCGATGCTTTACCCCTTCGCAGTCGGGCCGGACGCGCAATTGCTGGCGCGCACCGGAGGCGGGGTTATCTGGGTAGCCGCCCTGCTCGCTGCCATCCTGCCGCTTGAGAAACTCGTGACCGGCGACCTCGAGGCTGGCGTGTTCGACCAATTGTCCCTGCGCGATGTGAGCGAGGAACTGGCCATGGCGGTACGCCTCTTTGCCCACTGGCTGGCTTTCGCGCCGCTGCTGCTGGTCGCAACGCTACCCGCCGCGGCCCTGCTGGGGCTGGACGAGAACACGACGCGCACCGTCCTTCTTGGCCTGCTTGCCGGGACACCGGGGCTTGCAGCTGTCGGCTTGGCAGTCGCAGCCCTTACGGCGAGCATGCGCGGCGGCGCAGCGCTCGCGGGCCTCATGGTCATCCCGCTTGCCGTGCCAATCCTGATATTCGGAGCGGGCGCGCTCTCGCGCCCTGACACCTCGGGCATCCTCTTCACCGCTGCCATCAGCCTCGGCCTGTGCGCGCTGGCCCCCTTCGCCGCGGCCGCCGCCATCCGCGCGGCGCAGGAAAACTGAATTCTGTCTGTCTCTTACAAGACAAGGCTTTCGCGCTGGATGACAAGCATCGCAATGTGCCGTAGAATTCGCGGGGTCGCACAGGGCTAGGGGCTTGTCCGAAATGGAAGACGACGAAGAGTTCATCGACTTTTACGCGCTGCTCGAGGTCGAGGCGAACTGCGACCGGTCGGCGGTCGAAAAATCCTATCGCCAATTGGCGCAGCTCTACCACCCGGATCATTCCGAGACGGCGGATGTGGGTAAGTTCCAGGAAGCGACCCGCGCCTACAAGGTGCTGAAGGACGCAAAGCGCCGTGCCGAATACGACCGGCAGCGCAATGCCCATCTCGGCATCGAGGAGCCAGCCCCCACCCCGCGCGACGATATCGTCATCGACGGTGCTACCGCGGTCCAGGACGCCGAAGTTCACGAGCAAATCTTGCTGGCGCTATACAAGCAGCGGCGCGAAAATGCGCGCGAACCGGGCATGATGCCCTATTACGTGCAGCGAGAACTGGATTGCTCGGACGAGAGCTTCGAGTTCCACACCTGGTATTTGAAGTCGAAGGGCTTCATCGAGATAACGCAGCAAAGCGAACTCGCCATCACCATCGAGGGCGTGGACCACGTGATTTCACAAAGCCGCGCCGCGAAGGAGAAGCTGCTGCTGGAGCAGGCCAAATCCTCGGAGGGCTAGCCTCTAATAGGGCGGCTGGTGGAGGCCTTTCGGGCTTTCGGTGAAAATCTCGACGCCATTTTCGGTGATACCAATCGAATGCTCGAACTGGGCGGAGAGCGACTTGTCGCGCGTCACGGCGGTCCAGCCGTCCTTGAGCAATTTGGCATGCGGGCGGCCCAAATTGATCATCGGCTCGATGGTGAAGAACATCCCCGGCTTCAGCAGCGGTCCCGTGCCCTTGCGGCCGGTGTGGATGACTTCGGGCGCGTCGTGGAACAGGCGGCCAAGGCCATGGCCGCAGAATTCCTGTACTACACCGTAGCGGTGCGACTTGGCATGCGCTTCGATGACCGCGCCGATATCGCCAAGCCGCGCGCCGGGCTGGCTTGCCGCTTCGATGCCGAGCATGAGGCACTCATAGGTCACGTCGACGAGCTTGCGCGCCTTCAATGCGGGTTCGCCGGCGAAGAACATGCGGCTGGTGTCGCCGTGCCAGCCGTCCAATAGCGGGGTCACGTCGATATTGACGATATCGCCATCCTTCAGCGCCTTGTCCGACGGAATGCCGTGGCAAATGACGTGATTGATGGAGGTGCAGCAGCTGTGCTGGTAACCGCGATAGCCCATGGTCGCAGGCACTGCGCCGCCGTCGAGCGTCATCTCGCGCACCTTGTCGTCGATTTGGCCGGTGGTCACGCCGGGCTTCACGAAACCGGTCAGCTCGTCGAGGATTTCGGCGGCAAGGCGTCCGGCCTTGCGCATGCCCTCGAAGCCCTCGGGCCCGTGGAGCTTGATGGTGCCGTCACGATAGACGGTCTGGTCGCTGTCGATTACCTGATATTCGGTCATGCGCGCCCATGTAATGCCTTCGGGCGATAATTGCGAGTGCGCTAACGCTTCACGCTGAAAGCATTGGCGAACTCGGGCTTCACCGCGTCGAGGATGGAGGGCGTGACCGAGAAGTTCAGTTCGTAATCACCTTCCGCATAAGAGCCTGCGACATAAGGTCCGAAGTAGATGCCGATGCGGTTGAAGGTCTCGCCATTTGAGGAGCCGACGAGCACGGTCGCCTCGTCGATGCCGGGGCAATCGTCGAAAATGTCGCCGCTGGCAGGATCGATGCTCATCCCGCGCCGCTTTTCCCGCTGCTCGTTCAAGGCTTCGCACAAACGTGCGCCGAGCGCCGTTTCCAGCGCGACGGGCGAATTAAACAGTTCCACGCCCTTCATTGCCCGCTGTCCGCGCTTGTCCCAGACGAGCGATGTCTTGCCGCTATTGCCATGCGCGCCGCCGGTATAGACGTAGAGGTCCGCCGACAGGCTCAGCCATTGCGGCAGGTCGGCGACGACCTTCCATTCCTTCTCGAACCCGCGGCTGATGCAGGAGATGCAATCCTCTGGGGCGCCGTCGAAGGATTTCTCCCACTCTGCCTTTTGCGCCGCAAGCTCGCGGTCCCGCTCTGCGGTGAAGCGTTCGACCAGCTGCGGCACTTCGCTCACCGCCTTGGGCCAGCTGTAAGAGAACTCGCGGTTGCCGCCGTTCTTCGAGGAATCGTCGTCGAAGGCCACGGCCCGTGCACCGTCCGACCCGGCCCTCGCGCTTGTCGCCGCTTCCCCCTCGCGGGCGGGCGATACGGTTTCCTCCCCGCTTTGCGAGCAGGCAGCGCTCGACAGGGCGAGGGAAATCAGGAACAGGCAGTTGCGCATCGAATTACCTTGGCACCAAGCAGATTAATCCGAGGGGAATACCATGGCCGACAAAGCCGACCTAATCCAGGCAGACCGCGGACAGGACGCTATCCCCATCCATCTGGTCAACAAGGACGGGTTCGCCGACTGGGCAAAATCGCTTTCGGCCGGCCAGCGCGCCGCCCTGGAAGCGCAGAAATTCGATGGCAGCGGTTACCAGGTCGGCATCGTGCCGGATGGCGATGGGTGGTTTGCCGTCGGCGGTGTCGCCGATCCGGACGCGCTCTCGAGCTGGTGCATGGCCAAGCTCGCCGAAGCCCTGCCCGAAGGGACCTATCGCCGCGCCAAGGGCGAACCCGGAGCCGCTCTGCACGGCTGGCAGACCGCGCAATACCATTTCGAGCGCTACAAGAAGCCCGACAAGCCGACCGGGCCGCGCATCCTTCTGACCAAGGAAGCGAAAAAAATCGACGCGGCGATGGCAGAGGCCAAGGCCGTGTGCCTCATTCGCGACCTCGTCAACACGCCCGCCGAGGACATGGGTCCCGCCGCGCTGGAGGAGCAGTGCGAGCGTCTCGCTAAGGAACATGGCGGAAAGCTGTCGGTCACCCGCGGCGACCAGCTCGAGCAGGACTATCCCATGGTCCACGCCGTGGGCCGCGCGGCAACGCGTCATCATGCCCCGCGCATCATGCACCTCACCTGGGGCAAGGAAAGCGATCCCGTCATCGCCATCGTCGGCAAGGGCGTGTGTTTCGACAGCGGCGGGCTCGATGTGAAGAGTTCTTCCGGCATGCTGCTGATGAAAAAGGACATGGGCGGCGCGGCGCATGCCATTGCGCTCGCCGGTCTCGTCATGGGCGGCAAGCTGCCCGTCCGCCTGCACCTGCTCGTGCCTGCGGTCGAGAACGCCATTTCGGGCAACAGCTTCCGCCCGGGTGATGTGCTGAAGTCGCGCAAGGGGCTGACGGTCGAAATCGGCAATACCGATGCCGAAGGTCGCCTTATTCTCGGCGATGCGCTGACCCGCGCTTCGGAAGAAAATCCCGAACTCATCCTCGATTTCGCAACTCTGACCGGCGCTGCGCGTGTGGCGTTGGGGCCCGACTTCCCGGCATTGATGGCGCGCAGGGACGAGACTGCCGATGCGCTCATCGAAGCGGGCAAGGCGCATGACGACCAGCCGTGGCGCCTGCCCCTGCCCGAAGCCTATGCCGAGTGGCTGGCCTCCGACATCGCCGACACCAACAACGCCCATGGCAATGCCTTTGCGGGCGCGAGCGTGGCGGGCCTGTTCCTCGACAAATTCGTCGGCGACGGCATCGACTGGGCGCATTTCGACACCTTTGCATGGCGTCCATCGGCCAAGCCCGGCAGACCCAAGGGCGGCGATGCCTACGGCCTGCGCGCCGCCTGGCACATGCTGCAGAACCGTTTCAAAGCGGCATAGCCCGACAGAGACGCTTGCCCCGCGCGGGCCTCGCGGTTAAGCGCCTCGCCACAAGACTAGGGAAAGTTCATTGAGCGCAGCGGCTGATTACACATTGCCCGAAGGTATCGTTGGTTTGAAAGGTCCGGTGCAGAAACCTGCGCCCGGCACCCTGCCCCTGCGCGGCGACCTTGCGCATGTCGCGCTGGCCAATGGCTATCTTGCCGCCCATTACGTCATCCCGCACGCCCGCAAGATCGGCGATGCCGACGTGACGCTGAAGCTCAATTCGCGCGACGATGCGGACGATGGCGCAACGCTGGAGGCAGGCTCCGCAGTCGAACTGCTCGATTGCGAAGGCGACTGGGTCTGGCTGACCGTCGGCCCGCAAGGCCCGAGCGGCTATGCGCACAGATCCGCGCTTGCACCCGACGTTGACGCATAAGGTCTTCATCGACGGGGCGGCGGGCACGACCGGCCTCGAAATCGCAGAGCGGCTGGCTGGCCGCAGCGAATTTTCGCTCATCAAATTGGACGATACGCAGCGCAAGGATGCCGCCGCGCGGCGCGAGGCGCTGAACGAGGCCGATGTCGCCATCCTCTGCCTGCCCGACGATGCTGCACGCGAGGCAGTCGATTTGCTCGACCCGGCCAGCGGCACGCGCGTCATCGATGCTTCGAGCGCACATCGCACTGCCGATGGCTGGTGCTACGGCTTTCCCGAACTCGTTGGTAGCGATCGCGTCGCCGATGCCCGCCGGGTGAGCAATCCGGGCTGCTATCCGACCGGCTTCCTCGGCCTTGTTGCGCCGCTGGTGAAGGCAGGGCTGTTGCCCGCGGACTGGCCGTTCACGGTCAACGCCGTCAGCGGTTATTCGGGCGGCGGGAAAGCGCTGATCGGGCGCTACGAGGATGGGGATGCGCCGGCTTTCCGCGCCTACGGGTACGACCTTGCGCACAAGCACCTGCCGGAGATGAAAACGCACGCAGGGCTCGAACACCCCGTGCTTTTCGCGCCTGCCGTGGTCCCGGCCTATCGCGGGATGCTGGTGGAAGTTCCGCTTCACTTGGGTGCGATGTCGACCGACCCGCGTGCAGACGCCCTGCGCGATGCGCTGGCGGAGTTTTATGCAGGGTCCAAAGTCGTGTCGGTCTATCGTGGCGATACGCCAGCCGAACTCTTGCTCGAGACAAAAGCCCAGCCCGATGACGGGATGGAATTGTTCGTTTTCGGCAACGCAGGCGGCTGGAATGCCCGCCTCGTCGCGCGGCTCGACAATCTCGGAAAAGGGGCCAGCGGAGCGGCGGTGCAGAACCTCAACCTGATGTGCGGCCTGCCCGAAACTGCCGGGCTCCACCTGCCCAATGCCTAATATTTAGGCAGCAGCCGTCCAAGCCTTGGGCAGCGCCGCCAGCGCCTCCCTGCCCGACCCACGCATTTCCGCCATTCCCGCACTTGGCACGTTTCTTGGAACGACGCGCGCAGAGTAACATTAGCCCTGTGTGCGCGAATTTCACGCGCAGGCAGACAACGGGACCGGCGGACACGTGAAGAAAATCGAAGCCATCATCAAACCCTTCAAGCTCGACGAGGTGAAGGAGGCGCTGCACGAAATCGGCGTGTCCGGCATCACCGTCACCGAAGCCAAGGGTTTCGGCCGCCAGAAGGGCCACACCGAACTCTATCGCGGTGCCGAATATGTCGTCGACTTCCTGCCCAAGGTGAAGCTGGAAGTCATCGTGCCGAGCGATATCGCCGAACGCACCGTCGAAGCCATTGCTGCTGCCGCCCAGACCGGGCGCATCGGCGACGGCAAGATCTTCGTCAGCCCCATCGAGAGCGCGCTGCGCATCCGCACGGGCGAGAAGGACGAAGACGCCATCTGAATTCCCTGCCCGTCACCGATAGCGGGCATCAAACGAACTACCCCAACGGAGGCAATACATGAGCACTGCAAGCGACGTCCTGAAGCGTATCAAGGACGAAGAAATCGAGTGGGTCGACCTCAGGTTCACCGACCCCAAGGGCAAGTGGCAGCACCTGACCATGGTCGCCGGCACGCTCGATGAAGACCAGCTCGAAGACGGCCTCATGTTCGACGGCTCCTCGATTGCCGGCTGGAAGGTCATCAACGAAAGCGACATGATCCTCAAGCCCGACCTCGAGCGCGTCTATGTCGACCCGTTCAGCGCCGAGCCGATGCTCATCCTGTTCTGCGACATTGTCGAACCCTCGACCGGCGAACTCTATTCGCGCGACCCGCGCTCGACCGCCAAGCGCGCCGAAAGCTTCGTGAAGAGCACCGGCCTTGGCGACACCATCTATGTCGGCATGGAAGCCGAATTCTTCATGTTCGACGACGTTCGTTTCGAAGACGGCTATGCCGGTTCGGGCTACACCATCGACGATATCGAACTGCCGACCAACACCGGCCGAGAGTACGAAAGCGGCAACCTTGCGCACCGTCCGCGCGCCAAGGGTGGCTACTTCCCCGTCGCCCCGGTCGACAGCGCCGTCGACATCCGCGGCGAGATGGTTTCGACCATGATCGAAATGGGCCTGCCCTGCGACAAGCATCACCACGAGGTGGCCGCTGCCCAGCACGAGCTCGGCGTTACCTTCGGCACGCTGGTCGAAACCGCCGACAATTTGCAGATCTACAAGTATGTCGTGCATCAGGTCGCCCACATCTACGGCAAGACCGCGACCTTCATGCCCAAGCCCATCAAGGACGATAACGGCAGCGGCATGCACACCCACATGTCGATCTGGGACGACGGCAAGCCGACTTTCGCGGGCAACCAGTATGGCGGCCTTAGCGAAAACTGCCTCTATTACATCGGCGGTGTCATCAAGCACGCCAAGGCGCTGAACGCCTTCACCAACCCGACCACCAACAGCTACAAGCGCCTGGTGCCGGGCTTCGAAGCGCCGGTCCTGCTCGCCTATTCGGCGCGCAACCGTTCGGCCGCCTGCCGCATCCCCTATGGTGCGGGCGATAAGGCGAAGCGCGTGGAATTCCGCTTCCCCGATGCAATGGCCAACCCCTACCTTGCCTATGCCGCGCTGCTGATGGCCGGCCTCGACGGGATCCAGAACAAGATCCACCCGGGCGAAGCCATGGACAAGAACCTCTACGACCTGCCCCCGGCAGAGCTCGCGGAAGTTCCGACCGTTTGCGGATCCTTGCGCGAAGCACTCGAGGCGCTCGAAGCCGACCACGAGTTCCTGCTGAAGGGCGATGTCTTCACCAAGGACCAGATCGACGCTTATGCCGAACTGAAGTGGGAAGAAGTCCTGCGCGTCGAAACCACGCCCTGCCCGGTCGAATTCGACATGTATTACAGCGCGTAACTCACGCCAACACGATGCGAGGGGGCGTCCGGCAGCAGCCAGGCGCCCCTTTTTCTTGGAGTCCCGGGAAAGCCCTATACGCTTTCTTAGGATGCAGCCCCTACCCTCCCGCGCAAACGAGCCCATCGGGAAAGCGGGACGAGCATGACATTCTGGCGGAAAGACATCGTGGCCGAACCTGCCGAGACGCGGGCCGATGTCATCATCCAGAAGAAACGGCGCAAGCAGGTTCCGAACGCCAAGGGTCTTGGCGCAGTCACCATTCCGCGCAACGGCCCGCGCGCAGTGCACCAGCGCAACGAGGACCGCCATGTCCTGCGCGGAACCAAGGCAACCGCCGATATCGCTGGCGAAATCCACGAGGTTTCCATCCTCAACCTCTCGTCCAACGGCGTGATGATTGCGTATGAAGGCGATTTGCGCATCGGCGAACAGGTCTATCTCACCATCGAGGACTGCGCGCCCATCACCACCGCCGTGCGCTGGCTGCGTGCAGGCAAGGTCGGGCTGGAGTTCATCGCCGAGACGGTCATCATCGCCGAGGCCGGCGTGCAGGACTTTATCGTCAAGACCATCCGCCGTGAGGCGGAGGCTGCAGGTACAGCCGGAACGCTGAAAATCGGCACCGAGCAGCGCGATGCCTCAAAACGCCATCCGCTGGTGTTCATGGGCAAGGTCCGCTGGGACGGGGGCGAGGCAACCGCCCGCCTGCGCAACATTTCCGCAAGCGGCGCGATGGTGGCGCTGGCGGACAATACCAACCTCTCCAAAGGCGACGCGCTGACGCTGTCGCTGGTCAATGCGGGCGCGATTCCGGCGCGCATCCGCTGGATTGTCGACCGGCAGTTCGGGCTGCAATTCGACCAGCCCTTCGACGTCTCGCTGCTGGTCAACGAAAACGCCGCCGAGCTCGCCCCTCCCGATGACTTCGGAGGACTGGCAGCGCCTTCCACGGCCGACGAACCGACCGAAGACGATTTCGACAGCCTCAAGATACGCCTCGGCAATGTGCGCAATCCGCACTGCCCGCCCGAGATGCGCTATGGCAAGCTCACGCTCGATGAAGTTTACGCGACCCTATACCCGGATGGCGTGCCGGAAGGCCTTGCAACGCAAGTGAGTGAATAAGGTTTTTCCTACACGGCTTTGAGCTGACAAATGGGAGTGCCCACCGTTTTAGACGAGGCACCTCCCCATGAACCGCAAGACCATTTTCGATACTGTCCGCCACATGCTCGGCCGAGGCTTTCGCCAGAGCGAGGTGGATGCGCTCGACAGCGCTCTCGATGGTGGCGCAGCGATTTCTCCCAAGGACCGTGTTCCACCTGTTCCATCCTGTCGGGTTTCGCCCGCGGGCCTCCAACTCATCAAGAATTTCGAGGGATGCGCCCGATTGCGGCCCGACGGGCTTTACGAGGCCTATCCCGACCCCGGGACAGGCGGCGCGCCATGGACTATCGGCTGGGGCGCGACGGGTCCTGATATCGGGCCCCGGACGGTATGGACCAAGGACCAGTGCGATGCGCGGCTCGAGGCGGATGTCGCACGCCATGCACGGGATGTCGCGCAGGCACTGGGCGATTGCGCCACCTCGCAAGGCCAGTTCGATGCCCTCGTCAGTTTCCACTACAACACCGGCGCGATCCACCGCGCCACGCTGACCCGCCTTCACCGGCAAGGCGAATTCGCCCTCGCTGCCGAGGAATTCGCGAAGTGGAAATTTGCGGGCGGGCACATCCTCAAGGGCCTCGTTCGCAGGCGCCGCGAAGAAGCAAAACTCTACCGTTCCTGCGGGTTACGAGAGTAAATCCTTGCCAGCGCATTAACCGGAACCGACTCCCCATCCTTTCCGTTGCAAGGTCCAAAGGAGTATAAACCATGCGTATTCTTATGGCAGGAGCAGCGGCAGTCGCGCTCGCGGCCAGCGGCGGTGCCTTGGCCCAGGGTCAAGGCAACGGCAACGGCAACGGCAAGGGTAACGGCAACAAGCCCGCTGCAACACAAAAGCATAACCAGGGCGGCGGCCAGAAGGCCGATCGCGGTCCCCAGCGCACAGCGCAGGCAGACCGGCGCGGCGGCAATGGCCAGGGCAACCGGGACAATCGCGGCAACGGCAACGACAAGGCCGACCGCGGCCCCGACCGCAGCTGGCAGGGCCAGCAAGGCAACCGCGGCAACGACAAGCGCGAAGATCGTCGCTATTCCGATCGCCGTGACGACCGCCGCGATGTCCGCGTCCGCTATGACGACCGCGACGACCGCCGGATCCTGCGCGGCGAGCGCGACACGCGCTGGCTCGCACAGGACCGCAGCCGCGGCCTCATCGACGGGTGCCCCCCGGGCCTCGCGAAGAAGCGCAACGGGTGTAACCCTCCGGGACAGGTCAAGGACCGCTACCAGCGCAGCATCTTTGGCTACAACTATCGCCCGAGCCTGTTCGGCCTAAGCAATTACGACCGTCGTGGCGACTACTATTACCAGGACGGCTACCTCGTGCGCTACGGCGACCGTGGCGGCATTTCGAGCTGGCTCCCGCTGCTCGGCGGTGCGCTCGGCATCGGCAATGTCTGGCCCAGCAGCTACCAGAGCTATCGCGTGCCCGACTATTACGTCGACTATTACGACCTCGGCGGCCCCGACCGCTATCGCTATGCCGACAACGTGATCTATCGCGTGGACCCGGACGATGCGGCCATCACCTCGATTGCGGCGCTCATCACCGGCGACGAGTTCACCATCGGCCAGCCGATGCCGCGCGGCTACGACGTGTACAATGTCCCCTACGCCTATCGTGACCGCTATTACGATACGCCGGACTATATGTACCGTTATTCCGACGGCTACGTGTACCAGATCGACCCCGAAACGCGTCTGGTGGCAGCCGCCATCGACCTGCTGATCTAATCCGGAGACAACGAGATGAAGACCAACTTCACGAAACCCTTCGTGCTGGCCGGTGCAATTGCCGGCCTGGCACTCCTCCCCGCCTGTTCGAGCGATGCAGACACGGCGGAACCTGACGGAACGACGCAGGAGGAAGCCACGAGAACGCTGGCGGCATCGCTTGGCGACCTGCCCGAAATGGCCACGCTCAACGGCGTGATTTCGGAGGCCGAGCTGGGGTCGATCTTCGACGGACCGGCAAGTTATACGCTGCTCGCGCCCAATGATGCGGCCTTCAATGCGCTGGGCGAGGAAGGCCAGGCCCTGATGGATGAAGAACAGCGCCCGGTCCTCATCGGCCTGCTGCGCGAACACATCCTGCCCGGTCACCTGACGCCGGAGAACATTGCGCAGGCGCTCGAAACCAAGGGTGGCGATGTCACCATGACCACGCTCGGCGGTGGTGAAGTCACCTTCGCCAAGGATGGCGACACGATCACCGTATCGAACGGCAATGGCTCGACCGCGAAGCTGGCAGCCACTGCCACGGCAGCGACAAACGGCGTCATTATCCCGCTCGATACCGTGCTGGTGCCCGAAGAAGAACCCGAGGCCTGAGCGCTACAATTCAATAGTCGCGGCTGATCTCCGCGACGACACTTTCGCGGCCGATGGTCGAGACGCTTGCGAGCAGCGACAGCCAGCTCGTGACGCGGAACTCGACCTCGGTCGCACTGTATCCGCGGCCGTCGGTTATGATTTCGATGTAGAACTTGCGGCCGATATTCTTGCCAAGAGCAACACCCGTCTCGCGCTCGAGCGCGGGGTCCGCCGAGACTATCCGCAGCCGGTCGAGTCCGATGGCAGAGCGCAGCTGGTTGATGGGATCGAGCCCGCCCCCGCCGCGCAGGCTGGCGACAGCAGCGCCCAATTGCAGCGCATCGGTGGCCGACAATTCGGTGATCGAACCACCGAACAGCAGACGGGCGAGGATTTCCTCCTCGGGCAATGCCGGGTCGGAGCTGAAGGAAATTTCGGTCTGGTCGACCGTGCCTGTCACCGTGACGATGACATCCACCCCGTCGCGCTCGGTCTCCGCACGGATGTCGAGCGTCGGATTGATGGGGACATTCTCGTCGAAATCGATCTCTCCGCGCGTGAGTTCGAAGCGCGTCCCGGCAAAGGTATAATCGCCGCGCACCACCGTGGCCGAGCCCCCGATGCGCGGATCATCGGTCGTGCCGCGCAGGATGATGTCGGCGCCCCATTCGCTGTCGAGCCCCATGCCGTCGACATCGATGCGACTGCTGCCGCGCGCGTCGATCAGGTAGCGCCACGGACGGCTGGCGGCGACACGCCGTTCGCGGTCGGCCGGCTCGTTGATTTCACGTGTGGCGATGCGCGGGAGGCGCAAGTCCTCCGCCGCCGTGCCCAGCTTCCAGCTTGCGCGGTTGATACGTAGCCGCCCGGCGATGGTCCCGCCCAGCCCGTTGGAAACGATGCGCAAGGGGCCACTGATGGTCGCGGTAAGGCCGTTGGCTTCGAGCAGGCGCGCATTGGTCGCAGAAGCGCGCAGGTCCAGCGTGGGCCCGCGTATCTCGGTGAAGCGGCCCTCGACCCGCTCGCCCAGTCCTTCGAGATCGACGATGCCGCTGCCGGTGACAGTGCCGCCATTCTCGGTCGTGCCTGCAAATCGGGTGAGGTTGAGGCGCGAGCTGGCAAATGTGCCGCGGACCGACACGTTGCGGATATCGGTGCCCGACAGTGAACTGCGCACGCGCAAGTCGTCGCTCGTCACGCGTCCCAGCACGCGCGGATTGGCGAGTGTGCCCGTTGCGTTCGCCGAGATGGCAAGGGGGCCGGTCAAATCGAACGCGTCGACGGCAGCAAGCCGCCACAGGCTCTCCGCTGCGCCTTCATACCGCAATTGCCCGTCGAGCCGCCCGGCCCTCAGGCGCTGCGTCAGGTCGCCCGATGCCGGCAAGTCGGTGATATAGGCCTGGACGCGCCCGCGGCGGATGTCCTCGTTAGCCAGCACGGCGCGCGCCTCGAGACTGTTCTCGTCGAGGCGCGCCAGCAGCGAGAGGTCAACCGGCTTGGACGTCAGCACGAGGCCCGATCGGGTGAGGTCGTCGACCTTCACCCTCGCCGTTCCGCTCGGCAACCCGCCCTTTGGTGCGCGGAAATCGATGATGCCCGAAATCGTGCCCCCCATTCCGAGGTCTGCCATGGCCACGTCGGCCAGCGACAGCGGCATGTCGGCGAGCTTCAATTCGAGTGCGGTTTCGTTCTCGCCGAACAGGCCGGATGCGATCACGCCGCCGTCGCCATAGCTCAGCTGCGTCGGCGACAGGCGCCAGCCACCTTCGACCGAAGTAAGCACCGCACGGCGCGGCATGGTGATTTCGCGTCCTGCAAACTGGCCCTTCGCTGCCACCGCGATACGCTCGGGGCGGAACTGCGCATTGAGATCGAGCGCAAAGCGGTTGCCGCGCCGTCCCGCAATCGCCGCATCGACCGACCCAATGCCGTCCTTCACCGCTCCCTTGGCGGCAAGCCGGCCGATGAAGAGCGTGCCATATTGCAAACCCTGCGCGCTCGCGGTGCCGGAGAAGTCGTAGGAGCCACCGCCGATGACCCCGCTGGCATCCACTTCCGCGCGCCCCAGGAGCAGGGGAGTATCGCCACCGAAACGGGCATTGCGTGCAGTCAGGTCGATATCGACACCCTGCCCACCTGCGCGCGGCGCGAGCGCGACCGTCCCGTCGAGACCGCCACCGGCCAGTGCCAGCGTGCCCTGCGCGCCGCCATCGACCAGCAGGAGGTCGCCCGACAGGTCGGTATCGGAAACGGACAACTGCTCGATGGATATGCGGGTCGGACTGTCTTCGGACGAGTAAAGGCCAAGCACACCCTCGAAAGGTCCGAGGACCGAGCCGCCCTCGGTGTCGATCGAGAAGCCTTCTTCGGTAGGCGCAATTGCGAGGCGCACATTGTCGAGCCCGGTGACCGGCCTTGCAAACACGAGCTCCGCCGTCGGCGCGCCATCCTCGATCCGGCCTTGCACCGTGAAGGGGCCGTAATCGGCATGTTCGCCCTGCCCTGCCAGCGTGGTGGTGGAGCCGTCGATGGCGCCGTCCATGGCGAGGGACAGCTTCTCGGCATCGATGCGCAGGTCATTGAAGTCGATAGCGGCGCCGCTGCTCGTAGCTACGCCGCCACGCACGCGGATGGCTGGGCCCGCAAGGGTGGCGAGCGTGTCATTGCTGACCGGAGAAATCCGTGCGTCGAGATTGGCCCCGAGCCGCCAGCCCGAAGGCAGGAGGTCGAAATCGACCACCGCCGTACCGCCCGCCGTGCCGACGTTGTCGAGCGCCAATCGGTCGGCTCGCACCGGTCCGCGGATCTGGTAGCGTCCTGCATCGAGGTCACCCCGCAGCGCGAGATTGGCCGCAAGGCCGCGAAAAGCGATACGCAGGTCGTCGCCTATGAGCTGGTTTCCGGCAAGGACGACCTGGCCGCGACCCGTGCCATTGACGAGCCGCGGATCGACCAGCGCATTGCCGGTTTCGATACGCGCGACCTGGAGGGTGAGGGGAACTGTCCAGCGCGCCCCGTCATACCGCGCAGTGCCTTGCTGCCTCAGCCCCGCGATCCGCGTCGTACCCGAGACGAGACGTCCGATGCGCAGGTCGTGGACGATGGTGAGGTCGTCGAAGGCACCATCCACGCTGGCCGCCAGGCGCGTATCCTCCAGCCGCAGGTCCGGACCGAACAGCGCGGGATCGCGCAGCAAGGCATCGAGTTCGTAATTCGCGACACGGTTCTCCGCGAGGTCGATAAGCCCCTCGCCTTCAAGCCGGATACCTCGCCCGACCAGCTCCGTCTCGCCATCGAACGCACGGTTGTCGATGGCGAGCTTTGCGCGGAGCGAGACATCGCTGCCCAGCGCATCGGCGAGCGTACCGGTCAAGAAATCGCTCGGGTCCACTTTTCCGAGGAGGCCGAAAGTGCCGGAATTGTTGACGATGCGCAGCGCAGCGACCCGGTCGCCGCCAGAGCGTACGAGCAGTCCGCCCTTCCAGTTCGACCATGTGCCCTCGCCCTGCAGCTTGGCGCTGTAGCTGTCGGGCAGGCCGAGCATGGCGGCGAGAGGACCTTCCGCGTCGGCCTCCAAATCGGCAAACAGGTCGAAATCGTCGCCATCGGGTTCGGCGTGGACGCGCAGCGCCAGCGTATCGCGTTCGCCCAGCTTCGCATTGCCCGCGACGAACAGGCGGCGGTCCTCGACCTGGACTTCGGCATCGAGATCGACCCGCTGCGCCGCGTCACCCGCAATCCCGGGCGCCAGCGTGAGGTTATCGATGGTGAGCTTGTCGATCGAGATATCGAAACCAGGCAGGACGGGGCCGTCGTCTTCGCTCGGCAGGAACTCCGGCAAGCGTTCGAGCGTGGCGCGGCGGGCAGCGAAGCTGTCGATATCGAGCCGGTTGTTCAGCCATGCGCGCGGGTTCCAGTCGACCTCGGCACGCGGGATGGTCATGAACACGCCCTGCGGGTCCGACAGCGTCACATCGTGCAGCACGGCATCGCCGTAGATATTGCCCTCGATACGCCCGATACGGATGACGAGGCCGTTGGGGAAGGTCTGCTTGGCAATCTGGCTGGCGAGGAAACGCTCGCCGAGGGGCGTGTTCAGCAAGACCAGCGCCGCGACGAGCAGCAGGATCGGTGCGACGATAAGGATGAGTGCCCACTTGCCGAACCGCCGCGCACGACTGCGCTTTCGCTGGGCCGGAGCGGTTTCCGCCGCGTCCTGCACTTCCGCCCCGGCCATCAGAAAGCCTGCCCCAGCGAAACATAGACCGCGACGGGTGCATCATCGGGATCGGGGTTGAGCGGGGTCGCCACATCGATGCGCAAGGGTCCGAAACCGGTCGCATAGCGCAGGCCTACGCCCGCGCCATATTTCACATATTGGAAGTCGGGCGTCGAAGAAATCGATACGGACCCTGCATCGAGAAACGGCACCACCGAAACGGCACCGTCGAACAAGCCGGTTCCGATACGGGCTTCGATCGATGCCTCGACAAGGCTCGCCCCCCCGGTCGGTTCGCCGAGGTCGTTCTGCGGACCGATTTTCTCGTAGCCATAGCCGCGAACGGAACCACCGCCGCCGGCGTAAAGTCGCCGCGAGGGCGGGACCCCGTAGAGTTCGCCCCCCTGGATGGTCGCGAAGCGGCCGCGCGTCGCCAGCACGATGCTGTCACTCACCGGCTGGTAGTAACTGCCGTCTGCCTGCAGGCGGAAATAGGTAAACTCGTCATCGACCGTGTGGGATATCTCCGGGGCCACGAATCCGCCGAGGCGGAAACCTTGGGTCGGATCGAGCAGCGAGTCGGTCGTATCGATCGTGGCGCGGCCAAAGACGGAACCGACGAAATAGGTCTGCCGCGGGCGCGGGATACCCGCGATGACGCGATTGCGCTCATCGGTCGCAAGCAATTCCACACCAACGGCCCAACTCAGCGGCTTTTGGAAGAGCAGCGTCGAAAGCTTCTCGAACGTGCCGGTAAAAGCGACCGTATTGGCATCGTAGGCGTCGGTATTGAGCGTGCGCGCATAGGTATCGAGCGTCAGGACCCTGTCGCGCCCGGTGAAGTTGTTCTTGCGGAAGGTGATGCCCGCCATCTGTTCGCGCGTGCCTACGACGCCGCGCAGGCGGAGCGAGCCTTCGGGCGGGAACAGGTTTCGATGTTCCCAGCTGGCCTGGATACGGTAGCCTTCCTCGGTACCGTAGCCGATCGCGCCCGCGATGGTGCGCAGCTTGGCGCGCTTCAGCTCGACTTCCATGTCCACGACGCCCGGCTCGTCGCCTTGCGGCGGAGTGACCTCGCGCGGGGTGATTTCAACAGAGGAGACGAGCCCCGTGGCCGTGACTGCGCGGCGCAGGTCCATCGACAGGCTGCGCTTGTACGTTTCGCCCGGCTCGAAGCGCGCGATGGTGCCGAGATGGCGCCCGGACAGGAATTCCGGATCGCTGCTGGTCACTTCGCCAAAGACATATTTGCCATTCGGCTCGACCGCGAGGGTGAGGTCGCCTTCCTCGCGCGCATGGTCGATGAGCAGTTGCGGCTCGTCGATGGCGGCGAAGGGATAGCCGGTTTCGCCCAGCATGCGGTCGAGGTCGAACTGCTCCTGCACGATGGTGTCGCTTTGCAGGAAGTCCCCGGGGTAAATTTCGAACGCGGCGCGCAAGGCCTCGAAATCGGGCGCCGCGGCGAGATTACCGAGGTTCACCGCGCCCACGCGGTAGCGGTTGCCAGGCACGATATCGAACCGCACCGTCGGCGACGCATCGGCGGTCTCGTCGCCCGCCTCCAAGGTGCCGATGCTGCGCGTGACCTGCCCGTCGTAATACCCGTAAACACGCAGCAGGTTGTTCAGCAGTTCCTCATCCTCGTTGGCGCGCGCGGCAAGCTGGGCGACACTGGCTTCGTCGCTGCCCAGTTCCTCGATGGTCGAGAGCGCCTCGTAGCGCTCGACGAAATCGCCACGGTCGGTGAAAGGGGGTTCGGCCTGCGGGAAGCCGAGCACGAGATTGTCTGCCAGCCGCTCGGTTTCGGCTTCTTCGAAATTCAGTTCCGCACGGCCGAGGTCGAGATCGGCGAACTCGATATCCTCCTCCGGTTCGAGCTGCTCGATATCCTCAATGGCGATGTCTTCGGGCCAGGGCAGGTCGAGCCCGGGAGGGGTTTCGATAGGTGTTTCGGGCTCGGGCGTCTCGGCGTCAGGGGCCTGCACTGTTTCGTCCGAACCCTGCGAGGCCCAGTCCTCGGGATTGTCCAGCGCCGAATCGGGAATGAGGTCTTCAAGGGTCTTCGGCGCCTGCCGGTCTTGCGCGGCCAGCGGCACTCCCGCCAGCGCAATCGCGGCGACACACAGTTTCAGTCCGTTGCAAAAAAGCTCAGTCGGCGAGCTTGTATTCGAGCTGGCTGCCGTCCTTGGAGGGCATGGGCTCGCCATCGCGTTCCTTGCGGGGAGCGGTTGCGGCACTGATGAGGCGCTTCTGCTCGGCGTCGGGCATGCGCTCCCAACCGTTGCGGCTGAGGCGTTCGAGCGGGCGATAGCGGACCTTGTATTGCATCCGGTCGGAGCCTTCGACCCAGTAGCCGAGGTACACGTAGGGGAGGCCGCTGTCCGCAGCGCGCCTGATGTGGTCGAGGATGATGTAATTCCCAAGCCCGGCCCGATCCTCAATCTCAGGGTCGTAGAAGCTGTAGATCATCGACAGCCCGTCGCCCTGCACGTCCGTGAGGCAGGCACCGACCAGTTTCCCTGGCTCGTTACCCTCTCCCGGTTCCCGATATTCAATGACATAGCTGGATACCGGCGTGTGTTCCACCATATCCGCAAAATCGCTTTCGTCCATCTCCGCCATGCCCCCGCCGGGGTGACGTGCCGCAAGATAGCGACGAAGCAATTCATACTGCTCGTCGGTCGCCCATGGGCGACACTCGGACGCGATAAGGTCGCTGTTCTGCTTGAGCGTGCGCTTCTGGCTGGACGAAGCCTTGAATTCGTTCGCCACCACGCGAACCGAGACGCAGGCCTGGCAATCGAGGCAGGAGGGACGATAGGCGACAGTCTGGCTGCGGCGGAAACCGATCCGGCCCAGCGCTTCGTTCAACTCGTCGGCGGAATCGCCGCGCAGTTCGGTGAAGACCTTCCGCTCGCTGCGCCCGGGCAGGTACGGACACGGCGCAGGGCTGGTCACGAAAAACCGGGGAAAGCGAATGGGTGCCGTCACGGCTGCGGGATCCTCTCTTGGTGCGACGTTCTATTCGTTAACAACTCCTTTATGCATGAGCAGGGTCCGGGTTAAAAGGCAATTAACCACGAAAAATCGCCTCGCCGCGCGAGTCGCACGGGTCGGATGGTTAATCGCGTTAAGATTCAGGCGCCTGTTCAGGCGAGTTCGGCAAGCTCTACCGAATAGCCCTTGGCTTCGAGTGCCTTGACCAGCCGGTCGATTTGCGCCCCGTCGCGCGCTTCGCACTCGATTTCGGTAATCAGGCCCTTCGCCGGCAGCGTCGTGAAGATCCGCTGGTGATAGATCTCGATGATGTTGACGTTGTGATCGTTGAACTCGCGCATGACCTTGTAGAGCGCGCCGGGCCGGTCCTGCAGGGTGATCCGCAGGCGCGCGAGGCGGCCCGAACGGGCGAGGTCGCGCACGAGAACGTTGGCGAGCAGGCGCGTGTCGATGTTGCCCCCGCACAGGACGAGGCCAACCTTCTTGCCTGCGAACTTCTCCGGATTGGAGAGCACGGCAGCAAGACCCGCGGCCCCTGCGCCCTCGACCACGGTTTTCTCGATTTGCAGCAACAGCGAGACGGCGTGTTCGAGCGCAGGTTCTTCGACCAGCAGCACTTCATCGACCAGTTCGGAGATAATCTGGCGGGTGAAGGCACCCGGCTCCTTCACCGCGATGCCTTCCGCCAGCGTATCGCCGCCGCAAGGTAGCTCGTCGCCAGTGACGGCCGAATACATTGAGGGATATAGTTTCGCCTGCACGCCGACCATCTGGATGTCGGGATTGAGCGTCTTGGCGACGGTCGCCATGCCGCTCATCAATCCGCCGCCGCCGATGGGCACGACCAGGCAGTCGAAATCATCCTTCAGCTCGAGCATTTCGAGCGCGACCGTCCCCTGCCCCGCCGCGACCTGCGGGTCATCGAAAGGATGGACGAAGGTGAGGCCGCGCTCCTTTTCGAGCGTGCGCGCATGGGCATAGGCCTCGTCGAAGGTCTCGCCGACCAGCTCGACATTGCCGCCTACGCTTTCGGTCTGCATCACCTTCACGCTGGGCGTGGTCGAGGGCATGACGATGGTCACCGGCACGCCAAGGCGACGGCCGTGGTAGGAGAGGCCCTGCGAATGGTTGCCAGCCGAGGCGGCAATCACACCCTTGGCCCGCTGTTCCTCGGTCAGCTGGAGCAGTGCATTCAATGCGCCGCGTTCCTTGTAGGCCGCGGTGAACTGGTGGTTCTCGAACTTGAGCCAGATTTCGGCGCCGGTAATTTCCGACAGCGTAATCGAGTGCATCATCGGCGTCTTGACCACTGCGCCATCGATGCGCGCCGCCGCTGCGCGCACATCTTCGAGGGTGAGGAGCTCGGTCGCGCTCTGCTCGGCGCGCAGGGATGATGCCTGTGTCATACCTCCGCCCCTAGGCCGCGCGCCGCGCTCACGCAATCGGGATAAGGGTTTGCGCAAGCCAAGCTATGCCTTATCGCCTGCACAATTGATTCAATCGGGGTCCAGAAAGTCCATGAAGCTCAAACTCGTCGCCGTCCTCCTCGCCAGCGCGATCGCCATGCCCGCCCATGCCGATGTGCTGGTCGACAATGTCAGCGGCATCACCATCGATGCCGATGGCAAGGTGAAGCGCTTCGAGGCGCTGGTCATCGACGATGATGGCAAGGTCGCGCAGCTCATCGAGCGCGGACAGGAGCGCCCGCGGACCGACTATCTCGAAGATGCCGGCGGCAAGGTCATGCTGCCAGGCTTCATCGATGCGCATGGCCATGTGAGCAGCGTCGGCTTCAACGCGATGACGCTGGATCTCTCGGGCACCAATTCGCTCGAAGAGGCGCTCGAAGCCATTCGCGTTTTCGCGGCAGAGAACGAGGCGCGCCCGTGGATTCTCGGACGCGGCTGGAACCAGGAGAAATGGGGCCTTGGCCGCTTCCCGACCGCAGCGGAACTCGACAGCGTGGTGTCCGACCGTCCTGTCTGGCTCAACCGTGTCGACGGCCATGCCGGCTGGGGCAACAGCCTCGCGCTGAGGGCTGCCGGTATCGATGCCAAGACCGTGTCCCCTGCTGGTGGCCGCATCGAGAAGCTGGCCGACGGGAAAACCCCTTCTGGCGTCTTCGTCGACATGGCGATGGGCCTCGTCGAGAAGGTCGTCCCCGCCCCGCGTCCGGTAGAGCGCGACCTCGCGCTGGCCGAGGCGCAGAAGGTCCTCCACGCGCAAGGCATCACCGCCATGGCCGACATGGGCACCACCATCGAGGACTGGCAGTCTTTCCGCCGCGCGGGCGACAATGGCACGCTGACCCTGCGCATCATGTCCTATGCCGCAGGGCCCGACCAGATGGTGCTGCTCGGCGGCAGCGGCCCCTCCCCGTGGCTTTATGACGACAAGCTGCGCATGAACGGCGTGAAGCTCTATCTCGACGGCGCGCTGGGCAGCCGCGGGGCGTGGCTGAAGGAGCCTTATGCCGACGACCCGCACAACACGGGCCTGCCGCTGACCCCGCCCGCCGCGCTTCGCAACATCCTCGTCCGCGCGGCGCAGGGCGGCTTCCAGCCCGCCATCCACGCCATCGGCACCGCCGCCAATGCCGAGGCGCTGAACGCCATCGGCGAAATCGCGGAAAGCTTCGACGGCGACCGCCGCTGGCGCATCGAGCATGTGCAGATTGTCGACCCGGCCGACCTGCCCAAGCTGGCCGAGCATGGCATCATCTCGAGCATGCAGCCGGTCCACCAGACCAGCGACATGTTCATGGCCGAAGCCCGCCTCGGCCCCGACCGGCTCGGCGGTGCCTATGCCTGGAACACCATCCTCGAGATGGGCGGGCGGCTGGCCTTCGGCTCGGACGCCCCGGTGGAATCGGCCGATCCCTTCGCCGGTCTCGCTGCCTCCATCACCCGCAGCAATGCGGCAGGCGAACCCTTCGGCGGCTGGCGCCCGCAAGAGCGCGTGAACCGCGAGCAGGCGCTGGCAGGCTTCACTTCGGAAGCGGCATTTGCGGGTTTCGCGGAAGGGCGCTTCGGACGCCTGATACCGGGCGAGCGCGCCGACTTCGTGCTGGTCGATGTCGACCCGCTGATGGCCACGCCCGACGAAATCCGCGCCACCAGGGTCCATGAAACCTGGGTCGGCGGGCAGAAGGTCTACGACGCGGATTAAGAGGCTTCAGGCTCGCTTGTAGCTTCGTCCTTCGCTTTCGCATCGCGCTTGTCGAACAAACGCATGAGGACGAGTGAGCCTTCGAATAGCAACAACAGCGGCACGGCCAGCAGGAGCTGTGAGCCAGGGTCGGGCGGCGTGATGACGGCGGCCAGCGCCACCACCAGCACGATGACATAACGCCGCGCGCCGACCAGTTGCGCGCGCGTCACGATGCCTGCGCGATGCAGCAGCAACAGCAGAACCGGCAGCAGGAAGCTCATCCCGAAAGCGAGGATGAACTGCATGACGAGGCCGAGATATTCGTTCGCAGTCGGCAGCGCCTGTATTTCCAGCCCGCCCGCGCTACCCTCGAAGCCGAGAAACCACTCGAAAGCGGTCGGCATGACCACGTAATAGGCAAGGCTGGCGCCCGCGAGGAACAGGAAGGGCGTCGCCACGAGGAAGGGCAGGAAGGCCTTCTTTTCCTTCGCGTAAAGCCCCGGCGCGACGAAGGCCCAGAGCTGGTTGGCGATATAGGGAAAAGCGATGCAGAAACCGGCGAAGAGCGCCACTTTCAGCTCGACGAAGAACACCTCGTAAAGCTTGGTGAAAATTAGCTGGCCCTGCCCGTCTGGAAAGGCTTTCTTCAGCGGCTGGATGAGGAAGCCGAGGATCCGGTCGGCGAAATAGAGGCAGACGCCGAAAGCCAATACCAGCGCCGCCACGCAGCGCACGAGGCGGCTGCGCAGCTCGATGAGATGGTCGAGCAGCGGAGCCTGCGTGTCGTCGATATCCTTCACTTCGAACGCCATGTTACGCGCCCTTTTCCGGATCGCCGAAAGGAAGGCCCGGCTCGTCGATCTTCGGTGGCGGGGCGGGTTTCGCCTCTCCGCCATGTTCGGGAGCCTTTTTCGGGGCAGCCCGCGCTATCGCAGCTTCGGCGGCAGCATCGGGGTCGGCGACTTCACCGGCAGAGGCAAGCGGCTCCATCTGCGGCGTAGGAATTTCCTCCGGCGCACCGCCTTCCGGCTCGTCGCCGGTGGGGTATTTCGCCATGATTTCCTTGTTACGCTGCGACCACTTTTCTTCCATTTCCTCGATTTCGGCCTGCCGGACCATCTCGTCGATGCCCGAGCGGAAATGGGCGGACATGCGGCGCAGCTTGCCGATCCAGCGCCCCGCGGCGCGCATCGCGGCGGGCATGTCCTTTGGCCCGATGACGAGTATCGCCACCACGACGACCACCAGCAGTTCGGCCGCGCCGATATCGAACATGGCTTAACCCGCCCTCAGGTGAGCTTACTTGGGTTCGGAAGGCGTCTTGACCTGCTCTTCCGTGAGGCCCTGATCGGCAGGCTTGGCCTCGTGCGAAATCTGCTTCGAAGGTTCGGCATCGTCTTCGTTCATGCCCTTCTTGAAGCTTTTGATACCCTTGCCGAAATCGCCCATCATTTCCGAAATGCGGCCGCGCCCGAACAGGACGAGGATGACGATGGCGATGATGATGAGCTGCCAGGGGCCGAGTGACATGGGATTTACCTTCAAAACATAGGGTGTTGTCGCCAATATAGGCGTTGCCGCACACGAAAGCCAGTCAGGCTGCGTCGGTGGCGTCTTCTTCCGTTTCGGGAGCCTCCTGCGGCCCCTCTTCCTCGCCCTCGCCCATCAAATCGTCATAGGCATCGTCGACGGGGTCGAGCAGGCCGGTGGCTTTCAGTTCGGCAATGCCCGGCAGGTCGCGGCGGCTGGTGAGGCCGAAATGGTCGAGGAATTCGGGCGTGGTGGCGTAGATGGTCGGGCGGCCGGGCACTTCGCGGCGACCGGCAATCTTCACCCAGCCCGCCTCCATCAGCACGTCTAGCGTGCCGCCACTGGTCTGCACGCCGCGGATCGATTCGATTTCGGCGCGGCTGACCGGCTCGTGATAGGCGATGATGGCGAGCACCTCAGTCGCAGCACGGCTCAAACGGCGGACCTGCTCGCGCTCCTTGCGCAAGAGGTGGGCAAGGTCGGGCGCGGTCTCGAAGTGCCAGCGCTTGCCGCGCTCGACGAGGTGGATGCCGCGCTTTTGATAGGTTTCGGCGAGGGCTTTGAGGGCACTGCGCACATCGGGCTTTTCCGCATCGCCAAGGAAACCCGCCAGCGCATCGACGCTCATCGGCTCCTCGGCCGCGAAGAGCGCTGCTTCGACCGCGCGCTCCAACTGGTTCACGCTACCCGCCTCAGCTTCATCGGGCCGAAGACTTCGTCCTGCGCAATTTCGGCCTTGCCCAACCGCGCCAGTTCCAGCGCCGCGACGAAGCTGGAAGCCAGCGCCGATTTGCGCAGGCGCGGCTCGGCATGCGGCGGCAGGAAGTCGCGCAATTCCATCCATTCGAGCGTCACACCGAGCATGTTGGACACGCGGTCGAGCGCCGATTCCAGTGTCATCACCGGCCGCTCGCGGACCATGTGGACGGCTGGCGCGGTGCGCGCCTTGACCCTGCCATAGGCCTCGATGAGCGCGAACTGGTCGCATTGCCAGTTGGTCTTGCGGACGATGTCGAGACCTTCGGGGCTGCCACGCAGGAACACGTCGCGCCCGATACGGTCGCCGCCCATCAGCCGACCTGCCGCCTCGCGCATCGCGCCGAGACGCTGGAGGCGCAGTTGCAGCTTGAGCGCCAGCTCTTCCGGCGACGGGTCTTCCTGCTCTTCCTTCGGCAGGAGCATGGCTGATTTGAGATAGGCCAGCCACGCCGCCATCACGAGGTAATCGGCGGCCAGTTCGAGCTTCAGCGCCTCGGCCTGCTCGATATAATCGAGATATTGTTCGACCAGCGCGAGGATGGAAATTTCGCGTAAATCGACCTTCTGGCGGCGCGCGAGGTCGAGCAGGAGGTCGAGCGGACCTTCCCAACCGTCGAGTTCGAGATACAGCGCATCGCTATCGACCGTGGCTTCGGCAGCGATGCCGTCCCAGTCTTCCGACTCCTCCTGCGGCGGGTCGGTGAAGAGCACGCCGTCGCTCATGCAGCGGCCTCGGCGATGGCCAGCAGCGCATCGCGCTTGGCGAGGAGTTCGGCGGTGTCGACGCCTTCGGGAGCCTCGCCCATGGCATCATGCACGCGGTCGAGGCGGGCTTTGCTCGCTTCGGACAGGTCCGGGAAGCGGTTGGCGATTTCCTGCTGGTCGTCCATTTTCGCCCAGCAGTTGAGAATGATGTCGCACCCCGCCGCCAGCGCCGCTGCGCCGCGGTCAGGGATAGTGCCGTCGAGCGCCTGCATGTCGATATCGTCCGACAGCAGCAGGCCATCGAAGCCAATCTTGCCGCGAATGATGTCGTCGATGACCTTCTTCGACAGCGTTGCGGGATTGTCCGCATCCCATGCCGAGAACACGATATGCGCGCTCATGCCGAGCGGGTGGGAGGACAGCGTGCGGAAGGGCTCGATATCGGTTTCGAGCTCTTCCTCGCTTGCCGTGACGAGGGGCAATTCCTTGTGGCTGTCCGCCGTGGCTCTGCCGTGCCCCGGCATGTGCTTGAGGCAGCCGACCACGCCTACGCGCGCCATGCCATCGAGCACGGCGCGGCCCAGTGCGGCCACCTGCATCGGCTCGCTGCCCAAGGCGCGGTCGCCGATGACGTCGTCGGTTTCGGGGCGGCGCACGTCGAAGGGCGCGTGATAGTCCACGCTCACGCCCACCAGCGCCAGTTCGCGCGCCATCGCCTCGGCATTCACCCGCGCCGCCTCGATGGCCGAGGCAGGGGCGATGTCGTAGAGCTTGGCGAAGGCCTCGCCCGCCGGGTACTTCGGCCATTCGGGCGGCTTCATGCGGGCAACGCGCCCGCCTTCCTGGTCGATCGAGACAATCAGCCGATCGCGCCCGTGGATGCTTCGCAAATCATCGGTCAGCGCGCGCATCTGGTCGCGGGTTTCGCAATTGCGCGCAAACAGGATGTAGCCCGCGGGGTCGGCCTCCTTGAAGAAGGCGCGTTCGTCGGCTGTCAGACTTGGGCCAGAAATGCCGAAAATTGCGGGCGTCATGGAGGCGAAGCTGCGACTTTTCTTGGCGATTGCCAAGCGAGGCGGAGTCGTCAGGTGTGGAAATTACGCCGAGACGAGTCCAAAACGGCCATTATTTGACGAAACAGGCCAGCCCGTCGTCCTTCAGCCGTCCGCACAGCGCGCGCGCCTCGGCATTGCCGCCGGTGACTGCCTGCAGGCGGTAAACCGTGCCGATGTCGACCTGGGCCTCGACCACGCGGTGACGCACGCCGTTGAGCGAGGTCGTCTGGCGCATCAGCCGGCCCCATGCCTCCTGCGCATCGCCGCGGCTGGGATAGGCACCGACCTGCACCAGCGTGCCCTTGGGCGGTTCGCTGGCGCGCGGGCCTTCGTTGAGCGTGGTGGCGAGCGACGGACCGGCAGGCTCGTCGCTCGGTTCGGGGGTCGGGGTGGGTGTGGGGGTCTTGTCCGCGAGCTTGCCGACGCGGGTCTGCCCCTCGCCCACTGCAAAGCTGGTGTCGCCCGTTCCGGCATGAACCTTGCCGCCCGGATCCTCGGGCTTGGTCTTGTAGGGGCCCTCCGGCGCCTCGACGAGGCTGCCGTCGGCAGGAGGCTCGTCGCTCGTTGCGCCCATTGCGAACCACGCGACCGCCACCAGAGCACCCACGACGACCAGCGACAGCACGCCCAGCATGACCAGCCGTGAGGTGGCGAAACCCGCCTCGCGCTCTTCATCATCCTCGGCATCGAGCCACGGCAGCCGCTCGTCGCTCTCCATGAGCTCGAGCTCGGCCGTATCCCAGTCCTCGTCGTGTTCGTAGGGCGGACGCGCCATTCGTTTACATCTCCTCCACCGCCTCGACACCCAATATGCCGAGACCGTTGCGGATTACTTGCCCGACCTGCGCCGCCACGAACAGGCGTGCGGCGGTCAGCTCGGCATCATCCTCCTGGATAATCCGCTTTGCCGGGTCATCGTTACCCGCATTCCAGAAACTGTGGAAGGCAGCGGCCAGATCGCCGAGGAAAAAGGCGATGCGATGCGGCTCGCGCGCCTTGGCGGCGGCTTCGACCACGCGCGGGAATTGCGCCGCTTCGCGCACCAGCACCAGTTCGTCCGCGCCGAGGCGGTCCAGATGCGCATCGCTTGGCTCGACACCTGCCTTGCGCAGCGTAGAGCGGATGCGGGCGTGCGCATATTGCAGGTAGAAGACCGGGTTGTCCTTGCTGGCCTCGACGACCTTGGCGAAGTCGAATTCCATCTGCGCTTCGGGCTTGCGGGTGAGCATGGTGAACCGCACCACGTCCTTGCCCACTTCCTTCACTACATCGGCCAGCGTCACGAAGGTGCCCGCGCGCTTGGACATCTTCACCGGCTCGCCATTGCGGACGAGGTTGACCATCTGCACCAGCTTGACGTCGAAAGGCACATCGCGGCCTGCGCCCTTGGTCAGGGCGGCGACGGCGGCCTTGATGCGCTTGACCGTACCCGCGTGGTCCGCGCCCCAGATATCGATGAGCGCATCGGCGCTTTCGGCCTTCTGGAAATGATAAGCGAGGTCGGCGCCGAAATAGGTCCACGCGCCGTTCGACTTCTTGATGGGGCGGTCTTGGTCGTCGCCGAATTCGGTCGAGCGGAACAGCGGCAGTTCGACCGGCTCCCAGTCCTCGGGAGGAGCCTTGCCCTTGGGCGCTTCGAGCACGCCATCATAGACGAAACCATGCTCGCGCAGCCACGCCTCGGCCTCTTCGGGCTTGCCGGCGGCCTGCAGCTTCGCCTCGGAAGAAAACAGGTCGTGATGAATGCCGAGCAGCGAGAGGTCCTCGCGAATCATGTCCATCATCGCGGCGACGGCGCGCTCGCGGAACTGGGCGAGCCATTCGCTTTCAGGCGCGTGTTTGTAGGCATCGCCGAATTCCTGCGCGAGCTTCTTGCCGACGGGAATGAGGTAATCGCCCGGATAGAGGCCTTCGGGAATGGCGCCGATATCTTCGCCCAGCGCCTCGCGGTAGCGCAGGTGCGCCGAACGGGCGAGAACGTCGACCTGCCCGCCCGCATCGTTGACGTAATATTCGCGCGTGACCTTGTGGCCGGAAAATTCGAGCAATCCTGCCAGCGCATCACCCACCACCGCGCCGCGGCAATGCCCCATGTGCATCGGCCCCGTCGGATTGGCCGAGACATATTCGACGTTTACGACCTTGCCGCCGCCGACTTGCGAGCGACCATAGTCCTCGCCCAGCGCGGCGATGGCTTTCAGCTCGCGCAGCCATGCCTGTTCGGACAGGCGAAGGTTGATGAAACCGGGGCCGGCAATACTCGCCTCGGTGATATCGGGCTCGCGTTGCAGGTGCTCGACAATCAGTTCGGCAAGGGCGCGAGGATTGGTCTTGGCCTGCTTGGCCAGCACCATGGCGGCATTGGTCGCAAGGTCGCCATGCGAAGGGTCGCGCGGCGGCTCGACAGTTACGTTTGCGCGGTTGGTCTCGGGCGGAAGGTGGCCTTCCATCTCGAGGGCGTTGAGAACGGCGTCGATTTTCGCCGCGAAACCGGCGTGCAGGGTCTGGATGTCGGACATGCACGCGCGCCTAGACGATTGGCGCGAAATCGCAAGATGCCATCCAGCGCTGGAGGGCTGCAAATCGCGCCTCCGAACGCTTCCGGTGCTCACGGGCTAGATGCCCGCTGCGCTCCCGGTCATTCGACAGCCCGATTTTCGCACCTCCATCATCTGGATGGCGAACACAGATTAACGCGTGGCGTTGTACTTGAGCTGGTCCTGCGTCAGCTGGAACCCGACGAGCATCTCGAAGCTGGCGCGCTGGACTGCGGCGCGCACTTCGGGATCGGCCAGCGGGTCGAGCGCGGCATCGGGGTCGCCCGGCTTGCGCTTGCGGGTGATTTTCTCGCGAATGTCGGCAGGAAGCGTGGCTTCGGCGCGATCAACATAGGCACCCGCCTTGCCTGTCGCCACTGCGCGCTCCGCACCATCGGCGAAGTTCAGCGTGACCGTGCCGACGCGCTTGGAAACGACGGCACTTCCGCCGCGAAGGACAGTGGTGAAGTAAGGAAGCTGCACGCTGCGTGCGCCGCGCACATCGGTGCGGCGGGCGACGACATTGAAGGTAGCCTCGGTGTAGACGCGCTCGACATCTTCATTGCAGGTCGAGGTGAGGTCGGTCATCGCCGCAGTCACATCGAGGTCGGCGAGCGTCTTGGAAGTTTCGCTGCGGAACAGCGTCACGTCGCCGGTGTAATCGGGAATGCCGACTGCCGGGCAGGTCGTGCGCAGCGCGGTGATACCCGCGCCGCCGGCGTCAACCACCAGTTCACCTGACGACTTGCATCCTGCCAGCGCAAGACCCAGTCCAAGGGCGGTCAGGAGGCGATTGCGAGTGTTCATATCGGCGGCATTCCTCAAGTGTTCGTATGCATGGCAAGCCATGGGCGACGCGTCCCCTAGCTTGGCGCGATGCAAAGCGCTAGGGGGGCGGGTATGAACGCTCCCTTTCAATCCCCGAATGAAAATAGCGGCAATGCCGACCCGCGCCTGCCGTTAAAGCTGCTGATTGCCGCGCCGCGCGGTTTTTGCGCCGGTGTCGACCGTGCCATCGAAATCGTCGAGCGCGCGCTCGAGAAATATGGCGCGCCGGTCTATGTGCGGCACGAAATCGTCCATAACCGCTATGTGGTCGACAGCCTGAAGGCCAAGGGCGCGATTTTCGTCGAGGAACTGGACGAAGTGCCCGACGATGTGCCCGTGGTCTTTTCCGCGCATGGCGTGCCCAAATCGGTGCCTGCCGAAGCCGACCGCCGCAAGCTGCTCTATGTCGATGCGACCTGCCCACTGGTGAGCAAGGTCCACCGCCAGGCCGAACGGCAGATCGAAAAGGGCCAGCACATCCTCTTCATCGGTCACGCGGGCCATCCCGAAGTCATCGGGACGATGGGGCAGGTGCCCGAGGGCCAGATAACGCTGGTCGAAACGGTCGAGGATGTAGCCACCCTGCCCTTCACCAGCGATGACAACCTTTCTTATCTCAGCCAGACCACGCTTTCGGTCGACGACACGCACGAGATTATCGAGGCATTGGAAGCGCGCTTCCCGCAAATCGTCGCGCCCAAGGCGGAGGACATTTGCTACGCCACCAGCAACCGGCAGGCGGCGGTAAAAATCATCGGCCCGTCGAGCGACCTCGTGCTGGTCATCGGTGCACCCAATTCCTCCAACTCGCTGCGGCTCGTCGAAGTGGCAGAGCGGCTGGGTACCGATGCGAAGCTCATCCAGCGCGCCGATGAAATCCAGCCTGAATGGCTCGAAGGCGTGGGGACACTCGGCCTCACGGCGGGTGCTTCGGCGCCCGAAAAGCTGGTGCGCGAAGTGGTCGACCGCTTGTCCGAGTGGCGGCTGGTCGAGGAAAACCCGGTCGTGTCGGCAGAAGAAAACATGATTTTCAAACTGCCCCGCCAGCTCACGGAATAATTGGCCGAACAGGTGGCGGTCTACACCCATCTCGGCGCGGAAGAACTCGCGCGGCTGATTGCCGAGTATGACGTCGGCGAACTGGTCTCGGCCAAGGGTATCGCCGAGGGTGTGTCCAATTCGAACTGGCTGGTGGAGACGACCGGCGGGCGGTTCATCCTCACCATGTACGAGCGGCGCATCGATATTGCGCAGCTGCCCTTCTTCCTCGGCCTGCTCGACCATCTGGCAGCGGCAGGCTGCGCGGTCCCGGCGACCATTCACGACCGTTCGGGCGAAGCGCTGAGGGAGGTCGATGGCAAGGCGGTAGCGCTTATCGAGTTCCTGCCGGGTGTATCACCGAACGAGCCGACACCTGCGCAAGCTCGCGCGGTCGGTGCAGCGCTGGCGCGTGTGCATCTCGCGGCGAAAGATTTCATGCCGCAGCGCGAGAATGACCTCGCGCCGAAGGACACGTCGCGCATCCTCGACAAGTGCGGGATGGATGCCTTGCGCTCCATCGATGCGGCCTTACCCGAAATCGCAGAGAGGGCGCATCGTTTGGTCGAGCAATGGCCGGACGACCTGCCCCACTCCATCATCCATTCCGACCTCTTCCCCGACAACGTCCTGATGCTGGGCGACGAGGTTTCGGGGATGATAGACTTCTATTTCGCGGCGCACGACATGATGGCTTACGACCTCGCCGTGACCCATGCGGCCTGGTGCTTCGACAAGACCGGCGAGTTGTTCGATGCAGCGGTCGGCAAGGCACTGGTCGAAGGGTACGAGAACATCCGCCCGCTGGAACCTTCCGAACGCGAGGCGCTGCCCTTACTGGCCGAAGGTGCCTGCCTGCGCTTCGTTGCCAGCCGTGCGGAGGACTGGCTCGACACGCCCGCCGATGCCCATGTCCTGCGCAAGGACCCGATGGATTTCGTCCGCCGGTGGGATTTCTACCGTGATCAAGGCGCTGCGGCATTTGCCTGAACGCAAGCAGGCGCTAGAGACGCGCGCGATGAAGACAGTCGAGATTTTCACCGATGGTGCCTGCAAGGGCAATCCCGGCCCGGGCGGCTGGGGCGTGCTGCTGCGCATGGGCCCGCATGAGAAGGAAATGTCCGGCGCCGAGGTCGAGACGACCAACAACCGGATGGAAATGACCGCCGCCATCCGCGCATTGGAAGCGCTGCGCGAACCGTGCGAAGTCCTGCTCCACACCGACAGCAAATACGTGATCGATGGGATCACCAAGTGGATCCACGGTTGGAAAAAGAAGGGCTGGAAAAACTCGGCCAAGAAGCCGGTGATCAATGAAGACCTGTGGCGCGAGCTCGATGCCCTGCGCGGCAAGCACCAGGTAACCTGGCACTGGGTGAAGGGCCACTCCGGCCACGCGGAAAACGAGCGGGTGGACCAGCTCGCCAGCGACGCGGCCGAGGCCATCGCCGCTGGCGGTGATTGCTAGGCGTTACGAATTGTCGACGGTTTCCGCGCCGGGGCCGTTCTTCTTGATCGACGCGATGGCGTTCTTGGCGCTTTCCTTCGAGCTGTAGCCTTCGGTCGAGAACATGATTTCCGAATTGTACTTGAAGCGCACGCGAAACTCGCCGGCCTTGTCCTTGTAGATTTCGAAATGGTGACCCATCGATGTTCTCCCGTTGATGGTTGGTAGTTCTTGCGAAGCGCCACCCTATCAAACGAAACGCGCTTGGCTAGTCGAAGCGTGCCGGGTCATAAAGCGCAGCATCGAGCCCCCGCGTCATGTCGTCGCGGTCCAGCCCAAGCAGCAATTGCGCGGCAAGGCGCGCGGCGGCCGGAGAGGTCTGGATGCCGTAGCCGCCCTGCCCGGCAAACCAGGCAAAACCTTCGACCCTCGGGTCCCGGCCATAGACCGGCAGGCGGTCTGGCGCGAAGCTGCGCAGGCCCGCCCAGCGGCGCTCGACCGCCTCGACCTTCCAGTCGACGACCTTTTCGAGCCGGTCGATGGCCTCGGCCACGGTCAGTTCCTCGGGCGCGGCATCGCACGGCGCGCTAGGCTGCTCGTCATGCGGGCTGAGCCACAAGCGACCCGCTTCGGGCTTGAAGTAGAAAGTCCCCCCGATATCGAGCACGAGCGGCTGGTCGGGGTCGGGCGCGGGGCTGGTCCGCAACTGGGCGACGGTGCGCAGCAAGGGCTGGATGCCGAGCGCGCGGGCTCCGGCCATTTGCGCGACTGTGTCGGCCCATGCACCGGCAGCGTTTACGAGATTTGCGGCAGCAAAACCACGTTCATCCTCGCATCCGATGCTCCACACGCCTTCCGACTTCGCGACACGCGAAACACGTGCGCGGCATTCGAGGACGACCCCTGCCCTGCGTGCACGAGAGAGATAATGCGCGTGGAGCCCCGCCACATCGATATCCGCGCAGGCCGGCTCCCAGACCGCTCCGGTCCATGCTTCGCGCAAGCTCTCGATACGTGTCTCGAGCCCTTCCCTGCCGAGCCTTTCGATGGTCGCGCCGGTCTTGCCGAAGCGCTCCATGAAGGCATCGAGTTCGCCCGCATCCTCGTCGCGCCCGATGTAGAGCGCGCCGCGCCGGGTGAGGAAGCCGTTGTCGCGCAGGTAATCGCCCGAGGCGAGCGTCAGCGGGACAAGTTCGGGGCCGCCATAACATTCCTCCCAGAACGCCGCCGAACGTCCGGTGGCGTGGTAGCCGGGCCGGTCCTCGGCCTCGAGCAGCAGCACGCGCGCGCCGCCCTCGGCCAGTTCGGCAGCAAGGCTGGCTCCGGCAATCCCGGCTCCGACAAGGGCGAAATCGAAAAAGGTCACGGTTGCGGCGGAGCTACCCGGTCGAGGAAGTCGGCAATCGCGCCCATCGCCCGGTCCCGCACTTCGGGCACCTCGCGCAGGATTTCATGGTGCGCCTCCTCGCCGAATTCGGCCAATTCCCCCTTGGGAAAGCGCTGTGCGGCCCGCGCCGCAGCATCATGCCTGACCAGCTTGTCGTTCGAGGTGGATACGACGAGGACGGGAGTGGACACCTTTTCCATCACGCCCGGCGCTTCGAGTTCGCGGGTCGAGGCATAGGCGCGCTCCACCCAGCCCCAGCTGCCCGGACCCATGGCAAGTTCGGGCCGCTTTTCGCGCCAGTAGAGTTCGTCCTCGTAGCGGGCATCGTCATGCGTCAGCAGGTCGCGGCGGCGCGAGGGCATTTCGCCCGGCTTCTCGCTCCACTTCCATGCGGGGCGCTTGGGCGAACCGATGCGCGCCATCACGCGCGCGACCGAATGGAGCACCGCGAGCGGCAGCGGCGGCCCCGCCATGCCGAGCATCGGTGCCGATAGCACCATGGCATCCGGATCGACCGCCCCGTCGATCAGTGCGCGCGTGACGATATGGCCGCCCATCGAGTGCGCGACGAGGACATGCGGCCCCGGAGATTCTGCCTTCCAGGCGGTCCAGAAGTGTTCGAGGTCGGCGACCCATGTGTCGAAATCATCGACATGGCCGGTCAGCGCATCGTCGCCCAACCGCCCCGAGCCTGCCTGCCCGCGCCAGTCGGCAGCGGTCACTTTCCAGCCCGCGCGATGCCATTCTTCCAGGCTTTCGAGATATTTTTCGTAGAAATCGCCGCGCCCGGGGAGGAACAGCAGCGAGCCGCGCTTGCCCCCGCCCCCGTACTCGCCCGCACCCGGCCAGTCGATACGGCGCAACTCGTGTCCATCAGCCGCCTGCCAGCGGCTTTCCGCGGCATGCGCAGGAATTGTCCTGCGGTCGATGGAGTCGCCGCTGCGGGTCATGGTCGTTTCGGGAATGGGAACCTCCGTTGCGAATTCCGGGCCATGGTTACTCTTTGGTAAGCATGTTTCTGTAGCTCTCCTGCCCATTAGATATTCGCAGGGCAGGTCATGGACCAACAGATTCTCAACTATGTGCTCCTCGGCGCCTTGGCAATGGCGCTGCTGGTTGCCGCCTTCACCGATCTGAAGAGCCGCACCATCGCCAACAAGCTGAACATTGCGATTGCCGCGGGCGCGCCGCTGTACTGGTGGACCAGCGGCCTGTCGCTGTGGCCGGGCGTGGGATACCAGCTGGGCATCGCCGCCATCACCCTTGCCGTGTGCGCCCTGTTCTTCGCCATCCGCCAGATGGGCGGCGGCGACGTGAAACTGCTGACCGCGCTCGCGCTGTGGTTCCCGCCGAGCAACTTCATCGGCCTCGTGCTCATCATGGCCATGCTCGGCTGGGTGCTGACGCTGGCCATGGGCATCTGGGGTGTCGCCCATTCGCGCGTCGTCGGCGCCAAGCCGGTGCGCGACACCACCTTGCTCATCGCCTGCACGCTCGTTGCCGCCAATTTTGCCAGCGCCGTGCTCGGCGGTCCGAAACTGGCCATTCCGCAGCCGCTGATCGATTCGCTGGGTTCGAATCCGGCCATGTCGATTCTGCTCGCGATGCTGCCGATTGCCATCCTGGCGGTCGTCACGCTCGCCTCTATTCGCATCATCCGCCGGCACGAGCACCAGCCGCGCGTCCCCTACGGCCTCGCCATCTCGATGGCGGGCCTGTGGATAGTTGCAGGCGGGCTCGCGGCAGGAATGTCGGGCAATCCGGTCGGCTGAAACCCGATTTTAACCAATCGCCACTTACAGATGGAAACCATAGCTGCCCGCACACGAATCCAAGCGGGCCATACGAGGGGGCTTAATAGCCATGGATAGGAAGAAGCTTGTTCTGCTGGTTGGCGCACTGGTCGTTGCGATCGGTACCGCACTTATCGCCCGCAGCATGTTCGCAGGAGCAGCCGCTCCGCAGGCAGAGGCCGCTGCGGTGGTCGAAGCACAGGGACCCAAGATCCTCGTCGCGCAGCGTGCGCTGCCGGCAGGGACCATCATCACGGCAGACGCCATCGGCTTCCAGCTGTGGCCCGAAGAGCTGGTCCAGGATGCCTACTTCCTCGACGGCGAGGCCGACGTGACCAAGCTCATCGGCACGGTGGTGCGTCACAATGTGACCGCCGGCGAACCGGTGACCCAGGGCTCGCTCGTGAGCCCCGGCGACCGCGGCTTCCTCGCAGCAGCCCTCACCCCCGGCATGCGCGCCATCACCGTTCCGGTGGACGCCAAGGCCGGTGTGGCAGGCTTCGTTTTCCCGGGTGACCGGGTCGACATGGTCCTGACCCAGTCGGTCAAGGGCGAAGACGGCCCCTCGCTCAAAGCGTCGGAAACCATCCTTCGTAACCTTCGCGTCCTTGCGACCGACCAGTCGACCACGCAGAGCAAGAAGGACGGCCGCACCGTGGTCCGCGCTTTCCGCACCGTTACCCTCGAAGTGACGCCGACGATTGCCGAAAAGGTGGCCGTTGCGCAGACCCTCGGCACGCTCAGCCTCGCGCTGCGCCCGCTGGCCGACAGCCAGGGCGAACTCGACAAGGCCATCGCATCGGGTGACCTCGTGATCCCCGAAGGCGCCACGCCCGAAGAAGAAGAAGCGCTCATCCGCGAAGTCGCCGGTCGTCCCGACGATGGCAAGAGCACCTATGTCACCGGCGGCGACGTCTCGCGCTTCCAGCGCAGCTCGGCCCCCGCACAGGGTCGCCAGGCAGCCAGCAGTGGCGGCGGTAGCGGTGAAGCTGCACCCGTTCGCAAGGGTCCGACGGTCATCGTGACCCGTGGACGCAACTCGCAGGCCGTGAACGCCGGTCCGGTCGGTCGCTACAATGCGGCTGTCGCAGGCGGCGTGAGCAAGGCTGGCAAGACCGCTCCGGTCGGCCTGAGCACCTTGCGTTGATTTTAGAACAGACAGGAAGCCATTCAGGGGGCAATTCCATGAAACGTCGTCTTACCACCAAGCTCCTGCTCGCCAGCATGGCCCTCGTGCCGCTCGCAGCAGTCCCGGCAACCACTGCCACCGCGCAGTCGGTCGTCAAGCCGAACACCGAGATCGTCCTTTCGATCGGTTCGGGTGAACTCGTCAACGTGCCGGGAACCATGGCCGATGTCTTCATCGCCAACGATTCCATCGCCGATGTGCAGATCAAGTCGCAGCGCCAGCTGTACCTGTTCGGCAAGTCGGGCGGTGAAACCACCGTCTACGCCAGCAATGCAGCGGGCGACATCATCTGGGCCAGCACCATCCGCGTCGGCTCGAACATCGGCAGCATCGACCAGATGCTGGCGCTGGCGATGCCGCAGGCCAAGGTCAATGTCGCGACGATGGGCACCAACACGATCCTCCTGACCGGCACCGTTGCCGCTCCGGAAGATGCCGCCGATGCCCAGGCGCTGGTCGAAGCCTATGTCGGCGAAGACACGAACGTCATCAGCCGCCTGCGCATGGCGACGCCGCTGCAGGTCAATCTGCAGGTCCGCATCGCCGAAGTCAGCCGTTCGGTCGTCAAGGCCATCGGCGTGAACCTCGCCACGGCAGACTTTACCGACGGCTTCCAGTTCGGTGTCGGCAAGGGAAGCTTCCTGCAGAACGAGGAAGGTTTCTTCTATGGTGCCCCGCTTGGTGTTGGCGTTACCGCCAGCACGGCAGGCATCGACCCGACGACCGGTGAACTCGCCAAGATCACCGGGCCGTCCGTCGGCGCTACCGACCTCGGCAACACGCTGGGCTTTGCCGGTCGCCTTCTCGGCCTCGACATCATCGGCGCGCTCGACCTGGCCGAAACGCAGGGCCTCGTGACCACGCTGTCGCAGCCGAACCTGACCGCCCTGTCGGGCGAAACGGCGGAATTCCTCGCCGGTGGCGAATTCCCGATCCCGCTCAGCCAGGGCCTGGGTTCGACCTCCATCGAGTACAAGAAATACGGTGTCAGCCTCGCCTACACGCCGACCGTGCTTGCCAACGGCCGCATCTCGATGCGCGTGCGTCCGGAAGTTTCGGAACTGTCGACGCAAGGGTCGATCAACCTCAACGGCTTCAACGTGCCGTCGCTGGTGACCCGCCGCACCGAGACCACGGTCGAACTGGGCTCGGGCCAGAGCATGATGATTGCCGGCCTGCTGTCGAACTCGGCGCAGAACTCGATCGAGAAGGCACCGGGCCTCGGCGATGTGCCGATCCTGGGTAACCTCTTCCGCTCGACCTCGTACCGCAAGGGCGAAACCGAACTGGTCATCGTGGTCACGCCGTATCTGGTGAAGCCGGTGAATGCGAACGACATCCGCCTGCCGACCGACGGTTACCTCAAGCCGACCGAATACCAGCGACTGCTGCAGTATCGCGAAGCCGACGGTGTCTCGGGCGCAACCCGCCCGATGCCGACGGCAACCGGTGAGGCCGCAAGCCCGCAGGTTTCGCAGGGTCCCGCCCAGCCGGGCGAACAGGTGGCTGCCTCGCCCGAGGCACGCCGTAACGAGAAGACCGCGGCGGCCAAGCCCGGCTTCAGCTTCGAATAAGGGAGACGAGGACAATGCGTACCATCAACACTCGCAAACTCGCCGCTCCGCTGGCGGTCTCGCTTGCCCTGACGCTTGGTGCATGCGGCGGCGTCAACATGGACAACCGCACTCTCTACAGCGTCAAGCAGCCGGTGGTCGAACGTTCGAACTACGTGCTCGACGTGAACACCACCAGTGAAGGCCTGCCCATTTCAGAGCAGCAGCGCCTTGCCGGCTGGTTCGAGAGCATGGGCCTTCGCTATGGCGACCGTGTTTCGATCGACGACGGCAGTGCCAATCTCGCCGTGCGCGACGATGTAGCTGCCATTGCCGGCCGCTATGGCATCATGGTTGCCGAAGGCGCCCCGGTTACCGCCGGTGCCGGCAATCCCGGCCAGGCGCGCGTCATCATCACGCGTACCAGCGCATCGGTTCCGGGCTGCCCGGACTGGTCGCACACGGCCGAAGAGAACGAACTCAATTCGACCAATCCGAACTACGGCTGCTCCGTGAACAGCAACCTTGCTGCCATGGTCGCCAATCCGGAAGATCTCGTGGTGGGCCAGCAGGGCTCGGGCGAGACGATCGTCACCACCCACACCAAGGCGATCGAAACCTACCGCGACCAGGAGCCGACCGGCAAGGCCGGACTGCCGCAGGTCAGCACCAGCTCAGGAGGAGGCAAGTAAGTCATGAGCGGATTTTCCAAATCGGGCGGCATGCCCGGCAACCGCGACCCGTTCGCTGCCTATATCTGCGACGAGACTGCGCTGGACGTCCTGCGCCCGGTGGTCATCGAACTCGGCTGGCAGCCGGAGAAGTGCAACAAGGGCGGCCTGCGTAACGCCGTCCAGTCGCTCTCGGTCTCGGCCAGCCCGAACATCCTGATGGTGGACCTGTCGGAAAGCGGCGACCCGCTCAACGACATCAACGCGCTGGCCGAGGTTTGCGAACCCGGCACGGTCGTGATCGCCATCGGCCAGGTCAACGACGTGCGCCTCTATCGCGACCTGCTCGCAAGCGGCATCCACGACTATCTCCTGAAGCCGCTGTCGGCCTCGGTCCTGCGCGACTCGCTCAATGCAGCGCAGCAGGTCTTCTCGGCACCGCGCGGCGGTGAAGCCGAAACGGTCAAGAGCCATATTTCGACCGCGATCATCGGCACGCGCGGCGGTGTGGGTGCCTCCACCCTCGCCACCTCGCTCGCCTGGCACTACAGCGCCGACAAGCGCATGCCGACCGCACTGCTCGACCTCGACGTGCACTTCGGCACCGGCGCGCTCACGCTCGACCTCGAGCCGGGCCGCGGCCTGACCGACGCGATCGACAACCCCAGCCGTATCGACGGGCTGTTCATCGAACGCGCCATGATCCGCGCGAACGACAACCTCGCCCTGCTCTCGGCCGAGGCTCCGATCAACTCGCCGCTGATGACCGACGGCGCGGCCTTCCTGCAGCTGCAGGAAGAATTCCGCCATGCCTTCGAGATGACGCTGGTCGATTTGCCGCGCAACATGCTGATCAACTTCCCGCATGTTCTCAACGACGTGAATGTCGGCGTGGTGGTCTGCGAAATGACGCTGGCTTCGGCCCGCGACACCATTCGCGTGCTGAGCTGGCTCAAGGCCAACGCCGGTCACGTGACCCCGCTGGTCGTCGCCAACAAGGTCCAGCCGGGCACCGCCGAAATCAGCAAGGCCGATTTCGAAGCCTCGATCGAACGCAAGCTCGATGTCATCATCCCCTTCGACCAGAAGGGTGCCAGCGCGGCAGCCAAGCTCGGCAAGACCTTCATCGACGCCAACGGCTCGAGCAAGGTTTCCGGCGCCATCAAGCAGGTCGCCAGCAAGATCATCGGCCTCGGCGATGCCGACGGTGAAGGCGAAGGCGAAGACGGCGGCAAGAAGAAGTCCGGCGGGTTCGACCTCAAGGGTCTGCTCGGCAAGAAGGACAAGGCCGACGCCTGATACGCAAAAAGAGGAAGGGCGGGTCATCGGGAACCGCCCTTCCCCCACAATTTCGAAGTTTTGAACGCACGGGACGGAGTAGGTTAGATGAACATGATACAGCTTGTGATGCTTGCTGGCGGTGTCCTGGTCCTGCTCGTCCTGGCATATGCAGCCTTCGCCGGCCCCAATGCCGCCAAGGCCAGCCAGCGCCGTCTCCAGCAGGTCCGTTTCCGTCACTCGGAAAGCACCGACGCCAAGGTGGAATCGCAGCTGAAGAAGGCGATTGCCGCGCGCAAGCCCAAGAAGTTCACCAAGGCGGGTTCGGGCTCGCGCGTCGAAGCGCTGGCTATGCGGCTCGACCGGACCGGCAAGGGCTGGACGCTGAGCCAGTATACCTACGCCTGCGTCGGCGTCGGTCTGGTCGTGGCCGTGGTCCTGTTCCTGCGCACCGCCTCGCTGCCGCTGTCCTTCGCAATCGGCGTTGCTGCGGGTGCGGGTATCCCCCACTTCATCGTGGGACGCGCAATCAAGAGCCGCACCAACAAGTTCAACACGAAATTTGCCGACGCTATCGAATTGCTCGTACGCGGCCTGCGCTCGGGTCTGCCCGTCACCGAGACCCTCAACGTGGTCTCGCAGGAAGTCCCCGGCCCCGTGGGCGAGGAATTCAAGGGCATCGTCGAGCGTATCAAGATCGGTCGCACGATGGAGGAATCGCTCCAGGAAACCGCCGACCGCCTCGGCATCCCCGAATTCAACTTCTTCTGCATCACGCTCGCGATCCAGCGCGAAACCGGTGGTAACCTTGCCGAGACGCTGTCGAACCTCGGCGACGTGCTGCGCAAACGCTCGCAGATGAAGCTCAAGATCAAGGCGATGAGCTCGGAATCGAAAGCTTCCGCCTACATCGTCGGCGCCCTGCCCTTCATCGTCTTCATGCTCATCTGGTGGGTGAACCCGGGCTATCTCGGTGGCTTCTTCACCGACGACCGCCTCATCGTGGCGGGCATCGGCGGGCTTGTCTGGATGAGCATCGGCGCCTTCATCATGGCCAAGATGGTCAGCTTCGAAATCTAACCGACCGAGGGATCAAAAAATCATGGAATCCGGCCCAACGCTCCTAGGTTTCGACGTCATCCTCGTCGGTTCGATCCTTGCCGGGATCGCGGCAATGGCGGTGCTCTTCGCCATCTACACCGCGGTCACGATCAAGGATCCGATGCAGAAGCGCGTGAAAGCGCTCGAGGGACGGCGCGAGGAACTCAAACTCGGCCTCGTCACGGCCAGCGCCAAGAAGCGCACCAGCCTCGTGCGCAAGTCGGGCACCACCGACAAGGTGCGCGACACGCTCAAGGACATGAAGGTCCTGCAGGCGAGCCAGGTCGAAATGATGCAGCAGAAGCTGGCCTGGGCCGGTTTCCGCAACAAGGAAGTCGCCGTCCTGCTGATCGGCCTGCGCATGGTCGCGCCGATCATCCTCGGCATGGTCGCCGCCATCCTGCTCTATGTCGTCGAGATCTTCCCCGACTGGGAATTCAAGCGTGTTGCAGCGCTGTCGGCTGCGGTCTTCATCGGCTACAAGGGACCGGAGATCTATCTCAAGAATATCGCCAACAAGCGCACCGATGCCATCCGCAAGGGCCTTCCCGACGCGCTCGACCTGCTGGTCATTTGCGCCGAGGCCGGCCTGACCGTCGACGCCGCGTTCAACCGCGTGGCCAAGGAACTGGGCCGCGCCTATCCTGAACTCGGCGACGAATTCGCGCTGACCGCCATCGAGCTCTCATTCCTCAACGAACGCAAGAAGGCCTTCGACAATCTCGCCTATCGCGTGAACCTCGAAGCGGTGAAGGGCGTGGTCACGACCATGATCCAGACCGAACGCTACGGTACGCCGCTAGCATCGGCACTGCGCGTGCTCTCGGCGGAATTCCGTAACGAGCGCATGATGCGTGCAGAAGAAAAGGCAGCCCGCCTGCCGGCCATCATGACCATCCCGCTGATCATGTTCATCCTGCCGGTCCTGTTCATCTTCATCCTCGGACCCGCAGCCTGTTCGATTGCCGACGCCTTCTCGATGTAGGCAAGGCAGCCGGAAGGCAGAAAACCGAAGGAAGCGAGGGCCTCGCCGACTGTCCTAGTCGGCGAGGCTTTCTGCATCGAAGTCCCCGGCATTTTCGCGCAGGCGCGCCAGCATGTCGCGCATCTGCGCCTGCTCTTCCTCGTTGAGGACCGAGAACAGCTCTTCCTCGATGGCCAGCGCCAGCGGCATGATGCCGGCGTGCACCGCCCTGCCCTCTGCCGTGAGTTCGAGGAGGTGCGAGCGACCGTCTTTCGCATTGGGCTTGCGCTCCGCGAGCCCGCGGCTTTCCAGCGTCTTGCAGGCGCGGTTGACCGGCACCTTGTCCATCAGCGTCATCTGCGACAGCTCGCGCTGCGTGGTCGGCCCGCTATCGCCCAGCACCGCCATGATGCGCCACTCGGTGGTCTTCAGCGCGAAACGCTTGCGATACTGCTCTGCAATCCGGGTCGAGACCGCGTTGGACGCGACCGAGAGCTGGTAGGGCAGGAAGTCGGCGAGGCGCTTGGCGGGCTTGCGTGCAGTCATGACGCCTAGCTGTAACCCGCTTGTCGCACTTGGCAAGGTTTCGCCTGTGACTATTACACTTGCAACTACTCGAAGCCCGGCTCGTCCCACCAGGGATAGAAGTCGGGCATGTCCTCGCTGACAGTGTCGGGATAGGCGGGCGAACGCTTCTCGAGGAAGCTTGCGATACCCTCTTTGGCATCGGCACTCCGGCTCAGGCGATAGATGGAGCGGCTGTCGATCCTGTGCGCCATCATCGGATGCTCGGTGGCAGACAGGCGCCACAGCATCGCGCGGGTCATGCTGACCGAAACGGCAGAAGTGTTGTCGGCGATTTCGCGCGCCAGCCCCACGGCCGCATCCATCAGCTCTGCCTGCGGGTGGACCGAGCGCACCAGCCCGCGCTCCTTGGCCTCGGCGGCGTCGAACACGCGGCCCGTCATGCACCATTCGAGCGCGGTCTGCATGCCGACCAGCCGCGGGAGGAACCAGCTGGAAGCCGCCTCGGGCGTGATGCCGCGCCGGGCAAATACGAAGCCGAAACGCGCATTGTCACTGCAAAGGCGGATATCGAACGGCAGCTGCATCGTCGCGCCAACGCCCACCGCAACGCCGTTGCAGGCGCCTATCAGCGGCTTCATCGAATTGAACAGCCGCAAGACCAGCCGCCCGCCCCCGTCGCGCACGCGCTCGTCGGAAAGATCCTCGACCGGATTGGGATCGGAGAAGACGTGCCCACCGCCCTCGGGTCTCAAATCGGCCCCGGCGCAGAAGGCACGGTCGCCGTGGCCCGTGACGATGACCGCACGCACGCTGTCGTCGGCATCGGTCACGTCGAGCGCCTCGATGAATTCCTGCATCATCACGCGGGTGAAGGCATTCATCTTCTCGGGCCGGTGGAGCGTCACCGTGGCAATGCCATCGGCGATGTCGAGCTTGATTTGCGTGAAGTCGGTCATTGGGATTTCTCTCCTTCGGTCCCCTCAGGATGGAACACTTGGAACACGGTCCTGCGGCAAAATCCATCCCTCTCGCACATTGCGCAAAGCAGGGCAGGTGGATGAGGGGTAAGCGTAGGCTTGCCGGTAGGAAAGCGCCGCCTTTGCATTCGTAGTCATTCGAGGCGGCTCTGGCCTTCGTCCCCTACCCTTGCCACAAGTCCGCCATGGGAGAGAAAACCGTAGCCATGCTCACCGCCGGGGGCCTTGCGCCCTGCCTGTCCTCCGCTGTCGGGGGGCTCATCGAGCGGTACAGCGAAATCGCGCCCGATGTGCGCATCGTCGCCTATCGCAACGGCTATGCCGGCTTGCTGACGGGCAACTTGATCGAAGCCACCGACGAGGTGCGCGCCAATGCGGGCCGCCTCCACGCCTTCGGCGGCAGCCCCATCGGCAACAGCCGCGTCAAGCTCACCAATGTCGAGGACTGCGTGAAGCGCGGTCTGGTCAAGGAAGGCGAGGACCCTCTGGCGGTGGCCGCCGAGCAGCTGAAGCGCGACGGCGTCGACATCCTCCACACCATCGGCGGGGACGACACCAACACCGCCGCCGCCGACCTGAAGGCGCATCTTGCGGCAATCGGTTCGGACCTTACCGTGGTCGGCCTGCCCAAAACCATCGACAACGACGTCGTACCAATCCGCCAGTCATTGGGCGCATGGACCGCTGCCGAGCAGGGCGCGCTCTATGCCCGCAACATCATCGCCGAATTTTCCGCCAATCCGAACATGCTCATCGTGCACGAAGTGATGGGCAGGAACTGCGGATGGCTGACCGCTGCCACTGCCCGCGCACACCATGAATGGGTCGGCACCGCGCCGTTTGCCGAATGGGTCGACAATGCCGCCGCGCGCTGGGACGTGCACGGGGTCTATATCCCGGAACGTGCTTTCGATCTGGCAACCGAAACCGAACGCCTGCGCGGCATCATGGACGAACATGGCGGGGTCAACCTGTTCGTTTCCGAAGGGGCCGGCGCGCGTGAAATCATCGCCGAGATGGAGGCTGCAGGCGAAGAGGTCCCCCGCGATGCCTTCGGCCATGTGAAGCTCGACAAGATCAATCCGGGCCAGTGGCTGGCGGACCGTTTTGCGGCAGAACTGGGCGCGGAAAAGGTGCTGGTGCAGAAGAGCGGCTACTTCTCCCGCTCGGCCCCTGCCAACGCATCGGACCGCGAACTGATTGCCCATTGCACCCGCCTCGCCGTCGATGCTGCGCTCGAAGGCACCAGCGGCGTGGTCGGCCATGACGAGGAGCGCGGCGACGATCTGCGCGTCATCGAGTTCGACCGCATCAAGGGCGGCAAGGCGTTCGACGTGACGCAGAGCTGGTTCCGCGAATTGCTCCAGGACCTCGGCCAGGCCTGAGCCTGGATTACGCGAGGAACAGGCCCGCCTGTGACCGGTTCATCCGGCAACACAGGAGACAATCATGAAAATACTCGTCGCCGGAGCCACCGGCAACACCGGCACGCGGCTGGTCAGGGAGCTTCAAAGCCGCGGCCATGACACCGTTGCGCTGGTCCGTTCATCTTCGGACACCAGCGATTTGCCCGAAGATGTCACGCTTCGCGAAGGTGATCTGACCGACCTTCAGGACGACGTCACCGACGGCTGCGAAGTGGTGATTTTCGCCGCCGGGTCGGGCGGCGACACGAGCGCAGAAATGACCGACAAGGTCGACCGCGATGGCGCTATCAAGCTCATCGACATTGCCGACAAAAGCGACGTTCGCCGCTTCGTGATGCTGAGTTCGGTCGGCGCGGACAATCCCGACCCCGACAGCGACCTTGCGCATTATCTCGAGGCGAAACACGCCGCCGACGAACACCTGAAGCAAAGCAGTCTCGAATACGCCATCCTGCGCCCGGTCGCGCTCACCGATGACGGGCCGACTGGCTCGGTGATGCTGGGCGATGACGTCGACCCCAAGGGCAAGGCGGCGCGCGGCGATGTGGCGCAGTTGCTCGCCGACGCGGCCGAGCAGGACGAGTGGACCGGCTCGATAAAGATGATGGAAACGGCCTACTAAACGGCCTCGACCAAACGCAAAACGCCGCCCGTTCCAAGTTTGGGGCGGGCGGCGTTTGCTTGTTCAGGCGAACTTGCGGCGCTTAACGCGGCGCCATGCGGATTGCGCCGTCGAGACGGACGTCTTCGCCGTTGAAATAGTCGCACTCGATCATGGTCATGGCGAGCTGCGCGTATTCGCTCGGATTGCCGAGGCGCTTGGGGAACGGGACCGAAGCGGCCAGCGCGTCCTTCACCTGCGGCGGGGCAGCGTTCATCAGCGGGGTGTTGAAGATGCCCGGCAGGATGGTGTTCACGCGGATGCCCTCATTCATCAGGTCGCGTGCGATGGGCAGCGTCATGCCGATCACGCCGCCCTTCGATGCCGAATAGGCGGCCTGGCCGATCTGGCCGTCTTCACCGGCCACCGAGGCGGTGTTGACGATCGCGCCGCGCGCGCCGTCGTCGTTCAGCGGGTCCAGCGTCATCATGCCCGCTGCCGATTTGGCGATGCAGCGGAAGGTGCCGATGAGGTTCACCTGGATGACGAATTCGAAGGCCTGCATCGGGAAGTGGCTGATTTCGCCGGTCTGCTTGTCGCGCTTGGCGGTCTTGATGGCGTTGCCGATGCCGGCACAGTTGACGAGGATGCGTTCCTGTCCGTGCGCTTCGCGCGCCTTGGCGAAACCGGCGTCGACGTCCTCGTCGCTCATCACATTGACCTTGCAGAAGATGCCGCCGATGTCCTTGGCGACCGCCTCGCCCTTTTCTTCGTTCATGTCGAAGATGGCGACCTTGGCACCCTTGGCTGCGATGGCGCGGGCGGTGGCTTCACCAAGGCCCGATGCGCCGCCGGTGACGACTGCGGGGGTATTGCTGCTGACTTCCATTTCAGATTTCCTCTCGAATGGGGATAATTAAAGCGCCTCTACGATAGTGACGTTGGCGACACCGCCGCCTTCGCACATCGTCTGGAGGCCGTATTTCTTGCCGCGCGCCTTCAGCGCGTGGACCAGCGTGGCCATGAGCTTGGTGCCCGATGCACCCAAGGGATGGCCGAGCGCAATAGCGCCGCCGTTGACATTGAGCTTTTCCGGGTCCGCTCCGGTGTGCTTGAGCCATGCGAGCGGCACGGGCGCGAAGGCTTCGTTGACTTCGAACAGGTCGATGTCGGAAATTGTCATTCCCGCCCGCTCCAGGGCGCGGTCGGTCGCGAACAGCGGCTCTTCGAGCATGATGACCGGGTCGCCCGCAGTGACAGTGAGGTTGTGAATGCGCGCGAGCGGCGTGAGGCCGTATTCCTTGAGGGCTTTCTCGCTGACCACCAGCACCGCGCTCGACCCGTCGCAAATCTGGCTGCTCGAGGCGGCCGTGATGGTGCCCTCGGGGCTCAGCAGCTTGACCGACTGGATGCTTTCAAGCGTCGCGTCGAAACGAATGCCCTCGTCCACCGTGTGCATCTCGGTGCCTTCGGGCGTCTCGATCTCGACCGGCACGATTTCCGCCTCGAACGCGCCCGCACGGGTGGCTTCGATGGCCTTCTGGTGGCTCGCCAGCGCGAAGCGGTCTAGGTCGTCCTTGGTGAAGCCGTGCTTCTTGACGATCATCTCGGCGCCCATGAACTGCGACCACTGGATACCGGGGTATTTCTCTTCGAGACCGGGCGATTTGTAGTTCCCCAGCCCCTCCTTCATGTGGAACATCGCGGTCGAGCCCATCGGCACGCGGGTCATGCTTTCGACCCCGCTGGCGATGACGACATCCTGAGTCCCGCTCATCACCGCCTGCGCGGCAAACTGGATGGCCTGTTGCGAGGAGCCGCACTGACGGTCGATGGTGACGGCAGGAACGCCTTCGCCCAGATGCTTCGAGGCAAGGACGGCGTTGCGTCCCACCTGCATCGCCTGTTCGCCGCCCTGGCTGACACAGCCCATGACGACATCGTCGATCGCTTTCGCTTCCAGCCCCGAACGCTCCATCACGGCGTCGAGAGACTTGGCCGCGAGGTCGACCGGATGCACGCCGGCAAGCCTGCCTCCACGGCGTCCGCCTGCGGTCCTGACGGCTTCGACGATATAGGCTTCGGGCATGGAGAATCCTCTCTGGGTAGATGTTGCCGTGGGCCTATTTGCGCTTTCCGTTTACGTCAAGGGGAGGTCGCATGTTGCAGCGTCGATCCGTGCATAGGATTGCACAAACGCCTTAACCTTCACGATAAACCGTTTCCCCCGCAATTTTCCTGCGTTCGTAACGCTTGTGACTAAATGGCAACACCGCCACGGAGTCTTGCCTCTTTTGTTACAAAATCTTTGCGTTTCGGGGCGCGCTACAGGCAAATGCCCTCATCCGCAGGGGGAAGCGCCATCAGTGCGTCCAACAGCGGGAGGTATCTCAAGAAACCTCCATTGCCGGATGAACCGGTGTGGGGGCCTTGGATTAAAGAGGAAACTTATCACATGAAGATGCATAGCAAGCTCAAGCTCGCTGCAGCGCCGACCGCGCTTGGCATCGCGCTCATGGCCCAGCCGGTCATGGCGCAGGATGTCGAGGACGATACGGTAGCCGACGCACCGGAACCGATCGTTGTTACCGGTTCGCGTATCCAGACGACCTCGTTCGACACGGTCGCACCGGTTACGGTCATCGGCGAACAGTCGATCGAATCGACCGGCGCCGTCAACATCCAGGAAACGCTGCTCCGTGACCCGGTCATGGGTACGCCGAGCTTCTCGCGTACGAACACCTCGTTCAGCACCAGCGGCACCGGCCTCTCGACCGTTGACCTTCGCAACCTCGGCATCAGCCGCACCCTGATCCTCGTCGACGGCCGCCGTCACGTTTCGGGTGTCCCGGGTTCGTCGGCAGTCGACCTCAACGCCATTCCCACCGCGCTCATCGACCGCGTCGACATCCTGACCTCGGGTTCGGGTTCGGCAATTTACGGTTCGGACGCTGTGGCCGGCGTCATCAACTTCATCCTCAAGGATGACTTTGAAGGCTTCGATGTCGAAGGTTCGGCTGGTGTTACCGAAGTCGGTGACAGCCCCGAGTACACCCTTGGCGTGACCATGGGTTCGAACTTCGCAGACGGCCGCGGTAACGCGACGCTCTTCGCTGGCTACAGCTACGAAGGCACCGCCTACCTGCGTGACCACAAGACCGAAGCAGGTCCGTCGGAACGCGACAGCCTGAGCGCTCTCTACTTCGGTGGTGACTACCAGGACGTCGTCGAGCCGTTCTACTCGAGCTACTCGCCCTACGGCACCTACTTCACCGACAACTACTCGTTCACCTACGCTCCGAACGGCGTGCTGCAGGGTTGTACCACGACCAACGGCACCACCTGTACTTCGGGTGACGGTGTTTACAGCGGTGTCGGCCCGACCGGCTTCAACCGTACCTTCTTCCGCTATCTGGCCGCACCGACGGAGCGCTTCATGCTCACCGCCAATGCGACCTACGACATTGCGGACAACCACGAGTTCTTCCTGCAGGGAAGCTACATCAACACCGCAGTGGAATCGAACGTCGAACCGTTCCCCTTCGCTTCGGCTGATGCATACTCGGACGGTCAGATCCCGATCGAAACCATGCTCGACGACGGCACGATCTTCCGTAACCCGTTCGTTCCCGATGCCATCTACAACGATGCCAGCGACACCAACGGCGACGGCCTTCGTGACATCTATGTCACCAAGCGTCTGACCTCGTTCGGTCCGCGTAACGCAAGTGCAGATCGCGATACCTTCCGTATCGTTCTCGGCATGCGCGGCGACATCACCGATAGCTGGAACTACGAAACGTTCTTCAACTACGGCAAGACCAAGCAGATCCAGCTCGGTACCGGCCAGATCAACACCCCGGCCCTGCGCCAGGCACTGGCGATCATCCCCGATCCCAGCGATCCGACCGGCACGACCTTCATCTGTGCCGATGCTGCTGCACGTGACGCAGGCTGTCAGCCGGCCAACATCTTCGGTCGTGAGTCGCTCTCGCCCGAATCGCTGGCCTACCTTGAAGCTCCCACGAGCTACAACGCTGACGTCAGCCAGATGCAGATCGGTGCCTTCGTTGGTGGCGACCTGTTCGCTCTCTACAGCGACATCGACCCGATCCAGGTTACGACCGGTGTCGAATACCGTAAGGAAGAATCGTCGTCGGTTTGGGACGTGCTTTCGCAGCGCGGCCTGAACGCAGGTAACGCCCTGCCGCCGACCGTCGGTGAGTTCGACGTCAAGGAAGCCTACATCGAAGGCAAGATCCCGCTCATGCAGGACTCGTTCCTCTATGACGTGTCGATCCGCGGCGCTGCCCGTATTTCGGACTACAGCACCGTTGGTCAGACCTTCAGCTGGAACGCTGGCGGTGAAATCGCGGTTACTCCGGATCTTCGCTTCCGTGCGATGTACGCCGAAACCGTTCGTGCACCGAACATCAACGAGCTGTTCGCAGGCCTGAGCCAGACCTACCCGACCCTGACCGACCCGTGCTCGGGCGCGACGGATGACGGTTCGGTCCTCGGCACCGCCTGCTTCGCCGACCCGGGTGTCCGCAACAACGCGGCAGCCAACGGCGGCGTGTTCACGCTGAACGGCACCTCGGACGTGCAGGGCGTCACCGGCTTCGACGGTGGTAACCCGCTCCTGAACGAAGAAACGGGTAAGACCTTCACCGCTGGTGTGGTCCTCAACCCGACCTTCATCCCGGCGCTTGAAAACCTGACGCTGACCGTCGACTACTTCAACATCGAAGTCGCCGACTACATTCAGCCGACCAGCCGTCAGTTCATCCTGAACCAGTGCTACACCGAAGGTAACACGGCACTTTGCGACCAGTTCGTTACGCGTCGTGAATTCGCCGAAGGTCCTTACAGCGCCGGTTCGCTTGACGAGGTTAACACGTCCTCGCTCAACTCGGGTGGCCTGAAGACCGAAGGTATCGACGTCAAGGTGAACTACAACACGGGTCTCGGCTTCATCAACGAAGACGCCGACCTGCGTATCAGCTTCGCCTACACCCACCTGATCGAGCAGTACATCGACCAGCTGCAGGACACGGACGAAGAGCCGCTCGACCTGCAGGACGGCGAAGTCGGCTACGCCAAGGATCGTTTCACCTCGCAGGTCTTCCTCGGCCTTGGTGACGTGACCCTCGCAGCAACCGGCACCTACTATGGTCCGTCGTACCTCGACGACCAGCTCACGGGTGTGACGCGCTTCGACGAAGGCTACGAAGACTATCGCTGGCACGATGAGTTCTACCTGGACCTCCAGGCACGTTGGAACGTCACCGACCGCCACGAATTCTACGTCGGTGTCGACAACGTCACGGACAACTCGCCGGTCTATGCTGGTGGCCTGATGGTCGCCGGTATGGAAACCGACACGGGTACCTACGATCCGCTGGGTCGTCGTTACTACGCCGGCTTCAAGATCTCGCTGGACTAATTTCCAGCCGATCATTGGCTAAAGAAGAAGGGCGGGGAGCAATCCCCGCCCTTTTTTCGTGCAAGGGGCGCGCAGGCGCGGGTGCCGCACACCTCCCCTGCCCGCCAACAGCATGACCTGCTGCGCTTGCTGACCACCTTCTGGCATGGGACCTTCCGGCCTCCCCACCGCCGCTGGGCAAGATCAGACCACTCGATATAGTCATCGGTGGCGCACAGGCGCGCTGTCCACCCGCTGCATTCGAGGCGCGTGATCATGTCAGGGACTACTTTGGGGAGCTCCTGCGAAGGGTGAATCCTCTAACGGGGCAGCAGCCCACAAGGCCTCTCACACCAGCATCAGCCGCCGCCCCCACGTCCAGTGCTGCTCTCCATGGCGGGCGAGCGCGCATTCGCTTCCTATCCAGGCCCCACAGGGCTTGTGCACCGTGTTTCCGATGCCAGGCGAGCAACCTCGCCGCCGTTGCTTCGTCGGCAGGCCTGACAAGCGATGTCCGCGAACCCGCAACCGCACCGATAGTGCGCAGGATGCCGCATTCAGGCCTGCTCCCGTCTTCGCGGATACGCCGCAAAGCTGATCTCGAGCGTCGTGCGCCAGCCCTCTCGCGGACCCGCTCTGGGCGCGCAACGCCAGCCGCGAACAGGCTCCCCCCCCCCTGCCAGCTCGAAGGATTGCTCGAGCGCTCACTATCAAGGCCATTCCAGGTCGACCGCCCGGGGGCCATCGAACACGAGGCGTGGCAAATCGCCGCTGTATCGCAGGGCCAATCCCGCGACCGCCGCCGGTCTACCTCGAGCACACAAAAAAGCGGCCCCGCCGAAGCGGAGCCGCTGTTTGTCAGGCTAATGCCTGGTTCGGTTTAGAAGCGGAATTCTGCCGAAGCGAAGAATTCACGGCCGTCGAGGTTGTACGTACCACCCAGCGGGATGTTCGAACGACACAGGCCGACTTCACGGCAGTCGACGCGCGGCGGAGCCGTGTCGAACAGGTTCGAGACACCGAAGCGCAGGGTGAAGTCGTCGCCGTTGTAACGGATCGAAGCAGCGTGCTCGAACCAGTCGTCTGTCCAGCCGATGCCGCGACAGTAGACGCCGTCACCTTCGACAACACCGTCAGGGTTGCCGTCCGCGTCACGCGAACCGCCACCGGTACAGGTCTTGCCTTCGAAGTCGGGGATGCCGTTGCCGTTTTCGTCGATGAACTCACCGTCCGGGCCGTAACCGAAGGCATCGGCGAACTCGTCGCGGAATTCTTCGGGGACGCTCTGCTCGCCGACCCAGCGGGTCTGCCAGGTGAACAGGAAGCGACCGACTTCGGCGGTGAAGGTACCGCGGCCAGCCCATTCGGGAAGACCGAATTCGCCTTCGTCACGATCGTAGAACGCGTTGCCATCGAAATCGAGGAACGTGGTGCTGCGCTCGATCAGGTGGTTGGCGCGCAGGTCGATGCCGAGGTCGACGACCTGGCCACCGAGTTCGATTTCCTTGTCGACAGCGGCGTTGAAGTCAGCACCGCGAACCGCCTGCTTGTCGAGGTTGACGAAGCCAACCGTGCTCGACGTGAGGAGGCCAAGGCTACCGGCCGAGGCCGGGTTGTCCTGGAGACCATCGCAGAACTGGCTGCGGGGGCCTTCACGCTCGTAACACTCCGAAACCGCCAGCGCCGGGCTGAGTTCGACCACCGAATCGTCGATCTTGATGTCGTAGTAGGAACTCGACAGCGAGACGTCGAAGCCACCGAAGCTCTGCTCGAAAGCGAAGCCTGCGGTAATCGAACGCGAGGTTTCCGGCTCGAGGTCGAGACTACCGGTCTGGTTGACTTCGAGGCTGGCGATCTGGGTGACCGAAAGCACGCGACCGTTCGGGTTGATACCGATGCTGGTCGGATCGCGACCTTCACGAACACAGTTCGCGAGGACGAAATCCTCACGTGGATCGAGGGTCGGATCGTAGGATGGCTGCGTACCGGCCGGCGAACCTGCCGGGACCACGAAGGCCTCGGTCGGGATTGCGCAGGGGTCGATCACGCTGAGGAAGCCCGTGGTGTTGGTGAGGAAGTTCTCACGCAGGTTCGGTGCGCGGAACGACGTACCATAGCTGAAGCGCAGCAGCAGCGGATCCACCGGACGCCAGCCAGCCTTGATCGAGTAGGTCCCGGCCGTGCCGTAGAATTCCTCGTCGGTCAGACGGGCAGCCAGGTTCAGACGCAGGTCGCGTACGAAGGGCTTGTCCGCCTGCAGCGGAACGTCGACTTCGGCGTAGGCTTCGCGGATCCACTTGGAACCCGTGGCGCCCTTGTCCGAGTTGAAGTTCAGCCACAGGCCGTTGCCGGTGACGAAGTTGGTCGTCGAGTCGATCGAGTCTTCGCGCCATTCGACACCGACCACGGCACCAACCGGACCGGCGGGCAGTTCGAACAGGTCACCCGTTGCGAAGGCCGAAAGGACCGTCTGCTCGTAGGTGGTGTCCGACGAACGCACACCGAAGAGGTAGTCGCGCTCTGCCTGCGTGGCGAAATCACCGACAGCATAGCCAAGGATGGTCGGCGAGAAGAGGTTCACCGGCACACAGCCATCGAGCAGATCGGGCGAAATCGTGTCCGGGTTGGACAGGATCGAGGTGTCGCACGGCGTGCCTGCGGCCGGATAGCCGAACAGCGCACCGTAGGACTGGGTCGAGTCGAATTCGTCGGCAATGCCGTCACCGTCGTTGTCGACCACGCCGTCGCCATTTGCGTCGCGCGTCGGGTCGATACCCAGGGCGAAGGCAAGCTTGTCTTCGCGCAGGCCGACAGCCGAGGACTTACCGATCGACTTGGTGTAGGTACCGGCGACTTCGAAGGTCCAGCTCGGCGAGATGAATGGAAGGTCGCCGCGAACACCGAGCACGCCGCGATACTGTTCCATGTCGACGTCGTAATTGTTGCGGTCGCCACGGATAACACCGCGGGCAGCAACCGGTCCGTCGATCAGGAACGGATAGAACGACAGTCCGAAGTTGAACTGCGTCGAAGCGTCGAAACAGTCGACGCCGCTCGGCTGGTACGGGTTACACGGGTTGAACTGGTTCGTTGCGGGAACCTCGATCTGGTAACCGATCGCGCGGTTATCGACCGATTCGATATCCACCTTGGTGAACAGGGCTTCGAAGAAGGGCGTGATGTTGGCATCGCCGCCGAGTTCGTACTCACCGTAAGCCATTACGTTCCAGCGCTGCTGCTCCGGCTGGAGCTCGAGGTTCTGGAAGGTGCCGTTGGTGCTGAAGTCGGAGTAGATGATGTCCGCGATGCCATCACCGTCGGTGTCGGTGTCCTGGCCGAAGAACGTGCGCGATTCCGTGAAGTTCGGAACGCCCGTGTTGCTCTCGCCCGGGGTGTAATAGATGACGCCGAAATAGTCCTGCGTCACGATACCGCCGCGGAGGCCGTAGCCCTGGCGGCTACACTCGTTGTCGGGGCGGGTGATGGTGCCGCCGCTGTCGACCAGCGTGTCGACGCGGTCGCTGACTTCCGCAGTGCGGATTTCGCCCGTGGTGGTTTCTTCATATTCGGTCGTACAACCGGCAAGGAAATCACGATCGCGCGAACGGATGCGCTCACGGAAATCGTATTCGGCGCCGATGCCGAAGAAGCCGCGGTCGAAGTTCTTACCCCAGCCGGCTGCGACCGTGTAATCGTCGCCAGCGCCTTCGGGATTGTAGCTGCCGCTGCCGTAAAGCTCGAGGCCGTCGAAATCCTTCTTGAGGATGACGTTGACCACACCGGCCACGGCGTCCGAACCGTAGACCGACGAAGCACCGTCGAGCAGCAGGTCGACACGTTCGATCAGCGAGGACGGCAGGAGGTTGATCGACGGCGCAGTCGGCGAACCACCCACACCCGAAGGTGCGAGACGGCGGCCATTGACCATCAGCAGGGTGCGGTCGGCACCGAGGCCGCGCAGGTTGACCGTCTGGTTACCCGGACCGTTGTCGAGCACGTAGCCGGTGAAGGTCGAGTCGATCTGCGTACCCGTGGCAGCTTCGTCGCGCTGCAGGATCTGGCTGGGGTCGAAAAGGCCGGCATCGTTCGCGCGGTCGGTGTTGATCACCTGCAGCGGCGAGATACTCGAATAGGCGTCGGGACGGCGGATACGCGAACCGGTCACGATGATCGCGCCGTCGTTCTGCTGGCCGGTGGCGCCGGTGTCGGTCACATCGACGACATCGTCGGTGTCGTTGGCATTGTTGGCAACACCATCGGGGCCGGGCGTCTGGACAACGCACTCGTCACCGACGAACTCTTCGTTCGCGGCGCAATCTTCCGGTGTCTCCTGAGCAAAGGCCGAACCGCCGGTGGCGATGGCAAGGACCGATGCGGAAAGCGCGAGCCCCTTCAATTTCGTGTGATTAATCTTTCGCATTTCATACTCCAGTCGCGACAACTGGAACTGCGACCGCCAACCCATCACACAGATGAAAACCACACACCCCTAGCTGCGCGGTTACCTGTTACGAAATGTGAGGTTGACTATGACCCCAGTCCCAACAGACGGAGTGATGCGTTAACCCTTGTCCCCTGTCAAAGGAGTCAGGTTGAATTCAGGGTGGCTGTTGCGAGAATCCCACAATTTTTGGTGTAGCGTCCTTGGCGAAAATTGCTTCAGGCAAGATTCGAATGCCCTGCACCCGGGTGCGGGGCATAAAATTACGCGAACGCGAGACCTCGCTTCATGCCATTCGTATGCGGCGAGGCGAATCGGCGCGCATGCCGCGCGCCGATTACGCCGTCATTACAGGGTCAGGCGATGCTCATTGCTAGCTCGCCATCGCCCTCGTCGATCGTCACGGTCGAGCCGTCGGGCACCTTGCCCGAAAGGATCATGTCGGCGAGCGGGTCCTGCACATAGCGCTGGACCGCGCGTTTCAGCGGACGTGCGCCATAGACCGGGTCGTATCCCACCCGGCCGAGCCACTTCTTCGCGGCGTCCGTGAGGTCGAGCTCGATCTTGCGGTCCTTCAAGAGCTTCTGCACCCGCGCGACCTGGATATCGACGATCGGCGCCATGTGCTCCATCGCGAGGCGGTGGAAGAGGATGATCTCGTCCAGCCGGTTGAGGAACTCGGGGCGGAAATGTCCGCGCACAACATCCATCACCTGCGGCTCGACATCTTCGACCTTCTGGTCGTCGTCCATATTGGCGAGGTATTGGCTGCCGAGGTTCGAGGTGAGGATGATCAGCGTGTTCGAAAAATCGACCACCCTGCCCTGCCCGTCTGTCAGGCGCCCGTCGTCGAGCACCTGCAGCAGCACGTTGAAGACATCGCTGTGCGCCTTCTCGACCTCGTCGAACAGCACAACCTGATAGGGCCTGCGCCGCACGGCTTCGGTCAGCACGCCGCCTTCCTCGTAGCCGACATAGCCCGGAGGCGCGCCGATCAGGCGGGCGACCGCGTGCTTCTCCATGAATTCGCTCATGTCGATGCGGACCATTGCCTGGTCGTCGTCGAACAGGAAGCCTGCGAGCGCCTTGGTCAGCTCGGTCTTGCCGACACCCGTGGGGCCGAGGAACAGGAAGCTGCCGAGCGGACGGCCCGGGTCCTGCAGGCCTGCACGCGCACGGCGCACGGCCTTGGATACGGCATCGATGGCCTGCGTCTGGCCGATGACGCGCTTGGAAAGAATACTCTCCATCTCGAGCAGCTTCTCGCGCTCGCCTTCCATCATCTTGTCGACCGGGATGCCGGTCCAGCGCGAGACCACGCCGGCGATGTCGTCCTCGGTGACCTCTTCCTTCAGTAGCGCATTGTCGGTGTGGCCGCTGGCTTCCTCGAGCTTTTTCTCAAGCTCGGGGATGCGGCCATACTGGAGCTCGCCCGCCTTCTGCAGGTCGCCTGCGCGCTGGGCCTGTTCCAGCTCGATACGCGCCTGGTCGAGTTCTTCCTTCACGCGGGCCTCGGCGTGGATCTTGTCACGCTCGTTTTGCCAGCGGGTGGTGAGCTCGGAGGACTGCTGCTCGAGTTCGGACAGCTCCTTGCGCAGGTTTTCGAGCCGCTCCTTCGAAGCGCTGTCGGTTTCCTTTTGCAGCGCCTGCTCTTCGATACGCAGCTGGATGATGCGGCGGTCGAGGCCTTCGATTTCCTCGGGCTTCGACTCCACTTCCATGCGGATGCGCGAAGCCGCTTCGTCCATCAGGTCGATGGCCTTGTCGGGCAGGAAGCGGTTCTGGATGTAGCGGTCGGACAGGCGCGCGGCGGCGACAATCGCGCCGTCGGTGATGCGCACGCCGTGGTGCAGCTCGTACTTGTCCTTGATGCCGCGCAGAATGGACACGGTGTCCTCCACGCTGGGCTCGTCGATATAGACCGACTGGAAGCGCCGCTGCAGCGCCGGGTCCTTCTCGACATACTTCTGGTATTCGTCGAGCGTGGTCGCGCCGATGCAGTGGAGTTCGCCGCGGCTGAGCGCAGGCTTCAGGAGGTTGCCAGCATCCATGCTGCCCTCCGACGCCCCCGCGCCGATGAGCGTGTGCATCTCGTCGATGAAGAGGATGATCTGGCCCTCTGCACCCTTCACCTCGTCGAGCACGGCTTTAAGCCGCTCCTCGAACTCGCCGCGATACTTCGCGCCAGCGATGAGCGCGCCCAGGTCGAGCGCCATCAGCGTGCGGCCCTTGAGGCTGTCGGGCACGTCGCCATTGGCGATGCGCAGCGCGAGGCCTTCGGCAATCGCGGTCTTGCCGGTGCCGGGTTCGCCGATGAGGGCGGGATTGTTCTTGGTGCGGCGGGCGAGGATCTGCACCGTGCGGCGGATTTCCTCGTCGCGCCCGATGACGGGGTCGAGCTTGCCGTCGCGCGCTGCCTGCGTGAGGTCGCGCGCGTACTTCTTCATCGCGTCATAGGCGTCTTCCGCGCCCGCGCTGTCGGCGGTGCGGCCACCGGTCGCTTCCTGAATAGCGGCTTCCAGCGACTTGGCGTCGATGCCCGCTGCCTTCAGCGCGCGGCCTGCCTCGTTGTCTGCCATGGCGAGAGCCTGGAGGATGCGCTGGACCGGCACGAAGCTGTCGCCGGCCTTCTCCGCCAGCTGCTCGGCCTGGTCGAGCGCGCGCACGGCGTCATTGTCGAGGCCCGGCGTCTGCTGCGCCCCGCCGCCCGACACTGCCGGAATCTTGCCCAGCGCCGTGTCGACTTCGGTTATCGCCACACCCGCATTGCCGCCCGCGCGCTGGATGAGCTGAGCGGCCATGCCCTGCTCGTCGTCGAGCAGCGCCTTCAGCAGGTGCGAAGGCGTGATGCGCTGGTGGTTCATGCGGATTGCGACCGTCTGCGCGGCCTGCAGGAAGCCTTTGGCGCGGTCGGTGAACTTTTCGAGATTCATTCAAACACCCCTGACTGGAATTATGCCTCGAATATGGTGTTGCGATAATGCAACACAAGATCTCCCCGACGTTTTTTGTCGAGGTGTGTTAGTCGCATATAGGGGTGGCCTCTCGATTGGCGAGAGGCAAGGCAAAAAATTGCCCCTCCGTTCGTATCGAGCGGAAGCCGCAGGCTGTAGTCGAGATACCGAGGCAAGCGTGTCTCGACGGGCGCCGACGTCCCTGACGGGACACCGGCTGCTCGACACGAACGGGTCAAGTGGTGACGCTAACACCTTCAAGGCCCGGCACCATCACCGTGCGCCCACCGCCGAAATCCTCGCGCACCACGATGAGGCCCTGCCGTTCGAGGTGGTCGAGCAGGCGGCGGATGCGGCCAGGCGAGCTGGTGCCATAGGCGCGCGCCAGCTCGTTCTCGTCGACCTGCGTTTCGCCCGCATGGGCGGCCTTGGCGATGACGAGGAAGGGGCCGAGCAGGTCTTCATCGACCGCGCTGGCAAGCTGCATGATGCGCGCCTGCATTTCTTCGCCAAGCGCCTCCAGCCCCGCGCCCGCAACGGCGAAGCGGCGGCGGAAGGCGTGCATGTCGGGCATCGGACCGATAAGCCGCTCGCGGCGGCAGCGGGTGAGGAAAGTCTGGTATTGCGCGCTGGCGGACTGGAAGGCGATGCCCTCCTCGCTCGCCAGCTCGGCAATGATTTCCGCGATGCGCGAGGCGACATGCGAAGTGTCGAGCGCTTCTGCCGGAGCCTCGACCTGCCGCTCCTCGGCATGGGCGATGCTGTCTTCCATTTCCTCCATCCGCGGCGCGGGCGGCGGCGCTGGCGGCGGCGGAGCCTTGGCGACATCGGCAGCAAGGTCGCGGGTGAGAAGGTCGGCCATGTCCTCGGGCGCGGTGTCGGGAAGCGCCATCAGGCCTTCGCTGCGCACGGTGTTTCCGGTCTTCACCGGACCGATCTTGCAGGCCAGCGGCAGCCGCGTGATGGCCGGACCGAGCGCGAGGAAATGACCACGTTCCAACTCGCGAATACGCTCTGCCTGCCGCCGCTCCATGCCGAGCAGGTCGGCCGCGCGCACCATGTCGATGTCGAGGAAGGTGCGGCCCATGAGGAAGTTCGACGCTTCTGCCGCGACGTTCTTGGCAAGCTTCGCCAGCCGCTGCGTCGCGACGATGCCCGCCAGCCCGCGCTTGCGCCCGCGGCACATAAGGTTGGTCATCGCGGTCAGCGTCATGCGCCGCGTGTCCTCGGCCATCTCGCCTGCGGCAGCAGGTGCGAACATCTGCGCCTCGTCGACCACCACCAGCGCGGGATACCAGTGCTCGCGCGGGGCATCGAACAGCGCTGTGAGAAATTGCGCGGCGCAGCGGATCTGCTGTTCCACTTCCAGCCCGTCGAGATCGAGCACCACGCTGGCGCGGTGTTCGCGGATACGGCGGGCCAGCGCCTCTATCTCGCCCGGCGAATAGGCCGAGCCGTCGATGACGACGTGCCCGAACTCTTCCGCCAGCGAAGGGAAGTCGCCTTCGGGGTCGATGACGACCTGCTGCACCATCCCTGCGCTTTCTTCGAGCAGGCGGCGCAACAGGTGCGACTTGCCGCTGCCCGAATTGCCCTGGACGAGCAGGCGGGTGGCGAGAAGCTCCTCGATATCGAACTCGACCGGCTTGCCGGACGATTCGTGGCCGATGGTGATTTGTGCTGACACTCCCCTTGGCTAGCGGCCCCCACCGGCAAACCGGAAGTGCGCTAACCATCGTTTTGCCCAACACATTGCCTCGCTTCGTCGCACTCGCTAGTCAGGTTGCAAGAGAGGACTGAAATTTATGAAGAAGTGGTCGCTGCGCATCGGCGCTGCCCTGCTCGTCATCCTGCTGGTGGTGTTCATCGCGCTGGCAAGCTGGGAACCGTTCTGGGCCAAGCGCGAGGGCGTATCCACGCCGCCCGCCACCTATTCCGCCGAGATCATCCGCGACGAATTCGGTGTGCCGCACATCTATGGCAAGCGCGACCGCGACGTGGCCTACGGCGTTGCCATCGCGCATTCGGAAGATGATTTCTCCACCCTGCAGGACGTCATCGCCATGGCGCAGGGCCGTTATGGAGCAATCGCGGGCGAGGACGGCGCACAGGTCGATTTCTTCTATCACCTGCTCGATGCGCGCGGGACGGCCGAGCGGCACTATCCGACGCTGCCCGAAGATACGCGCGCGCTGTTCGAAGCCTATGCCACTGGCCTCAACGATTTCGCGGCGCAGAACCCGGACGAGGTGAAGCTGGCCAACCTCTTCCCGGTCAACGGGACGGATGTGGCAGCGGGCTTTGCGCTGCGCCAGCCGCTCTTCTTCGGCCTCGGCAGCGTGGTGGGACAGCTGGTCGAGGGCAGCGATCCCTACCGCGAATACGGGCCCGACATTCCCGGTTTCCCGCGCGACAATCCGCCTGAGCCGATGTTCGAGGAGCCCTCGAAGCCAAGCGCAAAACCCGCTCCGGCCAGTCAGGCCCGTGCCCTTCCGGCCCATCTTGGCGAGGATGGCGCGCTCGCGGGCTCCAACGCCTTTGCCGTCGCGCCGGAGAAATCGGGCGGGCCGACCATCCTCGTGTCGAACAGCCACCAGCCCTGGTGGGGCGGCGTGGCGTGGTACGAGCTGGTCGTCGAGAGCGAGGAAGGCTGGCACTATGCCGGGGCGAATTTCCCCGGTTCGCCCTTCCCCTTCCTCGGCCATAACGAAGACCTCGGCTGGACCAACACGGTCAACACGCCCGACATGACCGATGTCTACCGGCTCGAACTGGACGAGGATGGCAAGCGCTACCGCTTCGGCGGAGAATGGCGCGAACTGGAAACCAAGACCGTGACCCTGCCCGTCCGCATCGGACCGGTCGTGCTACCCATCCAGCAGGACATCCACCGCAGCATCCACGGCCCCGTCATCATCAACGACAAGGGCGCATTTGCCTTTCGTTACGGCGGGATCGACAACCTCGGCCAGCTCGACGCCTATTACCGGCTCAACAAGGCGAAGAGCCTCGATGAATGGGAAAGCATCCTTGCCCGGATGGACATTCCCTCGACCAATTTCATCTATGGCGATCGCGAAGGCAACATCGCCTATGTCTACAACGCCGCCCTGCCAGACCGGCCCGAGGGTCCGAACTGGCGCGGGGTGCTCGATGGCTCGGACCCTGCGCTGCTGTGGCAAGGCCCGGTCGATTACGACAAGCTTCCGCGCTACGTGAACCCGGCCTCGGGCTGGCTCTACAACGCCAACAACACGCCCTTCACCGCGGCCGGCCCCGGAAGCGACCTCGAGCCGGAACAATTCGCGCCCGAACTGGGCGTCGAACTGAAACAGACCAACCGCTCGCGCATGGCATGGAAGCTCCTGAGCGGGGTCGATCTGCTCGACCGCGCCGCGCTGGAGGAGATCAAATACGACACCACCTATGCGCGCGAAGGCTACATCGCCGATCTGTGGGACGCATTCGAGGCGCTCGACGTGTCGGACGACGCAGACCTGGCCGCAGCGCGCCAGCTCTTGCTCGACTGGGATTTCACCGCCGACAATATCGGGCGCGGCGACAGTCTTGCGCTGCTGGTGATCCGCGAATTCATGTCCTGTCGCTACCAGAACAAGCCCTGCCCGACCGCGCGCGAGGAACTGGAAAAGGCCGTCGACCATCTCCAGACGCACTTCGGGCGGATCGACCCGCCGATGGGCGATCTGCTCCGCCTGCGCCAGGGTGATGTCGACCTCCCGCTCGACGGGGGCTCGGATACGCTACGCGCCTCCACCCTGTGGCACGTCCACGAGGATGGCCGACTGGCGGTGCGTCACGGCGACAGTTTCATCCAGTGGACCGAGTGGCAGCCGGGCGAGCGCGTGACCTCGCGTTCGATCATGCCTTTCGGTGCGGCCACCACGCGGCCCCGCTCGAAGCATTACACCGACCAGTCTACGCTGTTCGTCCAGCACCGCTTGAAGCCGGTGCGTTTCTGGCGCGACGACGTGCTGGCCAATGCCGTCACCCGAAAAACGGTGACGCACGCGCCCTAGCTGCCTAGGGTCCGCCCCGCGCGAGTCGGGGAGAGACTCGAATTTCAATGCCTTGGCGGTGAGCAGACACCGCAAACGGGGAGAGCATGATGAAGAAGATTACCGCAATGACATCCGTGCTTGCGTTGGCGCTCGGCGCCTGCACGAGCTACACGGATGGTGAAGTCGAAAGCGCGCCGGTCGCACCGGTCGCCGAAGCGGATACCGGCGATGCCGAGCTTGCCGCACTGGTCGACGAAGTCCAGATTCCCTACGAGACCTTCACCCTCCCCAACGGGCTGACCACTGTGGTCCACACCGACCGCAAGGCCCCGCTGGTCGCAGTGTCGGTCTGGTACGATGTCGGCTCCAAGCATGAACCGGCCGGCAAGACCGGCTTCGCCCACCTCTTCGAACACCTGATGTTCAACGGTTCGGAAAACGCCGACGGCGATTTCTTCGAGCCGCTCCAGCAGGTCGGCGCGACCGGCTTCAACGGCACCACCAATGCCGACCGCACGAACTATTTCGAAACCGTGCCGACCGCCGCCATCGACCGCGTGCTGATGCTGGAGAGCGACCGCATGGGTTACCTGCTCGGCGCCGTCACGCAGGAAAAGCTCGATAACCAGATCGGCGTCGTCCAGAACGAGAAACGCCGCGGCGACAACCAGCCCTTCGGCCTGTTGCGCTACGAAGTGGTCGAGAACATCTTCCCCAAGGGGCACCCCTACCATCACTCGACCATCGGCTCGATGGACGACTTGCAGAACGCCTCGCTCGAGGACGTGAAGCAGTGGTTCCGCGACAATTACGGTCCGAACAACGCCGTCCTCGTGCTGGCTGGCGACATCGATGTCGCCACCGCCAAGGAAAAGGTCGCCCACTGGTTCGGTGCCATCCCGCGCGGTGACGAGGTCGTCGACCCCGCGGTGACCGTGCCGCAGCTGGCCGCCGACAAGGAAAAGGTCATCAAGGACCAAGTCTCGACCACGCGCATCTACCGCATGTGGCCGGTGCCGGGCGAGACCTCGACCGATTACGTGCCGCTCGTCATGGCGCAAACCACGCTTGGCGGTCTCGCCAGCTCGCGTCTGGACAATGCGTTGGTGCGCGGCCAGAGCCTCGCGGTCTCGGTTGCCAGCTGGCAGTGGTCGAACGAGGACGCCGGTGTCTTCGTGGTGCAGGCCGACCTCAAACCCGGTGTCGAACGTGCGGCGCTCGAAGCCGCGCTCGACGAGCAGATTGCCGGCTTCATCGCCGAAGGTCCCACGCAGGACGAGCTCGACCGCTCGAAGACGAGCATCGTCTCCGGCTTCATCAGCGGCATCGAATCGGTTGGCGGCTTCGGCGGCAAGGCCGTGACGCTGGCCGAAGGCGAACTCTATCACGACAATGCCGGACACTTCCGCACGCAGCTCGACCAGATGGTCGCGGCATCGCCGGAATCGGTTCGCGCGATCACCCAGCAGTGGCTGACGAAGCCCCGCTTCTCGCTTATCGTCGAACCGGGCGAGCGCACCGAAGGCGGCGAAAACCGCGGGGGTGCGGCCATTCCCGACACCACCGGCGAAGGCCTCAACGCGGCTGCGGTCGATTGGTATTGCAATCCCGATTTCTGCGATCCCGAAGAGATGCAGACCACGGCAGCCCAGGACCGCTCGAAGCTGCCAGAAGTCGGTCCGCTGACCGACCTCGACTTCCCCGATATCGAGCGCGCCACGCTCTCGAACGGCATGGAAGTCTATTTCGCGCGCCGCGATGCAGTGCCGAAGGTTACGGTGCGCATGGTCTTCGATGCGGGCTACACCGCCGACAGCCGTGACGCGCTGGGCACCCAGTCGCTGATGCTGGCGGCGATGGACGAAGGCACGGACAGCCTCGACGCGACCGAGCTTGCCATCGCGCAGGAACGCCTCGGCGCGAGCGTCAACGGCTTTGCCAACCTCGACGAAACGAGCTTCCAGCTCACGGCCCTGTCGACCCGGCTCGCGCCTTCGCTCGACCTGCTCGCCGATTTCATTCGCAACCCGGCTTTCCGCGCGGATGACCTCGAGCGTGTCCGTTCGCAGCAATTGAACCGCATCAGCGCGGAGATGAAGAGCCCGGTGGCTGCCGGACAGCGCGTGTTGACGCCGCTGGTTTACGGGGACCATCCCTACGGCATTCCGGCGTCTGGTCTTGGTGATAGCGACGTCGTGACGGGCCTTACTCCTGCCGCGCTCGATGCTGCGCACCAGCGCTGGATCCGCCCGGACAATGGCAAGGTCTTCGTGGTCGGCGACACCACGCTTGCCGAAGCCGTGAGCCTGCTCGAAGCCTCCTTTGGCGATTGGCGCGCACCGGCAACGCCGCTACCGGCCAAGGCTTTCGACGTGGAAATCCCCGAACCGGATGCCCGCATCGTCCTGCTCAATCGTCCGAATTCGCCCCAGTCGGTCATCCTTGGCGGGCGTATCCTCGATGCGCGCGGCACCGATGACAACACCGTGCTGCTCGCTGCAAACGAGGTCCTGGGCGGTAGCTTCCTCTCGCGCATCAACATGAACCTGCGCGAGACGAAGGGCTGGTCGTACGGGTCGCGTTCGGGCGTCGTCTACAACCGCGACCGGCTGGGCTTTGCCATCCAGGCCGAGGTCCAAGCCGACCGCACAGGCGATTCCATTCTCGAACTGGAAAAGGAAATCACCGGCTTTGTCGGCGACAATGGCGTGACCCCGGAAGAGCTCGAACGCACCATCAACGGCAATGTCCGCGAACTTCCCGGCCAATTCGAAACCTCCAGCAGCGTGCTCGCCGGAATGGTCAACATCGTGAAATACGGTCGCGCAGACGACTATTACGAGACCATCGCCGACACTTACCGCTCCATGACCGCCGAACAGATGGTCGACGCCGCCCGCCGGAACTTTGTCTATGACGACATCGTCTATGTCGTGGTGGGTGATGCCGAAGTGGTCGAGCCGCAGCTCGAGCGCACCGGCCTGCCCTACACCGTGCAGGAACTCGACCAGTAATTGACAAGAGTGTCAGTAACAGCAAAGAAGCTGCATCTTTAATCCAAGGAGAATATGCATGTCCGTAGCCGGTACTTATGACACCGTCGTCAAGAGCCCGATGGGTGACCAGAAGGGCACCTTCACTGTCGTTCCGGGTGACGATGGCAACACCTTCACCGGCTCGATGGCCGGCGGCATGGGTTCGATGGACGTCAAGGACGGCAAGATCAACGGCGACGAGCTGACCTGGGCGATGGACATGACCGTCCCGATGCCGATGACGCTCAACTGCAAGGCCACCGTCAACGGTGACCAGCTGACCGGCACCGTCAACGCCGGCGCGTTCGGCGACATGGCGCTGACCGGCGAACGCCAGGGCTAATCAGCCTCGCAGCATCAAACGAAGGGCCGCCGGTAGCGATACCGGCGGCCTTTTTGTTTGGCGCGACGAGTCGAAGGCCTTGAAAGCTTCACCTTTCACTGTTGGTATTCAGGTCACACGGGTCGAGTCGGGCGGGCAACTGCAAAGCAGTGAGCGCCATTTCGCTGAAGGGAGACCCGTTGTGCCATCCAGAATCGCCAAACTCGCCGCTACCTGTGCCGCCGTATCGCTTGTCGCCACCCCGGTCCTTGCCGAGAAGGCAAGCCAGTTGGTCGACATCAACGGATCGATGGGCCGCGATGCGGAATACCAGCTTCGCGAGCGCGGCTTCGCGCATGTTTCCACCCACAAGAACGACATCGGCTACGTGTACAGCTACTGGTGGGACGAAGCTGACGACGACTGCGTCAATGTCGAGGTCTACGACGGGCGCGTGATGACGATCAACGACGCGAGCGACCAGGATTGCGGCCACCACAAGGGCAATGCCGGAGCAGCGGTGGCAGCCGTTGCAGGAGCCGCGATCCTCGGCGCCCTGCTCAGCCACAAGTCGCACCACCACGAAGACAACCAGCACCACGAGGACCGCGATGCGGAACTCGCCTACGAGAGGGGTTACACGGATGGCCTGTACCACCATCCCTTCCACAACCCCGACCGCGAATCTGCTTACGTCAACGGGTATCACGCGGGCGTGAGCGAGCGCCAGGCAAACGCCGAGCATCACTATGGCCGCGGTGGCCACGCGCAAGTCGCGCGGTTCAAGGATTTGCAGGGCGCGCGTGCGGCGGGCGGCATGTCCGAACTGGAGCGGCGGGGCTTCCGCCAGGTCGACAATTTCACCAGTGGCAACACGCGCTATTCCATCCAGTGGCAGCCGCAGTCGCGTCAATGCGTGCAAGTGACCATTGCCGACGGGCGGCTTTACGACCTGCGCGATATCGGCCGCCATCCCAAGTGTCGCTGAGTAGGGAGAAATAGCGTGAAATTCATCCATCTCGCGGCGGGTGCTTCGGCACTCGGCCCTCGCCGCTTGCGGGGAAACGCCAACGGCAGACGCGACTTCGGAAGAGTCAGCTGCTGCCGAGACGGCAGTCGCCATTCCCGAAAGCCTCGCCCCGTTCGGAGAGGGCTATCCCAACGCGGGCGATGCCTGCCGGAACCTCGGCGAAAGCGCAGCCACATCGAATTATCTCGACGACAGCGCCATCCTCGTGGGATGCCCGAGCGAGGCCTCGGCAGAGGCACTGGGCGGCACGATCGTCGACAACATCGACGGCGTGCGGCTGGTCAGTGTCCCGATGGGCGATGCCAACGCAGGAATGGGCGAGAACGGACCCATGGCCGGCCGCGGCGATGCGATGGTTGCCGGGACCGACTATAACGCGACAGCCCCCGTGCCATGCGGCTTTGGCGGCGCGTCGCCGTCGCAAACCTGCAATGCAGGCGTGAAACGCAACTGGGGCGAAGACGGGACCACGCTGGTCGAGGTCACCAAGCCGGATGGCCGCAAGCGCGCCATCTTCTTCAACGGCACCGAGCCCTATGGCGCGGACAGCGCCCAGACCGACGGTTCGGCAGGATGGGATTTCACCTCGACACGCGATGGCGACCGGGTAACGATCAAGTTCGGCCCCGAGACCTATGTCGTGGTCGACGCCTTTATCGAAGGCGGCTGATCCTCACTTGCGCCAGAGCCAATAGAGGATACCGGCATTGATGAGCGGCGCCAGGACGGCGACAAGCGGTCCGCCCAGCCCCGCCCGATCGGCAAGGATGTTCCATGGCAGACCCAGCGGCATCAGGAAGACACCCGAAAGCGGATCGCGCTCTTGCCCAAGCCAGCCGAAGGTCCCGATGGCCAGCAACATGAGAGCCACGAGATACAGGGCTAGGAATATCAGGAATACCCACTTCATGGCTGTCACCCTCCGCATCGCTTGAGGCGGCGACCATAGCAGGAGGGCAAAATCACCAAAAGGGCCGCCGGTATCGCTACCGGCGGCCCTTTTTTCGTGGCGTATCGCCCTTGGCTTATTCGACGATGTCCATTTCCTCGATGAGGCCGTTGGCCCCGTCGACCTTGTCCATCACCCACAGCATGTAGCGCGTGTCGACGTGGATGGTCCGCGTGGTGCGCGGGTCGAAATCCCAGTCGGAATTGACGCTTTCGAAGGTGCCGTCGAACAGCAGGCCGACCAATTCGGCGCGCGCGTTGAGCGTAGCCGAGCCGCTGTTGCCGCCCGTGCTGTCGAGGTCCGACAGGAAGTTCACCGGCACCGAGCCGACTTCGGGCGAGTAATAGGCGCCGTAATCCTTGTTGCGGATGTGTTCGAGCTGGTGCTTGGGCGCGTTGAACGGGTCTTCGCCAGTGTCCTTTTCAAGAATGCCTTCGAGCGTGGTGAACGGCAGGTAGGCCATGCCGTCCTTGGGCGAGCCGCCCAGCACGGTGCCATAGGTCACGCGCAGGGTGGAATTGGCATCGGGGTAGGTCAGCAGGCCCTGGCTCGACTGCCAGCCGGTGATGGCTTCCATGTAAGCCGGGCGCAGCGCGAGGGCGCGGCCGTCGCGTTCCTCGGCAGCGTCTTCGAGACCGCGCTCGTATTCATAGAGCGCGACCGCCAGCTTCATGAACGGGTCGTCGAGCGATTCCAGCTCTGCGGGGGTCGCTTCCATCAGCTCGAGACGGTTCTCCGCATCGGCCAGCATGGTGCCTTCGTAATAGGCGTCGAGCTTGGCCGAAAGCTCCGCTTCGGTGAGGCCCGGAGTGAGGCCAAGCGCCTCGTCGAATACGGCGACGCGGTTGCCGGCAGGCTCTTCGAGATAGGTGTCGAGGAACAGCAGCCACTGCGCCTTGTCGACCGATGCGTCATAGCGGCGGTCCAATGCCTGCATGCCCTGCTTGAAGAAGGTCATGTCGCGTTTCTGGTAGCCGCGCTCGCGCTGGGCGTCGGGCAACTGGCGCTCGTGCGACAGGCGGTAGAGACGCTGCGCGGTGGAAAGCAGCGCAGGGCGCGTGGCGAAGTTGTACCAGAACGCCTGGCGCGCGATTTCTGCGCTCTCTTCAGACAATGCCTGCAGGTCGGCGATCGCCTTGGCATAGCCCGCGCGGCTCTTGTCCGCAGCGATCCACGCGGCAAGCGCTTCTTCGCGCTCCGCACGGCGGCCGACGAGGTCGACACGGCGCGCGCCATCGAGCTGGCCGCGGGTGTTCTTCTCGAAATTGTTGAGGCCCGCGAGAAGCGATTCGTACTTCACGCGCGCGTCCGAACCTTCGGGAGCGGCCTCTTCGATGGTGTCGATCCACTCGTTCACCAGCTTCACGTAGGTCGGGTAGGACCAGCTGAAGGTGTTCTCCACCTCGGCCAGCGTCGCATAGCGCGAGGTCGAGCCGGGATAGCCCGCCGCCATCACGAAATCGCCTTCCTTCAGGCCCGATGCGCTCACCTTGAGGTGGTGTTCGGGCTGGTAGGGGACGTTGTCTTCCGAATAGTCGGCAGCCGAGCCGTCAGGCGCGACATAGGCGCGGTAGAAGGCGAAGTCGCCGGTGTGGCGCGGCCACATCCAGTTGTCGATATCGCCGCCATACTTGCCGATGCTGTCGGCGGGCGCATAGACGAGGCGCACGTCGCGCACTTCGAGACGCTCGATCAGCGTGTATTCCTTGCCGCCGTAGAAGCTGGCGACCTGGCAGCGGTAGCCCGCCTTCTGCTCGCACTCGGCGGTGATGTCCTTGGTGCGCTGGTCGATGGCGTCGTAGCGCTCGGTCGCGCTCATCGCTTCGGTGCCGCTGCGCATGCGCTGGGTGACGTCGGTCAGCGCGGTGGTGACATAGATGCGCGAACCCGGCGCTGCGGCCAGTTCATCGCCCTTGGTCTTCGCGAGGAAGCCGTTCTCGAGATAGTTGTTCTCGGCAGTAGAATTGTACTGCACCGAGCCGCGTGCGCAATGGTGGTTGGTGACCACGAGGCCTTGCGGCGAAACGAAGCTGGCCGAACACCCGCCCAGCGAGACGATTGCGCCCATCGGGAAACCGGTGAGGTCGCTCAGCGCCTCGGGGTCGATTTCGAGACCGGTTGCGCGCAGGTCTTCGGCAATTTCGGGAAGCTGCTGCGGCGTGAACATGCCTTCCTTGGCAGCGAGCGGCGCGGATGCAGCGCAGGCCAGCAGGGCGGCGATGGTGGCGGTTTTACGCATGTATGATTGACCCTCTCAAAAAGGCGCGATCCCCTCGCGCGCACGGCCGGTGGCTAGGCAGGAATCCCGAGGCAATCAAGCGCCCGCCATGCAGTTCGTCGAAGAATGTCGAGCGGCGGGCTATTCGAAGCGGGCATTATCCATCATCGCGCGCACGCCGGTGATGTAGCGGTCGAAATAATAGATTTTCGGCGCTTCGAAGCTGATGAGGTACAGCTTCTCGTCGATAATGGCCGCCCTCACCTCGCCCAGCCGCGCGACATTGTCGCCGCCGGTGTAGCTATAGCGGAAGTGCACGCCGGGATAGCCGCCGAGCGTCGCGGGCTGGACCTCGACAATCTCGAACAGCGACCCGCCGAGCACGATATTGGCCGTGTCTTCATACCATTCGACAAGGTCGGTCGGCAGCATGTCGGGACTGAACTCGGGCAAAGGGTTGCGCTTGCGCTGGCGGCGCTTGAACAGCGTCTCGCCGTCCTTGATCTTGGCATAGAACATCAACTCGGTGAGTTGCGTGCCCTCTGTGGTCCAGATCTCGCTGCGGCTGGTCGGGCGCTCGGTGGCGCGGTTCCAGTCTTCTGGCGCGGTGACCACGAGCTTGCTGCGCGCGACCTTGCGCTCATCGCCAGCCTCGACGAGACGCCAGCGGGCCTCGGCAGGAGCGGCGACCAGCGTGCTGGCCAGCGCCAGTGCGGCGGCGGATTTCATCAGGAAGTTCATCATGCAGTCTCCCCGGCCATGCTGGCCAAAAGCGCCGCGTCGGGCGCGTCGGGACGAAGGTCGAGATAGCTGCGAAGGGCAGCCTGCCCCTCCGCCTTGAAGCCGTCACGCAAGAGCGAAATGCCCAGTCCGCGCCAGCTTTCGGCAGGCGCCGTGCCGGTGGCTATCGCCTGGCGGTAGAAATCGGCAGCCTGCGCGAAATCGCCTTCTTCGGCGCGCGCGCGGTAAAGTTCGCCGCGGGCGTAGAGCAGGTCGCCGGTCCATCCGAGCGGGTCGTCACCGGCGAGCGTGGCCAGAAGGTATTCGGTCCCGCCGAAGTCCTTCAGCGCAATCTGGTCGTCGATAAGCTTGGGCCACCAGTCGCCGATGGCAGCGCGATATTCGGTAGCACCGCGGTCGTATTCCTTGTCCTCGTCCATCGCCTCGCGCGCCATGATGGCAAGCTTGCCCATGCGGTCGGTCGAGCGTGGGTGAGTGGCAAAGAGGCCGCCATTGCGGTTCTTGTCGCTGCGGTGGCGGCGTTCCTTGGCCGTCGCATCCATCTCCGCGCCCAGCTGCGACCAGATAGCCGAGGCAGCACGCGGGTCGTAACCGGCACTCACCAGCTCGTCGATGGAGCCGGCATCCGCCTCGCGCTCCATCTCGCGGTTGAAGGAATAGACGCTGCCGATGAGCGCATATTGCGACGCCATGGCGGCAGCATAGGGCAGCCGCACCGGCAGGATCGACAGCCAGCTCATGATGTCGGTCTTGGTGCGGATCGAGCGGAAGATGCGCAGCGAATGCTGTTTTTCGAAATGGGTGAACTCGTGGCCCAAAACGGCAGCCAACTGCGCCTCGTCGCGCATGCGCAGGAGGAGGCCCGAATAGACCAGCATCGCGCCATTGGGCGCCATGCTCGCGTTGAATTGAGGCGTTCGCACAAGGTAGAGGCGGGTTGCCTGACAACGCTCCTCACCCACGGTCTTGCACAGCACCGAGCGGACGTAGGCGTTGAGCTCGGGGTCCTCGATGAGGAAGCGCGATTCCTTGAGGCGCTTTTCCGCCTCGTCCATCTCGTACCACAGGCCCTTTTCGAGATCGTCCTGCGGCTCGTAACCGTGGGCGCTGGGGAGCGGGGTGTCGTCGACATCCTCCGCCTCGATGATTTCAGGCTCGTCGGCGTCCTGCGCGGCGAGCGGCTGGATGGCGAGGCCCGCGATGGCGACGCTGGCAAGGAGGCCCTTCATTCTGCGTCCTCCTCTTCGGTCGCTTCGGTGGCAGGCAAGTCACTTTCCTCACCGGCAGGCCGCAGCGTGCCGTCCTCGGCCGTGGCGGGAGGGACGACAATGACCACGCCTTCCGGGTCTTCACCCGGCTCGCCAGCGGCCTTGAGCGGGAACTCCTCCATCAGCTGCGCGACACGCTTCTGCGCACCTTCCACCGTGCGCGGGTCGCCGCCCATCGAGGTGTCGACGTTGAGCCAGACAAGGTCGCCCGTGTTGAGATCGACCAGCCCGGCATAGCCCATGTGCACGCCCGAAGGCACGAACCCGCCGCCCAGCACCAAAGCAAGGCCCTGGATGACTTTGCGGCCCGTCGAACCGTAGCTGTCGTAGGTATAGAAGAAGAGGCCGTAATCGCCGCCCAGTTCCTTCAACTGCGCCGCGCCCTCACCCAGCGTCCAGTCGAACCGATCTTTCTTGGTCGGCAGGCGGTTGCCATAGGTCATCTTGTGCGTGAGCACCGCGCTCGCGACCGTGCCGAACAGCGCGGTGTAGCTTTCCACCACATCGCCCATCTCGCCTTCCTGGTCAGGCACCATGACCAGTTCGATGCCGTTCGCTCCGTGCATTTCCTGCATCGCGCCGATGAGGTTGGCCTTGGCGGTCTCGGTCCACTCGGCGTTCGGCTCGTGCATCCCGCCCGTGGTCTGCGCGCCGACGCGCACATTGGGGCGGAAGACGAGGATGTTCGCCTCGCCCGCCTTGATCTGGTAGCCTTCCTTGACTTCCGTACGCTCCAAGCCGCCGAACTGCGCATGGGCAGGCAGGGCGGTGACGAGCGTCATCGACAGGGCGGCCGCAACCGCAAGAATATATCGCATGAGGAGCGAGCCTCCATGTATGGGGAATGCGCATAATCGCATCCATGTAATGAACCATCGCTGACGGGCGAGTGTTCCATTTGTTATAGCTGGAGAATCCCGCCGAGTGCCTTGGCGCGGGCATGAAAAAGGGCACCGCGAGCAAGTGCCCGCGGTGCCCTTGTCGGCTAGCAAGCTAAGACGCTTATTTCAGCTGGAGCGTGTCCATGATGACATGCACTTCCTCGATCGACTGGTCGAAATAGTGCAACTCGGGAGCGATGAAGTTGACGAGGTAGACCTGGCCATCGACCTTTGCCAGACGTGCCTCGCCGACGCGGGTGAGCGCATCGTTGGGCAGCGCAAATTCATAGGTCATCTTGATGGCATCATGGCCGCCAAGTTTCGAAGGTTCCATTGCGCGGACATCGAACTGCGTCACGTCATATTCGATCGAGAAGCTGGCTTCGAACAGTTCTGCAAGGTCGGTGACGAGCATGTCGCCGCGGACCTTGGGCATCGGCCGTTCCTTCTTCTTGCGGTCCTTGAACAGCGTATCGCCATCGCCGACCTGGCCGATGAAGTGCATCATGTTGAGGCCGAAACCGTCCTGCGTCCAGATTTCACCGCGCTTGGCGGGGCGACGCGACCAGCGGCTCCACTCGGTCTGCGGCGTGACGACGAAAGCGCCCTTGCCGACATCGGTGGCTTCGGTGGTGATACGCTTCCAGCCAGCAAATGCCGGAGCCGGGGCGATGGCCATCGCAGCAGTGGCGAGGGCGAGCGAAAGTTTCTTTGCAGTCTTCATGTTACGACCCCTTGATCATCATCTGCATCATCGGTGCATCGGGCGCATCCGGCGCCAGTTCGAGATAGGTTGCGAGCGCTTCTGCGCCCTGTTCGCGGTTGCGTGCCCGCATCAGTGTGAGGCCCAGCCCGCGCCATGCCTCGGGACGGGTCGACCCCGCCTCGATAGCTGTGCGATAGGCTTCCTCTGCCGTAACGAGGTCACGCGGAAGGCCGCGCTTGCGGTAGAGTTCGCCCTGCATGACGTAATGGATGGGACGCCACTGGTCGCCGCCCATCTGATCGAGAATGAACTTCGAAGCAGCGAAGTCATTGCGCTGCAACTGGTCCTCGAAGAAGGTCAGCAGGTAGGGGTCCATGGTCTCGCCATAACGCTCGAACCCATAGTCGCCATCGTCAGCATGCTCGGCTGTGGCGCGCGCCAGATACTCCGAACGTGCCAGCGGGGCCGGATGGCTGGCGAACCAACCGGTGCTGCGACCACGCTTGCGACGCTTGCGTTCTTCGGCGCGGGCATCGTCCTCGTCGATCAGGCGAACCCAGATGTCGGCAGCCGCGCGGCTCGCATAGGGCGAGGCGGCGAGATAGTCTGCCGATGCCACATCGGCTTCCTTCTCCATGTCGCGATTGAAGCTGAAGACATCCAGCAGGAAGAAGGCCCCGAGCGGAACGCCCACGACCACGCTGACAATCGACGCGATGTCCGAACCGCTGCGCAGCCGTTTGAACAGCTGCAGCGAATGCCGCTGTTCGAAATGGCTGAACTCGTGACCCAGTACGGACGCCAACTCAGCCTCGTTGCGCATGCGCAGGAGGAGGCCGGAATTGACCATCATCATGCCGTTGGGCGCCATGCTGGCATTGAAGGCATTGTTGCGGACAACGTAGATGCGCGTGGCGTTGCAGCGGTCGTCACCGACCGAGCGACACAGCACATCCTTCATGTACTGGTTGATGCCTTCGTCGCGAATGAGGTCCTTGCTGGTCGCAACCTTGCGTTCGACTTCGTCGAAGCTTTCCCACAAGCCGCGTTCATCGACATCTTCCGGTTCATATGCGCCGGTGAAGACAGGATATTCGGCGCGATTGGCCTTATCACCCGCCTGCACCGCAGGGGCGCAGGCGAGAGCAACGAAAGCCCCTGCCGTAGCGAGGAGAGAGCGCATGATTACTTCTCTTCGGTGATGGTGCTGCCGGGGAAGTCGGCGAGCAACTGGCTTACGCGCTTCTGCATTCCGTCGGCTTCGCGCACATCGCCGCCCATCTGCGGGTCGGCATTGAGCCACAGCACGTTTCCAGTGCGAAGATCGACGAGACCAGCGTAGCCGATGTGCACCGGCGGGACACCGCCGACGAGCATGCGCATGATCTTGTTACCGGCCGAGGCGTAGTGGTCTTCGGTATAGATGAAGAGGCCGTATTTCGCGTCGGAAACCTCGGCGAGGCGGGCGATCTCGTCACCCAGCGTCCAGTCAAAGGCGCCGCGCTTGCGGGTTGGCAGGCGGTTGCCGACGAAGAACTGGTGCACCATGATCGAGTTGGCGACCGAGTTGAACAGCGCTTCGTATTCGGCAACCAGTTCGGCCTGCTCGCCGTAGAGTTCCGGCATCTGGACGAGTTCGTTCGACATCCGCGACTGGGCGTTGACCAGTTCCGCGTCCATCAGCTTGCGGGCTTCTTCGGTCCATTCGGCACGCGGTTCGAACATGCCGGCCATCGACTTTTCGCCGACCTTCACGCTCGGGCGAAAGAGAAGGATCTTCTCGCCCTGGATCGAAGCTTCTTCGAACCCGGGACGGACGCCCGATTTTTCCTGCGCGAAGGCAGGCTGCGTGGCCATGCCGAATGCAAGGACAGCACCAAACGCCGCCACGAAGGCAGCGCGCAAACGCAAAATAGTCATGATCTTGTGACCCCTGAAATAATCCCGGGATCACGTTACTGCCGAAATTGGACAGTTCAACTACGAAACACCCCTAAATAGGGGTTAAATTAACAGTTCTCTATTGCCTTGCACTCAGCGCCCGGGTCGCATGTCCAGCATTTCATCGCGGTGGTAGTCGACCAGGCCGGGGAAAGGCTGGATCCGTGAAATACGCTCGCCGAAATAGTTGGGCATGCGCTGGACCAGTTCGAAATCGGGTATGGTCAGCATCTCGAACGGAATGCGCGGGTCGATCACGTAATCGCTCGGTGGCTGGAGCATCATGCCGAAGCGTGTCGCCTGGTCGGTGCTGTTGCTGGAACCGGGATAGGCGGGCAGCGAATTCCCGCGTTCGTCGAGCCATGTCAGCCCGACGCGCACTGCCGTCACCATGCCAGCGCGGGTATTGAAGGCCATCGTGCCCATGCAGGCGCAGTCGCCCGCGCCCCCGGTCCCTACCCCGTAGAAGACATATTTGCCGACCGGCACCTCGAACAGCCAGAGCGAGAATTCCTTGCCGTTCGCGAACCGGTTTTGCGGTCCCACTGTAAACACACGCTGCGCTTCCAGTGCAGGCCAGGCGAAATTGGCATCGGTGGGCTCCACCGGCATTTCAGGTGCCGCCTCGCCCGTTGGCGATGCTTCCCAGCGCGCACGCCTTTCCTGATAGCGCTCCATTTCGCGGGCGAATTTCGCCTGCTTCTCGGCAAGCGCCGCCTGCCGCTGTTCTTCCCAATCGGCGCGCTCGGCATCGCTCGGCAGCGCCAGCCAGCGCGAAATGACCTGGCCCGGCGCCTCGACGAGCAGATAGGCCTTACTGCGATCGAGCGCGAGGTTCTTCACGTCGCCGAAGCGGCGAATTTCCAATGGTTCGCTCTCCTGCGCGGCAGCAGGGGTAGCCGTGAGCATGGCCGAGCCGAGCGCGGCGGCCAAAACGAGAAAGCGCTTCATAGTCCAAGGTCCTGCGTCGTGGGTCGTTCACCGGATGCCACCAGCGCCTGCTGCGCCAGTTTGCGTTGCCTGTCCTCTTCGACGACAGCGCGAGCGCCTTCTTCGAAATTGAAAGCTTCCCACAAGTCCTTGTCGAGACCGAAGCGCGCATAGCCCTTGTAGAACATGCAGCGGCGCATCGACACGCGGCGGGTCAGCCGGGCTTCCGCAGGGGCGAAAATCGCAGTTGCGAGGGCTCCGACGACAGCGCCGCCCACCTGACCGGCAAGCAATCCATATTGCGCACTGGCTGCAGCGGTGTCTGGATAAAACGAGGAGCGGGTCAGTCCCCGTGCCAAGCCGTCGCATTCGCGAAGGTCGCCCAATGCCTCGGCAAAACCCGTATCCGCGCGGTGGAAGTAGTAATACTTCTCGTAATTCTTGCGGTCGTCACGGTCCTCGACGAAATCGAGCACCGGTATTTGAATCTCGGACGGGTCGGGCACCCAGCCCATCCACTCCACATCGCTCGTAGGATCGGCCACCTTGCCCGGCACAGGATTTTCCTGCGCTGCGACGGGCAAGGCCGCGCATGCCAGCACGGCCGCGAATATGCGGTATTTCATCTGCGACCCCCAATTCCAATCGGGTGCGACCTTATGCACCCGACCGGATGGAGGCAAGCGTCAGCCGTCCAGCTTGGCCTTCAAGAGCTGGTTCACCACCGCCGGATTGGCCTTGCCCTGCATCGCCTTCATCGTCTGGCCGACGAAGAAGCCGAAGAGCTTGTCCTTGCCGCCGCGATATTCGGCGACCTTGTCCTCGTTCGCGGCGATGATCTCGTCGATCTTGGCCTCGATCGCGCCAGTGTCGCTCACCTGCTTGAGACCGCGCTCGTCAGCAATGGCTTCGGGCTCGCCGCCTTCCTTGAGGACGATTTCGTAGATCTCCTTGGCCTGGCCGCCGGAGATTTCGCCCTTGTCCTGCATGGCAAGGATGCTCGCCTGCGCCTCGGCCGTGGCGTTCGCCATGTTCGCGTCGTCACCCAGCGACTTGACCACGCCCGGCGCAACCGAGAGCGCCCAGTTGGCGACCTGCGTTGCAACCTTGGCCTCGGGCTTGCCGATTTTGGCGGCGGTTGCCGCAAGCAGCGTTTCGAAGCGGCCGAAGGTCTCGACCTCGGCAGTCAATTCGCGTGCGTTGTAGGGCGTGAGGCCCAGCTCGTTCTCGTACCGCGCGCGCTTGGCGTCGGGCAGTTCGGGAAGCGAAGCGCGGCATTCCTCGATGAAGCTGTCCTCCAGTTCCAGCGGCAGCAGGTCCGGATCGGGGAAATAGCGATAGTCATGCGCGTCTTCCTTCGAGCGCATGGTGCGCGTCGTGCCGGTACCGGGGTCGAACAGGCGCGTCTCCTGGTCGACCGTGCCGCCGTTTTCCAGAACGTCGACCTGGCGGTTCGCCTCATATTCGATGACCTGCATCACGAAGCGGACCGAGTTCACGTTTTTGGTCTCGGTGCGGGTGCCGAATTCCTCGCCCGGGCGGCGGACCGACACGTTGACGTCGGCGCGCATCGAACCTTCTTCCATGTTCCCGTCGCACGATCCGACATAGCGCAGAATGCTGCGCAGCTTGCGGACATAGGCACCCGCTTCGGCGGGGCTGCGCATGTCGGGCTTCGACACGATTTCCATCAGCGCGATGCCGACGCGGTTGAGGTCGACATAGGACATGGTCGGATGCTGGTCGTGCATCAGCTTGCCCGCGTCCTGCTCGACATGGATGCGCTCGATGCCGATGACCTTGTCTTCCGGGATGCCGGCCTTCTCGTCCGCCTCGATATGCAGCACGCCCTCCCCCACGATGGGGTGGTAGAGCTGGCTGATCTGGTAGCCCTGCGGAAGGTCGGCGTAAAAGTAGTTTTTGCGGTCGAACCGGCTCCATTTGTTGATCTGCGCCTCGATCGCCATGCCCGTGCGCACCGCCTGGCGGATGCACTCCTGGTTCGGCACGGGCAGCATGCCGGGCATCGCCGCATCGACGAGGCTGACCTGCGTGTTCGGCTCGGCACCGAAAGCGGTCGAAGCGCCGCTGAACAGCTTGGCGTTGGAAGTGACCTGTGCGTGGACTTCGAGGCCGATCACGACCTCCCATTCGCCCGTTGCGCCCTGGATGCGGTAAGTACTCATGTCGTCTGCTCCTCGCGGCGGATGTAGATCAGGTTTTCGCCCCTGATCAGCAGGTCGAAATCGCGCCTGCCCATTTCCGCCTGGAAATTCCTGCTCGTCCCCCTTGTGGGGAAAATGTGATCGTGCGGCTCGATATAGACGAGTTTCACCTCGTCGAGCCAGTCGGTGTTCGCCGCAAAAAGGTCGTCTTCAAAACCTTCGATGTCGACCTTCACCGCAAAAAGTTCGCCCTTGTCCACCATCGCCACACAATCGGCGGCAGTGACCACCCGGCAGCCGCTGTCGGCCCGGGTGGTGGTGACGGCAAAGGCTTCCGCCTCGCTGCCGACCGAGACATGGCCCGGCTCTCCGCCGATGGCTCCCTCGACCAAGGTGATGCGGCCGTGACCGGCGCAATTGGCCTGCGCCATCGCAAAATTGGCCGCGTCGGGCTCGACCGCGACGATATGCGCTTGCGGATACTCCTGCGCGAACCAGAGCGATGCAGGGCCGATATTCGCGCCCGCATCGACGATGACCGGCACATTGCCGCGCGCACGGATATCCGCTTCGTAACGCGCGGCGCGCTCGCGGTGCGCGGCCTGCGCAATGGCATATTGCCGGTCCCGCCAGACCTGCCTGACGACTTCGACATCGCTGCCGTTGGGACGCACGCGAATGCTCCCGCCACCCGCGAGCGGCAGGGTCGAGGACCCAAGCGCCGCACGCGCAGTGAAGGCCGGACCGCCGCGCAGCAGGTCCTTGGCAGTGGCAAGAGCCCTGCCCTTGAGCATTACCACCACTTCTCCGGCTGCGCCTCGAACCCGGCGCGCTGCTGGATGGCGAGGCCGGCGTTGAGCACGCCTTGCTCGTCGAAGGGCTTGCCGACCAGCTGGAGGCCGAGCGGCAGGCCGTCCGAATTGACCATGGCGGGCACGCTCATCGCAGGCAGGCCGGCGAGCGATGCGGGAACGGCGAAAACGTCATTCAGATACATCGTCAGCGGGTCTTCGTTTAGCGAACCCAGCGGGAAGCTGGCCGTCGGCGTCGTCGGCGCGAGAATTACGTCGCACTCGGCGAACGCCTTCTCGAAGTCCTGCGCCACCAGCGTGCGGATCTTCTGCGCCTGCGTGTAATAGGCGTCGTAGAAACCGGCGCTGAGCACATAGGTGCCGATGAGCACGCGGCGCTTCACTTCGTCGCCGAAACCGGCGGCGCGGGTGGCGGCGTACATGTCCTGCAGGCCAGCCCCATCGGGCAGATCGCGCAATCCATAGCGCACGCCGTCATAGCGGGCGAGGTTGGACGAGGCTTCTGCCGGAGCGATGATGTAATAGGCAGGCAGCGCGTATTTGGTGTGCGGCAGCGAGACGTCGACGATTTCCGCGCCAGCATCGCGGAGCATGGCCTTGCCCTGCTCCCAGCTGTCGAGGATCGCCTGGTCGGTGCCGTCCATGCGGTATTCCTTCGGGATACCGACTTTCTTGCCCTTGAGGTCAGCCGACAGCGCCGCTTCCCAATTGGGCACGTCCATCTGCAGGCTGGTCGCATCCTTCGGGTCGAACCCGGCCATGGCTTCGAGCATGATGGCGCAGTCTTCGACCGAGCGCGCCATCGGGCCTGCCTGGTCGAGGCTGCTGGCAAAGGCGACGACGCCCCAGCGGCTGCAGCGGCCATAGGTCGGCTTGATGCCGCAGATACCGGTAAAGGCGGCGGGCTGGCGGATCGAGCCGCCGGTGTCGGTGCCGGTTGCGGCGGGCGCGATGCGCGCGGCGACGGCGGAGGACGAACCGCCCGACGAACCGCCCGGGCTCATCGCGGCATTGGTGCCGTCCTTCTTCCACGGCGAGGAGACATTGCCGAAATAGCTGGTCTCGTTCGACGAACCCATCGCAAACTGGTCGAGATTGAGCTTGCCGAGCATGCCCGCGCCCGCATCCCACAGGTTCTGCGAGACGGTGCTCTCGTACTCGGGCTTGAAGCCTTCGAGGATGTGGCTGGCTGCGGTGGTCTGGACGCCCTTGGTGGCGAAAAGGTCCTTCATGCCGATGGGCACGCCGCCCATCTTGCCAAGGTCCTCTCCCTTCGCGCGCTTGGCATCCGTGGCATCTGCCGCGGCAAGCGCATGGTCCGGCGTTGTGACGATGAAGGCGTTGAGTTCGGCAGCAGCGGCAACGGCAGCGTTGAAGCTTTCCGCCACTTCGCGCGCGGTGAAGTCGCCGCCGGCCACGCCGTCACGGATGTCCTTCACGCCAAGCTGGGTAAAGTCGGTCATTATTCGATCACCTTGGGCACGCCGAAGAAGCCGTGTTCGGCTGCCGGTGCATTGGCGAGCACATCCTCGCGGCGGCCCCCGCTGGTTTCGGGGATGGCATCGACCACGTCGTCGCGCAGGCGCAAGCTGTTCGGGATGACCGCGGTCATCGGCTCGACGCCCGAGGTATCGACCTCGCCCAGTTGTTCGACCCAGTCGAGGATGTTGTTGAGTTCGGGGACCATCCGATCGAGTTCCTCGTCGCCCATCTTGATGCGGGCGAGCGAGGCGATCTTGGCCACTTCTTCGCGTGTGACTGACATGGCCAAGCGCCCTAGCCGCGCCGTGGATTCGCTTCAAGCGGCGATGGGCCGTGAAATGCTATTCGAACGGCCTGCCTGCGGGTTTCCCGTCGATATAGACGCGGCGGCCGGTCCATTCGCGGATTTCGACCGTGGAATCCGGTTTCTGAGTGGCTTTCAGATCGCCTTCTTCCATGGCCACTTCGACAGCGAGCACCTCGTCGGACTCGCTCTTCCCGCTGCGCAAGTCAAAGAAGTGCCGCTCAACCCTGCCGTTCTCGACGAAAGCGACTGTATGCTCATCCCTTTCGTTCCGCCCAAGGTCGAGAACCACGCAAGGGTCGTCACACAGCCATGACCTTTGTCTTATGCGCTCCAGCACAGCCTCCCGGAGAGCCTCGTCTTCGATCTGCACCCGGACATTGGCCAGCCGCTCGTCGCGCTCTTCGCTGGGTTCACGTCTGCGATAGCTGCGCACTTCCTCGTTGCGCGCTGCGGTAGCCAGTTCCGCTACCTTATCGTCACCGCTGCGGGTGAGCCGCTCCAGCGCCTCGCGCCCGGCATCGCCGAAATCCCAGCGCAGGGCGGTGAAGTCGAAATCCTCGACATCGACCTTGCCTGCCTCGAGCCGGGCAATCTGGTCGCGCGCCGAGATGGCGCCGAAGTCGAGGACGGGCAGCGCGAGCAGAAACGCCACCACGCAGGTGCCCACGGCAAGATGCAGGTTCGCGGTTCGCACGCGCTCCATCCAGTGCGCCATCCGCCCGCGGATGGGGGCAACAAAATAGGCCACGCCATAGGCCACCGCCACCACGATGGCGACGAGGCCCCAGATGCGTTCGGGACTGAGCCCGTATTCGGCAATCCGCGTGCCGGTCGATGCCGCGGCCATGATGCCGAGCGGCAGGATACCCAGCGCCAGCACCAGCGCCGCCCAGCGCATGACGCGGCTTCCGCTCGCCTCATCGTCTCTGTTGCGGACGACCGAATTGACGAGGACGAAGCTAGCCGCCGCACAGGACAGAAGGAGCGGCGTCGGGCTGCGGGTTGCGCCCCAGAGCACGTCCAGCCCACTCACCAGAACAGCGAGGATGAAGATGACGAGCGCCGCAGCGAAGGGCACCGCAATGAGCGAGAAGACGAGCATCACCACCGATTGCATCGTGCCGATGATTTTCAGCTGGTTCCGCAGCACGCCAAATGCCGCTCCGAAAGTCACGCCCGCAAATGTCGCGGTGAACCAGTCGTCACGCAGCAATTCGCGCAGGAGCGTGATGTCGATGGTCGCGAACAGCTCGGAGAGCAAATACGCCAGCAGCAGGGAAAGCAGGAAGAAGGCCAGCGCCCCTGCCGCGCTGATGGCATCGGTCCAGACGTGGAAATGCGTTTCCTCGTAGGGCGTGCGCCAGAGCAGCTTGTAAAAGTGCGACTGGAACAGAGGGATGGCGAGCACCACCGAGACCACTCCGGCGGCCATCCAGTAACCGGCGTCCGTATAGTGGTCGCCCGCGCTCTGGGCGCGCCAGGCTATTCCCGCCATCACCAGTCCGGCGAGCAACGAGAACAGCAGCGGACGTTGCCACTCCTTGGGATCGATGGTGAAAGCCAATGCGCCGAAGCCGAAGAACACGAAGGCCCCTGCTGCGGCACGCCACGGCACGAATTCTGCGCGCGACACGTCGGTGAAAAACCAGACGAGCAGGCCCGCCAGACCGAGCAATCCTGCCAGCACCCATGGGCGCAGGGACCAGTCGGTCTGCTGAGTGGCTGCGGCTTCGGTCACGGCTAATCCTCCCTCTTTCAAGGAAGGGCTAGCCGATGATCCTTACCCGCGCATGGCCGCGCAGGCATCAAACGGTGGAAAGTTACTCGACCGGTGCTGGTGCGCCCTCGGTCGCCTGTTGCTGCTGCATTGCGCCCATCATGGCCTGGAGCTGCTGCATACGCCCCTCCGCTTCTTCGCGGCTCAGGACACCGTGCACGGTAACCTCGAAGATAAGGTCGCTGTTCGGTGGTATTGACGACCCGGCGCGTGGGCTAGCCCCGTAGGCTTCGTCGGAAGGAATCTCTATGCGATACTTCCCGCCATCGCGCGTACGCATCAGGCCATTGAGGAAGCCTGGAATAAAGGCGCCCTCCTCGAGGACAATAGGAGTTCCATCGGGAAACACTCCCGGCGGGAAGGGACTGGCGGGCGAGCGTTCGAATACGGTTCCGTCGGACAATGTCCCGACATAATCCACAAACACAATATCACCCATCTGCGGTGCCCGTCCGCTGCCTTCAGTCAGCGTTTCGACCTCGAGCATCTTCGGCGCTGCCGCCCATGCCAGACCGCCACCCAGCAGGATGGCGACGATAACCCCGAGCCAGAGCTTGGTCAGCGACCCCTTCTTGATGGGCTGCAGCGGAACGCGGGTAATATCGGTCATGGTGAACTTGTCCTGATACGCAAAGGGCGCGGATTTCTCCGCGCCCTCATGGCTTAGCTTAGGTGCTGGTGCAACGCGGTTTTGAGTTTTCGGCCCGTCCGGGCGCAAAACCGCTGCACACTTTTGCTGACGGCTCCTTACTTGATGCCGTCACGCTCCATACGCTTGCGCTCGAGCTTGCGTGCGCGGCGAACGGCGGCAGCCTTTTCGCGGGCGCGCTTTTCGCTCGGCTTTTCGAAGTGGCGACGCAGCTTCATTTCGCGATACACACCTTCACGCTGCAGCTTCTTCTTGAGCGCGCGCAGGGCCTGGTCGACATTGTTATCGCGAACGATGATCTGCATAAATTCAAACACCTCAACTTGCGGGCCAGAGCCCGGCGAAGCGGGTTTTGCCTCCGTAAAATGGTTTCGCCTGATAAACGAAAAACGCGCCGAATCCGTTCCGGACCGGCTCGAACGAGGGCGCACATAAGGATTCGGGCGCCAAAAGGCAACCCACTAACGGGCGCTTTCGTAATTGCCTTACTATCGCTAGAGGGGCGGCAATGTCTACCCTTTCAACCTCTGTCGCCACGCTGCACGTCGCCCTCGGCGGTGCAGCCGGAGCGGCGCTGCGCTATCATGTGGGACGCGCGATGACGCAATGGCTCGGCGCGCCCATCATCGGCGCTTTCCCCTTCGCCACGCTCGCCGTGAACGCCGTCGGGAGCCTGCTGATGGGCGTGCTCGCCGGATGGCTGGCACGGAGCGGCGGCGCCAATTCGGACCAGCTGCGCCTGCTGCTGGGCGTCGGCCTTCTCGGCGGCTTCACCACTTTCAGCGCCTTCAGCCTCGAAATGGTGCTGATGATCGAGCGCGGACAATATCTTTTCGCCTCGCTCTACGCCGTGCTCTCCTTCGCACTGGGCATCTCCGGGCTGATGATGGGGCTCGGCATAATGAGAATAGCATCGTGAAAACCTCCGACGAAGTCCGCAATTTCACTGTCGAAGCCGATGACGACGGCATCCGCCTCGACCGTTGGTTCAAGCGGCACCTGCCGCAAATCGGCTTCGGCACGGTCAGCAAATGGGCGCGCACCGGGCAGATCCGTGTCGACGGCAGCCGCGCGAAGCCCGACGACCGGCTCGCCCAAGGCCAGCAAATCCGCGTGCCGCCGGGCGGCGATGCGCCGCACAAGACGCCCAAGCCCAAGCGCGAGCTGACCAAGGCCGAGGTCGAGGCTGCAGAGGCCATGCTCATCAAGCAGACCAAGAGCGCGCTGGTGATCAACAAACCGCCGGGCCTCGCGACGCAGGGCGGGACCAACACCTTCAACCACGTCGACGGCCTGCTCGATGCTTATATGGAAGAGGGTGACGAGCAGCGCCCGCGCCTCGTCCACAGGCTCGACAAGGATACCTCCGGCGTGCTGCTGGTGGCGCGCACTCCGGGCAGTGCGGCGTTTTTCTCCAAGCGCTTCTCGGGCCGCAGCGCCAAGAAGATTTACTGGGCGCTGGTGGTCGGCGTGCCCGACATCAAGGAAGGTGTCATCGAGGCCCCGCTCGCCAAGCAGCCCGGTTCGGGCGGCGAGAAGATGCATGTCGACCACGAAGGCGGCGCACCCGCCAAGACCAAGTATCGCGTCGTCGACAGCGCGGGCAAGAAAACCGCGTGGCTCGAACTCCAGCCGCTGACAGGCCGCACCCACCAGCTGCGTGTCCATTGCGCCGCGATGGGCCACCCCATCGTGGGCGATGGCAAATATGGCGGGAAGGAAAGCTTCCTCACCGGCTCGGTCAGCCGCAAGATGCACCTTCATGCGCGTCGTCTCATCATCGACAGTCCTGATGGCGGGAAGCTCGACGTGACTGCCGACCTGCCCGAGCATTTCGCGGCCAGCATGGAGCAGCTGGGCTTCGACGAGGGCAAGAGCGACGCCACGCCCATGCGCGACGACCCGCCGCCCAAGACGCGCGAGGAAAAGAAGCAACAGGCCCGCCAGCACGCCAAGAACTACAAGAAATCGCAGCGCGGCCCGCGCCGTGCTCGGGGCGGTGCGAGTGGCAAGCCGAAGGGCCGGGGCAAGAAGAAGTGACCCGCGTCGTCATCTTCGATTGCGACGGCACGCTGGTCGACGGGCAGGCCGCGATTTGCGACACGATGGACGAGGCCTTCGCCGCGGCAAAGCTGCCCGCGCCCGACCGCAACGAAGTGCGCCGGATGGTCGGGCTGAGCCTGCCGCAGGCGCTGCGCCTGCTCGCGCCCGATGCGGACGAGGAAAAGCATGCCGTCGCGCTCGAAGCCTACAAGTCGGGTTATCGCGAGCGGCGCATGTCCGGTACGCTGGAAGAGCCGCTCTATGACGGCATGGCGGCACTCATCGAGCGGCTCGCCGAAGCGGGCTGGCTGCTGGGCGTGGCGACGGGCAAGAGCGACCGGGGTCTTCATGCCTGTCTCGACACGCATGGCATCAAGCACCGCTTCGTGACGCTCCAGACCGCCGACCGCCATCCTTCCAAGCCGCATCCGGCGATGCTCGAAGAGGCTTTGGGAGAAGCAGGTGCAGAGGCTGCAAACGCAGTGATGATCGGCGACACGACCTTCGACATCGAGATGGCCCGCGCGGCCGGCGTGCGCGCCATCGGTGTCGCTTGGGGCTATCACGAACCGCGCGAACTCATCGCGGCGGGCGCGGTAGGTGTGGCGCAAACTATGGAAGAACTTGAGGACCTTATAAATGGCTGAGCCAGACCCCGCTGCGCGCCGTTTCTGGATAATCCAGCTCGCCCGTTTCGGTGCGGCCATCATGGTGGTGTTCGGCGCGCTCATCATCGGCAGGCTCATCGATGTGCCGCAAGCCGTCGGCTATGTCCTGCTGGTCATCGGAGCGGTCGAATTCTTCCTCGTGCCCAACCTCCTCGCCCGCAAATGGCGCAGCCCGAAATCATGAAGCGTTTCTACAAGGATGTGAGTGTCGCGAAGACCGAGCTCGGCTGGACTATCGCGCTCGACGGGCGGCCGCTGAAGACACAAGGTGGCCAGCCGCAAGTGCTGCCGAGCGAAAGGCTGGCGGAAATGCTCGCCGAAGAATGGCGCGCGCAGGGAGAGGAAATCGACCCCGCCGCATTCCGTTTTCGCGATATGGCCGATTATGCGCTCGACGTGGTGGCGAAGGATACATCCGCGCTGGTCGAGAAATTGCTCGGCTATGCCGAGACCGACACGCTGTGCTTCCGCGCCGACCCCGAAGATGCGCTCTACCGACGCCAGCAGGAGGTGTGGGAGCCGATCGTGCTGGGCATGGAGGCGCGCGAGGATGTGAAGCTGCACCGCATCAGCGGCATCCTTCACCGCCCGCAGACCGAGGAGACCCGCGCGCGGCTCGCCAATAGGCTCGACACGCTCGACCCCTTCACGCTCGCCGCGCTCGAACAGACCACCTCGCTCGCCGCATCCCTGTGCATCGGGCTGGAAGCACTCGAGCCGCATGCCGACGGCGAGGCGCTGTGGGATGCGGCCAATCTCGAAGAAGATTGGCAGGCAGAGCTGTGGGGCCGCGACGAGGAGGCCGAGGAACGCCGCGCCAAGCGCAAGGGCGATTTTCTGGCCGCAATAGAGTTTACGCGCGCCGCGCGCGCTTTAACCTAAAGCCGTAAAGCTTCGCTCAGCACTCTTTCCTACCCTTTGCACACCACATTCGGGTGAAACGAGGGCCAGGCACATGACGCTGAGCAGGAATGTCCGCATCGCAAGCTGCACGCTGGTGCTCTGCGTCCTCGCATTGCTCGCGCCCGCCTATGCCCAGTCGCCCGAGCGCAGTTTCCTCTATTGCGTCGCCTCCGCATCCGAACCCGGCGGCAAGGCCTATTTCACCGGCGTCTATCCCGGCACATGGGAGCAATCGGCGGACGACGAGGAAAGCTATTTCGGCCACGTCTCAGCCAAACTGGACGACGGCGTGGAGCGCAGCACGACCTATTGCTACGTGCTCGACAGCTTCGACGAAGCCGGCCTCGACCGCGACGAGGGCAAGTCGATGGTCAGCAAGCAGGGTTGGGAGCCGGTGGACGTCACCTGGCGACCTTAATCGGCGGGCACTTCCCAAGGACCGAAGGTAATTTCGACCCGGCGATTTTCCCGCATCGGGACATCCGGACCTGTGCTTTTACGAAGACGGTTCGGACCGTAAGAAACCGCGTGGGTCATCTCCTCGGCAAAGCCAAGCTCCCGAAAGAGGTCTCGCACCCGGTCGACCCGCTTATCGCTCATCTCCACCGTTTCCGCCGTGTCAGAATGACCCTCAATTCTGACTTTCGAATATTTACAAACTTGCGCAGCGTCTTTCGCATAGGCCAAGATTTCCCTCGCCTCGTCACCAATGGACGCTGAGTTTTGGTCGAAAAAAATCACGTATGGCCCAGCGTCGCAGGAAAAAGCATTCGCCGCTTGAGACGAGAGGAGCGCGCCGACCAGAACGAGGCAGTTAGCGAGTGGATATTTCTGTCCACTCTTGGCCATTATTAGCTAACCCAGTCCGCCACCTGTGCGGCCACATCATTGGCCGCCTGGTTGAGCGCCGGGCCCACACTCGCGACATCGGCTGCAACGCCCGGCACGACGGCCTCGAAGCGGCGAGTGGTGACGGACGAACCTTCACCGGGACGCACGGCATCGAACACGACCACCACGCTGCTCGTCCGCGCGTCATAGCCGAACTGGCGCATCGTGCCGGTCAGGCGGTTGTCGGCGAGCACGCCGGGATCATCGCCATCGACCACCACGCGGTTCGAGCGCGTACGGATGGTCTCGGCAATCAGGCGGCGGAACAGGCGGGCAGGCTTTTCGACCCACACCGCGTCTTTCAGATAGGCGAGCTCGGTGTCGGTCACCTGGACCGGCACGCGGGTCACGTCGAGCGCGCTGGGCGCTTCGAATTCCTGCAGTACGATGGCCGTGCCCGCCGCGCTCGAGGCGCCGCTTCCGGCAGGAGCGGTCGCAGCAGGCGTGAGCGTCAGCAGGCTCGGCGGCGGTTCGCTGCCGAAGGAAATGCAGCCCGACAGCAGGAGCGCGGGAGCAAGGATGGCGAGGTGAAGCTTCTTGGTCATCGCTCTGTTACCCAATCTCAAGGCTCGTACTCGGGCAGCGGCTGCCCTTCGAGGAGCGCGCCGGCGCCCTTCTCGTCCAGTTTCTCGGTCACGTCGCGCAGCGCCTTGCTGGTTGCGCGAAGGTCGCGCAGCGTGGCTTCGGCGGCGGGCAGCGTGCTTTCGGTGAGTTGCTTGGTCGCCGGACGCGCTTCTTCGAGCAGGCCGCCCAGCTCTTCCGATGCATCGCCCGCCTGCTTCAGCGTCACACGAAGTTGCTGCGCCAGCTGCGCGCCTTCCTGGTTGAGGATGCGGTCGGTCGAAGCCGTGACCTTCTCGAATTCGTCCAGCGCTTCGGAAGCTTCACGCAAGGTCACCTGCAGTTCGGCCATGGTCGCCTCGAATTGCGGCGCCGCCTGCGCAAGGTCGGCCGTCATCTGGTTGGTGTTGGCAAGGATGCCGGCAATCTCGCCCTGGTTGTCCTCGTCGAGCAGCTGCGTCAGCCGCTCCGTCAGAGTGGCCAGCCGTTCAAGGAGCAAGGGCGCGTTCGAGAGCAGTTCTCCCAGCCCGCCGGGCTTGGGCGGGATGATGGGCACGCCTTCGGTACAGGCGGTCGTTTCGCAGGAAATCGGCGGAGCACCGCTGCGCGCGCCGTCGAGCAGGATGGTCGATACGCCGGTAAAGCTGCCCTGGATGGTTGCCGTGGTGCCGACGAGGATGGGCACTTCTTCCTTCACGCTGATGCGCACGCGGACGTATTCGGGATCCTTGTCCCACAGCACGATCTGGCTGACCTGTCCGACCGGGACACCCGCAAAGGCGACCTGGCTGCCGTTGGCAAGGCCCGACACGCTTTCCTTGAAGAAGATGTCGTATTCCTTCTGCGCGCCTTCGCCCCAGCGCGCGATCCAGACGATGAACAGCGCCAGCGCTGCCAGCACTGCGAGCGTGACCGCCCCCACCCAAACGTAATTTGCCCGCGTTTCCATTCGCTAAGCCTTATCCTTGCCCGCAGGCGGTTTGTCCAACGCTTTGACTGCATGGGCAGCAACCGGCATGTCCATGTGCTTGCGCAATTCGTCGAGTGCCTGTGCGGTCAGCGCGGCGCGTCCACGCGGGCCGTTGAAATATTCCTGTATCCAGGGATGGTCGAGTTCCATCAGCTTGGGCACCGTGTCGACCGCGATCACCCGCTTGTCGGCCAGCACCGCGACACGGTCACAAATCTCGTGCAGCGTATCGAGGTCGTGGGTGATGAGGAAGACGGTGAGGCCCAGCGTTTCCTTCAGTTCGCGCGTGAGGTTGTCGAAGGCCGCCGCGCCAATGGGGTCGAGGCCTGCAGTCGGCTCGTCGAGGAACAGCAGTTCGGGGTCGAGCGCCAATGCGCGGGCAAGCCCGGCGCGTTTCTTCATCCCGCCCGAAAGCTCGCTCGGGAACTTGTTGACCGCATCTTCGGGCAGGCCCGAGAGCAGCACCTTGTAGCGCGCGATTTCGTGGCGCAACTCGTCCGAGATATCGGGGTAGAACTGCTTTAGCGGCACCTCGACATTTTCGCCCACCGTCAGCGTGGAGAACAGCGCCCCGCCCTGGAACAGGACGCCCCAGCGATCGCGCACACCGATGGCCTCGTCGGGCTCGGCATCGATGATCGACTTGCCGAAGACCTGAACATCGCCCGCGCTGGGCGGCTGCAGGCCGATGATCGAGCGCATCAGCACCGACTTGCCCGTACCCGAGCCGCCGACCACACCGAGGATCTCGCCGCGGCGCACCTTGAGGTCGAGGTCCTGGTGCACGACGTGGTCGCCGAACCGGTTCTCCAGCCCTTCGACCACGATGGGGTAATCGCCCCTGAAGCGCTGGGGGCCGGTGGCGGTATCCCTTTCCTCGCCCATCAGCCCCACCCCAGTTCGGTGAAGAATACCGCGAAGAAGGCATCGAGCACGATCACGGCGAAGATCGCCGCCACCACGGACAGCGTGGTGCGCCGGCCGACCTCTTCCGAATTGCCCTTGACCTGCATGCCGTTGTAGCAGCCCGCCAGCCCGACGATGAGCCCGAAAACCGGTGCCTTGATGAGCCCGACCCACACGTCGTAGGTCGGCACCACTTCCTGGATGCGCGACAGGAAAGTCCAGAACGGAATGCCGAGCATCAGGTCGCCCACCACCGCGCCGCCGATGATCGCCAGACACGAGGCGTAGAAGCCCAGCAACGGCATCATGAGCACTGCAGCAAGGATACGCGGGATGACCAGCGCCTCCATCGGCGAAATGCCGATCGTGCGCATGGCATCGACCTCTTCGGTCAGTTTCATCGTGCCGAGCTGCGCGGCAAAGGCGCTGCCAGAGCGGCCCGCGACCATGATCGCGGTCATCAGCACGCCCAGTTCGCGCAAGGTGATCCGGCCGACGAGGTTGATCGTCAGCGTCTCCGCCCCGAACTGCGCCAGCTGGACCGCGCCCTGCTGGGCAATGACGATGCCGATAAGGAAGCTCATCAGCCCGATGATCGGCAGTGCGGAAACCCCGACCAGCTCGACCTGGTGAACCAGTGCGACCATGCGGAAGCGGCGCGGGTGCCGGATGAGGGTGCCAGCCGAAATCAGCAGTGCGCCAAGGAAGCTGACGACGCCCGTGGCACCGGTCCGCGCATTGAAGACCTTCTCGCCCATCGCCTCGGGCACCCGCTTCCACACCGGCAGGCGGGGAGCGGCAAGTTCCTGTTCGCTGTCCATGCCGGTCAGCGCGCCCAGCAGGCGCTGCGCCCGCTCGCTCGCCCCGGTAATCTCTGCCCCGTGCGAACTGGCAAGACTGCAGGCCAGCCACGCGCCGACCGTATCGATTTCGGAAACGTCCGACAGATCGACCCGGCTCAGGGGTTCTTCCATGTCGCGCAGGTCGTCATCGATCGCGCCGACGGTGGACACGAGATAGGGTCCGGACAGTGCCAGCACTGTGCCCCCATCGCCCCTTTGCAACTCGTATTCTGCCAAGCGTGTCATTCGTGCTCGCGGTATGCGTGGAAATGCCACGCTAAACAAGCGCGTATCACTTCGCATCCCCTACGGCGTTGCATCGCACAATTTGCGCTGGCATGGGCGTTCGTCATGAGCACCGAGCTATCCAAGACTTTCGACCCCGCCGATATCGAGCAGCGCTGGTATGCGCATTGGGAGGAAAACGGCCTGTTCCGCCCTGAGCGGCCCGACGCCGAGCCCTTCACCATCGTCAACCCGCCGCCCAATGTGACGGGTTCGCTCCACATCGGACACGCGCTCGACAACACGCTGCAGGACGTGGTCATCCGCTATGAACGCCTGCGCGGCAAGGATGCGCTGTGGGTGGTCGGCACCGACCATGCAGGCATCGCCACGCAAATGGTGGTCGAACGCCAGATGGAGGCGAAGCAGGACAAGCGCACCAATTACAGCCGCGAGGATTTCGTCGGCAAGGTGTGGGAATGGAAAGAGGAAAGCGGCGGCCAGATTACCCGCCAGCTGCGCCGCCTCGGCTGTTCGATGGACTGGTCGCGCGAACAGTTCACGATGGACGAGCATTTCTCGAATGCCGTGCTCAAGACCTTCGTCGACCTCTACAATGACGGCCTCATCTACCGCGACAAGCGGCTGGTGAACTGGGATCCGAAACTGAAAACCGCCATTTCGGACCTCGAAGTCGAGACCACCGATGTGAAGGGCGGCTTCTGGCACTTCAAATATCCGCTCGAAGACGGCGTTACGCTCGACGATGGCCGCGATTATATCGAGGTCGCCACCACGCGCCCCGAAACCATGCTCGCCGATATGGCAGTGGCGGTGCACCCCGATGACGAGCGCTACAAGTCGGTCGTCGGCAAGTATGTCGTGCTGCCCATCACCGGACGCCGCGTGCCGGTGGTGGCGGACGAACATGCCGACCCCGAACTGGGCTCGGGCGCGGTGAAAATTACGCCGGGTCACGATTTCAACGATTTCGACGTGGGCAAGCGCGCAGGCTTCGCTGCAGGCGAGATGCTCAACATGCTCGATGCCGAGGCGAATGTCTGCCAGACCGCCGACGGGCTGGTGCCGGAGGAATTCCTCGGCCTGCACCGCTTCAAGCGCGACGGTGTGGATGGCGCGCGCGAACTGGTGGTCCAGCGCCTTAAGGAACAGGGCTACCTCATCCCGCATATCGCCAAGACCAAGAAGGGCGAGGAACAGGAACTCGACGCAGAACCGCGCACCATCGCGACGCCCTTCGGCGACCGCGGCGGCGTGGTCATCGAGCCGTGGCTGACCGACCAGTGGTATGTCGATGCCGAAAAGCTCGCCCGCGCACCCATCGCGGCGGTGAAGGACGGGACCATCGAAATCGTCCCGAAGAGCTGGGAGAAGACTTTCTTCAACTGGATGGAGAACATCCAGCCCTGGTGCGTGAGCCGCCAGCTCTGGTGGGGTCACCGCATCCCGGCTTGGTATGACGCCGAGGGCAATGCTTACGTCGCGATGACCGAAGAGGAAGCGCAGGCAAAGGCCGGTGACGGCGTTTCGCTCACCCGCGACGACGACGTGCTCGACACGTGGTTCTCTTCCGCGCTCTGGCCCTTCGCCACGCTCGGCTGGCCCGAGAAGACCGACCTGCTCGACAAGCATTACCCGAACAATTTGCTGATCTCGGGCTTCGACATCCTGTTCTTCTGGGATGCGCGCATGATGATGCAGGGCATGCACCTGACCGGCAAGGCGCCGTGGCCGCGGCTGTATCTCCACGGGCTGGTCCGCGCCGCCGACGGGGCGAAGATGTCGAAGTCGAAGGGCAATGTCGTCGACCCGCTCGGCCTCATCGACCAGTACGGTGCCGATGCGCTGCGCTTCTTCATGTCGGCGATGGAAAGCCAGGGCCGCGACATCAAGATGGATGAGCGCCGCGTCGAGGGCTATCGCAATTTCGCAACCAAGCTCTGGAATGCGACGCGTTTCTGCCAGTCGAACGGCATCGGCGCGAGCACCAGCATCGCCGCCCCTGCTGCCACGCAAGCGGTGAACAAGTGGATTATCGGCGAGGTCGTCGAGACCAAGAATGCCCTCGAACAAGCGATGGCCGACCTGCGTTTCGACGCCGCCGCGAACACCATCTACCACTTCGTGTGGGACCGCTTCTGCGACTGGTACATCGAGCTCATCAAAGGCAATTTTGACGAGGAAACCAGGGCCGTCGCCGGCTGGGCGCTCGACCAGATTCTCGTCATGCTGCATCCCTTCATGCCCTTCATCACTGAAGAGCTGTGGTCGAAGCAGGGTGACCGCGCTGATTACCCGCTCATCACCGCAAAATGGCCTGAGCCCGAGGCCGAAGTGGATGCAGACGCCAAGGCCGAAATCGACTGGCTCATTGCGCTCACCAGCGCAGTGCGCACAGCAAAGAACGAACTCGGCATCGCGCCGGGCGCGAAGCTGGAGGCTTACTGCCCCGCCCCGTCCACTCTCGGCCGCAAGGTCGTCGAGGAAAACGCTGCCGCCATCGAACGCCTCGCGCGCCTCACGCCGGTCCATTTCGCCGAAGCCCCGGGCGGCGCGGCAATGCAGGTGGCAGCGGGCGAGGATGGCTTCATCATCCCGCTCGAAGGTATCATCGACATCGAGGCGGAAAAGGCGCGCCTGACCAAGGCGCTCGAAGCCTCGGCCAAGGAAGCCAAGTCGCTCGAGGGCCGCCTCGGCAACGCCAATTTCGTCGAACGCGCCAAGCCCGAAGCCGTCGAAAAGGCCCGCGCCGACCACGCCCATCACACGGCGGAAATCGAGCGGTTGCAGGCAGCACTGACGCGGCTGGGCTGACATGAGCCTCGTCCTCGCCACCGATGACGACGGCGGGCCGGAGATTTTTGCTTCGGTCCAGGGCGAGGGTCCGAGTGCAGGCATGCCGGTCGCCTTCATGCGGCTGTCGCGCTGCAACCTTGCTTGCGTGTGGTGCGACACCGCCTACACCTGGCATTTCGAGGGCGACAACCGCCCGCACCGCGATGGCATGACCTTCGAGCGCAAGGCGAACCAGCTCACGCTGGACGAGGAAGAAGTCGTCGCGCGCATCACGCGGCTAGGTCAGGACCGGCTCGTCATCACCGGCGGCGAGCCGCTGCTGCAGGCCCCTGCGCTGGCGAAATTGCTCGACCTGCTGCCGGACATCTCGGTCGAGATCGAGACCAACGGGACCACCAAGGCCCCTCCCCGCCTCGATATCCGTATCGACCAGTTCAACGTCAGCCCCAAGCTTTCGCATAGCGGCAATCCAGCGGACTTGGCGCTGCTCCCCGAACGGCTCGACGCCTACGCCACCGACCCGCGTGCGTGGTTCAAATTCGTGATTGCCGAGCCCTCGGACGTCGACGAGGTTCTCGCGCTACGCGACCGCTACCGCTTCAAGCCCGGCCACGTTTTCCTGATGCCCGAAGGCACCGACAGCGAGACCTTGCGCGAACGGGAAAAATGGCTTGCGGACCTGTGCCTCAAACACGGGTTCCGAATGAGCGACCGCCTGCACATCCACCTGTTCGGTGATACCAGGGGGACTTAACGCGATGACGCGCGTCCGGGCTGCGACTAGCAGCCCGCAAGGGCGACCGCCCGCCCGCAGCGGGTGCAGCTTGCTGCACGAATAGCGAGGACGAACCCGCGGAGGCGGGTTCGAAAAACAAGAGTCAGCCCTGACTACGCCAGCGCTGCACGGTGCGCAGGACGAGGTCTTCCTCGCCGCCGGGGTTGTTCCACTGCTCGATGAAGCTGGGGTCTTCCGATGCCGGGCGCTTCACTTCCTCGAGGTTGTCGAAGCTCACGCGGATCGGAATGGCGACACCTTCGCCGCAGACGATGCACTCGCGGTTGCGCAGCGCCGGAATGGCGTCGAGGAAGCCGCGCGCCCCTTCGGGCATGGCGGCGCGCACGAAATCCTGGTCGCGGTCGTTGTTGAGGCGCATCGAGATGATCGTGCCGCACTGCGACAGCACGCCTTCCGCCAGGTCGGACGGGCGCTGCGTAATGAGGCCCAGCGAGATCCCGTATTTACGGCCTTCCTTGGCGATACGGCCGAGGATGGTGCCGACCGAGTTGCCATCGGCATTCTTCTCGTTCGGCACGTAACGGTGCGCTTCTTCGCAGACCAGCAGGATCGGCACGGTCTTGTCGTCGCGGCCCCAGATGGCAAAATCGAAGACGAGGCGGCTGAGCACGGCGACCACGGTTGCGGTAATATCCGAAGGCACACCCGACACGTCGATGATCGAAATCGGCTTGCCGTTCGAGGGCATGCGGAAAATCTTCGAAATGAAGTCGGCCATGGTGTCGGCCACCAGCATGCCTGAGAACATGAACTGGTAACGCGGGTCGGCTTTCAGCTCGTCGAGCTTGTTCTTGATGCGCATGTAGGGCGCGGAATTGGTCGCCTTGTCGAGCTTGCCCATCTGGTCCTGGATCTCGTTCGAGAGGTCGGACAGCAAATAGGGAATGGGCGAATCGACGGTGATCTTGCCCATCGTCTGGGCGAGCTTGCTCTTGCTGCGCGCCTTCAAGAGGCACTTGGCGAGGATGTCGCTGTCGACCTGGCGTTCGTTGCCGCTGCTGGTGAGCAGCACTTCGCAATGCTCCTCGAAATTCATGATCCAGTAGGGCATCTGGAGGTTCGACACGTCGAGGATGATCCCGGTCTGCCGGAAAGCGGCCGAATATTCGCCGTGAGGGTCGATCATCACGATATGGCCTTCGGGCGCGGCCTCGCAAATGCGGTGCAGGATCAGCGCGGCGCTGGTCGACTTACCCGTACCGGTCGAACCCAGCAGCGCGAAATGCTTGCCGAGCATGGCATCGACATAAAGGCCGGCGCGGATGTCCTTGGTGGGATAAACCTTGCCGATCGTCACCGAGCTGCGACCGTCGCTGGCGTAGACCTGCTTGAGGTCGGGCGTGGAAGCGGGATAGACCATCGCGCCCGGCACCGGATAGCGGGTCACACCGCGGCGGAAACCATGGAGCTTGCCGGTAAGCTTCTCCTCGATGCCTTCACCGAGAAAGTCGATATTGGCGAGGATGCTGCCGGCCTTGCGGTCCTGCTTCTGGTTGCGGACGCTGGCAATAAGCCAGCTTTGCCCGACACGGATCTTGATCTGGCTGCCGACCTGGCCTGCCATGGCGACCGAAGGATCGCTGTCCTCGCTGCATTCGTTGAGGCGCTGCAGGTCGATGGCGATCATCGAACCGGAGCCTGCAATTTCGAGCACCACGCCGATCGGTTGCATGGCGTTGTCGCTGACTGGCTGCTCTTCCTTTACGGGTTCTGGCTCGGGCTTGGGCTCGGGCTTGGGCGCGAGTTCCGAAGGGCGCGGCGGGGCTTGGCCGAGACGCGGCTCGGATGTCGGCGCCGCCGGGCGGGCTACGGGCGCATCCTGGCGCGCCTGCACTTGCGGCTCGGGCTGGAAGCCGGGTTGCGGAGCGGGCTGCTGGGCAACGGGTTCCGGCTGGGCGTCGGCTTGCGGCTGGTGGACATAGCCCGAGCGCGAAACTCCGCCCTGCTGGGCAGGAGGCGCTTCGCTTTCGGCGGAACGGCGGATGCGATCGCGCAAGTTGCGCCGCCCGGCTTCTTCGCCCTGCATCTGGCGCGAACCGCCGAAAGAACCGTAATTGCCGTTACCCGTATCGCTCATTGAAAGCCCCAAAGCCCGTTAGATTTCACGCATAAGCGTAGGGCTGGGGTGATGGCGGAAAAGGGTTAAAATCGGGTCAACGATGATGGCGGGCGATGCCCCCTAGAGCCGCGCGAACAGGCGGCCCGCGCCCCAGCCCATGAGCACCGAGAGCATCACCGCAAGGGCCCCGTAGAGCAGCCCGAAATTCTGCGAGAAATATTCGACCTCGCGCTCCAGCCCCACTTTGCGCACCTCAACCTGCGATTCCGCCGAGGCGATGACACGCCCCTGGGTCACGGCGAAGGTTTCCGCCGTATAGGTTCCCGTCGTGACGTTGGAAGGCAGGGAAATGCGGGCCTGGTAGAGTACGCTCTGCGTGATCGTCACGCCGTTCATGTCTTCCTTGTAGAGGCCCTGCCTCTGCTTGAGGTCGACCAGCCCGTCGCGGAAGCGGCGCTGCTCGACAGGATCGATGTTCCCGCTCGGGGAAAGCTGGATATAGCCCGTGCCGAATTCGTAGATCGCGGCGGTCTTCTCGTCGACGATCTGGCCGATGGGGCGCGAGGACGCGACCGCGAAGAAGCTGGGGACCGACCTGAGATCGGTGCTTTGCGCATTGACCCAGACCCCGGCGAACCGTTCCTTTTCGCGCAGGCGGATCGGCTCGCTCGGGCCTTTCAGGACCACGACGATATCATAACCCTGCCCGGCCCTCCCGGCCGGGTCCAGCACGGCCCCGAACAGCAGCAGCTCGGTACCGGTGAAGCCCTGCCGTACCTTGACGTCATGCTGCGAAACCTCGGGCACGAGCAGGGCATCGCGCTGGCCCATCAGCGCGAGGGCTGCAAGCAGGAGGAAGGCCCACCTCACAGCGGGTAGACCGTGTAGATTTCGTCGGGCTGGTAAAACAGGCCGAGCAGCATGCGGAAGGCGATGGCCAGCACGATCGCGGCCAGGACGAGGCGCAGGATTTCAGGCTTGGCCTTCACCGCCAGTTGCGAGCCGAATTGCGCGCCGGTCACCGAGCCGATGAGCAGCAGCGCGACAAGAATGATGTCGACCGCGCGCGTCGTCAGCGAATGCATGATCGTGGTCGCGATGGTGACGAAGAGGATGTTGTAGAGGCTGGTGCCGACAACGACATTCGCGCTCATGCCGAGAATGTAGAGCATGGCGGGCACGAGGATGAAGCCGCCGCCCACCCCCATCAGCATCGTCAGTATACCCACGGCAACGCCGACCAGCGCCGGAGCGAGCGGGGAAATATAAAGGCCCGAGCCGTAGAAGCGCCAGCGCCACGGCAGGCTCGCAACCAGCGGATGATGACGCCTGCGTGCCGCCTGCCTGTTCCCCGTCCCGCGCAGGAGCTGGAGCGATTCCCTCGCCATCAGCAATCCGATCGAGCCGAGCAGCACCACGTACAGCGCGTTGATGACCACGTCGATCTGGCCGATGGACCGGAAGAAGCGGAACAGCAGCGCGCCGATACCGGCACCGATGATGCCGCCGCCCACCATGACGCTGCCCATGCGGTAATCGACGCCCTTGCGCTTGCTGTGCGCGATGACGCCCGACACGCTTGCGCCGGTTACCTGCGTCGAAGCCGAGGCTGCGGCGACCGTCGGCGGGATGCCGTAAAAGATCAGCAAGGGGGTCGTCAGGAACCCTCCGCCAACGCCGAACAGGCCCGACAATACTCCCGTAAGCGCGCCAAGGGCCACGATCCAGAGACCGTTCACCGACAGATTGGCGATGGGGAGGTAGACGTCCATGAACCGCCCCTATCGCAGCAGGGCGGTGTATAAAAGCAGAACTGCCCTCAAAATTCCTCCGTGACAGGCGGCTCACTCGGGGCTGCTACGGGCAGCGGCACGGCAGCTTCGAAATCGCCCGATGCATCCATCCAGAGAGCATTATGGGCCGCTGCTGCCGGAAGCGGGTCGAAACCATTTTCCAAGTGAGCAGGTGGTGGTGCCTCGAGAGCAGCCGGCTCTTGCGTTGCAGGTGCCGGCTGGGGTGCTTGCGGCTCTACGGTTTCGCTGCCTGCCACCGTGGGCTGGTCCTGTTCTGCGGCCCGAAGCGCCATCTGCACTGCGGGGTCGTTCTGGGCGGGAGCGCCGCTTTCAACTTCCGGCCAAGCGGTAAGGACAGCGAGGCGAAGACCAATCCATGAGAAACCGAGCGCCGCAAGGAAGGCCAGCGGACGGCCGCGCCTGGTGACATCGCGAGTGCTCATGCAGCCCGCTCCTTTAACGCGGCCAGCGCCGGATGGGCGCGGTGGCTGGTCTTGTCCCACACCACCGGCGCGCCGCGCAGCGTGCGCAGATAAGCGGCCAGCGCCCTGCGCCCGCTCATGATGGTGATGATGTTCGATACCACGACCCGCGGAATGGCGAGCAGGCCCTGTTTCAATCCATATTCGCGCCCCGTAAAGACAGCGCGCAAGAAGAGCCGCCATGCCAGACCGACAAAGGTAACAAGCAACAGCGCGCCGAGAACCGGCGAAGTCTTCTGCGGGCTGACGAGGCCCATGTCGGCTGCCAGATGCATCGCCATGGCGAGCGCCATCGTGACATAGGCAATCAAGAGAAGGATGGCGGCCAATGGGCCCCGCCGGTCGCGCAACGTCATCCAGCGCTGCGCGAGCGAACCGCCCCATCCCAGTCGGTCCCAACCCTGCAGGGCAATACCATGCGTCCAGCGGGTCTTCTGGCGAACCGATTGTTCGAGTTCATCGGGGAAATAGGCACGCGTGGCGACGAGCCTTCCCTCGTTCGTGCGGACGCGAAGGTAACGGCCCTTCCCGCCCAATGCGTGGACCTCGAGGCCGAGTTCGTAATCTTCGGTCAGGCTGCCTTCGGGGAATGGCCCGGTCGCTCCGTCCTTCACCAGCCTGTCGAGCATGGGGCGCGCAAAGGCGCAGCCGACACCCGCGCCCGGAATTGCGGCCCCCAGATGCTGGCGCACCGCCATGACCTTGGCATGTGCCTCGGCGAACTCATCCGAATAATGGCTCGCTATCCAGCGGGAATCCGACGGCGGCAGGGCCATCACGGGCAGCTGGACGAAATCGCTGTTCCAGACCGCGAAGTCCATCAGCGGGAGCGCGGCCGCATCGATCATGTCCTCGGCATCGTGGAGCACGACCATGTGCGCCCTGTAACCGCAGCGCGCTTCGTCGGTGCGCAGGGCATCATACAGGCGGTTGAGGCAATGCGCCTTCGAGGTCGGTCCGTCCTCTCCGACGATGACCACGCGCACCCGTTCGTCGCCGCGCGATGCCGCCATGACCGAGGCAATCGTGTGCGGGTCGTTGCGATAACATCCGACATAGATGCGCAACTCGTCCTGCGGCCACGAAGCGAGCGCATGAGCCAGCGTCGGCCCGATGACGGCATCTTCCTTCCACGCGGGGATGAACACGGCAGCCATGCCGGAGAGCTGCTGGCGCGCAAGGCTGTGCTCGTCGACCCGCGGCGTACGCATCCCTCCGGTCAGGCGGTTCCAGAAATACACCGCATCGACCGCAAATTCGTCGAGCATGCCGATGGCGAAGAACACCGCCGCGAACAGCAGCAGTTCGTTCTGTAGCGCGAAAATCGCCTCCGCGGCGATGATATGAGGTGCTTGCAACCCTTTTTCCCCCCGCGAAGGTCCTAACGCGGCCAATCGGGACTTGCAACGCGCTATGCTTTGCGAAAAAGAGCGCAGCGACATGACCGAACGCCCCTCTGCATTCCGCCTCGTCTTTGCCCCCGTCCGCGCGCTGTTCGTCAGCGACGCTTCGGCAGGCATCTTGCTCATCCTCGTGGCCGTGGCCGCGATGCTGGCGGCCAATTCGCCGTTTGCAGACGAGTACCAGCAGCTGTTCTACGGCAAGCTGCCATGGACGCCCATCCCCAAGCTTTACGACCTGCACCTGTGGATCAACGATGGCTTGATGGCGATTTTCTTCTTCGTCGTGGGCCTCGAGGTGAAGCGCGAGTGGATTGAGGGACAACTCAGCACGTCGCAGCAGCGCAAGCTGCCCATCCTTGCAGCTGTCGCGGGCATGGCTGTGCCCGCCCTCTTCTACGTCGGTGTGGTCGGCGGAGATTCCGAACTCTTGCGCGGCTGGGCCATCCCGGCAGCAACCGACATCGCCTTTGCGATGGGCGTCCTCGGCCTGCTCGGCAATCGCTGCCCGGCATCGCTTCGCCTGTTCCTGCTGACCGTTGCCATCGTCGACGATATCGGGGCGGTGGTCGTCATCGCCGCGTTCTACACCGAGGAAATCAAGCTCTTGTGGCTCGGCGCCTCGGCGGTTGTCGTAGGTGTGATGTACGCGATGAACAGGATGGGTGTGAGCCGTTACTGGCCGTTCGTCCTGATGGCGCTGGTCTTATGGGTCTTCGTGCTCTTCAGCGGCATCCACGCCACCATCGCCGGTGTCGTCGCTGCGCTTTGCATCCCCATGGTCGGCAAGGACGACGAGACCATGGTCGAGAAGATGGAGCACGGCCTCGCCCCGTGGAGCGCCTATCTCATCGTGCCGGTATTCGGCTTCGCCAATGCCGGCGTGCCGCTGGCAGGCATCGGCATGGAAGGCGTGCTGGCGCCGCTCCCGCTGGCGATTGCCGCGGGTCTCTTCCTCGGCAAGCAGGTGGGCATTTTCTCGGCGATATGGGTCGCCGACCGGATTGGTTTCGCCCCGCGTCCGGACAATGCCAGCTGGCAGGAAATCTGGGGTGTCAGCATCCTGTGCGGTATCGGCTTCACCATGTCGCTGTTCATCAGCGGGCTGGCCTTCACCGGGCAGCCGCTGTTCATCAACGAGGCGAAGATCGGCATTCTCGGCGGTTCGCTGCTCTCGGCGATACTGGGCTATGCAGTGCTCAGGCTGTCGACCGAACACCCCGACGACGCCAAATCGCCCTACGTAGATTGAGGAATATGAGCCCCGGCAGCCTTACCAGCTGCCGGTATTCTCCATGCTCGCCCAGGGTTCTGCCGGGTCGAGATAGCCGTCCTGCAACAGTTCGACCGAAATCCCGTCTGGCGAGCGGACGAAAGCCATGTGCCCGTCGCGCGGGGGGCGGTTGATAGTGTGGCCGGCATCCATCAGGCGCTGGCAGGTGTCGTAGATATTGTCGACGCGGTAGGCGAGGTGGCCGAAATTGCGGCCGCCGGTGTATTCCTCCGGCGCGCTCCCGTCCTCGGGCGGCCAGTTATAGGTCAGTTCCAGCTCGGCCACGTCCTCCTGCCCCGGCGCGGCGAGGAAGATGAGCGTGAAGCGCCCCTTCTCGCTTTCCTTGCGGCGGACCTCCTCGAGGCCGATGAGCTTGAAGAAATCGATCGCCGCTTGCGGGTCGGCGACGCGGATCATGGTGTGGAGGTAATGGGTCATGCCCCGCCAGATAGGGCGGGCACGCGCAAAGAAAAAGGGGCGCGCCTAGCCAGCACGCCCCTTCATTTTGGCGCCAGTGAATTCTCTAGAAACTGGCGCTAAGCGTGGCGACGATGGTGTCGTCGGTGAAGCCGTCGATCGAAGGTCCTTCAACGCCAACATAGGAAATTCCGAGTTCGAGCGGGCCGGAAGCGACTGAAGCTCCGAGCGACCAGTCGAGGCCGCTGTCGTCGAGATCGCCGGCCAGCAGCGGCGGCGCGAGCACGCCGTCGGTATAGCCGAGGTGCGCCGAGAGCGAGATCGGCGTTGCGGGCAGCGAGAAGCCGAGATCCGAATAGAGATAGAGGTTATCCCCGCCGAGCGAATCCTGGTCCCAGGCATAGGCTGCGCCGACCGTCGCTTCTGCCGGGCCGAGGGTGAAGGCGGCAGAGGCATAGGGCTCGAAATAATTGACTTCCGCGCCGATGTTTTCGGACGGATAGAGGTAATAGAGCAGGCCGACATCGACGGTCACGCCCTCGGCGACATCGCCCGACCAGCCGCCGTAAAGATCGAGCTCGAGCTCGCCATAGGCATCGCCGCCCTCGATCGAGGAGGCCCAGGTGCCGACATAGAAACCGCTTTCATGGCCGACATCGATGCCGCCCTGGATGGCGGGGTCGCCATTCGACAGCGAGACACCGCGGAAACGGTAATCGGTGGTCAGCGCGACATTGGCAGAAACGGTGACAGGACCGGCTTCTTCGGTATCCTGCGCGAGCGCCGCTGAGGGCGCAGTGATGCCGGCTGCAAGAGCGGCGAGCGAAACGGCAAGTTTGCCGCGAAAGGACGTGAGCATTCTCGAAACCCCTTGGTTCGGTTTGGTGCTTCGTCCCACCTGCGTTTTCGCCGGGTCCCGGTTTTAGAGGAGGGCTCCTCGGTCGAAATCGAAAGGAAGGTGCACGATTCGCACACCCCGCGCAAGATGCGTGCGCAATCCATTCGCTTGTGCAGCAAATAGCGTGGCTATTGTGCAACTGCGAAATGGTGCGGATGTGTCCCGCGACTTGCCGCCCCGCCTGCGAGCGCCTAGATGCTCGCCAACCCCCGAGAAAGCCCCGCAACGCCCGCATGTTCGATTCCATCCGTCGCATCTTCTCTTCCGGCCAGCCCGCGCGTCGCACCGCGCGCGTGCCCGATGGAGAGCGCTGGTATGTCATCGGCGACATCCACGGTCGGCGCGACCTGCTCGAAGCGCTGCAGCAGGCCATCGAAAGCGATGACGACGGCGCCAGCGAGACCACTGTGGTCTTCCTCGGCGACCTCGTCGACCGCGGGCCGGACAGCAGGGGCGTAATCAAGCTTGCCCGCAAATGGGGCGAGAGCCGCAAGGTCCGCTACCTTGCCGGCAATCACGAGGAAATGTTCCTCCAGAGCTTCGAGGACAAGGAAGTTCTGCGCCATTTCCTGAAACATGGCGGGCGCGAGACGGTGCTGAGTTACGGCATCGACAAGAAAGCCTATTCCAAGATGAAAATGGGCGAGTTGCAGGATGCGATGCACGAGGCCGTGCCGCAGAAGCATCGCGATTTCCTCGAGAGTTTCGAAGACCTAATCGTCGCGGGCGACTATGTCCTCGTCCACGCAGGGATAAATCCCAAGCTCGCCATCGAGGAGCAGAAGAAGTCGGACCTGCGCTGGATACGCGACCGCTTCCTGAGCCACGAGGAACCCTTCAGCCACGTCGTCGTGCATGGCCACACCATCTTCGAGGATGTGGAACATCGCGACCATCGTATCGGTATCGATACCGGAGCCTTTCGCACCGGGCGCTTGACCGCGCTCGTGCTCGAAGGCAGCGACAGGCGGCTTATCCAGGCCATCGCAGATGACGACGGCGCAATAAAAATCGAAAAGGTGGATGCGTAAATGAAGATCGCAATGGTGGGTTCGGGCTATGTCGGCCTGGTGTCTGGCGCATGTTTCGCCGATTTCGGCCATGACGTGGTCTGCATCGACAAGGACCAGTCGAAAATCGACCGCCTCCACGATGGCATCATGCCCATTTACGAGCCGGGCCTTGCCGAACTGGTCGGCACCAATGTGAAGGCGGGCCGCCTCACCTTCACCACCAGCCTTGCCGAAGGCATCAAGGGCGCGGATGCGATCTTTATCGCCGTCGGCACCCCAAGCCGCCGCGGCGACGGCCATGCCGATCTTTCCTTCGTCTATGCCGTGGCCGAGGAAATCGGCCAGAACCTCGCCAATGACGCGGTCGTGGTGACCAAGTCCACCGTTCCTGTCGGCACGGGCGACGAGGTCGAGCGCATCCTCAAGGACAGCGGAACGAGCCACAAGTTCGCGGTCGTCTCCAATCCCGAATTTCTGCGCGAAGGCGCGGCCATCGGCGATTTCAAACGCCCCGACCGCATCGTCATCGGCGCCGAAGACGAGTTCGGCCGCGAGGTGATGCGCGAGGTTTACCGCCCGCTGTTCCTCAATGAATCGCCGATCCTCTTCACCGGCCGCCGCACCAGCGAGCTCATCAAATACGCCGCCAACGCCTTCCTCGCGACGAAGATCACCTTCATCAACGAAATGGCGGACCTGTGCGAAAAGGTCGGTGCGGACGTGCAGGACGTGTCGCGCGGCATCGGCATGGACAACCGTATCGGCGCCAAGTTCCTCCATGCAGGGCCCGGCTATGGCGGCTCGTGTTTCCCCAAGGACACGCTTGCCCTCCTGAAGACGGCAGAAGACTACGACAGCCCGACGCGCATCGTCGAGGCGGTGGTCAAGGTCAACGACAGCCGCAAGCGCGCGATGGGCCGCAAGGTGCTCGATGCACTGGGCGGCGCGGAAAACGCGCGCGGCAAGAAGGTCGCGCTGCTTGGCCTCACCTTCAAGCCCAACACCGACGACATGCGCGACAGCCCGGCTATCGCCGTGGCGCAGACGCTGACCGATGCGGGGGTGGAAGTGGCCGCTTTCGACCCCGAGGGCATGGAAATTGCCGCGCCGCTGATGCCCGAAGTGACCATGGTCGACGAACCCTATGCCGCCATCGAAGGCGCGGACGCGATTGCCATCGTCACCGAATGGGATGTCTTCCGCGCGCTCGACTTGAAGCGGGTGAAGGAAATCGCCAAGGCCCCGGTCCTAGTCGACCTGCGCAATATTTACCGCCCGGACGACGTGCGCGCTGCGGGTTTCGAATATTCGAGCATCGGGCGCGGCTGACCGCGCCTGTTCAGCCGAACCAGTGGTGGCGGTTGGCCCGGGTTTTCAGCCCGACGACCGCTGCACCTGCCACCAATAGGCCCGAAATAAGGGTGGCGAGCGCAATTGCGCCGTTTTCCTGCCCGCCCTTGAAATAGATGGCCAGAAGCGCCCAGCAGAACACCAGCGCATACCACGGGTTGCCGCGGCTGCGTGCAGTGGCAAGCGCGGCAATCACGCCGCCGACCACGACAAGGATCGCGGTAATCATCGGGAAGTCCCCACCGCCGCCGACGCCATGATAGACGAGGCTCGCCGTGATGTTGACGATGCTGGCAGCCGTCAACCACGCCGCCAGCGCGCTGAAGGTAATGGCGACGATAGTCCGCTCCGCCAGTGAAAAGGGCCGCTCGAAAGCGACCAGCGTGCGCAGGATGGAAAGCAGCGCGGCAAGCGAAGTGAGGATGATGATGGCCGAAAGGAAGGTCAGGTTCGCGAACTGGGTGTAGATGGCCCAGACGCCCTGCATCGAGAGCGCCAGCACCGAGGCCCACCCGATCCGGTCGAGCAGGACATTGTCGCGCTGCGAAGGGAGAGCCTGCCAGATGGCATAGACCGCCGAGCCGAAGAACAGCGGACCCCAGATGGCAAAGGCCCAGCCGGCAGGGGTGATGAGTGTCCTCACGCTGTCCGACCGCTCACCGATCGGATCGCCGAAACCCAGTTGCGGCAGGAAGGTCGCGCCGATCTGGATAACGACGGCAAGGATGATGGCGAGGCGCTGGAAGGCGCTGCGGTGCTTGTGCGTGCTCATAACCGGCCCAATCGCCAGCCAGAGCGCATAGTTCCGTGAATAAGTGCCAGGGGGCCTGTAAGCCGGGTTCTGTCCCGCCCGCGGTATGCTTGCACACCAGCCGCGCGGAGGCAGCCATTCGTCTGGGCCCTGGATTGCTCCAGAGCTCGAGCAGCCAACCCGGGCGGTCGATACGAAACGCATCTGCCAGCAAGCTGGCGCGCCGCCCCTATTTGGCCTTGCTCCGGGTGGGGTTTACCATGCGGGCCGCGTTACCGAAGCCCCGGTGCGCTCTTACCGCACCCTTTCACCCTTGCCTGATCTCCCGAAGGAGCCATCGGCGGTATGCTCTCTGTGGCACTTTCCCTGAGGTTGCCCTCGGCGGGCGTTACCCGCCACCCTTGTTTCGTGGAGCCCGGACTTTCCTCGCGACCGAAATCACGCGGCTGCCCGGCCCCCTGGCGGATGTGCAGATAAGCTGGTCGAGCCGAGATGCCAAGCATGTAACGAAGGTGAAGGTCAGCCTTCAGGTTCCAGTGTCTGGACGGGATAGAAAACCGGATAGATGCCCGGCACGGCCTCGCCGCTCAGCAATGCAGCAGGCGTGAAACGCGCGTGCTCCAGCAAACCCGCGCAAGTCTTCCGGTCGAGAGCGACATCACCGGAAGGATAGGCCATACCGCAACCGGTCGGCTTGCCGTTTTCATCGAGGGTCAGCATGTAGATTGCCCGGCCCCTTCCGACCTTGCCGATGGCGGCAACAAACTCGCTATCGAAAACCTTTTCCCGCCAGGCCTCTTCATCGATGGGTTCGGCCCGATCGTACGGCCTCGGGGAAATGGAAGACGCATCCGGCAAGACATAACGGATCGACTGCTTCATCGTCGTAGCAATCGTGTCGCCGTTTTCATTGCGCGCCGGATCATACTGCGCGTGCCGCAGCATTCCGCTACAGGCAGCGTTGTCGAGCGCTTGCGAACCACTCGTCTGCTCGATCTGGCACGATGTCACCCGCCCTTCGGTTCCAATTCCGATCGACATGACGACAGTCCCCTCTTCTGCATTGCGAAGAGCGGCCGAAGGATATTCCTGCTGGATTTTCCCTGCCCAGACCTGGATATCGCGAGGCGTGGCGCCACGGGGGCCGTCAGCCTCCTGCGCCCATGAGGAAACCGCAGACATTGCGATCGGTGCAACCATCATGGCCGCCAGATATTTGCGAAAATTCTTGTGTATCATGCGTGACCCCTGTCGCAATCGAGCAGCAGTCCGATTTGGTCGCTCGAAATTCGCCGTCGATTTATTCACGAATTTTCTGTGACTGTTAGCGTTCAAAGTCAAACACTTCGCAATAACGGGCCGCTGCCAACCTCGTTAATTGAAACCAATCCAAGGGGTTCGAATGGGTAACCCGTTTAGACTACCCGAAGCGACATTTTCTCTATCGATATCGCCGGCGGTAGGCTCTCTGTGCCTGCTGCCCTTGGCGGGCACGCACATAGGGCCGGTGCCGGCGAACTGGTTGCGCGCTCAGTCGTTCGCGCTGTCGACGTACTGATCGTAAGCTTCGAGTGCCTGCGCAGCGTACATCGCACTCGGCCCTGCGCCCATATAGACTGCAAGCCCCATCGTTTCGGCGATTTCCTCGCGCGTGGCGCCCTTCTTGCGCGCACCTTCGACATGGTAGGTTATGCAGGGGTCGCAGCGCATCGCGACCGAGATGGCAACAGCGAGCAATTCCTTGGTCTTGGCATCGAGCGCACCGCCCTCATGCGCGGCAGCGCCCATTTCGCGGAACGCCTTCATCACTCCCGGAGCCCCCTTGTGGAGCTCCTTGATGGCAGGGATGAGATTGGCGGCCATGCCAGGCCAGTCCTTGAATTCGGTATGCGCCATGTGCGGCTCCTCGCTTGGTTTTCACGAGTCCTGCACGCATCGGGGCGGCGCATCATTGATGCAGGTCAATCCTGCTAGCGCGAAAGTCCCCTGTCGCGATCGAGCAGCAGCTGGAACAGGATCGCCCGCACCTCGCCATCGATTTCGCCATTGATTTTCTCGGGCCGCCAGCGGCGCTGGAAAGCCTCGACCGCCTTGTGGCCGTCCGTGATGTCGTAGCCGAAGCGTTCGAGCGCGAGGTAGAAGGCCGCATCGTTGTCGAACGGGTCGCCGCGTTCGAGCTTCTTGGGGCGCGGCAGGCACAGGCCGTATTCTGCGAGGCGGTCCCACGGGAACAGCTCGCCCGGGTCGATCTTGCGGGCGGGCGCAACGTCCGAGTGGCCGACCACGTTGGCGCGCGGAATGTCGTATTGCTTGACGATGCGGGCCACCAGCGGGACTAGCTTTTCGAACTGCGCATCGGGAAATTCGCAATATCCGTATTTGTGACCCGGATGATCGAGCTCGATTCCGATGCTGGCCGAATTCACGTCCTTGATGCCGCGCCAGTAGGACACGCCGGCATGCCAGGCGCGCTTTTCCTCGGGCACGAGACGAACCACTTCGCCGCCCTTGCCGATCAGGTAATTGGCCGAAACCTTGGCTTCCGGGTCGCACAGCCGTTCGATGGCGAAGCCCTTGTCCTCCATTTCGGTGTAGTGGATCACTACCATGGAGATGGGCAGCTTGCGCTCGTCATGGTTGGGCGAAAGGATCTTGCGGTCGACCAGCTCGTCGTTCGCTTCGGGTAGGCCGGCACCCAGTTCGCCGAAATCGCTCATCCGATCAGGCCCTCGGCTTCGGGAAGCACTGCCCCCAGGACCAGCGTTTCGTCGGTCCGCGCAAATTGCAGCCCGCCGCCTGCGCCTTCGGCAAGCAGGTGGATCATGTGGGCAGCCGCCGTGCGGCTGGAGAGTTCCGAGCGATCGAGACTGCCGTCGAGAGCCTTGCCGATATTGTCGTCGAAACCGATCTTGCTGCCCGTGGCGCGCACAACGATCTCGCAATTGCCCTCGCGTACCTCGGCCCCGATATCGAGCGTCCCGCCGCGCACCAGCGCGTCGAGCGCGATCTGGGCAAAGTTGAGCAGGACCTTCACCGCAGGCTTGGCAAGATTGGCCGCGTCGATGGCCCAGTGGATTTCGACATTGTTCTTGTCGGCTGCCAGCGCATCGATCAGCGCCTTGGGTTCGGCCACGTCGACCCGGTCGCCGAAGCCGCCCGCGGCACCGAAGGCGAGGCGGAAGAACTTGAGCTTGTTGGTCGACGTCGTCGCGCTTTGTTCGAGCAGCGCGATGACGCTCTTTCGCATTTCCGGGTCGTCTTCCATGGCCAGCAGCTCGAGCCCGTTGTTGAGCGCGCCGACCGGGCTCAGCATGTCGTGGCAGAGGCGCGAGCAAAGCATTGCCGCAAGGTCAACTGATTGGCTGTCGTCCATGTATTTCCTGTCGAAACTCGAAATTTATCGTCTTCTAGCGAGAGGTTGTCACATAGGGAAGCGCGGCGAACCCCGCAGCCCCTTCGCGCCAGAAGGTGACTCGCCCTGCCGCGATAATCGCCCAGACCACCCCCTGCCCGGTCGCCATCGCCTCGTCGGTAGCCGACGGACGGGCGAGGCCATTGGGATGCGAGTGGTAATAGCCGAGCACCTGCGGTCCGCCATTCCGCGCGGCGCGGTGGGCATCAACCAGCGCCTGCGGGTCGATTTCGAAATGGGTTTCGGGATCGGGATGGACGTTGGCGCCGGGCTGGAGGGAGGTGACGATCAGCCCCTCACCGAGCAATATCCCGCAGCACTCGCGAGGGAGCGCGCTTTCGGCCTCGGCGAGCAGCCGATCCAACACATTGCTTGAGACTTCCAGCGTCATCGCGCATGGCCCTAGCATGGCTGAGCCAGAAGTCCTCACCGGAACGCTCGAAACCGCAGGCCGCCTCGACAAGGCGCTGGCGGAGGCGACGGGCCTGTCGCGCGAGCGTGTGAAGGGGTTGATTGCCGACGGAATGGTGGAAGTGGGTGGAAAGCCCGCGAAATCGGGCTCGGCCAAGCTCACGGGAGGGGAGACTTACAGCATTGCCCTGCCCCCGCCCGAACCGCTCGAAACCGTGGCGCAAGACATCCCGCTCGATGTCGTCTTCGAGGACGAGCACTTGCTGGTCGTCAACAAGCCGGCGGGCATGGTCGTTCACCCCGCGGCCGGAAATCCCGACGGCACACTGGTCAACGCGCTGCTCTTTCACTGCGAAGGCCAGCTTTCTGGCATCAACGGGGTGGCGCGGCCGGGTATCGTCCACCGCATCGACAAGGACACCTCGGGCCTGCTGGTCGTCGCGAAAAGCGATGCCGCGCACGAGGGGCTGGCGAAGCAGTTCGCAGACCATTCCATCACGCGCCGCTATCTCGCGGTGTGCGCCGGACATCCCAATCCGCCGTCGGGCAGCGTCTCGGGCCGCATCGGGCGTTCGGACAAAGACCGCAAGAAAATGGCCGTCCTCCCCGATACTTCCACCCGCGGGAAACACGCGGTCACGCATTTCGAGACCGTCAGGCTGCTGGACCACGCCGCGCTCCTCGAATGCCGGCTTGAAACAGGGCGCACACATCAGGTCCGTGTTCACTGCGCGTCAATCGGTCATCCGCTATTGGGAGACCCTGTTTACGGGCGTACTCCCAAGCCGCTTCGCGCGCTTCTCCAGCAGCTGCAATTCGCGCGCCAGGCGCTGCACGCAGCAAGGCTCGGATTCATACATCCTATCAGCGGTGAAAGCTTGGATTTCTGCGCCGAATTGCCCGCCGATATGGCGGAACTTATCGACGAAACCGCACGTTGATATCGACGAAAGTTAATGCAAATTCGCGCCGTTTGCGCTATAGGAATGCACGTGGCCCGAAAGACCGGATGCCCAGCAGGGGTCCGGCGCATGAGGTCGACGAAAGAAAGGTCAGGGTACAAGTGAGCAGTACAAGAAGTTTGAGCGTTCCGGCGCTCGGTGGTGAGCAGAGCCTCAACCGCTATCTTTCCGAAATCAAGAAGTTCCCGATCCTCACGCAGGAACAGGAATATATGCTCGCCAAGCGTTATGAAGAGCATGGCGACAGCGAAGCTGCAGCGCAGCTCGTCACCTCGCACCTGCGCTTGGTGTCGAAGATTGCCATGGGCTATCGCGGCTACGGCCTGCCCGTTTCGGACCTCATTTCCGAAGGCAATGTCGGCCTGATGCAGGGCGTGAAGAAATTCGAAGCCGATCGCGGCTTCCGCCTCGCCACCTATGCCATGTGGTGGATCAAGGCGAGCATCCAGGAATATATCCTTCGTTCGTGGTCCCTCGTGAAGATGGGCACCACCGCTGCGCAGAAGAAGCTGTTCTTCAACCTGCGCCGCATGAAGAAGAACCTCGATGCCTACGAGGACACCGACCTCCATCCGGACGACGTGCAGAAGATTGCGACCGACCTCGGCGTGCCCGAGCAGGAAGTGGTCAATATGAACCGCCGGATGATGATGGGTGGCGATGGCTCGCTCAACGTGCCGATGCGCAATGGCGAAGAAGGTTCGGGCGAATGGATGGACTGGCTGACGGACGACCGTCCGCTGCAGGACGAGACCGTCGCCGACGCCGAGGAAGCGCAGGTTCGCCACGAAATGCTGGGCGAGGCGATGGAAGCGCTTAACGAGCGCGAACAGCACATCCTCACCGAACGCCGCCTGACGGAAAACCCGCAGACGCTCGAGGAACTCAGCCAGGTCTACAACGTCAGCCGCGAACGCATCCGCCAGATCGAAGTGCGCGCATTCGAGAAGCTGCAGAAGGCGATGAAAGCCATCGCCGGCGAAAGGCTGCTACCGGGCGTCGCCTGATAGCGACATTTGAACATCGAAGCGGCGCGAAGGGATGGACCTTTCGCGCCGCTTTTTCGTAAGGACGGCGCAATGATACGCTGGATTTCCGTGTTCTTCCTCAAGCTGGCGCTGGGCCTGTTCGCGCTCAGTCTGCTGTTGGTCGTCCTGTTCAAATTCGTTCCCGTGCCTGTCACCGCGACGATGGTGATGGACGGCTACGGCATCACAAAGGACTGGGAGCCGCTGTCCGACATCGACCGCAACCTTGTGCGCGCGGTGATTGCGGCGGAGGACGGCAAGTTCTGCAGCCACGAAGGTTTCGACCGCAAGGCCATCGAGGACGCGATAAAGAGCAATGCCAAGGGAGGGCGCATCCGCGGCGGTTCGACCATCAGCCAGCAGACCGCGAAGAACGTCTTCCTGTGGCAGGGTGGCGGCTATTTCCGCAAAGGGGTGGAGGCCTATTTCACATTCCTGATCGAGAAAGCCTGGGGCAAGCGGCGCATCATGGAAGTCTATCTCAACGTCGCGGAGACCGGCATCGGGACTTACGGGGCGGAGGCCGGGGCGCAGCGCTATTTCGGCAAGCCCGCCAATTCGTTGACCACGCTGGAGGCCGCGCGCATGGCGGCCGCGCTTCCCCTTCCCAAGGAGCGTTCGGTCAAGAACCCGACCGGCTGGCTGCGCGGCCATGGCAATACGATTGCCGCGCGGATCGGCCAGGTCCGGCGCGACGGTCTCGACGCCTGCGTCTATGAGTAGCGCCTACGTCCCGCGTGACCCCAATGCGCCGCCGCCCAAACGCCTGCGCAAGCCGAAATCGAAAAACAAATGGGGCTGCGGCCTGTTCATCGTGCCGCTGGTGCTGGCTGCTTTCTATGCCTTCATGGAAGCAAAGAACTGGCATCCTTCGGACGATGACTATCCGGCACAGGGCATCGATATCTCGCACCATCAGGGGGCCATCGACTGGTCGCTATTGCCGGACCAGGGTGTCGACTTCGCCTATATCAAGGCCACCGAAGGGGGCGATTTCGTCGACCCGCGCTTCGCCGAGAACTGGGAGGCGGCAGGTGAGGCGGGCATCGCACGCGGGGCCTATCACTTCTTCACGCTATGCAAGCCGGGCGCGGAGCAGGCAGCCAACTTCATTGCGACCGTCCCGCGAGACGAGCGGGCTCTCCCGCCGGTGGTGGACCTCGAATATATGGGCAATTGCTCAGAGCGCCCGAAGCTCGACGATGTGCGGGCGGAACTGGGCGACTATCTGCGACTGGTAGAGGCACACTACGGCAAACCCGCCGTGCTCTACCTGACCGAGGAATTCGACGAGGAATATGCCATCAGCGAGAATTTCGACCGTCCGCTGTGGCTACGTTCGCTCGTCCTCGAACCCGAGTTCGGCGCCCGAGACTGGACCTTCTGGCAAGTGTCGAACTTCCGCCAGCTTGAGGGGATGCAGGGCCGCGTCGACTGGAATGTCATGCAAGAGACGGCTCTCACCATCCAGCCGACACCCGTTCCCGAAGCCACCTCATCAAGCCCCTAATCGCTTGCCTACTTGTGAGAATGATATAACATTGCAGTCCTGATATTCCGTATCATACTGAATTTTCGCGGATTTTTCTTGAAGGCCTCTCCTGCTTTCGCCTAATCCGCGTCATAGGGACGCGAGAAGAGAGGGGCATTGCCGCCAGTGGGAATTGGACACAGCCACAGCCACGATGACGGGCATGACCACGGCCACGGGCATGCGCACGCCCCCAAGGATTTCGGCCGCGCCTTCCTCATCGGCATCGTGCTCAACACCGGCTTCGTCATCGTCGAGGCGGTTTACGGCTGGCTCTCGGGTTCGATGGCCCTCATCGCCGACGCCGGGCACAACCTCTCCGACGTCCTCGCCCTGCTCCTCGCCTGGGGCGCGAGTGTCGCAGCGAAGAAGCCGCCATCTGGACGTTTCACCTATGGCTACAAGAGCTCGACCATCCTTGCCGCGCTCGCCAATGCGGGGCTGCTGCTGGTGGCCATCGGCGCGATTGCCTTCGAGACCTTCCACCGCATGGCCGAACCTGCACCCGTACAAGGTATGACCATGGTCATCGTTGCCGGGATAGGCATCGCCATCAACACCGGCACCGCGCTGATGTTCATGCGCGGGCGCGAGAACGACATCAACGTGCGCGGTGCCTTCCTTCACATGGCCGCCGATGCGCTGGTCAGCGTGGGGGTGGTCCTCGCCGGTTTTGCCATCCTGATGACCGGCGCATTGTGGATCGACCCCGTGGTGAGCATGATCATCGTGCTGGTCATCGCGTGGGGCACTTGGGGCCTTCTGAAAGACAGCGTGGCAATGAGCCTGCTCGCCGTCCCCAAGGGTATTTCCGAAAGCAAGGTTCGCGGTTACCTTGCAGGGCTCGAGGGGGTGAAGGAAATCCACGAACTGCACATCTGGCCCATGTCGACGACCGAAACGGCGCTCACCGCGCATCTCGTCATGCCTGCCGGACATCCGGGTGACGAATTCCTCCGGGAGGTGAGCGAGGAGTTGGAACACCATCACCGCATCGGCCACGCGACAATCCAGGTCGAAACCTCTCGCATCCATTGCACGGGTAGGTGCTGATGCAGCCAGCCAGCCGAGAAGCACGTGAGCGCCTCAAGGCAGCCATGGCGCGCCTCGCTGGCGGGGAGCGCAAGGCGCTTGAAGATATTTATCGCGCAACCTCGGCGAAACTTTTCGGAATTTGCCTTCGTATCTTGAAAGACGAGAAGGAAGCCGAGGACGCCTTGCAGGACGTCTACATCACCCTCTGGCGGCGTGCAGACCGCTACGACCCCGAGCGGGCCAGCCCGATCAGCTGGCTCGCCACCTTCGCGCGCAACCGCGCCATCGACCGGCTGCGCGTGGGCAAGGTCCGCGCGGGCAGCGTTGGCGAGGAACAGGCGGCGCCGGTGGCCGATAAGACCCCACTCGCCGACAGCCTTCTCATCGACGAGGAACGCGACGCGCGCGTCCACACCTGCCTCGAAACGCTGGACGAGAAACCCCGCGATGCCATCCGCACGGCATTCTTCGAAGGCCGCACCTATGCCCAGATTGCCGAGGAAGGCGGCGTCCCGCTCGGCACGATGAAAAGCTGGGTGCGGCGCGGCTTGCAGAAACTCAAAGCGTGTATGGAGAGGGGCGAATGAGCGACGAACCTGCCCCCGAGGAAATGCTGGCTGCCGAATATGCGCTCGGCCTGCTCGAAGGCGAGGAACTGCTCGCCGCGCGTGGCCGCGAGGCATCCGACCCGGCCTTTGCTACCGAAGTGGCACAGTGGCAGGAGCGGCTTGCTCCGCTTCTCGACGAGATTTCGCCAGCCACGCCGCGCGAGGAAGTCTGGCTGCGTATCAGTGCTGAGCTCGAAGGATCCGGCCGGGAAGCAGACGTCATCTCGCTCAAGACCCGCATACGCCAATGGCAACTCGCAACCGGAGTGGCTGCGGCGGCTGCCGTTGCGGCATTCGCCCTGCTGTTCACCATTCCGGTACAGACCAATCCGCCGGCGCCCCAGGCCCCGCTCGCCGCGTCGATACCGATTGGCGACACGCAATTGCGCCTGGCCGTCACCTATCTGCCCGAGAGCGAGGAATTGCTTATCTCGGCCAGCGGCCTCACCGCTGATGGTGTCCACGACCACGAACTTTGGCTGGTCCCGCAAAGCGAGGACACGCCGCTGCTCTCGCTTGGTGTTGTGGCACCGGGCGAAGAGCGCCGCATCCAGCTCACCCCGGCGGTGGCAGCTGAAATGGCAGACGGATCCGGCCTCGTCCTGACCCGCGAGCCGCTCGGCGGAAAACCGCGCGACGCCGACGCCGGACCGGTGGTCGCCGAAGGACGCATGCAAAAAATTTGAAGCCGGGTGCATCCGCCGCGCGGGGCGCTTCGTAACTCTTCGCACAAGTTGGACGGGGCTTGTGAGGAAAGAGGAGTTACCAATGACCATTTCGACCCAGCTCAAGGCCGCAGCCGCAGCATCCATCCTCGCGATGGGCGGTGTCACGCTTGCCGCCAGCGTCCCCGCCGCCGCGCACAACCACAAGGCCAAGCCCGCGCAGGCGCCGGCCAATATCGTCCAGACCGCCATCGGCACCGGTGTGCACGAGACGCTGGTCGCCGCCGTCCAGGCCGCAGACCTCGTGGACACGTTGTCCTCGCCCGGCCCCTTCACCGTCTTCGCGCCGACCGACGATGCTTTCGCTGCCCTGCCCGACGGCACGGTGAGCACGCTGCTCGAGCCGCAGAACAAGCACCAGTTGCAGGACATCCTGAAGTATCATGTCGTCGCAGGCCGCGTACCGGCCGCGGCGCTGTCGGCAGCCATCAAGAAGCACGGTGGCACCTACACCTTCGACACGGTCGCGGGCGAGGAACTGACCGCCAGCTTCAGTGGCGACAACAACATCGTGATTACCGACGGCGCCAACCGCACCAGCACGGTCACCATGGCCGACGTGAAGACCACCAACGGCGTCATCCATGTAACCGACGGTGTTTTCCTGCCGGGCTGACACCACCAGTTCCATCACGCCGCTTTGGGTCACCTCCCCCTTAAAGGTGAGCGGCGTCACTGCCCCGCCCGGCCATCTCATCGGCCCGGCGGGGCTTTTTTGCACCCCGAACGCAAAAGCGCCGCGCAGTCCCGAGACTACGCGGCGCCTTGAAATTCTTGGGAAAAGGTCGGCTTAGGCCGCTTCTTCCTTCGGACCGTGGACCTGGATGGGTTCCTTCTTGCCCTCGACCACATCGGCATCGATGACGATTTCGGTCACGCCGTCCATGTCGGGCAGGTCGAACATCGTGTCGAGCAGGATGCCCTCGACGATCGAGCGCAGGCCGCGGGCGCCGGTCTTGCGGGCGATGGCCTTCTCGGCGATCTTCTGCAGCGCGTCCTGCTTGAAGGTCAGCTCGACATTCTCGAGCTCGAACAGCTTCGCATACTGCTTGCACAGCGCGTTCTTCGGCTCGGTCAGGATGGTGATGAGCGCATCGGTGTCGAGGTCGCGGAGCGTCGCGATGACCGGCAGGCGGCCGACGAATTCGGGGATCAGGCCGAACTTCAGCAGATCTTCCGGCTCGCCCTTTTCAAGCAGCTCGCCGATGCGGCGCTTGTCGGGGTCGGCGACATGCGCGCCGAAACCGATCGAACGCTTCTGCAGGCGGTCGGCGATGATTTTTTCAAGACCCGCAAACGCGCCGCCACAGATGAACAGGATGTTCGTCGTGTCGACCTGCAGGAATTCCTGCTGCGGATGCTTGCGGCCACCCTGCGGCGGAACCGAGGCGGTGGTGCCTTCCATCAGCTTGAGCAGCGCCTGCTGCACGCCTTCGCCCGACACGTCGCGGGTGATGGAGGGGTTTTCGGCCTTGCGGGTGATCTTGTCGATTTCGTCGATGTAGACGATGCCGTGCTGTGCCTTCTCCACATTGTAGTCGGAGGCCTGCAGCAGCTTGAGGATGATATTCTCCACGTCCTCGCCCACGTAACCGGCTTCGGTCAGCGTGGTCGCGTCGGCCATGGTGAAGGGGACGTCGAAGGTGCGCGCCAGCGTCTGCGCCAGCAGCGTCTTGCCGCAGCCGGTCGGGCCAACGAGCAGGATGTTCGACTTGGCCAGCTCGACATCGCCGGCCTTGCCGCCATGCTTCAGGCGCTTGTAGTGGTTGTGCACGGCGACCGAGAGAACGCGCTTGGCGCGGTCTTGGCCGATGACATAGTCGTTGAGCGTTTCGAAGATTTCCTTCGGGGTGGGGACGTCGCCGTCCTTCTTGCCCGAGATGCCGGCCTTGGTTTCTTCGCGGATGATGTCGTTGCACAGTTCGACGCATTCATCGCAGATGAACACGGTCGGGCCCGCAATCAGCTTGCGGACTTCGTGCTGCGACTTGCCGCAGAAGCTGCAGTACAGCGTGGATTTGCTATCGGTTCCGGTCAACTTCGTCATTTCCTGCTCTGCCCCCGCCTAGCCCTACAATACAGGGATTCGCCGACTCTAGGCCGGTGGGGGATTCGGTCAATATGTCACCTACCACCAACCCCTTGCCATAAGCTGAAGGCGCGAGGTTGCGGTTTTCCTAGGACAATAATGCAACAGTCCCCCTCGGGGACAAAATCTGCGAGGGTTACTGTAGAGTAAAGCTTACTCGGGCGCGCCGCCCGAGCCCTTGTCCTCGTCCTTGATGGGCTCGTCGTCACCCTCGGTATCGGGACGCGTTTCGAAGACCTTGTCGACGAGGCCGAACTTCATTGCTTCGTCGGCTTCGAGGAAGGTGTCGCGGTCCATCGCCTTTTCGATTTCTTCCAGGCTGCGGCCGGTGAACTTCACATAAAGGTCGTTCATGCGCTTGCGGATGCGCAGGATTTCGCGGGCCTGGATTTCGATATCCGAAGCCATGCCGCGCGCGCCGCCCGAAGGCTGGTGGATCATCACGCGGGCGTTGGGCAGCGCGATACGCATGCCGGGTTCGCCAGCGGCAAGCAGGAAGCTGCCCATGCTGGCGGCCTGGCCCATGACCACGGTCGAAACACGCGGCTTGATGTACTGCATGGTGTCGAAAATCTGCAGGCCGGCCGTCACCACGCCGCCCGGCGAATTGATGTACATGCTGATCGGCTTGGAGGGATTTTCGCTTTCGAGGAACAGCAGCTGCGCGGTAATCAGCGACGCCATGCCGTCTTCGATCTGGCCGGTGACGAACACGATACGTTCGCGCAGCAGGCGGCTGAAGATGTCGAAGGCGCGTTCGCCGCGGCTGGACTGTTCGACCACGGTCGGCACCAGCGCCCCGGTGAGGGGATCGCGGGTGAACTGGCCCTGCGTGCCGTATGCTTCGCTGCCGAAGAGGTCGATCATGAAAATCCTTCCGTCTGAATATCGAGCGCCTATGTCGCCATCGCGGGCGCGATGTTCAAGGGGGTTAACCCTGCGCAGGCGCGGTTTTTCCCCGCTCGGCCGCCTGGCGCTGTTTCAGCTCGACGAGGAAACCGTGGAGCACCTCGGTCGAAAGGCCGTGAAGCATGAGGCGGAAACCGGCCTTCAGCGTGCTTTCGGGAACCAGCGGGTGGGCGTTGGTGACCATGGCGAGGTGCTGTTCCTCCCCCGTAAGCCGCGCACAATAGAGGCCGATGGTCTCGTCGAGCTGGAGCGAATTGGCGGCGCGCCAGAAATCGCGGTCGGTCAGCCAGAAGGCATAGGCCGGCGTGTACATCTCGATCGCCGTCTGGAGGTCGATCTTGTTGAAGCGCCCCTTCGGCATATCGTCGATCTTCACCGCCTCGGGATCGATGGCGGAGAAGTCGAGGCTCTCGGCCTTTTTCAAGCTCACCCCGCGCTTATCCATCTCGTGACTGAGCTGGATGAGGAAGTTGTAGATGTTGAGGTCGTGCTTCAGGAAAAGGTTGTCGCGCACGCCGTCGACATCCTTCGGGTCCATCGGCTCGAGCACGGGGCGGAAACCCGGCGTCACATTGTCGGCAATGAAGAGCAGGATTTGCGAGCCCAGGTGAAAGTGCCGCAGGATCAGCCAGTTGGCATCGGGGGTGAGGAAACGCTTCATCCCCGTCGCAATCATCCAGTGCAGGAACTTCGGCGCATGCGGGAAGCGCGGGAAGACCGCCTTGAAGACCTGCGCCAGCACGATCGTCAGCCGCGCGAGCGGACGCACGAAGGGCAGCAGGAACTGGCGGCTTGCCGAACGTTGGTCGCGCAGCAGCGCGGCCTTAGCTGCGGGGTCGAAGGGCAGCGAGCGGTCCATTGCCAGCGCCGCCCATGGGTCGGGGTCTGCCGGATCGTGGACGCCGAAGGCATGGACGATGGGCTCGTCATGCGCGGTCCCGGGATGCGGCCTCTTAGCGACCTTGGCGTCAGACATTGTCGATTTCTTCGAGCTGCAAACGGTAGAGCCGCGCGACGATTTTCGCGTGGCGAACGATATCCGCGCCGACTTCTTCGGACGTGACCGCCATTTCCATCGCCTCGTCGAATTCGTCGAGATGGTGGCTGTCGTTGACCGCATGGTACTTGAAGAAGCTCACCGCTTCGTCGGGTAGGTCGAGCTGCTTCTGAATGAGCTCGGACCACGGCCCCGCGATGCGATTGCCCAGCCCCTCGATGATGAACATCGCGCCGAGCAGTCCCACGGGGTCGGGCTTGGAGGCGGCATGGTACATGAAGGCCGACAGCGCTTCCGAACCGACGTTCTTGGGCGCGTTCTGGATTTCCTCGCGCGCGCCGCCGACGGCGACGTAGCAATCCTCCAGCATGCGGAAATCGCGGTGCTCTTCCTGCGCATGCGACAGGAACATGCTGCGCAAATCCTCATGCGTGGGTGTGAGGCTGGAGGACGCGCGCGCAATCCAGCGGCTGCCTTCGATGACCTGCTGGCGGAGGTTGCGCAGCAACGCCCGGTAATCCTCGATACGCCACTTGCCTGCATGGAGCCGCGAGACCAGCGGTACGGTCATCAGCGCGCTTTCGAAATCAATCCAGACCTGCGCCAACTGGCGATGGGTCTTGGCTAGCGGCGCGTCGGGCCGTCCTGCTTCTGCGTTCATTTCGCGTCCCTCCCGTCATGCGGGCCGACAACCGTCATCCCCGCGTAGGCCATCACACATTGCCCGCTTTCGGGCACGGCGCAAAGCACCGTCTGTCCTTCCTCCAGCTTCGCGCTTTTCAGCAGGTCGTCGAGGATGAGGAAAATCGAGGCCGCGCCGACATTGCCCTTGGTGGCGAGGTTCGAGAACCAGCGCTCCTCGGGTATCATGCAGCCCGCCTTGGTCGCTTGTTTTATCATCTCCTCGCGCAACGAATGGGCGGAGTAATGGATGGCGAACCAGTCGACCGCGTCGGGCTCGATCAGCCCCTCGTCGACCAGCCTCATGAACTCGCCGAGCCACACCGGGAGCATGCGGTAAAGCGCATCGACGTCCTGCCGCAGCTGGAAAGCGCCCGCCTGCGCGGCGGCGCGAATGTTTTCATGGTGCGACCACGGGGTGAGGCTGCCCTCCCTGTCGCGCACCGAGCCAGCGGTCATGCATGGCTCGAACCGGTCGGCGAAACTGCGCAGGCTGACCCAGTCCACCCGCAGCGACAGGCCGCGACTGGCCGGGCGGTCCTCGAGCAGCACTGCAGCCGCGCCGTCGCTCAGCGTCCAGCGCAGGAAGCCCGCATCGCCCGGCAGCGTCCCGTCTTGGAGCACGCTGTCGGTACCCTCGTAGAAACCGGGCCGGAAATAGCGACTGGCAAATTCGCCCCCGCCGACCAGCGCCGCGCGGTGCTCGCCCGATTTTACCTGCAAGTAGGCAGATTTGAGCGCCATCATCGAACTGGCGCAGACCGATTGCATGCTGGCAAGTTCGAGCGGCGGCAGTCCCAGTTCACCATGCACCTGGCTGGCGAGGCCCGGCACCATCAAGTCGTTCTGCGTGGTCGAAGTGGCGAGATAGCCGACCTGCTTCGCATCGATTTCGGCATCGTCGAGCGTCGAGCGAACCGCCTGCCCGAGCATTTTCGCAATCGTCCAGTCGGTCGTTCCGTCGGGCTTCATCGCATAGTGGCGGGTCGCAATCCGGTTCTGGCGCAGGACCAGCCGCCCGAGCCGTTCCGCCTGTGGCGAAAGGCGGCCGATATGGTCGGCCATATGGGCATTATCGACAGGGTCTCCGGGAAGGAACTGACCCGATGCGGTGATGTATACCATGGCCCCGATGTCGGTATTCGTTCATCGGCGCGCAAGGCAGGGCAGCATTTTTCCCAATGAAATCAGGCAGCGCGGACGTGTTCGAGGAACTCGGCCACCTGCGCACGCAGGACTTCGGCCTGTTGTTCGAGCGAAGTGCAGCCGGTGAGGACCTGGCTGGCCGCAGCACCCGTTGCGAGCGCCATGCGGCTGACCTCGTCCATGTCGCCGCTGACGGCCTCGGTGTTGCGCGCGGCGGCATCGATGCTGCGGGCGAGTTCCTGACCCGCGACCGCCTGCTGGTCGACGGCGGCGGCAATCGAGGTCGAGGTGACGCCCAATTGGCCGACTTCCTCGGTAATCTTGCGGAGCGCGCCGGCGCTGGCCGAGGACGAGCCCTGGATGAGCTTGATCTGCGCTTCGACTTCCTCGGTCGCGCGCGCGGTCTGCGCGGCGAGTTCCTTGACCTCGCTCGCCACCACGGCGAAGCCGCGGCCCGCCTCGCCGCCACGCGCAGCCTCGATGCTGGCATTGAGCGCGAGCAAATTGGTGCGCTGGGCAATCTGGCCGATCATCTCGACGACCTGACCGACATGGGTTGCCATCTGGTCGAGGTCGGAAATCGTGCGGTCGGCGTCCTGCGCGGCAGTGTTGGCATGCCCTGCACGCTCGGCACTGGAGGCGGCCTGACGGCTGATCTCGCCGATCGACATGACGAATTCGTCCGAAGCAGCGGCCGCGCCGGTTACGCCTTCGCTCGTCTCGGCCAGCAGGCGCGAGGCGTTGACGACGCGCTGCGAGGACATTTCGGCATTGTCCGACATGGTCCGCGCCGCATCCTTGAGCTGGCCGCTGGCGGCGGCGACATCATGCGCGACACCGCTGACCATCTGTTCGAACGCATCGGCGAGGTTCTGGATGGCGGCGACCTTGCGGTCGCGCTCTTCCGACGAGGCGACCTGCGATTCGAGCTGGTCGTTGGCGGCCTGACGTGCGGCTTCCTGGATGACGCGCAGGCTTTCCAGCGCGCGGGCCATCTCGCCGATTTCGTCCTGACGGTGAATTTCGGGAATTTCGAGGTCGCTCGCGCCTTCGGCGAGCAGCGTGCTGGTTTCGCCAATGTTGCGGATGGGGGCGACAACGCGGCGCGCCATCAGCTTGCGACCAAGGAACACGGTCACCAGCGAGGCGAGGCCGAGCAAGACCATCACCGCGATGAAGGTCTCGATTTCCTCGCCCTGCGCGCGCTGGACGCGGTAAAGGCTCACTTCCGAACGATTGCGCAGCGAATTGGAAATCTGGCCAACCGCATAGCCATGCTTGAAGGCCGGGATGACGCCGGCGTAGATATCTTCGGGTGCCGTGGTGTAGAGCGCGGATAGCGCGGCCTTGAGCCCGACAAGTTCTTCGCGAATTTGCGCGATGTCCTCCTGCGCGGCAGGGTCTGCGTCTCCGACCAGTTCGGACAGCGCCTCGTTCTGCTCGGTCGCGCGCTCGACCAGCTCGATGGCGGTGTCGAGGTCCTGCGCCCGGTTGCCCTCGTCGAGGAAGTTGCCGAGGCTTTCCTGCGAGGCATGCACATCGGCTCCGGTCCGGGAAACCAGCAGCACGCTCTCGGTAATCTGGGTGAGTTCGTCGGAATGCGACTGGACGCGCTTGAAGCCGAATGCGGCGACAACACACAGCACCACCACGCCGATTGCGAAAGCGGCGAACAGGCCGTTCATCTGGCGCGCGATCGACTTACCGCCCCCGCCGATGGAATGCTCGGTGGCCTCGAATTCGTAACTATCGCTATAGGACAATGGACTCTCACTCGCACTTCGATGCGGGCCATGCCGTCCGGCACTGTGCAGGAAAGTCGGCGCGCAGCCGGATGGCGGGCGAATGCCCTGCCCCCGACAGCATCTTGCGACCCCATGCGACCCCGATTGGTCTTTTCGGCTTACGCGCGGACGCCGAATCATTCCGTTCGTCCGCTTGCCCTCCTCCTAGATCGCGAAGGTAATATAACAGTTAACCATCCGGCGCCCGTTTGCCCGTTTCAAACCGCCACCCAACTCGCCGTTCATCGGATGCGCTGAGCGCTCGTCGGGCTTGGTTCGTCATTCATCGACAGCGCCTTGGGTGTATTGGCTACATTTGTAAACGGCGCATCCGGTCTTGAGGAGAAACTAGTGTCGCGACTTCGGAATTCCTGCCTGCTGACCCTTGCCAGCCTGCTATGCCTGCCCGCCCCGCTGGCTGCGCGCGAGGAAGCAGCCATGGCCAGTCCGGAGCGCGGCCCGACGCAACGCGCACGGGTCTACGAGCCACAGTACTTCGCCCAGTTTGCCCCGCGCAACGCGCTCGACATGGTCAGCCGGATCCCCGGCTTCACCATTTCCGGCGGCAATGATGGCGGCCAACGCGGATTGGGCCAGGCCGACCAGAACGTGCTCGTCAATGGAGAGCGGTTTTCGAGCAAGTCGGATTCGGTACGCGACCAGCTGAGCCGCATTCCCGCAAGCGATGTCGTCCGCATCGAACTGGTCGATGGCAACACGCTCGACGTGCCGGGACTCACGGGGCTCGTCGCCAATGTCATCTACACGAGCACCGGCCCTTCGGGGCAGTTCCAGTGGAACACCGGTTTCCGGCCGCACAATACCGAAGCCCAGCTCTACGGCGGGGAAATTTCTCTGACCGGCAGCGAAGGTGCTCTCGATTTCACGATCTCGCTGTCGAACGAGAACAACCGGTTCGGCGCCGACGGCCCCATCACCATCACCGGCCCGGACGGCGAACTCATCGAGGAACAATACTCGCAATTCTCTGGCGGCTTCGACAATCCCAAGCTCACCACCGCCTTCACCTATGATTTCGGCAGCGAGACAGTCGGCAATCTCACCCTCAGCTATGGCGAAGACTTCTTCTTCGTCGACGGGACCGAAGATGCGACCTCGCCCGGCGGCCCCGACCGGCTCCAGGATAACGGGCGCAGGGAGAACGGGCCCGAATATGAAATCGGCGCGGACATCGAATTCCCGCTCGGCCCGGGCAAGCTGAAGCTCATCGGGCTCGAACGGTTCGAGCGCGACAATTTCTCCAGTTTCCTCGTCGACACCTACGCCGACGACACGCCCGCCGCAGGATCGCGCTTCAACCAGACGAACGGGATCGGAGAGCGCATCGGCCGCCTCGAATACGGCTGGAACATGCTTTCGGCCGACTGGCAGGTTTCGGGCGAAGCCGCCTTCAACCGATTGGACAGGACATCATCGCTCTTCGTCCTCGAAGATACCGGAGAGTACGTCGAATTGGACTTTCCCGCGGGCACGGGCGGTGTCACCGAGGACCGCTACGAGGGCAGTCTATCGTTTTCGAAACAATTGTCCCCGACACTTTCGATGCAGGCCATTGGCGCAATGGAGTTCTCGCGCATCGAACAGACCGGCTCTGCTGCCAATTCACGCTCTTTCCAGCGTCCCAAGGGCTCGCTGGCGACGACATGGAAGCCAGCCGACGACTTCGACATCTCGCTGACCGTGGAACGCAGCGTGAGCCAGCTGTCCTTCGGCGATTTCCTGGCCAGCGTCTCGCTCGACAATGACAACGAGAACGGCGGCAACAACGAACTGGTGCCCTTCCAGAGCTGGGGCTTCGAGGTCGAAGCGAACAAGACGCTCGGCCCGTGGGGATCGCTCACCCTGGAACTCGAACACGACTGGTTCGAGGACTGGATCGACTGGTTCCCGCTCGACGATGGCGGGGAAGCGCGCGGCAATGTGGGGGATGCAGAGCGCACCAAGCTGCAATTGACCGGGACGCTCAATCTCGACCCCCTTGGAATTTCCGGAGCCCGTCTCGATCTGCGCACCGCCAAGCGATGGATGGACACGACCGACCCCTTCACCGGCGAGAGCCGCGCCATTTCGGGCGCACAATACGACTTCATCGACCTCGATTTCCGGCACGACATTCCCGCAACCGACCTTGCCTGGGGGGCCTCGCTCTACAGCAACAACAATGTCGGCTACTTCCGCCGCTATGAAGAGGGGCGCGAATGGGAAGGCCCCAGTTTCGTAAGCCTGTTCGTAGAGCACAAGGACGTGTTCGGCCTGACCGTGCAGGCACGGGCCGGCAACCTGCTCGGCGCGCGCAACAAGTTCTACCGGACCGTCTACGAGACCTCCCGTCCGTCGGACGACGTCGCCTTTCGCGAAGCGGTGGACCGGCGTATCGGCCCCATCTTCCGCTTCTCGGTCAGCGGGGACTTCTAACCTGCGTGCTTGCATTGTCCCCCCGCCCTGTCAGGGTGCGGGGACATGGAACTCGACCCGCGCATATTGATGTTCGTCATCTTCGGGCTCGGCCTGACGCTGGCGGTCACGCTGGAACGTTTCCTCGCGAAATTCTGGCTCTCGCTACCGATCCTCTACGTGGGCGCAGGTTTTGCGCTGTTCTCGCTGCCGCTGGGCCTGCCGCATATCAATCCCACGCTCGACAGTTTCGATGCGGTGGCGCTGGAGTATATCACCGAGTTCATCGTCATCGCCTCGCTGATGGCGGCAGGTATCGCCATCGACCGGCCGGTGAGCTGGAAGAACTGGCGCCAGATTTGGCCGCTGCTGGTCATTGCCATGCCGCTCACGATCGCAGCCGTCGCGTTGATGGGCTGGTGGGTGGTGGGCCTTGCTCCCGCCAGCGCGCTGCTGCTTGGCGCGGCCCTCGCTCCGACCGACCCGGTGCTGGCGCGCAGTGTGCAGGTCGGACCGCCGGGCGAGAACAAGCGCCACGACGTGCGCTTTTCACTGACCGTCGAGGCGGGGCTGAATGACGGGCTGGCCTTTCCCTTCACCTATCTCGCCATTGCCGCTGTCGGCATGACTTCGCTCGGCATGTGGACGATCGAGTGGGCGGCGCTCGACCTCGTGTGGCGGATTGCGGCCGGATGCGCAGTGGGCTGGGCCGTGGGCAGAGCAGGCGCGTGGTACGTGTTCGAGCGCGAGGCCGATGCGCCGATGGAGGCCATCGAGCAGGAGGACACCGCCGAGCAGCCCAAATACTCGACCAGCGAGGGGCTCATCGTGCTCGGCACGCTGCTGCTCGCCTATGGGCTGGCCGAGCTGGCCGAGGGCTACGGCTTCCTCGCGGTGTTCGTCGGCGCGGTCACGGCCCGCCAGCGCGAGAACCGCAGCCGCTATCACAAGCTCAGCCACCACTTCATCGACCAGATCGAGCAGATCGTGCTGGTGCTGGTCCTGTTCGGTTTCGGCGCCATGCTGGCGAGCGGCGTGCTGGCATCGCTGACATGGGAGGGCGCCGCCATCGGGCTGGCGCTCATTTTCATCATCCGCCCGTTATCGGGCCTGTTGTCCGAAAGCTTCTGCGGGCTGCCGCTGCCCGGGAAACTGGCGGTCGCCTTCCTCGGCGTGCGCGGCATGGGGTCTATCTACTACCTCGCCTACGGGCAGAACCATGGCAATTTCTTCCATTTCGACCAGCTCTGGGCGATTGCCAGCTTCACCATCCTCGTCTCGATCGTGGTGCATGGCATCGTGGCCGGTCCCTTCATCCGCCTGGTGGAGGAGCGCTCCTGGCATATCCATGACGGCGAGGATGAGGGTCTCGAAAGCCACAGCCCCGGCAGCATCGCCGTCCCCGCCCCCGACAAGCCCTGACCGGGCGAAACAAAAGGGCGGCAGGATTTCTCCCGCCGCCCTCGTGTTCGTTCAGCTGAAGGAGAAGCTTACTTCTTCTTCGCTGCAGCCTTCTTGGGCGCTGCCTTCTTGGCAGGGGCCTTCTTGGCGGCAGGCTTCTTCTCGCCTTCATCCTTCTTGGCAGCAGCCTTCTTGGCCGGTGCCTTCTTGGCCGGTGCCTTCTTGGCAGCAGGCTTCTTGTCGTCCTTCTTCTCGTCGGACTTCTTGGCAGCAGCCTTCTTCTTCGGCGCGGCCTTCTTCTTGGCCGGCTTCTTGGCTTCTTCGCCTTCCTCGGCTTCGATAGCGGCTTCCAGTTCTTCGCGCGTCACTTCGCGGTCGGTGATTTCTGCCTTGTCGAAGAGGAAGTCGACGACCTTGTCTTCATAGAGCGGGGCGCGCAGCTGTGCGGCGGCCATCGGCTCCTGCTGGACGTACTGGATGAAACGTTCACGGTCTTCGGGGCGATACTGCTGGGCGGCCTGCTGGATGAGCATGCTCATTTCCTGCGAGGTGACCTGCACGTTGTTCGCCTGGCCGATTTCCGACAGCAGCAGGCCGAGGCGCACGCGGCGTTCGGCGATACCGCGGTAATCGTCCTTCTCCGCGTCCATTTCCTTCAGCATTTCTTCGGGGTTTTCCGAACGAGCCGCTTCCTGCTGGAGCTGGGTCCAGATCTGGTCGAATTCCGCATCGACCATGCCCTCAGGCACGGCGAAGTCGTGGCCGGCAGCCAGCTGGTCGAGCAGCGAGCGCTTCATCTGCGTGCGGGTGAGACCGGCAGTTTCCTGCTCGAGCTGGCCGCGCAGCAGTTCCTTGAGCTTGTCGATGCCGTCGAGACCGAAGTTCTTGGCGAAATCGTCGTCGAGCTTGGTCTCGCCTTCGACCTTCACCTGCTTCACGGTGACGTCGAACTCGGCCTTCTTACCGGCGAGATGCGTCGCCTGGTAATCTTCCGGGAAGGTGACTTCGATGGTCTTCTCGTCGCCGGTCTTCACGCCGACCAGCTGGTCTTCGAAGCCGGGAATGAACATGCCCGAGCCCAGCACCAGCGCAGCGTCTTCGGCCTTGCCGCCTTCGAATTCCTCGCCGTCGACGCGGCCCACGAAATCGATGATCAGCTGGTCGCCATCGGCAGCCTTCTTGGTCTTGGCGGCGTCCTTGTAGCTCTTGTTGTTTTCAGCAAGCTTGCCGACTGCGTCCATGACTTCCTCGTCGGACACGGGAACGGTCAGGCGCTCGATGGCGAGGCCATCGGTCGAAGGTGCCTCGATTTCGGGCAGCACTTCGAGTTCCATGGTGACTTCGGCGTCCTTGCCCTGCTCGTAGCCTTCGCCCAGTTCGACCTTCGGCTGCATCGCAGGCTTCAGCTTGTTGTCGGCCATGGTCTTGTCGACCGATTCGCGAATCATCGAGTTGAGCGCTTCAGCGTGAAGCTGCTCGCCATGCATCTTGCGCACGAGGTTGGCAGGGACCTTGCCGGGGCGGAAGCCGGGCATCTTCACCTGCGGGGCGATCTTCTTGATCTCCGAATCGATACGACCATCGATTTCCTTGGCCGGAATGGTGATGGCGTAAGCGCGCTTGAGGCCGTCGTTGGCGGTTTCTTTGATTTGCATGGGTGTAGGACTCGTCGGTTTACTGTCTGTCTGTGCGAATGGCCTGCGACAGGAGCGGAAATGGTGCGGGCGAAGGGACTCGAACCCCCACATCTTTCGATACTGGTACCTAAAACCAGCGCGTCTACCAATTCCGCCACGCCCGCAAACCGCAAAAGCTTTGGCTGCGCCAACGGGACCCCGCCGCGCATATAGGCGCGTGCCTCTAGAAGGATGCGACCAAAAGGGCAAGCGCGGCGAAGCTCCGAGGAACAGGGTTTCGCGCCGAAGCGTTCTATTGGCGAAAGGACCCGCCGCATGAGCGACTACGAAACCCCCAAGGTACCTCCCGCGACGCCGCCCGTTATCGATCCCGATGTCGATCCGAAGACCGCAGCCGAAATGGCAGCGGACGGCGAATCCGAAGGCGACGTGCTTGCCGACAGGACCGAGCCGGACGAAATCGACATCGAGGCTGAACAGGCCATGCGCCCGGCCATGGAAGGCGGCAAGGACGGCGAAGGCGAAATGGCCGCCGATGCTGCTACAATGCTTCCGCCCGACTAAGGAGAACAGGACATGGCAACCCAACCCGATCCCGACACCATCCAGCCCGGTGCCCCGCCCGAGATGCCGCCCGGCAGCCCACCCGACGAGACGCCATACGAGGACCCGCCGGGCTTCGAGCCTCCGCAGCCCGATTACGACGATCCCTCGCCGGGCCCCGAGGAGACACCCGTGCTGCCCGAATGAGCTTGCCGCAATCCGCAGTCCGCAGTACAGGCGCGCGCCATGACTGACGACACCAAGACAGACGACAAGCCCCAGACGCCCCCGATGCAGCTTTCGGTCAATCCGAAGAGCGAACATTTCGACGTGGACGTGCTGCAGCGCGGCGTCGGCATCAAGTTCAAGGACCGCGTGCGGACCGACATCGAGGAATACAATATTTCCGAAGGCTGGGTGCGCGTACAGGCCGGCAAGACCGTCGACCGCCACGGCAACCCGCTGACATTGAAGCTCAACGGTCCGGTCGAGGCATGGTTCGAAGACCTCGGCGACGACCCGCCGGTCGCCAAGGCCGGCTGATACGCGTTCCTACACGGGCAGCGGGATGGCAGGAGGCATAGAATGAACTTCGCCTGCCTTCAGAACCCGCACGAAACCGCCGCCTGCGCAGCTATTTTGCGCGGCGGCGTTTTTCTTGCCCCTACCCTGTTCCATGTGTTCCATCCTGTAGGAACACCCCAGCGCCCTTGCCAAAGCGCGCCCCATCGCCCAACTCGGCGCCGAGCAACATCATGACAGCAATCGAAAAACCAACCGTCATCATCATCGGCCGGCCCAATGTCGGCAAATCGACGCTGTTCAACCGGCTCGTCGGCAAGAAGCTCGCGCTGGTCGATGACCAGCCGGGCGTGACGCGTGACCGCCGCATGGGCGATGCGGAAATCGCAGGGCTTGAATTCACCATCGTCGATACGGCGGGCTGGGAAGACGAAGACCCCGACAGCCTCCCCGGGCGCATGCGCAAGCAGACCGAAGTCAGCCTCGAAGGCGCGGACGCGGCGCTGTTCGTGGTCGATGCGCGCGCCGGCCTGACCCCGCTCGACGAGGAAATCGGCCGCTGGCTGCGCGGGCAGGACGTGCCGGTCGTGCTCGTGTGCAACAAGGCCGAGGGCAAGGCCGCAGAGCCAGGCATCCTCGAAAGCTACAGCCTCGGCCTCGGCGAGCCGATGGGCATTTCCGCCGAACATGGCGAAGGCATTGCGGACCTCTTCAGCGGCCTGTGGCCCATCATCGGCGCAAAATCGGAAGCGGCTGCAGCAGCTGCAGAGTTCGAGGCCGAGCTGGACGAGGAAGACCTGAACGCGCCGCTGAAGCTCGCCATCGTTGGGCGGCCCAATGCGGGCAAGTCCACGCTCATCAACCGGATGCTGGGCGAAGACCGCCTGCTGACCGGTCCCGAGGCAGGCATCACGCGCGATTCGATCGCGGTCGATTGGGAGTGGTTCGACCCCAAGGCGAACCTCCAGCGCGAAATCCGGCTCATCGACACCGCCGGTATGCGCAAGCGCGCCAAGGTCACCGAGAAGCTGGAAAAGCTGTCGGTTGCCGATGCCAAGCGCGCGGTCGATTTCGCCGAAGTCGTCGTGCTGCTGCTCGATGCGACTAAGGGGCTGGAACACCAGGACCTCAAGATTGCCAGCCAGGTGCTCGAAGAAGGCCGCGCGCTGATGGTCGCCATCAACAAGTGGGACATCGCCGAGAACGCCTCCTACCTCTTCAACGGCATTCGCGAGGCGCTGAACGAGGGCCTCAGCCAAGTACGCGGCGTGCCGCTGTTCGCCGTGTCGGCCAAGACCGGCAAGGGCATCGACACCATGCTGTCGGCCGCCTTCGAACTGCGCGAAGCGTGGAGCCGCCGCGTGCCAACCGCTGCATTGAACCGCTGGTTTGACGACGCGCTGGAAGCAAACCCGCCGCCCGCGCCGGGTGGCCGCCGTATCAAGCTGCGCTACATCACGCAGGCGAGCACCCGCCCGCCGCGTTTCGTGGTGTTCGGCACGCGCCTCGACGATTTGCCCAAGAGCTACGAGCGCTATCTCGTCAACGGCATCCGCGCCAAGCTGGGCTTCGATGCGGTGCCGGTGCGCGTGGTGCTGAAGAGCCCCAAGAACCCCTATGATTCGAACCGCGGGGGTGGCGGCAAGTTCAGTGGCGGCGAAGGCCGTGATTGAGCCGCTGCTGCTGATACCGGGCATCGAACTGCTCGAACGGACGAGCTCGTCCATCCGCGTCCAGAACGTGGTGCAGCTCTCGATGGCTCCGGCCTTCCTGCTCGCAGGCATCGGTGCGGTCATGAATGTCATGACCAACCGCCTCATCTGGGTCGCGAACAAGATCGAGAAAATCCTGAAAGCGGGCCGCGACGAGGAAGCCAACGAGCTGCTGGTCGAAATCCCCGCGCTGGAAAAGCGCCGCCTCCACGCCCAGCGCGCGGTGATGCTCAGTACGGCCGCCGCCTTTACCATCAGCATCGTCATCATGCTGCTCTTCGTGAGCGCTTTCGTGAAGGCTCCGCTTGGCAGCCTTGTGGCCTTCACCTGGATGCTGACCATGGGCCTACTGATGGCGGGCCTCGCTTCCTTCCTGCTCGAAACGAGAGTGGCAGCCCGGCGCAATCGCGAACGGATGAACGAGCGCACCTACGGTCCCGACGTCACCTCGTCCTGAATTCGAGGCCGAAGCAGGACAGGGCGCCCCTGCGGCGAGGCCGTATGCAAGTGGTTGTCTCGCGTTCACAATTTCCTGCGCATCACCTTTCCTACCAATAAGGAGACGTGCCATGCCGCGCATCGAGATTGCCTTGTGTTCGCGCTATGACGAGAAGGGGGAAACCATCCGGATGGACGCGCTCGACGTGCCCACCGCGCTGACGATTACCGATATCAACGTGCCCGCCGGCGATGCCGAATTGTGGCAGGACGGACGGCGGCTGTCCCGCCTGACCAAGCATGGCGGGATGCACGGGACTTTCTGGGAATTGGGTACGAACTAGCCCTCTTCGCCCTCGCCCGCTGCTTTGGAATTGAGCTGGACGTAGTTCTGCAGCCCCATGCGCTCGATCATGTCGAACTGCGTTTCGAGGAAATCGACATGCTCCTCTTCGCTTTCGAGAATCCGCTCGAAGATTTCGCGGGTGGTGAAATCGCGGACGGTCTCGCAATGGGCGATGGCGTCCTTCAGCAGCGGGATGGCCTCCATCTCCACCGCGAGGTCGGCTTTCAGGATTTCCTCGACCGTCTCGCCGACCTTGAGTTTGTGGATCGCCTGGAAGTTGGGAAGCCCGCCAAGGAAGAGAATGCGCTCTGCCAGAATATCGGCGTGCTTCATCTCGTCGATGCTCTCGTGCCGCTCGTATTCGGCGAGCTTGGTCACGCCCCAATCGGCCAGCACGCGATAGTGCAGCCAGTACTGGTTGATAGCCGTCAGTTCGTTGGTGAGCGCCTTGTTGAGAAATTCGATAACCTTGGGGTCGCCCTTCATGGCACCTCTCCACCTAGTGAACTGACGCGGAGGATTATGTGCTTGCCCGCGCATCCACGCAAGAGCAGGATGGAGAAAAATCGGCGGAATTCCGCCAGTTGCAAGCGATTGTCAGTAGCGAGAAGTCAGGCCGCGACAGTAGCCGGTTCGAAGGCCATTTCGCGCTCTTCGAAGAGGATGGCCTCGGCATCGTCGAGGCAGGTGCCGCATGCGGGGCGCTTGCCCAGCGCAGCGTAGCAGGCCTCTGCATCGCCCGCGCAATGCTTGGCCGCGCGCCGAAGCTCGCTTTCCCTGATGGCATTGCAAATGCAGACGTACATACGGCCCTGCGCTCCATTGAGATTGATTCGCAAAAGCAGATGTAGTGCGAATCATTCTCAATAGCAAGACGTCAGCGCTTGAGCGGGAATCGTCGTCCGTAGGTGAGGCAGCGCCAGAGCCATTCGAGCGGCCCGTAGCGGAAGCGCTCCAGCCAGGGCTTGGACCATGCGAGCATGACCAGCCATGCCGCGATGGTGACGAGGTAGAGCTCGCTCCGGCCCAATGCGCCGAACAGGTCGAGGCCCCAATTGCCGAACACCAGCAGCATGACCACGGAGGTGCCGAGATAATTGGTGAAGGCCGCTCGTCCCGCTGCCGAAACACGTTCGGACAGCCAGCCGCCCGCCGCAGGGGCGAAGGAAACGAGCAGTGCGGCGATGCCCAGTGTCATGAAGATGCGCGGGAAGTGCGACCAGCCCATGAATGCCGCCAATGCGCCGTAATAGGTAAAGCCGCCCGCCTTCGCCGACAGGGCAATCCACAAGGTGAGCGCGCCACCCGCTACGAGCCCTATCAGGCCCCACAGCCGCATCTTGCGATTCGAAAAGCCGCCGCTGAAAAAGCCCATGCGATAAAGCGCCATCCCGATAAGCATCAGCGGCAAGGTCTCGAAGGCGAACATCATGAGCGAGGCCAGCGGGTCGAACGCATGCGCTTCGAAATTATGCGCCACATAATCGAGGTAGCTTCCCTCTTGCCTAATTTCGCTTTCCGCACGGCCATCGGCAAGATCCGCATCGGCAGCCTTCACAAACTCAGCCTGGACCGATTCGAGTGCGACATTGTCAGCGGCGGGACCGTCGGCGACATTCTGCATGAAGCCGAACAGGGCACCATAAAGGATGCCGCCCGCAATATATCCAAGGATGCCGAGGACCAACTGCTTGCGGGCGCTAAGGCCGATGAACAGCAACGCAACCAGCCCCGACACGGCATAGAAGAACAGGATGTCGCCCCGCCAGATGAAATAGAAATGGACGAGGCCGAACAATCCCAGCCAGAGGAGGCGCTTTGCCTGTAGCCCCGTGGTTGCCCCCTTCGCCCACGCCTTCTCAAGGAAGAGGTAAAGCCCCGCACCGAAGAGGAGCGTGAACAGCCCGCGCATCTTCCCGTCGACCAGCACCAGTTGCCAGACCCACATCCAGTCTTCCGCCTCGGAATGCGGCACGGTGAAGGCTTCGGGGAAAGCATAGGCAGTAAATGGCTGCCCCATCGCCATGATATTGGCGGCCAGGATGCCCATGACGGCAATCCCGCGGATAAAGTCGAGGCTGCCGATTCGACCGCCCGTCACTGCGACAGGCTGCGGCCGGTCCGGCGTGGCCGCGACCGAATCATGCTCCGACATCATCTGTTTACCCCTTCCCCCTAGATAGTGCCGAGAACTCCTAGGCCGGAGAGCGCCATGCGGCAGCCCTCCTCGCCCAAGAGTTCACAGCTTTCGACCAACGCAAGGGCGTAATGCCGCCTTTGGCCGGAGTGAAGGCAAACGGCGGGTTACCGAGGTTCGACCCAGTGCCAGGCGGCAAAAGTTGAACGTTATTAACCCTAAATTAGGGGTAGTCTGCGATTTCCCCAATTCGAGACCGCCGCAATGACGCGGCAAGAGTGAAGATACAGGCCTACAGGGGGACCTAGCCTTGCGTGTATTGGCATTGGCATCGCAGAAGGGCGGATCGGGTAAGACCACGCTCTCCGGACATCTGGCCGTTCAGGCCCAGCGAGCGGGCGCAGGTCCGGTCGTCCTGATCGACATCGACCCGCAGGGGTCGCTGGCCGACTGGTGGAACGAGCGCGAGGCTGAACTGCCTGCATTCGCACAGACCACCGTCGCCCGTCTTGCAGCCGATTTGGCGATCCTTCGCCAGCAGGGCTTCAAGCTTGCCGTCATCGATACGCCGCCGGCAATCACCATGGCCATCCAGTCGGTCATTTCGGTTGCCGAGCTCATCGTCGTCCCGACACGCCCCAGCCCGCACGACCTTCGTGCGGTCGGCGCGACCGTCGACCTTTGCGAACGTGCCGGCAAGCCGCTGATCTTCGTGGTCAACGCGGCAACGCCCAAGGCGAAGATCACTTCGGAAGCCGCTGTCGCCCTGTCGCAGCACGGCACCGTCGCCCCGATTACGCTCCACCACCGCACCGATTTCGCCGCCTCGATGATCGACGGCCGCACGGTGATGGAAGTCGATCCGGAAAGCCGTTCTTCGGCCGAGATTACCGCGCTGTGGAAGTATATTTCGGACCGCCTCGAAAAGCAGTTCCGCCGCACCGTTTTCACTGCGCCCGGCCAACAGGCCCAGCAGCCCGGTGCCTATCGTCCCGCCGGTGGCTTCGGCCGTCGGGTCGCCCAGTAAGAGCAACTTTTAGGAAAGGCGGAGGCCAGCCGGATGTCAGACGCCAATTTCGCTTCTCTTTCTTCGACCCTGCTTGCACGCAAGGGCGGCGCCAAGCCTGCCATGCGTCCGCAATCGGCAGTGCTCGGACCGGTCGACGGCGTTGCCGCCGCGGCTAATCTCGAGGACCTGGGCTGGAACGACATGGGCGAGGACGCGCCCGAACAGCAGGCCGCTGAAGCTGTTGCAGCGCCCAAGGCCGCGCTCGGTGGTTCGGCATCGCTGTCGGAATCGAGCCTCATCAAGAAGCCTGCCCTTCCCCCGATCGACGAGCGCGAGTTCGTCGAGGGTGATGAAGAGTACGCAGCCGAAGACGAATCGAACCGCGTGGTTTCGCTGAACCCGCTGCAGTCGAAGGACAGCGGCGCCAGCCAGAACCAGGTCCGCGAATCGCTCGACCGCATTGCCAACCAGTTGGAAGGCAAGCCGGCGATCGAGGCCGATAACGAGGACGATGAGGACTTCGAGGAAGAGGTCGCCGAGGAAGCGCCCGCTCCCGCCGTACTTCCCAAAGCCATCAAGCCTGCCCCGGCCCGCTCGAAAGCGGCTGCCAAGGGCAAGCGTGCAGCCTTCACGCTGCGTCTCGATCCGGAGCGTCACCTGATGCTGCGCCTCGCCTGCACCGTTCGCGGCAGCAGCGCACAGCAGCTCGTGACCGACGCTCTCGATGGCCTGCTGGCTGAAATGCCGGAAATAGCCATGCTCGCCGCCCAGGTGCAGCGCAGGCCGAATTGAAACTTGAAGGACGTGGGATCGCCTTTTGAGGGGTAATGTAATGAACACCAGGAACTCAACCTTCATCCGGCTTGCCGTCACCACGGCGCTCGCATCCACCGCTCTGGCCGGATGCAGCGGCAAGGTTGCGCCGTCTTTTGCCGAAAGCTCGGACAAGGCCGAAGTCGCACTCGCCAAGGGCAAGGCCGACAAGGCCGTCACTCACGCCGAGCAGGCAGTCCTTGCCAGCCCGCGCGATGCCTACAGCCGCACGCTGCTCGGCAATGCCTATCTCGAAGCAGGCCGCTTCGCATCGGCAGCGCAGAGCTTCGAAGACGCCATCGCGCTCGGCGACAATTCGCCGCGCACCACCATCAGCCTTTCGCTGGCACTGACCGGCATGGGTGACCGCGCCAAGGCGATCTACGTGCTCGAGCGCCAGGAAGCCGCCATCGACCCGGCAGACTTCGGTCTTGCCATCGCACTGGCCGGCCAGCCGCAGCGCGGCGTGCATGTCCTTTCGAACACGCTTCGTGCAGGCAACAACACCGCCAAGGTGCGCCAGAACCTCGCCTATGCCTACGCGATGAGCGGCCAGTGGCGCGAAGCGCGCATCATGGTTGCCGAAGACGTGCCTGCCGACCAGGTTGGCGAGCGCATGGCCGAGTGGGGCGCCATCGCACGTCCTGAACAGTATCGTGTCCGTGTGGCCAGCCTGCTCAAGACGCAGATTGTCAACGACCCGGGCCAGCCGGCCATGCTCGCGCTGAACAACAATCCGAGCGTGGAAATGCTCGCTTCGGAAAATGTCGAAGCGGAAGCGACCGAACTCGCCTTCGCTGAAGAGCTTCCCGCAAGCCAGCCCGCTCCGATCGAACGTATCGTGTTCGACGTGGAAGACGATGGTGAAGATGAGCCTAAGCCGGTCATCATCGCCTCGCTCCCGGACGAGCCTGCTCCGAAGCCGGCAGCAAAGCCCGCGCCCAGCGTGGCCCAGGCATTCGCCGAAGCTCCGGCTCCTGCAGCCAAGGCACCGGCTCCGGTAAAAGCAAAGGCTCCGGCATCTGCGCCGCGCCTCTCGCTCGCCTCGGGTGACTACAACATCCAACTCGGCTCCTACTTCTCGCAAGCCGACGCCGAGGAAGGCTGGACCAAATTCCAGAAGATGTATCCCGAACTCGCCGATGCGCAGCGCGTGATCAGCAAGGCACGGGTAAACGGCAAGCTCTACTACCGCGTCGCGGCAGTCGGTTACGCCAAGGATTCGGCGCGGGCCATGTGCTCCAGCGTCAAGGGCAAGGGGGGTGGTTGCATCGCCTACGCCCAGAACAACCCGCTGCCGGGCGCACTGCTCGACAACGGGAATGTACGGGTCGCAGCGCGGTAACCCCCGCGCAAACCCAATACCACCGAGCCTTGGGCCTCTTCCGGATCCGTCCGGAAGGGGCCTTTTCTTATCCGGTTACAGCTCGACCGGGACCCCGCCCTTCCAGAGCGCAGTAACGCGGCCCTGCGTGGGCTGGCCGTCGAAGGGCGTGTTGCCTGCCGTCGCTGCCATCATGGCGCTCTGGACGACCCATGGCTTGTCGGCATCGACGATGGCGATGTCGGCTTCGTATCCTTGGCTCAGGCTTCCCGCCTCCACGCCCAGCAGGCGCGCCGGATTGGTCGCGACCAATTCGAAGGCGCGGGATATATCGATGACCTCGTCACGTACCAGCGAAAGCACCATGGCGAGCAGCGTTTCCGCCCCGGCCATGCCGGGCTCGGCATCGGAGAACGGCAGGCGCTTGTCTTCCGGTCCGCGCGGGTCGTGGCCGCTCGAGACGACATCGATTGTGCCGTCGGAAATCGCCTCGCGCACCGCGTGGCGGTCGTCCTCGCTGCGTAGCGGGGGCGAGAGGCGGGCGAAGGTGCGGAATTCGGCAGTGGCGAGGTCGGAGAGCATGAAATGTGCAGGGGTGACACCAGCGGTGACTTGCTGACCCGCCGCCTTGGCCTTGCGTACGAGGTCCAGCCCCGCGCGGGTCGTGACCTGGCGGAAATGGAGGCGCGCGCCCGCCATCTCGGCCAGCGCGAGGTCGCGCGCGATGGCGATGGCCTCAGCTTCTGCCGGAGCGCTCGGCAAGCCGCGGCGCGTGGCATATTCGCCAGCCGTTGCGACCGCGCTGCCGACCAGTGCAGCATCCTCGGCGTGCGCGATGACCGGCATGTCGAGCATGGCCGCATATTGCAGCAGGCGTAGCATCGCTCCGCTGTCGGAAATCCACTGGCGGCCGGTGGCGATGCCCCTCGCCCCGGCTTCGCGCATCAGCGCTATCTCGGCGATTTCCTTGCCTTCGAGGCCGCGTGTGGCCGCCGCCAGCGGATGGACCCAGAAGTCCGGCTTGCCGCTCTTGGCGATGTAGGAGACGCGGCTCGGCAAATCGAGCGGCGGAGACTGATCGGGCATCAGCGCCGCGCGCGTGATACCACCGAAATGGAAGGCGGGCTTGTCGATGGCGAAAACGCCCAAATCCACGAGGCCGGGCGCGACTAGTTTGCCGCCCGCGTCGACAGTCTCGCCCTCGCCCGGCATATCGCCGAGCGCGGCGATCCGCCCTTCTTCCATGCGAAGCGAACCCTCGCGCAGCCCATCGGGCGTGACGAGGCGGGCGTTGGTGATGGTGATGAAAGCAGCCTGCTTCATGCCGCATCTCCCCATCCCTCGACCCCGCGGGCGCGGCGGGTCAGCACGTCGAGGCAGGCCATACGGATGGCGACACCCATCTCGACCTGCCGCGTGATGATGGAGCGGTCGATGAGGTCGGCCACCTCGCTGTCGATTTCCACCCCGCGGTTCATCGGCCCGGGATGCATCACCAGCGTATCGTCCTTCGCCTTGTCGAGCCGCGCCTTGGTCAGCCCGTAAAGGTGGTGGTATTCGCGCGCCGAGGGGATGAACTGGCCGCTCATCCGCTCGGTCTGGAGCCGCAGCATCATGACGACGTCCGCGCCGTCGAGAGCAGCGTCGAAATCATGGAACACCTCGGCCCCCATCGCCTCGATACCCACCGGCATCAACGCAGGCGGAGCGCAGAGCCTTACAGTCGCGCCCAGCGCCTGCAGGCACAGCAGGTTGGAGCGAGCGACACGGCTGTGAAGGATATCGCCGCAAATCACGATGGTCTGACCGGTAAAGTCGTCCGCTCTCTCGCCCCGCTCGCGCAAGGCATGGCGCAGCGCCAGCGCATCGAGCAGCGCCTGCGTCGGGTGCTCGTGCTGCCCGTCGCCCGCATTGAGGACCGGGCAATCGACCTTGTCGGCAATCAGCCCCGTGGCCCCGCTCGAACCATGGCGGATGACAATCGCATCGGCGCGCATGGCGTTGAGCGTTATCGCCGTGTCGATCAGCGTCTCGCCTTTCTTCACGCTCGATTGCGCTGCGTGCATGTTGACGACGTCCGCGCCCAGCCGTTTGCCCGCAATCTCGAAGCTCAAAAGCGTGCGGGTCGAGTTTTCGAAGAAGGCGTTGATGATGGTGAGGCCCGCCAGCGCGTCCGAATGCTTGGCGCTCTGGCGGTTCAGGGCGACCCACTGCTCTGCCTCGTCGAGCAGGAACAGGATCTCGTGGCGCTCCATCTGCCCGATGCCGAGCAGGTCGCGATGCGGAAAGGCCTGCGCGCCCGCGGGATAGCGGGCCGCATGCGGCGTGGTTTGCGAAGCTGTCATTAAAGCCACGCCCTTAGTCGAGAGCCATGCCACCCTCAAGCATATTCCTGTGGCGCAGCGCGTCCGCCTCGCCTAGGTTTGAAGCTGGACAAATTCAGGGGACGAGTTTCACATGCGTTTTGCAGGCAAGGTCTGGCGGCTGCTGGTTGGTATCAAGGACGGTCTCGTCCTTCTCTTCATGCTGCTTTTCTTTGCAGCGCTGTTTGCCATACTGACCGCACGCCCCAGCCCTGCGCAGGTACGCGACGGCGCCCTGCTGCTCGAACTCGACGGCGTGATTGTGGAAGAACGCACCCCGGTAGACCCCTTCGCCGCGCTCTTGTCCGGCAGCACGCCGGTCGGCGAATACCAGGCCCGCGACCTTGTGCGCGCCATCGATGCCGCCGCCAGCGACAAGCGTATCGAAGCCGTCGTGCTCGACCTCGACCGCTTCATGGGCGCAGGCCAGGTCCATCTCGCCGAAGTGGGCGCCGCGCTCGACCGGGTGCGTGCGGCCGACAAGCCCGTGCTCGCCTATGCCACCGCCTATGGCGACGACGGCGTGTTTCTCGCCGCGCATGCCAGCGAGGTCTGGCTCCACCCGATGGGCGGCGCCATCGTGGCGGGCCCGGGCGGCAATCGCCTCTACTTCGCGAACCTGCTCGAGAAGCTGAAAATTAACGCCCGCGTCTACAAGGTCGGCACCTATAAGAGCGCAGTCGAACCCTTCACCGAAAGCGGCATGTCCGACCCCGCGCGCGAGAACGCTCAGGCGCTCTACGGCGCATTGTGGGAAGAATGGCAGGCCAATGTGAAGAAGGCCCGCCCCGCCGCCAATCTCGACCTCGTCAGCAAGAGCCCCGCCGAATGGGTGGAGGCAGCCAGGGGTGATTTGTCGCTCGCAGCTAAGAACGCCGGGCTGGTCGACACCCTCGGCACGCGCGTCGAATTCGGCGAGCGCGTCGCTGAACTCGTCGGCGAGGATGAGTGGGACGAAACCCCCGGCGCCTATCCGCACACCAACTTGACCGCATGGCTGGCTGACAATCCGTGGCCCAGCGAAAGCAATGAAATCGGTGTGGTGACCATCGCCGGCACCATCGTCGATGGCGATGCCGGCCCCGGCACGGCAGGCGGCGACCGCATCGCGGAACTGCTCGACGATGCACTCGAACGCGACTTCAAGGGCCTCGTCGTACGCGTCGACTCACCCGGCGGTTCGGCCATGGCCAGCGAAGTCATCCGCAACGCCATCCTGCGCCACAAGGCCAAGGACATTCCGGTCGCTGTCTCGATGGGCAACGTCGCGGCGAGCGGCGGCTATTGGGTGGCGACGCCCGCCGATCGCATCTTTGCCGAGCCCGAGACCATCACCGGCTCGATCGGCATCTTCGCGATGATTCCGACCTTCGAGAATGCCGCGGCCGAAATTGGCATCAACAGCGACGGGGTGAAGACAGGCCCGCTCTCGGGCCAGCCCGACCCGATCGCCGGCTTCACGCCCGAAGTCGACCGCATCCTGCAGGCGAGCATCGAGGACGGCTACACCGACTTCCTCACCCGCGTCGCCGAATCGCGCCAGATGACGCTTGACCAGGTCGACACCGTCGGCCAGGGCCGCGTCTGGGACGGCGGCACCGCGCGCCAACTGCGCCTCGTCGACGAATATGGCGGCATGGCCGAAGCGCTCGCATGGGTCGCCGGACAGGCCGAGCTCGAGGATGGCAAATGGTCTGCCACTTACCTCGGCGATGGCGAAAGCACGGCCGATACGATCCTGCGCCAGATGCTTATCGGCGAGGAAGATGCAGGCGGACGCGATGTCTTCGCCATGCTGGCCGGACAGCAGCGGGCTAGCGCGGGCATGATCCTGCTCGATGCGCAGCGCCTGCTCGGTACCAAGGGCGTACAGGCCTACTGCCTCGCCTGTCCTTCGCCAGCTTTGGCACAGGCACAGGGCGAGCGCAGCTTCGACGGCTTCATCGCCAAACTCGTGGGCTTCTTCCGCGACTGAATTTTCAGGTGAGGGCGCGCTTGCCATGCGGCGATTCGCCGCGTAAAGGCGCGCCCCTGCCCGGCATTGACTGCCGCAAGAGGGCGGGCGCGTAGCTCAGTGGTAGAGCACACCCTTCACACGGGTGGGGTCGCAAGTTCAATCCTTGCCGCGCCCACCATCTCCTTTCCCGGAGATGATCAGCGCCGGGCCGGTTCTCAATCCATGAACGGATCGCGCATCAGGATGGTGTCGTCGCGCTCGGGGCTGGTGGAGACCAGCGCGACGGGCGTTTCGATGAGTTCCTGGATGCGCTGGACGTATTTCACCGCATTGGCGGGCAGGTCGGCAAAGCTGCGCGCACCGGCGGTCGATTCCTTCCAGCCTTCCATTGTTTCGTAGATGGGCTCGACCGCGGCCTGGTCGGCGGCGTGGCTGGGGAAGTAGTCGTAGACATTGTTGCGCAGGCGATAACCTGTGCAGATTTTCACCTCGTCGAGGCCGTCGAGAACGTCGATCTTGGTCAGCGCGATGCCGGTGACGCCGCTGATGGCACAGCTCTGGCGCACGATGACCGCATCGAACCAGCCGACACGGCGCTGGCGGCCGGTGACGGTGCCGAACTCATGCCCGCGTTCGCCGAGGCGCTGACCGATTTCGTCTTCCAGTTCGGTCGGGAACGGGCCGCTGCCGACGCGGGTCGTGTAGGCCTTGACGATACCCAGAACATAGCCGGTCGCACTGGGGCCGAGGCCGCTGCCCGAGGCCGCCGTGCCGCTCACCGTGTTCGAGCTGGTGACGAAGGGATAGGTCCCGTGGTCGATATCGAGCAGCACGCCCTGCGCGCCCTCGAACAGGATTTTCGCGCCCGCCTTGCGCACCTTCTTGAGGCGCTTCCACACCGGCTGCGCGAACTGGAGAACGAAGTCCGCAATTCCGCGCAAATCGTCGAGCAGGCGCTCGCGATCGACGGGCGGCTGGTCAAAACCGGCGCGCAGGGCATCGTGATGGGCGCAGAGACGGTCGAGCTGCGGCTCGAGACTGTCGAGATGGGCCAGGTCGCACACGCGGATCGCGCGGCGGCCGACCTTGTCTTCATAGGCAGGGCCGATGCCGCGACCCGTGGTGCCGATCTTGCCCGAACCCGCCGCGGTTTCGCGCAGGCCGTCGAGATCGCGGTGGATCGGCAGGATCAGCGGGCAATTGTCGGCAATCGCGAAATTGTCGGGATTGATCGTGACGCCCTGCCCTTCGAGCTTCTCGATCTCGCTCTTGAGGTGCCACGGGTCCAGCACCACGCCATTGCCGATGATGCTGAGCGTTCCGGTCACGATACCGCTCGGCAGCAGGCTGAGCTTGTAGGTGGTATCGCCGACAACCAGCGTGTGGCCGGCATTGTGCCCGCCCTGGAAACGGACCACGGCATCGGCGCGGCTGGCGAGCCAGTCGACGATCTTGCCCTTGCCCTCATCGCCCCACTGGGCGCCGATTACGGTTACATTGGCCATCGGGAATTCTTTCAGCTGGAAGGAAGCTCAAACGCGCGCGGCACTAGGCGCATATGGGGCACGGGGCAAGGCACAAGGCGGAAACATCCCGCCTGTTCTTTCATTGGTGGGGCAAAGGAGACCTTATGACCGACTATCCCACGCTGAACCTCAACGATGGCCGCCAGTTACCCCAACTCGGCTTCGGCACATGGCAGATGGAAGAAGAGGACGCGCCCGAGGCCGTCGCGACCGCCATCGATGTGGGCTACTGGCTTGTCGACACCGCGGCCATCTATGGCAACGAAAAAGGCGTCGGGAAAGGCGTGGGCGAGTGGTCGGACATTTTCCTTCAGACCAAGGTGTGGAACGAGAGCCAAGGTTACGAGCGCGCCAAGAAAGCCGCTGACAAATGCCTTGAACGGCTGGGCCGCGAGCATGTCGACATGCTGCTGATCCACTGGCCCTGCCCGAAGAAGGACCTGTTCGTGGAGACGTGGAAGGCCTTCATCGAACTGCGCGACGAAGGGAAGGCCAAGTCCATCGGCGTCTCCAATTTCCGCGAGGAGGACCTGCGCCGCGTCATCGACGAGACGGGCGTGACGCCCGCACTCAACCAGATCGAACTTCACCCCAGCTTCCAGCAGCGCGAAATGCGCAAGGTGCACGAAGAACTGGGCATAGTGACGCAAAGCTGGTCGCCGCTCGGCCAGGGCAAGGGCATGTCGAACGAGGTGATCCAGGCGATTGCAGACGAGACCGGCCAGCCGGAAAGCGCGGTCATCCTTCGCTGGCATATCCAGCATGGCCTCTGTCCCATCCCCAAGGCTTCGAGCCGCGACCATATCGAAGCGAATTTCAAGGCGCTGTCGTTCGAGTTGTCGGACGCACAGATGGAGCGCATCGATGCTCTCGACGACCCCGATGGCCGGATGGGTCCGCATCCCAGCGAACTCAACGAATAGGGGTGAAAGCGGCGCGCCGTGCTGCTATCTGCGCGCCGACATGTCCAATCTGCCTATCCGCATTGCAGCGCTCTACCATTTCACGCGCTTCGACGACCCTGCATCGCTTAAGCCGGGCCTGCTGGCCTGCGCGGAGGACAATGGCGTGCGCGGTACGCTCCTGCTGGCAAGCGAAGGCATTAACGGGACCATCGCCGGGAGCGACGAGGGCATCGAAGCGGTGCTCGATTACATCCGCGCCCTGCCCGGTTGCGCGGACCTCGACTGGAAGGAATCGCGCGCGGAGGAGATGCCCTTCCACCGCACCAAGGTTCGCCTGAAGCGAGAAATCGTGACCATGGGCCAGCCCGACCTCGACCCGGTCGAGGGCGTGGGGACCTATATCGATGCGCAGGACTGGAACGCGCTGATTTCGGACCCCGACACCATCCTCATCGATACGCGCAACGACTACGAGGTCGCCATCGGCACATTCGAGGGCGCCATCGACCCGGAAACGAAGAGCTTCCGCGAATTTCCCGAGTGGTTCCGCGCGCGCCGCGCCGAGTTCGAGGCCGAGGGGCGCACACCCAAAATCGCCATGTTCTGCACCGGCGGCATCCGCAGCGAAAAATCGACTGCCTTCGTGAAGTCCGAAGGGCTGGACGAGGTCTATCACCTCAAGGGCGGCATATTGAAATATCTCGAGGATGTGCCGGAGGCGGACAGCCGCTGGCAGGGCGAATGCTTTGTCTTCGACGAGCGGGTCAGCGTGAAGCACGGCCTCGATGTCGGCACGCACAGCCTGTGCCGCGCCTGCCGCCGCCCGCTGTCCGAGGCGGACCTTGCGCATGAGCACTATGAGGAAGGCGTCTCCTGCCACCAGTGCCATGACGAGCGCAGCGAGGAACAGCGCGCCCGCTATCGTGAACGTCACCGGCAGGCAAAACTCGCCGAGGCGCGCGGGGACGAACATATCGGTCGCAGGGAAGAGGATGGCTGAGACAATCCTCTACAGCTTCCGCCGCTGTCCCTATGCAATGCGGGCACGGATGGCGCTCAGCGTGAGCGGCGCCGATTATGAGCACCGCGAAGTCGTGCTCCGCGACAAGCCTCCCGAGATGCTTGAAGCCTCGCCCAAGGGCACCGTGCCGGTGCTGGTGACCGAGGATGCAGGCATACTCGAAGAAAGCCTCGACATCATGCGCTGGGCGCTGGCGCAGGGCGATCCCGAGGGCTGGCTGGAACGGCAGGACGAGGAACTGCTGGCGGCCAATGACGGGCCGTTCAAGCATCATCTAGACCGCTACAAATATTCGACGCGCTACGACGATGTCGACCCGGAGGAACACGGAGCAAAAGCTGCCGAGCATTTGCGGGTGCTGGACGAACGCCTCGCGACCTCACCTTACCTTTGCGGCGAAAAGCGCGGCTTTGCCGATATCGCCATCTTTCCCTTCGTCCGCCAGTTCGTGAATGCGGACAAGGAGTGGTTTGCCGCGCAGGGACTCAAGCACGTCGATAAGTGGCTGGCCGGCCTCACCGGCTCGGAATTGTTCACCGGCATAATGGCCAAGCACGACCAGTGGAAAGCCGCCTAGAGCGGTTTCGGCTCGCCACCCTCAAAAACGTGCGTGCAGCCAAGAGCTTTCGCATCATCGCTTTCCGCGTTTGCGGCAACGGTCCGCCAGCCCTCGCCGCGCAGGCGCGCCGCCAGCTCGCGGTCGTGTCCTTCGGGAAGGAAGACGGTCCTACGCTGCTCGCCATTGTCCGTGCCGAGGACTTCGAGGAGCGGCTCCATGTAGAGCGAAAAGCCCGTCGCGGCCTCGTCGCTGCCCTTGATGGCGTAGGTCCCGCCGCGCCCGAGAGCACCGCGTGCACCGCTGGCGTGGACGGTGAAGCCGAACCAGCTCTGGTATTCGAAGCCATGGCGCTCGGACGGGTCAAGCGTCAGGCGAACGCGGTCGCCCAGAGTGCCAGCCACCTCGCGCAAGGCCGCGATACGGCTCGCGAGAACGCCGCCGGCATCGAGCGCGGCCAGTTTCTCGATAGCCTCGTCGAATGGGCCGGTCGCATAGAGCAGCGGCAGGTACGCATCGCCGCCCGCTGCCTTGAGAGCGCCTGCATCCTTCATGTCGAGTTCGCGGCGCACAGCCTCACGCTTGTCGTCGGCGAGCGGCAGCGCATCCTCGGCCAGCGTGTCGACGAGGTCGGGCAGCGTCAGATCGACCGAGAGGCCGGTCACGCCGGCGGCTTCGAGCGCATCGAGCGCGACAGTCACCGCCTCGATGGCTGCGGCCACATTATCGCTGCCGATAAGTTCGGCGCCCATCTGCAACCGCTGGCGCGCCGGGTCGAGCTGGTCCGCCTTGAGCAGCGCCACATCGCCCGCATAGCAGAGGCGCAAAGGACGCGGTGCATCGGCGAGGCCGGTTGCGGCAATGCGCCCGACCTGCACCGTCATATCGGCGCGCAAGGCCAGCGTGCGCAGGCTTTCGGGGTCGGTGAAGCGCACCATCCGGCGCGTCGCCACGCCTTCCATACGGCCCGCCAGCGACTGCTCGAACTCGATGAGTGGCGGACGCACACGGTCGTAGCCATGGCTGTCCATTGCCTTCAACACGTCGCGCATGGCGCGGGTGATGGTGGCGGCACGCGCGGGCAGCGCGTCTTCGAGGCCGATGGGCAGGAGATCGTCTGGCTTGGTCATAGCGGCGCGTCCCCTGCCCTATCGCGATTTAGAATGCCAGAGGCATTACCGTCTTCACGCCTTCCAGCGCGCAGGCCTTCTTGACGACATCGTCCGGGATGGGCTGGTCGACGCTCAGCAGTAGCACCGCTTCCCCGCCTGCATTGCGGCGGCCAAGGTTGAAGGTACCGATGTTGATACCGTTCTCGCCGAGAAGCGAACCGATGCGGCCGATGAAACCCGGCGCATCTTCGTTGACGATGTAAAGCATGTGGCCTTCGAGTTCGGCCTCAATGCGCACGCCGAACATTTCGACAAGGCGCGGGGCATCGGCGCCGAAGAGCGTACCGGCCACCGAGCGATCGCCCTGCTCCGTACCCACGGTCACGCGGATAAGCGTGTTGTAAGCGCCTTCCTTTTCATGGCGGATAGAGCGGATATCGAGACCGCGCTCCTTGGCGAGGTAAGGCGCGTTGACCATGTTCACCGTGTCCGAATACTGGCGCATCAGGCCCGCAAGCACCGCACCCTCGATGGGCTTGCCCGAGAGTTCAGCCGCCGCGCCTTCGCGCTCGATCGAAATCTTGGTGAGATTGCCATGCGCAAGTTGGCCGACGAGGCTGCCGAGGTTTTCGGCAAGGCCCATGTAGGGCCGCAGCTTGGGCGCCTCCTCGGCGCTCAGCGAGGGCATGTTGAGCGCATTGGTGACGCCGCCATTTACCAGATAGTCGGCAAGCTGCTCGGCCACCTGCAGCGCGACATTGACCTGCGCCTCGGTGGTGCTGGCGCCGAGGTGCGGGGTGCAGATAAAATTGGGCTTGCCGAAGAGCGGCGAGTCCTTTGCCGGCTCGGTCTGGAACACGTCCAGCGCCGCACCTGCAACCTGTCCGCTGTCGAGCGCTTCGGCGAGGGCCGCCTCGTCGATAAGACCGCCGCGCGCGCAGTTTACGATGCGCACACCCTTCTTGGTCTTGGCGAGGTTTTCCGCCGAGAGGATATTGCGCGTCTCGTCGGTCAGCGGCGTGTGGAGCGTGATGAAGTCGGCACGGCCCAGCAGCGTGTCGAGGTCGACCTTCTCCACGCCGATTTCCAGCGCGCGTTCCTCGGTCAGGAAGGGGTCGAAGGCGATGACCTTCATCTTCAGGCCCTGCGCACGGCTGGCGACGATCGAGCCGATATTGCCCGCGCCGATCAGGCCTAGCGTCTTGCCGGTCACCTCGACGCCCATGAAATCGTTCTTCGGCCATTCGCCCGCCTGCGTGCGACGGTCGGCCTGCGGGATCTGGCGGGCAAGCGCCATGATCATCGCGATGGCGTGTTCGGCCGTCGTGATCGAGTTACCGAAGGGGGTGTTCATCACCACCACGCCCTTGCCGCTGGCATAGGGGATATCGACGTTGTCGACACCGATACCGGCGCGGCCGATGACCTTGAGGTTGGTCGCCGCATCGAGGATTTCGGGCGTCACCTTGGTCGACGAACGGATGGCGAGGCCATCGTATTCGCCGATGCGGGCCTTGAGTTCTTCGGGTGTTTCGCCGGTGATGACATCGACGTCGCAGCCGCGCTCTTCGAAAATCTTCGCGGCGTTCGGGTCCATCTTGTCGCTGATGAGGACTTTGGGTTTGCTCATGACGGAATATTCCTGTCGTTTTCCCGGCAGGTCGCCGGGCAATAATAGGGGAAAGCGGCGGCCCTAAACGCGGGCCGCCAGCCGAATCAGCCGTTTTTGACCTGCTCGTAGGCCCACTCGATCCACGGCAGGAGACGCTTCAAGTCTTCCTGCTCGACCGTGCCGCCGCACCAGATGCGCAGGGACGGCGGGGCGTCGCGATAGCCGTTGAAGTCGTAACCGACGTCGCGCTCTTCGAGCAGCTTGACGATCTTCTTCGGGACGCCTGCCTTGTCCTCGTCGGAAAGGCTCTCGTACCAGTCGCCCTGGAAGACGAAGCATACGCCGGTGTTGGTCTGCTTGGCAGGGTCGGAGACCATGTTGCGCAGCCACGGGGTCGCTTCGATCCAGTCCTTGACGATCTTGGCATTGGCATCCGCGCGTTCGAACATCGCCTTGCGGCCACCCATCGCCTGCGCCCATTCGAGCGCTTCGATATAGTCTTCGGTGGCAAGCATCGAGGGCGTGTTGATGGTCGCACCTTCGAAAATGCCGGTGTTGATCTTGCCGCCCTTCTTGAGGCGGAAGAGCTTGGGCAGCGGCCATTCGGGGTCGTATTCCTCGATGCGCTGCACGGCCTTGGGGCTCAGCACCAGCATGCCGTGCTGGGCTTCGCTGCCCATCACCTTCTGCCAGCTATAGGTCGTGGCATCGAGCTTGGCCCAGTCCATCTCCATCGCGAAGACGGCGCTGGTGGCGTCGTTGATGGTCACACCCTCGCGGCCCGGCGCGAGCCAGTCGGTGTTCGGGATTTTCGCGCCGGAGGTCGTGCCGTTCCAGGTGAAGACGACGTCGTTGTCCTGCGGGATCGACGCAAGGTCGGGAATCTCGCCGTAATCGGCGTCGAGCGTGGTCAGCTTCGGCAGCTTGAGCTGCTTCACCGCGTCCTGGATCCAGACGTTGCCGAAGCTTTCCCAAGCCGCGACGGTGGCCGGGCGGTCGGGGCGCAGCATCGTCCACATCGCGCATTCGAGCGCGCCCGTGTCCGAGGCCGGCATGATGCCGACGAGGTAATCCTCCGGCACGCCGAGCATCTCCTTCGACAGGTCGATGGCATATTTCAGCCGCGACTTGCCAAGGGCGCTGCGGTGCGAGCGACCGAGCGATTCGGTTTTGAGGTTGGAAGCGGACCAGCCCTTGTGTTTGGCGGTCGGCCCCGACGAGAAAAAGGGGCGCTCTGGCTTGAGCGTCGGTTCAGTCATGTATTCTCTCCTTGCAGAGAGCTCGCGCGGCGTTGGGACCGCGTGGCCCGCCGGCGGCAATAAAGTTGCTTGTCAGGGAGTCAATGCGAAATAGGTATGCGTCCGCGAAGCTCCGGCTCGCCCAACCAAGCCGCGAGCAGCCCCAGTCGTTCCATCGCGTGCCCGGCTGTTCGGCGAGCCGGTCACGAAGGCCGGTGCCCCGTGCAATTCCGCAACCCTCTCGCCAAAGCCTCGCGCTTTTCCTATGGCCGCGACCAATGGACGTAAAAGACCTTCGCATTGCGCTGTTCAGCGGCAACTACAATTACACCCGCGACGGGGCGAACCAGGCGCTGAACCGGCTGGCCGAATACCTGTTGCGGCAAGGCGCCTCGCTGCGCGTCTACGCGCCCACGGTGGCGGAGCCGGATTTCGAGCCGACCGGAGACCTGGTCGATGTTCCCAATGTCCGCATGCCGGTCAAGGGACGCGGGGAATACCGCCTGCCGCTCGGCCTCAATGCCGAGGCACGCCGCGACCTCGAGGCTTTCAAGCCCAACATGGTCCATGTCTCCTCCCCCGATCCGACAGGGCATGCGGCGCTCAAGTGGGCACGCCAGAATGACGTGCCCGTGCTGGCGAGCGTCCACACTCGCTTCGAAACATACCCGCGCTATTACGGGCTCGGTTTCCTCGAGCCGGTAGTGGAAGGCATCCTGCGCCGTTTCTACAACCGCTGCGACGCACTGGTCGCGCCTTCGCAAAGTCAGATCGACGAATTGCAGGCGCAGGGCATGCACGAGGACATCACCATCTGGTCGCGCGGCGTCGACCGCGAGGTCTTCGACCCGTCCAAGCGCGACCTGGCGTGGCGACGCGAGAATGGTCTTGCCGATGACGATGTCGCGATTGTCTTCTTGGGGCGTCTCGTGATGGAGAAGGGGCTCGACGTCTTTTCCGACACGATCGTCGAACTGCGCAAGCGGCAGGTGCCGCACAAGGTACTCGTCATCGGCGACGGCCCGGCGCGCGACTGGTTCGAAAAAGCGCTTCCGGGCGGCACTTTCGTCGGCTTCCAGACCGGCAAGGACCTCGGCCGCGCGCTGGCGAGCGGCGACATCTTTTTCAATCCGTCGATCACCGAGACTTTCGGCAATGTAACGCTGGAAGCGATGGCCTGCGGGCTGCCCGTGGTGGCGGCAGGCGCGACCGGCGCCGCCAGCTTGGTCCACGACGGCGAGACCGGCCAGCTCGTCCCGCCGAGCAAGACCGACGCCTTCTCGAAAGGCTGCGCCGAAGCGCTCGCGCCCTATTGCACCGACGACGCACTGCGCCTTGCGCACGGAGCGGCAGGCGAAATAGCCGCCCGCGCCTATAGCTGGGACGCCATCAACCAGGCGGTGGTCGACACCTATTTGCGGCTGCACGACCAGCGCGCAGCCGCCGGCTAGATCAGCGAAGGACGCCCTTTGCGGTCATCCGCCGGGCATACCAGGCGAGCAGGCCGGTCACGACCCAGATTACCGCAGTGAACGCCCACATCATGGGTGAGCTGAGTTCGGCTGGCAGGTCGGCGACAAGCGTATACAGTGTCGTCCCCGCAAGCCCCAGCAGCGCGACCAAGAAAGCATGGTAGGAAAACCGGCTGCGCAATAAGAGCAGCACCGAGCCGGCAAACGCGCCCCATACCCCAAGCGCCCAGAAGGCATCGGCCCATGCCGGGAAGCTGGTGTAATAGCCGAGCATCGTATCGTAGGGCACGCCCGCATTGTCGGCTGCCGTGCGCAAATAGTCCTCGTTGCGCGTCTGCGTCATGGTGTAATCATAGGCACCGCCCGCATTCCATAGCGTGGCGACGATGCCGATGACCCAGAGGTGCCACGGCGTCTTGGTTGCAGTTTCCATGTCCACTCTCCCCTTCTGCGCCCCTCGCTGCACAGACTAGCGGCGCGGCGGGGGGACGCAAGTGGGAGGCGGTTCAGAGGCGCTCGATCTTCTTCGCCAGATCGTCGATCAGATCGACGATTTCTTCCATGGTCTTCTGGTCGAGCCCGCCGCTGCGCGCCTTGTTCTTGAGGACACCGGCAAGGTTGCCCGCGGCACGAAACATCTCGGGCGTCGCATAGGCGCGGCGATGTTCGCCGTGTCCTGCCAGCCGCTCCATCAGCCGCTCGACCTCTTCGGCCCGTTCTTCGAGCTCCGCGCGGCCCGCTTCGGTCGCCTCGTAGGCCTTGCGCGTCTCGTCACCCTTGGCGGGCGCGATTACCCCCTCGTCCTCGAGCAGCGAGAGCGTGGGATAGACGGTGCCGGGACTGGGCGCGTAGCTGCCGCCGGTCAGGTCCTCGACCGCCTTGATGAGTTCATAGCCGTGGCGCGGCTCGTCCTCGAGCAGCTTGAGCAGCACCAGCCGCAATTCGCCCGAACCGAACATGCGCCGCCGCCGGCCGCCGCCGCGCTTGCCGAAGGGACCGCCGGGACCAAATGGGCCTCCGGGGCCGAAGGGGCCATCGGGCCCGAACGCATCGTCCCAACCGCCGGCCATGCCGACATGCGGCCACATGCCCATTTTTCTTAGCTTGCGCAGCTTCCGCAGTTTGTGTGCCCTGTGCATGATCGTTCCTTCCAAACATCGTCGATAGGTCTACGATATATCTTAAAGGAAGCGATGCAAGAGGACGCTGCAATTCCTCTGCGAACCTCCTATGTGAGCCGACCAATGGCAGACTTGTTTTCAGATGAACTCCCCCAGAGCCCGAATTCAGGCGAATTGCGCGAGGACGCCCCGCTGGCCGACCGTTTGCGTCCGGCAAACCTCGACGAGGTTATCGGGCAGGACCATCTGACCGGACCCGAGGGCGCCATCGGCCGGATGGTTGCGGCAGGCCGCCTGTCGAGCATGATCCTGTGGGGCCCTCCCGGCACGGGCAAGACCACCATCGCTCGCCTGCTCGCCGATAGCGTCGGCATGCGGTTCGAAAGCGTCAGCGCGGTATTTAGCGGCGTGGCGGACCTCAAGAAGGCCTTCGCCGCTGCCGACAAGGCCGCCGAGGCGGGGCAGCGCACGCTGCTGTTCGTGGACGAAATCCACCGCTTCAACCGCGCGCAGCAGGACGGTTTCCTCCCCTTCGTCGAGCGCGGGACGGTGACGCTGGTGGGCGCGACCACGGAGAACCCGAGCTTTGCGCTCAACGCCGCACTGCTCAGCCGCGCGCAGGTGCTCATCCTCCAGCGACTCGACCACGAAGCGCTGGGGCAATTGCTCGGCCGCGCCGAGGTCTTGGAAGGCCCCCTGCCCCTCACACCGCAAGCGCGCGATGCGCTGGTGGCGAGCGCCGATGGCGACGGGCGTTTCCTCCTCAACCAGGCCGAAACGCTTTACAACGCCAAGATCGACGACCCTCTCGACCCCGCCGCGCTCGGCAAATTCCTCCAGCGCCGCGTGGCGGTCTACGACAAGGACCGCGAGGGGCATTACAACCTCATTTCCGCGCTCCACAAGGCGGTGCGCGGCAGCGATGTGCAGGCGAGCCTCTATTACCTCGCCCGCATGCTTACCGCCGGGGAGGAGCCGCGCTTCCTCGCCCGCCGCCTCGTCCGCATGGCGGTGGAAGACATCGGCATGGCCGACCCGCAGGCGCTGGTGCAGTGCATGGCGGCGAAGGATGCTTATGAGTTCCTCGGCAGCCCCGAGGGCGAACTCGCGCTGGTGCAGGCCTGCACCTATCTCGCCACCGCGCCCAAATCGAATGCGGTCTACAAGGCGCAGAAAGCCTCGTTCAAATCGGCGAAGGAAACCGGCAGCCTGATGCCGCCGCAGAATATCCTCAACGCGCCGACCAAGCTGATGAAGGATATCGGATACGGTGCGGGCTACAGCTACGACCACGATGCCGATGACGGCTTTTCGGGCGACAATTACTGGCCCGAGGAGATGGAGCCGCAGAGCTATTACGAGCCGGTCGAACGCGGTTTCGAGCGCGAGGTGAAGAAGCGGCTCGATTACTGGGACAAGCTGCGGCGTGAACGCTCCTAGGTTCCGCCACTTCGTCGCTATCGACTGGTCGGGTGCCAAGGGAGCTCGGCAGAAGGGCATCGCACTGGCGATTGCCGATGCTGCAGGCGGGCCTCCGGTGCTGGTCGAACATCATTGGTCGCGCGACGAAGTCCTCGGAGTCTTGCGCGATGAACTTCCCAGCGATTCCCTGGTGGGTCTCGACTTGGGCATTGCGCTCCCACACGCGGATTGCGGCGCCTATTTCCCGGGCCTTGATAACACCCCGCCCGACGCTCCTGCCTTGTGGCACCTCATCGACGAACTCGCTGCCGGTGACGAAAATCTCGGCGCGAACAGTTTCGTCGCGCACCCCGCCATGCGCCCATATTTCCGCGACGGCACGGACACTGGCGAACACTTCGGGTGCGACGGTGCGGAGCATGGTCGAGGCCGTTTTCGCGTCACCGAACAAGCGCAGGCGGCGATGGGCTGCAAACCCTATTCGAACTTCAACCTCGTGGGCGCGGCGCAGGTGGGCAAGTCGAGCCTCACCGGCATGCGCATGCTCCATCACCTTCGCGGCCACCTTCCGGTATGGCCGGTCGACCCGCTGCCGGATGCGGACTCGGTCGTGGTCGAGATCTACACCACCCTTGCCGCGCTGGAGGCGGGCCGCAGCGCGGCGAAGGCCAAGATGCGCAGCTACGAGGCGTTGAACGAGGCGCTCGCCGTGCTCGGCTCGCCGCCGGTGGAGCGGAGCGGAGAAGTCGACGACCACACGACCGATGCCCTCCTCACCGCCGCATGGCTCCGCGCTGTCGCGCCTGAACCGGAGCGCTGGTCTCCTGCCGGCCTGACACCGGCAATCGCCCGCACCGAGGGCTGGACCTTTGGCGCTCTCTAGATTTCGGGAAGCTTGCCGCTGAAGACCGACCATCCGGTCCTCAGGCCAATACGCGAGAGCGCCTTTGCCCCCAGCACGCTCGTGCCCGAACGCCCCAGCCCCGGCGACCACACTGCGATGGCCGCCCTGCCCGGCACACTGGCGAGGATACCGCCGCCCACGCCCGACTTGCCGCAGAAGCCGACCTCGAAGGCGAACTGGCCCGAATTGTCGTAGTGCCCGCACATCAGCATCAGCGCATTGATGCGGCGCGCGCGGCTGGCGCTGCACATCTGCTGGCCGGTGACAGGGTCAGTGCCGTCGAAAGCGAGGAAGAGCGAGGCTTCGGCCAGCTGGCGGCAACTTAGCCGCAATGCGCATTGCCGGAAATAGACCGACAACACATCCTCAACCGGGTTCCTGAGACGCCCAAAATCCTCGAGGAAATAGGCAAGGCTGCGGTTGCGCGAGCCCGTCTCACTCTCGCTGCGGGCAACCTCTTCGTCGAAGGTGATGCTTTCGTCGCGGCCCATGCGGCGCAGGCGCGTGAGGAGGTCCTGCACCGCCTCTTCGGGCGTGCTGTCTCCGATGAAGCGGTCGGTGGTCACGATGGCACCGGAATTGATGAAGGGATTGCGCGGAATGCCCTTTTCGCGCTCAAGCTGGACGATGGAATTGAAGGCATTGCCCGAAGGCTCGCGCCCCACCGCATCCCATAGCGCCGGTCCCTCGCGCTCCAGCGCCAGTGCCAGCGCATAGACCTTCGAGATGGACTGGATGGAAAAAGCCTCGTCCGCATCGCCTGCGCAGAACACCTCGCCATCGGCGGTCGCCAGCGCGATGCCGAACTTGTTCGGGTCGACCAGTGCCAGAGCGGGAATGTATCGTGCAGGCGTCCCGCTGCCGCGCTCGTCGGCAAGCTCGGCGTAGGTCTCTGAAACAATTGCGCCCAAATCCATGATCGTGGCGATAGGCGCGGGCGGCTCAGGGTGCAATCGGACTGGACGCGGCGACGATTTTCCGCCAGAGGCGCGCGCTCCATCTGGTACGCCGGTTTAGCTCAGTTGGTAGAGCAGTTGATTTGTAATCATCAGGCCAGGGGTTCGAATCCTCTAACCGGCACCACCCTCTTCCGCGCAAACGAAAAGGCCGCCCCGAAGGACGGCCTTTCCTTAATCGTTTTCTCTGCAATCAGGCGGCAGCGGCGGTCGGCGTTTCTTCCGTTTCGCTGACGATGGTTTGCGTCGGGGTCTTCTTCGCCTCGTTGCGCTCGTAAAGCTTCTTGGCGACATAGCCGCCAGCGCCCAGAGCGATCATTGCGGGAAGGCTCATGCGGCGCAGCACGCTGGCCGCAACCACGCCAAGGGCCGCGCCACCTGCGCCGCCGATGCCGAGACCGCTTGTCTGCTTGGCGAGCTTGTCGCCCGCATATGCTCCGATAATCTTGCCAATCATGTGGTATCTCCTTTGCCCAATCAACGGCTTGGGCAGCGAGATGTTCCTAATCTGTCGAGCGCCCGATGCCGCTCTGGAGCATCCGGTTTGCCGCCTCCGCGACCTCTGCCGCATCGGGGTCACCTTCCCCGCGCCAGATGGCATAGCGCAGGCCGAGAAAGACATTCATTCCCATCAGCGCCCAAGCCTCGATTTCGCCCAGGCCTTCGCGCATCGCACCGCTATCGCCGCCTTTTTCGAGGCGCTCGATGATACGCGCGCCGACCGTCTCGTAATGCATGCGATAGGAGCGCGGGTCGACGAATTCGGCCTCATCAATGATGCGATAGACTTCCTTGTGCTCGCCCGCGAAGCGCAGGAAGGCTTCGAGTGCAGCACGTTCGACCTCCAGAGCGCCCATCTCCGGCGCAATCGCCTCGCGCGCGGCACGCTTCACCGATTCGCTCATGTCGGCGACCAGCGCGCGGAAGATCTCGTCCTTGCTGTCGAAATAGGTGTAGAACGTCCCCAGCGCGACGCCCGCGCGCCGTGTGATCGAGCTGATCGAGGCCTCATGGAAGCCGTGATCGCCGAACTCCCCCGCTGCCGCATCGAGCAGCTTGCGCAAGGTCCTGCGCCCCTTCTCGGTGCGCGGCGTTTTCTTTTCGTCAGGCGCGCTGGCAGCCATTCCCAATCCCCTCCACGCCCCTTGGCTAAGCTATAATCCACCGCGCATGCAAGAACAAACTTGAAAGGTGGTTCAGTTTTCAATATTGGGGAGGATAGAGAGATAATCGGGAGGGATTTGAATGAAGTTTCGTCACGCCAAACCGGCTGCTGCACTGCTCGCGGGCACGGCGGCACTCGCCTTCGCCGCACCTGCAGCGGCCCAGTCGTCGCAGGACATCGACTCCGACACCGAGCTGAGCGAGGACGCTTCGCCCGCGGAAGATGGCATCATCGTCGTCACCGCACGGCGCCGTACCGAGCGCATCACCGACGTGCCGATCGCCGTCACTGCGCTTTCGGGCGAGGAGCTGGTTCGCGGCGGCACGCTGGAAATCACCGAAATCGCCGACGAGGTACCCAACCTCACGCTGGAAGTCAGCCGCGGCACCAATACGACCCTCACCGCCTTCATCCGGGGCGTGGGCCAGCAGGACCCGGTCGCCGGTTTCGAAGCAGGTGTCGGCCTCTATGTCGACGATGTCTACCTCAACCGCCCGCAAGGCGCAGTGCTCGATGTCTATGATGTCGAACGTATCGAGGTCCTGCGCGGGCCGCAGGGTACGCTCTACGGCCGCAACACCATCGGCGGCGCGATTAAATACGTCACCGCCCGCCTGCCCGATGAAACGCAGGTCAAGGTGCGCGGCACATATGGTTCATACGACCAGGCCGACCTCATCGTCTCGGCATCCACTCCGCTGAGCGACAATTTCCGTCTGGGCGTGAGCGGCGCGCGGCTTTCCCGCGGCGGCTATGGCGAAAATCTCGAACTCGGCACCGAGAACTACAACAAGGACGTATGGGCCGGTCGCGGCACGCTCGAATTCGACAGCGGCCCGCTCTTCGTGCGCCTGTCGGGCGACTATGTGAAAGACAACAGCAATGCCCGCCAGGGTGGCCGCCTGCTCGAGGGCCGTTTCACCGGCGCCCCCGTGCTGGACAACCCCTACGACACGCGTGCCGGTCTCAATGTGGTCGATCAGGAGGTCGAAGCTTACGGCGGCGCGCTGCAAATCGCTTACGAACTCAGCGACACGCTGACGTTCAAGTCCATCACCGGCTACCGCGAAGATGCCTCGACCAGCCCCATCGATTTCGACAGCCTTCCCGCTGCCGATCTCGACGTCCCCGCCATCTATGAAAACGACCAGTTCAGCCAGGAACTCCAGCTGCTGGTTGAAGGCGACCGCCTGTCGGGTGTCTTCGGCGTCTACTATCTCGACGCCAATGCCTACACCGCATTCGACGTCGCCCTGTTCACCACCGGCGACCTCATCGGCCTGCCGGGCCTCAACGCGCAGACGCTGGGCGATGTCGGCACCGAAACCTACTCGGTCTTTGGCGACTTCACCTATGACTTCAACGACTGGATCAGCCTCTCGCTGGGCGGCCGCTATACGTGGGACAACCGCGACAGCCGCATCCTGCGCACGACCTTCATCGGGGGTTATTCCGACCTCTTCGACGGCGAGGGAATCCCCATCGCAGTCACCAGCGATTTCGAAGGCGAGGCGAAGTACAAGGAATTCACCCCGCGCGCCTCGCTGGCCTTCAAGCCGAGCATCGACCACACGCTCTACGTGTCCTATTCAAAGGGCTTCAAGGGCGGCGGCTTCGACCCGCGCGGCCAAACCAGCGCGGCGCCGGATTTCGACGGCAACGGTACGGTCAGCTACGACGAACAGTACCGCTTCCTGAACTTCCAGCCGGAAACGGTCGACAGCTATGAAGCGGGCTGGAAGGCCAGCCTGCTCGACAACCGCCTCAACATCGCGCTCGCAGGTTTCGTCGGGAAGTACGAAGATGTCCAGATCCCCGGCTCCATCGGCTTCGACAGCAATGGTGACGGCGTGAACGACAGCTTCATCGGCGTGACCACCAATGCAGCGAGCGCCGACATCAACGGCATCGAGTTTGAGGGCAATGCGCTGGTCGGGCGCGACTTTGCCGGAACCGGCAGCCGCATCGGCTTCAACTGGTCGGTCGGCTATCTCGACGCTGGCTTCAACGAATATGTCGACGCCTTTGGCAATGACGTGGCCGACGAGCGCGTCATCCAGAACACGCCCGAGTTCACCGCGCATGCCGGTGTCAACGTCGGCATCCCCGTTGCAGGCGGCATCGTCGACTTCCTCGGCTCGGTTTCGATGCGTTCGGAAACAAGCCAGTTCGAACTGCCCGGTCCGCTCGACCAGGGGGCCTATGAAATCGTCGATCTCGGCGTGGTCTACACCGCCGACAGCGACCGTTTCGCCATCGGCCTGCATGCAAAGAACGTGTTCGACCAGCGCTACATCGTTTCGGGCTATGACTTCGTGACCGGCACCGTGCTCGGCCTCGAAGGCAATCTGACCGCCTTTTACGGCGATCCGCGCCGGGTTTTCGTGACCGGTGAGGTCAAGTTCTAGGCGAGACTTACCACTTCCTCCCTGGGGGCGGCGGCCGGGCGACCGGTCAGCCGCCCTCTTTTTATCCTGCGGCGATGGCGGGACGGGTGAGCGCAAAGGGGTCCTCGACCGGGACCTTGTACTTGCGCACGTAGTCGCCGAGCCGCTCGTAGACCTCGCCCGTGCTGAGGCCGAACTCCTCCAGCGAATAGGAGTGCGGGCGGCGCTTCATCGCGGCCGAACGCGCGAGGAAATCCTCCATCCCTTCGACCGCCGGCTCCATGTCGAGGCCGAGGAAGGCGTAGATGCGCTCCATCGTGCCGCGCCAGTCGCGGTCCATCGCGTCATACTGGACATCGATCATGCGCTCGCGCGGGATATTGTCGCGCGCCGACCGCATGCGCTCGATCATCAGCTCGGTCTTGCGCAGCCACTCGCGGCCATGCGGCGCGACCTCGATGTCGTCAGCGTAGATAATCGTCTGGTTCCACGCGAGCGAGGCGGTGCTGCCGACCACCGACTTGGGGTCGCGGTGGGTGAAGATAAGCCGCGCATCGGGGAACACCTCGAGCAGCGCGGGCAGGTCGAGCATATGCTGCGGAGTTTTCAATATCCACGGGCGCAGCGAGCTTTCCTGCTGCGACCAGCCGATGAGCCGCATGAGGTTAGCCATGTGGCGATAGGCCGGAACCGCGCTCTGTTCCTCGCACCAGCGCGTGTAGGTCGGCACGCGCCACTGGGCATCGAACTTCATCCCGTAAAAGCTGGCGGCTATGAGGCCGAGTTCTTCTTCGGGCTCGTAAGGTCCGGTCGGATGGATCGAGAGCGTGCGCGGATTGGCGAGCCGCGCGACCTTCATGATGCGCTTGGCTAGGACGGGGCGGAAGTCTTCCTTCTCGCCAGCCATCACCTCTTCGAAATCGGGGCGCGGGACCGGGCTGATGGTCTCGAAACTGCGCAAATGCGCGAAGCGGCGGTCCGACGACAGCAAGCGGTGGAGCCGCGTCGTACCCGAACGCATCGGCCCGACGATGACCACCGGGTTCTTGATGGGCCGCGCAAGGATTTCGGGATGCCGCTTGAACCACATCTGCGCGTAGAGCCTGTCGCGCAGCAGGTGGTGGATTTGCTTCATGGCGGAAAAGTCGCCCGCCGCATTCAAGCGCGCCTCGACCCGCGCGGAATCGAGCATCACGTCGAGCGGGCGGGTGAACCAGTCGTCGCCGAAATCGTCGAGGCCGTATTCGCGGGCCACTTCTTCCATCAGCGCGTCGCGGTCCCAGCAAGCCTCGTCGACCAGCCCGAGCCCACGCCCTGCCCTTATCCCGGCATCGACCATATCGATAAAACGGCTGCGGCGCGGCGGGGTAAGTGGCTGGTTTCGCAAGTCTCTCGGCCTCGTCTGGTCTGGCGGCGGTCGGGAGGAGCGCCATAGACACAGGAACTGCCGCCAATCCAATTCGGTCCCGCCGCAATCCACACTGGAAATGCGCAGCGGCAAACGGCATAGCGCGCGCCATGCATGATATCGCTACTATCCGAGCCAATCCCGAAGCCTTCGACGCTGCGCTGAAACGCCGCGGTGCGGAGCCTGTCGCCGACAAGATTGTCGCCCTCGACGCTAGGAAGCGCGAGGCGCAGACCCGCGTGCAGGAAGCGCAGAGCCGCCGCAACGAGGCTTCGAAAGCCATCGGGCAGGCGATGGGTCAGGGCGACAAGGACAAGGCCGAGGCGCTGAAGGCCGAAGTCGCCGAAATCAAGGCGAGCATGCCCGAATGGGAGGAGGCCGAACAGAAGGCGGGAGCCGAACTGACCGACCTCCTCGCCCGTCTGCCCAACATCCCCGCCGACGACGTTCCCGAGGGTGCGGACGAGGAGGACAATGTCGAAATGGCCGTGTGGGGCGAGAAGCGCGAGTTCGCTTTCGAGCCCAAGGAACACGCCGATATCGGCCCGGCGCTGGGCATGGATTTCGAAACCGGCGCGGCGCTCTCGGGTGCGCGCTTCACCTTCCTGCGCGGCGACATCGCCCGCCTCCACCGCGCGCTCGCCCAGTTCATGCTCGACAAGCAGACGCGCGAGAACGGCTATACCGAATGCAATCCGCCGGTGCTGGTCAACGACGATGCCATGTACGGCACCGACAAACTGCCCAAGTTTGCCGAGGACAGCTTCCAGACGACCGATGGCCGCTGGCTGGTTCCGACTTCCGAAGTCCCCCTGACCGCTTCGGTTGCCGGCCAAATTATCGACGAACCCGTCGAACCCATCCGTCTCACCGCGCACACTCTTTGCTTCCGCAGCGAGGCAGGCTCTGCCGGGCGCGACACGCGCGGGTTTATCCGCCAGCACCAGTTCGAGAAGGTCGAAATGGTCAGCATCTGCCGCCCCGAGGACAGCGAGGCCGAGCATGAGCGCATGACTGCTTGCGCCGAGGGCATCCTGCAGGCGCTCGGCCTGCCCTATCGCAAGGTGCTGCTGTGCACCGGCGACATGGGCTTCGGCGCGAAGAAGACCTACGACCTCGAGGTGTGGCTTCCCGGACAGGGCGCGTACCGCGAGATATCCTCCTGCTCGAACACGGGCGACTTCCAGGCCCGCCGCATGAACGCGCGCTACAAGCCCGAAGGCGAGAAGAAGACGCGCTTCGTGCACACGCTTAACGGCTCGGGCCTTGCCGTCGGCCGAACGCTGGTGGCGGTGATGGAGAATTACCAGCAGGAGGACGGTAGCGTGACCGTGCCTGAAGTGCTCGCACCTTACATGGGCGGCGTCGAAAAGCTGGCGCCGCAATCATGAAAATCCTCCTCACCAATGATGACGGCGTTCACGCCCCCGGCCTCGACGTGCTCGAGGCCATCGCGCGGCAATTCTCGGACGACATCTGGATTTGCGCGCCCGACGAGGAGCAGTCGGGAATGGGCCATGCGCTCACCCTGACCAAGCCGGTGCGCCTCCGGAAGCATTCCGAACGCCGCTTCTCGGTCACCGGCACGCCGACGGATTCGGTCACCATGGGCCTGAGGCAGGTGATGGACGGCGCGCCCGACCTTATCCTGTCGGGCGTCAATCGCGGGGCGAACCTCGGCGACGACATCACCTATTCGGGCACCGTGTCCGCCGCCATCGAGGGCGCTTTGGCAGGTATCCGCTCGATCGCGCTGAGCCAGGTCATCGGCCGCGACGATGCGGGCCACGACATGTCCTTCGCCGCTGCTGAAGGCTGGGGCGCAAAGGTCCTCGCCCCGCTGCTCGAAGCGCCGCTGCCCGAGCGCACGCTGGTCAACATCAACTTCCCGCCCCGCGCTCCGCAAGACGTGAAAGGTATCCGCGCCGTCGCGCAGGGCTTCCACGATTATTCGCGCGGAACCGTGGTCGAAGGGCGCGACCCGCGCGGCTTCAAATATTTCTGGTTCGGCCTTCAGGCCATCGAGCACACGCCTGACCACGGCACGGACCTTGAAGCGATTGCAGACGGTTACGTCTCGGTCACGCCGCTGCAGCTCGACCTCACCCATCACGCCTCGCTTACAGCGCTGGGCGAAAGATACAGCGATTGAAGGTGCTTGACCGCACCCCCGCCCTCGCCCACTTGAGGGGTGAATGAGCGAGAAAAAACAACTCGACACCGTCGCGCCGGGCACGGGAAGCGCCCGGGTTTATCGCGGGCCGCGCTTCCAGCCGCTGCGCCGCGCGACCAAGATTCCGGTCTGGGGCGACCTCGGTATCCGCCTTGGCGCGGCGCTGTTCCTGATTTTCATCGTCGTCATGATCCACTGGTGGGACCGTGAAGGGCTGGTGGACAATCTCGATGGCGAAGTCAGCTTTCTCGACGTCATCTATTTCACGATGATTTCCATCACCACGACGGGGTTTGGCGATATCGCGCCGATTTCCGATCGTGCCCGCCTGGTGGAGGCTGTCATCGTCACGCCGATCCGTTTCGCCGTGTTCTTCATCTTCGTGGGCACGGCCTATAATTTCATCATCAAGCGAAGCTGGGAGAAATTCCGCATGGCCCGCATCCAGGAAAAGCTATCCAACCATATCGTGGTGCTCGGCTACGGGATTTCGGGTTCCGAAGCGGTGGCCGAACTCATCGAGCGCGGCACTGATCCAAGCTGCATCGTTGTCATCGACCCGAGCGAGGAACGCCTTCACGCCGCCGAGAGCCTCGGCTGCAATGTGATGGCCGCAGACGCCACGCGCGACGAGACGCTGAAAGCGGTGCGTATCTCGGAAGCGCAGAACGTGCTCATCTCTGCCGGCCGCGACGACACGACCATCCTCATCACGCTGACCGTGCGCGCTCTCGCCCCGCGCGTGCCCATCAGCGTGGTGGTGCGCGCTGACGACAACGAATCGCTTGCGCGTCAGGCTGGTGCCAACAATGTCATTAACCCCGTCCGTTTCACCGGATTGCTTCTGGCAGGAAGCGCCAAGGGCGAACACATCGCCGATTACCTTGCCGACCTTGCCAGCGTGTCGGGCCGCGTCCAGTTGGTAGAACGCGAGGTCGAAGACGAGGAATGCGGCTGCGCCATCAGCGAACTCGAAAGCGGCGGCAGGGGCCTGCGCATCTATCGCAATGGGCGCGCGATCGGTTTCTGGGAAGACGAGTGCCAGAACCTCCAGAAGGGCGATATCATTGTCGAAATCGTCGCGACACCGAATGGAGAAACCAAGGGCGACGGACACCGCAAGGACGACCAGATTCGCGAGGATAGTTGAGCCTCACCCCAACAGCCAGAACACCCCGCCCATCGCCACATAGGCGGCCAGCCAGTAGGCCCAGTCGAACAGCGCCGTGGCAACGGGTTCCTCGCGGCGGACAGCCGTTGTGAAGATCGCAGGACCGATGAAGGTCAGCGCCAAGCCGCCCGCCATCATGAAATAAAGCCACCACTTCACCTCCAGCGTCTCGCTACCCACACGCGCGATCATGTGGCCGAGCATGGCGGCGCTGGCGAACAGCAGCAGGCCTGCCACGATGTGCAATAGATACGGCGAGCGCGGTGTCGCTGCCCGTCCGTAGAAGGCCACACCCAGCAGCGCCGCGACAGCCCATGCGGCCACAACGGCGATCCAGTTTACAGGTCCCATGCGGTGCCTCCTAGCGCGAGGCGAGCTCTTCGTGTAGGGGCGCGCGCAAATCCCACGGACATTCATATGAACACCCCCACCACCCCGATCCCCGACCAGAAGAAGGTCGGCATGGTTTCCCTCGGCTGCCCCAAGGCGCTGGTCGACAGCGAACGCATCCTCACGCGCCTGCGCGCAGATGGCTATGCGATGAGCCCCGATTACGCCGGTGCCGACGTGGTGCTGGTGAACACCTGCGGCTTCCTCGACAGCGCGAAGGAAGAAAGCCTCCAGGCCATCGGCGAGGCAATTGCCGAGAACGGCCGCGTCATCGTGACCGGATGCATGGGCGAAGAAGCCGACGCCATCCGCGCCGCGCATCCCAGCGTCCTCGCAGTAACCGGCGCGCACCAGTACGAGGCGGTTGTGGAGGCGGTCCACGAGCACGCCCCGCCCTCGCAGGGTCCCTTTGTCGACCTCATCCCGCAGCCGGACGTCAAGCTGACCCCGCGCCACTACAGCTACCTCAAGATTTCCGAGGGCTGCAATCACTCTTGCGCCTTCTGCATCATTCCCGACCTGCGCGGGAAGCTGGCCAGCCGCCGAATCGATGCCGTGTTGCGCGAGGCGGAAAAGCTGGTCGAGGCGGGCACGAAGGAACTGCTGGTCATCAGCCAGGACACCAGCGCCTATGGCGTCGACACGCGCCACGAGAGGAAGCCGTGGAAGGGCCGCGAAGTGCGCGCCCACATGACCGACCTCGCACGCGAACTGGGCCAGCTCGACATCGGTGGCGGCATGCCGCCTTGGGTGCGCCTCCACTATGTCTATCCCTATCCGCATGTCGACGCGGTCATCCCGCTCATGGCCGAAGGGCTGCTGACCCCCTATCTCGACATCCCCTTCCAGCACGCCAGCCCCAAGGTGCTGCGCGCGATGAAACGCCCGGCAAACGAAGCCAAGGTGCTCGAACGCCTCAAGGGCTGGCGCGAGATCTGTCCCGATATCGCCATCCGCTCCAGCTTTGTGGTCGGCTTCCCTGATGAGACCGAGGATGATTTCAAATATCTCCTCGACTGGCTGGAAGAAGCACAGCTCGACCGCGTCGGCGCGTTCCGCTTCGAGCCGGTCGAGGGCGCGCAAGCCAATGCCCTGCCCGACCCCGTGCCCGAAGAGGTGAAGGAAGAACGCTACGCCCGCGTCATGGAAGTGACCGAACGCATCAGCGCCGCCAAGCTTGCTGCCAAGGTCGGCCGCACGATCCCCGTCATCATCGACGAGGTCGGCGAGCCGGACGAGGACGGAGATATCGGCGCGACGGGTCGCAGCCATGCCGATGCGCCCGAAATCGATGGAGCGGTCTATTTGCGCGAAGTTCCCGCCAATCTGGCCGCGGGCGACATCGTATCGGTAAAAATCGAGGATGCCGACGCGCATGACCTCTACGGGGTCATCTCCTAGGCAATATCGGTTGCCCCAAATGCATTTACCATTTCGGGAAACGATTGGGCCCTCGCTCTAAAAAGCTGAAATCAGGGCGGAAAATTCGCGCGTCGTCGCATCTTTACAATTCGGCGTGCGATTTTCCTTCATCACAATCCCTACCTCGCTTTTAACCACGCGAAAGCGCGGAAACGCGTGACTCCCTGTAAAAATGTGAGCGCGCGTCAAAACATTCTTAAGTTTAATCTGAGCATACGGGCAACGAATGTTCGACGCTCGTGCAACCGACCGTGCCCCAGCGCCTTTTGGCTGGCTCTCCGTGAGCCTCCGCAAGGATGCCGTGACCCGGCTCAAGAACCTGCTTTACGCGGGCCTTGTCGCGCTGGCGTTGATGTTGTTCGCCTTCCTCCAGCCAGCCGACCAGATAATCTGGACCTTCCAGTCTAAGATCATCGATCGCGCCCCGACCGGCGATATCGTGTTCGTGGGAGCGGAACGCGACATGGCAGATCCGCGCCTGCCCGAGCGTAGGCTTGAACTGGCGACTGCTCTCGAGGAACTGAATCGGCAAGGCGTGGGACAAGTCTACATCGACATCCCGTTCCCGAAGACTTCCACTCCAGAGGCTGATGCGCGATTGGCTGCGGCTATCGCCTCGCTCGGACCACGTGCTGTACTGGTCGACCAGATTGAGCGGTCGTTGTCAGGCGAAGACCAGCTAAACTCGACTGCTGCCAGCATCGGACTTGATACGCGGCGGGTCGTATCGCGCCGCACCAGCAACTGGATGGGCTTTGCCTGGGAACGCGAATACGCTCACAATGTCCAAGGACGGCGCATTCCCTCGCTCGCCGCCTCGCTGGCCGGGGTCGAGGACGTCCCACCCGGCAGGTTCCAGGTCGATTACGCCATCCCGTCGGAAGATATTCCAGCCATCGGCTTGAGCGAGATGACATCGGGCAATAACGTCCACAGCCTTGCCGGTCGCACGGTCGTCATCGGGGAAGATGCCGGCCTGTCGGAAATGCAGCAGCGCGTCCCGGGCAACTATTCGGTGCCCTTCAGCTTCGTCGCCATCTACGCTGCGGAAACCCTGAAGGCAGGGCGCGACCGGCACATGTCGGCTCTCCCTGCGCTTTCGATCTTCCTGCTCCTTTTTGCAGCATGCCTCATTCTGGCCCGCGACCAGCGCCGTCGCTATGTTGCATACGCGGCCATCGCCGCATTCCTTCCGGCATCGCTCTATCTGGCCAGCCTGGTCGGCGTACGACTGGACATCTCCTATTGCGTGGCCGTGATCCTTGCCTACGCCATCATGCGTTCGCGTGCGCGATGGAAAAACCGCATGGCGCTGGTCGACAATGAAACCAACCTGCCCAAGCTGCAGGCACTGGAAGAGGCCATTTCGCCCGACCTGCACCTGCGCGGCCATATCGTGGTTGCGCGCATTCACGGTTACGAGCATGTCCTCAAGACCCTGCGACGCACCGACCGCGCCCATTACATCCTCAAACTGGTCGATCGCCTGCGCGCCGCTGATGGTGACCTCAAAATCTATTCCGAGGGCCACCACCTCGCCTGGCACTCCAAGCAGGAAGACAGCGCCCTGCTGGCCGAACATCTCGAGGGCACCCGTGCCATGTTCGCCGCGCCGGTCAACGTGGCCGGTTCGTCCGTCGACGTCGGCATCAGTTTTGGCGTGGCGAAACTTGATGGCGACCCGGCCGTCCGCCTTGCCGCCGCAGTCGCTGCTGCAGAGGAAAGTTCCGAAGCGCTGCAACCCATCAAGCTCGCCGAAAGCAGCTCGCGCTTCGACGAGCTCTGGGACATCTCGCTCCGCGCCCGCATTGACGAGGCCATGGAGGCAGGCGAGATTTTCTGCGTCTACCAGCCGAAGATCGACACGCGTAACGGCAATATGACCGGGGTCGAGGCGCTCGTGCGCTGGCAGGACCCGGCACGCGGCTTCATCCCGCCGATGCACTTCATCGCCCAGTGCGAGAAGGCCGGGCGCATGGACGCGCTGACTCAATATGTCCTCGAGCATTCCTGCTCTGCAGGTCGCCTGATGCATTTCCGCGGACGCTCGATCACCATGTCGGTCAACATCTCGGCGACGCTCCTGTCCGACATGCGCATCGTCGGCATGGTTCGCAACGTGCTGCAGGCCACCGGTTTCGACCCTCGCTTCCTTGTCCTGGAAGTGACCGAAACCTCGCGTATCGGTAACCTCGAGACTGCGGAGATGGTTCTCAACGAACTCAAAGCTCTCGGAGCACGGATTTCGATGGACGACTTCGGCGTCGGCGAAACCAACTTCGAGACATTTTTCGAGCTCCCGTTCGATGAAGTTAAGATCGACCGGCTGTTTGTCGCCAACATTACCAAGAGCGCAAAAGCCAAGGCAATCGTCGCAAGTATTGTCGGCATGGGACGCGATGCGCGAATCGGGGTGGTCGCGGAAGGCGCGGAGGACCATGAAACCCTGAAATTGTTAACAGAAATGGGCTGCACGCACGTCCAGGGCTACGTTTTGGCCCGCCCGATGAGTCTAGATAACCTTATGGAATTCAATAACTTGAAGGATAACGGTGCTCGCGAAGCATAGTTAACGCTTTACAAACAGATATAGTTAACAGAAGGTTACCGCCTGTACGTCAACAGGAGGCTACTATGCTGTTTGATTTTTGGGGCTGGATGTTCGGTAAAGAACGCAAGGACGACTAAGCACAGTCCACTACGAATTTGAGAAGGGTCCCTCACGGGGCCCTTTTTCTTTGCGTGAAGGGCTTTCGGGCTGCCCTGGGAATTAAGCCGAAACACAAGTGCCCGCTGCTGCGTTGGGCCACTATGCCCATTTCCATCGATACGAAGTTCTCGTTCAAACTCCCCCGCATGACCGACATCCTGCTGCAATTCGAAGCAGCGGCGATTCCGGAACAGGAATTGCTTTCCACCGACACCGACCTCACCGATGCCGAACACTGCGCCTGGGTTCCCGCGCAGGACGACATAGGTGAACGCATCTGGATAAGGGCCGAGGGACAATTCGACGTCTCCTATCGCGCCGAGGTCGACCTCAAACGCCAGCTGGCCGACCTTTCCAGCCTCCGCCGCCTTGCCCCCCACGACATGCCGGGCGAAGCGGTGCAGTATCTCTTCGACAGTCGCTATTGCGCAGCCGACCGCTTCCAGACCTTTGTCGACGAGGAATTCCCGGGCACCGACGGCGGGGAGCGCATCGCCGCCATCCGCGACTGGATTGCCGACAAGTTCACCTATTCGCCCGGTGCGTCCGGCCCCCAGACCACCGCGCTCGATACGTTTATCGAGCGCCGCGGGATCTGCCGCGACTATGCGCATGTCATGGTCGCCCTCGCCCGCGCGAGCACTATCCCCGCACGCTACGTCGCCTGCTATGCTCCGGGCGTGGAGCCCCCCGATTTCCATGCCGTGGCAGAGATTTTCCTCAACGATCCCGAGACCGAAGGTGGGGGAACATGGCAGCTGGTCGATGCTACCGGAATGGCCGATCCAGCGCAGACGGTGAAGATAGGCGTGGGCCGCGATGCCGCGGATGTGAGCTTCCTCACCAGCTTCGGAACGAACGAATTCGGCGACAAGCACGTGTCGGTCACCGCGACATGAGCGCCGCCATGAATAGCAATGCGGCCCACTGGCGCTGCGGGGGCCTCGCTGATAACGCCGCGCCAAAGGGAGAAGAGATACCGATGGACGGTACATGCTCGAGTTAAAGTTCGAAGCCGACCGCCTGCTCCTGTTCGGGGCCACCGGCGACTTGTCACAGCGTATGCTGCTGCCTTCGCTATGCGCGCTGCACGCCGACGGCTTGCTCGACCCGGAGTTGCGCATCGTCGCCACGGCACGATCGGAGATGACGACCAAGGAATTCCGTCAGTTCGCGCGCGAAGCCCTCGAAAAGCATCTTCCCGATAGCCGACGCGGCCCGACTGCCGACTTCCTCAACAAGCTGAGCTACGTGCCCGTCGATGCGACGACGCCCGCGGGATATGACGCGCTTGCGAAGGAAGTTGGCGAATACAAGGGGCTCGCCATCTTCCTCTCCACCGCGCCGAGCCTGTTCGAGCCGACCATCGCCGGGCTGAAGCGCGCCGGCCTCACCAATGGCAACGCGCGCATCGCGCTCGAAAAGCCGCTCGGCACCGACCTCGGCTCGAGCTGCGAAATCAACGATGCGGTCGCGAGGGCCTTCAGTGAAGACCGCATTTTCCGCATCGATCACTATCTCGGCAAGGAAACGGTGCAGAACCTGCTCGCGCTTCGCTTTGCCAATATCCTGCTCGAGCCGGTGTGGAATTCCAACTACGTCGACCACGTCCAGATTACCGTTGCGGAAACGGTCGGGCTGGAAAGCCGAGTCGCCTACTACGACGATAGCGGCGCGCTGCGCGACATGGTGCAGAACCACATGCTCCAGCTGCTCGCGCTGGTCGCGATGGAGCCGCCGACCAGCTTCGACGCCACTGCCGTGCGCGACGAAAAGGTCAAGGTGCTGCGCGCGCTGCGTCCGCTCCAGGCGAACGAGGTCGTCACGGGCCAGTACCGTGCCGGCGCTGTCGATGGCACGAGTGTTCCGGGCTATGACGAGGAACTGGGCAAGGACAGCGACACCGAGACCTATGTCGCTCTGAAAGCCCATGTCGACAATTGGCGCTGGCGCGGCGTGCCCTTCTACCTGCGCCACGGCAAGCGCATGCCCAAGCGCGTCACCGAAATCGTCATCCAGTTCAAATGCATCCCGCATTCGATTTTCGAAGGCCGCGGAGCGAAGACCGAACCCAACCGCCTCGTCATCGAAATCCAGCCGGAAGAGAACATCCAGCTCACAATGATGGCCAAGGTGCCGGGCCTCGGCAGCGACGGGTTGCGCCTGCGCCCCGTCCCGCTCGACATCGCCATGCCCGATGCCTTTTCCGATGTGGTCCGCCGCATCGCTTACGAACGCCTGCTGCTCGACCTCATCCATGGCGACCAGACACTCTTCGTTCGCCGCGACGAGGTCGAGGCCCAGTGGGACTATATCGACCATATCCGGGCGCTCTGGGCAGAGAACCAGACGCAGCCCAAGACCTATGCCGCGGGCACCTGGGGGCCTAGCTCGGCCGTGGCACTGGCAGAACGCGACGGGGTGACCTGGCACGATGACTAAGCCGCTGAACGATACCATCCACCGCGTGACCGAGCGCGTGATCGCCAATTCGCGAGACAGCCGCAGCGCCTATCTGGGCCTGATGGACCGCGAGGGCGACCGCGCTGTCAATCGCGGCACGATGAGCTGCTCGAACCTCGCCCATGCCTATGCCGGTGCGGAGGAAGACCAGCAGGCCATCATGGCCGCGCGCGGGCCGAACCTCGGCATCGTGACGGCCTATAACGACATGCTGTCGGCTCACCAGCCGTACTATCGTTATCCCGAACGGATGAAGATCTGGGCACGCGAAGTCGGCGCTACCGTGCAAGTCGCAGGCGGCACGCCCGCCATGTGCGACGGCGTGACGCAGGGCGAGGACGGGATGGAACTCTCTCTCTTCAGCCGCGACACGATTGCGCTCTCGACCGTAGTGGCGCTGAGCCACGCCATGTATGACGGCGTGGCGCTGCTCGGCATTTGCGACAAGATCGTTCCGGGCCTGCTGATGGGCGCGCTGCGTTTCGGGCATTTGCCTGCCATCTTCGTACCCTCCGGCCCGATGGGCACCGGCATTTCCAACAAGGAAAAGCAAAAGACCCGCCAGCTTTATGCCGAGGGCAAGGTCGGGCGCGAGGAATTGCTTGCGAGCGAGATGGGCAGCTACCATTCCCCCGGCACCTGCACCTTCTACGGGACGGCCAATTCCAACCAGATGATGATGGAGATGATGGGCCTCCACGTTCCGGGCGCTGCTTTCGTCCAACCGGGCGCGAAACTACGGCAGGAACTGAGCCGCAAGGCAACCCATCGGCTTGCGGGAATGAGCAAGGATGGCGACTTCCGCCCGCTGGGCAAGGTCGTCGACGAGAAGGCCATCATCAACGCCGCCATTGGCCTGCTCGCCACGGGCGGCTCGACCAACCACGCCATCCATATCCCGGCCATGGCGCGCGCGGCGGGTATCAGGTTCGACTGGACCGACCTCGCCGAACTCTCCAGCGCTGTGCCGCTGGTGGCGCGCGTCTATCCCAACGGCTCTGGCGACGTGAACCATTTCCACGATGCGGGCGGCATGGGTTATGTCATTGGCACGCTGCTCGACGAGGGGCTCGCGCATGGCGACATCCTCACCGTCTGGGACGGCGGCTTTGAAGCCTACGCCCAAGAACCCGGCATGGACGGCGACGCGCTGACCTGGCGTGAACCGGGCCCCAGCGGCGATACCGAAATGCTCCGCCCCGCCTCCGAACCGTTCCAGAGCGACGGTGGAATGCGTCTCGTTCAGGGCAACCTGGGCCGTGCCTGCTTCAAGTCCTCCGCCGTCGAGCGCGAGCGTTGGACCATCGAGGCGCCTTGCCGGATTTTCGAAGACCAGCCGAGCGTCAACGAGGCCTTCAAGAAGGGCGAACTCGACCGCGATGTCGTCGTGGTCGTCCGCTATCAGGGCCCGCGCGCAAACGGCATGCCTGAACTGCACAAGCTGACGCCCGCGCTCGGCGTTCTGCAGGACCGCGGCTACCGCGTGGCCCTCGTGACCGATGGCCGCATGTCGGGCGCGAGCGGTAAGGTCCCGGCGGCCATCCATTGCACGCCCGAAGCGCTCGGCGGCGGCCCGCTTTCCAAGCTTCGCGATGGCGACATCGTGAAGGTCTGCGCCGAGACCGGCACGCTCTCGACCACCGCCGACTTGGGCGCGCGCGAGGCATCGCCCGAGCCGCAGGCGGACAGCGGCATGGGCCGCGAACTTTTCGCCATGTTCCGCAGCAATGCCGACGGCGCCGAACAGGGCGCCTCGTCCATGCTGGCGATGGCAGGACTATGATTGACATCGAGGCTCAAGAGGGCCCGAGGGGAGGACAATGGAACTCGTAAGCGTCGATATCGGCGGCACCCACGCAAGGTTTTCAATCGCGACCGTCCATGATGACGGCAGCATCACGCTGGATGAACCCGAAACCATCCACACGCAGGACCACGCCAGTTTCCAGACGGCATGGGAAGATTACCGCGCGCGCAAGGGAGGCACCCTCCCCTCGCGCATTTCGATGGCGATTGCCGGCCCCGTGGGCGGCGATGTCATCCGCTTCACCAACAACCCGTGGATCATCCGCCCGGCGCTGGTGAAGGAAAAGCTGGGTGTCGACAGCTACTGCATCGTCAATGATTTCGAAGCCGTGGCGCATGCCGTGGCGCGCGTGGACAACGACCAGTTCCTTCACCTATCCGGCCCTGACATTCCGCTTGCGCCGACCGGCCGCCTGACCGTTCTCGGACCCGGCACGGGCCTCGGCGTCGCCCATCTCTACCGCGAACCCGACGGCAGCTACCGTGTCTCGGCGACCGAGGGTGGCCATGTCGATTTCGCCCCGCTCGACCAGATCGACGACGCACTGCTCGCGCGCCTGCGCAAGCGTCACAACCGCGTCTCGGTCGAGCGCGTCGTCTCGGGCCCGGCCATTGTCGATATCTACCAGACGCTGGCTGCGCTCGAGGGCAAGGCAGTGAAGGAGGAAGACGATATCGCCATCTGGACCCGCGGGCAGGACGGCAGCGACAGCCTTGCCGCCGCCGCGGTCGACCGTTTCTGCATGTCGCTCGGCAGCGCAGCGGGCGATTACGCTCTTTCGCAAGGCGGTTTCGGCGGCGTCGTGATTGCGGGCGGCCTCGGCTACCGCATCCGCAACACGCTGGTGCGCTCCGGCTTTGCCGAGCGCTTCAAGGCCAAGGGCCGCTTCCAGGAACTGATGGCGAGCATTCCCGTCAAACTCATCACCCATCCGCAGCCGGGCCTGTTCGGCGCGGCCGCCGCCTATGCGAGGGAACACCCGTGACCGCTATCGCCGACATCATGCAGACCGCACCGGTCATTCCCGTCATCGTAGTGGACGAGGTGGAGCATGCCGTTCCCCTCGCCCGCGCTTTGGTCGCTGGCGGATTGCGCGTCCTCGAAGTCACGCTGCGCACGCCTGCGGCGCTCGACGCCATCAAGGCGATGAAGCAGGTAGAGGGCGCGATTGTCGGCGCAGGCACAGTCACCAACCAGCAGGAACTCGCCGATGCAATTGGCGCCGGCAGCGAATTCATCGTCTCGCCCGGCCTCACCGAAAGCCTCGGCAAGGCGGCCATTCGCGAAGGCATCCCCTTCCTCCCCGGTATCGCCAATGCGGGCGATATCATGCGCGGACTCGACTTGGGTCTCACGCATTTCAAGTTCTTCCCCGCCATGGCCGCAGGCGGCCTGCCCGCCCTGAAGGCGCTCGCCGCGCCCTTTGGCCAGTGCCGCTTCTGCCCGACCGGCGGAATTACGCTGGAGAACGCACCTGACTGGCTCGGTTTCGACCCGGTGCTGTGCGTCGGCGGAAGCTGGGTCGCACCACGCGGTGCGGTGGACGAGGCTGAGGTGGAAAAGGTCGCACGCGAGGCTGCTGCGCTCGGCGGCTAACCCGTTCGGCGAGGGTTTTCCGGCGCAAAGGTCCAGACCATCTCATCATCTTCATAGCGAGACGATGCGTGGATGCCACCGATGTTGAGCGGCGTCTCACCCGTAAGGCTTTCAGCCATGCGTGCAGCATCGGCGCGTGAAATCGTCCGCTCGAAATCCTCGAACACCATCACGATGATTTCCGCCCAGACCGAGGGACGGTAAACGCCGGAACGCGCGAGCGGGCGGTAGGTGATACGCTGGCCGTCATCCTCGCTGGCCAAGGCGTAGTCTTCTGCCGCGAGCCCCAGGATGTCGTCTTCCATTTCGGCGAGCACTTTTGCGGAGCGCGCCACCCCCTCGCGGTCAATCCAGTCCGCCGAGACAAGCGCCTCGCGCATCCTGACGCGGTCGTAAACGATGTCCTTGTTCGAGGGGTCAAGCACGGCTTCAAAGCCGCTTTGCTCGACCACGCTTTCAAGCTCTTGCCTGTTCCAGCCAAGCAAGGGCCGCAGGAGGATGACCTCGCTATCGGGTACAAGGCCGGCTTCGCGGACCCCTGCCAAGCCTGACAAGCCGCTCCCGCGATTGAGCCGCATCAGCAGCGTCTCGACCTGGTCGTCACGGTGGTGCGCGGTGCACAGCGTGTCGACACTGCGGCGGTTGGCCCAGTCCGACAGCGCTCCATAACGCGCAAGCCGTGCCTGGTTTTGCAGGTTCCCTTCGCCGACTTCGACACGCAGAGTTTCGTGAACCACGCCAAGTTTCGCACAGATGCCTGCCGCATGCTCGGCTTCAGCGGCGCTCTCCGGTCGTAATCCGTGATCCACCGTGGCCGCCTCGACCCTGCCCGGCAAGGCGGCGCTCGCAAGGAGCAGCAAGGCAAGGCTGTCCGGACCACCCGACAGGGCGATACCAAGCTTTGCGTCCGGCTCGTCCACATCGAGCCACACATCGGAAAGGTCCGCCCGGAACCGCTCTACCAGTTCCGGGTCGAGCACCATCTTAGCCGCAGCTCACCTTGCTGCGAGCGGTCGCATACTGGCCCGAGAGGCGGCCTGTTGCGAGTGCGGGGTAGGTCTCGCCGAATTCGGACAGCGCGATACAGGCGCGGTTGGTGTCCTTCAACGCAATCATCGACTCCGCGAGGAACAGCAGGCTGTCACCGGCGCGCGCGCCGTTCTTGTCGGCCTGGTAGTTGCGCAGGAACCACGGAGCGGCCTCGGTCGGCTTGCCATCGTCGAGATAAGCGCGGCCCAGCAAATTGCGGCCGAAGCTGGTGCGCGAGTGGTTGGGGTATTTTTCCACAAACAGCGTCAGCTGCTGCTGCGCCTCCGGGTAAAAGCCCGCTTCCCACAGCCGGAAGCCATAGGAATATTCGTCATCGCCCGCATCGTCGGTCTGCGGCTTGGTGATGGCCTGCACCGCAGCGACGCGCGCCGGGTCGGGCTGCGAGACCGGCTCCGGCTGGGCGGCAGGAGTCTTCACGACCGGCTCGGGCGGCGGGGCGTTCGCACCTTCCAGCGCCTCGACCCGCTCTTCGAGCAGCCGCATGGCGTTGGTGCCGACCTCATATTGCGCGGTGAGGCGCTGCAGCTGGCTTTCCAGCGCATCGAGGCGCGCGAGGATATCGGTCACCGCCGTGGTCGAGGGCGCAGCCGAAGCAGCGGGTGTGGTGGTCCCCGTCGCAGGCGCGGTAATCTGCGGCTCGAAATAGCGACCGTCGCCGCCCGGAAAGACCTTGCGCTGGAGCGCACGGACTTCGGCTTCGAGCTTGCGGATGCGGGCCTCGTCATCATCCTGCGCGGCGGCGGGCATGGAGGTGGCGAGAAGAGCCGTGGCAATGGTGCCAAGGCCTAGGGCGCGTGCACTGCGTGCGAACATCGTAATTTCGTGCTCCCTCATGGAGAATTCGTATCGGTGGAATCTGCCCTAGCCCTGCGAAGCTGTCGAGGGGATGAAGGCGGATATCCGCTACCGGATGGTATCGAGATTCAGGTCGCGGGCTGAGCGGCGGCGGGTGTCGCTTCCGCAGCCGGTGCCTCATCGCGCGCCAGCAGCGCCTCGGCGGTGACCGGGACATCGCGGATCACCGTGTCTTCCTCGGTCAGCTTGGGCACTTCGCGTCCGCCGATGGTAATGGCTAGCGCATAGGGCCTGCCGGTCCAGATCTGCGGACCATCCGCATCCTCGGGGATGGTGAAGCTGTCGCCCGTGTTCATTTGCGCTTCGTAGAGCCGCGTGCCGTTGGCATCGTAGAATTTGACCCAGGTGCCATCCATCTCGCTGGTGAAGACAACGGGGCCGCCGGTCGGCTGCGGAGCGGGCGTAGCCGCCTGCTGCGGTGTCTCGTTCTCGGCAACCTGCTCTTCGGGGTCCTGCAGGGGCGCAGGACCGATGCCGGGCGCAAAATAGCTCGAATAAAAGGCATAGACGCCACCGAGCAGCAGGATAGCCGCGAGGACGGCGAACCATGCGAGGCCGCGCCCCGGTACTCGCGCCGGGTCGCCGGGTTCGAACTTGGCCGGGCGTTCGACCGCTTCGGGGTCGCCTTCGGCCAGTTCGGCACGGACCTGGTCGAGAATTTCGTTCTCGTCGAGGCCGACCGTGCGGGCATAGGTGCGCGTGAACCCGATGGCATAGGTGCGCGACGGGAGCGCAGACCAGTTGCTTGCCTCGATTTTATGCAGGTGGTCCTTGTTGATGCGCGTTTCAGCAGCAATCTGCTCGAGTTCGAGCCCCTTCGCCTCGCGCGCCTCGCGCAAACGGTCGCCCGCGCGCTGGGCAGGCGCGGTGTTCTCTTCGACGGTGTCGATTTCTTCTTCCATGCGTATCCCGAATTCCTGAGACCCCGCGGGTGTTCCCGCTTCCCGTGCGATGCGTAGAGAGGGCGCGGGCGCCGCAATGTCAACTCTCGCACCCCCGCCTCATGTGCCGCAAACCGACGAAATGCGCGGCGCGAGCGACGAAATCAGTCGAGGTCGATGCCGTTGGTCTCCGCCCAATGGGCGAGCGCGGCGCGCATGTCGGGCGGCGGGCTCATCATCCACTGCTGCATCTGCTTGGTGAGATCCGGCAGGTAGACCTTGCGCACCAGCTCCTTGATGGGGCCAACGGCGGCAGGTGTGATGGAAAAGCGCGTGTAGCCCAGCCCCATCAGCGCCAGCGCTTCGAGCCTGCGTCCACCCATCTCGCCGCACACGCCGATGCGGACCTGGCTGCCGACCATGTTCTTCGCGATGCGCGCGAGGAAGCGCAGGATGGCGGGGCTGAGCCAGTCGTAGCGTTCCGCCAGCTTGGGATTGGCGCGGTCGGCCGCGAAGAGGAACTGGGTGAGGTCGTTCGTGCCGATGGAAATGAACGACAGTTTCGGCAGCAATATATCGAGCACTTCGGCAAGCGATGGCACTTCGAGCATGCAGCCGTATTCGATGCTTTCCGGCATCAGCTTGCGCCGGTCGCGCAGGAAATCCGCCTGTTCTTCGAAAATGGCCTTGGCGGCATCGAATTCCCACGGCTCTGAGACCATGGGGAACATGACCGAGAGCTGGCGACCGGCGGCGGCTTCCAGCAATGCCCTCGCCTGCGCTTTCAGCAAGCCTTCGCGTTCGAGCGAGAGCCGCAAAGCGCGCCAGCCCATGGCCGGGTTCTCGTCTTTCTCGGCGGTATGGTTGTCGAGATAAGGCACGGCCTTGTCGCCCCCGATATCGACCGTGCGGAAGATAACCGGCTTGCCATCAGCAGCGTCCAGCACGTCGCGATAAAGCCGCATCTGCCGATCGCGCGCGGGCAGCGTCGAGGAGACGAGGAACTGGAACTCGGTGCGGAACAGCCCGATGCCGTCCGCACCGGTCAGTTGCAGCGCGCTGACATCGTCGCGCAACCCGGCGTTCATCATCACCGTGATGCGCGTACCGTCGCGGGTGAAGGGTTCGACATCGCGCAGTTCGGCATAGGCCGCAGCGCGTTCCTTGCTCTTGGCGAAACGGGCGTCGAATGCTTCGAGCAGTGGCCCCGAGGGGCGCAGCGTGACCGTGCCCTTGTCGGCATCGACCAGCACTTCATCACCTTCGGAAACCTTGCTGCGCACGCGCGCCACGCGGCCGAGTACCGGAATGCCCATGGCCCGCGCCACGATGACGACATGCGCGGTGAGCGAGCCTTCCTCCAGCACCACGCCCTTCAGGCGTCTGCGGTCGTATTCGAGCAATTCGGCAGGCCCGAGGTTGCGCGCGAACAGGATGGAATCTCGCCTGAGACCCTGCGTTGCGGCCGTGCCGAGCTGGCCCGAGACGATGCGCAGCAGCCGGTTCGACAAATCCTCAAGGTCGTGCATGCGGTCCGCCAGCAGCGGGTCGTCGATTTCGCGCATGCGCATGCGGGTGCGCTGCTGGACGCGCTCGATGGCCGCTTCTGCCGTCAGCCCGCTGTCGATCGCCTCGTTGATGCGGCGGCTCCAGCCCTCGTCATAGGCGAACATCTTGTAGGTCTCGAGAACCTCGACATGCTCGCCGCCCTTGCCGAATTCGGGCTCTCGGCCCATCGCGTCGATCTGGTCGCGCATCTTGTCGAAGGCGCGGTAGACGCGCTGGCGCTCGGCCTCGATATCCTCGGCCACGACCTGGTCGATTTCGACGCGCGGCTGGTGGAACACCGCCTGCCCCGCCGCGAGGCCTTTTACTAGGGTCAGCCCTTCAAGCACCTCGCATTCGGTAGAGACGTCATCGAGGTCGATCTCCTGCTCGTCGTCGACCAGTTCCTTGTGCGCGATAAGTTCGGACAGCACCATTGCGGTCGTCTGCAGCGCCTCGATCTCGACGTCCTCGTAGCGGCGCGGCTCGACATGCTGGACGCAGAGCACGCCCACCGAACGCTCGCGGTAGACGATGGGAACGCCGGCGAAGGAATGGAACTTCTCCTCGCCCGTTTCGGGGCGGTAGAGGAAGTCGGGATGTGCCTTGGCCTCGGCGAGGTTCAGCGTCTCGATATTCTTGGCAATCGTGCCCGTCAGCCCCTCGCCGATACCCATGCGGGTGACGTGGACAGCCTCGGGGTTGAGGCCGTGGGTGGCGTAGAGTTCGAGTTCGCCATCGCGCAGCAGGTAGATCGAGCACACCTCGCTCGTCAGGCTGTCGGCGATGATGTCGACCACGCGGTCAAGCTTGTGCTGGGCATGGTGGCGTCCGGCCATGACCTCGTGCAGGCGCGTGAGGATCTGGCGGGCGGATGCAGCTGCTGACATGGGCGGCAGCTATAGCAAAAAGAGAGGCAAGCGAAAGCGGGGCGGTGGAAGGGAAATCCTTCCAGCCCCGCAAGCGTTCAATCGCGCCTTACGCGTGGGCGATCTCTTCCTTGATCTTCAGCTTCTGTCTCTTGAGCTGCTGGATCATCGCGATGTCGGGCGAAGGCCTTGCCTGTTCGTCGTGCAACTTGGCTTCGAGCCCAGCATGCTTGGCCTTGAGTGCGGCGACATGGGATGATTGCATAGGTTGGCTCCTTCTAGAGTTGGCGACCCCGGATGAAGCGACTCGTGCATTGCGGCACGTGCCGCTCGATTGGTATCAAACCACAGCTTGGCGAATTTACAAACCCCCGTAGAAACGCCATGCGACGAGGCGAGATTCGCAAGGGACGACCGTGAACGAGCAGGAACTTCGCAAGCGACTGGAATCGCTCAAGAGCGAGCACCGCGACCTCGACGTGGCTATTGTTGCGCTGAGCGAAGCGGGCGAGAGCGGTTTCGTCGATCAGCTGCAGATTGCGCGGCTGAAGAAGCGCAAATTGCAGCTGAAAGACCGAATCGCGGCCATCGAGGACAATCTCATTCCCGACATTATTGCCTGAGCGCGGGTTCCGCCCAAGCGGCGACTCGTTTCATCGCGGGACAGGCCCGCACAATCCCTTGGGTCTTGCGGAGCGGTTGGCTTAGTCCATTGTTCACGATGGATATGGACCGCACCATTCATGAACAGGTCGTCGAAGACCTCTACGCAGAAGCGCTGGCGCTGGCCGACGAGGCGCGCGCGGTGTTCGACCTGCGCGACGAAACGAGCCGCGGCAACACGCCCGACCAGGTCCGCATTGCCATGTCCATCGAAGGGCTGCGCACCACCACCCGCGTCATGCACGTCCTTGCATGGCTCCTGAACCAGCGCGCCTATCACGCTGGCGAGCTGACCAAGCTGCAATTGCTGCGCCACGGGACGCTGGGCGAGGAACGCCCTTCCGACCCGGCCAACATGGAACTGCTCGAACTCACCACGCGCAGCCTTATCCGCGACACCGAGCGGCTGCACGCCCGCGTCAGGCGCCTCGACGAGGAACAGCGCCAACTCGACAGCGAGGCAGTAGACCCGGTGCGCGGCATGCAGGGACGCATCGCTCAGGCCTTCGGCGCGGCTTAAGCGACCGACTTAGGCCACGGATAGGGCCCGGGCGTAGCGCGCCAGCCGGTCTTTCCTGACATCATCGGACATCGACGGCGTGAAGCAGCGCGCGCCGCCGCGCATAGCCTTGGCTGCGTCTTCGAGATTTTCATACAGGCCCGCGCCGACACTCGCGCAGATGGCAGCACCAAGTGCCGTCGTCTCGACGAAGTCGGGACGTTCGACTTCGAGGTCGAGAATGTTGGCAAGGTCCTGCGCCATCCAGTCGTTTGCACTCATCCCGCCATCGATGCGCAGGCTGGTCCACGCCGCCCCATCGGCAGCGAAGGCCGAGGCAAGGTCGTGCGTCTGGTGCGCCATCGCCTCGAGCGCAGCGCGGGCAATCTGCGCGCGCCCGCTGGCAAAGCTGAGACCCGAAATCACGCCGCGCGCATCGGGTTTCCAGTGCGGCGCGCCGAGGCCCGCTAAGGCCGGCACGATAACCACTTCGCCGCTGTCCTCGATCGAACGGGCAAGTTCCTCGGTCTCGCTGGCGCTGCCTATGAGGCCGAGCTGGTCGCGCAGATACTGGACGAGGCTGCCTGCCACGAAGCACGCGCCCTCGATGGCGTAGGTCCGATTGCCGCCCGACTGGTGCAGCACTGTTCCCAGCAGCCGGTTGTCCGAGCGCGGAATGTCGTGCCCCTTGTTGGTAAGGACAAAGGCGCCCGTGCCATAGGTTGCTTTGGTCTCGCCGAAGGAGAGGCAGCCCTGCCCGATGGTCGCCGACTGCTGGTCGCCCACCAGCCCGCAAATCGGGATATCGCGCCCGAGCCATTCCGCCGTGCAAGTCGCAAGCTGGCCGTGTGTGTCGACCACCTCGGGCAGCGCCGGTTTCGGCACGCCGAACAGGTCGCAAAGCTCAGCGTCGAATTGCTCGCCATCGAGCGCCAGCAGCAGCGTTCGGCTGGCGTTGCTGGCATCGCTCACGTGGCACCCGCCCGACAGTTTGAACACCAGCCAGCTCTCGACCGTACCGAAGGCCAGCGTGTCGTTTTCCGACGCCGCGCGCACTGCATCGTCATTGTCGAGCATCCAGCGCATCTTGGTGCCGGAGAAATAGGGGTCGAGAAGCAGGCCGGTGCGTTTCTGCACCTCGGCCTCGTGCCCCGCCTCTTTAAGCTGCGCACAGAAATCCGCTGTGCGCCGGTCCTGCCAGACAATGGCGCGCGTGTGCGGCTCGCCCGTGTCGCGGTCCCAAGCGACGACCGTCTCGCGCTGGTTGGTGATGCCGATGGCGGCGATATCGCCAGCCGCTTCGCCCACCGCCTCGCGCATGCAGGCGAGCGTCTTGTCCCAGATTTCCGCCGCGTCGTGCTCGACCCAGCCCGGCTTCGGGTAATGCTGCGTGAGTTCGGCCTGCGCGACGCCTACCATCCGGCCGTCGCGGCTGAAGACCATGGCCCGTGTCGAAGTCGTCCCCGCGTCGAGGACCAGAATTTTCTCTCCCATATGCCCCTTCTGCCGTTCGCCTCGAGCGGATGCAACGCACTTCCGCAGGAAGAACTCGAGAGGCGGTTTGCGCGAACGTGTCTCGACTTCGCTCGACACGAACGTCTAGGGAGTCTCCATGGCAGGACCACCTCCCAAACCATGGCCCACGGGCGAAGCGATGCAATTGGAGCCGCTGGTGCGCCGCGTGCTGGCGCCCAATCCCTCGCCCTATACCTATACGGGAACGCAGTCATACATCGTGGGACTGGGACAGGGCTGCGCGGTTATCGACCCCGGGCCGGACGAGAAGGCGCACCTGCTCGCGCTCGATGCCGCCATCGGCGAGGAGCATGTCTGCGCGATTCTGTGCACGCATACCCACCGCGACCATTCACCTGCTGCCAGGACACTCGCCGCGCGCACCGGCGCGCCCATCGTCGGTTGCGCCCCGCTGGTCCTCGACGACAGCGGGCCGCGCGCCGATGCGAGCTTTGACCGCACCTATGAACCCGACCGCGTGCTGGAGGACGGCGAAGCAATGACCGGCCCCGGCTGGACCCTGCGTGCCGTCGCGACGCCCGGCCATGTCTCGAACCACCTCTGCTTCGCGCTGGAGGAAAGCGGCGCGGTCTTCACCGGCGACCATGTCATGGGCTGGTCGACCAGCGTCGTCGTGCCGCCCGATGGCGACATGGCCGACTACATGGCAAGCCTCGAAAAGCTCTACGCCCGCGAGCAGGACACGGTCTATTACCCCGCCCATGGCGAGGCCATCACCAAGCCGCGCCAGCTCGTGCGCGGCATGATCGGCCACCGCCGCCAGCGCGAGAACCAGATTTTGCGCCACTTGCGCGAAGGCCCTCATGCCGCGGGCGATTTCGTGCCGAAGATGTACAAGGGCCTCGACGAGCGGTTGCACGGTGCTGCGAAAATGTCGGTCACAGCCCATCTCATCGACCTAGAGCGCCGAGGCCTCGTCCGGCGCGAGGGCGATATGTGGGTGGGTATCTGACCCGGCCCCATTGACGGGCGAGACCCCTTCCGGAAATATGCGTCCATAACAAAAGACAAGATGGTCGCTCGTTCTGGGGGAGATTACGAGTATGGCTACAGCCGCCGCCGCGCCGGAAGATACCGCAATCCGCGGAAACACGCGCTTTTTCACCATTATGGCCTTCGTGATGAGCTTCATCATCGTGGCCGGTTTCGTGGTCAACCTCGCCTTCGCGCGTTCGAGTTTCGACGTGCCCTGGCCTTATCACGCGCATGGCGTCATCTTCATGTCGTGGCTTGGCATCTATTGCGGCCAGCACCTGACCGCCTCGTGGCAGAACTGGTCGCTCCACGCGAAATTCGGCAAGATTGCCTACCTCTGGGTGCCGATGATGGTCATCTTCGGCACGGTCATCATGGTGGTGGTGGCGCGCCGGACGGGTGGCCCCTTCTTTTTCCACGTCAGCGAGTTCCTGTGGAGCAACACCATGCTGGTGTGGCTCTTCGGCGGGCTCACCTTCTGGGCGCTCTCGCGCCGCCGCTACACCGGCTGGCACCGCCGTCTCATGCTGTGCGGCATGGCCATCCTGACCGGCCCCGGCCTCGGACGGCTGCTTCCGCTGCCGCTGATGATACCCAACGCCTGGCTCATCACGACGCTGGCCACGATGATCTTCCCGGTCATCGGGATGATTGCCGACAAGCGCAGCCAAGGCCGCGTGCATCCCGCATATTGGTGGGGCCTCGGCCTTTACATCGCGGTCTTCGCCATCTCGGTCCTGCTGGCGCACAGCAGCTTCGGCATGGGCATTACCGAGCAGGTCATCGCGGGCACGCCCGGTGCCGAGCGCCCGATGGAAGCCTTCCTGCCGCCTGGCTTCTCGATGTAATGCATTCGCGAGGCAAGGAACCCCCTCGCCTCGCCACCCGTTCCGTCTATAAGAGCGCCAAAGCAATCAGACGGGACCAAGAATGACCGCCGAAAACAGCCTTCCGACCGGCGAAGACCTGCTCGCCGCCATCGACCGCCTCCGCAAGGAGAAGAATGCGATCATCCTCGCGCATTATTACCAGACCGCGCAAATCCAGGATCTGGCCGATTTCGTGGGCGACAGCCTCGAACTGAGCCGAAAGGCGGCGGAAACCGACGCCGACGTCATCGCGTTTTGCGGCGTGAAGTTCATGGCCGACACGGCCAAGATCCTGTCGCCTGAGAAGATCGTCGTCCTGCCCGACATGGACGCAGGCTGCAGCCTCGAAGACAGCTGCCCGCCCGAAAAATTCAAGGCTTTCCGCGAAAAGCACCCCGACCATATCGCGCTGACCTACATCAACTGCTCGACCGAGGTGAAAGCATTGAGCGACATTATCGTCACCTCTTCCAGCGCCGAAACCATCATCAGCCAGATCCCCGAAGACCAGAAAATCATCTTCGGCCCCGACCGCCATCTCGGCAGCTACATGAGCCGCAAGTTCGGCCGCGAGATGCTGCTCTGGCCGGGCGTGTGCATCGTGCACGAAGCCTTCAGCGAAACCGAACTGCTCAAGCTGAAAGCGCAGCACCCCGGCGCCCCCGTTGCCGCGCATCCCGAATGCCCGCCGACCATCGTCGAGCATGCCGATTACGTCGGCTCGACCAGCGGCATCCTGCAATTCGCGCAGACCTTCGAAGGCGACACGCTCATCGTCGCGACCGAGCCGCACATCATCCACCAGATGGAAAAGGCGCTGCCCGAAAAGAATTTCATCGGCGCGCCGGGCGCGGACGGCAACTGCAGCTGCAACATCTGCCCCTACATGGCGCTCAACACGCTGGAAAAGCTCTACAAGTGCCTCGACACGCTCGAGCCGCGCATCGAAATCGAGGAAGGCCTGCGCCTGAAAGCGAAGCAGAGCCTCGACCGCATGCTCGAAATGGCCAGCGGCACGATTGGGAAAGGCGATCTGGGGAAGGTGTAGGCAACCCTTCCGCAGCACGAGCGTTTAGCCCTTCATGACCGCCCGCCTCCGCAAGTTCTGGCTGAGTGTAAATGCCAGCTACTGGTTCCTGCCTGCACTGTTCTCGCTTGCGGCATTGCTGCTTGCGAGCCTGACTATCTGGCTCGATCGAAGCGGCTGGGCAGCCTTCCTCAACGACGTAGCCTGGCTTCATCCGGCCCGGCCCGACGGGGCGAGCAACATGCTCACCGTCATCTCGGGCACGATGATCGGTGTCGCCTCCACCGTTTTTTCCATCACCATCGCAGCCGTCGCCTATGCCAGCGGCAATTACGGCCCGCGCCTGCTGACCAATTTCATGGAAGACCGCGGCAACCAGTTCAGCCTCGCGACCTTCATCGGCACTTTTGTCTATTCGATCACTGTCCTCAGGACCGTGCGGACGGAGGACGAAGTCCCGTCGGCGATCGAGGACTCGATTACCGGAGCCATGCCGGGCTTCGTGCCGCAGCTCTCGCTGCTGGTCGCCTTTGCACTGGTGCTACTGAGCGTGGCGGTGCTGGTCTATTTCCTCAACCACATCCCCTCCTCCATCCGGATCAACACTGTCCTGAAGGGCATCGGCGCACGCCTGCTTGACGAAATAAGGGAGTTGTTCCCAGACGAAAACGAGGGCGAGCACGCGCATTCGGCACCCGATGGCTCTCCCATCGCCGCTCATGACACGGGCTACGTCCAGGCCATCGCCTATGCCAAGCTGGAGCAACTGGCAAAACGCGAAAACGGCAAGCTGAAGCTGGCGGTGCGCACGGGCGATTTCGTCCACCCCGAGGTGACGATCGCCTACTGGGCCGACATGGATGTGGTCGATAAATCCCCCGACGACGATGTGCGCGCTGCCTTCACCCTCGGCAGCATGCGCACGCCGAGCCAGGACATGCAGTTCCTGATCGACGAGCTGGTCGAAATCGGCCTGCGCGCGCTCTCGCCCGGCATCAACGACCCCTTCACTGCGGTGACCGCTGTTCACTGGCTGGGCGCGGCAACGGCGGAACTGGCGCGGCGCAATTTGACGCGCAGCTATGCCAGCAATGGGGAAGAACCGCATCTCGTGCTGCTGGAGGACGATTTCGAGCATTTCGTCGCGCGCGGTTTCGGAGCAATGCGCAGCGGGGTCGCCACCAACAGGATTGCCGCGCTGGTGACCTTCGACGCACTGGTCGATGCCGCTTCGACACTCGATGACGAGCAGCGGCGTGCAGTCATAAAAAAGGAAGGCGATTTGCTCGCGATGCAGGCGCGCGAACATCTCCTCGGCCCCGAACTCGACGCGGTCGAGGCGCGCTACCAGACTTTCCTGATCAAGATCGAGCGGTAGGCAGGCGCTCGGGCGGGGCGCTCTTCGCCAGCAGCAATGCTGCCGCAACCAGCACCATCCCGAGGATATCGAGCGGCACGAGCAACTCGCCGAAGACCAGCCAGCCGACCGTGGCTCCGACTGCGGGCTGGGTCAGCAGCGCCATGCCGATGATGAGCGGCGGGAAATTCTTCAGCGAATAGACCAGCAGACCCTGCCCGATGACCTGGCTCGACAGGGCAAGCAGCAGCACCGGCGTCCAGCCCGCATCGCCCGGCCAAACGGGCTCGCCCGCAAGAACCGCGATGCCGAGCAGGAGCGGAGAGGCAGCGATACTCACCAGCAGCAACACGCTCCACTGGCCAAGCTCTCCCCGCGCGCGTTGGGCGGGGAGGAGGTAGAAGGCGTAGCACAGCCCAGCGAACAGGCAGAAAAGGTCGCCGACGAAGGTCGTGGTCGAGATTTCGAGGCTCCGTCCGAGCAGGATAGCCGCGCCGAGCAGGGCCGCTGCCACGCCTCCGCCCTCGCGCCATGAAGGCGCGCGGCGCAGCGCTACCAGCCCCCAGAACATCAGGATGACGCTGCCCGAATTGCCGAACAGCACCGCGTTGCCGAGGCGGGTGCGCTCGATGCCGACATGCCAGCTTGCAAGGTCCAGAGCGAAGAACACGCCTGCCGCTAGCACCAGCAGCGCCAGCTTGCGGTCGAGCCTGCCCGGCGCCCTCCCCCGCCACGCGAGGAAGGCGATGAGCGGGATGGGCAGGAACAGCCGCCAGAACGCCGCCGAGACCGGCCCGGTATCGGCCAGCCTTACCAGCCATGGGCCCAGCGCCAGCGCGATATTGCCGGCAATCAGCGCGGCAAAGTGCCATGCACCCGCCTGAAAGCCATTCTTGTCCGCTGTGGTGCTTGTCTCGCCCATGACCGCCCCCTAGCTCTTGTGCCACACAAGGCCAGCCAAAAAGGACTACGCCTCCATGCACGAAAAACTCTTCGAACCCGTCACCCTTGGCTCCATCGAGGCGAAGAACCGCGTCTTCATGGCCCCGCTCACGCGCGGCCGCTCGACCCAGCCGGGTTCGGTCCCGAACGAGATGATGGCGACCTATTACCGCCAGCGTGCAGGCGCGGGCCTCATCATTTCCGAAGCTACCGGTATCAGCGTCGAAGGCCTCGGCTGGCCCGCCGCGCCGGGCATCTGGAGCGATGCGCAGACCGAGGGCTGGAAGCCGGTGACCGAAGCCGTCCACGAGGAAGGCGGCAAGATTGTCCTCCAGATGTGGCACATGGGCCGGCTCGTGCACCCCGACTTCCTCGGCGGCAATGCGCCGGTTTCGGCCAGCGCGACAAAGGCTCCCGGCCACGCGCATACCTTCGAAGGCCGCAAGGATTACGAACAGGCGCGCGAACTTTCGACCGATGAAATCGCCCGCGTGGTGGAGGATTACCGCCACGCTGCGGAGAATGCCAAGAAGGCGGGGTTCGACGGCGTCCAGCTGCATGGCGCGAATGGCTATCTCGTCGACCAGTTCCTGCGCGACAGCACGAATTTGCGCGAAGATGAGTACGGCGGCAGCCCTGAAAACCGCACGCGCTTCCTGCGCGAAGTGCTGACCGCGCTGGTCGATGTCTGGGGTGCGGACAAGGTCGGCGTGCGCCTTTCGCCCAATGGCGAGACGCAAGGCTGCGACGACAGCGATCCGCCCGCGACCTTCGGTGCGGCGGCCAAGGTGGTCGAAGACCTCGGCCTCGCTTTTCTCGAACTGCGTGAGCCGGGCCCGGAAGGCACCTTCGGTTCGACCGATGTACCCAAGCAGAGCCCGCTCATCCGCAAGCTCTATTCGGGCAAGCTCATCCTCAATTCGGACTACACGCCCGAGCAGGCCGTCGCCGATATCGAGGCCGGGCGCTGCGACGCGGTAAGCTGGGGCCGCGACTTCATCTCCAACCCCGATTTGCCCGAGCGCTTCCGCCTTGGCGCAGAGCTGCAGCCCAACGTCAACGTACCGCAAAGCTGGTACCTGCCGGGTCCCGAAGGTTACATCGATTACCCGATGCTAACCAAAGTCGGAGATACTGTTTCCTAAAGGTGATTCGCGCCATGCGGGCGCGTGTCGTCGCGCAAAGGAGACTGACATGCGCTCGTGGCTCTACGTCCCGGCGGACAAGGAAAAGGCGCTCAAGGAAGCGGGTCGAAGCGGTGCCGACGCCATCGTGCTCGACATGGCGCGCGCGGCGAAAGAGGAGGCCAAGCTCCGTACGCGACTCGTCGCGCGCGACTGGCTGATGTCGCATCGCCAGCAGGTCACCCACTCACGTCCCTTCGCGCGCTGGGTCCGCATCGGCCCGATGAGCAGCCCCTACTGGCGCGGTGACCTCGAAGCCGTGCTGGAGGGCCAGCCCGACGGCATCATGCTGGCCGAGTGCACCGATACCGAGGAGGTGAAAAACCTCGCCGCCGCGCTTTACGAGCTCGAGAGCAATATCGGCATCCGTGCGAACACCACGCATATCATTCCCGAACTGGGCTCGAACCCGGTTGCGGCACTGCATTTGCGCCCCTTTGCCGAAGAATTGCACCAACGCGTTACCGGCCTGACCTGGGACAGCGCAGCCCTCGCCCGCTCGCTCGGCGCGCGCCGCATGCGCGGACCGGGCGGTTTGTGGACCGACCCGCTCGCCATGGTCCGCGCGCAGGTCCTGCTTGCTGCCCATGCACAGGGCTTGCAGGTGCTTGAAGCACCCTTCCGCGACCGCCGCGACGAGGAAGGTGCCATCCGCTCCTTCAACGCCGCGCGCGCCGATGGTTTTACCGGAATGCTCGCGATCCATCCTTCGCAGATCGAGGGCATCAACGCCGCCTTCGCGCCCACGAGCGAGGAAGTGGCCGAGGCACGCGAAGTGGTAGGCCTCTTCGCGCTCAATCCCCATGCGGAAAAGGTCGTGTTCCGCGGCCGCCATGTCGGCCAGCGCGAACTGGCGCAGGCCCAGGCACTCGCTGGCGTCGCCTAGCCGCGTTTACTCGGCAGGTTCTAGGTCATCCTCGCTGGGGTCGGCGGGCTGTGCAGCCTCGGCAGGAGTTTCCTGCACAGGTTGGGAGGCGGCCGGGGTAGAGCTCGCTGCCGGCGCAATGCTTTCTTCCGCCTGAGAGGGCGATTGCGAGGTCACCGTGTCGAGCGGCAACATATCGTCGCTGATCGTGCCGCCCAGAACTTCGCCGCGCGCGTCGAGATTTTCTTCCTCGCCTTCGGCAGGTGCAGGGTCATCGCTGCAAGCGGCGAGCGCGAGGCTGGCCGCGGCAATCATGGCAAAGCGTTTCATGGCAGGCATTCGCCCTTTCCTTCGAGCGCCCCGAGAAAATCCTCGAAACGGTTGTGGAGCGCCTTATCGAACTCTTGCGGTCCCATGTCGATGCCGAGTTTTTTAAGGCTCGTCACGCCGAATTCCTCGATGCCGCAGGGCACGATACCGGTGAAATGCGAAAGGTCGGGCGAGAGGTTCACCGAAAAGCCATGCATGGTCACCCAGCGCCGCACCCGCACGCCGATGGCGCCGATCTTGGCCTCGCGCCCGTCGATGTCCTTGGTCCAGATGCCGATACGCCCCTCGGCGCGCCAGCATTCGACACCGATGTCGCCCAGCGTGGCAATTACCCAGCCCTCGACAGAATGGACGAAGCAGCGCACATCGCGCCCGCGCTCTTTCAAATCGAGCATGAGGTAGCCGATACGCTGACCCGGCCCGTGATAGGTATAGCGCCCGCCCCGCCCCGCTTCGACGACCTCGAAACGCGGGTCTAGCAATTCGGCCCCGTCGGCGCTGGTCCCGGCGGTATAGACGGGCGGATGTTCGAGCAGCCACACCTGCTCACGCGCGCGCCCTTCCGCAATCGCGGCATTGCGCGCCTCCATCGCGGCCAGTGCATCGCGATAGGGAACCTGGTCGAGGCAACTCAGCCATTCGACGTTTTCGGTGCGTATTGCAGACATGGCGGATTGCGTGGCGAATGACTTCGCGCTTATCAAGGGGGAAGAACGAGGGGACCCCTGACAATGAAATTCGATCTCGATACCGCGTGGAAGGACACCACCAGCCTGGTGCGCGACAATTTCGGCCTGCTGGCCGTTCTTTCGGGGGTCTTCTACTTCGTGCCCTATCTCGCAGCGCTGCTCTGGGTGCCGGGCATGTCCGAACTCGCCATGGGGCAGTTCGACCCCAACAACGACAAGATGGAAGCCATGGTCCAGGCGATGTTCGCCGATTACTGGTGGGCGTTCATCCTGCTCACGCTCGTGCAGGGCGTCGGGCTGTTGTCGATGCTCGCCCTCTTGCGCAGGCGCGCCAGTCCGACCGTGGCCGAGGCAATCAAAGTGGGCGTACGCTCGGTCGCAAGCTATTTCGTTGCGTCGATACTCCTGGGTTTCATGATCGGGCTGGCTGCAATCGTGATTGTCGCGCCCGGCGCACTCTCCGGCATAGCGGCACTGGCGGTGATAGGCGTCATCGTGCTCGTCGTCATGATGTTCTATCTCTTCACGAAGTTCTCGATGGTCTCTCCAGTTATCGCCATCGACAGCGTGCTCAATCCGCTGGAGGCGCTATCCCGTTCGTGGAAGCTGACCAAGGGTAACAGCGTCAGGATTTTCTTCTTCTACGCGCTGCTGATGGTCGCCTATCTCGTGATTTCGACCGTCGTTTCGCTGGTATTCTCGCTCGTCTTCGCACTGGGCGGCGCCGAGGCGCAGACCTTCGGCAACGCCTTTTCGGCCAGCCTGATGCAGGCGGTCTTCGCGGTCGTGTTCATCGGCGTGCTGGCCGCAGTCCACGCGCAGCTGACGCGGCTCAAGGCCGCGCCCGCCGAGCCTGTCGACGGGACCTACTAGGCTTTCGGTTCCTTCCAGCCCCAGAAGAGCTGGCAGGGCAGGACGTTCAAGGCTTCGAAGCCGCTGTCGATCCGCTCGAAGTGGCGGGCCATGAAGTCGCGCGCCTTGGCCGAGAACTGGTAAACGAGGAACGCGCCGCCCGGACGGATGACGCGGTAGGTTGCCGCTGCGATGGCAGGGCCTACGCCCTCTGGCAGGGTCGAGAAGGGCAGGCCCGAGAGCACGTAGTCGGCATGCTCGTGCCCGTGAGCCTTCACGATTTCCTCGACATCGGCGGCCGAGCCGTGGACCGCCGAGAAGCGGCTGTCGCGAAAATGCTTCTTCAGATAGTCGATATAGAGCGGGTTGGTGTCGATAACGATGAGCTGTCCGTCACGCGGAAGCCGGTCGAGCACTTCCTGGCAGAAGGTGCCGACACCCGGACCATATTCGACGAAGACCTTGCATTCGTCCCATTTCACCGGGCCCAGCATCTTGTTGATGGTGAAGCGCGAGGACGGGATGATCGAGCCGACCATTTTCGGCTCTTCGAGGAAGCCCTTGAAGAAAACGCCCCACTGGCCCAGCAGCCGCGACGCCTTGTCCCTGAACGAGCGCCGTTCGATGGCGCCGATACCGTATTGTCCGGTCAAGGTTTTTCCTCTCTTTGACCCTTATGGAAGCCGCAAAGTCTGGCAGGAGGCAAGGGCCATTGCAAGCCGATGGAGACAGGCCTAGCGGTTTATCCATGGCCGATGCCGACCCCAAAGCTGCCGTTACGGCACCGCCGACAGCACGCCCGAAGACGATTTCGCGCGAACGCATGGTCCTGCTGTTCATGGTCATGCTGACCACGGCGGCAGGCAACACGGCCATGCAGTCGGTGATGCCCTCGATCGGCACGGCGCTCGAAATCGACGATGTCTGGATCAGCCTCGCCTACAGCTGGTCGGCATTGCTGTGGGTGGTGTGCGCGCCAATCTGGGCGGATCGTTCGGACCGGCGCGGGCGCAAGGCGATGATGGCAGTGGGAATGCTCGGCTTCATTTCCTCCATGGCGCTTTGCGGGCTGGCCCTGTGGCTGGGCTTAATCGGCGTGCTGGGCGGCACCGCCGCGCTGATCGCCTTTGCCGTTGCGCGCAGCCTTTACGGCGGCTTCGGCAGCGCCGCGCCGCCTGCGGTGCAAGCCTATGTCGCGAGCCGCACACCGCGCGCCGAGCGGACGCAGGCGCTGTCCCTCATTGCCTCCAGTTTCGGCCTCGGCACGGTGATCGGCCCTGCCCTCGCGCCGCTGATGGTACTACCCCTGGTCGGATTGACCGGGCCCTTCATCATCTTTGCGCTCATCGGTGTCGCCACCTTGATGGCATTGCGCCTGCGGCTGCCCAATGACGAGCCCCAATTCGCGGCGCGCGGCCAGACCTATGACGCGCCCTATGCCGGGGCGACCTCTTCGCAGCCCGAAGACGAGGAGGAAGGCGAAGAGCAAATCGAGCCGCGCAAGTTGCGGTGGTTCGAGCCGCGCCTGCGCCCCTGGGTGACGGTTGGCCTTTTGGGCGGGCATGCACAGGCGATGATCCTCGGCATCATCGGCTTCCTTGTGCTGGACCGTCTGGGCCTGCGCGCCACGCCCGCCGAGGGCACCGGCCCCGTCGGGCTCGTCCTGATGAGCGGTGCGCTTGCCACGCTGCTGGCCCAGTGGGGGCTGATACCGCGGCTCGACCTTGGCCCGCGCGCCGCGACCCTGTCGGGTATCGTGATTGCCGCAGGCGGTGTCCTCTACCTTGGCGTGGCCGACGACCTCCATGCCATTGCGCTGGCCTATGCGATTGCCTCGCTAGGCTTCGGCCTTTTCCGCCCCGGCAGCACTGCGGGCACCTCGCTCGCTGTGACCCGTGCCGAGCAGGGGCAGGCCTCGGGCGTGACCGCCAGCGTGGCGGGCGCGAGCTTCATTTACGCGCCCGCGCTCGGGGTGTGGCTCTACGGCCATTCCGACTGGCTGGGTTTCGGGCTGATCGCGGCCCTTTGCGCGATTGTTTTTAGCTACGGCTGGGTGGCGCTGCAAAAGGACAGCGCCCTCACCACCGAGCGCCGCTAGAGGATTTCCAGCACCCGGTCCTGCGGCCGGCAAAGGCGCACGCCCTTGTCGGTTTCCACCAGCGGGCGCTCGATGAGGATGGGATCGGCCGCCATTGCCGCCAGCACTTCCTCCGCGCTCGCATCGGGCAGGCCGCGCTCGGCAGCATCAGTGCCGCGGGTGCGCAGGCCTTCGTTCGGAGTGATGCCCGCATCTTTGTAAAGCTGCGCGAGCTTTTCGGCGCTCGGCGGGTCCTTCAGATATTCGACCACCTCGACATCGACCTTCGACAGGTTTTCGAGGATGGCGAGCGTCTTGCGCGAGGTGCCGCACTTGGGATTGTGCCAGATGGTGGCCTTCATAATGGGTCTCCTTTGCCGACTGCGCTAATCGACCCTTGCGATGAGAGAAAGCCACTCTTGCGATTTTTTCATGGGCGAAATGCAGATTCAGGGTTGCAACTGCGAATGGTTCTCAATAGCAGGCGTTCCGCAACTGATAATCATTCGCAAGAACAGAAAGCCCTTTATGAAGCCCTTTACCTCGGTCGCAATCCTGCTCGCCGGAACCGCCTTTGCCACCCCCGCCCTCGCCGACACTGCGGCGGACGGCCAGCCCGATCGCGATTACCTGCCCTCCGACATCGTCGTGAAGGGTGAACGTACGGATGAGTATGGCACGGACGACGGCTCGACCGCGACCAAGACGCCCACGCCGCTCATCGACGTGCCGCAGGCGGTCAGCTTTATCACCGAAGACCAGCTCGAGGACCAGGCGGTTCACCAGCTCAATGATGCGCTGCGTTATGTCCCCGGCATCAGCATGGAAAGCGGCGAAGGGCACCGCGACGAGGTGTTCATCCGCGGCCAGGAATCGACCGCCGACTTCTATATCGACGGTCTGCGCGACGATGCGCAATACTACCGCTCGCTCTACAACATCGAGCGCGTCGAGGTGCTGAAGGGCGCCAACGCACTCATCTTCGGCCGTGGTGCGGGCGGCGGCGCCATTAACCGCGTGGCCAAGCGCGCCGAGTTCCGGTCCGCCATCAGCGGCGAGGCTTCGGTCGACAGCTTCGGCGCCTTCGCACTGCTTGCCGATGTTAACCAGTCGGTCTCCGACAGCCTCGCGCTGCGTCTCAACGCAACCTATGAGGAATTCGACAACGACCGTGATTTCTACGAGGGCCGCTTCATCGGCGTCTCGCCCACGCTCACCGCAGCGCTCGGCCCCGACACCACGCTGACCGCCAGCTACACCTACGACAATGACGAGCGCGTCACCGACCGCGGCGTGCCCTCTCTCAGCACCGGCCCGCTGACCGGCTATGACAGCACCTTCTTCGGCGATCCCGACCTCAATCGGTTCGAATCCGAAGTGAACATTGCCCGCCTGCGCCTGGAGCATGACTTCAATGGCGGATGGAGCACCAATGCCAGCGTGCAGTTCGCCGATTACGACAAGATCTACGCGAACATCCTGCCGACCGGCACCGATGGAGCCACTGTGTCGCTGTCGGGCTATGAAGATGCGCAGCAGCGCCGCAATTGGATCGGCCAGGCCAATGCCATCTGGGAGGTGGAAGGCGGAAACCTCGAATCGACCCTGCTGTTTGGCATCGAGGCGAGCAGCCAGGATTCGCTCAACACGCGCCGCACGATCAGCTTCGATGATGGCGACCCGCTGACCGACAACGACAACCGGACCCCGCTGGCAGAGACGATCTTCATCCCCGCCTACAGCTTCAACACGGTCTCGCGTGCCAACGACAGCCAGCTTTCGACCCTGTCGGTCTACATCCAGGAACAGCTGCAAATCGGCGATTACATCGAACTGGTCGGCGGACTGCGCTGGGACCGGTTCGACCTCGAGACGATCGACATCGATGATGTCGAAGGCAACCGGGTCGACGAGGAATTCAGCCCCCGCGCCGGGATTATCGTCAAGCCAACGCCCGACCTGTCCATTTATGCCAGCTATGCGGAAAGCTTCCTGCCGCAGGCGGGCGACCAGTTCTTCCTGGTTTCGCCGACCAACGCCCAGCTCGAGCCGGAGAAGTTCACCAATTACGAAATCGGGCTGAAATTCGCGCCGCTCGACAATGTCCTCGTCAGCGCCGCCATCTTCCGCCTCGAACGTAGTAACTCGCGCTTCACAAACGAGTTCGGCATCACCGAGCTGACCGGCGAAAGCCGGACCGAAGGCTTCGAAATCGGCGCCGTCGGCGAAGTCACCGATTTCTGGAAAGCCAATCTCGGCTACACCTATCTCGACGGCGAGCTGACCAGCTCAAGCAGCTTCGGCCCGGCCGGGCGCCGCCTCCAGCAGCTTCCCCGCCACTCGGTCAGCGCGTGGAACCGCTTCGACTTCACCGACAACATCGGTGTCGGCCTCGGCGTCATCCACCAGTCGCAGCAGTTCGCCAGCTTCAGCAACGAAGTCGTGCTGCCCAGCTACTGGCGCGTCGATGCGGCGGCCTATTACACGGTCAGCGAGAAGCTGAGCATGCAGCTCAACATCGAGAACCTGTTCGACGAGACCTATTACCCGAGCGCGCACGGCGACAACAACATCCAGCCCGCCGACCCGTTCAGCGCGCGCATCGGTGTTCGCTTCGAACTCTGACCTTTGAGGTTGACGACACAGAAAGCGGCGGGCGGAAACGCTCGCCGCTTTTGCTTGCCTAGTCGTCCGGAGTGACGACCTTTTCCGGCGCGCTGAGCGCGGGCACTTCGGCTGCTGCGTCCTCGGCGCTGATGCCTGGTGCCGGAGCGGCGCTGATACGCTCCTGACGTCGCGCCACCCGGCCCGCGCGCTGGATGGCGCGGACGAGACGCGGATACACGCCGCAGCGGCAGATGTTGGGTATCGTCTCGCGAATTTCGCTCTCTGTCGCGCCGGGATTGCGGTTGATAAGCGCGGCGGCGGCCATCACGATGCCGGGTGTGCAGAAGCCGCACTGGATGGCCTGTTCGGCCACCATCGCCTGCTGCACCGGGTGGGTGCGGTCGCCCGACAGGCCCTCGATGGTCTTGATGAAGCGCCCTTCGGCTTCCGCAATCGTGACGAGGCAGCTACGCAGCGGCTCGCCATCGATATGGACGATGCAGGCGCCGCAATCGCCATTGCCGCAGCCATATTTGGTGCCGGTGAGATTGGCAGCATCCCTCAGCGCCCACAGCAGGGGCGTTTCGGGGTCCATCAGGAATTCGATGGGACGTTCATTGACCGTCATGCGCGACATGGCGGTGCTTTCGCTTCAATGCTCGAAAAAGTCGAGGGGTCTTAGCTCTTCCAGCTGTCGTCGATTTTCGAGACACGGCGCTTCCACGCCTCGAAATCGAACAAGCCTGCACCGCCTTGCGTCTGCATAGTCGACAGGTCGCGCTGGTGCACGTCGACCACCTCCTGCTTGACGATATTCGGCTCGCCCTGGCTCAACGTGGCCACCTGGATTTCGCAAGCGCGCTGCAGCGCCCACATTTTCACGAACATGCCGGGGATGGTCTTGTCCATCACGACGGGGCCGTGGTTGCGCAGCATCAGGATGGAGTGATCGCCGAGGTTCTCGACCAGCCGATCGCCCTCTTCGGGACGCACGGTGACGCCCTCGAAATCGTGATAGCCGATTTGCCCCTGGAAATTGCAGGCGTAGAAATTGGTCGGAAGCAGCCCGTCCTTGTGGCTGCACACTGCCATCGTGGCCGTGGTGTGCACGTGGCAGATGGCGGTCGCCTTCTCACCCAAATGCTTGTGGAAGTGGGCGTGCTGCGTGAAGCCGGCCTTGTTGACCATATATTGCGACTGGCCGACATTGTTGCCCTCGACATCGATCTTCACGAGGTTCGAGGCGGTCACTTCGTCATAAAGCAGCCCGAAGGGATTGATGAGGAAGGTGTCTTTCTCGCCCGGCACGGCAACCGAGATGTGGTTGTAGATGCTCTCGCCCCAGCCGAGGTGCTCGAAGATGCGATAGCACGCGGCCAGATCCTGCCGGACCTTCCATTCCTCTTCGCTACACTCGAACTTGGGCTTCATCTGGGTGGCCACGGGGCGCTCTCCTTAAGTCTCTCTTTGCAACCGTATCGCACGGGATGGCCCTCCCGCACAAGGCGGATGGCGCAAAATCGGCGCTTCCCAAGCGCGCCCTGCCCCGCTAGCGCGCTGTTCTAATGAGCGAGACGGCCAAACTCACCCGCGGGAGCATACGCGGCCATCTCGTCACCCAGACATTGCCGATGATCATCGGGGTGGCCGCCATCATGTCGGTCGGCCTCATCGATGCCTATTTCATCGGGCAACTCGGCAGCGCCGAACTGGCGGCGGTCAGCTTCATTTTCCCGGTCATCATAGCGCTTTCCAGCCTCGGCGTGGGCGTGATGGTCGGCATCAACTCGGTCATCGCCCGCGCTTTGGGTGAAGGCGACCGGGACCGGGCCGAACGCCGCGCGAATTTCGGCGCAGTCTTTGCCCTGGCCATCGGCGTGACGCTGGGCCTGCTGCTGTTCGCGCTCAACGCACCGCTCTTCCGGCTGATGCAGGCGAACGAGCGGCTCATGCCGCTGGTGCTTGAATATATGAACCCCTTCGCGCTCGGCCTGCCTGTGCTGCTACTGCAGATGGGCCTCAGCGGCATCCTGCGCGGACAGGGCGAGGCGCGCTATGTCTCGCTTGTCTCGATCACCTATTCGGTGATGAACTGGATCCTCGATCCCATCCTCATCACCGGAGCCTTTGGTTTCGAGGGTTTCGGCATAGCGGGCGCGGCTTACGCCTCCATCATAGGTTACGGCGTGGCATGCCTGATGGCTTACTATTTTATCGGCAGGACGCAGCTAGCCATCCACCCGACGCTCGTCAGCCAATGCGATCTGGCCGGTTCGAGCAAGGCGATCATCAGCGTGGCGGGTCCCGCGGCCTTCTCCAATGCCATCAATCCCATCGGCCTCTCGGTCCTCACTGCTTTGCTCGCCAGCCAGGGCGAGGCGGCGGTGGCGGGTTTCGGCGCGGCGGGGCGATTGCAAAGTTTTGCAGTCGTGCCCCTGCTTGGGCTGTCCGGTTCCATCGGCGCAATCATCGGGCAGAACTGGGGCGCCAATCGCGCCGATCGTGCGCGGCGGGCGATGTATTGGGCGGGCCTGTTCTGCATCGGCTACGGGCTCGCGACCGCCGTCATCCTGTTCCTGTCCGGCAACTGGTTTGCCGATTTCTTCACCGATGATCCGGCAGTCATCGAGCAGTTCTCGCGCTATCTCGCCATCTCGGTCTGGGGCTATGCCGGTTTCGGCCTGCTGATTGTCGGCAATGGCGCGCTGAACGCAGTCGACCGGGCACAATTCGCCCTCGCCCAGAGCGCGGCGCGCGTCTTCCTCGTCATGCTTCCCTTTGCCTGGCTGCTGCGCGCAAGCTGGGGGGCGGAGGCGATTTACGGGGCGGAACTGGTGGCCAATCTCGCCGGCGGAGCGCTCGCCGCATTCGTCGTCTGGACGGTCCTGAAGAGCCCCACAGAAAAGTCCTTACCGCATCCAACGAAACGTTAACCATCCTCGTGCATAGCGGACCCTAACAAGAACTGGGGGTCCAAGACCAATGGATGAATTGCTGGCAGATTTCGTCGCGGAAACGCGCGAAATGCTCGAGCAGAGCGGTAGCGAACTGGTCGCGTGGGAAGCCGATCCGTCGGACAAGAAGCGCATCGATACGATCTTCCGCTTCGTCCACACGGTGAAGGGCAATTGCGGCTTTTTCGACTTCCCGCAGCTCGAAAAGCTGAGCCATGCTGCCGAAGACGCGCTGGCCGAATGCCGCGCCGGCCGCCGCGAGCCCGATAGCGCCCTGGTCACTGCCGTGCTCGCCATCATCGACCGCATTTCGGAAATGACCGACGCCATCGAGGCCGGCGAAGAGCTTGGTACCGGCAACGACGAGGCGCTGATTGCCGCGCTCGATGCCGATGCCGAGGTCGAAGTGCAGAGCGATGTCGCTATCATCGAAGAGGAAATCGAGGTCGCTGCCGTATCGGCTCCTGCAAACGATACCCAGGCCGAAGCCGCGCCCAAGGCTCCCGCCAAGGGCGTCCAGCGTTCCATCCGCCTGCCCGTCGACCTGCTCGACGAGGTGATGAAGGGTGTGTCCGACATGGTGCTGGCGCGCAACGACCTGGCGCGCCGCCTGCGCGAGGCCGGCGAACAGCCCGCCATCGACGGCCCGTTCGAACGCCTCTCCGCCATCCTCGCCGATGTGCGCACCTCGATTACCCGTATGCGCATGCAGCGGCTCGAGCATCTCTTCTCCTCGCTCCCGCGTCTCGTGCGCGATTTGTCGAACGAACTCGGTAAGCAGGTGATGGTCGATTTCGAAGGCAGCGAAGTCGAACTCGACCGCGAGATGATCGAAATGGTCCGCGACCCGCTGACCCACATCATCCGCAACGCCATCGACCACGGTATCGAAACCCCGGCCGAGCGCCTCAGGAACGACAAGCGCGAAATCGGCCTGCTGAAGTTCGCTGCGCGCCAGTCGGGCAACCAGATCAGCCTCGTCATCACCGACGATGGCAACGGCATCAATGTCGAGCGCGTGTGCGAAAAGGCCATCGCCAATGGCCTCTATTCGCGTTCCGAAATCGACAAGATGAGCGACAAGCAGCGCGAAAACCTGATTTTCGAGCCCGGACTGTCGACTGCCGAAAAGGTGAGCTCGGTATCGGGCCGCGGCGTCGGCATGGACGTCGTGCGTTCGAACATCGAGCGCGTCGGCGGCTCGATCGAAGTGTCGAGCAAGCCGGGTGAAGGCACCAGCTTCCACCTCCAGCTGCCGCTCACCCTCTCCATCATCGCCGCACTAACCGTGGGCAGCGGCGACCAGCGCTATGCAATCCCGCGCAGCTATGTCGAAGAAATCGTCTTCGGCAATTCGAGCCATGTGGAATTCGCGCAGGCCGGCGACCGCCGCCTCGTCACCTTCCGCGACAAGCGCGTGCCCTGCCTTTCGCTTGGCGAAGTCATGGGCAGCGAAACCAACGCGGAATGCGACTGGACGAGCAAGACGCTCATCCTCGTGCGCCTCGCCAGCGACGATGTCTTCGCGCTCGCGGTCGACCGCGTATTCGATCACGAGGACGTGGTGGTCAAACCTATCGCGCCGGCCATCATGGAAACCAAGCTCTACGCGGGCACCACCCTCCTCGACGATGGCCGTCCGATGATGCTCATCGACCTGCCCTCCATCGCGCAGATGCGCGGCATGGTCGGCGGTGTCCGCACCAAGCCGACGATTGCCGACAAGTCCGAGAAGGTCGAGAAGAGCAGGGCCGTGCCGGTCATGCTGTTCGCCGGGCTCGATGGACGCCACCGGGCGGTCCGCCTCGAACTGGTGCGCCGTATCGACACCATCTCGCGCGATGCCATCGATATCGAGGGCGACCGCGCGCAGGCTGTCATCGACGGCGAGATCATGACGCTGGCCGGCCACGATACCGGCCCGCTGCCCGACGGCCGCTGCCGCCTGCTCCGCCTCTCGGACGGCGAGCACGAGCTGGTCTATGCGGTCAAGGAAGTGCTCGACGCAGCCGATGTCACCGAAGACGTCGTCCCGAGCGAAGCGGACACCGCCATCGAGGGCGTCACGCTCATCGGCGGCAAGCCCATCCCGCTGCTCGACGGCCATGCGGTCTTCTCGCGCTACCGCGCCACGAAAAAAGTCGAGCACACGCTCACCTGCCGCATCCCGGAAGGAAGCGAATGGGCACGCACCATCCTCGAACCGCTGGTGCAGGCCGTAGGCTACCGGATTGCCGGTGACGACGACGAAGTCGAAGCCGATCTCGCCATCGCGCTCGCCGAAGAGGGCGAAGTCCTCACCACCGGCGCGCGCGAGGTCATCCGCCTGCGCCCCGAGCCCGAGGATGCCGGTGACGACACCATCTACCGCTACGACCGCGACGGACTGCTCGCGGCATTGAAGCGCATTCGCACCGGGAGGGCGGCATGAACGAACTGCTTTTGATGTGCACCATCGCCGGCCGCCGCGCGGCCATCCCCGCGATCGAAGTGCAATCGGTGATCGAGGTCGATAACATCACCCCGATTCCCGGTACGCCCGATTTCATCCTTGGCCTGACCGCGCTGCGCAGCCAGGCTCTCACCGTCATCGACTGCGCGCTGGCCATCGGCCTCGAAAAGGCATGCACCTCCAGGGACCAGCGGGCAGCGGTCGTCGACATCGACGGCCACCTTTACGCGCTGCTCGTCGAGGAAGCCCACGACGTGGGTGAAGCCAAGAGCGAGCCGGTCGCCGTGCCGGGGGGCTTTGGCGAAGGCTGGCAGCGTGCCGCACGCGGCATGGTGGAAACCGACGGCGGCCCGACGCTGCTAGTCGATATCGGACAACTCGTCTCCGGACCTCTGCGTCAGGCGGCTTAAGCGATTAGTTACCGCCTCCCGTTATAAGGGGCGGACAAGTGTAAGGGATCACGTGAAATGAAAACCTGTCTTATCGTCGATGATTCGCGCGTCATCCGCAAGGTGTCGCGCCATATCCTCGAAACCCTCGGCTTCACGGTCGACGAAGCCGAGAACGGCCAGGAAGGCCTCAACAAGTGCCTCGAGAGCATGCCCGAAGTGGTCCTGCTCGACTGGAACATGCCCGTCATGACCGGCATCGAGTTCATCCACGAACTGCGCAAGCACGAAGGCGGCGACAAGCCCAAGGTCGTGTTCTGCACCACCGAGAACGATGTCGCTCACATCCGCGAAGCCATCAGCGCCGGCGCCGACGAATATGTCATGAAGCCGTTCGACCACGAGACCCTTCAGATCAAGCTCCAGCTCGTCGGCATGGCCTGATCCGCTAAAGGAAACGGGTCGTGGCGGCTGCTCTGAAATACAATACGACAGCCGAACGCGGCGAACGGAGCGCCCCGCGCACTGTTCGGGTCATGCTGGTCGACGATTCGCTCACTGTGCGGACCGTTTTCTCGCGCATGATCGAACGCGAGAACGACATGACCATCGTGGCCGCCGCCAGCACCGCCGAGCGCGGTCTGGAGGAGCTCAAGACGAAATTCGTCGATGTGATCCTGCTCGACCTCGAAATGCCCGGAATGGGCGGCATCGAGGCCCTGCCGAAGCTTCTCAAGGCCTCGCCGCGGACCAAGGTGCTTGTGATCTCCTCGCTCACGGCAGAGGGCGCGGAACATACGGTCAAGGCGCTCCAGATGGGCGCCGCCGACACGATGCTGAAACCGCGGCCGGGCGGTTTCAACGACGAGTACCGTGACCAGCTGCTTGCCAAGATCCGTGCGCTCAAGGGCCTGGCTCCGCACGAGCAGCCCGAGCGCAAGGCCCCGAAATTCGCGCAGCGCCGCGTCGGCAAGCGCCCGCAGGTACTCGCCATCGGTGCATCGACCGGAGGCATTCATGCACTCGGCCTGTTCCTGCGCCAGGTGCCGAAGAATTTCGACCTTCCTATCCTCATTACCCAGCACCTTCCCGCCAGCTTCATTCCTGTCTTCGCCAAGCAGATGGAAATGGCCGCCGGACGCGAAGCCGTGCTGGCCGACGAAGGTACGGAAGTGACCCGTGGCCGCATCCTGATTGCGCCCGGCCACGGTCATATGGTCGTGCGCAGGAAGGGCACCAGATACGTCACCGACCTCGCCTTCCATCCCGTCAAGAGCGGCTGCACGCCCTCGGTCGATCCGATGTTCGAAACGCTTGCCGAAGCCTATGAAGGCAAGGTTGCGGGCATCCTCCTGTCGGGCATGGGCCGCGACGGGACCGAAGGCGCAGACGCCATCATCAACGCCGGCGGCTCGATGTACGCCCAGAGCGCCGACACTTGCGCCGTCTGGGGCATGCCGCGCGACATTACCGAACGCGGTCTTGCGTCCGCCGTCCTCCCGCCGGAGGAACTGGCCGACCGGGTCCTATCAACTGCAGGAGCCGATGCATGGCGCTAGAAGACGCCTCCCACCAAATTATCGCCGACCTGCTCGAAGCCCGTACCGGCCAGACGCTCACCGAGAGCCGCCGCTGGCGCATTTCGACCGCGCTTTCGGGCCTGTTCCGCGAATTCGGCATCGAGAATGTCGACCAGCTTGCCTGCATGCTCGAGCGTCCGGGCGAACATCGCCTCGCGACCCGCGTGGTCGAGGCGCTGCTCAACAACGAGACCTATTTCTTCCGCGACCATGCGTATTTCACCACGCTGGCAAACACCATCCTGCCCGAACTGGCGAAGCGCCGCGCCGATTCGCGCCGCATTTCGATCTGGTCGGCAGGCTGTTCGACTGGCCAGGAAGTGCTCAGCCTCGCGATGACCTTCCTCGAGCAACCGGGCCGCTGGGCGGACTGGAAAATCGAAATCCTCGGCACCGACGTGTCGACCAAGGCCGTCGACCAGGCGAAGACCGGGACCTACTCGCAGTTCGAGATCCAGCGCGGCATTTCGGTCGCGCAGATGCTGAACTTTTTCTCCGAAACGCCCAGGGGCTGGCAGGTCTCGCCCCGCGTGCTCGAGATGACCCGCTTCGAGCAGCGAAACCTGCTCGATTACCCGCCCTCGCCGGGCAAGTTCGACCTCGTCTTGTGCCGCAACGTGCTGCTCTATTTCGACCCGGAAACGCGCCGCAGGGCGTTCGACCGCCTGCATGGCGGGGTGGCGAACGACGGCTTCCTGATGCTCGGCGCGGGCGAGACCGTGGTCGGCCAGACCGACAGGTTCGAGCCCTCGCCATTCGGCTCGGCGATGTATGCGCCCAAGGGCGCAAGCGATATCGGCGCGGTTCTGGGCACGATGCCGCCGCGCGTCGTCAACGGCTGATATTTCCCATCCCAGCTTGAACAGGGCGCGTGCCGCGCAGCCCGCAGCCACGCTTATCATCCAAGGTAAATTTCGGGTTTACCGTTAATTAGCGAATGCACGTTAGCGGTAGGACACTTGACCGGACCATGCCACCGAGGGGGATACCTGCGTGCGTTCACATACAGAGATGGCACAGCAAAGCACACGCGTGATGATTTTCGCGCCGCTGGCTGCGCTCGCCGGTATCGTCAGCGTGACCGCGCTGCTCGCCTTTTTCGGCCCGCAACTCGGCATTGCCTCGATGTCTGCGGTTCTCGGAGGCGGCCTGGTCGCCTTCCTCGCCAGCATCGGCGGCTTTGCGGTCCTCGGCATCAAGCACCTCCGGCGGCTCGAGCGCCTGTCGAGCAGCGACGCGCTCACGCTCCTGCCGAATCGCCGCGCGCTGCACCGTGACATCACCGACACCATGTCGGCCGAGCACGAGGTCGCGCTCGCCATCGTCGATCTCGACGGGTTCAAGATTATCAACGACCACTACGGTCATGTCGTGGGCGACAACACCATCAAGGAAATCGCCCGCATCATCCGCGATATCTGCGGCGAGGAAGCCGACCTCTACCGCCTCGGCGGCGACGAATATGCCATCCTGATGACCGGTGACCTTTCGGGCACGCTGCTCGAAGGACATTGCCGCCGCATCATCGAGCGACTCGCGAAATCCATCAAGGTTGCCGACCGCCGCCTGACGCTGGGCGCCAGTATCGGCCTTGCGCGCAATGCGCCGGGCAAGACGGTTGCGTCGTCCGAAATGCTGCGCCGCGCGGATGTCGCCATGTATGCCTCCAAGCGCGGGGGCAAGATGCGCTGCACCTGGTTCAACGAGGCCTTCGACCGCAGCCGCGAACAGATCAAGCAGATGGACGACGAACTGCGCCAGGCGCTCGCGCTGGGCGAGTTCCGCATGCATTACCAGCCGCTGGTCGACAGCACGACGCGCAAGGTCGTCTCGGTCGAGAGCCTGCTGCGCTGGGACCGCCCCGACGGCAAGGTCGTGGGCCCCAACGTCTTCGTGCCCGTGGCCGAGGAATCGGGCCTCATCAATCCGATCGGCCTGTGGGTCCTGCGCCAGGCCTGTGTCGATGCGCTCGAATGGGAAGGCGTGACCCTGTCGGTCAACATTTCCGCCGCCCAGCTGCGCAACCCGGAATTCCCCATCCAGCTCGGCCACATCCTCGAGGAAACGGGCTTCGACCCCGAGCGCCTCGAACTCGAAGTGACCGAAACCTGCCTCGTGCTCGATCCCGTGGTCGCCGAGCGCAGCCTCAACCTCATCCGCGGCTTCGGCATCAGCGTCGCGCTCGACGATTTCGGCACGGGTTATGCCTCGATCGGCTTCCTGCGCCAGTTCCGCTTCGAGAAGCTGAAGCTCGACCGCAGCCTCGTCAGCCAGGCGAGCGAGGACGATTCCAGCCGCGCCATGATGCTCTCCAGCATCACCATGGCGCGCGCCATGAAGATGGAAGTCACCGCCGAAGGCGTGGAGACCGAAGAACAGGCCGACATGGTCCGCGCGGCCGGCTGCGACCAGATCCAGGGCTGGCTCTATTTCAAAGCCATGCCCGCCGACCAGATCCCGCAATTCCTCGGCAGCGAGGTCAAGGCGGCAGATGACAAAGAAAACACCGATTGGGAAAGCAAGGTAGCATGAACGCCGTCACGCATGACTTCGAAGCGCAGGATACCGACACTGCGAAGTACTATTCCGACGAGATTGCCGAAGATCGTGCGATCCTCGCGGACATCGGTGCCGGAAGCACGGGCCTGCGCGGCAAGTTTGCCGACCTTTCCATCGGCGGCAAACTGAGCATCGTCGCGCTTGCCAATATCGGCGCGGTTGTCTTCATTCTCCTGTCGATCATCATCGGCGGATGGACTGCCGTGCAGCTGCGTCACGAGCGCATGCAGATTGGCGAGATGCTGGTCCTGTCCACCGAACTCAAGACGGATATCGACGAAGCGCTGCTCAACGCGCAGCGCTTCGCATGGACTGGCGACACCAGCTCTATCACCAACGCCGAGGAAAGCCTTCAGGAAGCGCGCCGTGACCTGAACTCGCTCGAGCGCGGTGCGCGCGATATCGCGGCTACGGAACTCGAAACAATCGCCGAACTTCGCACCAGCCTGGACGTTATCCAGTCGGATATCGCAAGCCAGAAAAGCGCTCCGGACCTTGCGACCCGCGCCTTGGTCGCCGAAGAGGCATTGGACCATGGCGATGCCTTCAATGCCCTTGCCAGCAAGCTGAAGACCAGCCTCTTCCGCCAGGGCGAGGCAAGCGACGCTGCAGGCGAAACCACCATCTTCTGGCTCTTCGTCGCCTTCTTCTCGGTCGCCACCATCGGCATCGGGCTCATCCTCGTCAGCACCCGCGTGATCGCGCGCGATATTGCCGGCACGGTGAGCGAACTCACCGACGCATCCGAGCGCCTCGCGACCGGTGACAAGTCGATCCAGATACCCGGCCTCGAGCGCCGCGACGAGCTGGGCGGCCTCGCCCGTTCGCTCCACGTGTTCCTGCGCGCTGCCTTCCGTTTCGAAAAGATGTCGGAAGAGAAAGAGGCCATGCGGGCCCAGCGCAAATACGACCTCGAACGCCTCGCCCTGCAGTTCGAAAGCACCGTCGGCGAAGTGGTCAGCGGCGTGGCCGCCGCTTCCACCCAGCTCAACGCGACCGCCTCCAGCGTGGCCGCTGCTGCCGAGCAGGCTTCCTATCAGAGCGAGGCTGTCTCCAACGCGATGGGGCAGGCTTCGGGCGGCGTGACCGCAGCTGCTGCCGCTTCGGACGAATTCGCCATGTCGATTGGCGAAATCAGCCGCCAGGCATCGCATTCGGCCGAGCTAGCCCGCAAAGCCTCGGACGATGCGGAAGGTGCCGACCACACGATCGGGGCGCTCGCCGCCTCGGCAGAACAGGTGGGACAGATCGTCGAACTCATCCAGTCGATCGCCCAGCGCACCAATCTCCTTGCATTGAACGCCTCGATCGAAGCTGCGCGTGGCGGCGAGGCCGGTCGCGGCTTCGCCGTGGTCGCCAGCGAGGTTAAGGAACTCGCCGCACAGACCAGCCGCGCAACGGAGGAAGTGGCGGAGCAGATCCAGGCCATGCAGGCCTCAACCGGCGCCAGCGTCGACGCGCTGCGCTCGATCGGCGACCAGATCAAGCAGCTGGAGACGACCGCGATTTCGATTGCCAGCGCCGTCGACCAGCAGTCGGTCGCAGGGCAAGACCTGGCGCGCAGCATCGACCTTGCCGCGCGCTCTACCGACGAGGTGTCGGGCAGCATCGCGCAGGTGCGCGAAGCGAGCGTGGCGACGGGCGCTGCGGCCAGCCAGGTGCTCGGCTCTGCCACCAGCCTCGAATCGCAGGCCGGGGTGTTGCGCCAGCAGGTCGATGAATTCCTGCAGCACGTGCGCGCTGCTTGAGTCGATAATTGTTCTGCGCCGGGAGAGGCGCAGTGTTTGGGGGAAATACCGTGAACGCACATACGACGGTGATTGACGAGGAACTGAACCGCGAGATTGCCGAGGTCGAAGGCGCGGACATCGAAGACCTGCGCTATACGGGCGGCCTGCACGGCTGGTTCATGGCCAAGTCGATGGCTGCCAAGGCCAAGATTGCCTCGATCTTCACGCTCGGCGGCGTTCTCAGCCTCGCGATCCTCTCTCTCGTCGGCCTCTCCAACCCTGACATGGCCGATACCGTGCGGGTGCTCGTCATCGCTATCGCCGCAATTTCTTGCATTGGCGCGGTGCTCAGCCTGCGCTTCATCCTGGGCGAAGTGATCGTCCCCTTCCAGCACATGGTCGGTGAAATGGGCCGTCTCTCGGCTGGCGCACGCGACATCGAGGCGGGCGACACCAGCCGTCCCGACGAAATCGGCGATCTCGCACGTGCGCTGGCGGTCTTCTCCCGCTCCGGCCACAAGCTCGACGAGCTTTTCGCCGGCCGCAAGGCAGCTTCCGAGCAGCGCAAGCAGGAACTGATGCTGCTGGCCGACAGCTTCGAGAAGACCGTCGGCGATGTCGTCGGCGGCGTAGCGGCGGCCTCCAGCCAGCTGAATGCGACTGCAGGCGCAATGGCATCGGCTGCCGAACAGGCCGCCGGACAGGCCAGCCAGGTATCGGTCGCCATGGAAACGGCCTCGGGTGGCGTAACCGCCGCCGCCGCCGCGTCGGACGAATTCGCCATGTCGATCAGCGAAATCAGCCGTCAGGCGGCCAATTCGGCCGAACTTGCCCGCAAGGCTTCGGATGATGCAGAAAACGCAGACGGAACGATTTCTGCGCTGGCCTCTGCTGCCGAGCAGGTCGGCCAGATCGTCGAAATGATCCAGTCGATTGCACAGCGCACCAACCTCCTCGCCCTCAACGCTTCAATCGAGGCGGCACGTGGCGGCGAAGCGGGGCGTGGCTTTGCAGTCGTGGCGAGCGAGGTGAAGGAACTCGCCGCGCAGACCAGCCGAGCGACCGAGGAAGTCTCGGAGCAGATCCAGGCGATGCAGGCCTCGACCGGAGCCAGCGTCAGTGCTCTGCGCTCGATCGGCGAGCAGATCAAACAGTTGGAGACGACCGCCATCTCGATTGCCAGTGCCGTCGACCAGCAGTCGGTCGCAGGTCAGGACCTTGCGCGCAGTATCGACCGCGCCGCGCATGGGACGGACGAAGTGGCAGGTCACCTCGACAATATGCGCGACACCAGCATTGCGGCCGGCGCTGCGGCGAGCCAGGTGCTCGCTTCTTCGAGCGATCTCGAAGGCCAGGCGACGACCTTGCGCGACAAGGTCGACGAATTCCTGTTCCACATTCGCGCGGCGTAATTTGTCCCGCGCTGGCTAGCGCATGAGGCACGGAAGGGCGGCCCGGCACTACGCCGGAGCCGCCCTTTTGCTTACTCCCACCAATAGGGCAGGCGCTCCTCGTTGCCGGTCTCGACCTCGTTCATCGTCCGCGCGTCGTAGAGACGCCCGCCGAGCATGACCTGCGCAATGTCATCCGAGTTCTGGATGTCCTGCGCCGGGTCTGCAGTCAGGATAACGAGGTCGGCGAGCTTGCCGACTTCGAGGCTGCCGACATCCTGCGCCATGCCCAGCGATTTTGCCGGTTCGATGGTCCCGGCCCGCAGCGCCTGCACATTGGACATGCCGCCGCGTACGAAGCTCCATAGCTCCCAATGCGCCGCGATGCCCGCCTGCTGGCCATGCGCGCCGATGCTGACCTTCACGCCGCGCTCGGCCAGTTTCTTGGCCTCACGCGCGGCGTTGTCGTCGACGAAGGCCCAGTCGGGCGCGGTGATGCGGCGGCCGGTCTGGGCGAGCAGCAGCTTGGGCGGCGTGTGGACGAGCAGCGGGTTGTCGAACACATCGGTCGCCTGCCGCCAGTATGGGTCGGCGGCGAGACCGCCATAGGTCACGGTGAGCGTCGGCGTGTAATTCGTGTCCGAGCCGCTGAACATCTGCAGCACGTCCTCGTACATCACATCGACCGGGATGTTGTGTTCGACGGTCGAATTGCCGTCGGCGATCAGGTTCATGTCCATGCCGAAGAGCGAACCACCCTCGGCAACCACCAGCATGTTTTCGGCCCGCGCGGCGGCCACGACCTGCTGGCGCTGCTCGCGCCGTGGCTGGTTGTAGTTCTTCACGCTGATGCCGCCCTGCGCCTTGATGCGGCGGACATGGGCGAGCGCGTCTTCGTAGCTGTCGATGCGCGCATAGACGCTGGGCGCCTTGGCACCGTAGATGATTTCGCCGGTCGAGAAGATACGCGGGGCGAGCAGAGTGCCCGCCTGCTGGCGTTCTGCCGCGGCGAAAATCATGCTGGCCGAAGACGACGGGTCGTGGATGGTCGTCGAACCCATCGCCAGTTGCTGGACCTGGTACCAGTTCTGCTGCGGGATGAGATCGCCCGACCCTTGCGGCCCGTGGGCATGGGCATCGACGAGGCCGGGGATGATGGTGCGGCCATTGGCCTCGACCACCGTTGCTCCCGAAGGCACCTGCACAGAGCCTGCCGGACCGATGGCAGCGATACGGTCACCCTCGATAAGGATGGTGCCGTTCTCGATGGTGCCTGCGCCCTCGCCCGCCATGGTGTGGATGCGCGCGCCGGTAATCGCCACCGTGCCGCTCGCCTTGTCGGCTCGGATAGTGCGCGCGAGCGAGGTGCCGGTGTCGGGCGGAGTGAATTTCGGCGCTTCGCTATCGGGCGTGGTCGGCGTGAGCGCGGAAGTGCTGGCGCGGTAGAGCACCGGTCCCATCGACCAGTGCAGCGTCGAGCCATCCTCTGTCCAGCCGATGTAATCCGCCCCGCCCGTGCTGACCTTGGTAATCGGCAGCGAGCCGGATTTCTCGCTCACCGTGACGGTCTGGCCGCCGGGAAGAAGCGGCATGGCGAACACTTCGTAATTCTGGCGGAAGGCCACGTAATCGCCGCGCGGGCTGACCCGGAAGTCGTTGGCAAGCTCGCCCTCGACATGGACGCGGCGCGCCTCGCCGTCGAGGTCGGCAGAGAGCAATTGCAGCTTGCCGCCCGAGCGGCCGAACATGAAGACGCGGTCATCGTCTGCCCCGAACTGCGGGGTCGAGGTATCGCGCGCAATCAAGCGCGGCGTGCCGCCTCCTGCATTGACCGCATAGGTGCCCTCGTTTTCCGAAAAATAGGGCGAGGTCAAATAACCGCCGCCGCGCTTCTCGAAGACGATGGTGTCGCCTTCGGGAGAGAATTGCGGGACGGCATAATGGCCCTGCTGGCTGGTCACGATACGCTCGCCGCGCCCGCGGCTGTCGACCGTGACAATCTTGCCGAGGCCGCTGTCGGTCCAGCGCACGAAGGCAATGCGCTTGCCGTCGCGCGACCATGCGGGCCACAGTTCAAGGGCATCGCCGCCGCCCGAAGTCAGGCGGCGCGGCTCGGCATTGCTGCCGACCGGCTTGGTGTAGAGCTTGCCGAGGCTTTCGAAGACCACCGTACGGCCATCGGGCGAAACGCTGGCGAAGCGCGGGATTTTCGCAGTGAAGGCATCGGGCGCGACATCGATGACCGGATGCGGCGCTTCGGCGACCATCCGCGTGTCGGAGATGCTGAAGGGGATGACGCTCGCGCCAGAGCCGTCGGCAGACACCCGATTGAGCTTGCCACCTGCCCAGACGACCATGCTGTTCCCGTCGGGCATCCAGTCCATCATCGGATAGACGCCGTAGACCGCCCAGGTCTCCTGCAAATCGAGGTCGAGCGAGCCGTAGATCATCCGCTCTTCACCCGTGGAGAGGTCCTTCACCCACAGCTGCGACTGGTCCTTGTCGCGGCGCACGAAGGCGATTTTCTTGCCGTCGGGCGAAGGCGTGGGACGCACTGCGCCGCCGAAACCGCCGACTGCGGTGGTCACCTCACCGGTGTCAATGTCGTAGCGCTCGATATTGAAGATGCCCTGCGTCGAATCCTGCGCATATTCGAAGGTCGCGCCGGGGGTGATGTTGCGGGTGTAGTAGATGGCGTTGCCGTCAGGCGCGTAGATGGGTTCGCCCAGCTCCTTCTGCACCGCTTCGCTTGAGCGCTTGACCAGCTGGACGCCGCCGCCGCCCGAGACATGATAGAGCCAGATTTCGCCCGTGCCGGCGCTGCGCTGCGTGGTGAAATGCTTCTTGGCGACGATGTAGCGCCCGTCGGGCGACCAGCTTGGCTGGTTGAGGAGGCGGAAGTCCTCCTTGGTCACCTGCAACTTGTTCGAGCCGTCGGTGTTCATCAGCCAGATATTGTCGCCGCCGCCGCGGTCCGAAATGAAGGCGATGCGGCTGCCGTCGGGCGAGAAACGCGGCTGGATTTCCCATGCCAGCCCTTCCGCAATCCGCGTCGGCGTACCGCCCGTGACGGGCATCGTATAGATGTCACCGAGCATCGAGAAGGCGATCGTGCGCCCGTCGGGTGAGACGGCGACATCCATCCAGGTGCCTTCGTCGGTGTTGATCGCGACTTCGCGCATGGTGGCACCGCGCGGGGCGGTGACGTCCCAGCCCTGGTCCTTCTCGCCCTCGCCCGCAATCGGGACGGTGGCGGGCGCTGCATCGACCTGTTCGCCGCTGCCTTCCTCGGGCAGCTCGTCCTGCGAGGCGTCGACCTCCTGCTCCTCGACCGGATTGGGGCTCGGCTCGGGTTCCTGGTTCTGCGCGAAGGCAGGTGCGGACCCCGCACAAAGCACGAGCGCGAGGGCGGAAGCGATGCTGGTTTTCATGTCTCTTAGCTCTCCCCTAGAGATGTGCGGGGAGGCTTAGACGTGGCGACGCCCGCTTGGCAAACGGGCATTGGGCGAGCGTCGTTACTTGGCGCTCGAACGCTCCACCAGTCGCACGGGCACACGCCGCTCGGCGCGCTCGCCTTCCCCAGCCAGCGCGGTCTCGACCAGCAGGCGTCCCGCTTCGGCGAAATCGGGTTCGACCGTGGTCAGCGGGGGATTGCTGAATTCGCCCGAGCCGAGGCCGTCGAAGCCGACCACGCCGACCTTGCCCGGCACGGCGATGCTGCGCGAAGCCAGTTCCTCCAGCGCGCCCAGCGCCATGGCATCGCAGGCGAAGAAGAGCCCATCGAAATCTGCGCCGCGATCGCACAGATCAGCCACTGCAGTGCGGCCCTGCACAACGCGCTCGCCCTTGTCCGGCACGACCGCTTCGTACGCTGTCAGGCCGGATTTCTCCATGGCGGTCTTGTAGCCCTCGTAGCGTTCGCGGAATTGTTTCTGCGAGGAATTGGGGTCGCCGACGAAGTGGATGTCCTTCGCCCCGCCCGCGATCAGCCTCTCGACCGCCAGCCTGCCGCCCTCGGCATTGTCCGAACGCACCCAGACCGCATCGTCGAAGGGCGAGCCCCAGAAGGCAATCGCATGGCTGCTCGCCGCCACGGTGCGGAAATAGTCCCACGCCGGCGTATTCGTAGCCGTGCCGATGACCACCACGCCATCGGCCTGCCTGCGACCGACATAATGGCCGAAGAGCTCGTCTTCCTTGGCCTGGAACGAAACGAGCGCTTCGTAGCCACGCTCTGCCGCCGCGGCGCAGGTGCTGCCGAGCAGGCTGTAGTAAAAGGGGTTGATGGCGGCCGGCCCCTGCCCGTCGCGTCCGATGACGACAATGGCGATGGTGCCGGTCTCGCCCTTGCGCAGGCCTGCGGCGCGCATATTGACGTGATAGCCCAGTTCGGCAGCGGCCTGTTCGACCCGGCGCCGCGTGGCTTCGGTAATCGTTTCCGAACCCGACAGCGCGCGGCTGACAGTCGACTGGCTGACCCCGGCGCGCTCCGCAACGTCAATGGACGTCACGCGATAGGGGCGCCCGTTACCCTCTTTTGTCATGGCAACTCCTCAACTCCGGACCTGCCCTAGCGAAAGGAATTCGGGAAAGCGAGAGGCCGCGAAACTTGCGCAAGTGGCATTCTCGTGGGATGTCGCGTCGCCAAGGGTCAACGGGGACAGCGCATGCAGCAGCATCGCGAACACTAAAGATGAGCGATTGCACCATATCCGCCGGCGAGAGGGAGCTGGAAACGCCCGCGCCGGTGCGCTTTGTCCACAATGACCGTTTCGGTGCGGCAGAGGCCATCGCGAGCGAGGATTTCGACGCGCTGCTGGGCGCGAGGCCCGACATCCTCAAGAGCTTTGCCGAGAATGGCGACCTTTGCTGGACGGTCCAGACCTGGTGCCGCCTGCGCGACATGGGCGTGGGCGGCATCGAGATTGCGACCGAGCCTGCCGAGGGGCGCATCAACCTCGCCAAGTCGAAGACGCTGTCGCGCGCCGGGGCGGACCCTTCACTGTTTCAGGTTTCGATCCAGGCGGACTATCCGCGCGTGCTGTGGGCGCAGTTCCATATCCAGCAGAACACTGACCTCCTCTGCGAAGACGGGGCGCTGCAATATCTCTGGCCGCAGGCGGGCATCGTCCCGCGCGACGAGAGCCGCGAAGGCGTGAAGCGGGTCGGTTTCCTTGGCAAGCTCGACGGCAATCTTGCAGGCACCGCCGAGCAGTGGAGCAAGGCGATGGAGGCGCGCGGGCTCGAATTCGTGGTCCAGCCGCCCGAACGCTGGAACGACTATTCGGACATCGACATCGCCATCGGCCTGCGCAGTTTCGGCAATGCACGCCATTCGCGCAAACCGGCGAACAAGCTGCTCAATTCGTGGATTGCAGGCGTGCCCTTCGTCAGCGGAAGCGACAGTGCCTTTGCGCAGGTCGGCACTGCGGGCATGGACCATTTGCTCGCACATAATCTCGAAGAGGCGGTGAGCCAGATAGACCGGCTGCGCAGCGACCCGGGCCTTTACCGCGACCTCGTCGAGGCAGGCCACAGGCGGGCGAAGACCTTCAGCGTAGAGCGGCTGGCCTCGCAATGGGTTGCCTTGCTCGAAGGCCCGATATCAGCGCGCCATCGCCAGTGGGAAGCGCATTTGCCGCGCGAGAAGCGCCGCGTGAGGGCGCTTGGCGCGGCACAGGCCGTCGTCGACACGGGCAAGTCCGTCGGACGCAAACTGCTCGGGCGAAAGACCGAGGCATGAGCGACCAGCGCCGCCTCCTACGCGGCATTTCTGCCAATTTGATGGCCGTCGCGACGCGCATCGCGGTGCAATTCGCGACGTTGCCGATTTTCTTCGCCAGCTGGAGCGTGGAGGCGGTCGGGAGCTGGCTCATTCTCTTCGCCGTGCCTGCCTATGTCGCTCTGGTGGGCAACGGCTTTGCAGGCGCAGGCGGGACTGCCGCATTGGCCGCAGCACAGGCAGGCGACCTAGCCCGCGCCCGGCAGGATTTCCGCGCGGCATGGACCATTTCCGCCTTCTCCACCGCCGCTCTCGCGCTGGTCTTCGCGAGCGCTGCGATGTTCATCATCCCCTCGGTGGTCGAATATGACGGCGATGTCGCCCTGTGGGACATGGCGAAAGCCGCGGCATGGCTCTCGCTCTACATTTTCGCGACCAGCCAGATGGCGATTTTCGACATCCCCTACCGCGTCGCGGGCCGCTATCCCGACCACATCTTCCTCTACAATGCGACAAGCCTGCTCGAAATCGTGGTGATTGCCGCTGCGGTCACCTTCTCCGACAGCCTGTCGACGCTCGCCATGAGCCTCGCGCTGTTCCGCTGCCTGTCCGCGCTGTGGATTTACCTCTCCGCCCGCAAGGCTGCGCCGCAAATGTTCGAGAGCGGACATGGCGACCTGCAGGCGAGCGTCACCGACCTGTGGCGCCCCAGCCTCGCCTTCATGCTGATGCCGCTGGTCTTCGGTCTCAACCTGCAAGGCTATCTCCTGCTGGTCGGCGCGACCTTTGGAGCCGTCGTCCTCGCGGGGTTTGCCGCGACCCGTACCCTCACCCGCCTGCTCGACCTCGTCACCAACGTGACCTACGGCCTGCAGTTCTACGAGAGCGGCTATATCGATGGCGACCGGCGCGCCGTGCAAAAGCGCATGCTCGCGACGATGACGCTTGTATCAATCGGCATCGCGGCCCTCTTCGCCTTCTTCCTCCTGGCCATCGGTCCGTGGCTGCAGGACCTTTACACGCTGGGCGAGACGATTTTCAGCACCAGCATCGCCCTCGTCCTTGTGACTGCGGCCACGCTGAGAGCCTTGTCCGCTGCGCCCATGGCGGTGCTTGCCGCCGATAACGCCCATGCCCCGGTGGTCGTGCTCTATCTCGCCGGGTCGGCGCTGGCGCTCCTGCTCGCTGTCTTGCTGGGCTGGGCGGGATTTTCGCTTTCGGTAGTCCTCTTGCCGCTCATCCTTGCCGAGGCGAGCCAGTTCCTTCCCGCCCTGAAGCGTACGCTCGCAGCGCTGGAAATGACGGCTTCCGAGTTCGCCGCTTCGCTGACCTCACCCGAGCGGCTGGACGATGTGCGGGGCCTCTCGCGCGCGCTTGCGAAACGCAAATGACCAACTTGCTTAGCCTGCGCACTACGAGATAGAAACAGCACCGCCGTGTACGACTTCCTCCTCCTTGCCTCGCTCTTCGTATTTATCGGGACGGGCATCGCCTATTTGAGGCACCCGGCGGCCTCGCTGGCGCATCCGGCGAGCTTCTACCTCGCCTTCCACGGCTTCATCTTCGTGTTCCGCCCGCTGGTGGCGCGCTGGTACGATTTCGATTTCGTCTACCGCCTTTATGAATTCCAGCCGTCGCTGGACAACAAGATAACCGTCATCCTCGGCGCGAACCTTGCCATGCTGGTCTTCGTTCTCGCCAGCCTTGCTATCGGTTCGAAACCGGCACTGCATACTCCGCAGGACCGCTTTGCCGAGATACGCCTAAGGATGCTCTGGCCCATGCTGACGGCTGTGGGCCTCATCACCCCTTTGGCCCTCTTCGCGCAATTTGCCAACTGGAGCAGGCGCGCCAATGATTTCGAGGCGATGGTCCGCGATGCCTCGACCGGAAACCTCGTCAACATCCAGGGCAATGGCTGGTTCACCGATGCCGCGCTGATGATGGCCCCGATGGCGGTGATGATGGTGTGGCTATCACGCTATCGCTGGTGGGGCTGGCTTTATTTTGCAGGTTTCGCCTTTGCCCAAGCCGGGACAGGGTCGCGCCACGCGCTCATCTTCGCTGTCGCTGCCGTCGCCATCTGCTGGCTGCTGGAAAAGGGCCGCAAATGGTTCGACTGGCGTGCGGTGGTGCTGGGGCTGGCCGCCCTCCTCGCCTTCAACCAGCTGGTCATCGACCGCGGCGGCGCGGTGCGCACGCTGGTCGATGACGACCTCGGCGCAAGCTACATTGCAGAAGGCGAGCTCGACCCGCTCGAGCACATGGACTTCGCCAATCTCGAGTACTTCGAATATATCGTCTACGCCGTTCCCGAAAAGACCGGTACATGGGACTATTTCGCCCATACGCTGCAGATTTTCACCGAGCCCATCCCGCGCGCTTTGTGGAGCGAAAAACCGGTCGGCAGCCCCATCCAGCATTTCTCGCTGTGGGATTACGGCCAGCCAATCGGCATGACCGCATCGCTGCCCGGCATCGGCTGGATGAGCCTCGGCTATCCAGGCATCGTGATACAGGCGCTGGTTTTCGCGGCCATCTTCGGCCTCGCCTACAAGTTCCTGCTGACCATGCGCGGCGGGCCTGTGGCAAGGCTTGCCTATACGCTGGTCATTTCGATGACCGTACTGGGCTTTCGCGACGGGACCCTGCTCACGCTGGTGCGCACCGCGCCGTTTTATTTCGGCCCTTTCCTGCTGGCGCTGGCTTTCGCGCGTTTCGCCCGCGTGCGTGCCGAAACCCCGCATGCGCTCGAAGCCGAGCAGCGCCGCGCCATGACCCCCGCCGAGCGCCGCCGCGCGCTGGCGGAGCGGGGCAGCCACGCGGCGAGATAGGTTTCTCGCCGCAACTTACGCTTCCCCTCGCGCGCGGCTTGGGATAGTCTGCCCTTCATGGGAGAGAGACCAGCAAGCAACCGCGCCACCGATTTCGACGTGCTCATCGTGGGTGCCGGCATTTCCGGCATCGGCATGGCCGCGCACATGAAAGAGAAGGTGCCAGGCCACAGCTTCGCCATCGTCGAGCGGCGCAAGAACCTTGGCGGGACATGGGACTTGTTCCGTTATCCCGGCATTCGTTCGGACAGCGACATGCACACGCTGGGCTTCGATTTCGAGCCGTGGAAGCACGAGAAGAGCATCGCCGATGCGCCGGCCATTCTCGACTATCTGGGCACGATTGCGGACGAGCGCGACATCCGCCGCCACATTCGCTTCGGCCACAAGGTCATTTCCGCCGACTGGCAGAACAGCGATGCGCGCTGGCACGTGACGCTGGAAACACCCGATGGCGAGCGCAAGAAGCTGACCGCCAACTGGCTCTATCTCGGCTCGGGCTATTACGATTACGACGAGCCCTACGACCCGGGCTTCGATTTCGGCGAGTTCACCGGACAGGTCATCCATCCGCAATTCTGGCCCGAGGACCTCGACTACACGGGCAAGAACGTGGTCGTCATCGGCTCTGGCGCGACGGCGGTCACCATCGTCCCTTCGATGGCGGACAAGGCGGCCAAGGTCACCATGCTCCAGCGCACGCCGACGTGGATGTTCTCGCGCCCCGCCAAGGACGGCATTGCCAATTTCCTGCGCAAGGTCCTGCCCGAGAAGACCGCCTACAAGATCACCCGCTGGAAGAACATCAAGCTGCAGGACGTCAGCTTCAAGCGTGCGCGCACGAAGCCCGAAAAGGTGAAGCAATTCCTGCACAAGAGGATCATGAAGATCATGGGCAAGGACTACGACCTTGCCCCCTTCACCCCGCCATACGACCCGTGGGACCAGCGCCTGTGCCTCGTGCCCGACGACGATCTCTTCGAAGCGATGAAGAGCGGCAAGGCCGAGGTTGTGACCGGACGCATCAAGGCTTTCGAGAAGGGCGGCGTGAGGCTGGAAGACGAGAGCTTCCTGCCCGCCGATATCGTCGTGACCGCGACCGGCCTGAAGCTGGCCGTGGCGGGCAAGATCAAGCTCAGCCAGGAAGGCGAGCCGGTCGATCTGGCGCAGCGCTTCTACTACAAGGGCTGCATGTTCTCGAACCTGCCCAACCTTGCGGTGGTGTTCGGCTATCTCAACGCCAGCTGGACACTGCGTGCGGATATCAATTCGGACTATGTCTGCCGCGTGCTCGATCTCACCAAGCGGATGGGCGTCGACATCGCCGTGCCGACCTTGCCCGAAAACCACGGGCTGGAAGAGGACGATATCTTCGACTTTTCCTCGGGCTACATCCAGCGTTCCAAGCACATCATGCCGAAGAATGCGGTGAGCTATCCGTGGCGCCTCAACCAGGAATATGTGCTCGACCGCAAGCGCATGGCGAGCGACCCAGTCGATGACGGCATCCTCACTTTCTACCGCGCGGGCGCCGAGGTCACAGAGCCTGCAAAGAAGATGGCACCTGCAGAGTAGCATTCGCCGCAAAGCCGCACTACGAACGCTCGCATGACCAATCGCATCTACACCGCAGGGCTCGTCGTCATCGGCGACGAAATCCTTTCCGGCCGCACGCATGACAAGAACATCGCGCAGGTCGCCAGCTGGCTGCAGGTGCAGGGTATCCGCCTTTCGGAAGTGCGCGTGGTGCCCGATGTAACCGCGCGCATCGTCGAGGCGGTGAACGCGCTGCGCGAGGCGTACGACTACCTCTTCACCACCGGCGGCATCGGCCCGACGCATGACGACATCAGCGTCGATGCAGTGTCCGAGGCGCTGGGCGTGCCGGTCATCGTGCACCCCGAGGCGCGCGCCATCCTCGAGAAATATTACGCCGACAAGGGCGGGCTCAACGAAGGCCGCCTGCGCATGGCGCGCACGCCCGAAGGGGCCGAACTCATTCCCAACCGCATGTCGGGCGCTCCGGGCATCCGTATCGGCAATGTCCATATGATGGCCGGTGTGCCGCACATCACAGCGGGCATGCTCGACGCGCTCACTGGCACGCTCGAAGGCGGCGCGCCGCTGATATCAGAGACCGTCGGCGGCTTTATTCCCGAGAGCGAAGTCTCGACCCTGCTGCGCGATGTCGAGAAGGCGCACGAGAACTGCCAGATTGGCAGCTATCCCTTCTTCAAGGAGGGCAAGGTCGGCGCGAATTTCGTCATTCGCTCGACCGACCGCGCCGAACTCGACGCCTGCCTTGCCGCACTGTGCGAGGGGCTGGAGCAGGCCGGTTTCGCATTTACCCACGGCGGAATTTGACCTGCACTTGCGTGGGCCGATGCGCGCACTAGCCTGACAGCACCATGCTCTGGCTAATCGTCATCGGCCTTGTCGTAGCCTGCGTGCTGCTGTTCCAGCGCATGAAGTCGACCGAGCAGCGTCTCGGAGAACTGGAAAAGCGGCACACCGAACAGATGTGGCGCCTGCACGCGCTGGCCTCCTCGAGTGCACCACCGGGCGAGGTCGAAAAGGCCGTCGAGGACGAGCCTGAGCCGTTTGAAGAACCGGAGTCGGTGACCGCTCCCGCAGTCACCTTGCGCAGGAGCGAAGAGCCGGTTGTCACTACGGAGCCGCCCGCTCCTCAGCCGCCGCAACGGCAAGAACCAGTCGAAACGGTTATCGAGGATGCACCTGCACCCTCCCGCCTCAGCCTTGATTTCGAGGATATCTTCGGACGCCGTCTCCCCATCTGGGCGGGCGGTATCACTCTGGCCATCGCGGGCGTTTTCCTCGTGCGCTATTCCATCGAGGCGGGGCTGCTGACCCCGCAGGTGCGGGTGGCGCTGTCCTTCATCTTCGGCATCGTGCTGCTGGCGGGTGCCGAGATGGCTTATCGCTTCGAGGACCGCGTGCGCGACGAGCGGGTGCGGCAGGCGCTCGCCGGTGCTGGTCTCGCAACGCTTTATGCGGCCTTCTACCTCGCTGGCACGCAATACGAGCTTATCGGGCAGACCTTCGCCTTCCTCGGCCTCGCGGGCGTGACGGCGCTCGCCATCTTCCTGTCCTACCGTTTCGGCCTGCCGAGCGCGGTGCTGGGACTGGTCGGAGGCTTCGCCGCGCCCGCGCTGGTCGGCGGAGAAGACGCGAACCTGCCGATGCTGGCGCTTTACCTCGCGCTGGTGACCGGCGGATTGACCCAGACCGCCAATCGCCAGAAACGCTCGTGGCTGGGCCTCGGTGCGCTGGCCGGTGGTCTCGGCTGGGGCGCACTGCTGTTGCTCGGCGGGGATTACGATTTCTCCGACATCCTCGCGCTAGGCCTTTATTTCATCGTCCTCGGCACGCTCGTTCCCGCGCTGCTCGACATCGACACTTTCGAGCAGCCCGTGCGGCTTGCTGCTGCCGGTTTCGCCGGTTTGCAGCTCGCGGTGCTGGTCGATGCAGGAGGCTACCAGCCGCTGGCCTGGGGCCTCTATTTGCTGCTCGGCGCGGCGCTTGCATGGTTCGGCTGGCACAAGCCCGGAATGCGCGCGGGCAGCGCCATGGCGGCGGCCATCGGCATCGTCCTCCTGCAACTGTGGCCCTCTCCTGACCCGCTGTTCTTCACGCTTGTCGCAGCGAGCCTTGCCGCGCTCTTCGCAGGCGTTCCACTCGGCCTGCTGCGCCTGAAGGATGGCGGCGCGCTCGAGGCCATGAGTGTGGCGGCAGTGACGCTGGCTATCGGCCTCGTCACGCTGTGGACCTTCGAGACCTACGACCGCGACGTGGTGCGTCTGGCGGAAGGTGTCGGCCTGCTTGCCCTCGCTGCCTTGTCCGCCGCCGCTGCCTTCGTTTTGTGGCCGCGCAAGGTGAAGGGCGAACTTGCAGCCAACCTCGCCAGCGCGGGGCTGCTGGCCTTCCTCGCCAGCGTGGCGCTGCTGCCAGATGTCGCCCTGCCTTTCTCCGCCAGCGCCATCGCGCTCGGCCTCGCCTATCTCTTGCGGGAGCGCGCCAATGACAGCCGCTCGCTCGCGTCGCTGCTCTGGATGGCGGCTATCGGCACCTTGCTGGTGCTTCCCGTCACCGACACGCCCTTCACCGAAATCGAAGACCTCTGGCAGGGCGTCGGCGAGGTCAGCATCCTGTCCTTCCTCCGCTGGCTGGCAGCCGCGCTTCCCTTCGCCGCCATCGCGCTCGTCCGCAATGAAGGCCAGGTCCGCGCTGCAGCCGAGTTCACCGGAGGGCTGGTCCTCTTCGCGGCGCTGGCCCAACTCTTGCCGCCCATCTGGCTCGTCTGGATCACCGCCGCACTGGTGGTGGGCGTCCGCTTCGTCCTTCCCAAGCGCTCGTTCGCCGCGCTAGCGCTCATCATCTGCATGGCATTGTGGGCCATCCTCCCCGTCGGCGAGTGGCTCAGCGAAGCCCTGCGCGCGCTGGCAGGCGAGCCTTTGCTCGTCACCTACTTGCCGAGCCTGCGCGAAACCGTCGGATTCATCCTCCCACTCGCCATCGCGCTCGGGGCCACCCGTCTGCGCATTGCGAGCTATTTCGAGCAGCCGCTGGCGCTGTTCTGGTTCGCGCTGCCACTCGCCCTCGTCGTGGCACACACGCTCTTCAAGCAACTCTTCCATCTCGACTCGCTGCCCGATTTCGCCGCCAAGGGCCTGGCGGAGCGGACCCTCTGGCAGGCCCTCCTCCTCGCCATCGGCTGGGGCATGTGGACCGGCCTAAAGGATCGCATCCTCGCCACTGCCTTTGCCGGAGCCGCCTTCGCGCATTTCGCGTGGTTCAGCCTGCTCCTGCACAACCCGCTCTGTGCGCACCAGGCGGTGGGACCGGTCCCGCTCGCCAACCTTGCCCTCGCCTCTTACGCCGTCGGCATCGGCGCGCTCGTTTCTGCCCGACTTTGGTGGCCCGAGTGGCGGCGCGCGACCGACAGCGCCATCATGGCCCTCGCCACGCTCGGTGCGATGACCTTGCTGCGGCAGGTCTTTGCCGGAACCTATCTCGACACGCTGCCCATGTCGCAGACAGAGGACCTGCTACGCTCGTTCGTGGGCATCGTCCTTGCCATCGCTTTCCTCCTCATCGGTTCGATGCGCGAGGAGCGGCTGTGGCGTATCGGCTCGCTGGTGCTGATGACGAGCACGGTGCTCAAGGTCTTTATCGTCGACACTGCAGGTCTCGAAGGCCTGCTGCGCATCGCCAGCTTCGTAGCTCTAGGCGCCAGCCTCATCGGCATCGGCTGGTTTTACTCGCGGCAGCTCAAGGCTGCGCCATCCGAACAATAAGAAAGGGCCGGAGGTTTCCCCCCGGCCCTATTCTCATCCTAGCATTGTAGGAAAGGTGTTTATGCGCTCAAGTAGCGCGAAGCGCGGTAGCACAGAAGGTTACGCACCCTCGACTTCGCCGAGGTCGACCTTGAGGCCGGGGCCCATCGAGCTGGTCAGCGTGACCTTGCGGACATACTTGCCCTTGGCGCCTGCCGGCTTCGCCTTGACGATGGCGTCGGTCAGGGCCTTGAAGTTGGTCTTCAGGTCTTCGTCCTTGAACGACAGCTTGCCGATGCCGGAGTGGATGATGCCCTGCTTTTCCACGCGGAATTCGACCTGGCCGCCCTTGGCGTCCTTCACGGCCTGCTCCACGTTCGGCGTGACGGTGCCGAGCTTCGGGTTCGGCATCAGGCCCTTGGGGCCGAGCACCTTACCGAGACGGCCGACGACACCCATCATGTCGGGGGTCGCGATCACGCGGTCGTAGTCGAGATTGCCGTTCTGCATGTCTTCCATGAGATCTTCGGCACCGACCTTGTCTGCACCTGCAGCAAGAGCCTTCTCGGCATTGTCGCCCTTGGCGAACACGGCGACCTTGACGTCCTTGCCGGTTCCGCTCGGGAGCGAGACCATGCCGCGGACCATCTGGTCGGCGTGGCGCGGATCGACGCCGAGGTTCATCGCGACTTCGACGGTCTCGTCGAACTTCGCCTTGTGCTCGCGCAGCGTGGCGAGTGCTTCGTCCACGGTGTACAGCTTTTCGCTGTCGAGCTTCGCGCGGACCTGCTGGTTCTTCGTCTGCTTAGCCATGTTCTTAGCCCTCCACCACTTCGAGGCCCATCGAACGCGCGGAGCCTTCGATGATCTTCATAGCCTGGTCGATATCGTTCGCATTGAGGTCCTTCATCTTGGCCTCTGCGATTTCCTTGACGGCGCTCTTCTTGATGGTGCCGGCGGAAACCTTGCCCGGCTCCTTCGAGCCCGACTTCAGCTTGGCAGCCTTCTTGAGGTAGTACGATGCCGGCGGCGTCTTGGTGACGAAGCTGAACGAACGATCGGCATAGACCGTGATCACGGTCGGGATCGGGGCGCTCTTTTCGAGGTCCTGCGTGGCGGCGTTGAACGCCTTGCAGAATTCCATGATGTTGACGCCGCGCTGACCCAGTGCCGGGCCGATGGGGGGCGACGGGTTTGCAGTGCCCGCGGGCACCTGCAGCTTGATATAGCCTTCAATCTTCTTGGCCACGATTGGCCTCCTTTCACACTGTCGGCTGCCTCTTTCGAGAAAGCCTCATGTTGAGCGGTCGAGCGGCTTGCCGTGAGGCAGTCCTCCCGCGTGGAATCCCGAACTGTCGCTTGGGAAGGCGCGCACATAGCGATTCTGCCCGTAAATGCAAGCGTGCCGCGTGCGTAGGAGCGGCAGGCGGGCAGACCGACAGGATGGAACACATGGAACACGGTCCCGGCGAAGAAAAGCTCCCCCTGCTCGGCCTCCGTGAGCCGCACTGAGGAAAATAGGGCGTGATTACGGAAAGTCATCGCGGCGTTTTATTCTTTTACCGCGCCGTAGGAAAATCTGAACAGGGTTAAAAATGCCCTGTATTTCCGGTTTCAATTGCTTAAGACTTGGCCACTAGAATATTGAGGACTTTTCGAGGGGACGCAGACATGGTTCATATCGCAATCCGGGTCAGGGAACTGGTTTCCAGCAATGTTTCGAGCGCCATCGACAGCGCGTCGAACCCCGCCAAGATGCTTGCCCACCTGCAGCGCGAAATCGAGGAAGCGCTGATCGGGCTTCACGGCGACATCGCCAAGGCGCGCCGCCAGCAAGAGCGCAAGCAGGCCGACCTCGACAAGGCAGGCTGGACCGAAAGCGACTGGAGCGACAAGGCCCAGGTCGCCATGGACCATGGCCGCGAGGACCTGGCGCGCCAGGCGCTGATGGCGCGCGAGGACTGCCGTTCCTCCATTGCCGCGATGAAGAAGGACGTCGAGGCTCTTGAAGCCGGTATTGCCGAGATGGAGGAGGCCGAACGCGAACTCGAGGCCAAGCGCGAGGATGTTCGCCAGCGCCTTGCAGACCAGCGCGCGAGCGACGGCAAGTCCGGCCCCGCAGCACCCGCGAACCGCACCGAGCGCCGGTTGGACCATATCGACGCGCTCGAAAAGCGCACCACTTTCGCCACCGCAGAAGCTGCAAATGATTGCGCCAACGCTTCGGTCGAGCGGGAAATCGAGGCCATGCGCCGGGAGCGGGAAATCGAGGAAGAACTGGCCGCGATGCGGACCGGCAAAGCTGCCGCAAAACCGGCAAAGAAGGCGGGTAAACGCAAGAAGACCGTGTAGATTCGGCCCTTCGTCGAATTGCCCTAGCCCTTTGCGGACGGCCTGATAGGCTTGTCCGGTGCTTTGCCCTGCCCCATCTTGGAGGCGGCTGACAGCCGTCATGACAGGCGCCGCCCTCGCCTTGGCGTCCGGCGCTTGGGCACAGGAAAGCAATCCCGTACCGCCCGTGACGGAGCCGGAACCCGTCGAACAGACGGTGGGTGAAGCCTATCGCCTGCCCCCTGCCGAAATCGACGAGACCCTCGCCATCGGCGGACAGGCGATCGATGCCGGCAAGATCCGCAGCCGGATGACCGTCGAAGTCGAGATAAACGGCAAGGGCCCTTACCGCTTCGTCGTCGACAGCGGGGCCGACACCTCGGTGGTCAGCAGCAAGCTTGCGGGCCAGCAGGGCCTCATCGTGGGCGAGCCGCACATGCTCCAGTCGATGACCGACTTGCAGCTGGTCGACCGCGTCCTTGTCGACGAGCTCAGGCTTGGCCCCACCGCCTTCCACGATCTGCAATTGCCCGTCCTCAGGGAGCGGCACATCGGGGCCGACGGCATGATCGGTCTCGACGCGCTGGTGAACCAGCGGCTGATGATGGATTTCGAGGAGCGGACGATATCGGTCGACGATGGCAACACGCCCGCCCCCGTCCTCGACGGGGTGATCATCGTGACCGCGCGGCTTCAACGCAGCCAGCTCATCCTCACCGAAGTCAAGGCGCAGCGCGTAGCGGTCGACGCGGTAATCGATACGGGCACGGAAATCTCGATCGGAAATTCGGCTTTGCGCGAACAACTCATGAAACGGCGCGGTCGCAAGTTCGAGACGGTGCAGATCATCGGCGTCACCGGCACCCCGGCGACACTCGAGATCGGGGTCATCAGGGAGCTGAAGCTGGGGCCGGTGACTTTGACCAACGTGCCGGTCGCCTTTGCCGATGTCCCGCCCTTCGAACTGTTCGGCATCGCCGACAAGCCCTCGCTCCTGCTAGGCACCGATCTGATGGAGACATTCCGCAAGGTCTCGCTCGACTTCCATGAGCGCAAGGTGCGCTTCCAGCTCAAGAAATGCGAACGCTCGACCATCCGTATCCGCACAGCGCCAAGCTTTGCCACGAGGCTGAGTGCCGAGCGCGAAACCGCTTGCGCGCGGTAGGAATGGACTGAAGCGCGGAAAACACAGCCAACACAGGTGAACTGGCCATCTTCGGGTGTTAGGGCGAGGACGGATGGCAGCGCCCTTTTTGAAGCGGGCGAGGCAACAGGGGAGTGAGACGATGACCGAGACCAAGCCGCAGACCCTTGGATGGGGCCGCTTCCTCCTCCAGTTCTTCACGGTCGCCATACTCTACCTGCTCGCACAGGTCCCCGGGGTCGCCATCTGGGGCGAAATCGGCCCCGACGGTCAGCTGCAGATTTCCTCCACCGTCATGGCCGGGACCACCGCCTTCGGCATGGTCGTGGCGCTGCTTGTCTCGTGGCTCTGGCTGCGCAAGGACGGGGCCGTGGCGGAAGCGTGGAAGCTCCTGCCGACCGACGGATGGGGCAGGACGCTGCTGATTGCGTTCGCCACCACCATCGCGATTCTCGGCTGGTTCACGCTCGGCACGATGGCGCTCGACAGCCTCGGACTGGGCACACCGGCCGTGAACGAAATCCTCGGCATGGTCACGCAGAGCGGCTTCCACTACGTTTTGTGGGTGGTGCTGGTCGCATGGTTCGCCGCAGGGCTCGGCGAGGAACTGCTTTACCGCGGCTTTTTGATGGACCGCCTGCAGCGCCTCAAGGGCGTCGGCTCCACGCTCTGGGGCCCGATCATCATCCAGGCGCTGATTTTCGGCCTTTCGCACGGCTACCAGAGCGTTGCGGGTGTGATCATCACAGGCATGGTCGGGCTCGGCCTCGGCTGGCTGCGCACGCGGACCGGCAGCCTGATGCCGCTCATCCTCGCGCATATGGCGGTCGACACTTTCTCGATGAGCATGGCCTATGCCGACAAGCTGGGCATGATACCCGCCTTCAGCACCTGACGGCCCAGCCTGATGCGAAAAGGGGCGCCCCTCGATTGGAGGAGCGCCCCTTTTTCGTAGGGTTTGGCAACCGGCCTTACTTGACCAGTTCGACCTGTTCGAATTCGAGCTCGACCGGCGTTGCGCGGCCGAAGATCGAGACCGAGACCTTGACCTTCTGCTTGTCGAAATCGAGTTCCTCGACAAGGCCGTTGAAGCTGGCGAAGGGACCGTCGAGCACCTTGACCTGATCGCCGATTTCGTAATCGACCGAAACCTGCTTCTTCGGAGCCGACTTCGCTTCCTCGACACCGCCGAAGTAACGCGCCGCTTCCTTTTCGGAAATCGGCTGCGGCTTGTTGTTGTTGCCGAGGAAGCCGGTGACCTTGGGCGTGTTCTTCACGAGGTGGTAGACGTCGTCGGTCATGTTGAGCTTGGCCAGCACGTAGCCGGGCATGAACTTGCGCTCGACCTGGACCTTCTTGCCGCGCTTCACTTCGGTGACGGTTTCGGTCGGGACTTCGACTTCTTCAACGCCCTCGGAAAGGCCGAGACGCTCGGCCTCGGCGATAATCGAATCGCGGACCTTGTTCTCGAAACCGGAATAGGCGTGGATGATGTACCAGCGTGCCATGTGTCTCTTGTTACCTTTTCGTCAGGTCAGGCCAGCGTGAGCAGCCAGCGCACGACGGCGCCGAACAGCGAATCGACGCCGAGGAAGAAGAGCGAGAGAATGACCATCATGATGAACACGAAGATCGAGATACGGATGGTCTCTTCCTTCGTCGGCCAGACGACCTTGCGGCCTTCGGTCTGGACCTGCCGGATGAACTCGGCGGGCGAGGTCTTCTTGCCCTTGGCAACCTTGGCTGTCTTGTCGGCGTTGTCGGCCATGTCGATGCGCTCTCTCGCGAATGAATTTTGCGTTGCTTCCGGGATGGGGGTTTCGCCGCCCCGATACAAGGTCGGGAGGGGCTTTTCCTTCATCGATGTCGGAAGACGGGCACGCATTTAGGACGGGCAGGCGCAAAACGCAAGCGGTGGAAGTTCGCGCATTTCCGGCTTTCCAAGAGCGCCCCTCGTAGCTAGCCTGCACAGCTTGAATTCAAGGGACGCTTGAGGGGAATACCAACAATGGCAAACGCCACACCGCCGAGTTTTGGCGAACGGATGATCGAACCGGTCACCAACATATCGGACTTCATTTGGGGAGGGACCTGGAATGGCGAGGCCGTCATCCCCTTCCCGCCGCTGGCCATCATCCTGCTGGGTGTGGGCCTGTGGTTCATGGTGGGGCTGCGCTTCTATCCGATCGTCAAGCTCGGCAGCGCTGCCAAGGGCCTGTTCGCGGGCCGCAAGAGCGCCGGCGACGGCGAGATTTCTCCCTTCGCAGCGCTCTCGACCGCGCTTTCCGGACAGGTCGGCACGGGTAACCTCGCCGGTGTCGCCACGGCCATCGCACTGGGCGGACCGGGCGCCATTTTCTGGATGTGGATTACCGCATTGTTCGGCATGGCACTGGCCTTTGCCGAAGGTTCGCTCGCCATCCGCTATCGCGAGCGCACCAGTGACGGCGTGCTGCGCGGCGGCCCGATGACCTATATCATGATGGGCCTGGGCAAGAAGTGGACCTGGCTCGCCGTGGTCTTCTGCCTCGGCACGCTGTTCTCCGCGCTCGTCACCGGCAACTCCATCCAGGCGAACGCCGTGGCCGATGGCCTCAACGAGCTCTTCGGTATCGAGGAATGGCTCGGCGGTCTCATCGTCGCCATCCTCGTCTTCATCGTCATCATCGGCGGCATCAAGTCGATCGGTAACGTGGCCGAGAAGGTCGTGCCCTTCATGGCTGCCGCCTATATCGTGATGGCCATCATCGCGCTGATCCTGAACTTCGGCGATCTGGGCGAGACCTTTGCCCTTATCTTCAACGGTGCCTTCAACCCGCAAAGCGCGGTCGGCGGCTTCACCGGTGCAGCCATCATCATGGCCATCCGCGCCGGTGTCGCGCGCGGCCTGTTCTCGAATGAGGCGGGCCAGGGTTCGACTGCCATCGCCCATGCGGTGGCGCAGACCAACGACCCCGAACAGCAGGGCCGCATGGCGATGCTGGGCACCTTCATCGACACGGTGGTCATCTGCACCATGACCGCGCTGGTCATCCTGACCGTGCGCGGTGACTTCATGGCGGGCGGCGAAGCGGTGGCCCACGCCTGGCAATCGGACCGCGTCGGCTTCGAGATGACCAGCGGCGCCTTTGCCGCGGCCTTCCCGGTCGAACTGGCGGGCATCCCGATCGGTACGCTCATTGCCTCGATCGCGCTCATCCTGTTCGTGTTCACCACGCTCCTGACGTGGAGCTATTACGGTGAGCGTGCGATCACCTTCCTCTACGACCGCATCAAGGGCTCGACCCGCAGCGGCGAGAAGAAGCTCCACATGGCGTGGCGCGTGCTGTGGTGCGTGGTCATCTTCCTCGGTGCAGCACAGCCGAGCGAGCTGGTCTGGCGCCTCGGCGATATCTCGAACGCGGCGATGGCGCTGCCCAACCTCCTGGCGCTGGCATTGCTGAGCGGCGTGGTCTTCAAGCTGGCGCGCGGGCAGAAGGATGCCGGGCCGACACACACTGCAGATACGCCGGAGGAACCGGAGGAGTACTAACCTCCTCCACCTTCACTCTAAGGCACGAAAAAGGGGCCGGGAGCTTTTCAGCTTCCGGCCCCTGTCCTTTTGACTGAACCAAATTCGTCAGCGAGCGCCGAACAAACGGGCGAAGAAGCCGGGTTCCTCCATCGGGATGATTTTCCCGTGGTGCTTATAGCGAAGGCTGGCGTCGCTATAACTCTTCGGCTTCACCCACCCGTCGGGGCGGCTGCTGCGATAGGACAAGCTCGACATGGCTACTCCTCCATGAAATCTTTTCCCTGCGTCCGCTCCGTAGAACCGACTATATGCAGCAGCGGTTCCCGCATATTTGCTCACAGGGCGAACCCATGTGACAAATTGGCACCATTAACCAACTGAAACCACAGTGTTCCCTAACGTCACGCGGTCTACTGCGTGAGCGGGTAAACCTCCGGCGCTGTCAGGTGGGATCACCTATTTGATGATGCCGGCCGCGCGCATTTCGACTTCGGTAGCGATGCCGTCGCGATCGGTGTCGATGCGGTCGAAATTGGCCTGCGTGGCGATGCGGTACTCGACCAGCGTGATGATGCCGTCCTTGTCGCTGTCGAACTGGTTCATCAGCGGCGTGGGGTCGACGGGCACGGCGTCGACATTCACCAGCCGCGCAAATTCCTGCGGGGTCAGCGTGCCGTTCCTGTCGGTATCGAGCTGCTCGAAGATGGCCTGGTTCTGCCGCAGCGCCTGCGCCTGTGCAGCGGCGCGCTGGCTGTTGGCGATTTCGGCCGGGACAATCATGCCGTTGCCGTCACCGTCCAGTCGCTGGAACTCGGCATCCATCTGCGCGATGAACTGCTGGCGCTGGAGCGGCTCGGCCGGGTTCTGCTGCGCAACTGCCGGTGCGGCGATGGCGAGAGCGCCAGTGGCGGCGAGAACGAAACGAAACATATGCGTGACCCCTGAATCCTGGCGGCACGGCATGAATGGCCGCGCCAGTCGAAACTGGCACGTGCCACACATCATCTCAACCCATGCTTAACGGGCAGCTTGCGGTCAGCCGCCGCCGTTCGCAATCCAGCGGTCGATTTTCGCCTCGAGTACCGGCAGCGGCAGGGCGCCAGTATTGAGCACCTGCGCGTGGAAATCGCGGATGTCATAGGCATCGCCCAGCTTTTCCTCGGCCCGCTTGCGCAGTTCCTGGATCTTCAGCGCGCCGACCTTGTAGGCCAAGGCCTGGCTGGGGATGGCGATATAGCGTTCGACCTCGGCGACCACCTCGGTTTCGGTCATGCCCGAATTTTCGAGCATGAAGTCGATCGCCTGCTCACGCGTCCACCCCTTGGCGTGGAGGCCCGTATCTACCACGAGGCGCATGGCGCGCAGCTGTTCGTCCTGCAGCGTGCCATAGCGATTCCACGGGTCGTCAAAGAAGCCCATCTCATAGCCCAGCGTCTCGGAATAGAGCGCCCAGCCTTCGACATAGGAGGTCTTGCCGCCATAGCGCATAAAGCTGGGCAGGTCCTCGTTCTCCCGCGCGAGGCTGATCTGGAAGTGATGACCCGGCGCACCTTCATGCAAATAGAGCGTGACGTTGCCGGTCGTCAGGCGGCTCGGCAGGTCGTAGGCGTTGAAATAGAAGGTGCCCGGACGGCTGCCGTCGGGCGAGCCGCTTTCATAGGAGCCGCCCGCGCTGAACTGCTCGCGATATTCCTCGTAAGGCTTGATGAGCAGCGGGGTCTTGGGAAGCAGCGAGAAATAGTCGCCGATCTTCTCGTCCACCTGCTTGCCGATGTCGTAATAGCTCTGCGTCAGCGCCTCGCGGCTTTCCGGCTTGAACTTGGGGTCGGTGCGGACGTAGTCGAAGAATTCGTTGAGCGTGCCGTCGAAACCGACCTCGGCCTTGATTTCCTCCAGCCCCGTCTTGATACGCGCGACTTCGCTCAGCCCCAGGTTGTGGAGGTAATCGGGGGTCAGCGGCAGCGTGGTCGTGCCCTCGATGAGGTGCTGGTAGAGCGCGGGGCCACCCTTCATCTGCGACAGGCCGACACTATCACGCGCTTCGGCGTAATATTCGTCGCGCAGGAAATCGCGCAGGCGGCGATGGGCGGCGTAGATGGCCTCGATGGATTCCAGATATTCGAACTTCAGGCGTTCCCGGTCGCTTTCCGAGAAGTCTTCCGGGAAGTTGGTGATCGGCATCCAGAAGGGCGATTCATGCACTTCCATCGCCAGCTGCGTGTCGAGCTGGCTGATGACATTGCCGATGGTGAGCTTGGTTTCGAGCACGCCGCTGTCGAGGCCTTCGCGGAACTTGGCAATCGCGCGGTCGGTCAGGACGACGTAATTGGCGTGGCGCTTGAGGTTGTTTTCGTAATCCTCGAGCGTCTTGAACGGCGCTGCGCTCTGCCCGCTGGCGAACCCTGGATAGAAGGTGTGGAAGCCGGAGAAGTGATTCACCGGGCGCACCTGGGTGATCGCCACCATTTCGGGCGTCAGGCCTTTTGCTGCGCGCTCCTGATCGTATTTGAACACGTCATAGGCGAGCTGGTCGGTGGGCGAGAGCGCGCTGCGATCGATCTCGGCAAGCTTCGCCAGGTTCATGCGCACGTCGGCACGGGTGGCCTCGGTATATTCGTCGGTGAGGTAATTTCCGAGCTTGTCGGCATAGCGCATATCGCCGCGGAACAGTGCGTTCATCGGGTTGAGCTTGAGATTGCGCTCGTCCGCATCGGCGAAGAGCGCGAAGAGTTCCTCATGCGCCGCATCCTGCGCGTCCTTCTCGTCGGCGGCAGCTTCCATTGCCATCACGACATCGTCTTCACCGGTCGAAGCGACGGGTTCGCGGCCGGTCGAGGAACAGGCGGCGAGCGAAAGGGCAGATGCGCCGAGCAGCGCGAAACGGGCGATAGTCATGGATATTTCCCCACTGGATTACGTGGGGAAATCGCTAACCGCGTGAAGTCAGTTGCACAAGCAGCGCCACATGAAGCGCCTATGGCGCTCGACCGGCGGCAATGGAGGTCCGGCCTGAACGCTTAGGAAAAGGCGAGCTTTACAACGCCGAAAATGACCACGAGCACGGTCATGACGCTGAGCGTCCGTTCGAAATTCGATTGCTTCTTCCAGTCGAACAGTTCGAAAGCGATTTGAAAGATCTGGTACAAGGCGGCCCTCCTCATGAAGTCAGGAGGGGAGATAGCATCCAGCTGTTTCCAAAGCTTTAATTGGCAGTTTATTCCTGCACGCGACCGCGCACCATGACCCAGTCGACATCTTCCAGCACGGTCACATCCTCGAGCGGATTGCCCTCGACCGCGATGATGTCGGCAGAATAGCCCGGCGCGATGCGGCCGATTTCGTTTCCCATGCCGATGACCCGTGCCGCTCCGGTCGTGGCAGAGGCCAGCGCTGCGCGGTCGCTCATGCCGTTGTTCTTGAGAAGCGCGAATTCGCCGGCGTTTTCGCCATGCGGGAAGACGCCCGCATCGGTGCCGAATGCGACCGTCACGCCCCAGCGCTGCGCGCGGGCAACTATGGTTCGCGAATATTCGCTCACAGCGCGGATCTTGTCCTCGACTACCGGCGTGTAGAAGCCCTTGCCCAAGTTCGCGCTGACGCCTTCGAAAGCCATCAGTGTCGGGACGAGGATGGTGCCGTTCTCGCGCATGACCTTGGCCGCGCGCTCGTCGAGATAGGTGCCGTGTTCGATCGTGTGCACGCCTGCCCTCGCCGCTGCCTCGATACCGCGAGCGCCATGCGCATGGGCAGCGACCTTGAGGCCGAGGCTCTCGGCGGTGGTCACGATGCTGCGCATTTCCTCGTCGCTGAAATGCGCTTCGAGACCGCGTCCCTGCTGGCTCAATACCCCGCCCGTCGCGGTTATCTTGATGAGGTCGGCTCCGTATTTGGAGGCGGTGCGGACCATCTCCGCGCACTCGACCGCGCCGGTGCAGGTGAAATCCGTAATCAGTGTGTCGTGCAGTTCGCGCCGGAAGCCGTTGGTGCCGTCGCCATGCCCCCCGACGATGGCAATGGTGCGTCCGGCAGTCACGATGCGCGGTCCCGGCAGCATGCCTTCTTCCGTCGCACGCCTGAGGGACTGCATCGCCTGGTCGGGCCACGAACCCAAGTCGCGCACGGTAGTAAAGCCGGCATTGGCGGTCACGCGCGCATTCTTCGCGGCAACCAGCACACTCCATTCCGACGGTGTGGTAGCGCCGCGCCAGTACTCACCGCTCGGATCGACCGAAAGATGCGTGTGGAGGTCGATGAGGCCCGGCACCAGTGTCTTGCCCTCGAGATGCACCATCTCCGCCCCCTCGGGCACGGCGGACCACCCTTCTTCCACGCTGACGATGCGCCCGTCGGTCACGATAACAGTGCCGCGGCCCATGGGCTTGCTGTCGGCATCGACCACGAGGCCATCGGCATGGATGACCGTGGTCTGGGCCAGCACCGGCGCGGCGCTTGCCATGAGGGTTGCCGCAAGGCCTGCAAAAAGGGTGCGCATCGTGTCTCTCCTCCTGTCTCTCTTGCGACAAGTGATGCCCGCTCGCCCCGTCCCCGGCAAGCCCCGGTTTGCCCTTTGCGGCTGGCCCGCTATGAGTGCGCGCGACAAACCGGACAAGGAGAGGTTCGCATATGAAATTCCGCTCGCTCGCCATTACCGCCACGCTGCTGGCAGGCGCTTCCGTCACCGCCACCGCGCAGGCGCGCCCGATGACGCCAGAAGACGTCGCCAAGCTCGAAAGCGTCGGGACCATCGCCGTCTCGCCCGACGGCAGCCGCATCGCCTACACCAGCGCCAGCCTGCCCGACATCACCGAAGGCGAGGAAAACGGCGGCTTCGAAAGCCAGCTCAAGCTCGCATACGGCGCGAACAATGCGCGCGACTTCCTGCCCGACGACATGAGTGTTTCGGGCGTCACCTTCTCGCCCGATGGCCGGATGATCAGCTTCGTCTGGGCCGACGAGGACGAGGACCGCGCGGTCTGGGGTATTCCCGTCGACGGCGGTGCGCACCGCAAGCTGGCAGCCGTCGAAGACGCAGACGTGCGCAGCCACGCATGGTCGCCCGACGGCAGCCGTATCTGGATGCTGGTCGGCGGCGAAAAGGACGAAGCGCGCGAGAAGGAATCGAAGGCCGGCTTCAACGCCATCGTCTATGAGGAAGAGGCACGCCTCAACCGCCTGTTCTCCGCTGCCACCGGCACCGAAGTGGACGAAGCGCCGGTCGCGGTCGACATCCCGGGCTATGTCAGCCAGTTCAAGGTCGCACCGGGCGGCAAGACTGCCGTCGTCCAGAGCGCACCCACCCCGCAAATCGACGATGAGTACACGTCGAAGCGCGCGCATGTCGTCGACCTGACGAGCGGCAAGGTCCTCCGCGCCGTCGAAACGCCGGGCAAGCTGGGCGATGTCGAAATCTCGCCCGACGGCAAGCAGCTTTCCATGATTGCCGGCGTCGACATGAACGACCCTGCCGACACCACGCTGCACCTCGTCGACGTCGCGACGGGCAAGTACCGCGCGCTTAACGCAGGCGCTCCCGAAGCAGCGGTCGATGCCGAATGGCTCGCCGACGGCCGCCTCGCCGCGGTCATTCACAAGGGCGCCCAGAGCGCACTGCGTATCTACAACGCCAATGGCACGGTCGCCGAAGAGCATGATGGCGGCGCCCTCATCCTCACCAGCGTCGAAGCAGGCGGCAAGACCATCGCGGTCGAAGCCAACAGCCCCACCCACCCGACCGAGCTGTTCGTGTGGAACAAGGGCAAGTTCAACCGCTGGACGCAGCACAATCCGTGGCTCTCTGAAATCACCTTCGGCAAGCAGCGCACCTTCCGCTACACCGCGCGTGACGGGCAGGAAGTCGAAGGCGTGCTCATCGAGCCGGTCGGCGGAGCACCGCGTGGCGGCGCGCCGCTCATCCTCAACGTCCATGGCGGGCCGGAAGCACATGACAGCAACGGCTGGCAGACCGCTTACTCCAAGCCCGGTCATGTGGCAGCGGGTCAGGGTTATGCCGTGTTCCTGCCGAACTATCGCGGTTCGACCGGCTACGGCACGGCGTTTTCCAAGCAGCACACCGGCCGTTACACCGACCCCGAGTTCACCGACCTCGTCGATGCGAAGAACGCGCTGGTCGAAGCCGGCATTGCCGACCCCGACCGCACCGGCGTGACCGGCGGTTCCTACGGCGGCTATGCCACCGCGTGGAGCTCGACCTATTTCAGTGACGAGTTCGCAGCGGGCGTGATGTTCGTCGGCATTTCGAACCAGATTTCGAAATTCGGCACCACCGACATCCCGTATGAAATGTACAATGTGCACAGCAATGCATGGCCGTGGGACGACTGGCAGAAGATGCTCGAAGTCAGCCCCATCTACCATGTCGACAAGGCCAATACGCCGCTGCTGATCCTGCATGGTGCAGAAGACACCCGCGTCGACCCGGGCCAGAGCTACGAGCTCTACCGCTCGATGAAGGTCCGCAAGCCCGACGTGCCGGTACGCCTCGTGCTCTATCCGGGCGAAGGCCACGGCAATCGCAAGGCGGCCTCGCGCTACGACTACAACCTGCGCATGATGCGCTGGTTCGACACCTACCTGAAGACCGGCGACCGTGATGCGGAATTGCCCAACAGCCGCCCGGTCCTGCCCGAAGGCACGACCGGCGCCAGCAAGTCGGAAGACTGAGGAAAAGGAAAGGGCGGCCCGCGGGTCGCCCTTTTCATATCAGGTGCCGATGCTCAGCCCGCTGCCTGCCATTCGCGGATGAAGTCGAACGGGTAGAGCAGCATGATGACGTTGAGCGTAAGGTTGTCGCGCACGACGATGGCCGTGACGATTTCCGCAATCAGCGCCAGCGCCACCGTCACGCGCACCGGTAGTTTCAGTGCCAGCCAGAAACCGAAGCTCATCCAGCCGATGTCGGCCATGGAATTGATGATGCTGTCGCCCGAATAACCCCAGTTGACCGTGACCGAGCGATAGCGGTCGATAATCCACGAGGTGTTCTCGAGCACTTCCCAGGCGGCCTCGATGAACACGGCAAGCGGGAAGCTCCACTTCGCGGCCTGCTTGCCCCCCAGCCCCAGCTTCCTGAACAGGAACCAGCCCAGCGCATAGAATAGCATGCCGTGGATGATGTGGCTGGGGGTGTACCAGTCGGACAAATGCTGGCTGTTGCCCGAGGCGTTGATGTCGCCATACCACAGCGCGACATAGCCACAGGTGCAGATAGGCGGACGGCCCATGGCGAACAGCACCGCCAGCGTGATGGCGGTGATGACAAGCGCAGCGATGACGGCGCGGCGGTGCGGGCGCATGGTTTTTGCAGACATGCGGTGAAACTGCGGTCAGTTCGACCTGCTGCCAAGCGCTGCGCGAAAACTATCCGCCGAAAATCTGGCCGCTAGAAAGTGTAGCCCACGCCCAGTGCGATGAAATACTGGTCGTTATTGCCGCGAATGCTTGTGAAAGGCGTATCCGCGGCATCGTTCACCAGCTTCGACCAGCCGCCGATACCGACCAGCGACAACCCGCCATCGGTAACGTCGCCCGAAAGGTCATGTGCCAGCAGCAGGTTCACGCCGTAACTCTGCATCCCGCCCTCGGCCTGGAAACCTGGCAGCACATCCTCGTCGGGCAGCAGCGTATTGGTTGTCGGCACCGAATAATAATAGTCGGCGAAGTCATCGTCGATGAAGGTCGTGCTGAGCGAAAGCGAGGCTGCGGTCGCCCGGCTGAGCGGTGAGAAATAGGTGACGCTGGGGCTCCAGTACATTCCGCCATGCGCGCCCGCCACGTCCCAGGCGGCATCCACATTGACGCTCAGGCTGTCGTAGGGATGCAGCACCTTGGGAAACTTCACGCCCACGCTGCCGCCCAGTTCCACCGCCCTGTCGAGCTCGCCATAGGCGGCGACGATATCGTCGTTGACGTCTTCGGCATCGACGCGGTCGCTCCGCAGGCGGACCATGGGCCCGGCCGAAAAACCGACACCTTCGTCGGGGTCGGGAATGAAATCGATCGCAATGCCGGCTGGGCGCGGATTGATATCTATGCCCCAGACCGATGCCTGGATGATCGGCAGGACATTGACGTTGTAATCATCGCTGCCCGAGTAGCTCGCATTGTAGCCGACACCCACGCCGACGCTGAGGAAATCTCCGTCGAATACGGTTGCAGGCGGACCGGCGCGGACCGGCTCTTCGATTTCGGCATCCCGCGCGAATGCAGGTGTGGCCAATAGACCCAACGAGGCTAGTGCGGCGACGGGCGCGAAACGGTTCATTACTGATTTCCCTCTGTTATTCATCCGCAAACGAATTTGTCCGCCGCACGTTCCTTTCCGCCAATTGCGCTTTCCCCACGCTGGCCATAACGTCGCCACCATGAAGAACCAGTCCTTGAGCGCGATCCTTCTGAGCTTCGCCATACCCCACATCGCATTCGCCCAAGACGTCGTGCCCGCTGTCGTTAGCGAGCAGGATTCGTATGAAGCACTCGTCGAGTCCATGATCCCGCCGGGCGGATTGGAAGCGGCCCAAGCGAACACCTTGCGCGAAATTCGCGCGGCATACCAACAGGACCCCGATTTTGCCGATCTCGAGCAATCCTGTCCGGGAACAATCGGTGTGGTGATGGATACGATGACGCCAATCCTCAAGGAATACGACATCATCGAGCTGAGGCTGCGAAGGGAGGCGATGCTCGAGATCCTGAAAGTCGAATTATCGCCCGATCAGGCGCGTTTGGCCGCTGACTTCTATTCCAGTCCTCTGGGCCGGAAACTCATGGGCGCGGTGGCGGCAAATCACTCGCTGTCGAACACCCTTCAATCGGTCATGGCGAGCGAGGACGAAACCCCGCTGATCGACAGCGAGACCGTGTCGAAGGACAATCGCGAAGCCGCGATCAAGGCAGTTAGTGAACTGAGCCCGGAGGAGATTCAAACCATTCGATCGCAAATTGGCGAGGAAGAATGGTACTTTGCCTTGATGGCCACACGACCGAAGATGCTCGAGGCCGCCATGGCCATCGCGAACAGCGACTTCGCGCCACATCTCGACAAGCGCCTGGATGAAGAAGTGGAAGCTGCGATGACAAGCCATCTGGAGACGTGCGGTTATTGATCGCACCTATCCATGAGCGGTCAGTCATCCCTCGATATCGCCATCGTGGGTGGCGGGTTAGCAGGCGGGCTTCTCGCGCTGGCGCTGCAACGCCATGCTCCAGAGCTATCCTTCGCCCTGTTCGAGGCAGGCGAGGCCTATGGCGGCAACCATCGCTGGAGCTGGTTCGAACACGATCTCGACACCGCAGGAAACGCGCTGCTTGCGCCCTTCCCCAAGGCCGAGTGGACCGGCGGGAATGATGTGCGCTTCCCCGCCCATTCGCGCCGGCTGGACAGCAACTACCGTTCGCTCGACAGTCGCGATTTCGATGCCGGATTGCGCAAATTACTCCCGCAGCAGAGCATTCGGACCGGGTCTAAAGTGGTCGGGCTGGACGGCTCGGGCATCACGCTTGAATCCGGCGAACGGATCGCCGCACGCGCAGTGGTTGATTGCCGCGATGCCGTGCCCAGCGAACATCTGACCGGCGGCTGGCAGGTCTTCCTCGGCCAGCACCTGCGCACTGCCGCGCCACATGGCATCGAGCGGCCGGTCATCATGGATGCGACCGTCGAGCAGCCGGGCGCATACCGTTTCGTATACCTGCTGCCGCTTGATCCGGACGAGATCTTCGTCGAGGACACCTATTACGCCGACAGTCCCGAACTCGACGCGGAGACCTTGCGCCAACGCATCGAGGATTACGTCACCGCCAAGGGGTGGAAGGTCGAGGTGGTGCACGAGGAAACGGGTGTGCTGCCGGTCATCACCGGCGGTGACTTCGAAGCTTACCGTGCCTCGCTGACGACGCCGGGAGTGGCGCTGGCAGGCGCGCGCGGAGGCTTCGTCCATCCGCTGACCAGCTACACCGTGCCGATTGCGGTCCGCAATGCGCTGGCGATTGCGGAGGCGGCGCGCAACGACCTCGTATCGCTGCCGCACCTCGTCGAAAGCCGCGCGCAAGACCACTGGCGCGGCACTGCCTATTACCGCCTGCTCGGCAAGATGCTGTTCGAGGCGGCAGAGCCTTCGGAACGATACCGCGTGTTCGAGCGCTTCTATCGCCTTCCCGAACCCCTCATCTCCCGTTTCTACGCCGCCCGCTCCACCCCGCTCGACAAAATGCGCATCCTCACCGGCAAACCGCCCGTATCTGTGTCTCGCGCCATCCGCGCCCTGCTTGGCAAGGGCGCACCGCTGGTCCAAGGAAAGTCCCCATGAACGCCGCCACCCCCGACACCGCCTTCCGCGCCACCGATTTGCCCGAAAGCCCGATGATGCCCGAACCCACGGGCAAGACCGCCTGCGTCGTCGGCTCCGGCTTCGGCGGCCTCGCGCTGGCCATCCGCCTCCAATCGGCGGGCATCGCAACCACGGTCATCGAGGCGCGCGACAAGCCGGGCGGCCGCGCCTATTTCTGGGAGCGTGACGGCTTCACCTTCGATGCCGGACCGACCGTCATCACCGACCCCGATTGCCTGCGCGAACTCTGGGCGCTGACCGGTCACGACATGGCCGACGACATCGAAATCATGCCGGTGATGCCCTTCTACCGCCTCAACTGGCCCGACGGGACGAATTTCGATTATTCGAACGATGAAGAGCAACTCTTCCGCGAGATTGCCGAGCTCAATCCGGGCGATGTCGCAGGCTACCAGCGCTTCCTCGAATATGCCGAAGGCGTCTACGAGGAAGGCTATGTGAAGCTCGGTCATGTGCCTTTCCTCGACTTCAAGTCGATGATGAAGGCCGCCCCGGCCCTCGCGAAGAAGCAGGCCTGGCGCAGCGTCTATTCGATGGTGTCGAGCTATGTCGACAACGAGAAACTGCGCGAGGCCTTGAGCTTCCACACGCTGCTGGTTGGCGGCAATCCGATGAAGACCAGCAGCATCTACGCGCTCATCCACAAGCTCGAAAAGGACGGCGGCGTGTGGTGGGCGAAAGGCGGCACCAACCGCCTCATCGCCGCCATGGTCACGCATTTCGAGCGGATCGGCGGTACCATGCGCGTTGGCGACCCGGTGACGCGGATCCACACGCTCGGCAGCAAGGCGAGCGAGGTGGAAACCCATTCGGGATTCAAGCAGCGCTTCGATGCGGTCGCCAGCAATGCCGACATCATGCACAGCTACAAGGATTTGCTCGCCGGCACCAAGCGCGGGGAAAGCTATGCGAAGTCGCTGTCGCGCAAGAAGTTCTCGCCCAGCCTTTTCGTCGTCCATTTCGGCATCGAGGGCACCTGGCCGGGCATTCCGCACCACATGATTTTGTTCGGCCCGCGCTACAAGGGCCTGCTCGAGGACATTTACGACCACGGCGTGTTGCCGCAGGATTTCTCCATCTACCTGCACCACCCAAGCGTCACCGACCCCAGCGTCGCGCCCGAAGGCATGAGCACCTTCTACGCGCTGGTCCCCGTCGCCCACATGGGCAAGCTCTCGGTCGACTGGGAAGAAATGGGACCCGTTCTGGAAAAGCGCATCCTCGACGAGATCGAGCGCCGCCTCATCCCTGACCTGCATGGCCGCATAAAGACCAAGTTCCACTACGCCCCGCGCGATTTCGCGATGGACCTGAACGCCCACAAGGGCAGCGCCTTCAGCCTCGAACCGCTTCTGACCCAAAGCGCCTTTTTCCGCGGGCACAATCGCGACGACGTACTGGACAATTTCTACCTCGTCGGTGCAGGGACGCACCCCGGCGCCGGTATCCCCGGCGTGGTCGGCAGCGCCAAGGCGACCGCCGGATTGATGGTTGAGGATTTGGTTTCGTGAAGTTCTACTTTCCCGTATTTTTCGCCGGGCTGATGCTGGCGGCGTGCGAGGCGCCGGAGGCGACACCGGCGCTGCCTGAACAGCCGGTCGCGCCCGCCGGGATGGACGCCCTGGCCATGCCTGACGACACCAAGGTCTATTTCGACCCGAACTCGCTCGAACCGGGAGAGGCCAATGGCCGCCCGGCAATATCCGGCGAATTTGTCGAGGTCCTGAAAACGAAGGAAGGCGGTTGGGCATACCGCCGTTCGCGCATTGCGGCCAATTGCAATCCCGACCACAACCAGTCGACGATCATTGAAACCATCGATGGCGATGGCCAACCGGTGGACGACGAGGCACTTGTGACGGAGAACCGCACCATTTCCGAAAAGAGCGCCTATTACCGCGCGATGACTGGCCGCCTCTGCGCGGCCGAGGGGGCGCCGGGATGAAGCGTCTTGCAGTCTATTGCGGTTCGGCCTCTCCCGAGGACCCGCGTTATCTGGAACTTGCGCGCGACGTGGGCGCAGGCCTTGCCGAGCGGGGCATCGGCGTCGTTTATGGCGGCGGTCGCCTCGGCCTCATGGGCGCAGTGGCATCCGGCGCGCTCGATGCGGACGGCGAGGTTATCGGCATCATTCCCGATGCGCTCGCCAACAGCGAGGTTGCCAATCACGATTGCACCGAGCTTTACACCGTTTCCGGCATGCACGAACGCAAGCAGCACTTCACCGACCTGTCAGACGGTTTCGTCACCATTCCGGGCGGCGTCGGCACGATGGACGAGCTGTGGGAAGCGGTAAGCTGGGCGCAGCTTGGCTATCACCAGAAGCCCGTCGGCCTGCTTAACGCTTTCGGTTTCTACGACCACCTCATCGCCTTCAACCGCCACATGGCCGAGGTCGGCTTCGTGCGTCCGGCACACCAGGGGATAATTCTGGCCGAAGAGACGTTAAGTGCGTTGCTGGACAAAATGGAAAGCTATCAGCCGCATACGCCAATCTTCCAGATGAAGGCATCCGACCTCTGAGCGACAAGCCCCGCCCCCTGACCACGCAGAACCTGCGCCCCACCCCTTCGCGGGCGGGCGGCGGGCGCGACAGGGCCTTCCTCGTCGACAAGGCGCTGGAATCGATCGAGGTCGGCTCGCACAGTTTCTCGGCGGCCTCCAAGCTGTTCGACAAGGCCACGCGCGAGCGCAGCTGGCTGCTCTACGCATGGTGCCGCCGCTGCGACGATATTGCCGACAACCAGGACAAGGGCGGACCGCTCGGCAACCAGGGCACGCCCAAGGAAGCCGAGGACCGCATCCAGGCCATCCGCGTCCTCACCCGCCGCGCATTGGATGGCCAGCCGACGGCGGACTTCGCCTTCGATGCGCTAGGCATGGTCGCGTCGGAATGCGGCCTCACTTACGAGATGGCGAACGATGTCATCGGCGGTTTCGCCATGGACGCGACCGGTTTTGCGCCGAAAAACGAAAACGACATGCTGCGCTATTCCTACCATGTTGCGGGCGCGGTCGGCATCATGATGGCGAAAATCATGGGCGTGCATGACGACGATGGCGAGACGCTGGACCGGGCGAACGACTTGGGCCTAGCCTTCCAGATTGCGAATATCAGCCGCGACGTGGTGGAGGATGCCGCTGCGGGCCGGGTCTACATCCCCGCGACATGGCTCGAAGAGGCCGGTCTCACACCGGGCGAACACGCCAATCCCGAAAACCGTTTCATTCTCGCAGGCGTCATGCCGCGCATGATCGCTCTGATGCAGAAGCACGAGGATGCCGCGCGTCTCGGCGCGAAACGCCTGCCCTTCCGCTCGCGCTGGGCGGTGCTGGCTGCGGCGAACATTTACGGCGCTATCGGTCGCAAGGTCCTTACCCGCGGGCAGAAGGCCTGGGACACGCGCACCCGCGTCAACGATGCAGAGAAGATGTGGCATGTCGCCACCGCCTTCTTCCAGGCCGTGTGGAACCGGCCCAGCGGCCCGCAAGAGCCGATTATCTGGTCCCGCCACGATTTCCGCCCCGTCGCGGGCTGGTAGTGGACCTTGCGCGCCTGCCGCGCTAGCGGGTGCGACTGAGAGAAACGATCGGAGAGAGACAATGCACAGGTGGCCCGCCCTGCTGGGTATTGCCGCGTCGCTCGCAATCGCAGCGCCGGTCTCGGCGCAGGATTCAAGCAACGCCGATGTGCTGGCCGTGGTCGATACCTTCTTCGAAGGACTGAACACCGCCGATGCCGTGCTGATGAATTCGGTCGTGGCGGAAGGCTCACTGGTCACTTTTGTCGTGGAGAGCGACGACCGCCCTGATCTTCGCGTCCGGACGATGGAGCAGGCCACCGAAGGCCTCGTCGACGGCGGGAATTATTACGAGGAATATTGGGAGCCGACAGTACTGGTCAAAGGACCGATTGCCGTGGTCTGGGCGCCCTATCTTTTCGACGTCGATGGCAAGCGAAGCCATTGCGGGATCGACGTCTTCAATCTCCTGCGCCTCGAGGGCGAATGGAAAATCACCGCGATACAATACTCAGTCGATGAAGGGTGCCCTGCGGGACGATGATTAAGAAGCTCCTGATTGCCAATCGCGGCGAAATCGCCTGCCGTATCATGCGCACTGCGCGCGAGATGGGCATCGCCACCGTTGCGGTCTATTCCGATGCCGACGCCAAGGCGCTGCATGTCCGCCAAGCCGACGAAGCAGTGCACATCGGCCCCTCGCCCGCTGCCGAGAGCTATCTGGTCGGCGAGAAGATTATCGCAGCGGCAAAGCAGACCGGCGCAGAAGCGATCCATCCGGGGTATGGCTTCCTGTCCGAGAACGCCGGTTTCGCGCAGTCGGTGATCGATGCCGGCCTCGTCTGGGTCGGCCCCAAGCCTTCCAGCATCGACGCGATGGGCCTCAAGGACGCGGCGAAAAAACTGATGCGCGATGCCGGTGTGCCGGTGACGCCGGGCTACGAGGGCGAGGACCAGTCGGTCGAGCGCCTCAAGCAGGAAGCCGACGCCATCGGCTATCCCGTGCTCATCAAGGCGGTCGCGGGCGGCGGCGGCAAGGGAATGCGCAAGGTCGATGCGGCAGCTGACTTCGAGGCGAGCCTCGAAAGCTGTCGGCGCGAGGCGAAGGCCAGCTTCTCCAACGACGAAGTGCTGCTGGAAAAGTGGATCACCTCGCCCCGCCATATCGAGGTGCAGGTCTTCGGCGATGCCCATGGCAATGTCGTCCACCTGTTCGAACGTGACTGCTCATTGCAGCGCCGCCACCAGAAGGTGATCGAGGAAGCTCCCGCCCCGGGCATGGACGAGGCGACGCGCGAAGAAATCTGCGCCGCCGCAGTGCGCGCAGCACAAGCGGTCGATTACGAAGGCGCAGGCACGATCGAATTCATCGCCGACGCCAGCGAAGGCCTGCGCGCCGACCGCATCTTCTTCATGGAGATGAATACCCGCCTGCAGGTCGAGCATCCGGTGACCGAGGAAATCACTGGCGTGGACCTGGTCGAATGGCAACTGCGCGTGGCGAGCGGTGAGCCGATCCCGCTCAAGCAGGACGACCTCTTCATCGACGGCCACTCGATCGAGGCGCGTCTCTATGCAGAAGACCCTTCGGGCGGCTTCCTGCCCTCGACCGGACCGCTCGACCATTTCGACCTCGGCGTGGAAGGCCGTATCGAGACCGGCGTCGAGGAAGGCGACATGATCTCGCCCTATTACGACCCGATGGTCGCCAAGCTGGTGGTCTGGGGAGAAACGCGCGCCGAGGCGATCGACCAGCTCGCCGAGATCGCCGAGAGCGTGGAAATCTGGCCGGTGAAGACCAACGCCGCCTTCATCGCCAATTGCCTGCGTGACGAGGATTTCGAGGACGCCAATCTCGATACCGGCTTTATCGAGGCGAAGCTCGACACGCTCGTATCCTCGGACGAAGCCGATGAGGAAATCTGGCAGACCGCTGCCGATTTTGTCGCGCTGGCAGAAACCGAGGACCACGAAGACCTGCCACTCGGCCTGCGCCTTAATGCCCCTGGTGTGCTTTCCGCCACGCTTACGCACAAAGGCGAGACACGCAAGGTGGCCGCTGCGCAGGCTTCGGCTGAGGACGTCGCCACCGGCTTCGTCGACCCCGCGCGCGTGGTGGTGTTTGCCGATGGCCAGAGCTTCGTTTTCGATCGCCAGTCGCGCGGCTCGGGCGCCGCAGCGGCAGGCGACGGTGCGATCATCGCCCCCATGCCGGGCAAGGTCATCGCGGTCGATGTGGCCGAGGGCGACAAGGTGACCGCAGGCCAGCGCCTCATGGTGCTCGAGGCGATGAAGATGGAACACGCGCTCACCGCGCCCTTCGACGGAACCGTGACCGAGCTTTCCGCTGCGACAGGCGGACAGGTGCAGGTCGAGGCTGTGCTGGCGGTGGTTGAGCCGGGCGAGGACTGACAGCCTCCCCGTGCCGGGGAGGTGGCAGCCCGCAGCGCTGACGAAGGGGATTTTCCTCAAAGCGCCACTTTGCGGCGATTCCCCTCCACCGCCTTCGGCGGTCCCCCTCCCCGTGCCGGGGAGGATCAATCCTCCATCTTCTCGCCGAACAGCTCGCCGCGTTCGGAGAAGAGGACGAAGAACAGGCTGAGCACCGCCGTACACAGCAGCGCCAGAGCAAGCGGGCGCGCCGTGCCGTCGTACATGTAGCCGATGAAGGCCCCTAGCGCCGCACCGCTGGTCATGCGCAGGAAGCCCTGTGCGGAGGATGCCGCACCCGCGATATGGCGGAAGGGCTGCAATGCGATGCTGCCGAAGTTCGCGCCGATGAAGCCGAGCAGGCTCATATTCGCCGCCATCAGCGGGACGAAGGTCCAAAGCGTTTCGTCCGGGTCGTTGGCAAACCACAGCTGCAGCGCAGCAACGAAGATGAAGGCGAAGAGTGCCGCGTGGCTCACCTTGCGCGCGCCGAAACGCTCGACGATGCGGCTGTTCGACCAATTCGCCAGCGCCATGCAGCCGGCGCAGATGGCGAAGATGAGCGGGAACTTGTTGCCCGCGCCGAAGGCCTCGCCGATGAGCTGTTGCGAGGAATTGATGAAGCCGAACAAGCCGCCGAACACCAGCGCGCTGCCAAGCGTGTAGCCGATGGTTTCGCGCAAGGTCACCGCACTCTTCATGTTGCGCGTGATGGTCGGCAGGTGGATGTCCTGCTTGTCTTCCTCGTGCAGCGTTTCGGGCAAGCGGAAGTAGACCCATGCGCTCATTACGCAGCCCAAGAGCGCCATCGCGCCGAATATCCAGCGCCAGTCGCCCAGCGCATAGAGCACCGCCTGCCCGATACTGGGCGCGACGGCGGGAACGAGCAGGAAGATGACGAAGATGAGGCTCATCATGCGCGCCATCTTGTCGCCGCCCACGCGGTCGCGGATGATGGCGGGTGGGAGGGCGATAATGCCGGCGGCGAAGAACCCCTGTGCCGCGCGCAGGCCCACAAGAATGTCGAAAGTCGTCGCCACCGCGCAGGCGAGCGAGAGCACGATATAGCAGGCGAGCGCCACGAACAGCACCGGCCTGCGACCGTAGCGGTCGGCAAAGGCCCCGGGCACAAGCGTGCCGAAACCGGCTGCCAGCAGGTAGGCGCCGACCACGAACTGCCGGTCGTTGCCCGCCGCGCCGAGGTCTCCCGCAAGCGCGTCGAGGGCGGGAAGGATAGCATCGATGCCGAAGGCGTTGCAGGCCATCAGCAGCGCCATCATCCAGATAAGCTCGCGCTCGCCGATCTTCGATCGCCGGGCGCGGCCCGGGAGCGGGCGTTCACCGCTGGCAAGCTGTTCGTTTCGCATCTGCACAAAATGGCGGGTGGACCACAAGGTTCCGGTTTGCAACCCGCCTCGCTATTGAGGGGCGATGAGCGAGGTCGATGATTCAGATGATGCCGAGGCCGATGGCCTGAGGAAAATCATCCATGTCGACATGGACGCTTTCTTCGCCAGCGTCGAACAGCGCGACAATCCGGAATTGCGGGGCAAGCCCGTCGCCGTCGGCGGGTCGAGCGGACGCGGCGTGGTCGCTGCGGCCAGCTACGAAGCGCGCACGTTCGGCGTGAAGAGCGCGATGCCCAGCGTCACCGCCAAGCGCAAATGCCCCGAGCTTATCTTCGTAAAGAGCCGTTTCGATGCCTATCGCGAGGTGAGCCGACAAATCCGCGCGATCTTCCACCACCACACCGATCTCGTCGAACCGCTGAGCCTCGACGAGGCCTATCTCGATGTCACCGAAGACAAGCTCGGCATCGGCAGTGCAACGCGGATTGCCGAGCTCATCCGGCAGGAAATCCGCGCCAAGACGAAGCTGACCGCAAGCGCCGGTGTGAGCTACAACAAATTTCTCGCCAAGCTCGCCAGCGACCAGAACAAGCCTGACGGCATGTGTGTCATCCGCCCCGGACAGGGCGCGGAGTTCGTGCAGTCATTGCCCGTACGGCGCTTTCACGGTGTCGGCCCGAAAGGCGCGGAGAAGATGGACCGGCTCGGCATCGTCACCGGCGCGGACCTCGCGGCTAAGGACATCGAGTGGCTGCGCGCGCATTTCGGCAGCTTCGCCGACTATCTCTACCGTGCCGCGCGAGGCATCGACTTGCGACCCGTCCGCTCCAGCCGCATCCGCAAATCGGTCGGCGGAGAGCGGACCTTTAGCCGCGACCTCTCATCGGGCAGCGAACTGCGCGAGACGCTGGAGGACATCATCGACATCGTCTGGGGCTATATCGAGCGCGCCGAGGCGAAGGGACGCACGGTCACGCTCAAGATGAAATACACCGATTTCCAGATTTTCAGCCGCGCGAAGACGGTCGACCGCCCGATTGCGGACAAGGACGAATTTGCCGCCCTGTCCCGCAAACTGCTTGAGGAAGTGCTACCCCTGCCCATGCCTATCCGGCTGATGGGACTGACCTTGTCGAAACTTGAAAGGGACGGCGCGGAGGAACCCAAGCGCCCCGACGCGCAGCTTTCGCTGCTCTAGCTCTTGCGCGCCTGCCACATTTTCAGCCGCTCGCGCGTGCGTGGGCTGAGCGGCTCGGGAAGCGAGTGGGTCGGGAAAAAGCGCGCGTCGACGATCTCGCGCCCGTCGGCTTCGGGCATGTCGCTGACCACGCCTTCGAAAAGGTGGTCCTTGTGCGGCGCGCCGGACAGGGTTTCATCGATGATGCCGACCAGTTTCATCCCCGTGATCTCGCACGCGGTCTCTTCCATCAGCTCGCGCATTGCCGCCTCTTCGGGGCTTTCGTCATCGCCGATGCCGCCGCCCGGGAAAAACCACTCGTTCGGGCCATAGCTGTGCCGCACGAGCAGGATCTGTCCGTCGAAATCGCGCCCAACCACGGTCACACCGTCGCGGGTCTTGCCCGTGGCACGGCGTTTCTGCTGCCGCAAATTGTGGGCGACCCTCAGTGCAAACCGGTGCAGCGGAGCTGGTATCAGGTGAAGCATGTGACAGGCTGTGTAGCGCCTGCCAGCAACCTCGCAACTGGCAAATCGCTATTTCCACCAGCCGCTTGTTCAAAAATTGCGCGCTTCTCCTCGCCGCGGATAACGAAGACCACCCGGTCGCTGGCGAGCAGCGAGGGAATGGTCAGGCTGATGCGGTCGAAAGGCGCTTCGGGGGGCAGCGGGTCGGGCGTCAGACGCAGGATTTGCCGCGGCTCGTCCACTTGCGGGTCGGTATTGGGGAACAGCGAGGCGATGTGCCCGTCCGCGCCCATGCCGAGCCATGCAAGGTCGAAATGCGGGACCTGCTCCATGATGGTAAGCGTCACGACTTCAGCGCCCCTGGGTTCGAACAACGCGCGCAGCTTGCCGGTGTTCGAGGCTTCGTGATCCTCGGGCACGACGCGGTCGTCTCCCGGCCATACCACCAGCCGCGACCAGTCGAGTTCGGCTTCCAACAGCTTCGCCATGATCGGGAACGGCGTCGAGCCGCCCGGCACGGTGATGGTCACCGGCCCTTCGCGGGATGCGAAAGCCTCCGCCAACTGTTGCTCCAGCCAGCTGGCGATATCCGCATCGCTGGCGTTCTCGATGATGTTTACGACGGCCATGGATCCTCCGATACAGCAAACCCGCGCCCGGGAAAGCCGGACGCGGGTGAATTGCTATGCGCTTCGTATGCCTACTTGCTCGTCTGGTTGAGGAACCAGATGCGCTCTTCGGCCTGGTCGATCCAGTCGTCGACGATGCCGCTCGTCGCGTTGTCGCCCACGCTTTCCGCCTCTTCCTTCACGGTTTCGAGCCGATCGTGGAGCTTGCGGTTATCGTCCCTCAATTCGGCCACCATCGCATCGGCGCTGATGGTGACATCGTCCTGGTCCTCGATCTTCGTCTCGGAAGCGATCGTGCCGATAGAGGTGAGCGTGTATTCGTCGTTCTTGCGCACACGTTCGCCGATGGCATCGACGGTCCCGATGAGCTGCGCGGCCTGTTCGTCGAACAGGAGGTGAAGGTCGCGAAAGCGCGGACCCGCGACGTGCCAGTGAAAGTTCTTGGTCTTGAAATAGAGCGCCATCGTGTCTGCCAGCGCCCCGTTGAGCGCGGTCACGAGACCAGATTTCGCATTATTGCCGAGTTCGGCCATTAGATATCTCCGTGTGTCTGTTGCCCTATCAACGGGCAACAGTCGCACGAGTTTCTCGAAGTCCTACGGCCCCAGTAATCGATTGAGGCGATTACAGGTCACACTGCCCACGGCCCCGTGATGGCGACGGTGCGGGTCGGCGAATAGGCATTGACGAAGAACCATTTGCCGTCCGGCGAGAAACAGCCGCCCGCGAGTTCCGTCTGCATGTGCAAATGGCCGAGGACGTGAGATTCACCGGAAGGCGTGATGAGGATCAGGCGGTTGTTGACCACCGGCGTGTACTGGTCCTCGCACACGATAAGGTGCCCGTTGGGGGCAACCGTCAAATTGTCGCCGAAATTCAACTGTGCCGGGTCTTCGCTTTCGAAGAATAGCTCGATTTCATCGGGTTTCTTCCCACGTCCGGGGATGAGCTTGAAGATCTGGCCCAGCTTCCTGGCGCCGCCGCTGGTCGAGCAGACGAAGAGCTCGTCCGTGCCCATATGGATACCCTCGCCGCGCGCGATGAGCGAGCCGCCTTTCGCTGCTGCGCGCTTGCGCAAATCATCCTCGGGAGCCTCAACGTTGTCGAGCGGAAACCATTCGACCTTGTAGCGCTTGCCGACTTCCATCGTCGCGATGTCCCAATTGCGCGTATCGGGCAGGCCGACGATTCGCATGGCTTGCAGCTGTCCGCCTTGCGCAAGGTCGCCCGGCACCTCGGGCTCAAAGCGGTAGAGGACGGAATCGTCGCGGTCCTCGGTCTGGTAGACGAGGCCGGTCCGCGGATCGACGCAGGCTGCTTCGTGGTTGAACCGGCCCATCGCCTTCAGCGGCGCAGGATTGACCTGGCCGGTCGCATTGGCAGGGATCTCGAAGGTCCACCCGTGCTCGGCACCAAGCTTGTCGGGAGCGATCTGTTCGGGCGTGCTGACGAATTCCTCGCAGGTTAGCCAGCTGCCCCAGGGTGTCACGCCTCCGGAGCAATTGCGGATCGTACCGGCGAAGGAGCGGAACTCGCGCTTCTTTTCCAGCGTGGCCACGTCGAGGACGATAGTGGTCGTCCCGCCCGGCAGGACCATTTGTCCCGCGGCCTTGTCATAACCGACCGAAAGGTTGGCACCCGCCCCTTGCCCCGGAACCAGTTCATGGTTGCGCACCAGCGCGATCTCGCCGCCCGGCAAGGGCAGGCAGCCCATTCCGTCGGCATGATCGGGAACCTTGCCCCAGTCGCTCATCGCGTCGTCGAGGCTCGACAGCAGGCGATAGGAAAAGCCTTCCGGCAGATCGAGCAAGCCGTTGGGGTCGGGCAGGAGCGGCCCGTAGCCTGTGAAATTCGTCCTCGTTGATGACGGCGTCATGCAGCCGCTCAAGGACAATCCGCCGAAGGCCATGGCGGTGGCTGACAGGAACTGGCGACGGTACATTTCCATGGTCATGATTCTCTACACTTGGCGGATCGGTTTGGCCCATGCGATAGCACTGCGTCAGGCAAATGACAGTGGGGAGAAAAGCGGATGGAACTGACCGAAGGCATGGCAGCGGTCGTCACTGGCGGCGCGAGCGGGCTTGGCAAGGCGAGCGCAAAGGCGCTGGCGGACCTTGGCCTCAAGGTGACGATTTTCGACGTCAACGAGGAAACTGGGGAGGAACACGCAGCAGCCATCGGCGGCACGTTCGCCCGGGTCGACATCACCGACGAGCAATCGGTCGTCGACGGGTTTACCAAGGCTCGCGAGGCGCATGGGCAGGAACGCGTGACCGTCCACTGCGCCATGACCAGCCGGCGCGGCAAGACGCTCGGCTGGGACAAGGAGACGGGCGGTTACAAACGCCTCTCGACCGAGGATTACGCGTTCGGGGCCGAGGGCATCCTCGTTTCCTCATACCGCATTGCCAGCCATACGGCGCTCGGCATGGCGAACAGCGAGCCCTTGAACGATGACGGCGAGCGCGGATGCATCACACTGACCGCCAGCGTAGCGGCGCAGGACGGGCAGATCGGGCAGGTCATCTACGGCAGCTGCAAGGCGGGCGTGAACGGGCTCGTCCTGCCGATGGCGCGCGATTTGATGGATCTCGGCATCCGCGTGAATTCGGTCATGCCCGGCATTTTCGCCACACCGCTGATGCTCGGCATGAAAGAGAGGAACCCGCAGATGTGGGACCAATTGAACGCCAGCGTCCCCTTCCCCAAACGCCTCGGCGAGCCGGAAGAATTCGCCTCGCTCATCTGCGAAATTGCCCGCAACAGCTATATCAACGGCCACCAGTTCCGGCTGGATGGAGCCATAAGAATGCCTCCGAAATGACCGACAGACAGCGCAATATCGCCAATGTGAAAGCCTTCTATTCGATGGCCTTCAACGATTGCGAACCCGCCAAGGCAATGAAGCTCTATTCAGGCGACCGCTATGTCCAGCACAACCCGCTGGTAGGGGACGGCAAGCAGCCCTTCATCGACTATTTCGAGCGCATGGCGCGCGAACATCCGGACAAGCGCCTGGAAATCAAACGCGAACTCGCCGACGGCGATTTCGTCATCCTGCACTGTTATCAGGATTGGCCCGCAACCGCGTCGAGCGAGCGGGAGGAATATGCGGGCATCGACATCTTCCGCTGCGACGAGAACGGCAAGGTCGTCGAGCATTGGGACGTGCTGCAACTCATCCCGCCGACTGCGGAACACGACAACGGGATGTTCTGAAAGTCCGGGCCGGTCTTAGATGCACCAGTCGCGCTGTTCGCCCTGCGTGGCCTTACCGCCATATTTTTCGCGGCCCTGGATCATGCGTTTATGCAGCGCGAAGATGGCCTTGCTGCCGGTTGTCTTGCACAGGAAAGGAAAGACTGCGTGAACCCAGCAGGCGAGACCCGCTGCAATCATCTTTGCGCCGGTCCCCGAAGCCACAGCAAAATGCTCGCCATAGGTTTCGCCAACGGAGCGGGGGTGGTCGGTAAAGAGTTTCATGTGCGTTGGTAGCCTCCCTCGCGCCCGAATAGCGCGAAGCGCGGTAGCGCACAATTATTCTGGAGCGGGTGAAGGGAATCGAACCCTCGTCGTCAGCTTGGGAAGCTGCTGCTCTACCATTGAGCTACACCCGCTCGCCCGAGCAGTGCGATGTGCCTGTGGCCGGTTTGCCGGTCAACATGGTTTTTCGCAGCAAACGCCGCTAGGCCATTTCCCAAGGGACCAATCGGGAGCGGGACGCACTACCCATGATTAGCGACGATCGTATCATTCTCGGCCTGCTGGCTGCACTTCTGGCCTTCGTCTTCGCAACGCGCGACCGGCCGGGCTGGAAGCGGTTCTACGTTTTCGTCCCCATCATCCTCGTCTGTTATCTCGTGCCCTCGCTCTTCGTGACGAGCGGGCTCATCGACACGTCGGAAAGCCAGCTGTGGCCGATTGCCAAGGACTATTTCCTGCCCGCCGCGCTGTTCCTGATGACGCTGAGCATCGACATCAAGGGTATCCTCGGCCTCGGCAACAAGGCCATCATCATGTTCCTGACCGCGACGGTGGGCATCATCCTCGGCGGCCCGCTCGCGCTGTGGATTGTCGCGCAGTTCGACCCTTCCATCATCGGTGAAGGCAATAGCGCAGCATGGCGCGGGCTTGCCACGCTGGCGGGCAGCTGGATTGGCGGCGGCGCGAACCAGACCGCCATGCTTGAGGTCTACCAATATCCCATCGAGGGCTTCTCAGCCCTGCTCGCGGTGGACATCATCGTCGCCGAAATCTGGATGATTTTCCTGCTCTATGGTGCTGGCGCGCATGAGAAGGTCGACAAGTGGCTGGGCGCGGACAGTTCCTCCATCACGCGGTTGCAGGAAACGATGCAGGACTATTCCGACAGCATCGAACGCGTCGCGAAGGCGAACGACTATGTCCTTTTGTTCGGTGTTGCCTTTGCCGTGGTGGGCCTGTCGCATTTGCTCGGCGGATGGCTCGGCGGGTTCTTCGCCGATTTGCAGGGCGAGGATGCGACGCTTGCGAGCAGCTTCTTCTGGGTCGTCGTCATTTCGACCACGGCCGGGCTCATCGCCAGCTTCACCCGCGCGCGCGAACTGGAAGGCGTTGGTGCGAGCAAGTTCGGCGTCCTCTTCATCTTCCTGCTGGTCGCCATCATCGGCACCCGGATGGACGTGACGAAGATCATGGACGCGCCCGCTTTCATGGCCATCGGCGCGATCTGGATGCTGTTCCACATCGTGCTGCTGCTGGTGGTCGCCAAGATTATCAAAGCGCCGTTCTTCTTCGTCGCGGTGGGGAGCAAGGCCAATGTCGGCGGTGCAGCTTCGGCTCCGGTCGTGGCGGGCGCGTTCCACCCCGCCCTTGCGCCGGTCGGCGTGCTGCTGGCGGTGCTGGGCTATGCGCTGGGGACCTATGGCGCCATCCTGTGTGCGCAGTTGATGGCGCAAGTCGGCTGACGCATCGAGCAAAGGTTTCATCTGAAACCGGTTGATTTTGGACCTCTCGCTTGCCAAGGCCGTTGGCAAGAAAAGAGAGGATTCCCCCATGCGTCAGGTTGACCATTTCATCGCTAATTTCTCGGGGGGCGGAGCCGCAGGTTCCGCCACTCGCACCCACAAGATCTGGAACCCGTCGACGGGCGAGGTTCAGGCCGAAGTCGCGCTGGGCGATGCCGCGCTGCTGCAGCGGGCTGTCGACAACGCCAAGAAGGTCCAGCCCGAATGGGCCGCGACCAATCCGCAGCGCCGCGCCCGCATCATGTTCGCCTTCAAGGAGCTGGTCGAAACGCACAAGCAAGAGCTCGCCGAGCTGCTGTCGAGCGAGCACGGCAAGGTCGTCGACGACGCGCATGGCGACGTGCAGCGAGGGCTCGAAGTCATCGAATTCGCTTGCGGCATCCCGCAGGCGCTCAAGGGCGAGTACACGCAGGGCGCGGGTCCGGGCATCGACGTCTATTCGATGCGCCAGCCGCTCGGCATCGGTGCAGGCATCACCCCGTTCAACTTCCCCGCGATGATCCCGATGTGGATGTTCGGCATGGCGATTGCGGCGGGTAATGCCTTCATCCTCAAGCCTTCCGAGCGCGATCCGAGCGTTCCGGTCCGCCTCGCCGAACTGTTTCTCGAAGCGGGCGCGCCCGAGGGCCTGTTGCAGGTCGTCCATGGCGACAAGGAAATGGTCGACGCCATCCTCGACCATCCCGACATCCCTGCGATCAGCTTCGTCGGTTCCTCGGACATCGCGCAGTATATCTATTCGCGCGGGTCGGCGAATGCGAAGCGCGTGCAGGCCTTCGGCGGCGCGAAGAATCACGGCATTGTTATGCCCGACGCTGATCTCGACCAGGTGGTAAACGACCTTGCGGGCGCGGCCTTCGGTTCGGCTGGCGAGCGTTGCATGGCGCTGCCCGTCGTGGTCCCCGTGGGCGAGGACACCGCCAACCGCCTGCGCGACAAGCTCATCCCCGCCATCAACGCGCTGCGCGTCGGCGTCTCGACTGACAAGGACGCGCATTACGGCCCCGTCGTCACGCCCGAGCACAAGGTGCGCGTCGAAGGCTGGATCGATACGGCCGAGAAGGAAGGCGCCGAAGTCGTGATCGACGGTCGCGGTTTCACTTTGCAGGGCTATGAGGACGGCTTCTTTGTCGGCCCGACGCTGCTCGATCACGTCACCACCGACATGGACAGCTACAAGGAAGAAATCTTCGGCCCCGTGCTCCAGATCGTGCGCGCCAAGGACTTCGAGGAAGCGGTCAAGCTGCCGAGCGAGCACCAGTACGGCAATGGCGTCGCCATCTTCACCCGCAACGGCCACGCCGCGCGCGAATTCGCGAGCCGCGTAAACGTCGGCATGGTCGGCATCAACGTGCCCATTCCTGTGCCCGTAAGCTATCACAGCTTCGGCGGCTGGAAGCGCTCGGGCTTTGGCGACATCGACCAGTACGGCATGGAAGGCCTGCGCTTCTGGACCAAGACCAAGAAGGTCACCCAACGCTGGCCCGACGGCGGCGGTGACGGGTCGAACGCCTTCGTCATTCCGACCATGGGATAAGAATGTCGGGCGGAGCGTTGGAAGGGGCATGAAACAGCTCACCCTCCTCGGCTCCGCCCTTCCCTTCGCCCTGCTCGCGCTTTCCGCCTGCGCCGAACCCATCGAGGACCGGCCCGAGGCCGAAGAGACGATGATACCCGTCGAACCCGATGGCGGGATCGGCGACGGCGCGGAGCCGCTGCCCGATGTGGTAGAAGAAAACCGCATTCCGGATCGCTTTCACGGCAGCTGGGATGCCTCGGCAGAAGATTGCTCCAGCCGTTCCGACATGCGCCTCGAGATCGCGGGCGATCGCATCCGCTTCCACGAATCAACCGGCGAAGTCACCTCTGTCGCGATCGATGGCCCGTCGACCATTCGCGTGGCCATGACGGTCAGCGGGGAAGGAGAAACCGCCGAGACAGCCCGCGCCTACGCGCTTTCCGATGACGGGCAGACGCTCACCTCGTCCGCCGGCGATGGCGAGCAGTTCGAACCTTTCGACCTCGTCCGGTGTCAGGCATGATGCGCTTTGCCGCCCTCCCCCTCGCCCTTTCTGCAGCGGCCTGCATGACCTCTTCCCCGCCCACCGGCGGCATCGAAGCGCCCGACGCGCCGCCCGCAGCCTGCAACGCCACCGAGGCGCAGCAATTCATCGGGCGCAAGGCGAGCTCCTCCATCGGCAACAGCGTGCTCGACATGACCGACGCCCGCCGCCTGCGCTGGGGCGCGCCCGACAGCGTCTTCACCATGGATTACCGCGAGGACCGTGTGAACGTCATCTACGACGAGCAAGGCCTCATCACCCGGATATATTGCGGGTGAGCGTTTCCACCCGCGCCTTCACCGGCTCCCCCTTCGAGGCGCGCTTCGGTTTTGCCCGCGCGGTGCGCGAAGGCAATCGCATCATCGTCGCCGGCACCGGCCCGGTCGAGGATGACGGCTCTTCCACAAAAGGTGATGCCGCTGCTCAGGCGACGCGCTGCTGCACCCTCATCCTGCGCGCCATCGAGGAATTGGGCGGAACGGCAGCCGACGTCGTGCGCACCCGCATGTTCCTGACCGACTTCGACGATCAGGAAGCCGTAGGCGAAGTCCACGCGCGCTTTTTCGGCGAGGCCCGGCCAGCCGCAACGATGGTCGGCGCGCGCTGGCTTTGCCGCCGCGAATGGCGGGTCGAAATCGAAGCCGAAGCGCTGGTCCGCGGCTAGCTTCTGGTGCTGATACCGAAGGGCAGATAGGCCGGGCAAACAGAGACCAGGCTGGTCACGACGAATATGGCGGCAACCACATAGGCCACCACGGCAAACGTACCGGTAATCGACCCCGTGAGCGCCAACGCCACGAGAACGGCGGCCGCAATCAGCCTCAAGGCCTTGTCGAGCGATCCCATATTCTTCGTCATGACTGATACTCCATCGCGCGAGCGAAATGCCCGCCGCAATCTTGCTACGCTTCACACGGTCACCTTGGCAAGGAATGGAAAGCGCAAATCATCGCTCCTGCAATCCTTCCCGATAAGCCGCTCGGCCCCCTTCCCTTGCGGCAACGGGGGGGCTAGAGCGCGCGACATGACTACGAATGCAGGACAATTCCAGCTCACCGAAGAGCAGCTGCAGATCCAGGAAATGGCGCAGCGCTTCACCGCCGACAACATCACGCCGCACGCTGCGGAATGGGACGAGAAGTCGCATTTCCCGCGCGACGTCATCAAGCAGAGCGCCGAGCTCGGCTTCGGGGCGATTTACGTTTCCGAAGAAAGCGGCGGCATCGGCCTCGGACGACTGGAAGCAGCGCTCATCATGGAAGCCATGGCCTATGGCTGTCCGGCGACCAGCGCCTATATCTCGATCCACAACATGGCCGCATGGATGATCGACCAGTTCGGCGGCGCGGAGGTGAAGGAGAAATACCTTCCCGACCTCGTCACCATGGAAAAGATCGCCAGCTATGCGCTGACCGAACCGGGCAGCGGCTCGGACGCGGCAGGGCTGAAAACCTCGGCGAAGCTCGACGGCGACCACTATGTCCTGAACGGCACCAAGCAGTTCATTTCGGGCGGCGGCTTCAACGATGTCTATGTCACGATGGTCCGCACCAGCGACCACAAGACCAAGGGCATCACCTGCCTCGTCATCGACAAGGACACGCCCGGCATTTCCTTCGGCAAGCCCGAGAAGAAGCTCGGCTGGAATGCCTCGCCCACCGCGCAGGTCATCTTCGAGGATGCCCGCGTCCCCGTCGCCAACCGTGTCGGCGATGAAGGCGAAGGTTTCCGTTTCGCGATGATGGGCCTCGACGGTGGCCGCCTCAACATCGGTGCCTGTTCATTGGGCGGGGCGCAGCGCTGTCTCGACGAGGCTGTGGCATACACGAAGGACCGCAAGCAGTTCGACACGCCCATCGCCGACTTCCAGAATACGCAGTTCATGCTCGCCGACATGGCGACCGACCTCGAGGCGGCCCGCGCGCTGCTCTATCTCGCGGCGGCCAAGGTCACCGACGGCGCGCCCGACAAGAGCAAGTTCTCCGCCATGGCCAAGCGCCTCGCGACCGACAGCGGCAGCAAGATCGTCAACGACGCGCTGCAGCTCTTCGGCGGCTACGGATATTTGCGCGAATATCCCATCGAGCGGTTCTGGCGCGACTTGCGCGTGCATTCGATCCTCGAAGGCACCAACCAGGTCATGCGCATGATCGTGGGCCGCGACCTCCTGCGCCAGTGAGCCTTGCCATGACCGAAGACGTAAACATCCACACCCATGGCCGCGTCGGCCATATCTCCCTGAACCGTCCCAAGGCGCTGCACGCGTTAACGCTCGACATGTGCCATGCGATGAGCGCGGCACTCACCGAATGGGCGAAGGACGATACCATTGAGGCCGTGATCCTTGATCATTCGGAAGGACGCGGGTTCTGCGCCGGCGGCGATATCAACCTGCTGCGCCACTCCGCATTGAACGACGGCGGCGAGAGTGGCCGCAAGTTCTTCCACGACGAGTACCAGCTCAACCACCAGATGATGACCTATGACAAGCCGATCGTGGCCTTCATGGACGGCATCACCATGGGCGGCGGCGTGGGCATTGCTTTGCCGTGCACCTACCGCGTCGCGACCGAGAACACGCGCTTCGCCATGCCCGAAACCGGCATCGGCCTCTTCCCCGATGTGGGGGGCGGCTGGCACCTCTCGCGGCTCGGCGGACGGCTCGGACAGTTCCTCGCGCTGACGGGCGCGCGGCTCGATGGGGCGGAGTGCCTCTGGGCAGGCATCGCCACGCATTATGTGCCGAGCGACATGCTCGCCGATGTGAAGGCGCGCATCATCGAGAAGCCCGACCGCATCCGCGGTATCCTGTCCGAACCCGTGGGCACGCCGCCCAAGGCGCGTATCGAGGGTAATGCCGACAAGATTGCCCGCCACTTCGCTTCCGACCGTTACGAAGACATCCTCGCCAGCCTCGAAAAAGCCTCTGACGAAGGGGACGAATGGGCGACCAAGGAACTGCACACGCTGGGCACCAAGAGCCCGCAGACCTGCAAGGTCGCGCTGCGCCAGCTGGCGACGAGCAAGGACCTCGGCAGCTTCGCCGACAACATGGTGATGGAATACCGCATCGCCAGCCGCGTGCTGACCCGCCCCGATTTTGCCGAAGGCGTGCGCGCGGTCATCGTGGACAAGACCAACGACCCCAAATGGGACCCGGCAACGCCCGAGGGCGTGAGCGAGGAACTGCTCGACAGCATCTTCGCCCCGCTTCCCGCCGATGAGGAATGGAAACCCCTATGAGCTTCGAAACTATCACCGTCGAAAAGCGTGACGCGGTTACGCTGATTACCCTCAACCGCCCCAAAGCCTTGAACGCGCTCAACAGCAAGGTGCTTGACGAACTCATCGAGGCTTTCGCCGCCTACCAGGCCGATAGCAGCCAGCTGTGCGCAGTGCTCACCGGCTCGGGCGACAAGGCCTTTGCTGCAGGCGCCGACATCAAGGAAATGAGCGAAAAGGAAGCGGCAGACTTCTATCTCGACGATTTCTTCGCGCCCTGGACCAGCGAAATCGTCAAGAAGACCCGCAAGCCATGGATTGCCGCGGTGAACGGCTTTGCGCTGGGCGGTGGGTGCGAGCTTGCCATGATGGCGGACTTCATCATCGCTTCGGAAAACGCCAAGTTCGGCCAACCCGAAATCAAGCTCGGCGTGGCTCCCGGCATGGGCGGTTCGCAGCGCCTGACCAAGGCCATCGGCAAATCGAAAGCCATGGAAATGTGCCTGACGGGCCGCATGATGGGCGCAGAGGAAGCCGAGCGCAGCAACCTCGTCGCGCGCGTCGTCCCGCATGACGATTTGCTCGAGGATGCCATGAAGACTGCCGCGCAGATTGCCGCGATGCCACCTATGGCTGCGATCGCGAACAAGGAAATGGTCAATGCCGCTTTCGAGACAAGCCTCGACCAGGGCCTGATCATCGAACGCCGCATCTTCCAGATCCTCACCGCGAGCGAGGACAAGGCCGAAGGCATGGCCGCCTTCGTCGAAAAGCGCGAGGGCAAGTGGAAGGGCCGGTAAGCCCGACCCTCAAGAGCAAAAGAAAACGCGGAGAGAGAACATGAAAATCGCCTTCATCGGCCTCGGCAATATGGGCGGCGGGATGGCCGCGAACCTCGTCAAGGCGGGGCATGAGGTGAATGCCTTCGACCTTTCGGAAGAAGCGCTGGCGACGGCACGAGACAATGGCTGCGCGACCTTCACCGATGCCGCTGAAGCCGTCGAAGGTGTCGAGGGCGTGGTGACCATGTTGCCCAATGGCGGCATCGTGAAGTCGGTCTACGAAGCCAGCGTCATCAGCCACGCACCCGAAGGCGCGGTGCTGCTCGACTGCTCGACCATCGACGTCGCCACCGCCAAGGACGTTATCGCCAAGGCCGAGGCGGCTGGATACGACATGGTCGACGCCCCCGTTTCGGGCGGGATTGCGGCGGCCAATGGCGGCACGCTCACCTTCATGGTCGGCGGAACCGACAAGGCTTTCAAGCGCGCTGAAGAGATTCTCCAGGCCATGGGCAAGGCGGTCATCCACGCTGGTGACGCTGGTGCAGGCCAGACGGCCAAGATCTGCAACAACATGCTGCTCGCCATCACGATGATCGGTACCACCGAGGCGATGACGATGGCCGAAAAGCTCGGCCTCGACCCGCAGAAGTTCTACGAGATTTCGAGCCAGTCCTCGGGCTATTGCTGGCCGCTCAACGCCTACACGCCGATGCCCGGAGTGGGCGTCGAAAGCCCCGCCGACAATGGCTATGCGGGCGGCTTCGCCACCGCGCTGATGCTCAAGGACTTGCGCCTCGCGATGGAAGCGGCGGGCAGCGTCAATGCGAAGACCGCGCTGGGGCAGCACGCGACAGAAATCTACGAAGCCTTCGCCGAGAAAAACGGCGGGCTCGACTTTTCGGCGGTCATCAAGACGCTCTGATTTTTTAGGGAAGTGGTATCGCGACGCCGCCAATAGGGCGACTGGCCGAAAGGCTCGGGGCAGCACCGCGATACCGAGGTCCATGTAACCCGCGTTTCCTTACGAGTCTTGTACCCAAATCTGCATTAATTCTGAATTCTTAGCCCAATTCGCTCAGGACTTGCGCCAGCCAGCGGCGGGGGGCTTGTCGTCGGCCGATATCGGCGACGAATTCCTGCCCCCGCGCAACGCTCCTGAGCCGCCCGCCACGCAGCCACCGGTCGTCGCGGTCGTGGTAGCTGAGGCCGCCTTTGCGGAGCCATTCGGGGTGGTTCCAGAGGCTGGGAGGTCCACCCGGAACCGTCAGGCGTAGCGTATCGCTGGCGCTGTTCGCAGTGGCACCAGATCCGACATAGAGACAGTCATTGGAGCCGTGCATTTCAAGCGCATGCGGATGGTGCACATCCGAGAATTCGCGTCGGTCAGCCTCGTCGGATTCCCCCAAATGCACCATCCGCTTTACTTCGAGAAAGCCGAAGATGCGGTGGTGTGGCTCGCACGTTTCCTCCTCGCGAAAAAGACCGAAGAAGAGGAAAACATCGCCCAGACCCACGCCCTGGTTGGCGAGATGTGTTTGGGCCGCCCCGACCTGTCCGAAAATGCAGGTGCCATCGTCCAAAAACATCGGATCGTGGTGGCAGAGGTCGTCCGGACCCAGCTTGCCGCGACTGGCCTTGGAGGCATGCTCGCCCAGTCCAAGGTCGCCATAACTCGTGCCCGAGGCCACTCCCGCCGGGATGGGCAGGCTAAGCGGCCTGTCGTCCACGATCGGCGAAGGCCCGCCGCCTGCCGCGCTGTCGAAGCCCTTGCGGCTGAAGATAATCCTCATGACCGCGCGAGGGCGCTCAACGCCCGCCCTGCTCGCTCATTGTCGGCGTGCCGGCGGGGGGATTAGGCTCCTCCCAGGCGAGGATCGGTTTCCGCGCTGCCAAAGTCTCGTCGAGACGGCGGCGCGGTGCGTAATGCGGCGCGGTCTTGAGTGCCTCGTCGCCCGCCCGCGCCCGTTCGGCCACGCTGCGAAGCGCGGTGATGAACTGGTCGAGCGTCGCCTTGCTTTCGGTCTCGGTCGGTTCCACCAGCATCGCGCCATGCACCACGAGCGGGAAGTACATGGTCATCGGGTGATAGCCCTCGTCGATCAGCGCCTTGGCGAGGTCGAGCGTCGAGATATCCTCGGCAAAACCCTTATCGCTGAACAGCGCCTCGTGCATGCAGGGGCCGCTGTGTCCGAAGGGCGCGTCGAGCACGTCTTCGAGGCTGCGCAGGATGTAATTGGCGTTGAGCACGGCGTCCTCTGCCACCTGCCGCAATCCATCCGCACCGTGGCTGAGGATATAGGCCAGCGCGCGGGTGAACATACCCATCTGGCCGTGGAAGGCGGTCATGCGGCCGAAGGCCTTGGTGTGCTCGAACTCGTCGGCGTTCTCTTCCTCGACGAGGTGCACCTCGCCATCCTTGCCGCGCACCACGTAAGGGAGCGGGCCATAGGGCGCGAGCGCTTCGGAGAGGACCACCGGCCCCGAACCCGGACCGCCGCCGCCATGCGGGGTGGAAAAGGTCTTGTGGAGGTTGATATGCATCGCATCGACGCCGAGGTCGCCCGGGCGTACCTTGCCGACGATAGCGTTGAAATTCGCGCCGTCGCAATAAACGAAGCCGCCCGCCTCGTGGACCGCATCGGAGATGGCCTTGAGGTCGCGCTCGAACAGGCCGAGCGTCGAGGGGTTGGTGATCATCACACCGGCAACATCGGGGCCGAGACGGCTCTTCAGGGCATCGAGGTCCACGCGGCCATCGCTATTGGCGGGGATATCCTCGATCTTGTACCCGGCGAAGGCGGCAGTGGCAGGATTGGTGCCATGCGCGCTTTCGGGAACGAGGATGACCTCGCGCGCATCGCCCCGAGCTTCCAGAGCAGCGCGGATGCAGAGGATGCCGCAAAGCTCGCCATGCGCGCCCGCCTTGGGGCTCATCGCGACGCCATGCATGCCGGTGAGGTCGATGAGCCAGTTGGCCAGCTCGTTGATGACCTCGAGACCGCCCTTCACCGTGTCGACCGGCTGGAGCGGGTGCACGTCGGCAAAACCGGGCATCCGCGCGACCTTCTCGTTGAGGCGCGGATTGTGCTTCATCGTGCATGAGCCGAGCGGGAAGAGGCCGAGGTCGATGGCGTAGTTCTGGCGAGAAAGGCGCGTGTAGTGACGCACCGTTTCCGGTTCGGAGAGACCGGGAAGGCCGATGCTCTCGCTGCGGTCGAGCCCGCCGAGGCGGTTCGCGCCGCCCGCCGGTTCGGGCAGATCCACGCCGGTCGTATCGGTGGTGCCGATTTCGAAAATCAGCGGTTCCTCGAGCATCAGCGCGCGATTGCCGGTGACGGTGTCGGGGCCGCTCATCGCATTGTGGTCCTGAACGGGGCTGCCGGGCTTCCAGCCGGACTGGTTGGGAGTGCTCATGCCAGCACCTCCTTCAGCGCGGAGACGAGGGTTTCGATGTCCTCCTCCGTGGTGGTTTCAGTGACCGCGACGATGAGGCCGTCGGCCAGTTCTTCGTGCTGCGGGAAGAGGCGACCGAGCGAGACGCCGGCGAGGACATTGTCCTTGGCGAGGCCGCGCACAATCGCGCGGGCATCGGTTCCGATACGGATGGTGAATTCGTTGAAGAAGCTGTCGTTGAGTACCGAGACACCCGGCACTTCGGCCAGCTTGTCGGCGGCGAGGCACGCAAGGCGATGGTTCTCGGCGGCAAGTTGGCGCAGGCCCTTTTCGCCCAGCAGCGTCATGTGGACGCTGAACGCCAGCGCGCAGAGGCCGGAGTTGGTGCAGATGTTCGAGGTCGCCTTCTCGCGGCGGATATGCTGCTCGCGGGTCGAGAGCGTCAGAACGTAGCCGCGCTTGCCCTCGGCATCCTGCGTTTCGCCGCAGAGGCGCCCGGGCATCATGCGGACATGCTTGGGGTCGCGCACCGCGAAGAGGCCGAGATAGGGGCCGCCGAACTGCAGGCCGACGCCAATCGACTGGCCCTCGCCCACGACGATATCCGCGCCCATTTCGCCGGGCGACTTGATCGCGCCCAAAGCCACTGGCTCGGTGTTGACCACGATTAGCAGCGCGCCCTTTTCATGCGCAGCATCGGCAATCGGCTGGAGGTCGGTCACGCGGCCGAGGATGTCGGGATATTGCACCACGACGCAGCTCGTGTCCCCATCGATACGGGAGATAAGTCCGTCCGTGTCCGGCGCGGCCTGCATCGCGGGCTTGGCGTGCGCAATCTCGTCATCGGTGAACTTCGCCATGGTCTTCACGACCTCGGCGTAATGCGGGTGCAGCGCGCCCGAGAGCACGACCTTGCGCTTTTTGCCCCGAGCAATGCGGCTCGCCATCGCCACCGCTTCCCAGCAGGCGGTCGAGCCATCGTACATGCTCGCATTGGCCACCGCGCAGCCATAGAGATGTGCGACCTGGCTCTGGAACTCGAACAGCATCTGCAGCGTGCCCTGCGCGATTTCGGGCTGGTAGGGCGTATAGGCGGTCAGGAACTCGCCGCGCTGGATGATGTGGTCGACGGATGCCGGCACATGGTGGCGATAGGCCCCTGCCCCGAGGAAGAAGGCCGCATCGGCTGCCGCGAGATTCTTCTTCGACAGACGGCGCATATGCTTTTCCACAGCCATTTCGCTGGCATGCATCGGCAGGCCCTCGATGGGACCGGAAAGCCGCGCCTCCTCGGGCACATCGACAAAAAGCGCGTCCACATCAGGCGCACCGATTTTCTCAAGCATCGCCGAACGGTCGGCATCAGTCAGCGGCAAATAGCGCATTTACAACCTCGTAGGCCCCGTGTTGCGGAGCAAGGATGGGAATTAGAGCCCGTCGCAGAAGCTCTTGTAGGCCTTGTCGTCCATCAGCCCTTCAAGTTCGGACTTGTCGGACACGGTCATCTTGAAGAACCAGCCGTCTTCCTCGGGCGAGGAATTGACCAGCGCCGGATCGTCTTCCAGCCCATCGTTCACCTCGACTACCTCGCCCGACAGCGGCGCGTAGACGTCGCTCGCCGCCTTGACGCTCTCGACCACAGCTGCGTCCTTGCCCTTTTCGACCATGGTGCCGACCTCGGGCAGTTCGACGAAGACGATGTCTCCCAGCTGGCCTTGCGCGAAATCGGTGATGCCGACCGTGGCGGTGTCGCCTTCGAGGTCGATCCATTCGTGTTCATCGGTGAAATAGCGGGCCATCAGGTCATTTCCCTCTGTAGTAGCGGTTGGGGACGAAGGGCATCGATGCAACCTTCGCGGGCAGTCTCTTCTTACGAACCTCGACTTCGAGTTCGGTTCCCTCTTCGGTGAGGGCGGTGTCGATATAGGCCATGGCAATCGGGCGCTGGAGCGTGGGCGAAAAGCCGCCGCTGGTCACGCGGCCGACCTGCTTGTCGCCAGAATAGACGAGCGCGCCTTCGCGGGCGGGCATGCGGCCTTCGATTTCGAGGCCGACACGCTTTTGCGCAGGCCCCTCGGCGAGGACCTTGGCGACCGCCTCGTGCCCCATCCAGCCGCCTTCCTCGCGGCGCTTCTTGGTCAGCGCGAAAAGCAGGTCGGCGGAGACCGGGTCGGTCTCTTCGGTGATGTCGTGACCGTAAAGAGGCAGGCCCGCTTCGAGGCGCAGGCTGTCACGCGCGCCGAGGCCGATGGGGCGCACCTCGATTTCGGCGCAAAGACGGTTGCAAAGGCTTTCGGCATGCTCGGCAGGGATCGAGATCTCGAAGCCGTCCTCGCCGGTATAGCCCGAGCGGGTGATGCGCAGCGGCCATTCGCCGAAATCGTGGCAGACCGAATCCATGAACACCAGGTCGTCGATGACATTGCGCATCACGCGGTTGAGCGCGGTCGCGGCATTCGGCCCCTGCAGAGCCACCAGCGCATGGTCCTCCATGTGGGTGAGCGTCACATCGTCATCGAGATGTTCGCGAAGATGGGCGATATCGTCCCACTTCATCGCGCCATTGACGACAAGGTAAAAAGCCTGCTCGCCCCAATGGCCTTCGGTACCTTCCTCTTCGTCGCCTTCGATCCACGGCGTGGCGTTGGTGACCATCAGGTCGTCGAGAATGCCGCCATCTTCGGCCATCAACAGCGAGTAGCGCGTGCGGCCCGGTTTCAGCGAAGCGATGGCGCCGGGCAGGAGCTTTTCGAGTTCCTCGGCAGCGTTCTCGCCCGTGACCATGAGCTGGCCCATGTGGCTGACATCGAACAGGCCCGCCTGCTCGCGCGTCCAGTTGTGCTCGGCGACGATGCCTTCGTACTGGATGGGCATTTCATAGCCCGCGAAGGGCACCATGCGGGCGCCCTTGCGACGATGCCAGGCATCCAGCGGCAGCGTCTGCACTTCATCGATGGTTTCGTTTTCTTCGCTCAAGTCCCGTCCTTCAAAAGCATGGGAGCGCGCCTGCCGACGCGCCAAACCAACCCATGCCCCCTCTGTCGGGAAACCTGAGAGACTGGCGTGCAGATGGGCACGCTTACCCCTTCGGTGGTCGCCCGGACGGGCGACGCTTTCCAGAGTGTCGATGGCAGCGCACGGTCCCAAGTGCCTGAGAGTTTCCGGGGCGGTTGCTCCTTCGGCGCTGCGCGGGGTGTCCCCGCACAGGCTCTCCCGTGCGCGCCTGCCGCAGAATCGCTTCCGCAGCCGACGGGAAATGCCCTGCGCGACTATGCCCGCCGGGTCAATCCAGATTGGGCCTCAGCCAGCGCTCTGCCGTGGCGATATCCACACCGCGCCGCTTGGCGTAATCTTCCAGCTGGCCGCGCCCGATGCGCGCGACGCCGAAATATTCCGCTTCCGGATGGCCGAAATAGAAGCCGCTGACAGCCGCTGTAGGCCACATCGCGAAATTCTCGGTCAGCGTCAGGCCGGCGTTCGCCTCGACATCGAGCAGGTCGAAAAGAATGGGTTTGAGGCTGTGGTCGGGGCAGGCCGGATAGCCGGGGGCCGGGCGAATGCCGCGATATTCTTCCTTGATCAGCGCTTCGTTGGTCAGCTGTTCCTGCGGCGCATAGCCCCAGAGATCGGTGCGGACGTGCTGGTGAAGGCGCTCGGCGAAGGCTTCCGCAAAACGGTCGGCGAGTGCTTTGAGGAGGATGTCCGAATAGTCATCCTTGTCCTCGAGGAAACGCTTGGAATGCGGTTCGATGCCGTGGATGCCGACGGCAAACCCGCCAATCCAGTCGCCCGCCGGGTCGATGAAGTCGGCAAGGCACATGTTCGCGCGCTCGCGGCTCTTTTTTACCTGCTGGCGCAGGAAGGGCAGGACCGTGTGCGTCTCGCCGTCGCCTGCGTGGATAGTGACATCGTCGCCGTCGCGCGCGCAGGGCCAGAAGCCTGCGACACCGCGCGCGGTCAGCCACTTGCCCTCGATAATGCGGTCGAGCATCGCGTCGGCATCGGCCTTCAGCTGGCGCGCGGTCTCGCCCACCACCTCGTCGTCGAGGATTTTCGGATAGGTGCCGTGCAATTCCCAAGCGCGGAAAAAGGGTGTCCAGTCGATATAGTCGCGCAGGTCGGCAAGCGACCAATCGTCGAAGGCATGCACGCCGGGCTTGAGCGGCGGCGCGGCTTTGTCGGAAAGATAGGCGTCGAAGAAATTCGCGCGCGCTTCTTCGAGGCTGAGGAGCACGCTCTGCGCCTTGCCCTCGCGGGCCTCGCGCACTTTCACATAGTCCGCAGCAGTGCTCTCGACGAACTCGTCGCGCTGCGTGTCGGACAAGAGGCGGCTCGCGACGCCCACCGCGCGGCTCGCGTCGAGCACATGGATGACCGGCCCGTCATAGGCCTTGTCAATGCGCAGCGCAGTGTGGACCTTGCTGGTGGTCGCCCCGCCGATGAGCAGCGGCAAATCCATGCCCGCCGCCTGCATTTCCTCGGCCACGGTCACCATCTCGTCCAGTGAAGGCGTGATGAGGCCGGAGAGGCCGATCATATCCGCCTTCACCTCGCGCGCGGTTTCGAGGATTTTCGCCCATGGCACCATGACGCCAAGGTCGACCACCTCATAGCCATTGCACTGGAGCACCACGCCGACGATGTTCTTGCCGATATCGTGGACGTCGCCCTTCACCGTCGCCATGACGATCACGCCCTTGGCTTTCGCGCCCTCTTCCTTCTCCGCCTCGATGAAAGGGATGAGGTGGGCAACCGCCTTCTTCATCACGCGCGCCGATTTCACCACCTGCGGCAGGAACATCTTGCCGCTGCCGAAGAGGTCGCCGACGACATTCATGCCGTCCATCAGCGGGCCTTCGATGACCTCGATGGGCCGTCCGCCCGAGGCCGCGACCAGTTCACGCGCTTCTTCGGTGTCCTCGACCACATGCGCGTCGATGCCCTTGACCAGCGCATGCTCGAGCCGCCGCTGGACCGGCCAGCCGCGCCATTCCTCGGCGGCCTTCTCGTCCGCCGCGCTCTTGCCGCGATAGCTCTCGGCGAGTTCGATCAACCGTTCCGTCGCGTCCGGACGGCGCATGAGGATGACGTCCTCGCACGCCTCACGCAATTTGGGGTCGATCTGGTCGTAGACGTCGAGCTGGCCCGCGTTCACGATGGCCATGTCGAGCCCCGCCGGAATGGCATGGAACAGGAACACCGAATGCATAGCGCGGCGCACGGTCTCGTTGCCGCGGAAACTGAAGCTGAGATTGGAGAGGCCGCCCGAAGTCTTGGCGAGCGGGCAGCGCTGCTTGATTTCGCGCACCGCCTCGATGAAGTCTAGACCGTAGCGGTCATGCTCCTCGATACCAGTCGCCACGGCGAAGATATTGGGGTCGAAGATGATGTCTTCGGGCGGGAAGCCGATGCCGGTGAGCAGGTCGTAGGCGCGGCTGCAGATTTCGACCTTGCGGTCCTTCGTGTCGGCCTGCCCCGTCTCGTCGAAGGCCATGACCACCACGGCGGCGCCGTAATCCATGCACTTGCGCGCGTGATCGAGGAACTGCTCCTCGCCTTCCTTCATGCTGATCGAATTGACGATCGGCTTGCCGGACACGCATTTCAGCCCCGCCTCTATGACATCCCATTTGGAACTGTCGATCATCACCGGGACGCGCGCGATGTCGGGCTCGGCGGCAATCAGCTTGAGGAAGGTGGTCATCGCCTTTTCGGCGTCGAGGAGGCCTTCGTCCATGTTGACGTCGATGATCTGCGCGCCGTTCTCGACCTGGTCGCGCGCGACCTCGACTGCGGTTTCATAATCGTCGCCAAGGATGAGCTTCTTGAACCGAGCCGAACCGGTCACATTGGTGCGTTCGCCGATGTTGACGAAGCGGGCAGTGGTAAGGTCACTCATCAGGCAGCAATCGTAAAGGGTTCGAGACCGGCGAGGTGCATGTCCGGCGCGACCTCGGGCACCTGGCGGGGCGCGATACCGGTCACGGCCTTCGCCATGGCAGCGATATGAGCAGGCGTTGAGCCGCAACATCCGCCGAGCGCATTCACACGGCCATTGTCGGCCCAGACCTTGGTGAGGCCCGCCGTCGTTTCAGGGACCTCGTCATATTCGCCGAGGTCGTTGGGCAGGCCCGCATTCGGGTAAGCCATCAAATAAGTGTCGGCGATGTCCGAAAGGATTTGCACATGAGGTCGCAACTGCTCTGCACCGAAACTGCAATTCAGGCCCATGGTGAGCGGCTTCGCATGCCGCACCGTGTGCCAGAATGCCTCGACCGTATGGCCCGACAGGTTTCGTCCCGAAAGGTCTGTAAGGGTGAGCGAAATCATCAGAGGGATGTCGCGGCCGAGTTCGCGCTCGAGCTGCTTCACTGCCATGATGGCCGCCTTGCAATTGAGCGTGTCGAACACGGTCTCGATGAGGATGAAATCGACCCCGCCCTCCAGCAGCGCGCGCGCTTGCTCGACATAGACGTCCACGATTTCATCGAAGGTCACTTCGCGGAAGCCCGGGTCTTCGACATCGGGCGAAAGCGACAGTGTCTTGTTGGTCGGCCCCATCGCGCCGGCCACGAAGCGCGCTACGCCATCGGTTCGCGCATCGACCGCCTCGCGGATGATACGCGCGGCCGAGACATTGATGTCATGCACGAGGCTCTCCGCCCCGTAATCGGCCTGGCTGATACGGTTGGCATTGAAGGTGTTGGTGGCGAGGATATGCGCGCCCGCATTGATGTAGCTGTCGCAAATGGCGCGTATGACCTGCGGCTGGGTCAGGTTGACGAGGTCGTTATTGCCCTTCTGGTCATGAGCGAGGCCAGTGTCACCCGCATAGTCTTCCGCGGCCAGCTTCGCGCGCTGGATTTCGGTTCCGTAGGGGCCGTCCTTGATAAGGATTTGCTTCGCTGCTGCGGCTGCGAATTCTTCGCGCTTTGACATGGCGGTCACGCTTTCGGGCGCAGGCCGAGCATATGGCAGATGGCATAGCTCAGCTCGGCGCGGTTGAGGGTGTAGAAGTGGAACTGGCGGACGCCGCCTGCATAGAGGCGGCGGCACATTTCGGCGGCGATGGTGGCGCTGACCAGCTGGCGCGCTTCGGGACGTTCGTCGAGTCCCTCGAACAGGCCCTCCATCCAGTCGGGTATGGCCGTGCCGCACAGGCCCGACATGCGCTGGACGGCGGCAAAGCTCAGCACCGGCATGATGCCCGGCACGATTTCGCCCTCGATACCGGCGGCAGCGGCCTTGTCGCGGAAATCGAAGAAACATTCAGGCTCGAAGAAGAACTGGGTGATGGCGCGAGTCGCCCCCGCATCGAACTTGCGCTTGAGGTTGTCGAGGTCGGCTTGCCGGTCGGGCGAGTCCGGATGGACCTCGGGATAAGCCGCGACCGAGATTTCGAAATCGGCGATTTTCTTCAGGCCCGCGATCAGGTCGACCGCATTCTGGTAGCCGCCGGGATGCGGCGTATAGCCATTGGCGCCATCGGGAGCATCGCCGCGCAGGGCAACGATGTGGCGCACGCCCTCTTCCCAATATTCGCGCGCGACCTGGTCCACTTCCTCGCGGGTCGCCTGCACGCAGGTGAGGTGGGCGGCGGCGGGTATGTCGGTTTCGCTGACGATACGGCGCACGGCTTCATGCGTGCGTTCGCGGGTCGAACCGCCCGCGCCGTAAGTCACCGAAAGGAACCGCGGGCCGAGCGGCGCAAGCGTTTCGACGCTGTGCCACAGGGTCTCGGCCATCTTCTCCGTCTTGGGCGGGAAAAACTCAAAGCTTGTCTCGATATCGCCGGAAAGGCCGGAGAAAAGGGGTGTTTCCAGCGCGCGCTGGGCTTCGCGCATCTGGTCGAGCGTCGGGCTCATCCGAAGGTCCTTTCTGCAGCGCGGCGGCGCCGGGCGATCCAAATCCTGATACCGATTTCGCCATCGTCGAGCGAGACCGACGGTTGCGGCTCGAACCCCGCATCATCGAGCAGGTCGAGCATCTGCTCCTCGGCGAACCCCAGGCGGGCGTGGGCGTGTTTCTCGCGCAATTCCTCGTGCTGGTGCGCGTCGAAATCGACAATGGCGATGCGGCCGCCGGGCGTGGTCACGCGGGCTGCCTCGTAAAGCGCGGCGGCGGGACTGTTGGCGAAATGCAGAACCTGGTGAAACAGGACCGTATCGAAACTGTCGGGCGCGAAGGGCAGGCTGGTGAAGTCGCCCTGCACCACTTCCACGCGGTCGGCAGAGATGTGCTGCAGCTTGGCGCGGGCGACGCGCAGCATGGCGAGGCTCTTGTCGAGCGCGACGATATGGTCGGCGCGCTCTGCAAACAGCTCGGCCATGCGACCAGTGCCGGTGCCGATATCGAGCAAGCGGCCCAGCCGCCCCCCTCCCAGCGCATCGGCCAGCGCCTGCTCTATCTGCTCGTCCGAGGAATGCAGGCGGCGAAGTTCGTCCCAGTCATGCGCGTGGTTGGCGAAATACTCCTGTGCCTGCGCCTCGCGCGCGGCACGGATTTCAGCAAGCTTCGCGCGGTCCGCCTCGCATTGTTCATGGAACGCCGGGTCCAGCGTTTCGGAGCGGGCCAGCAGGCGTGCAATGTCGGAGCGCACTGGAACCGCACCTTTTTCATCCGAAGTGGCGCGCAGGAATATCCAGCTTCCCTCGCGCCGTCTTTCGGCAAGTCCGGCATCGCACAGGATACCGATATGGCGGGACACGCGCGGCTGGCTCTGCCCCAGCGCCTGCGCCACCTCACCCACAGCCAGCTCCATCGATCCGAGCAAGCGCATGATGCGCAGCCGGGTCGGGTCGGCAAGGGCACGGAAGATGGCGTCGGTTTTCATTCTTGAGCTACATATAAAGATATTTTTATATCGGTAAACGGCCAGCCGGAAAGCAATCATTGGCCCCGCCAAAACATAGCCTTGGCGTCCGCGATAACCCGATCTTCACCATTCTTTGCCAGTGTGGCTGCCGGAATTCACGGTCGCAGCAGGACAGGACAGCAAGGTGAGATCGCACACACAGCGCCCGCATGCTCGCCGCAATGCCTGCGCGGTCGGTGGCATGGACGTATGAACCCCGCCCATTTCGACCCCGAATGCGAGCGGCTTGTTGCCGACCTCCTGGCCTATATGACCCCGGCGGAAAAAGCCGGGCAGCTTGCGATGGCGCAGGCGCCTGCACCGGAAAATCGCGAGGCCTGCGACGTCCTCGTCGAGGAAATCCAGCAAGGCCGGGTCGGCTGCATCCATTCGATCGCCGATCGCGAGCAGGCCGATTTCCTGCAGAATATCGCGCGCGACGAGACCCGGCTGGGTATCCCGCTGCTGTTCCCTGCGCATCTGGGGCAGGGTATCGATACCATCCTGCCCAGTCCCCTTGCCGCTGCCGCCAGCTGGGATTGCGACAGCGTCGAGGCGGCGGAAGCCGTACAGGCGCAGGAGGCGGAAGCGCGCGGCATCAATTGGGCCCTGGGCCCGAAAATCGGCATCGCGGTGACAAGCGCGCCGGTCGGCTCTCAATCCTCGGGCAGCGCTATCCACCTCGCCGCCTCGATGGCCGTAGCGCGTATCCGCGGATTGCAGGGTGCTTCGTCGATCAACCAGGCACACCTGCTTGCCCAGCTCGACCTTTCCGGGGCGACGACACGGGAAGATGGAAGGGGCGCGGATCCCGTCACCCTTTTGCGGCTCGTCCGGGCCGCGATCATCGGCGGCAATGTAGCCTCGCTCAATCTCGCCGATTTCTCGGCACTAGAGCGCCTCGAACTGGCCAAAGCCCTGCGCATGCTCAACGCGCCGGGCACTTACGATGGCATCATGCTGTCCCAATGGGGCGAGATAGCGCGCGCGATCGGGGCAGAAGACACCGAAATCCTGCTCGAAGGCGTGCCCTTTAACGACCTTGTCGAAGGCATGGCCAAGGGCACAGTCGGCATGGACATCGTCAATGATGCAGTTGCGCGCGTGCTGGGGGCGAAGTTTCGCCACGGCCTGCTGCGCGCAGCACTGTCTGCGCCGATGACCAGGCCTGCGCGGGCGCTGCCTACACCTGTCCATAATCGCGAGGCCGCCCTCGCGCTCGCACGCCGTTGCGCGGTGCTCCTGCGCAACGACCCTGCGCTCCTGCCGCTGGGCATCGATTCGGGCGAACTCCTGCTCGTGGGCCCGGCCGTTGCTGACCGGCAAGCGCCCATGCCCGAGGGCGCGGGCGTTGCCGCCAGCGTGCTCGACGGCCTCGAGCAGCTGGGCATCCCCCACCGCTATGTACCCGGCCTTGCCCTGCGGGAGGGCAAGCATGCCCGCGGAGGCCTCATCGCGGCCGATTCCATGGCCATCGGCATGGCCAACGAGGCTGCCAAACGGGCCGGGACGGTCGTCCTTGTCCTGGAGAATGACGAACGAGGCATGTTCGGCGAGGCGCAAGACCAATTGCTTGCGGCTCTGGTCAACGCGACTTCGCGCCTTGTGGTGGTGAATATCGGGCCATGCCCGGTCGACCCGTGGCTGGCGGGCAAGCCACTGGCCAGCCACCTCCATGCCGGACAACTCGGTGTCATGAGCGGGCACGCCATCGCCGAGCTTCTGGTCGGCGAGTTCGCGCCCTGCGGCAAATTGCCGATCGCGATCGGGCCGGTTGGAAAGTCCCCCGGCCTGCCCTTCGGCCACGGGCTCAACTATGCCGATTTCGCGCTCACCAACCTTGCGATCGAGCGCGGACGCGACCGGCTGCATGCCTTCGTCGAATTGCGCAATGTGTCGGTGCGCGAAGGCACCGAAGTGGTCCAGCTTTACCTGCGCCGGAGCGGTACCAGCGATGGTGGCGAGAGGGAAAGCAGGCTGGAGCTCGTGGATTTCCAGCGTCTGTCGCTGCGCGGCGGTCAGGTCGAAACGCTGGTTTTCGACATCGGCCGCGAGGAGTTGGGGCGATATACCAAGGACGGCTCCTTCCTGTTCGAGGAAGGAATGGCAGAAATCTTCGTCGGCCTGTCCAGCGAACGGGGCATGCTCGCCAACGTCGAGATCGAGGCCGACCTCGCGCGAGCAATCGCGCATTCCGGTGTGCACCCGGCTGCACCGGGCGATAGATCCGATCTGCGGCGGCGCCGCGCTTAATTCGCGAGCAGCGCAAGGAGGGCGAAGCTCGCCAGCCAGTGCTCGCCCATGTAGTCGCCCGCGACATGCGGCATGGCGGCGGCGAGGTGGCGATCTGCAGTCTGCTCTATGATAGCCGATTGCGGGTGTGGCCCCAGTGCTTTCGCGATTTCACGGAGGCACCATGCCCGGCTGAGATTGAGCCCGTCGAGATGGGCAATTTTGCCATCGCTGCGGTCGGACACTGTAACGGGATAACACTCGCGCTCCAGCCAGCCGTTGGCGAGCACCAGTCCCTCGAACCACGGCGCGAACTGGCCATGCGGCATGACCTTGCTCATCAGCAGGCTCGCGGTGAGGACCGGCGAGAGGAACTCGTCCCCGCCCGGCTCCCATCCGGCGTAGTCCTGCCGCTGCGCGAAAGCGGCCATCGCCCAGTCGTCGATAAGCGCGAGGAGTTTCGGGTCGCGTGCCTCGGCCCAGTCACGCGCCAGCACGAGCGCGAAGCTGGTGTTGAAATGCGTGCCGACGGTGATGGGATAGGTGAGAACGCGCAGGTAATCGGCCAGCCGCGCTGCGAAGGCTCGTGCAAGCGGCTCAAGACGCTTATTCCAGGCCTCGTCGCCATGCCGTGCTGCCTCATGATGAAGGTAGAGCAGCCACGCCAACCCATAGGGCCGCTCGAAGCCGCGAGAGCTAGGTCGGTCCAAATAAGCGAGCTCGACTGCCAGCTTCTCCTCGGTGAAACTCGCGTCAGCCAGAGCTTCGATGTCGGCCGCCTCGGGCATATCCGGATAGATCCGCCGCAGGGTCAGCAAAGTCCACCAGCCATGGACACAGCTGTGCCAATCGAAGCTGCCGAAGAAGACCGGATGCGCCTCGCGCGGGGGACGCACATCCGCCTCGCTCTCGAAGACGTGGTCATCCTTGTAGGGATAGGGCCGCGTCACATGGCCCAGCGCAATGCGCGCGAAATTGCGGGCGATGTCCTCGGTCAGCTCCATAGCAGGAAGGCCCCGACATAGATGATGGCGACATTGCAAAGCCACAGCGGGATGGCGGTGCCGACCTGCTGGCGGATGACCCCGTTCTGGTCCTTCAGTTCGAGCAGGGCGGCGGGCACGATGTTGAAGTTCGCCGCCATGGGCGTCATCAGCGTGCCGCAGAAGCCCGCCAACATGCCGACCGCGCCGATGACTGCCGGGTTGCCGCCATAGGTTTCGACCAACAGCGGAATGCCGATCGCCGCCGCCATTACCGGGAAGGCAGCGAAGGCATTGCCCATGATCATCGTGAAAATCGCCATGCCCAGCGCGAAGACGACGACGGTCAGGAACACGCTGCCCTTGGGAATGACATCGCCCGCCAGCCCGCCGATGATATCGCCCACTCCGGCGAGCGCGAAGACCGCGCCCAGCGCGGCGAGCATCTGCGGCAGGATACCCGCCCAGCCGATGGAGTCGAGCAGGCGCCGCCCTTCTTCCGCAGGCGCAAGCAGGTGCGGCTTGAGCCACACCATCGCGACCACGATAGCAACCAGTACCCCGATACCGAACAGGATGAGGGTCTCGCGCCGCTCGGCGAACAGCCCGGTCTCGCCCAGCGGTGTGTAGTTGTAGAGCAGCGTGCCAGCGACGGCAGTGACGGGCACGATGAGCGCGGGCAGGAACAGCCTGTTGCCGAGTCTTGCTGAGAAGACCTGACGCTCCTCTCCCGAAGTTGTCGGCGGGTCGCTGCGCTTGAGCAGGCCGAGCCCGGCAATCCCGACCATCGCCAGCACGAGCAATCCGTTGACGAAATCCGACACGTGGCTGCCGATGAGGAAACTTGCAGCAAGCAGCCCCCAGAAAGCGGCGTTGCCCCGCTTCCCGTCCCGCAGCGAAAGAACCGCCCACACGACAAAGAAGAGGCCCGTCAGGACATAGAGCCATTCGTAGGTTATCATGCCGCGACCCTCCCCAACCGCCGGTCGAGCGCATGGATACGCCAGCCGTGGATGATGAAGGCGCAGATAGCGGTGGGAATAGCCCAGACCGACAATTGCAGCGGGGTGAGCGGGTAGCCGTAGCTCTCGAACACGCCCTGGATGAGCAGGATGGAGGCGATGGCGAAGAAGATGTCCTCGCCGAAGAACAGCCCGACATTGTCGGTCGCCGCCGACATGGCGAGCACCTTTTCACGGTCGCCTTCCGACAGGCTGCCGTGCGTTTTCTCTGCCGCCGCCTCGGCCATGGGCGCGACCAGCGGGCGCACGGCCTGCGGGTGGCCGCCAATGTCCTTCATCCCGATGGCCGCAGTGACCTGGCGGAAGAGGAGATAGACGGTCAGGAACTTGCCCATGGTCGCCCCGCGCAGGTTCTCGATAACTGCGCGCGCACGTTGCTGGAGGCCGTATCGCTCAAGCAGGCCGATGACGGGCAGGATTATCCAGGTGACCGAGATATAGCGGTTGTCGTTGAAGGCCTTTCCCAGCGCCTCGATAACCGCGACGAGATCGAGCCCCGCCAGCACGCCCGTCGCGAGCGCTGCGCCGACCACGACCAGCAGCGGATTGAAGCGCAGGGCAAAGCCGACAACGACGATGGCTATGCCCAGCAGCGGCCAGTAATTCATGCCCTACCCCTCCCCGAAGCCGCCCCCTCCGGGCGTCAGGATGACGAACGTGTCGCCCGGCTTCATCTGCGCAGATGCGGTAGCCGTCAATTCCTCGCGAGAGCCGTCGGCGCGTTCGACCCAGTTGCGGCCCGGCGCTGCATCGCCGCCGCCGCATATGCCGCGTGGCGGCACCTCGCGGCGGTTGGCGAGCATGTCGCCACGCATTTCTTCGAGAAAGGTCACGCGGCGCTCCACCCCGTCGCCGCCCTGATGCGCTCCCTTCCCGCCCGAGCCGCGACGGATAGCGAAGCTTTCGAGCCGCACCGGCAGGCGCGTTTCGAGGATTTCGGGGTCGGTCAGGCGGCTGTTGGTCATGTGTGTTTGCACCGCGCTGGTCCCCTCGTGGTCTGGCCCAGCGCCCGAGCCGCCGCAGATGGTCTCGTAATATTGGTGCGCCTCGTTGCCGAAGGTAAAGTTGTTCATCGTCCCCTGGCTCGGCGCGAGGCGTCCGGTGGCCGCGAAAAGCGTGTCGGTGACGACCTGGCTGGTCTCGACATTGCCCGCCACCACGGCCGCTCCGGGATGCGGATTGAGCATGCTTCCTTCAGGCACAATCAGTTCGACCGGCCTCAGGCAGCCGTCATTCATCGGAATCCGGTCGTCGATGAGCGTGCGCAGGACATAGAGCGCGGCAGCGCGCGTGATGGAACGCGGGGCGTTGAAATTGTTGTCCTGCTGCTCGCTGGTGCCGGTGAAGTCGAACACGGCCGAGCGCGTAGCGGAGTCGATGCGGATGGCGACCTTCACAATCGCGCCATTGTCCATCTCGTAGGCGAACTCGCCATCGTCGAGGCGGCCCAGCAGGCGGCGCACGCTCTCCTCCGCATTGGCGAGGACGTGCGACATGTAGGCGGAGACGACCTCTGCCCCCTGGTCGCGCGCCGCGCCCTGCAGCAATTCCGCACCGCGTGTGCAGGCGGCGAGCTGCGCGCGCAGGTCGGAGATATTGCGCGAGGGGTTGCGCGCCGGGTGCCTTGCATCGGCAAGCGCCTCGCGCACGGCGGCTTCGCGGAATGTGCCTTCGTCGACCATCAGTAGGTTGTCGATAAGGACGCCTTCCTCCTCGATGGTCCGGCTTTCGGGCGGCATGGAGCCGGGCGCGATGCCGCCGATATCGGCGTGGTGCCCGCGCGCGGCGACGAAGGCATCGGGTTCCTTGCTCGTTTCGTCGTAGAACACCGGGACGATGACGGTGATGTCTGGCAGGTGCGTGCCGCCGCGATAGGGATCGTTGAGGACATAGGCATCGCCGCGCCTGAAGCCGCGCCCGTCAGCCTGTCTGCCGCGCTGCTCGACCACCCGCGCAATGCTGTCGCCCATGCTGCCGAGATGCACCGGGATATGCGGCGCATTGGCGATCAGCGCGCCAGTATGGTCGAACAGCGCGCAGGAGAAGTCGAGCCGCTCCTTGATGTTCACCGATGTCGCGGTGGATTGCAGCACCACGCCCATTTCCTCGGCAATCGCCATGAAGAGATTGTTGAAGATTTCGAGCCGCACGGGGTCGACTTGCGTTCCCACTGCGCGGTCGCGTTCCAGCTTTTCCGTGCGCGTAAGGACCAGCGTGCCTTCGCGCTCCAGCCGCGCCTGCCAGCCGGGCTCGACCACGGTGGTGGAACCGGGGTCGACCACCAATGCAGGCCCGGGCACTTCCTCACCCTCGCCCAAGTCGGCGCGCGCCAGCGTGCGCCATGTGCCGCTGGCCACCCCGGCGATGTCGACCGGGTCCGCCTGCGCGGTAGCGAGGCCGCCGGAAATGCCGCTGGCCTCGACGCTCAGCGCCTCGACGATGATGGGCGCCTCGGCATCGGAATAGCCGAAACGCTGGCGGTGCAGCAGGCGGAAGGCCTCGTCCATCGCTTCCCGCTCGCCGACATCGACCGTGAGCATGGAATCGCTGCCCTTGAAGCGCAGCCTTGCGCGGCTCTCGATTGTGATGGCTTCGCGGGCAATGCCCTGTTCGACCAACGCAGCGAGTGCCTCTTCCTGCAGCGCGGCGAGGTTGGATGAGAAATCACTCGTCAGCGGCTTCACCAGGCTGACCTCGCGAATGGCCTTCACCGGCGCGAGACCGATGCCGTAGGCGGAAAGGATGCCCGCCAGCGGATGCACCAGCACGGTCTCGATACCCAGCTCGTCTGCCACCTTGCAGGCGTGCTGCCCGCCCGCCCCGCCGAAACAGGCGAGCGCATAGGTGGTCACGTCATGCCCGCGCGCCACAGAAATCTTGCGGATGGCGTTGGCCATGTTGTCGACCGCGATGGCGAGGAAGCCCTCGGCGATGTCCTCCAGAGGTTTCGGCTCCGGCAGCGCGGCGGCGATGTCTTCGAGAAGCGCGCGCGAGGCCGCCGGGTCGAGCGGCTGGCCGCCATCCGGCCCGAAGACGCTCGGGAAAAACGCCGGGTCGATGCGCCCGAGGAAGAGGTTGCAATCGGTCACCGTCAGCGGACCACCCTTGCGATAGCATGCAGGTCCCGGATTGGCTCCGGCACTTTCGGGGCCGACGCGGAAGCGCGCGCCGTCGAAGCTGCAAATCGAGCCTCCGCCAGCCGCGACGGTATGGATTTGCATCATCGGTGCTGCCACGCGCACGCCCGCCACCACGCTGTCACCGGTCAGTTCGTATTCGCCCGCGTAATGCGCGACGTCGGTGCTGGTCCCGCCCATGTCGAAGCCGATGAGCTTGCTATGCCCCAGCGGCTCGGAGGCTGCGACCATGCCGACTACCCCGCCTGCCGGACCCGACAGGATCGCGTCCTTGCCGCGAAACGCCCCGACTTCGGCCAGCCCGCCGTTCGACTGCATGAAACGTAGCCGGTCGGCATCGGGCAGCGCGGCCCGCAGATTGTCGGTGTAACGCCGCAGCACGGGCGAGAGATAGGCATCGACCACTGTCGTATCGCCGCGCGGCACCAGCTTGATGAGCGGCGCGACCTCATGGCTGACGCTGACCTGCGCAAAGCCGATGTCCCGCGCGATTTTAGCCAGTCGCTCCTCGTGGTCGCGATATTTCCACCCGTGCATCAGCACGATGGCAATGGCGTCGAAGCCGTCCTCGCGTAGCGCCTCGAAATCGCAGCGAGCCGCGTCCTCGTCGAGCGCGAGCAGCACCTCGCCATCCACGCCGACGCGCTCGGCCACTTCGACCACGCGTGCGGGCAATTGCTCGGGCAGCACGATGTGACGCGCGAAAATCTCCGGCCGCGCCTGCGTGCCGATGCGCAGTGCATCGCCGAAGCCTTTCGTGATGGCGAGCGCCAGCCGCTCGCCCTTGCGTTCGAGCAGGGCGTTCGTCGCCACCGTGGTTCCGATGCGCAGTTCGGCAATCGGACCCTCGCCATGCTGGCGCATCAATCGCCGCACGGCCTCGCTCGCCGCATCGCGGTAGTGCTCGGGATTTTCCGAGAGCAGCTTGTCGGTCACCAGCCTCCCGTCGGGAGTGGTGGCTACGACATCGGTGAAGGTCCCTCCGCGATCGATCGCGAAGCGCCATGCTGCTTTGTGTTCGGTCATCGCGCGCACCCTAGGCGCGCGCGATACCTATTCAAGGGTCAGACCTCTGCGTCGCGCTTGACGGTGATGACCTGCGGATAGGTGAATTCCTTAAGGCCATCGATGCCGTATTCGGCGCCGATGCCCGACTGCTTGTGCCCGCCGAAGGGCGCGAGCGGCGAAATGTGCAGGAACTCGTTGATCCACACCGTGCCGGTTTCAAGCTGCTCGGCAATTTCGACACCCTTGTCGGTGTCCTTGGTCCAGACCGCGCCCGCAAGCCCGTATTCGGAATTGTTGGCGCGCTCGATGGCTTCTTCCACGCTCCCGAACTTCATCAGCGGCATGACCGGACCGAACTGCTCCTCGGCCACGATACGCGCGTCTTCGGGCGGATTGTCGAGGATGGTAATCGGCACGTAATAGCCCGTGCCCGAGGGATCGACATCGCCGCCGGTCAGGAACTGGTAGCCATTGTCCTTGGCATCCTGGATCAGCTCGCACACGCGATCGAACTGCTTCTTGTTCTGGATCGGGCCGACGCCCGTGCCCTGCTGCGAACCGTCACCCACGACGACGGTCTTGGCATATTCCGCGATGGCCTTGCTGAGGTGGTCGTAGATGTCTTCGTGGATGTAGATGCGCTTCGCGGCGACGCAGATTTGCCCGGCGTTCGAGAAGCTCGACCAGAAGAGCTGCTGGGCGACCGCTTCGACATCGGCATCGGGCAGGACAATCGAGGCATCGTTGCCTCCCAGTTCCAGCGTTATGCGCTTGAGGTCGCCCGCGGCGCCTTCCATGATCTTCTTCCCCGTCGCGGTCGAGCCGGTGAAGGTGATCTTGTCGATATCGGGATGTTCGGTAATCATCGGGCCGAGCTCGTCGGGGCCGGTGATGATGTTGACCGTACCCGCAGGGACCACGTCCTTGATAAGCTCGGCAATCCGCAGCGTGGTGAGCGGGGTGAAGGGCGAAGGCTTCAGCACGATAGTGCAGCCCGAAATCAGCGCGGGCACGATTTTCTGGATCGCCATCATGACCGGGAAGTTCCACGGTACAATACCACCGACCACGCCCACCGGCACGCGGCGGGTCCGGCTGAGGCGCGTGTCATCGTCCTGGTTGATGACATCGTCGAGCTTCAGGCCCGATTGCGCGGCGGCAAGGCCTGCGGCACCGTAAATTTCCTGCTGCGCCTGCTGGTGCGGCTTGCCCTGCTCCGTGGTCAGGAGGCGGAACAGCTCGTCGGCATTGTCCTTGATGGCCGCGGAAATGCCCATGACGACCTTCTGGCGCTCTTCGGCGCTGGTCTTTTTCCAGGTCCTGAATGCGCGGCGGGCAGCGGCGACCGCACGGTCGAGCTCGTCCTTGCCGCAGGAGGGGACGAGGCCCACGACCTCTTCATTGGCCGGATTGACGACTTCGAACGTGCCGCTCGTCGTCACCATCTCGCCGTCGATAAGATTGGCGTAAGTCGTGGTCATGGGTCTCTCCTCGAAAACGGTAGAATCGGTTTCGAGGAGAAACCTAGGCGCGCCTGCGACGCTTCGCAAACGGCATCTGGCCGGGCGAACCCGGCCAGTGCTGGGTCAGAGAACGAGGTCCGCCATGGTCAGGTCGACCTGGCCCTGCAGCTGGATGTGGAAATCGGCCACGCCGTCTCCGTTCACATCACCCGCAAGGTAGGTGTTACCCTGGCACTGGAAGACCGCGAGCTCGCCAGCCGTGCCGCTGAACTTTTCGCTACCGATGAAGGTGAAGGCATCGTCTGCCCCGCCTGCAATTGCATCGATACCGCTTAGGTCGATGATGTCGCCCTCGGCTGCATTGAAGTCGGTGATGACGTCGGCATTGCCCATCCAGCGGCCCGAGTGGCCCTGTTCGAAAACGAACTCGTCGGCGCCGAGACCACCGGACAGCGTGTCCCTGCCCCAGCTGCCGAGCAAGACATCATCGCCGTCGCCGCCAAGGATGGTGTCGGCTCCGGCACCGCCGTGGATGAAATCGATATTGGCACCGCCATCGAGGAAATCGTTGCCGTTACCGCCATAGAGATTGTCGTTGCCATCTTCGCCGTAGAGCGTGTCGTTCCCGCCTTGGCCGGAAAGCATGTCGTTCTCGGTGCCGCCCCAGGCGATATCGTCGCCAGTGAAGAGATAGGCACGGTCGGTGCCGCGGCCACCGTAGATGGTGTCATTGCCCGCGCCAGCCTTGAACAAATCGCCGCCATTGCCGCCGTCGAGGATGTCGTCGCCCGCGCCGCCGCGCAGCTGGTCCCACCCCGGGCCGCCGATCATGATGTCGTTGCCGTCCTCACCGAACAGGCGGTCCGAACCACCAGCGCCGCCGCCATCGATGATGTCGTCGCCCGCGCCGCCATAGATATTGTTGACAAGGTCGTCGCCGGTGAGCGTGTCGGCGAAGGCCGAGCCGCGCATGTGTTCGAGCGCGGAAAGCGTATCGATGCCTGCGCCAATCGTGTCCTGTGCATCGAGACGACCGAGATCGACGGTCACACCGGCAGAAGCATTGCGATAGCTGACGAAATCGGTGCCGTTGCCACCGTCGATGACATCGTCACCGTCGCCGCCTTCGAGAACGTCCCAGCCATTACCGCCGCGCACCACGTCGTTGCCGGCGCCGCCCTGGACATTGTCGTTGCCCGAGAAGCCTTCGATCGTGTCGTCACCGTCCATGCCGAGGATGGTGTTGGCGACGTCGTTGCCATGTATCGTGTCGCGGCCCGTACCGCCACGCGCGTTCTCGATCACGCTGCCGGCAGCGATCGACACGTTGCCGGTCAGCCCGCCGATGTTCATGAAGGTGTTCTCGGCCAGCGTGATGAACTGGTCGGCCGCGTGGCCCGAATAGTCGAGCGTATCGACACCGTCGCCATCGACGATGGTGTAGCCCGTGCCCGACATCAGCGTGGCGTCGTAAAGGTCGCCGGCCGTAGCGTTGAAGCCGTAAGTGTCGTTGCCCGAACGCGCCGCGGTGCTCAGGCCGTAAAGCGCCTGCACGGCAGCGATGTCGGCGAGCAGCGGGGTCACTGCATCGAACTGCGAGAAGCCGAGACCGGCGGTGTAGGCATTCGAGGCATTGTCGAAGCCCGACATGACCGAAATCGAGTTGCTGTCGTTGAGGAAGACGACATTGTCGGCGCTGAATTCGGGCGTCTCGCCATGGGCGTAGCGGCCAGCATTGCCGAGGCCGAGCGCGTGGCCAACCTGCTGCATGATGAGCTGGTAGGCGCGGCCGACGCCGGTGCCGGTGATGTCGGTGCCAAGCGTGACGACGGCCCCGTTGATGGTGCTGTCGAGGATGTCACAGCTGCAGCTGGTCTGCGCACCGGTGACAAAGCTCAGCGCGCCGCCGACGGTTTCGGTGAAGGTGATGCCCGAAGCATCGCTCCATGCCTGCAGCGCATCGCGAACCATTTCGGCCAGCCCTGCATCGAGACCCGAGAGGTCGACGCTGATGCTGTTGCCCGCATCGAGCGCCCAAGTGGCCGCGGTCGTGCCCATGTCGCTGTGCCAGGTCGAGGCGATGTAATTGCCCAGCTCGTCGACACTGCCCGCCTGCGGATCGTATGTCAGTTCGGCATTGAGCGTATAGCTGCCGGCTTCGGAGTCGTTGAAGCCGCCGATGTCGACATAATAGGTGCCGCTGGTCGGCGCGGCGAATTCGACGCGGCTGAACAGATCGTCGCCGAAGTCGTCATTGGTCATCACCACATTGCCGTCCTGGTCGTAGACGGTGATGGTGGTGTCGCTGACCGAGCCGTTCGCGCCCGCGCTCGTCCAGATGGCGATCGCCTGGCCTGCGCCGACCTCGACGCGGTACCAGTCGTGGTCGCCGGTGAACTCGAGCGTACCGTCGATGACATCGCCCGCTGCGATGACGGCGGTGGTGTCGACCGAGGCCGAAATGGTGTCTGTGGCGAGGTCGACCGTTTCCATGGTCAGGTCGTAGGAGCCCATGGCCCCTGCATAGCCCTGCACCGCGAGGTAATAGGTGCCGTCCGCATCCGGCGTGTGCAGCAGCGAGGAAAACAGCGTGCCGCTGGAATCGTCATTGCCCGAAACGAGGTTGCCCTCGGCATCGTAAAGCACCAGCACGGTATCGCTGATTCCGTCGGCCGCGCCTGCCGGGGCGGAGGTGCCGAAAGTGTAGGTAGTGCCGGCGGTCAGCTCGACGCGCACCCAGTCGCTGTCGGTCTCGCCGCCGATGTCGCTGGACAGGACTTCGCCAATCGCAAGCGTTGCAGTGGTGGTGATGTCGGCCGCGATATCGCTCGGAGCATTGCCATTGCCACCAGCATTCGAAGTGCCACCATTGCCGTTTCCGGTTGCGCCACCGGTCGTGCTGCCGCCATTGCCGCTGGTCGTGCCGGCACCGGCGTTGCCGTTGGTCTGGCCCTGGTCGCTGGCATTCGCTTCGGAGTTGCCGCCAGCATTGCTGTTGGCACCGTGGTTGCCGTTGTTCCCATTGCCGTTGCCACCCGCGGTCTCGCCGCCGGTTACGATCGTGCCAGGATCAAAATCCTTTTGCTTCGTAGGCATAGTACTTCCCGTCACCCTTCCAACTGCCCCTCTTGCGAGGGAGAAGCCGTTCCCCTTTTCCGCGACCCTCCGCAAGAATACGGGGGAGGCGCGAAATATACGGTCATCGACAGCCTGCGTTATGCCGTCAAAGTCTTAACGAGGTGCTACGTAAAACCCCTTTTCGAGCAAAAAAAACCCCTTTTTTCACGCATTTGCGTTGATTTATGGTTAACGCGAAGTTGAAGTGTGAAAATCCGTTAACCGATGACGGACACAGCCCGTCCGATTCGCTTTGAGAACTTGGGTCAGGTCACGTCAGGCGCGTCAGCGACTGGAAGAGGGGTCGTCCTCTGCCTCCAGCACCGCGGCCATGGGCGTCGTACGCGGCAGGCTCTGGAAGCTCTGCTGGTCGTCGGCAGGAACAGCCGCGCGGGCAAAGGTCCGCCAGATACCGAAGACACCGCCCAGAAGCGCCAGAGACCCGATGACCACGAACAGGCCGGCGGGGCCGAGTGCGCCCATGCCCGCCGAGCCGATCAGCGGCCCGGCAACCGCGCCCGCCGAATAGGTCAGCACGAGGCCGCTGCTCGCACCGATCCGCTCGTCCTCGGAGAGGTGGTCGTTCGAATGCGCAACGCACAGCGGATAGAGCGCGAAGGAAAAGCCGCCGAACAGGCTCCCCAAAGCGATGGTGCCGGTCGCACCGATGTCGAGGAAAACGATCGGCGCGCAGACGAGTGCGGCCGCGAGGAAGCAGGCGATCACCACCAGGCGGCGATCGAAACGGTCGGAAAGGATGCCCAGCGGATATTGCAGGGCAACGCCGCCCGCGATGACGCAGGAAGTGAACAGCGCGATTTGCGACAGTCCCATGCCGATACGCTGGATATAGACTGCGCCCAGCGCATAGAAAGCGCCCAGCATCGCCCCCGTAACCAGCGTCCCGACAATACCCAGCGGCGAGACCTGGTAGAGGCGCTTCAGCGAGAACGGCGCGACGGCCTCGATGCGCGGCTGCTCCATCCGGGTCAGCAGGATGGGCAGGAGCGCGATCGACAGCAGGATGGCCGAGACCATGAAGGGCAGGTCCGGGGCATTGTCACCGAGGTTCAGCAGGAACTGCCCCGCCGCCTGTCCGCTGTAGAGCGCGATCATGTAGATGGCGAGCACCGCGCTGCGGTTCTTCGGGCTGGCCTGCTGGTTGAGCCAGCTCTCGAGGCAGACGAAGACGCCCGCCATGGCGAAACCGTCGACGAAGCGCAGCATGGTCCACACGGCAGGGTAATCGATGATGGCGTAGGTCAGGCTGCTGGCGGAATAGACCGTGACGAAGGCTGCGAAGGCACGGATATGGCCGATGCGGGCCATGACGCGTTCGACGCGCATCGACCCCAGCATGAGCCCGCCGAAATAGGCGGTCGCGACGAGGCCGATGATCCCTGCCGATGCGCCTGCGGTTTCCAGCCTGACGGCGAGCAGCGTCGACAGGAAGCCGCTCCCGGCCATGAGCAGGAATATCGCCATCAGCAGCGCGCGTACGGGATAAGCCGAAGTCATCATTGCGCCGCCCCGTATTCCCCTGCGCCCCACTCTTCAAGCGAAGCGTTTGACAGATGTCAGGCCGCCAAGGGACCGAGCGCGTGCTTGAGCGGGCCGAGCCATGGCTCGAAAGGCTTCCACGCATCCTGGCCCTTGCGGTTGATCGGGCGGCGGACCTGTTCGCTGCTGGCGGTGCGCACCGCGCGGTCGGTCTTGTGGAAGTCGAGGCATGTTTCTTCAAACGGCAGGCCGGCATGGTGGAGCATGCGGCGTGTCTGCCCTTCGAGGTCGTCGAGCACATCCTCGTGGTTCACGCGCAGCACCTTGCCGGGCAACACTTGGTCCCAGTGGTCCATCAGCGCCACGTAGTCGGAATAATAGCGGCCGACCTCGGTCAGGCCGTAAGTGAATTCCTGTCCTTCGGCAAAGAGCTGTTTGAAGCCCGAGAAGCAGCAATCCATCGGCGAACGGCGCGCATCGATAATCTTCGCATTCGGCAGGATGAGGTGGATGAGGCCGATGTGGCGGAAATTGTTCGGCATCTTGTCGATGAAGAAGGGCGCGCCCTGCCGGTGAACGCGCGTATCCTCGATGAACTTCTGCCCGAATGCGGCGAGCTGCTCGCGGGTGAGGTCGTGCAGCACCTGCGGATAGCGTGACTGTCCTGCCTTGCGGCCCCGTAGCCGGTGGGCGAGCGCGAGGATATTGGGCAGTTCCAGCGTCCCGTCGACTTGGCTGTGGCTGGCGAGGATTTGCTCGAGCAGTGTCGAGCCCGCTCGCGGCAGCCCGAGGATGAATATCGGGTCGGGTGCGGAATGGCCGGCTCCGGCATGCGCGTCGAACAGTGCGGGCGTGCAGACCTCGGCCTGCTTCGCCAGTTCCTCGCTCATCGCATCGGCGCTGTATCGGGTCTGCGCGCGCTTCAGCGCATTGCCCTCTTCGTAGAAGCGGAAGGACTGCTCGTAATCGCCGCGGTCCTCGTAGGCCTTGCCAAGCGCGAAGGAGAGGTGGACGCGGTCCATGAAGGCGAGGTCCGCGCGGGAGACCTGCTCGCGCATGGCGGCGATTTCCTCGTCGGGAAATTCATAAGTCTTGAGGTTGGCGAGCGCGTAATAGGCATCGCCATGGTCGGGCTTGGCGGCAAAGGCTGCGCGGTAGCTGGCGACGGCTTCCTGTTGCTTGCCCGTGGTCTTGAGCGCGTGACCCTGGCTGGTCAGCGTGGCGGGGTCCCGCGGCAGTTTTTCAAGCACTGCATCGAAGAGTTCGAAGGCGCGGTCATAGTCGCCCGTCTGCATGCTCTCGATGGCGAGGTGCGACTGGAACAACGGGTTCTCCGGGTCGCGCTTATGCAGCGCTTCTGCCTCTTCGCGCGAGCGTTCGAACTTCTGCCTCCGGCGCAGCACATCGATATAGTCGAGGCGGACCTGCACATTGTCGGGTTCGAAGGTCTTGGCACTGTCGAGGAGGAACTCGGCATCGTCGAAAATACCCAGCTTGATGCCGATTTGCGCGAGCAGCCGCATGCCTTCGACGCTTTTGGGATGGCTGCGCAGGTAGTGGCGGCAAATATCCTCTGCGCGCAGCAGCCTGCCCTCGTGCAGGTGGTGCGTGACCGCGACCAATTCGCGCGGGAGGGTTGCGATGCGCTCTGCCTGCGCCTGTGCCGAACGGGCTTCCGCCATGCGGTTCGCCTGCGAGAGCAAGTCGGCGAGCGCCCGCCAGCTCGCATCGAGAGCGGGGTTGAAGCGGGTGGCGCGGGTGTAGGCTGCAATGGCCTCGTTTGGCTCGCCCCGGTCACGCGCGAGATGCCCCGCTTCCTGCCATGCGCGGCCATATTCGGGCATGGCTGTATGCAGCTTGCCCAGCGCATTCTCGGCGCCTGCGAAATCTTTCGAGAAGCGGGCGGCGACAGCGAGCATGTATAGCGCTTCGGCATCCTCGCCATCGAGTGCGAGCAGTTCCTCTGCGAGGGCCCGGCCGCGCGCGAAATCGCCCGCCTGGAGCGCCGCCTGTGCTGCTTTCAAAGTATCTTCACGCACTGCCATGCCCCGCGCCCTAACAAGCAAAAGCGGCGGAAGCGATATCGAACCGCTCCCGCCGCCTTTCGTTCACGCGAAACGCGCTATCAGTAGTCGAAACCAACGCGCAGGCCGACCGTCAGCGGACGGTTGATTGTGTCGCGGCTGACGTCGTTTCCGAAATTCCCAGCAATCTGCGCACGTTCGTCAAACAGGTTGTCGCCGAATAGCTCAAGGCTCCACTGCTGGTTCTTCACGCCGACTGCAAGGTCGAATATCGTGTAGCTATCGAGTTTGTCTTTATTTATCTCAATGACATCCGTGAATTTAGACGCCGAGTGGGAAACCTGAGGTTGAATGAAGGCCTCCCAGTCATTCGATATTGGCCATTCGTAACGAGCGCGAAGGTTTGCTTGGAATGGTGGCGCATATGCCAGATTAGATCCGACCACGATGTCATCGGTGACTACGTTCCCCGCGTCATCGACCAGCAACACCTCGGTAATTTCGGTATCCAGAACCGAGAAAGCGCCCGAGACAGTGAGACCCGGGATTGCGTAAGGCGCGTAGCTGAAGTCTGCCTCCACGCCTAAAATTTGAGCGTTAGCAGCGTTATCCGAGAAGAAGAGATTTGTGATTGAGGGATCGAAAATAGTGATCTGCAGCCGGCTGATATCGACATAAAAGGCGCTGCCGTTAAAGCGAAGTTGACTGTCAGCAAGCTCGGTTTTCCAGCCCAACTCGTAGTTCTTCACCTCGTCGGTTTCGAGTTCAAACGGAACAACAAAACCTGCACCATTGGTCGCGCCGCCCGGGCGGTTGAGCAGGCCGGGACGGAACCCTTCCGAATAGGTGCCGTAGAACATTAGGTCCGGAGTAGGCGTGACTGTCAGAGTTCCCTTGTAAATGACTCCTTTGGCCTTCGCCTCTCCGGGCGCGCGTATGGCATTGAACACTTGGCGCGCCTGCGACTGGCTGAGGCCTGCATCACGGATATCGCGGAAGGTATCCTCGCGCGTGAAGGTCTGGCGCAGCGCCGGGTCACAGCTACCGATGAAGGTATAGCGTCCGTCACCATCGTAGAGGTCCGAGATATTGGTCCCGAAGGCGTTCTGGTCTTCTGCGCTGAAGCTGTTGCAGAAGCTGGAGTTCGCGCTGCCCTCGAAATCGACCCGCACGTTGTAATAGCGGATGCCGCCGGTGAACGTCAGCAGGTCGGGGACAATATCCACGCTGGTTTCGCCGAAGATGCCGAACTGCTTGTCGGTGCGGCGAATGTCGTTGCGGAAGATGGTCTCAGGCGCGAACGGACCCGGGTCGGTGTTGAAGCCGGGAAAGGGGAAGTTCGGCTTGAACTCGCCGAAGGGGTCCGCGAGCGTGTTTGACGGGTAGTTGAAGTTGTTGCGCTCTTCCAGTTCGAGGTCGGAGAAGAACACACCGCCCGTCGTGCGGATCCAGTGGTCCGCATCGGTGCTGAAGCGGAACTCGTTGGTGAACACCTTGGTGTTGCTGAGCGAATGCACGTTGAGGATGGGCGAGTAGCAGGTGCCGCTCGGGTCGGCGCTGCCGGGATAGGTCACGCTGCCGTCACAGATGTAATAGGGCAGGTACTGGCCGACGAAGAGGTAGTCGGTGTAATCGACGACCTGCTCGGTCGTGCGGTCGGTATAGGCACCGGTGTAGACGATATCGAGCGCGGCGAGGCGGCCCTCGATGGTCCAGCTGGTGTTGGAAAATTCATCCTCCAGCGTGTCGTCCACGAAGCGCTCGATTTCGAGGTCGTCGAGCCCGTCGAGGTTCGGGTCGGCGAAGAAGACGCCGTCGCTGTCGACCTGCTGGCGCGTGTGAGCGACGGTAAGATTCCAGTCGGGCGTGATTTCCCACAGCGCCGTGGCGCGGCCACCGATATACTGCGTGTCGTTGAAATCGTCTTCCACGAGGTCGGCATTGTCCGCCTCGATGAAGGTGACGTCCGACAGGTCTGCTCCGGCCTGGAAACCGGCGCGAAGGGCGTTCACGGGCACGCCGTTTTCGCGCACCGTGCCTTCGGGGCGGAAGCGCGCGCTTTCGCTGAGGTCACGCGTGCCGAGGACATTGTCGATATAGCCGCCCTGGTGGTCGTAATAGGCGACCGCGCGAAGCGCGATGGTTTCGGCCACGGGCAGGTTAACCATGACCTCGCCCTTGTAGCTGGCTTCGCCGCCTTTGGTGAAGGAGAGGCCGGCATCGGCGCTCATGTCGAAGCCCGAAAGCGACGGTTTGGCCGTGATGAGGCGGACGACGCCTGCCTGCGAGCTGGCGCCGAACAGCGTGCCCTGCGGACCCGAGAGGACTTCGATACGCTCCATGTCGGCGGCATAGACGTCGAGGTTGCGGCCCGGCTGCGCGAGCGGCTGTTCGTCGAGGTACAGCGCGACGTTCGGGGCAAGGCCGGCGACACCGGCTGTCGTCAGGTTGGGCGTCGTCGAGGCGAGTCCGCGAATGTAGATGGTGCTCTGGCCCGGACCGCTACCGCCGGCGGTGACGGTGGGAAGCTGCTCGAGGTAATCCTCGAACGTGTCGATGGCGAGTTCGTCGAGCTGTTCGGCGCCGATGGCTGCCACCGAGACAGGCACGTCCTGCAGGTCTTCGCTGCGCTTCTGCGCGGTGACGACGATGGTCTGGACCCCGCCCTGGCGCTGCTGCGTCTCGGGCTGTTGCTCGGCTTCCTGAGCCACGGCAGGCGATGCGATGGCGATGGCAAGCGCGCTGACGGACGCGCCGCTGACGAAAGTCTTCATGACTGGAATTTCCCCCATCCGGATCTGTTTGGGCGGACTTGCGAGGTGCAAGCCCAATATTGGTAGCAAGCCTGCTCACACATTCCCGCTCAACGAAATCAATAAGAGGGCGATTTGGACGCGGCCACAGCCGGAACGCAATTTCTCCGAATGAATTTGCGAATGTTGCGAAAGAACAACAGGAATCGAATTAGACTTTGCTACTTGAAGACTGTACCGATTATTCTGCAATAATTAGAAGCTTATACCTTTTCGCATAGGTTGCTATTTTGCTTTAGCGCAAGTGCAACTAAAAGTAGTTTCAAATAGAAATCTATCTATTCGTAAATCAGGGGTTCGCTGACTACAACCTATTGTAGGCGCTTTATTTTGCGCTCTCCCACTCGGCGCACCCATCCGCAGTAGTCGGAACGCCATGCCGCTTGCGGCGAATGTCGAACACGACTGCTTTCACAATGGAAATGGCCATCAGCGCCACCACAAAAGAGAATGGCAGGGCGCCGATTATCATCGTGATCCGGATGGCGTCGATCCCGCCAAGGATCAGCATCGAGCCGACCACGAGCGCCAGCGCCGCACCCCAGAACAGGATGTGCCGGCGCCGCTGCCCCTCGGTCTCGCCTGCACCGTTGATGGTGTTGACGATAAGGATGGCGCTGTCGGTCGATGTGACAAGGTAGGTCATCAGCAGGATGACCACGAGACCGAAGACAACATTCGCAACGCCGTCCGAAAGGAGCACCGACAAGGTGGCAAAGAGCTGGTCGGAAATGCCGGCCTCGACAATCGATCCCGCCGCCGCGCCGGACAATTCGAGATCGATGGCGGTCCCGCCTACCAGCGTCATCCACACGAAACACATCAGCGATGGCACGAGGATGACGCCCAGGACATATTCGCGAACGGTACGCCCGCGGCTGATGCGCGCGATGAACATGCCGACGAAGGGCGCAAAGGCGATCCACCATGCCCAGTAGAAAACGGACCAGTCGAGCTGCCACTGGACCAGGGCATCGCCGGTCTCGCTTCCACCGGAAAACATCGTCAGCGAATTGGGCACGATGGTGCGCAGGTAATCCCACAGGCCCACCGCCAAGAGCTCCAGTCCCAGCAATCCGGAACCGGCTATGGCGAACAGCACCAGCAGGGCAAACGACAGCCCCATGTTGAGGTTGGACAGCCACTTGATCCCGCGCCCGACACCCGACAGCGCACTGATGGTCGAAGCTCCGACCAGCACCAGCAGCGCGACGATGACGGCAGCGGCTGATGAAGAACCATCTGCATCCAGCAGCCAGTCACCCAGTTCCAACCGTGCGAGCCCGGCCACGAATTGCTCGACCCCCAGCCCCATGGTCACGGCCACGCCGAGGATCGTGGCAACGACCGCGACGATATCGATCAGATGCCCCCAGATACCCGTCAACCTCAGGCCGAAGAGCGGCGCTAGCGCGGAGCGGATCGTAAGCGGCAGGTTCCGGCGATAAGCGACATAGCCGATAGCCAGCCCCACCAGCGCATAACTGCCCCAGGCAGCGAAGCCCCAATGGAGGAAGGTGTAGATATAGGCCGGCCGGACAGCCTCTGCGGACAGCGGCTCGATGGTGCCGCGGATAATGTCGGGGTTGTTGGCGAAATGCGCCATCGGCTCGCCAACAGAATATGTCAGCATGCCGATACCGATTCCCGCCCCGAACAACATGGCAAACCACGAGAAGCGCCCGAACTCGGGACGCTCGTCCTGCTGACCGATGCGCAGGCTTCCGGCCTGCGGCCAAAGCGCAAGGAGGAAACACACAGCCATCAGCGCCGCGACGAGATAGACATACCAGCCGGCGAAGCTGGAAATGATCGTCGAATTGGCGGCCGAGAGCGTTTCGCTGGCACTTACCGGGAAGAATATCGCCCACATGATGATGAGCGAGACGATGACCTTCGACGGGATCGTGACCGCCCGGCTGAAGCCGTCATAGAACCCGCGATCGTGCGTATTGATGGGAAGTTCGACGAGAGGAGGCGCCACGGCGGCGTCGTCTTGGGGTTGCATCTGATGGGCTTCCTGTTCGCACGATTGGCTTTACCGGCGTGACAGGCGAACAATGGAGCCGCCTGCCGCGGCGAAGAGGCGCAAGCATAGGAAACCTGCAGCAAGATGCAACGTGCGGGCCATTCCGCCGTGAAACAGGTTGCCCGCGACACCTCGACCAGCTGCATCGCAGCGAGGTTCGGGGGAGGTGCCCGTATTCCGAGTACGGGCACCTCCCCGGACCTGGTTAGAAGCGGTAGCTCATGCCCGCACTCAGGACCCATGGATCGAGCTTGTGCTCGGTCTCGATGGCCAGCGTATCACCGGCATACCAGCGGGCAGTCGTATCGACGAAGTAACGCTTGGCATCCACCGTGAAACCAAGCCCGCTCTCGCCCAGCGCCACGTCGGCGCCCGCCTGGAGGACGAAACCGAGCTCGTCCGACAGCGTGGTGCGCGTCACGCCAAGCGGGATGGTGTCCGCACCCGGCTCGACATCCACCCACCAGAAGTAGGTCGCCCCTGCCCCGAGGTAGGGCTTCACCCCATCGAGGTCGAAATGGTATTTCGCCGTGAAAGTCGCCGGGATGAGCTTGGCGTCCGAGACCAGTTCGGCACCCGCAAGCCCGGACACGGCATCGACATCGTGCTGGGTCATGCAGCAGATCGTCTCGATCGAGAATTCGGGGCTGACGAAATATTCGATGGCCAGCGTCGGCACGAAATTGTCGTTTGCTTCGGTCTGCGTATCGGCGGGCAGGCCGACGATATCCGTGGGTTTTTCGGTAATCTTGCCATCCGGCGCCACATAGGTGCCGAGCAGCTTGACCTGCACCTTGCCTGCGTCGTCCTGTGCCTGCGCGGGGGTGGCGAGCATTGCCGCGCTGGCAAAAGCGGCGGCGAGCAACTTTTTCATTCGATCATCCTCGTGCGCCGCAGTGGCCACACCGTGTGGCCCAGGGAAGTTGCAGCGCAGGGCCGACTTCTGGACATGAAATTCCCCGCCTGCATTGACCTGGATCAAGGCACCTGCAGGCGAGCCGCGCGAAAAGACGCGCATGACGACATTCGCCGAAGCCTTCCAGCGGTTCGCTGACCAGTTCCTGCCTCCGAACCTTTCCGATGCCATGCATCTGAGGTTCCAGGCGGCTGCGCGCTCCAGCCAGCTCGGCAGGGAGAATTCGCTGGAATTCGGGGACGGCGGCCAGCACATCGTCTTTGTCGTGCGCGGAGCGACAAAGCTGGTCGCCCATGCTTCGGAATCGCGCGACCAGATCGTCGCCTTCCATTTTGCCGGTGAGGTCTTCACGGTCCCCGAGCCCGGCAACCACTCCTATTCGGTCAGCGCGTTGAAGGATTGCGACATCCTTTCCTTTCGCTGGACGGACTTCAGCACGCTGGCATCGAGCGAACCGGCCGTACTCAGGCGCCTGCTGGAGACCACCATGCAATCGCTGCGCCGCTGCCGCGAGAATGCGATCGGGCTGGGGCGCAAGACGGCCGGGGAACGCATTGCCGTGTTCCTGCTCGGAATGGCCGAACGGATCGGGAGCGAGCAGGACGGGCGGATTTTCCTCGACCTGCCCATGTCGCGCCGCGACATTGCGGAAAGCCTCGGCCTCACGATCGAGACCGTCAGTCGGCAGCTGACCAAGCTCAAGGAAGAGGGCGTCATCCAGACCGCCGGTCGTTCCGGTGTGATCCTCGGTGCACGGGGTCACCTTCGCGATCGTGCGGGCTTCCTGCTGGAGGCTGCTTGATTTCTTTTTCGAATTTGACCTAGGTCAATGCCCTTGAGGGGGTGTCCGCCTAACCAGCGACAAAAGGACGGAGAATTTCAATGCAAGCGGAAACTGCACTGGGCCGGGTGGGCCTGTGGTTCCTGGTGATGCTCGTCGCGATGGCGGCGGCGCTTGGTGCGGCGGACAGCGGCTTTGCTGCGCACGCCTGGATCATTGCGGCGCTGGGCTTCGTGATGATCTGGATGAGCGCATCGCGGTTCGACCCGATGGGCAAGGCGCAAGGCTTCTTCAAGATGCCCGACGGCCCCTCGCGCTATGACGACGACCCCATCCGCTGGGGCGTCATCGCCACCATGTTCTGGGGCCTGGCGGGCCTCTTGGCAGGCGTCTTCATCGCCGCGCAGCTTGCCTTTCCGCAGCTCAATATCGAGCCGTGGTTCAACTTCGGCCGCGTCCGCCCGCTGCATACCAGTGCCGTCATCTTCGCCTTCGGCGGCAACGCGCTGCTGGCAACCAGCTTCTACGTCGTGCAGCGCACCTGCCGCACGCAGCTCGCCTTCCCGACGCTCGCCCGGTTCGTGTTCTGGGGGTACCAGTTGTTCATCGTGCTGGCCGCTACCGGCTATCTGCTCGGCATCACGCAGTCGAAGGAATATGCCGAGCCGGAATGGTACGTCGACCTGTGGCTGACGATCGTCTGGGTGGCCTATTTCATCGTCTTCGTCGGCACGCTGGCGAAGCGCAAGGAGCCGCATATCTATGTGGCCAACTGGTTCTACCTTGCCTTCATCGTGACCGTGGCGATGCTGCACATCGTCAACAACCTCGCCATGCCCGTCAGCCTGCTGGGGGCGAAGAGCTATTCCGCCTTCGCCGGTGTGCAGGACGCGCTGACCCAGTGGTGGTACGGCCATAACGCGGTCGGCTTCTTCCTGACCGCCGGCTTCCTGGCGATGATGTACTACTTCGTGCCGAAGCAGGCCGAACGTCCGGTCTACTCCTACCGCCTGTCGATCATCCACTTCTGGTCGCTGATCTTCCTCTACATCTGGGCGGGTCCGCACCACCTCCATTACACCGCACTGCCCGACTGGGCGCAGACGCTGGGCATGGTCTTCTCGATCATGCTGTGGATGCCGAGCTGGGGCGGCATGATCAACGGCTTGATGACCCTGAACGGGGCATGGGACAAGGTCCGCACCGACCCGATCATCCGCATGATGGTGATGGCGCTGGCCTTCTACGGCATGAGCACCTTCGAAGGCCCGATGCTGTCGATCAAGAGCGTCAACTCGCTCTCGCACTACACGGACTGGACCATCGGCCACGTGCATTCCGGCGCGCTCGGCTGGAACGGTCTCATCACCTTCGCCTGCGTCTACTTCCTCGTGCCCCGCCTGTGGAAGCGCGAGCGGATGTATTCGCTGCGCATGATCAACTGGCACTTCTGGCTCGCGACCATCGGCATCGTTTTCTACGCTGCCAGCATGTGGGTCGCCGGCATCATGCAGGGCCTCATGTGGCGCGAATACGGACCCGACGGCTACCTCGTCTGGTCGTTCGCGGACAGCGTTTCGGCGATGTTCCCGATGTATGTCATCCGTGCGGTGGGCGGGCTGCTCTACCTCTCGGGCGCCATCATCATGAGCTACAATATCTGGATGACCCTGGCCGGCAAGCAGCGCGAGGAAGCGCCGCTCAAGGATGCTGCCTACGATCCCGAGAAGGATCGCCCCATCGTCACCCAGCCCAGCGCCGTACCGGCCGAATAGGATCCATAAGACATGACCGATCCCGTCGTCGAAGAAACCGTGAAGGGCCACAAGCGGCTCGAACGCAACATCACCCTGCTGGCCATCGGCACCTTCGTGACCGTCGCCATCGGCGGCCTCGTGCAGATCACGCCGTTGTTCTATCTCGAGAACACGATCGAGGAAGTCGAAGGCGTGCGCCCCTATTCGCCGCTCGAACAGGCCGGGCGCGACATTTACATCCGCGAAGGCTGCTATGTCTGTCACAGCCAGATGGTCCGCCCGTTCCGCGACGAGGTGGAACGGTATGGCCCCTACAGCCTCGCGGCCGAAAGCATGTACGACCATCCCTTCCAGTGGGGGTCCAAGCGGACCGGGCCGGACCTTGCCCGCGTGGGCGGGCGCTATTCCGACGAATGGCACGTCCAGCACCTCGAGGATCCGCAAAGCGTCGTGCCCGAAAGCGTGATGCCGCAGTACGGCTTCCTCAAGGAAACCGAACTCGATATCGGCGATCCCGCCGCCACCCTGACCGCGCTGCGCCGCGTGGGCGTGCCCTATAGCGACGAGGACATCGAGAAGGCAGAGGCCGACATGCTCGCCCAGGCCAATCCGGAACTCGATCCGGGCGACCTCGCCGAGCGCTATCCCAAGACGCAGATCCGCGATTTCGACGGCAATCCCGCCAAGCTGACCGAGATGGATGCGCTGATCGCCTATCTCCAGATGCTCGGCACGCTGGTCGATTTCGAAAGCGCGGCTCCCTACGAGGAACTGGCCGAGGAGAAGGGCCGGTGAGCTTTTACGAGACCTTGCGCCACTTTGCCGACAGCTATGCGCTGGTCGGCATGCTTATCCTCTTCGTGGTGCTGTGCGCCTGGCCGTTCCGGCCCGGTGCCAAGCAGCGCAACCACGAAGCCGCAACACTGATTTTCGAGGGGCAGGACGATGGCGAATAAGCGCGTCGACGAACCGACCGGGACCGAAACCGTCGGCCATGAATGGGACGGTATCGAAGAACTCGACACCCCGCTGCCGCGCTGGTGGCTGTGGACCTTCTACCTGACGATCGTCTTCGCGATCGGTTACGTGATTGCCTATCCGGCCTGGCCGATGATCGACCGCGCCACCGCGGGCGTGCTCGGCTGGTCGAGCCGCGGTGATCTGGCGGAAGACATGAGCGCAGCCGAGATGGCCCGCTCCGATGTGCGCGAACAGCTTGCACGCATTCCGATCGAGCGCCTGCCAGAAGACAGCGCCCTGATGCAGCAGGCGGTTGCCGGGGGCGCAGCTGCCTTCCGCGTAAACTGCGTGCAGTGCCACGGCTCGGGCGCAGCCGGCAGCCAGGAGCTTGGCTACCCCAACCTCAACGACGATGACTGGCTGTGGGGCGGCGACCTGAAGGCGATCGAATATACGCTCGTCCACGGCATCCGGCAGGCTGGCGACGACGAGACCCGCACCAGCGTGATGCCGCCGTTCGAGGGTGCGTTCGACAGCGCACAACTCGACGCACTGACCGATCACGTGCTTGCGCTGAGCGGCAAGGCGGAACCCAATGCCGCAGGCGCACAGATCTATGCCGACAATTGCGCAGCCTGCCATGGCGTGCGCGGCGAAGGCGACCGGGCGCAGGGTGCACCGAGGCTCAACGATGCCATCTGGCTGCGCGGCAGCAGCCGCGAGGCCATCAAGCGCCAGGTCCTGCAGCCCCGCATGGGCATGATGCCCAAGTGGGAAGGCCGCCTCGATCCGGTGACGATCAAGATGCTGGCTGCCTATGTCCACTCGCTCGGGGGAGGCGAAGACTTCTTGGAGGTCGCCGAAAATCCCGAGGTAGAGGTCGATGAGCAACCCTGACACTCCGAAAGACGGCGGCGGGCGCGACTGGTCGGTCGTCGTCGAGGACGGGATAGCCAAGTCCAACAAGCCCGTGTCGAGCGCGGTCGCCGAGCCCGAAGCGGCGACCCGCCGGCACGAACCCCACGAGCCCCCTCGCGAACACCTGCCCGCGCGGCTCTACGAGCCGCGCAAGGCGGTCCACAACAAGCGCATCGACGGGCCTTTCCGGCGCTTCAAGTGGCTGGTGATGCTGGTCACGCTGGGGATTTACTACGTCACCCCTTGGCTGCGCTGGGACCGTGGACCCTATGCGCCGGACCAGGCCGTGCTCGTCGACCTCACCAACCGGCGCTTCTACATGTTCAGCATCGAGATCTGGCCGCACGAATTCTACTTCGTTGCCGGATTGCTGATCATGGCGGGGATCGGGCTGTTCCTCGTGACTAGTGCAGTCGGCCGCGCATGGTGCGGCTATGCCTGCCCGCAAACGGTCTGGACCGACCTGTTCCAGCACGTCGACCGCTTCGTCGATGGCGATCGCAATGCGCGCATGCGCCTCGATGCGGCTCCGTGGACCTGGGGCAAGGTTGCGCGCCGCGGTTTCAAATGGACGATCTATGCCGCCATCGGCCTCGTCACCGGCGGGGCCTGGATCCTCTATTTCGCCGATGCGCCCACGCTGTTCCGCGACTTCTTCGCCGGAGAGGCAGCGCCGGTTGCCTACATCACCGTCGCCATCCTCACGCTGACCACGGTGACGCTCGGCGGCTTCATGCGCGAACAGGTGTGCATCTACATGTGCCCCTGGCCGCGCATCCAGACCGCGCTGATGGACGAGAAGTCGTTGCTGGTGACCTACAAGGACTGGCGCGGCGAACCGCGTGGGAGCGTCAAGAAGGCGCAGAAAAACCCGGGACAATTCGGCGACTGCATCGACTGCATGCAATGCGTGCAGGTCTGCCCCACCGGTATCGACATCCGCGAGGGCCCGCAGATCGGCTGTATCACCTGTGCGCTGTGCATCGATGCCTGCGACCGGGTGATGCAGGATATCGGGCGGCCGCGCGGACTGATCGACTACGCGACGCTGGAGGATTGCGAGCGCGAGGCGGCGGGCGGCGAAGTCAAACCACCCTGGCGCACGCTGCTGCGTCCGCGCACCATCGCCTATTTCATGATCTGGGCTGGCATCGGGGGAGCCTTGCTGTTCGCTTTGGGCAATCGCACCCACACCGATCTCACCGTCGCGCCGGACCGGAACCCGCCCTTCATGCTGATGTCGGACGGATCGGTGCGCAACTCCTACACGCTCAAGCTGCGCAACATGGAAAGCCGCCCGCGCGAGATGGAAATCGCCGTCGAGGGATTGCCCGACGCGATCATGTGGACCGACACCATCGGCCTTGACGAAGCAGCCGCGACGCAGCGGGTGACCGTGCCTGCCGACCAGGTCCGGCAGGTGCGCGCCTATGTTGCCGTGCCCGCCGGGGCCGCATCGCAGGAATTCAGTTTCCGCCTCACGTCGCTGGACACCCAGCGCGAAACCGACACAGTCGCAACGCGCTTCGATGCGCCGGAGAACCAGTGATGCGCCGCGAGTTTACAGGCAAGCACATGGCCATGATCATGATCGCCGGGTTCGGCATCGTGATCGCGGTGAATTTCTACATGGCCTCGCTCGCCATCGGCGGTTTCGGCGGCGTCGTGGTCGAGAACTCCTATGTCGCCAGCCAGAAATACAATGGCTGGCTCGAGGAAGCGCGCGCGGGCGAACAGCTGGGCTATGAAGCCACTGCGCTGCGCGGCCATGATGACCGGCTGGTCGTAACGACCCGCGGAGTCCCCCGCTATGCGCTGCTGTCGGCCGAACTTCGCCGCCCGCTCGGCCAGCCCGAAGACATGGCGCTGCAATTCGAGCAGACGGGTGCGGACACCTATGCGTCGACCGACGACCTTCCTGCAGGGCGCTGGATCGCGCGCATTTCCATCGAGACAGACGGCAGCCGCTGGGTGGACGAGGTCGAGGTGCAATGAATGCGCCCCTCGATATCGACGCGCTTGCAGCCGCCAGCCTGCAAGACAGCCGCCTGACCGTACCCGGGATGCGCTGCGCCGGGTGCATCTCGAAGATCGAGCGCGGCCTGGCCAAGCTCGACGGTGTCGAAGCGGCGCGCGTCAATTTCTCGGCCAAGCGCGTGGCGGTCCGCCACGAGGCGAAGCTCGATATCCAGGACCTTGTCGACGCGATTGCCGACATCGGCTTCGAAGCACAGCCGGTGGCGGAAAACCCGATGGGCCGCGACGACCGCGAAGCCAGATTGCTGCTCCGCTCGCTGGCGGTCGCCGGTTTCGGCATGATGAACATCATGCTGCTGTCGGTCAGCGTGTGGTCCGGCGCCGGCGGCGTGACCCGCGACCTGTTCCACTGGCTCTCGGCGATTATCGCCCTGCCCGTCATCGCCTATGCCGGACGCCCCTTCTTTGCGAGCGCCGCCATGGCGCTGCGCCACCGGCGGACGAACATGGACGTGCCGATTTCGATCGGTGTCCTGCTGGCAACCGCGCTGAGCCTCTATGAAACCATCGCCAGCGGCGAACATGCCTATTTCGACAGCGCGGTCATGCTGTTGTTCTTCCTGCTTGCCGGACGGGCGCTCGACGCGACGATGCGCAACCGGACGCGAGCAGGTATAGGTGCCCTGCTCTCGCGCATGGGCAAGAGCGCATTGGTGCTGGAGGATGGCGGGAGCCAGCGCACCCTTGCTGCCGAAGACCTTGAAGCGGGCATGGTCATGCTGGTGGCAGCGGGAGAGGCGCTTGCCGCCGACGGCATCATCGAAGAGGGCGCAACCACGCTCGACAATGCGATGCTCACCGGGGAAAGCGCGCCGCAGGCCGCCCATACCGGCGACATGGTCTATGCCGGTGCGATAAACCTGGGCAATCCGGTTCGCGTGCGCGTCACCGCTGCGGCTTCGGACACCGCGCTCGCAGAAATCGCGCGGCTGATGGATGAAGCCGGGCAATCGCGCAGCCATTATGTCCGCATCGCGGACCGCGCCTCGCGGCTCTATGCACCCGCCGTGCATTCGCTGGCACTGCTCGCCTTCGCCGGCTGGATGATCGCCGGGGCGGGATGGCACCAGTCGCTCGTCATCGCGATTGCCGTCCTCATCATCACCTGTCCCTGCGCCATGGGGCTGGCCGTTCCTGCAGCCCAAGTCGTGGCATCCGGCGCGCTTGCCCGCCGCGGCTTGCTGGTGAAAGACGGCAGCGCGCTGGAACGCCTCGCCGAGGTCGATGTCGCCGTGTTCGACAAGACCGGCACGCTGACGCTCGGCGAGCCCCTTCCCGAGCTCGGTCATCTCAGCCCGAGGCAGGCCTCTGTCGCGCTCGCGCTTGCCCGCACCAGCCGCCATCCGCTGAGCCGGGGCATCGCCAAGACTTTGGAAGCCCGTGGGGTGGCAGCCGCCGCACTCGACAACATCACAGAAGAGAGCGGCCGCGGGGTCACGGGCCTGTTCGAGGGTACGCATGTGGCGCTCGCGCGCCCCGATGCCGCCGGAACGAAGATCGCGACGGGCCTGCGCATCGGCGACGAGGTGACGGACATCGTCTTCACCGACCCGGTCCGCGCCGATGCCTCGCAGGCGCTGGCAGACTTGTCGGGCGCGGGCGTCGAGAGCTCGATCCTCTCGGGCGACCGGGAGGGGCCTGTCGGCGCGCTCGCTGCCGAACTCGGGCTGGAATGGAAAGCCGGGCTGCACCCCGACGACAAGCTGGCGCATCTCGAACAATTGAAGGCGGCCGGTCACCGCCCGTTGATGGTGGGCGATGGCATCAATGACGGCCCTGCCCTTGCCGCGGCCCATGCCTCTATCGCGCCCGGCAGCGCCAGCGACGTCAGCCAGCAGGCGGCCGATGCCGTCTTCCTCGGCGGCGACCTCAAGCCGGTCGCGCTGGCAGTGAAGGTCGCCCGCCGGACCATGGTAATCGTGCGGCAGAATTTCGCCTTCGCGATCATCTACAACATTTTCGCCGTGCCGCTGGCGCTCGCCGGCATGGTCACGCCGCTGATTGCCGCCGTGGCCATGTCGCTCAGTTCGCTTGTCGTGGTCGGCAATTCGCTCCGGCTGGCAAGGGCAGCGCGATGACCGGTCTCGCCTTCCTCATACCCATCGCGCTCGGCCTCGGCATGCTGGGCCTTGCTGCCTTTTTCTGGGCGATGAAGAAGGGCCAGTTCGAGGATCTGGATGGCGCAGCGCAGCGCATCCTGATCGACGACGACGACGAGGATGAGGAATGAAGCTCGACGCCCTTGCGGGCCTGATCGCGCTGATGCCACTGGCCCTCGGGCCGCTGCCGGCCTCCGACAGGACGATCACCGCCAGCCTGTGCAATGGCGGCTCGATCGAGATCCCCCTGAGGCGCGAGGCCCCGCCCGAGCCTCCTTGCGCTGCCAAGGCCTGCCATTCCGCATCATGCCGCAAGAGATTTGACCTGGCTCAATGACGGCGCGCCATGCCTCTCCCAAGAGGCACGGCATGTGGACCTATTACCCCGATCTCCTCGCCCGGCCCGTGCCCCGTTACACGAGCTATCCCACCGCCGCCGAGTTCGGCAGTCTGGAACCCGATATCCACCGCCACGCTCTCCGCACGGCAGAGGGCGACATATCGCTCTATGTCCACATCCCCTTCTGCGAGAAAATCTGCTTTTACTGCGGCTGCAACACCGCTTCATCGGGGCGCCGCCAGCGGCTTGAAACCTATCTCGCCGCGCTTCACCGGGAAATCGGACTGGTGGCCGCAGAGCTGCCCAAATCCGCGCGGATCCGAAGGATTGCTTTCGGAGGAGGCAGTCCCAACGCCATCACGCCCGACGATTTCCAACGGCTCGTCGATGCGCTCTTTTTCAACCTGCCCGTGGTCGAACCGGTGTTGTCGATCGAACTCGACCCGCGGACGATGACGCGCGAATGGGCCGAGGTCATCGAGCGGGTCGGCATCGAGCGTGCCAGCCTTGGCGTTCAGACGTTTTCGCCCGAATGCCAGCAGGCCATCGGCCGCGTGCAACCCGAGGAATGCATCGTGCAAACGGTCGACTGGCTGCGCGAGGCGGGAGTGACCTCGCTCAATTTCGACCTCATGTACGGCCTGCCGGGCCAGTCGATGCACGATCTCGAAGACAGCCTGCAGCGCACGCGCGTGCTCGGGGCCGACCGGGTTGCGCTGTTCGGCTATGCCCACGTCCCGCACATCGTGCCGCGCCAGCGGGCCATCGACGACAGCAACCTGCCCGGCCAGCAGGAGCGATTCTCCATGGCGCAGATGGGCTACGGCTATTTCGCGACGCATGGCTATGCGCCGATCGGGTTCGACCATTTCGCCAGGCCCGGGAGCGATCCGCTCGCGAGGGCAGCGCTCGACGGAACGCTGCGGCGCAACTTCCAGGGCTTCACCGACGACCAGAGCGAGGTGCTGATCGGCCTCGGCGCATCGGCCATCAGCAGCTTCCCGCATGTGCTGGCGCAAAACGAAAAGAACAGCGGGCGCTATCGCATGCTGTCTTCGCAGGACTGCCTGTCGGCCAATCGCGGCATCCAGCGCAGCGCCGAAGACCGCTACCGTTCTGCCGTCATCGAGAACCTCCTGTGCCAGGGCCGCGCGCGGCTGGGCCGGCGCCTGATGCGCGAAGCCCACGAGGGGCTGCAGCCCTTCCTCGAGCGCGGGCTTGCCTCGATCGACGGGCAATGGCTCGCCATCCCTCCCGAAGGCCTGCCCTATGCGCGCTCGATTGCCGCGCTCTTCGATGCCTACCGCCAGCCTGCCGCAAGGAAATTCAGCTCGGCAATCTAGCCGCCCCTCTGCACCGAAAAATCACGGCGGAATGAAAGCGCGAGACATTCGGGCCGGTTTGTCCGCCTGCCTGTTCGAAGAACACGGCTTTGACGCCGCCCCCGCTTTTCGGGGGCAGGACTTTCCGTTCTCGGTTGAAGTATAGGCACAAACGCAACACTATTGCTTTTGGCGGCGCTACATGTATCTTTTATAACCTCAATCGAAAACAAATCGGTCGCATATTGCTCAACGGGGGTAATGGCATGCGGCTGAACACCCGCTCGATATCGCTGGAGGTCAAGCCTTCGCACGAGGACAAGCTCGTGCGACTGCTCGTCGACCTGCGTGGCGGGAGGTCGGTCGGGCGCGAAGGTGAACCCGGTCACTATCCCGATATACTGGCGCGGCTCCCGACCTGCCATTTCCTTTCCATCTGCATGGTAGAATCGAGCGATTACGATCCGCTGCTCGTCATCGAGGCAAATTTCGATGGTCCCGAGGGGCCCTTCTGGGCGCAATTGCAGGCGGTTCTGGGAGAGGCCCTGCGCGAAGCCCTGCGCTGCTGCAAGCGCCCTCTGGACGACACTGCCGAACTCTACGATCTTGTCACCGCTCACCGGTCACGCCGCGATCCTGCCCCTTTCCTCGAACGTCATGTCATGCGCCCCAAGGCGTTCTTCCATGGCAATCGCGGATTGCCGCGCGAACGGATCCTCGCCGAGAAAGCACTCGCGGAAGCCGTCGAGCAGCGGCTGCATGACGGCGGCGGCGCGTGGAACGGGAAATCCTCGGAAGACGTGCGCCTCGCCTTGCGATCCCAGCTGATGCCCCGGTTCGAGTGGCTCGGCCAGAAACCGGCCGCGCGCATCCCCTTGGGCGAAAGCTTGCTCGACTGGGCGAAGCTCGCAGCCGTCCTGTTCCTGGTGCTGCACCTCGCCCTCGTCCCGGGCGCGATACTCGCGGCACTTCTGGGAAACACCGCACTGGGCGTCTTGCTAGCGCTCGTCGCCGTTCCGGTCTGGCTTTTCTTCACCCGCTACCGGCGACCCGCGGGGGACGTCGGCACCTCCAGCTCCAACACCTTGCTATCGCTCGCCCGTACCAATGCCTTCAAGATTATCGGCGCGCTGGCCGTCCTGTTCCTTTTAAGCTGGCCGGTCAGCGCCAGCGTCAATCTTGTTGCGAAGGACATGGCCTGGCCGGAAGCGTGGCAGGCATCGGCGCGCCAGCTGGCATGGGGCATCGTCTGGCTCGTGGCCGTGCTGGTCCCTGCCGCACTCATCTGGATGCGCTATCTGGAAAGACACGACTCCAGCCAGGACGGGCCGGTCACCGATCCTGTTGCCCTGCGCCAGATGAGGGAGATGGAAGACTGGATCCCGCAAAACCACATGGTCTCCGTGGTTTCGCTGCGCCCGCAGATACCGCGCAGGGCGATGTCCTACATCGGCACTCCGCTCATCCATCTCGCGCTGCGGGCAGCGGTTCGTGACGGGTACCTGGGTTCGATGCGCACGATCCACTGCGCGCAATGGGCCTTCGTCAACAACGGCTCGCGGCTGCTGTTCCTGAGCAATTACGACCTGAGCTGGGAATCCTATTTCGACGATTTCATCGAGAAGGCGCACGAAGGCGTCACCGCCGTGTGGTGCGGGAGCGTGGGCTTTCCCCCGGTCACCATGATCATCGAGGACGGTGCCGCGCATGGGCGGGCGTTCAAGAACTGGGCGCGGCACAGCATGTCGCCGACCCGGTTCTGGGTCAGCGCCTACCCCACGCTCACCGTCGACCAGATCGAGCGCAACAACCGCATCGCAAACGGGTTGTGCGCAGCCAGCCTTCCGCCGGCGGCGGCCCGGCAATGGGCGGACGACCTGTGAGCGACAAGAACCTCGACGGCAGCTCGTGGAAGCTTGCAAAGTCGCATGCCCACGAGGTGCAAGGCATGGTGGTCAGCGGCTTCAGCCACCTTCCGATCTCGCAGACCTTGCTGCTGCAGTTCAAATGGCCCGGAACCGCCCATGGCGGGAAATGGCTCCAGAAGCTGGAGAAAGTGGCCCCCGTCACACCTGCCGACGGCAAGCAGGATTCCTCGGTCTCGCTCGGAATTACCGCGACGGGCCTGCGCAAGATGGGTGTCGGCGAGGAGATCCTCGCCGGCTTCTCGCAACCCTTTCGCGAGGGGATGTTCCAGACCGACCGGATGCGGCGGCTTAACGACCGGGTCGGCAAGGACTGGAGCGAATGCGTCATCAAAGGCGGCCCGCTGTGGAGCGCGAATACGCCCTTCGACCATGCCGGCGATGGTTCAGGCCAGCTTGCCAATCTGCCGAGGCGCGACAGCATCGAGGTCGAGACCGAACTTACCGTCCATGCCATCCTCATCATTCACTGCAAGGAGGCACCGGAGGCCGCCGCTTGGGCGCAAAGGACTGCCGATGTTCTCAAGCAGTGCGATGTCGACGTGGTCCGGGCGAAAGAAACGACGCTAGGTTTCGACGGCGAAGGCATGGTGCGCGAGCATTACGGTTTCGTCGACGGCCTCTCGCAGCCAATTCCGTGGGACGAGAAAGCGGTCCACGATGCCCCTCCCGAGCCGGACCCCGTCAACGGCATTGCCCTGGGCGATGTCCTGCTGGGCCATGTCGACGGCCATCACGAGGTGACCAAGGGACCTCTGGTCGAAAGGCAGGGCAAAGGCCTCGCAGATCCGGACGATAAAGAGGGCTTGGACCTTTTGTTCAACGGAACCTACCTGGTGGTGCGCGAACTCAGGCAGGACGTTGCCGGCTTCTGGAAGAGCGCCAAGCGCATTGCGCGTTCGATGGGCCCCGACCCCAAGACCGGCAGGCCATTCGGTGAAGACTGGGTTGGCGAGCGTGTTATCGGACGTTCGATGGCGGGCGACGTGCTGCGCCCCGGCGGGGTGCTGAAGCGCAAGGACCCGGCGGTGCCCGACAACGACTTTCTCTACTTCGATGACGATCGCGCAGGGCTGGGCTGTCCGCTCGGGTCGCACATCAGGCGCGGCAACCCGCGCGACGGGCTGGCGACCAAGCCATCCCAGACAAAATCCCTCCTCGCATCGAGCAACCGGCACCGGATTATCCGGCGCGCGAGGAAGTTCGGACCCTATATCGAAGACCGCATGGTCGATGACGGCGTCGAACGCGGGTTGATGTTCGGGGTCATCAACGCCGATATCGAGCGGCAGTTCGAGTTCGTGCAGCAGACCTGGATGATGAGTCCCTCTTTCAGGACGCTGTTCGACGAGACGGACCCGCTGCTCGGCCCCAAGTCGCACTTCAGCATGGGCGCAGAGCCGGTGCGGCGCCGCGTCACCGTCCATAACCACACCAGGCTGGCTGGCGGCGATTACTTCTTCATGCCCAGCCTGCCGGCAATCGAATGGCTCTCGCGGTTATGACCCGGACTGGTGCTCCCATCCTGCGCAACCGCACCGGCAAGCTCAAGCAATGGGTGATGAACCGGGTGCGGGCTGCGTTGCCGGGATTGTTCGCGGCATTTCGCCGCCTCTGGCCGATTGCGAAAATCGGCTCGGTGCATGTCGTCACGCTCCATGACGACGTGCGTGAGGTCCTCCTCACCGACAAGGCCTTCAAGGTTCCATATGCGAAGAAACTGGTGGTGCTCATGGAGGGGCACGAGGCCTTCATCGGCATGCAGGACACTGACGCCTACCGCTCGCAACTCGGCCGCCTCGAGTCGCTGGCGCGCCCGGAGGACATGGATTGGCTGGCCGATGCGACCGAGCAAAGGGCCGAGGCCATCGTGGCTGCATCGGGTGGCCGGCTCGAAGTCGTCGACACACTGTTCCGGACAGTGACCTTCGACATCCTCGAGGACTATTTCGGCGTCACGAAGCCAGAAATCGGGGACATGCGGATATGGTCGACCCGCATGTTCGAATACCAGTTCCTCGGGTCGGACGAATCGCTTTACGAGGAAATCGAGTGGATGGCCCCCGCGCTGCTGCGCCACATCGAGGATATCATCGAGAAACGGCGTGCGAGCGGAGACTTCAGCCAGAAAGACCTGCTCGGCCGCGCGCTTGCCCTCCAGCAGCAGGGTGAAAAAGGCTGGGACGACCTCTTCATCCGGACCATGCTGTCCGCCCTCGTCATCGGCGGGCCGCCACAGCCGCCCATGGTCCTGCCGCAGGCGCTGGAACAGCTGCTGCGCCGGCCCGATGCCCTCGCATCCGCGCAAAAAGCAGCCCGCGAGCCCGACGAAGCGCTTACCTTCGGACATATTTTCGAAGCCTTGCGCTTCGACCCCATCTCCCCGATCCTGCCACGCGAGGCGACCTGCGATTGCGTCATCGCCCAAGGTACGAAGCGGTCGCACAAGGTCGCCAAGGGAGACAAGGTGCTTGCCGCCATCCAGTCTGCCATGTCCGACCCGCGGCGCATCCCCTCCCCAGGCAGCTTCATCCCGACGCGCCAGCCCCATGAATATCTGCACTTCGGCCTCGGCCTTCATGAATGCTTCGGCAGGCATATAAACCGGGCGATGTTCCCGGCCATCTGCGCGCCGCTGCTGCGCCGCAAGAACCTGCGGCGCGCGAAGCGCCCGGCGGGCAAGCTCGCCTATGAGGGCTTCTTCCCTGCTTCGCTCACGGTAGTTTTCGACAAGGACTGAGTATCGCCGCCACCGTCACTCGGCGGACGCGATTGCCAGGCATTCCTCCACCATCCGCTGGTGTTCGGGAACGCGCATGAGGGCAAGACCGCCGATCGCGCCACCGGACGCATCGAGCTTGGAGTAGACGTCCCTGGCCTCCTCGACACGTTCGAGCTTGACCAGGGCAATGGCGAGCGCCGCCAGTGCATCGCCCTGCGGCGATATCTCGACGACCTTCTCCAGCATGTCGGCGGCTTCTTCGTAGCGCCCCAGCTGGATCAGCCCGATCGCATGGGGGATGGCAATGAGATGGCCGATACCCGACTTGGGATTGACCGCCAGCGAGGTCTTGGCACGCTCGATCCCGCGTTCGGCATTGCCGGCGGTCACGTCCATCCAGCTGCCCCAGATCAGGCTGCCCGCATCGCAGGGATTGATCTCGATCGCCTTGTCGGTGAGCTGGTGTGCCAGTTCGATCTTGTGCCCGACGCAGTTGAGCGCGGGCCCGCACAATCCAAAGACGCGCTCGTCGGCACCGGGATCCTTGAGCGCGATCTCGCAATAGCGGATCGTCCGTTCCCGGCTCATCTCGCGATCGGAAGTCCAGCCAAGCAGGAACTGGAACCCGTTTGCCAGCGCGGCCATCGCCGCCGCCCACGAGTTCTCCGGCTCCAGTTCCAGTGCACGTTCGGCGAGCGTGAGCACCGTAGCAATCGACTTCGGCTCGATCCGCCGGATGAGCAAGTTGGCCTGGTAATAGATATCGCGGATGTCGCGCGAGGGCTGGTGCCTCGCGCGATAGGCCTCGGCATCCGAAATCGACACGCCGATATTGCGCGCCACGGCGCCGGCAATCCGGTCCTGAAGTTCGAAAATGTCGTCGAGATCCTCGTCGAACTTCTCGGTCCAGACCATCCGCTTTTCGATCACATCGTCGAGATGCGCGATGAAACGCACGCGCTGGGCGAAACGCTGGATGGTACCGCTGAGGAAATACCGCACGCCAAGCTCTTCGGCCACTTCCTGCGGTGGACGGTCGCGGTTCTCGGGATGGAGCGAAGTCACCGACGACAGCACGAAGAACTCGCCGAAGCGGGCAAGCGCGACCGTGATTTCGTCCGCAACGGCATCGGGGAACCATGGCTCGGTCTTTTCGCCGACCTGCTGGAACGGGACAACGGCGATGGACGGCTTGGACGAGAGGCTTTCTGGCAGTTCGCGCGGGATCCGGCTTTCCTGCAATCCTGAAATTTCCCAGGGCCGGGTCCCCATCCTGGCCACGGGCGCATCCTCGACCACCAGTTCGGTTGCCTTCAGGGGCTCTTCTTCCGCAGCGACCTGGCGGATCGGCGCAACCAGCCGGTATCCCCGGCCATAAACGCTTTCGATAATGTGCGAATTGCGGGGCGTGTCGCCCAAGGCACGGCGCAGTTCCTTGATGACCGAGGTCAAAGCGGATTCGGACACATGCGTCCCGTCCCAGACGGTCTCGAACAGCGTATCCTTGGTCAGCAGCTTGCCGTCGCACTCGATCAGCGCTTCGAGCACCTGATAGGCCTTGTGGCCAAGGTGCACGGGTCCCTGGGGTCCGACGACCCGTTCATCCTCGCGATCCAACAGATAGCGATCGAACTGGACTCGCTGCTCGGCTGCGATGCCTTCCTCCGTCATTGGCAGTTCCCGAATGACGCGACCGGACCAAATTTATTGCAATTCCCGCGCCGGTTCAACGTGAATCGGACGGCGAATACGTACCAAGGTGAACCTTTGCCTCGCCTCCGTCAACGGACACAGGGCCGGTGCAACAGCCTCTGCAGGCGGCTTAAGGCACGGCAAATTCAAATTCGCCGAATTCTGGAAAGATTCTGGGACAGAGTCTTTCCACCCCTGCCTCAGGATGCCCGGTTCGGTCGGCCCTAGAACAAAATCACCGGCAAACAAGCCGCCCCTATCAGGAGAAAGATCCATGCTTGCCAAGGCCCTTACCACCATCACCGCCGCCCTGATGACCCTGTCGGTTTTCACCGCCACCGTCTCGGCGATGAACCTTGCCGCCAGCGCAAATCCGACTGCGCAGGCGAACCGGTAAGCCGGGACCTCCCGCAGATCCCTTCACCCAGCATCCCAAGCCTTCACCCGGAGTACCACCATGATCAGCAAGACCGTGTCCATCTTCACCGCCCTTTTCGTCACGATGTCGATTTTCAGCGGGACCGTTTCGGTCATGACCTACTCGGCAAGCGATAATGCCGGACAGTTCAGCCAGTCTTGAACCCGGGACTATCTGCAGGTTGTGCCCCAAAGACAAAAGCGGGTCGCGAAGGCTGAGCCCCCGCGACCCGGTATCTTCGACCTGGTCGACAGATCAGAAGCTGAAGCCGACCGTCACGCTGGCACCCAGCGCCTTGTAATCGTCCTCGCCGATGCCGTCGTAATAGCCAGACAGGCCGAAGCGCACATCGTCGGGCGAACGCACATCGATCCCGACTGCCGTCTTTCCGCGCAGGCCGTTTTCGACAGGTGAGAAGGCGTTGGCGCCGAAGGTCAGCAATCCTTCCACCTTTGCATAGGGCGCCGTGGCCCAACCGTCGGCGGTCTCGGAGAAGTAGTCGATCCGCGGGCTGAAGGCGACTTCGCCTTGGTCGACATCGAAATCGTCGATCCGCACACCGAGCGCATCGGTGTAGCCTTCGACGCCTTCGCGCAGGTAACGCACGCTGGCTTCGGGCCACAGGGTGAAACCTTCACCGAGCGCGACATCGCCCGAGGCGGCCAGGGTCGCGAACAGGCGGGTGGTGTCGAAATCGCTGACGAAGGTACCCAGGGGCGAGACCGAGTTCGACGATTTGCCGTAGGCCACGCGCGCATCGATGTAGAACTGCTCGTCGAAGCGGGCGGTGAGGTAGGGGCCGGCCATCCAGCCGCTGCCCTGAGCCTCGCCCGCGCCGAGCGTTTCGTCATCATTGTCGAAATCGTCGATCTGGAACAGCGCGCCGACGAGCAGGTTCTCGCTGACCACATAGTCCGCACCGATGAAGCCGGCCTTGAAGGTGCCCTTGTTGCGGCCCAGCGTGACGTCGGCCATCTGGCCTTCGAACCAGATATCGAACTTGCCTTCGGCGGCGCCGCCCATGCCGAGCGTGTTGCGGGTCATGGCAAGGCTGCCACGCACCACCGTCTTGTCGCCGTCGATGCCGACCTGCATCGGCAGCTTGTCGCCCCCGGGAAGTGCCATTCCGCCGACCGTCGCCTGGCCTCCTTGCGGAGCGCTGCCGCGCAGGCGGTCGATGCGGCGCTGGCGCGAAGGTTCGGCGCCCATCAGCAGCGCGTTGCGTCCGCCGAGGAATTCGCTGATCGCCTGGGTCGCGGCGCTACGCGTGTCGCTCAGCTCCACTGTGCAGACGAGGTCTTCGCTCGGCGAAAGCTCGATGTCGATGCTGGAATTGGCGAGCGAAACCGCGCTGTCGGTGTCGTTGCAGTCGAGCGCGGTCAGGGCGTAGCCTTGTGCCCTGAGATCATCGACCGAGAAGCTGTAGCTACCGGCAGTGACCTGCGAAACGCTTGCGCTGCCCTGTCCGCCGCTTGTCGTAATGGTCGACGCGAGGCCCGGTACATTGGTGGTGTAGGCCACCGTCGTATCGTCGCCCACCACGCGCTGGACGATCGTGATGGTCCCCTGCGCCCGGATTGCGATCCGCACCGTGTCGGGCGCGCTGTCGACCTGCCCGTCGTTGACGACGAGCTGGAAGACGAGGTCCTCCGTCCCGGCAACCAGCGGCGCTGCAAAGCTGGGCGTTGCGGTGTTGGCACCGGTCAGCGTGACCGAAGTGCCGGAGACCTGGGTCCAGCTGTAGCTCAGGGCATCGCCTTCAGGATCGCTCGAGCCGTTACCGTTGAGCTGCACGCTGGTGCCGCTGTCGATCGGCCTCTGGTCGCTTCCCGCATCGGCGATCGGCGCGGTGTTGGGCTCCACAGTAATGGTGACCACATCGCTCGTCTGGCTGTTGCCGTCGTCGACCGTTACTTCGAATTCCAGGACCTGTGCGTTCGCAGTGCCGATCGGTGCGATGAAGCTGGCCGTACCATTGCCGTTATCGGCCAGCGTGACGCTGGTGCCCGACAGCTGCGTGAAGCTGTAACTCAGCGGATCGCCATCGACGTCGGAGGAGTTGGTCGCGTCGAGAATGACCGAGGTCAGGCCCGCGACCGTCCGGTCCATTCCGGCATCTGCGAGAGGGGCCGAATTGGCGAGGACGAGGTATTCGACCTGGTCCGTCGAACTTGCTCCCAGCGCGTCGGTAACGGTCAGTTCGAAGACCAGCGTTTCGTCCACCGTGATACCGGCAGGGGCACCGAAGGTCGTCTGCGCTGCCGAGGGCTGCGCGATGGCCACACTCGTGCCGCTGACTTGCGTCCAGCTGTAGGTCAGGGCGTCGCCATCGGGATCGAAGGAGCCGCTGCCGTCGAGCGAGGCCTGGCTTCCCTGGCTCACCGTCTGGTCGGTGCCGGCATCGGACGCCGGGGCCACGTTTGCCGCGACCGTCACGGTTACTGATTGCGTGTCCTGGAGACCCGAGGGATCGGTCACTGTCAATTCGAAGGTCAGCACCTGTGCGCTGTTGGTCTTGGCCGGGGCCTGAAAGCTCGCGACGGCCTGGCTGGAGCCATTCAGGGTGACCGAGGTGCCACCGGTCTGGACCCAGTCATAACCGATCGGGTCGAGCTGCGGATCGGACGAGGGCGAACCGTCGAGGGTGACGGTCTGTCCGCCACTTGCCGAAACCGATGTCGCGGCAACTGCCGCCACGGGCGCCGTGTTGTTCGCCGGGATGACAGTCACGGTAGCCGTGGTCATATCGCTCGCACCGAAGGGATCGGTCACGGTCAGTTCGAAGACGAGATCCGTCCGGACATTGCTGGCAGGGGCAGTGAAACTTGGCATCGCCGAGGCCGGGTCGGACAGGGTGACCGCCGGACCGGAGACCTGTTGCCAGCTGTAGGTCAGCGCCTGGTTTTCAGGATCGCTCGATCCGCTTGCATCGAGGGTGAAGCTGTTCGTCTCCACCACGCTTCCCCCGGACGCGGCCGCGCTCGGGGCAGCGTTGGTCGTATTGGGAATTGCGTTCGCAGCCGCGGCACATTCTCCGCCTGCTGCACGCATGGCGGCGGGATCGAGCGGTGTCTGCGCGATGGTCACATACTGCGTGCCGGTAGCCGTCGGGATATTGTCGATGACGGAATAGTAGAGCGGCGAGAAACGCGCGTCGTCTGCGGTTATTCCGCGGATCGAGGCCGAGAGGGTGCGCGTTGCCGTACTACCCACGGCAATCAGGTCGCTGCTTCCCATATCAAGGCGCGCGTCGACATTCCCGTCGGTGACGCGCACCTGGAATTCGTCGCTGTTGGCAGGATTGTCCGCAGTCGTGCCGGTTATGGCGAAGGTGGCGTTGATCATGCAGCGCCCCCCGGCGCTGGCGTAGACCAGATTTCTCGGCGTGGTGCTGGTTGCAGCCTGGGCGCTGCCAGCCATGGCGATGGCAACGGCCGAGGCCGATCCGAGGACGAGACTGCGTTTGGCAAATTTGGAAATGTTCATGTTGAGACCCCTGGTTGAAAAGGTCCCGGGCGATTGGCAGCCAAGCGCAGGCATCGGCATATCCCAGATGGGATAGTGATGCGGTTTTCTCAGTCGCGGCTTAAGATTTCAGCAAGCTTTCGGGGCGCGTCGACGAGGAGGAAACTCCCCGCATCGTCGAAGAATTGCGGTTCCGGCAGGCCCAGTCGCCGGGCTATCGCTTCGACGAGGGCCGGCCCCATATTCGCATCCTCGCGCCCGTAGAAGAGAGTGAGCGGCACGTCTCTCGATACGAGCAGCGGCGACCAGTCGCTTGCCCATGTCTGCATCGTGTCGATGGCCCCGTCGATGGAGCTGGCAAGGGCATAGCTGGCCGAACGACGCATGACGCTCACCACCTCGGGATGGCGCACTGCGGCCAGTTCGCGCTCGTGGCCCTCGTAGAAATTCTCGACGAAACGGGTGAGGTTTCCCTTGCCGACAGAGGCCAGCATGCCGCGCTGGTACATGCGTGCAAAGGCCGGCGAGGCGCGCACCGCCCTTATCGACAGGCGATGGCTCATCGGAATGAGCGCCATCTCCGCATCGTTGCCGATAGGCAGGAACGCGCCGAAGCCGTAGGCGCGCGAGAAGCGCTGCGGAACGTAATGCACGGCAGCTGCCATATAGGGCGCGCCCGCCTGGGTTGCGAAACAGCGGGCCTGCTCGATCCCGAGGCGGTCCAGCCACAGGGCGATATCGCGCGCGAAGTCCTTCGTTCCGTCCAGTCCGAAGCCGCTGCCCGTGGTGTCGCCATGGAATGGCCGCCATGGGGCGAGGATGCGCAGCCCCCGCTGGCGAAAGGCGCGTTCGGCGGAATTGGGAAGCAGCGCGCCTTCGAGCGGGTGGAAGAACACCACCGGCTTGCCGGACGGATCTCCCAGCTCTTCCCACGCCAGCGAGCCCTTGTCCGTCTGCATCACATGCGCGCAAACATGCTGCGCCGTGGCTGTCCGTCCGGCGTTACCTTCCAGCGTGCCGACGAAACCCGCATAGAGGAGCAGCACCTCTTCCTTTGAGCGCACCGCCAGTTTGCGCTGCAGCACCTTCATCTGGTTGCGAACCGTCCCGAGGGACCGTGCACGGCTGTCGGCAAAACTGCGCAGGGTCCCGCCGCGGACGAGATGGCGCAGCATCATGGTTTCGACATCGGACAGGCCGAGCGCATCCTGGAAAGCCACGCCGTGCGCGTCGTCCCATTGCATGCGAAGGGCGAAGAAGCGGATCTGCTCCGGTTCCCCCTCGTCCGTCATGCGGCGCACCACGAACCAGCTGCCGTCCCCGTCATCCTCGCGGCAGTGCAGCCGTACGAGGCCCGGCTGGCCGTCGCGCGGGATCCGGTCGCGTTCGGCAGACCCGCGCGCGATATTGTCGAGCGCCCAGTCGGGCAGGAATTCGCCGGGTACGAAGCGCGTCTCGTCAAGCAGGGTGCAGTTGCAATGAAGGACGCGTAACGTGCCGTCGATGGCGAGATCGCAGTCGAAATCGGCACCCGGCCTCGTGTCGAGCGATGCGAGGGCCTCGGCACTCAAGGGATACATCTGGTCAATGATGTCGGCAGCATTGGCGAGATGCGCCTCGAGCGCGCGTGGCGGCTCGCGCGGGTCCCTGCCGAGCGTACCGAGCAGCTCTATAACGCTGTCGGGCCGCGCAATGGCAGCGTAGGTCTGCGCGACGATATCCTCGATACCCGCCGAGTGCATTTTGTCGGTCATGTGAGCGTTGCGATCCGCTGGACTGAGTGTCTGCGCAGGAGGCTAGCGGCGCGCCGACCAAGACCGGAATATCCCATTTGGGACATGGGGTCCGATTTCGCCCTGCGCTAATCGGCAGGACGCGACCCGGTAATCAAACTGGGCGGGACTAAGTTGCGACCCGACACGATGCCTGTCATCGTGAGTCCCGCCGGGGCCACCCGCCTAGTGTCGGGTGGCCCATTTTTTTGACAGGCGAAGTCCCGCAACGGGGGCTCGCCGGGCAGGGTTGCAAAGATGATGGACCAGCCAAGCGAGAGAAGCCGCCTGATCGCCGCGATCTACGCGGTTGCGCACGATCCGGCACGCCTGCTCCTCCTGCGCCCGTCACTCGCGCTGCTCGCCGACAAGGGCGTGCTCCACGATCCTTCCGCCGACCTCGCGTTTCATTTCGAGCAGGCCGACCGCCTGCTGGCCGAGAGCGGGGCCGCCGGAGCCGGCGCGACACAGCACGCAGCGCCCAAGGATATCATCCTCGACGGACGTTTGGTCCTGCAAGTGCCGAGTGCCGCCTTGTCCAATGTGAGGCCGGGCGACTTCCTTCCCGACGAGACCTGGCAGGCCGACCGCGGCGGGAAGGACCGCGACATCGTGAAGGCCGTGAGCGCCGGATTGCAGGAACAGGCCATCATCAGCCTGTCGCTGGACGGAGACGAACAGCGCCCCATCCTGCATCTCGTCTTTCGGACGCCCGGGCGCTCGGAGACCGTTACCCTGCGCCCCATACCCCTGCGATGGGACCGCGACAGCGCGGCGCGCTTCGCCGACGATTTTGCGCTGACGGGCGCCGAGCAGGCGATCCTGCGCGAAGTGCTGGAGCGGGGCAGCCTGCGCTTGCTCGCCGAAGAGCGGGGGACCTCGCTCGGGACGGTCCGCAACCAATTGAAGCGCCTTCTCGCCAAGCTTTCGCTCGGCTCGCAAGGCGAGCTGATTGCGCTGTATGGCGGTTATCGCGAAGTGCACAAGCTGCGCCCGGAAGGCCTGCCGAAGGAAGTTCAAGGATCCTCGCAAGGCAGCTTCCTCCTGGGCGGGATCGATGTGCGGGTCGAATTCTACGGTCCGGCGACGGGACGGCCCGTCCTCTATTTCCATCCCCTATTCGGAGGACCTTTCCTGCCTGAGGAAACGGTCGAGGCGTTCGTCGCCGCTGGCCTGCGCATCATCGCACCCTGGCGCCCCTATTGCGGCCGCACAGCCGAGGAAGGCAGCGGTGTGCCGATGGCGCGCGAATTTGCCCGGCGCTGCGCGCAATTGCTCGACATACTGGGTGTGGAGCGGGTCACCGCGCTTGCCGCCTCGGGAGGGACGGCTTTCGCCCTGGCCTTTGCCCAGAACCATTCGGAGCTATGCCGGAAAGTCGTCATTGCGGGACCGGCAATCCCCATCGCGACCGACGCGGATCTTGCCCAGCTTGGGCTCGGCCATCGCTTGCCCTTGCAGCTGGCACGACGACTGCCTGCCGCGATGCGGCTCTACGTGCGCGCCGTGGTCGCCAAGATCCGCAAGGGGCTCGATGCCAATTATCTCGACACCTTCTTTCGCGATGCCCCGGCGGACCATGCCTTTGCCGCCCGGCCGGCAATTCGCGAGTTCCTGCGCACCGCCATGCTGGAGATTTTCCAGCATGGCTTCCGGGCTGCGACAGAGGAACTCGAGCTTTACGCCATCGACTGGAGCGAACTTGCCGAATCTATCGAAGTCCCTGTCACGATCCTGCGCGGGGTCGACGACAAATTGGCAAACAGGGACCTAGCAGACAGCTTCGCTGCAAGACACGGATTCCGGGTTTTGAAGTCCATCCCGGATTCAGGCAGTTTCCTGGTTTTCCAGGACACCGGACGGGTCGTTTCGCAACTGGATGGCGACCTTGCGGAATGACGGCAAGGCAGGGATGTGTTTTCCCGGCGATGACCTGGACGTCGTCCGTCACGCGTAAGCGAAACTGGCAGATGCGCCCCCGTTGCCCAACATCGAACGCCATCGTGTGATACATAGATATGCGTCACAGTCAGTCGGCGACCGCGTGGTAGATCGCTGTAAATCAGCAGCTTTTCAGAAAGTGGTGCCGCTTACGTGACTCGAACACGTGACCCCATCATTACGAATGATGTGCTCTACCAACTGAGCTAAAGCGGCACATTCCCAAGCGAGGGAAGTGGAGGCCCGAGCCGGAATCGAACCGGCGTGCAAGGATTTGCAGTCCTCTGCGTAACCACTCCGCCATCGGGCCTCGCCCCGGCCTTTCGACACGGGAAGCGGCCCACTAGCGATTCTCCTGCAGCATTGCAATCGCCTTACGTAACGTCAGTCTGGACGAAGCGAAAAAGCCGCGCGATGAGGGGGAATGAGCATTGCCAGCCTGACCGACCCCATCACGCCCCAAGGCGGGCACACGAGCTTCGATAATCTCGACCACTGGATGCAGGGGCGCACGCTTTACGGCGGGGCGTCGGCGCTGATTGCCTACACTGCCGCGGTGCGGGCGTTCGCCGACCTGCCCCCGTTGCGCGCCGGACAGGTCGCCTTCGTCGCGCCGACCGGTCCGGAGGTCGAGCTGAAGCGCGAGATTGTGCGGCAGGGGCGCAACGTGGCGCAGGTGCGAAGCGAAATCTGGTGCGAGGGCAAGTGCACGCTGAGCGCCTTCTGGCTCTTTGGCACGACCCGCGAACCCAATGCGACCCATCCTGCCGCACGAGTTTCCGACTGGCCCGGCCCGCCCGAGGAGGCCGAAGCCACCATGACCGGCAAGGGTCCGGCCTTCATCCAGAACAATTTCGAGCTGCGCAAAGCGCAGGACATCAGCGGACGGGGAGAACCGGTTGTCCGTCGCTGGGCCCGGCTTGCCGACCGCGAGGGGCTGGACCCGGTGAGCGAACTCATCCTGCTGGGCGATGTCCTACCGCCCGGTGCGATGCGGGCGATGCAGAGGCAGGGGCCGATCAGTTCGATCAACTGGTCGTTCAACCTGCTCGACACCGCCCCGGAAACGCGCGACGGGTGGTGGCTGTCGGAGAATGCCAGCCAGCATGCGGCCGGCGGCTATTCCAGCGAGCGGCTGCGGCTATGGAATGCCGAGGGAAGGCAAGTGCTCGACGGGATGCAATGCGTGGCGATTTTCGGCTGACATCCGCGCTTCTGCACAGGGCCGTGCGACGGACTGTGCGACCAGTGGAGTGAAGCGAACCCCGCGCGGCTTGCAATCCGGCCCGAAGCGGGCATTTTCCGGCATGGATCAGGACAAATGCCGAAAATCAATTCAAGACCAGCCAGTGTGCTAGCCGGCCTCGCTGTGTTGCCCTGCCTTGCAGCGGCGGCTTCCGTGTCGGCGCAGGAAGGCGAATTGGGGCCACCCCCTGTCATCGTCCTCGACGTGCCGGATAGCATTCCCGAATGCCCCGTTGAGAGTGAAGCGCCTTTGGAGGCGCAAGCCGAAAGCTTCGTGATGCCAACGACAGGTGTCATTTTCACCCTGCCGACCGATGAAGGGAAGCCCGAACCGGAGCCTTGTGTCGAGCCCGGCCCTCCCCCTCCCGTGAGACCGCCGGCGCCGAGCCTGTTTCGCATGGTCGCACTCCCCATCGGCAACGGGGCAAACGCGATGCTGAAGTGGGACGTGGCGCGCGAGGTCGACCTGATCGCGCAATCGGGGCCTTGGGACGAATTCCTCGCGCAGGCGAACCAGGTGACCGGCGGCAATCCGGTTGCGATGGTGAACCAATGGGTCAACTGGCGCGTGCGCTACGAGGATGACCGGGGCGGCGACCAATGGGCGAGCGCGCCCGCAACGCTGACGCGGGGCTATGGCGATTGCGAGGATTTCGCGCTGGCGAAGATGGCCCTGCTCGAGGCGCTGGGCGTATCGGCGGACGACATGTATCTCGTCCTGCTCGAGGACCGCCAGAGGACCGACCATGCAGTTCTTGCCGTAAGACAGGACGAGCGCCTGCTGATCCTCGACAACCGCACTGACAAGGTTTTGCCCGCGTCGATGGTTCGCGACTATACGCCGACCTTCGGTTATTCGGGGCCCTTCGCCTGGACTTACGGGAAAGCCTCGCGCTGATTGCCTAGACGTCGGTGAACTTCGGCGCGCGTTTTTGCATGCCAGCCATGACCGCCTCGATCTGGTTCGGTTTGCGCATCACGGCGGCCTGCTCGACGCTTTCGGCCATCAGGATGTCGTCGCCCGATTGTTCGAGCATCGCCTCCGACAAGCGTTTCGCGCCGCGGATGGCTTCGGGATTACGGCTGGCAATCTCGTTCGCGATGTCGTTCGCCTTGCCCAGCGGGTCTTCGGTGACGAAGGTGGCGAAGCCATATTCGAGCGCGTCCTGCCCGCTGAATTCGCGGTTGGTGTAGACCAGTTCGCGCAAGGTGTCGTCGCGCACATTGCCGCGCCACAGGTGGTAGCCGCCCATGTCGGGGACGAGGCCCCACTTCATTTCCATAACCGCCATGCGCGTTGCCGGATGGACCACGCGGATGTCCGCTCCGCTGGCGATTTGCAGCCCGCCGCCAAAACATACGCCGTGGACCGCAGCGATGACGGGAACGGGGCATTTGCGCCAGGTCATGGCGACTTCCTGGAAGGTGTTGGCATTGCCGTGCGTGCGCTCGGTCAGGGGCTTGCGCTCCCCGTCGGGTGCGGCGGTGAAGCTCGATACGTCGAGCCCGGCGCAGAACGCCCTGCCCTCGCCCGCCAGCACCACCGCGCGCAGGCCCTTCATCTCGCGCAAGTTTTCGCCCGCTTCTATAATCGCCTCGAACTGCGCCGGGTCGAGCGCGTTCATCTTGTCGGGGCGGTTGAAGCGGACCTGCGCGACACCGTTGTCGGCAAGGTCAATCGTAACGCGGTTCTCGGCTGTCATGGGGCTGGGTAATCCTCGGCTGCTCTGGCCGATAGTCCTGCGTTATCGGCCCCGCCCTGTCCACCCGTAGAACGTCGCTGCGCGGTTTCGTGCCCACGCAATAGCCCCCGCCTTCATGCGTTCGCACTATCCAGCCGACATTGCTGACAGCCAGCTTGGCGCGCAGCCGCGAGACATGCACTTCGAGCGAATTGGTTTCCGGTTCGTGGCTGAGGCGCCAGACGTCGCGCAGCAATTCCTGCTTGCCGACCGGGCGATGCGGGGTTTCCGCCAGCCGCCACAGCAGCGCAAATTCGCGCGGGTGGAGGCCGACCCACTGGCCCTTCACCTGCGCGTCGCGGTGGAAGAGATCGAGCGTGACCGGCCCTATGCGCTGCTGGCGCGGTATCTGGCGCTCCAGCCCTTCCAGTTTGAGCAGGCGCGCGGCCAGCTCGATGTGCGCCACCTGCGCCGGCAGCGCATCACCAAATCCTTCGCCGATAAGCTGCGCGCGAACTTCGGGTTCCTCGACACCGACGGCTATCGCGCTCTGCTTGCAAGGAAGGTCCGCCCAGTCGGAACAGCGATAGCCGATGCGCCAGTCGAGCAGGATGGGGATGCCGCGCCGTATGCTCGGCACGCGAAATTCCGGGTGGAGCCGCCAGGCCAGCATGCGCAAATCCCACCGCCCCGGGGGCTCTGGCGCGACCGACAGCCATGTGTATTCAGCAAGTTCCACGGGCTACTCCATAGCCCTCCCGCCAGTGAGTTGCACAAGCAGAGCCAGCGTAAAACCGATATTCCGGTGGACTACCTATAAGGGCTTTACCTGAGGTTTACCCTGCCCCTCCTTATCGGGCGTTATCGGTGAGGAACTTCTTGATGTTGCGGGCAGCCTGCCGGATGCGCTGCTCGTTCTCGACCATGGCGATGCGCACGTAACCCTCGCCCTCTTCGCCGAAACCGACACCTGCGGCCACGGCGACCTCGGCCTCCTGCAGCAGCTTCTTGGAAAACTCGAGGCTGCCCATGTCCTCGAAGCCGGGCGGTAGCTTGGCCCAGGTGAACATGCTGGCGGGCGGCGTGGGGATTTCCCAGCCTGCACGGGTGAAGCTTTCAACCATCACGTCGCGGCGCGACTGGTAGCGGGCGCGGTTCTCGGCGACCACATCCTCTGGGCCGTTCAGCGCAGCGCAGGCGGCGGCCTGCACGGGGGTAAAGGCGCCGTAATCGAGATAGCTTTTCACCCGCGTCAGCGCAGCGATGAGCTTCTGGTTGCCGACGCAAAAGCCGATGCGCCAACCGGCCATGGAAAAGGTCTTGGACATGGAGGTGAACTCCACCGCCACGTCCTTTGCACCCGGCACTTCGAGGATGGAACGGGTCGGCTTGCCGTCATAATAAAGCTCGGAATAGGCAAGGTCGGAAAGAACCCAGACCTCGTTGCGCTTCGCCCATGCAACCAGCCGTTCGTAGAAATCGAGGTCGACCGTCTCGGCGGTCGGGTTGCTTGGGTAGTTGACCACCAACACCGTCGGGCGCGGCACGGTGTAGGCCATCGCATTGTCGAGCGCCTTCCAGTAATGCTCGTCGGGCGTGGTTGGCACGCTGCGGATGGTCGCGCCAGCTATCATGAAGCCATAGGTATGGATGGGATAGGCCGGGCTCGGCGCGAGGATCACATCGCCCGGCGCGCTGATGGCGGTGGCCATCGAGGACAGCCCCTCTTTCGACCCCATGGTGACGACGACCTCGCGTTCGGGGTCGAGTTCGACCCCGAAGCGGCGCTCGTAATAATTGGCTTGTGCGCGGCGCAGGCCGGGGATGCCCTTGGACTGCGAATAGCCATGCGCGGTCGGTTTCTGCGCCACCTCGCACAGCTTGTCGATCACATGCTGCGGCGGCGGCTGGTCGGGATTGCCCATGCCGAGATCGATGATGTCGCGCCCCGCCTGCCGTGCCGCATGGCGCATCGCGTTGACCTCGGCGATGACATAGGGCGGCATGCGTTTGATGCGGTAGAATTCGTCGGACATTTCGCCTCGTGTGTGCGTTGTTTCGTCACACTGATTACCTATTCGCGTCCCAAGCGCAAAGATACTCGCTATTGCAGCGCGACGAATTATCTTGGACGCCCGAGAAGAGCCGCTTTCACGGCCAGAGGACATAGATGACCGAAACGCCCGACCCGTTCACCAATCTCTACGAACACCCTGCCAAGCTGATGCGCGCCATGTTCGCGCCGATGACCGGCGGCATGGACCCGCAGATGATGATGGGCGAGGCTCCGATGAAGCCCGAGGATGCGCAAGCTTGGGCTGAGACGGGCGCGAAGCTGCAAACGCTCTGGGCGCAATACCAGGCCGAGCAGATGAGCAATCCGCAGGCGCTGGTCCCCTATTTCGATCCGGCGCGCTGGATGGCACTGGCGGGCGACTGGTACAAGCAAATGCCGATCGCGCAGGCCGAACAGCAGAAAGCCCTGTGGGAAGAGGGCATGCAGTTGTGGAACGAGGTGCTCGGCCAGTACGGGCTCGGCCCCAAGGCTGGCGCGAAAGCCGAAGGCGATGTCGAATTGCCGCGTAAGGACCGCCGCTTCGCCGACGAAAAGTGGCGTGCCCACCCGGCCTTTGCGCTCATCCACCAGACCTATCTCTTCCTCGCCGAGCGGGTCGAGGAAATGGCCGACAATATCGACGGCCTCAATCCGCAGCAGCGCGAGCAGCTGAAGTTCACCACCAAGGCCATCACCGAGGCAGCGAGCCCGGCCAACTTCCCGCTGCTGAACCCCGTAGTGATGGAGCGCACGCTCGAGACCAAGGGCCAGAACTTGGTCAAGGGCATGGAGCACCTGCTTGCCGACATGCGCCGCGGGCAGCTGAGCCACACCGACGCCAGCGCCTTCACGCTGGGCGAGAATATCGCCACCACGCCGGGCAAGATCGTCCACGAAACGCCGCTTTACCAGCTCATCCAGTACAGCCCGACCACCGAGAAGGTCATGGCCACCCCGCTGGTGATCTTCCCGCCGTGGATCAACCGCTTCTACATCCTCGACCTCAACGAGAAGAAGAGCTTCGTGCGCTGGGCGGTCGAGCAGGGCGTGACCGTGTTCATGGTCAGCTGGAAGTCGGCAGATGCGAGCATGAAGGACGTCATCTGGGACGACTACGTCCGCGCGCAGATGGACGCCATCGACCATATCCGCACACGGCTCGACGTGCCGAGTGTCCACGCCATCGGCTATTGCGTGGCGGGCACGACGCTGGCCGCCACGCTCGCGCTGCTCCATCGCCGGGGCGAAGAGGACAAGGTCAGGAGCGCCACCTTTTTCACCGCGCAGGTCGATTTCGAAAAGGCGGGCGAGCTGCTCAACTTCATCGACGACGGCCAGCTCGGCACCATCAAGGCGCTCTCGCCCGACGGCTATCTCGACGGGCGCTACATGGCGGCGACCTTCAACCTGCTGCGCGGCACCGACCTCATCTGGAACTACGTCGTCAACAATTACCTTCTGGGCGAAGACTATCCAGCCTTCGACCTGCTGCACTGGAACGGCGACGTCACCAACCTGCCCGCCAAGTGGCACCAGCAGTATTTGCGCGACCTCTACCGCGACAACCGGCTGGTCGAGGCCGATGCGCTCGAAGTCGATGGCACACCGGTCGACCTCGGCCTCATCAAGACGCCGACCTATGTCCAGGCGGGCAAGGAAGACCACATCGCGCCGGCCGAGAGCGTGTGGCGGATGAAAGAGCACTTCACCGGCCCGCTCAAATTCGTGCTCGCCGGTTCGGGGCACATCGCGGGCGTCGTCAATCCGCCCTCCTCGGGCAAGTACCAGTATTGGCTCAACGATGGCGAGCCCCGCAACCTCGCCGAATTCCGCGACGGCGCCGTTGAGCACAAGGGTAGCTGGTGGCCCGACTGGGTAGAATGGCTGCGCGAACAGGACGGTGAAACCGTGCCTGCCACGGGCAAGCGCAAACCGGGCGGCAAGGGAGACAAGGTGGTCGAAGACGCTCCGGGACGCTACGTCGCCACGCGTTGATTCGCGTATCGGGAGGGAAATCGCGTGACACCATGCAAACGCGCGCTGCTAGGCTGCGGCGCAGCGCTGATGACTGTACCGGCAGCGGCGCAAGTGGAATTGCTCGACATCGTGTTCCTCGAATTCGAGTTCGAGGCACGCATGGCCGCCGATATCGCGCTGGCCGATGTCGATGGTGACGGTGACCTCGACGTGCTGGCCGCCAACGGACGGCACTGGGCGCAGCCCGACTTCGCCTATCTCAACCACGGTGACGGCCGCCTGCTCGAGGCGCTGCCCATCGGGCGCGGTCCCTCGGCAAGCTATCGCCTCGAACCCGGCGACTTCGACGGGGACGGCGATATCGACGTGGTCATGGTGCGCGACACGCTCCCCGCCCTCGCCTTTGCTAATGACGGCGGGGGCAATTTCACGCTGACGGGCGCGTTGGAAGGCAGTGGCGGCGCCGCGCGCAGTTCCATCACCATCGACGCGAACGGAGATGGCCGTCCGGACATCGTCATGGCACGCAGGCGCGGCGAGGACTTGCTGTTCCTTGGTCTTGGCGCGATGAAATTTGCCTCCGCCACTCCGATTGGCGGGACCGATGGCCCCTCGACAGGCCTCGCCGCCGCCGACTTCAATGGCGATGGTCATGCCGACCTCGCCATCGCACAGCGCGAAGGTGTGGCCAGCCTGCTGTTGCTCGGAGACGGTAAAGGCGGTTTCGCGCCACGCGACCTGCCAGAAACCGCAGGAGACAACCGCAAGCTGATCGCCGCCGACATGGACAGTGATGGCGACATGGACATCGTTCTGGGTCAGGGTGACGGGTCCGTCGCGCTGCTTGCCAATGACGGCAGCGGGAGCTTTGCCACGCCCAGCGTGCTGTGGTCGGGTGACAATTCGGTGCAGGCACTCGCGAGTTTCGATGTCGATGGCGACGGTGACCAGGACCTCGCCGTCGGAGTCGAAGGCAGCAACAGCCTCCTGCGCAATGATGGTACCAGCTTCGCACGCCTGCCGCTCGATGAGGCGGAAGCCGATACCTACGGGATTGCGATTGGCGACATGAACGGCGACGGGCGGCCCGATATTGCACTTGCGAATTCGGAATCGGCTAACAAGATAGTGTTGAACCGGACCAGTCAGGCACCGGAATAGCGGATACCCAACCCGAATTGTGATGTAACCCGCTGAAAACACGCCTCGTCGCGCCTTATTGTGCACTGCACAAAAAATCCTTGACTTCGCAGCTGCAATGCCTATTTTGTGCAGTGCAACATAAAGCGAGGTTATTCCCATGGCCGAGAGCCAGACCAAAATCGATGCTGCTGCCGAAAAGGCTTATGCCGAGGCTGCCGAGAAAAAGACTGCCGAGGTAAGCCTCAAGGCCGTCGAGAAGGCTGTCGAAGCTGACCAGACCGCTCCGGTAAAGACCGACAAGGTCGCCAAGGCCGTTGCAGCGAAGCCGAAGAAGGCGCCCGCCAAGAAGAAGGCGGCTCCTGCCAAGGCGAAGAAGGTCGCTGCCAAGAAGGCTCCGGCAAAGAAGAAGCCGGTCGCCAAGAAGGCCGCTCCGAAGAAGGTCGCCGCCAAGAAGGCTGCACCTGCCAAGAAGCCGGCCACCACGACCTCGACCACACCGATTACCAAATTGAAGGACACCATCATGGCCACTGCCAAGAACGCTAAGACCACCGACTACACCTCCAAGGCGAAGGAAATGGCTGCCGACATGCAGACCCGCGCCAAGGCTGCCTACGACAAGGGCACCGAACTGACCAAGGACGCCGTCGAATTCCAGAAGGGCAACTTCGAAGCCCTCGTCGAAAGCGGCAAGATCCTTGCTTCGGGCATGCAGGACATGGGCCGCACCTATGTCGAAGAAGCCAAGTCGGCTGCCGACACCGTCCAGGGCGACGTCAAGAAGATGGCTGCCATCAAGTCGCCGACCGAGCTGTTCCAGCTGCAGGGCGAAATCGCACGCCGCAACTTCGACGCGATGGTCTCGACCACCTCGAAGAACACCGAAGCCATGCTCAAGCTCGCCAACGAAGCCTTCGCTCCGCTTTCGAGCCGCATGAGCCTCGCTGCCGAGAAGGTCCGCAAGGCCGCTTAATTAATTCCAAGCTTCAACCCGCCGGGCATCTCTCTCCTCTCTCCCTTGCCCGGTAGTTGGAAACGGCGGGTCGGATGGCACCATGTGTCGTCCGGCCCGTTTGCATTTGGACGAACCCCTGCCCTGCGCCGAACTCTCGTTTCGGCGCATCATGGTTTCCACGCTTGCGATTTGCGGATTCGATACGATATTGGCGCCCTGAAATGACCCATCCCTTCCGCCTCCACACTATCCGTGCCGCCGAAAACGGTGACGACGATACGCGCGAAGGCGACGGTCAGGTCGCCATCGCCACCAAGACGCGCGCAAAGCCCAAGAAGCCCAGCCAGTACAAGGTGCTGCTGCTGAATGACGACTACACCCCGATGGAATTCGTGGTCATCATCCTGAAGCGCTTCTTCCGCATGGACATGGAAGAGGCGACACGCGTGATGCTGCACGTCCACCAGAAGGGCGTGGGCGTCTGCGGCATCTTCCCTTACGAAGTCGCCGAGACCAAGGTGAACCAGGTGATGGACTTCGCGCGCCAGAACCAGCACCCGCTCCAGTGCACACTGGAAAAGGCCTGAGGGAATCGCCTTCCTCGGCCATCCCGAACCCGACCCGGTCGGCGAAGGACAGGAAAGCGTCTGGGACTATCCCCGCCCCGCCATTGCAGAGCCGACCGACAGGCATATCGTCATTCGCCATCGCGGCGTGACGCTGGCCGATACGCAAGAAGCATGGCGCACGCTGGAAACCAGCCACCCGCCGACCTATTACCTCCCGCCTGCGGGTGTGGAGACACAGTTCCTGACCTCGAACCCGCAGCGCTCAATGTGCGAATGGAAGGGGCAGGCCCGCTATTGGGACGTAGAGATCGGCGGCGATTTGCTCACCGCGGCCTGCTGGAGCTATCCCAACCCGACCGGCTCCTTCACCCCAATTGCTGGCTACTTCGCCTTCTATCCCGAACCCTTCGACGAATGCCTTGTCGACGGCGAGCAGGTTATACCGCAACCGGGAGGCTTCTACGGCGGATGGATAACCAGCCGCGAGGCCGGCCCGTTTAAGGGCATTCCGGGCAGCCGTTTCTGGTAAGGCCCGCCCGAGGCCTCAGTTGAACTGCCGGATGCAGCGGTCGCGCACTTCCAGCCCGCTGCGCCCGAGTCGCTCCTGCCGCCGATAGCAGGCGATGACCTCGTCCCACGCTTCCTGATAACCCAGCCCCTCGGCTTCCGCGTAGTCTGCCAGCCAGTCGGATGCGGGAAGCGAGAATTCGCGCAGGCTCTGCGGCGTGCCGATGTTGACGATTTGCCCCTCGCCGCAGCGTGCGCGAAGCGTCTTCACTGTTTCCCATTCCTCCTGAGCGCTATTGGGTCCACCCCACGCGCCTACCTCCCCTATCCGGTATGTTTCGGTCTCCCACTGGTTGGTGCTGGTGACGATGAGGAAGCCCTCCTCGTCCAGCCCGAGCTGCGTCTGGTAACCGAACATGACCAGCGGGCCTTTGTCCCCGTCATCGTCCCTCTCGAAACGGAAGCAGCCGTCGTCGAGGATGACCCGGCCCATGCCCAAAGCCAGCAACTGGATGGCAGGCGCGGTTTCCGCGCGTGGGAAAATGCGGATGAGGTCCTCGACGCGGCTGTCCGCGAATGGCGGCGGTGCGGGCGGTGCGAAAGTGAATTGCACCTCGTCACCCCATTTCCAGCCGCGTTCTTCGGCCGCAGCCATGAAGGTCTCGCGGGTGACGCCGGGCGTGATTTCCAGCACTCCGCGTGATGCATTCCCGCCAATCGCGGAGGACCACTTCAAGCCCTCGAACCGCTCAATCCAGACCTGCTGCAGCCGGTCGAGTTCCACCTGCGTCAACCCGCCCGTGCGCGGGAAAATATCGTCGCGCGAGGTATAGCGGGCGAGCGTTTCGGCCGCGTCGCGCTTGAACCAGACCTCCGCGCCCAGCAGCGTCTTCGGGTCTACCATCGCGGTCTCATCGCGCAGCAGCTTCACCTGTACGAAGTTGTCCGGCTCCTCGACCCGCAAGACTTGCTGGAGGCGCTGGACCTCGGCCTGGAAGGCGGCGGTCCCGTTGGCTTCCTCCCACAATTTTTCCTGCTCGGCGGGCGTGGCCTTGGAGAGGCGCGTGGAGAAGCTCTCGATGCCGTCCGGCTCCGGCGGCGGGCTTTCGGGATAGGGGAGCGCGGGCACTTCTGTGACCGAGATAAATCCACTTTCATTCAGAGTCGCGCCCGCAGGCACGAAAGTGCCATCGGCACTGACTGTCGGCGCAGGCGTATCGGATACCGAGGCGCAGGCAGACAGCAAGAAAACAGGCAGAATGGCGTAGCGCATGAGAGCGACCTCCTTTACCTCACAACTCGCCAACGTGCCTTGCGGGTTCCGCCGCGCGATTTTCTTCGCTAGGGCCTTGGGCCAAGCGCCCCAACAGCCGGAACCCGAGTGCTCAATTTCCTTCCCGCAATAGACCGCTACATCTTCCGGCTCGTCATCGTGCCGATGCTGGGCGTGTTCGTGCTGGCGGCATCGCTGCTGGTGCTCGACAAGATGTTGCGGCTGCTGGATTTCGTTGCTGTCGAAGGAGGCCCGGTCGGCGTGGTCTTCAAGATGCTCGCGACGTTGCTGCCCGAATATGCCAGCCTTGCCATCCCGCTGGGCTTGTTGCTCGGCATCCTGCTCGCCTTTCGCAAGCTTGCGACGACGAGCGAGCTCGACGTCTTCCGCGCGGTCGGGATGAGCTATGGCCGCCTGCTGCGCGTGCCCTTCGCCATCACCGCCATCCTGATGACGCTGAACGTGGCGCTGGTGTTCTTCATCCAGCCGGTCAGCCGCTTCACCTACGAAAGGCTTGAATACGAGCTGCGTTCGGGCGCGCTGGGCGCTTCCATCAAGGTGGGCGAGTTCAACACCATCGCCGACCGCATGGCGCTGCGCATCGAGGAGAGCGAGGACGACGGGCGCAAGCTGAAGGGCATTTTCGCACGCGTCGCCAACGACAAGGGGCAGGTGCTGTCGATCTCGGCCCGCGAAGGCGCATTCCTCGCCACCACCGATGACCCCGACACCATCATCCTGCGCCTGACGCAGGGCACGATCGTGCAGGACACGGGCAGCCAGACACCGCGGGTGCTCACCTTCACGCGGCACGACTTGCCCATCGACCTGCCGGCTATCGAGGAATTCCGGGCCAGGGGGGAGGACGAGCGGGAATACATCCTGCCCGAACTGCTCCGAATAGGCTGGGCCGACAACCAGACCGAGACCAAGCGCGATGCGTCTCAGGCCAGTTTCAACTTCCGACTGGTGGAGGTGGTGATGATGGCGCTGATGCCGCTCCTGGCAGTGGCGCTCGGCATACCGCCAAAACGAAGTACCAGCGCGCTTGGCGTGTTCCTCTCCATCATCATGGTCGTCGCCTATCACAAGGTGAACCAGTACGGGGAGGACGTCGGTGCGCTCGGCATCGTCGACCCGGTGCTCGCATTATGGGTGCCGTTCTTCCTGTTCGGCGCGCTGATATTGTGGATGTATTACCGCGTGGCCTACGTGCCCGGTGGGCAGGCCATCGGCGCGCTCGAGAACTGGTTCGGCAAGGTGACCAAGCGCGTGACGAAACTGTTCCGCAGGAAGCGGCGCGTGGTCCTGCCAGAAGAAGAGGCCGAGGCCTAAGACATGCAGCTCGATTTCTTCCCTTCGGCCACGCTGACGAAATATCTCGCCAAGCTGTTCGTCGTCCGCATCCTCGCGGTGCTGGTCATGCTCGTGCTGGTGCTGATGATGCTCGACCTCTTGTCGAACAGCGGCAAGATTTTGGCGGTCCCGGGTAACGGCCAGGGTGAGCTCCTCACCTATGCGGGGCTGCGCATTCCGCAGCTGATACAGCGCTTCCTGCCCTATTCGGTGCTGCTGGCGACGCTGATTACGCTGGTGACGCTGAACCAGAATTCCGAAGTCATCGCGATGAAGGCGGCCGGGCTGTCGGCGCACCAAGTGCTGGCGCCGCTCTTGCTGACGGCGCTGGTGGTCGGCGGCGCAAGTTTCGTCTTCAACGAGCGGGTCGTTACCCGCGCCACCGCTACTTTGAAAGCGTGGGATGCGGCAGAATTCGGGCCGATACCCGAGGAATCGACCGTGCGCGCCAACGTCTACCTCGCCGACGGGCCGAACGTGCTGACCGCAGCGCAACTGGCCGGAAGCGGCGACAACATCCGCATGACCGACGTCACCTGGTACCGTCGCAGCCCCGAGGGTGCGATTGTCGAGCAGGTCGACGCGGCGCGCGCGACCTATGCCGGCCCCGGCTGGCGGCTCGAGGACATCACTCGCTTCGATGTGGCCAGCGCCGGGTCGAGCGAGGCAGAAAGCCTGGTGGTGGGTGAGGAACTTACCCCGGACCAGATCGACCTCGCCAAGATAGACCCCGATGCCGTGCCCTTCTGGGATCTCGGCGAGCAAATCGACGCCTTCGAGGAAGCAGGCCGTCGTACTGGCGAGATGCGCGCCAAGTGGTGGCACAAGCTGTCCGGGCCGCTGTCGTCCTTCCTCATGCCATTGCTCGGCGCGGTGGCCGCCTTCGGCCTCGCGCGTTCGGGCCAGCTCTTCGTACGCGCGCTTATCGGCATGGCGCTCGGCTTTGCCTATTTCGTGGTCGACAATGCCGCGCTCGCCATGGGGAATTTCGGGGGCTATCCGCCGCTCTTGGCGGCATGGGCGCCGTTCTTCCTGTTCGCGCTGATAGGCGAAACGGTGCTCATCCGCACCGAGGAATGAGCGACTTTTCCATCCGGCTGGCGCGCGCGGAAGACGCAGACGCGCTGCCCGCAATCGAACTGGCCGCGGGAAAAATTTTCGATGGCGTGGAGGGCCTGTCCGGGGTTTCCGGCATGGATGCCGTTTCCGCCGACGAGCAGCGCAGGCTGATCCGCAAGGGCCATTCATTGGTGGCGGAAGCCGACGGGCGCATCATCGGCTTCCTGTCGACCGAACCCTTCCGGCGCGAACTGCACATCCGCGAATTCTCGGTCCACCCCGACCATCAGGGCCAAGGTATCGGCAGTGTCCTGCTTCGCGCTGCAGACATCGATGCGCGCAACAGCGGCTTTGCGGCGCTCACACTCACCACCTTCGTCGACGTGCCGTGGAATGGGCCCTTCTACGCTCGCCATGGTTTCAAGACCGTCACCGACCTCGATGCCCACCCGCGCCTCAAGGCTGATATCGAGCAGGAAGTGCAACACGGCCTGCCGCGCGAACGGCGCATCGCAATGATACGCTTCCTCGATTGACGAATTTCGGGAACCGCCTCAATTTCGGCGCATTGACGACACAAAGCTGCCACAAAGGAGTTTTGGCATGAAGAAGTTTGCTATTCCCGCCCTCGCCGCTGCAATCGCGCTTGGCGCCTGCGCCGAAGCCGAAGCCCCTGCCGATGAAGGCACCGACGGCACCGACACCGTAGTCGTCGAAGAGCCCGCTGCCACCGAGACCACCGTCGTGACCGAACCCGGCACGGGCGAAGGCACCGGTTCGAGCGTCACCATCGACGGCGCCGACGTCGACGCGACCATCAGCGAAGACGGCGTGCAGGCCAATATCGACGCTAACTAAGCGACAAATTCACCGGGTCGCAGACCCGTGATTTAAGGGCCGTTCCCAGTCACCGAGGGGAGCGGCCCTTTTTCGTGTCCGTCAGGATTTGCGGCCCATGGTGCTGCGGGCAATCCGCGCGACCAGCACGCCCATGCCGGCATGATTGGCACCGTGATAGGTCGAGCTCTCGCCCAGTTCCTTTACAAGGCGGCGATGCGCCTCGGGCAGCGAGTGATAGGGCATCGAGGGCATGAGGTGGTGCAGCGCGTGATAGCGCAGGCCCACCGGAGCCCAGATCTCGGCAATACGGCCGGGCGGCGGCACGTTGACACTGTCGAGGAACTGCGCCGTGACGGTCATCGCCTCGCCCTCGTTCTCCCACAGATGCGCCACGAGCGTGCGCAGCTGGTTGAGCAGTGCCACGACCGAGGCCACGCCCAGCGCGATGAGCAGCGGCTTCCAGCCAAGCACGAAGATGCTGCCGATGAGTAGCCAGGCCCAGAGGGCACCGGCGGCTTCCTGCATGATCACGCGCGGGCGCAAATCGCCTTCGGGCGGACGGCGGCGAAATTCGGGGTTGATGGCCAGAGCGCTCGCCCGCTGCCAGGTCAGGCGGCGGATGGGCGGGATGATTGCGCCCAGCGGCACCAGCACGGCAAAGCGGAACAGCAGAGCTACGGGTGCGAGGATGGCGATGATGACGAAGAGCGGCAGGCTCCACGCATTCATGAGCGCAAGCGGGAGGTATTCCGGGTCTGCCACCGTCCCGTACTGCGTGCGCTTGTGGTGCAGCGTGTGGACCTGCTCGTACATGAAGGACGGGGTCAGCATGGGTACGCCGACCAGCGCGTTCCACGCCGTACGGAAGCCCGGCAGAGCGCCGTTCCGGAAATGCGAAATCTCGTGGATGAAAAGCAGTGCGCGATAGAGCGACAGCACGGAGACCACGGCGAAAACCGCCGCCAGCGCGATGTTTTCGACGAGAATGGCCGCCGCCAGCGAGCCGTAACCAACCAGCGCCGAGCCGACCATGTCGGTCCAGTAAATCGCGGCGCGGTGCTCGGCGATATCCTTGGTCAGGTCGCGCGCAGCGCGAAGCATCGCCTTGTCGTCGGCGATTTGCGAATGCCAGCCGCGTTCGCGCGGTGCGGATGCGTCCTTGGCGACAGAAATGGTCTGTTCGGCGTTCATGTCATGTGTTCCTGAGGGTGCGCCCTTAGCGGAAAACCGCGGGCTTTCACAGCCTGCACTCTCGATGAATGTAATCGAGCCGCGCGCAAGCTTGCTTGACATCGTCCCTGTGCCACAGAAAGGGCTAACCCCGGCTGAACAAGGAAGAATGCCCAGTGTCCGACACGCATATCGTTATCGAGCCCGTCGAAGGCAAGAAGGGGCGCGCTGCCTTTGTCGACATCGGACGCGAATTCGCCGCGCGCGAGGAGCATTCGGTCCCGCAGCTGCGCTCCGAACAGCTCGAACTTGTCGATCCCAAGAAGAACCCCTTCTTCGGCCACGCCACCGTCCAGCTCTTCATCGCGACCCGCGACGGCAAGCCGGTGGGGCGGATTGCCGCGCATATCGACCACCTCGCGCTCGAACTGCCGCAGGAACAGGGCATGGGGCCGGGCACCGGCATGTTCGGCTATTTCGATGCCGAGGACGAGGCAGTCGCGCACGCATTGCTCGCAAGGGCCGAGGAATGGCTGCGCGCACAGGGCATGACCCGCGTTATCGGGCCGCTTTCGCTGTCCATCTGGGAAGAGCCTGGCTTGCTGGTGAAGGGACAGGACCACGCGCCCACCATCATGATGGGCCACCATCCGGCACACTACCAGGGCTGGATAGAAGGCTATGGCTTCGCCGAGACGAAGCGTTTGATGACCTACGACCTTCCCATCGACAAGCCCTTCCCCAAACTGGTGCAGCGCATCGTGCAATCGGGCGAACGCAACGAGCGTATCACCATCCGCCCCATCGATATGAAGCGGTGGGACGAGGAAATCCGCTCCGTGCTCCACATCCTCAACGATGCCTGGTCGACCAACTGGGGCTTCGTGCCCTTCACCGATGACGAGATTTCGCATGCGGCGAAGAAGATGAAGCCCATCATCAAGCCGCAGCTCAACATGATTGCCGAACTCGATGGCCGCCCCGTGGCCTTCATGATGGTGTTGCCCGACATGAACCAGGTGCTGAAGAAGGTGGACGGCAAGCTCTTCCCCTTCGGCTGGTTCCACGTGCTGCGCTGGCTGCGGAAGCCCATGGGCGCGGATATGCGCGTGCCGCTGATGGGCGTGCTCAAGGAGTTCCAGAACTCGCGGCTCGCCAGCCAGCTGGCCTTCATGATGATCGAATATATCCGTCGCAACGCCACCGCAGACTACAACAGCAAGCGAGGTGAAATCGGCTGGATCCTCGACGACAACAAGGGAATGATTGCGATTGCCGACACCATCGAGGCCGTCGTCAATCGCGAATATGTGATCTACGAGAAAGCGCTTTAGCAATCCGGCGCGTGGCAGCCCTGCCACACCACCCGCGCGATGTGACCGCGCGCGGGAACAAGCTCGGCCCCGGCATGGTTCGGTAAAGCAGGGGCTCGCAAGACTGCGGGGCCCATATCCATCGGACCCCAGGGGCAGCGTGAAGCAAGCAAAAATCTCGACCGTCCTCCCGGCCCATGTGCTGGTCGTGGAAGACGATGCCATTATCGGCCTCACCATCGAGCAGGCGCTGGTCGATGCAGGGGTGGGCGAGGTCGAGATTTGTCCCACGACCGATGAAGCGCTGGCGGCGCTGCGCCGCAAGCAACCCGATGCCATCGTGCTCGACATCCACCTTGCCGACCGCGACGACGGCTGGGCGATTGCCGAACTCGTCCGCACATTGGGCCCCGACAGCCCGCGCATCATCTTCTCGACCGGCATGCCGCGCGACATCCCTGCCGATATCGCCGAACTTGGCTGTGTCCTCGAAAAGCCGTATGAGCCCGAAGTGCTGGTGGACCTTCTGCGCGAACCTGCGCGCAAAGGCATCATCTCACGACTTCGCGGCGCTCTCAAAAGCCACTAGGCCCCTGAAAATTGGATGCGGGCCCGCCGTTCAAGGGCGCTCGATGCTGTGCGCGCGATCAGCAACACGCATCACGGCCAAAAAAAAGGCCTTCGCTCTCTGGGAGCGAAGGCCTTTCGGGATCGTATCACCAGCCGCTTGGACGGGAGGGGGGGTCTCGGCGGTGACATAGACTAAATGACCCGACCGAAATGGGGTTCCCGGCAATAGCAAATTTTTTTGCTTAACCCGTCCGCGCCCCAGCCTCCCTTTAGATATAGGGGCGTTGTCCTTTGCGCGAGCGCTCAAAATCGGCGTAGTCGGCGGCCTTGTCCATGTCGGGCACGCAGATCTCGCGTGGCCCCCACTGGACCAGCCCTTCACGGTCGAGCGCCCGGATGGTGCGGTTGGTATGGACCAGCGAAAGCCCGAGCATGTCGGCAATCTGCGACTGGGTGATCGGGATATCGAGCACGTTGTTGTCATGCGCGAGGCCGGTGGCAATCGCGCGGTCGAGCAACCAGACGGCGAGGAACACCACGCGTTCTTTCGCGCTGCGCTGGCCGAGCGAGACAATGTGCCCCTCGAGCGCGGTCTCTTCCTTGGCCGCGAGCCAGGTCACATCGTAACCGAGTTCCGGATTGTGCTTGATGAGATGGGTGAAGTCACCGCGGTTGAAAACGCACAGGCGTACCGGGATGAGCACTTCGACCGAATGGCTCGAAGGCTCGTCGAAAGCGCCCTGCAGGCCGACAAGGTCTCCGGGAAACATGAAGTTGACGATCTGGCGCCGGCCATCCTCGAGCGAGCGATAGCGGATGAGCACACCTTCCAGCACCGTGTAGAGATGCCGCACCTCTTCATCTTCGCGCACGACCGTGTCGCCACGTTCGTACAGCTTCTCGCCTTGCTTGATGGTGTTCATATAGGCTCGCTGGGGCTCCTCCAGCGGGCGCAATCCCCGGCAATCGAGCAACGGGCAGCTCAGGCAGTTGTATGGCTCGGCTACGTCCAGCAAGGCGGTTCCCCTCTGCCTGATCGGATAATTCTCCAACATCGCTCTCGTTGTCGGAAATAAGCAGTTTGTCAAATCACGGTTTTTGCCGCAGCAGGCGGAACCGATGCAAAGCAGGGACGTTCTCCCCGCGCAAACCACGGAAGGGGTTATATGTCGCTTGGTGACCAGATTGCTAAAAACCTGCCTTATCTACGCCGTTATGCCCGCGCGCTGACCGGCTCGCAGGCTACCGGAGATGCCTTTGTCCGCGCCACGCTCGAAGCAGCGCTGGCCGACGAACAGTTGAAATCTTCGCTCGAAGGCGGTCGCGTGCCGCTCTACCGCGCTTTCAACAAGGTGTGGTCGAGCGCCTATATGGACGTGCCCGGCGAAGAGGGCGATACCGGCCACGAAGGTGCTGCGCAGGACCGCCTCAAATCGATTACGCCATTGAACCGCCAGGCCCTGCTGCTGACCACGCTTGAGGATTTCAGCGTCGAGCAGGCCGGCGAGATCATGGAAGTCGACGCTTCCGAGATCGAGCGCCTTGTCCAGGATGCGGTCACCGAAATCGACCGCGAGAGCGCGACGAGCGTCCTCATCATCGAGGACGAGCCGCTGATCTCGATGCAGCTCGAAGACCTCGTGACCTCGCTCGGCCACGAAGTGTGCGGCACCGCCGCCACCCGCACGCAGGCGCAGGAAGTCGTCGCAGAGAAAACCCCGGGCCTCGTGCTCGCCGACATCCAGCTGGCCGACGGCTCCTCGGGTCTCGATGCGGTGGACGACATCCTCGCCATCGACAGCGTGCCGGTGATTTTCATCACCGCCTATCCCGAGCGCCTGCTTACCGGCGACCGTCCCGAGCCGACCTATCTCGTGACCAAGCCGTTCCAGGAACAGACGGTGCGCGCGGCTATCAGCCAGGCGCTGTTCTTCGGGTCGAGCCGCCCGCTCGGCTGACACGGTTCACCAGTCAAAAGGGGATGAGGCCGCGCGGAGCGATCCGGGCGGCCTCTTCTTTTGCCGATCAGGAGGGACAAGTGCCGCCGCCCGAGCCGACGCCCGAATGGGGTCCTCCCGAGTGCGCGTGGGGGAGCCGTGAGTGAACGAGGCTATCTGTAGGGGAAAGGCGCAGCTGGCGGCCTTCCATGGCTCAATGCCCGCGCGCAGCGCCTGCCGGTCCCTTGCTGCGCAATTCGAATTCGCTCGGCTCGCGCACCGGCACGAGCAAGGTGCAGCGCACGCCTTCGGGCGCGAATTCGAGCTCGACCGGATGGCGCAATTCGTGGGCTACGATTTTTTCGATGAGGTCGGTTCCGAAGCCTCGCTTGCGCGGCAGGGTCACCTGCGGGCCCTGGCTCTCGACCCATTCGACGCGGGCGAGCGTGTCGTTCACCAGCTCCCAGCGGATTTCAACCTTGCCGCCACTCGTCGAAAGCGCGCCGTATTTGGCGGCATTGGTGGCCAGTTCATGCAGCGCCAGCCCGAGCGACAAGGCGTCGTTGGGCGCAAGCTCTACCTCCGGCCCCTCGATGACCAGTTCGTGGTCCTCATCGTCTGTATAGGGCGCAAGCTCGACCGAGACGACCGAGCGAACGGGCGTGGTACCCCACTCGGACTGCGTCAGCAGGTCATGGGTTGCGGACAGCGCGCGGATGCGGCTGTCGATACCTTCGGCAAATTCGTCCAGCGAATCCGTCCTGCGTCGGGTCAGCGAAACGATGGAGAGCACATTGGCGAGCGTGTTCTTCACGCGATGATTGAGTTCGCGGGTGAGCGAGTTGCGGATCGAATTTTGCTGGGCGAACCATTCGAGCGAACGGCTGTCTTCTTGCGCCTGCTGGGTGAGCAGGCGGGCGACGACGAGCAGCAGGCTTGCCACGGCAAGGCCGAACAGCAGGGTAATCATGGACAGCGGCGACAAGGTCGCGTCGCGCCCGGACTGGATCACCATGACCATCCTTCGGTTGGCGAGGTCGACCTCGCGCTCGACCTTCTCGCCCTGGTCGTTCCAGCCGGGCGTCTGCGCCATCAGCAGGCGCTCCCCCCCGGAGACATCGTAGAAGCGCACGCTCGCCTTGGTCCCCTGGACGAGCTCGGAAGCGGAAGAGAGGAATTGCGAGGCGTTGAAGGGGCTATAGACAAAGCCCTTCAGGCTGCGGCCCGGCCCGGTCCCGTCGAACACCGGCATATAGATTAGGAAACCCGCCTCCTCGGCACCCCCTTCCTGGACGAGGGTAACCCGGCCGCTGGCGGTGGGCCGCATCGTCCGGGTTGCCTGGTCCATCGCCTCACGGCGCGTAGGCTCGGAATACATGTCGAAGCCGAGCGCGCGGCGATTGCGCAGCGTGTCGGGCTGCAGGAACAGGATGGGGACCAGCTGGCTGCGCGGTTGCTCATCGAGCGAAGGGACAACCTTCGTCAGCCCTATCTTGCCCGAACTGGCCACGCGTTCGAAATCGGCAACCTGACGGGCGGATATGGCGGGAGCCCATCCGATGCCTTCCGCACCCCGGTAATCGGCATCGAGCCGCAGCTCGGAAACGAACTGGCGGAAAAGTTCGGGCGTAACTTCTGCCTGCGCCCCGAACAGCGCAGCGCCTGCCCGCAGGAACGAGGAATTGGAATAGGCGCGCCGCTCGATCGCGCCGACCATCGATTGCGCCTGCCGGTTGAGTTCGGCGGTCTCGCGCACCCGCTCCCCGCGCTCGATCGAGAATACGCTGACGACCGTGACGGCGGCGACCAGCAGGAAAATCGCGAGGGGCACGGCGCGCGGATAATCCACCAGCCAGCGCCTCCGCATCCCCCTTCGAATGAGATCGTCCTGTACCAGCGGAAATCCTCGTTTATCTACTGCCCCGGCAGCCCTACTATCCGCCGCCTCACCTAAAGTTCCACGGACATGGGGAGTTTTCCCCCGCAGTTGCAAAATTGCCTTGGAACCACATTGAGAGTTCGGCGTTCTGCACGCACACACGGGATCGAAAACGCGGGAGGTCCGGCAGGTGCCGGGCCTTGAATCCGCGAAGGCAAGGACGCATTCTTCAAACGATGACTTCTGAAAAACCTTCCGCAAGCAAGCCCGTGGCGGGCAGCGCGAAGGAAGCAGCTTCCGGCAAGGAACGACCCGACTGGGCCAATGGCCTGCGTCGGCTTTACGATTCCGTCGTCGAGGAAGAGCTTCCCGACAGCTTCAAGGATCTTCTTTCACAGCTGGACAGTAAGGACTGATGGGGGCCGAGAAACGCACGGCCTCGGAAAAGGCCGACTTCAAGCGAGAACTTACCGAGGTGGTGCCGCACCTGCGTGCTTTTGCGCGCGGTTTGTGTGGGCGCGCCGACATGGCCGACGATCTCGTCCAGGAAACCCTGCTCAAGGCTTGGGCGGCGCAGGAGCGCTTCCAGCCGGGCACCAGCATGCGCGCATGGACCTTCGTAATCCTGCGCAATGCCTATCTCACCGACATGCGGCGCAACCGCTTCCGCGGCGAGTATGACGAGACCGTGGCCGAACGCGTGCTGACGGCACCTGCCGGACAGGAGGAGCCTATCCACCTCTCCGACATGCACCGCGCGCTTCTGACCCTCCCGCCCGAACGGCGAGAGGCGCTGCTGCTGGTGGGCGCGGGCGGCTTTTCCTACGAGGAAGCGGCCAATATCTGCGGCTGCGCTGTCGGCACCATCAAGAGCCGCGTGGGCCGCGCCCGCGCCGCCTTGAACACGATGCTGGCCGATGGCTCCATTCCCAAGCGCTCGATCGAGGATGACACCGCGCACCGCGCCATCCTCGAGGAACTCGACGATGTAGCAGCGGGGCAGGGTGTCGCGGCACGTAGCTAGTCGCTGGCAGCGCCGTCTTGCCCACGTTCAGACTTCACGGCACATAGGGCGGCGATGAGCGAGGGAGACATCAAGGAAACCGGCAGCCAGCCACCCGTCGCACCCGCGCACGGGCGGCGGTTCACCTTTGCCGAGCAGGAACTGCGACTGATTTCCGCACTGGTCGTCTTCATCGGCCTCGGCCTGTTCTTCGCCCTGCCCTTCGTGCTCTCCATCGGTTCGGTGGTCTTCCTGCCGGTGGTGACGGCGATCGTGCTGACGGTCATCCTTTCGCCTCTGGCCGACAAACTGCACGGCTGGGGCCTGCCCAATGCGCTCGCCTCGCTGATTTCGCTGGTGGTCTTCTTTGCCATACTGGTGCTGGCGCTGGCGCTCATCCTCCAGCCGGCGGTCGCGCTGTTCGACGAATTTCCTGCTCTCCTCCAGCAGGTAGGCGACCGCTTCACCGAGATCCGCACGCAGTTCGACTGGGTGGCCCAGATAAACCAGCAGCTCGCCGAACTGGTCGAGCGCGAGGAAGCGCGCGAGGTGGTGGTCGCCACGCCCAGCATGCTCGAGGAAATCGCCATCGCCACACCGACGGTGATTATCGAGGCCATCCTCACGCTGCTGATGGCCTTCTTCATGATCGAGGCGCGGGTGCGGCTGCGCCAGCGCCTGCTGTTCGGCCGCGCCAGTTTCGGCACCAGCATCAAGGCAGCGCGTGTCCTGCGCGAAGTGCAGGACCGCGTTGCCGCCTATATCCTCACCGTTGGCTGGATCAACGCGCTGGTCGGCGTGGTGGTGGCATTGGGCGCGTGGGCGCTCGGAGTCGACGCGCCGATCATGTGGGGCGGGCTCGCCGCCATCCTCAACTTCCTGCCCTATATCGGCCCCACCATCATGGTTTTCCTGCTTGCGCTATTCGGTATCGGGACGACCGAGACGGTCTTGCTCGGCCTTATTCCGGCAGCAGCCTATCTTGCGCTGCATACCGTCGAGGCGAATGTCATCACGCCTTCCATTCTCGGCGCACGCTTCACGATGAACCCGGTGATGATCCTCATCGCCCTGTCCTATTTCACCTGGATTTGGGGGGTGTTCGGGGCCTTGCTGTCGGTCCCAATCCTGCTGATGCTGACCGCGCTGTTCGACCATGTCGGCAGGCCCAACCTCATCGGCTTCATCTTCGGCGAACCGCTGTTTGCGAACAAGTTCCTCGAAGATGCGCCCGAAGAGGCAGAGACCAAGTAAAAAACCCGCCGCGCAGATGAGCGCAGCGGGCTTTCCTGAAATTCAGTCGCGAGACGCGCTTAGCAGGGATACTGCCAGGTGGTGCCGCGGGCGAGGTTGTCGCTGGCGAACTTCCAGTTGAGCTTGCCGGCAACCGCGCCGAGGTACTCGGGGCGCGCGTTCTGGTGATCGAGGTAATAGGCGTGTTCCCAGAGGTCGATGACGAGGAGCGGGTTCACCCCGTCCTGATCGGCCAGCGTGTCGCCGTCATGCGTTTCCTCGATGGTCAGTTCGCCATTCTTCACCGCCAGCCAGACCCAGCCGCTGGCGAAATGGCCTGCGCCGCGTTCTTTCAGCTTGTCCTTGAGCCCGTCGACCGAGCCGAAAGCGCTGTCGATCATGCTCTTGAGCTCATCCGAAGCGTTGGTTTCTTCTGCCGCCATCGAGTGCCAGTAGAAGCCGTGGTTCCAGCTCTGTGCCGAGTTGTTGAACAGGCCCTGGTCGCTGCCGCGCGCTGCCGCAATCACTTCCTCTAGCGTCTTGCCGGAAAGGTCACCGCCATCGATGGCCGCGTTGGTCTTGTCGATATAGGCCTTGTGGTGCCTGCCGTGATGGTAGCTCAGCGTCTTGGCCGAAACGGCGGGTTCGAGTGCGGTGTCGTCATACGGAAGATCGATCAGCTCGAAAGCCATGGAGTGGTCCCCTCTTGGGTTGGTGTGTAGAACTCTTCTGCGACCCTAACGCACCAAGGCGCGCGTGGTTGCATGTAGCAGCGACAAGCGGAACCGAAAGGGGGGTGAGCGGTCTTTTCTTCGCTGGCCGAACGCGCCAGAAGGGGCGAACACGGGAAAGCACAAAGGAAATCCATGGCGCGCAAGTTCTTCGGCACCGACGGTATTCGCGGACGCACCAATGAAGGCGTGATGACCGCCGAAATCGCGATGAAGGTCGGGCAGGCTGCCGGTACGCATTTCTTGCGCGGCGGCCACCGCCACCGCGTCGTCATCGGCAAGGACACACGCCTGTCGGGCTATATGATGGAGAGCGCGCTGGTAGCGGGCTTCACCAGCGTGGGCATGGATGTCATCATGACCGGACCGCTGCCGACCCCGGCCATCGCCCTCCTCACCCGCGAGATGCGCGCCGATTTGGGCGTGATGATTTCAGCCAGCCACAACCCGTTCGAAGACAATGGCATCAAACTCTTCGGCCCCGACGGCTTCAAGCTGTCGGACGAAGCCGAGATGGCGATCGAGACGCTGATTGCGCAGGAGCCGCTGCTGGTCAGCCCCGACCGCATCGGCCGCGCCCGCCGGATCGACGACGCAAGCGGGCGCTACATCCACGCGGTCAAGCAATCGGTGGCGAGCGACATCCGCTTCGACGGCCTCAAGGTCGTGGTCGATTGCGCCAATGGCGCGGCCTACAAGGTCGCCCCGGCAGCCATCTGGGAACTGGGTGCCGACATCGTCACCATGGGGGTCGAGCCGGACGGCACGAACATCAACCGCGACGTAGGCTCGACTTCGCTCGATGCGATCAAGGCGCGGGTGGTCGAGGAAGAAGCGCATATCGGCATCGCTCTGGATGGCGACGCCGACCGCCTCATCGTCATCGACGAGAAGGGCCGCACGGTCGATGGCGACCAGATCATGGGCCTCATCGCCTCGCGCCTTCACGACCGCGGCGACCTGAAGGGTGGCGGCGTGGTAGCGACCGTGATGAGCAATCTCGGACTCGAACGCTATCTTGAAGGCCAGGGCCTGACGCTCGAGCGCACCAAGGTCGGCGACCGCTACGTGCTCGAACGGATGAAGCAGGGCGGCTTCAACGTGGGCGGCGAGCAGTCGGGGCACATGATTTTGACCGACCACGGCACGACCGGTGACGGCACCGTTGCCGCGCTGCGCGTGCTCGCCAGCCTCGTGCGCTCGGGCAAGCCGGCGAGCGAATTGCTGCATGTCTTCGACCCTGTCCCGCAACTGCTCAAGAACGTGCGCTATTCGGGCGGCAAGCCGCTGGAAAACGAAAGCGTGAAGGCGGTCATCGCCGAAGCGGAAAAGGAGCTGGAGGGCAAGGGCCGCCTCGTCATCCGTCCTTCGGGTACGGAGCCGGTCATCCGCGTGATGGCGGAAGGTGATGATGCGGCACAGGTCGAGCAAGTCGTCGACCGCATCTGCGATGCCGTGAGGGAGGCCGCCTGATGCTCGAAATGCGACCCGATTGCGAGCGCTGTGGTACCGACCTCCCCGCCGAAGCGTCCGGCGCTTTCATCTGCAGCTTCGAATGCACTTACTGCGCCGACTGCGCCGACGCGCTCGACGACCTCTGCCCCAATTGCGGCGGAGAATTGATGGACCGCCCCACCCGCGCGGCCAGGCTGCAGGAGAAATATCCGCCCAGCACGACGCGGAAGTTCAAGGGGTGAGCGAGGCGAATACCCCGCCCCGCGTCCTCTCCATTGCCGGATCCGACAGTTCGGGCGGTGCGGGCATCCAGGCCGACATCAAGACCATCACCATGCTCGGCGGCTATGCCATGAGTGCCATCACCGCCGTCACCGCGCAGAACACGCGCGGGGTGCAGGGGATCGAGGTCATGCATCCCGACCTCGTCATGGACCAGGTCGGCAGCTGCCTTTCCGATATCGGTGCCGATGCGATCAAGATCGGCATGCTGGGCTCGCCCGAGATCGCGCTGCGGCTTGCAGAGCGGCTCGACACCTATTCGGGCGCTATCGTGTTTGACCCCGTTATGGTCGCGACCAGCGGCTCTGCGCTCGCGGACGATGCCACCATCGGAGCTTTCTCGGCGCTGATGCAGATTGCCACCATCGTCACACCCAACCTTCCCGAACTCGCCGCACTCACCGGGCGCGAGGAAATCGGGCCGGACGAGGTCTTCGAGGCCGCGAGCCAGCTTGCCGGGGAGCAGGACACCATCGTGCTTGCCAAGGGCGGGCACGGCGAGGGTGACCAGGTGGTCGACTACGTGGTTTCGTCGAGCGGCAAACTCGCCAGCTTCGGCCACGCGCGCATCGATACGCGGCACACACATGGCACGGGCTGCACGCTATCCTCGGCGCTTGCCACCATGCTCGGACACGGCCAGCCGCTGACCAATGCCATCCGCATCGCGCGCGCCTTTACCCGGGCCGCGATTATGCAGGCCCCGGGCTTTGGCGAAGGCAGCGGACCGCTCGGCCACCAGTCCGTCAGGAAGCTGGAGCCGGGCGACGGAAACTAGCGTTCGAGGCCGTAGAAACCGGAAATCTTTTCCCAGGCCTCGTCGGCAGTCTCCACCCAGCGGAAAAGGTCGAGGTCCTTCTTCGAAATCGTGCCTTCCTCGGCAATCGCCTCGAAATTGATGACACGGCTCCAGAAATCCTTGCCGAACAGCAGGATCGGCATGGGCTTCATCTTGCCCGTCTGGATCAGGGTCAGCAGTTCGAAGAATTCATCGAACGTGCCAAAACCGCCGGGGAACACCGCCACCGCCCGGGCGCGGAGCAGGAAGTGCATCTTGCGCAGCGCGAAATAGTGGAAGTTCAAGGAGAGGTAGGGCGTCACATACTGGTTTGGCGCCTGCTCATGCGGCAGGATGATGTTGAGGCCGATGCTCTCGCCACCCGCATCGCTCGCGCCGCGGTTGGCCGCTTCCATAATCGACGGGCCGCCGCCAGAGCACACCACGAACTGACGCTTACCATCCTCTATGATGGACTTTTCGGTGACCATGCGCGCCAGCTTGCGCGCTTCGCCGTAATATTTCGACTTGGCGACAAGGTTCTCGACGATCTTGCGCTCGTCCTCCGGAAGGTTCTTCGCACCTTCGAGCGCTGCTTCGGCGGCTTCGGGCGGGGGAATGCGGGCGCTGCCGTACATCACCATGGTCGAACCGACACCCGCCTCGTCGAGAATCATTTCCGGCTTGAGCAATTCGAGCTGGAAGCGCACCGGGCGCAGCTCCTCGCGCAGCAGGAACTCCTTGTCCTGGAATGCGAGCTTGTAGGAAGGATGCGCCGTTTGCGGCGTATGCTGTTCCAGTCCCTTTTTTTCGAATTCGGCCTCTTTTTGGGCCGGATAGAACTTGCGATCCTTGAGATCGCGCTTTTGCTTTTCTTCTTCTGTCATGACGAGCGCGATACGTTGCGGGGATAATCGATACAAGTCTGGCCAATCCGCTTTCGCTATTTATAGGTTATCGGAGCAAACAAGGAGAGCAGCTTGGCGAAGAAAGAGACAGAGGCAGAACGGCGCGGGGGCGCGCAGGCCGAAACTCTCACAGGCACGGCCGGCGCTGACGACATACGCGGTTTCGGCGGGGACGACAGGCTCTTCGGTTTTTCCGGCGACGACCTGCTCGATGGCGGCAGCGGTGCAGACCTGATGGTCGGCGGAACGGGGAACGACACCTACTATGTCGATGCAGCGACAACCGACTGGATTGTCGCCGAAGGGCCGCTCGACGAGATTGTCGAGTGGACGGGCGGAGGAATCGATACCGTCATTACATCGGCTGCCGCCACCCAGCTGTGGTGGGGCGTGGAAAACGGCATCGCCACCGCTGCCGGAGCCATCCTTGCCGGAAACCTGCTCGGCAACACGCTGACCCTCGAGCAGACCGGCGAGGCCTACGGGCTGCGCGGAGCGGACGAACTTGTCGGAAGCGAAGGGAACGACCGTTTGTTCGGCGGGAACGGCACCGATATCCTGCTGGGCGGTGCGGGTAATGACGTGCTCGATGGGGGCACGGGAGCGGATGTGATGACCGGTGGTGCTGGCAATGACACGTACTACGAGGACGTGCGCGACGATGCGATTATCGAGGCATCGGGCGAAGGGACGGACACGCTTGTTTCCACGCTATATTACGCGCGCCTCGTGGCCAACGTGGAAAACCTCGTGATGGCAGGCGAGCGCGGGCGCATCGGCATTGGCAACAGTCTCGACAATACGATGACCGGCAACGAACTTGCCAACACGATCAGCGGATATGCTGGAGACGATGTTCTTCTAGGCCTCGGCGGTTCCGACCAGTTGTTCGGCTATAGCGGCGACGACATTATCGAGGGCGGCGCAGGCAATGACCGGATTCACGGTGACGAGGGGCGCGATATCCTGACCGGCGGGGAAGGTCGCGACATCTTCTATTTCAGCGCGCCCGAGACCGGGAACGACCGGGCAACGGCAGATATCGTCACCGATTTCCACCGTTTCGAGGACAAGCTAGCCCTCACCTTGGCTCCGGGCGTGGAAGCCCGCTTCATCGGGTCGGACGCCTTCACCCACAGTGTTGGGGAGGTGCGGTTCGAAGTGCTCGACGATGGAGTGCTGGTCGAAGTCGATGAGGACGGCGATAGTAGCGCCGACTTCGCCATTTTCCTCCGCGACTGCGATGCGCAGCTCACGGCGAACGATTTCATTTTCTGAGGAAGGGCGCGCTTGGCAGGGGTGACAGGATTCGAACCCGTGGCCCTCGGTTTTGGAGACCGATGCTCTACCAGCTGAGCTACACCCCTGCAGCGCGAGGGGCGCACTAGTCTAGCGCCGCGCACTTGGCAAGACACCTATCGCAGCTCGCCAAACAAACTGATAGGAAGTTCGCGCAATGCATGCCCCCGTGCCAGAGACGATACCTGTAGAACTGTTGCTGCGCGCCTATCGCAGCGGGGTCTTCCCCATGGCCGACCATCGCAGTGACCGCGAGGTCTACTGGGTCGAGCCGCGCGAGAGGGCGATCATCCCACTCGACGGCTTCCATATGTCTAAGAGCCTGAAGAAGGTGCTCAGGCAGGACCGCTTCCGCGTGAGCTGCGACGAGGCCTTCCCGAATGTCATCGCCGCCTGCGCCGAGCCGCGCGAGGAACTGTCCGAAAGCTGGATAAGCCACCAGATCGAAGCGAGCTACATCGAGTTGCAGCGCGCCGGCCACGCGCATTCCATTGAGGTTTGGCAAGGCGAGGAACTGGTCGGCGGCCTCTACGGCGTCGCCTTCGACCGTGTCTTTTGCGGCGAGAGCATGTTCAGCCGCACCGACAACGCCAGCAAGGTCGCGCTGGCATGGCTGGTCGCTGCGATGCGGCGCGCGGGCTATGCGCTGCTCGACTGCCAGTTCATGACCGACCACCTCGCCACCATGGGCGCGGTGGCCATGCCGCAATCTGCCTATCTGGAAAGGCTGTTTGCCGCGACCGGCACGCCGTTATCGAGCATTCCGCAAGCCGTGGCCGCGGCAAATGCTCACTCTTCGCCCGGGAATTCCATCGCGCAGGATTTGACCCAGACGTCGTAAATCGGGTGCTCGACGACGTTGATGGACGGCTTGTTCTTGAACAGCCAGCCGGAGAAGACCCTGCGGAATTCGTCCTCGGTCCCGCGTTCGCGAACGAGGACCTGAACGAAGCCGCCCTCGTCCTTCTCGAATTCCCACGGCGCGGTGCGCTCGCAAGCGCGCAAGCGGATGATGACGTCGCCGACGCGCCGCTGCTCGCCGGGCTTCAGTTCGAGGTCCTGGCTGAGATTATTGCGCTTGTTGAGCAGGCCGATGGTCGCGACGCGCTCTTCCATCGGGGTGCCGATGCCGGCATCCTCGGCGATGATTTCGGGCAGTTCGACGCCTTGGAGTTCTTCGGGAATTTCGGTTTCGACCGGCGCCGGCTCGGGCGGGTCGTCCGAACAGGCGGCCAGCAATGCCACCAGCGGGAACAGCGCGACCGCCCGAAGCATAATCAGGCGTCCGGCGACCAGGCTTCGTAGTCGCCCACGGCGCGGGCGCGCTTGCCACCGCGCTCCAGCGCGCCTTGCGGACGGTAGGCCGCCTGCGTGCCGGTCGCGTTGGGCGTATAGTCCGCTTCCCAGATGCGCGCGGGCGGAAGGTTGCTTTCAGGAACGTCGTCGAACGAGCCGTGCAGCCAGCCATGCCATTCGCTCGGCACGCGGCTTGAATCGTTGGCGCCTTCGTAGATCACCCAGCGGCGCTCGCGCTGGCCTTCGCCGCGCTTCTTCGAGCGGTAATATTTGTTGCCTTGCGCATCGGTGCCGACGTGTTCGCCATTGCGCGACGACCAGAGCAGCGTGCCGATGGTCGCACCATCCCACCAGGTGAAGATTTTGCCGAGGATACCCATGGCCGCGCCCCTATCCGATTCGTCGCCCCGCGCCAAGAACCTAGTGCGCAATTACCAGCTGACGCTGTCGCCAGGTTCGATGCCGAGCTCCTCTGCGCGGCCTCCGGCAATTTCCAGCACCGCGCTGACCGAGCCGACCGAATAGACCGGCTCTTCCGAATAGGGTTCGGTCATCGCCGCGATATTGGTGATGCGACCATCGAGCCCGACGAAGATGATATCGAGCGGGATGGGCGTGTTCTTCATCCAGAAACTGCGCGCGGTCGGCTGCTCGCTGGGAAAAAGCATCGCCTCGCCCCGTCCCAGCTGTGTGCGGTGCATCAGGCCCTTGGCCTGCAACTCCTTTGTATCGGCGAGCTCTGCGCGGAATTCGTAGGAATTCTCGCCGGTCGAGACGACCACCGGTACGATTTCGAGACCCGAGACGGGGTGCGTGCTACTTTGCGCGGCGGCGACTGTATTCTCATCGGTGGCGGCTTGCGGCGAGCAGGCCATCGCCAGCCCGGCCAGCGCTGCGGCCATCAATCGCTTGCTTCGGCGACCCATTCTTCCAGTTCCCTTTCGCTGCCCGCCTCCACTGCGCGGCGGGCGTGGTCGAAGGAATGGCCTGCGCGGAGAATGGCGGCAAGCTGCTTTTCGCGCGCCTTGTGTGCTGCCTCGGGACCCTCACCCTTCGGCGCGATCCGGAACGGGCCGAAACGGCGGCGGCGGACATAGGCGAACACGGCCTCGCGCGCCTCGTATTCCTTGGGTGCATTGGCAGCACGGACGCTCTCGCCCAGACCGTCGGCCTTAAGCTTCTCCTCGACCCGCCGCGCGCCGTAGCCCCGCGCCAGGAGGCCGCTCGTCTTCATGCGGGCATAGGCCTCGTCGTCGACATAATTCTTTTCGGCAAAGCGGGAAACGAGACCGTCGATGTCGGGCTCCCCCTCGCCGTCCCAGCCACGCTCGCGCAGCTTGCGCTTGAGATAGGCTTCCAGCTTGCCCGAAGAGGTCGCAAACCGCGCGACATAATGCAGCGCCAGATCGTTCAGCCGCGTGCGGTCGAGCGGTTTTGGTGTGCGACGAACTCGCCTGCGTGTTGCATCACCATCAGCCATCGGCCATATTCGTGCCACAAACCTTGACGAATGGGAAAGGCTGAAAGGAAACCGCTTGTGGGAGGGCGGCTTTCATTCGTGAGAGGGTCGCCTGCAAGGCATTGTTTTCAAAAGGTATAAAGACAAAATATGACCGACGCCATTTTGACGCCGACGCCGAACGACTGCAGCCTGCCGCGCCGCAGGAGCGATTTTGCGACCTTCAACGAGGCCATCGATTACGCTGCGAAGAGCGAAAAGGGCCTAAATTTTCACGATATGCGCGGCTCGCTTGAGCGCGTGTATCCGTTCGCCGAAATGCGCGAGGATGCGCTGAGGCTCGCCTATGTCATGAAGGCGTATGGCATCGAGAAGGACGACCGCGTCGCGCTGGTCGCCGAAACCAGCCCCGAATTCGCCGCGCTCTTCTGCGCCTGCGTCTATGCCGGTGCATGGCCCGTGCCGCTGCCGCTGCCGACCACCTTCGGCGGCAAGGACAGCTATATCGACCAGCTGAAGGTCCAGCTGGCCAGCAGCGACCCCAAGATCCTCATCTACCCGCCCGAAATCGCCGAAATGGCGAAGGCGGCTGCCGACCAGCAGGGCTGCGACGGCGAAAGCTGGGACGTATTTGCGAAGCGCGACGGGCCGGAGTGCGAACTTCCCGAAGCCCGCCCCGACGACATCAGCTACCTCCAGTATTCCTCCGGCTCGACCCGCTTCCCGACCGGCGTGGCGGTTACCCACGAAGCGCTGCTGCACAATCTCTTCGGCCATGCGACCGGCGTGGACCTCGGCACGAACGATCGCGTGGTCAGCTGGCTGCCGTGGTACCATGACATGGGTCTGGTCGGCTGCTTCCTCTCGCCCATCGCCAACCAGGCCTCGGTCGATTACATCAAGACCGAACATTTCGCCCGCCGCCCGCTGGCGTGGCTCGACCTCATCAGCCGCAACAAGGGCAATACGCTCAGCTATTCGCCGACATTCGGCTACGACATTTGCGCGCGCCGTATTTCGAGCCAGAGCCATGTGTCCGAGCGGTTCGACCTCTCGCGCTGGCGCACCGCCGGCAATGGTGCGGACATGATTCGCCCCGACGTGATGCAGAATTTCGTCAACGCTTTCTCCGAAGCCGGCTTCAAGGCGACCGCCTTCACGCCGAGCTACGGCCTTGCCGAAGCGACGCTGGCGGTCACCGTCATGCCTCCGGGCGAAGGCATCCGCGTCGAACTGGTCGAGGAAGAGCGCCTTTCGGGTCGCCCGCGCGACCTGTCGAAGCCCGCGCGCTATCGCGCCATCGTCAATTGCGGCAAGGCCCTGCCCGGCATGGAAGTCGAAATTCGCGGCGAAAATGGCGACGTGAAAGGCGACCACCAGATCGGAAAGGTGTGGTGCCGCGGCAAGAGCGTCATGCACTCCTATTTCCGCAACGAGGAGGCCACCAACGACTGCTTGGTCGATGGCTGGCTCGACACGGGCGACATGGGCTATCTTGCCGATGGCTATTTGTTCATCGTCGGCCGCGCCAAGGACATGATCATCATCAACGGCAAGAACCTCTGGCCGCAGGATATCGAATGGGCGGTCGAGCAATTGCCCGGCTTCAACCATGGCGACATCGCCGCCTTCTCGGTCGACACCGAAAATGGCGAGGAAGCGCCCGCCGTGCTGGTCCACTGCCGCGTCTCCGAGCCGGAAGAGCGCCTCAGGCTGCGTGAGCAGATTGCCGACAAGGTCCGCGGTGTCACCGGCATGAGCTGCGTGGTGGAACTGGTGCCGCCGCGTACGCTGCCAAGGACCAGTTCGGGCAAGCTCAGCCGGGCGAAGGCCAAGCGCCTTTATCTCTCGGGCGAAATCCAGCCGATCGAGCTCGAACTGGCCGCCTGACAGAACTCCCAGGGATCGAGCAATGTGGCGTCTCGGCAACAGCCCGATGGCGCTCCGCGAGACGTGCCATTTGGGCGATGAGTGACGGAACGCCGCCATTTCCTGACTCATTATTTTCGCACGCAAAGCGGGTCGCGACGCTAAGCTGTGTGAAAAGACATGACGAGAAACTTGCGTGGGAAACGGGTTCTCATTGTGGAAGACAACCCGGTCCTCGCTTACGATACTCTGGACTTCTTGAAAGAAATCGGTGCCGAACCTGTCGGACCCGCACTCGACCTGCGATCAGGCCTCGAACTGGCTCGCCGAACCGTTCTGGATGCCGCCTTGCTCGACACAAACCTGGGGAACGGGGAACTGGTCTGGCCGCTCGCGGAAACGCTCCGCCAGCATAATGTGCCGGTCATCTTCATCAGCGCGGAATGCACGAGGAAGTATTTCCCCGAAGCCTTTCAGGCGTTCACCTGCCTCGAAAAGCCGGCCTCGAATGACGAGATACTGGACGAATTGACCGCCGCGCTGGCAGCTTAGGCCGCAGTGCCGATCGCGCCCTTGGGAAGCGTGCGCAGGTAGAAGGTCGTGGTCAGCCCCGACCGATGCCATTCGGTCTGCCCCTTGGCATCACCCGTCGAACCGAGCCGTTCGAGCAGCTTGAGACCCGAGCCGACGCGCTCTGGCAATGGGACATCGCGTCCGCATTCCTCATGCCATTGCAGGCGTAGCGAACGGCCCTGCATTTCACCGCTCAGCGTAATCCTGCCCTTCTCGTCACGCAGCGCGCCATACTTCAAGGAGTTGGTCTGCAATTCGCCGAGGATGAGCGCCAATTGCTGCACTGCGTCGTCGCCGAGACGCGCATCGGGCACGTGCAGCACCTCGATGGCCTCACCCGCCCCGCTGGCCCCGAGCACCTGCGACAGGGCTTCCTCCGCCGTGATCGGTTCATCGCGATGGACGGTAAGCAAGTCCTGTGCACGCGCCAGCGCCATCAGCTTGCTTTCGAATTTCTCGCTCATCTCGGCGGCGGTTTCGGAATGACGCGCGAGCAGCTTCGCCACCGAACCGACCACCGCCAGCTGGTTCTTCAGCCGGTGCCGCATTTCACGCGCCACGGTTTCCGCAAAGCCGGCCTCCCGCTCGGCCTCCTCGCGGCGGATCTGGTCGTTGAGCCGCCGGTTCATGTAATCGGTCACGTCGCGCATCGTAACCAGCACGTGCACCAGGTTCTTGGTGCTGTCGTAGACGGGCGCCGCGACGACATCCCACCAGTGCGGCTCCGCGACCTTGCCGGGGCTGAAAACCTCGAACCGGCTGCGGTGCCCGCGCAGGGCCTTGGCGTGACTGTCGGTGAATGTTTTTCGCGTGTCTTCGGGCCACAAGTCGACCCATGGGTTGCCCGCTACCTGCTCGAATTCCTCGATTTCCAGGGCGGTGCGGGCGTTCTTGTTCATGTACTCGAGATCGCCGTCGGGACTCAGCAAGAGGATACAATCCTGGCTCTGGTCGAGGATCGCGGCCAGCACGACCTGCGATTCATCTGCAAAACTCGTCATGTACGCGCTGGACACACCCATTCCCCGTCCTAGCTTACGAGACCCCTCTCGATGCGACTCGATTAACACAAAAAGCCCTTATTTCCGAATCATTTAGCTTTCCCGCGCACGGAGCCTTGAAGATTGCGTCTTAGGAACCTAATACAGATAGGAGATTCAAATGGAGGTCTTCGCCAGTCATGAGTGATGCAAAACCGCAGGCAGAAACGGCCAGCGCCCCCACACCCGCTCCCACCACGACGGCGGCTCCGCCCGAATTCGACCTGACCCCGCCCGATCCCGTTCCCGCGGTCGCGCCCGAAAAGGCGGCCGGCCTCGTGCCCGTGTCGGAAGAAGTGAAAAGCAAGCTCCAGACCAAGGTCGACAGCTTCGTCGACGATTTGCTGGCGCAGGACGCGAACTCGCCCGAATTCGGCAAGAAGGTCGACCAGCTCACCAATATGGGCCGCAAGGAAATCATGGCCGCCGCCGGCATGTCGAACCGCTTCCTCGACCGTCCGGTGCGCGCGATGGACAAGGACGAGGGCGTGGGCGCCAACCTCGCCGAACTGCGCCGCGTCGTGGAAGACCTCGACCCGGGCAAGCGCGGCAAGCTGTCGGGCACGCGCAAGATCCTCGGCATCATCCCCTTCGGCAACAAGCTGACCAATTACTTCCGCAGCTACCAGAGCGCCCAGACGCATATCCAGTCGATCCTCGGCAATCTTGCCAGCGGCAAGGACGAGCTCATCATGGACAATGCCGCCATCGACGTCGAACGGCAGAAGCTGTGGGAGGCGATGGGCAATCTGGAACAGATGATCCACATTTCCAACTCGCTCGACGCGAAGCTGGAGGAAAAGGCTGCCGAACTCGATGCGACCGATCCCGCCAAGGCCAAGGCCGTGCGCGAAACGGCGCTGTTCTACGTCCGCCAGCGCACGCAGGATTTGCTCACCCAGATGGCAGTCAGCGTACAGGGCTACCTCGCGCTCGACCTCGTTAAGAAGAACAATGTCGAACTGGTGAAGGGCGTGGACCGCGCCAGCACCACCACCGTCGGTGCGCTGCGTACCGCAGTGACCGTGGCCGAGGCGATGACCAACCAGCGCCTCGTGCTGGGCCAGATCACCGCGCTCAACCAGACCACGTCGGGCATCATCGACAGCACTTCGACGATGCTGCGCGAGCAGACCGGCAAGATCCACGAGCAGGCCGCCGCCAGCACCATCCCGCTGGAAACGCTGCAGCGCGCCTTCCAGAACATCTACGACACGATGGACGAGGTCGACAATTTCAAGGTCCGTGCGCTCGAAAGCATGAAGCAGACCGTCACGGTGCTCTCCGACGAGGTCGAGAAGTCGAAGGGCTATATCGCCCGCGCCGAAGGACAGGCGCAGGCGCAGCGGCAGGTCGCCGAAAGCGGCCTGTTGAGCATCGAGGGCTAAGACCTTGGGCGAGCTCACACGAGACAGCGACCGCATCCTCGACGAAGCCCGGCGTGTGCGCGACGACAACCGCGAGGGCGGGCGTCACCGCCGCGCTGGTTCGATCGGGGCCGGCTCGGCGAAGATCAAGTCGAAGCACCTCACCAAGAAGCTCGTGCAGCTCGCCATCGGGCTCGTCGGCATCTGGGTCGCCGCGGGCATTGCCGGAGCCGTGCTCAACGGCATCGGTTTCTGGGGCGTGATGATTGCCTTCCTGATGATGGCGCTGCTGTTCGGCGGTGTCATGATGCAGAAGGTCAAGGTTCCCAGGCGCGCCGACATCAACAAGGGCAATGTCCAGCAGATGGTCGGCCGGACTGAACTCTGGCTCGAAAGCCAGCGCCCCGCCCTGCCCCCGCCAGCGGCCGCCATCGTCAGCGACATGGGCGTGCAACTGGACGCGCTTGGGCTTCAGCTCGAGGGCGTCGACCAGAACCACCCCAAGGCGCGCGAAGTGCGCAGCCTCGTGGGCGAGCAGTTGCCAGAGATGATCGACAGCTACCAGCGCATCCCCGCGCACATGCGCAAGGAAGAACGTGCTGGTTCGACGCCCGACCAGCAGCTCACCGAAAGCCTCGGCAAGATCAGCGGCGAAATCGATTCGATCACCCGCCAGCTGGCCGAAGGCTCGCTCGACGACCTCGCCATCAAGCACCGCTATCTCGACTACAAGTTCGGCGCCGGTGCCGAAACCTCTCCCCAGCTGGAGCACAAGGACTGATGCGCGTTCCCCTTCCCCACAATCTCGGCAAGGAAGAGGTGCGCCGCCGCCTGAAAACCCGCAGCCATGAAATCGGCGACGCCATCCCCGGCGGCATGGCCGATGTGACAACCAGCTGGCCCAACGAGGACTGCATGGCGCTGGACATTCACGCGATGGGCAATCTGACCCGTGCTCAGGTGCTTATCGAGGAAACACAGGTCGTGTTCGAAATCGACTTGCCGCCCGCGCTGTCTTTCGTCGAACCGATTATCGCGGGCGCCATCCGCAAGAAGGGCCAGAAGCTGCTCGCCGCCGAGTGACGCCGGCCTCTCTCCAAGCCATTCTGCCTGCTGGAAAATATCCAGCACTCCAGCGGAACCAAATTCCGTCCTGCGCGCTTAGTATCGCGGCCCGACGGCTAAGTTTGCCCGCCGTCCGCCGCGCCTCGCTTTCGAGCCTCCGGTTCGCAAGGCCCGGCAATGGTCTTTTGGCGAACGGGTTAAGCAGGGACGGGGGTCCGTATTTTGAGAGAACGACTGAGGCAGGCGACAGGGGAAATCCATGCGCGCCTCGACGAGACGGTCGGCCACATGCCGGTCTCCTCCGAGAACGAATACGCAGCCTTCCTTTCGGCGCAGTTCGCAGCCCGCTGCGCGGTAGAGCGCGCGCTTGCCATGCAGCCGCCGATGGGTCTTGCTGCACCGCCATCGCAGGCTGCTGCGCTTGCGCAGGATTTGGCCGATCTTGGCGTGACGCCTGAGCGCATGCCGCACGAATTCGCCCTCGATACCCCGGCAGCCGCCCTTGGCGCAGCGTGGGTCCTTGCCGGGTCTTCGCTGGGCAACAAGGCGATGCTCGTCCAGCGCGGCAAGACCGGATCCAAGGGTCCGGAACGCTTCTTGAGCGATACCGGCCTCGCCCGCTATTTCGGCGGCCTGCTCCATGTGCTCGACCGGCCCCACTCGGAGGCCGATATCGCGCAAGCCATCACCGGCGCGCTCGCCACCTTCGCTCTGTTCGAACAGGCTTTCGCCGCGGTCCGGCTGGAGAAAGTCGCATGAGCCATGGCGACCCGCAGGTAGACCTGTCCAATTGCGACCGCGAGCCCATCCACCAGCTCGGCCGCATCCAGGATTTCGGCGCGCTGCTGGCGGTGAACGCCGACTGGTTCCTCGCTCACCGCTCCGCCAATCTCGAAAGCATGCTCGGGCTCGAAAGCGAACTTGAAATAGGGTCACGCTTGTCGAACGCCATTTCGCAAGGTGCATTCCAGAGGCTGCGCAGCGGCGTCGCCGCACTGGTCGACAGTGACCAAGTCGAACGCATCTTCGGTGTCGACCTTCTAGGCAATGGCAAGCTTTTCGATTGCGCAATCCACGCCTCAGGCCTCTACACTGTTATTGAAATCGAGCCTCATGCCGAGGGTGACCTTAACCGGCAAATAGCGCTGTTGCGCCCCGTCATGGCCCGGCTCGAGAAGCACGAAGATACCGGTCGCCTGCTAGACGAGGCGGCTCGCCAGTTGCGTGCCACGCTCGATATCGACCGGGTGATGGTCTACCGTTTTCACGGGGACCTGTCAGGTGAAGTGGTCGCTGAAGCGCGGCGCGACGATCTCGAGGCCTTTCACGGTTTGCGCTATCCGAAAAGCGACATTCCGGCACAGGCGCGCGAACTCTATAAGCGCAACCGTTTCCGCATCATAAGCGATGTGACTGCCGAAACCGTTCCGATCCTGCCGGAGCACTCCTCCGAAGGCGAACCGCTCGATTTGTCGATGAGCACGCTCCGTGCTGTTTCACCCATCCATGTCGAATATCTGCGCAACATGGGCGTGGGCGCATCGCTGTCGATTTCGATCATCATCGGCGGCAAGCTTTGGGGATTGTTCGCCTGCCATCACTATGGCCCCAAGAAACTTCCCTATTCGCAGCGCACCTCGGCAGAACTTTTCTCGGAGCTTTTTTCGCTGGTGCTAGAACGCGCGCTATTTCGCGAGCGCGAGGAACTGCGCGAGGCCCGGCGCAGCATTCATGACCGGCTGATGCGTGATATTGCGGCAGGTACGCCGCTGTCCGACACCCTGCCCACGCTTACCCCCGTCATTCAGCAGGTTATTCCCCACGATGGCGCAAGCGTCTTCATCGAAGATATATACAATTCCAGTGGGTCTGCCCCGAACGAAGAAGAATTCCGGGCAGTGGTTTCAGGGCTCAACGCGGCTGCCACCAGTCGCATCCTCGCAACCGATGCGCTAAGCGAGCGATTGCCCAAGGCGGATAGGTTCGCCAACCGTGCCTCGGGCGCGATGGTGATACCTGTCTCGCGCACCCCGCGCGACTACCTTGTGCTGTGGCGCAAGCCGTTGACCCAGAAAGTGCTCTGGGCGGGCAATCCCGAAAAGCCGGTGGAATACGGCCCCAATGGCGCACGCCTGACCCCGCGCAAGAGTTTCGAGGCATGGCAGGAAACGGTCGAAGGCCGCAGCGCGCCATGGAGCGATGGCGAACTCCATGTTGCCGATGGCCTGCGCACGACGCTGCTCGAGATCATCCTTCGCCTGACCGATGAGGCCGTGCAGGAACGCGCCAAGTCACAGGCACAGCAGGAATTGCTGATCGCCGAGCTCAATCACCGTGTGCGCAACATCCTCAACCTCATCCGCGGCCTCATCAGCCAGTCTCGCCGCGAGGCGGAATCGATGGAGCAATTCACCGAAATCGTCGGCGGGCGCATTTCCTCGCTCGCCTCGGCGCACGACAATATCACCAAGAGCAACTGGTCACCCGCTCCGTTGAGCGAGCTTATCGAGACCGAAGCGCACGCCTATCTGAGCGCCGAAAAAGACCGTGTCTTTCTGAGCGGACCGAATGTGCTGCTCCAGCCCGAGGCCTATACGGTTGTCGCCTTGGTCATCCACGAGATGGTGACCAATTCCGCCAAATACGGCTCGTTGTCCGATAGTAGCGGCCAGCTCGAAATCACAATCTCGCGCAATGATGATGACTCGCTGCAGCTGACGTGGAAGGAAAGTGGCGGCCCGCCGGTGAAACCGCCCACGCGGCGCGGCTTCGGGTCCACTATCGTCGAACGCTCGATCCCCTTCGAACTGGGCGGGGAGGCAAAGGTCGACTACAAGCTCTCGGGACTGGAGGCGGACTTCTGCATCCCCTCTCGCTCTGTCGTCTGGAAAGGTGGGCACATGGGTTCGCAACCGGATAAATCCTCAGGCATTTTCAGCGGTCCAAAAGGCGAAACGCACGCACCCGAAAGCGTACTGCTTGTCGAGGACAGCATGATCATCGCGCTCGACACGGAAGACTGCCTGCGCGAACTCGGCGTGAAGAAAGTCATCGTCGAAAGCACGGTTGCGGGCGCGCTGGCCAGCCTTGAAAAACACGAGCCCGACCTCGCCATCCTCGACTACAACCTCGGCAAGGAAAGCAGCGAGAAGGTGGCAGAAGAGCTGGCCCGCCGCTCCATCCCCTACTGGCTCGCCACCGGCTATGGTGAAATGGCCGAGCGCGTGGAAGAAATGGGCGCGCGCGGCCTGCTGACCAAGCCCTATGGCAAGGACGAGCTGGTCGGCATCATGGAAGAACTGGCTGGTTCGTCGAACGCGGCGGATTGAACACCAGCAGGCAACGCTCGCTGGCGGTGAAATCGATGTCGCGCAATTCCTTTGCCCAGCCGGACTGGCCAGGCGCGACAGCCTCGCCCGCAATCGTGCAATGGCCGGCCAGCGGCAGGATTTGCACTGCCCCTCGATAGGGCGCAATCTCCTGCCCGGGCACGCCTGCGACCTGCACGACGCTGTAATGCGGTCCGTCGACGAGCACCTGCGAGCGCCGCGGATCGACCTTGCGCCCTAGCCCTGCGGGATGAGGGCCTGGCCGAACCGAGCGCATGGCCTCGTCGAGGTGCAATTCGCGCGGCCGCCCGTAGTCGTAGAGGCGAAAGGTCACGTCGGTGTTCTGCTGCACCTCTACCAGCGTGAGGCCCGGCCCGATGGCGTGGACCGTGCCGGAGGGAACATAGAGGAAATCGTCGACCTGCACCTCGCGCCAGTCGAGCATGCCTTCGATCGATCCGTCGAGCGCAGCGGAGCGAATGTCCTCTCGCGCGACCTCCTGCCGAAATCCGATGGCGAGCCGCGCACCCGGCGCAGCCTGCGTTACCAGCCAGCATTCGTCCTTGCCTGCCCCGACCGGGCAATGTTCGGCAAGCGGATGGACCTGCACGGAAAGCTGCTCTGCCGTGAACAGATATTTGGTCAGGATGTCCCGAAGGAGGGCCGGGGTGTCGAACCAGATCTCGCCAACCGCATCGCCGCAGGGCGAAGCGAAGGGGGCCGGCAAGTCGCGCCGCCCCCAAGGCTTGACGAGGCGTTTCATGCCCAGGATGCCGCCGCCGTTCACCTGCTCTCATCCCCTGCAAGCGAACCGATTTTCTCGGCCGCATCCCGCGCCACGACGAGGACTTCGTCTCCCTCGACGACGATGATGACATCTTCAAGGCCCAGGGCGCTAACGCGCGGACCATTGCTGCGCACCATGACACGCTTGCAGTCGACCAGTCGGGCATTGCCGCTTGCGGCCCCGCCCTTGCTCTCATGCGCATCCATCAGTGCCTTCCACGAGCCGATGTCCGACCAGCCCATGTCGGCAGTCACCACCGCGGCATGGCGTGTGTTCTCCATCAGCGCGTAATCGATGCTCTCTGCCGCGATTGCAGAAAAGGATGCTTCGGCCGGGAGGAAGGTGTCACCCTTTTCCCGGCCCTCTTCGACTGCAGAGCGGACCAGTTCCGCCATCTCGGGCCGGAATTGCGCAAGTTCGTCGAGGAGTTGCCCTGCCCGGAAAACGAAAATGCCTGCATTCCAGACGAAATTGCCGTCCGCGAGATAGGCTGCGGCCGTCGCTTCATCGGGCTTCTCGACAAAGCGGGCCGTGCGATGCCCCGCCCCGAGGACTTCGCCGCGCTCGATATAACCGTAGCCCGTTTCGGGTCTGTCGGGCTCGATCCCGAGCGAAACGAGATTTCCGTCGGCGGCGAGTTCGCTTGCAGTATGGACCGCATCACGGAAGGCCGACTCGTCGGCAATATAATGGTCGCTGGGACAGGCCAGCATCAGTGTTTCCGGGTCCAGCCGCGCCGCCGCCAGCGCTATCGCGGGAGCTGTGTTGCGCGCGCAAGGTTCGACGATGAGTGCATGATTGCCCGCCTGCTCGGCCACCCACTGCCGGTGGGCCTCGCCCGCCACCACGAGTGGGGTGGCAAAAAGCGACCGGTCGGCCACCCGGTCCAGCGCCTGCTGGAACAGTGTCCGCTCCCCCAGGAGCTGCAGGAATGGCTTCGGCTTTTCCGGAGTGCTCACCGGCCACAGCCGCGTGCCCGAACCCCCACACAGGATGACCGGTTGTATTAGCATTTGCGGACCCGTTTTATCATGGCGAGGGCTATAACTGCGCCCTCGGGCCTTGTCAGTTAAAGAACCGCTGCTGGTAGTAGAAGGGCGCGGCCACCGGATTGCCCTGTGCATCGCGGGCCGGCTCGAAGCGTATCTGGCTGTACGACAGCTCGCATACCTTGGCGTCGGTTTCGGGGAACGGGCTGGCGCGATAGACCGAACAGGAGGTCACGCGGCCTTCGGCGGAGACCATCAGCTTCACGATGACCGATTTGCCGATGCGCGCCTCGCGTCCGCCGGGAGGAATGGGAAAGGCGCTTGAATCGCTGATTGCGCGGGTGAGAACCGGCTTGGTCGCCGCAACACCGCCCTGCCCGCCGCCACCACGGCCTGCACCGGTACCTAGCCCGCTACCCGCCGCTCCGGTGCCCGCGCCAGCATCGGTGGCACCCGACGTCGTGGCCGTGCCCGTCGAGGATGCGCGGGGCTTGGGTGTGTCTTTCTTCGGCAGCTTGGGTTTGGGCGCCGTGACCGGTTGTGGCACGGCCTCCCGGCCAGGATCGCCCTGCGCACCTTCATCTGGTTCGGGCTCCACCACGGGTGTTTCTTCTTCAGGGGCAGTTACGGTCACCGTAAAGGCAGAGACCACGCTCTCTTCCACGCTCGCGACCGTGTTCGGCGCCAAGCTACGTATCAGTACGTAGAAGATTACCAAATGAATCAAAGCTATAGCGAAGATAACCCAAGGGTTGGGTCGCTTCCTGGCGGTACTGAAATTGGTCGCTTGTTCGGCCATATCCGCATCAACGGCAAAGTTGGCCCATGCGTTCCGCGCTGCGCGACATCGCGAACACGACGAGAGACCCGGAGGATTGGCACAGGATCATGGCTACGATTGCCGGCAGAAGCGAGCCCCTCACCCCGCGCGCAGCCCATTCCCTGAAAGGCTTCGTCTTCGCGTCGCTGATGATGCTTGCCTTCGGCGCGCTGGCTTATCTGTGCATCGAACTGACAAGGGGAAGCGGACGCATTGCCGTCATCTGGATTCCCAACGCGATCGTTGTCGCCATGCTCCTGCGATGGCGCGTCCCTGATGAAAGGCTCGCCATTGCGGCCTGTGTGCTGGGCAATGTCCTGGCGAATCTTGCTGTTGGAGATGCGCCGCTGGTCGCGGGCGGGCTGGCCCTCGCCAATGGTGCGGAAATCCTTCTCGCCGTGCTCCTGGCCCGCAAGTGGTGCGGTGGCGATCCGCGCATGGACGACATCAACGACCTGTCTCGCTTCGTGTTCGCAGCCGGGATCCTGGCGCCGACCGGCTCTGCCATGGTGGCCGCCTGTGTCTTGTGGCTGAACGGCCCGTTCGGCCTGGCGGGGATGACGCGCTGGGCGATGTCCGATTCGCTGAGCATGCTCATCATCGCACCCAGCGCGATGGTAATTATCGACGCAGTCCGCAAACGGCGGAGGCCGACGCGGCGTGAACTGGTGGAATGGCTGCTGCTGACCGGCTTCGGCACCACCGTGACACTGCTGGTTTTCAGCCAGACTACCTATCCTTTGCTCTTCATCATCCCGCTGGTGGTCATTTCGCACGCCTTTCGCCTCGGAACCCTGGGGACCGCGTTCTCGGTGCTCAAGGTCGCAACGATCGCCTCGATTTTCACCGAGCTGGGCCATGGCCCCATCAACCTGCTCCCGGTGGCCGCCGAATTCCAGTTGCTGCTGCTCGAGGGGTTCCTCGCGTCGGCACTCGTCGTCGGCCTGCCCGTGGCCGCCGCCTTGTCGACCCGCGAGCGGATTACCCGCGAGCTGGAGCTGCTGGCCGAGAATATTACCGATGCGATCCTGCGATATGACCTGCACGGCCTGTGCACCTACGCCTCGCCTTCGGTCACCGCCGTTCTCGGAGCCCCGCCGAGTGCCTTCATGGGGACGACCACCGATGAACGGGCGCATCGCGATTCGCGCGAAGACATCGCCCGGGTGCAAAGCCGTCTCCTTTCCGGATGCAGCGATACCGAGCGCTTCACCTATCGCCGCCTGCTCGACGATGCCGACGGCAATCCCGTCTACATCGAGGCCGACTGCGCCGTTGCCTACGACAACACCAATGGCGAACGCGAAGGGATCATCGTGTCCGCTCGCGATGTGACCGAGCGCGTGCAGCTCGAGCGCAAGCTCAAACGCGCAACCCGCCACGCCGAGAATGCCGCACGCGCCAAGGCGCAGTTTCTCGCCAATATGAGCCACGAAATCCGCACTCCGATGAACGGTGTGCTCGGCTTTGCCGACCTGCTGTGCCAGATGAAGCTCGAGGATGACGCTGCCCACTATGCCGAACTCATCGTCAGTTCGGGCCGCTCGATGATGATGCTGCTCAACGACATCCTCGATATTTCGAAAATCGAGTCCGGGCAGCTGGTGCTCGCTTACGAGAAAACCGACCTCGGTAAGCTGGCGGGAGATTGTGTGCGGCTCCACCAGACCGGGGCCGAGCGGAAGGATGTGCACCTTTCGCTGGCCTGCGGGCCCGACTTGCCCGAGCGCGTTGTTACCGACCCGCTGAGGCTGCGCCAGATCCTGCTCAACCTCATCGCCAACGCAGTGAAATTCACCGAGAACGGCTCGGTCGAAGTCAGCGTGCAGCGCGAGGGCGAGCGGCTGGCGATATCGGTCGAGGACAGCGGTATCGGCATCGACCCCGCCCGGCTCGAGCAGATTTTCGACCCGTTCACGCAGGAAGAGGCCAGCACGACAAGGCGCTTCGGCGGAACGGGACTGGGCCTCAGCATTTCGCGCCAGCTGGCCGAATTGCTGGGCGGGTCGCTGTCGGTCGATTCCATGCCGGGCGTGGGATCGCGTTTCACCCTGCGTGTACCGCTTGAAGAGGTCCCGGCCGAGGCTGCGGCCGCGAAACGCAATGCTGCGGAAGCTCCCGCAGCGCAGATGCGGAGCGGGGCGCGCGTCCTGCTCGCCGAGGACCATGACGTAAACCGCATGCTGGTCACCGCCATGCTCGAGCAGCTGGGGCAGCACGTCGAAGTTGCGCATGACGGTCTCGAAGCCGTGTCGAAAGCGCTCGATGCAGCGGAAAGCGATGCCCCTTTCGACCTCGTGCTGATGGATGTCCAGATGCCGGGCTGCGACGGCTATTCGGCCACCCGGATGATACGCCAGGGCGGCGTCTCGCAGGCACGGCTGCCGATTGTCGCGCTGACCGCCAACGCGTTCCCGGAGGACGTGGCGGCCGCGCGCGATGCGGGGATGCAAGCCCACCTCGCCAAACCTCTGGTGTTCGAGGAACTCGCCGCCGCGCTCGCCCGCTGGCTTCCGGTGCGGATTGTCGATGAAGCGCCGCGACCAGCCGTTGCCACACCCACGCCCGGTCAGACTCACTCGAAGGAAATTCTCGCGCGCTGGAACGAGCGCCGCTCCGAAGCTCTCGACGCCGTCAACGCCGCCTTGCGCGATGACAGCCTGGAAGGCGTGCGCGTGGAGGATTTGGCACGCACCGTCCACAAGCTGGCGGGCACTGCCGGCATGTTCGGCGAGGAGGAGCTTGGGGAGAAAGCCGCGGCGCTCGAACGTGCCTTGCGCGCTGGCGTGGAACGCGAGGTAAGGAAGCAGCTTGCCGAAGAACTGGTGGCGATGGCCTGAGCCGTTCCGCCCCGCTCCACGCCCTTCGCGCACAAACGAAAAGGGCGGCCCCGAGAGGCCGCCCTTTCCTGTATCAGTTCCGCTCTCGCGATTAGAACTTGTAGCTCACACCAACCTTGATGCGCCACACCGATGCCGGCGTGTAAAGCTGGTTGTCGGCTTCGAATTCTTCGACGCCGTTGAAGCCGCTGATGATGTAGCGGCCCTGGTCGTCGATGCCATCGATGTCGGCAACACCCTGCTGGCCAGCGTACTGACGCGAACGCAGCACGTTCCAGTCGCCGTCAAGCATGTTCAGGAAGTTGTCGATCATGCCGTAGACCTGGATCGAGTCGTCGAGACCGAAGAAGCTGCCCGGACCCGGGAGGTTCTGCGACAGCTTGAGGTCCATGTCGAAGTACCAGTCGTTCTCGCAGGTATTACGAGCGATGGTACGACCGGCATAGTCCTTCGCACAGTCGAGACCGGCAGCGAACTCGGCAAGGTCTGCGACTGCATCCATGTCGGAATCGGGCGACACATTCGGGTCGCTGATGCCGGTCGGGATGTAGAGCAGCGCGTTGTCCGAACCCGAGGTGCTGTCGTTGAAGATGCCGCCGCCGTTGAAGGCGAGACCATAGTGACGGCCCGAACGAGCGGTGAAGCTCGCCGTGAAGCGGGTGTCATGCTCGGGAATGAACTCTTCCGCGATGGACAGACGCGCAGTGATGTTGTGCGTATTCGAGTAGATCGAGGTGGCTTCGGCCGGATTCTGCAGGTCGAAGGCCAGCGTACGGTCGTAGTTCGAGCCCGCGGTCGAGCTGGTCATCGCACGACGGTCGTTTGCATCGGTGTAGGCATAGCCGACGAGGAAGTCGACGCCGCCGCCATCGGTGATGATGCCGCTGCTGGTGCTCTTCGACAGGATGAACGAAGCCGTCCAGCTGTCGAAACCGTCTGCATTGGTGAGAATCAGCTCGTTGTCGCGACGGGTGTTGAAGCAGGCGAGGTTGACGTTGGTGTAGACCGGGCCAGGGTTATTGCCCTGGAACTCGGCGGTACAACCGTCAACCGTCGGGTCAATCGCGCGATAGATCGGGCGACCGTCGATGGTGTAGCCATTGAGGCCTGCGCCCGGCGCATCGATCGGATTGGCGACAACCTGCGAAAGGTCGGCAATCGTGAACGGGTTCTTGAAGGCGGAGTAGATGAAGTCCGTCTTGAAGCGCCAGTTGCTCAGGAAGCCTGCATCCGCGAAGTCCAGGCCGCTTTCGAAGCCGAGGTTGAAGCGCAGAACGCTGGGCGTCTTGATGTCGGGGTCGATCGACTGCGTGTCGGCCTGACCGTTGGCGGCTTCGGCCTGACCGTCGGCGAAGACGCACTGCGGAACACCGGTGAAGACACCGCCGACGTAGACGTCGTTGCTGACGCCGTCACATGCGCTCGAACCGAGGTTGCCTTCCGAATAGGTGATACCGTTGTTCTGGAAGGCGTTGCCGAACCAGACCAGCGGGTCACCGCCCGAGAAGATGCCGGCACCAAGACGCAGGCTCGAACCGGTCAGCGGGCCGACGTCACCCAGGTCGTAGGTGAAGGCAGCACGCGGCAGGAACGAGACGGGCAGGTTGCTGAAGCCGATGGCGTTCGAACGGCCATAACGCTCTGCGAAGTTCGGGTTGTAGGCCGGAGCGTCACCGTCATACAGGTCGACGCGGACGCCGATGACTGCATTGAGGCGATCGGTCATGTCCCAATCGTCCTGCGCGAAGAAGCTCCAGGTGGTGCGGGTGAAGTCTGCCGCAGCGTCATTCACGTCGCCCGTTGCCGAGGAAGCACCGGTCGCACCCACAACGCGGTTGTTGTAGAGGTTGAAACCGAAGAATCCGCGATCGCGGCTGCCGGTGGTCAGGATGCCTGCCTCGAAATCGTCGAGGTTGGCGAAGTTGAGCACACCGCTCGAACCGGGGACGAACAGGTTGAAGATGCCAACCTGGTTCCAGGTCGCGCCCAGCTTGAAGTTGTGGTTGCCAGCGTCGATGCGGGCAATTGCGGTGGCATAATCGACGGTGGTGTTCAGCTGGTTGGCCATACGGAAGTATCCCGGGCCAGCCTGGAAGCCACCGTAGATGTCGCTGTCTGCGTCGTAGGTGCCGACGTTGATCTGCGGAAGCGGGTTGTCCGACTGCGCTTCACCGCCGCCGACCGGATCTTGGAGATCGTCGATCTGCGAGTGCGCATAGCGCAGCTCGGTCGAGAAGTTATCCGACCAGTCGGAGTAAAGGCGAGCCGAATAGTAATCCGACTTGGTGCCCGAGTTGTAGAAGTTGTTCAGTCCGGTGATGGTCGGCGAGCTGATCGAGCTGAAGATACCATCACGCTTGACGGTGTTTTCTTCGAGGCGCTGGTAGGTCGCTTCGAGACGATGGTCGTCGTTGATCTGCAGGTCGAGACGGCCGAAATAGCGGTCGTTCTCATACGGCAGGTTGTAAACCAGCGGACCGGCTTCGATGCCGTACTGATCACGCAGGATCTGCGAGAAGCGGTTGAAGTCCTCGACCGAAATGCCGGGGGTTTCGTTGGCATAGCCGCCGCCCGAGGGGCCGAAGTCCCATGCTTCGCCGCTTTCCTGGTGCGAATAGGCACCGAAGAAGAACAGGCGGTCGGGGATGATCGGACCGCCGAGCGAAACGCCGTAGTTCTTCTGCGCTTCGACGGGATTGGTTTCTTCGCCGGCGACGTCCTTGCCGCGCAGGCCGTTGTCCGAATATTCGTAGAAAGCGCTACCGTGGAAGTCGTTACCGCCCGAACGGGTGATGACGTTGATGGCGCAACCGGTGAACTGGCCGTATTCCACATCGAACGGAGCGAATTCGACCGAGGTTTCACGGATCGCCGAGTAGGGGATCGGGGTCGAGCTGCGCGATGCGAAGCCGTTGCCGTTCAGGCCGTAAAGGTCGCCCTGGCTGATGGCGTCGACTGTGAATGCGTTCGAACGGTCGTTACCGCCGAGGCACGAGATGCGGTTCTGGCCCGAGCTGGTGTCGGCGTCGAGCGTGACGCGCGGGTCGAGACGGATGATGTCGCGAACGTCGCGGTCGAAGGTCGGCGATTCTTCGATGATGGCGGTGCCGAAGCCAGTGCCCGGTCCGACTGCAAGCTGCGTCACGCGGACGCGCGAGCCGGTGACGACGATGACGCCGCTGCCGCTGGTGAGGGTGAAGGTCAGTTCGGTAGCACCCGAGACGTTGGTGTTGACGCCTTCGACCGTCTGGCCCTCATAGCCATCGGCGCTGGCCGAAACGGTGTAGGGTCCGCCCGTGACGAGGTTGGCTGCGTTGAAGCCGCCGTTCACGCCGGTGGTCAGCGTGCGGGTTGCGCCCGTACGCGTGTCGGTGACAGTGACGGTTGCGCCGGCGACAGGTGCGCCTGCTTCGTCCTGGACCGTACCCTGCACGGTCGAGGTAATCTGCTGTGCAGCTGCCGGAGTGGCAACCATCGCGCCGGTCGCGGCAAGGCTGACCGCGCTTGCAGCAAGGAGATACTTGAACTTCATCGGAGAAGACCCCTTCGTCTCTTCAGATTGGAAATGAGTAGCACTGGATATGCGCAGCCCCGCTAGGCGTGCGATGTTTCGCCAAAGCTATCCTTTTGTGACAGAGTCAAGACACACCCCCGACAAGTGTGGACGACGAGTCACGACGCCCGCAAAACCCGCGGAAGTCCGGGGGTTTGCGGGCGTTGCAAAAACCACACAGTGGGAAAAAAGATTCTTCCGCCGCAACCGGGGCGACGACAGGGCGTGCTTTACGCGAGATTGATCTCGCGCAGGCGCTGCATCAGGAAGTCGTGGCTGGAAATCGGCTCGGGATGGTCGGCCGGGTTTTCCGGATCGATGCAGGATGGCAGCGTCTCGATCACGTAATCCGGGCGGAAGTGAAGGAAGAACGGCATCGAATAGCGCGCCCTGTAAGCCGCTTCGCCGCGCGGATTGACGACCCGGTGGGTGGTCGAACGCAGCCTTCCATTGGTCAGCCGGTCGAGCATGTCGCCGACATTGATGACCAGCGCCCCCTCGGGCACGTCGACCGATTTCCACTCGTCCTGCTTGGTCAGCAATTCGAGCCCCGCCTCTTCTGCACCCAGCAACAGGGTGATGGTGTTGATGTCGCCATGCGCGGCCGCACGGATCGCACCTTCGGCTTCCGCACCTTCCAACGGGGGATAGCGCAGCAGGCGCATCACCGAATTGCCGTCCTCGACGGTGGCAGCGAAAAACTCACGCGGCAGGCCGAGATGGATCGCGATGGCTTCGAGCACGCGGCCACCGGCTTCTTCAAACGCCGAGTAGAGGTTGCTGAAAGTCTCGCGGAAACCCTCGACCTCGTCGGGCCAGACGTTGTCGGCCATGTATTCGGCAAGCGGATGGCCTTCGGGCAGTTCGCGTCCGACGTGCCAGAATTCCTTGAGGTCGTGAACCTCGGCATCCTTGGCCTTTTCCGTGCCGAACGGCGTGTAGCCGCGGGCACCGCCGCCGCCGGGAATGTGATAGGCCTGTTTCACATCGTCGGGAAGCGCGAAGAATTCCTTCGACAGGGCCTCTGCCTTGTCGATCAGCTCCTGCGGGATGCCATGATCGCGAATGACGGCAAAGCCGTATTCCTGGAAACTGCGGCCGAGTTCCTCGGCGATGCTTTCGAGCGGCTGTGCCAGCGACACAACCGCGATATCGGTGTTCGAATCGGTCATAATGGGTGCGCCCTTTAATACGGAAGGAAGAGTCCTGCCAGCGCGGCGCTCATCAGGTTGGCGAGGCTACCGGCAGCGAGCGCGCGTATACCCAGCTTCGCGATGACCGGTCTTTGATTTGGCGCAAGTCCGCCGGTCACCGCCATCTGGATGGCGATCGAGCTGAAATTGGCAAACCCGCACAGCGCGAAGGTCACAATGGCGCGGCTGCGATCGGTCAGCACACCTGCTTCCATCCCGCCCAGCTGGATGAAAGCGACGAATTCGTTGAGCACAATCTTGGTGCCGAACAAGCCGCCAGCTGCTCCTGCCTGGTCCCACGGAATACCGATAAGGTACATGACCGGCGCAAAGACATAGCCGAGCAGCTGCTGGAAGGTCACATCGGGATAGCCGACAAGACCGCCGATGCCACCGAGAATACCGTTGGCGAGCGCGACGAGTGCGACGAAGACCATCACCATCGCACCGACGGCAACCGCGAGCTTCACACCCGTCTGCGTGCCCTGCGCTGCCGCTTCGATGACGTTGGCAGGCTTATGGCCTTCCTCGAAGGTCTCGGCGACCTCCACCTCGTGCGGCTTGCCGCTTTCGGTGAGCGCAGCCGGACCCTCGGCGCTGATGCGCGCTTCGGGAAGCGTAATTTCATCTTCCGTCCCGGCGAGTTCGGCCGCGTCGCGGGCGAGCGCGCTCTCGTCATCGGGCATGATGATCTTGGCCATCAGGATGCCGCCGGGCGCCGACATGAAGGCCGCGGCGAGCAAGAAAGGCACGGCTTCCGACCCGATGAAGCTGGCATAGGCGGCAAGGATAGTGCCTGCGACCCCCGCCATGCCGACCGCCATCAGCGTGAACAGGCGGCTCGGCGTGAGCGCTGCGAGATAGGGACGAACCACCAGCGGGCTTTCGGACTGGCCGACGAAGATGTTCGCCGCACTACCCAGCGCCTCGACCTTGGAAATGCCGGTAATCCAGCCGATCGCCCCGCCGACCCAGCGTACGAGACGCTGCATGATGCCCCAGTGATAGAGAATCGAGACGATGGCCGCGAAGAACACGATGACCGGGAGAGCCGCAATCACGAAGGTGTTGGTGAAGGGATTGGCGTCCATCGGGCCGAAGACCGATTCAATGCCGACCTTCGAATAGTCGAGCAGAGCGATGACCCCGTTCGACATCGCCTGTATAAGCTCGACACCCCACGGCGTGCGCAAGACCAGCAGCGCCATGACAGCCTGCAGCGCGAAAGCCGCACCCACGACGCGCAGCTTGATGCGCTTCTTGCCGGTAGAAAGCAGGAAAGCGATTGCAAGAATCGCGAAAATCCCGAGAATATTGATAATCACTGGCGGCATGCCGACCCCTTTGGCTTTGCGCGACTAGTTGCGGATGAAATCAGCCGCTACCTTGCGCGGCGGGCCCGCATAGTCAATTTACGCTCCCGATTCCAGCTCCGCCTATCACCAGACCAGAAAGCACTGCACCCAGCCTCATGACCGAGACCACCGGAGATATCCGCATCAAGGCCGCTACGACCCCGCTGGGTCTGTTCGTCTATACGCTCGTCTATGGCGGGATGACGGTGCTGGCAGGCGTGCTCGCATTCAAGCAGGTGCAGCTTTACCCGACCGACCTCGCGGTCGAGGCGGGGATTTTCGCGTTTCTACTGTTGGTGGTAATTTCCTCCACGATTGCACAGCTTTACGGTGAAAAGTTGGCCAACCGCATCGTCTGGTGGGGCTTCCTGCCGCTGTTGCTGGCGGCGCTGCTGATGCAGCTGGTGCTCAACTTGCCCGCCTCGCCCGAAATGGCCGGCGGGCGCGCGGATGACCTTGCTGCGTTCGAGCAGGTGCACGCGACGATCTGGCGGGTCTGGGCAGCGGGCCCGGCCGCCTATATCGTCTCGCTGCTCCTCAACGTGTGGATTTTCTCGCGCCTGCGCGGGAGCGACGAGAACACCGGCACGGTCTCGCTGATGATACGCGGCGCGATTGCATCGGCGCTGAGCCAGGCCATTGATTCGGTGATTTTCATCACCTTGGCGTTCTACGGCCAGTTCCCGATTACCAACCTGCTCATCGGGCAAATCCTCGCCAAGGTCGTGCTCAGCCTCGTGCTGGTGCCGTTCCTGATTACGGGCGGTGTGGCCTTTGCGAAGTGGCTCGACCGCCGCAAAGGCTAGTCGCGCACATTCTCGACGAGGCTGTCGTCGAGCTTCTCGCCGTGCAGGACAGATACGTCTCCGGTTGTCTCCAGTACCACGGCGCGAACCTCCGATAGCGAAAGCACATTGGCCTCGCGCAGCTTGGCCATCACATCGCTGCGCGCGACGCGGGTCGATTTGAGCGCATCTTCGCAAAACTCGCCTTCGCGCATGAGAAAAATCGGTTCGTTCTGGATCGCGGTCTCGAAGGTATCCGAATCCTTGCGCGCGCGGGCGACGAGCCACTGGAAGAGGAACAGGCCCGCCATGGCTGCGATGCACTGGCCGAAGACGGTCCACTTGTCCGCAGTGACCGCAGCGGCGAGGACCGAACCCAGCGCCACCGTCATCACGAAGTCGAAATTGGTCATCTTGGAGAGCGAGCGCAGGCCCACGATGCGAATGAGCAGCGTCACCCAGGCGAGACCGATGGCCGAGAGGATGAAGCCGCGCGCCGCGATGTCGAGAAGGGTATTGTCGAAGAACATGCCCCTTTAACGGGCACTTGCGGCAATCGGTCCTAGCCCGAACAACTCGCCCCCCCAAGCACGCAAAACCGCGCGCAATGCGGGTGGTTCAGCGGAACATCGCGCGATGCTTCGGCCAGTGTCGCGCCAAGGTCGAAGCCTGCATCGTAAGGTATGAGCGTGCAGGCAACGACGCGCGGGACTGGTTCGCCCTTGCGGTGCACGACCATGCGGCTGGTGTTGCACATGACATCCGCCGGGGTCTTGCCGAGGATACCCCAGCAGGCGGTGGTGATCTCGGCAATGTCCCTGTCCGCGTCCATCTCGGGAAAGAGCACGAGCCGCGCGGGGTTGTGCGCATCGGCGGCAATGCCTTCGCGTGCGAACAGCGAGGCGTAGCCTTCCCGCGCCTGCACTTCCCCCTCCTCGGGGAGGAGCCGCCCGGCAACGGCAATCGAAAACCCGTTTCCCGCCAGCCAGCGCAGGCCTTCCATGGCCGGCTCCCAGCTTCGCGCACCACGCTCGGCCTCGTGGACTGCCTGCGTGTGGTGGTCGAGGCTGACGCGCAGGGTGAGCTTGTCGCCGAACTTCTCGCGCAGGTCCAGCAGCGCTGCCTCGTGCCGCCGCATCGGCTTCATCGCATTGGTCAGCACCAGCGCTTCGAACCCGCGCACGAGCGTATCCTCGAGCATCGCCAGCATGTCGGGGTTCATGAAGGGCTCGCCGCCGGTGAAGCCCACTTCGCGCGTGCCCGTCGCTTCCGCCTCGTCGAGGAAACGCTCGGCATGATCTGCCGAGAGATAGAGCAGCGCATCATTGGTCGGGCTGCTCTCGATATAGCAGGTCGCACAGGCGAGATTGCACAGCGTGCCCGTGTTGAGCCAGAGCGTGTCGAGCTTGGCCAGCGGCACACTTGCGCGCGCCTCGCCCTTGGCGGTGACCAGCGGATCGCTGAACTTCTCGCGCGGGAGCGGCGCGGCCTCGACCGCGAAGGGTGACGGCTCGGCAGGCGCATTGCGAGACTTGGTGCGCGCCTCGCTCATGCGAGCTTCCGACGCAATTTGGCGAGCGTCTGCGCCCACCATTTGGGGACCTTGCCGAAGACCGTCGGCTCCCATGCGCTGAAGGCGGCGGCCTTCGAAATCTCGCTGCGGGTCGGGTAAGCGATGATGGCCGAACCCAGCGCAAAAGTGCTGCTCTTGCCGGTAATCGCCTGCGCGAAGGGTAGCAGCAATTCGCCCGCATTCTTGCCCACGATGCTCGCGCCGAGCACTTTCTTGCCCTTTAGCACCAGCTTGAGATGCCCCTTGTCCGCCCCTTCCGCCAGCGCGCGTTCGTTGTCGTGGAAGGTCTCTTTGACCACCGTGACCTTGTCGCCATGCCTCTCGCGCGCTTCTGCTTCGGTCATCCCGATTTGCGCGACTTCGGGGTCGGTATAGGTGCACCATGGCAGCGCCGACCAGTCGACCTTAGCGGGCAGGCCGAGCGTGATTTCGAGCGCGACATTCGAGCCTTCATAGCCCGAGACATGCGTCAGCCGAGGCCCGTCGCGGCAATCGCCGATGGCGTAGATGCCCTTCACCGATGTGCGGCGGCGGTCGTCGACCTTGATGCCGTTCCTGTCCATCTCGACCCCGATTTCCTCTAGGCCGAAGCCTGTGCAATTGGCCTTGCGTCCGGTAGCGATGAGAAGGTGCGAGCCTTCGATGGTCTCCTCCGGGGTGTGGAGCCGGATGGCACCCGCCTCGCCCTCGACACTTTTCGCGAGGCCTTTCACGAAGCGCACGCCTTCGTCTTCCAGCGTTTCGCGCACCACTGCCACGCTGTCGGGGTCGTCGCGGCCCATAAGCTCGCCCGGCTCGACCACCGTCACCGCGCTGCCGAGGCGGCGGAAGGCCTGCGCCATTTCCATCCCAATGACCCCGCCGCCGACGATGACGAGATGCTGCGGCAGTTCGTCGATGTCGAACAGGTTTTCGTTGGTGAGGTAAGGCACATCGGCCAGCCCCTCGATAGGCGGCAGGGCGGCCTTCGAGCCGGTCGCGATGACGATGCGCGGCGCGGTCAGCGTGCGCCATGCGACCTCGACCGATTGAGGCCCCGTGACCTGCGCCCAGTCGCGGAAGACCTCGCAGCCCATCTCCTCGAACCGTTCCTCGCTGTCATGCGGGGCGATGGCCGCGATGGCATCGTGGATGTGCTTGTGCACGCCGGCCCATTCGACCTTGGGCGGCTCGAGGGTGATGCCATAGCGTGTTGCTTCGTTCGCCTCGGCCGCGCGCTTGGCCGCGGCAATCAGCGCCTTCGACGGCACGCAACCATCGTTCAGGCATTCGCCCCCCATCTTGCGCGCTTCGATGAGCGCAACCTTCAGCCCGAACAGCGCACAGCCGCCCGCTGCGGTGAGGCCGGCAGCCCCGCCGCCTATCACGATAACGTCATGGGTGAATTTCATTGCTTGCCCCGTAACCGAATTTGCTGGAGATGCGAAGCAAGTCGCAGCCTTTCCCTTCCCCTTCGCTTGCAGGGATCTCCCGGTTACATGGCACTGGCACTCGCATCTTGAGGATTCTCGTCACCGGAGCCGCCGGCCTTCTGGGCGGCGAAGTCTGCGCCCGGCTGCTGGCGGAAGGGCACGAGGTCACCGGTCTCGTCCACCGCAACCCTGATGTGCGCGCCAACAATGGCGATGCCGTCGCTATCCCGACCATCGCCGGCGATGTGTCGCAGCCGATGCTGGGCTGGGACGAGGCGCGCTTTGCCGAAGTCGCAGCCGCGCACGACCTGCTCGTCCACTGCGCTGCCACGGTCCGCTTCGACCTGGCCGAAGAAGACTACCGCGCGGTCAATGTCGGCGGCGTGGCGCATGCGCTGGCGCTGGCGGAGGCGGGAGGCATGGATTTCCTGCATGTCTCGACTGCCTATGTCTGCGGCGACACCAGCGGCATCATCCGCGAAGACGAACCGCTGCCGGAAAGCGGCTTCGCCAACGGCTACGAGGCTAGCAAGGCAGCAGGCGAACGCCTCGTACGCGCCAGCAATTTGCGCTGGGCCATCGCGCGTCCCTCCATCGTCGTGGGCGAATACGAAAGCGGCACCATCCGCCAGTTCGACACGACCTATGCCGCGTTCAAGCTGATCGCGGAAGGCCGGGTGCGGCACATGCCCGCGAGGGAAGACGGGACGCTCGACTTCGTGCCCATCGACCATGTTGCGGGCGGCATCGCCGTGCTGGCGAACCGGATGGACGATGCGGCAGGCGGGACCTTCCACCTCGTCTCCGGCCAGCCGCTGCCCGTGGCGCAATTCGCACAAGCCATCGGCAGCTATCCGAATTTCCACGAGCCAGATTTTGTCGCGCCCGAAGGCTTCGACCCCGCCGCCCTACCCGCGCTCGAGCGCCGCCTCTACCGGCGTGTCGCAGGCCTCTATGCGAGCTATTTCCAGCGCGACCCGCATTTCTCGGACAGCGAATTCCGCGCACTGGCCGGGCGCGGCTGCCCGCCGACGGGGGAGCCCTATATCCGCCGTCTCATCGACTATTGCATCGAGGCGGGTTTCCTGCCCGAAGCCTAGCGCACGTCGGGATAGTGCTGCCCCATGCGGCTGCGCAGACCGAAGGCCCATAGCATGCCGACCTTGAAGTAAATCCAGTTCGCCTTGAGCGGCCCCCATGCGGCGATGCGCCTGTCCGAGGTGTAGACCCTGCGCGGCACTATCTTCACCTTGCCGAGCCGCGCGAATTTCACGCACAAATCCGCCTCTTCCATCACCGCATCGCCCGGCGTGCAGCCGCCGATCTTAAGGAAATCGGCGCGGCGGAAGAACATTGCGTGGTCGCCGAACAGCAACCGCACGCCGCGCACGAAGAGATGCGGACGCGTGATGAGCGGCGCGTACCAGGTCTTGGCCCAGTTATGCAGCGTCGTGCCCCAGCGGGTTTTTTCGGGCCCGCGAATTACGGGAGTGAAGCTGGCAAGCGCAATGCGCGGATCGGCCAGTGTCTCCTCGATGACCTGCACCATGTCGGAAGGCGGAAGCGTATCGGCATGGACCACGCAGACAAGCCCGCCTTGCGCCTGCTCGACGCCGAAATTGATCTGCCGCGCCCTACCCTTCTCGCATTGCAGCAAGCGCCATCCCGCAGTTTCAGCGATGGCAACAGACGCATCGCTGCTGCCCCCATCGACCAGCAGGATTTCTTCCGGCGCCGGGTCGAGTTTCGTCAATGCATCGACCAGTTCCGGCAGGGCCTTTTCCTCGTCCAGAACCGGCACGAGCAGCGTGACGCTCATTCGAATTCGGGCCACTGCGCGAGGTCTTCCGCCGTATCGATATCGGCGAGTTCGGGCAGCACTGCGGGTCCCATCCCGCGCTCGACCAAACGCTTGAGTGTCTCGGGAAGGACGCTCGGCGTGCTCCACTCCATTTCGTCGAACAGGAAAGGAACCGGTTCGCTGAACCCGATGAGGTAATATCCCCCGTCGTTTGCCGGGCCCAGCACTACACGCCGGTCTTCCAGCGCGCCCGCAGCGGCCTGCAGAAGCGGCGCGGTCACGCCGGGACAATCGCTGCCAATGAGCAATGCCGGAGCCTCCACCCGAGCCATCTTCGCGCCGAGGTCGCCATCGCCCTGGTCGACCACCTCGACATCCGCGCCGAACAGTTCGTGAAATGCCGCAATCTCCCCGCCCGTTACGCGAAGCTCGAACTCCAGCCCGCTCTCGCGCGCCACTTCGACCGTCTGCGCCAAGAGCCGCGCATAAAGCCGCGCAGCCCCTTCCTCGCCCAAGGCGGGAATGAGTCGCGTCTTCACCTTGCCGGGCACAGGCAGGCGAGCGAAAATCGAAAGCTTGGGGGATACCATCGCCGACCACGATAACGTGCTGGCTGCGCAGGGAAAGGGCGATGGAGGAAAATTCGTGGTGAGCCGTGCTGGGTTCGAACCAGCGACCTACTGATTAAAAGACATTTTCTGAGATGCTGAAACCCTTAGGAGTCCGCCATTCTCTGAAAATTTTGGAATACATTTTGGAATACTACCACCATTGTGCAGGATACCGCGCTAGCCCCGTTTGCAACTAATAGAAGCTAACGTTGTCCAGATCGATTAATCCGAATTCGTCAGGATCGCGAAAACCGTCGCTTATCATTTCCTCCCGCACTTCCTGACGGCTTCTAGTGTAGGTCATGTAAGCTTCTCTCTCACAATCCTGCATCGCGATAGACCCCTCCAATGTGTCTGGATCAAATCTTCTCTGACATGCTTGTTCAGCGCTGAGTCGCAGCCGTCGTGCAGTCAAGATGCGGTCTTTGAATTCGCGTTCGGCAATTTCTCTATCGGCTTGTGACTGGGCTTCTCGCGCCTCCCTTTCAATGCGCTGTCGCTCTGCCTCTTCTGGGTTATCACGCTCCCATACCGCACGTTTATAGCTTTCGTAGCACGCTGATACTTTTCGGACCCCAGCCTTCTTATCCGTCTCAGCTAGATCGACGGCTTCATCGCCGCATCGATCATGCTCTTCCGTTAGCGGATCGCCGCAAGAAGCGCACAATAGTAAAGGAAGAACTAGAAAGGATCGCAAAAGCATGACGCTGTTCTGACAGCAAATTAAGCTTCGACAATCAATGTGCGTGACTCTTGCCAAATCAGCGCTTGGAGCCTTACTGCCTGTCAGCAAATTTTCTATGGGGGCAATACGATGACAGATGATGCACCTGCGAAAGCAGGTATGGGCAGCGGCAAGATGGCGCTTTGGGGCGTCGGCATATTTTTCGGCCTCGCATTCCTTGGCGCGCTTATGGAAGGGCCTGAGGACGATGCGTCGGCTAATACCCTAGCATCAATGGAAGCTGACGCGATGTTGGAAGCAGAGGCAGATGCAATTGAGGCGTCAGCAAACGAGGCGGCAGCGGCTGTATCGGAACCTGAACCTCGCAGCGATTGGTCGGTGAGTGAGCAAAAAGACGAGTTGCGTGGCACGACTGATCGCTTCGCAGAAGTGACTAGCAACAATTCTGTGCGCTTCGATTTCCCATATTGCTGTGATTCACGTCTGCGCATGACAGTGCGCAAAACCCAGCAGTATGGTGAGGATGTGATATTCCAAATCAGCGACGGTCAAATTGTATGCCGCATTCGGGATTGCGCTGGCATGATTTCGATTGACGGAAAGCCTGAGCGGCTCAGCCTTAACCGTTCAGCCGATGGCGATTCCACAGTGGTCTTTGCACAATATCCTGCTGCGATAATCCGCAAACTCAAGTCGTCTGAAAAGGTCATCGTTGAGTTGCCATTTTATCGTGAGGGCAACCGCCAATTCAAATTCGACACGGCAGGCCTAGAGTGGGAATGATCTGATGGGCGCGCGGCTCCGGCCGCGCGCCCCTTCGGTCCTAAATAGGGGCATGGATTTGTTTGAAATCGCCACGCTTATTGTGCGCATCTGGCGCTGTGCTGAGCGGTTGGGGTTTAGGAGAACAGGCGGGTGGTATGGGATGTATGGCCGTCGTGGCCCTGCATGTGACGGATGAAATAAGAATTGGTGGTGGGCTTCGTATTTCTTCGAGATTATCGGCGCTGTTCTATCTGTTCTTCATGGGAGGGTTTTGGGCTGCCATATTTTTCGCACACTGCTAGGGACACAGAATGAGATATTTTTGGATCGCAGCCTTTGCAATCGCCGCACCTGTGTTCGCTCAGGATAATGGTTCACTCGTTTATGAGCGTGAGCGATTGGTTCAAGCTTCCGATGCTGCACGCTATTACGTGTTCAAGCGGGTGGCTCCCAAATCAAACATCGATGAAGTGATGTGGGGCAGGCTTAGCGAGGCCGAGCGAGCAAATTACACGCGCTTCGTCTTTTCGCTCCAAACGCTGCGCAAGATCGCCAATCATCCGCTAGACCCCAGCTTGGCGACTATCGTTGAAACCTTTGATGGCGAGAACGCCGTTGATGTTTTGGAACGGTTCGAAGCACGGTTTTATGAATTGAATGGTCGCTACCCAATCGAATTCGTAGGTGTAGATGTGAACTCAGTCATTCTTCGCACTGATAGCGACATGACTATTAGATGATGCATGGACCACAGAGCTAGGGGTCTTGCCATTGGAATGGCTGGGCTGGCTCTAATGTTGCATAGCGTTATTTTCATGCGCCCAACTCAACGTCCAGCTTGCTGCTGATTTCATCAGCCAACTCTCTGCGCTTGTAGACGCGCTTGTCTGGGCGCTATGGTTTACGGTCATTTGCCATGACCGTATTTATCGAGGCCGCAGATTTGCGCGCTTCCGTGGCAACCGTTCTCAATCAGGAAATGCGTGTAATTTAACCCTCACATTTCCCACGATTCGCACAGTTAATTTCCAACAAATTACCTATAAACAGGCACATCAACGCGGCTCTGCGGGGTTGCGACGAGTCAACAAATTAATTTCAGATTTTTTACAGTTATCCCTCTTGCGCACGACTCAGTTCTGACTCTTAATAGAGCCAGTCCTTTCGCATCATGGCGGGGATAGGAGCGCGACATGGCACGTGCTGACAGGCTTTTGCGGCCCCTTCCAGAAGGGCCTCCCACCATTGTCGCGCTCCGCCCTTTATCAAGCACAACACTTGCCAGATGGTAAGTGCAAATTTCGCAAATCGCAGTTCTGCGTGCGAACTTTTCCAGCCCCCCTTTGCCCAACCCAAGAATGTATCGCGTGGCGATACACTTTTTCCTTGTATCGCGGCGCGATACATCCTATCGGTGCGTTGAAGGGAAAATGACATGAAAGTCAGCGCAAAAGATAAGCGCATCAAAGCGATACTGAAAGGCCATCCGAAGCCTGCCGCTGAAAACATGAGGGGCCTGCCACGGGGCATTGCGCCCAAGATTCAGGCCATTGTTGCGCAGCTATTGGCCTCAACTAACCTCAGTCAAATCTGTGCAGCAAATCCCAACTGGCGTTGTCACGAATACAAAGGCCAGCAGGGCACATGGAGCATCGATGTGCAGGGAAGCACTCGCTTGCTCTTTGAATATGATGATAAGGCCCACGTGATAACAGGGCTAAGATATGACGACCCTCATTAGTGGGCGTCACACTACTGCTTTCGGCGACCTGCAAAAGTGGGCGTCGCAATAGCCTAGAACATAATAAACTAGGAGATTACCTGTGACCAGCCGCCTAAACCCGTATTGGGATGATGAAGAACTTGACCTGTCGCAAGGTGATGGCTTTGCCTTGCACGCAGGTATTGTGCTCAAGTCCGTTCTTGCAGATCGTGACATTAAGCCCGCCGTTTTGGCGCGTCACCTTGGCGTTCCTCATTCTGGCTTTTACAATATGCTCAACGGCAAGCGTGCAATCACCGCGCCTTTGGCAAGCAAGATTGAGGACGCGATTGGCTATCCTGCCGAGACGCTTATGACGATGATGGCACGGCATGATTTGGCAGTTGCAAGAGCCGACAAAGCCAATCATGTCGAGGCGATGGAAATAGCTTAATGGAAGCCGTTTTCTTTCTTTAAGTATTTCGAATTATCTGGGGGCACATGATGAAATTCAGAATCGCACTGGGCGCTGCCCTGACATGCTTGGCAGCGCCTGCATTTGCTGAAGGACGCTATCAATTTGTCTACATTGACGACGATACAGCGGTGCTCGTTGATGACAATTCGCTACGAAAGCTGGCCTCCAGTCGTGTGCGCCTATGGGCGGCAATGATTAAGGCTGAGTCGGACCCTGATTACGTCCTTACAAACTTTGAACTCGACTGCTCATCGCGAGATATCAGGGCTGTCCATGCAATCAGTTATAAGAATGAAGAGGTGGCCAACAGCGCCCCTTATACAAATCCCGCTCAGCCAATCGCTCCAAATTCCGTCGCAGAAGCAGTTGCAAATTACGCTTGTGACGACGTTTTGATCGCTGGTTTACGGCGCGACAAGGTTGATGCTGAGATGCTTGGAACCTTCAAAGGGGCATTGCAGAACATGGCAAAGGATTGAACGCCTTGCCTCTGACAACTCCCCATCGCATTCACAGCCCAATCAGGCGACTAGCGCGGTCCATCATTCGCGATGCTGAACCTCGATATATTCCCGTGAAACCCTGCCCAGACGCTGAGCATGGTCACTGTTATATCAATGCGCGCAATCATCCTGACGGTAAGCCAGTCAACGGCTGGATGTTCTGGGAGCGCAAGAAGGCTTTCGTAGAAGCTGAGGCTCACTGCGTTGTGGAATTGCCCGATGGAAGTCTTATCGACAACACACCTAAGCCCGATGGCGAGAAGCAAATTTTGTTTCTAGCAGACCCTGACTTGGAAACGCCTGACGATGGAGAAATGGGGCCTGCTAATAGGCGGCTGCTCATCTGCGATGATCGAATGATGCGGGACTGGCTTGAGTTGGCTGAAAAGCGCGACGCGATCATGCGCAACGTTTATGAGGGAAACGATGCACAGAGCGTGTTGATGGAATTCATGATGAGCAACAACCAAGTGATGATGCGCTTTCCCTAACCTCAAGAGGAATTGTCGATGCTGCAAATTATAGGTTGGATGGGCTGCGTGTATCTCTTCGTCAAAGCGCTTGAACTTTTTGGTGCTGCGAAAGCGAGAGGCGACGGCGAAGCTTACGACCAACTAACTATCACCGCAGGAGCGATTGCGCTAATTAGTGCGGCCATATTCTTCTTTCTGATTAACGGCCAAGTTGAAGCGTCGAGCGGGTATTTGAATTAAGGCTTATAGGGCGTCTCGCAGCCGTCTGACTGCCGTTTCAGAATACTCTTCGTCTCGCTCGATTCCGATTAAGTCGCGGCCCCTGTTGAGTGCGGCCATACCTGTGCTGCCGCTTCCCATGAAGGGGACAAGCACAGTCCCGTTCTCTGGCGTGACGAGCCCAATGAGGTGCTACATTAGGGCCACTGGTTTCATGGATGGACGGGGCTTGCCCCGCCTCTCAAATCGACTTTGCAAAACTTTATTCTGACAGTGCTCGATAGACGCTAGCCCGACCGATCTTCAGTTCCTTGGCGATCTGCGACGCTCCCATACCCTGTTCCTTCAATGCTTTGACCTCATTCGGATCGATGCTGGCGGGACGTCCCTT
>NZ_JAIGNK010000003.1 GCF_019711435.1 Qipengyuania polymorpha
AAGGGACGTCCCGCCAGCATCGATCCGAATGAGGTCAAAGCATTGAAGGAACAGGGTATGGGAGCGTCGCAGATCGCGAAGGAACTGAAGATCGGTCGGGCTAGCGTCTATCGAGCACTGTCAGCATAGGAGGAAATGAATGGAATGGACCAAGGAAAAGATCGAAGCACTCTCGCCCGAAAAGCGTGAGGCTTTGTTCGACAACGCTAGAGCCAAGGGCACGCCCGAAGCGCAGCAAATTATCGACATCATTGTCGAGCACGATCTCCTCGTCCGCGCTGGTGGAGGACTGCCCCGCGATCATCCAACGATCCAAGAAATCGAAGAGATAATTATGTCGGACGAAGGACGCGCAGCGGGGAAGCAAGCATCGGATCAGGGCCTCCCTGCGATGGCTGGGGTCGATGCCATGCTCAGCACTGCGCTGGGTTCTCGTTATGGCAACCATGACACTACAAGCTGGGCTGGCACGTTCATGGCCGAGGTCATGAACGATGCGGGTTACGTGCAGACTAAGCGTAAAGCCATGCCTGAAGGCTGCATCGCAAAGACCGCTGCGTTCTTCGAGCCGAGGAAGCAGTAAGCAGCGAAAGGGCCGGGATAAAAGTGCATCCCGGCCCTCGATGGTCATCTGACTCTTGGCTACGGTTTAAGTCGCGACCTCTAAAGCAAGCTTCCCGCCGAAAGTGTAGATCGAGCCGCTGCCGTAGCGGGACGGCACTGTCACCTTCACACCGCGACGAACCCACTGGCCACCGAGATGCTCAATGATCTGGCGGACGACGCGGCCCGCATACTTCTTCATCTCGTCGGTGAATGCAGCATCGCCGACTAGCTTGGCGACAAACGGCTCGGTTGCAATAACCGGGGGGCGTGACGGCGCAGCGACCACTGAGCCCAATAACACGGCGACGCCCAAGCGTGAGGTTAGAAAATTATGGATGGCCTGCCCTGTCTCGGACTCGTGTGCAGCGGTATGGGAGCCGGGGTGGAAGAACAGATCGGACATATCGGGGTCCGATTGGAGCGAGACGGCATCAATCGTGTAGGTCTTCTTCGACATGGTATGTTCCTTCAATGAGGTAGCCGTGATGGCGTAGCCGTCGCGTTGATACGTAAGGCGCATCCTGCTTAGGCAAGGCGTCATATAAGCGACCAATGCGGCAAAAGCAAGGCGGTATATATGTCGCCTCGGAAGCCATTGGCTATTGGAAGACTTCGTGTGTAGCTGAGTTGGCCTCACTCACAGCGGACGAGGCTACAATGAACCATAATCCCAAGCTCGCCCTGATCGACAGCGATGGCGATGAGCGCTTCGCCGCTATCATCAACGGCACCCTTCAGATCGGCAAAGACCGTCGCCGCACTCCGACCTGCATCGAAGCCTTCTCTCGAGCGATTTTGATCGAGGGCGAAGATGGCCGCTTCGTCTGCCGTGACGGGCGCAAGCCTGCTGTTCTGAAATATAAAGGGCGGAAGGTTAGGGCCTATCGCCTCGACCCGACAATCGCGGCCAAGCTGGGCATCCCCGCACAGGGCACGAGTTAAGTTCACCGCTACTGTCGATGAGTGTATTACCTCTGCTCGACGATGGGGGATATGGCCGTGCCTTCGGGTGCGGCCATCATCTTATCAGCACGATGTAAGCGAATTATCTCGAATGCCAAACGGGGGTTACCCCACTCGGAATCGTTCTGTCGGTTCTCAACCGCTCAACAAGGACCGAAAACCATGCCGACCAAAGCCAATGCAGTCCTGAGCGACTGCGATGACTATCGCTTCTTCCTCGAACGCACGTGGAATGATGATCTGCCAAAGCTGCCCGTGTGTATGCTCAACCCAAGCACGGGCGATGCCGAGAAGGACGATCAAACCATTCGCCGTCTGACCCACTTCGCAACGCGCTGGGGCTACGGAGGGCTCGCGATCGTCAATCTCTATCCGCTGCGCGCGTCCAAACCGAGCGTGATGTGGGCAAGCGAAAACCGATCGCACGAAGATAATGAGCAATGGCTCGATGCCATCATCGTCATCGCTGAGAACAACGGCAACAAGATGGTCATCGCATGGGGCAATGACGGTGCGTGGGAAGGCGAGGCTGACCAGTTCATCCAAAGAGTGAAAGAGCGCTCGAAGACGGTTGAAATGGTAACGCTTGGGAAGACCGCCAATGGCAACCCACGACACCCCATGGCGCTCGGTCGAGGTAGAGTGCCTGACGATCAGGACATGGAGCCGTGGTGAGTTGCGGTTCGCTCGAAAACCCCGGGAGTTGGGACTCCCCAGATGGTATGAAAGGCTTCACCTCAATTAAGGAGATGCGAATGCCCGACCTCACTACCACTCTGCTAATCATCACCGCCGCAACTGGCATTATCGCCGCTCTCGCCTCCGTAGCGAGCGTCATCATCCAGCACCGTCGCACACCGAAGCTTCCCGAACCTCCGATCACACCGATCTGCATTACCGTCCTCGGAGTGGACATGAGCGGCAATATCCGTGACCTGCCCAGCTACTCGTGTCCGCCTGCCTAAATGCGTCGTCTCGGCGCGTAATCTGCTTTGATCGGCTCTTCCTGTCCGCGTTGACGGAGTAACCCTGCGAGGTCGAAGGGCTCCAACGACACGAGCCGTGACCAATGATCTGCTGCGACCTCATTCTGATCGAGCAGGGCGAACCACTTGGCTGGCCGCACGAACCGACCGTGGAGTGCAGAGCGATGGCAACGACGGCACATCCCGATCCATGATGTGAGATCGTAGTAGTTCTCGGCGTGCTCATCATCGGCAGGCGCTGAACAGATATCGCAGGTCTTGGGACGCTCTGTGCATCCGACCTTCGCCAGCCAGTTCGACAGGTCCGCGGTGCGATAACGCTCACGATCCGTGAAGCCGTTGTAAGCACCCTTCTCATGCAACGCCGACCCTTCAGGCGCTATCCGCCGTCCCGTTGAGCGAAACACCACATCCGAACCGAACGGACGAACCTCCCTGTGAGGAAGGGCGGCGAGCAAAGCGTCAGGGTCGAATGTGAAGGCCATCTCAATGCCATGCCTAATGTGTTCTGATGCGGGCGCAAACCATTCGCTCTATTCCGCACCTTCTCCATCACAATTGTCGATCGGCCCAATTCCAAAACGATAAGTGAGAGGTAACCCCGCTCGGAATCGTTCGCACCTGCAACTTCAATCTGAGCTTAGCACGCGGCCTATCAGTTGGGCTTTGACGCGGGTCATCAACAATTCCTCCCACGCCAGCAGCACGTCGCCGATAAGGTAGGCGAAGTCGTTTTTGTCATACGTTCCTTCCAGTTCGGGCTTTGTGTGGTTGAGTAACATTTCCCCATGCTCTGCGAGAAAGATGTGGCCATTCTCTTTCATTTCTTTGGAGCGGACAGCAGTTCGGACGCCGCGACGGATTGCGCGCAAGTCCCATGCAGGGAGGCGATGGCCATGCGCTCTGAGGGCAGCACGAGCCTTGGTGAGGAAATCGGGCCACATGAAACGATGTGGTTGGCCATCGGTGAAAAAGTGCTCCCCTCCGTTATTGGCGTCCAAGATAGTTTTACCGACAGGCCCAAGCTGCAAAGGGTGCGGCTTGTTGTTTTTCGTGTGGCTGACAGGAAAGGTGTGGCCTCGCTCATCGATGAACTCAGCCGCTGGAATGGTCCATAGTCTCCCGTCATAATCCGCCGTGGCCGCTGCCACTACTTCGTTGCGTCGGCAAGCTGTCAGGATGAGCAAGCGCAGGGCGTCACGCTGCTTGTCATCTAGATCTTCGGCAGCGCGCCACAGCTTGGCCAATTCATCGATGCTGAGCGCACGCTCATTCGATTTGTTCTTGGCTTCGTGAAACTTGTCAATCTGGCTCGTCAGGTCTTTCTCAAGAATGTCACGCGCAACGGCTTTCTTGATGATGGGCCGCAGGATGGCCAGCACGCGATTGCTCATCACCCCAGCGCCGCGCTGGCGGATCGGGTCAATCACCGCGTCCATGTCCTCGCGAGTCAGCTTGCCCATCGGCTTGTCGCCACAGACTGGATATATGTGGCCGCGCAAAATGCGCTCATACTCAGCAATCGTTTTGAGGCCCTTTCCTGAGAAACGTTTCGCCTCAAGGAAAGCCTCTGCAAACTCTTGGAACGTGCCCAGCGCGGCAGGCTTCTCGGGTTCAACGAGTGGTTCGCCAGCTTCCCGTCGGTCGTTCAACTCCATGGCCAACTTCTTGGCCTCATTGACCTCGATTTGCGGAATTGGGCCGAGTGTCTTTTTGACTGTCCTACCTTTGATAACTGTTTGCCAACGCCAGACCTGTTTGCGCTTCGGTGACGTGTTTATGTAAAGATTCTCCACGCCGCCCTGAGCAGTGAGAAATGGCTTGTCGCGTGGCACAATCGCCCGAATCTGCGCCAGCCTCTTATATTCTTTCGCCATGTCCGTCCTAGTTCCAAACTACTGAAACAGAGCTAACTCGTGCTGATTCCACCAGTCAAACCGTATATTTGGAATAGAAGGGGTTATCCCTCTCTCAGGAAACGAGAGATTTCTGGGCCTGCCGCCACGATTCCGCTCCTAAAATTTTGGAATAATTTTGGAATAGTTGGGTCTGAAAACCGCAAATGGCGCAAATGCGTGCGTTATCGCCAATGACCTACCACTTTTAGGCCAACGCCCTGATTTGCTTACTACTTTTAAGCAAAAAGGTGGTGAGCCGTGCTGGGTTCGAACCAGCGACCTACTGATTAAAAGTCAGTTGCTCTACCGACTGAGCTAACGGCCCGACCACGGCGTGCCACCTAGGCAGGGAGCGGCAGCGGGTCAAGCGTGGTTTGGCTTGCTTTTTATGTCTGCGCGCAATTAGGCGTGGATGCGTAAGGGGAGACAGGGGCGATGGAGCCGCTCGACGCAGGAAAATCGCAGAGCCGCACGGGTGGTCCGAGCTTTTCGCTAGGCAACCGGCTGGCGCGCGCCGCGTGGATGGCGACGTGGCTGCTGCTGGCCCGCTGGACGCCGCCGCCGCTGCGTGGCTGGCGGGCGCTGCTGCTGCGGCTCTTCGGAGCGAAGCTGGGTCGCAACTGCCGAGTGCATGCGAGCGTGAGTGTCTGGCACCCGGCCAATCTCGAGCTTGGCGACAATGTGCTCATCGGCCCGGGCGCGCGGCTTTACAACCAAGGCAGGATTACGATCGGCAGCGACAGCATCGTGTCGCAGCGCGCACATGTCTGTGCCTCGACGCATGATGTGTCGGACCCCCAATTCCAGCTCGTCGTGCGCCCTGTCGTTATCGGCGCGCAATGCTGGGTGGCTGCCGAAGCCTTCGTCGGGCCCGGCGTGACGATGGGAGAAGGTTCGGTCCTCGCCGCGCGGGGCGCGCTGTTCGAGAATGCCGAGGCGTGGACGATGTATCGCGGCAATCCGGCGGCCAAACTCAAGGCGCGCGCGCTGCAATCTGGCGAAGCGTGAGTCCGGTCACGGGGTCGCGCCAGTGCGGGGCGACTTCTCTCGCCGGGCGAGTCACGAAATCGCGGCTCCGGAAGAGGGGATGCGGAATGGTCAGTTCGCACGAAAGCCATGCCCCGCCACTCCACAGGATGATATCGAGATCGAGCGGGCGTGAACGCCAGCGCGCCCCCCTTCGCTGGCGACCAAAGCGGGTCTCGATGTCCTGCAGCAGGTCCAGGAATAGCGGCGGCGTGAGCGGAGTTTCGACCCGTGCCGCAGCATTGGCATAGCGGCGGTGGGACGGGCCGAGCGGGAGGCTTGAACGGATGCGGGACACGGCCAGCACCCCGACATCCTCGCCTGCCATCACGTCGATTGCAGTTGCAAGCACACGCCGCGGTCCGCCGACGCGCGGTACGCGCATGTTCGAACCCAGCGCGATGACATATTCGTGGCTGCCTGCCTCCATACACTCCCGCGCCTAGCCGCGCCCCGCTGCAAGGGAAAGGGCGGACGCGATGCTAGAAAATATCGTTCGGCACATCGCGCGAGGCGAATTCCCCCAGTTCCAGCCGGCGCTTGCGCTTGACTAGGCCCGAAGTCTCGATCGTGAACAGCGCGTCGATATTGGCCGAGTAATTGCGCGCCCTTAGCCGTACCTCCGCGACGCCTTCCTCGCGCAGGCGCACGATGGCGGTGGCATCGATGGTGCCGTCCTCGGCGCGCGGCTTGAGAAGCGCGACTAGCCGGTCGACCGGCCCCTTCGCATTGTCGACCGCACCGGTTTCGAGCACCGCCACAGCCTGTATCGAGCCATTGGCGCGCAGTTCGAACACGAGCGGGTGGAAATGCCCGTCCTTCTCGATCCGCCCGATGGCAGCCTCCAGCGCGGCGGTGAAGAGCCGGTCGAGCTGGTCCTGGCTGATGGTGCGACCCGGGGCGGACGTTATATGTCTTCGCATATCCGTCCGTAGAGCTGCGGGCGGCGGTCGCGGAAGAAGCCCATGCCCGCGCGGTGCTTGGCCGCGCGGTCGAGGTCGAGCGTGGACACCAGCACCCCGCTGTCCGACGCACCATATTCCTCAAGGAGATCGCCCCACTCGTCCGAGATGAAGCTGTGGCCGTAGAAGCTCTGCTGGCGGTCGGCGGGGCCTTCGTGGCCGATGCGGTTGGCGGCGCACACGGGCATGCAGTTGGAGACTGCGTGGCCGATCATCGCGCGGCGCCACATGCGGCTGGTGTCGAGGTCCGCGTCATAGGGTTCGGAACCGATGGCGGTGGGGTAGAAGAGCACTTCGGCGCCCTTCAGCGCCATGACGCGCGCGCATTCGGGATACCACTGGTCCCAGCAGATGCCGACACCGATGCGCGCGCCGAAGACGTCCCACACCTTGAAGCCGTCATTGCCGGGGCGGAAATAGTATTTTTCCTCGTAGCCCGGGCCGTCGGGGATGTGGCTCTTGCGATAGGTCCCCATGATCTCGCCATCGGGGCCGACCATGGCGAGGGTGTTGTAATAGTGATGCCCGTCGCGCTCGAAGAAGCTGGTCGGGATGGCGACGCCCAGCTTTCCGGCGAGCTCCTGCATGGCAAGCACGCTCGGGTGCTCGGCGGTCGGGCGGGCGCGGGCGAAGAGTTCTTCCTCCTCCTCGCGGCAGAAATATTCGCCGGCGAACAGCTCAGGCGGCAGGATGACCTGCGCGCCCTTGGCTGCAGCCTCTTCGACCAGCGTGGAGACGGCGGCGATATTGTCGGCCTCCTCCGCCCGGGCGAGCGGCAGCTGGAGGACGGAAACGATCAGTTCTCTCATGGAGAGAAGCGTTACTTGCCCTTCAGCGCGAAATCCACCTGGATATAGACCTGGCTGCGCGTGGTGCCGACCATCATGCCGGGCGAGCCGTGGTCCTGCGGGGCGACGGTGCGGGCAAAAGGCGGGGGAGGAGGAGCGGCTGCGGCGCTCTCGACCATGGCATCGTTCATCGCCTGCGCGCCGCGGAGCCAGGTACTGCCCTGCTGCCCGCCGGCATCGCGGATATAGAGGACGCGGCTGATCTCCATGCCTGCCGCTTCGGCGTAAGCCTCGGCGCGCTTGCGGGCGGCCTTGTAGGCATCGGCGTAGGCGAGATTGGCGACAGCTTCGGGGTCGCTCATCGTCAGGCTGGGGCCGGAGAGGATGTTCGCGCCCGCCTCGGTGACGGTGGAGATGGCAGCGCCTGCGCGGTCGGGGTTGTCCATCGTGACCTCGAACACATTGCTCGCCTGGTACTGGCCCTTGCGGTCGCCCCACTCGATGCGGCGGACCGAGACGTTCTGCGTCTGGATGTCCTCTTCGGCCACGCCCAGTTCGCGCAAGGCCGCGACGATTTCCTCGATCTTCTTCGCATTGGCCTCGCTCGCGGCGGTGGCGCTGCGCGAGAAGGTCTCGATACCGGCGTTGAATTGCGCGCGGTCGGGGCGGCTTTCGGCCTGCCCTCCGGCGCTGACCGAGAGCAGCGTCTCGCCATGGTCGACCCCGCGCGCCTCGTCCACGCGGTCGCCGCAGGCGGCGAGGGTCAGCGAAGCGGCGGCAAGCAGAACGGCGTTTTTCATGAGAAAGCCCCTATGTAATACTATCACATAGGGGCTTTCTCATTTTGCAGATGAACGCTGGCTGACGGGCGTCAGTCGGCCTTCCTGAAGAGCAGGGTCATGCGGTCGCTTTCGCCGATGGCTTCATAGCGCGCACGGTCCTTGTCGCCGTAACGAAGCGTCGGCGGGAGGGTCCAGACGCCGCCCTCCCAGTTGGCGGGGTCCTTCGGGTTGGCGTTGATCTCGGATTTGCGAACGAGCTCGAACCCGGCCAGTTCCATAAGTTTGATGACATCACTTTCCCGCATATAACCCCGCGCTGGGTTAACATCATCATAGCTGGCATTCTCGGGTGCACGATGTTGCACAACGCCCACGTGGCCGCCATCTTTCAGCAGCGGTCTTGCCCGCTTCATATCACGAAGCAATGTCCCGGCGTTCCAGGCCCCGTGCATGGTGCGGATAGCAAGGATGATATCGGCCTTGCCCAGCATCTCGTCGGGAATCTCGTCAACTTCGAAGGCGTTTACAGCGCTGGCTTCGACACCATACTGTTCTGCAAAGTCGGCTTTGAAACGCTCGGTCCAGCCAAGTGCGCGTGCCATGCGCGCCCGGTCGTCGGTTACGATTGTCGAGCTATCCTGCGCCAGGGCGACATAATTGCCGGCAGGCAGGAGATACGGAGCAAGCACACGGGTATACCACCCCCCACCTGGGTTCAGCTCTACTACCGTCATGGTCGGCTCGACCCCGAAGAATTCGAGCGTTTCGACAGGATGGCGATACTGGTCGCGCGCGCGGTCATCGTCGCGCAGGTCTGCGGCCAGGACTTCTTCGATCGTCATCACATGATCATCGGCAGCAAGCGGCGTGGCCAGCATGGCGGTCGCCGCGGCGGCAAGGAACAGGCGCATAATTCTTTCTCCCCTTTTGAAACGATTGCTGCCTCCCTGCCCATGCGCGCAGCCGATGACAAGCGGACACGTGCTGCCTAAATGGGTGGCCAAAGGAGAAACACATGGCGCAGGAACAAATTATCGTCGCAGGCGGATGCTTCTGGTGCACCGAGGCGGTGATGAAGGACGTCATCGGCGTGAGCGGTGTCGAGAGCGGCTATATCGGCGGTGACAAGCCGGACCCGACGTACAAGGAAGTGTGCACCGGCAACACCGGCCACGCCGAGGGCGTGCGCGTCACTTTCGACAGCGACCAGATCAGCCTCGAGCAGGTGCTCGACGTCTTCATGGGCACGCACGACCCGACCCAGCTCAACCGGCAGGGCAACGATGTCGGCACGCAATATCGCAGCGCCATCTTCCCCGCTGACGACCAGCGCGAGGCGGCCGAAGCCGCTATCGCCCGCTGGAACGAGGAGCATCCCGGCCGGAGCGCGGTCACGACCATCGAGACCGGCGAATGGTTCCCGGCAGAGGACTACCACCAGGAATATTGGGAAGGCGAAGGCCAGCGGAACCCCTATTGCCTCGCGGTCATCCCGCCCAAGCTGATGAAGCTGCGCAAGAGCTTCCAGCAATATCTCAAACCCGAAGACCGGGCCTGAGAGGACCAAGAAAAAAGGGGCGAGCCGCAATGGCCCGCCCCTTCTTCGTATCAGCTCTCAGCGTGAGGCTCAGCCTTCTTCGGTGGCCTTGCTGACGAGGATGTTGACCGAAACGCGGCGGTTCTGCGCCTTGCCTTCGGGCGTCGAGTTGTCCGCAGCCGGGTCCGATTCGGACATGCCGGTCGGGGTCAGCATGCGCCAGGGCTGCCAGCCGCACTTCTGCTGCAGGTAGTTCACGACGCGGCCTGCACGGCGCTCCGAGAGGACCTGGTTGTAGTCTTCGTCACCGTCGGAATCGGTGTAACCGACGACGAGCAGGAGGGCGTTATCCATTTCCTGCGCCTGCGAAGCGATGTTGCAGATTTCGCGCTGGCCTTCGGGCGAGATGTTCCACTTGCCGCTGTCGAAATAGACATTGGTCACGCCGCGGACATTGTACTGGTCGATATTCGCCATACGGCCACGCAGGGCTTCTGCGGCTGCGGCATTGGCGTCGATGTCGGCGCGGTGCTCGGCGAACTGCTGCTGCGTCGCGCCGCGGATCATGGCAGCGGTTTCGAGGTCCGAAGCCTTGAGCTTGACCTGGCTGGCAACGAGGCCGCCATCGAACTGCAGGGTTTCGACTTCGACGGGCAAGCCGTTCATCAGCTGGCTGGTGCGCAGCGTCTTGCTGCCGAGGCCGAGAAAGCCGCCGGTGGCTTTCACTTCGGTGCCTTCGTCGATGATGATGGTGGCGTTCTGGCCATTTTCCATCGTCACCTGGATCTTGTCGCCGCTCTTTGCGGTGATGATGCCTTCGACTTCAGGACCGTCGACGAGGGCCGAGCCGTAGACATTGATGTCTTCATTGTCCTGTGCGGCAACCGGGGCTGCGAGCGGCAGGGCAAAAGCGGAAAGCAGGAGGGGGATCCCTGCGGTCTTCTTCAGTGCAGTCACGTAAATTTACTCCTTCGTGCGGCGCCATGCAGGGGGTCTGCCAACGCCTGTAAGTCCGGTCGCCGCGGGGGCTGCAGCGAAGCCGGTTAGCAAAGCTCTTCACAATTCGATTAACGACAGCGCAGGATTTGCCACGCGGCCCTTGTGACGAGCCTTGGTTGTTGGACCCATGCTTTCATGAAAATGAACACGCCGCTCATAGTGCCGGGTCAGGGGGCGGCATGGGCGAGAGGCGCGACGAACCGTTTAATCACTGCCTTTTTTTAGCCCTGATTCAGCCGGTGCGGATCATCCGGGCGATGAAGAATCCATCGATTCCCCCGTTTTCCGGCAGCATTCCGGGGTCGGTGCGCAGGGTGTGACCTGTGGCATCGATGGCGTCGTGCAATGCTGACGCGTCGATATCCGCAGGTGCGAGCGTGTCCGGAAAGGACTGTCCTTCACCCTCTTCACGCTCGAGCGAACAGGTGGCGTAGACCAGCACACCGCCCGGTTTCAGCCAGCCGCTTGCACGGGTGATGAGCGCGGATTGGAGTTCTGCCATCTCCTCGATCTGGTGCGAACCAATACGATGAATAACATCGGAATGGCGGCGCGCGGTGCCCGTCGCGGTGCATGGGGCATCGAGCAGGATGGCATCGAACTGGTGCTTCGGCTCCCATTCGAGCGCATCGGCGCGGACAGTGCCTGCCTTCAAGCCGGTGCGCTTGAGATTGTCCTTGAGCAGGTCGAGGCGGCGCTTGGATATGTCGAGCGCGGTGACCTTCCAGCCCTGCGCCGCGAGTTGCAATGTCTTGCCTCCGGGCGCAGCGCAAAGGTCGAGGACGTGGCGCCCCTCGCCATTTCCCAGCAGCCGCGCGGGCAGCGAGGCGGCAAGGTCCTGCACCCACCAATCGCCCTCGGCAAAGCCCGCAAGCTTCTCGACATTCTCCCCGCGTGCGAGGCGCAAATGGCCGGGCATCAGGCTGTCGGCAGCGAGTTTCGCCTTGAAGACCTCGGTCTGCGAGGGGTCCTTCAGGGTCAGGTCGAGCGGCGGCGGCTCGGCAAGGCCGCGCGCGATGGCTTCGGCGCGCTCGCCCCAGCGCTCCGACACATCGGCAGGCAGCGTCGGGGCATCGGGAAACTTCACCTCGCGCTTGGTCAGCGTCGAGAAGACGCCATGCGCCAGCCTGCGCGGACCGCCAGCCAGCAGCGGCAGGCAGGTCGCGATAACCGCATGTGGCGGCGTATCGAGCCGCAGCCACTGGGCCAGCATCATGCGCAGCACCATCCGCGCCTTGGCATCTTCGGGAAGCGGCTTCTTGGTCGCGCTGTCGATCGCTGCATCGAGGTCGACAAGCCAGCGCAGCACCTCGCTCGCTATCGCGCGAGCGAGCGCCTTGTCCTCGAACTTGCGCACGTCCTTGGTCGCCGCATTGAAGGCGATGTCGAGCGTCTCGCCCCGCCGCAACACGGCATCGAGCAGGCGAAGCGCGGCGCGGCGCGCGTGAATTCCGGTGGGCTGGGCCATAGATGCGCGCCCCTACCCGCTCTTGCGCATTCCTGCCAGCGTGCTCATCTTGGGTGCATGACCAAACGCGCGACCGAGCGGCCCGAGAACTTCGAGAAGCCCAAACACTGGAGCAGCGAACCGCCGCCCAAGCCCGAAAAGGGGAAGGACGATGAAGACCTCAGCCCGACGCGCTATGGCGATTGGGTCAAGGACGGTATCGCGATAGATTTCTAGCGTGCGCCCCCGCGAAGGCGGGGGCCTCAGGAAGATAGCGATGGGCTTGTGGACCGAGGTTCCCGCCTTCGCGGGAACTCACAGTTTCTTGAGCGAAATCTTCAGGCCGTCGCGCGGCTTGGGGATGGGCCACGGCTGCCAGTCGGGTTCCTGCTCGAGGCGGATCTCGTAGCGCGGCAGAAGCTGCGCCAGCAGGATTTTCACCTGCATGTAGGCGAAGTGCAGGCCGAGGCACATATGCGCGCCGCCGCCGAAGGGCACCCAGGCATATTTATGCCGCGCCTTCACCTTCTCGGGCGTGAAATGCATCGGGTCGAACGAATAGGGATTGTCCCAATGCTCTTCCTCGTGATGCACGAAATTGGCGTTGATGCCGACATGGCTGCCCGCCGGGATGCGATATCCGCCATATTCGAACTCGCGTAGCGCGCGGCGCGGCGTCGAGGGCACCGGCGGGACCATGCGCAGCGCTTCCTTGAAGGCCATTTCGGTCAGTTCGAGCTTTCCCATATCCTCATAGGCGAGGTCGCGGGGCTTGCCGTCGCTGCCCACGCCGCCGGTCACGCTCTCCACTTCCTGCCGCAGCTTTTCCTGCCATTCGGGATGCTTGGCGAGCAGCCAAATCAGGGTGGTGGCGGAACTGGTGATGGTGTCGTGCGCGGCCATCATCAGGAAGTTCATGTGGTCGACCACCTCGTCGACCGGCATCAGGCTGCCGTCTTCGTATTCGGCGGTGGCGAACTGGCTGAACATGTCCTGCCCCCCGCCTTCCGCGCGGCGACGATGGGTTTCGGCGGTGAAGAAATCGACGAGGAATTTTCGCCCATCGACGCCGCGCTTCATCTGGGTGAAGGGCAGCGGCTTCCTGACCGGCGCGACCGAGGCCTGTACCATGTCGATGAAAGCGGTGTTGATCTTGTCGGCTTCCGGGCCCCACTCGATGCCGATGAAACTGTCGGCCGCAAGGTCGAGCGTGAGCGTTTTGATGGCCGGATAGAATTCCATCCGCCCCTCGCCCCAGTCTTCGACCTTCTTCGCGATGCCGCGATTGAGGCTGCCCGAATAGTGTCGCATCGGACCGGGCTTGAAGGCGATGGAGAGCGCGCGGCGATCGGCGCGGTGGTGGTCGAAATCCATGAGCATCAGCCCGCGCGGGAAGAGCTGGTCGAGCACCGGGCCCCAGCCCTGCTCGCTGGAGAAAATTTTCTCCCGGTCGAACAGCACCAGCTCGTTCGCATCGGCACCGATAAGGCCGATGTTCCAGCCCCCGAAAGCCTTGCTCTTGTAGACCCGGCCATAGGTCTCGACCATGCGCCGGGTGAAGGCGTGCGGGTCCTTGAGCATCTTGAGCGTATTGCCAACCAGCGGCCAGCCGCCCTCGCCCGGGATATGGGCGAGCTCGTCGTCCGAGGGGGCGCCCTCTTTCCAGTGGGTCGGGATGGGGTCGTGCGCTGCGAGTGTTGCCATGACCCGGTTATGCCAAGCCAATAGTTAAGTGGCAATTAGCAATCTAAATCCAGCCGGATAACTCTCGGCGCAGCAGCGTCTCGAGCATTGCGAGCCCGGCATCGGAGGCGTTGAGGCAGGAAAGCGCGGCAAATTGCTCGCCGCCCTCCTCGATGAATTGGTCGCGCCCCTGGATGGCGAGTTCTTCCAGCGTTTCGAGGCAATCGGCGGAGAAGCCCGGTGCGGCGATGGCCATGCGCTTGGTGCCTTTCGCGCCTTCCTCGCCGATGACCGTGTCGGTTGCCGGTTCGAGCCACTTGGCCCGCCCGAAACGCGACTGGAAGGTCGTGCGGATGCGCAGGTCCCTGCCCGCCAGTCGTTCCTGCAACAGCCGCGAAGTTTTCATGCAATGGCAGTGATAGGGGTCGCCAAGATGCAGCGTGCGCTCGGGCATGCCGTGGAAGCTCAACAGCAGCACCTCGGGCGCGAAGTCGAGCGCGTCGAGCTGGCGCGTGAGGTCGGCCTCCAGCGCATCGATATAGGCGGGGTCGTCGTGATAGGGCGGCAATGTCCGCAGCGCAGCTTGCCAACGCATTGTCCGCAGCTTGTCCGCAGCCTTGTCCACAACCGTCGCGGTCGTGGCGCCCGAATATTGCGGATAGAGCGGCGCGAGCAGGATGCGCTCGCAGCCCTTGTCCATCAGCGCCTGCATCCGGTCGGGGATGGAGGGATTGCCGTAACGCATCGCCCAGTCGACCGTGACACCCTCGCCCAGCCGCGCCTGCATGGCCTCGGCTTGCTGGCGGGTGATGACCGCGAGCGGCGAGCCTTCTTCGGTCCACACCTGGCTATAGGCATGCGCGCTCTTCTTGGGCCGCGTGTTGAGGATGATGCCACGCAGGATGGGCTGCCAGGCGATGGGCGGAATTTCGACCACGCGGCGGTCGGACAGGAACTCGGCGAGGTAGCGTTTCACCGGCCCCGGCTCAGGCGCCTCGGGTGTGCCGAGATTGACGACGAGCACGCCCACCTTGCCCGTTTTGACGGGAGGGTGGTCGGCGGGAAGGTTTTGCGGCTGCCACGTCATGGGGTCAGCGGGAGACGGTATGAACGCTCTCCCGTCAAGGCAAAGAGTGCGTTGGCGAGCGCGGGCGCGACGACGGCCGTGCCCAGTTCGCCCGGGTCGAAAGGTTCTGCATCGCTTTGAACGAAGTCGATGAGCATATCGGGCATGTCGGCAAGGCGTGGCAGTCGCATATCGCCGAGCGTGCGCGGGACGGGGTGGCCGCTTTCGTAGGTCAGCGGAGCTCCGAGCGCGAGGCCCATGCCGTAGACCAGCCCGCCCTCGATTTGCTGGCGCGCGATGTCGAGGTTCACGATGCGTCCGATGTCGACCACTGCGCTCAGTTGCTCGACCCGTATCCCGCCCTCGCCGCGGCGGACATGCGCGACGCAGCCGATATAGCCTGCGGTCGCCGGGTCGCTTCCCATGCGAACACCGGCAATGCCCTCGCCCGAGCCCGATTGCGCGCCGTCCCAATCGCCGAGACGCGTGGCGCGGCGCAGCACCTCGGCAAGGCGCGGCGCCTGCCCGAGCATCGCCATGCGGTAAAGAAACGGGTCGCGGCCCGCCATGCGCGCGAGTTCGTCGACCATGCACTCGGTGAAGAAAGCGGTATAGGCGGAAGCCCCGCCGCGCATACGCCCGACCGGAAGCTTGATGCTGGCCGGATTGTGCTCAACCGCGACGTGGGCAATGCCGTATGGTGGCAGCGCACCCTGCACCGCGAAGGGGTCGGCCTCGCCGCGGCTTTCGCGCTGGGCAGCTTCAGGTGTGTAATTATCGAACAGGCGGTGGCCCGCCTCGCGCATCCACGAGGGCGTGGTGATGCGCGCGCGCCATGCCGAGACCTGCGCCTGCGGGCCGAGTGTGGCGGATATCTCCGCCTGCACCGGTGCGCGCGGGGGGACGGCGGCCATGTCCTGCGGGCGCGACCATGTCAGCTGTACCGGGCGACCCACTTCGGCGGCAATCTGTGCGACCTCGATGGCGTGCTGCTTTTCCAGCCGCGCATCGAAGCTGCCGCCGGCGGGCACGGGATAGATAACGACGTCCGACGGCGAGATACCGATGGCCTTCGCCGCTGCATCGCGCGCGGCAGCGGGAGCCTGCGAAGCCATCCACAATTCCAGCCGCCCGTCGGCGAAACGTGCCGTGGCGCTGGCGGTCTCGAGCGGGGTGTGGAGCGCGGGCGCAACCGTAAAGCGCCGCACAAGCGTGGGCGTGCCGAGCATGGCATCGGGCTCGCCCACCGTGTCGATACGCTCGGAGTTCTCTTCAAGCTGCTCGACCGCGAATTCCATATCGGTTTCGAGGAGAACCTGCTCGAGCGCACCCGGCCCGGTAAACTCGGGCCGCATTTTAGCCAGCGCCCGGTCGGCAATCCACCAGCTTTCAGCGACAGCCGCAATCCATCGCTTCGACTTCACCACCGCGACCAGCCCGCGCGTGTTCGCAATCGCACGCTCGCTGAAGCGGAGGAGTTCGGGCAAGCCGGTCGGCCCGTGCCGGATGGAGGCGAAGACCATGCCGGGCAGGCGGATGTCGGCAGCAAAGACATGGCTGCCATCGACCTTCGAGGGCAAGTCGAGCCGCGGGAACAGCGTCGGCGCGTCGCCTTCGCCTGCCAGCGGCTCTTCGAAGGCGGGCATGGGACGCAAGGGTGGCGGGTCGGGCAGATCGAACTCGGCGGCCTCGGCGGCAAGCTCCCCGAAGGACAGGCGCTTTCCGCTATGGATGACGAAGCCCTCGGCGACTTGGCATTCCTCGGGCTCGACATCCCAGCGTTCTGCCGCGGCCTGCGCCAGCATGTCTCGTGCTGCTGCGGCGGCTTCGCGCAAGGGCTGTTCGTAGGCGGCGAGGCTGGTGCCTGCCGCCGTCACGGTGAAGTCATTGCTACGGGCAAACTTGCCGACCGCACTGTCCTCGACATCGTCGCCGCCGCCCAGCCAGCCTTCCCACAGTGGCGACCATTCGGCAGCCAGCGGCAGGTTTGCGAAGAAGCCAGCTGGCGGTACCGGCTCGATACCAACCTGCCGCCAGTCAGCGCCGAGTTCGGTCGCGGCGATTTGCGCCAGCACCGTTCCGATACCTTGCCCCATTTCGAGTTGCGGCACGGCGACTGTCACCACCCCGTCGCGGCCGATGGTCAGCCAGCCGCCGAATGCCTGCTCGCCCTCGCGCGCGACCAGCGGGCTGGCGTAGCTGCGCGGCCACAGCTTCCACGCGAGGAGCAGCCCGCCCCCCGCCGCCGCGCCGACCATCAGCTTGCGGCGCGATACCGGAAGATCCTTCAGCTTCTCGCCGATATCCATGCCTGCACCTTGTCGGCAATTGCGAGGAAGGGTTCGGCCATCGCGCCGTCACCGGCTGCGGGAGGTTCGCCCGCGTCGCTGCCCTGCCGGATTGCCATGTCGAGCGGGATGCGCCCGAGGAAGGGAAGTTCGAGTCTCTCGGCCGCCGCTTCGACACCGCCAGCACCGAAGGGATCGGACACCTCGCCGCAAGACGGGCAGGCATAGCCCGACATATTCTCGACCAGACCGATGATGGGCACGCCAGCGGTATCGAACAGCTGCCCTGCCCGCGCCGCGTCGATGAGCGCGAGGTCCTGCGGAGTGGAGACCAGCACCGCGCCCGCGGGCTTGAATTTCTGCACCATGGTCAGCTGCACATCGCCTGTGCCCGGCGGCAGGTCGATGAGGAGGACTTCGGTGTCGGCCGCCCAATGTGCCTCGACCAGCTGTCCCAGCGCCCCCGCCGCCATCGGCCCGCGCCATGCCAGCGCCTTGCCCGGGGCAACGAGGTGCCCCATCGAGAGATGCGGCACCCCGTATTTGCTGTCCAGGGGAATGGGCTTGTTGCCCTCGGCCTGAGGCTTCTGGCCTTGCGTGCCGAAGATAACCGGCTGCGAGGGGCCGTAGATATCGGCGTCGACCAGCCCGACCTTCACGCCCTTCTTCGCAAGCGCGATGGCGAGGTTGGCGGTAAGCGTCGACTTGCCCACCCCGCCCTTGCCCGAGCCGACCGCGACGATCAGCGGTCCCTTGCGTTCCGCGGTCATCACCACGCGCACTTCATCGACATCGGCGCGGCTTCCGACGGCAGCTTTCACGGCCTCTTCCACCTTGGCGCGCTGGGCGACCGGTATCGGCCCTGCATCGATGACCACGGTGGCGCGGCCCTCGTTCAGGACGCTGCCTGTGACGAGAGGGGCAATTTCGGGCGGCAAATCGGCGGAAAAATCGGTGCGGCTCATGTGTCGCGCTGCTGTAGCATCGAAAAGCGCGCCGCAACCCCTGTTTTTCCCGCGAAGGCTTCCTATAAGGAGTGTCATGAGAATTTTGGACGGGGTTCGCCTGGCAATGGCAGGAAAAAATCCATGGGGCGGAGGCAGCGATGGCTCCTCCGGCTCCGGAGACGACAACACCAGCGGTAGCGGCGGCAAGTCCGACGGCCCGCGCAACCCGTGGCTGCCGCCTTCCGGTGGCGGGGACGGCAAGCGCGGTCCCAATATCGAGGACATCTTCAAGCATCGCGGCCCCGAACAGCGTCGCCGCGGCGGCGGTGGCGGCCCGGGCGGCGGCTTCCGCATGCCCCAGCGGCCCGGCGGCAAGAGCTGGTTCCCGGTACTGGTGGTCGGTATCATCGGCCTCGGCCTGCTTGCGACCAGCGTCCACCTCATCGGCCCGCAGGAACAGGCGGTGGTGAAGCGGCTCGGCGATTACAACCGCACCATGGACAGCGGCCTCCAGCTTTCGATGCCCTTCCCGCTCGAAACCGTCGATGTGGAGAATGTCGAAGGGGTTCGCCCCATCCAGATTCCCGGCAATGACAGCCAGGCCAAGCTCATCCTGACCGGGGACCAGAACCTCGTCGATTTGAGCTACATCGTGCGCTGGAACATCAAGGATCTCGAATCCTTCAAGTTCCGCGTCGTCGACCCCGAAGAGACGGTCAATGAAGTCGCCGAGGCTGCCATGCGTGCCGCGGTTGCGGAAAAGGAACTCGACGAGACCTTCTCGGGCCAGGGCCGTGCTGCCATCGAGCAGGACGTGAAGACCCGCATGCAGGATACGCTCGACCGCTACCAGGCCGGCATCCGCGTGCTGGGTGTCGAAATCGAAAAGGCCGACCCGCCCAGCCAGGTGGTCGACGCCTTCCGCGACGTGCAGGTCGCCGAGCAAAACGCTGACGCTGCGCGCAACCAGGCGCAGGGCTATGCCCAGCAGGTGCTCGCACAGGCGCAGGGTGAGGCCGAGGCCTTCGACAAGGTCTACGAGCAGTATCGCCTCGCACCAGAGGTCACCCGCCAGCGACTCTATTACGAGACCATGGAGCGCGTGCTTTCGAAGACCGACAAGACCATCGTGGAAACCGATGGCGTGACGACTTATTTGCCGCTTCCGGAAATTCGCAAACGCGCGCAGCAACCAGCGCCCGTCGCCACAGCCACCGCGCCGGGAGGACAGTAAGATGCAGCGTATCTGGGAAGACCACCGCCTGACCTTCATCGCCGTGGGCCTGCTCATCGTCGGCCTGATGCTGAGCGCCTATGTCGTGCCGGAAGAGGAACAGGTCGTCATCGTGCGTACCGGTGAACCGGTCGGCACGGTCAATACGCCCGACGGCGAGAAAGGTCCCGGCTTCTACCTGCGCCGCCCCTTCTTCGACCGCGTCGTGCGGATCGAGCGCCGCCTGCTCGACCTCGAAATGTCGAACCAGGAAGTGCTTTCGAACGACCAGCAGCGCCTGCTGGTGGACGCCTATGCCCGCTTCCGCATCACCGACCCCGTTCGCATGGTCGAGCGTGCCGGTTCCACCGATGGCGTTCGCGCCGCGCTCGAGCCCATCCTGAACTCGGTTTTGCGTCAGGAACTGGGCCGCCGCACCTTCCAGGCGATGCTGACTGCCGAACGCGGCTCTGCCCTGCAGAACGTACGCGCCAATCTCGATCGCCAGGCTGCGCAATACGGAGCCGAGGTGGTCGATGTTCAGATTACGCGCACCGATTTGCCCGAAGCACCGCTGCAATCGGCCTTCACGCGCATGGAATCGGACCGTCAGCGCGAGGCGCGGACCATCCGCGCACAGGGCGGCCGTGACGCACGCATCATCCGGGCAGAAGCCGATGCAGAAGCCGCGCGTATCTATGCCGAAAGCTTCGGCAAGGACGCGAGTTTCTACGACTTCTACCGCGCGATGCAGAGCTACGACGCGACCTTCTCGGGTGAGAATGGCGATGCGGAAAGCAGCATCATCCTGTCGCCGGACAATGAATACCTGCAGCAGTTCCGCGGGCGTCGTTGACCATTCGTCGATTGGCCGGGCAGTTCACCCTGCCCGTTCAAGGCGCATTAAGCGCGTGGCCGCAGTCTGACACGCGGAACCGCAGGCGCGCGGGCGCATAGCTATTTCGTGTGCCGACAAGCGGACGACACAAGAGGATTGTTGAAGAGGACGTGAAACCAGTGCGATATGCCTATTCCGTAACCGCCACCCTGCTTGCGGGTGGTGCCGCCCTTTCCCTCGCCGGGTTCCCGGCCGGAGCGCAGGTCGCCCAGAACGACGATTCGCAAATGGCCCGGGTCGTCCCGCGCGCCGGTGCGCCGGAGAGCTTCGCAGACCTGACCGAGCAATTGCAGCCGGCGGTGGTCAATATCTCCACCCGTCAGCGCATCGAAGTACAGTCCAGCGGTGGCAATCCCTTCGCCGGTACGCCTTTTGAAGGCCTCTTCAACCAGCGCCGCGGACAGCAACAGGATGCCGAGCCCCAGTTCCGCGAAGGCCAGTCGCTGGGTTCGGGCTTCCTGATTTCGGCAGATGGCTATGTCGTCACCAACAACCACGTCGTCAGCCCCAACGGGCGCGGCTCGGTCACGGAAATCACCGTCACCCTGCCCGATGGCAACGAATACGAGGCAGAGCTTGTCGGCACCGACCCGCAGTCGGACCTCGCCGTGCTCAAGGTCAGCCGCCGCGAGCCCTTCCCCTTCGTGAAGTTCGGCGATTCCGCCCAGGCCCGCGTGGGTGACTGGGTGATTGCCATCGGCAACCCCTTCGGCCTTGGCGGCACGGTGACGAGCGGTATCGTCTCGAGCGTGCTGCGCAGCGCCGGCGGCGGGGCCTACGACCGTTATCTCCAGACCGATGCCGCCATCAACCGCGGCAATTCGGGCGGTCCGCTGTTCGACATGCAGGGCAATGTGATCGGCGTGAACAACGCCATTATCTCGCCCACCGGAGGCAGCGTGGGTATCGGCTTTGCCATTCCCGCAGAGACGGCGGCTCCCATCGTCGACATGCTGGTCCGCGGGGTCGAAATCGAGCGCGGCTATCTCGGCATCCAGATCCAGCCGGTGAGCGACGATGTCGCCTCCTCGCTCGGCCTGCGCCGCAACCGCGGCGAGATCGTCCAGATGGTGCAGCCGGGTGAAGCTGCTGCACGCGCCGGTATCCAGCCGGGCGATATCGTGCTTTCGGTCAATGGCCGCGAAGTCACGCCCGACCAGACGTTGTCCTACCTCGTCGCGAATGTCGCTCCGGGCACGACGATCCCGGTCGAGATCATCCGCGATGGCGATCGCCGCCGCATCAATGTGACTGTCGGCAAGCGTCCGAGCGAGGATGAAATCCGGCAGAACCAGATGTTCGACCCCGATGCCGAACCCGAAGACGACATGGCGCCGAGCGACAATGCCGTCATCGAGGAAAGCCTTGGACTTCAGGTGCTGCCGCTGACCGCGACCATCGCGCGCCAGCTGGGTGCCGATGCCGATACGCGCGGCCTGGTGGTCGCATCGGTCGACCAGAACTCCGACGCAGCACGCAAGGGCCTGCGCCGCGGCGACATCATCCTGACCGCCAACTATCGCCCGGTGGTCGAGGTGGCAGACCTCGAGAAGACCATTCGCGGCGCGCAGGCAGACGACCGCGACGCGGTCCTGCTGCGGGTCCAGCGTCGTGGCGGCAGCCCGAGCTATATTGCGGTGCGCATGCGCTAAGCACTACCGCTCCGGCAGATACGAAAAAGCCCTCCCGGTTCGCGCCGGGTGGGCTTTTTGTTTGGCCGGGCGTCTGACCTAGTCCGGCGATCGCGTGGCCGTCGGCGAAGGCCGTGGACGGTCGCGTCCTATGACACCGTCGAGGAAGTCATCGTCGATGGCTTGCGGTGCGCCATCGGCCCCGCGACCGGTCGGGGGCTGACGTTGTCCCGGTACGCGCGCAGGCTGGCCCTGCTGGCGCGGACGCATGCCGTCTTCGCTGCCAAAGCCGTCCTCGCCGCCCTGCGGTGGCAGCGCTCCACCCGGCTCGTCATTGCGGCCGGGCTCGATGAGATTGCCCTGCTCGTCGATATAGTAATAGTCGTCGGGATCGCCGAAGAAGAAGTCGTCTTCCTCGTCCATCTGCCATTCGGGCAGCTGCAGTTCGGTATCGAATTCCTCGACCGGACGGTCCTTCACGGCATAGCGCATGAAGGCGGCAAAGGCCTGCGCCGGAGCGCGTCCGCCCTGCAGGCCGCCGACCCGCTTGTTGTCGTCGCGGCCCATCCACACGCCGGTGGTCACACCGCTGGAGAAGCCGACGAAATAGCCGTCCTTGTTCGAGCTGGTGGTCCCGGTCTTGCCCGCTACCGGGCGACCGATCTGCGCAGCGCGGCCCGTGCCCGTCTGCACGGCAGTCTGGAGCAGGTCGGTAATGCCGCGCGCGACATGGTCGGGCACCAGCTGCGTGCTGCGCGCACGCTCGTGCTGGTAGAGCAGTTCACCATCGCCGGTCGTTACCTTGACGATGCCGTAAGGCTCCACCGAAGCCCCACCAGCCGAGACCGCGGCAAAGGCACGGGTCATGTCGAGCAGGCGCACCTCGTTCGAACCCAGCACCATCGCCGGATAGGTGTTGATCGGCGTGGTGATGCCGAAGCGGCGCGCCATCGAGGCCACGGCGCTGAAGCCGACCTCGTTGCCCAGTTGCGCCGCGACCGTGTTGATCGAATAGGCGAAGGCGGTGCGCAGGTTCGTCTCGCCGATATTGCGGCCGTTGGAGTTCTTGGGGCTCCAGCCGCCGATCGAAACCGGCGTATCGACCACGCGGTCGTTGGGCGTGTAGCCTGCTTCCAGCGCGGCGAGGTAGACGAACAGCTTCCAGCTCGAGCCCGGCTGGCGCAGCGCATTGGTGGCGCGGTTGTAATTGGTCTCGACGTAATCGGTCCCGCCGACCAGCGCGAGGATCGCTCCGTCGCGGTCGAGGCTGACCAGCGCGCCCTGTGCGCCTTCGGGTGCATTGCCGGCAACGGCAGCGGTTGCGGCCTTCTGCATGCCGGGGTCGAGCGTGGTCCAGACCTCGATCGGTTCGAAAGTCTCGGGCAGCAGCAGGTCGAGCTGCGGCAGCGCCCAGTCGGTGAAATAGCGCACCGAATTGGTGCCGGTTTCCTGCTTCAGCTTGACCGCAGAGACATCGACCCGCGCTTCGCTTGCGGAAATCTTGCCCTGCTCGCGCATCAGGCTCAGCACCACGCCGGCACGGCCCACGGCGGCATCGACATCGGCGGTGGGCGAATAGCGGCTGGGTGCCTTCACCAGACCGGCGATGATCGCGGCCTCGGCGACCGAGAGTTCGGTTGCGGGATGGCTGAAGAACTTCCGGCTCGCCGAATCGATGCCATAGGCACCGCCGCCGAAATAGACCTTGTTGAGATAGAGCTCGAGGATCTGGTCCTTCGAGAACTTCCATTCGAGCGCCATCGCCAGCACCGCCTCGCGCAGCTTGCGGTCAAGCGTGCGGTTGGAATTGAGGAAGACGTTGCGCGCCAGCTGCTGGCTGATGGTCGAAGTACCACCCACGCGCGAACGCTCGCCGGTTATCCCCTCGATAACCGCGCCGGTCAGGCGAACCGGGTCGACGCCGAAATGCGAATGGAAGCGCTTGTCCTCGGTCGCGATCATTGCGTCCTTCATCACCTGCGGAATTTCATCCGAGGTGATCCACTTGCCGTAGCTGGGCCCGAGCTCGACCAGTTCCGAACCGTCGCGCGCGCGCACGACGATGGTCTGTGCGTTCTGGGTTGCCTTGAGCTGGTAATAGCTCGGCAGCGAGCGCGCGGCGAAAGCGACCGCAATGGCAAGGAATACGAGCCCGAGGACCGCCACCCCGCCTCCCCACAGGGCGATCCGCTTGAACCAGGTTTTGACGCGGCTGTAATCGCGTTTGCCCTCCGCCTCGGCCCGCGCTGCGCGTGCGGCGCGCTTCGAGCTTTTGCGGCGGCTGCCTCTCTTATCCATTCGCTGGCATTTCCCTCGTGACGAATTGCGGTGCCCTATATCTGCCACAATCTGTCATGGCGAGATGGAACCTCGGGTGAACGTTCATGCGTCGCCGGGAAAATTGCCGGCTCAATCCTCCGGCTCGAAATCGAGCGCGGCGGAATTGATACAATAGCGCAGCCCCGTCTCGCCCGGCCCGTCGGGAAAGACATGGCCAAGGTGCCCCTCGCATTTCGAACAGACGACCTCGGTGCGAATCATCCCGTGGCTGGTGTCGCGGTGTTCTTCGACCACCTCGCCATCGGCAGGGGCCGTGAAGCTGGGCCAGCCGCAGCCGCTTTCATACTTGTCGGAGCTTTCGAACAGGAGCTGGCCGCAGGCAGCGCAGTGATATTCACCATCCGCCTTGTTCTTGTCGTACTTGCCGGTGAAGGCCCGCTCGGTACCCTTCTCGCGCAGCACGTGGTATTGCTCTGGCGAGAGCCTTGCGCGCCATTCTTCTTCGGTCATTTCGAGCTTTTCCGTCACGGCTTGTCCTTTCGTGGGCGAAATCCCATATAGGGGCAACACAGGCGCGCTGCAGCCGGTTCCGCTTTCGCTCGACGATTTGCTTGACGATTCGGGGGTTCATGGCTAAGTGCGCCGCTTTCCGGCGGTACACCCGCCTTTTTCGACACGCCCAACCAGAATTTTCGCCGCTCTTTGCCGCGGCCCGCATTGAGGACAGATATGGCCAATACGCCGCAAGCCAAGAAGCGCATCCGTCGCAACACCCGCCGCGCCGAAATCAACGGTGCGCGCATGAGCCGCATCCGCGGTTTCGTGAAGAAGGTGGAAACCGCCTGCGAAGCCGGCGACAAGGACGCCGCACAGACCGCGCTCAAGGACGCCCAGCCCGAACTGGCTCGCGGTGTCGCTCGCGGCGTGATGCACAAGAACACCGCATCGCGTAAGCTCAGCCGTCTGAGCAAGCGCGTCGCCGCGCTCTGATTCGGCTCCGGCCGCGCGCCGGACATGCGATTCTGAAAGGGGTCGTCGCATTTAGCGGCGGCCCCTTTTGCTTTGGCTGTGCTGTTTTGGAACCGTTTGGGTTGCGCATCGCAATGCAACGCCCGTTGCCATCGGCTGCAAGTGTAGGGAAACTCGCGATTCGCACCCTCCCTCAAGTGAATTTCCCGTGATTCCAAACACATGAACGGAAGGCTGCGGCATAGGGGCGAGTCAACAAGTATATTTCAGGTTTTTTACAGTTATCCCCCTTGCGACTCATCCCGAGAGCGACTTACACAATGGTCATGCCCGGGGGGGACAGCCCGGGTTTTCACATCGATGGCCAAGGGGAGGGACCACCCGTGAATCGACTGATTCCGGGGCAGGGCGGAGCCGTGCCTACCCTCCTTCGAAGCGACTAGAGTGGTGGCGGCCTTGTGGGCCGTCGGGGGGATTATAGAACAATGACCAAATTGGGCGGCCCTTCGGGCAAGCGGAAGGCAACTGACGAAATGGAAGATCTTGATGCGGTGAACCTGGCCGCAGACTGGGCTGATATCAGCCAGGGTCTGCGCAAGGACCTGGGTCACCAGCTCCACAGCCAGTGGATCAAGCCGATCCAGCTGGGCAAGATCGATGCCGAAACCGGCACGCTCGACCTCTTCCTGCCGACCGAATTCAGCGCCAACTGGGTCAAGGACCGCTTTGCGGACCGCCTGAGCCTGGCATGGAAGATCGCTCGCAGCGAAGTGCGCAAGGTGGCCATCTCGGTCCACCCGGGCCGCCGCCAGGTCGCCGACCTTCGCCTCCACAATGACGGCCGCCGCGCTGCCAACGATGCCGACACCTCGATGATGGCGATCGGTGCCGACACGCTCGGCGATGCCGGTTTCACCTCGTCGGTGGGTCTCGACGCCAGCCTGACCTTCGCCGCTTTCGTGACGGGCGAAGCCAACATCCTCGCCTTCAACGCCGCGCAGCGCATGGCCGCGACCGAGAAGCCGCAGTTCAGCCCGCTCTACCTCAAGGCCGCCACCGGCCAGGGCAAGACGCACCTGCTGCACGCCATCGGCCACACCTTCCTGCAGACGCACAGCCGCAGCCGCATCTTCTACTGCAGCGCCGAGCGTTTCATGGTCGAATTCGTCCAGGCGCTGAAGGCCAACCGGATGATCGAATTCAAGGCCCGCCTGCGCAGCTTCGACCTGCTGCTGGTCGACGATATCCAGTTCATCATCGGCAAGGCATCGGCGCAGGAAGAACTGCTCTACACGATCGATGCGCTGCTCGCCGAAGGCAAGCGACTGGTGTTTGCCGCCGACCGCGCCCCGCAGGCATTGGACGGTGTCGAACCGCGCCTTCTCTCGCGCCTTTCGATGGGTCTCGTCGCCGACATCCAGCCGGCCGATATCGAACTGCGCAAGAAGATCCTGCATTCCAAGCTGTCGAAATTCGCGCCGCTGGCCGTACCCGAGGACGTGCTCGACTTCCTCGCCCGCACCATCACGCGCAACGTGCGTGAACTGGTCGGCGGTCTCAACAAGCTCATCGCTTACGCGCAGCTGACGGGACAGGAAGTCTCGCTCCAGCTCGCCGAAGAGCAGCTGACCGATATCCTTTCGGCCAACCGCCGCCGGATCACGATCGACGAGATCCAGCGCACCGTGTGCCAGTTCTACCGCATCGACCGCTCGGAAATGAGCAGCAAGCGCCGCGCCCGCGCCGTCGTGCGTCCGCGCCAGGTGGCGATGTACCTTTCCAAGGTGCTGACCCCGCGCAGCTATCCCGAAATCGGCCGTAAGTTCGGCGGCCGCGACCATTCGACCGTCATCCACGCCGTGCGCCTCATCGAGGACCTGCGCCAGCGCGATGCCGACATGGACGGCGATGTGCGCAGCCTGCTACGCCAGCTCGAAAGCTAAGAGAACACCCCAGCCCTTCGGTTCGCACTCACGCTGAGGGGGAGCGCTGTTCGACAGGTCCATCGCAGAGGCCTGTCGACAGTTTGCCAACATGCTGCCAACAGGCTGTCCATGAGCCTGTCCACCAAGCCTTACGAGCTTCCCGCCGGTATCTGGCAGACCCTGTGGCGCGGCACGCTGTGCCGCTGCCCGCGCTGCGGCGAGGGCAAATTGTTCCGCAAGTGGCTGAAACCGGTCGATAATTGCGCGCATTGCGGGCTCGACATCTCGGGCCAGCGCGCCGACGACTTGCCCGCCTATATCGGCATCTTCGTGACCGGGCATTTGCTGGCGCCGGTCATCATCGCGCTCATCACCGGCTTTGCGCTGTCGGCGTGGATGCTGCTCGCCATCATCATCCCGGTCGCCATCGTGATGCTGATCGGCCTGCTCCAGCCATCCAAAGGCGCGGTCATCGGCCTGCAGTGGTGGAACGGCATGCACGGCTTCCGCAAGGAGCGCCGGCCGGAAGAAACGCCCCAATGACGATGCTTGGCGAAGACAGGCTCGAGCGGTTCGCGCGCCATATCGTGCTGCCCGAAGTGGGCGGCGCGGGTCAGGCCGCGCTGGCGGGAAAGCACCTCGTGCTGGTCGGTCTCGGCGGTATCGGCAGCCCTGCCCTCCAGTACCTCGCCGCGGCAGGTATCGGAAAGCTGACGCTGGTCGACGACGACAAGGTCGATGCCAGCAACCTCCAGCGCCAGACGCTCTATAACGAGCGCGATATCGGCCACGGCAAGGCGGTTTCTGCCAAGCGCTGGGTGAAGCTGTTCGACCCCTTGCTCGAGGTCGAAATCAGCGACCGCCGCATCGATGCGGCCCGCGCCGCCACGCTGGTTGAGGGCGCGGACCTCGTCCTCGACGGCACCGACAATTTCGCCACCCGCCTCGCGGTTTCGGATGCCTGTGTGAAGGCAAGCGTACCGCTGCTTTCCGCCGCCGTGGGCCGTTTCCAAGGTCAGGTCGGGGCCTTCGCGGGGCACTTGCCGGACGAGGCCTGCTACCGCTGCTTCGTTGGCGATGCCTTCGATGCGGACGATTGCGACACCTGCGCCGAGGACGGCATGCTGGGCGCCATGGCCGGCTGGGTCGCCACCTTCGCCTCGCTCCACGCCATCCGCGTGCTGCTCGATGGGTCAAGCGCCTATGGCGACCCGCAATGGAGCCGGGTCAACCTCCTCGACGGGATGAAACCCGGCATGCGGCAATTCACGATTGCCAAGGACCCGGAATGCAAGGGGTGTTCGAACAGTGGCGGCCAATGACCTGACTGCTGACTTGTGACGGGAAATGGTCTATAGAAGTGTGCGCTGCCAGAAAGAGCAGTGAATTCAATGAATCCGGATCCAGGCATTGCATGGATCGAGTAGCGAGTCGCAAAACGATTGGCGAAGAGGAGGCATTGGCATGCCAAAAGGTGGTAACGGTGGCGGCGGCTCTGGAGGCGGTCCTGACAAGGGCGCTCAAGGCAAATCCTATTACGATCGGCGCGATGTAGATAATATCTGGGTCGGTACCGAACGTGACGATGTCATGTCGGGCAATGGTGGTAACGACACCATAGATGGCGGCGATGGCAACGACCGTATCTATGCAGGTGACGGCGATGACTATGCCGAGGGCGGCGCTGGCAACGACCTGATTACCGGAGGCAATGGCGACGACATCCTCATCGGCGGGGCGGGTGACGATTACATTCGAGGCGATGCAGGGACCGACACCATCACTGGCGGTGCTGGCGCAGACATGTTCGAGTTTATCGACCTGTCAGGCTCCAACCTGGTCGACGGCGTCGACACTATCACCGATTTCAATGCCAGCGAGGGTGACCGGATCGAGCTACGCCTGATCTCGGAATCGCTTACCTTCGTAGAGAACGCTGATGGCACCAGCGATCAGTTCACCTTGACCTATGATGGATCGGGGACGACCGTTCTCAACGTCTATCTCGCTGGCGATCTTGTCGCAGACCTGACCGTCAATCTTGCGGGAGAGATAACGAGTACCGACGGCTTCCTGTTCTGACAGGACGCGTATGAGAAGAACAAAACACACCCGATCTGGGAATTTAACCGGCGAGTAAATTTGCCACCCAATCCGGCACCAGGTGGCTTGCCAGGCCCTGTCGGCTTTCATCGAACCAGTAGGAACCCTCGCCGCGCTCCAGATTGAGTTCGAGCGTGCGCGCGCCGTACTCGCGCGCGTCGCGCACGAAGCCTGCTGCGGGATAGACCGCGCCCGAAGTGCCGATGCTTACGAACAGGTCCGCGCGGCGCAGGGCGGTGTAGATGCGCTCCATCTCGTAAGGCATCTCTCCAAACCAGACGACATCGGGCCTGAGCGCCTGCTCGCCGCATCCCGGGCAGGCGGGCTGGTCGAACAAGGTGTCGCTCCATGAATGCCGCGCCTCGCAGGCCGAGCACAGCGCGCTCAGCAATTCGCCATGCATGTGCAGGACGCGTTTCGCCCCGGCGCGTTCATGCAAGTCGTCCACATTCTGGGTGACGATGAGGAGGTCGCCTTCCCACTCCGCATCCAGCCTCGCCAGCGCCTCGTGTGCGGCGTTGGGCTTCACCTTCTGCACCGCCTCGCGCCGCGCGTCGTAGAAGCGCTGAACGAGGTCCGGGTCGCGCGCGAAGCCTTCGGGCGTGGCGACATCCTCCACCCGGTGCTGCTCCCACAGTCCCCCTGCATCGCGGAAGGTGTCGATGCCGCTCTCGGCGGAAATCCCTGCGCCCGTCAGGACGACGATGTTGCGGATATCTGTCATAGCCGCCATGAACCACGCGAAGCGAAGGAAAGACAATGGCAAATATTGGTGTGGTCGGCAGCGACGGGGCGATGGGCAAGGCGCTGCGCGATGTCATCGACGAATCCGGCCACGATTATTCGGGCGGCGCGGACAAGGGCGACGATGTGCAAAAGCTGGCCGCCGTCTCCGACGTGCTGGTCGATTTCTCCGCCCCCTCCGCGCTCCAGACCAATCTCGATGCAGCGGTGAAGGCAGGCATTCCCATCGTCATCGGCACGACCGGTCTCGGCGAGGCGCACCACAAGGCCATCGACCGCGCGGCCCAGGACATCGCCGTGCTCCAGACCGGAAACACCTCGCTCGGCGTGACGCTGCTCGCCCATCTCGTGCGCGAGGCGGCGAAGCGGCTCGACAGCGACTGGGACATCGAAATCGTCGAGATGCATCACCGCCGCAAGGTCGACGCACCTTCGGGCACTGCCTTGCTGCTGGGCGAGGCGGCGGCTGACGGGCGTGGCATCTCGCTGGAGGACAACAAGGAAAGCGGGCGCGACGGGAACACAGGCGCGCGCAAGGAAGGCACCATCGGCTTCGCGGCGCTGCGCGGCGGCACGGTGGCGGGCGAGCACAGCGTCATCCTCGCAGGTAACGAAGAGCGCATCACTCTCTCGCACAGCGCCGAAAACCGGATGATCTTCGCGCGCGGCGCCATCCGCGCTGCCGAATGGCTGCGAGGCCGCGAGGAAGGTCGCTACACGATGGAGCAGGTGCTCGGATTGTGAAGGGTTTTGCCGCCTCCAGCGGCATTTTTATCGCCGGCATCCTGCTGGTGAGCGGCTACGTCATGGCCTACTGGCACGGAGACGAAGCCTTTTTCGCCCCGTTCCTGCTGGCAGCTGCGGCGCTGGTCGGCCTGCCCCTGCTCTACTGGCTGAAGGCGACGCGCAAACTGCCCCGCCCGCTGGCGCGCACGGTGTTCGCGGCGATGCTCGGCGGAATTGCGACTTGCTGGCTCCCGCTGCTGGCAGGCTGGCAGGACAGCGGTGAATTCGGCATTCCGCTGGTGATATTCTCCGCCGTCTGGCTGGTCGCGGGTTTGCCGATATTGCGCGCCGGGATTAGGCATCGTCCCTGATGACAAAAGACCAGATTTTCGAGTTCTTCCGGCGACTGGCCGAAGACAATCCCTCGCCCGAGACCGAGCTGGAATACGGCAATTGCTACCAGCTTGTGGTGGCCGTGGCGCTCTCCGCGCAGGCGACCGACGTCGGCGTAAACAAAGCCACCCGCGCGCTCTTTCGCGAGGTCGAGACGCCGGAACAGATGCTGGAACTGGGCGAGGAGGGGCTGAAAGAGCACATCAAGACCATCGGCCTGTTCAATTCCAAGGCCAGGAACGTCATCCTGCTCAGCCAGCTGCTGGTCGATGAATATGGCGGCGAAGTCCCCGACACGCGCGAAGACTTGGTCCGGCTGCCCGGCGTGGGCCGCAAGACCGCCAATGTCGTGCTCAATTGCTGGTTCGGGCAGGAGACCTTCGCGGTCGACACGCATATTTTGCGGGTGGGCAATCGCACCGGCCTCGCCAAGGGCAAGACCCCCGAACAGGTCGAGGCCAAACTCGAAAAGCGCGTGCCCCAGCCCTTCCGCCTCGGCGCGCATCACTGGCTGATCCTGCACGGCCGCTATGTCTGCAAGGCGCGCACGCCGGAATGCTGGCGCTGCAAGGTCGCCGATCTGTGCAGCTACCGGAAGAAGGTACTGGAGAAGCCGAAGGGGCGATAAGCGGCTCCGGCCCACTTGAAGAGCGAAAGCCGCTGCGGCAATCTACCGGCGAGGGAGGATTGGAATGGAAACGCAGCTTGGCAATGGTCCCGCCGGAATCCGCGGCGACCTTTCGGCAACCGACCTGGCAAAGGCCCTGCGACAGGGCTGGCGCGACTTCGCGGCGCGGCCGCAATACGGCCTGTTCTTCGCATCCTTCTACGTCGCGGTGGGCATCGGCCTCTACTACCTGTTCATGGTCCGCGGAGAGACGCGCTGGCTGATTGCCGCGGTCGCCGGCTTCCCGCTGTTCGCTCCTTTCGCAGCTGTCGGGCTTTACGAGGTGAGCCGCAGGCTCGAGCAGGGCCTGCCGATGGGCTGGACCCACGTTTTGGGCGCGCTGCGCGGGCGCGGCGACGAGCAATTGCTGCTGATGGGCGGTATTATTTTCGTCGGCTTCAGTTTCTGGGTGATCATCGCGCACATGATCTTCGCGATCTTCGCCTCCGCCGCAGGCCTCGGCGAGGGGATGGCGTTCCTGACCTCGCAGATGGGCCTGACCATGCTTGCCGTGGGCGGGGCGATCGGCGCGATCATTGCCTTCATATTCTATGCCATGACCGTGATGAGCCTGCCCATGCTCGTCGACCGCGATGTCGATTTCATCACCGCGATCATCACCAGCTTCAAGGCGCTGTCGGCGAATTTCGCCGTGCTGCTGCTATGGGCCGTCATGATCGCAGTCGCGCTCTTCGCCGCGATCCTGCCGTACTTTCTCGGCCTGTTGGTCGTGCTGCCGGTGCTCGGCCATGCGACATGGCATCTCTACCGCCGCACGGTGGGCTAGCCGCTAGACGTCGTCCGCCGAGATCATCTCGGCAGTGTCGATCTCGCCGGTCATGACCGCCACCGTGGTCGCCACTGCGGCATCGCCGCTGACGTTGGTGGTGGTGCGCATCATGTCCATGATGCGGTCGACACCGGCGACGAAGGCGATCGTTTCCAGCGGCACGCCGACCGCGCCGAAGACCAGCGCCATCATGATGAGGCCTGCGCCCGGGATGCCCGCCGCGCCGACTGCGCCCAGCGTGGCGAGGATCGAGATGAGGAAGTAATCGCCCATCGACAAATCCACGCCGAAAATCTGCGCGCCGAACAGCGTGGCGAGGCCGAGATACATCGCCGTGCCGTTCATGTTGATCGTCGCGCCAAGAGCGATGACGAAGCTCGCGACCGAGTTCGACACGCCGAGGTTCCGCTCCGCACAGCGCAATGTGACGGGGAGCGTGGCGTTCGATGACGCGGTCGAATAGCTCACCGCCATCGCGTCCACGATGCCGCGGAAGAAGTCGCGCACCGGCAGCTTGGCGAGGAACTTGATCATGCTGCCGTAGATCAATGCGATGATCAGCAGGCAGCCGAGGTAGTTGAGACCCACCAGCTTGGCGAGGCTGACCAGCGCATCCATGCCGAGCGTGCCTGCCACCCATGCCATCAGCGCGAACACGCCGAAGGGGGTCAGCTCCATCACGATCATCGTGACCTTCTGCATCACCACCGCGCCGCTATCGAAGATCTTCTGGACCGGCTCGCCGTCCTTACCCGCCATCAATATGCCGATGCCGATCAGCAGCGAGAAGACGATGAGCGGCAGCACCGCCACATCGGCCATCACCTGTACCGGGCTTTCGGGCACGATCGAGAGGATCATGTCGACCGCGGTGGTCGGGTTGGGTTCGGGCGTCGCGCCCTTCTGGATGGCGCTGGTATCGACGCCTGCTCCGGGCTGGACGAAAGTGCCCAGTGCAAGGCCTAGCCACACGGCGATCTGGCCGGTGACGATGAAGAGGATCATGGCTCTCCCGCCGACCGCACCCAGCTTGCGCAAGTCGCCGATCGCGGCAACGCCCGCGACGAGGCTGAAGAAGATCAGCGGCACGACCAGCATCTTGATCGACTTGATAAAGAAGTCGCCGATCCACTTGATGCTTTCCGCTTCGGGGCCCCAGGCATAGCCGGTCAGCACGCCGAGGATGAGCGCGGTCAACACGCGCTGCCACAGTGGAATTTCGAACCAGACCCTCAGCATTGCTGTCCCCTCAGACGTGTTTTCTTATGCCAGCGCGTCCTTCGCGATGCGCGCGTAGATGCGGCTTAGCGTGGAAAGGTCCTCGATGGCTACAGCCTCGTCGCGCTTGTGCATGGTGGCGTTGACGAGGCCGAATTCGATGACCGGGCATACGGCGCGCAGGAAACGGGCGTCCGAGGTGCCGCCGGTGGTCGAAGGCTCGGGGTCGACACCCGTTTCCGCCTTCACCGCGCGGGCAATGATGTCGCTGAACTCGCCCGGCGGGGTTAGGAAGGGCTCGCCTGAAATGATCGGTTTTGCGACGCCGCCGTGCTTTTCTGCGATCGCGCCGACTTTCTCCGACAGCGAAGCGCCCGAATGGGTGTCGTTGAACCGAATGGAGATGCGCGCCTCGGCTTTTTCCGGGATGACGTTATGCGCCATATTGCCGACCTCGAGGTCGGTAATCTCGAGGTTGGAGGGCTGGAACCAGTCATTGCCTTCGTCGAGCACCAGCGCGTCGAGTTCGGCCAGCATGGCGACCAGCTTGGGGATCGGATTGTCGGCGAGGTGCGGATAGGCGACGTGACCCTGCGTGCCTTCGACCTCCAGCCAGATGTTGACCGAGCCGCGTCGCCCGATTTTCATCATGTCGCCGAGGCGATGGACGCTGGTGGGCTCGCCGACGAGGCACATGTCGGGCTGGTGGCCTGCCTCGCGCATGAAATCGATCAGCGCGCGCGTGCCGTGGAGCGCAGGCCCTTCCTCGTCACCGGTGATGATGAAGCTGATCGTGCCCGCTTCGGCCGGGACATTCGCCACTGCATCGACCATGCAGGCAATCGAGCCCTTCATGTCGACCGCGCCGCGCCCGTAGAGGAGCTCACCGCGCACTTCGGGCTCGAACGCGTCGGAAGCCCAGCCACCACCGGGCGGCACCACGTCGAGATGCCCGGCAAAGGCGAAGTGTTTCGAACCTTCCGGTCCCTTGCGGATGGCGAAGAGGTTTTCGACCGGCGCTTCGGGCGTGCCTTGTGCGCCATCACCGCGGGTGAAGCGCGTCACCTCGAAGCCCAAGGGCACGAGCATCGCTTCCATGCGGTCGAATACGGAGCCGGTCGCGGGGGTGACGCTTTCGGCGGCCATCAGGCGCTTGGCGAGTTCCAAAACCTCAGTCATATTCGCTCCGCTAGCAGGAGAGTGTCGCAATGCCCAAGCTCGATCTCGATGCCATCCCCCAGACCAATGCCACGGGCTATCCGCCACCCTATGACGAGGATGTGGCGGGGCGCCATTATCGGCGGCTTGCCCCGGTGGGCGGGCTGACCAAGCTGGGCGCGAGCCATGTCGTCCTCGAACCCGGCGCCTATTCCTCGCAGCGTCACTGGCACGAAGGCCAGGACGAGCTGGTGGTCATCCTGCAGGGCGAGGCAATCCTCATCGAGGACGCGGGCGAGTTCCCCGTCGGACCCGGCGACATCCTTGCCTGGCCTGCGGGCGAGAAGAACGGTCACCGCTTACATAATCGCTCCGACAAGCCTTGCGTGTTCCTCGCCATCAGCGGCGGCGACCGCGAGCTCGACCGGGGCGAATATCCCGACATCGACATGGTCTTCACTCCCGATGGCTATTTCCGGAAGGACGGCACGCCCTACCCGACCAAGAGGGTTCCCTAGCGACCACCTCTCCGTTCGTGTCGAGCGAAGTCGAGACACGCGGGGCATGGCATCTCGACTTCGCTCGATGCGAACGGTTTTCTAGATTTCCTCTTCGGGCAATGGCCCGGGCGCGAAGGCCGCATCGAGATATTCTGCCATGCGGATGCCCGCCTGGGTCACGCGGCGCTGGGAGATAGGGATGGCGCGCTCGATATCTTCCTGCGTCAGCGCCGTCTCGTCGGGCAGGTCATCGCCCTCGCAAACAGGGCGGTCGAAGGCCTCGGGATAGACGAAGTCGCGGCTCGTCTGCCAGCTCTCGCGTCCCCAGTCGGCAGGCGTTCCGCCACCAAGATCGGCGCGCTCCTCGGCGCTGTAGCGGCGCACCAGCGGCACCTCGGCAGAGGTAATCGCACGCTCGGCCAGCGGACCATCCCAGATCCAGTGGAGGTTGAGACCCGGCACGATGCCGTAATCCGTCTCGACACTATTACCACCGCGGTCCTCGTGGTCGCCCGAATGGAGCGGCATGTGCACATCGCCGATGAAGTGGACCATGAAGGCGAGCGCTTCGAGGCGGATATGCGCGGGCAGGCTCTCATCCGCGAGCAGGCGCTGGCTGCGCTCGATCTGCGCCGTCACGCAATTGCCGCCGGAGCAATTGCGGCGCGGATTGTACGCCTCGCAAACCGGCGCGGTGCGGTAATGCCATGCGGCGGTATAGCCCCAGCGCCAGCGGGTCCGGCGCACGCAATCGGGCCAGACGCTCGCGTCCTCGATGGTTTCCAGCTTGCATTCGGGTGTCGCAAGCAAAGGTGCTGCGGCAAACAGGCGCTGCATGGAGGCGCGCGTGTCGTCGCTGATGTTCTCGTCGGCGATTTCGGCCGTCGTGCGATGCGCAAAGAAACCCCACGCATGCGCCTGAGCCGGAAGCAGTGCGAGCAGCGCCGCGAATGCCGTCAGGACACGGTGTCGTAATGTTCGATGACCCATTCTTCGTTTTCCGATGCTTCGACCCATCCCTGCATCCATTCGTGCTCCCACACCGCCTGCATATAGGCGGCGGCGAAGCCGGGGACAGGTATCTGGTAGCTGATAAAGCGGCTGACAACGGGGGCAAAGAAAACGTCTGCCGCTCCGAACGTGCCGAACAGGTAGGGCCCGCCGCTGCCGAAACGGCTGCGTGCTTCCGCCCACAGCGAGAGGATGCGCAGGATGTCCGCCTTGCATGCCTCGCTCGGCTCGAACCCGTCGAAGCGCTTGCGCACGTTCATCGGGCATTCGCTGCGCAGCGCGAAATAGGAACTGTGCATCTCCGCCACCATCGACCGGGCCATGGCGCGCGCGGCCTCGTCCTTGGGCCAGAAACGTTCGCGGCCGACCTTGTCCGACAGGTGCTCGAGGATGGCGAGGCTGTCCCACACCACGATCTCGTCGTCCCACAGGATCGGGACCTTGCCGTGAGAGGGCTGCGTGCCGGTGCCGTCCTGCTTCAACTCGTCCCACGCCTCGCCGCCCATTGGGACGATGATTTCCTCGAACGAAAGGCCCGACTGCTTGGCCGCGAGCCAGCCGCGCAGCGACCAGCTCGAATAGTTCTTGTTGCCGATGATGATCTTCATGCCGGTCCCCTGTGTTGGCGCGCAGCGGTAGGGGTTCAGCTTCGCGCTGTCGAGCCTGAACGATGCCGCTTTCCGGCGAGCGTCTTTGCAGCTAGACGAACGCCATGAGCCTGCGCCCCTTCCATCTCGCCTTCCCCGTCCACGACTTGGATGCCGCCCGCACCTTCTATGGCGAGGTGCTTGGCTGCGCGGAGGGCCGCAGCAGCGACGACTGGATAGATTTCGATTTTTACGGCCACCAGATAGTCGCGCATCAGGCCCCCGGCCTTGTTGCCGACCGTGCGCGAACCAAGGTCGATAGCGAGGAGGTGCCCGTCCCCCATTTCGGCCTCGTGCTGACGATGGATGACTGGCAAGCCATGGCGGACCGGCTGCAGGCGGCGGGGGTGGAGTTCGTCATCGAACCCACCGTGCGCTTCAAGGGCAAGCCGGGCGAGCAGGCCACGATGTTCTTCCGCGACCCCAGCGGCAATGCGCTGGAGATGAAGGCCTTCGCCGACGACGCGATGCTGTTTGCGACATAAGCCACGATTCAACAATTCAACCGCCGCGTCCACGTCCTGGACATTCGACCTAACCATCATTTCGCTTCAGTGATGCAAGACACCCACCCTGCACGATTTTTTCGCCCCGAGCATGTCGATTTGGAACTTGTCAGCGTGGCGTATCGAGAACGCACCTTCCCCGTCCACATTCACGAACAATTCGTCATTGGCGCAGTCGAATCCGGTGCGGAGACACTGGAAACGCACGGCAAGACCTACCACGTGAGCCTTGGCGATATCATCACGATCAATCCAGATCAGGCCCACGCGAACAGCGCTTTTGGCGACGAGGTCCTGCGTTATCGGGTCTTCTACCTTCCCGAGACGCTCGTGAGTTCCTTTACCGACCGTTCCGGCCTTCGTTTCGCCAGGCCCAAGGTCGAAAATCCATCTGGCGCGGCGCGACTAATCGAACTCCATCGATGGATGGAAGCAGGAAAAGGCGACAGGCTTGAGCAGGAACTCGCTGTCGCGAAGATCATCGATATCGCGTTCGATGCTGCTGGGAGCATGGAACAAACTCCGGAAATGCCGGACAGAATCAATCGCGCTCGCGAATTTATAGAGAGGCACTTCTGCGAAAACTTCGGGCTCGAGGAGCTGGCCGACGCGGCGGGGATCTCCAAGTTCCACCTGGCGCGAAGTTTCAGGAAGACGCACGGATTGAGTCCAATCGCGTATCGGACGCAGCGCCGGATTCGTGAAGCGAAGCGCCTCATCCTCGAAGGACATCCCCTCGCCGATGTGGCGACAGACCTTGGATTTGCCGACCAGAGCCATTTCACCCGCCAGTTCCAGGCAACCGTGGGTATCTCGCCTTCGCTATACCGGGAGCAATGAGGTTCAAGACACCTCGCTTTCACAGCCCTATTCCCTGCTGCGAAAAATACAGGGAATTATATATGACTATTTTTAAGGCTTTCGCCCCGCAGGCTGCGCGCTTGACGAATTGCCGGGCGATGCTTGGCGCGCCCCTTCATGCCATTGCTGCGTGTGCCTTGCTCGCGCTTCCAACATCCGCAGGTTCGGCTTCGGAAGCTGCCGATTGCAATCAGCGCCATCATGAAAACGCTGCTGCAGGTCCCGCCCATGAATTTCTCGAGAAGTATGTCGAGTGGGCCAAGGGCGTCGACCGCGAGGGTCTGGAGCGAGGTACGCGACTGGATGCAACACAGCTCCAATTAGCCAAGGATGTCGGCATCAAGCATCCCGAGCGGGTGAGGCTGGTGTGGGTGGACGCGGTCCCCTTTCCCATGGAAGACAAGTTCATGCGGACGATCGGGGAAAGCATAGGGTTCGTCGGCCCCGGCATCATCAACAACGCCCAGGCCTTCGGCTATGCGATATGGGTACGGAAGGGTTTCGACCTCGACAGGCCGAACCTCGCCCATGAGTTCGTCCATGTAAGGCAGATCGAAGAGAGCGGGGATTTCGGCGGTTTCGTGTCGCGCTACATGCAGCAGCTGCAGGGCTTCGGACATGACGAAATGCCGATCGAGCTGGAAGCCTACGAAGCCAACCGGACTTTCGCAGAGTAAATTACTCTTGGGTGGGGGCTGAGCGCCAGCGTCCTGCAGAAGCGCCGCCACCAGTTCCGCCAACCCCAAGCCCTTCTCGCTCGAAGTCACGTAAACCTGACGATACCACGTCGTTCGCGCATCGAGCCGCTTCGAAAGATTTAATTAGTCCCGCGCCAGTCGGGTCCGTAGACAGCGAAACCGCGCTCCTCGAGCTGGTCTAGCACGCCGCCATTTTCGGCAAGGACGCGCAGAGGTACGACAGCGAGCGTCACGCCCTTTTCCTGCGCCGCATCGGCGAGCATGCCGGTCCACTGGTCACGGATTTCAGTCCCGATATCGTCATCCGCCCACGGCCAACACGTGCCGAGCGCGATTTCGAGAGGGTTTTCCATCACCGCTCTTATCTTGAAGTTCCGCCAGGCCTCTCCGCGTGCCTCGATAATCGTCTGGCCCGCTTCGGTCGCCGCCATCGCGGCTTCGAGACAGGGTATGTGACTTGCAGGATCGGCCTCTGCCAAATCGTCGAGCAGGTCCTCGCCGCGAAAACGTTCGGGCCTCAGGACCGGAATGTCGGCGCGCTTCGCGGCCTTCTTCACGATGTCGGTCGGGTCCTTCGTAGTGTCGTCATCGAAATCGAGGCGCCTCGCCAAGAGGTCGAAAGACGTCATCAGGAAGCTGCGCCGGTCGTAATCGATGTCGTATTGCGCTTCGAGCCGGGCCAGCCTGTCGCGCTGTTCGGCCGACAGGTATTGCGCCGCAGTCGTACCGTCGGGCAGCTTGGTTATCTTCCCGCCTGCGAAAATCATGCGGAAGATGTCTCCGGCCGAAAACTTCGGTCGTGCGCGCAGGATGACCCTGTCGGCTTCGGCGGCGGCCTCTTCGAGCATATCGGGCTGCCATGGCGTGATTTTCGGCACCCCGGCAATCTCGCCCACAAGCAGGACCGTGCCGTTGTCCGTGTCGATGGTCCACATGGGCGCGCCCGACCGCTTGGCGGTGACGACGATCTCATTCTCGGACGACGGCACCTGCGACACTGCCGGATGAGGCCACAAGGTGGCAGCGGCAAGTGCAGCAGCAGTGAATGTCTTGAATTGCATGCACGCCGCTCTAGCGCGCCAAGATAGACGGCTTGTGAATGAACCGCTGGTATGCGGAACCTAGATGCCCGCGTCCATCAGCAAGGCTGCCCGCAGTTCGCCGATGCCCATGCCCTTCTCGCTCGAAGTCACGTGGATCTTCGGATAGGCGGCGACGTGTTTCTTCGCTTCGGCCTCGACTGCGGCGACGGTCTTTTCCAGCTCGCTCGCCTTGATCTTGTCGGCCTTGGTCATCACCACACGGTAGCCCACGGCAGCTTCGTCGAGCATCTTCATCATCTCGCGGTCGACGTCTTTAAGCCCGTGGCGGCTGTCGACGAGCACGAGGTTGCGGACCAGCACCTGACGTCCGCGCAGATAGGTCTTCACGAGGTTCTTCCATTTCTCGACGACCTTCACCGGCGCCTTGGCAAAGCCATAGCCCGGCATGTCGACGAGGCGGAACTGGGTCGGCTCGCCCACTTCGAAGAAATTGAGTTCCTGCGTGCGTCCTGGCGTCACCGAAGCGCGCGCGATCTTCTTGCGGCCCGTGAGCGCGTTCAGCAGCGAGCTCTTGCCCACGTTCGAACGGCCCGCAAAGGCAATCTCGGGCACGGTCGGCTCGGGCAGGAATTTAAGCTGCGGGGCCGAGAGGAGGAACTCCACCCGGCCGGAAAACAGCTTGTTTGCGCGCCGCTCCAGCTGGGCCAGTTCGGCGGCTTCTTCCTCGGTCATCAGTTACCGGCCTTGGCTGCTGCCGCAGCCTTTTCGGCCTTCTCCTTCTCCGCCGCGGCTTTCAGTGCCGGGTGCTTCGAATAGAGATATTTCTGCTGCGCCAGCGTGAGCACGTTGGAGGTTACCCAGTAGAGCAACAGGCCTGCCGCGAACGGCGCCATGATGAACATCAGCACCCAGGGCATGATGTTGAAGATCTGCTGCTGCACCGGGTCCATCGCGCTGGGGTTGAGCTTGAAGGTCAGCCACATGGTGAAGCCCAGCAGCACGGCGAGGATGCCGATGGCAAGGAAGCCCGGCGGGTCGAAGGGCAGCAGGCCGAAGAGGTTCAGCACGGTCGCCGGATCGGGCGCGGAGAGATCCTTGATGTAGAGGAAGTCCTGGTGACGCATCTCGATGGCGAGGTAGAGCACCTTGTAAAGCGCGAAGAAGATCGGGATCTGCAGAATCAGCGGCAGGCAGCCCGCGAGCGGATTGACCTTCTCGCGCTTGAACAGCGCCTGCATTTCCTGCTGCTGCTTGAGCCGGTCGTCCTTGTACTTTTCCTGCAGCTTTTTCATTTCCGGCTGGATCGCCTTCATCGCCGCCATCGAAGCGAACTGCTTCTGCGCAACAGGGAACATCAGCCCGCGCACGATGATGGTCAGGATGATGATGGCGACACCGAAATTGCCGACCAGTTCGAAGATATTGGTGAGCAGCCACAGGAAGGGTTTCTCGAACCAGCGGAACCAGCCCCAGTCGATGGCGAGGCCGAACTGAGGGATGCCCGCGTCCTGATAGGCGTCGAGGATTTCGCTTTCCTTGGCTCCGGCGAAAAGCTGGGTCGTCGTGGTAATCTTGCGGCCTGCCGGAATGGTGACGGGGTCATAACGCATCTCGGCGCTGTAACGGTCGCCTCCGAGCGAATGGAAAGTCGCGTCCGGCGCGCTGCCGCTGGCGGGCACAAGAGCGGCCAGCCAGTAGATGTCGGTAAAGCCGATCCAGTCTACCGCGCCCGAGGGGCTGACCTTCCGGTCTTCCTCGACATTGTCGTAATCGTAGCCGTATTCCACCGCCTCGTCGAACGAACCGATCGGGCCCGAATGGGCGATGAAGAAGTCGTCGCTCGCAGTCGTGCTGGTGCGTCCCACGATGCCGTAAGGCTGGGCCACGACGGGAACGTCGCTCGTGTTCGAAATCGCCTGCGCGACCGTGATCATGTAATTTTCATCGATCGAATAGGTCTGCTCGAGCAGCACGCCATTTCCGGCGTCATAACTAAGCGTAACCGGATTTTCCGGCGTGAGCACATCGCCATCGGCTTCCCACTGGGTCACGTCCGGCAGCTTGGCGCCGTTTACCAGCACGCTCAGCTGGGCGTATTGTTCGACCTCGGTCCCGCGCGGCGCGAAGATGCGGACCGGGCCGCTGTCCTTGTCAGGGCTGGCGGCGTAATCCTTGAGGACGATGTCGTCGATCATGGCATCGGCGAGGTTGATCGAGCCGGCCACCTTGGGCGAATCGATGCGCACGCGCCCTTCCGAGGCAAGCGCGCTGTCGAGATCGACGCGCGCGGCCGCACCTGACACCGTCCCCGCGTTCGCGGCGGCAGCCTGCTCTGCCGGAGTATCGACATTCCCCGTCGCAGCCGGAGCTTCCTCGGGCTGCGGGTAGAGATAGTCGCTCACCCACTGGAAGCCGATGAGGATTGCCAGCGACAGGGTGAGGACGAGGACAAAATTGCGTGAGTTTTCCAAGGTCGATCCCGTAGGTAATGTATTCGCTAGGTGGGAAGAGTGTATTATGACGTCAAGACACTGGATGCGCTAAGGCACCGGGTCGCGGCCGCAGCCCCCCCAGGGTTGGCAGCGCAATAGCCGCTTGAAGGCCAGCCATCCACCCTTGATTGCGCCATGCTTCTGCAGGGCCTCGATGGCGTACTGGCTGCAGCTTGGCGTAAACCGACATGTCGGCGGCAGGATGCGGCTCGGGCCGAGCTGCCATGCCCTCGCGATCCAGATGAGCGGGTATTTCATAATCATTCCGTTCGTGTCGAGCGAAGTCGAGACACACTGGCACGAGACATCTCGACTACGCGCTGCGCGCTTCGCTCGATATGAGCGGCGGTCATGCGCGACGCGACCGCTTGTGCCGCGGACGGCGCGCGCGGTCGCCTTCACCCTTGGCGGCGCGGGCAAGCGCGGCATCCAGCTCCTCGGCCAGCGCGGCAAAATCGCGCTCGACCCCGCCCTCGCGTCCGATGAGAATGTGGTCGTGGTCGGCAAGGCCGGATGACGGCAAGGCTGCCCAGAGTAATTCGCGGAACCGCCGCTTCATGCGGTTGCGCACCACGGCGTTGCCGATTTTCTTCGTGACGGTGATGCCGTAGCGCTTGCCCTTGCCCTCGTTCGGGCGGGTCAGCAGCACGAAACCCGGCTTGGCGTTCCGCATACCGCGATTGGCAGCGAGGAAATCGCTGCGCTTGGTGATGACGGACAGGCTCGGGTGCATGGAGGCTACATACGCGAACGGGCCCCCCGAAGGGAGCCCGCAGGTTCGCTCAGACTGTAAGGCCACGCGCAGGGCGCGGCCGGTCAGTCAATCACGCACAAAGGTTCTTGCGGCCGCGAGCGCGACGTGCACGGAGAACCTTGCGGCCACCCGGAGTAGCCTTGCGGGCGAAGAAACCGTGGCGACGGGCGCGCACGAGGTTCGAGGGCTGGAAAGTCCGCTTCATGGGAACACCTTCAGTTAAAATATGTTGCTGCCGGGCGAATCGCCGCGACGAAAAAGGGCCGCCATTCGCAGGCGTCCGCTCTTGGAGGGGCGCGCTTAAGGAAAAGACCCGCAAAGGTCAAGCCAGAAGGCGACTTCCCCCGAAGTGGAGGAGCCAAGTCTCGACAATCGCTATGCTTCTTGTCATGCCGCCTGCCAACAAGGGGGGAAGAAGCTTTGGTCGCACTGGTCCGGACGGTGGCCTATCTCGGGCTGGAAGCACGCAGCGTCGAGGTGCAATGCAGCCTCGCACCGGGCCTTCCGAACTTCAACATCGTCGGGCTGGCCGACAAGGCGGTGGGCGAAAGCAAGGAGCGGGTGCGCGCTGCGCTGTCCTCCATGGGTCTCGCGCTGCCGCCCAAGCGCATCACCATCAACCTCTCGCCCGCCGACCTGCCCAAGGAAGGCTCGCATTACGACCTTCCCATCGCGCTCGCCGTGCTGGGGGCGATGGGCATCACCGATGCCGAACAGCTGGGCGACTGGATTGTCGTGGGCGAACTGGCCTTGGATGCCCGCATCCAACCCTCGCCCGGCGTGCTGCTCGCCGCCATCCATGCGAGCGAGGCGGAAAAAGGCCTCATCTGCCCCGCTGCGCAAGGCTCGGAAGCGAAATGGGCGAGCGATGTGCCGGTGGTGGCTGCGCCCGACCTGGCGAGCCTGCTCAACCATCTGAAGGGCACCTCGCAGTTGCCGCCGCCCGAGCAGGGTCTGGTCGAGGAGGGCGGCAAGGCGCCCGACCTCAAACAGGTGAAGGGACAGGAAACCGCCAAGCGCGCGCTCGAAATCGCGGCGGCGGGCGGACACAACCTCCTGATGATTGGCCCTCCCGGTGCGGGCAAGTCGCTGCTGGCGAGCTGTCTCCCCGGAATCCTGCCCCCGCTCTCCCCGCCCGAGGCGCTGGAGGTGAGCATGGTGCAATCGGTCGCCGGGCTCCTCGAGGAAGGCCGCATCAGCCGCGCCCGCCCGTTCCGCGCGCCGCATCATTCGGCGAGCATGGCCGCGCTGACCGGCGGCGGGCTGAAGGTGAAGCCGGGCGAGGTGAGCCTTGCGCATCTCGGCGTGCTGTTCCTCGACGAACTGCCCGAATTCCAGCGCGCCGTGCTCGATTCGTTGCGCCAGCCGCTCGAGACCAACACGGTCGATGTCGCGCGCGCCAACGCGCATGTGACCTTCCCCGCCAATGTCCAGCTGGTCGCGGCGATGAATCCGTGCCGCTGCGGGCATCTGGGCGACCCCGCGCTGGCGTGTTCGCGCGCTCCCAAATGCGCCGCCGACTACCAGAGCAAGGTCTCCGGCCCGCTCCTCGACCGCATCGACCTCCATGTCGAGGTCGATCCGGTCAGCGCCGCCGACCTCGCCCTGCCACCGCCTGCCGAGGGCACGGAAGAAGTCGCCGCAAGGGTCGCCGCCGCGCGCGAAGTGCAAACGGCCCGCGCCGAAGCCAGCGGAGCGCGCACCAACGCCGAACTGCAAGGCGACGCGCTGGAGGAATTCGCCGGCCCCGACGAGAAGGGCGGCGAACTGCTGATGCAGGCGGCCACCGCCATGCGCCTATCGGCGCGCAGCTATACGCGGATGCTGCGAGTGGCGCGGACGATTGCGGATCTTGCGGGAGCGGAGAAGGTAGGCCGCATCCATGTGGCAGAGGCGCTCAGCTATCGGAGGCAGCCGCCAAGGGCTTAAAAGTGGCAAGAACACCTATTGAGGGCAAGAACGGCCACTGCTTCAGCTAGCTGCGAATTGGGACGAAAATTTTAGGCAGCCTCCTGACATGCTTCATCATCCGGAAAGTTGGCGCACATGCTTTCTAGCATCCGGCATGCTGATTGGTTGCCATCCTCGCAATCCCACTTGAGGCATATAAAGTCATCAGAACAAAGTGCTCGTTCAAGAATGGGAAGCGAGCCCGTGAAAGCGAGCAGCAAAACCAGCATGAGGCCGAGACAACCCAATGTAGGCCTTAAGTCTTTTTTATACGCCATTCGAAAAAATCTAGTCGCGCAAGCTGTTGGCCGCAATCGGCTGTTGGCCTAGAACCTACTGCTCCTCGCTCATGTCGAGGTTGAGCTTGACCGTCTCATGTTCGTGGTCGCCCTCGAACTTGGCGAGGAAGTCGGCGATGGGCATGGCCTGATCGGGCACTTCGCCCACATTGGGCGCGGGCGCGGGCGCAGCCATGCCGTCGGCGGGGGTGGTCTTCACGTGGAGATAGGGCACCCAGACTTCGCCGTAATCGGCTTGCTGGTACCACACGTCGAGCACGTCGTAGCTCGCCCAGGTGCTGTCGGGTTCCTTCAGGCGGATGCCTTCGCCAATGCGCGGCACGCTCATCGCCTTGATGCGAAACTGCGTCTGGTGCGTCTCGTTCTGGACTTCGATTTCGATCACGTTTTCTATCCGGCTCAAAGGGGCACTGGCCCCGATTCACCGCAAGGTATCTCATAAAGGTGTTTCGATGGTTTTAACGATGACGTCACGCCGCCTCGGCGCGGTTTGACGTCACTTTTGCAAGAGGTCGTTAACCAGGGTGATTAGCCCTGCGCGGACTGGCATGAGGCGCGCTCAAGCCTTTGTTTGCGCGGCATAGGGCGTGTTCTTGAGGAGGTGGCGGTTGTAATCGGGCGCGCCGTCATCCCACCACACGGGGCCCCGCTCGCCCAGCGCGACCTTGGCTTCGTGGACGCGCGCGCGGGCATCTTTCTCGAGCTCAGCGTCGTTTTCGCGCTTCGCCGCCGCGACATCACGGCGCGCTTCCATCAAATCGCGCACGAGTGATTCGCGCAGTGTTTCGGAAAGGTGCGGATTGCTGGTGCGCCACAAGCGGCCGCGTACGATGATGTAGCGGCCGTCGGGCGTGCGTTTGGGAGCGTCGCTCAGGCGGCGCTGCGCTTGGAAGCGAGATCGACCACTGAGCCGTTCTCCAGCGCCTCGCCAGCCGTCGCCTTGGTGCCATCGGCGCGAATGCCGAGATTGGCGCGCTCGACCAGGTGCAAATCCGCAGGGCCGAGGATGCGGCCGTCATGGCTGAGGATGGAGGTCGGGCCGATGGGCAGGCGGTCGCGCTCGTCGACCAGCACCGGGTTCTCGATAACCTCGGCCCCGTATTTCTGGCCCCACTGGCGCAGCGCGACCATGGCGGGGAGCAGGTCGAAGCCCTTCTCGGTCAGGCGGTATTCGATTTTCCGGCGGTCGTCGGGACACGGATCGCGGCGCAGGATGCCGTGCTCGACCAGCTTGGCGAGCCGGTTCGACAGGATGTTGCGCGCAATGCCGAGCTCGCTGAGGAATTCCTCAAAGTGGTGCAGGCCGTTGAAGCTGGCGCGCAGGATCATGAAGCTCCAGCGTTCGCCCATGACCTCCAGCGCCTGCGGCAGGCCGCATTCGGTCAGTTCGCGCAAGGGTTCGCGGATATCGCCCATAAAATTCAGTCCTCTTCGGGAAACCTATCTAGCGGGTTTTCCGCAAACGCCAACTTTTTCGGAAAAAGGGTTGTGGAATGCAACTTACTTGGTTAGGTAGCGATTCGCAACCAGTTGCAAAACGAAACTTATGTTGCAGTTTTCGCAAATGGTGTTGTCAAAATTGCATCTGCCAAAAGGGTAAGACCATGATCCTCTCCAACACTCCCTCGACCAAGCTCGGCGTTTTTGGCGCAGCCATCCTCTATTCGGCTGCCACGCTCGGCGCGCTGGTCGCCCCGACCACTGCCGAAGCCAAGGGCAACGGCCCCTATTACAAGGCCGAACTGTCGCAGCCCGCTGCCGAGCGCACCGTGGTTGCCGGCGGCATCGCATGGACCTGCAGCGGCACGACCTGCGTCGCACCCAAGGGCACCTCGCGCCCGCTGCGCGTCTGCCGCGAACTTCAGCGCGACACCGCAGACGTCGTCAGCTTCACTGCCAAGGGCAAGGAACTCGACGCCGACAAGCTGGCGAAGTGCAACGGCTGATTAGCCCGAACACAGTCCCCCACCCCCTCTCCATCGGGTGGTCCTCATGGCCCCGGCGCGCCGCGTCGGGGCTTTTTTGTCAGGTCAGATGAGGCCGCGGCCCGCGAGGTCGCTTTCGAGGCTTTCGGCATCGGTAAAGTGATGCACCTGCCAGCCGCATTTCTCGGCCGAGGCGATGTTGTCGGGATTGTCGTCGATGAAGAGCATGGCCTCCGGCGCATGGCCGAAGCGGTCCGCCGAGAGCGCGAAAATCGCCGGGTCGGGCTTGGCGATGCGTTCGACGCCCGAGACGACGATATCCTTGAAACGGTCGAATATCGCATGCTGCGGGCGGAACCCGGCCCAGAATGCGGCGGCGAAATTGGTGATGGCGAAGAGCGGGACACCGCGGGTATCGAGTCGCTCGACCAGCGCATGCGTGCCGTCGACCGGCCCCGGGATGGTCTCGTTGAAGCGCGAGGCATAGGCGCGAATTTCAGCGGTGTATTCGGGGAAGAGCGCAATCCGCTCAAGCACGAGGTCGGACAATTCGCGCCCCGCATCGTGAAGGAAGTGCCATTCCTCGGTCACGACTTCGCCCAAGACCTTTTCCAGCCGCGCAGGATCGTCGGTCATCTTCTCGAACAAGAGGCGCAGGTCCCAGTGATAAAGGACCCTACCCACGTCGAACACTACGGCATCGACCGGCTGGCGTTTACCCAAGTGGAATTCCTTTTGTTGCGTACGCTGACGACATCCGTCGCCAGCTTGCGGCGGTGCCGGCCCACTCCCCCACCCGGCCACCCACGGGATAATCCTCATTGGGTGGCCGGGTGGGGGAGTGGGCTGGTGCCGCAAGGTCGGGACGGAGGTCCCGACCGCATCCGACGGAAATGCGAACGGCCCGCACTCCCATCGGGAGCCGGGCCGGTCGTTAGACTTGTCGCGGAGCTTGCCCCCGCGCAGCCGAAGCTTAGCCCTGGCGGGCCTTGAAGCGACGGTTGGTCTTGTTGATGACGTAAGTGCGGCCGCGACGACGGATCACGCGGCAATCGCGGTGACGGCTCTTGAGCGACTTGAGGCTGTTGCGGATCTTCATCGTTTCTCTCTAATCAAATAATTACGCGCCGGAGATAGGCTCCGACGCGCCGAATTCAAGCGCGCCCGTTAACGGCGCGGGTGATTCTGGTCAAGCATTTCCCCGAATTTCGGACAGTTTGCGCTCCCATTGCAGCGCATGTGTGATGATTTCGCCCAGATCATCGTGTTTCGGCTGCCACGGGACGGTGGCGCGGATGCGGCTGGGGTCGGAGATGAGTTCGGCCGGGTCGCCCGCACGGCGCGGCTCCATGCGGCGCTCGATTTTCGTGTTGGTCACGCGGTCTACAGCATCGAGAACTTCTAGAACCGAGAAGCCCTTGCCATAGCCGCAATTCATGGTGAGCGAGCGCTCGGGCTGCTCGATGAGCGCGCCCAGAGCCAGAACATGCGCATTCGCTAGGTCGCTCACATGGATATAGTCGCGCACACCGGTACCGTCGGGCGTCTCGTAATCGGTCCCGAACACCGACACGCCGTCGCGCTTGCCGGTGGCGGCTTCGCAGGCGACCTTGATGAGGTGCGTTGCGCCTGCGGTCGACTGGCCGCTTCTCGCCTGCGGGTCGGCGCCCGCCACGTTGAAATATCGCAGCGCGCAGAAGTTGAAGCCATGCGCAGCGCTCGCATCGGCGAGCATCTGCTCGGTCATCAGCTTCGACCAGCCGTAGGGATTGATGGGGCTCTTGGGCGAATCTTCCGAAATCGGCGAGCTTTCGGGAATGCCATAGGTCGCCGCGGTGCTGGAGAAGATGAAGTGATCGACACCGCCCTCCACCGCTGCCTCGATCAGCGCGCGGCTCTTCACCGTGTTGTTCTCGTAATAGGCGAGCGGCTGCTCGACCGATTCGGGCACGATGATGGAGCCTGCGAAATGCATGATGGCCTTCGTCCCCTGCTCGGCAAAGATGCGCGCGAGCAGTTCCGCATCGGCAATATCGCCCTTGTAGAGCGGAACGCCTTCGGGAATCGCGAATTCGAAGCCGGTCGACAGATTGTCGATGACCGCCACCGGCCAGCCTGCGTCCTTCAGCGCCAGCACTGCGTGGCTGCCGATATATCCTGCGCCCCCGGTGACCAGCACCGGCACTTTCGTCGTTTCGCTCATGGGACGCGCACCTAGCATACGATTTGGTAAGGGCAATCGCCTAGAGGCCTCGCGCATGAGGCCGTTCTGGCCGCAGGAAATTCAGCCCTTGCCTATCGCACTGCCAGCGCCCATTCGGGCCGGCACGCCTTGGGCTAGAGGAAAGAGAAGAGGTTTTACGTGAGCGATATCCGCATTGACTCCGCCTTCGACAGCGGCAACATCGAAGTCCTGTCGGTCGACGGCGCAACCGCGCGTCTTGCCATCCCGCTCGATACCAGCAGCGAATTCAAGCAGTGGTTTCACTTCCGCGTCGCCGGCGCGAAGGGCCGCGAACTGGTGCTGAAAATTACCCAGCTTTCCGACAGCGCCTATCCCGACGGCTGGCCCGATTACGACGCCTGCGTTTCGGAAGACCGCGATTACTGGGGCCGCGCTGCGTCGAGCTATCACAAGGACGAGGAAGGCGGCACGCTCACCATCCGTTACACGCCCGCCAGCGACATCGCCTGGTTCGCCTATTTCGCGCCCTATTCGATGGAGCGTCACCACGACCTCGTATCCGAGGCCGCGGCGTCCGAAGGCGTCGACCACGTTTCGCTCGGCAACACGCTCGACGGCCAGCCGATCGATTGCCTCGAAATGGGCGAAGGCAGCTTCAACGTGTGGCTCTATGCCCGCCAGCACCCCGGCGAAACGCAGGCCGAATGGTGGATGGAAGGCGCGCTCGAAGTGCTTACCGACCCCGCCGACAGCGTGGGCCGCAAGCTGCGGAAGAACTGCCGCCTGCACATCGTGCCCAATTGCAACCCCGACGGCTCGAAGCGCGGGAACCTGCGCGTCAACGCTGCTGGCGCCAATCTCAACCGCGAGTGGGAAAACCCCAGCGCCGAGCGCAGCCCCGAAGTTCTCGCCATCCGCAACCACATGGACAAGACCGGCGTCGATTTCGCCATGGACGTCCACGGCGACGAGGCCATTCCGGTGAGCTTCCTGGCAGGCTTCGAAGGCATTCCCTCGTGGAGTGACGAGCAGGGCGAGCGCTATTACAGCTACGAGCGCATCCTCGACCGCCGCACGCCCGACTTCCAGACCGAGCAGGGCTACACCAAGGCGGCGCCGGGCAAGGCCAATCTCTCGATGAGCACCAACCAGGTTGCCGAGCGTTTCGGTGCGACTGCGATGACGCTGGAGATGCCCTACAAGGACAACAAGGCCGATCCCGAGCCCGAACAGGGCTGGTCGCCCGAGCGCTGCAAGATGCTCGCGCGCGACTGTCTCGCATCGCTGGTCGAGTGGATGGAGGCGCAGGAGGCGTAAGTATTACTCCTTCGCGCACCATACTTGGCCAAATGCTATTTGCCGGTGTCGCCCAAGCGCAACATTCGGCCCGAATTAGCGATAGCAGTTTGCATTGACGCTATGAATTGTTGCGCCAGCGATTATCGCTAAAGCGCACTTTTGAAACTCAAGGGGTCTATTCATGAAGAAATTTGTTGTTTTGGCTGCAGCAGCCGCTGCACTCGTTCCCAGCGCCGCGCTTGCACAGGACGGTGAAGCTGGCGGCTTCAAGGTCGCTGCGGTTGGTGGCCTCGATGTCATCAATCTCGAAGACGAAACCGACAGCGAGAGCGAGAGCGGCCTCCTCTACGGCCTGACTGCCGGCTACGATGCTGTTTCGGGCAAGGCCCTCATCGGCCTCGAACTCGAAGCCACCGGCACGACCATCAGCGAAGATCTCGGCGATGCAGGCCTCGATCTCTATGGCGGCGTGCGTCTCGGCTACATCATCGACGAAGACAGCATCCTCTACGTCAAGGGCGGCTACACCAACGTCGATGTCGACTATGTCGACAACCTCGAAGGCTTCCGCGCGGGTCTTGGCTACGAACAGAACTTCGGCGGAATGTTCGGTCGCCTCGAATATCGCTATTCGAACTACAACATCAGCGACGTGATTGCTTCGGACCTCAACGGCAACCGCCACCAAGTCGTCGCTGCTGTCGGCGTCGCTTTCTAAGCGAGGCGTCAGCCAAAAAACAAAGGGGCGCCGCAGCATGCTTCGGCGCCCCTTTTGCGTACTTTTGGGACCCTCAGGCCTCGGCGGTGCCCGCCATCAGCTTCTGCGCGACGCTTTCGGGCGTACCCGTCACCAGCAGTGGCTGGCTACCGACCATGCCGACCAGTGTCTGCCCGTTTTCACCCACGCGCAGGTAGGCCACGTTATCGGCAACGACCATGTAGTTTCCTCCGCGCGATTCAAGCAGGACGAACCTCATATCGCAATCTCCGGACGCACTATGCGCCACGAAAATTGCCTAACCGGAAATGGTGAAGGAAGGGTTAGTCGAGGCTTGCGGGGCCGAAGGCGTCGGGCAGCAATTCGCTCAATTTGACGCGCCGGGTCTCATCCGGGCCGACGCACAGGATGAGCGGGTCGGTGCCGCCGAGCTGCGCCAGTTCGTTGAGCACCTGGCGGCAGCGGCCGCACGGCGTGATGGGCGCATCGCCCGGACCCGTGACCGCGACTGCCTCGAGCCCGCCGCGCACGCCGTCGGCCATGGCTTTCGAAACCGCCACCGTCTCGGCGCAGAGCGCAAGGCCATAGCTCGCATTCTCGATATTCGTGCCCGTCACCACGCTGCCATCGGCAAAGCGCAGCGCGCTGCCCACGGCGAAGTTCGAATAGGGCGAATAGGAGTTCTCGGCAGCCTGCCTCGCGGCGGCGATGAGGTCTTCGTCGGTCATGGGAAATTGTCCTAGGGGCGCACGACCAGCCAGCGCAAGGGCTCTTGCGCGGCTTCGCTGGCGTAGGCGGAATTGGCGGTCCAGACGGTCCAGGGACGGCCGCCGTAATCTGGCTCGGTCTGGTCACCATCGAGCCAGAGCGCGCGCTCGAGGCGCCGCGCCGGGCGGTAGCGGTCTTCGAATGTCTCGTTGGGTGCGAGGACGACCGGGCTTTCGGTATGCGCCTCGACCTGGTTGACCAGCGTCAGCAATTCGCTCTGCACCGCAGCATCGGAGACGCGCTCGAAACATTCGTCGGTGGTGCGGGTAAGGCGGATGGCGGCAGGCAGGAGGTCGGCGTCGCGCGGGACGATGGTGACGTAATTGGCCGATTGCCCGTCGGCGGTCTCGCACGGGTCGAACAGGTGGACCGCGCCGACCTGCAGGCCCGCTTCGCGCGCGGCGGCGAGGTTGCGCGAGAAATTCGCATCCTTCCCGCGCGCGCCGCGGCTCGCTTCGAGATAGACGAAGTTCGCGCCCAGCCCCTTGAGCACCTCGAAGTCGACCGCGCCATCGCGCTCGCCCACCAGCGCGCCCTGGTCGGGATAGGTCGCCTCGTCGGGCCGCCAGCCGCGCTGTTCGTGCTGGAGGTAGAGCCAGCCGCCCGCGCCGACGACGGCCAGCAGCAGGAGCAATTTCAGGACGAGGCCCGTCCGGCCCTTTTTCTTGCGCCGCGCCACCCCCTCAGCCCTTGATGTGGAGCACGCAAATCAGCGTGAAGAGGCGGCGCGCGGTGGCGAAATCGGTCTCGACCTTGCCCTCCAGCCGCTCGAGCAGCAGTTCGGCGGCGCGGTTGTGGACGCCCCTGCGGGCCATGTCGATGGTCTCGATTTCGCCCGGCGTCGCCTTGCGGATGGCCTGGTAATAGCTGTCGCAAATGGCGAAATATTCGCGGATCGGCCGGCGGAAGCGCGCAAGGCCCAGCAGCAATTCCTCGACCAGTTCGTCGCTCGAATCGTTGATTGTCATCAGCAGGCGGCCATCGCGCACGGCCAGCCGCAGGTGATAGGGGCCGCTCGCCCCGCGCTCGGCTGCGCGGACCGGCAGAAACGTATTTTCCTCGATCAGGTCGAAGATGGCGATGCGCCGTTCCTGCTCGATATCGGCATTGCGCCAGATGATCGTCTCCTCATCGAGGTCGATCTTCGCAATGCGCTGGTCGCCGGCAGGGTTGGTTGAATCGCTCATCGTCCGATGCTGCTTTCGCAACTGCGGTCAAGCGGGGCAAGTTCCAACTTAGGCCAATCCATCCACAGGGCTGTCCTCATTGCGCAAATGTCACGCGGTTCAATCGCCAGCCGATTTCCTGCATGGTGCCCTCATGGCCGACACCGATCTCCTCTTCCCCGCCAACGATTCGACTCCAGCGAAAGAACCGCAGGGCACCAGCCTGCCCAGCAATGTCGAGGCCGAGGCCGCGTTTCTTGGCGCGGTGCTGATCGACAACCAGGTGGTGGGCGAACTCAACACGCCGCTGCAGCCGCACCATTTCTACGAGCCGGTACACGAGCGCATTTACGAGCGCGTGCTGAAGCTGATCGACCGCAATTCGGTCGCCACGCCGGTGACGCTCAAACCCTATTTCGAGAGCGACGAGGCATTGAAGCAGCTCGGCGGCGTGACCTATCTCGCGCAGCTCACTGCCGACGGGCAGGGCCTGCTCGCCACCGGCAAGCTGGCCGAGCAGATTTACGACCTCGCCCTGCTGCGCGAGCTGGTCCATGTCGGCCGCAACCTCGTGGAGGGCGCGCTAGATACGTCCGACGAAGTCGCGCCGATGGACCGCATCAGCCAGGCCGAGGCCGACCTTTACAAGGTCGCCGAGGGTGCGACGACGGGCAACGAAGCGCAGGATTTCCGCACCGCTGCGCTCGGCGCGCTGAAGATGGTCGAAGCCGCCATCAATTCGGGCGGCAAGTTTTCCGGCAAGACGACGGGCCTCGAGACGGTCAACGACAAGACTTCGGGCCTGCACAATTCCGACCTTATCATCCTCGCCGGGCGCCCCGGTATGGGCAAGACCTCGCTCGCCACCAACATCGCCTTCAACGCCGCGCGGCGCCTGATGGACGACAAGAAGCTGGGCGTGGAGGGAAGCGAAAGCCCGGGTGCGGCCACCGCCTTCTTCAGCCTCGAAATGAGCGCCGACCAGCTCGCCACGCGTATCCTTGCCGAGACCGCCGAGATTTCCTCGGAAAAGCTGCGTTCGGGCCGCCTCAGCAAGGAAGAATTCCAGCGCCTTTCCTTCGCCAGCCAGGAACTGAACGAGCTGCCGCTCTATATCGATGACACGCCCGGCCTCACCATCGGCGCGCTGCGCACGCGTGCGCGCCGTTTGAAGCGTCGCCACGATATCGGGCTGGTCATCGTCGATTACCTCCAGCTGCTGCAGGGCTCGGGACGTGCCAACGACAACCGCGTGAACGAAATCTCGGAAATCAGCCGCGGGTTGAAGACGCTGGCGAAGGAGCTGCATGTCCCGGTCATCGCCCTCTCGCAGCTCAGCCGTGCGGTGGAGCAGCGCGAGGACAAGCGCCCGCAGCTTTCGGACCTGCGCGAATCGGGCTCGATCGAGCAGGACGCCGACATGGTCTGGTTCATTTTCCGCGGCGAGTATTACCACAATGCGCTCAAGCCCGACACGCCGGACGAGACCAGCAGCGAGGACGTGCGCCAGAAATATGCCGACTGGGAAGCGCGCCACCTCGAGCTGGTCAACCGCGCCACGCTGATCGTCGCCAAGCAGCGTCACGGTTCGACCGGTAACGTCCCGCTCCTGTTCCAGAGCGAGTTCACCAAGTTCAGCTCGCCCGAAATGCGCGGCGGCTATGACGAGGATTACGAATAGGGGTCTAAAACCCCAGGTTCGTGCGCCGCGCCACGGTGTAATCGATCACCGAGACCAGCACCCAGCCGAGCGACCAGCGGATGCGGTTCCACAGCGTCGCGCGCTGCTTGTGTTTTTCGAGCGTGATGTGTTCCGACGCCTCGATATGGTGGGTCACGAAATCGCGCATCGTCTCGGCCAGCGCCTTGTCCTCGATCCGCAGCATGATCTCGAGATTGAGGTAGAGGCTGCGCATGTCGAAATTGGCGCTGCCCATGTAAACCGCATCGTCCAGTACCAGCAGCTTGGTGTGCAGCTTGCAGGGTGTGAATTCCCAGATCTTCGCGCCGCGCTTGAGCAGGTAGTTGTAGAGCGAGCGCGTGGCCCCGATGGTGGCACCATTGTCGCTCTTGGCCGCCATCAGCAGCCGCGTCTGGCCCTTCTTCGCCACCCGCGCGATGCGTTTGAGCAGCGTGTAGGGCGGCGAGAAATAGGCCATGAAGATATCGAGCTTCTCGCCTTCCTTCAGGTCCTGCGTAACGCAGCGTGCCCAGGTCGAAAGCCCGCTCGTGGGCCCGCCCACCAGCCAGCACGCATGGCCTTCATGCGAGCTCCACGACCAGTCTCTCACCGTTTTCTTGATGGCAGTGAAATGCGCGTGGTCATCGTCGGTCCAGTCGCGCAGCCGGGCGAACCAGTCTGTCAGTCCCTGGACGGCGTCACCCTCGATATGGATGCCGATATCGTTCCAGCCGTTGCGCTCGGGCGGGGCGAAATAATCGTCCTCGATATTGAAGCCACCGAACATGGCCTGCTGATTGTCGGCGATCACCATCTTCTGGTGGTTGCGAATGAGGTAGCGCATCGACCAGCGCGGGCTGAAACAAAGGTACTTGCCGCCCGCGTCCACCAGCGGGGCGAGGAATTCATCGCTCGCCGACGCGCCGAAGCGGTCGATAATCAGCGTGACCGCGACCCCGCGCGACGCCGCATCGCACAAGGCATCGCGCAGCTCGGTCGAGACTTCGTCCTCGGCGAAGATGTAGAAGCAGATGTCGAGGGTCTTTTCCGCCTCGCGCACCAGCTTCATCAGCGCTTCGCGCCGGTCCTTGCCCGCGGGATAGAAGGTGAGCGACTGCCCCTGCGCCTCGATCGCAAAAGGCGGCGGATCGCGATAAGGCGCTGCGGGCGCGTCTGTGGCTGGCTCTCCCATGCAGCTTTCCCCTTAGGCGGCAGTTGCCGGGGGCGCAAATCCTTGACTATTTCGCCCTGCAACCCTATTTGCGCCGCTCTTTCCGAGATTCTCGAACTTATTACACCGGAGTGCCCATGGCGCGCGTTACCGTCGAAGATTGCGTAGACAAGATTCCCAACCGTTTCGATCTCGTCCTGCTGGCTGCCCAGCGGGCACGCGAAATTTCGGGCGGTGCGGAAATCACGCTGGATCGTGACCGTGACAAGAACCCGGTCGTCGCCCTGCGCGAAATCGCCGAGCAGACGGTCAAGCCCAAGGACCTCAAGGAAGCCGCCGTCACCAATTTGCAGAAAATTCTGCCGGACGACGACGACGAGATGGACGAAATCGGTTCGCTCAGCCAGTCGGCAGAAGCCCTGCGCATCACCGCATCGGCTCCGACCCGCTCGACCTCGATTGGTGCCGACTACGAAGGCTGAGCCTTTCGCATTGGCGAGACATTGAAGACCCGCCCCTCACCGGGCGGGTTTTTCATTTGTGGCCGAGTTATTTGCGAAACGGCAGCAGCAGGCTCCAGCCCAGCTTGTGCGGGCGGGTATCCTGATATTCGCCGAGGCCGATGGTGAGCCTGCCTTCCGCTTCCCTCGTGTAGGTCCCGAAAAGCCGGTCCCAACCCGAAAGCAGTGTCCCGTAATTGCTGTCCGTATCCTGGCGGATGGCGGAGTGGTGGATGCGGTGCATCGACGGCGTGACCAGCAGCGCGCGAACGGGCCTTTCCAGCGCGCGCGGCAGGGCGAAGTTTGCGTGCGTGAACAGCGTGGCGAGGTTGAACACCAGCTCGAACAGGAACACGCCGAGCACCGGCAGGCCGAGCGCAACCACTACCGCCATCTTGTAGCCCATGCTCAGCACGATCTCGAAGGGGTGGAAACGCGCCGCCGTGGTCACGTCGAAGCCAGGGTCCGAATGGTGCACCTTGTGCAGCCGCCAGAGCAGCGGGACGCGATGCGTCGCCCAATGCTGGAAATACAGCGCGAGGTCGAGCGCGAGGATGGCGAGCAGGATGCCCGCCCATGCAGGAAGCGCAAACTGGTTGAGCAGCCCCCACCCCTTTTCGGCCGCCAGCGCCGCAGCGCCCACCATCAGCAAGGGGACAAGCAACCTCACGGCCAGCGTATCAATAGCAAAGAGCGCAAGGTTCGTGACCCAGCGTCCGCCCCTTGGAGCGGTCGTCGCCGGGCGCGCAAGTTCGATGACGGCGAACAGCGCAAACACCGCCGCCATGGCACCGAGTGCCAGCCATTCGGCTTGGGGTGAGACACTGTTCATCGTTCCACACTTGCAACCCGCGGCGCGCATCGCAAGCCGGATTACACGCGGTTTGCCTCGCGTCGTCTTGCGCTTATAGGTTCACACGAAGGACACGGGGGGTTTTCCAAGTGAGCGATATCGGTGACGCATTCGGCACAGCAGCAGAGGGCGCATTGCTGTCCAAGGCTGTCGCGGATGAAAAGGGCAAACCGCTGGTGAAGGGGCACTTTGCCGAAGGAGCCTGCCTCAACTGCGGGACCGAATTGATCGGCAGCCATTGCCACTCCTGCGGCCAGAAGGTGCACCTCCACCGCACCATCGGCGCCTTCATGCACGATTTGCTCCACGGCGCGCTGCACTTCGAGGGCCGTATCTGGCACACGCTGCCGAAATTGTTTTTCAAGCCCGGCGAACTCACCCGGCGCTATATCGATGGCGAGCGCGCGCGGTTCGTGTCGCCAATGGCACTGTTCCTGTTCTGCATTTTCCTCATGTTTGCTGTTTTCCAGTTCGCCGGGGTCAGCGCTCCCACCGATATTCGCGGCGACAGCACCGAGGAGCTGGCGCAACTGGCGACCACCGAACTCGAACGGGTCGAGGCGCAACTGGTCGAGGTCGAGAGCGAACTCGCAGCCCCCGGGACGAGCGCGCAGGAGCGCGAGGATCTCGAACGGCGGCGCAAGGAACTATCGGACCAGGTCGCCGGAATTCGCGAGGCACGAAAGCACGTGCCCTTCCTGCGGAATGACAGCGAACCGCGCCAACTCGAAACCGATGAGGATGGCAACACGATCGTGCCGCTCACCAATAGCGACGGGGCGACAATGAAGATGAAGGCGTCCGGCATCGAATGGATCGATGGCGGGCTGGAAAAGTGGCGAAAAAACCCGGGGCTGATGCTCTACAAGCTGCAAACGAATTTCTACAAATTCAGCTGGCTGTTGATCCCGCTCTCGATACCCTTCGTCTGGCTGCTTTTTGCCTGGAAGCGAAGGTTCAGGGCCTACGATCACGCAATCTTCATCACCTACTCGATCTCGTTCATGACGTTGCTCATTCTATCCGTTACACTGATGGCATTAGTCGGAGTGGCCGGAGCGGTATGGGGCAGCATGCTCGCCTTCCTCCCGCCGATCCACATGTACAAGCAACTGCGCCAAACCTACGGCCTGTCACGCATTTCCGCCTTCTGGCGGCTTTGCGTGTTGATGGTTTTCATCGTCATCGTGCTGCTGCTGTTCCTGCAGCTCTTGCTGCTGATCGGCGTTTTCTGAACTAGTCGGCAGGATTTTCCTGGTCGCTGTTGAGGTCCTGACCGGTAATCGGAGCGGGGCCGGGCGTTTCCTTGTCGCCTTCCTCGATTTCGCGCTCGAGATTGGCAGCCCCTTCGCTCACCGCGCCGGCGGCTTTCTTCGCGCCGTCCTCGATTGCTTCGCCGACGACTGCCGCATTGGCCTCGATATCATCGCCGGCAAGCTCGGCAGTGCGGGCGGCATCGTCCTGCGTTTCCTGCGAGCAGGCGGCGAGCGTGGCGGCAGCGGCGGTGGCGATAAGCAGGCGTTTCATGGGCAATTCCTCGTGCATTCGTGAGCCGCAGGCGCGGCGGTTTCCCATGACAAACGCAAGAAGGGCGCCGGAGGTTTCCCACCGGCGCCCTTCGTGATGTCTTGGCTCTTGCGAGTTACGCCCCGGCAGGAGCCTCGTCAGGGCCGCCGAACTTCTTGCCTGCCTTGGGAACCGTGGTCCCGCCCGGCTTGCGCACGGCGACCGGGCCCTTCGGCTCGTCGGGACGGTCGATCTTGCCGTCCTTCATCAGCTGGTCGATCTCGTCGCCGGTCAGCGTTTCGTATTCGAGCATGGCCTGGGCCAGCAGATGGAGCTTGTCCTCCTGTTCGGTCAGCACTTCGGTGGCGCGCTTCAGGCCGTCTTCGACGAGGCGCTTGATTTCCTCGTCGATGAGCTTGTTCGTCTCCGCGCCCGACATGGTGCGCGCGGTCTGGCCCATGCCGAGATAGCCTTCCTGGCTCTGCTCGTACTGGAGCGGCCCGAGCTTGTCGCTCATCCCCCACTTGGTGACCATGTTGCGGGCAAGGTCGGTGGCGTACTGGATGTCGCCCGATGCCCCGCTCGAGACCTTGTCATGGCCGAAGATGATTTCTTCCGCCACGCGGCCGCCCATGGCAACCGCGAGGTTCGCGTGCATCTTGTCGCGGTGATACGAGTAGTTGTCCCGCTCGGGCAGGCGCATCACCATGCCCAGCGCGCGGCCGCGCGGGATGATGGTGGCCTTGTGGATCGGGTCTGATGCCGGTTCATTGAGGCTGACCAGCGCATGGCCTGCCTCGTGATAGGCGGTCATCTTCTTCTCGTCCTCGGTCATGACCATGGAGCGGCGCTCGGCGCCCATCATGACCTTGTCCTTCGCGTCCTCGAATTCCTGCATCGCGACGAGGCGCTTGTTGCGGCGCGCAGCCAGCAAGGCGGCTTCGTTGCACAGGTTGGCAAGGTCGGCGCCCGAGAAACCCGGCGTACCGCGCGCGATGGTGCGCGGGTTCACATCGGGTGCGAGCGGCAGCTTGCGCATGTGGACAGCGAGGATCTTCTCGCGCCCGTCGATATCGGGGACCGGCACCACGACCTGGCGGTCGAAACGGCCCGGACGCAGCAGTGCAGGGTCGAGCACGTCGGGACGGTTGGTCGCCGCGATGATGATGATGCCTTCGTTGGCCTCGAAACCGTCCATCTCGACCAGCAGCTGGTTCAGCGTCTGCTCGCGCTCGTCGTTCGAGTTGCCGAGACCATGGCCACGGCTGCGACCGACCGCGTCGATTTCGTCGATGAAGAGGATGCAGGGCGCGTTCTTCTTTGCTTGTTCGAACATGTCGCGCACGCGGCTGGCGCCGACGCCGACGAACATTTCGACGAAGTCCGAACCCGAGATGGTGAAGAAGGGAACACCCGCTTCGCCTGCAATCGCGCGGGCGAGCAGCGTCTTACCCGTACCGGGCGAGCCGACCAGCAGAGCGCCCTTGGGGATCTGGCCGCCGAGCTTGGAGAAGCGGCTCGGGTCCTTGAGAAACTCGACGATTTCCTCCAGTTCCTCGCGCGCTTCGTCGATGCCGGCGACATCGTCGAAGGTCACGCGGCCCTGGCGTTCGGTGAGCAGCTTGGCCTTCGACTTGCCGAAGCCCATAGCGCCGCCTGCGCCGCCGCCCTTCTGGACCTGGCGCAGCGCAAAAATCGCGATGCCGAGGATGAGCAGGAACGGCAGGAAGTTCATCAGCGCGTAGATCAGCAGCCCGCCATTGTCCGGCTCCTTGCCGACGTAAGAAACACCATTATCGTCGAGCAGGCGAGTCAGGGTGGGATCGTCCTTCACGCGCACGGTCGAGAACGCCTTGCCGTCCTTGTCGACGCCGGTGATGGTTTCCTCGGACAGTTCGACCGACTTGATTTCGCCGGCAGCCACCTGCTGCTTGAACTCGGAATAGCCCATGGCTTCGCCCGCAGGCTGGCCGCCACCGAGCAGCGACACGACCAGCAGCAGGCCGAGAAACACGCCGCCCCAGACCATGAGGCTCTTGATCCACGGGTTGGGTCCGCCGCCTTCGGGTTCACCGTTCGAATTGTCGTTCTGGTCGCGCATTGCTGTGGGCAATCCTTTCCTTGAACTGCAAATGTAGGAGCGCGGGGGTGAATGGCAAGTTTAGCGGCTGCCGATTTCTCGCTTATTTCCGCTCACACTCATCGACCGCATAGGCCTTGCAGAAGACCTCGACCGCGCCTTCGATGCGCTGGCGGTCGCGCACAGGGTCGCGCGGGTGGCCGAAACGGCGCTCCAGATCGCCCATGCCCTTGCACATGCTGGCGAACTGTTCGACCGCGAGGTCGACGTCGTCGATGTCGACTTCGCCCGCCTCGTTCATCGCCCGCATCAACCCCGCAAAGGCCGCCTTCATCCGGTGCGGACCGGCGGCGAGGAAGGCCGCGCCGATTTCGGGCTCATGCTCGGTCTCGGCCGCGATGCGGCGTTCGAACTGGACCATTTCGGGACGCGAGAGGAAGCTGACCATGGCCTCGCCAATAGCGATGAGGCGGTCGCGCAATGACCCGCGCATGTCGGGTGTGACCGCGAACTGGTCGCGCATCTTCTCGCATTCGCACTCAACGGCTGCCGCGAACAAACCGCGCTTGTCGCCGAAGTGGTTGTAGACCGTCACCTTGGACACGCCTGCATCGGCGGCGACCTGCTCGATGGAGGTTGCAGCAAAGCCATGGTCAAAGAACGCGCGCGAGGCCGCGGCAATCATTGCCTCGCGCTTGGCGGTATCCGCCGGCCGGCCTGCCTTTTTAGCTTCGCTTGACAAAGTGAACGGTCCCGTTCAGTTAAACGCTACCGTTCACTAATGGACGAGTCGCAAAAGCAAAGCAAGCGGAGCCGATGACAGCGCCATGATCTGGATTGCCATCCGCATGCTCACAGGCGACCCGCAGAAGTTCTTCGGGCTAGTTTTTGGAATCGCCTTTTCCACCCTGCTCATCACCCAGCAGCTGACGATTTTCGTGAACCTGCTCGAGCGCGGGGCGAGCGGGGTCTACAACGTTTCCAGCGCCGATGTCTGGGTGATGGACCCGGTCAGCCGCACCACCGATGTCGCCTACGCCATGCCCTCGACCGCGCTCGACAAGGTGCGCGGTGTGCCCGGCGTGGAATGGGCCGTGCCGCATATTCGCGCGAACGCATCGGTCCGCACCAAGGATGGCGACCTCGAAGGCGTGGCAGTCATCGGGGTGGACGACGCGACGCTTATCGGCCTGCCCAAGAACATGGTTGAAGGTTCGGTCGACGTGCTTTCGCAGCCCGACAGCGTCATCATCGACGATGTCGGCACCACGCGCATGTTCCCCGATGCCTCCCCCATCGGCGAGAGGCTGGAGCTGAACGACCAGCGCGCGGTCATTCGCGGGATTGCCGATGCCATCCCAAGCTTCACCAGCACAGTGGTGCTCTATACCAAATACTCCAACGCGCTGAATTTCGTCCCCGGCACGCGCAATCGCCTGTCCTTCGTGCTGGTGGGCAAGGCGGACGGGCTGACCTCGCAGGAACTGGTCGACCGTATCGAAGCCGAAACCGGCCTGCGCGCCCGCACCCGCGAACAGTTCGCCCGCGACGGGGTCGATTTCATCATCGAAAACACCGGCATCCCGCTCAATTTCGGGATTACCGTTGCGCTCGGCTTCATCGTCGGCGTGGCCATCGTGGGCCTGACCTTCAGCCTTTTCATCCGCGACAACATCAAGCAATTCGGCGCGCTCAAGGCCATCGGCGTAACCAACGGGACGATCCGCAGGATGGTTGCTGCGCAAGCCGGACTGGTGGGCCTCATCGGCTACGGGCTCGGCGTGCTGGGAACGGTCGGCTTCATTTATGCCTTTTCAGCCAACCCGACCTTCAAGGGCTTTTACATCCCCTGGCAGATCCCGCTTATCAGCCTCGTCGCGGTCACGCTCATCCTTGCGCTGACCGGCTGGCTGGCGCTGCGCAACGTGCTCAAGACCGAGCCGGCATCGGTGTTCCGGTGAGCGGTCCTGCCATCTCCACCCGCGGCGTTACGCGTGATTTCAAGGCGGGCCAGCAGACCATCACGGTCCTGCACGGCATCGACCTCGACGTGAAAGCGGGCGAGCTCACCTTCCTCGTCGGCGAGAGCGGATCGGGCAAGACGACGCTCATTTCCATCATGTGCGGCATCCTCTGGCCGACGCTGGGGGAGGTCGAGGTGTTCGGGACCGACATCTACGATTTGTCCGACGATGACCTCGTCGAGTTCCGGCTCCAGAACATCGGTTTCATCTTCCAGCAGTACAATCTCATCCCCTCGATCGATGCCGCCAGCAACGCCGCCGTGCCGCTGATTGCGCAAGGGATGGACCGGCACGAGGCGCGCAAGAGAGCCGTCGCCATGCTGGAAAAGCTCAATATCGGCGATCAGGCGGGCAAGCTGCCGAACCAGCTTTCGGGCGGTCAGCAGCAGCGTGTCGCCATCGCCCGCGCGCTGGTGCACGAACCGCGCCTCGTGGTCTGCGACGAGCCGACCGCCGCGCTCGACGCCGCTTCGGGCCGCCGCGTGATGGACCTGCTGCGCGAAGTGGCGGTCGCCGAGGACCGCGCCTGCATCATCGTCACCCACGACAACCGCATTTTCGACATGGCCGACCGCATCCTCGTGCTCGAGGACGGGAAGGTCACCCATGACGGCAAACACATGCCGGAGGACCATTGATGGCTTTCGATATCCGCAACCTTAGCTTCACTCGCCAGATCCTTCCGGTCATCGCCGTGCTGGGGCTCGTGATAGCCGCTTTCTTCATCCTCTCCGGCCAGCCCGACCGCGAACTGTCCGAGCCGGACCGCGAACCGCCGCGTGCCCCCGAAGCGCTCGCCAACGCCGCGCGCGTGGCAGGCTCCGGCGTGGTCGAGCCGTCGAGCGAAGTGGTGCAGGTGGGCTCGGCGCTGTCGGGTCTGGTCACGGGCCTCTTCGTCGAACCGGGCGACCGCGTGAGCGAAGGCCAGACGCTCTTCACCGTCGATGCCCGGCAGGCCCGCGCCCAGCTGCGCGAAGCCGAGGCCGCCGTGCGCGAGGCGCAGGCCGCCATCGCCGAAGCCCGCAGCGCGCAGGCGACTGCCAGCAGCCAGCTCGCGCTCTATCGCAATGTCTCCGACCCCGCTGCCGTCAGCCGCAGCGAAGTCATTCGTGCAGAGGGCGAGGCGAGCGCCGCCGCCGAGCGCCTTCGGCTCGCGCGTGCCCGCTATGAGGCGGCACAGGCGCGAGCCGCATCGGCGCGCACCGAGATAGGCCGCCTGACCATCACCGCGCCGATTGCGGGCGAAATCCTCGCCGTGAACATCCGCAAGGGAGAATATGTCAGCACCATGGGCGGCGGCGGTGCACAGCCCTTCATCGAAATGGGCCAGACCCAGCCGATGCATGTGCGCATCGATATCGACGAGGAACAGGCCCCGCGCCTTGCCCTGGGCGAGCCGGCCACGGTCTCCCCGCGCGGTGCGGCAGGCCAGCAGGTACAGGCGACATTCGTCCGCGCCGAGCCGCGTGTCGTCCCCAAGCGCTCGCTCACCAATTCGGCGGCCGAGCGCGTCGATGTGCGCGTCCTGCAGCTGATTTATGAACTGCCTGCCAGCGCGACGGGCGACGGCGGCATTTTCCGTGTCGGGCAGCAGGTCGATGCCTATATCCCGGCGAAGAAGGGCCAGTGATGCGCCACAGCCTCCTCCTCGCAAGCACGCTGGCGCTGGCAGCCTGCGCGGGCGGTCCGCCGCCCGAAGTCGCGACGCCCACGCCAGTGCTGCCTCCCACCTTCTATTACGCGCCCGATGCCGCGGGCGAGACGGCGCTCACCGGGCTCCTGCCTGCCGAAGACCCCGGCTTCGACGCTCTCGCTTCGCAGGCGCTGGCAAATTCTCCGACGCTGGCCGAGGTGCTTGCCCGTATCGACCAGGCCCGCGCCGGTGCAAACCGCGCAGGGGCCGAGCGGCTGCCCAACATCGGCGCGAACGCCTCGGTGACCGGCCAGCGCACCAATCCGAACCAGTTCGGCGCCTCGCTGCCTACCGGCGTGGAGTTCGACACCGAACGGGTGAGTTATGCCGCCAATCTCACCGCACGCTGGGACCCCGACATCTTCGGGCGCTTGCGTGCCCAGGAACGCGCCGCCATCGCCCGTGTCGATGCGGCGGACGCGAATTCGCGCGCGGTGCGCAACGCCCTGCTCGCCGAAATCGCCGCCAGCGTCATCGACTGGCGCACGCTCGAAGCGCGGCAGGCGGCTATCGAGGAAGACATCGCCGCCGCCGAAGAACTGGCACGTCTTGCCGGCGTGCGCGAGGAGGCGGGCATTGCCCCCGGCTTCGACCGCGTTCGGGCGACAAGCGCCGCCAATGCCTCGCGCAGCCGCCTTGCTGCGCTCGAAAGCGAGCGCGCGCGGCTCACCGGCAGGCTGGTCACGCTGACCGCGCAAGGGGCGGCGCAGGTGCGAGCAGCGCTCGCGTTAGACCCGCCAGCGCCTGCCCTGCCAGCGCCGCCTGCAGCCCTGCCCTCGGCGCTGCTGGCGAACCGTCCCGACGTACTCGCCGCTGCGGCGACACTGGCCGCCGAGGATGCCGAGCTTGCTGCCACCGCGCGCCGCCGCTTCCCCACATTCGACCTCTCCGCTGTCATCGGCCTGCTCGCCTTCAGCCCCGCCGACCTGTTCGACGAGGACAGCATCGTCGGCTCGCTCGCCGCATCGGTGGCTGGACCCCTGCTCGATTTCGGGCGCGTCGAGGCGGAGATTGACGGCGCTGCTGCCGAAAAGCAGGCCGCGTTCCAGTCCTATCGCGGCGCGGTCTACACCGCACTTGGCGATGCGGAAGCGGCCTATGGACTCGTCGCCGCCGCCGACCGCGAACTCGCTGCAGCTGCAGCCGAAGCTGCCAGCCTCCGCCGTGCCGCCAGCTTAGCCGAGACCCGCCAGAAGGCCGGCCTCGCCGACTTCCTCACCGTGCTCGAAGCCCGCCGCGCTGCCGATGCGAGCGGCGAGCGGGCGGCGGCAGCGCTCGGCCGTGCGAGACGCGCGCGCGTGCTGCTGTGGCAGGCGCTCGGAGGCGAGCCTCAGCCGACGACGCGGTCGATGAGCCAGTAAGCCCCGGTAATGCCGATGGCGTAGGAGGCGAAGTGCACCACGCGCGGCTCGAGGACCGGACGCAGCCTGCGCACCGCTTCAAGCAGCAGCATGACGAGGGCGATGACGAGCAATTGCCCCGCCTCCACGCCGAGATTGAAGCTCACCAGCGCGGCGGGCACCTCGCCCTCAGGCAGCCCGATTTCGCGCAAGGCTCCTGCAAAGCCGAAACCGTGGAGCAGGCCGAACGCAAAGGCGACGAGCCAAGGCAGGCGGCGCGTCAGCGTCTCGCGTGTTCCCCTCGCCACCTCGACCGCGAGGAAAACGATGGAGAGCGCAATCAGCGCCTCGACCGGACGCTGCGGCAATCCGGCAAAGCCTAGTGTCACTGCGGCCAGCGTCAGCGAATGGGCGACCGTGAAAGCCGTCGCAGCCTTCACCACCGCCCAGCCGCGACACACGAGCAGGACGAGCGCGATGACGAAGAGAAGGTGGTCCCAGCCCGTCAGGATGTGGTCGAGACCGATGACGAAATAGCTGCGCCACACCTGCAGCGAAGAAGGGCGCGCTTCGATGGTGGCGAAAGGCGCATCCGGGGTCAGGCGGTGGACCTGCACGGGCCGGTCGCGCGGGCCGATACGCAGGATGGCCTCGCCCTGCCCGGGGAAGGCGGGCCAGCCGATTTGCGGGTTGGCCGTATGACCGTTGCAGATGACATCGGCATGGCCGGTCACCGCCGCGCGCGCCCGCTCGCGCGACACCTCTCCCATCTCACAATTAGCCGGAATTTGCGGCGTGCCGAGCACCTCGCCGCGTGCGCCAGAGAGCGGCTGTTTCCAATCGAGCGACCAGTGGCCGTCCTCGCCTTGCGTGAACTGGATGGAGACGGGCCGGAGTTCATCGGCCAGCGCCGGAGCCGCGCCCAGTAGCAGGTAAAGCGCAGCCAGCAGGCGAATCATTCGACCTCGACGGTGTAGGCTTCGCGCAAGACCTCGAAAGCTGCCTCGCGCCGTGCTGCGATGGTCCGGCTGCGCCAGTCACGCTCGACCTTCTCGCGCAGGTCTTCGAACGGCGGGATTTCTCCATCGTCGCGACTAGAGACCCGCACGAGGTGCCAGCCATAGCCCGATTCCACCGGTCCTTGCCATTCGGGAGAGGCCTCCAATCGCGACAGTCCTTCGGCGAATTCGCTTCCGAAAAGTTGGCCCACTTCCTTGTCCGACATGCCCGAGACATTTCGCGGGAGGCTGATGGGTTGGCCACGCGGTCGGTCTTCACCTCTCGCAGCCAGCGCAGCATCACGGGTCGGGAAATAGGCCTGCTCGAAAACGTAGATGCCACCGCTCTCGTAACCGGAGGCGTTCTCGCGATACCACGCCCGCAGCTCCTCTTCGGAGGGTTGCACCAATTCCGCCTGCGCGCTGGCGAGCTCGTCCATCTTGGTTGCCAGCCGCCGCTTGACCACCGGGTCGCCTTCGTCGAGGCCGAGCCGCAGCGCTTCGCGGTAAAGCACCTCCTCGCGCACCCATTGCGCCACGCGCGCGTCGAGTTCCGCATCGGTCGGTGCGCGGCCCATGGTGCGCTCGAATGCCAGCGCGAGGCCTGCCTGCTGCTCGCGGCTGAGGCTGATGGTGCGCGCTTCGGGGTCGACCTCACCGCCGGTCAGCGACAAGACGCCCCAAATGGCAGCGCCAGCAATCAGGAAATGCGCGAGCGGGTCGCGCAGCCATTCGCGCATCATCCCTCGCTCATGATGGGCGGCGCATCGCCGGGCGTCTTGCGCGGCTTGGGTTCGGGGCGCAGCCATACGGGCGAGGAATAGGCGCGTTCCTGGATGACATTCGCCTCGACGACGTTCGCGGGCAGCTTCAACCCGAAGCGCTTGGCATCGAACAGCACCCAGCTCGGCGTCGGGATCTCGATGACGCGCACATAGTAGAAAGCGCGCTGGCCGCGGCGGTAATCGGGGTCGGTCCAGGTCGCGCGCAGTTCGGGCGCACCGATGGAGTTCTCGTAGGTCGCTTCGAGCCGGTCGACCGTATCGCCCACTGGCGGAACGGGCGAGTCCGACGCGCCGTCCATTTCCCGCGCGCTCCATGCGACGTCATAGACCTTCTCCTGCGCCGTGCCGCTGGCGTCGACCCAGCCCTTGACCACCTGCACGCGGTCGAGATTGGCGCCTTCAGGGTACTTCAGTGCAGAAATGAGGAAAGTCGGCGCGCGGCCCGTGTCCTGCAATTCGCCGCCCATCGGCACGCCGCGCGTATAGCCGGCGCGCACCCAGTCGCCGTCCCAGTCGTCCCCGACGAAATCATGCCCAGCGAACAGGCGCAGCACCATTCGCGGCCCCGTCGTCGCATAGACCTCGCGCCGCATGAAGGCGTCGAAGATTTCCGCGCGCGTGTTCCCCCGCGCCCAAGCGGCCGCATAGCCTCCCGCGAGATAGTGCCAGCCGAAACGCCCCTGCCGCGTGCCGAGGTTCTGCGGGCGCATGGCACGGTCCGCCTTGGGCTCGTTCCCGGTGTGCTTGCCGAAGAAATTGTCCTCGTCTCCCGTGGCAAGCGCGGTGTGGCTGTCGGTCGAACCGATGAGGCCGAAGGCGTAGGGGTTCACTCCCAGCTGCTCCTCCAGCGTCAGCCCGCGCAGCAGCGCCGAGCGGACATAGCTGCCCGCGAACATATCTGGCGTGCTGCGCGCGGTGAGCGGCAGATTGCCGAGGTCCCAGCCCGCCACGCCGAAGCCTGCGAACTCGTCATTGGGAGAGAGGAAGGGATGCGTCTCGCTGTCGCCCTTGATCTGCGTCGCCTCGACCACCGGCTCGCGCGCGGCGCGGCGTCGGGCATATTGCGCGCTCATCGCCCCGCCATCGGGGCCGGTCAGCTCGAACATCATGCCGTTCGAAAGGTTGGAATTATGCGGGATGGCGAGCACCTGCCCGCCCGTCGCCTCCTCATAGGCGTCCATGTAATCCCACAGCCCGGTGACATCGCCATCGAGACCGGGATAGGGCAGCACCTCGCGCGTTCTTGCGCTGCCGTCCCTGAACATGACCACGCGGTGGAGATTATTGCCGCCCGGCATCAGCGTCCATTCGAAGCCCGCAAAGGCGGTGAAGGTGCCCGGCTCGTTATAGCGATCGAGAATGTCGAGATGGCGGTCCCACAGCTCGCGGGTCGCCCGCGCCTGGTTTTCCGGATCGCGCAGCGCTTCGGGAATTTCATCATTCGCCGCTGCGGTGATGAGCTCACCAACGGCGCGGGCCGATTGGTCGGGGCTCTCGTGCATCATGTCGTACCAGCGGCGCAGGACCGGATCGCGCACCATCATGCGCGGCGCATCATAGAGGCGGCGGGTGGCACCCATCGCGTCCGAATGGTCGGCGATGACGAGGAAATCGAGCGGGCGGTCGAGCTGCGCGCTCATCCCGGTGGTGGCGGTAACTTCCTCCCCGCGCGCGAATTGCAGCGCGGCTTCGGGGCCAAGCCGCACGCCGAAACCGAAGGCATCGACCGAGATATCCGTATGGAGATGCGTGTCGCCCCAATAGGGCCGGTCGGGGAATTCGGCGAGTTCGACCGTGTCGCTGCCGTCGCCGCGCTGGGCCGCGCTCGGCTCGCCGCCTGCACCGCCGCTGTTGCAGCCTGCCAGCGCGAGAGCCGCGGCCAAGGTCGATGTGAAAGTAATGATGCGCATCGGCTCTCCCCAACCGTCGTCGAGAGACTGTGCGCCTACCCGAGGGCTCCGGTCAAGGGTGCGACTAGTTCATCGGCTGGGGAGTGACGAAGGGCACGCCTTCGAGCGAGCCTTCGGCTTCGTCCCCGCTATAGGTCATGGCAAGATAGCCCGCCCCGCCCACCGCCGCCATGGCGAGCAGGAGGGCGATGAGCATCATTACCCCGTCGCGCACGGTCAGCGCCAGCCCGATGGCCGCAATGGCGAGCATGGGGGCACTGCTGGCGAAGGGCAGGAATTCGAGCGGCGGGACCATGCAGCACAGGAGGATGACCACTACCGCGGCCACCTTGGTCCAGATGCCTTCCGTCAGGCCTTCGAGCCTGCCGTGGCTATGCTCGTCCAGCCAATGGGCGATGCCGCGCAGCTTCTTCAGCCCCTTGTGCAGCTTATTCGACGCGACCGCGCGGTCCTGGATGAAACCGGGCAGCCAGATGTGCTCCTTGCCGAGCAACAGCTGCACCGCGACGATGGCGATGATAAGCGCGAGGAAGGTCGGCACGCCGGGGATTCCGCCGACGGGCGTTATCTCCAGCAGCGCAGGCAGCATGATGAAGGGACCGAAGCTGCGCCCGCCAAAATCGTCGAGCGCATCTCCGATACAGACCTTGTCCTGACCGGCTGCAAGCTCGTCCAGATCGCCGAGCACTTCCTCGACGCTTTCCGGCTCGTGCCCTTCGGTTGCCTTGTTCAATCCGCTTCCCCTTCGCCCCGTAACGCATGAACGGGGCAAAGGGGTGCAAGCGGCGGAAAATCAGCCGCTTTTCTTCAGCAGTGCCGAGCGTTCGCAGCGGCAGACGACTTCGCCGCGCTGGTTCACCGCTTCGTGGAGGAAGGTCACGATGCCGGTGTCCGGGCGCGACTTGCTCTCGCGAAGGCCAATCACTTCGCTCGTCGCATGCAGCGTATCGCCGATGAAGACGGGCTTGGGCATGACCAGCTTGTCGTAACCGAGGTTCGCCACCAGCGTCCCGAGCGTGGTGTCTCCCACCGACAGCCCCACCATCAGCGAGAAGGTATAGGTCCCGTTGACGAGGATTTGCCCGAATTCGCTTTCCTTCGCCGCTTCCACATCGAGGTGGAGCGGCTGCGGGTTGTGGGTCATCACGGTGAAGAAGAGGTTGTCCGCTTCGGTCACCGTGCGCCGGATTTCATGCGTCAGTCTGTCGCCGACCTGCCATTCGTCGAAGTGCCGGCCCGCCATTACGCGTCGTATCCCATGACGGCCTTGACCTCGAGGAAGTCGTGGAAGCCCCACTCGCCCCATTCGCGGCCGTTGCCCGATTTCTTGTAGCCGCCGAAGGCCGCGTTCATGTCGTAGCCGCCGTTAATGGCGACACGCCCTGCACGGATGCGCTTGGCGAGTTTCTTCGCGGTTTCGACATCCTCGCCCATGATGTGGCTGGCGAGGCCGTATTCGGTGTCGTTCGAAATGCGGATGGCGTCGTCGTAATCGTCATAGCCGATCATCGCGAGGACCGGCCCGAAGATTTCCTCGCGCGCGATGGTCATGTCGTTGGTGACATCGGCGAAGACTGTCGGCTTGACGTAGTGGCCGGTTTCGAGCCCCTCGGGCTTGCCGGGGCCGCCTGCGACCAGCGTCGCGCCTTCGTCGATACCCTTCTGGATGAGGCCCTGGATCTTGTCCCACTGTGCCTTCGAAACGACGGGACCGATGGTGGCATTGCCCTTCGGGTCGCCGGGGATGACGCCCTCGGCTGCTTCCTTCGCCGCGGCCTTGGCTTCTTCCATGCGCTTGTTCGGAACCAGCATGCGGCTGGGCGCAGTGCAGGTCTGCCCCGAATTGCCCATCATGGCGGTGGTCCCGCGCATGACCGACTTCGTAAAGGCGCTGTCGTCGAGGATGATGTTGGGGCTCTTGCCGCCCAATTCCTGCGCCACGCGCTTGACCGTATCGGCAGCGTTCTTGGCGATCATCACGCCGGCGCGGGTCGAGCCGGTAAAGCTGATCATGTCGATGTCGGGATGGCCGCTCATGGCTTCGCCCACGCCCGGACCGTCACCGTTGACGAGGTTGAAGACGCCCGCAGGCACACCCGCTGCGTCCATGATCTCGGCGAAGATATAGGCGTCGAAGGGCGCGATCTCGGAAGGCTTCAGAATCATCGTATTGCCGGTCGCCAGCGCGGGGAAGACCTTGCAGGCAATCTGGTTGAGCGGCCAGTTCCAGGGCGTAATCATGCCGACCACGCCGATCGGCTCCCACACGTGGAGCGTCGGGCCGTCCTGGCGTTCGAACTCGAACTTCTCGAGCACTTCGATGGCGGTCTGGCAGTGGCCTGCGAGAAGCCCTGTGTGCGGACCATTGGCGAGGCTCATCGGTGCGCCCATTTCCTCCGACACGGCGAGCGCGAGGTCATCCTTGCGGTTGGCGATTTCGGCCTGGATGGCGCGCAGCAGCGTGAGGCGCTCTTCCTTCGACGTCTGGCTGAAGCTCTCGAAAGCGCGGCGCGCGGCGGCCACCGCCTTGTCGACATCGGCCTTGGTGCCGAAGCTGATGTGGCCGATGGTCTCTTCGGTGGCGGGGTTCTCGACCGGCTGCGTATTCTCGGTGACCGGGTCGACCCACTGGCCGTCGATGTAGAACTTGGTGCAATCGCGCATGGGAATTTCTCTCCTTATGCGCGGCTCTCTAGCTCCCTTGCGCCCAGCGCGCCACCACCTCTTCGCCGTCCTGTGCAGAGTCGCGGATGACGCCCGGCGTGCGGTCGAAACGCGGCGCGGGCGCGGTGTGCGAACGGCCATCGCGCTCGACGAAAAGCCCGCGTGCCTTCATGTGCGGATGGTCTTTCGCCTCGTCCAATGGGACCACCGGGGCATAGCAGGCATCCGTGCCTTCGAGCAGCGCCGTCCATTCGGCCTGCGTCTTGGTCTTGAACAGCGCGGCGAGCTTTTCGGTGTAGTCGTCCCAGTTTGCGGGGTTCAACTGTCCTTCGGCCAATTCCTTCGGCGCATCGGCGCGGGCGAGCAGCTCAGCATAGAATTGCGGTTCGATGGCCCCGACGGTGATTTCCTTGCCATCGGCGCATTCGTAACAGCGGTAGAAATGCGCGGCTCCGCCCAGCAGGCCGGCACCGCGTTCCGTCGTGCGAAGCGCGCTGTGCGGCTGGCCGTAGAAGAAGCTCATCAGGCTGGTGACGCCATCGACAATCGCGGCATCGACCACCTGCCCCTTGCCGCTGGTCTGCCGCTCGTAAAGCGCGGCGAGGATACCGAAGGCGCAATACATCGACCCGCCGCCGAAATCGCCGACGAGGTTCTGCGGCGGGATGGGCAATTCGCCCTTCGCCCCGATGCTGTCGAGCGCGCCGGTGATGGCGATATAGTTGAGGTCGTGCCCCGCCGCCTGCGCCAACGGCCCGTCCTGCCCCCAGCCGGTCATGCGTGCATAGACGATACGCGGATTTGCCTCGAGCACGACATCGGGACCAAGGCCGAGGCGTTCCATCACGCCGGGTCGGAAGCCTTCGATGAGCACGTCGGCACTAGCGAGCGCCTTCTTGACGAAAGCCTGACCATCCTCGCTCTTCAGATCGACCGCCGCCCGGTTGCGCGCCCGCTCAACCACAGCATTCATCGGCTGGTGCCCGGGCCGCTCGATACGCACGACCTCCGCGCCCAGATCGGCGAGCAGCATCGCGACATGCGGCCCCGGTCCAATGCCTTGGAATTCGACGACACGAAGGCCGGTCAGCGGTCCGTTGCTCATTGCTCTCTCCCGAATGGCGTTTGCGCCACCAAAGCGAAACGGTCCGCAATTGCAACCGGTTTGACGCGTCAGCCGAGCCGCTCCCCGGCTTCGGCGAGATCTTCGGGCGTGTTGATATTGAAGAAAGGGTCTCCTTCGCCCGCGTCCCATTGGACCGTCACGTAGTTCAGCATATTGGCCAGCCCGAACAGCGAGCGATCCTCGCCCTCGAGATATTGCGGCAGGGCGCGCCCCAGTGCCGCGACGCTCCACATGGAGCAGACCGGAATGTCTCGCCCGCCGCTGCGCGCCATGGCGCAATTGGCGCCGCCATCGACCATCCATGCCAGCCGCTCGGGCACGTCGCCCGGCAGGAAGGGCATGTCGCAGGCGAGGAGGAGAAGGCAGGCCGCTTCCGTTTCGCGGGCGTGGTCGAAAGCAGCGGCGAGGCCCGCGAGCGGTCCTTCGATACCGCTCCGGTCCCGGATTGTCTCGCATCCTGTATCGGGCAGGTCGTAGCGGGTCACGACGACCGGCTTTTTGTCCCAATAGCGCACCGTTGCCAGCGCCCGCTCTAGCAAGGTCTCGCCAGCCAGCAGCCGTTGCGGCTTGCTACCGCCGATGCGCCTGCCCTCGCCGCCAGCAAGTACGGCGACCAGCATGTCAGACTGCCTGTTCGCCGTAATACAGCGTAACTGCATGTTTGGCCTCGGCGAAGAACAGCCAGCGCTCGGCGGTGATGCCGACCTGGCAGGCGACGACCGCGACGAAAAGGAGCGCTATCCCGGCGGCAGGCAATCCGCCATCGAGGAAAATTCCCGCCACGAGGAGACAGGCAAGTGGCACCCAGAAGCCGAGCATGATGGCAATCCTGCCGAGCTTGCGCGCGTGCTTGCGGGCGATACGGAAACCCATTTCGCGCAGGAGGTAATTGTTCTGGTCATGCGGGCTTCCGGTCATCTCGACCTTGCCGAGATGCCCAAGGCCGGTCGCGCTGCCGGCAGTGCTCGTGGCGGGCGCTGTGGCGAGATGCTTCCAGTAGAAGGTTTTCACCGTCAGGCCGATGATGACCATGACACCGGCGATCGTGCGCATCGCACCCGCCGCTTCTTCGAAGCCGAATGCAGCCAGCAGGAATGCGAGGATTACCGCGCCGTTCATCGGGCCAAGGACGAGGTATCCCGCGACGGTCCAGCCGTTGTGCCACGCGGGGATAGTCCTCAGCGAGGCATAGATCATCGCGGTGCAGTAGAGCGTCAGCAGCGCCATCGCAGCCCCGACCAGGCCGAAGACCACGCCCAGCGCCATGTCGGCAATCCCGAAGATAGTGACGACCGCAAACAGGCCGAGCGGCATGAAGCCGATGATTGCGGCGAGTCCCTCCCGGCTGAGCCAACTGGTGCGCCATTGCGACATCGCCCTCCACGCCCGCTCGGGCCGGCCGAGGTGGAAGGTCGAAGACAGCAGCCCGCCGACGATCAGCGCGAAGGCGAGGCCGAAGACGAGGAGCCCGAACACGGTCTCCTGCGGCAGCATGCCCAGCGCGGCGAGGACCGCCAGCCAGATCATCATGCCGTAGCCCGCGCCGCTCGCGGTGGTGAAGAAGATGACGGATTTCGCCGGATGCATGTCTGTCCGTCCCTTACGAAAGTATCTTGTCGACCCAGCGCGCAATCAACCCGGCGCCCTCGGTGCTGTCATCGGCGGAAGTCAGCATGCGGGGAGCCTTGTCGCCGCCGCGGCCATCCTGCCGCGGGCGGGGCGGCAGGTACTTGTTGACCGGCTTCGTCCCCTGTTCGGGCATGAGGTCGTATCCGCCACGCGCTGCGACGAGTTTCGAGACCTCGCTTTCCGGGTCGCCCAGATCGCCGAAGCTGCGCGCGCCTGCGGGGCAGGTCGATACGCAAGCCGGGACCCGGCTCTCCTCGGGCAGGTTCTCGTTGTAGATCTTGTCGACGCAGAGCGTGCATTTCTTCATCACGCCTTCGTTCTCGTCATATTCGCGCGCGCCATAGGGGCAGGCCCAGCTGCACAGCTTGCAGCCGATGCAGATATCCTCGTTGACGAGGACGATGCCGTCTTCCTCGCGCTTGTAGCTCGCGCCGGTCGGGCAGACGGTGACGCAGGGCGCGTCCTCGCAATGGAGGCAGGAGCGCGGGAAATGGACGGTCTGGCCGTGGCCCGCATCATCGGTGGTTTCATAGGTGTGGACGCGGTTGAACCACACGCCGTCGGGCTTCTTGCCGTAGGGGTCGTAATCGGTGAGCGGCGCGGATTTGGCGCTGGCGTTCCATTCCTTGCAGTTCACCGCGCAAGCGTGGCAGCCGACGCAGATGTCGAGGTCGACGACGAGGCCGAGCTTCTTGGCGGTAGTGTCGGGAAGGCTGGTCATCTGTCTTCGCTCACCCTGTTACCGCGTCCGTCCCTGATGCCATCGACCCAGCTGTGATTAGCGCTGCGCTGGCCAATGAAGTCCTTAAGCGGCGCTTTGCCGCCGGTGTTAGTGCCTTGCAAATTCTCGCCGAATTCCAGCGGGCCGTCCTTGCCGCTGAAGCGCGTGTCCATTGCTTCGAACATCGGGTAGGCCTCTCCCGCTTCCGCCGCGCTGCACTTCCTCAGCCGCACGCGCAGATCGTACCACGCCGCCTGTCCGGTGACCGGGTCGGAGTTCGAATATTCCTTGCCGCCTTTTTCGGGCAGCAGCTTCTCGGTGATGATGTGGTTGAGGAGGAAGCCCTTTTCGAATTCGGGGCTGTCCTTGTCGAGGCCCCATGCGCCTTTACGCTTGCCGATGGCGTTCCATGTCCAGACCACGCTCGGGTTCACGCCCGTCACAAGCCGTACCTGCGCCTTCACCCGACCGCGGCCGTTTTCGATCCAGACCCAGTCGTCGTCGACAAGGTCATGTTTGGCAGCGAGGTCGCGGTGCATGTGGAGCTTGTTGGCGTTGGTAATCTGCCGCAGCCAGGCATTCTGGCTGCCCCAGCTATGATACATGTGCATCGGACGCTGGGAGAGCGCGTGGACGGGGAATTCCTCGCCGCCCTCGTCCCTCTCTAGGAACGGCTGGTACCAGATGGGCAGCGGGTCGAAATAGGTCTCGATGCGTGTCCGATGCGCCTCGGGCGGCTGGATATCGCCGTGCCCCTTCGCGGCGAGGCGAAATTTCTGCAGGTCCTCGTTATAGAGCTGGAAGGTAATCGGGTCGGCATGCCCCAGCCACGCCATCTTCTTCGCGTGCTCGAGATATTCGCGGTTGGCGTATTTCATGAACTGCGCCGAGAGCGGCAATTCCTCGTGCCAGAAGCAGCCGTTCTCTATGTAGCGGGTCAGCTGGTTCGGGTTGACCGCGCCCACGCCCGACTTGCTCCCGTCCTCACCCCGCCAGCCCGACAGCGGGCCGACACCCGGCGCGCGCTCGTGGTTGACGATGTAATCCTCGTAGCCACCGGGGAATTTGGGCGAGCCATCCTCGTTCGTCATGCCCGGCAGGCCGAGCCGCGCGCCGAGGTCGAGCAGCACCGTCTGGAACGGCCGCACGTCGCGGTCGAGCGGGACCACCGGCTGGCGGATGGCGTCGCCCCCGCCATGCGCCGAGGATATCGGCCGGTCGAGCATCGAGATGCAGTCCCACCGTTCGAGATAGGTCGTGTCGGGCAGGATGAGGTCGCAATAGGGGACCGTCTCCGAATAGAAGGCATCGGAGTAGATGATTTTCGGGATGACGTACTTGCCATCCTCGCGCTTCTTGGTGAAGTATCCCAGCGTCTCGGGGATGTTCATCGAGCTGTTCCACGCCATGTTTGCCATGAACATGAACAGCACGTCGATGCCGTAGGGGTCGTGGTTCGCCGCATTGTGCAGCACCATGTGCATCATGCCGTGCAGCGCGAGCGGGTGCTCCCAGCTGAAAGCCTTGTCGATACGCAGCGGGTCGCCGTGCTGGTCGACGATGAGGTCGGCGGGCGAGCGGGGGAAGCCAAGCGGCGGGCCGTCCAAAGGCAGCCCCGCATCGGCCTTGGGCCATGCCGCCTTTACGCCTGGCGGGATGGGCTTGGGGAACGGCGCCTTGTAGCGCCAGCCGCCCGGGCAATCGACACTGCCGAGCAGCGCCTGCAGGATGTGTATCGCGCGGCAAGTGTGGAAGCCGTTCGAATGCGCCGAAATGCCGCGCATGGCATGGAAGCTCACCGGACGGCCGACGAATTTGTCGTGATGGCGACCCCAGGCATCGACCCAGGGCTCCTCGATGGTGATTTCCTTCTCGAAGGCGGTCTCGGCTAGCTCGGCAGCGATCCGGCGGGTGACTTCGGCGGGAACGCCGGTGGTCTCGGCCACGGCATCGGGGGAGAATTCCTCGGCCAGATAGCGTTCTGCGAGAAGCTGGAGGGAGGGGACGACCGTGCGCCCGTCGACCTGCCGCTCACCGGCAAAGGCAGGCTTGCGGTGCACCGCATTCGCCAGCACTGGCTTGCCCTGTTCGAGGCACCAGACCAGCGGTCCGCCATCTGGCCCGCGCAGGAAGAGGCCATCGTCTTCCGCGCCGGGTTCGCGAATGACCAGCCACGGTGCGTTCGAATAGCGCGCGAGGCTTGCCCAGTCGATTTTCTCCGCCCGCAGCAATTCGTGGATGAGGGCGAAGACGAACAGTCCGTCGGTGCCGGGGCGAATGCCGATCCACTCGTCGGCAATCGCGGAGTAACCGGTCCGCACCGGATTGACCGAGACGAACTTCGTGCCCTCTCGCGTCTTGAGATTGCCGAGGCCGAGCTTGATGGGATTGCTGTCATGGTCGTCGGCGACGCCGAACATCATGTGATAGAGCGTGCGCTCGTAATCGGGCTCACCGAACTCCCAGAACGCCCCGCCCAGCGTGTAGAGCCCGCCAGCCGCCATATTGACCGAGCAGAAGCCGCCGTGGGCCGCGAAATTATGCGTGCCGAACTGGCTTGCCCACCAGCCGGTCAAGGATTGCGACTGGTCGCGCCCGGTGAAGAAGGCGAGCTTGCCCGGATCGCGTGCACGCACTTCGCCAAGCCATTCGGTGGCAAGCTCCAGCGCTTCGTCCCACTCGATTTCCCTGAACTCGCCCGACCCGCGCTCGCCCACGCGCAGCAGCGGCTTGGTCAGCTTGGCCGGCGCGTACTGGTGCATGATGCCCGCGCTGCCCTTGGCGCAGAGCACGCCCTTGTTGACCGGATGGTCGGGATTGCCCTCGATGTAGCGGACGGTGCCGTTCTTCATGTGCACCTTGATGCCGCAGCGGCAGGCGCACATGTAGCAAGTGGAGGTCTTCACCTCGTCGCCGACCTCGGGGGAAAGCCCCACGTCCTCGCGCACGGTCTCGAACGGATTGAAGCCCATCTCTCTCCTGCGGCCCTGCGTTATATCGCAGGTGCCTGCCCCGGCTATCGCACCCGCGATGCCGAGGGGCAACAGCCAAGCGAAGCGATTGCCCAGCTCAGGAGCTGGCGATTGCCTCGGCCACGGGCACTCGCTAAATTTCCCCGCAGGATATACCCGTTGGACCTGCAATGAAGGGAAAGCACTCGCGTAATGGACCTGCCGCTCGAAGACATGCGCAAGAACGCAGGACGCGCCACGATGCTGCTGAAATCCATGGCGAACGAATCGCGCCTGATGATCCTGTGCCAGCTATCGCAGCAGGAGATGACCGTGGGCGAGCTTTCTGCCCTGGTCGACCTGTCGCAATCGGCTTTGTCGCAACACCTGTCCGTGCTGCGGCGCGAAGGGCTGGTAAGGACCCGCCGGAGCTCGCAATTCGTCCATTATTCGCTCGACAGCGAGGAGGTGAAAGCCGTGATCGGCGTGCTTTACGAGCAGTTCTGCGCAGCCTGTGAAGACGAGGTCACCGAAACGGCGGAGTGAACCGACGTCAGGCTATTTGTCGAACAGCAGGCGGTGGACCACCATGCCTGCCAGCAGTGCCGCAATAAAGACGAGTGCCTGTGCGGGGGCCACGAACAGGATGGCGAAGCCGGGTCCGGGGCAAAGCCCGGCAAGTCCCCAGCCGATACCGAAAAGGCTCGCCCCGATCAGCAATTGCGGGGTGAGGTCGCTGCGGTCAGGCAGCGAGAAACCGCTGGCGAACAGCGGGTGCGCCATCTTCGGGATGAAGCGCCAGGCGATAATCATCACCAGCACCGCGCCGCCCATCACGAATGCCAGTGTCGGATCCCAGTCGCCGAACAGGTCGAGGAAACCGCGGACGCGCGCCGGATTTGTCATCCCACCCAGTGCAAGGCCCGCGCCGAACAATGTGCCCGACGCTGCCGGGACGAGGATACGCGCGATCATGACAGGGCTCCCATGATGAAGACGGTGGCTACGCCGGTCGCGATAAAGGTCAGCGTCGCCACGATCGAACGCTGCGAAAAGCGGCTGAGACCGCAAACGCCATGTCCGCTGGTGCAGCCGCTCCCCATCCGCGTACCGAAGCCGACGATAAGTCCGGCGGTGAGAATGATTGGCCAGCCGGCGAATTCAGGCCGCTCGGCACTCGTCGCCAGCACAATCAGGATGGCGCCGACCGGCAGGCCGACAAGGAAGGCCCAGGCACTCGATTTCGGCAAGCTGGAGGAATTGATGGCGAAAGCCCGTCCGGCAATACCGGAGACCCCCGCGATACGCCCGAGACCGAGCAGCATCAGCGCCGCCGCCAGCCCGATGAGAAGACCGCCGGCGAAGCCTTCGAGAGGCGCGGCGTCTGGAAAACCCGGCAGCATCATACCGCGTTCACCGGAATTTTGATGTAGCTCACTCCATTATCCTCCGGCTCCGGCAGGTGGCCTGCGCGAATGTTGACTTGCACACTGGGCATGATGAGTTGCGGCATGGCGAGCGTTTCGTCGCGCGCGGTGCGCATGGCGACGAATTCGTCCTCTGTCGTGCCGTCCTTTACATGCACGTTCTCGCGGCGCTGCTGTCCGACCGTCGTTTCCCACGCATAGTCGCTGCGCCCGGGCGCCTTGTAATCGTGGCACATGAACAACCGGGTTTCCTCCGGGAGCGAGAGCAAGCGCCGGATCGACCGATAGAGCTGGCGCGCGTCGCCGCCGGGGAAATCTGCCCGCGCCGTTCCGTAATCGGGCATGAAGATCGTGTCGCCCACGAAGGCCGCATCGCCGATGATAAAGGCGTAGTCGGCAGGCGTATGCCCCGGCACGTGCATGGCGATCCCTTCGATTTCGCCGAGAGCGAAGGTCTCGCCATCTTCGAACAGGTGCCCGAACTGCGATCCGTCGCGCGCGAAATCGGTGCCGGCGTTGAACAATTTGCCGAACACATCCTGCACGCGGGTGATCTCGCGGCCGATGGCGATCGTCCCGCCGAGCTTCTCCTGCAGATAGGGCGAGGCAGAAAGATGGTCGGCATGCGCATGGGTTTCGATGAGCCAGGTGACAGTGAGGTCGTTGGCTTTCGCATATTCGACGATCAGGTCGGCCGAACCGGTCGATGTGCGCCCGGCAGCCGCTTCATAGTCGAGCACCGAGTCGATGATTGCAGCCTCCTTCGAAGCCGGGTCGTGCACCACGTAGCTGACCGTATTGGTCGCCTCGTCGAAGAAACCGGCAATCGAGGGGCGCTTGTCCCTGGCGTCGGCTGCGCGCAGCACCTGCGCAGTGGCGGCATCGAGAATGTAATCTGAGCTGGTCATGGAAGCCTCGCTTTTCATATCAGCATTATCTAATATACCATCGCCGCCTGTCAATGTCCCGCGTGGGTATCGGTGCCGGTGGCATTGCGCCCTGGAAGCAGATAGGACTGCTCCCGATGGCATTGTTCGACCCTCCCCCACCTCCTCAAACGGAGCAGTTGCAGGACGGTTTCGGACGCCGTTTTTCCTACCTGCGCCTGTCGGTGACCGAGCGCTGCAACTTTCGCTGCACCTATTGCCTGCCGAACGGGTTCCACAAGCAGGCCGGCCTGCCCCAAGAATTATCGCGCGACGAAATCCGCCGGGCAGTGCAGGCCTTCGCCAGGCTTGGCCTGTGGAAGCTTCGACTGACGGGCGGCGAGCCTACGGTACGGACCGATTTCACCCAGATTGCGAGCGAGCTGGCCGGCATCGAAGGCATCCGGCGCGTGGCCATGACCACCAACGGTTATCGCCTCGCCCGCAGCGCTGCCGAGTGGCGCGAAGCGGGCGTCGATGCAGTCAATGTCAGTATCGACACGCTCGACAAGGAACGCTTTGCTGAAGTGACGGGCAAGGACCTGCTGGACGAGGTCGTCGCGGGGGTCGATGCTGCGCTTTCAGCCGGTTTCGGCGCGGTGAAAGTCAACAGCGTGCTGATGCGCGACCTTGGAGGTTCGGGCTGGCAGGACGTGCTCACCTTCGTGCGTCACCGCGATGTCGCATGGCGCTTCATCGAATTGATGCGCACGACCGGCAATGTGCAATTGCACGAGCGGCAGGCGACGCCCGGTGCCAAGGTGCGCGAGCGGCTGCTGGACGCGGGCTGGTACGCCCTCGCCCGCCGCGACGGGGCAGGTCCGGCAGTCGAATATGCCCACCCCGATTATCGCGGGCGCATCGGCCTCATCGCCCCCTACGAGCACGGCTTTTGCGACAGCTGCAATCGCCTGCGCCTGTCGAGCCGCGGGCGGCTGCATCTTTGCCTGTTCGGCAAGGACGGCCTCGATTTGCGCGACCTCTTGCAGAGCGACGACCAGCAGGACGAGCTGGTGGCGCGTATCGTTGCGGCCATGCCCGGCAAGGCGCGCGGTCACCGGCTCAGGGAAGGCGACAGCGGCGCCACCCCGCACCTCGCCTCTATCGGCGGGTAGGGTGAAAGCATGATTGGCTTTGAAGAGGCGAGCCGCCTGCTGCGCGAGAACGTCGCGGCGTTACCCGCTGAGCCCGTGACGATTGAGGAGGCGGCTGGGCGTTTTCTCGCCAAAGACCTCTTGGCTAGGTTCGACGCACCGCGCAGTAATGTTTCGGCGATGGATGGGTATGCCGTTCGTGCAGGCACGCTGGAGAACGGTGTCCCGTTCAAAGTGCTTGGTCAGGCGCGACCGGGCATGCCCTTCGGTGGCGAAGTCGGCGTCCGCGAGGCGGTGCGCATTTTTACCGGAGCCGCCGTCCCGAAAGGCGCGGATTGCGTCGTGATGCAGGAATATGCGCGGGCCGAGGGCGACACGGTCAGCTTTGAGGAAGGGCATGGCCCCACCCGCCACATCCGCAAGGCAGGGAGCGATTTTTGCGAGGGCGACGTGCTGCTTGCCCGAGGCACTCGCCTGACCCCACGCGCCATGGTCGCCGCCGCTGCCGCCGACCGCGCCTCAATCGAAGTCAGCATCCAGCCGCGCGTCGCCATCATCGCAACCGGCGACGAATTGGTGTCGCCGGGCGAAGCGCACGCTACCGCTAACGCTATCCCCGAAAGCGCGAGTCACGGTGTGGCAGCATTGTGCGAAGCCATGGGTGGTACAGTCGTCCTCCGACTGACCGGACGCGATGAACTTGGCCTGTTGACCGACTTGGCGAGCGAGGCTCTCGCAACGGCAGACCTTGTCGTGGTGACTGGCGGCGCGTCGGTCGGCGACCATGACCTCGCCCGCCCCATGTTCGAGGCGCTCGGCCTCGAACTCGTCTTTGCCAAAGTGGCCATAAAGCCGGGCAAGCCTGTGTGGCTGGGCAAGGTCGGCGACAAGCCGGTCCTCGGCCTTCCCGGCAATCCGACCTCGGCCATGGTCACTGCGCGGCTCTTCCTCCAGCCGCTCCTCGCCGCGATGCAGGGAGGCGAGGCAGCCGCCAATCTCCAGTTCCTGCCAATGCCCTGCGCCGCAGCACTTCCCGAGGCCGGCGGGCGCGAAACCTTCATCCGCGCCATCGCCACACCCGAAGGGCTGACCCCGGCGCAGAACCAGGAGAGCGGCGCGCAGGCCCCGCTGGCACAGTCCGACTGGCTCATCCGTCGCCCGGCAGGTTCGCCAGCGACCGCGCGCGGCGAAACGGTCAGCGCGCTGGCCTTCTAGCGGCTCAGAGAATTCCCGGCAGCACGAGTTTCTTCTCGCGCGCACAGTCCTTTGCTTCCTCGTAACCCGCATCGGCGTGGCGCATGACGCCGCTCGCCGGGTCGTTCCACAGCACGCGCTCGAGGCGCCGTGCGGCATCCTCGGTCCCGTCGGCGACGATGACCATGCCCGCATGCTGGCTGAAGCCCATGCCGACCCCGCCGCCGTGGTGCAGGCTCACCCATGTCGCCCCGCTGGCGGTGTTGAGCAGCGCGTTCAGCAACGGCCAGTCGCTCACTGCATCCGAGCCGTCCTTCATCGCCTCGGTCTCGCGATTGGGGCTGGCGACCGAGCCTGAATCGAGGTGGTCGCGCCCGATGACCACGGGCGCCTTCAATTCGCCATTCGCCACCATCTCGTTGAAGGCGAGGCCGAGCCGGTGCCGGTCGCCCAGACCCACCCAGCAGATGCGCGCGGGCAGGCCCTGGAAGGCGATCCGCTCGCGCGCCATGTCGAGCCAGTTGTGGAGGTGGTGGTTCTCGGGCAGCAGTTCCTTCACCTTGGCATCGGTCTTGTAGATGTCCTCCGGATCGCCCGAGAGCGCCGCCCAGCGGAACGGGCCGACGCCGCGGCAAAACAGCGGGCGGATATAGGCGGGGACGAAGCCGGGGAAGTCGAAGGCGTTCTCCAGCCCCTCTTCCAGCGCGACCTGACGGATGTTGTTGCCATAGTCGAGCGTCGGCACGCCGGCATCCCAGAACGCCAGCATGGCCTCGACCTGTTTCTTCATCGAGGCGCGCGCCGCCTTTTCGACTGCCTTTGGGTCGCTGTCGCGCTTCTCGCGCCATTCGCCCATCGTCCAGCCCTCAGGTAAGTAGCCGTTGACCGGGTCATGCGCGCTGGTCTGATCGGTGACGATATCGGGCCGCACGCCGCGCTTCACCAGTTCGGGGAACACTTCGGCGGCATTCCCGAGCAGGCCGACCGACTTGGCCTCGCCCGCCGCGGTCCAGCGCTCGATCATGGCGAGCGCCTCGTCCACGCTGTCGGTCTTCTCGTCGAGGTAGCGCGTGCGCAGGCGGAAATCGATGCTTTCGGGATTGCACTCGACCGCGAGGCAGCAGGCGCCCGCCATCACTGCGGCGAGCGGCTGCGCGCCGCCCATTCCGCCGAGGCCGCCGGTGAGGATCCATTTGCCGGTAAGGTCGCCGCCATAATGCTTGCGACCCGCCTCGACGAAGGTCTCGTAAGTCCCCTGCACGATGCCCTGCGTGCCGATGTAAATCCACGAGCCGGCGGTCATCTGGCCGTACATCATCAGGCCCTTCCGATCGAGCTCGCTGAAATGCTCCCAATTGGCCCAGTGCGGCACGATATTGGAATTGGCGATGAGCACGCGCGGCGCATCCTTGTGCGTGCGGAACACGCCGACGGGCTTGCCCGACTGGACCAGCAGCGTCTCCTCGTCCGACAGCGTCTTGAGACTGGTGAGGATGCGGTCGAAATCGTCCCAGCTGCGCGCCGCTCGGCCGATGCCGCCATAGACCACGAGTTCGTCCGGGTTCTCGGCCACTTCGCGGTCGAGATTGTTCTGGATCATCCGGAACGGCGCCTCGGTCTGCCAGCTGCCGCAGGTGAGGTCGGGGCCGGTGGGCGCTTTCACGTCGCGGGCGTTGCGGCGGTCGATGGTCATGCAAGGTCTCCGAAGGTGCTTTCGATGCCGGCAAAGACCGCCGCGAGCGTGTCGCGAAGGTTTGCGGCCTTGTCGGGGGAATAGGCGAAGGGCGGCTCTTCGTCCGCGAGATAGGTGCTTTGCGCGATTTCCATCTGGACCGCGTGGATGTTCTGTGCGGGCCGCCCGTAGTGTCGCGTTGTCCAGCCGCCCTTGAAGCGGCCGTTGAGGACGTGGCTGAACGGGCTGGCTGCGCAGGCCGCGACAACGGCAGATTCAATGTGAGGCGCGCAGGAATTGCCGGAATTGGTGCCGATATTTAGGTCGGGCAGCGTGCCTTCGAAGAGATAGGGCACCTCGCTGCGGATGGAGTGGCAGTCGTAGAGCACGGCGAAGCCATGCAGGGCCTTCACCCGCGTAAGTTCGCCTTCGAGCGCCGCGTGATAGGGCGCGTGGTAGAGCTCCTTGCGCTTCGCAATGGCAGCCTCGTCAGGCTCCTGCCGCCACAAGGGCGCGGCATCGAAGCCGGTGTTCGGCACGAGGCTGGTGGTATTCTGACCCGGATAGAGCGACACATCATCGGGCGGACGGTTGGCGTCGATGACGTAGCGGTTGAACTCGGCGCGCACGATGGTCGCATCGGGCAGCAGGCCGTCATAGAGTTCGGGAATGCGCCAGTCGGTGTCGGCCAGCACGAGCGCCTCGGGCACCAGCGCCTCGCGCACATCCTCGGGCAGCCAGGTCCCCGAATGCGGCTGGGCCAGCACGATGGGCGACGAGCCACGCTGGATGGTGACAGGGTTCAAGCCAGCGCCCCGCCAATCGAGGCATCGGGACAATCGTCGACCAGCGGTGCGGCGGCGAGCAGCTTTGCGGCGGCGGCAATGTCGCCGTCGACCTGCCGGTCGCTGTCGAGCGTGGGTGAGACATCGCGCACACTGGCCATAACGCGCTGCAAAGCCTCGCTCGTCTGCAAAGGCGCGCGCAACTCGATACCCTGCACCGCCGACAGCGCCTCGATGCCGAGGATGGCGGAGAGGTTCTCGTTCATTTCGATGAGCCGCCGCCCGGCGTGGCAGGCCATCGAGACATGGTCTTCCTGATTGGCCGAGGTCGGGGTGGAATCGACTGTACGCGGGTTCGCCAGCGCGCGGTTCTCGCTCATCAGCGCGGCCGAGGTGACTTCCGCAATCATCAGGCCCGATTGCAGGCCCGGATTGGCGGCGAGGAAGGCAGGCAGGCCGAAGCTCAGCGACGGGTCGACGAGCAGAGCGATGCGGCGCTGCGAAATCGCGCCCACCTCGGAAATCGCCAGCGCTATGGCGTCTGCTGCCAGCCCCACCGGCTCGGCATGGAAATTGCCGCCTGACACGACCTCGCCGTTGGAGAGAACCAGCGGGTTGTCGGTCACCGCATTGGCCTCGGTCCGCAGGACCTCGCCCGCATGGCGCATCTGGTCGAGACACGCGCCCACCACCTGCGGGGCGCAGCGCAGGCAATAGGGGTCCTGCACGCGCAAGTCGTCCTCGCGGTGGCTCTCGCGGATTTCCGAGCCTTCGAGCAGGTCGCGCACCATCCGCGCCGCATCGATTTGGCCGCGATGGCCACGCAGCGTGTGGATTTCGTCACGGAAGGGCGCCGAGGAGCCCATCGCCGCGTCAATGGAAAGCGCGGTCGTCACCAGCGAGTTCATCGCCAGCCGCCACCCATCGAACAGGCCGACCAGCGCGAGCGCTGTAGAAACCTGCGTGCCGTTGAGAAGCGCGAGACCTTCCTTGGCCTGCAGTTCGACCGGCTCGAGACCAGCCCTCTGCAAGGCCGCGCCAGCCGCCATCCGCTCGCCCTTGTAGAATGCATCGCCCTCGCCAATCAGCGCGGACGCGACATGCGCCAGCGGTGCAAGGTCGCCCGAGGCACCGACCGAACCCTTTTCGGGCACCACGGGTATAACATCGGCAGCGACCATCTGCTGCAGCCGCTCGATGACCACCGGGCGCACCGCCGAAGCCCCGCGCCCCAGTGAAATGCATTTCAGCGCGATGATGAGCTTCACCACCGCGGGCGCCAGCGGCTTGCCGAAGCCTGCACTGTGCGAGAGCACGATATTGCGCTGGAGCGTGGCGAGGTCGGCATCGCCGATGCGCACGCTGGCGAGCTTCCCGAAACCGGTGTTGACGCCATAGAGCGCCTCGCCGGTCGCGACCGCCTGATCCAGCCGCTCGACCGCGCCTGCGACATCGCGCATCGCCTCGTCCGAGACGTGGAAGGCCGAACCCTCGCGGTAAAGCGCTTCGAGTTGCGCCATGCCGACATGGCCGGGGCTGAGCTCAACGCTCATTGAATTCTCCGTCGATGATGCGCCCGCGCAGCAAATTGCCGCCGAGCCAGTAGCTGAGGAAATCGGGGTGCCCGGCATCCCACACGGCAAGCTCGGCGCGCTTGCCCGGCTCGATACTGCCGTATTCGCCCGACAGGCCGAGCGCGGCGGCGGCGTTGCGAGTCGCACCTGCCAGCGCCTCTTCAGGGGTCAGGCGGAACAGCGTGCAAGCCATGCCCATCGCGAGCCGGAGCGAGGACATGGGCGAGCTGCCCGGATTGGCATCGGTCGCCACCGCCATGCGAACGCCCGCACCGCGCAGGGCGTCGATGGGCGGAAGCTGCGTTTCGCGCAGGGTGAAATAGGCGCCGGGGAGGAGCACAGCGACCGTCCCGCTCTTCGCCATATGCACTGCATCTTCGGGCGCGAGATATTCGAGATGATCGGCGGAAAGCGCGTCGAATTCGCTGGCAAGCACCGCGCCTTTGAGGTCGCTCAACTGTTCGGCATGAAGCTTGACCGGCAGGCCGAGCTCGCGTGCGACTTCGAACACGCGGCGGACCTGCGCGGGCGTAAAGCCGATGTTCTCGCAAAAGCCGTCGACCGCATCGACCAGCCCTTCGGCCTTCGCCTGACGCAGGCCTGCGATGACGACCTCCTCGATATAGTCGTCGCTGCGCTCGGCATATTCGGGCGGCAGTGCATGGGCGGCGAGCCACGTCGTCATGATGCGAACCGGGCGATGCTGCTCGATTTGCCGCGCCACGCGCAGCATCCGCATCTCCTGCTCTACCGAGAGGCCGTAGCCCGACTTGACCTCGATGACCGCCACGCCGTCGGCGAGCAAGTCGTCGACCCGGCGCAGGGCAGAGGCGAGCAGGTCCTCGTCGCTCGCCTCGCGCGTCGCGGCAACCGTCGAACGGATGCCGCCCCCTGCGCGGGCGATTTCCTCATAGCTCGCCCCGCCGAGACGCATGGCAAATTCCGCCGCGCGGTCGCCGCCGAAGACAAGGTGGCTGTGGCATTCGATTAGTGCTGGCGTGACAAGCGCGCCCTGCAAGTCGACCGCTTCGAGTGTGCTGAAATCTTCGGGCAAATCCGTGCGCGCACCAACCCAGGCCACGGCATCCCCCCGCGCCACGATGGCCGCATCCTCGACCAGCCCGTAGGGCGCCCCCCCGGCCATGGTCGCTGCCGTGCAGCCCGTGAACAGCCTCTCCTGCATAGACTTGTGCCTCTCCGCGATTCCTGATTATGTATGCACATATTCAGCGAAAGGCGCAATGAGCGATGGGCGGTAAAATCTCGGCAAGGCAGGTGCTGACCCCCGCAGGCTGGCTGGCGGATGCGGTCGTGAGCTGGGACGATGATGGCTGCATCACCTCGGTCGACGGGGGCGGTTTTGATGAAGCCACCGCCGTCGGGACGCTCGTTCCCGGTGTCGCCAACCTCCACACGCATAGCTTCCAGCGCGCCATGGCGGGTCTCGCCGAGACGCGCGGCCCCTCGGGCGCGGACGATTTCTGGAGCTGGCGCGAGGTCATGTACCGCTTCCTCGGCGTGCTCACGCCCGAGCATATCGAGGTCATCGCCGCGCAGGTGCAGATGGACATGGCGGAAGCGGGCTTCACCGCCAGCGCCGAATTCCACTACCTCCACCACCAGCCCGGAGGCGCGCGTTTTGCCGACATGGCAGAGACCTCGCGCCGCATCATGGCTGCGAGCGAAACCTCCGGTATCGGGCTGACCCATTTGCCGGTGCTTTACAGCCGCGGCGGACTCGATGACCGCCCGCTCTCAGAGGGCCAGGCGCGCTTCGGCTGCACGCCGGACGAGTTCGCGAAGCTCTATGAAGCCATCGTGGACGCGGCGCGCGACATGCCATCCGATTTCCGCCTCGGCATTGCCCCGCATTCATTGCGCGCAGTAAGCCGAGACGGGCTGGACGCCTGCCGCGAACTCTGCCCCGACGGCCCCATCCACATCCACGCCGCCGAGCAGGTGAAGGAAGTCGAGGAAGTCTCCGCCCACCTCGGCGCGCGCCCGGTCCGCTACCTGCTCGACGCCGTAGGTGCAGGCGCGCGCTGGTGCCTCATCCACGCAACGCATGTCGACGATGGCGAGGTAACCGACCTTGCCCGCTCGGGAGCGGTGGCAGGCCTGTGCCCGACGACCGAGGCAAATCTGGGCGACGGTATCTTCCCTGCCCAAACCTTCCTCGCCGCCGGTGGCAGCTTCGGTGTCGGCTCCGATTCCAACATCCGCATCTCGCTCGCCGAGGAATTGCGCATGCTCGAGGTCTCGCAGCGCCTCGCCCTGCGCCAGCGTGCCGTGCTGACCGATGACGCGAACCGTTCGAACGGCCGCAACCTCCTCGAACGCGCCGCCGCAGGCGGAGCGAAGGCTATCGGCAGGAATGCTGGCGGCATCGAGACCGGCATGCTCGCCGACCTCGTCGCCCTGTCCGACGAAACACCCTTTCTCGACTGGCCGACCCCCGACCACCGGCTGGATGCGTGGATATTCGGCGCGGAGGAGAAAGCCGTCAGCGACGTCTGGTCCGCAGGCCGGCATATCGTGACCGAGGGTAACCACATCCGCCGCGAGGCCATCACCGCGCGCTTCCGCAAGACGATGCGCGAATTGGCGGAGGCCCTGTGAACAGCAACACCCACCAGTCCATCCGCGAGGCCATCCGCAAGCGCATCGTGGCGGGCGAATGGCAGCTGGGTGACCTCATCCCCGGCGAGGTCGAGTTTGCTGAAGAATACGCCTGCTCGCGCACCACGGTGAACCGCGCACTGCAGGCACTCGCCGAAGAAGGCATCGTCGAGCGCAAGCGTCGGGGCGGCACGCGGGTCAGCCCCCTGCCCGCTCCACAGGCGCAATTCGCCATCCCGCTCGTGCGCGAACAGGTCGAAGAGCGCGGTCTAGCCTATACCCCAGAGGTCACTACGCATTCGGTAGGAAGGCCCGACACTGCAACGCGCGAGGAAATGCGGCTCTTGCCCGCACAGGAATGCGCCTACCTCGAAACCCTCCACCTCGCCGATGGACAGGTCTTCGCGTTCGAGCGCCGATGGATAAACCTCGCCAACGTGCCGCAGTTCACGGTCGAGGCGCTCGGCAACCTCAGCGCCAACGAATGGCTGGTGCGCGAAGTCCCCTTCTCCCGGGGCACCGTGACCCTGAGCGCAACGAGCGCCGACAACAAAACCGCCGAAACAATGCAGGTCGAGCTGTCGGCCCCGCTCTTCACCATGCGGCGCACAACATGGCTCGGCGAGGCATCGGTCACCGCCGTGACACTATACTACGCGCCCGGATACGAGCTCGATTTTACAATCTGATTATCGGGAAAAGTGGTGCCCAGAAGAGGACTCGAACCTCCACGCCCTTGCGAGCGCCGCCACCTGAAGACGGTGCGTCTACCAATTCCGCCATCTGGGCACACTTGTCGAGGATGCGGAACATTGGTGTCCGCGTCCGTGGTAGGCGCGGGCCACTAGCGAAGGGGCTGGCACCTTGTCAACGCTAATTGCGCACCGCGTGCGGCGAATGCTTGCGGGGACGCGCGCCTTGCGGCTAGGGCGCAGCCACGATTCCCCATTTCGCGAAATTTCGAGACGAGACAGATGGCAAAGAGCGGCGCGTTGAACGGCAAGATGGTGGTGCTGATGGGTGGCACCGGTTTCCTCGGCAATTACGTGGCGCAGGCGCTGCTCTCGCGCGGCGCGCGGCTGCGCATCTGCGGACGCGACCCGCAAGCGGCCTTCAAGCTCAAACCGCTCGCCAATCTCGGCCAGCTGCAGTTCGCGCGCATGAACGCGACCGACCGCCAGAGCGTGGAGCGCTGCATCGAAGGCGCCGATGCGGTGGTAAACCTCGTCGGCAGCTTCGACGGCAATCTGCGCAAGCTCATGGGCGAGGCACCGGGCTGGATGGCCGAGGCAGCCAAGAGCACCGGTGCACAGAGCTTCGTCCATGTCAGCGCCATCGCAGCCGAGCCGGACGAGGATACGGTCAACGAATACGCCAGCGCCAAGCATCTCGGCGAAGAGCGCGTGAAGGCGGCCTACAAGAACGCCACCATCGTCCGCCCGTCGATTATCTTCGGCAAGGACGACAACTTCCTCAACATGTTCGGCGATTTGATTTCCAAGCTGCCGGTGCTGCCAGTCTTCGGACCCGAGGCCAAACTGCAGCTGGTCTATGTCGACGATGTCGCCGAAGCCATCGCGCAGGCGCTCGAGAACCCGGGCAAGCATGGCGGCAAGACTTACGAGCTTGGCGGGCCCGAAGCGCTCACCATGATGGAAGTGAACCAGCGCATCGCCGATGCCCAGCGCCGCAAGCGCACCTTCCTGCCGATGCCCGACGCGCTCTCGGCCACATTCGCCGCGCTTCCCGGCACGCCGATGGGCAGCGACCAGTGGAACCTGCTCAAGCAAGGCAATGTCGCCAGCGGAGATTATCCCGGCTTCGAGAAGTTCGGCATCGAGCCCAAACCGCTCGGCCTGTTCCTCGACAAGTGGATGACGCGCTTCCGCAAGCACGGCCGTTTCGAGCCGCGCCTCAGCGCCTGATCAGCGAAAGCCGCCTTTAAAGCGGCTCGACAATCAGCACCGCGCCGTCGCTGCCGCTGATGCGGACCTTGTCTCCGACCGCCGCGTCGCAGCCCTTCGCCAGCCACTCGCTGTCGCCATGCTTCACCCTGCCGGTACCGCCGTCGATGGCCGACGTAACGACCGCGATTTCACCGGCCAGACGCATGCCGCGGCGGTTCATCTTGGGATCGGCGTCTTCGACCGGGTGCGCGCGCAGGTAATTGCGTCCGATGAACACGGCGGCGACGGCGAGCACGGCGAAAACCACGACCTGGATCGGCACGCCGATCGGCAGGACGAGCGTTATGAGCCCCGTCAGCAGGGCTGCTCCCGCCAGCCAGATCAGGAAGACCCCGGGGACGAGGATTTCGGCCGCGGCGAGGAAGAAGCCCAGCGCGATCCAGATCCAGTGGCTATCGAGCGTTTCGAACCATTCCATTAACGGTCTCCCGAATAGCCGCTACGCGGAACGCTCGGCGCAGCGGAGCGCGGTTGCGGGCGCGGTGCGGGGCTGGGCGAGGGAGTGCGCGGCGGCGTGCCGCCGCCCGGGCGGTCGTCGGTGATGCCTTTGACCAGCTCGCCGATGCCGCCGATCGAGCCGATGAGTTGCGTCGCCTCGACCGGGAAGAGAATGGTCTTGGCGTTGGGGCTGGTGGCGAACTTGCCGATGGCCTTGGTGTATTCCTGCGCCACGAAGTAATTGAGCGCCTGCCCGCCCGAACCTTCGATGGCATCGTTGACGACCTGCGTTGCCTTGGCTTCTGCCTCGGCCTCACGCTCGCGCGCCTCGGCATCGCGGAAAGCAGATTCGCGGCGACCTTCTGCTTCGAGGATGGCGGACTGCTTCTCACCTTCTGCGCGAAGGATTTTCGAGGCGCGGTCGCCTTCCGCCTCGAGAATTTCGGCGCGCTTCAGACGCTCCGCCTTCATCTGGCGGGCCATGGCTTCGGAGATGTCCATCGGCGGACGGATGTCCTTGATCTCGACACGGGTGATTTTTACCCCCCATGGCGAGGTCGCATGGTCGACCACCGAGAGCAGGCGGGCGTTGATCTCGTCACGCTTCGACAGCGTTTCGTCGAGGTCCATCGAGCCCATGACCGTACGCAGGTTCGTGGTGGTGAGCGCCATGATGGCGTTGTAGAGGTTAGAAACCTCGTAAGCCGCCTTGCCCGCATCGAGGACCTGGAAGAAGACCACCGCATCGGTGCCGACCATCGCGTTGTCGGCGGTGATGATTTCCTGCCCCGGAATGTCGAGCACCTGCTCCATCATGTTCACCTTCTGCCCGACGCGGTCGATGAAGGGGATGATGACGTGGAGGCCCGGTTCGGCCGCCAGCGTGAACTTGCCGAGCCGCTCGATCGTGTAAACATACCCCTGTTTGACGACGCGAACGCCCATCGCGATGAAAATAATCACCAGTCCGAGAATGGCGATAAGAACGGCTAGCAAATCCATGATGACCCCCTGAATGATCCTGTCGGCGATGCTAGCGCGCCTTTGTCGGCGGGCAAGCAAAACCGGATGTGACGCGCCCTTATTTCGACAGAGGTTAGCGTCCGGTATATTCCGGCCCATAAACCGCATCGCGGAAATCATGGTGCAACTGGTTGTCGAAAGGCATTTTCTGCGTCGCGAAGATGACGACCATGTCCTGGTGCGGATCGACCCAGAACAGCATCGATGGCCAGCCGTCCCAGAAGAATTCGCCGACGCTACCGCGGTTTTCGTCCGGCGTGGCGGGCGGCGCGGTGCGGACGAAGAAATCGAAGCCGAAGCCGCCGCTACCCTTGCCAGGGAGGAAAGACCGGCGTTCTGGACCAATCGACGGGTCGAGGTGGTCGGTCGCCATCAACCCCACCGTGGCCGGCTTCAGGATGCGCACATCATCAAGCGCGCCATCGCCCAGCAACATGCGGGCGAAGCGAAGGTAATCGTCGACTGTCCCGACCAGCCCACCACCACCCATGGTCATCGGTTTGCCGACGAAGCCCGCAGCAATCCAGTCCGGATTCAGCACCGGGGTGAAAGTTCCGCCCGGCCCCACATCATAGATCGTCGCCAGGCGATGCAAGTCCGTACGGGCATTGGGCCAGCCCATGTCGTCCATCCCGAGCGGGTCGAAGATCGTTTTCTCGACATATTGCGCAAATGGTTTTCCCGAGAGGACCTCGACCAACCGCGCCTGGACGTCGACAGCTGCGCTGTAGTGCCACTGCGTGCCCGGCTCGTAGAGCAGCGGGACCTGCGCCATCGCCTGCGAGAATTCGGCGAGCGATTTGTCGGGCGACAGGGGCTGCAAGTCGTTCCACACGAGGTCGGCGTGGTTTTGCGGATCGCCGTCCGGGCCATAGGTAAAGCCCGCCGTATGCCGCAGAACGTCGCGCACGGTTATGGGGCGACGCGGCGGGCTGGTGATCACGCGCCCATCGACAGTCTCACCGCGCAGCACCTCGACATCGCGGAACTCTGGGAGATGCCAGTGGAGCGGGTCGTCGAGGTGGAACTTGCCCTCTTCCCACAGCGTCATCACCGCGACGCCGGTGACCGGCTTGGTCATGGAGAAGAACTGGACCACGGTGTCGCGGTTAAACTCGCGCCCTTTTTCGCGATCGGCCATCCCGGCGGCATCGAAGCATCGTTCGGCGCCACCTTTCCAGACGAGTGCAGAAGCGCCTGCCACGCGTTCCTGTTCAACAATATCATCGAGGAATGCGGCTATCCGCTCGCAATCCGGCTCATAGTCTTGCGCGGCGAGCGGGGTGCCGAGACAAGCGGCAAGCGCCGCCACGACGCGCAGGAGCAGCTTCATACGAGCGCCTCGGCATAGGTTGCGAGCAATCGGCTCCACGCCCTTTCAGCGGCGGGTTTGTCGTAGGCAGGACTGTCCGGAACACACCAGCCATGGTCGGCGGGATAGACTTCGATTTCGGCAGTCGTCCCGGCCGCGCTGGCGGCATTGCGAAGCGCGGTCTTGGCTTCCGGCTCCTTCGCATCGTCGTTCTCGGCAATCGCGATGAGGTAGTGCGCATCTTCGCGCAGCATGCGGTGCGGGCTGTCCTCGCCTTCGCGGACGAGTCCTCCTCCGTGGAAGCTGGCTGCAGCGTGATAATGATCGTGCGCGGCGACGCTCCAGATGGTGAAGGGGCCGCCCATGCAATAGCCCTGCGTGCCAATGCCTGCCGACTGGTCGACCGCCGCCTGCCCGGCAAACCATTCGGCCACCGCGCGAGCATCGCTCCGAATAGCTTCGGCATCGAGTTTCGCCCGCCAGGGCTTCACCTTGTCCCATCCCCCATTGCCGGCGAAATCGGCGAAGTCGGCGAACTGTTCGCCAGCGACATCGCGGTAATAGGGGTTCACTAGGAGGACGGCATAGCCTTCTTCCGCCAGCCGCTGCGCCATGGCGCGCTTGGCCGGGCGAATCCCGGCAATGTCGGGCCAGAAGAGCACCGGGGGCGACTTGCCGGTTCCGGAGTGGAAGAATTCCGCGTCCATCGTGCCCGACGGGGTCGCGATGGTAACATTGCCATGGGCTATCGTGCTCGGTCCATCGGCCTGGCTATTGACCGGTTCTCCCGGCGAACAAGCCGCCGCCGCACCTGCCAGCGTGCCCGCGCCGAAGGTCCTGCGGGTGAGCTTCTGCTTCGCCCAGCGGGCAAGGTCTTCCTGGTCGCACATGCATCTCTCTCCACTTCCCCGTCCGGAGCCAAGACTAGCAGTGCCACCGTAGTCGACAAGGGCGACGGAGGCTGAAATACCGCGGCGGACCTGGCCGCTCGGTAGGGCAATATTAACCGCCTAAATTCGAAGCGGTAATAGTATGTCTTGACCCCTCGACGGTGCCGCTCCACAAAGAAGTGGAATTTTATTCGGGGGGATTACAAATGGCTACGCAGGCAGACGCCGAATTCGGCGTAAACGAGGGCGCGCAGGTCGCACAGACCAACTGTCCGATGTGCGACGAAACGATTTCGGCACGCGCCAAGAAATGCCGGCACTGCGGTGAAACGCTCGACGTTTCCTTGCGCCGCGCAGAAGAAGCCATGCGCGCGAGCGAGCGGGGCGGAAACGTCTACATGAACGCCGCGGTCAGCAACACCACGCAGGCCGGACCGGTCGGCTACAGCCGCACCAAGAGCAAAATCGTCGCCTTCATCCTCGCCTGGTTCCTCGGCGGGTTTGGCGGGCACAAATTCTACCTCAACCGTGTCGGCCAAGGCCTGATCTACCTCATCTTCTGCTGGACCTTCATCCCTGCGATTATCGCCTTTGTCGAAGGCATCGTCTATCTCGTGATGGACGAAGAACGCTTCTGGCAGAAATACGGGTGAAGTCGGGCCAGCCCCTGATCAGCTCCTGAAAACCACCGTGCGCTGGCCACCCAGGAGGACGCGTTCTTCCAAGTGAAGGCGCACGGCCTCGGCCAGCACGCGGCTTTCGATATCTCGGCCCTTTCGCACCAGTTCTTCCGGGCTGTCGGCATGGCTGATGGGCTCTGCCGCCTGGTGGATGATGGGACCTTCGTCGAGGTCGGCGGTGACGTAATGCGCGCTCGCGCCAATCATCTTCACCCCGCGCTCGTAGGCTTGGTGATAGGGCTTTGCACCTTTGAAGCCGGGCAGGAAGGAATGGTGGATGTTGATGCATCGCCCCGCGAAATGCGCCGCCTGCTCGTCGGATAATATCTGCATGTAGCGCGCCAGCACGACCAGTTCGGCATCGTAACGGTCGGCGAGTTCGCGCACCTTCGCTTCCTGGCTTGCCTTGGTATCGCTGGTAATGGGCAGGTGATGGAAGGGAATGTCACCCAGCGGCGTGTGCTCGATGGCTTCGCGCGGGTGGTTGGAGACGATCGCCACCGGCTCCATCGGCATTTCCCCGATACGCCAACGGTAGAGCAAATCGGCAAGGCAGTGGTCGAACTTGCTGACCATGATGAGCACACGCCGCGCTCGGTCGCGTAGCGCCAGTTTCCAGTCCATGCAGAACTCGCCTGCGATTGCAGCAAAATCTTCGCGAATGGCTTCGCGCGAAGCCTCGCCGGGGTCGAATTCCACCCGCATGAAAAAGGCATCCGAGGCACGGTCGTTGAACTGCTGCGCTTCGAGGATATTGCCCCCGCGCTCGAACAGGAAGGACGTGACGCGCGCAGTGATTCCCGGGCGGTCGGCGCAGGACAGGGTCAGGACGAGAGGTTCGCTCATGGCCCCGCTATTGCCGCCTCGACCCGCCACAAGGCAAGCGCGACATACTAGGCCGCGCCAAACGGCGGGTTTCTCATTCCTCGAGTTCGAAGATGACCTGGCGCATGCCGGTCTCGCGCAGCGAATACTCCACGATCACCCGCTCGTCCTCTGCCAGGGGGCCGTCGCAGCGTACCACGCGGGCAATCGGGTCGCGCAGCGAGAAGCCTCCCTGCGCGATGACCTTGCGGATGGCGCGGACCATGGTGTCTTCCAGATAGCGCGCATTGCCGACGATCGAACGCTCGGTCGAAAAGGGATATTCGGCCCGCTGGTCGACGAATGTATCGGTCGGCCGGTGCGTTACCTGCACCCGGTCGCGATAAATCGCGACATCGAGATCGAGCCGGTGGATTTCCATGTCACCTGCGCGTCAGCGCTTCCTCGCTCTGCGCCATCAGCTTTTGCATGATGTCCGCGACGGGCTCTTCCGCCTTGAGCATGCCGACCGACTGGCCGGCCATCAGGCTGCCATTCTCGACATCGCCATCGATGACCGCGCGGCGCAGTGCGCCCGCCCAGTAATGCTCGATCTGCAGCTGTGCTTCTTCCATCGCGATTTCCTCGCGGTCCAGAACGCCTGCAACCTCGATCTGTTTCCGCGTAAATTCCTCGGTGCCCTTGTTTTTCAGCGCGCGCACCGGGATGACCGGCAGGCGCGGGTCTACCTGCACGCTGGCGATCGCATCACGTGCATTGGCGCGGAAGAAGGCCTTCTTGAAGTTCTCGTGCGCGATGCTTTCGGCTGCGCAGGCGAAGCGCGTGCCGAGCTGGACACCCGCTGCGCCCATTTCGAGATAGCCCGCAATCGCATTTCCGCGCCCGATGCCGCCGGCGACGAAGATCAGGTGCTCTTCGGAGAGCTCAGGCAGCATTTCCTGCGCCAGCACGCTGGTCGAGACAGGGCCGATATGGCCGCCCGCTTCCATGCCTTCGATGACCAGCGCATCGGCGCCCGAGCGGAGCAGCTTCTTCGCCAGCGCCAGCGTCGGCGCGAAGCAGATGACCTTGGCGGGGTTTGCGCCGCCCTTGATGGCCTCGACGCTGCCCTTGGGCGGGATACCGCCCGCCAGCACCACATGGCTCACGCCCGCCTTGTCGCACACTTCGATGAGGTCGAAGAGTTGCGGGTGCATGGTGATGAGGTTCACGCCGAAAGGCTTGTCGGTCAGCTTCTGCGTCTCGGCAATCTCGTTCTCGAGCAGTTCGGGTGTCATCGCCCCGCAGGCAATCACGCCGAAACCACCGGCGTTGGAGATGGCGGAGACGAGGTTGCGCTCCGACACCCAGCTCATCGCGCCGCACAGGATGGCATATTTGGAGCCGAGGAATTCTGCGCCGCGCTGCATCAGGCGGTCGGTCTTGGGAAAGTCTGTCATGGGAGGAGCGCTTAGGACGCGCGCAACGTTACGGCAAGCGGGCAGCTAGTCGCCGTAGCTGATGCGGACCTTGTGCGCGGCATCGCGGGCCTTGCGGCGTGCCTCGTCGGTGTCGCCAGCCGTCGCCAGCGCCACGCCCATCCGGCGATAAGGGCGGCTGGTGGGCTTGGCGAAGATGCGCAGGTCGGCTCCACTCTCCGAGAGCGCATCGGCGAGGCCTTCGTAGGATAGCTCCGCGCTATCACGCTCGGCGAGGATGACTGCGCTTGCTGAGGGCCTTGCGCGCAGTTCGGCAGGGACCGGCAGGCCCATTACCGCGCGGGCGTGGAGGTCGAATTCGGTGAGGTTCTGGCTCACCAGCGTGACCATGCCGGTGTCGTGCGGGCGCGGTGAGAGCTCGGAGAAGATGACCTCCTCGCCCTTCACGAAGAATTCGACCCCGAACAGGCCATAACCGCCGAGGTCGTCGACCACTTTCTTCGCCATGCCCTGCGCCTTCGCGGTGGCCGCGTCGGACATGGGCGTGGGTTGCCAGCTTTCCTGGTAATCGCCGCGCTCCTGCCGGTGGCCGATGGGCGGGCAGAAGGTCACGCCGCCCCTGTGGCGGACGGTCAGCAGGGTGATTTCATAGTCGAAGTCGACGAATTGCTCGACGATGACGCGCTGGCGGTCGCCGCGCATATTGGCGCAGGCATAGTCCCACGCCTCCTCCAGCCTGCCCTCCTCGCGCACGGTGCTCTGGCCCTTGCCACTCGACGACATGACCGGCTTGATGACGCAGGGAAAGCCGGTGTGCTCGGCCGCCGCGCGCACCTCGTCGAGGTTCTTCGCGTAGCGGTATTTCGACGTCACCAGACCCAGCTCGTTTGCCGCGAGGTCGCGGATGGCATCGCGGTTCATGGTCAGCTGCGCCGCGCGGGCGGAGGGGACGACGGTGAAGCCCTCTTCCTCCAGCTCGGCGAGTACCGAGGTGCGGATGGCCTCGATTTCGGGGACGATGTAGTCGGGCCGGTGCGTCTCGACCGCCTCGCGCAGCCGCTCGCCATCGAGCATCGAGAAGACCTCGCGCGCATCGGCCAGCTGCATGGCAGGCGCGTCGTCATAGCTGTCGCAAGCCACCACGTAAGCGCCGAGCCGCTTCGCCGAGATGACGAATTCGCGCCCCAGTTCGCCAGAACCCAGCAGCAGGATTTTCGCAGTAAAGCCCATCCCCGCTCCTACGCCGCCTCGTCGGCTGCATCTAGGCCATAGGCCGTGTGCAGCACGCGCACCGCGAGTTCGGTCTCGTCCTCGTCGATCATCACGCTGACCTTGATTTCCGAAGTCGTGATGGCCTGGATGTTGATGCCGCGGTCGGCCAGAGCCTGGAACATCGTCGCCGCAACGCCAGCGTGGCTCTTCATGCCGACGCCGACGACCGAGATCTTGGCAATCTTGCTGTCGGTGATGAGGCGGTTGTAGCCGATGTCGTCGCGCTTGTCCTCGAGCAGCGCCTGCGCGCGCGCGAGGTCGGCCTGAGGGACGGTGAAGGTCACGTCCGTTTCGCCCTTGTCGCGGCCGACGTTCTGGATGATCATGTCGACATTGATGCTGGCCTTGGCGAGCGGCTCGAAAATATGCGCCACCGCGCCCGGCTTGTCGGGCACGCGGGTGAGGATCACCTTCGCTTCGTTCTTGTCATGCGCGATGCCCGTTACGTGCTGGCGTTCCACGAGGCCCTTCTCCACCAATTCGTTCATTTCCTCTTCCGACACGATCATCGTGCCCGGAAGTTCGTCTGCGGGGACGGCATCGTCGCCCACGAAGCTGGAGAGGACCTGCACGCGCACGCCCTCCTTCATGGCTAGGCCTACACTGCGGGTCTGCAGCACCTTGGCCCCCACGCTCGCCAGTTCGAGCATTTCCTCGTACGTCACCGCCTTCAGCTTGCGCGCCTTGGCAACGATGCGCGGGTCGGTCGTGTAGACCCCGTCGACATCGGTGTAGATATCGCAGCGGTCGGCCTTCACCGCCGCCGCCACAGCGACTGCCGAGGTGTCCGAGCCTCCGCGTCCGAGCGTCGTGATGCGCCCGTCGTCGGACAGGCCCTGGAAGCCGGGAATGACTGCGATCTCGCCGGCCTTCATGGAGGCGGTAAGCTCGTCACCATCGATGTCCGCAATCCGAGCCTTGGCATGCGCCTCGATCGTGCGGACCGGAAGCTGCCAGCCGAGCCAGCTGCGTGCCTTCGCGCCGAGCGATTGCAGGGTGAGAGCCAGCAGGCCCGAAGTGACCTGTTCGCCGCTCGCGACCACCACGTCATATTCGGCGGGGTCGTAAAGCGCGTTTGCTTCGCGGCAGAAATTGACCAGCCGGTCGGTCTCGCCCGCCATGGCGCTGACGACGACCGCGACCTCGTTACCGCCCGCCGCCTGCTTGCGCACGATATTGGCGACGCGGCGAATGCGTTCGGTCCCCGCCATGGAGGTGCCGCCGAATTTCATCACGATACGGGCCAAGCGGGGAATTCTCCGTGCTGGAATGACTGCCTTGAGGCTGCTAGCCACGCGGCATGAGCGATGCAACCACGAGCCGTCAAAGCAAAACTTATACCGGCCAAACGATCCGGCCCGATGAGGCCGCGCATTTCGGCAAGCTCGCGGCGGACTGGTGGGACCCGAAGGGCTCCTCCGCCATGCTCCACAAGCTCAACCCGGTGCGCCTGAAATTCCTGCGCGAAGCCATCGACCTGCACTGGGCGGGCGATATTCGCGACACAAAACCGCTGGCCGGAAAGAGTGCGCTCGATGTCGGCTGCGGCGCAGGGCTGCTGTGCGAACCGCTTGCCCGGCTCGGCGCCGAGGTGACCGGCGTGGACGCCGCGCCCGAGAACACCGCCGCTGCCGCCATTCATGCCGAGCGCTCGGGTCTCGATATCCGCTACATGGCAGGCGAACTGGCGAGCCACGATATCGGCCGCTTCGACCTTGTCACCGCGATGGAGGTCATCGAGCATGTCGCCGACAAGCAGGCCTTTGCCAACGAGCTTGCTGCACGCCTCGCGCCGGGCGGGTTGATGGTCCTTTCGACCCCGAACCGCACTGTGCGCAGCCGCACGCTGATGATCGGGGCGGCCGAGGGCATCGGCCTCATCCCGCGCGGTACGCACCATTGGGACGATTTCATCACGCCCGAAGAACTCGGCGAACTCCTCGCTGCGGCAGGCCTCGAGATGGGCGAGCCCAAGGGCATTGCCTTCTCGCCGATGAAAGGCCTCCACCTCTCGGACGACCTCTCGCTCAATTACATCGTCACGGCCCGGGCGCGCTGACCACGCAGCCCCATCCGTTAACAGCTGCGCCGCTTGCGGTAAGGCTAAGTCTTAGGCCGGAGTTAACGACGAATCGGGTATTTTCCCGAAGTATGTTCAAGAAGCTCCTCCTCGGCACAGCCATAGTGGTCGGCCTGATTTACGGGTCGGGCAATGACTTCGGCACTATCAAGCGCCAGATCACCAGCACTTCGAACGAAGGCGCGCGCGGGTTTACCGCCGGCGGGAATCACGACTGGGGTGATGAAAGCGGCTACTGAAGCGCCGTTGTCCATTCCTCCTCGTTGAAACCGACCAACACGCCGCCATCGTATTCGACGACCGGGCGTTTGATCATGCTCGGATGTTCCAGCATCAAGGCGATCGCCTTGTCGCGGTCCAACTCGGCCTTGTCGGCATCGTCCAACCTGCGAAACGTCGTTCCGCGCTTGTTGAGCAGAACCTCCCAGCCCGCCGCATCGCACCATGATGCAAGCTTGCCTGCATCGGCGCCTTCCTTCTTGTAGTCGTGGAAGGTGTATTCGAGGCCATGGGCGTCGAGCCACTTGCGCGCCTTCTTGACGGTATCGCAATTGGGGATGCCGTAAACATGGATGGTCATTCGTGCGGTCCTACAGGATGGAACAGATGGAACACGGTCCAGCGCGGAAAAGCGCGAGGGCCGGAAATTGGCGCGCAACTGCCGGTTTCGGGCTGTCGCCGCACCGCTTTGGCCAAGACCTAGCGCGCGCCCGGGGCGTAGGAAAGATGCGCATCGGCGATAGCCACGGCGAGCGCGTCTGCGGCATCGGCACCGGCAATCTTCGCGCCCGGCAGCAGGATCTTGAGCATGGCCTGCACCTGTGTCTTGTCGGCCCCGCCCGTGCCGACGACAGCCTTCTTCACCAGCCGTGCGGCGTGTTCGTTGACGGTCAGCCCCGCACCGCCGCAGGCAGCGAGCACAGCCCCGCGCGCCTGAGCGAGTTTAAGCGTCGATTGCGGGTTCTTGTTGACGAACACCTCTTCTGCAGCCGCGCGGTCCGGGGAATGCGCGGCGATGACGGCCGCCAGGGCCTGCTGCAGTGCCGCCAGCCGCTCGGTCATCGGCATCTTGGCGTCGGTCGGCACCTGACCGTTGCCGATATGGGTGATGCGCGAACCCTCGGCGCGGATGATGCCCCAGCCGGTGCAGCTTAGCGAGGGGTCGAGGCCGAGAATGATCATCCTTCCTCCCCAGCATGGGGAGGGGGACCATCCGCAGGATGGTGGAGGGGATCGGCCCCAAGCGCAGGTGAAAGTGGCAAAGTCCCCTCCACCACGCCGCTTTGCGTCGCGGTCCCCCTCCCCGGACCGGGGAGGATCAGCCCACCTTCTCCATCACCTCGTCCGAGATGTCGTAATTGCCCCAGACGGTCTGGACGTCGTCATCGTCTTCGAGCGCGTCGATGAGCTTGAGGAGCGTGCCGGCGTTCTTCTCGTCCATGTCGACGGTGATGTTGGGTTTCCACGCAAGCTTCACGGTCTCCGCTTCGCCCAGCGCCTTTTCGAGATCGCCAGCAACCTGGTGGAGGTCGTCTGCCGCGGTCCAGATTTCGTGGCCGTCTTCGGTCGAGGTGATGTCTTCCGCGCCCGCCTCCATGGCGGCCTCGAGGACCTTTTCCTCGTCACCCGCAGCGGCCGGATAGAGGATGAAGCCGAGGCGTTCGAAGCCGTGCTGCACGCTGCCTTCGGTGCCGAGATTGCCGCCGTTCTTCGAGAAAGCTGTGCGCACGGCAGTGGCGGTGCGGTTGCGGTTGTCGGTCAGGGTCTCGACGATGATCGCGCTGCCGCCCGGGCCATAGCCTTCGTAGCGCACTTCCTCGAAATTCTCGTCGTCGCCGCTGGTCGCCTTGTCGATGGCGCGCTGGATATTTTCCTTTGGCATCGACTGCGACTTGGCGTTGTTGACCGCAAGGCGCAGGCGCGGGTTCATGTCCGGGTCGGGCATGCCCATCTTCGCTGCCACGGTGATTTCGCGGCTGAGCTTGGAGAAGAGGTTCGAGCGCTTCTTGTCCTGCGCGCCCTTGCGGTGCATGATGTTCTTGAACTTGGAATGGCCTGCCATGGGTCGTCTTTGCCGCCTGAAATGGGTTTGGAATCGGCGGACCTTTAGCCGCTCGAATGCGTAGCGCACAACCCTTGGACCAGGGTGAAACATATGTGAATCCGCATATTCAAAGCGGGTTCATGGCCTAACCTCTAAAACCATGGTCATTCGCTGGAAGAATGTCCCCGGGAAACAGGTCCGGACACGGCACACAGCGACAGTTACGACAATTCGTGCTACATGTGTTTTCGCACTCCCGCGGAAGTGACCGGTACGAAGCGAAAGGACCAAGAGTTATGACTACCCGTGCAAAGGGTTGGGGGCGCACTCTCAAACTGGCCTCCGTACCGATGATCTTGGCAGGCCTTGCCGCCTGCACCACCGGTTTCAACGCCGACGTATCGCGCTTCAAGACGCAGCTTCCCGCCCCGCAGGGTGAAAGTTTCGCCGTCGTCGCCGAGGACCCGAGCCTCGCCGGCGGTCTCGAATTCGCGCAATATGCCGACCATGTCGAAGAGCAGATGGCTCGTCTCGGATATGCGCAGGCTGCCTCGCCCGAGGACGCCACGCTGCTGGTTCGCTTCGACTACGGTGTCGACGAAGGCCGCGAGCGCGTTCGCACCACCGGCATGCACGACCCGTTCTATTCGCCGTGGCGCGCCTATGGCCGCATGGGATATTACGGCTACCGTTCGCCCTATTACCGCCCGCGCTATGTCCGCACCCGCGATGGCCGCATCGTGCGCGTCGGCTATGCCGGCAGGCCCTGGGGCTATGGCTTCTACGACCCGTGGATGGGTGGCCCGGAAGTCCGCAGCTATACGGTCTACACCAGCGGTATCGAGATGAAGATCGACCGCGCCGCCACCGGCGAGCGCCTGTTCGAAGGCAAGGCGCAGGCCCTGTCGCGCTCGAACCGCCTGCAGTACCTCGTGCCGAACCTGGTCGAAGCCATGTTCACCGATTTTCCCGGCAATTCGGGCGAGACGGTGCGCATCACGGTGAAGCCGGAAGACGAGAACACGGTTCGCCGCGTGCGGTAAACCGGACAAACCCCGGACGGGAAACACGAGAAGGGCGGCCAAGGATCGGGCCGCCCTTTTTCATGCCTGTCGTGATTTTGCGATGATGTTGGCCATAGCGATGGAGGCGGCGAAGACCGCGCCTTCAAGCGCAGCGGTCCCGATTTCTCCGAGCGCGCTTCCAACGCCCGCCATGCGGAGGTCTGAATGTGGGAAGCGCCATTCGAGTATCGCCAGCGTGGTAGCGTAGAAGCGACCACCTGCCGCAGCGGTCATGGCGGCGATGCCAGCGCCGCAAACTAGCGCAGCAACAATTGCCGTGGGGCGCGAAAGCGACAACCTCCACGCGGCGACCGTCGCCGCGGCAGCCGCCAATCCCAGCACCATGCCTTCGAACAGCCCCGTAACCCTGCCCAGCTCCATCCCGGTGAGCGCCCGCAAACCGTAACTTGCCAGCGCCGAGCCCAGCGCACCCACGACCACTCCGCCTGCCGCCCCGCCTGCCACGACGGCCCAGCTTCGCTCCCCGCGCCAAAGCGATGCAAGCGCCATTCCGGTGCCGATGCCCGCACCTCCCAGCAGCGCGAGCGCCGATGTCAGCAGCAAGAGCGTCACGAAGCCCGCAATACCTCCGCTCGTGGCGAATATCCCGTAGAAGGCCCCGCCAACGACTCCCGCCGCAAGCCCACCCAATGTGGTCGCCCCCGCAATGCGCGCCGCTGGGGATTGCCGTGCACTCTTCTTTTCGGGCGCTTGTACGTCTTCCACTTCGGCAACGAAGCGATAGCCATGCTTGGGTACCGTCTCGATGAAACGCGGCGCGGATGCCTCGTCGCCCAATGCCCGGCGCAGCGTGCGAATTGCCTGCGTGAGCGCCTCGTCGGTAACGGGAATGCCGCGCCAGACCTCGTCCATAAACCGGTCCTTGGAGACCAGTTGTCCGGGATGCCGCGCCAGCAGCGCCAGCGCGTCGAAATAGCGGCTGCCCAGCTCGACAGCTTGGCCCCCGCGCAGCAAGCGCCGGTCCGCAAGGTCGAGCGTGAACTGGCCGAAGCGCAAGATGGCGGAATTCTCTCCCATCGCCTGCTGGTTAGGCGATGAGGGCCGCGTGAGGAAGGGTTTCAGCCATTGCTCACGAATTGCTCATGCCGCTCATCCGGCGGGCACCTAGGAACATGGTCATCGCCAACGCAAGGGTACGAGGCACAAGATGACCGACACCAAGACACCATGGCTCAACGGCTGGCGCATCGCCGGTTGGGGCGCATTGCTCGCCCTGCTGGCGCTGCCTGCCGTAGCCATGCAATTCACCCGCGAGGCAAACTGGAGTGGCGGCGACTTCGTCTTCGCCGCCATCCTCCTCGGCCTGCTAGGTGGCGGTGTCGAGCTCGCGTTCCGTATCGGCCGCAGCGGCCTGCAAGCGGCGGCAATCGCGCTTTTCACCCTGCTCTCCTTCCTGACGCTGTGGTCGAACATGGCAGTCGGCATCATCGGGGCAGAGAGCGAGCCGGTGAACGGTGGTTTCACGCTCGCAGTCTTCGCCGCCATAGTCCTCGCGCTGGTCTTCAAATTTCGTCCTGCAGTGATGCGCGGAGCGTGCTTGGCCCTAGCCATCCTGCAGCCGATCCTTGGACTGGTCGCAGCCTTCACCATGCCCGGTCACGGCGTCGAATGGGGCGTCCTTGGTGTATTCGCCGCATTGTGGGCGATAGCAGCCCTCCTCTTCCGCAAGGCGTGCGCGGACTGAGTCCAGCTCTGCGCCCACGGTCGCCAGTCGCGACCACCTTCCGTGACGCTCGCCTCCCCTGGGGCGGGCGTCACTTCCCTGCAGAGAAAGTCAGGTAAGCTTCGCGTGGCCGCCAGTGGAGCCGAAGCCGCCTTCGCCGCGGGTCGTCGCATCGAGGTCGTCGACCTCTTCCCAGGCGGCTTGCGTTACAGGCGCGAGAACGAGCTGCGCCACACGGTCGCCGCGCTCGATTGCGAAATCGTCATCACCGTGGTTGATGAGGATGATTTTCAGCTCGCCGCGATAGTCGCTGTCGATGGTGCCGGGCGTATTGGGCACGGTGATGCCATGCTTCAGCGCGAGGCCCGAGCGGGGGCGGACCTGTATTTCGTAGCCCTGCGGGATGGCCATCGAAAGGCCGGTCGCGACCGCATGACGCTGGCCGCGCTTGAGCGTGACGCTCTCCGCGGACAGAACATCCATGCCTGCCGCGCCGTCGGTGGCGTAAGCGGGCAGGTCGAGCCCATGGCCATGCGGCAGGCGCTTGATCTTCACGCCGACCGTATCAGTCACGCGGGTCCACCTCGGGCTCTGCAAGCGCCTCGGCAGCGCGGCGCACCAGTTCGCGCGCGACGTCTTCCTTGGGCATTTCGGCGAGGCTTTCGACCCCGCCCTGCGTGACGATGTGAACCTGGTTCAGGTCCCCGCCCATCACGCTTTCGCCCATGCCGCCTGCGACATTGTTCGCGACAATCCAGTCGGCGCCCTTGCGCTTGCGCTTGGACTTGGCGTTCTCGACCACGTTTTCCGTCTCGGCGGCAAAGCCGATGAGGAGGTGCGGACGCTTGCGCCCGGCAGCCACGGCGGCGAGGATATCGGGGTTTTCGGCGAGGATGAGAGCCGGCGGCGCGGAGCCGCGCTTCTTCATCTTCTCGCCCGCCACATGGCGGCTCTTCCAGTCGGCCACGGCAGCGACCATGAATGCGGCATCGGCGGGGAGCGCATTGCGCACTTCCTCAGCCATGTCCTCGGCGGTCTCGACATCGATGCGGTCGACGCCAAGCGGTGTCGGCAGGTGCACGGGTCCGGTGACCAGCGTCACGCGCGCACCGGCTGCGGCGGCCATGGCGGCAATCGCGAAGCCCTGCTTCCCGCTCGAGCGGTTGGCGATGTAGCGCACCGGGTCGATGGGCTCGCGCGTCGGGCCTGCGGTGACCAGCACGTGCTTGCCGTAGAGCGGGCGATGCTCGGGGTCCTCGTCGAAGATCGCCTGCCCGTGGAGCGGGTCGGCGGCCATGACGGCTTCGGGTTCCAGCACCTCGACCTCTTCGGGGATGGGCTGGGCCTTGGCGCGCGCGTCCTTCTTCCCGACCTGGTCGTTGATGGCCTCGGCATCGGTCGGGGGAGCAGCAGCCGCACCGCCCTTCTTGGCGAGCAGCGGGCTGTCCATGTCGACTTCGAACTTGCCGTCTTCGAAGGCTTCTTCCTCGAAGTCCATTTCGGCTTCGTCGAAACTGGCCTCGTCGAAATCTTCCTCGATTTCTTCCTGGCTGCGCTTGGCAGTCGAGCGCGGGATGATGGCATTGAGAAGGCTGCCGAGGCCCGAGCCGGAGGACAGGTCCTCCTCTTCGCCCTCGTCTTCGTCCTCCTCAATTTCTTCGGCCACCGGCTTGGCCTTGGCCTTCGCCTTGGGAGCTTCGAGCTGCGGTGCGGGCGCGGCGAGCTCGGGCACTTCGATATCGAGGTCGAGTTGCTCGGCAATTGCCTGCAGGATGGCGGCAGGCTCGGGCAGGCGGCCGGGGCCAAACTCACCGCAGGCCATCGCGCCTTCGTCGGGGTCCATCACGGTAACGCCCGCCTGGCGCAGCCACTCCGCGTTGCGCTGGGTGGCAGAATGCTCCCACATGCGCACGTTCATGGCCGGCACGGTGACGACCGGCTTGTCGGTCGCAAGGATGAGCGTGGTGGCAAGGTCGTCGGCAATGCCCGCGGCCATCTTGGCAAGAAGGTCCGCCGTCGCGGGGCACACGACCACGAGGTCGGCCTGACGCGAGAGCTGAATATGCCCCATCTCGACCTCATCCTTCAGGTCGAAGAGCGAGGTGTAGACCTTGTTTTCGCTGAGCGCAGCGAGCGCCATGGGAGTGACGAACTGCTGGCCGCCTTCGGTCAGGACGCAGGTGACATCGCCGCCCGCCTTCTTGATGAGGCGCACGAGCTCGCAACTCTTGTAGGCGGCGATACCGCCCCCGATCACGAGCAGGATTTTCGGACCGCTCACGCGCCCTCCCCTGCTGTTTTCGTGCTGCGCGGCGTCAGCTGCGCGGACCGGCTGGTGTATTCCCATTGCGTCATCGATGCGCTTGCTAGCGCCCCCCGTCACTCATTTCCAGCGCAGATGATTCGGCACGTCCTTGCCGACATACGCGCGATTGACGGCTAGCCATGCCAGCCTATGGTTGAGAAAACGGTAACAAAGGGGGAGTTTGCGATGCACTTCATACTGGTAGTCCTGCTGGCCTTGGGGGCGCTGCTGAACCTTTTCCTGGGGGTGAGTTTCTTCCTCGACCCTGCCACGACCGGTGCCGATTTCGGCCTGCGTTCGCCCGATGCGCAGGGGCTTTCTTCCATGCGGGCGGACTTTACCGCCTTCTTCCTCGTCGCTGCGCTGTGCGAAGGGTGGGCTGCATGGAAGCGCCGCGCGGACATCCTGTGGCCCGCGCTCGCGCTGTTCGTAATCGCCTTTACCGGGCGGTTGGTGAACCTGATTGTCGTTGGCGATTACGAGCTTTGGTACGGCCCGATGACGGTCGAAGCCCTACACATCGTCGTCATGGTGCTGGCCATCAAAACCTTTCCAGGTGGCAGGCCTATCCCAGCAGACCCTGCGTAAGCGCGGCCCAGACGGCCAGCCCGCCCACGCCCATCGCGGCTATGTAGCCGAGCCATCCGCGGCGCTCCTTCCTGGGTGCGCCGGGTCCGAACTCGATCGGGATTTCGGGTAGCGGCGGCGGCTCTGGCGCGCCGCCCTTGGGCGGGAAGCGGTCCTCGATCCGGCGCACGAGGTCGGGGATGCGCAGCAGCGTCTCGGTATCCTCGCGGATACGGTCTGCAATCGCAGCCTCGGGGCCCAGCTCGTCGCGAATCCAGCTGCGCACGTAGGGCGCGGAAACGTCCCACATATTGATGGCGGGATTGAGCTGGGTGGCGATGCCCTCGACCATCACCATGGTCTTCTGCAGCAGCAGCAAATGCGGCTGCGTCTGCATGTCGAAATCGCGCGTGATGGCGAACAGCCCGTCGAGCATCTGGCCGACACTGAGTTCGCTCACCGGCTTGCCGCGCATGGGTTCGCCCACGGCCCTCAGCGCCGTCGCGAACTCGTCGACATTGTGATAGCTCGGGACGTATTGCGCCTCGAAATGGATTTCGGCGACGCGGCGGTAATTGCCTGTCGTCAGGCCGTAGAGGATTTCCGCCAGCCACATGCGCGCGCGCCGGTCGATCCGGCCCATGATGCCGAAATCGATCGCGGCGATGGTCCCGTCCGCCTTCACGAACAGGTTCCCCTGGTGCATGTCGGCGTGGAAGAAGCCGGCCGCGATCGCCTGCTTGAGGAAGGCGAGCACGAGGCGGCTCGCCAGCTCGTCCATGTCGTGGCCCGCGGCAATCAACGCCTCGGTGTCGCTGATCTTGATCCCGTCGATCCAGTCGACGGTCATCACCCGGCCATTGGTCCGGTCCCAGTCGATGCCGGGGATCTCGTATTTCTCCGTGCCGACCATGTGCTCGGCAAGTTCCGACGCACTGGCGGCTTCGCGGCGCAGGTCGAGCTCGCGATTGGTCCAGCGTTTGAAATTGGCGATGGTGAGGCGCGGGCGCAGGCGCGCAGCCTCGCCGCCGAAGCTTTCGAGATGGGCGGCGGCCCATTCGTACGTGTCGATATCCTTGGCAAACTGCTCGCGCACGCCGGGGCGCAGGACCTTGACGGCGACCGTCTTGCCTTCGGTCGTGACCGCGCGGTGGACCTGCGCAATCGAGGCCGCGCCCACCGGCACGGGGTCGAATTCGGCCCAGAGGTTTTCCAGAGGCTGCTCGAAACTCGCCTCGATGCTGGCCTTGATCTGCTCGAAGGGAACGGGCGGCAGGTCGTCCTGCAGGCTCAGGAGGTTCTTCGCCGCTTCCTCGCCCACGAGGTCGGGCCGCGTTGCCAGCGTCTGGCCCAGCTTGATGGCGGCCGGGCCGATATCGCGGAAGGCGCCTGCGTAATCGGGCTCCCTCGGCTGCACCGTGCCGAGCCGCGCAATCCGTGCCAGCCGCTTGACCGGCGGCGGCGTGTTGGGATCGCGCTCGATACCGCGCAGCGCGCCGTGCCTCGCCAGCGTGCGGCCCCATTTCAGGAGCCGCCAGATATGCGTTGCGGGACGTGCCACGCCTTAGACTTTCCACCCCGAATGGATATTCACCGCGCCGCCGAGGATTTTCTCGACCCGCGTGTTTTCGAAGCCTGCATTGCGGATCATGGCCTCGAATTCGGGCGGCTTCGGGAAGCGGCGGATCGATTCGGCGAGGTAGCGATAGCTGTCCTCGTCATTGGCAATCGCCTTGCCGATCTTGGGCATGAGCTGGTGCGAATAGAGGTCGTAGACTTCCTTGAAGCCGGGCCAGTCGGTCTGGCTGAATTCCATGCAATAGAAGCGCCCGCCGTACTTCAGCACGCGGTGCGCCTCCTTCAGGGCCTTGTCGATGAAGGTCACGTTCCGGATGCCGAAGACGATGGTGTAGGCATCGAAAGTGCGGCTCGAGAACGCCAGCTCCTCGGCGTTCTGGCGGCTCCAGACGAGGCCGTCGATCCCGCGCTCCATCGCGCGTTCGATACCGACGTCGAGCATGTCCTGGTTGATGTCCGACACGGTCACGCTCGCTCCACGCTCCGCCATGCGGAAGGCGATGTCGCCCGTGCCGCCGGCCATGTCGAGGATCTGCTCACCCGGCTGCGGCTTCACGCGCGCGACGAAGCGGTTCTTCCAGAGCCGGTGCATCCCGCCGCTCATCGCGTCGTTCATGATGTCGTATTTGGCGGCGACGCTCGAAAAGATCTCGCCCACGCGGCCGGTCTTTTCGCTCGCATCGATGTCTTCGTAGCCGAAGGAAACGGTGTCACTCATGGGCGTGTTCATAAGGATGGGCCTTAGGGGGAATTGAGCGGAGCGCAAAGGGTGTTAGAGGGGTTTTCATGCCAGAGCTTCCCGAAGTCGAAACAACGGTGCGCGGCCTTGCGCGGTTCCTCGAAGGCGAGACGATCACGCGGGTGAGCGTGAACCGCCCCGATATGCGCCGCCCCTTCCCGCCCGATCTGGTGCAGGCGCTGACAGGCGCCAGCGTGACGCACCTGTCGCGCCGGGCGAAATACGGCCTCATCCACACCAGCCGTGACCATGCGATGATCTTCCATCTCGGCATGAGCGGGCGCTGGCGGATCGACCCGGAGGCGGATGAGAAGCACGACCATCTGGTGATCGAAACCGCAGGCCACCGCTTCGCATTGAACGACCCGCGCCGCTTCGGCTCGGTCGATCTGATGACGAGCGGCGAGCTGGTGACATGGAAACCCTTCGCCGCGCTGGGGCCGGAGCCGCTGGGCGAAGGTCTCACTCCCGAGCACCTGCGCGAGGCAACACGCGGGCGCAAACAGGCGATCAAGCTGCTGTTGCTCGACCAGAGCATCGTGGCGGGCCTCGGCAATATCTACGTCTGCGAGGCACTGTGGCACGCGGGCATCCATCCGCGAAAGGCCGGCGGCAAGGTTACCATGCCGCAGCTGCGCCGCCTCGTCCCCGCGATCAAGGACGTGCTGGAACGCTCCATCCGCGACGGTGGCAGCACCTTGCGCGATTTCGCCCAGCCCGACGGAAACCTCGGCTATTTCGCCACCCGCTTCCACGTCTACGGCCGCGAGGGCGAACCCTGCCACCACGAGGACAGCGGCACGATCCGCCGCATCGTGCAGGGCGGCCGCAGCACGTGGTTTTGTCCGATTTGCCAGAGGTAGGCGCCAGAGGTTGTCTTGGAACATGGGAAGAGATAACAATCCGCTATGGAAATTCCGACCTATCTCTTGATCACATTCGCCGGACTTCTGGCCGTCCCTCTGGTGGCGACGATCTTGGCCTATGGGTTAACTCGGAAGACCCAACTGTCCGCACTCATCGGGGCGAGCATTGTCCCGGCGTTGTTCATCGCCAATCTTCTCTATTGGATGGTCGATATGGAAGTCGACGACCCGCCGCCAGGTCCAGTCTTAGCCGGATCGCTGGTCGCCATCCCGATCATCTGGGTGATCCTGTATTTTGTCTGTCGGGTCGAGCTGTGGATGGTCGAGTGTCTGAATTCGAAAGAACAGCGCCCTTAGCGGCCCCTCACAAATCCAGCGAAGCATATTCCCGTGGCGGCGGTAGCCCGTCCATCTTCTCGCTAAGCAGCGGGCGGAAGCTGGGGCGGCTTTTCATGACCATGTACCAGCCCTGCGCCTGCTCGTGCCCGCGCCAGTCGACCGCGCCGAGGTAATCGACCACCGAAAGATGCGCCGCGCAGGTGAGGTCGGCGAGGCTCAGCTGCGGCCCCGCCAGCCATTGGCGCGTGTCGACCAGCCAGTCGATGTAATCGAGATGGCCGTGCAGCATCCGGCCCATGCTCCGCAGCACCTGCCCGTCGGGCGGCTGCTTGGTGATGAGGCGCTTCTTCATCTTCTCGTGCAGCGCAGGCTCGGTCACGTCGGCGTAGAAATTCTCGTCGAACAGCGCGACCAGCCGGCGGATTTCCGCGCGTTGCATCGCATTGCCCGAAATCATCGGATTGCGCTCGACCGTTTCCTCGATGAATTCGCAAATTGCCTGGCTATCGCACAGCGTCGCGCGGCGCGCAGGGTCGTGCAGCACCGGTGTCTTGCCCGCCGGGTTCAACTGCCAGAACGCATCGCGCCCGTCCCACGGATTCTCGCGCACGAGTTCGTAGGCAACCGACTTCTCGCCCAGGAGAAGGCGCAGTTTCCGGCTGAAGGGACACAAGGGGAATTGGTGGAGCTGCCACATGCTGGCAAACCCCATGCCTCACCCGCGCAGCAAAATCCACATGAGCCAGCGTGGCTGTATCAAATTTTTACAAGGACAATCAGACGGCTTGCTATTCGTTCGTTGGCCCGACTTCCTTCATGCGCTCGGCCATGTCCTTCAGCGCCGGCATCATCTTTTCCATCGCCTCGGCCATCGAACCCATCGCGTCGAGTGCGCGCGGCAGGTTCTTCTCGATTTCCTCGGGCACGCGGTCGGCCTCGGGTGCCATCGAACGCAAGGTCGCGTCCGGGTCGACCTCGGGCGCATCCTCGCCTGCGACCGAGCCCCCAACGTCGTTCAGGGCCTCCATCAGCGGGGCGAGCGGCATGTCTAGCAAGACCTCGCTCATCGTACGCAGCATGAGCGCCATCTGGCGCTGCTGCTCGGGGTCCTTGAAGCGCTCTGCCATGCCGGAGAAGTCATCGCCCGGCTCTTCCAGCGCGAGCGGTGCTTCGTCTTGCGCCTCGTCCTGCGCAAGCAGGGGAGCAGGCGCGGCGACAACGCTCGCGGCGAGGGCGGACAGGACGAGTTTACGCATGGGGATTCCCCGGGTGGTTTCGGCTACCCGGAATGACTAGCAAAACGCCGCTGAAAGGGGGCTGAACGGGCGTTTAGAGGCCCGATGCCTGTTTCATCAGCAGGCATGCCGGCATGCGTAGTTCGACGTCTTCGAGCATTCGTTCCTGCATGTCTTCCATGCCATTTGCGATAAGCCGCATGACCTGCGGACGGGTCAGGCCGTGGTCGTCCATGAGTGAGGCCATGGTGCGCACGAAAAACTCTTTCCCGCCATTGGCCTCCATGTCCTCCCACGCCGCGCCGCGCTCGTCGCCACCCTTCTGCCAGCCGGAGACGAGCGCAAATGTCATGGCACAGCGGAACGAAGCTTCCTGCTCTGCGGTCAGCTGCGGCAGCGCTTCGGCTTCTTCCGCAGGTTGCGGGGCGGCAGGAGGCCCTTCCTGCGCAAGCGCGGCAGGAGCGATGGCAATCAGGGCGAGCGGTGCGAGAAGCGCTTTCATGGCAGGCCTTCTAGCGGACAGGCCCTTAACCGCAAGCAACGCTGCTTGCCCCTGCCCGCTCGCTTCCCTACGCCTTCCAGCAAGAGGAGATTCGTTTCAGATGAAAACTAAAGCCGCCGTCGCCTTCGAAGCAAAGAAGCCGCTCGAAATTGTCGAGCTCGATCTCGAAGGTCCGAAAGACGGCGAGGTGCTGGTTGAAATCAAGGCGACGGGCATCTGCCATACCGATGCCTATACGCTCGACGGGCTCGACAGCGAGGGGCTGTTCCCGAGCGTGCTGGGCCATGAAGGCGCCGGTATCGTGCGCGAGGTCGGCAAGGGCGTGACCAGCGTCAAGCCGGGCGACCATGTCATCCCGCTCTACACCCCCGAATGCCGGCAGTGCAAAATGTGCCTTTCGGGCAAGACGAACCTGTGCAGCGCCATTCGCGAGACGCAGGGCAAGGGGTTGATGCCCGACGGGACGACGCGCTTCAGCTACCAGGGCAAGCCCATTTACCACTACATGGGGTGTTCGACCTTCTCGAACTTTACCGTCCTGCCCGAAATCGCGGTCGCGAAAATCCGCGAAGACGCGCCCTTCCAGACCAGCTGCTATATCGGCTGCGGGGTGACGACGGGCGTGGGCGCTGTGGTGAATACGGCGCAGGTGAAACCGGGCGACAATGTCGTGGTGTTCGGGCTTGGCGGCATCGGCCTCAACGTCATTCAGGGCGCGAAGATGGCAGGCGCGGACCGCATCGTCGGCGTCGACATCAACGACAGCAAGAAGGAATGGGGCGAGAAGTTCGGCATGACCGACTTCGTGAACCCGAAAGAGGTGGGCGACGTCGTGGCAACGCTGGTCGAGATGCTCGACGGCGGCGCGGACTACAGCTTCGATTGCACCGGCAATACCGATGTCATGCGGCAGGCATTGGAATGCTGCCACAAGGGCTGGGGCACCTCAATCATCATCGGGGTGGCCGAAGCGGGCAAGACCATCGAGACGCGCCCGTTCCAGCTGGTGACGGGCCGCAACTGGCGCGGCACCGCTTTCGGCGGAGCCAAGGGCCGCACCGACGTGCCCAAGATCGTCGACTGGTACATGGACGGCAAGATCGCCATCGACCCGATGATCACCCACATCCTCAAGCTGGAAGAAATCAACAAGGCCTTCGACCTCATGCACGCGGGCGAAAGCATCCGCAGCGTGGTGGTCTTCGACTGATATATTCACCAAGGAGAGAGAATAATGTTCAGCCATGTGATGCTGGGGGCCGACGATATCGACGCCTCGAAGAAGTTCTACGATGCCTGCTTCAAGGCGCTGGGCGGGCGCGAGGGTCAGGTCGACCCCAAGGGCCGCGTCATCTACATGCATAATGGCGGCATCTTCCTCATCACCAAGCCCATCGACGGGCAGCCCGCGAGTTGCGGCAACGGCTCGACCATCGGCTTTGCCGCATCGAGCGAAGAAATGGCCGATGCCTGGCATAAGGCGGGCAGCGAGAATGGCGGCACCGAAATCGAAGACCCGCCGGGCATCCGTGAGGGCGCAGGGATGAAGCTCTACCTCGCCTATTTGCGCGACCCGGCAGGCAACAAGGTCTGCGCGATGTACCGTCCGGGCTGAGCCTTGGCGGACAAGGGCGAAGCGGGATTGCGGGAGGACATGGATGCCCTCGCAATCCCCTTCGATATCCACGAGCACGAAGCGGTCTTCACCGTCGAGGAAAGCCGCGATATCAAGGCGAGCATTCCGGGCGAGCACACCAAGAACCTGTTCCTGAAGGACAAGGACGGGGACTTCTGGCTGGTCACCGTGCCCGGCGAAATGCGGGTCGACCTGAAGGCCCTGCCCGCCGCCATCGGCTGCAAAAGGGTGAGCTTCGGCAAGCCCGAACCGATGCTGGAATTGCTCGGCCTAACGCCTGGCTCGGTCACCCCTCTGGGCGCAATCCATGCGCCTCCGGGCAGCATCACGGTGGTGCTCGACCGCAGCCTCGCAAAGGCTGCGCGGGTCAACGTCCACCCGCTTCGCAACACCGCGACCATCGGGCTGTCCGGCGCGGACCTCTTGCGCCTGCTCGAACACTGGGGTCATGCGCCGCTGGTCGCGGATATCCCCGCGCAGGAGACCCCATGACCCTCGACCATCTCTCGCAGAACAAGGCCTTCGGCGGCGACCAGTTCGTCCTCTCGCACCAGTCGGAAGCGACGGGGACGGAAATGACCTTCTCGGTCTATGTCCCGCCGCACGCCGATGGCGCGAAGCTGCCGGTCCTGTGGTATCTGTCGGGCCTCACCTGCACGCATGCCAATGTGACCGAGAAGGGCGAATACCGGCAGGCATGCGCGGAGCACGGGGTGATTTTCGTCGCGCCCGACACCTCCCCGCGCGGTGACGACGTCCCCGACGCCAGCGACGAATATGACTTCGGCAAGGGTGCAGGTTTCTATGTCGATGCGACCCGCGAGCCATGGTCGAAACACTACCGCATGCGCAGCTATATCGAGGACGAACTGCCCGCGATTATCGAGGCGAACTTCCCCGCCGACATGGCGCTGCAGGGCATCACCGGCCATTCGATGGGCGGCCACGGCGCGCTGACCATGGGCCTGCGCAATCCCGGCCGCTTCCGCTCGGTCAGCGCCTTCGCCCCCATCGTCGGGCCGAGCAAGGTGCCATGGGGCGAGAAAGCGCTGTCACGCTATCTCGGTGAGGACCGCGAGGCCTGGGCCGAATACGATGCAGTCGCGCTGATCGAGAACGGCGCGCGGGTGAACCACCTGCTGGTCGACCAGGGCACGGCGGATAATTTCCTTGAGGAGCAGCTCAAGACCGGCCTCCTCTCGATGGCCTGCGCCAAGGCGGGCATCCCAGCGGAAATCCGCATGCAGGAGGGGTACGACCACTCCTACTACTTCATCTCGACCTTCATGGCCGAGCACGTGGCATGGCATGCGGCCCGGTTGGGCTAAAGCGACAACCACGTTTCGGCGACATCCTCCTGGTCGAGGCCGAAGCTCCTTATCTCCAGCCCCGGAAACAGCGCCCCTTCGATCTCCGCGGCTTTCCTGAGCCAGTCGGAATCGCTCAGCACCGCGCATTTATCGAAGGCGCCGAGGAGGCGGAAGAGCTTGGGCAGGCGGCTGAACTCCACCGCGATGGCACCCAGGGTCGGGAGCTCGAAATTCGTGATCCGGTAAAGCATCTTGCCGCCCTTCACGCCTTCGGACTTGGCGATCAAATCGTCGAGCGCCTTGCGCATGATGTCGGCATCGATTGCCCCGTCGAGAATGATGTCGACACGGGTTGGAGACGGCTTGGAAATGCTGAGCATGGGCCCTCCCTACTCTTCGTCAGCTATGCGAACCATCAGATGCGCAAAGGGCGTATCCTTCCACATCACGTATACCGGCTGCGAGGTATCGTTGCTCATGCCATCATAGAGCGCGGGGTCGGGCAGGATCAGCATCATGTGCGGCCCGTCCTTGATCCACATATTGTCGTCGGTGGGCTCGGTGGCGGCCGGATCGATATTGCTGACGCCGGGCGCGCCGCCCTCGCCTGCGAGCATGTAGGACACGCCGAACTTTCCGGTCGGGAATTCCCCGCCGGCCTGCATCGCGCCAAGCGCCTCCATCCAGACCGCATCGTTGCACATCGGACCCATCCCGGGCGTCTCGGCGATGCAGGTCCAGCCGTTCGTCCCTTCGCGCAGCACATTGCCATCCGCGTCGAGCACCGTGGCATTGTCGGTTACGTCGGGAGGACCGGCAGAAAGCGCGCTCTGCATCGGGTCGTCGGGATCCGTAGCGGCTTCATCGGTGGCGGGCTCTCCGGCTTCGCCCGTGCTGCAGGCGGTGACCAGGGTGAGGGCTGCGACGGACGCAGCAAGCTTGGAAAAACGCATGGCTTCCTCCCGCGACCCTTGGCTTCGGGAGCAGAGAGCATACGCTTCAGGCAGGTGAATCGCAAAACACGGCAAAGCACTTGAATTGGCGCGACTTGTGTAAGGGCCGATCCGGCAGCTCCCCGGTCAGGAGAGCGAGTCGCCCTCACCCATGCGCCGCGATGAATTCCTCCACCACCGGGGCGATCTTGCCGCGCCATTTGCTGCCGTTGAAGATACCGTAATGCCCGGCGCCTTCGGCCATGTAGTAGCGCTTCTTGCTCGCATCGAGGTTCGGCGTCAGCTCCAGCGCGGCGCGGGTCTGGCCGAGGCCGGAGATATCGTCGCGTTCGCCTTCGATGGCGAGTAGCGCCGTCTCCGTGATGTCGCCGAGGTCGATGCGCTTGCCGCGGTGCATGAAGGTGCCGTTGGGGATCGAGTGGTCCTGGAACACCTCCTGCACCGTCTGCAGGTAGAACTCGGCCGTCATGTCGCAGACGCTGCGGTATTCGTCGTAGAAATCCTTGGTCGCCTGCGCGCTGGCCTCGTCGCCGGCGGTGAGGTGTTTGAACATCTCGTAATGGCTCATCATGTGATTGCCGAGGTTCATGCTCATGAAGCCGGCAAGCTGCATGAAGCCGGGGTACACCTGCCGCCCCGCGCCGCGATACTGCATGGGTACGGTGGCGATGACATTGTGGCGGAACCACTCGATGGGCCGCTCCATCGCGAGGTCGTTGACGCTGGTGGGCGAGCAGCGCGTGTCGATGGGCCCGCCCATCATGGTGAGCGTCTTCGGTGCGCACTCGTGGCCGTCGCGGTTCATGATGGCGGTGGCGGCGAAGACGGGGACCGAGGGCTGGCACACCGCCATGGCGTGCGCGCCAGGGCCGATATGCTCGAAAAACTCGATGACGTAATCCATATAATCGTCGAGGTCGAACTGGCCCTCATGCAGCGGCACGGTGCGCGCATCGGCCCAGTCGGTGACGTAGACGACATATTCCTGCAGCATCCGCTCGACCGTGCCGCGCAGCAGCGTGGCATAATGGCCGCTCATCGGAGCGACGATGAGGAGCCGCGGCGCATCTTCGGGCAGGTTCTCGCGTTCGAAACGCTTCAGATCGCCGAAAGGCTTGTTGACCACCGTGGCCTCGACCACCGGATATTCTTGATCGCCGACCGTCACGCTCTCGATGCCCCAGGCTGGCTTGCCATAGGTCGCGGTGGCATGCGCGAAGACTTCGAGCGCGCTCGAAGCCATCGGCCCCATGCCCATGTAGCCGAAGGGTAGCGCGGGGTTGGAGAGCATCTCCGCCCCGATGGAAGCCCAGGTGCTGGCGCTCGACAGCCAGCTCTTCTGCAGCTCGTGCATGTGGTAAAGCATCGTAATCCCCTGCGACCCGCGCAGTCGTTGTCGTTTTCGCGGGCATCCTCGATAAAGAGCGAGGAGTGTGCCGCGTGAATTCTCATTGTGCAATGCACAAACTGGGTAAAAGTGCCGGTAAGGCGTGTCTGCTGTGGATTTTACCGCCGCCCGTGCCTAGTTGGGCGCGATGGACGAGACGGGCACCAATCCGAAAGCGAAACGCGGGCTATTCCGCCGCAAGGGCGAACGCGAGAGTCGCAGCCTCAAGCCGCTGGCGATGGTTTTCGCCTCGATGGCGAAATATCCCGGCCATGTCGCGCTCGCGCTGGTCGCGTTGCTGATAACGGCGGCGGCGACGCTGGCCATTCCTGCCGGCTTCAAGATGGTCATCGACAGCGGCTTCGGCGAAGGTGGCAACGTTGCCGAGATGGAGCGCTGGTTCCGCTATCTCCTGATGATCGTCTGCGTGCTCGCTCTGGGCACGGCGATGCGGTTCTATTTCGTCAGCTGGCTGGGCGAGCGCGTCGTCGCCGATGTGCGCCTGCGCGTTCAGGAAAACCTGTTGCGTCTCGCACCCGGTTTCTACGAGGAAAACAGCCCCAAGGAAATCTCCAGCCGGATGACCTCGGACACGGCGCTCATTGAAACCACGGTGGGCAGCACGGTCTCGGTCGCGCTGCGCAATACGCTCGTCGCGATCGGCGGCACGGCCTACCTCTTCTACCTCGTGCCGAGCCTGACGGCGGGTATGCTGCTCATCATTCCGGCCATCGTCATTCCCATCACCTTTTTCGGGCGACGCCTGCGCAAGGTCAGCCGGACCAGCCAGGACCGCGTCGCGGATATCGGCGCCATGGTGACCGAGGTCCTCTCGGCAATGAAAATCGTGCAGGGCTTCAACCAGGAAACGCGCGAACATGGCCGTTTCCGCGATGCGGTAGAGCGCACCTTCACTGTCGCCAAGCGGCGTATCATCATCCGCGCGGCCTTCACCGCAATCGTCATTTTCGTCGTCTTCGGCGGCATTACCATGCTGGTCTGGCGCGGCGCGGACGCGGTCAACGAAGGCACGATTTCTGGGGGTACTATTGCCGCTTTCGTGCTCACCGCCGGCCTCGTTGCCGGGGCCTTCGGAGCATTGACCGAGGTGTATGGCGACCTGCTGCGTGCAAGCGGAGCGGCCAGCCGCCTTTCCGAACTGCTCGAGGAAACCCCCGACATTGCCGCACCGCAGAAACCGCAAGAGCTGCCTAGCCCGCCGCGCGGCAGCCTGTCGTTCCGCAATGTGACCTTCCGCTATCCGACGCGGCTGGAGACACCTGCGCTCACCGACTTCACGCTCGAAGTCGAACCGGGCGAAACCGTCGCCATTGTCGGCCCCTCGGGCGGCGGCAAGTCGACCATCTTCCAGCTTGCCGAGCGGTTCTACGACCCGCAGGCAGGCACCATCCGCCTCGACGGCATCCCGCTGACCAAGGCCGACCCGGCCGAGGTCCGCAAGCGCATCGCTTTCGTGCCGCAGGAAGGCGTGCTCTTCTCGGCAAGCGCGCGTGACAATTTGCGCTACGGCAATTGGGATGCGAGCGAGGAGGACATCTGGGCCGCGGCGCGCGCCGCGAACGCCACCGAATTCATCGAGAACCTGCCGCAGGGGCTCGACACCTACCTCGGTGAAAACGGCACGCAATTGTCGGGCGGCCAGCGCCAGCGCGTCGCCATCGCCCGCGCGCTGCTGCGCGATGCGCCCATCCTGCTGCTAGACGAAGCGACCAGCGCGCTCGACGCCGAAAGCGAGCGACTGGTGCAGGACGCGCTCGACCACCTCATGGAGAACCGCACAACGCTGGTCATTGCCCACCGCCTCGCCACCGTGCGCGCAGCGGACCGTATCGTGGTGATGGAGGACGGGCGCCTCGTCGAGCAAGGCACGCACGACCAGCTGGCGGCCAATGGCGGCCTCTATGCACGCCTTGCCAAGCTCCAATTCGGCCACGAAGCAGCCTGACGCTTCGACCAAGCCTCCAAAACCCTCGATAAACTGCGACTCTCCGGCGGAAAGGCTGCTAGACAGGCTGCACGCGGTTGCACGCACGCTTGGGGAAGCGAGCACGACCGGGACTGACCGGAGAGACTACATGAAGACCAGAATTCTTGCCCTCGGCGCATCGGCGCTGGCCCTTGCCATGAGCGCACCTGCCATGGCCGAAGACGCACCCGCAGAGGAAACCGCCGCACCGACCATGAGCTTCGGCGATTGGGGTTTTGACACCGATTACCTCTCGCCCGATATCGACCCGGGTGACGACTTCTTCGCCTATGCGAACCAGGTCTGGATCGACAACAACCCGCTTCCCGCCGACCGCGGACGCTTCGGCGCCTTCGACCTCCTCGGCGAAAAATCGACCTTCGACGTGAAGTCGGTTATCGATGAACTGACCAGCAAGCCCGCGAGCGAGCTGACCGCCAACGAGCGTCGGATTGTCGATGCCTACACCAGCTACCTCGATACCGACGCCATCAACGCGGCCGGCCTCGCACCTGCCGAACCTTACCTCGCGAAAATCCGCGGGGCCGACACGCTGACCGAGCTCGCCACGCTGTGGGCGACGCCGGGCTACCCCTCGCCCATCGGCGGCTTCGTCAATGTCGATAGCAAGGAACCGACGCGCTATTCATTCTACCTCGGCAGCGGCGGCCTCGGCATGCCCGACCGTGAATATTATTTCGACGAGAGCGAGAAGGGTCTCGCCGTTCGCAAGGCCTACCAGGACTATTTGACGTTCCTCATGGGCGAGGCCGGTTTCGAGGATGCTGCCGGAATAGCGCAGCAGGTCTATGACCTCGAGGACAGTTTCGCACGCAAGGTTGCCTGGGACCGCACGGTGCGCCGCAACCGTGATCTCACCTATAACGCTCTCACTCCCGAAGAGGTGGAGGGCCTCTCCGATGCCTTCCCCATCGCCGCGATGATCAACGCGATGGGCCTTGCCGATAACGATCGCTACATCGTCGGCGACATCCCGCCTTCGGCAGAACGCATTGCCGAGCTGGAACTGACCGAAGAGACGGTCGCCAAGATCGGCGGCGGCACGCCCGCGATGCTGGAACTGCTGGCCGAAACCGACATGGAAGTGCTGCGCGCATGGACGCTGAAGAACTTCCTGTCGAACAACGCAGCCATCCTGCCCACGCGTTTCGACGAGGCGAACTTCGCCTTTTATGGCACGGCTCTTCGCGGTGTGCCTCAGCAGCGTGACCGCTGGAAGCGAGCCGTAGGCGCGACCGAGGGCATGCTCGGCGAACTTCTTGGCGCCTCCTATGTCGAGCGTTTCTTCCCGCCCGAAAGCAAGTCGGCGATGGACGAGCTGGTGGCGAACCTGCGCCTCGCGCTGGCAGAATCGCTGAAGGAAATCGACTGGATGACCGATGAGACCAAGGTCCAGGCGATGGCTAAGCTCGATACCTTCGACCCGAAGATCGGCTACCGCGACAACCTCGAGACCTACGACGGTCTCGTCATCACGCCTGGCGACCCGATTGCCAACATGATGGCCGCGACGAAGTGGGGCATGGAAGACAACCTCGCCAAGCTCGGCCAGCCCATCGACCGCACCGAATGGTTCATGCTGCCGCAGACGGTGAACGCCTATTACAACCCGTCGAAGAACGAAATCGTCTTCCCCGCCGGCATCCTGCAGCAGCCGTTCTTCGGCAAGGACGCCGATATCGCGGTGAATTACGGCGCGATTGGCGGTGTCATCGGGCACGAAATCGGCCACGGCTTCGACGATCAGGGCTCCAAGTCCGATGCCTCGGGCGCGCTGCGCAACTGGTGGACCGAAAAGGACCGCGCGAATTTCGATGCCCTCGGCGACAAGCTGGTGGCCCAGTACAACGAGTTCTGCCCGCTCGATGACGGGGAGACCTGCGTCAACGGCCGTCTCGCACTAGGAGAGAACATCGGCGACCTCGGCGGCCTCTCGATGGCTTACCGCGCCTACAAGCTGGCCACCGAAGGCCAGGAAGTACCGGTCATCGATGGCCTTACGGGCGACCAGCGCTTCTTCCTCGCCTGGGCGCAGGTCTGGCGTTCTGCCTACCGCGAGGATTCGCTCCGCAGCCAGCTGCGCAACGGTCCGCACAGCCCCGCCATGTACCGCACCAATGGTATCGTGCGGAACATGGACGCATGGTACGAAGCCTTCGGCGTAACGCCCGATGACGACCTCTACCTGCCGCCAGAAGAGCGCATCCGCATCTGGTAAAGCCAGCGGCTAGACAACAAGGACCCCGTCGGGCTTCCCCGGCGGGGTTTTTGTTTGACTTGGAAAGGCATTGTGCCATCGCTCCGCGCCATGACCTTCCTGCAAGAACTCATCATCGCGATTGTCCAGGGCATCACGGAATTCCTCCCGATTTCCTCCTCGGGACACCTCATCCTGATCCCGAAACTGACCGACTTCCCCGACCAGGGGCCGCTGATCGACGTCGCGGTGCACGTCGGCTCACTGCTCGCGATTATCCTCTATTTCCGCAAGGACGTGATGGGCCTTGCGCGCGGCGGTTTCGCCAGCGTGGGTCTCGGCAAGGACCGCGAACAGCGCAGGCTCTTCTGGTTTATCCTGATCGGCACGATCCCGGCCGTGCTGGCGGGGCTGTTCATCAAGATGGGCGGCTATCTCGAGGGCTTCCGTTCGACCGACCTCGTGGCGACGAACCTCATCGTCTTCGGGATACTCCTCGGCCTCGCCGACAAGTTCGGCAAGCACACCAAGGCCTATGAGGACATGAACCTCAAGGACGCCGTGCTGGTTGGCATTGCGCAGGCCATGGCGCTCATCCCCGGCACCAGCCGCTCGGGCGCGACCATGACCGCAGCGCGCGCGCTCGGCTATGGCCGGGTGGAATCGGCCCGCTTCTCCTTCCTGCTGGCTATCCCCGCGGTGGCGGGCGCAGGCCTTCTTGCTGCCCTCGACCTCTCCGAGGCGACGGCGCAAATGCAGCAGGATGCTCTCGTCTCGGGCATTCTGACGTTCTTCACCGCGCTGGCCACGATGATGTTCCTGATGAACTTCCTCAAGAAGGCATCGATGATGGTGTTCGTGGTCTATCGTGTGCTGCTGGGCGTGGGCCTGCTGGTGTTGCTCTAAACCTATTTCTAGAGCGCGGTTCGTCGCGTTTCAGGAACTATTCGGCGAGGCGCGAATTGGGTTTCCGAAGACGTTTCCCGAGGACGAATGAATGGGCCTGATTATCCTGATTGTTACTGGCGCGCTGCTTGGTTGGCTGGCGACAATCGCCCTTGAAATAGAAGAAGGGCGCGCAATCCTGCGCAATGTGGTGGCCGGCCTTATCGGTTCGCTCGTCGCGGGCATGGCGACATCGGGCGGCGTTTTTCTCGGTGCCATCCGCGCCAGCACCCTGCTGTGGGCGATGCTCGGAGCTATCGTCCTGATCGGCCTTTACAATCTCTGGCGCCGCAAGGCCTTGCCATAATTCCGCCACACGTTATCAATTCACATAGAGACGACCGCCATGGGGCGTGCCTGTCTCGTCATAAAGGGGAAGAAACAATGAAGTTCACCAAAGCTACGCTCGTCGCATCGGCAGCAGCCATGAGCCTCGGTCTCGCAGCATGCGACGGTCCGCAGGAAGAAGCCATGGAAGACCAGGCTGAAGCCACCGAAACCGCGATGGAAAACGAAGCTGACGCCATGGAAGAAGCTGGCATGGAAGCCGAAGCTGACGCCATGAACGAAGCAGCCGACGAAGCTGAAGACAACATGGAAGAAGCTGCCGACGAAATGGACGGCATGTAAGCTTCCGGTCTTTCGGGATTACAGGCGGCCCGGGAGCGATCCCGGGCCGTTTTCTTTTGGCTTTGCGAAATGGCTCGGGAACAAACCACCCGCTTGACACATTTTTGCCATGAAGGTTGCGCCGGACACGCCGGCTGACAACCCTGAACCACTCAAGGGGAAACAGAATGAAATTCGCAAAAACCACTCTCGTCGCCACTGCCGCTGCCATGTCGCTGGGCCTTGCTGCCTGTGACAGCGCTGCCGAAAACCAGGCAGAAGACGAAATCGAAGCGACCGAAGATGTGCGTGACGCGCAGGTCGACCAGATGGAAGAAGCTGGCGAAATCACCGAAGACCAGGCCGACGCGATCGACGACCAGACCGATGCCATGGAAGAGTCGATGGAAGACGAAGTCGACGAAACGATGTAAGGTCGACCGTTCCTACGGGATACCGACGGGCGCCGGAGCAATCGGGCGCCCGTTTTCTTTTGCCTATACCGGTTTCGCCCCCGACCCCCGCCCGCCGCGCAGCGTGTATTCGAGCGTGCCGCGGTTCACGACGTAATCAACGTCGATGACTGCCGTATTGGCATAGGTGAAGCCCGGGCCGAGGCTCTTATAGAGCTTGTCGAAATCGCGCTCCACCGTCTGGCGATAGAGGTCCTCGAAGCTCGGAATCACGAAATAGGTCGGCTGCAAATCGCTGATGACATAATCCGTGCGCATCACGCGGTCGACGTTGAGCATGATGCGGTTGGGGCTTTCCGCCTCAACCGAATAGACCACCTCGGTCGGACCCGAGAGGATGCCAGCGCCATAGGCACGAATATCGCCGGGCTTTTCCTCGATCAGGCCGAACTCGACCGTGTACCAGTAGAGCGAGCCCAGTGCCTTCAGCCGGTTGTAACGCATCGCCTTCCAGCCGGCCTTGCCGTATTCCTGCATGTAATCGGCATAGACCGGGTCGGTCAGCATCGGCACATGGCCGAAGACATCGTGGAACACGTCGGGTTCCTGGATGTAGTCGAAGGTCTCACGCGTGCGGATGAAGTTTCCTGCCGGGAAGCGGCGGTTGGCAAGGTGCCAGAAAAAGACGTGGTCGGGAATGAGCATGGGCACGGGCACCACGCTCCAGCCAGTGAGCTTGTCGAGCTCTTCCGACAATTTGCCGAACTCGGGCACCCCGCCGCGCCCCAGGTCGAGCTTTTCGGTGCCTTCCATGAAGGCGGTTGCTGCGCGGCCGGGAAGCATTTCCATCTGGCGCTTGAACAGGTCGTTCCAGATCGCGTCGTCTTCGCTGTCGTAGACAGTCTGCTTCGGCTCGAGCCAGTCGTCGCCGACATGTTCGGGCTTTTTCAGCGGCGCGGTAAAAACGTCTGCCGGAAGGTCCGGAAGGCGGCTAAAGTCCTGTTCGGATTCTGCAAGTGTAGCCATATCGTTACCGTTGATACTACTCTTGCGGGCGCGACGCAAATTATCCGCGAGGGGGCGTAATGAAGAAATCGGATTACGAAGACGCAATCGAACCGATGCAGGAAGAGCTGGTGGGGATGGCCCGCTGGGCGCGGGTGACCGGCCAGCGTATCGTGGTCCTCTTCGAAGGCCGCGACACGGCAGGCAAGGGCGGCGCGATCCGCGCGGTTTCCGAAAAACTCAACCCGCGTCAGTGCCGCACCGTAGCGCTCGGCAAACCGACCGAGGACGAACGCGGCCAGTGGTATTTCCAGCGCTATGTGAAGCACCTGCCGACAACGGGCGAAATCGTCCTGTTCGACCGCAGCTGGTACAACCGCGCCGGCGTCGAGAAAGTGATGGGTTTTGCCAGCGACGAACAGGTCGAACAGTTCCTCGACCAGGTGCCGACCTTTGAGAAGATGCTCATCGACGACGGCATCCTGCTGTTCAAATACTGGCTGGGCGCGGACCAGGAGAAACAGGAAGAGCGGCTGCGCGAACGGCTTGAGGACCCGCTCAAGCGCTGGAAACTCTCGCCCATCGACCTCGCCGCGCGCGACAAATACGATGCCTACACCAGGGCGCGCGAGGAAATGCTGGCGCGCACGCACACCGAGTGGGCGCCCTGGACGCTGGTCGATTTCAACGACCAGAAGCAGGGACGGCTAACGCTGGTGCGCGACCTTCTCGACCGACTGCCCGATACCGAGTGCGAACCCGCCGAACTCGAATTCCCAGACCTTGACCACGAGCCGCTGGTCGAGACCTATGGCGCGCTCAAGCCGATAGCGAATTACCCGATAGACTAGGCGGCACGTTCGAACACGGCGGCCATGCCCTGCCCCCCGCCGATGCACATGGTCTCGAGCCCGTAGCGAACCTCGCGCCGCTGCATCTCATGCGCCATATCGGCGAGGATGCGGATGCCCGTCGCACCGATGGGATGGCCGAGCGAAATGCCCGAGCCGTTGACGTTGACGATCTCGCGGCGGCTGTCGTCTTCGGCAAAGCCCCAGCCCTTCATCACGGCCAGCGCCTGCGGGGCGAAGGCCTCGTTGAGTTCGATGAGGCCGATATCGTCCCAGCCGAGGCCGTTCTTCGCGAACAATCGCTCGACTGCCGGGACCGGACCGATGCCCATGCGGCTGGGATCGCAGCCCGCCGCGCTCCACGAATGGAACCAGAGGATGGGTTCGAGGCCGAGTTCCTCGACCTTGTCTTCCGCCACCACGAGGCAGGCGGCGGCCGCATCGTTCTGCTGGCTGGCATTGCCGGCGGTGACGATGGCATCGGGGTCACGCTTGCCGTCGATGGGGCGCAGTTTCGACAGGCTCTCCATATCGGCATCCTCGCGGAAGCCCTCGTCCCTGGCGAAGACGACCGGATCGCCGCGGCGCTGGGGAATTTCGACCGGCGCCAGCTGTTCTTCGAACTTTCCCTCTTCCCATGCCTTCGCCGCGTTCCGATGCGAACGGACGGCGAATTCATCCGAGGCCTCGCGGCTGATGCCGTAATCCTTGGCGAGGTTTTCTGCCGTCTCGATCATGCCGGTGATGACACCGAAACGCTCGATCGGCTGGCTCATCAGGCGGCCCCGGGTGAGGCGGTCCCACAGCACCATGTCGCCCAGCCGCGCGCCGTGGCGGGCCTTGGTCGTGTAATGCTCGACATTCGACATGCTCTCGACCCCGCCCGCGAGAACGCAGTCGGCGACGCCGGTCTGGACCATCATCGCCGCCGTGGCGACCGCCTGCAGTCCGGACCCGCAACGCCGGTCGAGCTGGAAGCCGGGCACTTCGATGGGATAGCCTGCCGCAAGCCAGCTCCAGCGCCCGATGGCGGGTGCCTCGCCGCTGCCATAGCCCTGGCTGAAGACCACATCGTCGACACGCATCGGGTCCACGCCCGAACGCTCGACCAGCGCCTTGATGATGGCCGCGCCCAGTTCGCCAGCCTCCAGCGGGGCGAGACTCCCGAGGAACTTGCCCACGGGTGTGCGAAGCGGCTTGCAGATGGCGACGCGGCGGAGTTGGGTCATGGGTCAGTCCTTATCGGAAAGGCGGGCAATGTCGCGGTCGATGAGATCGCCGATCGCGCCGGAGGAGAGGCCGAGACGCGTCGCCAGCACTTCCTCGGTGTGCTGTCCGAGAAAGGGTGCGGGCGCGGGCTCGCCGGCCGCGCGTCCCGGGATATTGGCGAAGCTCCGCGTGGCCGGGTATTCAAAGCCGGAGGGGTTGGCGCTCGACCGCGTGAACAGCGGGTTGTTTCCGACCAGCACCGGGTCGTTCGCTGCCTCGTGCATCGTGCGATAGCGTTCGAAGGTGCAGCCCTCCGCCGCCATACGCGCTTCGAGTGCCTCCCAGTCGTGGCCCGATGCGACCTCCTGGAAAATGTCGAACAGCGCGTGGCGATGCCTGAAACGCGGGTCGTCGCCATCGGCAAAGCGCGCTCCGGTTTCAGCCTCGAGCGTCGCGATAGGCTGCGCCACGCCGAAAGCTTCGACGAGGCCCTTCCATTGTTTCGCGGTCAGGGCAGCCACCATGAAGCGGACCCCGTCCTTGGTCCGGAAATCGCGCCCGAAGGCGCCCCAGATGGCATTGCCGAGCCGCTCGCGGTCGCCGCCGCGATAGAGCATTTCGGCCATCGCCCCGCTGTTAGCGACCGTGCCGATAGCGACATCGCCAAGGGGCACGCGAAGCTGGCTGCCCTCGCCGGTCTTGTCGCGGTGGCGAATGGCGGAGACCAGCGCAAAGGCACAGTAGGCGCCGGTGATGAAGTCCCACGCGGGCAGGACCTGGTTGACCGGCGGGGCGGTCGCGAGGTCCCACTCCTCCGGCCCGCACATAAGCGGATAGCCTGAAGCCGCATTGACAGTGAAATCCATCGCCTGCCGCCCGTCATGCCAGCCCATGATGCGCACGCTGACGAGGTCGGGGCAGTTGGCCGCCACCGCTTCGTGCGAGAGGAAGCTTTTCTCCGGCAGGTTCGTGATCAGATTGCCGGTCTTCGCCGAAAGCTCCACCAGTAGCTCGCGACCTTCACCGCTGCGCAGGTCGAGCGCGACCGATTTCTTTGCCCGGTTGAGGTTCTCCCAGCTCAGGCTGCGCCCCTCTTTCGTCAGCATGTAGCGGTCGTAATCGAGCCCGCCCTCCTTGTGGTCCACGCGGATCACCTCGGCGCCCATCTGCGCGCAATAGAGGCCCGCCGTGGGCGAGGCGACGAAGCTGGAAGCCTCGATGATGCTCAGGTCTTCAAGGAGGCCGTACACTCCTCAGAGGCCCGCCGCATATTCGCGCAGCATCCGCTTGGCGATTTGCAACTGGAGGATTTGCGTCGTGCCTTCATAGATGCGGTAGATGCGCGCATCGCGGAAGAAGCGTTCGGCGTCGTATTCGGCGAGATAGCCCGCGCCGCCGTAAATCTGCACCACGCGGTCGACCACGCGGCCGCACATTTCGGATGCGAAGACCTTGAAGGCGGCAGCGTGCTTCACCGTGTCCTCGCCCCGGTCCACGCGCGCGGTGACATCGGCCATCATCGCCTCTGCCGCGTAAATCTCGGTCCAGCTTTCCGCGAGCATCTGCTGGATGAGCTGGAAGTTGGCGATGGGCTCGCCGAATGCCTGCCGCTCGGTCGCATATTTGGTCGCGCTGTCGAGTGCGCGGCGCGCATAGCCAGCGCTTGCCGCGCCGACCGAAATGCGGCCATTGTCGAGGCTCATCATCGCAAAGCGGAAGCCCTGCCCCGTCTCGCCGCCCAGCAGTGCATCGCCCGGCACATGCACGTCGTCGAGCATGACGTCGGAGATATGGCTGCCCGCCTGCCCCATCTTCTTGTCCGGGCTGCCGGTCGAAACACCCGGCGTTTCCATCGGCACGATGAAAGCGCTGACATGCGCGTTCTTGGGCAGCGCCTCCTTCTCGGTGCGCGCCATGATGAGCGCAACGTCGGCGTGCGGCGCATTGGTTATGTAGCGCTTGGTGCCGTTCAGTATCCAGCCGTTCCCGTCGGGGTCGGGCTTCGCCATGGTCTGCATCGCCGCGCTGTCGCTGCCGCTACCCGGCTCGGTGAGGCCGAAGCACGCAATCGCACCCTCGGCAATCCGCGGCCACCATTCAGCCTTCTGCGCCTCGGTCCCGCCGTTCTTGATGGCGGAATTGAACATGCCGACATTGATGGAAAAAATCGAACGATAGGCTGGCGCAGCATAGGCCATGGTCTGCACGACCTTGGCATATTGCGTGATGTTCAGCCCCGCGCCGCCGAAGTCTTCGGGGACGGTCAGGCCGAAGAGGCCCATGTCCTTCATCTCGGCAAGGATATCCTCGGGCACGGCGTCATTCTCGATGACGTCCTTTTCCGCAGGGATGAGCCGTTCGCGAACATAGCGCTCGAGCTGTTCGAGGAACTGGGCGAATGTGTCTTCATCCATTCCGGGATTGGTGCTCATTCGGTCTCTCCCCCTCCGGTTTCCGGCTGTGTTTCCGCCTCAGGTGTCTCGTCAGGCATGCGCTGCTCGTCGAGCATCGAAGCGGCATCGTCGAGCGCTTCGGCTTCCTCCTGCGTGACGGGGCCAGGGTCGGCGCCCTCGGTGGAGGAATTGCAGGCAGCTAATGCCAGCACGGGCAGCAGGACGAGTCGCTTCATGGCGGCGATGCTATCTTCCAAAGTGATGTGCGACAAAGCCGCTACGGAAAAGGGCGGGCGGAGCCTTTGCTCCTGCCCGCCCCCTTGTGACCGGTGCGCTTACTCGGGCGGGTCTTCGCCCATCGCGTCCATCGCGGCTTCTGCGGTGGCTGCGGCGCTGTCGCCTGCTGCTTCGACCGAGGCGGCTTCGGCTGCGCTCGGCGTGGTTTCGACTGGCTCGACGGCTGCCTCGGGGTCGGCGACGGGCTCTTCCTCGACCGTGGCCATGGCTTCATCGGCTGCGACTTCGACCGTGTCGGCTTCGGCTTCGGTCGAGGCATCGTCCGCGCTGCCGCAGGCGGCAAGGGCGAGGCTGGTGGCTGCAACGGCAGCGATACGGAACTTCATCTTGTTCTCCTTCAATAGGCTGTGAGCCGTGGTTAATCGCTTGTTTGCGACTTCGCCAAGGGAAAATGTACCTGCGGCGGTTGCGCGCGGCGCGCCGTGTGGCAACAGGGGCGAATGGTCGCAACACTCGACAACGCCCGCGAAGCCCTGCGCGCCACGTTCGGCTTCGACGATTTTCGCGGGCGGCAGCACGAGGTGGTGGAGCGCACGCTGGCAGGCCAGTCGAGCCTCGCGGTCATGCCGACCGGCGCGGGCAAGTCGCTCACCTACCAGCTTCCCGCGGTCATGCTGGAGGGGACCTGCGTCGTCATCAGCCCGCTCATCGCGCTAATGCACGACCAGTTGAGGAGCGCGCGCGCCAATGGCATCCGCGCTGCAACGCTGACCAGCGCCGATGCCGACTGGCGCGAGACGCAGGACGCCTACCGCGCGGGCGAATTGGACCTGCTCTATGTCGCTCCCGAACGCGCGAGCCAGCCGCAGTTCCGCGACTTTCTGGGCTCGGCACGGATAGCGCTGTTCGCGGTGGACGAGGCGCATTGCGTATCGGAATGGGGCCACGATTTCCGCCCCGACTACCGCATGCTGCGCCCGCTGATGGATGCTTTCCCGGAGGTGCCTCGCCTCGCGCTGACCGCGACGGCAGACCGGCAAACACGCGGCGATGTGCTGACCCAGCTCGGTATTCCCGAAGATGGGCTTGTGCTGGCCGGTTTCGACCGCCCCAATATTCGCTACACCATCCGCCACCGCGACAATCCGGTGCGCCAGATTGCCACGCTGATGACCGAGCGGCCCGGCCCCGGCATCGTCTACGCCCAGACACGCAAAAAGGTGGAGGACCTCGCCGAAAAGCTCGCCGCTTCAACGGGCCGCGAGGTCTTGCCCTATCATGCCGGCCTGGCGCCGGAGACACGCGCCGCAAACCAGGCCGCCTTCGTGGCCAGTGAGGACATGGTCATCGTCGCCACCGTCGCCTTCGGGATGGGCATCGACAAACCCGACGTCCGCTTCGTCGCGCATGTCGGCGTGCCCAAGTCGATCGAGGCCTATTACCAGGAGACAGGCCGCGCGGGCCGCGACGGGGACCCTTCGGCTGCCACCATGTTCTGGGGCGCGGGCGACTTCGCCACCGCGCGCTCGAGGCTGGCAGAAGTCGACGAGGACCGCCGCAATGCCGAGCGCGCGCGGCTCGATGCGCTGGCAGGGCTTGTCGAAACGCCGCATTGCCGCCGCGCCGTGCTGCTGCGCCATTTCGGCGAGAACCCGCCCGAGACTTGCGGCAATTGCGACAACTGCCTCGACGCGCCCGATCTCACCAATGTGACTGAGCTGGCGCGCAAGCTGCTGTCCGCCGTTTACCGCACGGGGCAGAGCTTCGGCATGGGACACCTCCAAAAAGTCCTGACCGGCGCAGAGGACGACCGCATCCGCCAGCGCGGTCACGATAAGCTCAGTGTCTACGGGATCGTCGAGGGCGATGACGCGCGGCTGCTCCAGCCCTTGGGGCGCGCCCTGCAGGCCCGCGGCGACTTGCTGCCGACCGAGCACGGCGGCCTCGCGCTGGGTGGCAGCGCGCGCGAAATCCTCAAAGGGACACGCGAGGTCGAAATCGTTGTACCGCCCAAGCGGCAGCGTCGCTCCCGCCGCGGAGGCGACGAAGCCAATCCCGTTGGCGACCCGCTGTTCGAAGCCTTGCGCGAATTGCGTCGCGAGCTCGCCAGCGAAGCGCAGGTCCCCCCCTACGTCATCTTCCACGACAGCACCCTGCGCGAAATGGCCGCGACCCGCCCTGCCAGCATCGCGGCACTGGGACAGGTGGGCGGGGTCGGTGCCAAGAAGCTGGAGGCCTATGGCGAGCGCTTCCTCATGGAGATTGCCCGCCACTGACCGGTTCCGATTGACAAAGGTAAGATTCGATATAAATATGATATCATGTTTATATCACAGGGGAACCTCATATGTCGGTCGAACTTTCCGGAATGAAGACCAGCCGCGAGACCGCGGCGAAGAGCTTCAACGGTTACATCATGCTTCTCGTTCTGGTCGCGGTGCTCGCCGTACTTGCGTTCCTCATTCCCGGCATGGTGCCGGCTGACGGATCGCCCAAGATCGCCAAGCTCGCCTTCGCAGGCACTCTCGTGCTTTCGCTGATCGGCGTTCTGATCCTCGCTTCCGGCTTCTTCATGATCCAGCCGAACCAGGCTGCGGTCATCACGCTGTTCGGCGAATACAAGGGGTCCGAGCGCACCGAGGGGCTGCGCTGGGTATGGCCGTGGATGGGCAAGAACAAGATCTCGGCACGCGCGCACAACATCCATTCCGAACGCGTGAAGATCAACGATCTGCGCGGCAACCCGATCGAGATCGCCTGCAACGTCGTGTGGCGCGTGCGCGACACCGCACAGGCCAGCTTCGACGTCGACGACTACAAGGAGTTCGTGAACATCCAGATCGAGGCAGGCCTGCGCACGGTCGGCTCGCGCCATCCCTATGATGATTTCGAGGGCGAGGAAGTGACGCTGCGCGGCGGGGCCGAGGTGGTCAACCGCGAGCTGCTCGAAGAACTCAACGACCGGCTGCAGGTCGCGGGCGTGGTGGTCGACGAGGCGGGCCTAACCCACCTTGCCTATGCCAGCGAAATTGCCAGCGCCATGCTCAAGCGCCAGCAAGCCGATGCCATCATTGCGGCGCGCGCCAAGATCGTGCTGGGCGCAGTGGGCATGGTCGAGGATGCGCTGACCAAGTTATCGCAAGACAACATCGTCGAACTCGACGATGAACGGCGTGCAGCGATGGTCTCGAACCTCCTGGTCGTACTCTGCGGCGAAAAGGACGCGCATCCGGTGGTCAACGCCGGTTCGATTTACTGAGCGAGCGCCCAAGGGTCCGATGGCACAGAAGAAAGCCTTCGCCTTGCGTCTCGACCCGGCGGTACACGCCGCGGTCGAGCGCCTGGCAGCAGACGAATTGCGCAGCGCCAATGCGCAGATCGAAATGCTACTACGCGAAGCGCTCGCCAAGCGCGGGATCGAGGTCAAGCACAGCCCCGCCCCGCGCCGGGGTCGTCCGCCCTCCGACAATTAGCCGCAGCGAAGCGGTTTGCGGGGATGGCGGTAAGGCAGATATTAACCTTTCCATCATAAACCCGCCCAATGGCCAAGCCATTTGCCTCGAACCCCCATCGCTTTCCCGAGTGGATTGTGGGCGCGGTTGCGGCAGCTTCGGTCGGTCTCATCCCCTTCGCCGCGCTTTTCCTCTGACGGAACGCCTCGAGGCCTCCGCCCGTTGAGCGGGCAAAGGAGTTTCCCATGGCAGGCGGATGGGCGCGCGACGGCGCCGTTCAGGACCAGATCGACGACACCGTAAGCGACGCAGTCAGCGCGGCGCGCGCCCGCATGCCGAAAGGCGACAGCGCGAAATATTGCGACGAATGCGGCGAGCCTATCCCCGAAAGGCGGCGCAAGGCGCTTCCCGGCGTGCGCACCTGTGTCGAGTGCCAGTCGGGCCGCGATGCCGCCACCCGCCAGTCGGGCATCAACCGCCGCGGCAGCAAGGACAGCCAGTTGCGCTGAGGCGCGCTGCCACTAAGGACAAATTCCATGACATCCCCCTTCATCTGGCTCCAGCATGCCCTGCCGCATCATCTCGTCTCGCGCGGGGCGGGCAAGATTGCCTCGTCCGAGGTGCCTTTCCTCAAGGACCTGCTGATTCGCCGCTTCATCGATGCCTATGATGTCGACATGAGCGAAGCGGCGCGCGGTATCGACGAATACAAGAGCTTCAACGACTTCTTCACGCGCGAGCTGAAGCCCGGGATGCGTCCACTGGCCGATACTTCGACGCATATCCTCAGCCCTGCCGACGGCGCGGTAAGCCAGATTGGCACGATCGAGGAGGGTCGCATATTCCAGGCCAAGGGGCGGCACTTCACGGCAGCGCAGCTGCTCGGCGGGGACGAGGATGCGGCCAGGCGCTTCGAAGGCGGCCAGTTCGCCACCATCTACCTCTCCCCGCGCGATTATCACCGCGTCCACATGCCCGCAGCGGGCTCGCTCGCTTCCACCACTTATGTGCCGGGCGAGCTGTTCTCGGTGAACCAGGTGACGGCGGAGAATGTCGACGGGCTGTTTGCGCGCAACGAGCGGCTTGCCTGCCTCTTTACCGGTCCCGACGGTGTCTTCGCCAGCGTCATGGTCGGCGCGATGATTGTCGCCGGTATCGAGACCGTATGGTCTGGCCTCGTCGAGACGCATCACCCCAAGCTGGTGCGCGAGAGTTTCGACCCGGGCGCGCATGATTTGGACGCAGGCGACGAGATGGGCCGCTTCATCCTCGGCTCGACCGTGGTGCTGCTGTTCGAACCCGGCCGGGTCGCGTGGGACGAGAGTTTGAAGGCGGGCGATGCCGTCCGCATGGGACAGGCCATCGGCAAGCGGCTTCAGCCGAACGCGGGCGCGTAGGTCACTGTTCCGCTGGGCGCTTCGCCCTCCATCACCAAGCGCTGGAAATATTCTGCGGGCGGTCCCGGATAGGAAAGCTCAGGGTCGTGTTCGAAGCCGAAGCGGCTGTAATAGGCAGGCTCACCCAGCAGCACGATGCCCTTCGCGCCCATTTCGCGCATGTCGGCAATCGCGCGCTGCATGAGGCGCAGCCCGACACCTTCGCGCTGGTGGGCGGGCAATACGCTGATGGGGCCGAGGCCGTACCAGCCGGTGCTGCCGCCGGAAATCGTGACTGGAGAGACGGCGACGTGGCCGACAATGCGTTCTCCGTCTTCGGCTACCAACGATAGCGTCAGGTCGCCGTCGCTGCGCAATTTCTCGACGATTTGCACCTCGCTCCCGTCGCTATGTTCGACTTCGGCGAACGCGGCATCAGTGACGACGCCGATTTGCGCGTGGTCGGAAGGCTTTTCAGGACGGATAGTCAGCGCGCTCATGGGAGAATGTGTCCTGCCCGGTCGCGCTTGGTCGCGAGGTAGCGCGCGTTGTGCGGATTGTCGGGGAGCGAGTGGGGCACGCGTTCGGCAACGCTCACCCCGGTCGCCTCGAGCGCGTCGACCTTGGCAGGATTGTTGGTCATCAGCCGGATCTCCTTCACACCGAGCAAGTCGAGCATACGCGCGGCGGTGGGGAAATCACGCGCTTCATCGGGCAGGCCGAGCCGGGTATTCGCATCGACCGTGTCGAACCCCTGGTCCTGCAGCCGATAGGCGCGCAGCTTGTTGACGAGGCCGATGCCGCGCCCTTCCTGCCGCATATAGAGCAGCACGCCCCAGCCGCCCTTCTCCGCCTCTTCCGCCATCGCCTGGAGGGCAGCATCGAGCTGCGGGCCGCAGTCGCATTTGAGGCTGCCGAGAATATCTCCGGTCAAGCATTCGGAATGCAGGCGCACCAGCGGCGGGCTGGAGGAATCTTCCTTGCCGATGACGAGCGCGACATGCTCGCGCGTGTCGTCCGGGCTGCGGAAAGCGACGATGCGCGCACCTTCGGCCGCCGCGACCGGCAGCTTCGCACGTGTTGCAATGCGCAGGCGCGAAGGGTCGGAAAAAGCTTCGACATCGCTCGCCTTCAGGCAGGCAGCCTCTCCCGAACCTTCAGGCGCGACTAGAAAGGCAGGGAGAATACCCGCGATACGCGCCAGTTCGAGCGCGGCACGCGCCTGCTCTTCCCATCCGAGTTCAAGCGCCTTGAACGGGCCCTTGAGCGGGCTTTGCAAATCGAGCGCCGGGTCCGCGACCGCCAGCGCTGCGGGCAAATCGAAAACCTCCGCCCCGCGCATCAACACTGGCTGGCGCGGTACGGCCGCCTCGCGCTGGTTGGCGAGTTTGAGCGTCGCCGCCCGGCTGGCCGAAACCAGCATGGCCTCTCCCGACACATCGGAGAACGCGGTCTCCACCGGCTGCAACAGCGGCGCGCCCTCGATGGCGAGCGGCCAGCCGTGGCGCAGCGCGTCCACCGCCAGCGCCGCGCGCCGCGAAGGAGAGGGCTCGCTCAGATGTCGAACTCCGTCACCAGCGGCACATGGTCCGACGGCTTTTCCCAGTCGCGCGCATATTCGTGGACCGAGTGGGCACTCGCCTGCTTCGCCAGCTCGGGGCTCGCCCACATATGGTCGAGACGGCGGCCGCGATCGTTCGCCTTCCAGTCCTTCGCGCGGTAACTCCACCAGCTGTAATAGCGCTCGGGCGCCTTGATGTGCTCGCGCCCGATGTCGGACCAGCCATGCGCATCCATGAAGCGCTGCAGGCTCTCGACTTCGATAGGCGTGTGGCTGACGACCTTCAGCAGCTGCTTGTGGTTCCACACATCGCTTTCGAGCGGAGCGATGTTGAAGTCGCCGACGATAAGTGTCGGACGATCGATGGCATCGGCCCAGCGCGTCATACGCTCGAGGAAGTCGAGCTTCTGGCCGAATTTCACGTTCTTCTCGCGGTCGGGCTCGTCGCCGCCCGCGGGTACATAGACGTTCTCGATAATCATCCCGTCATGCTCGGGAAGCTCGACACCGACGTGCCGCGCTTCGCCATTGTCCTGCCAGTCGTGGCGCGAGAATTCGCGCAAGGGAAGGCGGCTGACCGTGGCCACGCCGTGATAGCCCTTCTGACCATGCACGGCGACATGTTCGTATCCCAGCGCCTTGAAGGCCTTGTAGGGAAACTGGTGCTCCTGGCACTTGATTTCCTGAAGACAGAGTACGTCGGGCGAGGTCTCCTTCAGGAAACGCTCGACGATAGGCATGCGAAGGCGGACGGAATTGATATTCCAGGTAGCGACAGAAACCATGGCCATCGGATAGGGGGCGTTGGCGCGAGGGTCTAGGTGAAGTTTTTTGTTTTGCGCCCTCAAACGCCGGGCGCCGCACATACGTGCGGCTTGGCTTCGGCCTAACCGGCCGACGCGCGGTCGCGCTTTGGCTGCCGCGACCAAGAACCGGGCCGGACGAGCCCGCGGAGGCGGGCTCGAAACACAAAAGCGCACAAAAAACCCTCAAGCCGGGGGCATTGGCTTGAGGGTTCCTTGTGAGCGTTCGTCACGCTTGGATACCGAGCGACATTTGGATCGGTCAATCAACAGGGGGGAAATTGCCGACCGCCGTCTCGATAGCCCCATTTTTAGGCCCCTTTGGCTTGCTGCTCAATGAACATTCGCCTTCAGCGAATCGCACAAGCCAAACGGTTCGTCGCCGAAGCGTTTATCCCGGACGACGGGACGAACGGCGCGGGTCACGGAACCTGAACGCGCTGTCAGCAACGGCAACCCCGTAACGGTTGTTGCTGAGGCGAACCGTGGTGCGGTGATTCTGCGAATCGAGCGCCACCCAGTGCGTGAGGCGCAGGCCTCCGGGGGCCGAGGCATCGCGGGCAAAGATGAGAGTGATGACGCCGAATTCCGGACGCTTGGGGTCGCGCACCTCGATGCTCACCACGTCGTCGTGACTGGTGGGAATGAGGCGGCCGTATTTCTTCACGTCGCGGCTCGGGTCGAGCAGCGCGCCGAGCGGCGAATTCTTGATCGGCCAGCGCTGGACCTGGTTCACCTCGTAGTCGATCATATACATCGACTTGCCGTTCGAAACGACGAGGAGCGGCACGCCCTTTTCGTATTCGAAGCGGATCTTGCCGGGGCGTTTCAGCGTCATGACGCCCGAAACGGCCTGGCCGTTACGGTCGGTCTGGACGAAATCCGCCTTCATGGTGGAAATGCCGCGCAGCGCAGCGACGGCCTTATCGAGGTCGCCAGCGGCTGCCTCGACAGGGGCCGGGGCAGCGTAGAAAGACGCGGGGACGCCGACGGCCATCGCCAATGCGAGGGCCGATGCGACGGGGCGATTCTTGAAGATAGACAAGGTGCTCATGCTCCTGGAATTACACTTGGAGCATTGAACTGTCACTGAACCAATGGCGTTCCCGAGGTTCAGCTAATGGAGCGACGAAACGAGCCGACGCCCCGCCAGGATTACTTGATCTTGGCTTCCTTGAATTCGACGTGCTTGCGCGCCACCGGGTCGTACTTCTTGAAGACGAACTTTTCGGTGTGGTTGCGCGGATTCTTCTTCGTCACGTAGTAGAAGCCCGTGTCGGCGGTCGAGACGAGCTTGATCTTGACGGTTGCGGGCTTCGCCATGGCGTGTTCCTAAAGATCTTTCTGAGGGGCCGAATCCGGCCGAAATAATAAGGGCGGCGCGAGCTGCACCGCCGTGTGGCGCGCCCATTGGGTGATTCACGGGGAAAAGTCAAGCGTCGTAAGCGCTACCAGTCGACCTTGCCGCGCTTGGCCTTCACTTCGCCGCGCGCCTTCTTGGCCTTGAGGCGCTTCACCTTGCCGACGCGGTTCACGCGGCTTTTCTTGCGCTTCTTCGGCGGGGTCAGTGCCTCGCCGAGCAGCGCCACCAGCCGTTCGCGCGCGGCTTCGCGGTTCTGCTCCTGCGTGCGGTATTCGTTTGCGGTGAGGACGATTTCACCCGCCTTGGTGAACTTGCTGCCCGCAATTTCCTTCAACCGTTCGAGGGCTTCGGGCGGCATGCCAAGCTGGAACACATCGACCCGCAGCTGCACCGCGGTGGCGACCTTGTTTACATTCTGCCCGCCGGGGCCGGAGGAGGCGATGAATTTCTCCTCGGCCACCTCCAGCGCGCGGTCGGCAATTCTACCCATCCGTGAAGCCGAGGCGCGCGAAATCCTGCGGCAATGGCGCGGCGGCCTCGATGGCGGGCTTGTTCTCGCGCGGGACCATCAGGCCGGCGGCATGGAGCATGGTGCGCGGAGCACCGCCCTTTTTGTTCGGGCCATTGCCGTAAACCGGGTCGCCCAGCAGCGGCAGGCCGAGCCCGGCCTCGCAGTGAATGCGAATCTGGTGCGTGCGACCGGTTTCGGGGCGGAATTCGACCAGCGCCTTGCCGTCATGCTCCATCAGCTTGCGCCAGTGGGTGACCGAGGGTTTGCCCTTCTTCGCGGCGATCATGCGCCAGCCCTTGCCCGCGCTGCTGATTTTGGAAAGCGAGATCTCGATTGTGCCCTCATCGCCCTCCGGAATACCGGCAAGGATGCCGAGATAGCGCTTTTCGACCAGCCGCTCCTCGAAGGCCTTGGCGAAGCGTTTGAGCGCCTTGGGATTGCGCGCCAGCAGCAGGCAGCCGCTCGTGTCCGTATCGAGCCGGTGCACGGGATGCGGGGCGCGCTGGAAGCCGAGTTTGAGCTGCTCGAAATGGTCTTCGAGGCACGGGCCGCCGCGCTTGGGGCGGTCGACCGGGAGGCCGGCGGGCTTGTCGATGACGAGCGCTTCGCCGTCTTCGAAGATGATAGGAATCTGGGTCATGAGACTTTCAATCGCGCAGGCATCAGGCCGCGCAGGGAATTGGCGAGGAGGAAACCGTCCTCGATATCGGCAAGGGTCAGCTCGGCCTCGCGCGCTCTGCCTTCGTCGATAAGCGACTGGCGAAGCACGCCGGGCAGAAGCCCCAGCGAGGCGGGCGGGGTCAGCAATACACCGTCCCGCTCGACAAAGATATTGGTGATTGCGCCTTCGGTCAGCAAGCCATCCTCGCGCACGAAGAGCGCTTCGTTCGCGCCGTTGCGGCGGGCCACGGCCTGTGCGGCCTCGTAAAAGCCGCGGTCGGTGGTCTTGTGCCGCAGCCGCCAGTCGCCCGGGTCTACGGGCAGCGGGAGGATGATGCACTCCGCAGGCTCGGGCCAGGCCTCGGGCATTTCCTGCGCTTCGAGCACGATGGCTCCGCTACGAGCCGCGAGCAGCCGCACGCGCGATGGCTTGTCGAGCACGAAACAGCAGGCGTGCATCTGATTGCGCGCTTCGTGGCGGTCGAAGCTGAAACCCAGTTCCGCCGCACTCGCCTTCATGCGTTCGAGATGGCGTTCGAGCAGCGGGATGCCTTCTTCGGGCGTGAAACGCAGGGTCTCGATAAGGTCGAATTGCGCGGCGCGATGTTCGGGCGAGGACTTGCTGGCAAAGGCCCCTTTGAGCAGCGCCTCGCGCCATTCGGTGCGCGGCTCGCTGTCGGCGACGATGGCCCCGCCCACACCCAGCACTGCCTTGCCGCGCTGGTTCTCGATTTCGGTGAGGCGCAGCGTGCGGATGGCGACGTTGAAGGCCGCATCGCCGTCAGCACCGATACGTCCGATGGCCCCACAATAGGGCCCGCGCGGGCTGCGCTCGACCGCGTCGATAAGCTCCATCGCGCGGATTTTGGGCGCGCCGGTGATGGAGCCGCAGGGGAAGAGCGCGCGCACGAGGTCGGTCGCGCCCATACCTTCGCGCAAGGTAGCCCTCACCACGCTGACCATCTGGTGGACGGTGGGATAGCTCTCGATGGCGAAGGGTTCGTCGACCGCCACGCTGCCCGCCTCAGCCACGCGGGCGAGGTCGTTGCGCATCAGATCGACAATCATCAGGTTCTCGGCCTTGTCCTTGACCGAGGAGGCCAGTTCGTCGGCCAGCGCCTCGTCCTGCACCGCATGGGACGAGCGAGGCCGCGTACCCTTCATCGGCTTGGCCTTGGCCTCGCTGCCCTTGAGCGAGACGAAGAGTTCGGGCGACAGGCTGAGCAGCCAGTGCGAACCGTCGTAAATCACCCCGCCATAGCCCGCCTGCGCCGCTGGTCTGAGCGCGGCATAGAGTCCCAGCGGGTCACCGGTGAAATTGCCTGCGAGCGGAAGGGTCAGGTTCGCCTGGTAAATGTCGCCCGCGCGGATGGCTTCCTGCAGCTCACCAAACGCTTTCTCGTAAGCTCCGGGAGAAACCTGTGGCTCAAGCGGGCCGACACTCCCAGGACCTTGTGCGCGCGACGCCAGCCATTCTGGCATGTCGCTCGCGGCAATACGCTCGGGCGCATCGAACAGGCCTAGCCAAACCAGCGGCCCAGCAGCGCCGGTCTTTGCAGCGGCCAATCCGGCCAGTCGCTCTTCCAGTGCAAGGCCCGCTTCATAGGCAATGTATCCAGCAAGCTCGCCGCCGCTGCGCCGCGCAGCCTCGGCAGCTTCGAGCACCGTCTCGACCTCCTCGGGCCGGTAGGCAACGAACACCTCGCGCGGATTTTCATAGAGCAGCGCGTCGGCCGCGCCGCTTGTCCGTGCATCGTCCAGCAATACGAAGGGAGTTTTGCCCGCCATGTGCGATGAGCATTTACAGCCCTTGCGCCCCAAGTCGAGCCATTGCTTGACCTTGGCTCCACCCCTGCGCCACATCGGGGGAGGACTGAACCTATGGCGGGAGCGCATGTGAGCACGATTTTCCTTGGACTGGGCGCGAATGGCGAGAACCAGCACCTTCGGCTCGAGCAGGCCAATCGCCACGGGCTGATTGCAGGCGCGACCGGGACCGGCAAGACGGTGACGCTGCAGGGGTTGGCCGAGAGCTTTTCGGCCAATGGCGTGCCGGTCTTCGTCGCCGATGTGAAAGGCGACCTTGCGGGCATTTCCATGGCCGGCTCGCCCCAGTTCAAGCATGCCGACAAGCTCGAAGGCCGCGCGAAGGAACTGGGCATGGAAGACTATGCCTATGCCGACAACGCCGCGGTGTTCTGGGACTTGTACGGAGAAAAGGGCTTTCCCATCCGCACGACGATTTCAGAAATGGGACCGCTGCTGCTCGCGCGCCTGCTCGACCTGAACGAGACGCAGGAAGGCGTGCTCAACATCGTCTTCCGCTATGCCGACGAGAACAACCTCCTGCTGCTCGACCTCGGCGATTTGCAGGCGATGCTGACCTTCGCTTACGAAAACGCGAAGGACCTTTCGGGCAAATACGGCAATGTTTCCAAGGCCAGCGTCGGTGCCATCCAGCGCCAGCTGCTGAGTTTTGAAGCCCAAGGCGCCGACATGTTCTTCGGCGAGCCGGCGCTGGAAATCGACGACTTCCTCGCGAAAGACGAGCAGGGCCGCGGCATCATCAACGTGCTCGCCGCCGACAAGCTGATGCGCAGCCCCAAACTCTACGCGACTTTCCTGCTCTGGCTGCTGGCCGAATTGTTCGAGACGCTGCCCGAGGTGGGCGACCCGGAGAAACCGAAACTGGTGTTCTTCTTCGACGAGGCACACCTCTTGTTTGACGACGCTCCCGAAGCGCTCGAAGACAAGGTCGAGCAGGTCGTCCGACTTATCCGCTCCAAGGGTGTCGGCGTCTATTTCGTCACGCAGAACCCCATCGATATTCCGGAGAAAATCGCCGGCCAGCTGGGCAATCGCATCCAGCACGCCTTGCGCGCCTTCACCCCGCGCGACCAGCGCGCCATCAAGGCCGCCGCCGAAACCTTTCGCATCAACCCGGAGCTCGATGTCGAGCAGGCCATCACCGAGTTGAAGGTCGGCGAGGCGCTTGTCTCGACGCTCTCCGAAGACGGCGCGCCCACGGTGGTGCAGCGCACGCTTATCAAGCCGCCGCATTCGCGCCTCGGCCCTGTCACCGAGAAGGAGCGAAAAATCATCAATTCGGTGAGCGACCTCGACGGCAAATATGACGAGGCGGTCGACCGCGAAAGCGCCGAGGAAGTTCTCGCCGCCAAGACCGCCGATGCCGCGGCAACGGCGAAAGAGGTCGAAGAAAAGGGCCGCGAGGAAGTGGGCAAGCGCGAACGCAAGACCACGTCCATGTGGACCAAGGCAGGCAAGGCAGCGGCCAAGGCTGCGGCAGGATCGCTGACCTCGGTCGCGGTAGCCACCGTGTTGGGGAAGAAATCACGCGCCGACCCGGTCCGCACGGGTCTCAATGCCTTCGTGCGCAATATCGTCGGCGGGCTGATGCGCTAGAGCGGGAGGCGGAATTCGGCGCGCAGGCCGCCTTCGGGGCGGTTCGATAGCTCCAGCGTCCCGCCATGCTGTTCGGCCACTGCACGCGCCAGCGTGAGGCCCAGCCCCGCGCCGCCGGTTGCCCGGTTGCGACTGGCTTCGCCGCGGGTGAAGGGTTCGAGCATGTCGGCGATGCGCTCTTCGGGGATGCCCGGGCCCGTGTCCTCGACCCGCAGGATGGCGGAATTCTCTTCGGTGAGGACCGTGACACTCGCATTGCCGCCGTAACGAAGCGCGTTCGAGACGAGGTTGCGCAAACCGCGCTTCAGCCATGTGAGATGCACGGGCGCGACAACGCGCGCAGCTTCGAGCGCGACCGTCTCGCCGGTATCTTCGAACTCCTCGACCACCGAGGCGGCGAGCGCGGCGAGGTCGGTCTTCTCAGGGGACGCATCGGACTTGCCGACGCGGGCGAGGCCGAGGATTTCGTCGAGCGTGCGGGTGATGTCCTCGATACTGTCGACCATGCGCGCGCGGGCGGTCTCGTTTTCCACGCCTTCGACCCGCACGCGCAAGGCGGCGAGCGGGGTTTTGAGGTCATGCCCGATGGCGCCGAGCATCACGTCCTTCTCGTCCAGCATTGCCCCGATGCGCGCCTCCATCGCGTTGTGCGCGGCGATGAGGCGTCGCACGTCTTCCGGGCCGCTCGGCTCCATCGGCTTCCCCGCGCCGGGCTTTTGCGAAAAGCGCTCGGTGCGCTGCGTAAGCTGGGCAAGCGGGCCGGTGATGCGGCGCAGGACCAACCAGAGGACGAAACAGAGCAATGCGGTCAGCAACGCCGCGCGAGCCATCGGGAAGACTGGGCCGAAATGGCGATGCGGCGACCGGATGGGCGCACGCACGATGTCCCATCGCTCCCCATCGCTCACCCCGGCGACTGCGATTTCAGAGGGAATGTCGTCATCCTGCAGTCCCCAGCGCATGGCGAGACGGCGCAGGAAGCGCTGGGCGACGGGGTCGGCAGAGACGGGTCGGGCGACCATTCGCAATTCGGTGAAGTCGCGGCCATTGTTGCGCAGCGTTTCGGCCAGCCGCTCTTCGAGTTCCGGCAGGGCGCGGTCGACAGGGAGGCTTTCGAAAATTTCAGCGCGGGTAAAGTCGGTCCCGCTGAACCGGCGTCCTCCCCGGCGCGGCGGTCGCGGCGCGCCATCCCTTTGCTCGAATTGGCGAGGGGGCCGCGGGTCGAGACGCACTACGAGGTTGGTTTCATCGGAATCGCGCAAGCGCTGCGATGCGATGAGACGCAGGCCGAGCGTGTTGACAAGCGCGGTCTCGACGCGGTCCTTTTCGATATTCCAGGCGAAAACGGCATTCACGCCCTGCACGAGGAAAAGCGTCAGCGCGACTGCCAGCGTGACCTGTCCGAGCAGGCTCTTGGGCAGCAGGCGCTTCATGCCTCGTCCGGCGCGACGCGGGTGACGTCGGCGCCGAAACGGTAGCCGCCGCCGCGCACGGTCTGGATGAACTGCGGGTCCTTCGTATCCGCCTCTATCTTGCGGCGGAGGCGGCTGACCTGGTTGTCGACCGCGCGGTCGAAAAGATGCGCCTCGCGGCCCTGCACCATGTCAAGGAGCTGGTCGCGGTCGAGCACGCGGCGCGGGTGGTCGCAAAAGGCGCGCAGCATCCGAAACTCGGCAGTCGAGATGGGGACCAGCGTGCCTTCGGGGTCGGTCAGGCGGCGCTTTAGCGGGTCGAGCGTCCAGCCTTCGAAGCGATACGAAAGCTCGTCAGCCGGAGCTTCCGGCGCACGGTCGGCGCGGCGCAGGACCGAGCGGATGCGTGCCACCAGCTCGCGCGGTTCGAAGGGCTTGGTGACATAATCGTCCGCCCCGATTTCGAGGCCGATGATGCGGTCCATCGCCTCTCCCTTGGCGGTCAACAGGATTACGGGAAGTTTGCGCGTTTCGACGAGGTGGCGGCAGAGCGACAAGCCGTCCTCGCCCGGCATCATGATGTCGAGCAGGACGAGGTCGGGAGTTTCGCTGCCCAGCAGGCTCCGCGCCGCGGCGGCGCTTTCCGCCTCCCGCACGTCGAACCCCTGGCCGGTGAGATACTCGGCCAGGGGTTCGCGCAATGTCGCTTCGTCATCGACGAGCAGCAGGGTGGTGGGCGCTGTTTCGTTCATCTTTCGCGTTGAGCGCCTACCTTCGGGTTTGCCTCTGGCGCAAGCGGATTACTGCGTGCGCGCTTCGCGCTTGGCCTTCCATTCGGCGCGCATCGCCTTGTGAGCGGCTTCGCGCTCTTCGGCTGAGATGCTGCCGTCGCCATTGGCATCGGCCTTGGCGAAATGGGCGGCGAGAGCTGCGTCGAATTCGGCGCGGGTGACGGACTTGTCGCCGTCTGCATCTGCCATGCGAAGCATCTTCATGCCGCCGCGATGGCCGCCGCGCATCCCATGATGGCCACGCTTGCCGCGCATTTCGTGCATGGCCTGCAGTTCTTCCTGCGAAAGGCCGCCCGAATTGTCGGTGTCCATCTTGGCGAAATGTTCTGCCATGCGGTCTGCACGGCGCTCGGCGCGGGCTTCGCGGCGCTCGCTGCGACGCTCCATGCGAGCTTCGCGCATGGCCTTCATTTCGGCCTGCGAAAGTTCGCCGTCGCCATTGGTATCGGCCTCGGCAAAGCGTTCCATGCGGTGGGCTGCGCGGTCGCCCGCGTTGATGACGCCGTCATTATTGGCATCCATCTTGGCGAACATTTCCGCGCCATGCGTGGTCAGTTCGGCGCGGGTGACATTGCCGTCACCATCGGCATCGATCTTCGCCATGTGGTTATGGGCAAGCGCTGCCGTGCCGGTCAGGGCAAGGGCAGCGGCGGAAAGGGTCAGGGCGGTCTTTTTCATCAGGCTGTCTCCAGAAATCTAAGGAGAGTTGCGACGGACCCATTGGGAGGGGGAGAAACAGGAGGGACCCGCCGCAACTCGTGTATCCTTTCTAAAGGCGCATTGTCGCAGCTTTATGCCCGATCACAGCCGAATTGTATCGAAGTGTCGCAGCGGGTAGCCCCCATTCACACGGGCGAAAGCTCAGCCAACTTTGTCCATCAGGTAAGCGTTGAGCTTGTTGCCATCAGGGTCGCGGAAATAGCCGGCATAGAACAGCATGCCATTCTCGTCGGGTTCGCCGCGCGGACCGGGTTCGCCTTCGCAGCTGCCGCCATTGGCCAGCGCGATGTCGTAGAGCCGCTGGACCTGCTCGCGGTCCTTGGCCTCGAGCGCGACCATCACGCCGTTGCCGACACTCGCCGCATTGCCATCGAAGGGCTTGGTGGCCGCGATGCCCGCGCCGCCATCCCACTTGCCCCAGGCGATGAAGGTCTCGAATTCCATCATCCGCCCGACGCCCATTTCGGCGGCGATGGCGTCATAAAACCTGGCGGCTTTCTCGAGGTCGTTGGTGCCGACCGTAACATATCCAATCATCCGCGTGACTCCTCTTTCAAACGACTCGCGACCATTGGAACATTACGGGAACGCACGTAATCCTACAAGGGCGCGCATTCCCGCTCGAGCCAGGCGAGGTCCTCGCCTTCGAGCTGCGGCGCGAGGATGTCGCGCGTCTTCGCGTGGTAGCTGTTCCACCAGTGAATTTCGCGCTCGGTCAGCAGGCTCTTGTCGACCAGTTTCCGGTCGAGCGGCACATGGGTGAGCGTTTCGAAAGTGAGATACTTGCCCTCGCTGCCCTCGATATCGGCGTCGACCACCAGCACGAGGTTCTCGATACGGATGCCGTATTCGCCCGGCTTATAATAGCCCGGCTCGTTCGAAAGGATCATGCCTTCCTGCAGCGGGGTCTCGGTGCCGGGGAATGCGCCGCCGGGCTTGGAGATGCGCTGAGGGCCTTCGTGGACCGAGAGATAGCTGCCGACCCCGTGGCCGGTGCCGTGGCCATAATCCACACCCGCCTGCCACAGGTGCATGCGCGCCAGCGCATCGAGCGCGCCGCCGCTGGTCTTGTCGGGGAAGCGCGCGAGGTCGAGCTCGATATGGCCCTTGAGCACGCGCGTGTTGCGGTCGACCATCTCGGCCGTCGGTTCGCCCGGACCGACCCACACGGTGCGGGTGATGTCGGTCGTGCCGTCCATATACTGGCCGCCGCTGTCGCACAGGTAGATGCTGGAAGGCGGGATCGGGATATTGCTGTCCTCGTCCACCTTGTAATGCGGCAGCGCGGCGTGGCCGGCAGCAGCGCTGATGGTGTCGAAGCTGGTGTCCTTCATGTCGGGGCTGAGGCCGCGGAATTCGCGCAGCTTGGCCGCCGCGGTCAACTCGTCGATCTCGCCGGAAGGAGCGTTCTCCTCGATCCAGCGCAGGTATTTCACCACCGCCGCACCGTCGCGCGCCTGCGCATCACGGTGGCCCTGCTGCTCGGCGGGATTCTTGATCGCCTTGGGCAGGACCGCGGGGTCGGCATCGCGCACAACGGTCGCGCCGCCATCCTCGAGCGCGTGGAAAATGCCCGCGACCGCATGCTTGGGGTCGACTGCGACGGTCTTGCCCTTGAGGCCTGCCAGCGCAGGCTCGAAATCGGCCCGGTCGCGCACGCGCACGGCGTTGCCGAAATGCTTGGTGAGTTCCGGCGTCACCTTTTCGGGCGCGATGAAGAGTTCCGCCGTGCCGTCGGCATGGGCCAGCACATAGGACAGCGCGACGGGGGTGTTGTCCACGTCCTGCCCGCGCATGTTGAGCACCCATGCGACCGAATCGAGCGCGGTGATGACGGTGGCGTCATAGCCTTCCTGCTTCAGCCAGTCGGCAATCTCGGCGCGCTTGTCCGCGCTGGAGCGGCCCGCGAATTTGTCGTCATGCGGGACGGCAACGGCTTTGGAAGGCTCGGGGCGGTCGGCCCAGACCGCATCGATAGGATTGCCGTCGACCGGCACCAGTTCGATGCCCTTCTTGGCGAAAAGCTTCGTCGCCTCTTCCGCCCACTCGACTCCGTGGAGCCACGCGTCATAGCCGATTGTCGCGCCCTTCCCGGCGTGTTCGGCCAGCCACTTGGCGGGCGAGGTCGCGGGCACGTCCTCATAGTCAAAAAGCTTGCCGTCGACCTGCTCGCGCACCTGCACGGTGTAGCGGCCATCGGTGAACATCGCGGCCTTTTCCTTGAGCACTGCCGCGCTGCCCGCGCTGCCACCGAAGCCGGTCAACCAGTGAAGGCGCTGGGCGTAGGAGCCGACATATTCGCTCATATGCTCGTCGGAAATGGGAATGACGAAACCGTCGAGGCCGCGCTTTTGCAGTTCGGTGCGCAGTGCGTCGAGGCGGGCTTCATGGGTCTGCATCAGCATGGGCGACAAATCCTTTCATCGGGGCCGCTCTGCCTTTGGGCGATGCGGCGCTTGCCGGGACGAGGCGTCCCGCATAATCACCTCCCCTCAATAGGACTTTGGGCGGCGTCTTTCCACCTTTGTGCCGCCACAGGAGGGTTAGCCTGTGACTTTCATTCGACTGGCTGCATGCCTATCTGCCGCATCGCTGGCATTCGCCGCGCCATCCCACGCCCAGGAAACCGAAGGGACATCCGTGACTGCACCGACCTCTCCGCCCATCGCCGAGAAGCGCGACCATTCCTATTCGCACCACGGAATCACGATTGCCGATCCCTATCACTGGATGAAGGACCAGAGCTATCCGACCATCGACGACGAGGATGTGCTCGAACACCTGAAGGCCGAGAATGCCTGGTTCGAAGCGCGCATGGCACCGCAGCAGGCGCTGGTCGACGAGCTTTACGAAGAGATGAAGGCGCGGGTGAAGCAGGACGATTCCACCGTCCCGCAGAAGGATGGCGACTGGCTCTACTGGTCCGAATTCGAAGAGGGCAAGGAATACCGCAAATATTACCGCAAGCCCGTGGCGGGCGGCGAAGCGCAGCTCATCCTCGACGAGAACGAGCTGGCCGAGGGGCATGAGTATTTCCGCCTCGGCGCGTTCTCGGTGTCGAAGAACGGGCGCTATCTCGCCTATTCGAGCGACACCAACGGGTCCGAGCGCTTCACCGCGCGCTTCAAGGATCTCGAGACGGGCGAGATGCTGCCCGACGAAATTCCCGGCACGCTGACGGGTCTTGCCTGGGTGATGGACGACAAGGCGGTGGTCTACGGTCTCGCCAACGAACAATGGCGCGTCCACGATGCGACGCTGCACGTCCTCGGCACGCCGGTGTCGGAGGATGTCGAGCTTTACCGCGAGACCGAAAACGACGGCTTTCGCGTCGGCGCAGGCCTGTCGGCGCAGGAAGACTGGCTCATCATCGCCGTCGGCGACAGCGAGACGAGCGAAGTCCGTCTCGTGCGCACGGACAATCCGACAGGCGAGCAAATCCTCATCGCGCCGCGCAAGAAGGGCCGCGAATACGATGTCGATCTGCGCGACGGCACGCTCTACATCCACACCAACGACGACCACGTGAATTTCCGCCTCGCCACCGCGAGCCTCGACAATCCGGGCGAATGGACCACGCTCATCGCCGGGTCGGACGAATTCTATCTCGACGGTTTCGAGCTGTTCAAGGACTTCTACGTCACCGAGGGCCGTTTGCGCGGATTGGACCAGATCCAGCTGCGCAGCTACGCCGACCCCAATCTCGTGAAGCCGGTTGCCTTCACCGAAGCGAGCTTCTCGACCGGGCTTTCGAACAATCCCGAATACGACACGCAGAAGCTGCGCCTTGCCTACGAGAGCATGGTCACTCCGGATTCGGTCTACGACTACCACGTCGCCAGCGGCGAGCTGGAACTGCTCAAGCAGCAGGAAATCCCGAGCGGGTACGACGCGAACCTCTACCAGGTCGAGCGGATCGAGATTGCCGCGCGCGACGGGACCATGGTCCCTGTCTCCATCGTCAGCCGCAAGGACCGCGAAGCTGGCGGCCCGCTCCATCTTTACGCCTATGGCGCCTACGGTTTCGCCTATCCGCCCAATTTCTCGACCACGCGCCTCAGCCTCGTCGACCGCGGCTTCGCCTTCGCCATCGCGCATATCCGCGGCGGCGACGATCTGGGCCGCAACTGGTATCTGCAGGGAAAATTGAACGAGCGCACCAACACCTTCAACGATTTCGTCGATGTCGCGAAGGGCCTGATTGCCAAGGGCTACACCGAGCAGGGCAAGATCAGCGCCAGCGGCGGTTCGGCGGGCGGCGAATTGATGGGCGTGGTGCTCAACACCAATCCCGAGCTCTGGGGCGCGGTGGTAGCGCATGTGCCCTTCGTCGACGTGCTCAACACCATGCTCGACAAGGACCTGCCGCTGACCCCGGGCGAATGGCCCGAATGGGGCAACCCCATCGAGAGCAAGCAGGCCTTCGCCTATATACTGAGCTATTCGCCCTACGACCAGGTTGTGGCGCAGGACTATCCGCCGCTGCTGGTCACCGCCGGCCTCAACGACCCGCGCGTAACCTTTTGGGAGCCGATGAAGTGGGTCGCCAAGCTTCGCGAGTTGAAGACCGACGACAACGAGCTGCTGCTGAAAACCAACATGGGTGCAGGCCATGGCGGCAAGTCCGGACGCTTCGCCTCGATTTACGAGGTGGCCGAGGAATACGCCTTCATCCTGTGGCAGATGGGCTTCACAGGGACCTGATGGTCCCTGCGGTCCTGAGGCCGGGTTCGGGGTCGGCGTATTCGCGGGCGAGGCCTTCGTTAACGCCTGCCATCTGCGGCAGCACGTCCCCGAGCCTCTGGTAGATATGCGGATAGCCCCGGAAGACGCCAAAGCCAGCCGTGTTCATTGCGCAGACCGGGGTGCGCGGCGGTAGCTTGTCGGGATCGGGAACATGCGCAATGTTCCACTGCAAGGCGATCCTGCGGCTGTTGAATATCGTCGCGATACGCGCACCCTCGGCCAGCAGTACCTCGTCTGGGAAAGTGTCGAGCAATGCGCAGGCCCGATAGAAACCGGCCTGCGAGGGCCTATCGCGGCACCTCTCGAGCCAGTCGAGGACGTCGCCCAGCCGCCCGTGATCGACAGCTTCCGGCTTCGAGACCAATGCTTCCTGAACAGGCTTGAGTTCCTTGGGCAGGTCGGCAAGCGATGGCAGCTCGCTCCAGAACTCTTCCTGCCTTGCGATGAGCGCATCCGCCTCGCTCCGCTCCTCCGCCACCAGCTTTTCGAAATGGGCGATGATTTCGTCCACATGGGTGGTGTCTGTCGTCCCGCCGCTTTCGGGACGACTGGCGAAGAGCGAACGCAGGGCGGAATTCGCCTGCTGGCTGTCGAATTCGACTTTCTCGACGCGGGTGCGCGGGAAGCCGATGTGCCACTCGCTCCTGCCGCCGAAGATCGCAGTCCAGTGGAAAAGGACAAACAAGGGCAGCCATCCTACGAGCTTCGCTGCGCCTTGGTGCAGCCGGAGCGTGTGGCCGTCGATCCGTACGGCAAATTCGCGCAGACCGGTGACACACCACAAGGGCGCGCGTGCCTTCCTGTCCCAGACCGGAATCGAATCCGCGGGCGGTTCGGCACAAGACTGCACCAGCACCGCCCAGCTTTCACGGCGCGACAATTGCCAGCTGCGCGGCAGCCGCGATGGTCTTGCCGCCTCGATCCGGTCCGCATCTTCCAGCGTGAGGCGATGGACGAGATAACCGTCCTTTCCCGTCACCTTGCGCGCCCAGATCCGCGCGGCGTCGATATCGTCGAGCAGGTTCTGGGGCTGGCCCGTCCTGAACTGGAGCGCGAGCGTTGCCTGGCCCGGCTCGACCGGCTCGAAAGCCTCGTTCCGTGTCTTCACCTGCGCCAGCCAGCGCGGCCCGTACCAGGCCTGGAACACGAAAACCGCCACATAGGCCACGGGCAGGACGAGCCATGCAGGAGGCAATGTCCCCGTCAGGACTTCGACCGCGACCAGCAGCGGTATTGCCGCGCCGAGCAGCCCCTGCAGCAGCGGTGCGCGGAAAACCATTGCCGCCCATGCCACAATGGGAAGCGACATCAGCACGCCGAGTACGAGGAACGGCGCGATCGGCTGCCACCAGATCGGTCCTTCGCCCACGCGGTCCAGCGTGCCGGCTATGGTGAGGCCGAGCCAGCCGATGAGGCCCGCGATCGCCAGCGGGAAGACCAGCGGATGATAGGGAACCGGCATGGTCCCGATCGGAAAGACGAGCCGGAAACCAAGCCCGCGCAGTATCCGCCGGATGATGCCTGTTTGCCGTCTTGCCATGGCTTCCCCCAAGATCGCCAAGCCTGTTTCACCAGTGCTTATCGCAGGTTACTCTCGACGGGGACCGGCTGCCACGTCTAATCCACCATCGCACAGCGAACAGTTTCGGGCCAAGACCTTGACGCATAAGTACGAAAGCACCTTCGTGGCCGCTCCCGAGCACATCGACGAGCTCGGCCACGTCAACAACACCGTGTGGGTCCGCTGGGTTCAGGACATGGCCACCGCCCATTGGAATGCGGCTGCGCGGAGCGAGGATACCAAGCGTTTCTTCTGGGTCGTGACGCGGCACGAAATCGATTACCGCGGCAATGTCGTCGAGGGTGAGACCGTGACCGGCTCCACATGGATCGAGGGCAGCCCGCGCGGCGCGACGTCCATTCGCCGGGTCGACTTCCGCGATGCGCAGGGCAAGGTGATCGTCTCGGCGGCCACGACCTGGGCGATGCTCGACCGGGACAGCCAGCGTCTGGTGCGCGTGCGTCCCGAAGTGCTGGAACCGTTTACCGAAAAGTAGCTGCATCTCCCCTGGTGCACGCGCCCGTCTGGCCCGCGGCGCTCAGGCGGCGGCAGCCCGACGGCCCGGGTCGCCCAGCCCTTCGGCCAGTTCCAGTTCGCCCGACAACATGCGATTGCGGCCTTCGCACTTGGCTTCGTACAGCAGCTGGTCGGCGCGCGCGTAGAGGCGCAGGAAATCGATCGAGCGATCCTCTTCGCTATCGGCAAAATCGACATAGCCGACGCTCGCCGTGACCGGACGGTGCAATTCGTCGACTTCGGCCATGATCCGAGCCGTAATGGCCTTGCGGCGGTTCTCGGCCTTGGTCGCCGCATCCTCGCCGCGCAGCAGCAGGATGAATTCCTCTCCGCCGATGCGGAAAGCGGCGAGGTCCGCATCGTCGCCTGGACTGAGCGCCCACGCAGCGCTGCGGATCACGCGGTCGCCGACCGGGTGGCCGTGGATGTCGTTGATCGACTTGAAATGGTCGAGATCGACGACGGCCATGGCATGGAACCCCTGCCGGACGAGCTCGGCGAAATGCGCTTCCAGCGCGCGGCGGTTCCTGAGGCCGGTCAGCTCGTCAAGTTCGCTCAGCATCTCGAGGTCGCGCGCAGCATCCACCGCCTGGTCGCGCTCGCGCCGGATCATCATGAAACGGTCGGCAACGGCAAGCGCCGTGGCGACGACTTCGAAAAGCAGCGCGAAGTTCTGCGGCCAGGTCTCGTCGAAATCGAGCACATTCGGCATCGCCGCTACGGCCACACCTTGCAGGACGACGATTGCGAAAAGCGGCGCAATACCGAAGATGAGGTAAGGCGCCATCCGGCTGCCCTGCTTGCGAGCAAGGTGGAGGATGTAGAAATAGGCTACGAAGATCGAGACGAGCACGCCGAAATAGTAGTGGTCGATCCAGTATCCGAACCACTCCATCTTGAAGGTCGTAACGAGACCGTTGACGATGGTGACGAGCGGCAGGACGAGCAGCCAGCGGCGAAAGCGACGCGGCAGTCGCCCGTCCTCGATGAAATGATAGGCGAACAGGAATGTCGCCGCGACCATCACGTCGAGGCTGAGATAGGTGATGTTGAGCTCGGCCGTATAGGAAACCGGAAGCATCATCGGCAGCAGTCCGGAAACCGATGCCGTCTGCACGAAGGCCATCAGGCAGAACAGGGCATGATAGAGCGGGAAGGGCTCGCGCAGAGCCTTGAAGAACACGAGGTCGAAGATCACCGGGGCGAGCAGCAGTCCGCAAAGGATTGCGGCGAGGATATGGAGGTAACCCGCGATGGCGGGCACCTTGGCTTCCTGCGAAAGCGTGGCCGTCACGAAGCTTTCGGGAAACCAGCCGCCTTCGTGGATCATCACCACGCTGGTCACACGGCTCCCGGGGTCGGGCAATTCCACCATGGCCTTGAGGCTGGACGGGCCGAGCTTGAGGTCGCGAAAGCTGAAGGCGCGCGACACGGCATGGCCATCCTCCCCCTCGACCCTGACCGTCAGTCGCTCGAATTCGTAGCGGCTGAATTCGGCGAAGCGGGGATTGGCAGCTTCTCCGGTCGCATTGGACAAATCGTGCCGGATGATGTGCCGCTCGGCATGCCAGTCGAACTCCGCGCCCTCGCAGGTCCAGTCGGCAGGCTTGCTGGCGGCATCCTCATAGGAGACGCTGGACTTGACCGAGACGTGGCAGATCGACCCGGGCTCGAAGGTTTCCTGCGCCTGCGCCGGAACGTGGACGAGCGCCAGCAGCGCGCAAAGCACGAGCGCGGCGACCGTTCGCCCGAGGGAAAACGGCAACAGGTGATGGATACCCCGTCCCATACTGCGGAGCTATAGCAAGGAAATCGTAAAAGGCGCGTTAAACTTCATGCGCGCCGTTTCCTGCGGGTCTCAGGCGGTCAGGACCTCTGCAACCGGGCGGTAATCATAGCCCAGTTCCTCGGCAACCGCCTGATAAGTCACTTCTCCGGCATGGACGTTGAGACCCTCGGCAAGATGCGGGTCGTTGCCCAGCGCCTTCTTCCAGCCCATCCGCGCGATGCGCAGCGCATGCGGCAGGGTCACATTGTTGAGCGCGTAGGTGCTGGTGCGCGCAACCGCGCCCGGCATGTTGGCGACGCAGTAATGCACGATGTCGTCGACGACATAGGTCGGCTCTGCATGCGTGGTCGGCCGTGATGTTTCGAAACAGCCACCCTGGTCGATGGCGACGTCGACGAGCACGGCGCCCTTCTGCATGTCCTTGAGCATCTCGCGCGTGACAAGCTTCGGCGCTGCCGCGCCCGGAATGAGCACCGCGCCGATGACGAGGTCTGCTCCGCACACCGCATCATAAAGGTTGGCCGCGTTGGAGAAGCGCGTGCTGGCGCGGCTTTCGAAATGGGTGCCGACCTTTTCCAGCACATCGGGGTCGCGATCGAGGATGGTGACGTCCGCGCCGAGGCCTGCCGCCATCTGCGCCGCGTTGAAGCCGACCACGCCGCCGCCGATGACGACGACCTTGCCCGGCATCACGCCCGGCACGCCGCCGAGCAGCACGCCGCGGCCGCCGTGGGCCTTTTCCAGCGCGGTGGCACCCGCCTGTACGCTCATACGGCCGGCGACCTGGCTCATGGGTTTGAGGAGCGGGAGCTGGCCATTGGGACCGGTCACGGTTTCATAGGCAATTGCTGTGACGCCGCTTTCGACCAGTTCCCTGGTCTGCGGCGCATCGGGAGCGAGGTGGAGGTAGGTGTAGAGGATCTGGCCTTCGCGCAGCTTGGCGCGCTCGACCGCCTGCGGTTCCTTGACCTTCACCACCATTTCGCATTCGGCGAAAATCTCGTCGGGCGTGCCGACGATTTTCGCGCCCGCCTCGATGTATTGGTCGTCGGTCGCATCGATGCCGCAGCCGGCCTGCGTCTCGATCCACACCTCGTTGCCCTGCATTACCAGTTCTTTCGCGCTCTCCGGCGTGAGGCCGACGCGATATTCGTGGTTCTTGATTTCCTTGGGGCAACCGATGCGCATGGGGAGGACTCCTTCTCTTGAGAGGGCCGTTACAACTGCAACCAACCTCCCGCAAGCGCCCCCGCAAACACGCAAGCTTATTGCGGCAGGGCGGCCCACCGTATTTCGATCCGGTCGCCATTGGCCACTTCGACTTGCTCGATTGCGATCCCTTCGGCCCGAAGGCGGGTAGCAAGTGCCTGGACGGGCTCCTCCGGACCGCGCAGGGCGAGCGGCAAGTCGATTCGCTTGGCGGCCCAGGCAACCGTGCCCTCGGCGACCTGGCCCGATACGACGCGGCCATCGTCTCCCAGGGCGAGCGGCGGCAGGCCCAGCGGTGGCGGGCGCAGGCGCACGGTCCAGCCGGGAGTGTCCCCGGCAACGCGACGCTCGAGCTCGCGATAGCCTTCGAGAGAGAGCCCCGGGAGCGGTCGTGCCGTCGCGCCGATGCGGCGCGTGTCGCGATCAAGCATGACATCGCCCCGCTCGACGCCTGCGGCCATCGCCATGCGGCCGACCATCGTCGAGATCTGGCGCTCGGTCGCCGCCGCCTGTTCGGCGGCCCGCGCCCGGGCAAGTGCGGCCTGCTCGGCAGCGCCCGGATCGGCTCCGACACGGAACTGTTCGACCCGCACCGCGACATCGCGCCCGAGCCGCTCCTTGAGCGCGCGGGAGATGTCCGCATTGGCGCCGGTGTCGAATTCGGGGGTCAGTACGGTGGCCGAAATGGACAAGGGTTCGGTGCCCCAGTCGATATCCTGCTCACTGATACGCGCGCGACTGCCGAATTCGGCCTGGATCGTGTTGCGGACGATGCGCTGCGAATTCGATTCCCATGCAATGTTGCGCAGCGACAGGCCCAGCGGGATGGCGAGCGCGATGAAGATGAGGAAGATGCCCCCGCTCTGGAACCAGCCTTGCTTGCTCGAGAGCGTGGTCCGGAAACCGTACAGGCGCGCCATGAGCGTGGCCGTGAGCGCAATGGTCAGGAAGTTGGTCACGAACAGGCCGAAGGCGCCGAAAAACACCGTCCAGTTGAAGGTTGCGAGGCCGAAGCCGACCACGGCCAGCGGCGGCATCAGGGCGGTTGCAATGGCGACACCCACGATGCTCCCTTCCCGCCCACGGATCATCGCATAGGAGCCCGCGATGGAAGAAAAGAGCGCCACCAACAGGTCGAACAGGTTCGGCCGTGTGCGCGCCGCGATTTCCTCGGTCACGGTCTGCAGTGGCGAGATCAGCACGATCAGCGCGGTGAACAGCACCGCTGCCACGCTTCCCATCAGGAGCGAGCGGGCGCTTGTGACCAGCCATTTGCGCTTGCCCGTCGCCAGCGCAAAGCCAACCCCGAGGATCGGGCTCATCAGCGGCGAGAGGAGCATGGCCCCGATGACCACGGCCGGCGACGACAGCAGCAGGCCGAGGATGGCGATGCCCGCCGACATCATGATCATCAGGATGTAGCGCGCGGTTGCCGGACACTCGACGGCAATCTTGGCAACCACCGCCTGGTGATCGACGTCCTCTACCACGTTGTCGCGCCAATATTTGCGCAAGGGCACGACCGAGCGACCGATCGGCGAGAACACCCAGCCCGCTGTTCGGTCGGACCGTTCGTCGGCGGCAGGATTGGCGTTGGCTGCGTTCATTCCTGCACTCTAGATGGGATTGCCGTCCTGGTCTCGGTAAATTTCGCGGCGACCGACGTGGTTGGCGGGGCCGACGAGGCCTTCGCTCTCCATGCGCTCGATCCACTTCGCCGCCGTGTTGTAGCCGACGCCCATCTGGCGCTGGAGCCAGCTTCCGGAGGCCTTCTGGTTCTCGATGACGATCTGGCAGGCCTGACGGTACTTGCGCTCTTCGGGATTGTCCGAGGCAGTGAATTCGTCCTCGAAATTGAAGCCGCCGTCTTCGGGCTCCTCGGTGACAGCGTCGACGTAATCGGGCTTGCCCTGTTCGCGCCAATGGTCGGCCACGCGTTCGACCTCGTCGTCGCCGACGAAGGGCCCGTGGACGCGGACGACGGCGCCGGTGTTGGGCTTGTAGAGCATGTCGCCCTTGCCGAGCAGCTGCTCAGCGCCCTGTTCGCCGAGGATGGTGCGGCTGTCGATGCGGCTCGTCACCTTGAAGCTGATACGCGTCGGCAAATTGGCCTTGATGACGCCGGTGATGACGTCGACCGAAGGGCGCTGCGTCGCCATGATGAGGTGGATGCCGGCGGCGCGGCTCTTTTGCGAGAGGCGCTGGATAAGGACTTCGATTTCCTTGCCCACGGTGACCATGAGGTCGGCCAGCTCGTCGACGATGAGGACGATGAGCGGCAGCGGTTCGTAATCGAGCTGCTCTTCCTCGTAGAGTTCCTCGCCCGTTTCGGGGTCGAAGCCGGTCTGCACGCGGCGGCCCAGCGGCTTCCCCTTTTCGGCGGCCTTGCGGACCTTTTCGTTGAAGCCCGCGATATTGCGCGAGTTGACGCTGCTCATCATCCGGTAGCGCTTTTCCATCTCCTCGACCGCCCATTTCAGCGCGCGGACCGACTTGGCCGGCTCGGTGACAACCGGGCTGAGGAGATGCGGGATGTCGTCATAGGTCTTCAGTTCGAGGACCTTGGGGTCGATCAGGATGAGGCGGCATTCCTCCGGCGTGAAGCGATAGAGCAGCGACAGCAGGATGGCGTTGAGGCCGACCGACTTACCCGAGCCGGTCGTACCCGCGACCAGCAGGTGCGGCATGGCGGCAAGGTCGGCGATGATGGGCTCACCCGCGATGTCCTTGCCGAGGATCATCGGCAGGCTGCCCTTGTGATCGACGAAGGCGCTGGAGGTCGCGAGTTCCTTGTAGCTGACCATCTGGCGGTCGGCGTTGGGCAGTTCGATGCCGATGACGGTCTTGCCGGGAATGGGCGAGACGCGCGCGCTGATGGCGCTCATGTTGCGCGCGATGTCTTCGGCGAGGCCGACGACGCGGCTGGCCTTGATGCCGGGAGCGGGCTCGAGCTCGTACATGGTCACCACCGGACCAGCGCGCACGGCGGTGATTTCGCCCTTCACGTTAAAATCGTCGAGTACGTTTTCGAGCAGGCGCGCGTTGCGTTCGAGCGCAATCTTGTCGAGCTTGGCGGCCTTGTGCTCGGGCTGGTCGGCGAGGAGGTCGGTGCTCGGCAGCTGGTAATTGGCGAACATGTCGCGCTGCTTGGGCTTGGCCGCCTTTGACGGCGCGGGCGCGGCAACCGGGTCGGCGATTTCGGGCGCACGGCGAGCGGGACGCGCGGGCGCATCGTCCTCGTCTTCAATATCGTCCTCGATGACCTGCTTCTTCGCGCGCTTCTGCTTTTTCGGCGCGAGCGGCAGGTCGATGTCCGACAGCTGCGGGCGGCGCTTGAGCATTTCGGGCAGGGTAAAGAACTGCGCCCAGTCGATGGCGAAGACCTTGGTGACCAGCGCGAGCCCCCCGCCCAAAGCGACGAGGCCGAGCGCGGCGATAATCCAGCCGGAGAAAGCTCCGCCGAATCGTGTCGCAACCGCTTCGATGCCGCCTGCCCCCAAGAGACCGGCCAAGCCGCCTGCGCCCGACGGGAAGGGGCCAGCGTTCTCCGCGAAGAGCAGTGAAATCACCGTACCGAGCAGCACCATGGCGAGCATCAGCAGCGCCAGCGGGCTCCACCACTTGCCGGGCGTTTCCTCTTCGTCCGGGTCCTCGACGCCGGTCCACAGACGCCGCGCGGCAATCCAGAGTAACGGCAGGAGCAACAATGCGGGAAGGCCGAACAGGAAATAGGCGCGCTCGGCAGCCCATGCGCCGCTGAGGCCCATCCAGTTGCCGATGGACGTTCCGGAAGCGGCGGTGGAGGGGCTGGGGTCGGTCTGGGTGTAGCTCACCAGCGCGAGCGCAAGGAACAGCAGCAGAGCGAAAAGCACGCCAGCGCCCGCCATATGCGTGGCGCGCCGCAGCGAACGGCGGAATGCCGCCCGCCAGTCGGGTTTGGCGCCTGCGCGCGTGGCCATTCTCATGTTTCCCTTCTGCCGTCTTGGGCCGCAGTATGAATCCTCGGCGAGTCCGAGGTCAAGCGCTCTTCGTCGAGACGAGTCCGTCGATTGCCCCCCAGCGCGGCCAGTCGAGCTCTCGGGCGCGCTCATGATTCATCCCGCCGAGCGCGATGACGGGGAGCGGCGATTGCTGCGCGAGGACGTGGAAACCGTGCACGCCCAGATGCGCCGCGCCCGGATGCGAGGCAGTCGGGAAGACCGGCGAGAGAAAGATGCCATCCGCGCCGTTGCCCACCGCTCGAGCGATTTCATCGCCGTTATGCGCCGTCGCCAGCCACATACCGTCGGAATGCCGCTGCGCCCCGTACGTGCCGTCCTCTCCCCACCCGTTTGCGCGTGAGAGGAGCACGGTATGCGCACGGCTGCGCGCGATGGATGAAAGATCTTGGTATCGCTCGCGGCGCTCGTCGGCGTCGAGGTGGTAGTGACGGAAAACGAAGCCCGACCCGCGCGGAAGAGCTGCGATTGCATCCTCCAGCCCCGCATCATTGCGCGCGTCGGAGAGCAGCCACAGCAGGGGAAGGCCCTTCGACAAGGCTCAGGACAGGGTCTGGCGCGTATTCATGAAACCGCTATAGCGCACCGCGATGGAAAAGGCAGACACTCCGCTCGCTTCGGTCCGCAACAATATCGCGCAGGTGTGCAAGCGCGCGCGCCGCGACCCGGGCGAGGTGACGCTCGTCGCGGTGAGCAAGAAACATCCGGCCTCGGCTATCGAGCCCTTGCTTCTCGAAGGTCACCGCCATTTCGGCGAGAACCGCGTGCAGGAAGCGCAGGAGAAATGGCCCGCGCTGCGCGAGGCGCATCCGGGCGTGCAGTTGCACCTCGTCGGCCAGCTCCAGTCGAACAAGGCGGAGGATGCCGCCGCGCTGTTCGATGTCATCCACTCGCTCGACCGGCCGAGCCTGGTGAAGGCGCTGGCGAAAGCCTTCGACAAGACCGGCCGACAGGTGCCCTGCTTCGTGCAGGTCGACGTGGGCGACGAGCCGCAAAAGGGTGGCTGCCCGGTAAGCGAACTGCCCGCGCTGCTGACGCAGGCGCGCGATGCCGATATCCCGCTCGCGGGCCTGATGTGCCTGCCGCCCGCCGATATCGAGCCTGCCCCCTTCTTCGCCTTTCTCGACAAGCTGGCGCGAGACCACGGCCTCGAAGGCCGCAGCATGGGCATGAGCGGCGATTTCGAGACCGCCATCATGCTCGGCGCAACGCATATCCGCGTCGGTACGGCCCTTTTCGGTGAACGTCAGGGCTGAGCGTCCTAATGTGACAACGCCCACCCGCGCTCAAGCAGCAAAGCGGTAGCGCAGATATGAGCGCGCTCAAGCAGCGTAGCGATAGCGCAAAAAGAAAGGGCGCCCGAGAGCGCCCCTTCTCGTTTCTCATGTCAGTCCGGCTCAGAACTCGGCGCGAACCGTGACACCATAGGTGCGCGGCTCGGCGAGGAAGGCCGAATAGGTCTGCTGCGAAGCAATGAAGGGGGTGTTGAAGGCCACCTGCGTATAGTCCTGGTCGAAGGCGTTCTGCACCCATCCCTCGATCGCGAAACGATCCGCGATGTTGGTGAGGCCGATACGGCCGTTCACCACGACATAGGAGTCCTGTTCCTTGCCGTAGAGCAGGTCCGAACCGGTGTTGTAATCGCCGGTCATGCGGGCGTTCACGAAGAACAGACCCTTCATGCCCGAGCCGCCGATGTCGGGCGTCCAGGTGAAGGAGCTGGTGCCTACCCACTGTGGTGCGTTCGACAGGTTGTCGCCCGGCAACAGACGCAGCGCCGGGTCGAGCGGAGCGCCCTCCTCGCTGCCGACCAGATTATCGGCATAGCGGGTGTCGGCATGGGTGATGCCCACGGTCATGTTGACGTTGCGAACGGGAGACAGGGACGCCTCGAATTCGAAACCCTGCGAGACCACGCCCGGCGTAATGTCGTCCGCATCGCAGGACCCGGTCGTCGGGCTCGTATCCCGGTCGTCGCCATCGAGGTCGCTGCCGCAGCCGTTGATGTTCTGCACGAGGAAGACCGAGCCGTTGAAGGTGTTCAGCTGGAAGTTGCTGAACTCCTGCCGGAAGGCAGTGAGGCCGAGGCTCCACTGGCGATCCGAATACTTGATGCCGACCTCGTAAGCATCGACCGTTTCCTCGTCGAACTGCAGTGTCACCGGGTCGATATTGGCGACATTGAAGGTGACCGGGTTTCCGAGCGCCGAACGGTCGAGGTTGAAGCCGCCCGCCTTGTAGCCGCGCGAATAGGATCCGTAGACCATGACATCGTCGACCGGCTTCCAGCTGAGGATGGCGGTGCCGGTGAACTTGTCTTCATCGCGCGTGTCGGCAAGCGAGACGCCATCAAGTTCGGCCGTCGAGTTACCCTGGCAAGACAATGCGATGAGGGCACCGCCAAGGGGAGCCAGCGGCGTGGCCAGCAAGCCGCCCGTCAGAGCTCTTTGTTGGGCGCACACCTCGTTGTCGTTGCTGAAGGTGGCATCGAAATCCTTGGTTTCGCTGGTGTAGCGAAGGCCCAGGGTCAAATCGAGCCGGTCGGTGAGGTGGATGATGTTATGCGTGAAGACGGCGAAATTCTCGCTCGTCTGATTGTAGACATCCCCCGTACCCCCGACATCATTGACCTGTGCCAGCGTATCGAGACCAGCAAAGATCAGCGGGGTAGCAGGCCCAAAGGCGCCTGCACCACCGTTCGCGGCAAGCAGGATGGCGCGGCCGGTGTCGTTGATACAGCCGGTTGCGCTCGGATCGATTAGACGAACGTCGACTGCCTGGATGACGCGGCATGGAGCGAACGCGCCATAATCCGAGCCGAAGCGCAGGTTATCGCGCACCTGCAGGTCTTCATTCGCATAATAAGCGCCAACCAGCCAGTCGAGCCGGTCGTCGAAAGCTTCGCCGTTCAGGCGGAACTCTTGCGTGAAGGTCCCGAACTCGCGCGCACCTGCATCGGGGCCCGGGGCACGGTAGAGGATATCGATCTGCGTATAATCCGTATCCGAGGCCTGATTGTTGGAATATTCGCGGTAAGCGGTAATCGAGGTCAGGTTGGCGCCCCCGAGGTTCCAGTTGAGCTCGCCGGAGATGCCGTAATCTTCGGTTTCGCCATCGTAGGAACGCCCCGGGGTCACATAGATATCACGGTCGAAGGTCGACTGTGTCAGGGCGCGAGGGTCCTGGCCGAGAGCGAGCAAGACTCCGATGATGGGGTTATCGGTGCTCGTCAGCGCTGGCGACCCCGGCTCCGGACGATTAAATCCGTTGAGGCCCGGCGAAATGCGCGCATAGGGCGCGAAGTCGGGCTGCACGAAGGTCGCCGCGCAACAAGCTTCGTCTTTCTTCGAATAGTCGCCGACGAGGCGGAAGCTGATGTCCTCATTGGGCTCGAACAGCGCCTGGGCGCGTACGAGATAGCGGTCGCGGTTGTTGACGTCGGTATCGTTGATGACATCGTTGTAAAAACCGTCGCGCTGGAACCAGACGCCGTCGATGCGCGCTGCCACGGTCTCACCGAGCGGAGCGTTGACGCCGCCCTCGACGCGGATCGCATCGTAATTGCCATAGGTGAAATCGGCATAGCCGCCGAAGTTGAACTCGGGCTCTGCCGTGTAGATCGAAATCATGCCGGCCGTGGAGTTACGTCCGCCCAGCGTACCCTGCGGACCGCGCAGGATTTCGATGCGGTCGAGCGGGCCGAGTTCGGAAAGCGCGTTACCCGAACGCGAGCGGTAGACGCCATCGACGAAGACCGCGACCGAGCTTTCGAGGCCGGGGTTGTCACCCACGGTACCGATGCCGCGGATACGGGCCGAACCATTGGCTTCGTTGCCCGTCGAGGAGACGAGCAGCGACGGAGCGACCTGGTTCAGTTCGCGAATGTCGCTGGTGCCGGAATTTTCGAGCGTTTCGGACGAGACAGCCGAGATGGCGACCGGCACGTCGGCGAGGTTCTGGGCACGGCCCTGCGCGGTCACGACGATGACCGGCGCGCCGTCGTCGACATCGGCATTGTCGACCATGTCGCCTTCATCGGCGGTGGACTGTGCCAGAGCCGCCTGCGGCAGCATGGTGAAACCTGCGCCAAGCAAGGCAAGCGCGCGCAACGAAAGCGTAGTGGTTCGCATGAGTAACCCTCTCTCCTGGTGTTCTCTCATGCGAATCGATGCAGGATTTGCGACAATCGCGCAACAATCTTCCTGCAAACGTATGCTAGGCGTCTTCCAACCGTGCCTGTAGTGCATCACCTGCTGCTTCGACCAGCCGGGCCTCGAGGCGGTTCTGGCGCTCGCCTTCGGCAAGCTTCCCGCCCGTAAGATCCGTAACGTAAAACGTATCCACGGCGCGCTCGCCATAATTGGTGATGTGGGCGGAATGGACCACGAGGCGCTGCTCGAAGAGGACACGCGCCAGCCTGTTCAAAAGTGCAGGCCTGTCGCGGGCATTGACCTCGATTACGGTGAATCGGTTCGATGCCTTGTTGTCGAACAGCACTCTCGGATTGACGTCGAAGGCCTTGGAGCGGCTGTGCGCAAGCGGGCGCTGCGCCAGCTTGGGCGTCAGGTCGATGCGATTGGCAAGCGCGTCGGCAATGCTCTTCTTCAAGCGCTCGAGCTGCTGTTCCTCGCGAAACGGCGCGCCATGCGGGTCCTGCACGAGGAAATTGTCGAGCGCCCAGCCGGTGCGCGAAGTATGGATGCGCGCATCGATGATATTGCCGCCGGCCAGATGGATACCGCCCGCGATGCGGTAGAACAGGCCCGGATGGTCGGCTGCGATGACGGTAACCAGCGTTGCCCCGCGCGCCTCGTAATATTCGCAATGGACCGAGAGATCGTGGCTCAATTCCCGCGCCGCGGCGTAATGCGCGAGATTGAGCGCGATGATATCGGTGGGCTCGGCAATCCAGTAGGCATCGCCGAAGCTCGCGCCGTGCTGCTCGACCAGCGCGGCTTTGTCGCCGAGCAGTTCGGCGACCTGAGCCCGCTTGGCGGCCACCTTTTCCTTGCGCCCGTGGCGCATGTGACCAAGCCGCAAGCGTTCCGAGGACACATCGTAGAGCTCGCCCAGCAACTGGCCTTTCCAGCTGTTCCACGTCCCCGGTCCAACCGCGCGGATGTCGACGGCGGTCAGGATGGCGAGATGGCGCAGGCGCTCGATGCTCTGCACCTGCCCGACATAGTCCTCGATGGTCTTGGGGTCGGTGAGATCGCGTTTTTGCGCAGTGTGGCTCATCAGCAGGTGGTTGAGCACGAGCCAGGCCACCAGCTCGGTCTCGCCCTCAGACAGCCCGAAGCGCGGGCACAATTCATGCGCCACTTCCGCGCCGAGCACCGAATGGTCGCCGCCGCGCCCCTTGGCGATGTCGTGCAGCAGCGCGGCGACATAGGCCACGCGCCGCGAATTCACCTTGTGGATGAGGCGGGTGGCGCGCGGGTGGTCGTCCTTGAGCTCACCCTTCTCGATTCTATTGAGAAGGCCGATGGCGCGGATGGTGTGCTCGTCCACCGTATAGTGGTGGTACATGTCGAACTGCATCTGCGCGTTGACCTTGCCGAAATCGGGCACGAAGCGACCGAACACGCCCGCCTCGTTCATCCAGCGCAGCACCATTTCGGGGTCGTTTCGGCCGCACAGCAGGTCAAGGAACAGCGCATTGGCGCGGGCATCCTCGCGCACCTCGTTGTCGATGAGCTTCGCATCGCGCCCCGCCTGCCGCATCGTCTCGGGGTGGATTTCCAGCCCCTCGCTCTCGGCAATCTGGAAGATTTCGACGAGCCGCACCGGGTCCTTGGCAAACCAGTCGTCGGACGGGGCAGCGATCCGCCCGCCGAACACGCGGTAACCCTTCACATCGCGCGCCTTGGGCCGCCAGCCGGCAAAGAAGCCCTTGCGCGCAGAATTCTTGGCCAGATCGTCCTCGATATGCGCGAGGAAGACGCCCGTAAGGCTGCCGACCCGTTTCGCCTGCAGGAAATAGAACTGCATGAACCGCTCGACCGCCCGCCTGCCAGGTCGGTCGGCGAAATTCATCTTCTCGGCCACCTGCCGCTGGAGGTCGAAGGTCAATCGGTCCTCGGCGCGCCCGGTGATGATGTGCATGTGGCAGCGCACGGCGAGGAGGAACCGCTCGGCGCGGCGGAAGCTGCGGTATTCGGCCTGCGTCATCAGCCCCGCGCCGACCAGTTCGGCCGCATTGGTCACGCGGTGGATGAACTTGCCGATCCAGTAGAGCGTCTGGAGGTCGCGCAAGCCCCCCTTGCCGTCCTTAACATTGGGCTCGACCACATAGCGGCTGTCGCCCATGCGCTTGTGCCGGTTGTTCCGTTCTTCGAGCTTCTGGGTGAGGAAGGCGCGTTCGTTCCCCTTCACCACTTCGAGCGTATAGCGCCGCTCTCCCTCTTCATAGAGATCGCGGTCGCCCCAGACATAGCGCCCTTCGAGCAGGGCGGTGCGGATGGTGAGGTCGTCCTTCGCCAGCCGGATGGCCTCGTCGAGCGTGCGGGTCGAATGGCCGACCTTCAGCCCCAAATCCCACAGTATGTAGAGCATCGCCTCGACCACCTGCTCGCACCAGGCGTTGCGGCGCTCGCCGACGAGGAAGGCGATGTCGACGTCCGAATGCGGCGCCATCTCGCTGCGCCCGTATCCGCCCACCGCCATGATGGCGAGCCGTTCGCCCTTGCTGCGATTGGGGCTCGGATAGGTGTGCGCGGTCACATACTCATGAATAACCCGCACGAGCTGGTCGATGAGGAAGGAATAGCCTCCAGCCACGGCATGACCCGCAGAGGGCCGCGCCTCCAGCCGCCGTTCCATTTCCGCGCGCCCGCTTTCGAGCGAGGCCTTCAGCAGCGCGACGACCGGTGCACGCGATTTCCCGCCATGCTCCCCGACCAGCACTTCCACCCGGGACGCGATGTCGCGCCGGTCGAAGATCGCGCGCTGGTCGGGGATCGCAGGCGTGCTCAAGCGGCGGTTATGCTTTCGGCATAGGTGGCCTTGACCGTGCGCTTGTCGACCTTCTGCGTGCCGAGGCGCGGCAAATGGTCGCTCGAGCGCCAGAGATGCGCGGGCACCTTGAAGGCCGCGATATGCTCGCGCAAGAAGTCCTGCAGTTCCTCGGGCGAGACGTCCTTGCCCTCATGCGTGAAATAGACCGCTGCGGGGATTTCGCCCAGCCGCTCGTCTGCCACGCCGAAGACGCTGCATTCGGCAACCGCGGGATGCGCGTAAATCGCCTCTTCCACTTCGATGCAGGAGATGTTCTCGCCGCCGCGGATGATGATGTCCTTCTTGCGGTCGACGATGAAGAGATAGTCGTCTTCGTCGAGGTAGCCGAGGTCCCCGGTGCGGAAATAGGCATCGTCCGTATAGGCAGCGGCAGTCGCTTCCTCGTTCTTCCAGTAGCCGAGGAAATTGGCGACCGAGCGGATGCAGACCTCGCCTACTTCGCCCTGCGCCAGCTTGTTGCCGTCATCGTCGAGGATGGCCATATCGACCAGCGGTTTGGACGGCATGCCGGTCGAACCGGGCTTGTTGATGTAGTTCTCGTTGAGATTGCCGCAGCCCACTGCGTTGGTTTCGGTCAGGCCGTAGCCCAGCAGCGGGAAGCCGTTCGGGAAGGCCTCCTTGATCTTCGTCACATGCTCGGGCGGACGCGGCGCGCCGCCGGCAGCGAAACTCTTGCACTCCGACAGGTCGAACTGGTCGCGCTCGGGATGCGTCGCCATTTCGTAGCTCATCAGGGGCACGCCGACGAAATAGGTGATCTTTTCCTCGGCCAGCAGGCGCAGCGCCTCGCGCGCATCCCACTTGGGCATGAGTACCAGCTTGCGGCCCAGCGCGAAGCTTTGCAGGAAAAGCGGCACTTCGCCGGTGACGTGGAACAGCGGCACGGCGACCAGAGCGCTCGGCTGGACGGTCGGCGCTTCGCCGCGTTCTGTCAGGATCTGCAAAATCATCGCAGTCTGCGCGACGTAGTTCATCGTGCCCGAAACGACCCCGAGGTGGTCCGAGTAGGCACCCTTGGGATTGCCGGTCGAACCCGAGGTGTAGAGGATGGTCGCGAGGTCTTCGGGACCGATCTGGCCCAGCATCTTCATCGCCGTATCGCCCGGCTCCCAGATGTCGGCGAGGCCTTCGGACGGCGTGCCATGGTCGAAGATGACGACCTTGGACTTGATGTCGTGCCCCTCGAACCGCTTGGCGCGCTGCGGGTCGGCCAGCACCAGCGAACAGTCGCACAGGTCGATGCCGTAGGCCATTTCCTCGCCGGTCCACCAGCCGTTGAGCAGCGTCGCGCAGCCGCCCGCCATCAGCGTGCCCATATAGGCAAGGATCCAGTTGATCGAGTTGCGGGCAGCGATGCCGACACGGTCGCCTTTCTTGAGGCCATGCTTCGTCACGAGGCCATGCGCGACGCAGGTCGCGGCCGCATAGACTTCACCAAAGGTCATCCGCAGATCGCCATCGACGAGGAAGACCGTGTCCTTCTTCGTCTCTTCATTGCAGAAATGGGCGAAGTAATGCGCAAGGCTGGGCGGCGCATTCTTGAAAGCGGGCATTTCGACACCGCGGCGAGTCGTGGGGGTGGTCTCGAACATCTGTCCGGGAGACGTGACAGCGGCAGTGAAGCGTTGGATGTCCTTGTCGAGTTGTGTCGGCATGGCTGTGGTCTGGTCCTCTCCAAAAGTGGTGCGCGAGGCATCGAAGGCACGCTTCCGGCGAAATGCCGGTAAACATGCAAGACAGCCTTTCCCCAAAAAGCCTGCTATGCCAAAAGCCGCCCCGAAACGGGTCCGCGCAAAGCGGCCTTCGCACATGTCTCTAAGGGGATAAGACCTTGCTGTCACTACTGGCTGCGACCGCGGCTGCATCCGAACCGATCCAGTGGGCGGAACTGGGGCTGCGGCCCTATCTGGTCGAGATCGGCAGCTTCCAGCTACGCTATTATTCGCTCGCCTATCTCTTCGGAATCCTGTTCGCCTATTGGCACCTGTCGAAGATGATCAAGTCGCCCGGCGCTCCGCTGGCGCAGCGGCACGCGGACGACCTCTTCTTCTACTGCACCCTGGGCGTCATCCTCGGCGGACGGCTCGGCTATGCGGCCTTCTACCAGCCCGAACTGTTCGGCGGCGTGCAGCTGTTCCAGCTGTGGAACGGCGGGATGAGCTTCCATGGCGGGGTCATCGGCGTGCTCGTGGCGATTACATGGGTGGCATGGCGCGGCGGTCTCAACTGGCTGCGTGTGTGCGATTACATCGCGGTCAACGTACCGATCGGCTACATGCTCGGGCGTATCGCCAACTTCATCAATGGCGAGCTTTACGGGCGTCCGGTCGAGGGCGACCTGCCGTGGGCCATGGTCTTCCCGACCGGCGGCGATGTCGCGCGTCACCCGAGCCAGCTTTACCAGGCCGGCCTCGAGGGGCTGCTGCTCGGCGTGCTGCTCATCGCGCTCTTCTGGAAGACGCGGGCGCGCTATCGTGCGGGCCTCCTTGTCGGCCTGTTCACCGTGGGCATGGGCCTCGGCCGGTTCATCAACGAGTTCTTCCGCGAACCCGATGCGCATCTTGCGCACCGCGTGGTCGAGACCGGGCTTAGCCAAGGCCAGTGGCTGTCCGTCCCGATGATCCTCATCGGCCTTGCTGTCATTGCCTATTCGCTGGTGAAGCCCCCGGTGGGCGGCGCGAAGAAGAGCGCGCCCAAGCCGCAGACGGCATGAGCGGCGGCGGGTCGGCCAGCGACCTTGCCGCGACTTTCCGGCGCCTGATAGAACGGCACGGGCCGATGCCCGTGTCGCGCTATATGGGCGAGAGCAACGCGCGCTATTACACCAGCCGCGACCCGCTGGGTGCTGGCGGCGACTTCACCACCGCGCCCGAAATCAGCCAGATGTTCGGCGAGATGGTGGGGCTGTGGCTGGCCGATTTGTGGAGCCGCTCGAGCCGGCCCGATGCCGCCTATGTGGAGCTTGGCCCCGGTCGCGGAACGCTGGCGAGCGATGCCCTGCGCGCGATGGGAAGCCAGGGCCTGCGCCCGCCGGTGCACCTTGTCGAAGGCTCGGAGAAGCTGCGCGAGGTCCAGTCGGGCGCGCTGGCCGAAGCGCGCTTCCATGATAGCATCGACACCCTGCCCGAGGACCGCCCGCTCTACATCGTCGCCAACGAGTTCCTCGACGCGCTGCCCATCCGCCAGCTGGTGATGACCGAAAAGGGCTGGCGCGAACGCATGGTCGCGCTGGAGGGCGAGGACTTCGTGTTCGCCGCCGGCCCCAACCCGATGGACGACGCAGTTCCCAAGGAACGCCGCGCCCAGCCGGTCGGCACGGTCATCGAGACCTGTCCCGCAGCCGCCGCGATCATCGAGGCCATCGCCCGCCGCATCGACATGCAAGGCGGCGCAGCGCTGTTCATCGACTATGGCTATCGCGCTCCGCAGACAGGCGAGACGCTGCAGGCGGTGAAGCGCCACGAGAAGGTCGGCGTGTTCGACGCGCCGGGCGAGATGGACCTCACCGCGCTAGTCGATTTCGCGACCTTGGCCGATATCGCCAAGCGCGAAGGGCTGGCGGTCGAAACCGCGGCGCAAGGGCAGTGGCTGTCGGCCATGGGCATCGGTCTTCGCGCGCAAGCGCTCACCCAGCGGAGCCCTGACCAAGCCAAGGCCATTGCCGAAGCGCATGACCGGCTCGTGAGCGCAGAGGCCATGGGCGAACTGTTCAAGGTCATGGCTATTACGCCTCGGGAAGCTCCGCGCGGTGCCGGCTTCGGCTGAGGTTCATCGGAACGCTGGCAAGCCTCCATGCGTCCACTGCGTGACTGCCGGAGATTTGCCGTGAAACGACTGCTTGCCATCGCTGCCCTTTGCACCTCCACACCGCTGCTCGCTGCCCAGCCGGTCGAGGGCAAATGGCTGACCGAGGAACGCGACGCGATCATCACGATCGGCGATTGCGGCAACACGGTTTGCGGGCGCATTACCAAATTCCTCGTCGCCCCGCCGCAGGGCGCGGACCAGCGCGACGTCAACAATCGCGACCCCAAATTGCGCAGCCGCAAGCTGCTGGGCATGCCGGTGCTCTCCGGCTTCACCAAGGACGGCGACGAATGGCGCGGCCAGATTTACGACCCCAAGTGCGGCAAGACCTATCGCTCGATCATCCGCCGCGTGAATGCGACCACCCTGCAGGTTAAGGGCTGCATCGGCCCCTTCTGCCAGTCGCAAACCTGGAAGCGCGCGCGCTGAGTTAGGGTCAGGCCCCTACAGCCCCGCGCGCTCCGCCAGCCTCCGCGCGGCTTCGTCGAAGGACAGCTTGTCCTCCTCGCGGTCGACCGAATAATTCGCCTCGCGCATGGCCGCCACATCGATTGCTCCGACAAGCGGCTGGAGTGCCTCCACCACCGCGCTGTTCCGCCCGGCTTCGGGGCTGAGCAGGATGACCGCATCGTAGTTCGGGAAAGCGCCCTTCGGGTCGGCAAGGATGGTGAGATTGTCTGCCTCGATACGCCCATCCGAAGTATAGGCCCCGATGACCTGCGCCTCGCCCGAGCGCAGTGCGTTGTACATGAAGGTGGGCGAGAAATTGCGCTTCTCGCCAAACCGCAAGCCGTAGGCATCGCGCACCGCGATCCATTCTGGCCGCTCGAAAAACTCGGGGTCGCCGCCGATGGTCAGCTGCGGCGCGACACGCGCCACGTCCTCGATGGATTGGAGGCCGGTCATGTTTGCGCGCTCCTGCGTGGTGGCAAGGCCATAGGCGTTCTCGAACCCGAGCCGCCCGAGCAGGACGAGGCCGGTGTTCTCGGTCTCCCATTCCTCGATGGCGTCATACATTTCGCCGCGCGGGAGTTTGTCCTCGCGCTTCATCTGATTGGCCCAGATGGTGCCGGTGTAGTCGACATAGACATCGACCTCCCCGCTCGCGGCCGCGCTATGCGCCACGGCCGAGCCGAGCCCGTCGCGGTATTCGACGGCGAAACCCGCTGCTTCCAGCCGCTGTCCGATGAGGCGCGCGAGGATATATTGCTCGGAGAAGCCCTTGGCCCCGATGACAATACGGTCTTCGTCTTCTCCCGCGCCAAACTGCGCAAACAGCGCCGCGCCGACACCCAAAGCTACCGCCGCCAGCCCGCCGAGCCACGACCCGCGCCGCCGCTCGCGAAAGCCACGCTCGATGAGGCCGAGCAGCGTGTCGGCCACCAGCGCGAGACCCGCGCTCGCGATGCAGCCCGCCAGCACCAGCACCCAGTTCTGCGTCTGAAGCCCTGCGAAAATCGGGTCGCCGAGGCTTTTCTGGCCGATGGTCGTGGCGAGCGTCGCTGCGCCGATGGTCCAGACCGCAGCGGTGCGGATGCCCGCCATGATATAGGGTGCGGCCAGCGGGGCCTCGACCAGCAGGAGACGCTGGCGGAAACTCATGCCGACACCTTCTGCCGCCTCCATAACTCCGGGGTCGAGATTGGCCTGTGCGGTGACTGCATTCCTTAAGATGGGCAAGAGCGCATAAAGCGACAGCGCCAACAGCGCAGGCAAGAAACCGAGCGTCGGCAAGCCCTCGCCAAAGACGCTGCGCAGGCTGAGTAATATCGGGAAGAACAGCGCGAGCAGCGCCAGCGAGGGGATTGTCTGCACAAGGCTGGCAAAGGCGAGCGAAGCGCGCGCGACCTTGTCCGACCGGCTCGCCCAGACCGCAAGCGGAAGCGCCACCGCGATGCCGAGCGCAATGGCCGCCGCCGACAGCAGGACATGCGCGGCAAGCTGGTCGCCCAGCCCCATGAGCGCGGTCCACAAACCGTTCACTGGCCGAGTTCCTTTAGCCGCTCGGCCTGGTGGCGCGGGACGGCAACCAGTGCCTGCGCAACTTCACCGCCAGCACCTGCGACGAGCGCTTCGGGCTTCTCGTCGGCCACGATGCATCCCGCGTCCATCACCAGCACGCGGTCGGCCAACAGCAGCGCCTCGGCCATGTCATGCGTGACCATCACCGTGGTGAGGCCGAACTCCTCGTGCAGACCGCGCACCCGCTCGCCCAAGGCGTCGCGCGTAACCGGGTCGAGCGCGCCGAAAGGCTCGTCCATCAGCAGCAGGTGCGGCTCGGCGGCAAGCGCTCGCGCCACGCCGACCCGCTGGCGCTGCCCGCCCGAAAGTGCATCGGGCATCCGGCCCGCCATGCTGCGGTCGAGTTCGACAAGGTCCAGCAATTCGGCAATCCGACCCTCGCCCAGTTTCTCGCCCGCCAGCCGCGGCCCGATGGCGATATTCTCGCCTACGGTCATATGCGGGAACAGGCCGATGGACTGGAAGACGTAGCCGATGCGGCGACGCAGCGCGGCGAGCGGCAGGTCGGCCACATCCTCGCCCTCGAACATCACGCGCCCCTCGGTCGGCTCGACCAACCGGTTGACCATTTTCAACAGTGTCGACTTGCCCGACCCGCTCGCCCCGACCAGCGCGACGAATTGCCCTGCGGGTATTTCCAGCGAAACCCCGCGCACTGCGCCGGTCGCGCCATAGGATTTGGTCAGTTGCTGAAAGGCAAGCGCGGGCGAACTCACTCCGTCTCTTCGCCTTCCTCTTGCACTTCGGGCACGGTGTATTCGACGCGAGTCAGTTCGATGCGGCGTTCACCCGGCCCCGTTGCAATCATCGTGTCGCCCTTCATCCGGCCCGGTTGCCAGCAGCGCTCGAGCCCGTCCTCGTGGTCGGGCTTGAGGCAAAGCTGCTTGCCGCCCGGCCCGTCGGCATAGGTCCAGTCGCCTTCCTGCCAAGGGTCGCCATTGCGCAGGTCGCGATAGGTCCCGTCTTCGTCGAGCATGGTGACATAGCGCGCGCCGTCCTCCGCCATGACGCGCCATGCGGTGCCGGTGAAGGTATCGGGAGCGGGTTTGCCGGAGGGGCTGTCGCTCGGCTCGGTCGATGCCGCCTCTTCATCGCCGCCGGGGTCCTCCTCGACAGGAGTGCAGGCCGAAAGCCCAAGAACCACAGCGAGTGAAACTGAAAAAAGGGCGCGCAAACCAGCCTCCGTTGTCCCGTTCTATGCGACCCTAGGCAATGGAGAGCCGCTTGGCGAGAGGGCGCTCAGCGACCCAGCGATTTGAGCGGGAAGGCGATTTCCACGTCCAATCCGTCGTCGGAGAAAGCGCGGGTGAAGCGCCCGCCCAACTGCCCCTCGATAGCCATGCGCAACATGCGCGAACCGAAGCCTTCTCCCTCGCTGCTCTCGCGCTCGTCCTCGCACTTGGAGGACTCTCGCCAGAATACGCACACCTCGTCCGCTTCGCCGCAAGGCAGCTTGATTTCGATTTCCACCTTCCCGTCGGCATTCGACAGCGCGCCGTATTTCGCCGCATTGGTCGCCAGTTCGTGGAAGATGAGTGCCAGCGGTGTCGCTGCGCGGGCGCCGATATCGACATCGTCACCCGAGATATGAACCCTCTCACCTTTCGCGCCTTCATACGGTGCCAGCAGGTCCTCAAGCAGCCCTTTGAGCCGGTCCGCCCCGCGCCCGTCGTCGGGCCGGACGTAGTCATGCGCCGTGCCCAGCGCGCGGATGGCGGCGTTGAGATCCTCGGTGAATTCCTTGACCTCCGGCTTCCCGCGCGAGCGCAGGGCAATGAGGCCGGAGACGACCGCGAAGATGTTCTTGATACGGTGCGACAGTTCGCTCGCAAGCAAATCGCGCGATTCGGACAGGCGATGCGTCGTGTCGATATCGATGACCGTGCCGAACCAGCGCGTGCTGCGCCCTTCACGCGCGACCGGGACCGCCCGCGACTGGACCCAGCGATAGGAGCCGTCGGCCATGCGGATGCGCCATTCGTCCTCGAACAGTTTTCCGGCCGCCACCGTCTCGTTGAACTTGGCGACGCTGCGCTCCCAGTCTTCGGGGTGGATTGCCGCTTTCCAATCCTCGGTCCGTTTCGGCGCGTCGAGGCCCGTGGTCTCTTCCCACCGGGCGTTCACATAGCGGAAATTGCCCTCGCTATCACCCATCCAGGCGATGCCGGGCACGCTGTCGATCATATCGCGCAAATCGTCTTCGCGCCGCTCGACTGCAGCCAGCGCGCTTTGGCCGAGCCGCATCTGCGACATCCGCCGCATGACCGACTTGGCGAGCACTTCCATGCCCTCGCGCTGAAGCTCGGTAAGCCCACCCGGACGTGGCTCGGTGTCGATAACGCAGAGCGCGCCCAGCGGGGCACCTTCGGACGAGACGAGCGGAAAGCCAGCATAGAAGCGCAGCCCCATCGTTCCGGTCACGACCTCGAAGTCCGCAAACCTCGCGTCCTTCGTCGCATCCTCGACCACCAGCGGCTCGGTCCCGAGCATCGCGTGCGCGCAGAAACTGGTCGAGCTCGGCGTGCTGCTTTCCTTCAGGCCCGTCCGGGCGAGGAACAGCTGCTCCTCGCGTTCCACCACGGTCACGGTGGCAGCGGGAGTTCCGCAAAGCCGCGCTGCGAAGTCGGCGATTTCGCGCAGCTCGGCATCGTCCTGCAGCGCATCCGTCCCGTGAGCGGCGAGCACGGCAAGCCGGTCGTCCTCGCCGCAAAAGGCAGGATCGGGCTCTTGCCCCGAAGGCCACAGGATATTGTCTTTCTGGTACATCGCCGTCGCCGCCCTCTTTAGGCAGTATTTGCCTGCAGGACAAAGGCTTTGGTGGTTTGCGGGCGAGAAGCTGCACCATCGCGTTTGCCCCATCCCTGCCTCTTCGCTAGAGGCGCTCGCGCATACGAATTTTCGCGATGGCCCCAAGGAGAGAGCATGCGCGCGACACCCGATTTCGATTTCCAGCTTGGCGAAAGCGCCGAGATGATCCGTGAAAGCGTCGGCCGCTTCGCCGACGAACAGATCCAGCCGCTGGCCGAAAAGGTCGACCGCGAGGACTGGTTCCCGCGCGAATTGTGGGAGCCGATGGGCGAGCTGGGCCTGCACGGGATTACCGTGGCGGAAGACGATGGCGGCCTTGGCCTCGGCTATCTCGAACACGTTATCGCGGTGGAGGAAGTCAGCCGCGCGAGTGCAAGCGTTGGCCTTTCTTACGGCGCGCATTCCAACCTCTGCGTCAACCAGATTGCCCGCTGGGGCAACGAGGCGCAGAAGGCGAAGTACCTGCCCAAACTCATCAGCGGCGAACACGTCGGCAGCCTTGCCATGAGCGAGGCGAGCGCCGGGTCGGACGTCGTCTCGATGCGCACCAAGGCCGAAAAGGTCGATGGCGGCTATGTGCTCAACGGCACCAAGTTCTGGATCACCAACGCGACCTATGCCGACACGCTGGTGGTCTATGCCAAGACTGCTCCGGAAGCGGCCAGCCGCGGTATCACCACCTTCCTCATCGAGAAGGATTTCGACGGCTTCTCGATCGGCCAGAAGATCGAAAAGGTCGGCATGCGGGGCTCGCCCACGGCAGAGCTGGTGTTCGACGACTGCTTCGTGCCGGAAGAAAACGTGATGGGCCCCGAAAACGGCGGCGTCGGGGTGTTGATGAGCGGCCTCGATTACGAACGCGTGGTGCTCTCCGGCTTGCAGCTTGGCGTGATGCAGGCCTGCCTCGACACGGTCATTCCCTACCTTCGCGAGCGCAAGCAGTTCGGCAAGCCCATAGGCAGCTTCCAGCTGATGCAGGCCAAGGTCGCCGACATGTATGTCGCGCTGCAATCGGCCCGCGCCTACACCTATGCGGTGGCCAAGAGCTGCGATGCGAACAAGACCACCCGCTTCGATGCGGCAGGCGCAATCCTGCTTGCGAGCGAGAACGCCTTCCGCGTGGCCGCAGAAAGCGTCCAGGCACTGGGCGGCGCAGGCTACACGCTCGACTGGCCGGTGGAGCGCTACATGCGCGATGCCAAACTGCTCGACATCGGCGCGGGCACGAACGAAATCCGCCGCATGCTCATAGGGCGCGAACTGATCGGGGCGGCGGGGTGAGGCAACTCAACTTAAAGTTGACTTTCTCGCCGAATTTTCTATATGGCTCTCATATCTCCCTCGGCGCTTCGGTGCCGGGGCGCGCGGCGACCCTTGTGGTCGCCGTTGCTTTTTGAGGGGCACAAATGCGTACAAGAGTTTATGTCGACGGCTATAATCTCTATTACGCCTGCCTAAAACGCTCGCCTCACAAGTGGTTGAATATACATCAGCTTGCGTGCAGCCAACTCCCGAAGAATAGAATCGATAAGACACGGTACTTCACGGCCCGCGTCAGCGCTCGGCCTCACGATCCAAAACAACCGCAACGGCAAGAGACCTATTTTCGCGCTCTGGCCACCATACCCGAAATCGAAGTTCATTTTGGACACTTCCTTACGCATGAGGTTTCAATGCCTGACGCAGCTGCGTGGAAAGCTGGCCAATACAAACCTGTTCGCGTCGTAAAGACGGAAGAAAAGGGTTCTGATGTCAATCTGGCTACATATCTGCTCATGGATGCAGCAGATGACCTGTTTGATGTCGCAGTGATCATCAGCAACGACAGCGATTTGAAAGAGCCTATCAGATTGGTCAAAGACAAGTTTGGAAAGAGAATTGTTCTTCTCGGTTCGAGAAAAACGAGGCTGAGCGGTGCTCTTAAGCCACTTGCAGACTTCATTCGCCAATTTGGGCCTAATGCCCTCGAAGACGCCCAATTTAACAATGAGCTAACCGACAAAGTTGGCAAGTTCAAAAAGCCCAGCGATTGGTAATCGATGACCGCACCCGTTCTCACATCCACACTCGACCGCGAGGCGCCCGACGCCAAGGCGCGTTTCGAGCATAACAAATCGCTCGCAGCTGACCTGCGCTCCACCGTCGCTGCCGCGGCTCTGGGTGGCTCCGAAGGCAGCCGCGAGCGGCATGTCGGGCGGGGCAAGCTTTTGCCGCGCGAGCGGGTGGAGCGGTTGCTCGATCCGGGCAGCCCGTTTCTCGAGATCGGCCAGCTTGCCGCCAACGGCATGTATGGGAAGGACGCAATCAACGGCGCGGGGATGATCGCCGGGATCGGCCGCGTATCGGGCCGGCAGGTGATGATCGTGTGCAACGATGCCACCGTGAAGGGCGGCACCTATTACCCGATGACGGTCAAGAAGCACCTGCGCGCGCAGGAAATCGCACAGGAGAACCGCCTGCCGTGCATCTACCTCGTCGACAGCGGCGGCGCGAATCTGCCGCACCAGGCCGAGGTCTTCCCCGACCGCGACCACTTCGGGCGCATCTTCTTCAACCAGGCGAACATGAGCGCGCTCGGCATCCCGCAGATCGCCTGTGTCATGGGCAGCTGCACGGCGGGCGGGGCCTATGTGCCCGCCATGTCCGACGAGACAGTGATCGTGCGTAACCAGGGCACGATCTTCCTTGCCGGTCCCCCGCTCGTGAAGGCCGCAACTGGCGAGGAAATCAGCGCCGAGGACCTTGGCGGCGGCGATCTCCATGCCAAAAAATCGGGCGTGGTCGATCACCTGGCCGAGAACGACGAGCACGCGCTCACCATCGTGCGCGATATCGTCAGCCACCTCGGCGACAATTACGCCGCCGCAACCGGGGTACAATTGGCTGAACCGCGTCCGCCCAAGTTCGATGCCGACGATTTGTACGCCATCGTGCCCGAAGATGTCCGCGCTCCCTACGATGTTAAGGAAATTATCGCGCGTCTGGTCGACGGGTCCGAGTTCCACGAATTCAAGGCCCATTACGGCAGCACGCTGGTCTGCGGTTTCGCGCATATCTGGGGCATGCCGGTAGCCATTCTCGCCAACAACGGCGTGCTCTTTTCCGAAAGCGCGCAGAAGGGCGCGCATTTCATCGAGCTTGCCTGCCAGCGTCGCATCCCGCTGCTGTTCCTCCAGAACATCTCGGGCTTCATGGTCGGCGGGAAATACGAGGCGGAGGGTATCGCCAAGCATGGTGCGAAACTGGTGACTGCCGTTGCCACTGCCACCGTGCCGAAAGTCACCGTGGTCATCGGCGGCAGCTTCGGCGCGGGCAATTACGGCATGTGCGGCCGCGCCTACAGCCCGCGCTTCCTCTTCACCTGGCCCAACGCCCGCATATCGGTCATGGGCGGCGAGCAGGCCGCATCGGTCCTCGCCACCGTCCACCGCGACGCCGACACGTGGACCGAGGAGCAGGCCGAGGAATTCAAGGCCCCGATCCGCCAGAAATACGAAGACGAAGGCAATCCGTATTACGCCACCGCGCGGCTGTGGGACGACGGCGTGATCGACCCGGTGCAGACGCGCGACGTGCTTGGGCTGGCGTTTGCCGCAACGCTAGAAGCGCCGATACCAGAGAAGCCGCAATTCGGCGTGTTCAGGATGTGACGATGCAGCTGCAAACCGCGCATTGCGAGTGGCCGGTCGACACGGAGGACCAGCTCAGGGCATGCCTCGAGGCGCTCGACGAGAACGATGAATTCGCCATCCTGTCCACCGGCCCGCAGCGTTACATGCAGACCGCCGTACAGGCTGAAGGGTTCGTCATAGAAAAGCGCGAAGGTTCAGAGGATACGCATTTCCACGCGCGCCTCGCCGGCGAGGGTTCGGATGGCCCGCGCGCAGTAGACTGCGATGAGAAGCGTGGCTGGCTCGCACGACTGTTTCCGATTCGGTCACGCCCTCCTGCCGCCCACCATGTCTTTGCACGCGAAGAAATGGTCGAGGTTCTCGTCGCCTATTACCTCCAGCAGCCCAGCCCCGCTTTCGTGAGGTGGGCGGAGGGCTACTGAACGCAGGCGAATTCGGCAGTCCCCGCGGAACCTCCAAGCCCCTCCAACCATTGGCAAAACATAGCATGGGGGTTGGACCGGGCTAAGGAGAATTCCCGTGGAAGGACAAGAAGTCACCATCGCGGTCATCGCGATTATCGTCGTTGTCGGCGCGTTGCTGGCATGGCTCTTCCTCCAGCGCAAACGCACGCAGGAACTGCGCGACAAGTTCGGCGACGAATACGACCGCACCGTGAGCACGCATGGCAAGCGGCGCGATGCCGAGGCCGACCTCATCGAGCGCGAGGAACGGGTTAAAAAGCTCGACATCCGCCCCCTCACCGCAGCCGAGCGCGATCGCTACGCCGCCGACTGGAAAGATGCGAAAGCGCTGTTCGTCGACAGCCCGGTCGAAGCCGTCGCCAAGGCCGACCGCCTGCTTACCGACGTGATGAACACCCGTGGCTATCCCATGGCCGATTTCGAGAAGCGCCACGCCGACCTCACCGTCGACCATGGCGATGTCGCCAAGCACTACCTCGCCGGCCATGAAATCGCCGACCGTTCGAGCGATGCGACCACCGAGGAATTGCGCCGCGCCATCAACCATTACGAGGCGCTGTTCAGCGAGATGACCAGCGATGCCGCGGAAGATACTCCGACGCGCGACCGCGACCATGACGGGGTCGACGACCGCATCGAGGATGCGCCGGTCCGCCCCGACACCGACCCTGCGCTCACCGAGCGCGACAAGGTCTGATTTCCATACGCCCCTCTCGCTTTCCCCTCCGGACCTGCTAACCGGAGGGCAGGAGAGAGAATGCCACGCGCAAATTTCAGGAAGCCGACGCTGCTGAGCCGCCTCGTGCGGCGCATCATCATGGTGCTCTACCGGCTTAAGGGCTGGAAGCTCGACGGGGACCTGCCCGATATCGACAAGTTCGTTATTGCGGGCGCGCCGCATACGTCGAACTGGGACTTCGTGTTCTTCATCGGCGCGACGGCCGAAAAGGGCGTGCAGCCCAATTTCATGGGCAAGCACACGCTGTTCCAGGGGATGATACGCAACTTCATGTTCGACATGGGCGGCATCCCGGTCGATCGCCGCAGGCGCGCCAATGTCACCCAGCAGATTGCCGAGGAATTCGCCGCGCGCGAACACCTCGCGCTGGTCATCGCGGCAGAAGGCACGCGCTCGACCGACGGCAGCTGGAAGTCGGGGTTCTACCACATCGCGCGCGCAGCCAATGTCCCGATCGTACCCGCCTATGTGAACAACGAGACGATGACGCTCGGCTTCGGCCCGGCCATCGTGCCGACCGAAAGCTATGGCGAGACGCTGGCCGAAATCGCGCGTTTCATGCAGTCCAAGCTCCCCGGCTACAAACGGTTCGACATCCTGGAGAAACAGGCGCAGCGCCTGATCGAGGAGGAGAAGGCCGATGGTTGAGATGTTGCTGGTGAACGCCGCCGTGCTGGTGGCAGTGGTGCTGGTGCTCTGGGCCATCTCGGTCAAGATCGACGACGTTTCCTTCATCGACAGTTTCTGGGGCGCAGGCATGGCGCTGATGGCTTTCACCAGCTGGTTGCAGCTCGATGAGCCGGGTGCGCTCGCCAACCTGCTTCTGGCAATGACGGCTGCGTGGGGCCTCAGGCTCGGCATCTACCTCTTGCGCCGCTGGCGGGCCGAGGGCGAGGACAAGCGCTACGAACGTATGCTGCGCAAAGACCGCGATAAGGGCCGTTTCGCCTTTGCTGCGCTGACCAAGATCTGGCTCGGACAAGCATTCCTGCTGTTCCTCGTCAGTTCGCCTGCGCAAGTCGGAATCCTGTCGAGCGAAGCGCCAGCGCCGATCGTTGGCCTCGCATGGGCGGGCATCGCGCTTTACCTTGTCGGCATCACCTTCGAATGGCTCGGCGACTGGCAATTGGCGCGCTTCAAGGCCGACCCTGCCAACAAGGGCGAGGTGATGGACTCCGGCCTCTGGCGCTATACCCGCCATCCCAACTATTTCGGCGATGCCTGCGCCTGGTGGGGCATCTGGCTGGTCGCTGCGAGCGTGAGCTGGGAAGTTGCCGCATGGACCGTGATCGGCCCGCTCTTCCTCACCTTCACGCTGGTCAAATGGTCGGGCGCAGCGCTGCTGGAGAAGGGTATGAAGCATACCCGACCGGGATATGAGGAATACAAGCGCCGCACCTCGGCCTTCATCCCGATGCCGCCGAAGAAAAACGGCTGATTTTGGGCCACGCAGGGGTTTAACCCTCCCCTCGATTGGCTACATTGACCCTCCGCCTATTCGCCAAGGGAGCGCCAGCGTGAGCGACAAGGATATCGAGCAGCAACGCCAGCGTTTCGCACGCGAGGCGATGGCCTTGCTCGAACGCACCGGCGAGGAGGTGAGCCGGTTGCGGCTGGCCGCCGAACTCGGCGTGGCGCGTGCCCGGATGGAGGCAGTCTTCCCCGAGGAAGGCGATTTGCTCGACGCGATCACTGCCGAATGGTTCGCACCCAAGATTGCGATGATGGACGAGGTGATGGGGACAGACCTGCCGCCGCGCCGCAAGATGTACGAGTTCTTCGCCCGCCGGTTCGCGCTGCTGCGGCAGAACTTCCAGGAGGACCCGGCCACCTTCCGCCTCTATGTCGAGATGGGCGAACGCTATTTCGAATATGCGCAAAGCTATATCGACCTTGCCGACCATTATTTGTGCGAACTCATTGTCGAAGCGCAGGCCGACGGTCATCTTGCAGGCATGGACGTCGACGATGCGCGTTCGATCATCAACCAGATGGTCATCGGCTATATCCAGCCCTACCTCATCGCCATGATCGGCGAGCGGCTGTCCGAAGGCAAGCTGGCGGCCATTATCGATGCGATTTTCGACGGGCTCAGCGCGAAGGACGGCGGGGCGCGGGGAACCGGCAAGCTTCACGCGGCCTGATTGGTGACCCCGCGCAGAATCCTTTTCATCGGGCTGAATTATGCGCCCGAGCCGATCGGCATCGGGCCCTATTCGGCCGGCTTGGCCGAAGCGCTGGTCGAACGCGGCCACTCGGTCGATGCGGTGGTCGGGCAGCCCTATTATCCCGACTGGAAACTGTTCGACGGGTTCGAGCGGCGGTGGAAGACAAGCGTCGAGAACGGCGTTTCGGTGACGCGCTGCCCGCATTACATTCCCGCCAATCCGACCGGTTCGCGGCGGGTCGCGCACCATGCGAGTTTTGCCAGCAGCGCCTATCCGGCGGCGCGCAAATTGCGTCGCGCGACGCCGCCGGACCTCGTGTTCACGGTCGCCCCGTCGATGGTTGCCGCGCCGGTTGCGCTGCGCATGGCGCGCAGGGCCGACGTGCCGCTGTGGCTGCATGTGCAGGATTTCGAGGTCGGTGCCGCGCTCGCCACCGGGCTTATCGAGCGCGAGAGCCGCGCCGCTGTCGCTGCCGCACGCTTCGAGGACCGGATGCTGCATTCGGCGAACCTCGTATCCACCATCAGCCATCCGATGTGCCAGCTGCTCGAAAGCAAGGGGGTGGCGAAGGACCGCATCCTCGAGATGCGCAACTGGGCGAACCATACCGCTGCGATTGTGCAGGGTGATGGGTCGGCCTTCAGGCGCGAGTGGGGCTTGGAAGGCAAGACGGTCGCTCTTTACTCGGGCAATATCGCGAACAAGCAGGGGCTCGACGTGGTCATCGAAGCGGCGCGGCTGATGCAGGAGCGGGAGGATATCGTCTTCGTGATTTGCGGCGAGGGGCCGAACCGCAAGAATCTCGAGCAGCTTGCGAGCGGACTTGGGAACGTCATCTTCCGTGACCTGCAGCCCGAACATCGCATCGGCGATTTGCTGACCATGGCGGACATCCACTTGCTGCCGCAATTGCACGATGCCGCCGACCTCGTGCTGCCCTCCAAGCTCGGGAACATGCTGGCGAGCGGCAGGCCGGTGATTGCCACCGTGCGCCCCGGCACCGGCATCGCGCGCGAGCTGGTCGACTGCGGCATCGTGGTCCCGCCCGAAATGCCCGAGGCGATTGTCTCGGCCCTCGAGGCGCTGGCAGCGCATCCCGACTATCGCGAGACGATGGGGCGCGCCGCTGCCGAACGTGCGCGGACGGCCTGGTCGAAAGAGTCGGTGGTGGACCGGTTCGAGGAGGGACTGGAGCGCCTGCTCGGCTAGACGCCCATCTCGATGAGCAGCGCGTCGATGTGGCTGCGATAGGCAGCAAAGTCGCGCAGCTTCGCCTCTTCCATCGCCGCCAGCCGCATTTCGTGGAGCAGTTCGCGGTCCTCGATGAGCCGCGTCATCGCCTGTTCCACCTGCGCCGCGTTCGGCCTTTCCATCACGATGCCACTCCTATCGCTCGCACCCAGACCGGCGGCGGCGGATTGGATGATGGCGAGGCCCGAGGCCATCGCCTCGATGAGCACGATGGCCGAACCCTCGCAATGGCTCGGAAAGACCAGCGCGTGGTGTCGGCGCATGATGACGGGCATCTCGGGCCGGGGGACGGACCCGAGGATGTCGATGCGGTCGGCAACAGGCGCGAGCAGTTTCTCGGGCACCATGACGGGCCCGACCAGCGTCAGTCTTGCGCCGCTCTTAGGCAGGGCGCGAATGGCGTCGACGATGTGCTGGACGCCTTTCCTCGCCGAGACCTGTCCCGCAAAGAGGAAGCGTACCGGTTCGTCTTTCGGAACCGGTGGCGGTGCGGGCGCTCCGGCAAACAGCCCGGCGTCGTAGGAATAGGGTAGCAGCACCAGCTTTTCGGCGAGGCCGGTTACCGGCGAGTATTTCCTGACGCTCTCCATCACGAAGGGACTGCCGCACACGATGCGGTCGGCGTGTTCGTACTCGATATCGTTGCGCGCGATGCGCTGCTCGCTCCAGCGCGGCGTGCCCTTGGCCAGCCAGTCGCCATGCGTGTCGGCGATGCGCTCGACCTCCTCGTTCCAGTAGCGCCCGTCGGCAATCGTGCGGTCGAGGATTTTTGGGCACTGGCTCGTGCGCTTGTCGGCAAAAGCGGCGAAGGCGGAATTGTCGTAGCCCCAGAGCGCGAACGGTCCTTCGCGCGCTGCGATGGCCGCGACGCGTTTGCCGAAAGCTTTGTTGAGCACGGCATCCACCCGCCGCCCCAGTTCGACTGCTCCCGCACGGGTCGCGAGCCTTTCGGGCAGTTCGTAGCGCGGGAAGGCGCGGACCTTTGACGGGTCGAGTCCAGCGCTCGCAAAACGGCCAAGTTCGCGCTTGAGGACGCGCCCGGGTGCTCCCGGAAGCCTGTGAGCCAGCCGGTGCGGCAGGCTGCCGGGATGGTCGAACAGGCCGGTTATCAGGAACGCCAGCCGGTCCAGCCCCTGCAGCGCGAGCGCGGTCTGCCTGCTGTGCTGTGTGCCGGGATGGAGGACGACCGTTCTCATCTGCCGTCAGCCCTATCCGCAAACCTCGCTGGCGCAAAAAGCATTTTCCTACATCTCTGCGCGTGGTTAACCGAATGGGTTCATCCGATTCAAACCAAGGAACCGAAAGCGATGAGCGACCCCATTCCCGTCCAGACCCCCGGCGGCTTCGCGCCCGCCTATGTTTCCGGCTTCGACGACGGCTCCGGCCACCTCGCGCTGGTCGCCGAAACGCGCCCGCTGCCGGTCCACGCCTCCCCGCCGAGCGTGCCTGCCGCACTCGAAGGAACGACATTCGGAGACATTCTCGCCGGTCCCTTCACGCCTGCCGCAATGACTCCGGTCTTCTGCACGCTGTCGGGCGACTGGCAGGGCAGCGTCGAAGTCAAACGCTCGACCGATGGCGGCGCGACTTTCCACCCTCTCACTGTCGCGGGCGCGCCGTGGGGCTTGTTCTCCGGCAATGCCTGCGAGCCAGTGTGGGAAGAAGCCGAAACCGCTGCCACGCTCTGGCTCGACTGCAAAGTAACATCGGGCACGCTCACCTTCAGGCTCGCCCAATGAGCGCGCTCGCCATCCCCGCGCTGGGCCTCGCCAGCCGCGCCGCGCAGGCGCTACCCGCGCTCTACGGCGACCTCGCACGGCGCAGCCCCGCAGCCGATGTCGCGCGGCTCGATTCCACCGGGCACGACGAACCCGGCAAAGGCGCGGCCAGCTACATCAGCGATGGCCTCTGCGACGAACCCCTCCTCGCCGCACATCCGCGTTTCGTTTTCCGCACCGCCAACAACCGCATCTTCCGCCTCATGCCCGAAGCCGGTTCGCTCTCGGTCGAGCAGGGCGGCGCCGCAGGCGATGGTGCGGTCAACGACCAGCCCGCGCTGCAGGCCGCCATCGACTACGCCCATGCGGCAGGCGCACGCGAATTGCGTTTCGAGAACGAAATCTACCGCGTCGACTGCCCCCCGCGCTATTCGCCGGTCGAGGACAAGCGCGCAGAAGACGGCCGCCCGCTCGTCATCCGCAAGTCGCTGTCGCTCAAAGGCTGCGCTCCCAACCGCACCACGCTCGACTTCCGTGCGATGGACGGCGTGGACCCCGAGACCGACTGGCAACTCGTCGCCAAGTCGGCCAGCGACCCCACGCTTTCGGTCTGGCGCGGCGGAGCCATCTACCTCCAAGGCGACGTTCCCGACCCCGGCGAGGGCCAGCGCTCCATCGCACGGCTCGAACTCGACCGCCTCGTCCTCAAGGGCAACCGGCAGAACACCGGCGCTTGGACCTACCCCGCCGACCCCATCTCGGGCGACGGCTGGGACATTTCCGACCGCGGACTGTGGGTGCAGGATTGCTATGTCGGCGAAATCCACATGCGCGACACCGACATGACCGGCTTCAAGGGCGAGGTGGTCTATCTCGCGGGCTCGGCCAACGCGGTCGAGAAGGTTGTGCTCAGCAATTGCCGCTTCGCCACTTCCAACGGCAGCGCCTTCAACCCCGGCATCGATTGCGAGGTGCTGGCCACCGATTGCAGCTTCGGCGACTGCTTTCAGGCGCAGGAGGATGTCGCCAAGACCCGCGCGGTCTATCGCAATTGCACATGGCACGATTGCGACCACATGGCGCTGGGCTGCGGCTCGGCCAACGGGGTCTATTACGCGCAGGCCTATCCCACCCGCGATGCCGATGCGCCGCCGCCCGTCACCGTGCTCGACAATTGCGAGTTCCGCTCCATCCGCTCGCTGCGATTCCAGAGCTGGGTGCGCGGGACTATCCGCACCATCGACACGACGGTCAGCCTCAATGGCAGCGATGCCATGGCCTTGCGCGATACCGACCTTGCCATCGAAGCCTGGCTCGACCGCAAGAACGGCATCCACGCGCTTTCGCTCAATGGCGTGGCGAGCCTCACCGAAGCAGTCCCCGGAGCGCCTGCGGGCATCTACAAGCTCCCGCCCGCCAATGTGCGCTTGAAGCTCTCGCACCATCGCACCGAGCAGGCACGCGCAAACGGCTTCGAATGGTGGGGCAGCTACTGGACCGGCTATGTCCACCGCAGCTGCGCCATGCATGTCGAGGGCGATTGCGCGGGCAACCGCCTCCCCAATGGCGGGGCGAACCCTGTCTCCATGCCGCTCGTCACTTACGAACGCGGGCGTTACACCAGCCGCGGCTGGGCGCGCGGGTGGTACAAGCTGCCCGCCATCACCGGCTCGGGCGAAATCGCGCCAGCCGCCCCATTCATGACGGTGCAGATGGCGAGCGGCATCATCGCCGACATGACCCTGCGCCGCACACCTACGGGCGGGGCGGATTACGGCTTTTCCGACGGCCAGCGCATCCGCATTTTGAAGCATGATGCGACCGGCAGCATCCGCTTCGTGAAGGGCGCTTCCTCCAGCTTTGCAGTCAATGAGACCCGCGTGCTCGACAATGCCTACGACTGGATAGAGTTCAGCTACAACCGTGACTGGCAACGCTGGGAGGAGGAAGGCTTCTTCTCCGACGCCTGATAATCTGCACATGGCCTCGCTCACACGGGAGGGGACAAAACGCCCCTCCCCGCTTGCCGTTGGGCTCGCCATGCGGAATCACTGCTGCATGGCGATTCTCTCCGACAAATGGATCCGCGAGGCGGCAACGCAGCGCGGCATGATCGAACCCTTCACCGAGGCCCAGCGCCGCGAGGGGAATATCTCCTACGGCCTGTCGAGCTTCGGCTACGACGCGCGCGTGGCGGACGAGTTCAAGATCTTCACCAATATCGACAATGCCATCGTCGACCCGAAGGATTTCGCCGCCACCAGCTTCGTCGACCGCCAGACCGACGTCTGCGTGATTCCGCCCAACAGCTTCGCGCTCGCGCGGACGGTGGAATATTTCCGCATTCCCGACGACGTGCTGGTCATCTGCCTCGGCAAGAGCACCTATGCGCGCTGCGGCATCATCGTGAACGTCACCCCGCTCGAGCCGGGCTGGGAAGGCCATGTGACGCTGGAGTTTTCGAACACCACACCGCTGCCAGCGAAGATTTACGCCAATGAGGGCGCGTGCCAGTTCCTGTTCCTCAAGGGCAACGAGCGCCCCGAAGTCACCTATGCCGACCGCGCGGGCAAATACATGGGCCAGCGCGGGGTCACACTGCCGAGATTGTGAGCCGCGCGCGGCGGTGACGCTGCGTTTTTGACTCTTCGCTTCGGCCAGCGCACACATTCTCCCAAAGTGGGAGATTTGGCATGGCTGACCGTGAATTCGACATCATCGTTTATGGCGCAACCGGCTACACCGGCCGCCTCGTCGCCGAACATTTCGTGCGCGAATACGGCAGCCGCGATGACGGGCCCAAATGGGCGATGGCGGGCCGCAGCGAGGACAAGCTGACCGCCGTACGCGATGAAATCGGCGCGCCCTCGACCACGCCGATGATTGTCGCCGATGCGAGCGATGCGGCGAGCCTCGAGGCCATGTGCAAGCGCACCAAGGTCGTCATAACTACCGTTGGACCCTACCAGCTTTACGGCGATGCGCTGGTCGAGGCCTGCGTGAAGACGGGCACCGACTACACCGATTTGTGCGGCGAGCCTGCCTGGATGGCCGAGAAAATCGAGCAACACCACGAAGCCGCAAAGGCCAGCGGCGCGCGCATCTGTTTCTCCTCCGGCTTCGATTCCATCCCCTTCGACCTCGGCGTGCTGATGCTCCAGAAGGAGGCCGAAAAGCGCCACGGCTCGCCTGCCCCGCGGGTGAAAGGTCGCGTGCGCAAGATGCAGGGGACGTTCTCGGGCGGCACCGCGGCCAGCCTTGGCGCGACGATGAAGGCGGCGATGAAGAACCCCAAGATCATCGGCCAGCTGCGCGACCCCTTCGCGCTCACCCCCGGTTTCGAAGGACCCGACCAGCCCAGCGGCATGGTCCCGCGCTACGAGGAAGAGACCGGCAAATGGGCCGCGCCCTTCGTCATGGCGCCCATCAACACCAAGAACGTCCACCGCACCAATTTCCTGCGCGGTTTTCCGTACGGGAAAGACTTCCGCTATGACGAGATGGTGCTCACCAGCCCCGGCGATGCGGGCAAGGCGGCGGCCAATGCTGCGGTCGAGCTGATGAAGAACCCCTTTGGCGCCAAGCCGCCCAAGCCGGGGGAAGGCCCGAGCGCGGAAGAGCGCGAGAACGGCTTTTACGACGTGCTCTTCATCGGCTCATGGCCCGACGGGAGCGGGCTGCACTACAGCGTGAAGGGCAAGTTCGATCCCGGCTACGGCTCGACCAGCCGGATGATCGGCGAGACCGCCATGGCGCTGCTCGAAAGCGATGCGGAAGGGGGCGTGGGCACGCCCGGATCCTTCCTCGGCGAGGCACTGGTCGAGCGCCTGCGCGACCACGCGCACCTCACCTTCGCAGTCGAGGACTAGGCTAGAGGCTCATCCTCAGCGCGAGGCTGAAATTGCGGCCCGGCAGCGTCACGTAATCCTTGGTGAAGCTGGCGTGGCGGCGACCCGTTTCGTCGAAGATATTCTCTGCCTTGAGGATGAGCGTAATCGCCGGATTGCCGCGCACCGGGCGCCAGCTGGCCGAGGCGTTGACGAAGGTATAGCCCTCGGTCTCGGTCTCGAACGGCGCGACGTCTCGCTGGGCCGCAAACCATTCGACCTCGCCGCGCACGGTGAAATCCCCGCTCTCGCCTTCGAGCGCGCCCATGAGCGCCAGCGGCGGGATGCGCGGGACGCTGGTGCCGTCGGAAAGCTCGGCCTCGACATATTCGCCGCGCAAATCGAGCTTCGCATCGAGGCTGTCGCTATCGATGAAGTTCCAGATCAACTCGCCCTCGATGCCCGAATAGGTGGCATCCTGCTGGCGATATTCGAAGACCGGCAGCCCGTCCTCTTCCTCGCTCGTTTCGGAGAGATAGATGTAGTCGTCGAACCAGTTGCGATAGGCCGCGAGGCTGAATTCGAACGGGCCCGAGACGCCGCGGATATAGGCTTCGCCGCCCCATGCTTTCTCAAGGGTCAAATCGGGATCGCCGATTTCAAAGGCCTGCGTCGCGATGTGCGGGCCGCCCGAGAAGAGTTCCTCGGCGCTCGGAGCACGCGAAACGCGCGAGACGTTCACGCCGGTGCGGATGGTGGCATCGAGCTTGTAGGCAAGACCGAGCGCGCCGGAGAAGCCGTCGAAGCTCCGCTCCAGCCCGAGCGGGACCGAGTCCACGCTTGTGTTCTCGTACCGCGCCGCGCCTTCGAGCTGGACGGCGCCATTGCCGTATTCCTGCAGTGCGAAGAAAGCGATTTGCTCGGTGCGGTTGGGCGCGACATAGGCTTCTGCGCCTTCAGCGAAGAAATCGCGGAAGTAATATTGCGTGCCGATGGAGCCGCGCAGCACGCCGCCCGAATTCTGTTCGAGCTCGGCGCGCGCCTCGATGCCCTGCACGTCGAACACCGTGCCGACTTCCTCGCCTTCGAATTCGGTGTGGGTGTAGTCGGAATAGCCGGCGCGCAGCTTCAGCCGTTCGAAGAACCCGTCGCCGAGGCGAATGTCGCCGCGCATGTCTGCGCGGTACTGGCGCAGGCCGATGTTGACCGTTTCGGGGCCTTCTTCCTCGATTTCGAGTTCACCACCCTCTTCTTCCTCGCCATGCGCATGGCCTGCGCCGGGGCGGATGGGGATGCCGTAGAAGGTGTCGTAGACGCCGACCGATACGCCGAGGCTCGATTCGTTGCGGAAGAAAGCGAAACCGGCATTCGCAGTCCATGTCTCGGTGCCGCTGTTGGGCAGGAAATCCTGCTGCAGCGCCAGTTCGCGCAGCTCTTCGGCCTCGTCCAGATGACCTTCCTCTGCTTCCTCGTCCGCCTCTTCGAGCAGCTCGGCGCGCAGGCCCGGAGCAACGAGATAGCCAGGCACTTCGAGGTCGTCCGTCTGGCGATAGCTGCCGTCGACATGCGCCACGAAGCCGCTGCCGAGCGGGATATCCAAACTCGCCCCGCCTTCGCGCAAGTCGCTCACCGTGTCGGCGCGCAGCAGCGCGTCGACGTGGAAGGCCTCGTTGGGGATTCGGCGCGGGATGCGCTTGTCGACCACATTGACCGCGCCGCCGATGGCCTGGCTGCCGTAGAGCAGCACGGCAGGACCGCGCAGGACCTCGACATATTCGGCGGTCAGCGGGTCGATGGAGACGGCATGGTCGGCGCTGGTGTTCGAGACGTCGATCGCGCCGATACCGTCGACCAGCACCTTGACGCGCTCGCCCGAGAAGCCGCGCAGGATCGGGCGCGAGGCACCGGGCGCGAAACCGCTGGCCGTCACCCCCGGCACGCTGGTGAGCACTTCGCCAAGCTGTCCGTCCATATTCGCATCGAGCGTGTCGCTTTCGATGACGCTGACGCCCGCGAGCAGGTCGAACTGGCGCAGGCTTGAGCCGGTCACGATGATCGTTCCGTCCTTGTCGACCTTGCGGTTGTGAAGGTCGTCCTCTGCCGTTTCCTCGACAATGATGGTCTGCGAGTCCGGCGCCTCTTCATCCTGCGCCAGGGCTGGCACGGAATGAGCGACGGCGATGAGCGAAAGCGAGGCCGCGAGACGGCGGCGCGTGGCTATATTGTGATACAACATAACCGCCTGAATAGGGATTTTGCGAAGGCATGCAAGGACGCCCGCGACAAACCGCATATGCATGCGACCAACGGCATGGGGCCGCCGATGGGCGGTTGTTACACTAAGGATGTTGGAGAAAATGGAGCGGGCGAGGCGATTCGAACGCCCGACCCCAACCTTGGCAAGGTTGTGCTCTACCCCTGAGCTACGCCCGCTCACTGACGCTCTACCGAACCTGTGGCCCGGTGGGGAGGCGCGCAACTAGCAACGGCTTTTGAGTCTCGCAAGACAAAAAATGCACTTTTTTGACCCGCGCCTTTCGAGCGCCTAGGCCCCTTCACATTCGCGCGCCGGGACCCACATGGGCGGGCGACGTTATATATACTGAAGGGAAGTTTTACGTGGCGAGCATGGGATTGAGCATCGACGAGCAGAAGGCGGTCGAGAAGTTCAAGAAAGACGTTGTCGAACCGTCGATGACGAAGCTCGTCATCCTCGATTTCTTCGCCGAGTGGTGCGGGCCGTGCAAGGCCGTCGCCCCCATGCTGGAGAAGGTCACGGGCGAATATGCCGACAAGGGCGTGGTGCTGGTCAAGGTCGATGTCGACAAGGAACAGTTCATCGCCGCGCAGTTCCAGGTCCAGTCCATCCCGACCATCTATGCCATGTTCCAGGGCCAGCCGGTGGCCGACCTCACGCAGGCCCGCAGCGAATCGCAGCTGAAGGAAGTGCTCGACCAGATCCTCGCGCAGCTTCCCATTGAAGGCGGCGATGCCGGCGGTGCGCAGGCGCAGGCCGCCGAGCAGGTCGAGCAATTTGTGACTATGGGCGAGCAGGTGCTGAGCGAAGGCGATGCCGCGCGCGCTGCGGGTATCTTCGCGCAGGTCACCGAAATGGCGCCCGACAATGTGGCCGCGCATGCAGGTCTTATCCGCGCGCTGACTCAGGCGGACCAGGTCGAGGAAGCCAAGGCCGTACTCGCTTCGGTCGAGGCCAATCCGGCGATGGCTGGGGACACTCTTATCGAAAACGCCAAGGCCGCGCTCGAACTGGCGGGCAACAAGGTCGATGATGGCGAATTGGCGGGCCTCCGCGAGAAAGCCGCAGCAAATCCCGACGATATGGATGCGCGCCTTGCCTATGCCGAGGCCGCCTTTGCCGCGGGTAAGCGCGATGCCGCTGCCGACGAACTGCTCGCCATGGTCGAACAGGACCGCGAGTGGAACGAGGGCGCCGCGCGCACCAAGCTGCTCGACATCTTCAACGCCGTGGGGCTGGAAGACCCGTGGGTGGTTGCCACCCGCCGCCGCCTGTCGAAATTGCTGTTCGGATGAGCGAGACCAGACGCCTCTCCATCTTCCCGCTGCCCGGCGCCATCCTGTTCCCGGGCCTGCAATTGCCGCTGCACGTCTTCGAGCCGCGCTACCGCGAACTGGTCGGCAGCGCGCTCGCCAAGGACCGGCTCATCGGCATGGTCCAGCCGCAGCGCAATGCCGAAGGCTCGCCGCTCTATGCCATCGGCTGTCTTGGCCGTATCGGCGATGTCGAGGCGCTGGAGGACGGGCGTTACAATATCGTGCTCGAAGGCGAGCAACGCTTCCGCATTTCGCAGGAGCTGGAGGTGAACACCGCCTTCCGCCAGGTCGAGGCCGAACTCATCGACGACCCGGAAGGCGAAGTCCTCGCCAGCGTCGAGCGCGCGGGCTTCGAATTCGAGGCGAAGCGCTTTGCCGCCATGCAGGGCTATTCGGTCGACTGGGATTCGGTCGAGCGCCTGGACGACGAGACGCTCATCAACGGTGTCGCGCAGATTGCGCCCTTCGACAGCGCCGCCAAGCAGGCTCTGCTGGAGGCGGACACGCTCTCCGAACGCTGCGAGCTGATGATCCAGCTGATGCAGTTCTTCGCCCTGCGCGACGACGGGGACGAAATCGTTACCCTGCAGTAGTTTGTTTTGCGAAGCCGCCTCCGCGGCTTCATCCTCGCTAGACGTGCAGCAAGCTGCACCCGCTGCGGGCGGCCTTGCAGGTGGCCTTTGGCCAGCTAAGTCTTCTACTTCGCTTCCGCCCTTGCGGTTCGCTAATCGCGAACCGTTTTCTCAAAGGTTGAAGGACCCTCTCAGCCCGTCGATCACATACTGAGCCGCAAGCGCTGCCAGCAGCACGCCAAGCACGCGGGTGATCGCTGCTTCCACCTTGTCGCCGAACAGCCGCATCAGCGGGCCCGCAGCGATCAGGGCAAGCATCGTGATGAACAGCGCCGCTGCCAGCGCGCCGAGGACGGTGAATGTCTGCGCTAGGTCGTCCGCCTCGTTCATCAGCAGCATGATGGCCGCAATCGCGCCCGGCCCGGCCAGCATGGGGATGGCCATGGGGAAGATGGAAACGTCCTCCACCTCCGGTGTGGCTGCGACTTTCTCTGCCCGCTCCTCGCGGCGCTGGGTGCGTTTTTCGAAGACCATTTCGAAGGCAATCCAGAACAGCATGAGGCCGCCCGCGATACGGAAGCTGTCGAGGTCGATGTGCAGCGCGCCCAGCAATTGTTCGCCGAAGAGCGCGAAGATCAACAGGATGACCCCCGCGATAAAGGTCGCGCGAATAGCCATGTTGCGGCGCTGGGCCTGCGTCGCGCCCTTGGTCAGGCCTGCGTAGATCGGTGCGCAGCCCGGCGGGTCGATGACCACGAAAAGCGTGATGAAGGCGGAGAGGAAGAGCTGGGTCATTCGGAGCGATCCGCTGCGAGGTTCACATCGACGACCTGCCGCCAGCCGTCTTCACCGGCAAGCCAGACGTCGTAGCGCCGCTCGCCCTCGCCCACGAGGTGGAAGCTCCATGCAAGCGTGCCGTCCTGCGATGTCGAAACGCGCGCGCCCTGCTCCACCGCGGGAGCGGCGAGGCGCTGGTCGCAGCTCGCCACATTCGAGGCGATCATGTCGGGCTTCACTGGCGCCTCGTCCTGCGGATAGCCGAAGTCGAACACCCAGCGATATTCGCCGTCGGACTGCCGCTGCCAAACGGTGTTGAAAGTGCCGACCTGGCCCTCGGGGTCGACGAAGCCGCCCTGCGTCACGGCAAGCGACCCGTCGCAGCTCGACCACACGCGGTGCGGCTCCCACTGGACGGCAGCAGGCGGGTTTTCCTGCGCCTTGAGCCACGGCTTGGCCTCGATGGCGCCATTGCGTCCGAACAGCAGTCCGCCGTCGGCCGCATATTCGGCAAAGGCGGTCCACTGCCCGTCTTCCTGCGCCGCGCGGGCGAAGGCGAGCTCGGTGGCGACGACCTTGCCCGGATTGGCGCGCGCTTCCATGAAGCGGCCATAGGGCGTGCGCGGGCCGGTGGCCGTGCAGGCGGTCAGCGAAACGAGCGTGAGGCCGAGTATGGCAGCGCGCAGCATCACAGGATCTCGGGCACCGCGAGGCCCGCATTGCGATAGGCCGCGACCAGCGTGTTCCTGAGCAGCACGGCGATGGTCATCGGACCCACGCCGCCGGGAACGGGAGTGATGGCCGAAGCCACGCCTTCTGCGCCCGCATAGTCGACATCGCCGACCAGCCGCCCCTTCTCCTCGCCCTCGGCGGGAGGCAGGCGGTTGATGCCGACGTCGATGACGGTCGCGCCGTCCTTCAGCCATTCGGCCTTGACCATTTCCGCGCGCCCCACGGCGGCAACCACGATATCGGCGCGCTTGACCACGCCGGGCAAATCCTTCGTTCGGCTATGCGCGATTGTGACGGTGGCGTTGGCGTCGAGCAGCAGCTGCGCCATCGGCTTGCCGACGATGTTGGAGCGCCCGATGACCACCGCCTCGAGGCCCGACAAATCGCCAAGCCGGTCGGTCAGCAGCATCATGCAGCCCAGCGGCGTGCAGGGCACGAATCCGCTCTGCCCGACCGCGAGGCGGCCCGCATTGGTGACGTGGAAGCCGTCGACGTCCTTGTCGGGGCTGATGGCGGCAATCACCGCCTGGTCGTCGAGATGGCCGGGCAGCGGAAGCTGGACGAGGATGCCGTCCACCGCCTCGTCGGCATTGAGCTGCTCGACCAGCGCAAGAAGGTCCGCCTCGCTGGTGTCGGCGGGCAGGCGATGCTCGAAGCTTTCCATGCCTGCGGCCACGGTCGCCTTGTGCTTGCTGCGCACATAGACCTGGCTCGCCGGGTCTTCGCCCACCAGCACCACGGCGAGGCCGGCCTTGCGGCCAGCCTTGTGCTCGAACTGCGTGGCCAGCGCGCCTACTCGCTCGCGCAGCAGCGCGGCAAAGGCTTTTCCGTCGATACGTTCAGCGGTCATGCGGCGTACACGATGTTTTCGAGGACGATGAGGATGATCTGCAGCAGGATGATGACCACCAGCGGCGAGAAATCGACCATGCCGGTGTTGGGCATCAGATTGCGGATGGGCCGCAAAATGGGGTCGAGCAGGCGGTTGATGCCATCGTAGAAGCCGAGCAGGAATTCGTTGCGACCGACCACGTTGAAGGCAAACAGCAGGCCGATGATGAACTGGATGATGATGAGCATCACGAAGACGGACGCGATCATCGAAACGATTTGGTAGAGCGTAATGAGCACTTAGGTCGAACCCCGTCTGGAAAAGGACAGTCCCGTAGGCAAACGCCTCTACAAGAGGCCGCGCGAGGCCGCCACCCCCCAAGTGTGCGCTTATTGGTCTGCGCTTATCAGCGTCCCTGCGCCCCGCGCGGTGAAGAATTCGAGCAGCATCGCATGCGGCACCCGCCCGTCGAGCACCACCGCCGCCTCGCAGCCTGCCTCCACCGCCGTCACGCAGGTTTCGAGCTTGGGAATCATCCCGCCGCTGATGGTCCCGTCCTCGCGCAGGGCCGCAATGTCGGCTGGCGTGAGGTCGGTAAGGAGCTTGCCCTGTTTGTCCAGCACCCCGTCGACATCGGTCAGCAGGAGTAGGCGCGCCGCACCCAGCGCCGAGGCCAGCGCGCCCGCCATGGTGTCGGCGTTAATGTTGTAGGTGTGGCCGTCCTCGCCAGTGCCGATGGGCGCAATCACGGGTATCATGCCCGCCGCCGTCGCAGTCTCGATGATGGTCGTGTCGACCGCGCTGGGCTCGCCCACGAAGCCGAGGTCCAGCGCCTTCTCGATATGGCTTTCGGGGTCCTTGGTTGTGCGCTCGACCTTGCGCGCGGTGACCAGCCCGCCGTCTTTGCCCGAAATGCCCATTGCCTTGCCGCCCGCGCGCGCAATCGATCCGACAATGGCCTTGTTGATCGCGCCCGAGAGGACCATTTCGGCGACCTCCGCTGTTGCCTTGTCGGTCACCCTGAGACCGTCGACGAAGCGCGTTTCCACGCCCAGTTTCTCCAGCATCGCACCAATTTGCGGGCCGCCACCGTGGACCACCACCGGGTTGATACCGACTGCCTTCAGCAACACTACGTCCTCGGCAAATTCGCGCGCGGCATCCTCGTCGCCCATGGCGTTGCCGCCGTATTTCACCACGAAGCTGCGGCCTGCGTAACGCTGGAAATAGGGCAGCGCCTCGATAAGCGTCTGGGCCTTGGCGCTGGCATCGGTGAGGGTCATGGTGTCGGTCTCGTTCATCGCTTTCCTGCCGCCCTAGCTGGCGTGGGGCCGCGGTGGAAGCCAATCATCTGTTCGCTGCGTGCAAGACGCGCTAGGCTTGGCTGATGAAACGCACACTCATACTCCTCGCCGCGCTGCCGCTCGCTGCCTGCACCACTGCGCAAGGCGCGCGCCTGCCCTCCGCGCAGGAAGCCTTCTGGGACGCGCTGCAGAGCCATTGCGGCAAGGCCTATCGCGGACAGCTTGTCAGCGAAGATGCGCGCGATGCCGACTGGAAGGGCCGCGCGATGATTGCCCATTGGGCCGCCTGCGACGAGCGCAAGGTCGCCATCGCCTTCCACACCGAAAGCGGTCTGGAGACCTCGGTCGGAAATCCGGTCTGGGACCGCTCGCGCACCTGGATTATCTCGCGCCAGTATATCGAGAACGCCGCGCGCGCCACGCCCATCGGCCTCGAACTGAAGCACGACCACCGCCACGAGGATGGCGAGCCCGACACGGTCACCTTCTATGGCGGGCTGACCCAAGACAAGGGCACGGCGCGCGCGCAGGACTTCCCGGTCGACGGCTATTCGATTGCGCTGTTCGGCGACAACGGCCTCGGCGCATCGCTGACCAATGTCTGGCGCGTCGAAGTCGACCCGGCGAGCGACGAGGACGCGCGCTTTGTCTACCAGCTCACCCGCCGCAACGACCCCACCCGCCTGTTCCGCGTCGAGTTCGACGCCAGCGAAGCGGTCGCACCGCCACCGCCCGCATGGGGCTGGTAGGCCGCGTCCGCGAGGGGACGCGGCCTCCCGAAAGCCTGCTGCTCACCGCGCCGGGCGAGCGCGCCTATGTCGATCGCTGGGATTGCGATGTGGCGGCCGGCATCGGCCTCGCCCACCTCATCGAAGCATTCTTCACCAGCAAGGCGTTCCGCGCAGAGCGGCTGGCGTTAGCGGCCATCGGTCGTGGCGGGACCGATGGAGAAGCTTTGCTGCTGGCGATGGGAGCGGCGCAGAACTTCGCGGCGTGGACTCAGGTCGAGCGCCGCGAGAACGAGATCCTCCTCGAGGATTTCGCCGGCCGGACACGCTGCTGGCTGGCAGTCACGCCCTCGGCCGATTTCACCACCCTGTCCTTCGGCACCGCCATCATGGCGCGTCACGGTATGCACGCCGCCGCCCGCAGCGAGAACCTCGCTTTTCGCGCGCTCGTGCCCTTCCACCGCCCCTATGCCCGCGCGCTGCTCATGTCGGCGGCGCACAAGGCGGTTCGCCTGCGTCAGCGAGCGGTTTCAGGGGGATAGGCAGGCGCCGGACCGTGGTCGAGGCTGAGGCTTTCGAGCAGGCGGAAACGGCCTTCTTCGGGCATCCATTGCCAGATGTGCAGGTAGCGCCCGCCGCCGGTCTGAACCCAGCCCTTTTCCTTGCCGCGCCATTCCAAGAAGGTGTGGTGCGCCTCTTCCAGCGCGCCCCAGTCGCCCAGCTTCTTGATGGTGCGGCTGCCCGGAACCAGCAAGCGGCGGTTCTTGTAGCCCTCGTTCTTGCCGCCCGGCGCACGCGCCTCGCAGGCCTCGCGCGCCTGGTCGACCATTTGCTTCCCGCTGGCGAGCGGCAGGCCGACGAGGTCGTGCACCATGCGGAAATCCTCATGCACGAGGTCCGCCACCGCATCGGGATCGCAGCCTTCGAAGAAGCCCCAGAACAGCCGCGCATCATTCGCTTCGATGCGGCTCACCATCTCCTCGCCCGTGGGCATGGGCGGCGGGGTATCGGCGGGGACGGCGGCAGCGGCCTGCGCCAGCAGGATGGCGGACATGATGGTCAAACGAACTCTCCCTCAAAGGTGAGTTGCCTATCTAATACACCACGCCCTTGCGTCAAGCCCCGCAGCCTGTAATCTGCCCCATGCACCTTAGGGAGGGACGCAAGATGGACAATTCGCAGCAATCCCGCGAGAGCGGTCGTATCGACGTAGGCGCTGACCGCGAGGGTTTCGGCACGCAGCCGCCGGCGCGCAGCAGCAACGCATCGGGCGTCGACAGCAATCGCCCGGTGATTGTCGGCGCGCTTTACCTCGCCAGTTTCCTGACCGGGATCACCGGTCTGGTGGGCGTGGTGCTGGCGCATATCTGGGAGGGCGAGGCGCGAGGCACCTGGGCGGAATCGCACTACACTTATCTCATCCGCACCTTCTGGTTCTCTTTCCTCGCGAGCATCGCGGCCGTGGTGCTGATGTTCGTGATTATCGGCTTTTTCCTGTTCCCGCTGATTGCCATCTGGTTCGGGGTGCGCAGCGTGCTGAGCCTTGTGAAAGCTTCGAAGCAGGAACCGATGCCCGATCCCAAGACGCTCTTGTTCTAGGGCCTGGCCGATAGCGGCAGGGGTGAGGCGGCGGGAGCGACCGGTGCCATACCAATCGCCCCTCGGGACATACCCACCCACAGCAAGCGGCCCGCCTCCCGAAGGGACGCGGGCCGTTTCTCCTTGCGCCGTACCCTCAGGCTGCGCCGCGTTCGCGCGCGACGATCGCGGTGATCTCGTCGAGCAGGCCGAGACGCTTCTTCTTCAGCTGCTCGGTGCGCTCGTCGCTCGCAGCTTCCGCCTCCGCCTCGATGCGGTGAACCGCGCGATTGGCATCATGATAATCGTCCGCGAGACGGGCGAAATGGCCATCCTCCTGCTTGAGCCGCGTGACGAGGTCGCGTTCGCGCTTGAAGATTTCGGTGAGGGCGTTGGGGGTGTGCTGCGACATCTGTGGGTCCTTTCCGTTCGTGTTGAAACCCCTTCTAGCGCGGCGTGGAGGGCGCCGCTTTGCGCAAGATCAAATTTCGGGCGCGGGCCCGAAATTGCGCGAAAAGCCCCCCATTGCCGGAAAGCGGCAGCAGCGCTCGGGCAGGAGAGCGCCTTGCGGGATCAGCGTCAGTAATGCGGCTCGCAGGCAACGCCGTCGCCATCGCCATCCATTCCTTCACGGTAGCCGGGCTGGCCGCGATAGAGCGGCGCCTTGCCCGCGGCGCGCACCTGGTTGCAGCCGGCGTAATGGACCGAAGCCTCGACCGCGAGACGGGCGGCCTTCTCCTCTTCGGTCTCGAACAGTGTCATGCCGGGCAGCGATTGGCCCGAGAAGAGCATGGCGCCAATCGCTACCGCCCCGCAAAGCTGGAGTACGCCGGTCACGAACAGCCGGTCGGAAAAGCTCTTCTTGCGGGTCTTGTGCCGAAAGGCCGCGCGGCCGGCATAGGCCCCGGGCAAGCCGCCGATGAAGGCGAGGAAGATGAGCGTGTCCTCGCGGATCCGGCGGCCGCCGCTTTCTGCCAGGGACTTGTCGATACCGAAGGCGGCGAAGGCGATGAAATTCACCGCGATGAGATAGTAGATGAGGTATTCTGTCATTGCCCCCGCACCGATTTTCCGGACGCCTTGTGCCAAGTGACTAGCCCCGGCAGCGCGCAAGGCAAGGGTTTGAGCGAGCGCCCCTGCGCGTTATCGTGGCCGCGATGAGCCGCAGACCGCCCACCCCCGCCTTCCGCCGCCGCCCGGCGCCGAACAGGCCGCGAGTGCGCAACACGAAATGGAAGCGGGCGAGGCGCAGGCGCTTGCCCGGCAAGGGAGCCTTGGTGACGGCGCTCGTCTTCGCGCTCGCCATCGGCTGGTTCCTGTCCAAGGACCAGCTGTTCCCGCCCACACTCCCGCCGCAGAGCGAGGTGGCGATAGCCTTCCGCCCCTGCGGCATGCCCGGCAGCGGGCCTTGCGTGATCGACGGCGACACGCTGGCGATAGGCCAGCGCCGCGTGCGCCTGACCGGCTACGACGCGCCCGAGATGGACGGGGCCTGCAAATACGAACGCGCCAAAGCCCGCGAGGCCAAGGACGAACTCCACCGCTGGCTCGCCCGCGGCCGCTTCACCTGGACCGGCGGCGATAATCCCCCGCGCGACCGCTGGGGCCGCGAACTACGCGAAGCCCGCCGCGGCGACGACCTCTTGGCAGAGCACATGGTCAGCGCAGGGCTGGCCGAGGAAATGGGCTGGGGCGCGGAGAGGCGCGAATGGTGTTGAGGATTCTTTGTGTTTCGAACCCGCCTCCGCGGGTTCGTCATCGCTAGACGTGCGGCAAGCCGCACCCGCTGCGGGCGGGCGGTCGCCCTTGCGGTCGGCTGGTCGCAGCCCGAACAAGCACTAGGCCTGCCATCGTCCTTACCCCATTCCATTGCGGCATAGCTGAACGATGAAATCTCGCATCAACCTGACAATCAAGATGCCGACCAACCACCGGAAGAAATATTGAAAGTAATATCTCCATCCTCGCGGGTGGTTAGCACCTTTCTCTCGCGATCTCTGAAAACCGCTCCGCGGCTAGCATTGTAATACGCCGACTGCGTTTCTTGCGTTAAGTGCTTGAGTTCGCAATCCGATATGACAGTCCAATAGGGGTTAGCGCATTTTAGGAATTCGGGATGGACGGAACCTTCTCGCCCGTGATGTGGTGCCAGAAGCACTCCGCAATCATTGACGCTATTACGGAATTCAGAACGTTTCATAATGAGGTCAAAGCCTGCACGCTCCATGTCTCCGGGAAACACAAATTTTACGCCGTGAACTTTGAACAAGGTCACAGCGCTCATGTTATTTTCATCGCCAAATGATCCTGACGGATTGTAATACATTTCTCGTTCGAGAGCACCGTAATCAACTGGCTTATACTCGCCTGTATATTGGTCAGCCATGCTTACGAGTTCTCGGATACCGGGCCCCATCCCATCGTCAGATTTGAGACGGCAAATCTCGTCAGTGGTGACATTCTTCGACCGCCAAAGGGAAGAGATGGAGATTCCGGAGTTACGAAGCTCGGGCAACCCATTTGCATGATCCTCGTCATAGTTCGTGATCACGAGCATATCGAGGGTCTTAATACCCCGTCGTTGCAGTTCGATTGTCGGCGTCCAGCCAGATTTTCCGTTTGTGCCGCAATCAACTAAAATGGTTCTTCCGGTGTCCGCAGTAAAGAGCGCACATGAACCATGTTGCACGTCAAATATTGTTAATTCAGCCACCTTTGTTCGCCTTCGTCCGCTCGGAGATGTAATTGTTTTGCTTCACGTAAGACACGAAAAACAGGATTCCGAGGGCTGCCACCGCCAAATGCATCCGGAGTGGATCTTTTAGTCCGATTGCTTCGGCAATTCCCCACGAAGCTAAAACTCCGAAATAGACGACTACCCCGCCACATAGCGACCGATAACCATTGGCAACTTGGACTAGCGTTTGAATTTTTGGATCTGCCTTTTCGGCGGCCACAAATGTACCGTACCAATCTGTCTCAGATGGTCCCGACCGAAATCTCTTAGCGATCTTAGAAACCAAAAGAGACCCCGCTCTGCTAGCGAGAAGGCCTAAAATGTATGACGTTACGCCATAGGCAGCCAGAGCTTCAGAACTGACAATAGGCACGCCGGCAGTCCGCAATGCTTCGGCCAGTATTAGACCTGGAATAAGCGTGACAATTAAGTCGTAGGCCCCAATCTTCTCGATTGGATTCATTTCTACCTACTCCGCAGCCACAGCCCCTTCGCCGTCCTCGAACAGGCCCGGGCCGTCGGTCTCGGCCTCTTCCTCGTTCGCGGCCTTGGCTTTCTGGCGCTTGTCGAAGCTCGACCACACGTCGTTCCAGTTGCCCTTGGTCGCGCCCTTCGAATATTCGGTCGCGCGGGTTTCGAAGAAGTTGGCGTGCTCCACACCGTTCAGCAGCGGGGCGAGCCAGGGGAGCGGGTGGTCATCAACCATGTAGATCGGGTCGAGGTTCAGCTGCCCCAGGCGCCAGTCGGCGATGTAGCGGATGTACTTCTTGATATCCTTCGCCGTCATGCCGGACACGGGGCCCATCTCGAAGGCGAGGTCGATGAAGTTGTCCTCCAGTCGCACCGTCTTCTGGCAGATGTCGATGATGTCTTCCTTGACCGCCTTGGTCAGGCAGTCGCGCTCGCGCACGAACTCGTGGAACATGCGGATGATGCCTTCGCAGTGCAGGCTCTCGTCGCGCACCGACCAGCTGACGATCTGCCCCATGCCCTTCATCTTGTTGAAGCGCGGGAAGTTCATCAGCATGGCGAAGCTGGCGAACAGCTGCATGCCTTCGGTGAAGGCGCCGAACATGGCGAGCGTGCGGGCGATGTCCTCATCGCTGTCGACGCCGAACTGCTGCATGTAATTGTGCTTGTCGGCCATTTCCTCGTAATCGAGGAAGGCGGAATATTCGCTCTCGGGCATGCCGATGGTGTCGAGCAGGTGGCTGTAGGCCGCGATGTGCACCGTCTCCATGTTGGAGAAAGCGGTGAGCATCATCTTCACTTCGGTCGGCTTGAACACGCGGCCGTATTTGTCGTGATAGCAATCCTGCACCTCGACATCGGCCTGGGTGAAGAAACGGAAAATCTGGGTGAGGAGGTTGCGCTCGTGCTCGGTCAGCTTCTGCGCCCAGTCGCGGCAGTCTTCGCCCAGCGGCACTTCTTCCGGCATCCAGTGGATTTGCTGCTGGCGCTTCCAGAATTCATAGGCCCAGGGATATTCGAAGGGCTTGTAGGTCTTTCTGGCTTCGAGCAACGACATCTTGTGTCTCCGGCGTGAGTGCGTGTGCGACTCATATAGGGAATCACGGAGCGGAATCGAAGGCAAGGGGGGATGATTCGGTGGGGATAAGGTCTGGGTAACTATTTCCCGCCGGACCCGCCCTTCGCGTGCGACCAGTTGCGGAACGGCAACACGGCGCGGGCCGTTGATAGGGCAAAGGAGAGTTTCGATGTCCCATCACGACAAACAGCCCGGCGAAGGCGCGCAGCCCGGCAACCAGCAGCAGGCGCTCGACGCGCAGGTCGGCGGCCCGCGGCCCGAGTATGACCAGTACGAGGTCAACCAGCCCGGCAACATCAACAAGCAGGCCCAAGCGCAGGCAGGGTATGGCAATGCCCGCGACGAAGACGGCCAGATGGAGCAGGACGTCGCCACGCACAGCTTGGGCAGCCAGCCGCTCCACCAGGACAACGCCGCACAGCCCGGCGAAATCTCGGACCGGCCCGATGAACGCGCCGCAGCCGATGCGGCCCGGCCCCTTTCGGGCAGTTGATGCGTTAGACAGTTTCGGGGCTAAAGCGGACGTGTCCGGTTTTCCCCTTTTGCGGGCATGTCTCGCGAAACCCCGGCGCCCCGTCTCTCGTAGGCGGGGCGTCAACTTTTTTAAGCCCTACCGCATGTTGCGCTGCTTGAGGGCGCGTCTTTTCTCGCCCGAACGCGCTCGATTGCGCCCTCCTCACTGACCCGTGCATGAGCTTCGACGAAGCGTGGACCGATCCCCCTACGCGCCCGTTGGTAAAGTGTAAGCAATTTAAAACAAAAGGGTTTTATATGTTTGAGAAGCTACGTATCAAGGAACACATGGAAGTCACCGACTGTCGCGGACAGCATGTTGGCACGGTCGACCACGTACAGGACGACGCCATCAAGCTGACCAAGTCGGACAGCAGCGACGACATGCACCACTTCCTCTCGCTCGACGACGTCGAGAAGATCGACGACAATCGCATCTATCTGAAGGAAGGTGCACGCATCCCGGAAGGTCTTGGCAACAAGGCCGTCATGGAAGACGCATAACGCCGTGACCGGCACTAAAGCCGTCATGAAGAAGGCCCCGCCTGCAAGATTTGCACGCGGGGTTTTTCCTATGCGTAATCCTCGGGCGGAAAGGACACGATTGCTTAGCGCTTCGCATGGCATAACATTGGCGTAGAGATGACACGGGCGCGCGACGACACTCACTCCGACGGAGCCGGGATGATCGACTGGTGGAAGGGCAAGCGTATTGCCTGCCCCGTGCACCTGCGTGCGGCGCTGGAGACTGCGGTCGATGACCAGCATTATCGCGAAGCCCGTTTTCTCGCCGTGCTCGGCATGCTGGTTGCGCTGATCTCGCTTACCGTCGACCTTGTCACGATACCCGAGCACTTTGGCCTTGTCGCCATCGTGCGACTGATGGTGACGGCGCCGGTCCTGCTTGCCGTCCTGGCCATACCGCGCAGTCGGCTCGCATTGCAGAAGTTCCTGCTGGGCGCGGGGCTGAGTGTATTCTCCCTGACGCTGCTCTTCGCCAGCGGCTTCGCTCCTCCTCCTGCCGACAGCTTCATGGCCGTAGGCGTCATTATGATGTTGGGCATCGCGCTACCGCTGCTGCCGTTCCGGAGGCGGGGAATCGTGCTGTTCATAGCCGCAGTGGTCATCCCGTCAGGCATCCTTGTGATTTTCCAGCAGAAGGCCGAAGGCTATGCGGAGACGTTCCTGCTGATCCTGACGTTGGTCGCGACCGGCGCCGGAGTGCTTGCCCGGCGGTTTCGCTGGCTCGATCGGCGCAATGCCTTGCTCACTCTCCAGGCGAAGGACCGCGCACGCGAGCTCGAACGGAGTAATGCGCGGCTCACGCAGTTGTCGATGCTCGATCCATTGACCGACCTTGCAAACCGCCGCTGGGCCGAGCAGGCCTTTGAACGCGACTATGCCGCCCGTCGCGAGGACGCCCCCGGGCTCACAGCGGTACTGCTTCTCGACCTCGACCACTTCAAGAACTTCAACGATCGCTGGGGCCACGAGGCCGGTGACAAATGCCTGCAGGCAGTTGCCGAGGTGCTGCGCCATTGTGCGGGCAGGCATGGAGGGCTGGCTGCACGTTTCGGTGGCGAGGAATTCGTGGTCTGCTGCGCGTCGAAGATACGGCAGAGGCACTGGAACTTGCCGAGCAGGTTCGCGTCGGCGTCGAACGCATCGATATTGACCACGGCCGGAAAACCGCCCCCGTCAGCTGCACCGTCAGCATCGGCATCGTGGCGCACGAAGAAGGGGGAGCGCCCGTATTGGGCGAAATGCTCAGGAAGGCCGACGAAGCGCTCTACCAAGCCAAGAGCGAGGGCCGCAATCGCTACCGGCTGGCGGCCTGAGGACCAGCCTGCCAGTGGGCGGGCCGTGGCTCCTCCCAAGTCCTGCGGGTTGCCCGTCCAGATACTCAGCCGCGCAAAACGAAACCGCCCCGCTGGCCGTCATGGCGAGCGGGGCGGTAATTGTCTCTCGGACGATGGTTCAGCCGAACCTGCTTACTGACAGGCGAGGCATTCCTCGTAATCGGTCTGCTCCCCGGCACCGGCGGACAGTTCGAACTTGGTCGCGTCCTTGGTGTTGTCGGTTTCCACGCCGCCGGCGAAACCGGCGCGCTGCACCGACTTCGAGCGGAGGTAGTAGAGCGACTTGATGCCCTTCTCCCAGGCCTGGAAGTGCAGCATCATCAAGTCCCACTTGTCGACATCGGCCGGGATGAACAGGTTCAGCGACTGCGCCTGGTCGATATAGGGCGCGCGGTCGGCGGCGAATTCGAGCAGCCAGCGCTGGTCGATTTCGAAGCTGGTCTTGAACGTCGCCTTTTCTTCCGGGGTCAGGAAGTCGAGGTGCTGGACGCTGCCGCCCTTCTCAAGGATCGAATTCCAGATCGCGGTCGAGTTCTTGCTCTTCTTGTCGAGGAGTTTTTCCAGATACGGGTTCTTCACGATGAAGCTGCCCGACAGCGTCTTGTGGGTGTAGATATTGGCCGGGATCGGCTCGATGCAGGCGCTGGTGCCGCCGCAGATGATCGAGATCGACGCGGTCGGCGCGATCGCCATCTTGCAGCTGAAACGCTCCATCGCGCCCATTTCTTCCGCGTCCGGGCATGCGCCGCGTTCCTGCGCGAGGACCATGGATGCTTCGGAAGCCTTGCCCTGGATGTGCTTGAACATCTTGAGGTTCCAGACCTTGGCCATCGGGCTTTCGAAGCCAATGCCCTTCTGCTGGAGGAAGGAGTGGAAGCCCATCACGCCGAGACCGACCGAGCGTTCGCGCATCGCCGAATACTTGGCACGCGCCATCTCGTCGGGCGCGCGGTCGATATAGTTCTGCAGCACGTTGTCGAGGAAGCGCATGACGTCCTCGATGAACTGCTTCTCGGTGTTCCACTCGTCCCACTTCTCGATGTTGAGCGAGGAGAGACAGCACACCGCGGTGCGGTCGTTGCCGAGGTGGTCGATACCGGTCGGGAGCGTAATTTCGGCGCACAGGTTCGAGGTCGAGACCTTGAGGCCCAGCTCGCGGTGATGCTTGGGCATCATCCGGTTCACCGTGTCCGAGAAGACGATATAGGGTTCGCCCGTGGCGAGGCGGGTCTCGACCAGCTTCTGGAACAGCGAACGCGCGTCCACCGTCTTGCGGACACTGCCGTCCTTCGGGCTGAGGAGGTCGAATTCCTCGCCATTGCGTACCGCTTCCATGAAAGCGTCGGTCACCAGCACGCCATGGTGAAGGTTCAGCGCCTTGCGGTTGAAGTCACCCGAGGGTTTGCGGATTTCGAGGAATTCCTCGATTTCCGGGTGGGTGATGTCGATGTAGCAGGCGGCCGAGCCGCGGCGCAGCGAACCTTGCGAAATAGCCAGCGTCAGGCTGTCCATCACGCGCACGAAGGGAATGATGCCGCTGGTCTTGCCGTTGAGGCCCACCGGCTCGCCGATGCCGCGCACATTGCCCCAGTATGTGCCGATGCCGCCGCCCTTGGACGCGAGCCAGACGTTCTCGTTCCAGGTGTTGACGATGCCGTCGAGGCTGTCGCTCACCGAGTTGAGGTAGCAGGAAATGGGCAGGCCGCGCTGCGTGCCGCCGTTCGAGAGAACGGGGGTTGCGGGCATGAACCAGAGCTTCGAGATGTAGTCGTAAAGTCGCTGGGCGTGGTCGGCATCGTCGGCAAAGGCATCGGCGACGCGGGCGAACAGGTCCTGATAGCTTTCACCGGGCAGCAGGTAGCGGTCTTCGAGCGTTTCCTTGCCGAATTCGGTCAGCAGGTCGTCACGGCTGGCTTCGGTCTTCACGTCGAACCGGCGGTCGAGGATCTTGTGGCTGTCTTCCTTGACCGCAGCCTTGGCAACCGCCGCCATCGCGCCGGCCATTGCCTCACCCGCCTTTTCGGCGACGAGTTCTTCGCTGCCCTTGTCCTGTTTCGCCATGCTCACAGCCTTATCCGCTTTGGTGGGAGCAGCGTCTTCGAGAGTGTCCTGCGTATCAAGATCCAGTCCCATCGCCGCTTCGTCTCCGCCTTTGAAATCCATGATGCCCCACCATTGTCTGTACGTGTATGGCGAGGCCTGCGCTTCCTCGCCTGTTCGCTTTGTGTTCGAGTCGGCGGGAGCCCTACCCGCCTAGCACCGAAAGCCTCGGGAAGGGGTGATTACTTCTCCCCATTTTCTCCACAGACCGGGGCGAAATCGCTTCCTGCTCCATATGGGGAGGAAGGTGCAAATCGCTAGGTCTTGTGTGTACCCCCAGGCAACCGACCACTAGATACTGAATCAGAGCAGAGTCGGGCGCAAGGGGGTGAACGAAATTTTAACGTGCATTTGTCCCATGCAACGTTGCCTTTCAAATTGATGCGATGCAGCGACGCGTGGACCAAGCTGGCTTTGCGGCTCGCGCAAGCCCAAAAACGCATTGGTGCAAAAAATTATGCGGGCAGAAATTGCCCTGCGGACTTGTGAATCAATCGAATCGGGGCTGGCAATTTTCTTGCCGGGGGATCCTCCGGGGACGTAGGGTCAGCGCATGCTCGACACGATTTCGCCCGACCTGCTGCGCGACCTTCAACAGCGTCACGCCGAGCCGCAGCGCTTTTATCACGACTGGAGCCATGTCGAGGCGCTGCTCGGCCACCTGCGCGGCATCGAGGCGCTGATCCACGATAAGGCAGGCGTGCTCCATGCCATCCTCTTCCACGACGCGATCTACGATCCGCGTGCCAGGGATAACGAGCGCAAAAGCGCGGCCCTGCTCGTGGAGACAGATCCGCCCATCGGCGCGGCCTCGCTGGTGCTTGCCGAGACGGCGATTCTCGCCACCGAAGGCCACCGGATGCCCGAGGCGCCCCCGGGCGCCGCCAGCGATATCGCACATTTCCTCGACATGGATCTCGCCATCCTCGGAGCGAGCGAGGAGCGGTTCGACATCTACGAACGGCAGATACGGCGCGAATACGCCCACGTTCCCGAGGATGCCTTTCGCAAGGGGCGTTCCGCCGTTTTGGAAGGTTTCGCCGCGCGCGAGCGGCTGTATTTCAGCGATTGGGGATATGAGCGGTTCGAGATGAAAGCGCGCGCCAACCTCGCCCGCTCGATCGCCGCCCTTCATGCGGGCTGCTGATTTGGGTCACCCATAGCAAACCCCGGCGGCGCACCATTCCCGCAGAAATGGGTACGACACCGGGGCGTTCCAGACGGCATGCTCTTAGGGGGAGGGGCCGACCGGAAAGGAGTGCACCGTCAGGAGGCCGGGGTCAGCGCCACATAGCCGAAGGCAAGGACGCGGCGCTCGTTGCCGCCCATCGCGAGGCGGGCTGCCTCTTCGGCATCGAGCTTGTCGGACAGCCTGACGAGGCTGCGGTCGTTGTTGGCGAAAATGATATTCGCCTGATAGACCTGGTCATCGGCGATGCCCGCAGGGACGGTCTTTATCGAATCCAGGCGGTTGACGGCGCGTACCGCAGTGCGGTCCAGTCCGTAAGTGCCGGTCTTGCGATAGAGGCGGACATTCTCGGGCTCTCCATCTGCGCCACGCGTGAAGCGCACGACGGCAATCCCCTCGCCATAGTCATCCCCCCAGCGCGAAGCACGAAGAAGCTGGTGGTCGAGGTCCTGCGAGACCCGTTCCACAAACTGCGCCCGCGCGTTCTCGGGCGTGACGACAATGGACTGGGAAGAGAGTGGCTCGGCCAGCATGGCTGCCGAACAGACGAGAGCGAGAAGGAGGGTAAGTATCTTAGTCATTATGATCATCCTTTTTCTGACGAAAAGCGATGATCGGCCGCAGAGAGTTACGCAGTGATCGCGACTTCCAATTTTTAAAACATTCAAGCGGAGACGGTCGTTGGTCGATCCGGCCATCGAGCACCTGCGGGAGCGTTCGACGACCGTTGCTGAAAATGAACCTGTCCCACCGGTGTGTCAAATGATGCAATATTGCATGCCGCAAACGTGCAATTTGGAAATTTTGCCACGCTTAACGCGTCATTCGTTCCAAGCTCGTGCAGCTTTTGACTGCGCCAGCGTTTACAAGAAACCTGGTCTCACAACCGACTCCTTGCCTCACGCGACCCGCGGTCCGAATGCGCGCATAGCCCGAACTACACTCGTCGCAACTCAGGCTCGGCCCGTCGCGACCCGCGCGTGTCCGGCAATTTCGCTCGAGAGCCGGTCGACCAGTTCGAGGGGAAGGTCATGTCCCCAGCCGGGAATGGTCGTGAGCTTCGCATCGGGGATGCAGTTCGCGGTATCCCGTCCGCCTTCGCACGGCACCAGCGGGTCGTCTTCGCCGTGCAGCACCAGCGTCGGCACGCTGATGTCGCGAAGCATGGCGCTGCGATCTCCGTCGGCGACGATCGCCGAGAGGTGCCGCGTGGGCCCTTGCGGGTAAAAGCTGCGGCGTACGCTGGTGCGCGTGCGTTCGCGCAAACGGTCTTCGGGTGCCGGATAGGCAGGCGAGCCGATGGTCCGTGCGAGCATGATGCCATGCTCCACCAGCGCCTCCTCCTCCTCGCTCTTGGGCCGCGTTACCAGCGCCTGGAGCGCCTCCTTCTTCGCCGCCGGAAGCTTGGGATTGCCGGTGGTCGAGAAGATCTGGGTGAAGCTGAGGCAGCGTTCGGGATATCGCGCCGCGACATGCTGGGCGATCATCCCGCCCATGCTCGCCCCGACGATATGGGCCCTGTCGATGCCGAGCCCATCGAGCAGGCCGACACCGTCGGCGGCCATGTCGGCGAGCGTATAAGGCACGCGCGGGGTAAGGCCGATCTTTGACATCAGCGTCATCTTGACCAGCCCCGGCGCTTTCACCCCGTCGAACTTGTGGCTGAGCCCGATATCGCGATTGTCGTAGCGGATGACGCGAAAGCCTTCAGCCGCGAGCGCCTCGACCAGTTCGTCGGGCCAGAGCGTCAGCTGCGCGCCGAAACCCATGATGAGCAGCATGGCCGGGTCCGACGGATTGCCATGTTCTTCATAATGCAACTCGATCCCGTTGGCCTTGGTCTTCGGCACGCGTGTTCTCCTGCTCCTGTTGCGAGGAGCAATAGGCCAAAATTCGGGGCCGCTGTCCAGCAGTCACCAACGGGCTCACTTGCTGCGTCATTTCATAGTAAAGATTAAGTAAATATCCACAGCACCTTGTCGAAAGAATACAATTCAGGGGGCAGTAATAATTCCTATACTAATGAACGAGGGTGAGAGGGTCACCATGAGTATCGAACGCAGAAATACCGAACGCATGACCACGCGCGGCAGCGTGCGGTTCGAGCTGGGCGGTATTTCGCATTTCGGAACGATGCGCAATTTGTCGCAGGCCGGCTGCATGATTGAATCGCCCAACCTCGCTGCCGAAATCGGCGAGCGCTGCGAAGTGACGCTGCTCCCCGGCTATTCGGCCAGCGGGAGGGTCGCGTGGCAGTTGGGCGAGGCGGTCGGCATTTCCTTCCTCATCCCCGTGCCTTCGGCGCTCGTCAGCGAGCTTGCGATGGACGACTGGTCGATGCGCAGCGACAAGCGGCGCGGAGCGGCCAACGGCTGACCTCTTGCGCCGCCCAGGCCTCCACCATTTCGGAGGCGCTGCGTTTTTCCCTGTATAGCGACCCGTCCGCGCAGGCGGTGGCGGCATGAAGATCGTTCCAGCCTTCCGGCGGTACCGAGGTAAATCCGAAGGCAAGGCACACCGGCGCCCCAGTGGCCCTTCGCCTTCGGGTGCGGCCCTCCCTAGCGGGACGCTGCCGGTTGCTACGGCAAGAGCTGGATGAGCGAGTGTCCTTCCGCTCCGTCCCAGGCCGGACACGAGACGCGGATCGGCTGGTAGGCCTTCTCGCCGGGCGTTAACCAGAGCGGCCAGCCAAGCGAGGTGAAGGTGCATGTCGCTTCGCCTGCAAGTGTGCCCAGGAAGACGTCGCGGGTCGTCACCGGAGCCATCCTTCCGACATTCGCAACCTTGTTCGCCAGGGCCGCGACCGCGGCATCATGCCGCGCCTGTGCCTCCTCAGCGCGCAGGACGAAGCGCCGGTCGGGCTGATATTCTACCGAAATGATGCCGTCAGACACACTCGCTGCGGGAGCCTCGCTATCGAATCTGCCCGGACTGCCCGCGAGCGTCGCTCCGCCGTGCTCGGCGAGGATGGCGTAGGGATTGACCGCCTCTTCGGGCACGTCGCTGGTCACCTTCCAGACTTCGCCGCCTGTTTCCTCGACCCATTCGCTGTGGCGCTCGACGGCATGGACGGGCCAGAACGTCTCCTCGCCGCTCGCCGCATCGATGGCGACAAGCCATGTCTCCGACCTTTGCGCGGTGTGAAGCCCAAGATTGTCGCTCGTGTGCCGGAGGACGAAGAGCGTCTCGCCGCTCACTCCGAATGGCGTGTCGATGATGACGACGTGGTCGGGCGGTGTCGCCTGCGCGGGCGCAGCAACACCAAGTACCCATGCGCCCACTGCCAGTGCAGACTTGCGAAACATCGAAATCATCCTCCCGCGATTTGACCGTGGAAGATGTTATCGCCCGGCAGCTTTACGGAACCAGAACGGTGTCGCGTGCGACGCTGTCGGTCTCGGGATAGTCGAGGATGAAGTGCAGCCCGCGGCTCTCGTGCCGCTTCAAGGCGCTCTTCACGATGAGGTCGGCGCATTCCAGTAGGTTGCGCAGTTCGATGAGGTCGGTGGTCACGCGGAAGTGGCCGTAATAATCCTCCACCTCCTCGCGCAGCATGCGGATGCGGTGGGCGGCGCGTTCGAGCCGCTTGGTGGTGCGCACGATCCCAACGTAGTTCCACATGAAGCGGCGGATTTCGGTCCAGTTCTGCTTGATGACCACTTCCTCGTCGGAATCGGTCACGCGGCTTTCGTCCCACGGCAGGATTTCGGGCGGGTCGTCGAGCTTGTCCCAGCATTCGAGGATGTCCTTCGCCGCCGCCTCGCCGAAGACGAAGCATTCGAGAAGGGAATTGGACGCAAGGCGGTTGGCGCCGTGCAACCCGCTTTCGGTGCATTCGCCTGCTGCCCACAGGCCGGGCAGGTCGGTCTTGGCGTCGAGCCCGATTTTCACGCCGCCGCAGGTATAGTGTTGCGCGGGCACGACGGGGATCGGCCCCTTGGTCATGTCGATGCCGAGGCCCATCAGCTTTTCGTGAATGGTCGGGAAATGCTCCATCACGAATTCGGGGGCCAAGTGGCTGATGTCCAAGTGGACATAGTCGAGCCCGTAGCGCTTGATCTGGTCGTCATTGGCGCGCGCCACGATGTCGCGCGGGGCCAGCTCCATGCGCTCTGGGTCGTATTTCTCCATGTAGCGCTCGCCCGTCACCGGATTGAACAAGCGCCCGCCCTCGCCGCGCACGGCCTCGGTGATGAGGAAGTTCTTGACCTCGAGGTTGTAGAGGCAGGTCGGGTGGAACTGCATCATTTCCATGTTGGAGACGCGCGCGCCCGCCCGCCACGCCATGGCAATCCCGTCGCCGGTCGCGCCGCGCGGCGCGGTGGAGAAGAGGTAGACGCGGCCCGCCCCGCCCGCAGCGAGCACGGTCGCCCGCGCGACATGGGTCACGACCTCGCCCGTCTCCTCGTCGAGCGCATAGGCGCCCCAGACGCGGCCCGAGCCTGAAAATTCCTTCTGGTTGCGCCCGGTGATCAGGTCGATACAGCTCTGGTGCGGCAGCAGCGTGATGTTCGGATTTTCCTCCGCTGCCTTGAGCAAGGCGGCCTGCACCGCCCAGCCGGTTGCGTCGTTCACATGGACGATGCGGCGGTGCGAATGGCCGCCCTCGCGGGTGAGGTGGAGGTCGCCTTCCTCGCGGTTGAAGGGCACGCCGAGCTCGCACAGCCGGTCGATGGCGGCGGGTGCCCGTTCGATGACGAACTCGACCGTCTCGAGGTCGTTGAGGCCGCCGCCCGCCACCATCGTGTCGCGGATGTGGTTCTCGAACGTGTCGCCCGCGTCGAGCACGGCGGCAATCCCGCCCTGCGCCCATGCGGTCGAGCCGCTGTCCAGCTTGCCCTTGGCCAGCACCAGAACCTTCTTGCTCTGCGCCAGTTCGAGCGCGGCGGTGAGACCGGCTGCACCCGAGCCGATAACGAGGACATCATGCGTTTCGCTCATGGCCGCACTCATGGCCATCCAATCGCATCGCGGCAAGCAGAGAACGATTCGCCGATAATAAGGTTAAAATGTGACAAGGCCGCGATATGCATGAATCGACAGGGAAACGTGGGGGCGCACGGGATCTTGGAGGGTCGCAAACAATGAAAATGGGTATGCTCGCCTGCGCGTTCGGGCGTCATAAGGTCGATCACACGAATATGCGCAAGGCCGGTGGCTCGCATGTCGGCAAGTGTCGCTGCTGCAAAACGCCGATGGAAGAAATCGAGCCGTTCGTATGGGACGTTCTGCGCGTCAAGGACGCAGGGCTCGGACCGGGCACCTTCGGCTGATCAGGCCGGAATGAAGGGCGCGGCTCAGCCCGCGCCCGTCAACTGCACGAAGACATCTTCAAGGTCTGCCTCGCGGGTGGTGACATCCTCGATTGCATAGCCGTGTGACTGCACCAGAGCGAGCACCTGGCCCGCGCTGGCCTTGTCGCGGTCATAGGTGATGTCGAGGCGGCGCTCGTTCACGACCTCCGCCTTCAGGAAGGCCTCTTCCATGATCGGGCCGCCCAGGTCCTTGTCGACGCTGACCGAGACGATTTTCTCGCGCGCCATGCCGACCAGTTCCTTGGTCGGCTTGTTGGCGATGAGTTCGCCATGGTTGATGATGGCGATGCGGTCGCACAATTGCTCGGCTTCTTCGAGATAGTGCGTGGTCAGTACCACCGTCACGCCTTCCGAGTTCAGCTCCTGTACCAGTTCCCAAAGCTGGCGGCGTAGCTCCACGTCCACGCCAGCCGTCGGCTCGTCGAGCACGAGGATGGGCGGCGAATGCACCATCGCCTTGGCAATCAGCAGGCGGCGCTTCATCCCGCCCGAAAGCGTGCGCGCATAGGCATCGCGCTTGTCGGACAGGTGGACGGCGGCGAGCAAATCCTTGCTGCGGCGGTCCTTCTTGCCGATGCCGTAGAACCCGCCCTGGTTCTCCAGCACCTCGAAGGGCGTGAAGAAGGGGTCGAAGACGATTTCCTGCGGCACGATGCCGATCGAGCGCTTGGCGTTGCGCGGGTTGTCGTCGATGTCGAAGCCCCAGATTTCCGCCGAGCCGCTGGTCTTGCGGACCAGCCCTGCAAGAATGTTGATGAGCGTCGACTTGCCCGCGCCATTGGGACCGAGGAGGCCGAACACCCCGCCCTGCGGCACGTCGAAACTGACGCCCTTCAGCGCCAGCTTGGGCGGCTCCCCCGGTCCGGGCGAGGCATATTCCTTGACGAGATTGTCGATGCGGATGGCAGGAGGCGTGGTCATACGCAGCCACTTGGCCTCTTAAGGCATCGCTATCAAGCGCAAGTTCCGGGCCGGGGGCGGCCCGGCAAGGGCGACCGCCCGCCCGCAGCGGGTGCGGCTTGCCGCACGTCTAGCGAGGACGAACCGACGGAGGTCGGTTCGAAAAACAAGAACGCCACCGCTTGAGCCGTTCGGCAAAACCCATTATCGGCGCGTTCCATGAGTCTGCCTCCTCCCGAAGTGTCCAAGGTCACCACGCGCAGCGTGTGGTGCGACGGTGCAACCGACATCCGCAGCGGCGAGCGTTACAAGCCTGCTGCCCTCGGCCATCCCAAGGTCTATCTCAAGATCGACGAGCACGGCTATGTCGATTGCGGCTATTGCGACCGCCGCTTCATCCTCGAAGGCGGCCCGGCGGACGGCGTCGACCAGCGCGAATTGATGGACATTTCCGAAGGCGGCGACCCCGGCCATCGATAAAGGCCGCCGGCCACACCGCCGGTAAGCCCTCGCCTTTGGGCGCATGCCTCCCTACATGGATGGCATGACCCTTACGGCTACCGACCCGCTCGCCCTCGTTTACGGCAACAAGCTTAGCCCCGAAGAAGCGCAGGCGCTCACCCGCAAGTTGCTCGCGCCCTGCGACGATGGCGAACTCTACCTCCAGTTCATTGCTTCCGAAGCCTTCGGGTTCGACGACGGACGGCTGAAGACCGCCGATTACAGCCGCGATTCGGGCTTTGGCCTGCGCGGCGTATCGGGCGAAACCACCGGCTTCGCGCACGCCAACGACGTCAGCCCCGCCGCCATCCAGCGCGCCGGCGAGACGCTGAAGCTGCTCGACGCGACGACCAGCCCGCTCGCCGCTCCGCCCGAGCGCACCAACCGCCACCTCTACACCGACGCCTGCCCGCTCGACCTCGTGCCGTTCGAGGAAAAGGTCGCGCTGCTCGAGAAAATCGACGCGGTGGCGCGCGCCAAGGACCCGCGCGTCGCGCAGGTTTCGGCCAGCCTCTTGGCGAACTGGAGCGTGGTCGAGATCATCCGGCCCGACGGCTACACCGCGCGCGACATCCGCCCGCTGGTACGCCTCAACATCCAGGTCGTCGCCGAGCAGAACGGCCGCCGCGAGACCGGTTTCTACGGCATGGGCGGACGCTATCTCTATGACCGCCTGTTCGACGAGGGCGCATGGATGAACGGCATCGACGAAGCCGTGCGGCAGGCGATGGTCAATCTCGACAGCGTGGCCGCGCCCGCAGGCGAACAGACTGTCCTCCTCGGCCCCGGCTGGCCCGGCGTATTGTTGCACGAGGCCGTCGGCCACGGTCTCGAAGGCGATTTCAATCGCAAGGGCACCTCTGCCTTCTCGGGCCGCATCGGCGAGCGCGTGGCAGCCCCCGGCGTCACCGTGGTCGATGACGGCAGCATGGCCGAGCGCCGCGGTTCGCTCTCCATCGACGACGAGGGCACCCCAACCCGCGAGACCGTGCTCATCGAAGACGGTATCCTCAGGGGCTACATGCAGGACCGCCTCAATGCGCGTCTGATGGGCGTGGAAGCGACCGGCAATGGCCGCCGCGAAAGCTACCAGCATGCGCCCATGCCGCGCATGACCAACACCTTCATGCGCAGCGGCAATGACGACCCCGAAGAACTGCTGAGCCGTGTCGACGACGGCATCTACGCCACCAGCTTCGGCGGCGGGCAGGTCGACATCACCAGCGGCAAGTTCGTCTTCGCCTGTACCGAGGCCTACAAGGTCGAGAAGGGCAAGATCGTCCATCCCATCAAGGGCGCGACCCTCATCGGCGACGGCCCCAGCGTGCTCACCCGCGTGACCGGCATCGGCAACGACATGGCATTGGACGAAGGTATCGGCATCTGCGGCAAGGGCGGCCAGAGCGTGCCCGCCGGCGTAGGCCAGCCGACGCTGCTTATCGACGGCATCACCGTGGGCGGCACTGGCTAAGGGCAGAAACGCCCGCTCAGCGTGCATTCACCCGGCGTTTGATATATGTTCTCATATACATGAGGAGACTCGCCATGCTCAAACGCCTCTCGCTTGCCACCGCCGCTCTCGGCCTGCTCGCTGCACCTGCCCTCCAGGCAGAGGATGAGGTCGAAATGACCCGCGGTGAAGCCGAGCTGCAGGAAATGCTCGAAGGCCGTATCGCGGGCGAACCGGAACGCTGCATTCGCACCACACGGTCACGCTCGCTGACCAAGATCGACGATACCGCGCTGGTCTACAGGAGCGGTGACACAATTTGGGTGAACCGCACTCGCAACCCCAATGCCATCGACGACAATGATTATCTCGTGATCCGCAAGTTCAGCGGCAACTCGCTGTGCCGCAGCGATCAGATCACTACCTACAGCCGCGCGGGCAATTTCTACTCGGGCTTCATCGTGCTCGATGATTTCGTGCCTTACCGCATGGGCGATGCCGACGCGTCCTGAGGCATGAGTTTGCCTGATCGGGATAAGGATATTTTCCAAGAGCTGCTGAGCCTCTGGTTCGATGAAGTCGACCCGGACCACTGGTACAATTCCACTCCCGAGATCGATGCCATGCTGCGCGAACGCTTTGACGAGGCGCTGGAACGCGAAGGCAAGCGCGATGCAGAAGACTTCCTCGGCGACCCCGAAACTGCGCTCGCCGCGGCAATCCTGTTCGACCAGATACCGCGCAATATTCATCGCGGCACACGACTGGCGTATGCCTGGGACGAAAAAGCGCAGGCAATCGCGCGAGGAATGCTGCTCGAAGGCTGGACCCAAGCGATGGAACCTGCCCGTGCACAATTCGCGCTGATGCCGCTGATGCATTCGGAATGGCTGGCGGACCAGAACGAGTCGGTCCTGAGGTTCGGACAACTCGTCCCCGATGCGCTGGATTATGCGCGCAAGCACCGCGAGGCGATTGTCCGCTTCGGCTGTTTCCCTCACCGCAAGAAGGTGCTGGGCCTCGAGATCACTCCGCAGCAGCAGGAAGCCATCGACGCCGGGCTCAAGTGGTAGCGGCGTAATATTCGCACAAATGATTGACCGGACACACTGCGCATTTCGGGCTGCGCGCGGTGCAGACGCGCTTGCCGAACTGGATGAGCCAGAAATGCCCGTCGCGCATCGCCCATTGGGGTGATCGGTCTTCCAGTTGCTCGGCGGTCCTGTCAGCGGTCTTCGCCTGCGTCAGCCCGATGCGATTGCAGACACGGTGGACATGCGTGTCGACGGCAATCACGTCTTTCCCGAAAGTGAAGCTGAGCACGATATCGGCGCATTTTCGCCCGATGCCGGGCAGGCCCATCAACCCTTCGCGCGTGCCCGGCACCACGCCCCCGTGCTCCGCCAGCAAAGCTTCGCAGAAACGGCGGATAGAACGCGTCTTGTTGTTGTAGAGCCCGCACGGCTTTATCGCCGCCGCAATATCGCGGTCATCGAGTTCGAGCATCTCTTCGGGCGTCGTCGCCATCGCAAAGAGCGCGCGCGCAGCCTTGGCCGTATTGCGGTCGAGCGACTGCGCCGACAACATGCAGGAAATGCACGAGCGGAAAGCGTCCGGCTGCCCCTTCGGCCCCTTGGCCCCGCGGGTACGCCCCGGCATCGCGCGCGCGAGAATACGGTATGCTTCCTCGACCTGTGCTTCGTCCAGCATGGAGGCTCAGCCCTGCCCGACCCGCTCGGCACCCGTCTTGCACAGCGACAGCGCAAGGCAGTTCGCGCAGTCGGGCGCAGCGGGCCTGCAAAAGGTCTGGCCGAGCTTCTTCATCAGCAGGTGGTGTTCGTCGAAATCCGCACCGGTCCATTCTTCGGGCATGACCGGCATGATGGCCTCGAAAGCGCGGTCGGTACTGGCCTTTGGCGGCACCAGCCCCATGCGTTGGAGGATACGCGTGTGGTGCCCGTCGAGGACGATGGCGCGGCGGTCGAGCGTGCTCGCATTCATCACCCCTGCGGCAATCTTGCGCCCGGTGCCGGGTAGCTGCTCGAGCCAGCGCATGGCGGGCAGCGTTTCCATCTCCGCCAAATGCGAGAGGTCGACTGACCCGCGCCGCTCAATGAGTGCGGTAAGGCTCGCCTTCAGCCGCTCGGCGGCGATGTTGGGATAGGTCTGGGTGGCGAGCTCCGCCTGCAACTCCTCCAGCGGAGCCTCGGCCACGCCTTCCCAGCTGCCATAGCGTTTGAGCAGCCGATCGGTCGCCGCATTCGAGACTTCGGACTTGGTCCGCGCGCCGATGACGCCCTGCACCAACACCCACTCGGGCCGCCGCCATTCGGTCGCTGCGCGCTCGATACGTCCGAAGCGCTGTACCAAAAGCGCCTGCATGCGCCGCAGCGCCTCGGCGCGCGGGTCAGGTCCCAAGTCGAACTGGTCGCTCACCCGCAGTGCGCCTCCTTACGGACGAAGCTGTCCGCGGATAGCGCCTGCCTTGTATTCGACCGTGTGGACGTTGACGTAATAGTTCTGCAGCCCCTCGTCGAAGGCTTGCTGCACCCAACCGGTCTCGGTGGAACAGCCGCGCCAGCCGCCTTCCGTGGCCTGCTTCAGGGCAAGGACGACCGGGCCATCGACACCGGCTGCGCCGCGATGGATATGCACGCCGGTGATTGGTCCGAGGCCCTCGAGGTCGTTGAGGTCCCAGCATACGCGGGTGAGTTCGTCGGCGAAGCTGATGTCGGCCGTGCCGGACCCGTCGGGGTCGCCGGGATGCACTTCATTCGCACCCGAAAGTTCTGCCGTATAGGTCGAGGAGATGGCTTCGGTGTAGGTCTGCTGCATGGTTTCGCACCCGGCGAGGGCAACGGTGGCAGTGGCGGCAAGCGCTAGTGTCGAGATTTTCATGGCGGTCCCTTCCTGGTCAGCTATCAGGTCTCGAACGGACCGCCGGGGCCGACGTTCCTAGTCGTTGGACGCGAACCGTTCGACGAAATCACCCACGCCCGCCATGTCGTCGAAGCCGAAGATATAGGCGATTTCGACGGTGTCGGAGAAGTCGAGGCCTCCGGCTGCGACAGCGGGATTCACATAGGCGGCCTTGGGGTTGTGGAAGTCGGACAGGCGCTTCGCCTCGGCCCAGACGGGGCCGACCACGGGGTCGTTCAGCAGCGCGCCCCAATGCGAGCCGTCTTTAGTGTTGAAAGCGGGCGAGCCGTTGTCGGGGAAGTTGCCGTCCTGGATACGGTGATAGCGCGTGTTGTAGACCACCGTCTGCATCGCGTCCTTGGAGGACATGCTCTCGTTCCAGTAGCTGTGCTGGACGACATGGACGCTGGTCCACATCTCCTTGGGCAGTTTCTCGACCGCAGCCGCCGTCACATCCGACTGTCCCGCCTCGGCCACCCACACGCGGCCCCCTTCGGCAATAGTCGCCTGCATCCTCGCGGCAAGTGTATCGATGGTCTTGCCCCGCTGGAGATGCGCGTCGAGCCAATTGTCGCCGAACGCAAGGTTGAACAGTTCCGGCGCGACGAGATATTCGCCGCCCTGCGAGCCATAGGCGCCCGAAGTCGCGACATAATCGACGCAGGCGAAGTCGGGATGCTTGAGCACCGAACCAAGCCCGGCAACCGCCTGCAAATCGTCAACATCGGGCTTGCTGTCGTAATTCGCCACCAGCAGGTCGCGCGAAGTGTCGAACAGGCCGATGGTGCCGCCGCTGTCACAGGCATTCGCAATTCTGCCATCCGGCGTGGTGGAGCAGGCCGCGAGGGCAAGGGTGGCCGCCGTGGCAGCCAAGAGCTTGGAACGGGTCATTCGGGTCTCCCTTTCGGAGGAACAATGCCCCGCTGCGCCAGTGGGTCCCCGAGGGTGCGACCCTATTCCCACTCGATCGTGCCGGGCGGCTTCGACGTGTAGTCGTAGACCACGCGGTTGATGCCTTTGACCTCGTTGATGATGCGCGTCGCTACGCGGCTCAAAAAGGCGGCGTCGAAGGGATAGATGTCGGCGGTCATGCCGTCGGTGCTGGTCACGGCACGCAGGGCGCAGACGCTGTCATAGGTGCGCCCGTCGCCCATCACGCCGACGGTCTTGACCGGTAGCAGCACGGCGAAGGCCTGCCAGATGGCATCGTAGAGCCCTGCGTTGCGGATTTCTTCCAAGTAGATGGCGTCGGCCTTGCGCAGGATGTCGCACCGTTCCTTGGTGACCTCGCCCGGGATGCGGATGGCGAGGCCGGGTCCGGGGAAAGGATGACGGCCGACGAAGACATCGGGCAGGCCAAGCTCGCGGCCCAAGTCGCGCACTTCGTCTTTGAACAGTTCGCGCAAGGGCTCGACCAGTTCCATGTTCATGCGTTCGGGCAGGCCGCCGACATTGTGGTGGCTCTTGATGGTGACCGAAGGCCCGCCGGTGAAGCTGACGCTTTCGATGACGTCGGGATAGAGCGTGCCCTGCGCAAGGAAATCCGCGCCGCCGATCTTCTTCGCCTCGGCCTCGAACAGGTCGATGAAGGCGCCGCCGATGAACTTGCGTTTCTTTTCAGGGTCGGTCTGGCCTTCGAGGCCGCCGAGGAACATTTCTTCGGCGTTCACATGGACCAGCGGGATATTGTAATGGTCGCGGAACAGGGTGACGACCTGTTCGGCCTCGTTCATGCGCATGAGGCCGTGGTCGACGAAAACGCAGGTCAGCTGGTCGCCGATGGCTTCGTGGATGAGGACCGCCGCAACCGCGGAATCGACACCGCCCGACAGGCCGCAGATGACCTTGCCGTCACCCACCTGCGCGCGGATTTCCTCGATCTTGGTCTTGCGGAATTCGGCCATGGTCCAGTCGCCCTTGAGGCCGCAGACATGGCGCACGAAATTGGCGAGCAGCTTGCCGCCGTCGGGCGTATGGACCACCTCGGGGTGGAACTGCGTGCCGTAGTAGCGCCGCTCGTCATCGGCGATGAGCGCGAAGGGCGCGCCCGGGCTGGTGGCGACGATGCGGAAGCCGTCGGCGATGCGGGTAACCTTGTCGCCGTGGCTCATCCACACCTGGTGCGTTTCGCCCGGCTGCCACAGACCGTCGAACAGCACGCATTCCTCGGTCACTTCGCAAAACGCGCGGCCGAACTCTCCGCCTTCACCGGTTTCATGACCGGGGCGAACCTCGCCGCCCAGCTGCTCGGTCATGACCTGCTGGCCGTAGCAGATGCCGAGGATAGGGACCTTGCTTTCGAAGATGACTTCCGGCGCTCGCGGACTGTCACGGTCGGGCACGCTGGCGGGGCTGCCCGAGAGGATGACGCCCTTTGGCTTCATCCGGTGGAAGGCCTCTTCGGCCTGCGTGAAGGGCGCGATTTCGGAATAGACCCCCGCCTCGCGCACGCGGCGTGCGATGAGCTGGGTGACCTGGCTGCCGAAGTCGACGATGAGGATGGAATCGGGGAGGTGAGCGCTGTCCATGCGCGGCGGTTAGTTTGCCGCCCCCGCGCTGTCCAGTGAGGGGTGAGCAAGGCGCAACACCACCATTGCGCAAAACGCAACACACCCTGATGTTTTCTCACTTTAGTTCACAGCGCAGCAACATTATTACGCCCCTCACAGCCGGAGCGGTGACGTCCCCCAAATAGCGTCCCGAACGGCACAGAGATGGCGACAGTCCCTTCCCCAAGATTACTGTCGTCGCCTTCCTCTCGATAAGCGAGCCGGTCCCCTGACTGCTCGCAACTCCTAGTGCGAGTGCCGCTTTTCGAGAGGCGATATGGCAGCGAGTAGAGACGCGGCCGCCCACACAACTCCTCTCCCCCTCCCCAACGTGTCGGCGCCGCGTCTCGAACTCACGCCATCCCTGCGCGTAACTTTCGCAAAGCTGCGCGCGCATTGTCTTGCGCCAGAACAAAAGGAACAAACGCCATGACCACTATTGTGACCCGCTTCGCTGTGCTGATTTTTGCAACCGGCCTGTCGAGCATGATTCTTTCGCCCGTACTGGTCTGAGCCAGCGGGCACAGATGCCGGACTGAGGGTCAGCCCTCGTCCGGCTTCCATAGCCGCGCAGCCCTTTTGCGAAGTTCGCTCTTGAGCAGCTTCCCGATATGGCTGCGCGGCATTTCCTTTATGGGATAAAGCGCGGCCAGCCGCTGCGTCTTGCCGAGCCGCGCATTGACTCGCTCGCGCACCGCCTCTGCATGGAGCACGCCGTCTGCCAGCGTGACAAAACCGACCGGCGTTTCGCCCCATTGGCGCGAGGGTACGCCGATGACCGCGGCATCGAGCACCTCGTCCTCCTGCATCAGCGCGTTTTCGAGATCGACGGGATAGATGTTGAACCCGCCCGAGATGATCATGTCCTTGGCGCGGCCGACCAGTTCGACAAAACCTTCCGCATCGACGCGCCCGATGTCGCCCATGCGCTGCCACACCTCGCCCGTCTCGGGGTCGGTCCAATAGCCTTCCCGCGTCTGCTCGGGGCGGTTCTTGTAGCCGCTCATCATGGTTTGGCTGCGGCCGACGAGATTGCCCGGCGTGCCCGGCGGCACTTCCTTGTCCTCATCGTCGAGCACCTTGAGTTCGCTGCCCGGCGCCGGCCTGCCGACGGTGTGCAGCTTGTCCGGAAACTTGTGCGCTTCGAGAAGACAGACGACCCCGCCTTCGGTCATCGAATAGATTTCGATGAGCGCGCCCGGCATCCGCTCCAGCACCTCTCGCTTCAGTTCGGCAGAGAAAGGCGCGGAAGTGCAGTATTTCAGCTGCAATGAGGACAGGTCGAAACTGTCCAGATGCGCATTGTCCATCAGCCGCTGGTACTGGACCGGCACCAGCATGGTGATGGTGCTGCGGTCCTCCTGAACGTGGCGCATCCAGTGCATGGAATCGAACTTGCCCATCACGCGCACCGTGCCGCCTGCCAGCAGCGCGGGCAGGAAGGCGACCATGGTGGTGTTCGAATAGAGCGGCGTGGAAGCAAGGCTGCGCACTTCGAGACCGTTCTCAAGCCAGCTTGCCGCCGTCGCCGCGAATTGCCGCCAGCGCATCTGGTGGGGGTGGACGATGCCCTTGGGCGTGCCGGTGGTGCCGCTTGAATAGATGATATTGAACGGATCCGAGGGCTGGTGGTCGACGGGCGGTGCCTTGGTCCCCTCCGGCGCCATCCACTGGTTCAGTTCCTCGTCGAGCACGATGCATCGCATGATTCGAGAGAACATGGTCCCGAGTTCGGTCATCTTCGCGCGGTCGATGAAGATATGTGTCGCACCCGAATCTTGCGCCATGCCTTCGAGTTGCGCAGCACTCGCACTGGTGGTGAGCGGCGCTGCAACCCCGCCCGCACGCACCGCGGCGAGGAAGACCAGCGCATAGTTGACGCTCGAAAGCCCGAGGATGGCGACCGACTGGCCGCGTTGCAGCCCTTCGTCGAGGAGCTTCGCGGCGATGCGCTCGACCCGGTCGCCAAGCTCTGCCCAACTGAGGTCGCCCTTTTCGTCCCTCAGCGCGGGTTTATCGCCCAGCGCTTCGGCATTGGCGGATATGATGTCGCTGAAGTTGCCGAATGGTTCGGCCAGTGGCTGATTCTCTCCCATGCGCTCACCCTAGGGGGACGGCGGCATGTGTCGAGTCAGCATTCGATGACGTTCACCGCGAGCCCGCCCTGGCTCGTTTCCTTGTACTTGTTGCTCATGTCGAGGCCGGTCTGGCGCATGGTCTCGATGACCTGGTCGAGACTGACCAGGCTTTCCGCGCCGGTGCGATGAAGCGCGAGGCGCGCGGCGTTGACTGCCTTCACCGCACCGATGGCATTGCGCTCGATGCACGGCACCTGCACCAGCCCGCCAACCGGATCGCAGGTGAGGCCGAGATTGTGCTCCATCCCGATTTCGGCCGCACTGGCGACTTGCGGAGGTGAGGCGCCCCAAAGCGCCGCAAGGCCCCCAGCGGCCATTGAGCAGGCCACCCCCACTTCACCCTGGCAGCCCATTTCCGCGCCCGAAATGCTCGCGCGCTGCTTGTAGAGGAGGCCGATGGCGCCCGCAGTCAGCAGGAACTTGCGGCGGCTGTCCCGGCAGGGGCTCTCGCCCGCCGTCACGCAATAGAAGCGAATGACTGCAGGGATGATACCTGCCGCGCCATTGGTCGGTGCGGTGACCACGCGGCCACCGGCGGCATTCTCCTCGTTCACCGCCATGGCGTAGCAATTGAGCCAGTCGAACAATTGCTCGCGCTCGTTCGATTGCGGGTTGGCGGAAAGCTTGTCCCACAGGTCCGGCGCGCGCCGCTCGACCTTGAGGCCGCCCGGCAGGATGCCGCGCTGGGTGAGACCACGCTCGATGCATTGGTCCATCGCGCGGGCCACGCGGTCGATGCCTTCGAGCGTTTCCTCGCGCGGGCGGAAAGCGTCCTCATTGGCGAGTACGAGTTCGTGGATGGGAAGACCGGTAGCCTCGCAAGCCGCCAGCAATTCCGCCGCCGAGCCGAAGTCGTGTGGAACTTGCGTGCCCGTATTGATGCGGTCGTCCTTGGGCTTGCGCTTCAACTGGGCTTCGGAGGCCACGAAGCCGCCACCGGTCGAATAATAGGTCCGCTCCGCCAGCACCGCGCCGCCCTCGTCCAAAGCGGTGAGCTTCATGCCGTTGGGATGGAGGTCGGGAATGATATGACCGGCTAGGTCGATGTCGCCCGCCGGATCGAAGGCTACCTCTTGCTTTCCGCAAAGGTCGAGCCGCTTCGTCTCTCGCAATTCCGCGAGCGCCCGGGCCGCCTCGTCGGGGCAGGTCCTGTCTGGCGCGAAGCCCATCAGGCCGAGCATGGTGGCATCCACCGTCCCGTGCCCCACCCCTGTCAGCGCCAGCGAACCCTGCAATTCCACCGCCACCCGCGCGGTCTTCTCCAGCTTCCCTGCCTTGTCGAGCGTGCGCACGAATGTGCGCGCAATCCGCATCGGACCGACAGTGTGCGAGGAGGAGGGACCAATCCCGATACGGAAGATGTCGAGCACCGAAAGCATGGCGCATGGATGCGCTTCCCGCGCCCGTAAATCAACCGGTTTCAGATGAAACTTGTCGCGCTTTTGCCTGTGGGTAAAATGCGGCCAAATCCTTTGGTTTTTGGCCCTCCCGAGCCTATATACTCGGCATGGACGAGAACACCCCAGAACAGGGCGCAGAAGCGCCGAAGAAGAACGGTTACGGCGCAGACTCTATCAAGGTCCTGAAGGGCCTCGATGCGGTCAGAAAACGCCCCGGCATGTATATCGGCGATACCGACGACGGGTCGGGCCTCCACCACATGGTGTTCGAGGTGTCGGACAACGCCATCGACGAAGCGCTGGCAGGGCACTGCGACCTCGTCCTGATCGAACTCAATCCCGATGGCTCGGTCAGCGTGGAAGACAATGGCCGCGGCATTCCGGTCGACATGCACAAGGAAGAAGGCGTCTCGGCGGCCGAGGTCATCATGACCCAGCTGCACGCGGGCGGTAAGTTCGAAAACACCAGCGACGACAACGCCTACAAGGTCTCGGGCGGCCTCCACGGCGTGGGCGTTTCGGTGGTCAACGCGCTTTCCGAATGGCTCGAACTGGTCATCTGGCGCGACGGCAAGGAGCACTGGATGCGCTTCGAGCATGGCGATGCGGTCGAGAGCTTGCGCGTCGTGGGCGATGCCCCGCCGGTTGCCTCCAATGGCGACGAAAACGGCCTCAAGAAGGGCACGCGCGTTACCTTCAAGGCTTCGGAAGAAACGTTCAAGAACGTCACCGAATATGATTTCGACAAGCTCGAGCACCGCTACCGCGAGCTTGCTTTCCTCAACTCCGGCGTGCGCATCCTGCTGCGCGACAAGCGCCACGAGGAACCACTCGAGCATGACCTTTTCTACGAAGGCGGCATCGCGGCCTTCGTCAAATATCTCGACCGCAACAAGCAGGCGCTGGTCGCCGAGCCGATTTCGGTCAGCGCGGAGAAGGAAGGCATCGGCATCGATGTCGCGCTGGAGTGGAACGACAGCTATTACGAAAACGTCCTGTGCTTCACCAACAACATCCCGCAGCGTGACGGCGGCACGCACCTCGCCGCCTTCCGCGCCGCGCTGACGCGCACGCTCAATAATTACGCCACCGCATCGGGGCTGATGAAGAAGGAAAAGGTCTCGCTTTCGGGTGAAGACATGCGCGAAGGCCTGACGGCCATCGTCTCAGTCAAGCTGCCCGATCCCAAGTTCGGCTCGCAGACCAAGGACAAGCTGGTCTCCTCCGAAGTGCGTCAGCCGCTCGAATCGCTCATGGGCGAGAAGATGACCGAGTGGCTCGAGGAAAATCCCAACGACGCCAAGCAGATCATCCAGAAGGTGATCGACGCTGCCGCCGCCCGCGAAGCGGCCCGCCGCGCACGCGAGATGAGCCGCAAGGGCGCGATGAGCATCGCCTCGCTGCCGGGCAAGCTGTCCGACTGCCGCGAACGCGACGCTTCCAAGGCCGAACTCTTCCTGGTCGAGGGTGACTCGGCAGGTGGCTCGGCCAAGAACGGCCGCGACAGCCAGTATCAGGCGATCCTTCCGCTGAAGGGCAAGATCCTCAATGTCGAGCGTGCGCGTTTCGACCGGATTATATCGTCGAAGGAAGTCGGCACGCTGATCCAGGCCATGGGCACGGGCCTGCGCGACGAGTTCGACCTCGAGAAGCTGCGCTACCACAAGATCGTCATCATGACCGACGCCGACGTCGACGGCGCGCATATCCGCACGCTGCTGCTGACCTTCTTCCACCGCCAGATGCCCGAGATCGTCAAGGCCGGGCACCTCTACATCGCGCAGCCGCCGCTCTATAAGGTGACGCGCGGCAAGTCCGAGGTGTACCTCAAGGACCAGCCCGCCTTCGACCGTTACCTTATCGAGGCCGGCCTCAGCGGGCGAATCCTCGAAACCGGTAGCGGCCCGCGCGCCTCGGCAGATCTCGAAGCGCTGGTCCAGCACGCGCTGAACGTTCGCAATCACATGAACTACGTGCCGCGCAAGTATAACGCCGAAATCATCGAGGCGATGGCGCTGGCAGGCGCGCTCGACCCCGACGGCAAGGACCGCCAAGCCGCGCTCTCCAAGGCAGCCGCGCATCTCCAGATGGGCGACACCGAGGCCAAGTGGTCTGCTGAACTCGGCGAGGACGGCCATGTCCGCTTCCACCGCGTCTGGCGCGGCGTGACCGACGTGCATGAAATCGAGGGCAAGTTCCTCGACAGCGCCGAAGCGCGCAAGCTCCACCGCGTGGCGCAGGAAAATGCCGAGGTCTATGCTTCTCCCGTCCGCCTCATCCGCGGCAGCGAGGAAGAGGCTGAAGAACAAGTCGAGAGCGACGAGGTCGAAGAGGCAGAAGCCAACACGCAGGTCACCGGCGACGATGCGCTCATACTGCCGAGCCAGCTGGTCGATGCGGTCATGGCCGCGGGCCGGAAGGGCCTCAAGGTCAGCCGCTTCAAGGGCCTTGGCGAAATGGACGCCGAGCAGCTGTGGGAGACCACGCTCGACCCCGAAAACCGCGCCCTCCTGCAGGTCAAGGTCGAGGATGCCGACGTGACCGACGAAATCTTCACCCGCCTGATGGGTGATGTCGTCGAACCGCGCCGCGAATTCATTCAGGCCAACGCACTGAACGTCGCCAATCTCGACGTCTGATACTGGGGCGCGGGGGATGAGCGAGGCAGCACCGACACGGTTCGAGCAGGGCGGCTTCCTGCTGTTCCTCGCTGCTGTCTCGCTGGCGCTGCTGGCGGTGGTGCTGCCGTTCTTCCAGCCGCTGCTCTGGGCGGTGCTGGCGGCGATTATGTTCCAGCCGCTCTATCGCTGGTTACTGATCCGCCGGAAGGGCAAGGAGACACAGGCGGCGCTGCTGACGCTGGCCGTCATCCTGCTCGCTGTCGTATTGCCCGCGCTATGGATTGGCTCGGCGGTGATTGCCGAGGCGACCCAGCTTTTCCTCGCCTTTCGCGAAGGGCGCATCGATGTGGCGATGTATTTCGAGCAAGTCTTCTCCGCGCTGCCCGCCAATATCCAGGCCTCGCTCGACAGCGCCGGCTTGGGCAATCTCGGTGAGGTGCAGGAGCAGGCGACCGCATTCGTGCAGGCCAGTCTCGGGCTGATCGCTCAGCAGGCGATTGCCATCGGCGGCAGCGTCTTCGGTTTCGTGCTGGGCTTTGCCATCGCGCTCTACGTCGGCTTCTTCCTGCTGCGTGACGGCAAGGCGATTAGCGAGCACGTGCTGTCCGCACTGCCCTTCGCCCGCTCGGTTGCCGACCGGCTGGCGGAGCGCTTCCTCGTTCTGGTGCGCGCAACCATCAAGGGGTCGGTCGTGGTCGGCCTCGTGCAGGGCGCGCTGGGCGCGATTACCTTCTGGATCGTCGGCCTGCCCTCGGTGCTGCTGCTCGGCGTCATCATGGCGATTGCATCGCTGCTGCCTGCAGTCGGCCCGGCCATCGTCTGGGTCCCGGCGGCGATCTACCTGCTTGCGACCGGTGCCATCTGGGAGGGCGTGGTGGTGATCGTCAGCGGTGTCGCGCTCATCGGGATGATCGACAATGTCCTGCGCCCCATTCTCGTGGGCCGCGACACCGGAATCCCAGACTGGCTCATCCTCGTCACCACGCTGGGCGGCATCGCGCTGTTCGGCCTGTCGGGCATCGTCATCGGCCCGCTGGTGGCAGGCCTGTTCCTCGCCTCGTGGAGCATCCTCGGCGAACAGCGCGCAGCGGCCGCAGCCTGAAGCGCCGGGGCCCGCCAACCGGCAGGCCCCGGTTCCTGCCGAGTCCTTCGAAAATCAGCTCGCCAGAAGCGTCGCGTTGCCGCCTGCCGCGGTCGTGTCGATGCAGACCACGCGCTCGGTCGCGAAACGGGCGACATAGTGCGGTCCGCCCGCCTTGGGACCGGTGCCCGACAGCCCCTCGCCGCCGAAGGGCTGGCTTTCCACCACCGCCCCGATCTGGTTGCGGTTGACATAGAAATTGCCGACCCGCGCGCGGCTTTCGACATAGGCGCGCATGTCGTCGTTGCGGCTGTGGAGCCCGAGCGTCAGGCCGAAGCCGGTGGCGTTGATGTCGTCCATGACCTTGCCGATTTCGGACGCCTTGTACTTCACCACGTGAAGGACCGGGCCGAAGTTCTCGCGCTTCAAATCGAGGATGGAATCAAGCTCGATGATGGTCGGTGCGACATAGCAACCCTTGGACGAGCCACGATGCAGCTTGCGCCGCCACACCTGCGAACCGCCGGTCTTGCGCCGCGCGATGTGGCGTTCGAGCGCGGCCTTGGCATCGGGGTCGATGACCGGACCGACATCGGTGGCGAGGTTCTCCGGATTGCCGATGGTCAGCGCTTCGAAGGCACCGCGGATCATCGCCAGCATCTCGTCGTAGACGTCTTCCTGGATATGGAGGACGCGCAAAGCCGAACAGCGCTGGCCCGCACTCTGGAAGGCCGAGGCGACCACATCGCGCGTGACCTGTTCGGGCAACGCGGTCGAATCGACAATCATCGCATTCTGGCCGCCGGTCTCGGCGATGAAAGTCGCAATCGGCCCGTCGCGTCCGGCAAGGCTGCGGTTGATGGCCTGGGCGGTCTGGGTCGAGCCGGTAAAGGCAACGCCAGCGATGCGCGGGTCCGATGTGATCATCTCGCCGACATCGCCTGCGCCGGGGAGCAATTGGAAGACCTCTTCGGGAATGCCCGCCTCATGGCAAAGTTCGACCGCCAGTGCGGCGATAAGCGGGGTCTGCTCTGCCGGCTTGGCGACCACGGTGTTGCCCGCGGCCAAAGCGGCAGCAGGCGGGCCGATGAAGATGGCGAGCGGGAAATTCCACGGACTGATGCAGGCGAACACCCCGCGTCCTGCCATGGAAAGGCGGTTTTCCTCACCGGTCGGTCCGGGCAATTGGATGGGCGCTGCGAACAGGCGCCGCGCCTCGGTGGCGTAATAACGCAGGAAGTCCACCGCCTCGCGCAATTCGAGCACCGCGTCCTGCAGCGTCTTGCCCGCTTCGCGCTGGCAGAGCGAGAGGAACTCGTCGGTGTGCTCCTCGAACAAATCCGCCGCCGCTTCGAGCAGCAGTGCGCGCTTCTCGCCGCCCAACGCATTCCAGCCGGGCTGGATTTCCTGTGCGCGGTGGATGGCGACTTCGACCTCGAAATCGAGCGCGTCGCGGCGCGTGCCGACCTGCGCCGACAAATCATGTGGCTTGTTGATGGGCGCAACTTCGCCGTCCGCTGCCGACAGGATGGTGGGGGCGGCGTGCCACTGCTTTTCTTCCAGCTTCTCGAGCCGCTCCATCAGCGGTTCGCGCACGAGGGGGTCCGACAGGTCGATACCGGCGGAATTCTCGCGATTGGGGAAGATGTCGGTCGGCAGCGGGATGGCCGGATTGCGATAGGGCTTCAGCGCCCGCATGTCGGCTATCGGACAGGTGACAAGCTCGGCTGCAGGCACTTCGGCATCGGCCATGCGGTTGACGAAACTGGAATTCGCCCCGTTCTCGAGCAGGCGGCGTACGAGATAGGCGAGCAGGTCCTTGTGCGTGCCGGTCGGCGCATAGATGCGCACGTTGGTTTTCCGGTTGCCCTCGACCTGCGCGAGCGCGCCATAGACATCCTCGCCCATGCCGTGGAGGCGCTGGAACTCGAATTCCTTGGAACCGGCGAGGGCCTTCACCGCGCCGATGGTGTAGGCGTTGTGCGTGGCGAAGGCCGGATAGATGACATCGTCGCAGGCGAGCAGCTTTTCGGCGCAGGCAAGGTAGCTGACATCGGTGGCGAGCTTGCGGGTGAAGACGGGGAAATCGGTAAAGCCACCGACCTGGCTGAGCTTGATTTCGGTGTCCCAGTAAGCGCCCTTAACCAGCCGGACGAAGAACTTGCGGTCGTATTTGCGCGCCAGCCGCGCGACCCAGTCGCACATCGGAAGACCCCGCTTCTGGTAGGCCTGGATGGCAAGGCCGAAACCTTCCCACTGGCTGCCGTCGGGGCGGGTGAACAGGCTGTCGTCGCGTGCCAAAGCCTCGATGATGTCCATCGAGAGTTCGAGGCGGTCGGCTTCCTCGGCATCGATAGTGAAATGGATATTCGCATCGCGCGCCTTGGTCATCAGGTGACGCAGGATGGGCAGGAGGTCGCCCACCGCGAGGTCGGCGTGGAGGAAAGTGTATTTCGGGTGCAGCGCCGAAAGCTTCACCGAGATGCCCGGGCTGGTCGAAACCTTGCCCGTAGACTCGCGCACCAAGCGGTCGATGGCCCGCTCGTAATTATCGGCATAGCGCTCGGCATCGGCATAGGTCATCGCCGCCTCGCCGAGCATGTCGAAGCTGTGCGTCAGCCCCTTTGCGCGTTCGGGCGCAGCGCGCTTCAAGGATTCATTGATGGTCCGCCCGTAGACGAACTGGCCGCCAAGGATGCGCATCGCCTGCAAGGTCGCCTTGCGGATGACCGGTTCGCCCAGACGGTTCACGGCGCGCTTCAGCGTCGAGCCCATGCCCTTTTGCGCCTCTTCGGGCCGTTCGAGCACTTCGCCCGTCAGCATCAGCGAGAAGGTCGCGGCGTTGACGAAGGTGGAGGAGCTTTCGCCCATATGCTCCGACCAGTCGATATCGCCGATCTTGTCGCGGATGAGCGCGTCTGCGGTCGCCGCATCGGGCACACGGAGCAGCGCTTCGGCAAGGCACATCAGCGCCACGCCCTCTTCGGTGGCGAGGCCGTACTGGTGGAGGAAGGCATCGATGCCGGAGGCCTTGCGGCGGCGCGCGCCTTCAATCAGCTTCGTCGCAAGAGCCGCAGCTTCGGAATGTTTCGCTTCGGCAGTCGCCGCCTGTTCCATGCGTTTTGCCACACACGCGTTTTCCTCGGCCCGGTAGGCCTCGCGCAGGTGCTGGCGGGAGATGGGGGGAAGGCGGACAGGATCGTGCAGGGCCATGCGACTCCGTAGTGGCTTGAATGGACTTTGATGGCCACTTGGACCCCATGACGCACGCTTTCAAGCTTTGTGAAACGCGAGGAGTGGCCTGTGTGCGTTCAGCCGCGCTTGGCGAACCACGCCGCTACGGCTTGCTGCGCTTCTGCGGGCAGGTGCATGCCCAGCTTGCTGCGCCGCCAGAGCACGTCGTCGGCGCTTTTCGCAAACTCGTGCGCGACGAGATATTTCAGCTCTTCCTCGTACAAATCGCCGCCGAAATGCTCGCCCATTTCTTCGAGCGAGGAAGCGCCGCGCAACACCGTGTCCATCCGTGTGCCATAGGCCCGGCCAAGCCGCAGCAGCATTTCGGGCGGCAGCCACACATGCCGCTCGCCCGCGTCCCAGAGGAACTTGGCAAAGTCCGCATCCGCCATGTCGCCGCCCGGAAGGGGCGCTTCGGCAGTCCAGGGTTCGTCGGCGATTGCGAGATGCTTGCCGAGCTTCTCGAGCGCATGCTCGGCAAGCTTGCGATAGGTGGTAATCTTACCACCATAGACCGACAGGATGGGCGCGCCGCCCTTGGCCTCCACCTCGAAGACATAATCGCGCGTGACAGTGGAATTGCTCGCTGCCTTGTCCTCGTAGAGGGGGCGGACGCCGGCATAGGTGTGGACGATGTCCTCTTCGGTGATGCCGCTTTTGAGGTACTTCGTCGCGGCGGCACGCAGATACTCGCGCTCTTCATCGGTGATGCGGACAAGGTCGAGGTCGCCGTCGTAGAGCATGTCGGTCGTGCCTATGAGCGTGTAGTCGCGCTCATAGGGGATGGCGAAGACGATGCGCTTGTCGTCCTGCTGGAAGATATAGGCGTGCTCGCCCGGATAAGCGCGCGGCACGATGATGTGGCTGCCCTTGACCAGCCGCAGGTGCGCGGGCGTGCCTTGGCCGAGCGCGGCCTTGGCGACCTTGTCGACCCATGGCCCCGCAGCGTTCACCACGGCCTTCGCCGCCACCACCCGCTCGCCCTCGGGACCGCGCAAGGTGGCGAGCCAGTGGTCCTCGTGCCGGTCCAGCGCCGTGCATTCGGTCCGCGTCGAAACCGTCGCTCCGCGCAATTTTGCATCCATCGCGGTAAGCACGACGAGGCGCGAATCCTCGACCCAGCAGTCCGAATATTCGAACCCCGTTTTCAGCCGGTTGCGCAGGATGGAGCGGTGCGGGGCAATGCGCAGGTCGACCTTGCGTGAACCCGGCAAGCGCTTACGCCCGCCCAGCCTGTCATACACCGCGAGGCCCGCACGCAGCATCCATTTGGGGCGCATGCTCGGCTCGTGCGGGAGGACGAAGCGCAGCGGCCAGATGATATGCGGCGCATTGGCGAGCAGAACCTCGCGTTCGCGCAAGCTCTCGCCCACCAGCCGGAACTCGAACTGTTCGAGATAGCGCAGCCCCCCGTGGACCAGCTTGGTGCTGGCCGAGGAGGTGTGCGAGGCAAGGTCGTCCTTTTCGACCAGCTCGACCGACAGCCCGCGGCCGGCCGCATCGCGCGCAATCCCTGCGCCGTTGATGCCGCCACCGATGACGAGGAGGTCGAGCGTCTCGCTCATCAGCTACGCAGCAGGCGTCCGGCCACCGCGTCGAGTTTCACCAGCAGGTCGCGGTCATGCTTTTCGGGCGCGGTGATGACGGCATCGTCGAGCGCGCGGTCGATGGGCGAAGGCGTGCGCTTCTTGGGCAGTCCCTTGCAGAATGCCTCGACCGCTTTTTTCGCAAGCTCCGAATTGGCGTTCATCTGCTCGATGATTTCGCCGACGTCGACCGCCGCCTCTCCGTCGCGCCAGCTATCCCAGTCGGTCACCATGGCGAGCATGGCATAGGGAAGCTCCGCCTCGCGGGCGAGCTTGGCTTCCGGCATGCCGGTCATGCCGATGACTTCCGCGCCCCAGTGGCGGTAGAGGCGGCTCTCGGCGCGGGTCGAGAACTGCGGGCCTTCCATGGCGAGATAGGTCGCCCCCATAGTCACTTCGCCGCCAGCCTTGTCGACCGCCTTGGCGGCATGCTTCGACAGGCGTTCGCAGACCGGGTCGCCCATCGAGACATGCGCGACGAAGCCGTTGTCGAAGAAACTGGAAGGGCGGCCCTTGGTGTTATCGATGAACTGGTCGACGCAAACGAAGCGGCCCGGGGGCAGCTCTTCGGAAAGAGAACCGACCGCGCTGATAGCGAGGATGTCGGTGCACCCTGCACGCTTCAATGCATCGATATTGGCCCGCGCATCGACCTTTGACGGGATAATCGCGTGCCCGCGCCCGTGACGCGGTAGGAAGCGAACACGGACATGGCCGATGGTACCGCACAAAATCTTGTCGGAAGGCGTGCCCCACGGCGAGGACACCTCAATCCACTGCGCATCCTGCAGCGCGTCCATCGCATAGAGGCCCGAGCCCCCGATGATGCCGATGGTCCAGTCGCTCATAAATTCTGCCCCTGCTTGCCCCGTCCGGCCCATGGCGCATGGGCTGTGACCGTACGGTTGGCGCTTTGAGTTAACGTGGCCGCAGGGGTTGGAACATGGCTCGCCACAAGTAAAGCTTCGGCTCTCGCAAACCTATTCATGCTGCAACGCAGCGGGATTCCTCCACACTCCCGGCACTTTCCCGCGCAATCATGCGTAGTGGGAGGGACAAGGGGAAATAGAGACGTGCCAGACCTGCAACCGCTGACCTTCGCTACACTCACGCACCGTTTGCGCGAGTTGCACAAGCGCACGCAGGAAACCCCGCTGTTCAACCCCGTTTTCCAGCTGGCGCATGATCTGTCGCGCGAGCTGGAAGCGGGCGAGATTTCGCTGGCTGACTTCTCGACACTTATCACAGAACTGGAGACCCGCTCGCTGGAGGCGCGTGCCGACCGGTTGTGCAATCTCGTCACGCCCAAGGACACGGCCAAGCGGATGACCGGCTTCTGCGTCGACACTCACGTCAAGGGCGGCGGTTTCGAGGCCTTCCGCGAGCATTGGTCGCACCCGCAGCTCCATGTCGTCTTCACTGCGCACCCGACCTTCCTGCTGACCCCCGCCCAGACCGATGTCGTGGCCGAGGCGGCAGGTGGCGGCAAAGCCGTGTCGCCGGTCGAAGTCGAACGCCCCGAAATCACGCTGCAATACGAGCACGAGTGCGCCATGTCGGCTATGGCGAACGCACAGGACGCGCGCGATGCCATCAACACGAGCCTGTTCGAATGCGCGAGCAGCACCTGGCCCGACCGCTGGCGCGAACTCGAGCCGCTGCCGTTCCGCTTTGCCAGCTGGGTCGGCTACGACATGGACGGGCGCACCGACATCAAGTGGTACACCAGCATCGCCTTCCGCCTGTCCGAAAAGGCGCAGCGGCTGGGGCGCTATGCCGACCAGCTCGAAGCCATCGATGCAGGCCATGCGCTGCTGGAGACCATGCGCGCTGCACAGGAGCGGACTGCCGCCAGCGCCGAGGAATTCGCCGGAGACCTTTCCGACCATGCCGACCTTTCGGCAGCAGCCAACCGGCTGACGCAGGGCGAGGATGGCAAGCTCCTGAGCCTCGCGCCCATCATCTCGCAGCTGGAAGAAGAGGCCCTGTCGGCGGACCCCGAGAAGGCCGTGGCCCTTAAGACGCTCGCCGCCGCCATGCGCGCCGATGGGCTCGGCATGGGCCTCATCCATTTCCGCGTGAACGCCAAGCAGCTGCACAACGCCATCCGCAGCCGCATCGAGGGCGGCGCCGACCTCGACCTCGGCAGCCAGGGCGCGCTGGGCGCGCTGCGCGATCTCGTGAAGAACGCCGAGCCGCTCTCGGCCAATTTCGCCTCGCTCGCGGTCGAGAGCAGCACCGCCGTGCGCCAGTTCCTCGCCATGGCGCAGATCCTCAAGCACATCGATGCCGACGCGCCCATTCGCATGCTGGTCGCCGAATGCGAGCAGCCCGCCACGGTGCTTTCCGCGCTCTATTTCGCCAAGCTGTTCGGCATCGAGGACAAGGTCGATGTCTCGCCGCTGTTCGAGACCGAAACCGCGCTCGAACACGGCGGACGCTTCCTCGACGCTCTGCTGAAGGAAGAGGCCTACCAGGGCTATGCGCGCCGCCGCGGGCGCATTGCCATCCAGACCGGCTTTTCGGACGCGGGCCGCTTCGTCGGGCAAATCCCCGCCAGCCTCGCCATCGAACGCCTGCAGGGCCGCCTTGCCAATGCGATGACCGCCAATGGCCTGACCGATGTCGCCGCGCTGGTCTTCAACACGCATGGTGAGGGCATGGGCCGCGGCGCGCATCCGGCGAGCTTCAAGGACCGCCTCGAGTGGCCGATGAGCCCCTGGGCCCGCCGCCGCTTTGCTCGTGCAGGCATCCAGCTCGAGCCCGAAGCCAGCTTCCAGGGCGGCGACGGCTACCTCTTCTTCGCCACGCCCGAACTTGCGCGCGCGACGCTTTCGACCATCGCCGAACTCGCACCCGCCGATACCGACCCCGATGTGCCGACAGACCCCTTCTACCGGCGCACCGACCTCAGCCTCGACTTCTATCGCGCGATCAAGGACCACCAGCAGGACCACCTCGAAAGCCGGACCTACAGCCGCGCGGTGACCGCATTCGGCCTCGGACTGTTGAATTCGACGGGCAGCCGCGTTTCGCGCCGCCAGTCGGACCTCAATGCCGACCGCGAGATGAGCCTGCGGCAAATCCGCGCCATCCCGCACAACGCCATCCTCCAGCAACTTGGCTATCCGGCGAACATCATCGCCGGCGTCGGCAGCGCCGCGCAGAGCAATTACGAGGATATCGCCGAACTCTTGCGCGAAAGCCCGCGCGGTCGGCAAATCATGCGACTGGTGCGCGCCTCGAACGCGCTCGCCAGTATCAAGACCGTCGCTGCCTATGGCGAGCTGTTCAACTCGGCCTACTGGGCCAGCCGCCCCTATCGCGGCACGGAGGACCATCTCGCCAATGCCTGCGAGAGCCTCGCCGAATATCTCATTACCGACGACCGCAACGGTGTCTTCCGCCGCCTTGCCTCGCGCCTGCGGGTCGATGCGCTCAAGCTGCACCGCCTGTTCGACCTCGTGCCGAACGAGGACCCCAACCCCGACCGTGAGCAGGTGCGCCGCACGATCGGCGTCCTTCAGGCGCTACGCCTCGCGCTGCTGCAGCACATGTTCCTCAAGGCCGTATCGGTTCCGGCCTTCAGCCGCGCCAACGACATCAGCCGCCGCGACGTGCTGGAAATGGTCTTCACCCTGCGCGTCGACGAAGCGCTCGCGCAGATGCGCCGCGCCTTCCCGGCAAGCTATCCCGAGACCGGCGATTTCGCGATGGAGGAGGCAGCGCAATACCCACGCGAAGGCGGCGAGGGCTATGACGCCATCCGCCGCGACTATATCGACCCCATCGAGGAAGCGCATGGCCTCAACCTGCGGATTGCGACGTCAATCGCCAACCTCTTCGGCGCACACGGATAGGGTCGCTCAGCGCCCGATTGTCAGCGTGGCGAGGATACCCGACGCGCGCCGGTCGCCCGCGATGCGCTGGCGCGCCTGCACGTCGAAATCGATGAACCCGCGATAGGCAATGGTGTCGGTCTCGTCGAACCAGTGGCGCAGCGAAATGCCGACGCCAGCGCCGAGCGCTTCCTCCTCCAGGCGGCCCGTGTCGACGCCCAGTCGCGCAACGGCATAGGGCGTGAGCACGGTAGCGCTTTCGTCGAGCAGGAAGGAATAGCCTGCACGGCCATCGACAAGTCCGAAGGTGACATCGGCATCGGTGAGGTAGGACACGTCGCCATAGTAATGCGCGTAAGCCCAGCTTCGCTTGCCCGCTTCGGGTTCGAGGCCTTGCCCGCCCGAAATGGCGGCACGGAGCGACCAGTCGTCGAGCCCGTCATCATCGAGGCCGATGAGGCGGCTTGCTTCGAGATTGAGATTGATCTGTGAGAGCGGCTTGTATCGCACCCCGACCCAGCCCTGCATCGCATTGCCGCCCGCTGCATCGTCGGACAGGAATTCCGAATGGTAGGCCCGCGCGAAGATGCTGAACGGTCGCCCGTTGCGCCAGCCGCCGATGCGGCGCGACACTTCCGCTCCGAATTGCGATGCGCGCTCGTCCCCCAGAGACGTATTGGCCGGGCCAATGGGGCGACCCGCGCTCGAGAAGCTGGCTTGCGCGATGAAGGACCAGTCGCGCGTCAGCTCGCGGTTCTCGCGGCGGATGCCTTCGCGCTGGACAGGGCCGAGGGGTGTTTCTTCTTCGGCGTCGAGGGCAAGTCCAAGTTTGAAAAAGCCGACCGCGCGCTGGTCCATCCCGCGGCGTTTCGCACTATAAGCTGCATCGAGCGCCGTCTGTCGGGTGAATTTGCCATAGAGTGCTTCGTTATCGAGGACGTCCTGTGCCGAGCGGTCGTCGCGCGCCGAAATCGCCACCATCGCCCAGTCGAGCGAGTTGCGGGTTTCGAGCAGTGGCTCGTCCATGGCCGCGCGCACGATGGCCCGCGCCTCATCATGGCGGTCCGCATAAACCAGCTGGAGCGCCTGCGCGCGCAGGAAATAGCTTCGCTTTGCCGCATCGGTTTCGAAGCGCCCTGCGGTTGCGAAAGCCTCTGCAGCCTCTGCATGTCCTCCAAGGCGGGCCTGCGTTTCGGCGAGGAGCGCCCACCACACGGGGTTCTCTGATTCGGTTTCGAGCGCGGCCTCTGCTCCGGCCAGCGCTGCCCGATAATTGCCTGCATCGTAATCGCGAAATGGCGTGTCGGTGCCAGCCTGCGCGAATGCCGGACTGCCGGAGGCAAGCCAGCAGGCAATCGCAAACATCGTCCTGAGCACGAATTCCCCCCGAAAGCGCGTACAGCAGCGCCCTGCCTACAGCTTTTATCGCCATAGGCCACTGATATTTGGGGGCTTGAACAGTCAGAGGGGGACTGTTGGTGCGGTCGAGAAGACTCGAACTTCCACGGCCTTGCGGCCACAACGACCTCAACGTTGCGCGTCTACCAGTTCCGCCACGACCGCACACAGTCTGCATCGGAAGCGAATCTCACATGTGAGACCACCTGCTCCCGCCGGTAGGAGCGCGCCCCTAGCAGCGCCTTTGCGAGGCGGCAAGCACCTATTTTACCGGTTTGCGATTAGAGGGGGGCCCAGCCTACATCAGCATAGACGGCGCCGCGCGGGACATCGGTCCGCGCTTCGTCGATAACGAGCGTTTCGCCCGGCGCGAGCGTGGGCTGCGGGGGCTGGACGACCCAGCTGTAAATCTGGTCCTCGCGCTCGTTGAGCATGACGATGAGCACCGGCGGCAGGCGCCGTGCCTCGCGTGCGGTATTGGTCACCCTGATCTTCGCCGTGAACATCAGCGTCTTGTTTTCGAGCTCGCGCCAGCGCTGTTCCTCGGGCGGGAAGGACAGCTGCAGATCGGGCTGCATCTCGCCGAACAGCGGCTTTTCAACCGGCCACCAGTCGGGCGTGCCATAGCGCGTCATCGCGAAGATGGCGCCTGCGGCAAGCAGCGCGAAAATCGCCGCCGCCCAGGTCCAGAGCTTGAGCGTGTTGCGGCGGGGGCCGAAGGGCGGCGAGTGATCGAAGCGCGAGATGAGGTCGTCCTCGTGCACTTCCTCATGCACCGCTTCGTCGAAATCGGGCTCGGGCTCTTCCTCGTGCGTTTCGACGAAAGACGGCGGAGGCGTCTCGTCGAAATCGGGTGTCCGCTCACGCTGGGGCGAGGTCTCTTCACCCGACTGCCCGACCAGCGGTCGGCGGCGGCGGCGGGGTGCCTCGCCATCATCCGCCTCGTCGGCCGGGGAATGCGCATCCGGAGCCGGAGCCGGTGCGGGCTGCGGTTCTTGTGTCGCGGGAGGAGGCGGTGGTGGCGGGGGAGGTGGGGGAGGCGCAGGCGTGGGTGCCGGCGATGCCACCTCTTCGCTTGCCGCGACGCCTTCGGCGCTGGCCCCTTCCTGGAACCACGAGTGCTTGCACTTGGCGCAGCGCACGGTGCGGCCATCGACGCCGATAGCGTTGTCGGGCACGACATAGCGGGTACTGCAGGCCGGACAGGCAATAATCATGGTGAAGAGAGGCTCTATAGGCCTGCGCGAATCGCGACAAGGCGCGTAGCTGTGCGCGAAAGCCCCAAGCGGCTTTTTTCCCCAGCGAAGGCCCGTTATAGGCCCGAATTGTACAATGGCGGCACGAATTCTTCCCTCTTTACTCGCGGAACTGGCGCAATGAGCACGCGCGAGGGCGAAATCGTGCAGTTCGACAATGTCGGATTGCGCTACGGCACCGATCGCGAAGTTCTGTCCAACGTCACCTTCTCGCTTTATTCGGGTCGCTTCTATTTCCTCACCGGCGCCAGCGGCGCGGGAAAGACCTCGCTCCTCAAGCTGCTCTACCTCGCCCAGCGCCCCTCGCGCGGGGCCATCCGCATGTTCGGGCGCGACGTCATCACCCTCCCGCGCGACCAATTGCCGTCCTTCCGCCGCCGCATGGGCGTGGTGTTCCAGGACTTCCGCTTGGTCGATCACTTGTCCGCCTTCGACAATGTCGCGTTGCCCCTGCGCGTGTCGGGTGTGCGCGAGGCGGACTTGCGCGAGCCGGTGGCCGACATGCTCGAATGGGTCGGCCTCGCCCACCGTGCCGAAGCCCGCCCCGCTACGCTTTCGGGCGGCGAGCAACAGCGCGTCGCCATCGCCCGCGCAGTGATCGGGCGGCCCGAAATACTTATCGCCGACGAGCCGACGGGGAACGTCGACCCCGAAATGGCGGTGAAGTTGCTGCGATTATTCGAGGCACTCAATCGGCTCGGCACGACCGTCGTGGTTGCCACCCATGATGTACAACTGTTGCGTAAAGTGCCCGACAGCCTGATCATGCGGCTGTCGAAGGGCATGCTCGCCGACCCGACCGGCGCATTGCGCTATCCGCCGCGCCGCGAGGGCACCGTGGGAGAAAGCGCATGAAGCGGCCTCCCGCGCTGGCCAATGCGGTCGACCGCGGTCTCGCCCCGTTCCGCGGGCGCCGGGCTGCGGGACTTTTGCCGCAAGCGCGCCTTGGCGGACCCATGCCTTGGGTCATCGCCATCATGGTCGCGCTCACCGTCGTGGCAGCAGGCGGCGCGCTGGCACTGTCGAACATGGTTTCGACCGCGAGCGGCGACCTCGCAGGCAGCGCGACGGTCCAGATTATCGAACCCGATGCAGGCCAGCGCGCCGCGCAGGTCGAAGCAGTGCAGGAGGTGCTCGCGCAGGACCCTGCGGTCGAAGGCTTCCGCGTCGTGCCCGAAGAGGACATTGCCGAATTGCTCGAACCCTGGCTCGGCACGGGCGAGGAGGTCGAGGCGGTGCCGCTCCCTGCTCTGGTGGATGTCGAACTGCGCGACGGCGCAGGACGTGACGACTATGCGCGGCTCGAGGCTGCCATGCGCGAAGTCGCTCCCCGCGCCCGCATCGATGCGCAGTCCGACTGGCTCGCACCCGTGCTCTCCGCGCTTTCGGCGCTCAAGTGGATGGCGCTCGCGCTCATCCTCATGCTCGGCTTCGTCGGCGCGGCCGCGGTGTGGCTGGCGGCGCGCAACGCGCTGGGTGGCAACCGTAAGACGATCGAGGTCGTCCACCTGCTCGGCGGGAGCGACGACCAGGTTGCCCGCATCTTCCAGCGCTCGATCCTGCTCGATGCAATCATCGGCGGGGTGCTGGGCTTCGTCGCGGGCGTGCTCGCCATGTCGCTGCTCGCGCGCCAGTTCGCCGCGCTGCAATCGGGAATGGTTGCAGGAGGGACACTCACCGCGATGGATTGGGTGCTGATTGCGCTTGTCCCGCTTTTCGCCATCGCAATTGCTGTATACACCGCACGTATGACCGTGCTTTCATCCTTGCGGAAATCGCTGTGATCCTAAGGCTTCTTGCTGCCATCTTCCTCGTCTACGCATTCGGCTTCCTCGGCTTTGCCATGACGCTGCCTTCGCCCGCGGCGGACACGCAAACCGATGCCGTCATCGTGCTCACCGGCGGGCCCGGGCGCATCGCGCGCGGCCTCGAGGTCATCGAAAGCGGGCAGGCGAAGGAAATGTTTGTCTCGGGTGTCGACCCCGAAGTGAAGCCCGCGGAATTCGCCGAACAGTTCGACGTTTCGCGCCGCACGATGGATTGCTGCGTGACGCTGGGCTTCCTTGCCGTGGATACGCGCAGCAATGCGGGCGAAGTCGCGCAGTGGATGAAGGAAAAGGAGTTTACCTCCGCCCGCCTCGTGACCACCAACTGGCACATGGCGCGCGCGCATTCGGAAGTCAGCAGCACGCTTCCTGCGGACATTGCCATCGTCAAGGATGCTGTCGTCTCGCACCCCGACCTCGCCACGCTGTTCCTCGAATACAACAAGCTGCTGGCATCGGAAGTGTCGCAGGGACTGGGGCTGCTCGACGACAATGAGGAGGGTGTGACGCAGGATGCCGCCCAGGAAGCGTCGGAAGGCACGGATGCTGCTGCTGCTTCGTAACCTCGTTTTCTACCCGCTCTTCTATCTCGGCAGCTTCCTCATCACGGCGGCCTCGCTGGTGGCCGCGCCTTTCTCGCTCGCGGCGTTCCGGAGGCGGGTGCGCGATTGGGGGCGATGGCAGCGCTGGTGCCTCAGGCATATTATCGGGGCCGATGTGGTGATCGAGGGGAACTACGCCGACCAGCCCGTCCTCTACGCGATCAAGCACGAGAGTTTCTTCGAGGCGATCGACGCGCCCAACCTGCTCGAATGTCCCTCGGTGTTCGCCAAGCAGGAGCTCTTCGCCATTCCCGGCTGGGGGCGCGCAGCACTCGCCTACGGCCTCATTCCCGTGGCGCGCGACAAGGGCGCGAAGATGCTCATGGGGATGATCCGCAGCGCGAAGAAGATGGTCGCCGACGGCCGCCCGCTGGTGATTTTTCCCGAAGGCACGCGCGTGCCCCATGGAGAGCGGCGGCCATTGCAGGCCGGATTTGCCGGCCTCTACAAGATGCTCGGCCTGCCCGTGGTGCCGGTCGCGGTCAGCAGCGGCGAGGTCTATCACCGCTGGCTTAAGAAACCCGGCACCATCACCTACCGCTTCGGCGAGACCATCCCTCCCGGCCTGCCGCGCGAGGAAGTCGAGGCGAAGGTCCTCGATGCGATCAATGCACTGAACGCATAAGGCCTAATGGTCCTTGCGCCCGAAGTCGGGGCGCGCATCATCCTGTCCCTGCTCGACCACCTGCCGCCGGATGGCACGGGTACGCGTGAAGAGTTCGAACAGCGTATCGCCATCGCCATTGCGGATCGCCCGCTGGAGCGCGGTGAGGTCCTCGCTGAACCGCCCCAGGACCTCGAGCACGGCATCGCGATTAGTCAGGAAGACATCGCGCCACATCGTCGGGTCGGAGGCGGCGATGCGGGTGAAATCGCGAAAACCACCGGCCGAATATTTGATGACCTCGCCCTGCGTCACGTCCTCGAGGTCCGAGGCCGTGCCGACGATGGTGAAGGCGATGAGGTGCGGGATATGGCTGGTGACGGCGAGCACGAGGTCGTGGTGCTCCGCATCCATGATCTCGGCCTTCGCCCCGAGACCCTCCCAGAAGCCCGCGAGGTCCGCAACTGCTGCTTCATCCGCATCGGGGGCCGGCGTGAGGATGCACCAGCGATGGCTGAAAAGGTCGGCGAAACCGGCATCGGGCCCGCTCTTCTCGGTGCCTGCAACCGGGTGGGCAGGGATAATGGTTGCGCCGGGCAAGGCGTGGCGAAGCGCCCTTGCCACGCTCGCCTTGGAGGAACCCACATCGCTGACGATAGCGCCTTGCGGCAGCGCCGCGGCAATTGCGTCGGCGGCATAGGCCATCGCGCCCACGGGCACGCAGAGAATGACGAGATCGGCATCCGCGACAGCTTCGGCCGCCGTGTCGCAGACCTGTTGGACAAGGCCTCTTTCGCCGGCACGACGGCGCACGTCCGCGTCCACATCCCAGCCTCGCGTGCGGATCTCCGGTATCTTGTCCTGCACCGCCAGCCCGATCGAGCCCCCGATGAGGCCGAGGCCGATAATGGCGACGCGCTCGATGCTCATCCCGCGGCCTCGGCGGCCTTGCGCAGGATTTCTGCAATCTCGTCCATTTGCTCCGGCGTGCCGATGGTGATGCGCAATCCATGCGGCAGGCCCTGTCCGGGCAGGTGCCGCACCGCGTAGCCGCCTTCGGCCAATGCTCCGAGCGCAGCCTCGGCGGTCAGCCTGCCTTCGAAAAGCACCAGCAGGAAGTTCGCCTTGCTCGGCACCCCGCGCAGGCCATGGTTGCCTATTCCGGCGATGGTTTCGGCGAAGCGGGCGAGTTCGCGATTGTTGGCCTCGCGCGATTTCACAACGAAACCCTGGTCGCCCAGCCCGGCGATGGCCGCCTTCTGCCCCGAATTGGTGACATTGAACGGCCCGCGAATGCGGTTGAGCGCGTCGATAAGGTGCGGCGCGCCGGTGGCCCAGCCGATACGCTCGCCCGCGAGCCCGTAAATCTTGGAGAATGTCCGCGTGACGAGCACGTTGTCGTGCGCCTCGGCCAGCGCCATCCCGCCGTCATCCTCGCCGTCCTCGAGATATTCGCCATAGGCCTGGTCGACCACCAGCAGAACGTCGGACGGCAGTCCCGCATGCAGCCGCTCGATTTCGCCGCGCGGGAGGAAAGTCCCGGTCGGGTTGTTCGGGTTGGCGAGGAATACGACGCGCGTTTTTTCGGTCACCGAGCCGAGCAATTCATCGACATCGGTCGCGTAATCGACGTCTGGCGCCTCGACCGGCGTCGCGCCGCAACGGCGGGCGGCAATCTTGTAGACGACGAAGGAATAGCGCGCATAGAGCACCTCGTCGCCCGGCCCGGCAAAACCTTGAGCGGCAAGGTTGAGCAATTCATCCGAGCCGGTTCCGCACACAATACGTGCCGGGTCCAGCCCGTGCACTTCGGCAATTTTCGCACGCAGCGCAGTGGCGTCGGGGTCGGGGTAGCGAGCCGGAACGGCAGGCTGGGCCAGCGCGGCAAGCGCCGCTTCGCTGCAGCCTAGCGGGTTCTCGTTGGCCGAAAGCTTGACCAGCTCGCGCCCGTCGGAACCCTTGCTCTTGCCGGGGACATAGGCGTGGATCTTTTCGATCCATGGTTTCATCGTGGGGCGTGTGTCTGACATTTCGGCTACCGCCTCTGAAAGAAATACAGCCCTTCGACAAGCGCGCTTTGCGCGGTTAGAGGCAAGCAATGGCCGGGACTTCGCAAGAACTGCTTTTGCCGCAACCGCTGCCCCTCGATGGCGGCGGAGAACTTGCGCGCACAGTCCTGGCCTATGAAACCTATGGCGCGCTGAACGAAGACAAGTCGAACGCCATCCTGCTGTGCCACGCACTGACCGGCGACCAATATGTCGCTTCGCCGCATCCCGTCACCGGCAAGCCCGGCTGGTGGGAGCGCATGGTCGGCCCCGGCAAGCCGATCGACACGGACCGCTACCACGTCATCTGCGCCAACGTCATCGGCAGCTGCATGGGCTCCTCCGGTCCGGCGAGCGAGGCGGATGACGGCAAGCCCTACGCCATGCGTTTTCCCGTCATCACCATCCGCGACATGGTCCGCGCATTGGTCGGCCTGCTCGATGAACTGGGTATCGAGAAGCTGCACGCGGTCGTCGGCGGCTCGATGGGCGGCATGCAGGCGCTGAGCCTTGCCGCCAACTGGCCAAGCCGTGCGGAGCGCGTGCTCGTCATCGCCTCGACCAGCCGCCATTCGGCACAGAACATCGCTTTTCACGAACTGGGTCGGCAGGCCATCATGGCCGACCCGCGTTGGAACGGCGGCGACTATTACGGCGGCGAAGCGCCCGACAACGGCCTCGCCGTGGCGCGCATGGCGGCGCATATCACCTATCTTTCCGAAGAGGCGCTGACCGAAAAATTCGGGCGAAACCTGCAGGACCGCGAAGCCAAGAGCTTCGGCTTCGACGCCGATTTCCAGGTCGAAAGCTATTTGCGCTACCAGGGCAGCGGCTTCACTCGCCGCTTCGATGCCAATAGCTACCTCTATATCACCCGCGCGATGGATTATTTCGACCTCGCCGAAGAGCACGGCGGCAAGCTCGCCGATGCTTTTGCGGGGACGAATGCGCGCTTCTGCCTCGTCAGCTTCGACAGCGACTGGCTCTACCCTACCAGCGAGAGTCGCCACGTGGTGCGCGCACTCAATGCAGCAGGTGCGGCGGTGAGCTTCGTCGAATTGTCCGCCCCGCACGGCCACGACAGCTTCCTGCTCGAGGTCCCCGCCTTGGACCGCGTGGTGAAGGGTTTCCTCGAATGAGCCTGCGCGCCGACCTTGCCGCGATTGCGCAGGCTATATCGCCCAACACCCGCGTGCTCGACATCGGCTGCGGCGATGGCGCTTTGCTGGCGAATTTGCGCGATACGAAGCATGTGGATGCGCGGGGCATGGAGATCGACGGGTCCTGCGTCGAGCGCTGCGTGGCGCAGGGGCTTTCGGTGGTGCAGGGCGATGCCAATCGCGACCTTGCCGATTATCCCGACAAAGGGTTCGATTACACCGTTCTCAGCCAGACCTTGCAGACGGCCACGCGGCCCGACCAGATGCTCGACCAGCTGCTGCGTGTGGGGCGGCAGGCCTTCGTCAGCTTCCCGAATTTCGCCCATTGGCGCACCCGCTCGGCGCTCATGCTCGGTGGTCGCATGCCGGTGACCCGCGCCATTCCGGTTAGCTGGTACGAGACGCCCAACATCCATCACGTAACGGTGAAGGACTTCCGCGAGTTGGCGCGCGAGAAAGGTGCGCACATCGAGCGCGAATGGTTCTTCTCGAACGGAAAACCCGTTTCCGGCGGTTCGAACTGGCGCGCCGAGTTCGCGGTTTTCCAGCTCAGCCGCCAGTAGGGATCACGACTGCGGCTCGGCAGGTTTGCGCCGGAAGAGGCTGCGCACGATCTTGCGCGCCATCCAGATGAGCCAAATCACCAGAGCGAGCAGGAACAGCGCGATTCCGCCTGCCACGTACGGATATTCGTAGGCCGCATAGAGCAGGCCTGCCGTCGCCACATCCTCCACCGTCGAGACAGCGACGTTGCTCACCGGCTCGGGGCTCGCATTGACCATTCCGCGCGCGCCTGCCTTGCCCGCATGCGCCGTCAACGCCGCGCCGCCGCCGAGCAGGAACGCCACGACCTGCGTCGCGGGGTCCGAAGGGTCGACAATCGCCAGCGCCAGCAGCGCCCCGCCGAGCGGTCGCACGAAGGTGTGTATCGCGTCCCACGCGCTGTCGAGCCACATCACCTTGTCGGCGAAGAACTCCGCCAGAGCGGCAATCGCGGCGACACCCATGACCCACGGATTGGCCAGCGCATCTAGGCTCTGCAGATGTTCGGGCAAGGGCAGCGCGCCGAGCCGCATGGCCAGCCCCGTTGCGAAGATGCTGAGATAAAGCCGCCAGCCCGCCAGCAGGCTGACACTCCCGGCGATACCGATGATTTCCATGACGCCCATGGACGGGAAGATGCGCCCTTACAGGGCTTTAGGCAAGTCAGCCTTCGCGGTGCGCCTCGACATCGTATGGCTCACCATACTTCCCGCGCGGGATTTCAAACGCCTCACGGGCCCAGCCTCCGGCATCCGCGACGGCGGCATAGGTGCTTTCGAGGAACTTCATCAGCGCGCCTTCAGGATCGGCGCTGCTGCGGACTGCCTCGTAGGGCAGAACGAATTCGCCGAGGTCCTCCAGCCAATAGGCGGCGTCCGGTTCGATAGTCGCTTCGGCGAAGCCCTCGGGCGTCGGATAACCATAGGCATAAAAAGCCGCCTCTTCCACGCCTCCCCCGCCGAGCCAGAAACCGGCGCTGCTGACTTCATGGCTATAGGCCTCGCGCGTCACCCGGTCGGGCAGGTTGGGAAAGCCGCCCGGATGGAGCGGTGCCTCGCGCCCCGAAAATCGGGTCACCGCAAGGTCGAAGCTGCCCCAGAACAGGTGGCTGGGCGAGGACTTGCCGACAAAGCCGGTGCGAAAGCGTTCGAAGACACGGTTGGCGTCGGAAAAAGCGCGCTGGATGCGAGCAAGCGTGGCCTCGTCCCATGCTCGTTCTTCCGTATCTTCGTGGAAAGGGACGGCTGTCTCCACCTCGTTTGGCGCGCCCGAGACATCGGTCGTTACACCGGCGAGGCTGAGCAGTTCGGAAAACTGTTCGTGAAAGCGCGCAACGCTTTGTCCGGTGACTTCAAAACCGTCTGCAAATCCGGTCGAGGTCTCCACTGCCACCGCGCTCGAAAGGCAGTCGAAAATGATTTCCGCCTCGCCGCCATCCATCTCGACGGGATAGCTGCGGAAGCCTCTTGGCACGACACGGAGCGCGAGGTGCCAGCTGTGATTGCACCAAGGAGCGGCGCGTGTCGGGAGTTTGCCGAGCACCTGAAGATAGGCGTGCAGGCTTTCGATAACCGGCCTGTCGGCCTCGTAGTCGAGCTTTGGCCAGCGCTGCGTCATCGACAATCCCCGTGCTGCGTCACCCTTGCAACCAAGATGCCGCAGCTGCGGTTCCGCTATTCGGGGCGCTTTGGCCAGGTCGAAAAGCTGCCGCTTGCTTCCTCGCGGTAGAAGTGGCGCAGCGCGTCGCTGATGATGCGTGGAGCGACGGTGTAGTGGTTCTCGCCCGTGTAGAGCTGGCTTTGCAGTTCCATCCCTTCGTAGCCGCGCAATTGCAGGCGTTCGATGAAGCGGGTCGTGCCGGTCAGGATGCCGCCGACGTTGAGGAACCAATTGTTGCCCTCGTTCCCGCCCGCGCCGATGTAAATCTCGACCGGCAGGGCGTCGTTCTGCGCGGCGAAGGCTTCCTCCGCCTTGAACACGGCATCATCGACGTTGGCCATTGCGGGTGAGCCGATAATCATCCGGTCGAAGGCATCGGGGCGCGTGAAGAGCGCATATCCCGCCAGCATCCCGCCCAGCGAATGGCCGTGCAGCGTGTGGCTGTCGGCAAAGCGGTAACGCGCGCCGAGTTGCGGGCGCAATTCGTCGATGAGGAAAGCGAGGAATTCCTCGGCGCGGTGCGGATAGGGCGGGAAAGGCACGGCGCTGGCCATGGCTTCGGCATTGAGGCCGGGTGCTGCGAAACCTTCGCCGGGAGGAGAGAATTCGGCCATCCGCCTGCCTACGCCAGCCAGCCCCTCCTCTGCCGGGCTGCCCACACCAATCACGATGCTTTCGGGCATCATGTTGCCGCCCACCAGCAGGTCGACCGTCGCGACCACCGTGCGCGTCATGAGCGGGTCATCGAGCACCCAGATGACCGGATAGGTCTTGTCGGGCTGCACGCCGTAGCTTGCCGGAAGCGCGATGGTGACTGCGTGGTCGTAGTCGAAAGCGTTGCCGCGAATGCGCTCTGTCGGCAGGATTTCCATGTTCGCCCGCGCGCCGGGGATGTAGGCCAGCTGAGGATTGGCCAGCGAAGGGGCGGCGATGGACAGCGCGAGAAGCGCCAGGATTGCTGAGATGAACTTGCGCACGAAAAACTCCCGGACATACGACTCCAATGCGAGCCGGACATCCGGGAGTTATTCTCGTTTATCGATAAACACAATGTCGTTTATCGATATTCAGTGTGGGTTCGCCGAGGTTTAGAAAATCTCGAACAGCCCAGCTGCGCCCATGCCGCCGCCGACGCACATGGTGACGACGCCGTATTTCGCCTTGCGGCGCTGGCCTTCGCGCAGGATGTGGCCGACGCAGCGTGCGCCGGTCATGCCGTAGGGGTGGCCGATCGAGATCGAGCCGCCGTTGACGTTGAGCTTGTCGTTGTCGATGCCCAGCTTGTCGCGGCAGTAGAGTACCTGCACGGCGAAGGCTTCGTTCAGCTCCCAAAGGTCGATATCCTCGATCTTCATGTCGAAACGTTCGAGCAGCTTGGGGATGGCGAAGATCGGGCCGATGCCCATTTCATCAGGCTCGGTACCGGCAACCGCCATGCCAATGTAACGGCCGAGCGGATTGAGGCCGCGCTTTTCGGCTTCCTTGGCCTCCATTACGATGACTGCGGCCGACCCGTCCGACAGCTGGCTGGCATTGCCCGCCGTAATCGTGGTGCCCGGGCCCATGACGGGCTGGAGCGATGCGAGGCCTTCCAATGTGGTCGAGGGGCGGTTGCCCTCGTCCTTGGCGATGGTCACGTCCTCGTCGGTGATTTCGCCCGTCTCCTTGTTCTGCACCTTGTGCTTGGTGCTGACCGAGACGATTTCGTCGTCGAAAATGCCTGCTTCCTGTGCAGCCGCAGTGCGCTGCTGGCTCTGGAGCGCGTATTCGTCCTGCGCTTCGCGGCTGATGCCATAGCGCTGGGCGACCGTTTCGGCGGTCTGCAGCATCGGCATGTAGATCGCGCCGTGCATCGCGACGAGTTCGGGATCCATGGCGACGCGCATATCCTTGGTTTGCACGAGGCTGATCGATTCCTGGCCGCCCGCGCCGACGATCTGCATGCGGTCGGTGATGACCTGCTTGGCCGCCGTGGCGATGGTCATCAGTCCCGAGGAGCACTGGCGGTCGATGGTCATGCCCGAAACGCCGATCGGGCAGCCTGCGCGCAGTGCCACCTGGCGGGCGAGGTTACCGGCCTGCGTACCCTGCTGGAGCGCGGCGCCCCACAGCACGTCATCGAGTTCACCGGCGTCGATACCGGCACGCTCGATTGCGGGCTTCAGCGCATAGGAGCCGAGCGTCGCGCCCGGGGTGGAGTTGAAAGCGCCTTTGTAGGCCTTGCCCATACCGGTACGGGCGGTGGAAACGATGACTGCGTCACGCATGGCTAATTCCTTGGATTAATCGAACTGTCTGGTTTCTCCCGGGGAGGAGGAAAAATCAGACGAAATACATGGTCATCCATTCGCAGATGAGGGCGGGCTTGTCCTCGCCTTCGATCTCGATGGTGATTTCCATGGTCTGCTGCCACTGGCCGGGACGCTTTTCGGTCATCTCCAGCATCTTCCAGTGACCGCGGATGCGCTTGCCCGAACGGACCGGGTTGATGAAGCGCGTCTTGTTGCCGCCGTAGTTGACGGCCATCTTGATGCCGTCGACCCGCGGCACGTCGCTGTTCGCGGTGAGGTAGGGAATCATCGACAGCGTCAGGAAGCCGTGTGCGATGGTGCCGCCAAACGGCGTCATCTTGGCCGCTTCCTCGTTCACATGGATGAACTGGTGGTCGCCGGTGGCTTCGGCGAACTGGTTGATGCGCTCCTGCGTCATCTCGACCCATTCGCTGGTGCCGACCTGTTCACCGACCTTGGCTGCTACGTCCTGGGGGCTCATGCACGCTCTCCTTAATTGAGGTTTTGCGACTCTGCAGCCGCTTGCGGGCGGACTCATGGCGCATGGAATGGGGCTGCGCAACCGCCGGAAATCTGCCGTTACGGCATGGCGGGACGAGACGTTTCGCCAATTGCATCAAGCGCCGGGAACAGGCATCGTTAGCTCTAAGTTAACCAAGCGAGCCTAGCGCGAGAGACTCTAAAGGCTGCTTTGCGAGGCAAACAGGAACGTAGATGGGCGACGGCTTCGAAAATACCGGACTGATGCGCCGGGCATGGTTCAAGCCTATGGTAGGGGCGTGGTTCGCGCTTCTGCTCGGCGGCGGGCTGTGGCTGATGCCGCCGCATATCCACGCCCTGATTTCCGATGCCACGCAGCTCTCCGCGCTCCATCCGATGTTCGCCCCGCCCGTGAGTGCTGGCGGGGCTGCAGTGATGGCGCTGGTCGCCGGACTGTTCGGTTTCTTCCTCGGCATTGCCGTTGCGGGCCGCGTTGCCGCTGCGAGTGCACCGCGCGCATTCGCTCCCGGTTTCGAAATGCACGGGCAAAGCGTGTGGGATGACGAGCGCGAGGAAGCCGCCTTCGAAGAACCCCGCCGCCGCCGCGTCTTCTCCGCGCGCGAGGATATCGGCGAGGAAGGCATCGCCATCAGCGCGCCGACGGGTGACGAAGAAGGCGACTACGAGGACGAATATTCCATCGAGGACATTCCGCCAGCAACGCCCGAAGAGGATTTCGAGGCTGTCTATGCGGAGATGGACGAAGACTACGTGGCTTCGGAGTATGAGCCGGAAGAAGTGGTCTCTGTCGAGGAGCCGGTTGTCGAGGAAGCTTTCGACCACGAGGAGCCTGCTGGCACACCCGCATTCGTCGAGGACGCGGAGTATGAAGAAGTCGAGGACTTGGAGGCGGCGCCCGAACCGGAACCAGGGCCGGAGCAGCAACCGGAATTGGAGGTCGAAGCCGAAGTCGGACACGAGCCGGAGCAGGTGTGGGAGCCCCACACCGAAGCCGAAGCCGAATTCGAGCCGGAGACCGAAACCGAGCCTGAGCCGGTTTACGCTCCCGAGAATGCCGAGGCTAAAGAAGCCACTGATGTCGCGGACGAGCCGCTCGAAGAAAGCGAAGCTCTCGGCGACATGAGCCTCGAGGCCCTGCTGGGCCGGCTCGAAGGCGCGCTCGAACAGCACAAGAAAATGGTCGCGGGCAGCGAGGAAGCCGCGCAGCAGCCTGCTCCGCAACCCGTCCCTCTGGTGCGCGAGCCGGCACCCGCGCCGGAAGATATTTCGGGCGAAGAGCTTCCCGAAGCCTCCGACGACGACCCGGTCATCGCCTTCCTGCGCCGCGAGGCCAGCCGCCGAATGCCGCCCCCGCCCGCTTCCGAAATGGACGACGGGGTGGTGGAGGACGAACCCCGGCAGCAATCGCAGACCGATGCGCAGGCCGCCTTGCGCAGCGCGCTCGACCGGCTCGGGCAGGTCAACCGGCGCGACTAGGCCACTCTTCACCGCAACGGATACCTATTCGCCATGCTGCAATGCGGCAGGAATCTGCAATTCTTGGGCCTTGTGAAATTTTCCTAAACCTTCGGCTGGTTGCAAAACCGCTTTGTTACCTGCAATAGGAAACCTCGCGACATTTTGGCGGGCGCTCATGTGGCGCTGCACAATTTCCGCGCTTCCACCGGACCGGGAAGGTTCGAACAGAAGCGCCGGTCAGGAGGACGCTTCGGCGAATGGAAGTTCAGGCTCATTACACCCCCGGCAAGGGCCCCAATTCGCAAGGGCTCTACGATCCGCGCAACGAACACGATGCCTGCGGCGTCGGCATGGTCGCGCACATCAAGGGCGAGAAGAGCCACGAGATCATCACGCAAGCGCTGACCATCCTCGCCAATCTCGACCATCGCGGTGCGGTGGGTGCCGACCCGCTGCTGGGCGATGGCGCAGGCATCCTCATCCAGACACCCGACCCGCTCATCCGCAAATGGGCCAAGGCGCATGATTACGACCTGCCCGAGGAAGGCGATTACGCGCTCGCCATGTGCTTCCTCCCGCAGGAAGAAGAGGCGCGGCAGTTCGTCGAGAGCCAGCTCGAACGCTTTGCCGAGAAGGAAGGCCAGCGTGTCGTGGGCTGGCGCGATGTACCGACCACGCTCGACGGACTCGGCGATGCGGTCATCGCCTCGATGCCGGTCATCCGCCAATGCGTGATTGCACGCGGCATGAATTGCGCCAGTCGCGAGGCTTTCGAGCGCAAGCTCGTCGTCATCCGCAAGCAGACGCTGAACCCGCTCGCCGCGCTCGAGGCCAAGCACAATATCCCCGGCCTCAGCCAAGCCTATATCCCGAGCTTCAACAGCCGCACCGTGGTCTACAAGGGGCTGCTGCTGGCGAACCAGGTCGGCAGCTTCTACGACGATTTGCGCGATCCCGATTGCGTTTCCGCGCTCGGCCTCGTGCACCAGCGCTTCAGCACCAACACCTTCCCCAGCTGGCGGCTCGCCCACCCCTATCGCTTCATGGCGCATAACGGGGAAATCAACACGGTTCGCGGTAATGTGAACTGGATGGAAGCGCGCCGCCGCACGATGGAAAGCGAACTCCTGGGCGCCGACCTCGACAAGATGTGGCCGCTCATCCCGCATGGCCAGTCGGACACCGCCTGCCTCGACAATGCGCTCGAGCTGCTGCTGACCGGCGGTTACAGCCTTGCGCATGCGATGATGATGCTCATGCCCGAAGCCTGGGCCAAGAACGAGCAGATGGACCCGGCGCGCCGCGCTTTCTACGAATACCACGCCGCGCTGATGGAACCCTGGGACGGCCCCGCCGCCGTGTGTTTCACCGACGGCAAGCAGATCGGCGCCTGCCTCGACCGCAACGGCCTGCGCCCTGCGCGCTGGTGCACGACCAAGGACGACCTCGTCGTGCTCGCCTCGGAAAGCGGCGTGCTGCCGTTCGCGGAAGAAGACATCACCCGTAAATGGCGCCTCCAGCCGGGCAAGATGCTGCTGATCGACCTCGAAGAAGGCCGCATCGTTACCGACGAGGAACTGAAGGCCGACCTCGCCGCTGCCGAGCCCTACGAGGCGTGGCTCGAAAAGGCGCAGTACAAGCTCGCCGACCTCGACCATATCGAGCCGGACCTTTCCGAAATCGCCGAGAGCGACATCCCGCTGCTCAACCGCCAGCAGGCCTTCGGTTACACGCAGGAAGACATCAGCCGCTTCCTCGAACCCATGGCCGCCAATGGCGAAGACCCCATCGGCTCGATGGGCACCGACACGCCGATTGCAGTACTCTCCGAAAAGAGCCGCCTGCTCTACGATTATTTCAAGCAGAACTTCGCGCAGGTCACCAACCCGCCCATCGACCCGATCCGCGAGGAACTGGTAATGAGCCTGCTGTCGATGATCGGGCCGCGCCCGAACCTGCTCGGCCGCGACGGGGGCACGCACAAGCGCCTCGAAGTCTCGCAGCCCATCCTCACCAACACCGACCTTGCGAAAATCCGTTCGGTCGAAGTGGCGCTGGATGGCGCGTTCCGCACGGCGACCATCGACATTACGTGGGATGCCAGCACGGGCGCGGACGGCCTCGCCATGGCCTTGAAGGAAATGTGCTGGGCGGCGACCGAAGCCGTGCTCGGCGATGCCAACATCCTCATTCTGTCCGACCGCAATCAGGGGCCGGAGCGGATTGCCATGCCCGCGCTGCTGGCGACGGCGGCGGTCCATCACCAGCTCGTGCGGCAGGGCCTGCGCATGCAAACCGGCCTCGTCATCGAGACCGGCGAAGCGCGCGAGGTGCACCATTTCTGCGCGCTGGCAGGCTACGGCGCGGAAGGCATCAATCCCTATCTCGCCATCGAGACGCTGGAGGACCTTCGCGCGCGCAAGCTGCCCGATCTCGACCCCGAAACCGTGCAGAAGAATTTCGTCAAAGCGGTCGGCAAGGGTATCCTCAAGGTCATGTCCAAGATGGGCATCTCGACCTACCAGTCTTATTGCGGCGCGCAGATTTTCGACGCGGTGGGCCTGTCTAGCGAGTTCGTCGACGCCTATTTTGCCGGCACCGCGACCACCATCGAAGGCGTGGGCCTGAAGGAAGTGGCCGAGGAAACCGTGCGCCGCCACGCGCAGGCCTTCGGCGACAGCCCGCTCTACAAGGGCATGCTCGATGTGGGCGGTATCTACCAGTACCGTATCCGCGGCGAGGACCACGCCTGGACCCCACAGAATATTGCCAACCTCCAGCACGCGGTGCGCGGGTCGGACCCGAAGAATTACGAGGAATTTGCCAAGAGCGTGAACGAGCAGTCCGAGCGGCTGCTGACTATTCGCGGCCTCATGGAACTGAAAAAGGCCGAGCGCCCACTCGAGCTGGACGAGGTCGAACCGGCCAGCGAAATCGTGAAGCGCTTCAGCACCGGTGCGATGAGCTTCGGCTCGATCAGCCACGAGGCGCATTCGACGCTCGCCATCGCAATGAACCGCATGGGCGGCCGCTCGAACACGGGCGAAGGCGGCGAGGAGCCGGAACGCTTCCAGCCGCTCGACAATGGCGATTCGATGCGCAGCCGAATCAAGCAGGTCGCCAGCGGCCGCTTCGGCGTGACGGCGGAATATCTCGTCAATTCGGACGATATCCAGATCAAGATGGCGCAAGGCGCGAAGCCCGGCGAGGGCGGCCAGCTACCCGGCCACAAGGTCGACAAGCGCATCGGCAAGGTGCGCCACTCGACGCCGGGCGTGGGCCTGATCTCCCCGCCGCCGCACCACGATATCTACTCGATCGAGGATCTCGCGCAGCTGATCCATGACCTCAAGAACGTCCAGCCCGACAGCCGTATTTCGGTGAAGCTGGTGTCCGAGGTGGGTGTCGGCACGGTCGCTGCTGGCGTCTCCAAGTCGAAGGCCGACCACCTGACCATCTCGGGTTATGAAGGCGGCACCGGCGCGAGCCCGCTGACGTCGCTGACGCATGCGGGTTCCCCGTGGGAAATCGGCCTTGCCGAAACGCAGCAGACGCTGCTCCTCAACGACCTTCGCAGCCGTATCGCGGTGCAGGTCGACGGCGGCCTGCGCACGGGCCGCGATGTTGCCATCGGCGCGCTGCTGGGCGCGGACGAGTTTGGTTTCGCCACCGCCCCGCTGATTGCGGCGGGCTGCATCATGATGAGGAAGTGCCACCTCAACACGTGCCCGGTCGGCGTTGCGACGCAGGACCCGGTGCTGCGCAAGCGCTTCACCGGCACGCCCGAGCATGTCATCAACTACTTCTTCTTCGTCGCCGAGGAACTGCGCGCCATCATGGCCGAGATGGGCTTTCGCACAGTCGAGGAAATGGTCGGCCGCGTGGACCGTGTCGACATGCGCCGCGTGCGCCGCCACTGGAAGGCGCATGGCGTCGATTTGAAGCGCATCCTCCACGAGGTTCCGCTCAAGGAAGGCCAGCCGCTCCATCACACCGAGACGCAGGACCACGGCCTTGCCGCGGCGATGGACGTCGAGCTGATCGAGGCCTGCAAGCCTGCCATCGAAAGCGGCCAGGCCGTCCAGCTGACCCGCACCATCCGCAATGTGAACCGCACCGTCGGCACCATGCTTTCAGGCCGCATCGCCGAGGCGTACGGCCACACCGGCCTGCCGCAGGACACCATCCGCATCGACCTGACCGGTGTAGCCGGACAGAGCTTCGGCGCATGGCTCGCGCATGGCGTGACCCTGAGCCTCACCGGCGATGCCAACGACTATGTCGGCAAGGGCCTGTCGGGCGGTCGCATCGTGGTCAAACCGCCGCAGGATATTTCCCGCGAGCCGACCGAGAACATCATCGTCGGCAACACCGTTCTTTACGGCGCTATCGCAGGCGAGGCCTATTTCGCTGGCGTTGCTGGCGAGCGTTTCGCTGTCCGCAATTCGGGCGCGGTCGCTGTGGTCGAAGGCACGGGAGACCATGCACTCGAATACATGACCGGCGGCACCGTATGCGTGCTCGGCAAGACCGGTCGCAACGTGGCGGCGGGCATGAGCGGCGGCATCGCCTATGTTTACGACCCCGACGGTGAGTTCACCCGCCTCGTCAACCACGCGCAGGTCGACATCCTCGATGTGAAACCCGGCGATGGCGAAGGCGCGGAGAAGAGCTGGGGCAAGCCGCAGCAGCGCGCCGTCAGTGTCGAGAACCCCGGCATGGGCGACCCGCTTTATCACGATGCCGAACGCCTGAAGGTGCTGGTCGAACGCCATCACCTCCACACCGGCTCGGCGCGGGCAAAGGCGCTGCTCGACAATTGGTCGGACGAACTGAAGAACTTCCGCAAGGTGATGCCGCGCGATTACGCACGCGCCCTGAAGGCACTCGAAACCGAACGCGAGGAAGCCGCCATGGAAGCGGCGGAATAAGGGTCAAGGATATGGGCAAGGAAACCGGCTTTCTCGAATACGAGCGCGAGGATCGCACCTATCTCGACCCCGCGGAGCGCCTGAAGAACTACAAGGAATTCACCGTTCCGCACGACAAAGGCGCGCTGCAACGCCAGGCCGCGCGCTGCATGAATTGCGGCATTCCCTATTGTCACAACGGCTGTCCGGTGAACAACATCATCCCGGACTGGAACCACCTCGTTTACGAAGACGACTGGAAGAACGCGCTCGAGGTCCTGCACTCGACCAACAACTTCCCCGAGTTCACTGGCCGCGTCTGCCCCGCCCCGTGCGAGGCCGCCTGCACGCTCAACATCGTCGACGCTCCGGTGACGATCAAATCGATCGAATGCGCGATCATCGACCGCGGGTTCAAGGAAGGCTGGGTCAAGCCGCAGCCCGCAGAAAAGCAGACCGGCAAGTCGGTCGCGGTCATCGGCTCTGGCCCGGCAGGCCTCGCCGCCGCGCAGCAATTGGCGCGCGCAGGCCATGCCGTCACCGTGTTCGAAAAGAGCGACCGCATCGGCGGGCTGCTTCGCTACGGCATCCCCGACTTCAAGATGGAAAAGCACCTCATCAACCGCCGCGCGGTGCAGATGGAGGCAGAGGGCGTGCAGTTCCGCACCTCCAGCGAAGTCGGCGTGGAAGTCAGCTTCGAAGCGTTGAAGGAGAATTTCGACGCGGTCGTGCTGGCAGGCGGCGCGGAGGAAGCGCGCAAGCTCGACATTCCCGGCTCCGAACTGTCGGGCGTGCGCTTGGCTATGGAATTCCTTACCCAGCAGAACAAGCGCAATGCGGGCGACGACGAAGTGCGCGCCGCCCCGCGCGGCAGCCTGACCGCGACCGACAAGCATGTCATCGTCATCGGCGGCGGCGACACCGGCAGCGACTGCGTCGGCACGAGCAACCGCCAGGGCGCGGCTAGCGTCACCCAGCTCGAAATCATGCCCAAGCCGCCCGAACACGAGGACAAGGCGCTGACCTGGCCCGACTGGCCGGTCAAGCTGCGCACCTCCTCCAGCCACGAGGAAGGCGTCGAACGCGACTGGGCCGTGCTGACCAAGCGCGTGGTCGAGGAAGGCGGCGATGTCGCCGGCCTCGAATGCGTCCGCGTGGAATGGAAGGGCGGCAAGCTGGAAGAGGTGCCGGGCAGCGAATTCACGCTGAAAGCCGACCTCATCCTGCTCGCCATGGGCTTCACCGGCCCCAAGCGCCGCGGGTTGCTCGACCGGGCAGGCGTGGAGCTGGACGGGCGCGGCAATGTGAAGGCCGACACCAGCCGCTACGCCACCAGCGAACCGCACGTCTACGCCTGCGGCGACATGCGGCGCGGGCAGAGCCTGGTGGTGTGGGCGATCCGCGAGGGGCGGCAATGCGCCCGCGCGGTGGACGAGGCGCTGATGGGGGTCAGCGAACTGCCGAGGTAGGCCGTCTCCCGCCGATTCGACCCGCAAAACGAATTAGAGTAGGATAGCCGCTCGCTAGAACAGAATAACGCACGCATCGCGGGTCGCTTGGAGAAGGGGATCTAAGATGAGCATACGCATGTGTGCAGCCCTTATGGGCGTCTCAATGATGACGGCACCAGCGGCCCTCGCGCAATCGGTCGGCGACCCGGTGATCGACACCTTTGTCTGCACTTTCGTCGACGGACCGGTGAGCGTGACTTACGAAGCCAATCGCGCGGCAAACGAGGCGGGCGGGCGCCTGCTTCACACCTATTCCCGCATTTTCAACGGTTTCGCCCTTCGTGTTTCCGACAAAGCGATTGACAGGCTCGTCGAACGGAACCCGATGATCATGGGGTGTTCCCAGGCAGTCTATGTCGGATTGCCCGATGCCGGAGCAGCCGCCCGTGGCGCCCCCAAGCCGGATAACGGCGGTGGGAAACCCGACAATGGCGGAGGCGGGAAGCCGGGAGGTGGCGGCGGCAGCGACCAGACCGTTCCATGGGGTGTGGCCCGAGTCGGCAGCGGCACGCCCAACGGCAATGCCGCGTGGGTCGTCGACACGGGAGTGGACGTTGACAACCCCGACCTCAACCTCGTCGGCAGCGCCGAATTCCTCACGGCAGAGACCTTCGGCGGCAATGCGAATTCCGTCGACGACCTAAACGGACATGGCACCCACGTCGCCGGCACGATCGCCGCGATCGACAATACGGTTGGCGTTGTTGGCGTGGCACCGGGAGCGCCAGTCCATTCGGTGCGTGTGCTAGATTCGGTCGGTGTCGCGCCGGATAGCGATGTTGCAGCAGGCCTGGATTTCGTGGCAGCCAACGCTTTACCGGGCGATGTGGTCAATCTGAGCCTCACGGCGGACCAGGGATCGACCATCCTCGATACCGGGGTGCAGGCCTTGGCCGAAGGAGGCGTATACGTGGTGATGGCCGCCGGAAACAGCGGCGTTAACGTCGACACATCCTCCGTATCGCCTGCTTACAACAATGGTTCGAATCTCTTCACCGTGTCCGCCATCGACAAGCGCAGCAACCTTGCGTCTTTCTCGAATTACGGCGCTTCGGTGGATTACGCAGAGCCGGGAGTGCGGATACTCTCCCTGGCTCCGGGCGGCGGCACCACCAACAAAGACGGCACCTCCATGGCCGCTCCCCACCTCAGCGGCATTCTCCTGGTGACCGGGGGCAGCGTTGGGGCAGACGGTCAGGTCAAGCGAGACAAGGACGGAATTGCAGAACCGGTAGGGGTTCTGCCCTGACCGGCAGCTTCATGCGCACTCGACACAGCGCGCCACGCTCGGATCATGCGCCAGCCGCTTCTCGGCAATCTCGTTGCCGCAGGCGGTGCACCAGCCCCACTCACCCTCATCAAGTCTCGCCAGCGCCGCTTCTATCCGCGCACGTTCGGCCACGCGCCGCCGGGCAGTTGCTTGCGCCATCGCCTGCTGCTGCAGCGCATCCATCCGGCTGAGGCGACCGACGCTGTCCTGTCGCAGCTCGACCGTATCGCGCGAATCCGCATTGGCCGCGTCTTCCGCCTCGAGCGCCTCGCGCCGCGCGATCAAATGGGAACGGACCTCGTATTCGGTCATAGCGACCAGTCCACCGCCCCGCGCCCACGGTCCTCCAGGAAGCTGTTGGAACGGCTGAAGGGCTTCGACCCGAAAAACCCGCGGTGCGCCGAGAGCGGGCTGGGGTGGGGGCTCTCGATCACGAGGTGCCGTCCCCCGCGCAATCCTTCGATCCGCTTGGCCTTGGCCTGCGCATGGCTGCCCCAGAGGATGAAGACGCTGGGCGCCTCGCGCGCCGCGACCGCCGCGACGCAGGCATCGGTCACCGCGTCCCAGCCGCGCCCCGCATGGCTTCCCGCCTGCCCCGCCTCGACCGTCAGCGTGTTGTTGAGCAGCAGCACGCCCTCGCGCGCCCACTTGGTGAGGTCGCCATGGGCAGGCATCTCGATGCCAAGGTCGGCTTCCAGCTCCTTGTAGATGTTGCGCAAAGACGGCGGCAGCTTCACCCCCTCGGGCACGGAGAAGCTCAGCCCCATCGCCTGCCCCGGTCCGTGGTAGGGATCCTGCCCGAGAATCACGACCTTCACCGAGTCCAGCGGGGTCAGCTCCAGCGCTTTCAACCGGCTGCCGCGCGGCGGATAGACGGTCTTTCCCGCATCTTCTTCCGTCCGCAGCCAGCCGCCCAGCGCCCGCGCCTCCTCGCTCGCCAGGACGGGGTCGAGGACGGGTTTCCAGCCGGCAGGGACACTCTCGGTCATCGCCGCCTTTCTGGACCCGCGGCGCGCCCGCGACCAGAGGCCCCTTCCCTACAATCCCCAATCCGCCTAAGGCCCACCCCATGGCAGTGCATTTCCACGAAGAAGACCTTCCCGAAGGCGTCCTCGCCGATGGCCCGGTGGCCGTCGATACCGAAACCATGGGTCTCGTCACCATCCGCGACCGGCTGTGCGTCGTGCAGATCAGCGACGGCAAGGGCGACGAGCATCTCGTGCGCTTCGGCCCCGACAGCGATTACGACGCGCCGAACCTCAAGGCCGTGCTGGCCGATCCAGAGCGCCTCAAGCTGTTCCACTTCGCGCGCTTCGACCTTGCGGCCATCGAATATTACCTCGGGGTGACTGCAGCGCCGTGCTATTGCACAAAGATCGCCAGCAAGCTGGTACGCACCTACACCGACCGCCACGGGCTCAAGAACCTCGTCGAGGAACTGCTTGGCGAAAGCATTTCCAAGGCGCAGCAGTCGAGCGACTGGGGCGGGCCGGAGCTCAACCAGGCGCAGCAGGACTATGCCGCAAGCGACGTGCGTTTCCTCCACCGGATGAAGGAAGAGCTCGACCGCCGGCTCGAACGCGAGGGCCGCACCGAACTGGCGCAGGCCTGCTTCGATTTCCTTCCCGCCCGCGCGCATCTCGACATTCTCGGCTGGCAGGACCACGATATTTTCAGCCATATGGGCTGATGGAGCGTTAGGCAGACATGGTATTCCGGAGCAGGCGCAGGATCGAAACGCAGGAGGCGAAGCAGCTACGCTCGCGCCGCCAGCATTTCGCCATGCCCGGCGGGAGCCATGACAAGCTCGTGCGCTTCCTCGCCCGTGCGCTGCCGATGGCCGTCGGCGTGGTCGCTGCGCTGATGGTGATTACTCCGCTCAGCCCACGCGGCGAAATCAGCTTCCTGCTCGACCGCAACGAAGTCGCCGTCATCACCGAGCGGCTGCGTGTCGACAACGCGCTCTATCGCGGACAGGACGAGCAGGGACGGCCCTTCTCGCTCACCGCGGGCGAGGCGGTGCAAAAGTCGAGCGTCGAGGGCATCGTGCGCATGGACGACCTCGTCGCGCGGCTGCTGATGAAGGAAGGCCCCGCCCGCGTCGAAGCGCCCGGCGGGCAGTATGACATCAACGAAGAAGTGGTCGACGTGAACGGCACCATGCGCATGGAAGCCGCCGACGGCTATTCGATGCGCGCGAGCGGCGTGTCGCTCGACCTGAAAGACAAGACGCTCGAAGGCGCAGGCGGGGTCGAGGGCGCCATTCCGGCGGGCACTTTCCGCGCCAACCGCCTCGATGCCGACTTGGACGAACGCAGGATTACACTCTCGGGCAATGCGCGTCTGCGCATGGAACCCGGAAAGCTGAGGATGCCATGATGAAACGCCACCTGCCCACCATGGCGAAAAGCGCCGCGCTCGGCTTCGTGCTGACCTGCGCCGGGTTTGCCGGTATCCAGCTTTCCGCGCAGGCGATTGCGGGGCACAATTCGAACGCGCCCGTTTCCTATGCTGCCGACCGGATCGAGTTGCAGGACCGGCAGAACCGCGTGGTGCTCTCGGGCAATGTGCAGATCACGCAAGGCGGGCTCAACCTCAATGCGGCGCGCACCATCGTGAACTACACCGATGCGGGCAGCCTCAAGATCCAGCGCATCATGGCGACTGGCGGCGTGAACGTGGCGCGCGGCAACGAGCGCGCTAGGGGCGATACCGCAGTCTATGATTTCAACCGCCGCATCATCACCATGGCGGGCAATGTCCGGCTCAACCGCGGCGGCGATACGCTGAACGGCGGACGGCTGGTCATCGACCTTGCCAGCGGCGTTTCCAGCATCGACGGGCGCGCGAGCGGCTCTTCGGGCGTGACCGGCAGCGGCAGCACGAATTCGGACGGCCGCGTCACCGGCACCTTCTCCGTCCCCGACTGATGACCCGCGCCCGTATCGGGCGAGCGCTGCTGGCGCTGTGCGGACATCGCTCGGGCGAGGCGGAAGGGCTGTCGGCGCAGGAGTGGCAGGAGCTTGATGCGCTCGCCGACCAGCACAGGCTGCGGCCTTTGCTCCATGGCAGGCTAACTCGCGGCGAAATCACTGCCCCGCCTGCGGACGTCGCCGCCCTCTGGCAAGAGGCGCACCGCGCCAACGCCATCACCATGCTCTCCCAGCGCCGCGCCCTGTTGCAAGCGATGGAAGTGCTGGCCGGAGAGGGCATCGGTGCGGTCGCGCTCAAAGGCTCGGCGCTTGCGTGGACCGTCTGGCCTGCACCTGCCGAACGGGTGATGCGCGATATCGATCTCATCGTCGCTGCCCACAATGCGTCTGGCGGATACAAGGCGCTGCGAGGCGCGGGATGGGAGGCTCCTGAACTCTCCGATGCGCAACTGGCCGAGTTCGCCAAGGCCGAAACCCATCTCCCCCCGCTTCATTCGCCCGAGGGGGTGATGTGCGAATTGCATGCGCATGTCTGGGGCCGCCCGCCGCTGCCCGGCTCACCCATGCCCGCGAGCGACGATGCGCATTTGCTCGGTCATGCGCGGCATTCGGAGAAGCTCGGCATGGCGATTCCGGCAGCCGAGGACATGCTGGCGCATCTCGTGGTCCACGCTGCATGCTCGCACCTGCTCAATGTCGGACCGATGGCGCTGGTCGATATCGACCTGTGGTGCGCGAAGAAGGTCATCGACTGGCCTGCCTATTGGGAGAGGGCGAAGGGCGACGGCTTCGACCGGCCCTCGGCGCTGGTCTTCGCGCTGGTCGACAGGTGGCGGAGGCCGGGTTTCCTCGCGGGCACAAAAAGCCCGCTGGATGTCGACGACGATGTTCTTGACGAGAGCGAACTGCTGCTCGTGCAGGACCTCGACGCACGCAAGGATGTCAGCGCCATCGCCTCGCTCTCGGCGGGAAAATTGGGCGGACGCTTCGAGCAACACCCCCTCGACCGCGCCGAAGGTCGGACCAGTTTCAGTCAGCGCATCGGACAGCTTGCGAGGCGCACGGCCTCGCTGGGCCGCAGCCTGCTCTCGCGCGAGACTCGCCGCGATGGCCTTGCCACCGCTCGCCTGCAGAAATGGATGGAGGGCTAGCGGCGACCCGCGCCGGCAACGCGCGCGATTCCGGTCAGCCCCTGCGCGAGCAGCAATTCCGACGACTGGCTGTTCTGCAGCAATTCTCGGTGCAGTTCGGTTAGCCGCATCGTCAGACGGTCGAGCTTCGGCCCGCGCCAGCGCCCCACCTGCTCGGCAATATCGCGCTCTTCCTTCCAGAAGATGCCCAGCCGCGCCTTCTCGCCCTTGTCGAGATCCTGATAACGGCGATTACCCAGCGCCGCCGAAATCCGCGCCAGCTGCGCCGCGCGGCGCTCCACCGCGAGCAGCGTGCCGACCGGGTTGAGGCCGATTTGCTTCATCCGCGCAATCTCGGTCGCGACCTTGGCGCCCTGCCCGGCGAGCACCGCGTTGACGAGGCTGGCGAAACCGTCCTCCTCGCTCGCCGCACCGATGGCGTCGAGATGCTCCATATTCGCAGGCCGAGGCGATTGCGGCGTCGCATCGAGATAAGTCGCGAGCTTGGTCACTTCGCTCGAGGCCAGACGCACGTCGAGATTGGCGTTGCGCGCAATCCTCTCGGCCACTGCGCCATCGAGCTTCAGCCCCGCTGCATCGCCCATCGCGCGCACGCTCTGCGTTACCGAGCGCAAATCCGGCGGATAGAACATCGCCACCACCGCATCTTTACGCTTCTCGAGCAGCTTCGCGGTGCGCGACTTGTCGGTGGCCCCGGTTGCGACGACCACCACGGGGCAGGCCTCGCCCGCGCCCATGTCGCCGGTTTCGAGCAGCGTCTTCAGTGCCTCATGCGCTTCGTCGCCCGCCACGCGGCACCAGATGTGGCGCTTGTCTCCGAAGAGTGAGGTGGAGCGCGCCTCGTCGCCCAGCTTGGCAGGGTCGGCGCGCAGTTCCGCGCCCGGGATTTCGACCCGCTCACCCGGATCGGGCAGCATGGCGACGATGTCGTTTGCCGCTGCGCTCGCGCCCGCCTCGTCCTGTCCGCAGAAGAAGAACACGCCGCAATTTTGCGCGGCATCGCGCGCCTTGGCGGCAAAGTCGCGCCCGGTCAGCTTCACCGGTTGCGCAGCGTCAGGGCGACGCGGGTGACGATCCGGTCCGCAATTTCGCGGCTGAGGTTTTCGAGCGCGGTGTTCTCTGCCGCGATGGTGGCATATTCGCTCGACACGACGTCGATGCCGGCGTCCGTACCCTCGGTCGCGTCGAGCAGGATTTCACCCGTGCTCGCATCGACCAGCTGGTAACGCGCGCGCAAGGTGCGGCGTTCGCGGCTGACCGTATCGTCGGCCAGCACGGCGAGGCCTTCGAGGCTATCGTCGAGGCGCACGTCGAGGCGATAGCGGAAGTCGGTCACGCCCGCTGCGCCCAGCCGGTCGTTCAGCGCATTGCGCACCAGCCAGCCGGCCTTGCCCTCGATGGGCGGTACATCGACCGCCGCCAGCCCCTGCGCCACTTCGCCGCTGCCGCCGCCCGCATACATGGGCGAGAGCGAGCAGGCCGAAAGGGCCAGCGAGGAAGCAAGGGCGAGAAGTATCCGCATCAGGTGACGATATTCACCAATCTGTCGGGCACGACAATGACCTTGCGAATTTCTGCACCGTCAATCGAACGCTGCACCTTCTCGGATGCCAGCGCCATGGCCTCGAGGTCCTCCTTCGGAGCCCCTTTGGGCGCGGTGAGCGTGTCGCGCAGCTTGCCCTTGTGCTGGACGGCGATGGTAACCTCGTCCTCGACCAGCAACGCCGGGTCGACCTCGGGCCAGGCAGCATCGGCGACGAGCCCGTCCATGCCCATGCCCGCCCAAGCCTCCTCGGCAAGGTGCGGCATCATCGGCGCGGCAAGCTGGACCAGCGTGCGGATGGCGGCCGAGCGGCTGGCGGAAGGCGCGGCCTTCTCGACCGCACCGGTGAGTTCGTAAATGCGCGCGACGGCCTTGTTGAAGCCCAGCGCCTCGATGTCCTCGGCGACGGCCGCGACGGTCTGGTGCGTCTTGCGGTCCAGCGCCTTGTCCTCACCCTCTGCGCCGGCGTCGTAAGCGGAGAACAGGCGCCACAGGCGGTGGACGAAGCGGCTGCAGCCTTCGATGCCTGCTTCCGACCACGGAAGGTCGCGCTCGGGCGGGCTGTCGGAGAGCATGAACCAGCGCACTGCGTCGGCGCCGTAGGTGTCGATGATGGTGTCGGGGTCGACGACGTTCTTCTTCGACTTCGACATCTTGATGACGCGGCCGATTTCGACCGGCTTGCCGTCGGCGGTCAGCGTCGCGCCATCGGCGGTGCGCTCCACCTCGTCGGGCGAGAAATAGACCGGCTTACCGTCACCGGCGCGGCTGTAGGTCTCGTGTGTGACCATGCCCTGCGTGAACAGCGAGGCGAAGGGCTCCTTCACCTCGATCTGGCCCATGTGCGCCAGCGCGCGGGTCCAGAAGCGGGCGTAGAGCAGGTGCAGGATCGCGTGCTCGATGCCGCCGATATACTGCTCGACCGGGAGCCACTTGGCGACTTCTTCCGGGTCGAAGGGGCGGTCGGCAGGCTGGCTTGCAAAGCGCAGGAAATACCAGCTCGAGTCCACGAAGGTGTCGAGCGTGTCGGTCTCGCGCTCCGCCTTGCCGCCACATTTAGGGCAATCGACATGCTTCCACGTCGCGTGGCGCAGCAGCGGGTTGCCCGGGGTCTGGAAGTCGACGTCCTCGGGAAGCGTGATGGGCAGGCTGTCCTTGGGCGCAGGCACCACGCCGCAAGCATCGCAGTGGATGAAGGGGATGGGCGTGCCCCAGTAACGCTGGCGCGAAACGCCCCAGTCGCGCAGGCGCCAGACGGTCTTGCCGGTCCCGCGTCCCTGCTCCTCGATACGGCGGATGATTTCGCGCTTGGCGTCCTCGACTTCCATCCCGTCGAGGAAGTCGGAGTTGACGATCACACCGTCGCCCGCCTCGGCCTCGCCATCGAAAGGTTTGCCTGCGTCCTCGACGCTGGGAGCGACGACGCGCGGGATGGGCAGGCCGTATTTCGTCGCGAATTCGAAGTCGCGCTGGTCGTGGCCCGGCACCGCCATGATGGCGCCGGTGCCGTAATCCATCAGCACGAAGTTCGCGATGTAGACCGGCAGGTCAGCGTCGGTGAACGGATGCTTGGCGGTAATGCCGGTGTCGAAGCCGAGCTTCTCGGCGGTTTCGAGTTCGGCAGCGGTGGTGCCGCCCTTCTTGCACTCGGCGATGAAGGCGCGCGCCTCCTCGCTATCGAGCGCTTGCGCAACCGGATGGTCGGCGGCGACGGCGACAAAGCTCGCGCCGAAAATCGTGTCGGGACGCGTTGTGTAGACGGGCAGCTTCTCGCCGGTCGAGAGGTCGAAGCTGAATTCGAGACCCTTCGACTTGCCGATCCAGTTTTCCTGCATCAGCCGGACCTTGTCGGGCCAGTTCTCGAGGCTGCCCAGCCCTTCGAGCAGTTCCTCGGCGAAATCGGTAATCTTGAGGAACCACTGGTTGAGCTTGCGCTTCTCGACTTCTGCGCCCGAGCGCCAGCCCTTGCCGTCGATCACCTGCTCGTTGGCGAGCACGGTCATGTCGACCGGGTCCCAGTTGACCTCGCTTTCCTTGCGATAGACGAGGCCGGCTTCATAGAGGTCGATGAAAAGCGCCTGTTCGTGGCCGTAGTAATCGGGCTCGCAGGTCGCCAGTTCGCGGCTCCAGTCGAGCGCAAAGCCGAGGCGCTTCAGCTGCGCCTTCATGTGTTCGATGTTGTCGCGGGTCCACCCTCCCGGGTGCACGCCCTTTTCCATCGCGGCGTTTTCCGCCGGCATGCCGAAAGCGTCCCAGCCCATCGGGTGCAGGACCTCGTGCCCCGTCGCCTTCTTGTAGCGCGCCAGCACATCGCCCATCGTGTAGTTGCGCACGTGGCCGATATGGATGCGCCCGCTGGGATAGGGGAACATCTCGAGCACGTAGCTCTTGGGCTTCGCTGAATTGCTGTCGGCGCGGAAGGTCTGCGCGTCGTCCCACGCAGCCTGCCAGCGCGAGTCGGCACTCGCCGGATCGAAACGGGTATCACTCATGCGCCTGCCTGTAAGGATTTCAGGCGCGAATGGAACCCGTTTTACTTAGTTCGAGAGGGCCTGGCGGCGCAGTTCGCGGGCCTTGGTCAGGATGATGTCTTCGAGCTTCTGCACCGTGGCCGCCTGCACCGGGGCATCGACCCATGCGCCGCTCTGGTTGACCTGGCGGCTGGCCGCGACACGCAGTGCGTCGGCGCGCAGGTCGGTGTCGAGGATCGAGACGGTCATCTTCACGCGCTCACCGGGGTTCGACGGGTTGGCATACCAGTCGGTGACGATCACGCCGCCATTGCTGTCGGCCTGCAGCAGCGGGGCAAAGCTCACCGCTTCGAGGCTGGCGCGCCAGAGGTAGGAGTTCACGCCGATGGTCGAAACCTGCGCTGCGGCGAGATCCGCACGCGCGCTGTCCGAGCTGGAACATGCCGCAAGGCCGATGCTGGCCACGCCAAGCACGGCGATGGCGGCGGGACGGCGGAAATTACGGATAGCGGTCATGAACGGTCCTTGGCTCGGATAAATATGTTGCGGCTCTATAATGGCTGCGGGCGCAGGGGCAAGCGTTGCCTGCCTGTGCCAAGCCGAGGTGCATAGACGCTTCCTGCGCGTGAACACCTGCTTAATCGGCTCCCGCCCTGTGTGCACGAAGCAACACCTGTTCCCGCAATGAGACCCGCCCTGTGGAAAAGCTGGCCAAACATCCCACCTGGGCCTAGGTTTCGTTGTGGAGATGGAGTCGCCCCCTGCGATTCCATTCGGGAACTGTTCAGCGGACAGTGCTTTAGAATGGCACGGACACCGCAAGTTGCAGGGAGACGAGAGGCGTTCGATGGGCAAGAAGTTCGACAGCAAGGGCAAGGGACGGCTTTCGCCGGCCATGCTGGCTGTCGCCGGTCTTGCACTCGCCGTGCCCGGTGCCGGCCTTGCCGTTGCATCCCCCGACGCGCTGACTGACACTTCCACGATCGAATACCTGCCTTTCACGCCTGCCGGGGCCGATCCCGAACTGGCGGAAAAGGTTGCCGCCATCATGGGTGAAGACGCACTGCGCTTCACCCCTGCCAGCAAGGCGAACACCAAGCGTGACCGCACAGTGAACTTTGCCGTGCGCGTCGATGATGCGACCGCGCGTTCGCTGTCGGGCCGCAAGCCGCTCGAATCGCTGGCATCGAAATCGGGTGTTGAAGGCGTGCTTGCCGTGGCGCCGACTCGCTACAACCTCGGCATCGCTCGCGGTTACCAGAGCTTCGCCCAGCCCGCCCGCAGCGTTTCGGCTGCTGCCGTGGCCGAGGGCCTGAGCGACATCACCATGCCCGACCTTGCGAAGTTCGACACGAAGCAGGACGATGGCAAGCCCAGCCGCTTCCAGTCGCGCATCGCGCTCGAGCAGGATGGCCTTGCCGGCAGCGCACCGCGCACGCTCGAAGGCGCCGGCACGCAGCGCGTCGACCTCGGCGGTTCCTATCGCCTCAGCCGCAATCTCGATGTGACCGCAGGCGTCCGCATCAAGCAGGACCGGGACCGCCTCGGTCCGCTGACCGACGGTATCGAGGACGACCAGGCCGTTTACGTCGGGACGCAGATCCGCTTCTGACCTCGCGCTTCGGCGCAGCTTTCATGACAAGAATACGATTGTCCGCCCGCATACCGGGCCGGATTGTCTTTACGCTGTCGCAAAGACACGCCTAAGACATTCCTAACGCTACGGAATAGCCGGGGAGAATCGATTTATGGGACGTGTTGCCATCGTAACCGGGGGAACCCGCGGTATCGGACGCGCAATCTGCGAACGCCTTCGCGACGAACGCGGCTGCACCGTCATCGCCAATTATGCCGGCAATGACGAAGCTGCCAAGAAGTTCACCGAAGAAACCGGCATTCCGACCGTGAAATTCGACGTCGGCGATTACGATGCGGTGCAGGCGGCCTGCAAACAGGTCGAGGAAGATCACGGCCCCATCGACATCGTGGTCAACAATGCCGGCATCACGCGCGACGGCACGCTGCTGAAGATGAGCTACGAGGATTGGGATGCGGTCATGCGCACCAACCTTGGCGGCTGCTTCAACATGGCAAAGGCGGTGTTCGCCGGCATGAAGGAGCGCGGCTGGGGCCGCATCGTCAATATCGGCTCCATCAACGGACAGGCGGGCCAATATGGCCAGGTGAACTATGCCGCCGCGAAGAGCGGCATACACGGCTTCACCAAGGCGCTGGCGCAGGAAGGCGCGCGCTTCGGCATCACCGTGAACGCCATCGCTCCGGGCTATATCGACACCGACATGGTCGCCGCCGTGCCCGAGCCCGTGCTCGAGAAGATCGTCGCCAAGATCCCCGTCGGCCGCCTCGGCAAGGCCAGCGAAATCGCGCGCGGGGTGAGCTTCCTGTGCTCGGAGAACGCAGAATTCGTGACCGGCTCGACCATGAGCATCAACGGCGGCCAGCACATGTATTGATGGGTAAGAGGCGGGCAGGAGGTTTAGCCGTCCTGCCCGCCCTTTCCATCAGTCGATCAGGACGCCGACCACTTTCCATGTCCCGTTTTCTTCGACCAGCGTCACCGTCTCGACCGCATCGGCACGGTTTGCGAACCTCGTGTGGAAGGTGACCTCCTGGAATCCCTTCGGCGGAGCATTCATGAAGCGGATCGTGGCAAGGTTACGGCTTACGACTGCGCCCAGGGGCACACGAACCTGCCGGGAGGCCTCGGTCCAGCCCTCCACCGTATTCGCCTCGCGAAAGGCCTGACCGGCGGCATCGAAGCCGGCCTGCCATTCCCCCGCATCACCCAATTCGAGCCAGCCTCGTGCGGCCGCTTCGACTTCGGCATCCCGGGCGGTGATTGCGGTATCGGCTGAACCTGCCTGATCAATCGCGAGGGGGGTGGAAAGCAGCAGTGCTGCGGCAATCAAGGACATGATAATCGCTCCTATCAGAAGGGCCATTTTTGGGGCCCGTTTTACGATAGGAGGGTTGTGAGAGGCCTGACCGTCGTGAGCATCCCCCAAGTTTTCGTCTACAGATTTTTCGTGGGATCCCGCCTCGCTTTCGAAAAGCAGGCGGGCTGCCTCGCGGCTGCTGGTCACGTCCAGCTTGCGCCGTGCAGCACGCAGCCGCTCGTTGATGGTGTGCACCGAGAGCGACAGCGCGTTCGCCATGCTCTTCGCGTCATGGCCGCGCACCATCAGCCGGAGCGTTTCCTTCTCCTTTTCCGTCAGTGCATCGCAGCCTTCACCCATAACCAACGGTCTAGGAAGCGGCCCGAATCTTCGCCACCCCTAAAAATTCGTAGTCCGGAGAAGCCCTACTCCGGCCCGCGCGGGTCGGGGCGCCACTTGGTGCTGCCCGTGGTGCGGCACCATTGGGCCGAGGGCGAGGTGGCCTGGCGGCCCTGCTCGAAACGCGTGTAGCTGACTTGGCGGCATTCGCGCGTGCCATAGGTCACGGCGCCGCTGACAAGGACGTACCCGCGCTGGCCCTGTTCGCGCCAGAGCTGCGCCTTGCCGCTGCGCAGCGCGCGTGCAGTCTCGCGGTCGACCGAACCTGCGGGAGGGCCTGCGAAGGTCGGTGCGGCAGGCTGAGGGGAAGAGACCGAGGTGTCGGGCTCAGCTTCCTCGGTCTCGGCGACGGAAGTTTCCGGCAGGGGCCGCGGCATCGGCCTCGCTCCGGCAACCGCCCTCTCGCCACCGGTGGTCCCTTCGGTCGGCTCGGCGGCCGACTCATCAGGCGCTTGCCCCCAGTTGAAGGGTGTATCGTCCATTTCGCCCGTTTCTTCGCGCTCGATACGGACATACTCGTCCTTCTGCTCGAAGTCCTCGGAGAAGAGATAGAAGGCGAGCGCGGCCGTGGCGAGCGCAGCTCCGGTAAAGAACAGCAACAGCCACCCGCTCAGCCGGTCGCGGCGCTCCAGCTCGGCCAATTCCTCTGCCGTATAGCTTCCGGGACGTGGCGGCAGCGCATCCGAGGGGGCGCCATCGTTGGCCGCCCCTCGCATCTTCGCATCACTGGCACCGGTCTTCTTCACGCTCGCCTACGAATTTCCCGCTAGAGTTTTCCCAACGCTTCGGCTGCCTAATGTTTCATCGGGGCGCCGTCCATGACAGAAGTCTCCCATGACGACACCTTACCATCCTCCGGTGAAATATTCGGTGCGAATCGAGGGGCACCGCACGTCGATCAGTCTCGAGCCGGTGTTCTGGGACCTGCTGCAGGCTGCAGCGGCGCGGCGGGGGGTGGCCGTGAATACCCTCGTCGCCACGATCGATGCCGAGCGCATCCGCAGCGAGACACCGCCGGGGCTGGCAGGCGCCATCCGCGTATGGCTGGTCACGCACGAGCTGCAATCGCCGCACGAAAAAGGCGGCGGTATTTCTACCCCCGCCCCTTGGAATTCGTGATTTGACGCGCGCTTAGTATTTCGCTGTCGCGTCGCTGGCCGGATAGGTTTCGTCCAGCGCTTCGTCGGTCGAGCTCATCGTGTCATGCGAAGCGGTCGATTCCGAGCCTGCGTTGCGGAAGCTGCCTTCCGGTTCGCCGCCAGCAAAGGCCACACCATTCTGGTCGACCTTGTTCTTCTCGTAATAGCGATAGCCGGCATAGCCGAGGGCACCGAGTGCTGCGAGCTTGAGGATCATGATACTTCCCTTTCGAATAAATGACTTACACCAACCAACGGCTGGTGCTCGCGAAAGGTCCTCAAGCAGTCCTTAATCGTCGCCGACCCGTTCGATATCCGCGCCGACAAGCTGCAGCTTCTCTTCCAGCCGCTCGTAACCGCGGTCGAGGTGGTAGAGACGGCGCACCGTGGTCTCGCCCTTGGCGGCGAGGCCGGCGATGACGAGGCTCATCGAAGCGCGCAAATCGGTCGCCATGACTTCGGCGCCGGTCAGTTCGACCGGTCCGCGCACGATGGCGGTGCGACCGGTGGTCTCGATATCCGCACCCATACGCGCCAGTTCGGGCACGTGCATGAAGCGGTTCTCGAAAATGGTTTCCTTGAGGACGCTGGTCCCTTCCGCCTTGCACAACAGGCTCATCAGCTGTGCCTGCATGTCGGTGGCAAGGCCGGGGAAGGGCGCGGTGGTGAGGTTGTGCGCCTTGAGCGGGCCCCTGGCCGCGATGTTCACGCCATGCTTGTCTGTCTCGACCTCGACCCCGATGTTGCGCAGCGCGTGCAGGGTCGAACCCATGTCGTGCGCATCGGCACCCTCCAGCCGCACTTCGCCGCCGGTGATCGCAGCGGCGCAGGCATAGGAGCCGGCCTCGATCCGGTCGGGCATGACGCGATAGGTCGCTCCGTGGAGCTTCTTCACACCGTGAATGGTGATCTCCGAGGTCCCGATGCCTTCGATCTCGGCTCCCATGGCAACGAGCAAATTGCACAAATCGACGATCTCGGGTTCGCGCGCAGCGTTGATGAGCGTGCTGGTGCCGTTGCACAGCGTCGCGGCCATCACCGCATTCTCCGTCGCGCCGACCGAGACCACGGGGAAATCATACTCGCCGCCGGGCAGGCCGCCGTCGGGCGCGCTGGCCTTCACATAGCCTTGCGCCAGCTCGATATGCGCGCCGAAAGCCTCGAGCGCCTTCAGGTGGAGGTCGATGGGACGGTTACCGATGGCGCAGCCGCCGGGCAGCGACACGGTTGCCTCGCCGGTACGCGCGAGCAGCGGGCCGAGCACGAGAATGGAAGCGCGCATCTTGCGCACGAGATCGTAGGGCGCGACCGAGCTGGTGATGCGCATGGCTTCGAGCGTCACGTTGCGGCCGAACTCTTCCGGGCGCTTGCCGGGGATCGTGTGGCTGACCCCGAACTGCGTCATCAAATGCTGGAAGCCATCGATATCGGCGAGGCGCGGCAGGTTGCGCAGCGTCACCGCCTCTTCGGTCAGCAGCGCGCAGGGAATGAGCGTCAGAGCCGCATTCTTCGCGCCAGAAATGGGAATGGTTCCGGAAAGGCGATTGCCGCCGCGTACGATGAGTTTGTCCATGGGCCCCTGCTCTTAGTCTTCGCGGGGGCTGTGGCAAGCGTCATGCGCCTGTCATCATCCCCCTCCATTGCCTGCCTCAACCGCCAAGCGATTGACCTGTTCCCCCCCCGGTCCTAACCCACCCCGCCATGAGCCAGCACAAACCTATCAAAAAAGCCGTTTTTCCCGTCGCCGGGCTCGGCACCCGCTTCCTTCCCGCCACCAAGGCGATCCCGAAGGAGCTGCTCCCCATCGTCGACCGTCCGCTCATCCAATATGCGGTGGACGAGGCGCGCGAGGCGGGAATCGAACAGATCATTTTCGTCACCGGCCGCGGCAAGACCGCCATCGTCGAACATTTCGACATGGCCTTCGAGCTCGAGACCACGATGGAAGAGCGCGGCAAGGACATGAGCGTGCTCGACCCGACCCGCGCCACGCCGGGCGACATCATCACCGTGCGCCAGCAAGTCCCCATGGGCCTCGGCCACGCCATCTGGTGCGCGCGCGCCATTGTCGGCGACGAGCCTTTCGCCATCCTGCTGCCCGACGAACTGATGGTCGCCAACAAAGGCGGCACCGGCTGCATGAAGCAGATGGTCGAAGCCTATAACGAGGTCGGCGGAAACCTTATCTCGGTGCTCGAAGTGCCCGAAGACGAGGTCTCGAGCTACGGCGTCATCGCGCCGGGCGCGCAGGTCTCGGATACGCTCACCGAAGTCACCGGGCTGGTCGAGAAGCCGCCGGTCGCCGAAGCGCCGTCGAACAAGATCATCTCGGGCCGCTACATCCTCCAGCCCGAAGTCATGCGGACGCTGGAAAACCAGGGCAAGGGCGCGGGCGGCGAAATCCAGCTGACCGACGCCATGGCGCGCATGATCGGCAACCAGGCATTCCACGCGGTGACCTTCCAGGGCAATCGCTACGACTGTGGAAGCAAGACCGGTTTCGTCGAAGCCACCCTTGCGCTCGCGCTCGAACGCGAGGACATGGGCGCAGAAGTTCGGAGCATGGCCGAGAGGCTGCTTGCGAAATAAGAACGATAATTTACCCCAAGCCTTATAAAAAGGGCCGCTTCATCCAACTGGTGAAGCGGCCCTTTTCTTATGCGATTGGCGCGAGGATCAGGTCGCGCCGCAAGCCGCGCCTTCCCCGGCGCAGGTCTCGTCACGCGTTCCCTTGAACTCGTCGCCCTCGTTCCAGTTGGGCCAGCTCGTGCTCATGCCCAGCATGCGGCCGAGGCGGTAGAAGAGCTGCAAGTCGGCCATCACGCCCGACCAGTCCCAGTTCGGATCGTATTCGTCCTTCGGCCCGTGATAGCGGTTTTCGCGGTAGTCGAGCGCGACTGCGGCGCCTGCTTCGGTGCCGCCTTCGACAAGGTCTTCACCGCCGTCGACATAGAGCATCGGCACGCCGCGCTTGGCGAAGGCGAAGTGGTCCGAGCGGTAGTAATAGCCTGCTTCGGGGTTCGGGTTCGGCGTCGGCACACGGCCATCGGCCTTCAGCGCTGCGTCGAGGAACTGGTCGAGCTCGGACTTGCCCGGACCGACCACGGTCACGTCCTTGCTCGGGCCCGCAATCAGGAAGGCGTCCATATTGATGCCGCCGACCGTCTGGCTGAGCGGGAAGACCGGGTTCGCCGCATAGTAATCCGCGCCGAGCAGGCCCGATTCCTCTGCCGTCACGGCGAGGAAAACCTGGCTGCGGCGCGTGGGGCCGGCCTTGGCATGCGCCTCGGCGAGCGCGACAAGCGCGGCGGTGCCGGTGGCGTTGTCCACCGCGCCGTTGCAGATGTCGTCCCCATCGTCGGCGGGCGTGCAGCGGCCGAGGTGATCCCAATGCGCCGTGTGGATGACATACTCATCCGCCGCCTCGGTGCCGCGCAACACGCCGATTACGTTCTGCGATTCGAAGGTGCGGATGTCGTTCGAGAAGCTCGTCGATGCCGTCAGGCCGAGCGGAACGGGCTTGAACCCGCGCTTCTTTGCAGCCCGCGTGAGCTGGGAGAAGTCTTGGCCCGCAGCCTCGATGATCTGCTTGCCGACTTCGTTCTGGACCCAGCCGTTCATCACCGTGAGCGGCGCTGCGTCCGGACCTCGCTGGGCATAGGCCTGCGGGCCCGACCAGCTGCTTTCGACGACGTTCCAGCCATAGGAAGCGGGCTCGGTGTCGTGGATGATGAGAGCGCCTGCAGCACCTTGCCGCGCGGCCTCTTCGTACTTGTAGGTCCAGCGGCCGTAATAGGTCATCGCCTTGCCGCCAAACGGGCCTTCGAGTCCGGACGTACCGAAATCGGCATCGTTCACGAGGATGACGGCGGTCTTGCCGGTCATGTCCACGCCTTCGTAATCGTTCCATTCCCGCTCGGGCGCGTTGATCCCGTAACCGACGAACACGAGCTCGCTGTCCTCGAGGCTGGTCTTCGCATCTTCGCGATAGGTCACGCCGACCCAGTCGCTGGCATAGGCGAAACTCATGTCCTCGTCGCCGCCAGAAATGGTGAGCGGGGCGAAATCCCTGCCCGTAATCTCGACCAGCGGCACGCGCTGGGTCCAGCTGCCATTGTTGCCCGGCTCGAGACCGGCGGCCTCGAAGCGTTCGGTAAGAAGGGCAACGGTCAGTTCCTCGCCCTTGGTGCCGGGCATCCGGCCTTCGAATTCGTCGGAGGACAGCCGCTCGGTGACCGACTTCATCGTCTCTTCGGAGATATCGCCGCTGGCGACATCGGGAATGTCGAGGCCGGTCGAGGCCGTGCCGTCGGTTTCGGCGGTGTTGTTGCAAGCGGCCAGCAAGAGCGCGGACGCTGCAACGAGTGTGGTGCGAAGCATTGGGGGGCAACCTCTCGTTTGCGAATGTTCGTGGAGGCGCTTGTTGCACCGGCGCGGCGAAGGCGCAAGCTTGCGCGGCGGCCTGCGCTTGGGCAGAGCCGCATTCATGAGTGCCGACTGGTCCGGAGCGATAGAGAGAGCCCGCGCGCACGCGCCTTTCCTCGCGCGCGGGCTGGAGAAGCACGCCGAGCTGGCGGCATTGCTGGGCAATGGGGATGGCGATCGCGCGCTGACCCGGGCCAAGGCAGCGGGCGAAAGTATCGAGGACACGGGACTCGCTCTCAGGCGCGAGAAACGCGCGCTGGGGCTGGTGCTCGCCATCGGCGACCTTGCAGGCGGGTTCGACCTTGCGAAGGTGATGCGCGAACTCTCGCTCTTCGCCGACCGCGCGCTGCACCGCGCCATCGAGGCGGCGATTGCGCGGCGGGTCGAGGGCGCGGAGGCGGACGGGATGATTGGCCTCGCGCTGGGCAAGCACGGGGCGGGCGAGCTCAATTACTCCTCCGACATCGACCCCATCCTGCTCTACGACCCGCAAACCCTGCCCCGCCGCGAGCGTGACGAGCCGGGCGAGGCGGCACAGCGCTATGCCCGCGAAGTGGTGCGCCTGCTCAGCGACGTCACCAGCGAAGGCTACGTCTTCCGCGTCGATTTGCGGCTGCGTCCGGCGAGCGAGGTCAGCCCGCTCGCCATCCCGCTCGACGCGGCCATCACCCATTACGAAAGCAGCGCGCTGGCGTGGGAGCGCGCGGCCTTCATCCGCGCGCGCGCCTGCGCGGGGGACATCGCGGCAGGCGAGGCCTTTCTCGACCACATCCGCCCCTTCGTCTGGCGCCGCAGCCTCGATTTCGGTGCCATCGACGAAGTGCGGCGCCTGACCCACCGCATCCGCGACAAGCAGTCCGGCCCGATTGCGCCGGAGCCCGGTTACAACGTCAAACTGGGCCGCGGCGGCATCCGCGAAGTCGAGTTCTTCGCGCAGACGCACCAGCTCATCCACGGCGGGCGCGACCCGACGCTCAGGCACAAGCACACCCGCGCCGCGCTCGATGCGCTGGCGGCAACGGGGCGGATTGGTGCGGATGATGCGGCGGCTTTGGGGGCAAGCTATGACGGTTTGCGGCGCATCGAGCACCGGTTGCAGATGGTTACCGACCAACAGACGCACAGCATTCCTACAGGCGAGGCGCTCGACAATGTCGCGCGGCTCGACGGCTTCGATGATGGAGCCGCATGGCTCGAACACATCACCAGCCTCACCGCGCCGGTGGCCGAGCGCTATGACGCGCTGCTCGCCGAGGACGAAGTCTCAGTCCCTGCCGACAGCCCCCATGTCGAGGCCCCAGCCCGATCCGCACAACTCTCGCCCGAATTGAAGGCGCGGGTCGGCGAATGGACCGATGGCCGCTATGCCCCGCTGCGCAGTCCGGCGGCGAATTCCGCCTTCGAGGCCATTCGCCCCACCTTGCTCGAATCGCTCGCCGCCTCGCCCGAGCCGGAGCGGGCGGTGGCGCGGTGGGAGACGCTGCTCTCGCGCCTGCCGACCGCCATCAACCTCTTCCGCCTGCTGGAAGCGCGGCCGGGTCTCATGCAATTGCTCGCCGATTGCCTGACGCTTGCACCGCCGCTGGCCGATGCGATTGCGCGCAATCCGGCGCTGGTCGATGCGCTGATAGACCGCAGCGCGCTGGACCTGCCGGGCAGCCGCGAGGAGCTTGCCGAGGCGATGCGCCGGTCCGAACGCGGCGACACTTACGAAGACCGCCTCGACCGCATCCGCATCGTCACCGGCGAAACGCGCTTCGCATTGGGCGTCCAATTGATCGAAGCGGCGCACGACCCGCTCGACATCGCGGCTGCACTGTGCCGCGTCGCCGAAGCCGCGATGGAAAGTGCGCAGGAAGCCGCCGAGAAGGAATTTGCCAACAAGCATGGCCGCATTGCAAACGGCGAACTGCTGGTGCTCGGGCTGGGGCGGCTCGGCGGAGGGCTGCTGACCTATGCCTCGGACCTCGACATCGTCTATCTCTTCACAGGCAGTCACGAGACGGAGAGCGATGGCGACAGGCCCTTGGGCGCAACGCTCTACTTCAACCGCCTCGCCCAGCGGGTGAGCGCCGCACTGTCGGTCCCGACCGCCGAAGGCGCGCTTTACGAGGTCGACACGAGGTTGAGGCCACAGGGCGCGCAGGGGCCGCTGGCGGTCAGTCTCGACAGTTTCGAGCGCTACCAGAAGGAAGACGCCTGGACCTGGGAGCACATGGCGCTGACCCGCGCCCGCGCGCTCACTGGCAGCGAGGAAGCGCGGGCCAAGGTCGAGGCCATCCTGTCCGATGTGCTTTGCCGCGAGAGGGACGAGGCCAAGCTCAAGACCGACCTCCTCAAGATGCGCGGCGAGATGGCGGAGCACAAACCCGCCAAGGGTCCGCTCGACGCCAAGCTGCTGCGCGGCGGGCTGGTGGACTTGGAATTCCTCGTCCACTTCCTCCAGCTGCGCGACCGCGAGGGACTGAGCGCCAATCTGGAAGAGGCGCTGGCCGCTCTCCCGCAACTGGAGGACCTGCAGACCGCCCATGCCTTGATGACACGGCTGCTGGTGGGTACGCGCCTCCTCGCACCCGATCTCGCCATTCCCGGCGAGGCACCGCAGGCCATCCTCGCGCGGCTGTGCGAGGCGGAGGATTTCGCGGCCCTCACCGCCCGCTTCACCGAAGCGCGGCAGCAAGTGGCGGCCAGATGGCAGGACATTTTTGGCGAGACTTTGGAGCTGGATTGATGACGACTTACGCAGAAGGCGACGCCTTCCCCGATTTCACCATGGAAACCCCCGACGGCGGCACCGTCACCAAGGCGGACCTTTCCGGCAAGAAGGCAGTCATCTTCTTCTACCCCAAGGACAACACACCCGGCTGCACCACCGAGGCGAAGGATTTCACCGCGCTGAAACCCGAGTTCGAGAAGGCGGGCACCTACCTCCTCGGCGTGAGCAAGGATTCGGCGAAGAAGCACCAGAACTTCATTGCCAAGCACGACCTCACGGTCGACCTCGCCACCGATGCGGAGGAGGGCGGCCTTTCCGACACGCTCGGCGTCTGGGGCGAGAAGAAGAATTACGGCCGGACCTATATGGGCATGATCCGCTCAACCTATTTGCTGGATGAGGACGGCAAGATTCTTCGCATCTGGCCCAAGGTCCGCGTGAAGGGCCACGCCGAGGAAGTGCTCGAAGCCGCCCGCAACGCATGACTTCTCTCTCCTGTGCCATTCGCGACTGCCTTTTGACAGGCGACAAGAGGGGCAAGGTCTTCGTCACCCGCAAGCTGGTGCGCGACTGGCGGCAGGGGAAGCTCGACTTCACCTTCGACTGCCCCATGCCCGAGCGCCCCGAATGGCCGGAGAACCTCGACTTGCGACTCCCCCGCGACATGCCGCGGCGCGGCAAGGGCGGCAGCGAGAAGGGCCGCATCGCGCTGTGGCATGCGCTTGCGCATATCGAATTCGTCGCCATCGACCTCGCGCTCGATATGGCCGGGCGATTCGGGGAATCGATGGGCCAAGTCTTTGTTTCCGATTTCCTTTCTGTCGCTGCGGACGAGGCGATGCACTTCGCGCTGCTGGAGCGGAAACTCGATTCGCTGGGCTCCTACTACGGAGCGTTGCCTGCGCACGACGGGCTGTGGAGCGCGGCGCAAGACACCGCTCACGACGTCGCAGCTCGCCTTGCGATCGTTCCCATGGTTCTGGAGGCGCGCGGATTGGATGTTACTCCCGCCACGCTCGAAAGAGTGCGCGCGCAAGGTGATGAAAACGGTGCGAAAATTCTCAAACGAATCCTTGACGACGAAATCCGCCACGTCGCCTACGGCTCCAAGCATTTTCGCGATATTTGTAGCGCTCGCGGCGAGAACCCGCCGGAATCATGGCAGAATTTGGTCAAAACGCATTTTTCAGGGGGGCTGAAGCCACCGTTCAACGACTCGGCGCGTTCGGCAGCCGGTTTGTCGCGGGACTTCTACGCTGGTATTGCCTGATTAACCTTTTCTGGCAAAAACCATACTCACGAGACGCCGGGGGGTTCCGGCAGTGACGAATTAAGGACCGAACGGGCCGGGACGCCCGAAACGGTCAGGGACAAGGGGCGCTTCCTGGAAGCGCTGGACGGACGGGTTTAGCATGAACACCAAGCGCACTTCGCTTGCTTTCACCATGACTGCAGCAGTTTTCACCATCGCCGCTTCGCCGGCGCAGGCGAACGACACTGCCGTGGGCGCTATCGACCTGTCGAAGGTTTCCGCCGCCGCTACCAAAGAAGGCGACGCCCAGTTCACCGAGCTCTTCGCCAAGTGGGAAGACCCCAGCCAGCCGGTCGTCAACACGCGCCCGGTTGTTTCGGTGCCTTCGCGCATGCCGCTCGAAGATGCGCGCATGACCAGCGATTATGGTGACCGTACGCATCCGGTGCTCAAGCGCCGCATGGGCCACAAGGGCGTCGACCTCGCCGCCCCCACCGGCACGCCGATCTACGCCACCGCCGATGGTTATGTTTCCAAGGCCGAGCGTTTTTCGAGCTACGGCAATTATGTTTCCATCGAGCACGGTGCCCGCATCCAGACGCGTTATGCCCACATGTCGCGCATCGCGGTTGCCGACGGCACCTGGGTCAAGAAGGGCGAGCTTATCGGCTACGTCGGTTCGACCGGCCGTTCGACCGGCCCGCACCTTCACTATGAAGTCCGCATCGACGGCCAGGCCGTGAACCCGGTTCCCTACATGGTCGAATCGCAGGCACAGGCAGCATTCGCCCTCGCCATGGGTGAAGGTGGCCAGGGCGGTCACGACGAGGAATAAAAGGGAGAGGGGCTCTCGGGCCCTTCGGGACTGCGGAAAGAGGCGGCGGGTTTTACCCGGCCGCCTTTTTTCTTGCCCTTGCTCCTCAGCCGGTTACGTTTCTCGATGCAACTGGACGAGTCTGCGCCAAAGCGGACCGCCAGCTAAGGAGAGAGGACGGCCGATGCACCCGATTACGCATGCGAGCGCGCGACCAGACCACCCCGCCATCATCATGGCCGGCAGCGGCGAGGTGATGACCTATGGCCAGATGGACGTCTACGCGAACCACATGGCCCATTTGTTGCGCTCGAAAGGGCTGAAGCGCGGCGACCATTTCGCGGTGCTGATGGAAAACAACATCCATTACCTGCCCATCGTGTGGGGCTCGCAGCGGGCAGGCACGATGATGGTGCCCGTCGCCACCCGCCTGACCGCGCCGGAGATTTGCTACATCCTCAAGGATGCGGGCGTGAAGCTGCTCATCACCAGCACCAAATTCGACGACCGTATCGAGGATATTCGCGCAAATTGCGGCGGCATCGACATCCTTGTGCTCGGCGGCGAGGGCGAGGAGAATTTCGAGACCCTGCTCGCCGCACAATCCTCGGAGCCGATCGAAGACCAGGCACCGGGACAGTACATGCTCTATTCCTCGGGCACGACCGGCGCGCCCAAGGGCGTGCGGCCCGCCCCGCCGCCCGATGACGACATCCTTGCGGTGAACCCGCTGGTGGGCCTTGCCGTGATGGGCGCAGGCATGCCCGCCGATGGCAGCATGGTCTATCTCTCGCCCGCGCCGCTCTATCATGCTGCGCCGCTCGGCTGGTGCACGACCGCGCACCGGCTCGGCGGAACGGTGGTGGTGATGGAAAAATTCGACCCCATCGACGCGCTGGAGACCATCGAGCGCTACCGCGTCACCGACAGCCAGTGGGTGCCGACGCATTTCGTCCGCATGCTCAAGCTGGAGCCCGAAGAGCGCGAGGGCCACGATCTTTCCAGCCACCAGCGCGCGCTTCACGCCGCCGCGCCCTGCCCCGTGCCCATCAAGCGCGCGATGATCGAATGGTGGGGCCCCATCATCAACGAATATTACGCCGGATCGGAAGGCATCGGCATGACGCTCATCAAGGCCGAGGACTGGCTCACCCATCCCGGCAGCGTCGGCAAGGCCATCCACGGCACCATCCACGTCTGCGGTCCCGAGGGAGAGGAACTCGAGGCGGGGCAGGACGGTCTACTGTTCTTCGAGAACGACCTCATCCCGACCTATCACAACGACCCGGAAAAGACCGCCGATGCCATGCACCCCAAGGGCTGGATGACGCTGGGCGATATCGGCCATGTCGACGAGGACGGCTATCTCTACCTCACCGATCGCAAGAGCCACATGATCATTTCCGGCGGGGTCAACATCTACCCTCAGGAAATCGAGAACCTGCTGGTGACGCATGACAAGGTGATGGATGCCGCAGTCATCGGCGCGCCCTGTCCCGATTTCGGCGAAAAGGTCGTCGCGGTGGTCCAGCCGATGGACATGGGCGAGGCTGGCGAGGAGCTGGAGGCGGAGCTGCGCGATTTCCTCGCGCCCAACCTCTCCAAAATAAAGATGCCCAAGCTGTTCGACTTCCGCCCCGAATTGCCGCGCGAGGCCAACGGCAAGCTCTACAAGCGCGAGCTGCGCGACGAATACCTGGCGAAGGCGGAAGCAGAGACGGAGAGCGCATAATGGCAAGCGCGGCGAAACCCCGGCTCGATGCAGCGACCGGATACGAAGTGATTTCGCCGGAGAGCTACGCCAAGTGGGATCCTCTGCTCGACACTTTCGACCGCTTGCGTGAGGAGAACCCGGTCGCCTGGGTCGAGGACGCCGAGGGTCGCCATCCGCCCTTCTGGCTGGTCACGCGCTATGACGATGTGATGCGGATTTCGAAGGACAATGCGACCTTCCTCAACAATCCGCAGACGGTCGTCTTCGCGCTCAACGAAGCCATCCAGTTTGCGAAGAACCTGACCGGTGGCAGCCCGCATATGGTCGCCAGCCTCGTCACCTTCGACGCGCCCATCCACATGAAATACCGCAAGCTGACGCAGGAATGGTTCATGCCCAAGAACCTGCGCCAGATAGAAGGCGAAGTGCGCGAACTGGCGGTGAAAACTGTGGACCGGCTGGTTCAGGCGGGACCGGAAGCCGACTTCTGCAAACTGGTCTCGCAGCCCTATCCGCTCCACGTCGTGATGCAAATTCTCGGCGTGCCCGAAGAGGACGAACCGCGCATGCTGATGCTCACGCAGCAAATGTTCGGCGGACAGGACGAGGATTTGAACCAGTCGGGCATGAAGGATTTGCCGCCCGAGGCCATCACCCAGCTGGTCGCGGGCGCGGTGAAAGATTTCGAGGCTTACTTCGCCAAGCTTACGGCGGAAAAGCGCGCCAATCCGACCGAGGATGTCGCGAGCACCATCGCCAATGCCACCGTCGACGGCGAACCGCTCAACGACCGCGACATGATGGGCTATTACATTATCGTGGCAGCGGCAGGGCACGACACCACCAGCGCGAGCACAGCGGGCGCGATGCTGGCGCTGGCGCAGGACCCCGAGCAATGGGCGCGCGTGCGCGAGGACCGCTCGCTGCTCCCCGGCATCGTCGAGGAAGCCATCCGCTGGACGAGCCCCGTGCAGCACTTCATGCGCACCGCGGCCGAGGACACCGAAGTCGGCGGGCAGAAAATCGCGAAAGGCGACTGGCTGATGCTGAACTATGTCGCGGCTAATCACGACCCCGCGCAGTTCGAATCCCCGCGAAAATTCGACGCCAGCCGCAGCCCCAACCGCCACCTCGCCTTCGGGGCCGGCGCGCACCAATGCCTCGGCCTGCATCTGGCGAGACTGGAGATGCGCATCCTGTTCGAAGTCCTGCTCGACCGCATCGAAAGCGTCGAACTGGCAGGCGAACCGGCACGTTCCAAATCGACCTTTGTCGGCGGCCTGAAGACGCTGCCGCTGCGCATCACGCCCGCCTGAAGTCGAAAAGCACCCTAGCGAAGTCAAACCCGTAGAATAGCGGGGAAAATCGAACTCGGTTCGTCGCATATTCCTACGGTTCACCGCACATTTCTGCTAGGTGAATGACATGGATACAACAGTAGGACGATACGCTTTCAGCCACGGCTGAGGGCAGCTATTTCCTGCGCATAGGAAAGGGGGACACCATGACTCTGCTGGAGCCGCACAACATGCCGTTTGCGGCCGCGCTGGTCTTCATGCTCGTGCTGGCAATCGCCCAGATGGTTGGGCTGACGGACATGTTCGACGCCGAAGTCGATGTGGACGCCGATGTCGATGGCGACGCTGCCATCGAGGGAAGCGCGCTCGACGGGCTGTTCACGCTGCTCGGCATCGGGCGCGTTCCGCTGACCATCTGGCTGGCGCTCTACATGTTCCTGTTCGCAGGCATCGGTATCGGCGTGCAGGGGCTGGCGCAAAGCATGACGGGCTCGCCGCTTTACGTGTGGCTCGCCGCGCTCATTGCCGGAGGGGCCGCACTGCCGGTCACCGGAATACTTGCCCGGCCGCTAGGCGCGATCATGCCGAACGACCACACCACTGCGGTGAGCACTGCAAGCCTGGTCGGCCGCCGCGCACGGATTACCGACGGCGTGGCGCGCGCTGGTTCGCCCGCCCGCGCCAAGGTGAAAGATGTGCATGGCCAGTCGCACTTCGTGATGGTCGAGCCGCATGAGGAAGCATCCGAAATCCACGCGGGCGACGAGGTCCTCCTCGTCCGCCGCGAGGGCAACACATTCTATGCGACCGCGCTCGCCGAGCGCCGCCTGTCGCCAACACAAGTCAACCAATAAGGAGGAGCAATGGATAATCTTACCAACATCGCCGTATATGGAGGCGGAGGCTTACTCCTCCTTCTCATCATCGGCTTCACACTGGCGAAACTCTATCGCCGCGCATCGAAGGAAGTAGCCTTCGTCCGCACCGGCGTGGGTGGCGAGAAAGTCGTCATGAACGGCGGCGCTATCGTCTATCCGGTCCTGCACGAAACCATGCCGGTCAACATGAACACGCTGGTGCTCAGTGTTGTCCGCAGGGATGGCGAGGCGCTGATTACACTCGATCGCCTGCGCATCGATGTGAAGGCCGAGTTCTACGTGCGTGTGAAGCCCGACAGCGAAGCCATCGCCATGGCGGCACAGACGCTGGGCCAGCGCACGATGCAGCCCGAAGCCCTGAAGGACCTCGTCGAAGGCAAGTTCGTCGACGCACTGCGCTCCGTCGCAGCCGGCATGACGATGAACGAGCTGCACGAGCAGCGTGCCGACTTCGTCCAGAAGGTGCAGCAGGTGTCGTCGAACGACCTCGCCATGAACGGCCTGGAACTGGAATCGGTCTCGCTGACCGGTCTCGACCAGACCAGCATCGAGCACTTCAACGCCAACAACGCCTTCGACGCCGAAGGTCTCACCAAGCTGACCGAGCAGATCGAGGCGCGCAAGAAACTGCGCAACGACATCGAGCAGGACACGCGCGTTCAGATGGAGACGAAGAACCTCGAGGCGGACGCCAAGAGCTTCGAAATCGGGCGCGACAAGGAATACGCCCGCCTCCAGCAGGAGCGCGAGGTGGAGATCCGCCGCGCCGCGCAGTCCTCGGAAATCGCCCGTGAACAGGCAGAGCGCAGCCGCGAGGCCGACGCTGCCCGGATCGAGGCGAAGAAGCAGGTCGACGCCCAGCAGATCGAAGCCGACCGTCTCGTCGAAGAGGCGCGGATCGACCAGCAGCGTGCACTCGAAATCGCCCGCCAGGAGCAGCAGATCGCGGTCCAGAACAAGAGCCGCGAGGAAAGCCAGGCCAAGGCGGAAGCCGATGAAGCCCGCGCCAAGGCGGTTGCCGCCGAGGAGCAGGTCTCGACCAGCCGCGAAACCGAGATTGCCGAGCGTATGAAGCGCATCGAGCTCATCGAGGCTTCGAAACAGGCAGAACGCGACGCCATCAGCGTCCGCGTGGAAGCCGAGGCCGAGAAGGACGCTGCCACCAACCGCGCCGAAGCACTGCGCCTCGAAGCGCAGGGTGAGGCCGAGGCCGAGAAGCTGCGGGCCGAAGCTGCACGCGTCCGCTTCGAAGTCGAGGCAGCCGGTCAGAAGGCCATCAACGAGGCGGCGAACATCCTGTCCTCGGGCCAGGTCAGCCTGCAGACCAAGCTGGCGCTGCTCAAGGTCTTGCCGGACCTGGTGCGCGAAAGCGCCAAGCCCATGGAAGCCATCGAGAGCATCAAGATCGTCCAGGTCGACGGGCTCACGAATGGCGGCGGAAAAGGCGCGCCCTCGGGTGCAGCCGGTTCGGGCGGAGGCTCGGGCAACCTTGCCACCGACGCGGTCAGCGCCGCGCTGGCCTACCGCGCGCAGGCACCAGTGCTCGACGGGCTGATGAAGGAACTGGGCCTCGACGGCTCGAGCCTCAACAGCCTCGTAAAGGGTCCGGCCGAGCAGACCGCAGGCCTCGCCTCGGACGACGATGCGGATGACGCCGGTGAAGAGCCCAAGGCGCTTCCGGCAAACCGCAAGTCCAAGGATGAAGGCGAAAGTGCCGACGCCTGATAAGGGCGAAATGCAAACAGGAAGGGGGCACTTCGGTGTCCCCTTTTTTGTTGCCTAGGCCCGACCGGCGGGCCTAACCGCTCCGCCATGAACGCTACACCGAAATGGACCATGCCCCCTGAATGGGCCCCGCAGGACTGGTTGTGGATCGGCTTCCCGCACGATGCCGACGAATGGCCCGAAGTGCTTCCCGCAGCGCAGGAGCAGATTGCCGCTTTCGCCAATGCCGTGGCCGAGAGCGGGCAGGAGGTCCGCCTGCTGGTGCGCGATGCCAATAACGAGCAACGCGCGCGCGACCTCGTCGGCGGTGCGGTAAAGCTCGAGCGGCGCGAATATGGCGATGTCTGGCTGCGCGATACGGGGCCACTGGTGCTCACCGATGGCGCGGGCAATCGCGCCGCGCGCCGCTTCGGCTTCAATGGCTGGGGCGGCAAATACCTGATGGAAGGCGACCAGACCGTGGGCGCCGAACTGGCGGAGGATGCGGACCTCCCGCTCGAAGTCTCCGACTGGATTCTCGAGGGCGGGGCCATCGACGGCGACGGCACCGGCCTCGTCGCAACCACCGAGCAATGCCTGCTCAATCCCAACCGCAACCCACGTTTATCACGCGAGGACATCGAGGAGCGCCTCAAGCGCGACCTCGGGTTCACCCGCGTGCTGTGGCTGGGCGACGGTCTCATCAACGACCACACCGACGGCCATGTCGACAATCTCGCGCGCTTCGTGGCCCCCAACACGCTGGCCCTGCCGCGCGCTACCGGCAAGGACGACCCCAACGCCGCCATCTACGCCGACGCCAAAGCCCGCGCCGAGGCGATGGGCGTGACGGTGAAGGAAATCCCCTCGCCCGGCCTCGTCACCAGCGGCGACCATATCGAGCCGGCTAGCTACGCCAATTTCGCCGTCACCAGCCACCTCGTCGTGGTACCGACCTTCGGCAGCCCGCATGACGAGGGCGGAGTTGCGGCCATTGCCGAGCTTTTCCCCGACCGCGCAACTATCGGCCTGCGTGGCGACTCTGTTCTGGCAGGCGGAGGGGGTTTTCATTGCGCGAGCCAGCAAATGCCGTCATCACGAGGTCAGGCTTAACGCTTCGTTAGGAATTTGGGGGGACAATCCGCGAGATGGCCAAGGCAATCGCTCTCGCACGCACCCACGTACCGGCGCTCCCGCTGGGCGAGATGGTGCGCGTTGCATTGGTGAGCGGCTGCGGTTTCGCGCTGGTCCTCGCCGGCCCCGCGCTACCCCTCTAACAGCTTCCACACGGCTCCTGCCGCCGCGCCGCCCAGTACGAGCGCGACGCTGACCTGCCATTGGCGCGCCGAGACGCGCCCGAAAGCGGCATGACCGATGAGGTCTCCCACCAGCACCGCAGGGAAGAGCAGGAGGGCCAGCAGCACTTCACGCATCCCTCCTACGCCAAGCGCGATGAAGAGCGCAGAAGAGAGCGGCGTCAGCACGAGGAAGATCGCCATCATCGAAGCGCGTGCCACGCGTGGTTCGAGCCGTCCGCGCAAATAGAAGGGCGCCATTCCCGGGCCGGGCATTCCGGCAAAGCCTCCGAAGAAGCCGGTGAAGATTCCCGAAAGGCCCATCGCGGGCTTCCTCGGCATGGCGACCTTGCCCAGCGGCACGACCACCAGCACGAAGGCGCCGAGCGATACACAGGCTATCAGCAACCGAGCCCAGTCCGCGCTCAGCGTCACCAGCGCCCACAGGCCGAGCGGCATAGAGGCCAGAGCCAGCAAGGTAATCGGGATGGCCGATCGGTCCGCCTCGCGCCTGATGCGGCCGATGTCGGTTAGTCCGATGAGGAAGAGCGAGACATTGCCGACCAGCACTGCCTCTTTGGGCGCGATGGTCAGCGCGAGCACTGGCACGATGACCACCGACAGGCCGAACCCCGCAAGCCCGCGCACGAAGCCCGCCGCGAGCGCGGTCAACAGGGCGATGCCGATCGCTTCGGGAGGCAGGCCAAGCATCTAGGCGAAGGCCTTCCACAGCGCCGCCAGCGCGGCCCCGGCCAGCACCAGCCCGACGCAGATGCGCCATGTGCGGTCCTCGATGCTGCCCGAGGCCTTGTTGCCGAGCCAGTTACCGAAGAGCACGGCGGGGAAGAGCAGGAGCGCCAGCAGCGCGAGTTTCCAGTCGAGCACGCCCAACGCAGTGCCGCTGACAAGGCCCGTGGTCGAGGCGCAGGTGAAGATGAGCAGCATCGAGGCCTTGGCCGTCTCGCGCGGGATGTCACGCCCGACGTAATAGGGCACGACCGGCGGGCCGGGCATTCCGGCATATCCCGTCATCAGGCCCGAAAGCACGCCGACCCCGCCGGTGGTGGCCGGATGATGCTCGAGCGCCTTGCGGCGCGGCAGGAGGATCGCGAGGAAGGCCGAGAGGGCGATGAGGGCTATCACGACGCGCGCAATCGAGGGCGAGGTGATGCTGAGCAGGTAGAGCCCGACAGGCGTCGTCACCGCCACCAGAGCGATGATGGCCCAGGCCGACTTCTCGGCTCCACGCAGCAGGCGACGAATCTCGGACAGGCCGATGAAGACCGAGAGGAAGTTCGTCAGCAGCACTGCATCGACGGGCGACAGGGCAAGCGCCAGCACCGGCACGATGAGGATGGCCATGCCGAAGCCCGTAAGCCCGCGCACGAAGGCCGAGCCGAAGGCGGCGAGCAGTGCGGCGGCGACCTGCAGAATCGAATATTCCAGACCCATCATCGGGGCGGCCCCAGCGTCACCAGCCACACATCAGGCGGCGCGCCAAAGCGCAGCGGCAGAATGCTGGTTCCGAGTCCCGCACCCACGAAAACCGTCTGCCCGCTATCGCGTATCATGCCGCAGGCGAAGCGGTCGCCATAGCGCGAGAGCGTCGAAATCGGGCCGATGACGGGAAGGCTGATCTGCCCGCAATGCGTGTGCCCGGCGAAGACCGCCGCGACCGCTCGCGGGAGGTCGGGCACGATGTCGGGAGTGTGGCTGACCACCACCGCCGGTCCCTCGCCCAGCTCACCGAGCGCGGCAAAGGTTGCGGGCACATCGTCGTGGCCGGTGTAGTCGTCATCGACCGCGCCGATGAGCAGCGGTCCTCGCTTCACCGCCTCGTTTCTCAGGACCGTGATGCCGTGGCCCTCGAGCGCGGTGACCATCGCGCCTAGATCGACCCAATGGTCGTGATTACCGGGAGCAACCACCATACCGAAGCGCGCTTGGAAAGTGGCGAAGGGTGCCGCGACTTCCTCCTCGTTATAGAGCTTCGTTGCGGTGCGTTTTTCACTGATGAGATCGCCCGAAAGGAGGATGAGGTCGGGCGAAAGCGCGTTCAATTGCCCCGCGATGCGCTCTACCCGAGAAGGCGGCATGTCGGGACCTGCGACATGGACATCCGACAGGGCGAGCACCTTGATCGGCGCCTCGCCCTGCGGCCAGCCGGTTACCGGTACATAAGCCTCGCGCACAATCGGGTCCGCGCGGGCGTTGGAATAGCCGAGCGCAAGGACGAGCAGGCCGGCCAGCACGGCGACCAGCGCCGCAAGTCCCAATCGCCGGAGCACGGAAGATTAGTCCCGCAGGTCCGGCGGGGTCGCTTCGGCCTTCAGCATCGCAATCGCTTCCTCGAGGCTCATCACCTTCTGGTGCTGCTGGCCCAGCGTACGGACGGCGACGGTGCCTTCCTCGGCCTCGCGATTGCCGACCACCAGCAGGTGCGGGACCTTGGCGTGGCTGTGCTCGCGCACCTTGTAGTTGATCTTCTCGTTCCGAAGGTCGCTCGATACGCGGATACCCGCTGCTTCCAGCTTGGCGACCGCTTCCTTCGCATAGTCGTCCGCGTCGGAAACGATGGTTGCGACCACCGCCTGCGTCGGGGCGAGCCACACGGGCATGCGGCCGGCGTAATGCTCGATGAGGATGCCGATAAAGCGTTCGTAAGAGCCGAAGATCGCGCGGTGCAGCATGACCGGACGGTGCTTCTCGCCATCTTCGCCGACATAGCTTGCGTCGAGGCGTTCGGGCAGCACGCGGTCGCCCTGGATCGTGCCGACCTGCCAGGTACGGCCGATGGCATCGGTGAGGTGCCATTCGAGCTTGGGGGCATAGAAGGCGCCTTCGCCGGGCAATTCTTCCCAGCCGAATTCCTCGTTCATCATGCCCGCCTCTTCGACGGCATCGCGCAGTTCCTGCTCGGCCTTGTCCCAGTCGGCATCCGAGCCGAGGCGCTTTTCGGGGCGCAGCGCGAGCTTGATGGCGAAGGTGAAGCCGAAGTCCTTGTAGACGCTTTCCGCCAGCTTGCAGAAGGCGCGGACCTCTTCGACCACCTGGCTTTCGGTGCAGAAGATATGCGCATCGTCCTGCGTGAACTGGCGCACGCGCATGAGGCCATGGAGCGCGCCATGCGGTTCGTTGCGGTGGCAGCAGCCCATTTCGCCAAGGCGGATGGGGAGGTCGCGATAGGAAGTGATGCCCTGCTTGAAGACCAGCACGTGGGCCGGGCAATTCATCGGCTTGATGGCCATCCAGTCGGCATCGTCCGCCACCTTGGGATGGGCCGAGGCGGCGCCGCTATCGTCCACATCTGGCACGATGTCGGGGACGGCGAACATGTTCTCGGCATATTTGCCCCAATGGCCCGAAGCGGTCCACTGGCGCACGTCCATCAGCTGCGGCGTCTTGATCTCGCGATAGCCTGCGCCGTCCATCTTGCGGCGCATATAGGCTTCGAGTTCGCGCCAGATGCGGTAGCCATTGGGGTGCCAGAAAACGCTGCCATGCGCCTCTTCCTGCAAGTGGAAGAGGTCCATCTCGCGGCCCAGCTTGCGGTGGTCGCGCTTGGCGGCTTCTTCCAGCCGCGTCAGGTGCGCGTTCAATTGCTTCTTGTTGAGCCAGCCCGTGCCGTAGATGCGCGTGAGCTGCGCGTTCTTCTGGTCGCCGCGCCAATAGGCACCGGCGACGCGCATCAGCTTGAAGGCCTGCGGGTCGAGCTTGCCGGTGGAGGCAAGATGCGGGCCGCGGCACATGTCGAGCCAGTCTTCGCCCGACCAGTAGACCGTGAGTTCCTCGTCCTCGGGCAGTTCCCTGGCCCATTCGGCCTTGAAGACCTCGCCCTCGGCTTCCCACTTGTCGATCAGCTGCTGGCGGCTCCAGACTTCGCGCTTCAATGGCTTGTCGGCCTTGATGATGCGGCGCATTTCCTCCTCGATCGCGGGGAGGTCGTCCATCGAGAACGGCTCGCGCGTGTCGGGCGCTTTCACATCGTAATAGAAGCCGTCGTCGGTCGCCGGGCCGAAGGTAATCTGCGTGCCTGGGAAGAGCGACTGCACGGCCTCGGCTAGAACATGCGCGAAATCGTGGCGCGCGAGTTCGAGCGCGTCTTCCTCGTCGCGGCTCGTTACCAGCGCAAGCTCGGCATCGCCTTCGAAGGGGCGGTTGATGTCACGCAATTCACCGTCGACGCGCGCGGCAATCGCGGCCTTGGCGAGGCCGGGGCCGATTGCGGCGGCGACATCGGCTGGCGTGCTGCCCGGTTCCATTTCGCGCACCGAACCATCGGGCAGGCTGATCTTGAGAAGTTCCGTCATCGTCTCGTCCGTTTCCTTGGCGCGCGCCATGACACAGATGGCCACGCGCTTGAAGCGGCGTTTAAGAGAAAATCGCGATTTCGGGAGGAAACGCCTGCCACCCGAAACCGGGTGGCGGTGCGTCGCTTAGCTCGCGCGCATCCGCCCCCGGAGCACCGGGGTGGTGGTAGTAGTGGTCGTGATGCTGAGCAGCGTCATGGCAAGCGAGATAGCGCGCGGCCCCCGATTCCTCAACCCATGTCGAGCACGCGCGCGCCAGCGAGTGTCGAGATGCGCTTGGTCGAGACTATGCCCGCCCCCTTGTCGCGGACGCTCGAAAGAAAGCGATATTCGCTCGTCGCGCGGGTCGGGGTCAGTTCGACCGCCATGTAGCCGCGCTGCGAGGCGTCCATCCATTTGAGTTCGGAATTGCGCTCGACCATGGCCTTGGCGACGGCTGCGGGAGGAAGTTGAGGCAAGTAGCCTTCGAAGCCGGGCGAGGTCACCGAATGGCCGCCGAACTCAACGCCGACCTTTTCGCCGCCATGCGACAGGTCGAAGGCCCATGCGTTGTGCGTGTCGCCCGCAAGGCTGACGAGGTTCGCGTCGGCTGCCAGCGCCGCTTCGTAGAGCCGCTGCCGGGCAGCGGGATAGCCATCCCACGCATCCATGTTCAAGGGCAGTTCGGCGCGGCTCGCGAGAGCGCCTGCGCGGACGCGTTCGAGGATGTAGTCGGGGAGGTTGTCGGGCAATGTGTCGGTAAGCTGCGTGGCAGACGCCGTTCTCCCCATCAGCACTTGCTGCACAAGCACCTGCCACACGGTCCCGTCCTTTCGTGAAGACGTGAGACCATTGGCAAGCCAGCCTTGCTGCGAGCTCCCGAGCACCTCACGCGAGGGGTCGAGATAGTCGCCGTCACGGAACGCTGCGAGCCTCGCAACAGCCTCTTCGGGAGAAGAAATGCTGCGCAGCAAAGCGTTGTAATCGAACTGTTTTGCCCGGTGCGACAGGCGCGTCTCCAGGCGGAACAATGTTGCGAGATTGCCGACCCTGTATTCGGCCCAGGGCTCGTCCGAAACGGGCATCCATTCACGATAGGCTTTCATTGCCGCAGCCTTGCGAACCGACCATTCGCCTTCGCTTTCCGGCTGGTGGTTCTGCGCGCCGCCTTCCCAGCTGTCGTTGGTGCTCTCGTGGTCGTCCCAGCCGGAAATCATCGGGTAGAGCTGGTGGAGGCGCTGGAGGTCGCGGTCCTCGCGGTAGAGCGCAAAGCGGTTGCGGTATTGCGCAAGCGAGACTGATTCGCTGTCCGGCAGTACATCGCGTCCCGCGATTGTCTCGCGCGCTGAAGGATAGGTGCCGGCGGGATATTCGTAGAAATAATCACCGAGGTGCAGCGCACAGTCGAACTCGTCGGCTTCGGCAGCATGCCGGTAAGCGTTGAACCAGCCGAAGCCGATGTTCGAGCAGGAGAAGACCGCCATCTTCCAGCTTGCGGTCGGCCCATCGGGAAGCGTGCGTGTGCGCCCCAGGTCCGACATCGAACCGTCGGGCGCAATGAAGCGGAAATAATACCATTGGCCCGGCTCCAGGCCCTCCGCCCATGCCTTGGCGCAGAAGTCATTCTCGGGCGAGGCCGTCACCTGCCCTTCCGCCACCACGCGCATATTCGCATCAGGCGTGAGCATCTGCCACGTCAGCCTCGCGTCCTGCGAGTGCACATAGCGCGTCCATAAGAGCACGCGATTGTGCCCCGGCTCCCCGCTCGCGACCCCATGCGTGAATCCCGAGGCGCCCGGACCCTGCTGCGCGGCGAGCGGTGCTGCCAGAAGTCCTCCGCCCAGCACCCCGCCCTTGAGCAGGCTCCGGCGGTCGAGCGCGGGCAGCTTCGGCGATGCGGGCGGTTCGGTCAGGGACATAAATGCGCTCTCCTCTTCGCGGCTTCCTGCCTGCGCCGGATGGCAGGCAAATGACAAGCTCCAATCTCATGCCTGACAAGCACTCGCTCCGTTTTGGAAAGCACGCTTGACAAACGCCGAACCAAATGACAAACAAGCTTTACATCAAGCAAAGGACACTTCCCATGAAGCAATATCGCGCACCCCTCCTCCTCGCATTTGCCATGATCGGCATCGCGCTCCTTTCGGTCTTCGAATACGTGCCCGAAGAGGTGGCACAATATTCGCCCTTTCTCCTTCTCGCCCTGTTCCCCCACGCATGGCTGCGTAGTGAGCGTTCCTGCAATCTACTGAAGCGGAAAGCGGCATGAGCGCGGCTGAAACTTCGGGGCTGCGCACTTCGGTCCCCGTCTGGGCAGGGCTGACCTTCGCCACCTTCGGCATGGTCATGGCGCTCGCGCTCACCGACGCCATCAACGCCTCGACCACGCTCATCCTGATGGTCATCCCGGCCGCGCTGTTCTTCCAGACCATCCGCGCGGCCAACCGCAAGGGCAAGTGCAACGGACGGGGCGAGGCGCAGCGGCTCTATATCAAGCGGGTCGCCATTTTCTCCTCGCTCTACCTTGTGGTCATCGCGCTGCAGGTGAGCATGCTCAGGGACAACGATCCCGCGCTCGCCGTGCGCGCCGGCCTCTCGGTCATGCCGGGGCTCGCCATCTGCGGCGTGTTCTGGGCCATTGGCCGCCTCATCCTCGACGAGAAGGACGAATTCATCCGCATGCTCATCGTGCGCCAGACGCTGATTGCGACCGGCTTTGCCTTGGGCTTCGCAACCATCTGGGGTTTCCTCGAAGCGGGCGAGGTCGTGCCGCATATCCCGGCCTACTGGTTCGCGGTGGCCTTCTTCGGCGGACAGTTCATCGGCGCGGTTTCCAACCGCATCACCCATGGCACCTGGGGGTCGCTGTGAACAACCGCCTGAAGGTGCTCCGCGCGGAACGCGACTGGAGCCAGCAGGACCTTGCCGACCGGCTCGAAGTCAGTCGCCAGAGCGTCAATGCCATCGAGAAGGGCCGCTACGACCCGTCGCTGCCGCTCGCCTTCAAGATTGCCGACGTGTTCGAAATGGCCATCGAGGACATTTTCCAGCGCGACTAAAATTGCCCCTCGCTTGACTTGGCGGCCCCGCACCTAGAATGCTTACATGTGAACGGGATTTCACGTTTTTATTCGGGTTGCGGGGTCGTTTACTTTCCATGGCTGATATCAAGGAGAAGGCGAACAACGCCTTCCGTTTCGATGGCAATTGGCAGGATTTTGCCAAGATTGCCTTTCCGAACCTGCTGCTGACCATCGTCACGCTGGGCATTTACCGGTTCTGGGCGACCACGCGCGAGCGCCAGTACCTTTGGTCGCACACCAGCTTCGTCGACGAGCGGCTGGAGTGGACCGGCGAGGGGCGCGAGCTGTTCTTCGGCTTCCTCATCGTGGCAATCATCCTCGGCATCCCCTTCGTCATCCTCCAGTTCATCGCGAGCGGAATGATTTTTCGCGGGATGCAGGATTATGTGCTGGTGATGGGTATCATCCTGTTCCTCGCCTCCTGGTACCTGTCGGGCGTCGCGCGGTTTCGCGCCATGCGGTACCGCCTCTCGCGCACCCGCTGGCGCGGCATCCGCGGCGGCAGCGACAATCCCGGCTTCGTCTATGGCTGGTCCTATTTCTGGCGCTGGTTGGTAGGGATCCTGCCCGTCGGCCTCCTTATTCCCTGGACCATGACGAGCCTGTGGAACGAGCGCTGGCGGGAGATGAGCTTCGGCCCCTACCAAGTCGAGTCCGACGCCGAACCCGCGCCAATCTACAAGCGCTTCCTGCTCTTTTACGTGCCGCTGCTGCTGCTCATTCCCATGGGCATCGCGTTTCAGAGTGCAGACCTCGAAGGCGGGGCGGGAGCAGTGGTGGCCATCAGCGCAATCGTGCTGGTGCTGTTCATCTATTTCGGCATGCCGCTCCTATCGGTAGCCTTTTACGCCAAGTTCTTCCGCGAGGCGGTCCACACCATGCGCTGGGGCGATGTGGAATTCAGCTTCCGTGCGCGGACGAGCGACTGGATTGTCCTCTACCTCGTCGACTTCCTGCTGATCTCGGCGACCTTTGGCCTCGCCTATATCTTCATTCCCTATCGCCACTGGAAATTCTACGTCGAGCATATGCACGCGGAAGGCGAAATCGATCTCGATGCGATGACCCAGTCGCAGACCGCCACCGCGCGTCACGGCGAGGGCCTGCTGGACGCCTTCGACATGGGAGCCATCTAGCGCCATGGAAGAGAGCTTCCGCACTCCGGCCCAATGGTATGACGGCCACAGTGCCGTGCGCCACGAAGGCGATGCGCTATGGGACGGGGCGCGTCAGCTCGCCCTGCGCAGTACGAGCAGCAATCTCGATATAGCCTTGGGCGAACTCGTATTTGCCGAGGAACGCGGCGGGCAACGGGTATATCGCTGGAGCGGCGATGACGATTTCCGGCTCATCCTGCCCGCAGACCTGCCGGCGGGGCTTGCAGCTGCACTGCCCTCGCGCCGCAAATACGGTGCATGGGTCGACGGACTTGGTCTGGGCAAGGCGACCGTCCTCTTCGCAGGCGTCAGCGCCGGCCTGCTGGCGCTGTTCTTTACTGCACCGGACTGGCTCGGCCCACGCATTCCCACCAGCTGGGAGCGCAGCATGGGCGACGCACTGGTCGGCGATTTCGGCAATCGCATCTGTCATACGCCCGAAGGCGATGCCGCGCTCGCCAAGTTGCTCGCCAAGGTCGACCCGGCCGAGGAAAAGGTGCGTGCGGGCATCGCCAATTCGACCGACGTCAACGCGGTCGCGCTGCCCGGCGGGCAAATTCTCATCTTCGACGGTCTGGTGCAGGAAGCCGAAACGCCCGAGGAACTCGCCGGCGTGCTCGGCCACGAGGTCGGCCATGTACGCGAACGCCATGTGATGACCGCGCTGCTGCGGCAGTTCGGTCTCACCGTCCTGCTTTCGGGCATGAATACCGGCATCGGCGACACGCTGTTCGGCCTCGCCGCGATGGATTATTCGCGCGATGCCGAACGCGAGGCGGACGAATATTCGCGCGCGCGAATGCTCGAGAGCGGCATCTCCCCGACGGGCGCCGCCGAATTCTTCGAACGGCTGAGCGCACGCATCGACTATGACGAGGACTCGCTGCTCGGCTGGGCGGCCAGCCACCCGGGACCGGGAGAGCGCGCCGAGGCCTATCGCGAGGCTGCCGAGGGCAGGACATTCACCCCCGTGCTGACGGAGCAGGAGTTCGGGGCGCTGAAGACGATGTGCGAGGAAGACGAGGACGTCGAGGTCATGCAGTCGATCGTGTAGGGCTTGCATTCGCCGCGGCTCGCGCCGACATCGAGCCCCATGTTCGACGTCAAATACCACGAAATGCCAGACGGCAGGCGCATCGCCTATCGCCATATCCGCGGGAGCGGTCCGACTCTCGTTTTCCTGCCCGGCTACATGTCCGACATGGACGGCGGCAAGGCGACCGCGCTGTTCGACTGGGCGCGCGAACAGGGGCGCGCCTGCCTGCTGCTCGACTATTCGGGCTGCGGGAAGAGCGAGGGCGAGTTCGCCGACGGCACGCTGTCGAAATGGCGCGACGAAGTTCTCGCGCTCATCGAGGCGAAGGTCGAGGGCGAGGTCGTGGTCATCGGCTCCTCCATGGGCGGTTGGCTGATGCTGCTGGTCGGCGCAGCGCTGGGCGACCGGCTGGCCGGAATGGTAGGCATCGCTGCCGCACCTGACTTTACCGAATGGGGCTATTCCGACGAGCAGAAGGCGCAGATGGCTGCAGGCGAAACGGTGTTCGAGGACAATCCCTACGGCCCCGAACCCACGCCCACACATGCCGGCTTCTTCGCCGACGGACAGGCGCAGCGCCAAATGGGCGGCATCGTCCCCATCGATGCGCCGGCCCGCCTGCTCCACGGCCACCGTGACGAAGACGTGCCCTGGCAGCTGAGCCTGCAGATTGCAGGCGTGCTGCGTTCGGACGCGGTTCAAGTGACCTTCGTCAAGGATGGCGACCACCGCCTTTCGCGGCCGCAGGACATCGCCCTGCTGCTGCGCACAGTGGATGGCCTCATCCATGATCTGGAGCACACTTGACCCTTCTCCTCGCCAGCGCCGCTCTCGCCGTCCTCCAGTCCGGGGCCTTTCCCGGCTCGAACACCATGCCCGACATACCCGACGATCTGCGCGACCGCCCGCCGCGGATCGAACGGGGTGTGTCCGGACCGCCCGCCGACCTGTGGACCTGCCTCAAGCAGACATCGAGCTACCCGCAGCAGGCACTCGATTTCGCACAAGAGTGGCGCGAGCGTGCGTCCACCGACCTCGAATTCGCCCAGAGCGCGCATTGCGCCGGGCTGGCGCTGGTCCAGCTCGGACGATATGGCGAGGCACGACAGGCCTTCGAATTGGCGAGCGGTGAAGCGCCGCAGGACAACCTCGCCTATGCCGCGCGGCTCGCCGCGATGGCAGGGAATGCCGCCATGGCAGAAAATGATGTCGAGGCTGCTCTCCCGCTGCTCGACCGCGCAGGCGGAATGGCGCTTGCCGCCGAGGAGAACGAGCTGGCCGCCGACCTGCGTGTCGATCTAGCCCGCGTGCTGGTTCGGCTCGACCGCCCCGAAGATGCCGCCTCCGCCCTCGCCGAAGCCCGCGAGGCCGATGCTCTCGATGTCGAGGCGTGGCTGCTCTCGGCCACGCTTTCACGCCGCCTCGAACGGCTGGGCGAGGCGCAGGCTCAGATAGAGCGCGCCGCGCTGCTCGACCCGCGCAATCCGCAAATCGGGCTGGAGGCGGGCGTGATTGCCGCCATGGCCGGCCGCGCGGAGGATGCGCGCGCGAGCTTCCGGTCGGTGCTCGCCGTGGCTCCCGGAAGCCCGCAGGCAGAGCGTGCGCAGGGTTATCTCACCCAACTCGACACGGCGGAGACCGAATGACCGCATACTCCATCCTCGACCTCGTCCCGGTTCGCGAAGGCGGGACATTGGGAGAAGCCTTCGAGGCTGCCACCGCGCTCGCCAAGGCCGCCGAGAATGCTGGTTGCAAACGCTACTGGGTTGCCGAACACCACGCGATGGAGGGCATCGCGGGCGGCGCGACTTCGGTCGTGCTCGCACATGTCGGCAATGCCACCCGCACCATCCGCATCGGCTCGGGCGGCATCATGCTGCCCAACCACACGCCGTTCCAGATTGCCGAGCAGTTCGGCACGCTCGACGCGCTGTTCCCGGGCCGTGTCGACCTCGGGCTTGGCCGCGCTCCCGGTGCAGGTCCCGAACTCCAGCGCGCGCTCAGGAAAGACCTTCACCGCGCCGCCGAGATGTTCCCACAGGATGTCGTGGAACTGATGGCGCATATGGACGGGACCAGCGAGATTTCGCCCACTCCCGGCCTCGGAGCGAGGCCCGAGTTCTGGATGCTCGGCTCGAGCCTGTTCGGTGCCAGCCTCGCGGCGAGGCTCGGCATTCCCTATGCTTTTGCCAGCCATTTCGCGCCCGACCATCTCGACGCCGCGCTTGAACTTTATCGCCGCAATTTCGAGCCGAGCGAGATGTGCGAAAAGCCGCACGTCATGGCCGCCATGAACCTCTTTTGTGCAGACAGCGAAGAGGAGGCCGAAACGCTCGCCACCTCGCAGATGCAGGCCTTCGTGGCGCTGCGCACCGGTAAGCCATCGAAACTCAAGCCGCCCATCGAGAACTATCGCGGCCAGCTGCCTGCGCCTGCACAGGCCATGCTTGCGCATATCGGCCAGGCCAGCGCCATCGGCACGCCGCAGCAATGCAGCGACGCAGTGCAGCAATTCGTGGAGCGGACGCAGGCCGACGAGATAATCTTCGCAGGCCCCACCTTCGATCCCAAGGCGCGTATCGACAGCCTTCGCAAGGCCATGGACCAGCTCTCCTGATTCTCCGGCCTGACGCTACGGCCACCGCCTTTGCATAGGTTTGCAAAAATTGCTGCGCGCCGCCTTGCCCTTGCCCTTCAACAGGCCTAATCGCCGCGCCTGACCAGACTGAGCAATGACTCGGATATTTCACGGCGCGGCAATTTTCGCGCGCCCCAAGCGAGAGGTCCCAGATGGGTTCCAAGTCCGCCACTACGCCTGCCGCACAGACCAAGGCGCTGCTCCAGCACATGCGCGATTCGATGCTGCCGGGCGACACACCGTTCGACGACGAGCGCATGCGCGAAGCGGCCGAATTCGTCACGAGGACAGCACAGCAGCGCAAGTTCGGCGAAGTGGCCATGGCCATCGAGACGGTTTCGGAAGGCCACCGCTACACGCGCATCGCCATCATCAATGACGACATGCCCTTCCTCGTCGATTCGACTGCCAATGCGATTGCCGCGCTCGGCATTTCCATCGACCGGCTGGTCCACCCCGTGGTCCCCGTCGAGCGCACGTCGGACTGCACGCTCAGCCGCGTCCTCGAAGGCGAGCCGGAAGATGCCTATTGGGAATCGATGGTCTACATCGAGACCACGCGCATCGACGCCAAGCAGCGTCGTGCTCTCGAAGAGTCGCTGCAGGTTACGCTGGCCGATGTCCGGGCAGCGGTCGACGACTGGCCGAAGCTGCAGGAGCAGATGCAGGCCGACGCCGAGAGCATCGAGGACGCGGAAGGCCGTGCGCTGCTCGAATGGCTCGATTCGGGCATGCTCACCCAGCTTGGCCATGTCGTGCGCCTGCGCGACGGCTCCCAGCAGGGCGAACTCGGCATCTGCCGCGCGGGCGAGCCCGAATTGCTGGTCGATGCAAGCTACGAACGCGCGTTCAAATGGTTCGAGGGCAAGGGCGCCAAGCGCACCCCGCTCATCATCAAGGCCAACCACATCGCGCGCGTGCACCGCAATGTGCCGCTCGACCTTTTCATCGTGCCGCGTCACGAGGGTAAGAAACTGGTCGCGCTGTCGGTCCATGCCGGTGTCTGGACCAGCGCCGCGCTGGCCGCGCCGCCGCGCGCCGTGCCGATCCTGCGCGAGCGGCTCGACGCCATTCGCGACAAGCTGAACTTCGACGAGAGCGGCCATGCCGGAAAGGCGCTGGTCCACGCGATGACCGCGCTGCCGCACGACCTCCTCATCGGCTTTAGCGAGGAAGCGACCGAGCGTGTCGCCACCACCATGATGGCGCTGGTCGATCGTCCGCGCCCGCGCCTCGCGCTGGTCGAGGCCCCGCTCGCCCGCCACCTCTTCGCCTTCGTCTGGCTGCCGCGCGACATGCTGGCGACGCAGGTCCGCCTGCAAATCAAGTCGCTGCTCGAAGAGAACGCGGCCGCGCGCCTGCTCGACTGGAGCCTCGAGGTCGAAGGCGGCAACCTCGCTATGCTGCGCTTCGTGCTCGACATTCGCGACGGCGCGAAGGCACCCGACGAGGCGCTGCTCGAAGATCAGCTGCAGACCCTTTTGCGCGGCTGGAGCGAGGCAGTCGAAAACGAACTCGCCAATCTGGTGCCCGAAGGCCGCGCGGCCGCGCTTGCCATGCGCTTCGCCGAGCATTTCCCGACCGCCTACCGCGCCCGTTTCGGCCCGCGCGAAGCGGCTGAAGATATCGCCCGCCTGCGCGACCTCGGCATCCATGCCGATGAGGACGAGGCCGACGATGCACCCCATCGCGGCGCGCGCCTTTACCTGTGCGAGCGCGACGATCCCGCCTGCCTGCGCCTCAAGCTCTACCAGGCAGAGGGCAGCCTGCCGCTGTCCGACGCGGTCCCCGTGCTCGAAAATTTCGGATTCCACGTGCAGTCGGAAATGCCGACCGTGCTGAAAGACGGCGACCTCGGCACCGTCCATGATTTCGCGCTGCAACTCGCTCCCGGTGTCGGTGCCGAAGACCTCATCGCGCGTTCCGAGGTCATCGAGAATGCGGTTGCCGCCGTCCTCAACGGCCATGCCGAAAACGATGTCTTCAACCGCCTTGTCGCCGAAGCAGGCCTTGGCGCGGCGCAGGCCGACTGGCTGCGCGCCTTTTATCGCTACCTGCGCCAGACCGGCATGGGCTTCACCATCTACACGGTGGTCGACGCCCTGGCGAAGAATAGCGACATCACTGCGGCGCTCATCGACCTGTTCACCGCGCGCCACGACCCCGAGTTCGAGGGTAGCCGCGAAGACGCCATCGAGGATGCACGCGGCGCCATCAAGCGCGGGCTGTCCAAGGTGAAGGCCATCAACGACGACCGCCTGCTGCGGCTCTACAACGCGCTGATTGACGCCATCCTGCGCACCAACAGCTTCGCCCCTGCGGCGAACGAGGCGCTGGCGTTCAAGATCGACAGCGCGCTGGTGCCGAACCTGCCCAAGCCGCTGCCGTGGCGCGAAATCTTCGTCTATTCGCGCCGTGTCGAGGGCATCCACTTGCGCTCCGGCCCGGTGGCGCGCGGCGGGCTTCGCTGGTCCGACCGGCGCGACGACTTCCGCACCGAAATCCTTGGCCTGATGAAGGCGCAGCGCGTCAAGAACGCGGTGATCGTGCCGACGGGTGCGAAGGGCGGTTTCTATCCCAAGCAGCTGCCCGATCCCGCGCTCGACCGTGACGGTTGGGCCGCCGAGGGACAGGCGAGCTACGAGGTCTTCATCCGCACGCTGCTGTCGGTCACCGACAATATCGTCGACGACAAGGTCGTGCATCCCGAAGGCGTAGTCATCACCGATGGCGAGGACCCCTATTTCGTGGTCGCCGCCGACAAGGGCACGGCGCGCTTCTCCGACGTGGCCAATGCCATCGCCGAATCGAAGGACTTCTGGCTCGACGACGCTTTCGCGTCCGGCGGCTCTAAGGGTTACGACCACAAGGCCATGGGCATCACCGCCAAGGGCGCGTGGGTCAGCGTCCAGCGCCACTTCCTCGAAATGGGTATCGACGTTCAGTCCGATCCCATCCAGGTGGTCGGCTGCGGCGACATGTCGGGCGACGTGTTCGGCAACGGCATGCTGCTGTCGAAAGCCATCAAGCTGGTGGCAGCCTTCGACCATCGCCACATTTTCCTCGACCCCGATCCCGATCCGGCAAAAAGCTGGAAGGAACGTGCGCGCATGTTCGACCTGCCGCGCTCGAGCTGGGAAGATTACAACGCCGACCTCATCTCACGCGGTGGCGGCGTCTATCCGCGCGATGCCAAGACCATCAAGCTTTCCAAGGCAATGCAGAAGGTGCTTGGCCTCGACGTGTCGGAAATCGAGCCGGAAGCGCTGATTTCGGGCATACTCAAGGCCCCGGTCGACCTCATCTGGTTCGGCGGCATCGGCACTTACATCAAGGCCTCGGCCGAGAACAACGTGCAGGTGGGTGACCCGGCCAACGACGTGCTGCGCGTCGATGCGAAGGATGTGCGCGCACGGGTCATCGGCGAAGGCGCCAACCTCGGCGCGACGCAGGCCGGACGTATCGAATTCTCGCTCAATGGCGGGCGCTGCAACACCGACTTCATCGACAATTCGGCCGGCGTCGATTGCTCGGACAACGAGGTCAACATCAAGATTGCGCTCGCCGCGGCCAAGCGCAGCGGCAAGCTGACCGAGCCCAAGCGCGTCAAGCTCTTGGAAGAGATGACCGACGAGGTCGCCGAGATCGTGCTGGAGGACAACCGCCTGCAGGCGCTCGCGCTCTCCATCGCCGAAATCGGCGGCGACCGCGCGATGAATTCGCAGCTACACCTCATCGAAACGCTCGAGGCGGGCGGCAATCTCGACCGGCGGACCGAGGGGCTGGCGGACAACCAGACGCTCCAGCGGCGCGCGGCGGATGGCATGGGCCTCACCCGGCCCGAGCTCGCCGTGCTGCTGTCCTCGACCAAGCTGGTGCTGCAGGACGCTATCGAGAACAGCGACCTGCCCGACGACCCCATCCTCGAAGACCTGCTCCTGCGCAGCTTCCCGCAGCCCATGCGTAAGAAGTTCAAGGAGCAGATCGCAAACCACCGCCTGCGCCGCGAAATCATCGCGACCAAGCTCGCCAACGCCATGGTCAACCGCCTCGGCATCATCCACCCGTTCGAACTGGTCGAGGAAGAAGGCGTTGAACTAAGCCAGGTCGCGGCAAGCTTCGTGGCTGTCGCGCACCTGTTCGACCTGCGCAGCCTCTGGGCCGAGCTCGATACGGCGAAGATGGAGGAAGGCGCGCGCCTGCTCATGTTCGACCGTCTGGCAGCGGCAACCGCAAACCTCATGTCCGACGTGCTGCGCACCGGCGCGGGCCGGGTGAAGCCTGCCGAAATGGTCGCGGAACTGGGCAAGGGCGTGGAGATGCTGGTCAAGGATACCGACCAGCTGCTCGGCAGCGAGTTGAAGGCGCAGTCCTCCAAGCTGCACGAGAAGTTCACCACTGCCGGTGCCAGCGATGCCATGGCTTCGCGCGTCACGCACATGTTCGACCTCGACGGTTCGGTCGGCCTCGCCCAACTGGCGAGCGACACCGAAATCGGCGCGCGGATGATTACCGAGGGCTTCACCGATATCGGCGCCAAGCTCGGCATCGACTGGGCGCAGAGCGTGGCGGCAACCATGATCCCCTCGGACGTCTGGGAGCGGCTGCTGGTCTCCGGCCTCGCGCGCGATTTCCAGCAGATGCGGCTCGAACTGCTGCGCCGCCTCTCGCGCCGCAAGGATGCAAAGAAGGACATGCCGGGCGTGGTCGAGAACTGGCTCAGCGACCACGAAGTCGCGGTGCGCCAGTTCAAGACGATGGTCGAGCGTGCACAGGGCCAGACGCCGGTTGCGCCCGCCATGCTCGCGCAGATTGCCAGCATGGCGCGCAACCTGCTGGGGCGGTGAAACGTCTCTCAACGCTTGACCGCGCGGCAGTTTGACGCCAGCCATTCGCGCCATGGAGCATTATGACGTCGTCATCGTCGGGTCGGGGCACGGCGGCGCACAGGCTGCGATAGCCTTGCGCCAGGCAGGCCACGAGGACAGCATCCTCATGGTCAGCCGCGACCGCAACCCGCCCTACGAGCGCCCGCCGCTGTCGAAGGAATATCTCGCCGGGGACAAGCCCTTCGAGAAAATCCTCATCCGTCCCGAGGCCTTCTGGGCGGAGCGGAACGTGGCGCTGCGCCTGGGGGCGAACGTCAATGAAGTCGACTGGATGAAGCACGTCTTGGCGCTGTCGGACGATACCTCGGTCAGCTATCGCAAGCTCATCTGGGCAGGCGGCGGCGATGCACGAAGGCTCGGCTGCCCGGGTGCGGAGTTGGCGGGCATCCACACCATCCGCAATCGGCGCGATACCGATGCGCTCAAGTCCGAACTGGAAGCGGGCGCAAAGCGCGCGGTCGTGGTCGGCGCGGGCTACATCGGCCTCGAAGCCGCCGCTGTCCTGCGCAAACTGGGCTGCGAAGTGACGGTCGTCGAAATGCAGGACCGCGTGCTGGCGCGTGTGGCCGGGCCGGAAATCTCCGAATTCTTTGCCAAGGAACACCGCGAACAGGGTGTCGACCTGCGGCTCGAAACCGGTGTCGAACGCATCGAGGGCGATGGCGAGAAGGTCACCGGCGTCACGCTGTCGACCGGCGAGACCATCGCCTGCGAGATCGTCATCGTCGGCATCGGCATCGTGCCTTCTGTCGGACCGCTGATTGCGGCGGGCGCAGCGGGCAGCAACGGGGTGGATGTCGATACATTCGGGCGCACCTCGCTCGACGATATCTACGCCATCGGCGACTGCGCAGCGCATGCGAACCCCTATGCGGGTAATGCCGTGGTGCGGCTGGAATCGGTGCAGAACGCGAACGACATGGCGAGCGTGGCGGCCAAGGCCATCATGGGCGACAAGCAGGATTACGACGCCGTGCCGTGGTTCTGGTCGAACCAGTACGACTTGCGGCTGCAGACCGTTGGCCTCTCGCTCGGCTACGACCAGACCGTGCTGCGCGGCGATCCGGAAACCCGCAAGTTCAGCCTCATCTACCTGCGCGAAGGCGAGGTGATCGCGCTCGACTGCGTCAACAACACGCGCGACTATGCGCAGGGGCGCAAGCTGGTGATGAACCGGGCGGAGATAGACCCCGAGCTGCTGGCCGACACCGAGGTTCCGCTCAAGGAAATGGGCTGAGTTTGCGCGCGGCCCAGTCGGCAGCTTCGGCCACGACCGGGTCTTCGTCACCTCGCAGCGCCTCGACCGCGGCGAGCAATTCCGCATTCCCGCTATTGCCCGCCGCATAAAGGCAATTGCGCACGAACCGATTGCGCCCGACGCGCTTGATGGGCGAGCCGGAGAAGAACTGGCGGAAGCCCGCATCGTCGAAAGCAAGGAACTCTGCCAGCCGCGGCGCGGTCAGGTCTTCGCGCGGGGCGAGCTTGATGTGGCGATGCGCGGCATCGGCGAACTTGTTCCACGGGCACACGGCGAGGCAATCGTCGCATCCGTAGATGCGGTTTCCGAGCGCTTCGCGAAACTCTTCGGGAATGGCTTCCTTGTGCTCGATGGTGAGGTAGGAAATGCACCTCCTCGCATCAAGCTTGTAGGGCGCGGGGAAAGCATCGGTCGGGCAGGCATCCTGGCACGCGCGGCAACTGCCACACATGTCGCGGTGCGGTGCGTCGGGCTCGAACGGGATGGTCGAGTAAATCGCGCCGAGGAACAGCCAGCTGCCATGCTCGCGGCTGACGAGATTGGTATGCTTGCCCTGCCAGCCGATACCCGCGGCCTGCCCCAGCGGCTTTTCCATCACCGGCGCGGTGTCGACGAAGACCTTGAGCTCGCTTTCCGGCGCACGCTCGATGAGCCAGCGCGCGAGGGCTTTGAGCGCCTTCTTCACCACATCGTGATAGTCTCGGCCCTGCGCATAGACCGAGATGCGCGCCTTCGCGTCGTCGCCCTCCAGCGCCAGAGGGTCGACATCGGGCGCGTAGCTCATGCCGAGCGCAATAACGCTCTTTGCCTCGGGCCACAGCCCTTGCGGGGAAGCGCGCTGGGCCTTGCGGCTCTCCATCCATTCCATCGAGCCGTGGCGCCCCTCGCCCAGCCATTCCTCGAACCGTTCGGCACGCAAGGGGTCGCCGCCCGCCCCGGTAAATCCGCAGGCGACGAATCCCAGCTCGCGCGCCTTTTCCCTCAGCGCGGCCTGCAATTCACCGGGTGACACGGATTTAACCAAACTTGCTGTTGCTCCCGTTCACTTCGAAGGGTTAACTCGCTCGGCTCAATGGGGGAGCCGGTACACGCGATGTCGCGAAACGAGCATCATTACAACAGCGGCCTTGCCATCGAGGCACGCGGGCTGGTCAAGCGGTTCGACGATACGCTGGCGGTAGATGGGGTCGATATCTCGGTCCCCGAAGGCGCGATTTACGGCATCCTCGGCCCCAATAGTGCGGGCAAGACGACCACGCTGCGGATGCTGCTGGGCATCATCGACCCTGACGAAGGGGTGCGCCGGGTGTTCGGCCACGACCGCCCGCACGAAATTGCCAAGTGGATTGGCTACCTCCCCGAAGAACGCGGGCTTTATCCGGCGATGAAATGCGACGACGCGATTGCCTTCATGGGCGCGCTTCGCGGGCTTCCGCTGGAAGAGGGCCGGAGGCGCGGGCGCGAACTGCTCGAAGGGCACGGCATGGGCCACGCCATCGACCGGCAGATCCGCCAGCTGTCGAAAGGCATGGCGCAAACGGTGCAATTGCTCGGCACGCTGGTGCACCGGCCGAAGCTGGTGGTGCTCGACGAACCTTTCAGCGGGCTCGACGCCATCAACCAGGGCAAGCTGGAAGTCATGATACGCGAGCTGGCGAAAGAGGGCACGACGGTCATCTTCTCGACCCATGTCATCCATCACGCCGAGCGATTGTGCAACGATGTCGCCATCATCGCGGGCGGCAAGGTGCCCTATGCAGGCTCGGTCGATGCCGCGCGCGACCGGATTCCGGCGCAGGTGCGGCTGGAAACGCGTAATGCCGACGGCGAATGGCGCAGCGCTTTGCCCGCCGATGCACGCCACGATGCCAAGGAGGGCGGCGGACACTTCTGGTATTTCCCAATTCCCGACGGCGGCATCGAAGCACTGTTGAAGCGGCTCATCGACGGCGAAGCGGGTATCCTCTCGCTCTCCATCGAGCGCGCGGGCCTGCATGATGCCTTTGTCGAGATTGCAGGCGCCGCTGCCGCACGCGCGCTCGAAGCGGAGGAAGACCGATGAACCATGCACAGGAAGCCTCGCGCCTGTCTTTCTTCCAGGCCGCATGGGTCGTAGCGCGCCGCGACTTCAAGGCCATCCTCTTCAGCCGCGCTTTCTTCTTTTTCCTGCTCGGCCCGCTCTTCCCCGTCATCGTCGGCGCGCTGGCAGGCGGTATCGGCGGGCAAGTCCAGCGTGAGGCGGTGTCTAACACTATCGCCGTCGTCATGTCCGAGGAGGACAATGCGGCGATGCTGGAGGCGCGCAAGACAGCGCAAGAGGGCATCGGCGGCTTCCCGATCATGGTGACACTGTCGCGTGTCGATAATGACGAGCCCATCGATGCGCGTAGCCTGCTTGCCGCCAATGATTATGCCGTCGTGGTGTCGGGCACACCCGAAGCGCCCGTGCTCACCGGCACCGAGGCGCAGATGAACCGGCTCGACGGGCCGGTGACGCTGCTGGCAGCCATGGCCGCAGGCAATGCGCCATCGAACTATCCCACGGTCACCAGAAACGCGCTCGCTACGACGGCAGCGGCGGCGAAGTCCGACCGCATCCGCACTGCGCAGGCGGGCCAGCTGCTGCTGTTCCTGCTGATGATGCTGCTTGCAGGCATGGTGCTGTCGAACCTCGTCGAGGAGAAGGCGAACAAGGTCATCGAGGTTCTCGCCGCAGCCATCCCGATGGATTCGGTTTTCTTCGGCAAGCTTTTCGCCATGCTCGGCGTGAGCTTTGTCGGGATTGCCGTGTGGGCAGGCTTCGGCGGCATCATCGGCGCGCTGGCGGGTGAGGCCCTGCCCGAACTGCCCGAGCCGGCGCTGGGCTGGCCGCTCTTCATCCTGCTGGGCGTGGCCTATTTCTCGATGGGCTACTTGCTGCTCGGCTCGCTCTTCCTCACCATCGGCGGCATGGCGACCACTGTGCGCGAGGTGCAGACGCTGTCGATGCCGGTGACCATGGCGCAGCTCCTGGTCTTCTTCCTCGCCGCCTTCGCGATGACCAATCCCGGCTCGCCGCTGGAACTCTTCGCAGCCATCTTCCCGCTCTCCTCGCCCTTCGCCATGCTGGCACGTGCGGCGCAGTCGGGCGAGCTTTGGCCGCATTTCCTCGCGCTGGCGTGGCAGGCGCTCTGCGTTGCCATCTTCATCAAGGCGGGCGCGACACTGTTCCGCCGCCGGGTGATGAAATCGGGCAAGGGCGGGCGCGGGAAGAAGGGGCGCCTGGTCTCCCCCATCCCCATCGAACCGCAATAACGTCGCCTCGGTGCAATCCCTCGCGAGCGAAGCGAATTAGGTTCGCTTTTGAAACGCACTATTGACACGCCTGTCAGTTAGGGCAGGATGTGCGGTGAGAGAGAGGAGAACCCGCGATGGCTACAGTCGCCCCGCAGCGCCCGGAATGCCGGACGTCGCCCACCGCCTACGAGGCGCTCAAGCAGCATTTTGCCGAGCATCCCGAGGAGCGGCTCAATCACACGCACAAATGGGATGTCAGCCGCAGCGACATCTATGCCGAGAACACCTGGCATCCGATCTTCCGCGAGATGCGCGAGGCTGGGCCGCTGCACTACATTCCGGACAGCCCCTTCGGCCCCTATTGGGCAGTCGTCGGTCACAAGGCGATCCAGCATATCGAAGCCTTGCCGGAGATTTTCTCTTCCAGTTGGGAATATGGCGGGATCACCATTCTCAACCGCTTGAGCGAAGAGGAAATGGCCGAAAGCAACATTCCCGGCGGCCGCGAACTGCCGATGTTCATTGCGATGGACCGCCCGCAGCACACGGGCCAACGGCGCACCGTCGCGCCCAAGTTCACGCCTTCAGGCATGGCCGAGATGGAAGGCGAAATCCGCCAACGCACGGGTGAACTCCTCGATTCACTGCCGCGCGGCGAAGTGTTCGACTGGGTCGACAAGGTCTCCATCGAGCTGACCACCGGCATGCTCGCCATCCTGTTCGGCTTTCCCTGGGAAGACCGCCGCCTGTTGACCTTCTGGTCCGACTGGTCGGGCGATACCGAGCTTGCCACCGTCCGCGCGCTCGACGAGATGCGCTGGGGCTTCCTTCACGAGATGGCGGCCTATTTCCAGTCGCTCTGGGTCGAGCGCACGCACGACAAGGAGCCGGGCGACGACCTCATCTCGATGATGATCCACTCCGAGGCGATGAACCAGATGCGCCCGGAAGAATTCATGGGCAATCTCGTGCTGCTCATCGTCGGCGGCAACGATACCACGCGCAATTCGATGAGCGGGATCATCTACCAGCTCGACAAGAACCCCGACCAGCGCAAAAAGTTCGAGCAGAACCCCGAGCTCATTCCCAATGCGGTGCAGGAAATCCTGCGCATGCAGACCCCGCTCGCGCATATGCGGCGGACCTGCACCGAGGATACCGAGGTCTTTGGCCAGCAGATCAAGAAGGGCGACAAGGTCGTGCTCTGGTACCTTTCCGCCAATCGCGACGAGGAGGTGTTCGAGAACCCCGACAAGCTCGATATCGAGCGCGAGAATGCGCGCCGCCACATCGCCTTCGGCTATGGCATTCACCGCTGCGTCGGCGCGCGGCTTGCCGAGCTGCAATTGCGCGTGCTGCTCGAAGAAATGCACAAGCGCCGCATGCGCGTGCACCTTGCCGGCGATGTCGAGCGCGTGCGCGCCAACTTCGTCCACGGCTTCCGCAAGCTCGAAGTCGAGGTCACCGAGTTCTGACGTAACCTTTGCCGCGTTCCGCGCGTATTCATGGGGGACAGCCTATGGATGACGACATGCGAAACACTGCTGCAAACCGCCGTTCCTTCCTCGGCCTGCTCGGCTCGGGCGTTGCCGCGACCACGCTGGTCGCCTGCGGCTCGCGCGAGGTGCAGGCCAGGGACTTCCCCGTCTCGTTGAGCGAGGCGCAATGGCGCAAGAAGCTGACGAAGAGCGAATTCTACATCTTGCGCGAAGCGGGCACCGAGCGGCCCTATTCGTCCAAACTGAACGACGAAAAGCGCGCCGGGATCTTCGCCTGCGCCGGTTGCGGCAACAAGCTCTATTCCTCGAAAACCAAGTATGATTCGGGCACCGGCTGGCCGAGTTTCTGGAAGGCGCTTCCCGGCGCAGTCGGGACCAGCACCGACTACAAGATCGGCTACCCGCGCACTGAAGTACACTGTGCCGATTGCGGCGGGCACTTGGGACACATTTTCAACGATGGCCCGCGTCCGACCGGCAAGCGCCATTGCATCAACGGCGTGGCGATGGACTTCGTCGCGGCCTAATCGGCGACGCGATAGACCGCGAATTCTTCCGGTCCGCCGAGGTCCTCGCGTTCGAGCCAGTCGGGCACCTCACCCCCTGTCAGCGTTGCTGCGAGCCCATCGGGGGCTTCGTGAGCGTAAAGCGCAGCCTCGGTCATGTCGGTGCACAGCGCGAGGTAATCGGCATTATGCGCCTTCGCGATTTCGCGGGCCTTGCCGGCAGGCGAGGTGAAAGTGCGGATGACGTCGCCCATCGCCTCGGCTGCGCGGTGGTGGCCGGTGGCAACAACGCTATGTTCCGTGTCGAGCAGGATGGCAGGCCCCAGGTCGAGCGGGGCGATAACCGTCCCCGTCTCCAGCTTCGCCAGCAGCGGTGCGTTGCCATAGATATCGCAGGCTCCGCTCGCGACATTCTGAACTTCGGTCTCCTCAGCCGGCATGAGCGCACGCGCTGCCATGACCAGCGACATCGGCGCGAGCAGCACGATGATTATTGCCGCAAGGCCGAGCGAGGCGAGCGGCGCTTTCTGCTGGCGAATGCGTAAGAGCAGCCTCGAGGCGAGCCAGCCAAGCGGGATGGCCGCGATAATCGAGGCAAAGGCGAGCGAGCGAGCGACCAGCAAGCCTAGTGCAGTCGCAGCCAGCAGAAGGAAGAGATATTCACCCCACCAGCCGCGCATCCATTCCATCGAGCGCAGATGAAGCGCGATGACTGCGCCAATCGCCGCGAGCAATTGCACCAACGCCGGCACCCATGTCGCGGGCGGCTGCTTCCACAGGGGCTGCCCTTCGAGCACGAGGCGATACCAGTAACGGTCGACCAGCGGATCGAGCGCGGCGAAGGGCGTGCCGAGGCAGGTTGGGGAAATGAGCGCGAAAGCGCCAACCGCAAGCGCTCCTACCAGCGCAAACAGCATAACCAACCCGAAACCGCGCAGCTTCGTCGCATTGGCGATGATCCATGTGCCTGCCGCCGCGACAAGGAAGAAAGCGATATGCGCGGGCGAAATCGCGTCGCAATACGCGATCGTCGAAGCGCCGCGCGTGACGAGGTAGAAGCCGAGCATGCCGAGCGAGAGCCCGAGCATATAGGCGACCAGCCAGTCGCGCTGCTTGTAGTCGAACCACCAGCGCACCCACAGCACGGCGGCAAAGGCGGCGGCCAGCGGCAGGACTTCGAGCGAAATCGATGTCCCGAAGGCCATGGCGATACCGGCAACCCAGCCGCTGAAGGTCGCTTGCCTGCGGCTGATGGCCCAGAGCGCGACGGCGACGCTGGCGACCTGCCAGCCATGATGGTCGATACGCATGGGCTGGAACTGGAACAGCAGCGAAGGCAGGAAACCGCAGGCAAGCACCGCGAAAATGGCCGCGCGATTGCCGAGCAGGCGCCACGCCAGCCGTCCGAGCGCGGCTGCGGCAATTGCAAAGGTCAGGAAGGGCACCAGAACCAGTGCGACGGTTTCGGCAGCTGCCTGCCCAGCAAGGGGCGTTAGCGCGCCAATCACCAGCAGCAGCGGGATATCGACCAGCCGCGACCAGTGCATCACGGTGCCCTGCGGCGGATCTATGCGGTATTGGGTGGCATCGAACCAGCCCTGCCCCGCCAGCAGATCGCGTACCTGCACGAGGCGCAGCACGTCGTCTGGGTCGGGAAAGCGTCCCGCGAGGACGCGCCCGATGCCGGTGACAAGAAGGATCAGGCAGACGGCGGCCCAGGCGAGCAACAGCCCTTTTAGGGGGAATTCCCCGTCACGCAGGCGGCGGTCCGCAGTCATCTCAGTCTACGTGGCGGAAAACCACCTTGCTGCGCAAGAGCCAGGTCGCAGTGAAGCTCACCGCGATCGCGGCCAGCTTGGCCAGCCGCGGGTCGAGACCGGCCATATCGCCGCCGCCCACGATCAGCGTGGTGAGGCCGAGGCCGATAAGCGCAGAGCCGACGAACAGCGCCTTCTGGCGCGTGCGCTGCGGTCCGCGCGTCGCCACTGTGTCGGTGAAAACCGCACGGCTCGACAGCAGCCAGTGCGTCACGATGCCGAAGCTGTAGGCGAGCGCCGAGGCGGGCGCCGCGACGACCTGCATCGAAAGCAGGACGAGGAATGTCCCCATGTCGACAGCGAGCGCGGCGGCACTGGCAAAGCCGTAGCGCACCAGCCTTGCGAGGTCGAAACGGCGGATGAGGGCGGCGGGCCATTGCATCGCGGGATTATCCTGCAGCGCCATTGCGGGCGTCCTTTTTCCTGACGACGGCGGAAGCGTCATGTTCGCCTCCCTCTTTGTCTTTCCACTTGAGGAGCAGCCAGGGAACCCGGTCGGGCGCGAACTGGCTGCGGTGGTGGCGGTCGTAATAGGGCGGCATGTGGTCGCCCACGATGAGGATGTCGGTGGCCGGGAAATCCGCGGCGGTGATTTCGGCGATGATGGCGCGATCCATCTGGTCCCACAGCGCGAACTGGCGGCAGATCATCGGGTAATCCTCGGCCAGCGCGGGCGAGATGCGTTCGCAGCGGTCGACGTCGAGATTCATGCCCGGGGGCACGGGAAGGTGCGAATTGACCGTCAGCCAGTAGACGAATTGCGGCTTGTCGGCGGCCTTCAAATCCCTGGCGAGCAATGCAGGCACGTCGCGGTCGCACACGCCGGGAAAGACCCCGCCGCATTCGCGTGCGCCGCGCCCGGCCAGTTCCTCGGCGAACTGTTGGTGCTGGAATCCGATGTTGGGATACCACTGCGTACGGTCGAAAAAGGCGCCGGTGAAACTGTGGTAGGCCCGCGTTTCGTAACCGGCGCGGGCAAGCCGTGCGGGCAGGCAGCTGTCGTCCGCCTTGTCGAGCACTTCGTGATAATCGCCCCAGCGACCGCACAACTCGCGGACCTCGCCAGCGGTGGTCGAGTTGAAATAGGTCGTCTGGCCGCGGCTCAGCGCGAACCGATTGGTAACGCGCGCGTCGTTGTAGCGGGCAAAAAGGAGGTTCGACATGTCCTCGTTGCCGACCGGCGTGCCGAGTGATTCGACCATGATGACCATCAGGTGGCGTTCCCCGTCGAGCGCGGCGGGCACGACGCCGGCATTCCTGGTCGCCGAGGAGAAGGGCGTGGAGGCATCGGCGGCGCGCGCATAATGGCCGCGCATGCCGTGACCCATGGCCTTGTCGACCTGGCCGAGTGCGACAGTGGCAAGGATTGCGAGAAGCACGAGCCGGATGTTGGTGAAACCCTGCGGCCGGCGCAGGGCCCACAGGGCCAGAATGATGATGGCAAGCAGCAGGCAGGCGCCCGCGATATAGTCGAGCGACTGGGTCGGCTTGATCTCGGCAAAGAACCTGATCGAATGCAGCAGCGAGAACACCGAGAGGTTGAACAGGCCGGCGATGAAGCTGACCACCGAATAGGTCATCACGGCAAGGAAACAGAGGCCGCGCACCGCTATGGGCGTGTTGCGGACGAGCAGGCCAAGCGCGCCCGCCGCCATGATTTCACCGCCGCGCGGCGGCGCGCCGACGAACCACATCATGGCAAACGCGAGGTTCGCCAGCACCAGCCAGACCAGTGCCCAGTTGGCGAACTGGCGCCATTCGTGCCGCTCGACCGAGGCGAAGGGGCCCTTGCGACTGCCCTTGCCTGAAGGCGCCGTATCGAACGGCAGCGTGGCCATCAGGCGGCTTCCTTGTCACCTGCAACGCGGGTCGGAACCTCGCGAACCGAATTGAGCGCGGCGGCCTGGTCTTCGCTCGGCTGGCGGCTCGGAAGGCTGCGTTCGGCGCCCTCGTCGCCAGCCTCGTGATATTCGGCATCCTCGTTGACGCACCACGTGTCGTAGAGGCGCTCGCCCGCGATGATGTTCTCGACCGTCAGCATGGCGGTCATCATCGCGTGGTCCTGGTTGTTGTAGCGATGCATGCCGTTGCGGCCCACGAGGTGCAGCGTCGGATGCTTTTCCTCCAATTCGATGCGCATGGCATCGACATTGGCGGCGTAATCCTCGTCATAGACCGGATAGGCTTTTTCCTGGCGGACCACGGCGCCCGACTTGACCTTCTTGCGATCGACGAGGCCAAGGATCTCCATCTCGTCGGTGGCGAGCTTGACGAGGTCGTCGTCTTCCATCGACCAGAGGCCGTCGCCTTCGAAGCAGAAATATTCGAGGCCGACGCAGGCCATGTCCTCATCGGGGATCATTTCCGGCGACCAGCTGCGGAAGTTCTGCACGCGGCCGACCTTCACCTTGCTGTCGTGGATGTAGATCCAGTTGTCGGGGAAGAGGTCCTCGCCCTCGACCATCAGGGCAACGGTGAGGAAGTCGCGATACTTGAGGTCATTCGCCTGCAGCGTCGACTGCGGCAGCGGGTGGAGGCGCTTGGACAGTTCACGCATCGGCGCGCTCGAAATGGCATGCGCGGCCTCGACCACCACTTCGCCGTCCTTGCCCTCTGCACTCATGCGCCAGCCGCCCTTGCCGTCGCTGGAAAGCTGCTTGAGGCCATGGCCCATGATGACATGGCCCTTGCCGGTGGCGAGAATCTTGTCGCGCGCAGCTTCCCACATCATGCCCGGGCCAAGCCGCGGGTAGCGGAAGGTTTCGAGCAACGTCTTCACCGCCTGCCCGTCATTCGGCTTCTTGTTGAGGCCGAGGCTGCGCTTGAGGCCATCGACCACCGCACCCCAGAGCGAGAGGCCCTTGATGCGCTGGGCGGCCCAGTCGGCGCTCATCTCGTTGCAGGGCATGCCCCACACCTTCTCGGTGTAGGTCTTGAAGAAGATGGAATAGAGCTTGTGGCCGAACTGGTTCGTGGTCCAGTCCTCGAAGCTCTTCACGTCCTTCTTGGGGAAGAGCTTGTACTGGAGGTAGCTCGCCATGCAGACGGTCGAGCGCAGGATGCCCAAGTTCCAGAGCGCTTCGAAGGCGCGCAGCGGGTAGCTGTAGAACTTGCCCTCGTAATAGATGCGGCTCATGCGCGGGCGCTGGATGAAATCGTCCTCGCCGAGGATCTCGTTCCACAGGTCGACAACCTGCTGAGATTTCGAGAAGAACCGGTGGCCGCCGATGTCGAAGCGATACCCCTCGTGCTCGACCGTGCGGCTGATGCCGCCGACATAGGTCTCGTCCTTTTCGATGATCGCGACCGACTTGCCCTGCTTGGTGAGCAGGTAGCCCGCGGTAAGGCCTGCAGGACCTGCACCGATGATGGCTACGTCGACTTTCAGCGTTGTGGCGTTCTCGCCCATGGATACCCCCGAATTCCTTTGCCTCACTGGAAGTGAAGGAAAATGGTTAGGAGGAGGTTAACGCGAAGCTTAATTTGCCGGGAAATCGCCGCTTTCAGGCTGCGTTCGATGCTTCCTCGAGCATGGCTGGGCATTGGACCGCCGCGGCCATCAGCGAGAATTCACGCAGCGAGAAAGTGTTCTCGAACACGAGGCCGTAATGGCCATCCTTACGCCAGCGGACCTTTGCGCGCGTCTCGGGGAAGTTCGGCCCCGTCACGCGAATGGTCTGGTCGATCGCGAAGCTGGCATCGCAGGCGACCCGCGCGCCTTGCTGCGAGAGGTTCACCGTTTCCGCTTCGCCGTGGTCGCTGAGCGAGGACAATTCGAGCGGGATGGCGATGTTGAGGCGCAGCTGGCGCTTGGGGAAATTCCAGGTTTCGTGAATGAGCCGCTCGACCGTGACGGGGCGGTCGAACTGGTAGCTTGCCTCGAGGCCGCTGCGGCGGATTTCCTTGATTTCGTAGGTTTCGCCGTTCTGCAGCTCGAGCGCGATGGTCCGTTCTTCCGGCAGCGCGTGGAAAGTGCGCAGCGACACGCCGGTCGCAGAGACATCGCGAATGACGCACAGGAACTCGCCCTGACCGCATACCAGCTTGGCCGAGCGAATCAGCGAGGTATAGCGCGGTGCGCCGCGCTGTTCGGTCGGATCGTGTACCGGCTTGCTGTCTGCCCCGAAGCCGCTCGAGTAATCCATCGTCATTCATTCCCCAAGATTGCCTGGGGGCATCACCCCCTTGCGATGGTCTTGGACCAGAGCCCCTGTAGGTGCCTTTGATATCGGCCTAGGGGTTAATACGAGGATAAAGCCGATGGAGTGTCTGTCAGCGCTTCCGACACCGGGACGGCAAGTCGCTGGAAAGCCGAGGCCGGTGCGGGTGGTGGGACTCGAACCCACACGCCCAAAGGACAGGGGATTTTAAGTCCCCGGCGTCTACCATTCCGCCACACCCGCTATCCGGCACCGGCGGTGGTTAGAGAATCGGGAGATTTGCTGCAATCGCCAAGTTGGGCGAGTCGCCCGGGGCGCTCAGTTCTCGTTGAGACGCTCGCGGATTTCCTTGCCCGGCTTGAAATAGGGCACTTTTTTCGCCGGCACGTCGACCATTTCGCCGGTGCGCGGATTGCGGCCCTGACGCGCCTGGCGTTCGCGGGTTGAGAAGGCGCCGAAACCGCGCAGCTCGACACGGCCGCCTTCGGACAGGCGCTGCGCGATTTCCTCGAAGAAGATGTCGACCACCTGCTCCACCTCTTCGGCGCGCAGTTCGGGATTGTCTTCGGCAATCGCGGTGAGGAGTTCGGAACGGATCATCGTGCGGTCTCCGGGTTACCGTGAAGGCAACCATCTAAAATTCATTCATGCGGCCCTGCCAGGCAGCGCCAAGACGCACCCCTTTGCCCGATATTTGGCAGAACTGCGCGATTCCCGCAAGTTATCTTAAGTTAAACCCGGCGACCAGAGCGTTAATCTGTTTCATGCATCGGACATGAGCTCGGCGGGCGAAATGCCAAGTCGTTGCATCCGCTCGCGAATTTCGGGCCATTCCTCTTTCAGGAATTCCTCCCGCTCGCGCTGGCGCAATACACCGGCGGCACCCTTGGCGACATACATCCCGACCCCGCGCTGGACCTCGACCAGCCCATCGTTCTGGAACTGCTGGTAGGCTTTCGCCACGGTGAGCGGGTTCGCCCCCTGCTCGGCAGCCAGCGCGCGCACCGAGGGAAGCATTTCGCCTTCGCGATAGCGACCATCGATGATGGCAGCCGCGATCATGTCGCGCAGCTTCAGGTAGACGGGCTTGGACTGGTTGCTCATTTCAATTCCCCGGCAGCAATAGTGCATCAGTGCCATAATACAGCGCGGCGCGCAAGGTTCCCGACATCTGGTCGCGAGTGTAACTAATGCTTCACATGGCCGCCGGAAACGCTAGGGTGCGCGGCTTCGAGGGGAGGGGCTGCGCCAGCGCGGCTCCGACGATAACAATCAAAGGGACCGGTTTCTTATGGTCGAAGGCATGTTCTTCACATTCGACTCAGCGTTCGAAATGTGGACTTTCAGGGTTGCCGTGGTCGCACTGGCAGCATTTCTCATCGGCGGCGTGGTGCTCATCACCCGCCCGCAGGAAGAGGTCATCGGGCACCCCAAGGGGCTGTTCCTGCTGTTCATGGCCGAAATGTGGGAGCGCTTCTCCTACTACGGCATGCGCGCACTGCTCATCTTCTACCTCATCCAGCACTGGATGTTCGCCGAAGACAAGGCCTACGTGATCTACGGCGCCTACACCGCGCTGGTCTACATCGCTCCGGTCGTCGGCGGCTATCTGGCCGACCAGTACATCGGCCAGCGCAAGGCCGTGCTGTTCGGTGCGGTCCTCCTGACCTTCGGCCACTTCTTCATGGCCTTCGAAGGTTCTGGCGGCCAGGCCGATCCCTTCATTAACATCTTCTGGCTGGCGCTTGCCCTCATCATCGTGGGCTCGGGCTTCCTGAAGGCCAATATCTCGGTCATCGTCGGCCAGCTCTATTCGCGCACCGACGTCCGCCGCGACCCCGCCTACACCATCTTCTACATGGGTATTAACGTCGGCGCCGCGACTGCATCGATCATCTGCGGCTACCTCGGCCAGACCTATGGCTGGGAATACGGCTTCGGTCTTGCCGGTATCGGCATGCTGATCGGCCTCATCTTCTTCGTGATCGGCAAGCCCCTGCTGCTCGGCAAGGGCGAACCGAAGGATCCGGCGAAGATTGCAGGCGGCAAGGAATGGGCCATCTACGGCGCCGGCCTTGCCATGGTCGCTCTGTGCTGGGCCGCCATCCAGTTCCAGGAACTGGTCGGAACCGTGCTCGGTGTCTTCGGCGGCGGCCTCGTGGCCTACGTGCTGTTCACCGCAGTCACCAAGCTCGCTCCGCAGGAACGCGACCGCATCTTTGCCGCGATGTTCCTGATCCTCGTGTCGATCGTCTTCTGGGCGCTGTTCGAGCAGGCGGGTTCGTCGCTCAACGTCTTCACCGATCGCCATGTCGATACGCAGGGCGTGAACGCGTCGATGTTCCAGTCGATCAACGCGATCTACATCGTGCTGCTCGCACCGCTCTTCGCGATGCTGTGGCAGGGTCTGGCTCGCAAGGGCGCGGAACCCAGCACGCCGATGAAGTTCGGCCTCGCCGTCATCCAGGTGGGTCTCGGCTTCCTCGTCCTCGTCTGGGGTGCGGAAAGCGCCGGCATCAACGTGCCGACGCCGGTCATCTTCATCTTCCTCATTTACCTGCTGCACACCACCGGCGAGCTTTGCCTCTCGCCTGTCGGCCTCTCGGCAATGAATCGCCTGAGCCCTGGCCACATGGCCTCGCTCATCATGGGTACCTGGTTCTTCGCCTCGGCCACCGGTAACTTCGCAGCCGGCCTCATCGCTGCTGCAACGGGCGGCGAAGGTGTCGGCGAGGAAGCCGGCAAGCAGGTCGTGCTCGACGTCTACTCGACGGTCGGCTGGTATGCCGTCGGCATCGGTGTCGTGGTGATGGTGGTGAGCCCGCTCATCAAGCGCCTTATGCACCTCGACACGCTGCGTGACGACAATGTCGGCGACGACCTCGAAGGCCAGGCCGGTGCCGGTCTGGAATCGATGGAAGGCGGGGTGCACCCGACAACCAAGCCGAACGCCTGATCGGTAGCTATAAAATGGAAGAGGGCGCGGCTTGAAACCGCGCCCTTTTTCGTGTCTGCGCTGCATGCCTATCCAAACGAGGAAGAACGGGTCGTGATGAAAGATATGCGCATGATGCTCGCGGCGGTTGGCGCTGCCGTGGCGGTGGTCGGTTTCCAGGCGGTGACGGCGCAGGAGTCTGCGCCCGACCGCACGCAGGACATTGCGTGGATGAGCGCCCAGCAGGCCTACCCGGCAGGTCTCAAGGCCGAAGACGGCTGGTACACGATGGATGGCGGCCTACGCTGGCGTTACATCGAATACGCAGGTTCCAACGTAAAGCCCACGGTCGAGGACAAGGTCACCGTCCATTACGCGGGCACCTTCATCGACGGCGAGACTTTCGATTCCAGCTTTGAGCGCGGCGAACCGGCGACCTTCCCGCTCGGCCGTCTCATCAAGGCATGGCAGATGGCTATCCCCGAGATGGGCGTAGGCGACACGATCGAGATCGTCGCACCCGCCGACCTCGCCTATGGGCCGAAGGGCAAGGGTCCCATCCCCGGCGGCGCGACGCTGCTGTTCACGGTCAAGCTCATCGCCATCGAGGAATAGGTCCGCGCCCGCGCCTGTGATAATCTCCCGCCCCAAGGGAGGACATCATGGACCCGCTGACTTCGCTTATCGCTGCCTCGCTGGCATTCGTCGGCACGCATTTCGCGCTCTCGCATCCGCTGCGCGCCCCGCTTGTCGCCGCGCTGGGCGCAACCGGCTTTTCGATCCTCTACAGCCTCGTGGCGGCCGCCTCGATGGCGTGGATCTATTTCGCCTTCGTCGCTGCGGACGACACCATGCTCGGCGGCAGTGGCGAGATCGGCTGGATTATCGCGACCGTCCTGTCGCTGCCCGCACTGTTGCTGTTCCTTGGCTCGCTCAAGGGTAATCCGGCTCTCCCCGCACCCGGCGCGGAGAAACTCGCGCGGCGCGAGCCTGCTGGTGTGTTCGCGGTGACGCGGCACCCGATGATGTGGGGCTTCGCGCTGTGGGCAATCTCGCACATCGTCCTGTGGTGGAGTTGGCGCACGCTGGTCGTGGCGCTCGCCATCCTCATCCTCGCACTGGTCGGGGCAAGGCTGCAGGACCGCAAGAAAGAGGCGCTGATGGGCGAGGCGTGGAAAGAGTGGGAAGCGAAAACCAGCTATTGGCCTCGCTGGAGCAGGCTTGCGCGCGCGGGCGTGATCCTGTGGCTGGTAGCCATAGCGGCATGGCTCGGCATCACATGGTGGCACATCGGGGCAGGCGGTATCCCGGCCGGCATCTGGCGCTGGGTCTGACCGTCCTCAAGCAGCGAAGCGGTAGGACAAACAAATATTCGCTCTGACTTTATTGTCCCGTGAACTTGGGCGCGCGCTTTTCGAGGAGCGCGTCGACACCTTCCAAGTGGTCTTGCGTCGAGTGCATCAGCGCCTGCGCGTTGGCCGCCATCTCGAGCGCCGCGTCATAGGTGGTCGAGCGCCCCTGCCGCATGAGGTTCTTCGCCTGCCGGAGCGCATGGGGAGGCATGGCGGCGACCTTGGCGGCGAGCGCTTTGGCCTCATCCAGCAGCGCCTCATGTTCGACCACGCGGCTGACCAGCCCCCAGTCGAGCGCGGTTGAGGCGTCGATCACATCGCCGGTGTAGAACAGCTCCGCCGCGCGCGCCTCACCGATGATGCGGGGCAAGATCCACGTGCCGCCGTCACCCGGAATGATGCCGAGCTTGAGGAAGGTGACGCCGAACTTCGCTTTCTCGCTCGCGATGCGCATGTCGGCCAGGCAGGTAAGGTCGCAGCCCAGCCCGATGGCCGGTCCGTTGACCGCCGCGATAAGCGGCACGCGCAGCGAATAGAGCGCGCGCAGGATCTTGTGGATGTTGCCCCTGTAGCCATCGGCAATTTCGGGAGCCGTGCCGCCGAAATTGCCGGTCCTCTCCTTCATCGCCTTGATGTCGCCACCGGCCGAGAAAGCGCGGCCCGCGCCGGTCAAGATGACACAGCGCACATCCATGTCGGCATTAATGGCATCGCAGGCCTCGACAAAGGCGTCCCCGTCCCCTGCGGCGCCGAGCGGGTTCATGCTGTCGGGCCGGTTGAGCGTCAATGTGGTGACGTGGTCGGCGGTGTCGATATGGAGGAGGCTCATCGGCAAAAAGTCCTTTCGCCTGCCCCCATGCCACTACGTGTCTCTGCCGTCACCCCGGCCACCGAGCCGGGGTCCCGCTGCCTTCGAGCGCATCGCCGCAGAAAGCGGGACCCCGGATCAAGTCCGGGGTGACGGCTGATTCTTCACCCGGAATGGGTGATCGGGATTTTGCGAGATGAACTCATCAACCTCGCGAAGTCGCTCGGGATAGGGCGCTACTTCATACCAGCCCGTATTGGTCGGGAAGCGGAATCCTGCCCGCCATAGCTTCTCTACTTTTTTCCATTGCTCTTCATCGGTGCGCTTGGGAGCCTTGAAGGACCGGCCCATATGGTGAGCCTCGCCAGCGCACTGCGGGCAAATCGCCGCACTATCTTCAGAGAGTTTCCAGGACTTGCGGCACGCAAAACATGCGTGAGCGATGCGATACTCCGCATTGCTCACACTTATCGACGACTCGAACCCTCCGACCGCCCGATTGCCGATCTTTATGCGGATTTCCATCCGCTCAGCTTTCGTGGGCGGTGTCGGCATCGGTCTTCGCGTTACGCCCGCGCCTCTTCCACGCCCGTGCTGTTGTGCCGCAGCGCATTCAGCACCGTGTCGACGATATGCGGCGCGTTGAGGCCGGCTTCGTCATACTGCTTGGTCGGGTCGTCCTGATCTTGGAAGATGTCGGGCAGGCGCATGGTGCGGACCTTGAGACCGCTGTCGGTCAGGCCCTCATCTGAAGCAAAGGTCAGCACATGCGCCCCAAGGCCACCGATGGCGCCTTCCTCAACCGTCACCACCACCTCGTGGCTGCGCATCAGCTTTTCGATCAGCGCGGTGTCGAGAGGCTTGGCGAAGCGCATGTCGGCGACCGTCGTCGAGAGGCCCTTGGCCTCGAGCTGGTCGGCGGCCTTCTTGGCCTCCTCCAGACGCGCGCCCAGCGACAGGATGGCGACCTTGCTACCTTCGCGGACCACGCGGCCCTTGCCAATCTCGAGCTGTTCGAGCTGCTCGGGGATTTCCACGCCAGTGCCAGCGCCGCGCGGATAGCGGAAGGCGATGGGGCCATCGTCGTATTTCGCCGCAGTATAGGTCATGTGCGCCAGCTCCGCCTCGTCGGCGGCGGCCATCACCACCATGTTGGGCAGCGTCGCGAGATAGGTGATGTCGAAGCTGCCTGCATGCGTGCAGCCGTCGGCGCCCACCAGTCCGGCGCGGTCGATGGCGAAGCGGACGGGCAGGTTCTGGATGGCGACATCGTGCACCACCTGGTCATAGGCGCGCTGGAGGAAGGTCGAATAGATGGCGGCAAATGGGCGCATGCCTTCCGCCGCGAGGCCCGCAGCGAAGGTCACCCCGTGCTGTTCTGCAATGCCGACGTCGAAGGCCTTGTCGGGATGCGCCTTGGCGAATTTGTCGACGCCCGTGCCGCTCGGCATAGCGGCGGTGATGGCACAGATTTTGGGGTCGTCATTGGCGAGCTTCGCCAGCGTTTCGCCGAAGACATTCTGATAGGCCGGAGGGCCGCCCTTCGATTTCTTCTGCTCGCCGGTGACGACGTCGAACTTGGCGACGCCGTGGTACTTGTCGGCGCTGTTCTCGGCAGGCGCGTAGCCCTTGCCCTTTTGCGTGACGACATGGATGAGCACCGGACCCTGCTCGCTGTCGCGCACATTCTCGAGCACCGGGATGAGATGGTCGAGATTGTGCCCGTCGATCGGGCCGACGTAATAGAAGCCAAGCTCTTCGAACATGGTCCCGCCGGTCACCATGCCGCGCGCGAATTCTTCCGCCTTTTCGAGCCCGCCCCACACGCGGCGGCCCATCTTGCGGGCGATCTTCGAGGCCATCGACCTCAGGCCAAGATATTCGCTCGAGGACACCATGCGCGCGAGATAGGCCGAGAGCCCGCCCACCGGCGGCGCAATCGACATATCGTTGTCGTTCAATATGACCACGAGGCGATTGCCCGCCTGTTCGGCATTGTTCATCGCCTCATAGGCCATGCCCGCGCTCATCGCGCCGTCGCCGATGACTGCAATGCCGCGGCCCGGACGCTGCTGCATCTTGTTTGCGACGGCAAAGCCGAGCGCTGCCGAAATCGAGGTCGAGCTATGCGCTGCGCCGAAGGGGTCGTATTCGCTCTCGGCACGCTTGGTGAAGCCTGACAGGCCGCCGCCCTGGCGCAGCGTCCGGATGCGGTCGCGGCGACCGGTGAGGATCTTGTGCGGATAGCACTGATGGCCGACGTCCCACACCAGCTTGTCGGTCGGCGTGTCGAAGACATAGTGGATGGCGGTGGTCAGCTCGACCACGCCCAGCCCGGAGCCGAGGTGTCCGCCGGTGGTGCCGACCGCGTCAATCATTTCTGCGCGCAGTTCGTCGGACAGCTGGCGGAGCTGTTCCTGCTTCAGTTTGCGAAGGTCGGCGGGGGTGTCGACCGTGTCGAGCAAGGGGGTATGGGGGCGTTCACTCATACGAATGCCCTACACCGACTTTTCCGAACTGTCGATGAACGGCTTATCGACAAAAATGCACAGTCTGGCGCAACTTAGGCCGCGCAGTCGTCGCACAGACCCCTGAGTTCGACCACCGGCCGCACGTCGGTGAAGCCCGCGTCCTTGCCAGCTTCGCGCAGAGCACCGGTCACGCGCTCATCATCGATATGCGTCGCCTTTCCGCAGTCGTCGCAAATTAGGAAGATGCAATCGTGGCGGCAGCCCGGATGCGTGTTGACGAGGTAGGCATTCGCGCTCTCGATCCGGTTCGCGAGATTGGTGCGTACGAACAGGTCGAGGATGCGGTAGACGCTGTTGGGTGCGACGCGCTTGCCGCGCGCTGCCGAGAGGTTGTCGGCAATGTCGTAGGCGCTGGCAGGCTTCTCGTGCCGCGCGAGTTCCTCGAACACGGACTGGCGCATGCCGGTCCATTGTTCGCCGGAATCGGTGAGGGTGAGACGGGCCGCATCGATGAGAGCGTCGCCCGAATGTTCCTTATGCGCGTGCGAATGTCCTGCCATGCGCCAAGAGTTAGGAGCGGCGTGCCCCGCGCGCAAGTCAGTTGCGGCGGAACTCGGCGCGGTAGAGCGAGGGGTAGAGCCGCTTCAATGCAGCCACCTTGGGGGCATCCCAGCGCAAGATATAGCCATGGCGCGGGTTCTTGGCAGCGAAATCCTGGTGGTAGGCTTCGGCGGCGTAGAATTTGCGCGCAGGGCTGATGCTGGTGACGATGGGGCGGTCCCACAGCTTCGTTTTCTTCAGCTGCGCGAGATAGGCCGCGGCGACCTTGCGCTGCTCTGCGCTGACGGGAACCAGCTCGGCGTTGTAATGCGCACCGCGGTCGGGGCCCTGGCGGTTTTTCAGCGTCGGGTCGATGATGACCGAGAAATAGATGCGCAGCAGCTCGTCATAGCGCACGACGCTGGGGTCGTAAGTGACCTTCACCGCCTCGACATGGTCGGTCACGCCCGAGGAGACGAGCTTGTAATCGGCCTGGCGCTTCGTGCCGCCATGATAGCCCGAGACGGCGCTGGTGACGCCCTTCGTATGGCTGAACACCGCTTCCACGCCCCAGAAACAGCCGCCTGCGAAAATGGCGGTCTTGAGGCCGTTGCCTTCCTTCGATTTCACCGCGGCGGCAGGCGCCTCGACCACCTTCTCGGCGGCGAGTGCTGGCTGCTGGCAGGCTGCAGTGGCGAAGAGTGCGCCCGCCGCAATCAGGGGGGCGAAACGCTTCACTGGATAACGGCCGCGATGGCGGAGACGATTTCGCCTCCGTTGGCAAAGGCGACAACGAAAGTCCCGGCAAGGAAGCCGAGGCCGAAATTGCGATAGAGGTCGGGGCTGAAGAGGTTCATGTCGTATTCTTCCGTGGACTTATCCCACGTGGTTACAGATTGCGCGATTTAAAGGCGCTGAATGGCTTGGTTGTGCAGCGTTCAGGACAGCCAGATACCTTCGTACCGACCGCCCTGCGAGGGCCCCTTAGTGCCGGAAATGTCTCATTCCGGTAAACACCATGGCGAGGCCCTTTTCGTCGGCTGCCGCGATGACTTCCTCGTCGCGGATCGAACCGCCAGGCTGGATGATCGCAGTCGCCCCCGCCTCGGCTGCGGCGAGCAGGCCGTCGGCGAAGGGGAAGAAGGCGTCGGAGGCCACGGCGCTGCCGACGGCGCGGCTCTGGTCCCAGCCGTATTTCTCCGCCGCCTCGGCAGCCTTGATGGCAGCGATGCGCGAGGAATCGCGGCGGTTCATCTGGCCTGCGCCGATGCCCGCTGTCGCGCCATCCTTGGCGTAGACGATGGCATTCGACTTCACGTGGCGAGCGACCGTCCAGGCGAAGAGGCAGTCCTTCAGTTCCTGCTCGGTCGGTTCGCGCTTGGTGACGACCTTGAGATCGGCCTCCGAAATCGCCCCATTGTCGCGCGTCTGCACGAGCAGTCCGCCAGTAATGGGCTTGACCAGCAGTCCGCCGCGGCGCGGGTCCGGCAGGTCGCCGGTGACGAGCAGGCGCAGGTTCTTCTTCTTGGCAAAAGCCTCGCGCGCTTCGTCGCTGACCGAGGGCGCGATGACGACTTCGGTGAAAATCTCGCAGATGGCACGGGCGGTCTCGCCGTCAAGCTCGGTATTCACCGCGACGATGCCGCCGAAGGCCGAGACGCTGTCGCAGGCGAGCGCCTCGTTCCACGCCTCGATGAGGCTGGAGGACTGCGCCACGCCGCAGGGATTGGCGTGCTTGACGATGACCACCGCCGGCTCGCCGCCTGCGAATTCGGCACAGAGTTCGAGCGCGGCATCGGCATCGTTGTAATTGTTGTAGCTGAGTTCCTTGCCCTGCAGCTGCTCGGCCTGCGCGATGCCTTTGCCGTGCGGGCCGACCGGGGTGTAGAGCGCCGCCTTCTGGTGCGGGTTCTCACCGTAGCGCAGTTCCACCGGCGCCTTGCCGTTGACGGCGAGGAAATCGGGGAAGGTCTGCTGCTGGTCGGCGAAACCGAACCACTGGCTGATCATGCTGTCATAGGCTGCGGTGGCCGCGAAGGCCTTGGCCGCGCATTTGCGGCGGAAGTCGAGGCTGGTCGCGCCGTTGGCTTCCAGTTCCCCCACCAGCGTGCCGTAATCGGCCGGGTCGGTGACGATGGTGACATACTGGTGGTTCTTCGCCGCGCTGCGCACCATGCTCGGTCCGCCGATATCGATATTCTCGATGATCTCGTCGCGCTCCGCGCCCTTGGCGACGGTCGCTTCGAAGGGATAGAGATTGACCACTACGAGGTCGATAGCGCCAATCGCGTGTTCTTCCATCGCGGCGGCATGTTCAGGATTGTCGCGCACGGCGAGAAGGCCGCCGTGGACCATGGGGTGCAGCGTCTTCACGCGGCCATCCATCATCTCGGGAAAGCCGGTGAGGTCGGACACGTCCTTCACCTCGAGACCTGCCTCGCGCAGCGCCTTCGCGGTGCCGCCGGTGGAAACCAGCTCGACACCCTTGGCGGCCAGCGCCTTGCCCAGATCAACCAAACCGCTCTTGTCGGACACCGAGAGAAGTGCCCGTTTGATGCTCACATCACCCACGAAATCTTACCCCATTCGTTTGAGCAGCCAGGGGAAGCGTTCCCCGCTGCGAGCGGCCATGCCTTCGACCACGATTTGCTGCGTGCCATGCGGACGGCCCTGGCCATCGACCCAGAGACTGTCCTCCAGCGTGCAGTGCGCCTCGCCGCTAGAGCCTGCGAGGCGGAATTGCCAGTAGCTTGCGTCGGCCAGCGCCAAATGCACGCCCATACCATCCTCGGTCAGCTTCGCATCGACCCCGCGTCCGAGGTGGAAGCGGACGGCGAAACCGATCTTGCCGCGCTTGCCCTTGCGGGTGGAGGGCTCGAGCACATCCTCGCCGCGCAATTCGGTGCCCTCGTCCGACAGGATGAGGATACGGCGGTGGAGCAGGCCGTGGCGCGCGACATAGCCATTGTGCACGGCCTCGAACCTGGTCGCCTTGCGCGCATCCTGCTGGATGGTTTCGCGCTTGAAGTCGACTTCCTCGACACCCTTGCCGATTTGCCCGCCGATGAGGACGGCAGTGGAATTGGCCTCGTCGAGCACCAAAGTCGAATGCGCCGAGGTGCCACGCAGGCCCTGCTCGATACGCGCAGGAACGAGCGCGCCGGCCAGTTCCGAACCGCCGCAATTGACGACGATGCGCTGGGACCCGTGCGAGAATTCGAACGCCAGCGTCGAGGCGCAGCCATGGCGCGCATGGCGCGGCTTGGGCGGTGGAGCGCCGTCCATCACCAGCACGCCATCTTTCGCGCGCACCCGCTGGTAGCCCCAGTGGCGGGCATCTACCATCGGTCGTGCGCGCACGCCGCTGGCAGTAACGAGCGCATCCAGCGCAGGTTCGCTCATCGCAGCGCTGCCCTGCCAGCTGCCCAGCCCCTTGTCGCCCATGCGCAGCGAAAGCAGCGCGGGCACGAGCAGGTTGAGTAGCGCATCGAGCGCGGCGGGCGGCTCGCGCTTCACCGCCTCGTAACAGGCGCGCAAGTCGACCAGCAGCGCAATGGCCTGCGCCTGCGCGGTGGGGCTACGCGAAAGCACGCCGCCATCGTCGCTGACCAGCTCGCCCAGAGTGCGCAGCAGCCCGGCCTCGCCATGCAGGCGGCGCGGCTTGCCGTCGGGCAGCAGCAGTCCGGCGGCAACGATAGCGGCCCAGCCGGTGACCTGCGCCATGCGGTCCTCGCCGCTCGCCACCTGCCGGTCGAGCCAGCGCGCGGTGGTGTCGATGGCGTCGAGCAGCGGCTGTTTCAGCTTCTCGCCCTCCCCCGACAGGAGGACCGGCGTGTGCACCAGCCAGTTGAGGAGGCGCAGGCCTGCAAGTTCGACATCCCACGCAGGCCCCTTGCCCGGCGCAGGGTTCTTGGCGAGCCATGCCGAGAAGATGGCACCCGAGGTGTCGGCACATTGTCCGCGCGGGGCGCAGGACGAGAGGTCGCGCATCCAGGTAAATCCATGGACGGCGCGCGCGAATGGCTCGGTCAGTTTCGAAGGCGAGCCATAGTCGAGCTTGGCGGTCGGCGCCTTGAGGCCTGCAACCTGCAATTGCCCCGCACGCAGCGACATTCCAGCAATCCGGTCACCCGCAAGCGGGGTCTCGACCATCGCCATGAAGCGCAGCTTGGCAGGCTTGCGCAGCGGAGCGGCGAGCACCGAGCCGGGCACGCCGAGCTTGTAGCCCCAGCGGATAAGCGCATCGAGCGCACCGCCATGAGGCAGGGCGAAATCGGCCGGCACGAGCGCGCGGGCAGGCTCGAGCGGCTCGGGGTCTATTTCGGGTTCAGGCTGGGGCTCGGGAGGGAGCGGGGCGGCAACGACATGCGGCTCCGACTTTTCCGCGACTTCCGGCTCGGCAGCAGCCTCGGGCTCAGTCTTTGCAGCCTCGATAGCCTCTTCGATATCGATCTGGTCGGAGTTTTCTTCCTCCTCGACCAGCGGCTCCGGCTCGTCGAACAGGGGAAGCGCGACCTGCACCTCGTGACCCGCATCTTCGTGCGAGGCGCTGAGCAGGCCGGAGTGACCCTCGCTCATCCCTGCCCCTTCAAGGCAGCGATATTCGAGGCGTATTTATCAGGCCCACCGCGGAAGGTGGCAGAGCCGGCCACCAGCACATCCGCGCCAGCGTCAACGCACAGCGGCGCGGTGGTCGGGTCGACCCCGCCGTCGACTTCCAGGCGGATGTCCTTGCCGCTCTTGTCGATCATCTTGCGGATGGCTTCGACCTTGCGCAGTTGCGAATGGATGAAGCTCTGCCCGCCGAAACCGGGATTGACGCTCATCACGAGCACGAGGTCCACTTCCTCGATGAGGTAATCGAGCATCTTCGCAGGCGTGCCGGGGTTGAGCACCACACCTGCCTTCTTGCCGAGGTTTTTGATCGCCTGAAGCGTGCGGTGGATGTGCGGCCCCGCCTCGGGGTGGACGGTGATGATGTCCGCTCCGGCCTCGGCGAATGCCTCCAGATAGGGGTCGACCGGCGCAATCATCAGATGCACGTCGAATGTCTTGGTGGTGTGTGGGCGCAGTGCCTTCACGACTGCCGGGCCGATGGTGATGTTGGGCACGTAATGCCCGTCCATCACGTCGATATGGATCCAGTCGGCCCCCGCCTCGTCGACAGCGCGGACTTCCTCGCCCAGCCGGGCGAAATCGGCGGAGAGGATACTGGGTGAAATCAGCGGGACGGTCATGGGGCCGGTCGGCTTTCGCTTGTCTGGGGTTAGCCTGATGGCAGCCGAAATACCCGTCTCCACCATGCTTCCACAAGATTGTCCTCAGGCTTATCCACGAACGAGCAGCCTTGATTGCACCGGCAGCAACGCTAGGAGTCGCGCGCATGGGTGCAATCCGCAAGCTGACCGACAATTTCATCGCCACCGAAGTCGATGGTGAACTGCTCATCGTCGACCTCGACGGCGGGGAGCTGTTCTCGCTTTCCGGCACGGCGAAGGCCGTGTGGGACGCGATCGACGGTACGCGCAACGCAGACGCAATTGCAGCGCTGATGGCCGAACGCCACCGGGGCGATCCGGCTGTCATCGCGGCAGATGTGAAGGCCCTCGTCGGGCAATTCGAAAGCGCCGCGCTGGTAGAGCGCACCGCGCCTTGCTAAGCAGGCGGGGAAGGAACTTGGCATGACAAAGCACGAACAGGACGAGGCCGGCAGCAAGCCGCGCTGGGAAACGCCGGAACTGGTGAAGCTCGGGACGATGCGGGATATCGCCCAGGGCTGGACACCCAACGACCAGGCCAACAACAACAAGCGTTCCTGACCGCGCAGGAAGAAGCGCCGCTATGATTGCCGCCTGGCATGGCAGGGCGCGAGGCGTCTGCCCTCCTGTCGACGCGATGCTGCGCAGCCTGGCGCTTTACGGAGAGCGGCGCGCCACGCCCATCGAAGCAGGGCCTTTCGCTGCGATGGCTTCGGACCGCGATTACCTGGCCTCGGTGGGAGACATCCATGTCGCGCTGACGGGCTGGCTCGACAATGCAGCAGGGCTTGCGCGAAAGCTCGGGTTGGCGTCGGACGACCCGGCCCGCATCTATGCCGCCTCCCTCGAGCGCTGGGGCGAGGATGCCGACCGTCACATGGTCGGCAGTTACGCCGCCATTGCACAGCTTGCGGACGGGACTCTCCACCTTGCCCGGTCACCATGGGATGCGCCGCCGCTCTATTACCACAGCGACGCCCGACGGACCGTCGCCTCACCACTGCTGCGCGTGCTCTTCGCGGCCGGCGCCCCGCGCGAGCCCGACTGGGAGAGGGTGGTCGACGAACTTGCCTATGACTGGCGCTCGGGCGACGAGCGGGCGTGGCATGAGGACATCTGGATGGTCCCGCTTGGGGCCGCCGTACGCATCGACGGCGGAGAGCGCCGCGTCCTGCGCTGGTACGAACCACCGCCTCCGATGCCGGCCGAAGAGTATGACGAGCAAGCCGCGGTAAGCCGCGCGCTGGAGTTGCTCGACGAGGCCGCAGTGGCGGCACTGCGCTGGGCAGACAAACCCGCCCTCGCCATGTCGGGCGGGCTCGATTCGACGCTGGTCGCCGATGCGCTGCTCGGCGCTTTGCCCGAGCCCCAGCGCCTGCAGGCCATAACCTTTGTCCCCGACCATCGCTGGCAGGGGAAGGAAGAGCCCGGCACCATGGGCGACGAGCGGCGGTTCGCGAAGCTCATGGCCAAGGCCAATCCGCGCCTCGACTGGCATTTGGCGAGCGCCGATGTCGGCCCACCCGACCGCCGCGCGCGCGAGGTTTTTGCCGCGAGCGAGGTTTTTGCACCCGGGCTCGCCAATGTCGGCATGTACCACAACGTCTACGAAGCCGCGCGCGGGCTCGGTTGCGACAGCCTGCTGACCGCCGATTTCGGCAACAGCACAATCAGCGAGTCGGGACGTTCGGCCTATGTCGAATATGCACGGTCCGGCGAATGGAGGCAGCTGGTCCGCCTGCTGCGAAACCGCCCCGGCGATGCTCGTCCTCTGTGGCGTAAGCTGCTGGCCAATACCGTCCTGCCGCAACTCCCGCGCGCGTTGCGCTCGCTTGCCCGCAGGCTGGTCCATCCCGAACGCGCCGACATGACCGCGCTGATCACCGCGCTTTCGCCTGCGGCACGGCGCGAGCAGGCCGAACGGGCCGCGGCGCGCGGGACTGCCTCGGCCTGGGCCGACCTCACCCACGACCGCTCCCGCGCAGATACGGTGCAGCGCGAGTGGCGCGATGCCGACGGTCCGGGCCGCGATGTCGACCTCGCCTTCGAGCAGCTTTACGGCATCCGCAAGCGCGACGTCCTCATGTACCGCCCGCTGGTCGAGTTCTGCATGAGCCTGCCGACCCGCGCCTTCGCATGGGACGGTGAGGAGCGACGGTTTGCGCGCCTGATGGGGCGTGGCCGCGTGCCCGAGGCCATTCGCACCAACCGGCTGCACGGCCAGCACAATGTCGACTGGCACGCACGCATGACGCCCGAGCGCGAGGCCATGCGCGAAGTGCTGGAGACCGCGCGCGGCCACCCGTTCCTCGGCCAAGCGCTCGATATCGACCGCTTGCAGGCGCTCATCGACGACTGGCCCGAAGAACCCGATTTCAGCTGGGAACAGGACTGGGCACGCCGTCTTGCCCTGCCCCGCGCCATCCTTGCGGCACGCTTCGTCGGCCATGTCGAGCAGCGCAACGACCTCTAGGGCTATGCTGTCCGTGCATCCTGCGCCATAGCAGCAGGATGAGGCTTCCGCTTGGCGATATCGTAAGCATCGGAACGCGGGCGCGGTTCGTCCGGCTGGCGCTGCTCTCGCTCGTCGCTGCGGCAAGCGAGGGAGTTGGCTTCGTCCTGCTGGTTCCCTTCCTGGCGCAGGCCGGTGGGACGGGAAACGCCCTGCCCTTTGGCCTCACCCTGCCGCAATTGCCACTGGGCGCGCTGCTCATCCTGTTCGTCGGCCTCGTCATGCTGCGCTCGGTGGCCGAAGTGGCCCGCCGCCTCGCCGCGCAGGACTTGCAGGTCGCGGTGGTCGACGGCCTTCGGATGCAGGCTGTCGACGGATTGCTGCACGCGCGCTGGCGCTGGCTGTCGGGCATGCGCCAGGGGGAAAGCGAAGCGCTGCTGATCACCAATATCGACCGTGCGGGCTATGGCGTCGAACTGGTCGCGCGGCTCGTGCGGCTGAGCCTCGGATTGCTCGCGCTCGGGCTGGCGGCACTGGCGATTTCCCCTGCCGCAGCGCTCACGGGCGCGGCAGCAGGCGCGCTGGTCCTGCTCTTTTTCACCCCCCTGAGGAGGCGCGCGCGCAAGCTCGGCGAGGCGCTGTCGCGCAGGCACGAGAGGCTCCACGCGCAGCTGGGCGAAACGCTCGGGGCCCTGCGCGTGATCAAGAGTTACGGACGCGAGGACCGGACCGCGGACGAAGTCGAGCGCGAGCTGGCCAGCCTGCGCAGGACCGAGCGTGCCTATGTCCGCGACAGCGCGCTGGGCCTCGCCGTCCTGCACATGGGCGGCGCGATGGTCGCGGCGGGCTTTGCGTGGCTAGCGCTCGGCGGCCTCGCCATGCCGTTACCGATCCTCCTGCCGCTCGCCGCCATCTTCGTGCGCGCGCTGCCGCTGCTGTCCGAAATCCAGGCAAGCTGGCAGGGCTGGAGCCACGAGTTACCGGCGCTGGAAGAGGCGCTCGCCACGATCCGCAGCGCGAACGAGCACCGCGAGGATGAGGCGCGAGGGCCTGCCGTGTCACTGTCGCGCGCAATCAGGCTTGACGGCGTTTCGCTGCGCCACCGGGGGGAGCGTCCCGCGCTCGGACCGCTCGACCTCACCATCGAGGCGCGGCAACTGACCGTGTTCACGGGGCCCTCTGGTGCCGGCAAGAGCACGCTGGCCGACATCGCAGCCGGGCTGATCGCGCCCGATGAGGGCAGCCTCAACGTCGACGATATCGAAATCACGCACGCAAATCGCCGCGCCTGGCGCGCGCGGGTGGCCTATGTCCAGCAGGAGCCGGTGCTGTTTTCTGGCAGCGTGCGCGACAATTTGCTGTGGGCCGCTCGCGATGCGAGCGAAGACCAGATGCGGCGCGCGCTGGACGAGGCCTCGGCCAATTTCGTCCATTCGCTTCCCGAAGGCATCGATTGCGACCTCGGCGAGGGTGGCCGCGCGCTTTCGGGTGGCGAGCGCCAGCGCATCGCCCTCGCCCGCGCGCTGATGCTCGACCCCGACCTCATCATCCTCGACGAAGCGACCAGCGCGATCGACGCTGCCAGCGAGCAGGCCATCGCCGCCGCGCTCCACACCATGACCGAGACGCGCACGGTGATCGCGATCGCGCACAGGGGTCTGCTCCCCGACATCGCCGACCGCGTCATCCGCCTCGACAAGGGCCGGCTCGCGGGCGACTGAACGTGGAATTCAGGCGCAATTCACTGAGGCTGCGGCATATGGGAGCCAAGAAAAGGCAGGATTTGCCGCACTCGGCGCGCCTTGATTTGCGCGCCCGAACACGATTTGACGGGGCCATTCATATGACCAGCAAACTCGCAGCCATCACCGGAACCGCCGCGCTCGCCCTCACGGGTCTTGCAATGAGCGCGCCCGCAGAGGCGCAATATCGCGAGAAGATCGCGCACGATCCAGGCAAGTGTTCGGCAGGCAAGGGACCTGCCGTCATGGTTTCCATCACCGATGTGAAGGAAAGCAAGGGCACCATCCGCATCCAGTCCTATCGCGCGACGAAGCAGGACTGGCTCGAGAAGGGCCGCTGGATCTACCGCATGGAAGCGCCCGCCAAGGCTGGCACCATGCGCTTTTGCATGCCGCTTCCCGCACCGGGCCATTACGGCATCGCGGTGCGCCACGATCTCGATGGCGACGGCAAGACCGATATCTTCGGTGATGGCGGCGCGATGTCGAACGACCCGAGCATCAACATCTTCAACCTCGGCAAGCCGAGCTATAAGAAGGTGGGCTTCGATGTCGGCAGCGGGGTGGAGAACATCTCCATCCGCATGCGCTACCGCTGATCGCTAGCGGCGACGGCGTTTCTCGCGCCACAATTCCACCGCGGCACCGGGCATGGCGAGGAGCGGGTGCTTCTCGCGAAACGGCGTAACTTCCAGCGCAATGCCGGTGTGCCGCTCCAGCTTCCACGCGCCGTAGCGCGCGGCGCCCTCGAAGGTGGTGGTCGCCTTGGCGAGCCGCAGGATGTTGAGCGGTTTTCCGAGCCGCTCGCGCCGCTTCCACTGCGCCAGAACCTTATCGCGCTGTTCGGCTGAAATACGCGGGACGAGTTGCCCTTCCTCGCGATGGTAGGTGATGCCCGCCGCTTCCCAAGCCTGCGCCAGCAAGCCTTCGAAATGCTCGGCATTGACCGAGAGGATGGAATCCTCGCGCCCCGGTTTCTCGACCCGGAATTCGGCGCGATAAGTTGCCTGGAAGAGCGCGCGCCAGAAGTCTTCGGGCGCGCCCTTGCGCGGGCCAAGCACGGCCGCGAAGCGCGAAGCGGTGCAGGCCGCATCCCCGATCGCTTTCGCAACCGCGCTACGCGCATCCTCATCGCTCGCCCAGATGAGCGCGCTCGGCTGCACGAAACGCGTCCAGATGGTGGTGTCGCGGCTATCCCCGCGCGCAGCCTCGGCGAATTTTGCAAGGCTCATAGTGGCGATCTTTGCGCGCAGCACCTCGCCTTCATGCTCCCACTCGCGATAGCTGACCTTGGGCCAGATACGCTCGGCCTGGGGGCCTGGCAGCAGGACATAGAAATCGAGCACGCCTTCGAGCGAGCCTGTGCGCAGGTTCGAGCCGTAGAAGAGCACCGCGCTGGCACCCGCTTCCTCGCCCAACATGCGGGCATAGGCTGCGACCTCGCCACGCGGTTCACGCGAAAGCGATGCGGCAATCCTGTCCTGGAGGTTTGCGCTCACCCGGCGACGAAGGTCAGTTCGGGCCCCAGCTCGACCGTGTAGCTGCCGCCCTCGAAATGCTCGCCATCGAGAATGAACGGCGAATCGAGCGTGATCGCGAAACCTTCGGCAGAAAGGTGATGCAGGCCGGCGCGCGAAAGCCAGCGCGGATGCCAGCCGGCAAGGATTGCCGGAACGGAGAACATCACGCGGCGGCGCGGATGGTCGAGCACGAGCAGGCGGATATCCTCCTGCCCCTTGCCGAACAGCTTGATGTCGAGCGGCATCGTCTGGAGCGTCGAGGCCAGCATGACGTTGCGCCTCGCAGGGTCGCCATGGCGCGAATGCGGCATGGCCTCGCCAGAAGGAAGGTAGCTAAGCTCCATCTCCGCGCCGCGGCGCCAGCGGTTGGCATCGCTGCCGAACAAGGCCTGCAGCACGCCCCAGGCGCTCGCCACGCCGACGGCAATCGAGTTGAAGAAGCCGATGCGGTGCGCATCCTGCCCGGCATCGACGCCTAGCGTGAAGGAGCCTGCTCCGAAGATGAAACCGAGCATGGCAGGATTGCTCGTGCCCGCAGCCCGCACCGCGAGCGGACGGCGCTTGACCGTGCGCCCCTTGCTGTAGGCGTCGATGGCCTGCGCCAGCGTCCAGTCGGAAGGCGAGCCGAGATCGACATTCAGCGCATTGGTCTTGCCCTTGGGCAGGACTGCGATCTTCGGCCAGTTCTCGCCAAATATGGGCTGACCCATGGTCAGTACGTCGCGCACCGTGCCGTCGCCGCCGCTGATGACGAGCAGGTCGATGCCCTTCTCGGCCATGCGCGCGAGTTCATGCGCAATGCCCAGCCGTGTGTCGGGGCAGGCGATGGTGACGTTGCTGCGGTCTTCGCATTCGCGCGTCTCGACGGCATTTTGGTGGCTGCGGCGGTTGAGGATGACGCCCACGCGAACAGCCTGTCCGCGGCTACCCGAAGGCTGTACCTCCAGCGGCGCATGCGCATAATCGTCCGCGAGGCGGTCGAACTGCTCGAAGTTGTAGATCGTTCGTTCCATGATCCCGTTATCCCTGCCCCAAGGGGGCGGGCCAGCCCACCTGTTTCTCCGAAGAGTCACATTCTGTCATCGTTATGTAACGCATCCGGCTGGAATTGCCAGTTCTGCGCGAGAGAGTTTTGTTGCACTGCAGCAACAGTGGGTTTGTCTTAGGGGGTAGCGGGCTAACGTGGGCTGAATGGGCGTGAAGTGAATTTGAATGCGTTGGGCGCGCTCAAGCAGCGGAGCGGTAGCGCGAAAATGGAACAATCCCGACAGGATTGGGCCGGCGCCTTGCGCCGCCCCGTCTTCGCTTCGCTATGACTCCGAACTAGGTTCGTCTCGTCATGATGCGCCAAGGGCAGGGCCCGCTTTCGCGAACCCTGCCCTTGGCGCACCCGACAGGATTCGAACCTGTGACCTCTGCCTTCGGAGGGCAGCGCTCTATCCAGCTGAGCTACGGGTGCTTGTCTAGGCGGGGGCGCTTAGCAAGGCTGGCGAGGTCGGGCTAGAAAAATCGCTTAAGTGAATCGCGCGTTAGGAATTTGGCAAGCGGGGCGGCGTAGCTTGCCCTTCATGAGCGCAATGTCCCACGAATTCGATCTGTCGCTTGCGACGATGCTGCCGCCCGCAGGCGAGCAGGATCTGCGCATCAATGAGCCAGCCGCACTCTCGGTCCAGTGGGACGCAGTTCATGAGGCGGCCGCTGCCGTGGGCATCCTTGCACAGCTTGGTGAAGAGCCGGTCGATGCGGAAATCCGCGGGCTTCCCGAACGCGCTGTCGCCATCGGCGGGGCCAAGCTGGGAATGGTCGTGCGCGGGGTCGACGACCTTGCCGCCGTGATGCAGCCGGGCCTTCGCGCGCTGCTTTCGCTTACCGCGCAGGGGCAGGACACGACCAGCGCGGCGCTGACATTGTGGCGCGAGTTCCACAATGCGCGCGAGGCCATCCTCGCGCTTGCTCCGGCAGAATAATCTCACCGCTCGCGGCTTGACCGCGTTCCCATTCTGTTCCAGTTAATCGCCATGAGCGATTCCCCTGTACTCGACACCCTGCCTGACGCCGGCAGCGTCTGCCGCGGCATCCAGCGGCTGTTTGCGCGCAACGACGTGTGGCTGCTGCCCGAAATGCCTTTGCGCAATGGCCGCCGCGCCGATCTGATGGGGCTAGACCCCAAGGGGCGCATCATCATTGTCGAGGTGAAGGTGCAGCGCGGAGATTTGCTCGGCGACGGCAAGTGGCCCGACTATCTCGATTTCTGCGACCGCTTCTACTGGGGCCTGCCGCCGCATCTCGACCGCGCCGTGCTCGACGGCGAGGACTACCGCCCCGATTGCTGCGGCATCGTGGTGGCCGATGGTTACGATGGCGAAATCGTACGGCCCGCCCCGCTGCAGCCTCTCGCTGCCGCGCGCCGCAAGACCGAGGTCGAGCGGATTGCCCGCGCCTCGCTGCGCCGTGCCGCGGTCGGGGCGGACCCGCACTGCGCGCCCTGGGGCAATAGCGAGTGACCGGGAACAGCGAATAGAAGCGCCTGTTATCGCGCCCCGGTTTGCGGCATAGGGTGCGCTGCTTATGTGGACCGCCATCATCCTCTCCGCGCTTGCCATGACCGCCATCGTGGCGGTGCGCTATCTTGCCTCAAGCGGGATTTTCGCGCTGGTCACCAACCGGCGTCTGCCCGGCTATCACGCAAAACTGGGGCCGCAGATACGCCGGGAAATCGGCTGGTCGCTCGCCTCGGCGGCCATCTACGGCGTTCCGGCAGGCGTGGTCGCCTGGGGCTGGCAGGAGCATGGCTGGACGCGCATCTATACCGAATGGGACGCGATGCCGCTGTGGTATTTGCCTCTTGCCCCGCTGCTCTATCTCTTCCTTCACGACACGTGGTTCTACTGGACGCACCGGCTGATGCACCGACCCAAGTGGTTCCGCGCCATGCACGCCGTCCACCACGCCAGCCGCCCGCCGACCGCTTGGGCGGCGATGAGCTTCCACCCGTGGGAGGCGATTACCGGCGCGATTGTCATCCCGCTCCTGGTCTTCCTCGTCCCCATCCATGTCGCCATGCTCGGCCTGGTGCTGATGGTGATGACGGTGATGGGCGTCACCAACCACATGGGCTGGGAGATGTTTCCGCGCGCGCTGGTTCACTCAAGGTTAGGGGGATGGCTGATAACCGCCAGCCATCACCAACGTCACCATGAAGAGTACAAATGCAATTACGGCCTCTATTTCCGGTTCTGGGACCGGCTCTGCGGAACCGACAAGGGTTTGAGCGCAAGAATATGATTCGCGCCGCCCTCCTGCCGGTGGCCGCGCTGGCGCTGGGCGCGGGCGCGCCTGCTCCCGAGGCCGGTTCGACCATCACGGTGACGGTGACGAACTTGCGCAACGCCGATGGGGTCGTGCTCGCCTGCATGACCACGAGCGACAAGAGCTTCCCCAAGTGCCGGGGCGTCGAAGGCGCGAAATCGGCCAAGGTCGCCGCCCATGAAGGCACGCTTACGGTCACCTTCACCGATGTAAAGCCCGGCCGCTACGCCATTGCGCTGCTCCATGACGAGAACGCCAACGGCAAGGCCGACCGCGCGCTGGGCATGATGCCGAAGGAAGGCTTCGGCTTCTCGCGCGATGCGCCGGTGCGCATGGGTCCGCCCAGCTTCAAGGATGCCGTCTTCGACATGGCAGACGAAGACCGGGCCATGACCATCAAGATGCGCTACATGCTCTGACGCTGGCCTGCCGAAAGCTGCAGGGTTGAGGTCTCTTTAACCATTTTTTCAGCACGTCGGGCGCATAGCCCAGCCTTGAAGAACACTCTTTTCAAGGGGCGATTGCTGCAATGGACAGGCTTGGCGGAGATTTCGGCGCTTTCGGCGCGGGGCAGGAATTCGACGACGCATCGGACGATTCCGCCTACGACGCCAACACCGATACGGGCGCTCACTCCAACCCGCCGCCCTCGCCGGTAGGCCAGGACGAGCGCCGCATGCAGGTGCGCGCCTACAACCACTGGTCGAGCCTGCTCGGCGAGCAGGACTTGCCCCATATCGAGGACCTCGAGCCCGAGTTTCTCGGCGATTTCGGCCCCTATTCGGTGCTGTTCGACTTCTCGACCGGCAGCGGAACGCCCACGCTGCAGTTCATCGGTGACGAGCTTGCCAAGGAATGCCGCGAGGCCGAACCCATCGAGACCCTGCAGGAGATCCCCGAAGGCTCGCTGCTGTCGAAGATTGCCGAAAACTACCTCCGCGTCGTGCAGGCGCAGGGGCCCGTCACTTTCGAAGCCGAATCGCCCAATGCGCGCGGCCAGACCGTGGCCTACCGCGGCGTGCTGCTGCCCTATTCGAGCGACCACGACACCATCGACTTCGTCTATGCCGTGGTGAACTGGAAGGAAGTCGCCGACGCGCAGACTGCCGACGCGCTGCTCGAGGAAATCGACCGCGCGATGGATTACTCCATGACCGCCATCGAACCCGAAGTCGAGGCCGAGCCTGCCCCCACTGCCGATATCGTCCATTTCGAAAGCTACGCGCAGCCCGAGGAAGTCGAGGAAGTGGCCGACGAGGCCGCGTTCGACGAGGCCGGCGACCATTGGGAAAGCGACGACAACATCCTCGAACTGCGCGGCTCGGCGCTCAACGAAGCAGGCGCCTTCGGCGACTTGCCGACCCCGAGCTTCGGCCAAAGCGATGACGAAGCCAACGAGGACGCCGCAGCCGAAGACGAGTTCGAAGCCAACGATCCCGCCATTTACGAAGCTGTCCACTCCCAGCCGGAGGAAGCCGTGACCGAAGACTACAACTCGACGCCCTATGAGGCAGCCCCGCAGGACGCCGCGCCCAAGCGCCAGCGCCTGACCGACGCGCTCGGCAATCCCATCGGCGGCGCGCCCGCAGCCGAAGAAGACGAGGCGCCCGCGCCCGGCGGCATCACCACCGCAGCCGACTATGGCCTGCCCGAATGGGACGAGGACGAGCCCGAAGAGGAAGACGTCGACGATTTGGTGAACCCGCTCGCCAATATCGACCTCAACTCGCGCCTGCTCTCGCTGGTGAATGCCGGAACGCGCGGCAAGAAGACGGTGGACCTCGCGACGCTGTCGGACACGCCCGAGCCGGAAGAGGCCGAGGAAGCCGACGCCAGTAAACTGTTCCGCCCCAAGGCCCCGTCGGTCGATTCGCTGCTCTCGCCCGAGCCCTACAGCGAGGAAGACGAGGCAGAGGCTTGCGACGAGGACAGCTACGAGCCTGCCAGCTACGAGCAGCCGGCCGAAGTCGAGCCGGTTGCCGAAGCCGACAATAGCTACGAGCCAGTGAGCGAAGCTGCGTATGACTACGCGCCTGAAATCAGCGAAGAACCGGCTTACGAAGAAGTCGAGCCGGTCGAAGTCGCTGCGGAAGCCGAGACTTACGAAGCCGAAGAAACGCAGCCGCTCGAACTGGCAGATGTCGCGGCTGAATCGGAAGTCGACGAAGAGGCCTACGCTCCGCTCGTACTGAGCGAAGAGGCACCGGTCGACGAGATTGAAGCCGAAGAGTACCTCGAAGCTACGGTCGCAGACGAGCCGGTCGCGGAAGCTCCGCCCGAATATGAGCCGGTCAGCGAAGCGACTTACGATTACTCGCCCGCCCCCGTGGAACCGGTAGCCGAAGACGAACCCGTCGAGGCTGCCGAAGAGCCGCTCGAACTGGGCGCGGAATTCGAAGTGTCCGAGGTCGAGGAAGTCGAAGCCGAGGTCCAGCCGGAGCCGGTGGAAGCGGAAGAATATGTTCCTGCCGAAGCCATCGAGGAGGAAGAAGTCCTCGAGAGCGCCGAGACCGTCGAAACGGTCGAGGTCGTCGAAGCGGTCGAAACCGTCGAGCCTGCGCAGGACATCGCCGTTGCCGATACTGCCGAGCCGGAAAGCCTGACCGGCCTGCTCGCCGCCGTGCGCGACCTGTCGGAAGCGGCGCGCAACACCAACGATCTCAGCCGCCGTGCTCTCTACGAAGCCGTCGGCCGTGCTTTCGATGTCTCGATCAAGGCGGTCATCGCTTCGGAGCATCACGCCCGCGCGCCGCAGGATGTCATCGAGCACTTCCCGCTCGACGCCGTCGCGCGCCAGGGTCCGGACATGGCGCTGGTCATGGTCCGCCGCCACGCCAATGGCGAGACCGAAGTGCTCGGCGAAGTGCCGCACGACTCCATCCTGATGGAGAGCGCGCAGCGCAAGCTCGCCAGCCAGTAAATCGGCCAAATACAATAAGGCCTTGAGAATGAGGGCTGCCGCACGCTAGCGGTGGCCCCCATGCCATTTATTGCGACCGCGCCCGCCCGCATCCAGCCCTATTTCGGTTATCGCAACCGCGAGCGGCTGTTCATCACCGTCCGGGCGCTTCGCTCGCGCAAGAGCGAATTCGGCAAGCGCGGCAAGTGGCGCGCGATGCGTACCATGATGTCGCAATTCGCCAGCCACGAGGTGGAGGATTTCCCGGTCGAGCTGGAGCTGGCCTCACCCTCGGGTGAGACGCGCCGCCACCAGGGGGTTACCGACAAGGAAGGCTTCGTCCATTTCGACATCCGCCTCGAAGGCGAATGGGATTACGAAGAGCACCCACAATGGGAGACGGTGACCTTCCACTGGAAGAATTCCGAAGGCGAGCAATGCGTCGACGGCCATGTCCTCGCCCCCGGCACCGCGACCGGCCTCGCGATGATTTCCGACATCGACGACACGATTATCGAAACCGGCATCACCGGCAATTTCCGCGCGGTCATGCGCAACTGGCGCCGCGTGCTGATGCAGATGCCCGAAGAGCGCATCCTCGTGCCGGGCGCAGACATGTTCTACAATGCACTGGGCGGCAATCCCGGCCTGCCCGAGGGCGAGGGCCACGCGGGCGACCACCAATATGCCTCGCGCCGCCCGTTCTTCTACGTCTCTTCGAGCCCGTGGAACCTCTTCTCCTACCTCGTCACCTATATGAAGGGGCGCGGGCTTCCGCTCGGGCCAATCATGCTGCGCGACTGGGGGCTGAACCGCGAGACCTTCGGCTCTTCCAGCCACGGGGCGCACAAGCGCGCGGCCATCGAGGGCATTATCGCCACCTATCCCGAACTCAAATTCGCGCTCATCGGTGACGATTCACAAGGCGACCTCACCGCGTTTTCGGACATCGCGGTGAGCAATCCCGACCGCGTGCGGGCGGTGTTCATCCGGAAGGTGGGCGAGGCGATGAGCCCCGAAGAACTCGCCGCCAAGGCCGCGCTGGAAGCAGCAGACATCCCGCTCTGGCTGGGCGAGGGATATGACAAGGGGCACGACTTCCTCGCCTCCATCGGCCTGCTCGATGACGGGGAGGCGGAGAAAATCGTCGACTCGGTCGGCAAGGGCGAAACCGAGGCGGCGGAATGAAGCGGCGCGTCATGTGGACACTCGGCATTATCCTCGCGCTGCTGGCGCTGGCGGGTCTCGCGCTGTGGATCGGCCTCCAACGCAATGCGCCCGCAGTCCTCGACACTATCGACAGCATTGCCGGGCCTTCGCACGATGTCAGCCGCGTGCATGAGGAACGCTTTGGCGAAGACCCGCTGCAACAGCTCATCGTCTATCGCGAAGAGGGGGCGAGTGGTCCGCTCCCGGTCTTCATCTTCTTCCACGGCGGCGCATGGGCGCATGGCAACCCGCAGGACTACGGCTTCATCGCCCGCAATATCGCTCCGCAAGGCTATGTCGTGGTGCTCGGAGGCTACCGGCTGAACGGGTCCGGGCGCTATCCGGCCATGCTGCGCGACACCGCCTCGGTTATCGGCTGGGTCCACGAGAATATCGCCGATCATGGCGGCGATCCGGGCCGTATCTTCCTGTCTGGCCATTCGGCCGGCGCCTACAATGTCGCGCAGGTGGCGCTCGACGGGCAGTGGCTGGAAGAGGCCGGCGTGCCGGACGATATCATCCGCGGCGTGGTCGGCCTCGCGGGCCCGTACGATTTCTATCCCTTCGATACCGACCGCAGCCGCGCTGCTTTCGAAAGCGTCGGCGCGGGCGAAGAAAGCCAGCCGGTCAATCACGCCACTGCCGCCGCACCGCCGATGCTGCTGGTGCACGGCGAGGCGGACACGACCGTGCGCATTCGCAACTCGCGCGCGCTCGAAAAAGCGCTTCGTGCAACTGGTGCGATGGTCGAAACGCTCTACCTGCCGGGCAAAACCCACAACGATCCGCTGCTGGCGCTTACCAGCCCGTGGCGCCGCAATCCGCAGGTATTCGAACGCGTGACGAATTTCATGGCAGCGCAGGTTTCAGTTCCGGTTCAGCCGCAAACCCCTTAGGCTCTCCGGTGATGCGCCTTCTTTCCCATTTCCTCGGCCTGCTCGCGCTCGCCGTTCTCACAGCGCAGCCCGCTGCCGCGCAATCGATCCTGCGCGATGCGGAAACAGAAGCCTTCCTCGACGAGATTTCCGCCCCGCTCATCGAAGCGGCCGGGCTCGAGCCATCGAATGTCGACGTCGTGCTCATCAACGATCCGTCGATCAACGCCTTCGTCGCGGGCGGGCAGGTGGTCTATATCCACTCGGGCCTGATCGACGCCGCCGACACCGCGAACGAGGTCCAGGGCGTGATCGCGCACGAACTCGGCCACATCACTGGCGGCCATATCATCCGCTACGGCGAGGGCTTCCAGACAGCGGGCCGCATCTCGATCCTGTCGATGCTGGCTGGCCTCGGCGCGGTTCTTGCCGGCGCTGGCGAGGCAGGGATGGGCATCATGGCGCTCGGCCAGCAGGCTGCCATGAGCAAGTTCCTCGCCTTCACCCGCACGCAGGAAGCCAGCGCAGACGCGGCAGGTGCCGAGTATCTTTCCGAAGCTGGCATTACCGGCAAGGGCTCGCTCGCATTCTTCGGCAAGCTCCTGAACCAGGAAACACGTCGCGGCATACGCCAGGACGACGAGGCCGGTTTCTACCGTACCCACCCGCTCTCGGGCGACCGTATCTCCAAGCTGAAGGAGGTCTACGAGGTCGACCCGGCATGGGACGCACCGCTCGACGAAGCATGGGAGACGCGCTTCCAGCGCGTGAAAGCCAAGCTGCAGGGCTATGTCGCCAATCCCGAGTTCACGCTGCGCGACTATCCCGAGACCGACAGCTCGACCCCGGCGCTCGTTGCGCGCGCCTATGCCTACCACAAGGAAGCGCGCATCGACCGCGCGCTTGAGGCGGCCGACGCGCTTATCGAGCGTTCGCCGGAGGACCCCTATTTCCTCGAACTGAAGGGGCAGGTGCTGCTCGAGTCAGGACGTCCGGAAGAGGCAATCGTGCCCTTGCGCAAGGCAGTCGAACTGACCCGCGCCCAGCCGCTGATTGCGTCCATGCTGGGCCACGCGCTCATCGCCACCGAAGACGAGAGCCACTACGAAGAGGCCGAGCGCGTGTTGCGTGCCGCGGTGGGACGCGACCGCTACAACCCCTTCGCATGGTACCAGCTTGGCGTAGTCTACGCCGCGCGGGGCGACATGCCGCGCGCACGGCTGGCCAGCGCCGAACAGCAGGTGATGAACCGCCAGTACCCGCTCGCGCTACGCAGCGCACAGGCGGCAGAGGCGGGGCTTCCCTATGGTTCGCCGGACTGGATTCGCGCGACCGATATCGCGCATGAGGCGCGCGCGCTGATGGAGCAAGCCTGCGAGGCCGACAAGCGCGCCTGCGAGGGGCGCAGGCGGCGCTAGGATATTCAAGGACGGGGCAATGATGAGATATTTGACGACAGTCCTGGTTGCGCTGGTCGCCGGTTTTGCCGGGGCTGCAGCCTTCACTTACAGCGGGCTGGGGGACGCGAATACGCGCGAGTACCTCGTTTCCAATCCGGACATCCTTCCGGAAATGGCGAACGCCTACCAGACGCAGGAAGCGCGCCAGCAGCTTGCCTCGATTAAGGGCAATGTTTCGCGACCCTTCGAGGGGGCAGTGCTGGGCAACCCGAATGGTTCGAAGACTCTGGTGAAATTCACCGATTATGCATGCGGATACTGCCGCGCGACGGTGGCCGATGTCGACCGCCTCATCGCAGCCGACCCCGACCTTCGCGTGGTCGTGCGCGAATGGCCCATCTTCAACGGCAGCGAAGTCTCGGCTCGCATGGGCCTCGCCGCTGCCAAGCAGGGCAAGTACGATGCATTTTACCACGCGCTGTTTGCGCTGGGCACACCGACAGCAGAAAACGTCGCGGCGGCGGCGCGCACGGCAGGCGTCGATATGGACGTGGCACGCACCTATGGCGAATCCGACGAGGTGACCGCCGAGCTTGCCCGAAACGATGCGATGGCCCGCCAGCTCGGCTTCACCGGCACGCCCAGTTGGGTGGTTGGTGACCAGGTCTTCGAAGGCGCCGTCGGCTATGACCGCCTCGCGCAATATATCGAAGACGCCGAAGGCTGACCCATGCGTGCGGTCGCGCTCCCGATAATGCTGGCGCTCGTTGCTGCACCGGCAGCAGCCAAGGCCGAGGAGCATCCCAACCCGTTTGCGCAGTTCCAGCAGCGCGAAGGCCGGCTTTTCGACATCGGCTGGCAACTCGCCCGCGCAAACAGGGCCTTCTGCCCGTCCACCGCACCCTCCATCGGGCTGATGATCCATGACGCCGCCAATTACGCGCGTGCCGACGAGGTGCGTGCCGCGCTGTCGCTCGCAGGCGATATCGGCGTGCAGGCGGTGGCGAGCGGCTCGCCTGCCGAGCGTGCGGGCGTGAAGGTCAATCGCACGCTGTTCGCCGTCGACTTGGCGCAGGTCGATCAGCGCTGGAAACCGACGCGCCCCACGGTCAAACGCACCCTCCAGATCGAGGAGGCGATTGCGCACAGCCTCGAAGATGGCCGCGTCGGCCTGTCGTTCACCGATCGTGGCGGCGAGACTGTCATCGACGGCGTCGAAACCTGCGCCGCCAAGTTCCGCCTGACGGGCGACGACGAAGCCTATGCAAGCGCTGACACGGTGTTTTTCGGCGAAGGTTTCATGGGCTTCGGGCTCCCGCGCGAAGTCTTCGCCGCCGCCGTCGCGCATGAACTGGCCCATGTCATCCAGGGCCATGCGCGGCGCAAGGAAAGCGAGCGCTGGGGCTGGCGCAAGACGCGTAACAGCGAGCGCGAGGCCGACCGGATGATGCCATGGCTGCTCTTCAACGCAGGCTACAAGCCCGAAGCTGCCGCCGACTGGATGCGCGCCTGGGGCCCAAAACACTCGGGCGGCCTCTTGCGCAAGCGCACGCATGACGGCTGGGACGAAAGGCTGGCGATGATCGTCGCCGAGACGGCTGCGCTCAAACGGCTGGTCGCCGCCAATGACTGGAAACCGGGCGAAGCCGACTGGTCGCAGCGCTTTCCCGCCGCACCGGCCGAATAACGGCTATTCCTCGACCGCCTTGGCGTACATCGAGGCAAGCGGCTTCGCCATCACGCGGCGCACCATCGGCTCGAAGAATTCGAGTGGTTCGCTCTCGTAATCGGGGTCGAAAGCGGCCTGGTCGTATTTCTCGCAGAATTCCGCGCAGGCCTCGAAGTGCGGATTGTCGCGGAATTTCTCGCGAATATCCTTGTCCATGCCGAGATGGTGGAAATAGTAATAGCCCTGGAACGCGCCGTGGTTCTGGCAAATCCAGTGAACTTCCTCGGTAACGAAGGGCTTGATGATGGCCGCGGCGACCTCGGGGTGGTTGTAGCTTCCCAGCGTATCGCCGATGTCGTGGAGCAGCGCCATCACGACATATTGCTCGCCCCGCCCGTCGCGATGCGCGCGAGTCGCGGTCTGCAGCGAATGCTCGAGCCTGCACACGGGGAATCCGCCGAAATCTCCGTCGAGCAGTTTCAGGTGTTCGAGCACGCGATCGGGCAAATCCTTCGCGAATTCGCGGTATTCCGCGCCGATGATGGCCCAGTCTTCCTTCGTGCCTTCCTTCATTTCGCGAAACTTTGCGCGCTCGGCGAGCGAATGGGCTAGGTTTTCGGGCTTGTTCATCGGCTCTCTCCAACTACGTGGAGGAGAGTAGCTGCTGGCAAAGCATCACGCAATTGGGCTAGGAGGCCCCGCAGATGGCCGTGTTGCCCCTCAAACCGACGCCGTTCTTCGACAACAAGAACCAGGCGTTCTGGAATCTCCAGCTCATCGGCTGGGGCGGCAGCGCGCTGCTGCGCGCCATGTCGGCCTTCGCCAACGGCCAGCCGCTAGAGTTCTTTTTCGTCATCCTGATCGCGACGATTACCGGCTTTTCCATCAGCCTGATCCTCTCGGTGGTCTACGCATTTCTCATAAAGCAGAGACCGCTTGTGACATGGGGCGGCACGGCGATCGCGCTGGCGCTGGCAGTGGGCATCTTCTCCTTCATCGATAGCTGGGTGCTAGGCCTCACGCGGCCCTCGTCGGAAACCGGCTTCGTCCGCATTTTCATCGGCATTTACTTTTTCGATTTGACGCTGCTGGGTGCATGGTCGGCGCTGTATTACGCGATCAATTTCTTCCTCCAAGTCGAACAGCAGGCTGACCGGCTTGAGCGCTTGGAGGCACAGGCGACCAGCGCGCAGCTCGCGATGCTGCGTTACCAGCTCAACCCGCATTTCCTCTTCAACACGCTGAATTCGATTTCGACGCTCGTGCTCCTCAACCAGACCAAGCCCGCCAATGCCATGCTTACGCGGCTGTCGAGCTTCCTCAGGCACACGCTTGTCACCCAGCCGGGGGGCAAGGTCACCGTTGCGCAGGAAGTCGAAACGCTGAAACTCTACCTCGAGATCGAGCGCATGCGCTTCGAGGAGCGCTTGCAGACCAACTTCCGCATCGAGGACCGCGCGGCCAAGGCGCAAATTCCTTCCATGCTGCTCCAGCCGCTGATCGAGAACGCGATCAAATACGGCGTCAGCCCGCAGGAAGAGGGCGCCGAAATCTCGCTGCTGGCGCAAATCGTCGGGCCGCGGCTGCGCGTCACCGTCTCCGATACGGGTCCGGGTGTCGATGTGGGCGGGGTGGCGGACGATCTTCCCGCGGTCATGGCCACGCACAAGCGCCGCGATTCGACCGGGGTCGGCCTCGCCAATATCCGCGACCGGCTGGCGCAGGCTTACGGCGATGATCACCGTTTCGAAATCCGCAGCCCCGAAAGCGGCGGTTTTACGGTGATTATCGAGCTTCCGCACGAATTCGCCGATGAGGTGGAGCCGTCTGCCGCAGACAAGGCGACAGCCCTGCCGAAACCCTCCAGCCCCTCGACCGTTGATACCCCGAATCCCCCCGCAAAGGTAAGTACTGCGAAATGACTATCCGAACGATCCTCGTCGACGACGAGAAACTCGCCATCCAGGGCCTCCAGCTGAGGCTGGAACCGTTCGAGGACGTCGAGGTGATCGAAACCTGCCAGAACGGGCGCGAGGCCATCCGCGCGATCAAGACGCTGAAGCCCGACCTCGTCTTCCTCGACATCCAGATGCCCGGCTTCGACGGCTTTTCTGTGGTGCAGGGCGTGATGGAAATCGAACCGCCGCTGTTCGTCTTCGTCACCGCCTTCCAGGAGCATGCGATCCGCGCCTTCGAAGCGAATGCGGTCAATTACCTGATGAAACCGGTCGACGAGGACAAGCTCGCCGACACGATCGAGCGCGTTCGCCAGCGCCTTGCCGAAAAGAAGAGCAGCGAAGAGGCCGACCGCCTGCGCGGCGTCTTGTCCGAAGTCGCTCCCGAAGCGGCGCAGGACATCGAGGGCGAGGATGCCGAAGCCGCCGGACGCTATGAAAAGCTCATCAATGTGAAGGACCGCGGCCAGATCTTCCGCGTCGAGGTCGACACGATCGAGCATATCGAGGCCGCGGGCGATTACATGTGCATCTACACGGGCGACAATTCGCTCATCTTGCGCGAGACGATGAAGGACCTCGAGCGCCGTCTCGACCCGCGTACCTTCCAGCGCGTGCATCGCTCGACCATCGTCAACCTCGACCAGGTGCGGCAGGTGAAACCGCATACCAATGGCGAATGCTTCCTCGTGCTCGACAGCGGTGCCGAGGTGAAGGTGTCACGCAGCTACAGGGACGTGGTCGCAAGGTTCGTACACTAAGCCCCATCCTCCGTTCGTATCGAGCGGAGCGCGAAGCGCGTAGTCGAGATAGCGCGATCTGGTGTGTCTCGACTTCGCTCGACACGAACGGAGTTCCATGAGTTTCCAATTGACCGGCTTCGACCTCGACCAATTCGTCCGCGAGACGCTGGCGGAGGACCTTGGTGAGGGCCTCCCAGGGGGCGGGCGCGATGTGACCAGCGAGAGCGTCATTCCGGCGGACGCTCGCTTTTCGGGTGTGATGGACACGCGTGACGCGATCCACGTCGCGGGGCTTCCCGTGGCCGAGGCGTTCTTTCGCGCACTCGACCCGAACATGACGATCAACATCCTCGTCGATGAAGGCGCCAAGGTGCCCGCAGGTACCGACCTGATGCGGCTCGAAGGCAATGCGCGTGCCATGCTCACCGCCGAACGCGCGGCGCTCAACACTGTGCAGCACCTCTCGGGCATCGCCACCATGGTCGCCGAATACGTCGCTGCGATGGACAATCCCGATTGCACGTTGCTCGACACGCGCAAGACCATCCCCGGCCTGCGCCATCTCGAGAAATACGCCGTGCGCATGGGCGGCGGGGCGAACCATCGCATGGGCCTGTGGGATGCCGCGATGATCAAGGACAACCACGTCCTCGTTGCAGGCAGCGTGGGCGAGGCCGTGCGCCGCGCGGTCGAGGCGGGGGTGAAGGACATCATCTGCGAAGTCGACCGCATCGACCAGATCGAGCCCGCACTGGAGGCAGGTGCCACCCGCCTGCTGCTCGACAACATGGAGCCAGACACCTTGCGTGAAGCCGTCGCGCTGGTGGCAGGCCGCGTTCCGACCGAAGCCAGCGGCGGCATCAACCTCGAAACTATCCAAGCCAAGGCGGCGACCGGTGTCGATTTCGTGTCGGTCGGAAGACTTACCCAGAGCGCGCCTGCCGCAGACGTCGGTCTGGACTTTACCCCGCTCTGATTTTCGCGCAGACATCCTCCCGAGGGATTTAAACGGGAGTAGGGGTCACATGCAAAAACCTGATTCAATGAAGAAGTTCGACATGCTCTTCTGGGCATCGATTGCGCTGAGCGTGGTCGGCCTGGTGCTCGGCTGGGCGGACATGCAGGAAGTGATGGCTGCCGAAATGGCCGAGCTCGACGGCATGATGGGCGAAGGCACCATGGCGGGCATCATCGTCATCAGCTTCATCATCGGGATCGGCATCAACGTGGCCATCTGGGCGCTGATTTCGCTCATGCGCATCGAATTCGTCAAATGGATCTACATCGCCCTGATCGCATACGGGCTCGTGACCATGGTCACGGGCTATGAAGAGGTCGGCGGCTTCGGAATGGCGCATATTCCGGGCGTCATTGCCACCATCCTGTCACTGCTGTCTGTCTGGATGCTGTTCAAGCCCGATTCGCAGGAGTGGTTCGCCGCCAAGAAGGGCGCTGAATAGGGCGCGGGAGACTGAGGATGCGCCCCAAGGCCATTCGCACGTTCGAATTGCTCTATTTCGGGGCCATCGGCCTCTACCTCGCCAATTCGGTGCGCGATTACGAGGCGCTGAAGCTGGCAGCAGGCGGAGACCTGACGCGCCGCGGACTAGACCCCGACACGCTGCTCGTGACCACCATCCTGTTCGTCGTGGGCATGATGCTGTTGCTCATGTTCATGGTCGCAAGGCTGCGCATCGGCTTCGTGCGCTACCTCCTTGCGGCCGCAGTGCTGTGGCAGGGGTGGGAGCTGTCACAGGTCCTGGCTGAGGAGCAGGGAAGCAGCGTCATTGTCGGCGTTGCATCGGTAGCCCTGCAGGCGGTGGCGGTGGTTTTCACCTTCCTGCCCGCTTCGAACCGCTGGTTCGCGGGCACCGATGTGGCGACGACGGACAATAGTTAGGACATTCGCCTGCCTGCTGGCCGGGGCCGCGCTTGCTGCGCCCGCCCTCGCCCGTGCGCAGGCCTTCCAGTGCTCGCTTCCGCGCGAGGTCAGCGTGCCCGAGGTCGACACCGAGCGCCTGCGCCGCCTCCCCGTCACCGGCTACACGCTGGCGCTGAGCTGGGCGCCCGAATTCTGCCGTTTCCGCGAAGACGACAAGCGCCACGCCCGCCAGTGCTCGGGCCGCGAAGGGCGCTTCGGCTTCACCGTCCACGGCCTGTGGCCCGAAAGCGGGCGCAGCTGGCCGCAATGGTGCGGCGGCAGCGACATGCGCGCTGCCGAGCTACGCAAGAACCTCTGCATCAGCCCCGATGCGCGTCTGGTTACTCGCCAATGGGAAAAACACGGCACCTGCATGGCAAATGCGCCCGCAACCTACCTCAAGGTCACGCGTATCCTCTATAATGGACTGCGCTGGCCCGACTTCGTCCGCATCAGCCGCGAGGATGGCCTCACCGCCGGCACCATCCGCACCCGCCTCGCCGACGCGAACCCAGGCTGGTTTCCCGAAGCCATCGGCGTCCACCTCGACCGCAAGGGATGGCTTGAAGAACTGCGCCTCTGCTACGACAAGCGCTTCATGCCCAAGACTTGCGAGAAGGCGCGGTTCGGGGTGAGCGATGATGAGGCAGCGAAGATTTGGCGGGGGTTGTAGCCGTCAATTCGCGCCGACACCGAACCGCTTGAAGAATCCGCTCTGCCTGGCATCGGGAATTTCAGCCGTGATGCCGTAATCACCCGGCTCCAGAGTCAGTTTGAAATATCCCGTGGCGCCCTGCGGCATATCGTGGATGCCGCCCACGAAACTGGCGGGTGCGGGAGTCTGCTGGCCATCGACGGGGAAGAAATCCGGCCAGCTCGCAGCTGCATCGATATCGGTATCCTCCGCGATGCGGAACACATGCGCGTCGTGCCCGACGAAATCATTATAGAGTCTCTGCTCGGCAAACACGGCTCGCACCGAATTCTCGCCCGCCACGAAAGCCCCGTCGGTAATCTCGTAGCCATTGTTGGAAAGCGTGAGCGTTACATTGGCATCGGGTTCGGCCATGCCGCCATCCTCGGCAAGGACCGTCAGCGGGAAAACCATACCCAGTTCGCCCGGCTCGGGGTTGTAATTGTGCTGGACACCGTTGGTCTTCACATAACACTCGACGATGTAGTTTCCCGGTTCCAGATACATCGTCGCCTCACCGGTCACCCCGTCGGACATCATCCCGGGTCCGCCGAGCCAAGTGAGATCGCCAACCCACGCCGGCATGGTCGCTGCAATCTCGGCAGCCTTTTGCGTGTCTCCGGCAATGGCGGCGGTCAGGCTCTTCTGGATCGGAACCACGACTTGCTCATCCACCATTTGCGCGGTGATGCCGTCAGGCAGCCGATAGACGAGCGCATGGTGGGTCATCCCGCCTTTGTTCACGACACGAATGGTCGTCCAGCCCGACTTGACCGTGTCCGGCCCGACAAAGGCCAGGCCCTGCACCTCGAGTTCGAGGATATTGGTGCCGGGCGTTTCAGTCCGGGCCTCTTCGGGCGAGCACCCGGCCAGTGAAACTGCGAGTACGGCAGCGATAGCGAAAAGCTTCATGTCAGTCCCCTCCAGCAACCCGGTCAGGTGCGCCACAAGAGCATGTCTCTCGGACTCACGCAAATCTGCCGGAGTCTGGCAGGCTGCTCCTAGCGCCGCTCCCTGAAGAACTCCCGCAGCATCTCGGCCGCGCGCGCCTCGCCCAGCCCTGCATAGACCTCCGGCTTGTGCAGGCATTGCTCCTGCTCGAACACCCGTGCGCCGTGTTCCACCGCGCCGCCCTTGGGGTCGCTCGCGCCGTAATAGACCTTTGCCAGCCGCGCGTGGACGATGGCGCCGGCGCACATGGCGCAGGGCTCCAGCGTGACCCAAAGTTCGCAGTCGGTGAGGCGTTCCTGCCCCAGCGCCTCGGCCGCGCGGCGAATCGCGAGGATTTCGGCATGGGCGGTGGGGTCGCAGGTATCGCGCGGGGTGTTGTGCGCCTCGGCAATCACTTCGCCGCCGCGGGTGATGACCGCGCCCACCGGCACCTCGCCCGCGGCTGCGCTCGCCTCGGCCAGCTCGAGCGCGCGTTTCATGGGTTGCGGGAGGGTCCAGCCTGTCATAGCAGCGCCTCGCTAGCCCCCGGCGGGCCAGCGCGCAACGCGCTTGACGATTCGCACCCTCACCGCTATGCGCGCCGCTTTCCGGGAATAATGAGACCCGCACCGCTTGACGCGGCCAAGGGAACTCGCCCGCCCATTCGAACGAAGAGACTTATCATGTCGCGTATTTGCGAACTCACCGGCAAGGGCCGCCAGGTCGGCAACAATGTGAGCCACGCCAACAACAAGACCAAGCGCGTCTTCCTGCCCAACCTGCAGAACGTCACGCTGATGAGCGAGAAGCTGGACCGCAGCTTCAAGTTCCGCGTCTCGACGCAGGGCCTGCGTTCGGTCGAGCACAATGGCGGCCTCGACAACTGGCTGATGAAGACCAAGGACGAGAAGCTTTCGGCCAACGCGCTGAAGGTGAAGCGCGAGCTGAAGAAGGCCGCAGCCGCTTCCTAAGCGATTGCGGCGCTTTGGCGCTGTTCCTTTACGAGAATTTTCAAAAGGCGCGCAGGGCCTACCTGCGCGCCTTTTGTCGTGCCTGCCTGCGGCCCGATACATCCCAGCCGAGTTTGAGCAGGATGGTGCGCTGGTAGCTGGCGAAATTGTCGTCCGAAATGAGCCACAGGCTTAGGCGGCCGCCGCCATCATCGGTCACTGCGAGGCCTTCGTAGTTTTCGGAAGGGAAGGCCGGGTCGATACGGGCGAGGACACGGCTTGGCAGGACGGTGTTTTCCTCGATCTTCTCGGGCTCGGCCATCACCAGCATGGTGGTGAAACGCGGCGGCAGGCCAAGCCGCAGGCCGCGCAGCAGGACCAGCAGCCGCCCGTCGGGAAGTACAGTCGCATCCGAGGGACGATAGCCCTCACGACCTTCGAAGGTGAAGCGCAAGGGCTCCATCCCGTCAGTCGGATCGCCATCGAAAAGCAGCGCCTCGTGCAAGCCATCGGCCAGCGCGCGCTCCTCGATGACAATGAAACTGCCATCCTGCAGCCGGGCGAGGGCTTCGGGGCCCGAATTGCCTCCCCAATCCTTCATTTCGGGCGGGTTTATTGAAGCGCGCTTCTGCAGGCGTGGGGAAAAACGGATGATTTGCTGCGCCCATTCGAGCCCTGCCCAGACCTCGCCCGTTTCGGGATCGAAAGTGAGCGACTCGATGTCGACATTCATCTTGTCCACTCGCGCAAAGTTGAGGAAGGCGCCCAGTGCGGGTGGCGCATCGCGCCAGTCGGGCCTCGGCAAATGCATCAGCCGCCCGGCATCGTTTGCGGCAAGGAACTCGTCCTCGTGCCAGGCGATGAGCGCGGAATAGCCGCCGAAATGGTCGTTCTCGCTCTCGAGCAACCACGCGCCTTCGAGCGTCAGCGGACCGGAGGACGCTTCTTCGACCTCCAGCTCGGTCACGGTAACGGGCGAGGTGTAATCGGGCGGCGCGGGTTCGCTGCGCACGAATGTCCCCGGCGCAAGGCCAAGTGCGATCAGGCAGGCGAGGATTTTCCGCTTCATTGGCGCGCCCATGGACCAGCCAGTCTTTCGCTTAGCTTAGCGGCGGCGTCAGGGCATGGGCGGGAGAAACAGCAGCGGGTCGAGGCGGCTGTCCTTCCACACGAGGCTCCAGTGGAGGTGCGGCCCCGTCGCGCGGCCCGAGGAGCCGACATTGCCGAGCTGCTGGCCCTGCTTCACCACGTCACCCTCGGCCACCGACAGGCGCGAGAGGTGGATGAATGCGCTGTTGAGGCCTGCGCCATGGTCGACGATGACGATGCCTCCCTCGAGACTGAAACCGGTCCGCGCGAGCACCACCACGCCGTCGGCGGGCGAGACGAAGGGCACGCCATTGCCCGGCGCGATGTCCAGCCCTGAGTGATAGCTGCCCGGCTCGCCCTGGTAGATGCGCTGGCGGCCGAACCGGCCCGAGATGCGCCCGGTTACCGGCCAGACGAACTGCTGCCGCCAGCCTTGCGCGCCGGTTTCCTTGTCGCGCGCTTCCTTGATGGCGAGCCATTCGGGTTCGCGCCGTTCCCACCACTCCTCGCTGGTGCCGCTGGGGCGCAAGGGCACATTGACCCGCTCGATATCCCATTCGCGCGGGGAAATGGCGAGCGGGAGCGAAATGCTCCGGCCAATGCGGTGGTAGGCGGTGAGAAGCAGCGATTCGGGCGCATCGCGGTCGAAGGCGGCGAAGAAATTGCCATCCTCGTCGAAATCGACCACCTCGTCGCCGAGCATGGCCTCCTGCGTGCCTTGGGGGAGCTTGCCGCGGACCCAGCCGCCTTGCGTCAGTTCCGCTTCCTTGATGGCGATACCAAGGTCGAGCCGCTGGATGGGCGGCGGCGCAGGAGCAGCCTCCACCACTTCGGGTTCCGCCGTTGGGACGGGCTTAGGCGCAGCAGCCTGCTCCGCCGCAACGGCTTCGGAATTGGTGACTATGTCGGAATTGGGCGTGGCGACCGTGCAGGCGCTGGCCAGGAGCAGGAGGAAGAGCGGCGCGGCCCTTCGCAATGTCACGGTTTCAGCCGCTCGGTGGCAAGCTGCGGCGTGGCATAGGCCTCCTGGTACTCGACCGACCAGTAGCGCAGTTCTTCCAGCGCAATCGGCACGCCGCTGGCGGCGCAGAAAACGTGGTTGCCGGTGCGCAGCACGCGGAAACCGTTGGGGCCATATTGCAGCTTGGCCTCGCCCGAAGCGGGGCCGGAATTCTTGTTCATCAGCATGGGGTCTTCCCTAGCAGGGTGCGCCTATCCGAACAAATCATCCTGCGCGGGCGGCGTTCCCTTGGGCGCCGCTTTGCGCTTGGGCGAAGGCTTGGGAGCGGAAGGCGGCGCATCGCCGGTCGAAACAGCGAGCTCTCCATCGCGGAATTTGAGAGTCAGCGCGGCGTGCTTTGCGGCCTCAGCCTTGTCGGTGACGGTCCCCTGCGGCCCGACTACGCGCACATAGCCGCGCTTCAGCACATTGTCGGGGTCGAGCGAGACCATCAGCCTCGCCACTGCCGACAGCCGCTCCTGCGCCTGCGCCACGCGGCTCTTCAACAGCGGGGCATTCAGGCGCGCGCGGTCGGACTGGAGCCGTTCGCGCGCCCGCGCCGCCCGTTCGCGCAGGCCGTGCCCGAGGCGAGTCGAGAGGTCATCCAGCCGCTGCGCCTGCGGTTGCAGCAGCGCTTCGGGCGTTGGCAGGCGGTCGGCGCGGTGCTCCAGCCGCTCGCGTCCCAATTGCACGGGCCGCAGAATCGCCCGCTTCTTGCGCGCGCCGAAATCGGCCAGCGTCGCGGCGAGTTCGGCGCGCACCGGCACGGCAATCTCCGCGGCCGCAGTGGGTGTGGGCGCACGGCGATCGGCGGCGAAATCGGCAAGCGTGGTGTCGGTCTCGTGCCCCACCGCGCTGATGGTGGGGATCGAGCATTCGGCGATGGCGCGCACCACCTCTTCCTCGTTGAAGCTCCACAAATCCTCGATGGACCCGCCCCCGCGCGCGACGATGACGAGGTCGGGGCGGTCGGGATGGCCCACAGGCAGTTTCGAGAAACCGCGCACGGCATTGGCGACCTGGCCCGCCGCGCCCTGCCCCTGAACCAGCACCGGCCACACCACCACCCGGCTCGGGAAACGGTCGGCGAGGCGGTGGAGGATGTCACGAATCACCGCGCCGGTGGGCGAGGTCACCACGCCGATGGTGCGCGGCAGGAAGGGGAGCGCGCGTTTGCGGCGCTCGTCGAACAGCCCCTCTGCGGCCAGCCTTGCGCGGGTCTTCTCGAGCAGCGCCAGCAGCGCGCCTTCACCTGCCAGCTCCATCCGCTCGACGACGATCTGGTATTTTGAGCGGCCCGGATAAGTCGTCAGCTTGCCGGAGGCGACCACCTCCAGCCCGTCCTCCGGATTGAAGGGCAGGCGCTGCGTATTGCCCCGCCACATGACCGCATCGATGACCGCCTTCTCGTCCTTGAGCGCAGCGTAGAGATGCCCCGAAGCCGCGCGCTTCACCCCCGACAATTCGCCGCGCAGCCGCACGAAGCCGAAACGGTCCTCCACCGTGCGCTTCAATATATTCGAGATTTCGCTCACCGACAGCGGCTCGGCGTTGTCGCCGGGGCGGGACCTCGCTACCAAGCCGTCAGTGTCATCATCGGTGGGAAAATCGGCAGCCATGAATATCCTTTTGCTGGGCAGCGGCGGGCGCGAACATGCGCTGGCGTGGAAACTGGCGCAATCGCCCCAATGCGACAAGCTGTGGGCGAGCCCCGGCAACCCCGGCATGGAAGAATGCGCGCAATGCGTGGCGCTCGATAGCAGCGACCACGTCGCCGTGGTCAAGTTCTGCGAAGAAAACAGCATCGGCCTCGTGGTCATCGGCCCCGAAGGCCCGCTGGTCGAAGGACTGGCCGACACATTGAAGGATGCAGGCGTCCTCGCCTTCGGCCCCTCGAAAGCCGCCGCGCAATTGGAAGGCAGCAAGGGCTTCACCAAGGATTTGTGCGAGCGCGCGAGCATTCCCACGGCCAAATACTACCGCACCGCTTCGCTCGAAGAGGCATGGGGCAAGTTGAAGCGCTTCGATGCGCCTTTCGTCCTCAAGGCCGATGGCCTCGCGGCGGGCAAGGGCGTGGTCATCGCCGAAACCCGCGAGGACGCGCAGCACGCGCTCTCCGAAATGTTCGACGGCAAGTTCGGCAGCGCCGGGGCCGAAGTCGTCATCGAGGAATTCCTGACCGGCGAGGAAGCCAGCTTCTTCGCGCTGACCGACGGCGAGACCATCGTCCCGCTCGCCAGCGCGCAGGACCACAAGCGCGTGGGCGATGGCGACGAGGGCCCCAACACCGGCGGCATGGGCGCCTATTCGCCTGCACCGGTGCTGACCGACGCGCTGCGCGAGCAGGCGATGAAGGAAATCATCGAGCCGACCGTGCGCACCATGCGCGAGGAAGGCATGCCCTATGTCGGCGTGCTCTACGCCGGACTGATGCTGACCAAGACCGGCCCGCAGCTGATCGAATACAATGTCCGCTTCGGCGACCCCGAATGCCAGGTGCTGATGATGCGGCTGGAAAGCGATCTCGTCGAACTCATGGTGGCGTGTGCCGAGCAGCGTCTGGGCGAAATCGAAGCGCCGAAGATGAGCGACGACTTCGCTCTGACCGTGGTGATGGCGGCAGAGGGTTATCCCGGCACGCCGAAGAAGGGCGGCAGCATCGATCTGGGTAATGCCGAGGCAAACGGCGCCAAGGTCTTCCACGCCGGAACCAGCCGCGAGGGCGACCAGCTCGTCTCGAGCGGCGGCCGCGTACTCAACGTCACCGCCAAGGGCTCAAGCGCCACCGAAGCGCAACGCAACGCCTATGCTGCGGTTGATGCGATAGACTTCACGGACGGCTTCTGCCGCCGCGACATCGGGCAAAGGGAAGTGCGCCGGGAGCGGCATGGCTAGCCCAAGCACATGCTGCTTACAGGATTGATCTTCCAGAACATGGTCCTGCTTGCGCTCGTCGCGAGCTTGTTCCTTGCGGGTCGCCCGACACGGCTTTGGCGCCTGCTCTACACCGCCAGCGCAGGAGCGCTCGTGTTCGGCATCGTGCTGAGCGGCGTTTGGGTCTATCCGCCGATATGGGGCGCGGCGGTCTATCTGGTCCTGTTCCTGCTCGCCTGCCTGCGTTGGTGGCGAATGCCCGTCAAGAACCCGGCGAGGTTGCGAAGCCTCCAGATAATACTCGCCGCTCTCACCGCGATACCCGGCCTAATCCTCATATGGCAGGGCGTTGCGGGTCGCATCGCCCCGGCAGAGGAAGCAATCGAACTGTCGTCGCCCTTTGCAGAGGTTGCCGGTCACTGTGTCCTATCGGGTGGCTCATCGCTCGCACTCAACCTGCATTATGTCGAGAGCGACAAGACCGCCGCCAGTTACGAAAAGCATTCGGTAGACTTCATCCGCCTTAACCGCTTCGGATTTCGCACCCTGGCGGACCGCTCGCTATCGCCCAAACCTGCCGCGCTCGGCGATTACGCCGTCTATGGCAGCAAGGTCGTGGCACCATGCGACGGCGTGGTCAGCGAGGCCGTTGACGGCAAACCCGATGTCGCCCCGGGTCATGCCAACCGGTCGCTGGACGGCTCGAATTATGTCTTGCTGCAATGCAAGGCCGCCGATGTCCTGCTGGCACATTTCCAGCCCGGCACGCTCGCCGTTGATGTGGGCGGCGAAGTGACACGGGGTCAGCCACTCGGTCTCGCGGGCAATTCCGGAAACACCGAGGAGCCGCACCTCCACATCAACGCACAGAGGCAGGAGGGAGACGGCACGTTGACCGCCGTCCCCATGCGGTTCGATGGTCGCTATCTGGCGAGAGGCGACTGCCTCTAAGCGAGGGTGCCGCTAAGCGAGCGACACATGTCGCTTCAAATGATGGTCCACGCTGCCGAATTCGCTTTCGAAGATCGTCAACCGCTTGAAGTAGTGACCAATAGCGTATTCGTCGGTCACGCCGTTGCCGCCGTGGATCTGCACCGCTTCCTGCCCGATGAAGCGGGCCGACTGGCCGACGCCGACCTTGGCTGACGAGGCGGCGCGTTTGCGCTCCTTTTCGCCTGCGTCGAGCTTGAGCGTGGCGAGATAGGTCAGCGAGACGGCGGTCTCGTAAGCGGTGTACATGTCGACCATGCGGTGCTGCAGCACCTGGAACTTGCCGATCGGCACGCCGAACTGCTTGCGCTGCTTGGAATATTCGAGCGTCATGGCGTGGGCGACCTTCATCGCTCCGCAGGCTTCGGCGCACTGGGCGGCGATCGCTTCGTCGGTGACTTGCTCTATCAGCGGCAGGGCAGCGCCTTCCTCGCCGATGAGCGCATCGGCGGGGACCGAGACATTCTCGAAATAGACTTCCGAGGCGCGGCGGCCATCGACCGTCTCGTAGTCGCGCGTGGTGATGCCATCAGCCGACTTGTCGACGATGAAGACGCTCACGCCTTCGCTGTCACGCCGGTCGCCGCCGGTGCGCGCGGTGACGACGAGGTGGCTCGCCCAGGGCGCGCCGATGACGACGGCCTTGTGGCCATTGAGGACATAGCCGTCGCCGTCCTTTTTCGCCGTGGTTTCGAGGTCGGCATAATTGTAGCGCCCGCGCGGTTCGGCGTAGGCGAAGGAGAAGACGCGGCTGCCGTCGATGATGGCCGAGAGGTGCTCCTCGCGCTGCGCCTCGCTGCCCGCATGCTTGAGGAAGCCGCCTGCGCAGACCACGGTGGGGACGAAAGGCTCGACTACGAGGCCCTTGCCGAATTCCTCCATCACGATCATCGCATCGACCGCGCCGCCGCCGAAACCGCCGACTTCTTCGCTAAACGGCATGCCGAGGATGCCGAGTTCGGCCAGCTGCGCCCAGATTTCGGGCCGCCATCCGGCATCGCTCTCGATGGCCGCGCGGCGGGTTTCCCAGTCATATTGCTCGCGGACGAGGCGCGACAAGCCGTCGCGAACCATGTCCTGTTCTTCGGTGAAGTTGAAATCCACGGGGTCTCTCTCCGCTCGTTCTCTCAGGCCTTAGAGGCCGAGGATCATTTTCGTGATGATGTTGCGCTGGATCTCGTTCGATCCGCCGTAGATCGAAGTCTTGCGCATGTTGAAATAGGTTTCCGCCGCATGCGCCGAATAATCGGGTCCGACCGGATATTCATTGCTGCCATCGTCGTTCGCGATGCTGTGATAATAGGGCGCAGCATAGCTTCCGACGGCCTCCAGCGTGAGTTCGGTGAGGCGCTGCTGGATTTCGGTCCCCTTGATCTTGAGGATCGAGCTTTCCGGGCCCGGGCCCTTGCCCGCCTGCTCGCCTGCCAGCGTGCGCAGTTCGGTGATTTCGAGCGCGGCGAGGTCGATCTCGAGCTGGCTCACCTTGCGCGCGAATTCGAAGTCCTCGATCAGCGGTTCGCCATCGACCATCTCGTTGGCAGCAATTTCGCGCAGCTTTTCGACGCCGCGCTTGGAGCGGGCGACACCGGCGATGCCGCTGCGTTCATGGGCGAGCAGGAACTTGGCGTAGGTCCAGCCCTTGTTCTCTTCGCCGACGAGGTTTTCGACCGGAACGCGGACATCGGTGAGCCATGTTTCGTTGACCTCGTAACCGCCGTCGAGAAGCTTGATTGGCTTCACCTCCACGCCGGGCGTTTTCATGTCGACCAGGATGAAGCTGATGCCTTCCTGCGGCTTGGCGGCATCGGTGTCGGTGCGGCAGAGGAAGAAGCCCCAGTCGGCATATTGCGCCAGCGTGGTCCAGGTCTTCTGGCCATTGATGACGTAGTGGTCGCCGTCGCGAACCGCGGTCGTCTTGAGCGAGGCGAGGTCCGAGCCGGCGCCCGGCTCGGAGTAACCCTGGCACCACCACACGTCGCCGCTGCGGATGCCGGGGAGGTGCTTGGCCTTCTGTTCCTCGCTGCCGAAAGTGTAGATGACGGGGCCGACCATCGAGACGCCGAAGGGCAGCGGCATGACCGCGTTCACCCGGGCGTTCTCTTCCGACCAGATATAGCGCTGCGTCGGGGTCCAGCCGGTGCCGCCATATTGTTCGGGCCATGCGGGGACCGACCAGCCCTTTTCGCCGAGGATCTTGTGCCAGGCGAGGAAATCTTCGCGCGAGAGGTCTTCGCGCAGGCCGACATCGCCGAGGTGCTTGGGATAGTTCGCTTCGATGAAGGCGCGAACCTCGTCGCGGAAAGCCTGTTCTTCGGGGGTGAATTCGAGATTCATGGGGTCACGCTCCGCTGGTCATCCTCTCGCGCCCGGATTTGCGGGCTGCATTTCCGGATTTACTTCACCAACGGAAGCGGCGGCGCAAGGTTGCAATGTGAAATTGTCTCGGGCGCCAACACGGTGCGAGAAGCCTGCATCCAGCGCTGCCGCTACGGTATCGCCCCGAGTCAGCCTTCCGGGATCAAGGATGTGGCACCCACAAAAAAGCCCCGCTGCTGGAGCGGGGCTTTCCTGATTTCCGGTAGTTTATCGACGAATCGGGTTCAGCCGAGCTTTTCCGCGACGAGCGCCTTCAGGTCTTTCTCGCTGCGTGCGCCGATGTGGCTGATGATTTCGCCGGCACAGATGGCGCCAATGCGGAGGCAGGTCTCGAGGCCTTCGCCGCGCGTGTGGCCGGTGAGGAAGCCGGCGGCGAAAAGGTCGCCCGCGCCGGTGGTGTCGACGACCTTGTCGATCGGCTCGGCGGCGACTTCGGCACGCGTCCCGCCCTGGATGGCTACGGCGCCCTTTGCGCTTCGGGTGGCGACGAGCGTGGGGACCTTGTCCTTCAGCATGTCGAGTCCCGCGTCGAAGTCCTGTTCGCCGGTCAGCGTGGCGAGCTCGTGCTCGTTGACGAAGAGGATGTCGATCTTGCCCTCTTCGATCAGCGCGCGGAAATCGTCGCCGTGGCGGTCGATGACGAAGCTTTCCGAGGCGGTGAAGGCCACCTTGCGGCCTGCATTGCGAGCCACTTCGATGGCCCGGCGCATGGCGCTGCGGGGTTCTTCCGGATCCCAGAGGTAGCCTTCGAGGTAAAGCACGCCGGCGCTCGCAATCAGCTCTTCGTCGAGCGCGGCGGGCGGCAGGAACTGCGAGGCGCCGAGGAAGGTGTTCATCGTGCGCTCGCCATCGGGGGTGACGAAGATGAGGCAGCGAGCGGTCGGCGGGTCGCCTTCGCGGGGCGCGGTATCGAAATCGATGCCCACCGCGCGGATGTCGTGCGCGAAGATGTCGCCGAGCTGGTCCTTGGCGACCTGCCCGACGAAAGCGCACTGCGCACCCAGCGCGGCCATGCCGGCGAGCGTGTTGGCCGCCGAACCGCCCGAAATTTCGGTCGCGCGGCCCATGGCGTCGTAAAGTTCCTTGGCGCGCTCGGTATCGACCAGCGTCATCCCGCCCTTGGCAAGCTCAAGCTCTTCGATGAGCTCGTCCTCGCAGGGGGCCATCACATCGACGATGGCATTGCCGATGGCGACGACGTCGTAGCGGGGGTCGGTCATGGTAACTCCGGGAAATTGGGTAATTGGGGTAACTCGTCGGGCGCGGTTAGCCGTTCATCGCAGCGAGGCCAAGGGCGGCGTTGACTTGGGCGCTCTCTCACGCGATTCCAGTGGCATAATGAACTCGCTTCCCCGCGCCCTCGCCCTGTCCTTCAGCCAATTGGGCGACCCGGCCATCCTGCAGATCATTTTCAAGAGCCTGCTGATAACGCTGGGAATATTCCTGGTTGTCGGCTGGGGGCTGAGCTTCGGCTTCGAGGCGGCGCTCGAATGGGCCGGGCTTGAGGACGGCGGTGGCGCGAGTACGCTGTTGGCCGTCCTCGCAACGATTATCGGTGCATGGCTGCTGTTCCGCTTCGTCGCGCTGTTCGTCCTGCAGTTCTTTGCCGAGGACGTGGTGCGTGCGGTCGAGGCGAAGCACTATCCCGATGCGGCCAGCGCCGCGCGGTCGCTTTCCTTCGGCGAGGAGCTGAAGAACGGCATTCGCGCCACGCTGCGCGCTTTATTGGCCAACCTCCTTGCCCTGCCCTTCGCCGTGATGCTGCTGGTCACCGGTATCGGCACCGCGCTCCTGTTCTGGGCGGTCAATGGTTTCCTCTTGGGCCGCGAGTTGCAGGACATGGTGTGGCTGAGGCACCGTGTGGACGAGAGCGAGCTTGCCCCGCTCGGGCAGGGAAAGCGGTTCATGCTCGGCGGGGCAGTGGCAGGCCTGCTGCTTGTGCCGTTCCTCAACTTGCTGGCCCCCGTGCTCGGAGCGGCCAGTGCCACCCATATGGTCCATCGCTCGAGGTCGCCCCATGCGTAAGATTGCCACATTGCTGATGCTCGCGGGCAGCCTGTCCGCCTGTATGAGCACGCCGAAGAGCTACACGCCTGCCGAGCAGCGACCGGTCACCTCGACCCGTCCGCCGCCGCAGCGCCCGGTACAGGCGGCACCGTCCACCGCGACCTTTATCGCGCCGAAGGTGATGAACCTGCCGGGCCTAGAGGGCATCATCGGCCGCGATGCGACCGCGCTTGCGAATATCTTCGGCGCGCCCCGACTGGAGGTCAAAGAGGGCGATGCGATGAAGCTGCAGTTCAGCGGCAGCCCCTGTGTGCTCGACATCTATCTCTACCCGCTGCAGCCGGGCGCGAGGCCCAGCGCGACGCATGTGGAGGCGAGACGCGCCAGCGACGGCGAGGATGTCGACCGCGCTGCCTGTGTGAGGGCACTCAGACGGTAGATTGTGTGAGGGTGGAGCGAGAATGGTGCTCCACGAGAACCGGCGCGCAGCGGACTTGAAGTCCGTGAGCACCGGAAGCGCAGGGGGGGCCGTTCGCAGCCCTCCCTCGCGCAATCTAGACCATGAAGCTTTCGCCGCAGCCGCAGGCGCCTTTGGCATTCGGGTTTTCGAACACGAAACCGGCAGAGAAATCGTCCTCGACCCAGTCCATCGTGCTGCCGACGAGATAGAGCACCGATGCGCCGTCGATGTAGAAGACACCCCCCGGGGTTTCGATTTTCTCGTCGAACTTGGCTTCCTCGCTTACGTAATCGACCGAATAGGCGAGGCCTGAGCAACCGCGGCGCGGGGTCGAGAGCTTTACGCCGATGGCATCCTCGGGAGCCTTCGACATGAGTTCGGCAATGCGCTCTTCCGCACGCGGGGTGAGGATGACTGCGGCCTTGGGGGCGGGACGGGTGGTGGTTTCAGTCATATTCGCAACCTATCCGTTCGGTTCGAGCGAAGTCGAGAACCGTCGCGCGAACGTGTCTCGACTTCGCTCGACACGAACGGCCAATATCTCTCACAGCATCCCCAGTTCGAGGCGCGCCTCGTCGGTCATCTTTTCCGGGCCCCAAGGCGGGTCCCAGACGAGATTGACCTCGGCATCGCGGACACCGGGCACGCTGGCGGCGCGCAGCTCGACTTCGCCCGGCATGCTTTCGGCGACCGGGCAATGCGGAGTGGTCAGCGTCATAATGACGGTGACGTCGCACTCGTCATCGACCTCGACACCGTAAATCAGGCCGAGGTCGTAGATGTTGACCGGGATTTCCGGATCGTAGATTTCCTTCAGCGCATCGATGACCGCCTGTTGCAGCTTGCCGCCCGCACCGGTGGCGCTGTCCGCCTCGGGCTTTTTCGCAAGGAAGCCTTCGAGATAGTCGCGCTTGCGTTCGAGCTTTTCGCCCGCGGTTTCTTCGGGGTCGACCGCATCTTCCACACGAGCGCGGGGCGGCTTGCCGACCACGGTGTCAGCCGGCGAGGGAGCGGCGATGAAATCCTGTTCGTCGGAAGGCTTGTTCATCCGAAAATCCTCCGGGTCCTTTCAATTCCGCGCATGAGCGCGTCGATATCGCTTTCGTCGCTGTAGAGGCCGAAGCTGGCGCGCGCAGTGGCGGGTACGCCAAGGTGCTCCATCAGCGGCTGCGCGCAGTGGTGTCCGGCGCGAATGGCGACGTTTTCTTCGTCCAGTATGGTGCCGAGGTCGTGCGGATGCACCCCTTCCAGCGCGAAAGAGACGATTCCGGCGCTTTCTTCGGGGCCAAACAGCGTGACGGCGTTCAGCTTGCGCAGTTCCGTGCGCAAGGTGGCGGCAAGCCTGTTTTCGTGTTCGAACAGGCGGTCGGGGCCGAGCGCGTCGACATAGTCGATGGCGGCGTGCAGCGCGATTGCCTCGGTAATCATCGGCGTGCCCGCCTCGAAGCGCTGCGGGGGCGGGGCATAGGTTGTGCCGTCGAAGGCGACCTTGTCGATCATTGCACCGCCGCCCTGATAGGGAGGCATATGCTCGAGCAGTTCGCTGCGCGCCCACAGCACGCCGATGCCCGTGGGGCCGTAAAGCTTGTGGCCTGAGAAGGCATAGAAATCGCAATCGAGCGCTTCCATGTCGAGCGTCATGCGCGGTGCGGCCTGGCAGCCGTCGAGCAAAATCTTCGCGCCGACCGAATGGGCGAGGTCGGCCGCCTTCCGGGCATCGAGTATCGAACCAAGAACATTCGAAACATGCGCCAGAGAAACCAGTTTGGTTCGCGGGGTGAGCATTGCCTCGAGCGCGCCGAGGTCAATCTGACCGTCTGGCGTCAAGGGGCAAACCTCGATTTCAGCTCCGGTTCGCTCGGCAAGCATTTGCCAGGGCACGATATTCGAGTGATGTTCGAGCGTGGAGAGGATGATTCGGTCGCCCTCGCCAATGCGGGTCATGCCCCATGTGGCGGCAACGAGGTTGATGGCCTCGGTCGCCCCGCGCACGAAGACCACCTCGTTCTCGGACTTTGCGCCGATGAAGTCTGCCGCGCGGCGGCGGGCGGCTTCGTAGCCCAGCGTCATCTGCGCCGAGCGGCCATAGACCCCGCGGTGGACGGTGGCGTAGTCCTTGCCCAGCGCGCGGCTCATCGCATCGATCACGGCCTGCGGCTTCTGCGCCGAGGCGGCGGTGTCGAGATAGTGCCAGACCTCGCCTTCCGGCGTCACGAGGCCGGGGAAGTCCGCCTTTCGGGTGAGGGTTGCGGCCTCGCTCACAGGTGCTTGTCCAGCTTGTCGAGCGCGGCCTGGAGCAGGCGCTCCTGCGCGTCCTCGTCGTCGAGCGATACCAGCGCATCGCCGATAAAGGCCTGCACCAGAAGGCGGCGCGAGAGCTCGGGCGCCAGGCCGCGTGCCGCCATGTAGAAACGCGCGCTCTCGTCCAATTGGCCGACGGTGGCGCCGTGGGCGCATTTGACATCGTCGGCAAAGATTTCGAGCTGCGGCACGGCGTTCACGCTCGCGCCCTTTTCGAGGAGCAGGCCCTTGAAGTCCTGCGCCGCGTCGGTCTTCTGCGCGTGGCGGACAACGTCGATCGATCCGAGGAAATTGCCTGTACCCTTGCCCCAATGGACCGCGCGGACAGTCTGGTTGCTGGTGCCGTCGGGCTCGGCATGGGTGGTGCGGGTGACGAATTCGCGCACCGTGTCGCGGCCGCCGACGGTGATGCCGCCCATCTCGAAATGCGCGCCCTTGCCGAGAGTGACCTCGACTTCGATACGGGCGTAGTCGGCCGAGGCAATGACGCCAAACAGTTCGAACCGCGCGCCTTCACCGACCGTGACGCGCAGGCGAGTCACTTCGGTTTCGCCGGAATTTTCGTCGGTTATGAGCAGGACTTCACGCGCGCTCTCGCCCGCCACCACGTCTATCTGGCGCCATGCAAGGTCGCTGTCGCGCAGCCGGTCGACCGCGGCATAGCGCCACGCCTCGTCGCGCCGGGTGGGGAGGGTTGCCGCTTCGCTCATGCCGGCTCCGCCATCACCGCGTCATAGCCTTCGTTTTCGAGGCGCTCCGCAAGCTCGGGGCCGCCGGTCTTCACGATTGTACCCTTGCTGAGGATGGAGACCTTGTCGGGCTTCACCACTTCGAGCAGGCGCTGGTAGTGCGTGATCAGCAGCACGGCCTTGTCCGCCTTGCGCATGATGGCGTTGATGCCCTCGCCCACAACGCGCAGCGCATCGATGTCGAGGCCGCTGTCGGTCTCGTCGAGCACGGCGAAGGAGGGATCGAGGATGCCCATCTGGACCATTTCGGCGCGCTTCTTCTCGCCGCCGGAGAAACCGACGTTCACATTGCGCTTGAGCATGTCCATGTCGAGCTTGAGCAGCCCGGCCTTTTCCTTGGCGAGCTTGAGGAATTCGCCGCCCGAGAGCGGTTCTTCCCCGCGCTGTTTTCGCTGCGAATTCAAAGCCTCGCGAAGGAACTGGACGTTCGACACGCCGGGAATTTCGACCGGGTACTGGAAGCCGAGGAACAGGCCTGCCGCCGCGCGCTCGTGCGGCTCCATATCGAGCAGGTCCTCGCCATTGAACGTCACCGATCCGCCGGTCACTTCGTAACCCGGCCGGCCGCCGAGGACATAGGACAGCGTCGATTTGCCCGCGCCATTGGGGCCCATGATCGCATGGACCTCGCCCGCCGGCACTTCGAGCGTGAGGCCGTTCAAGATCTGCTTGCCGCCGATTTCGGCGGTGAGGTTGTCAATCTTCAGCATTGTCTTCCCTGGAATAGCGGGGGCGCGGCGCGGAGTTGCGCTGGTGGTCGTGGCGCGCCTGCTTCTTGTCGGCAATGCGGCTGCGCATGCCGAGAGTGATACGTTGGAGGACGGCGTCCATGTCTTCGAGAATGTCCTTGGCGGCAATGCGCATTACGCGGATGCCGACCGCCTCGAGGCTCTTGTCGCGGCGCTTGGCGAGGGCATCGTCTTGCCCTTCCTCGTCGATCATTATCGCCATGCCGAGCTTGTGGCAGTTAAAATCGACGATCGCGCTGCCGACCACGGCGTGGCGCTTGAAGGTGAATGGGCCCATGTCGGCCTTGGCAAACTTCTCGGCGAGCGCCTTGTGCGCTTCGGTCGAGTGACGCCGCATATCGCGCGCCTGCTCGTGCAGAGCGTCGAGGCGCTTCTCCGAAATCTCCCACCCGCGGCCCTTCTTCTTGAGCGCGGGTGCGGCGTCGGCGGTTTCCGATGGATCGCGAAGCTGGAGGGTTTTGCGGTCAGTCACGACAAACGATCCCATCGCATGTCCATGCTCTCAATATTCGTCAACTTGGTATCGCCTTCGAGAAGTTTGAAGAGATATGTGGCGAACGCCCATTCCCCATTGTCCATCTGCTGTGTGACCACAGCGATTTCATCAGGATCGCCCGGCGTCAGGGTGTAGGCCCCGACGACAGGTTCGGCCCCAAGTGCATGGATATAGGTTACACTTTGGGCGCGAAGAGCAATGCGATGCTCAGCCGCATCCTCCGTTGCACCTTCCCAGAGCCAATCACCTTGGAACCTATCAGGGATCGTACGCCTCTCGGGCTCTGCGATGTCAAAGCCGTGCGGAGCGCGAAGTTCACTGCCGCCATAGGAGGACACTGGGAAATGATGGGGCGCTGGCGTGAACCGAGCTGTCGGCTTGGTTTCGACATGACCGCCGGATGATCCGGTGTTTGAAATTCTAGTATTGGCAAACAGCTCATTGGCGAGGTCTGATTTCGATCGCCGATTGACCCGCGTGTTCCGGTTCGCCTTGTACAAGACATAGCCAACTATGCCGACCACTAGCAGCGGAAATAGATAGTCGAGAAATTCCATCACCCCACACTCCCCTCTAGCGAAATCGCCAGCAGCTTCTGCGCTTCGACGGCGAACTCCATCGGCAATTCTTTCAGCACTTCTTTGGCAAAGCCGTTGACGATCAGCGCGATGGCTTCCTCGTCATCCAAGCCGCGCTGCATGGCGTAGAAGAGTTGGTCGTCGCTAATCTTGCTGGTGGTCGCCTCGTGCTCGATCTGGGCGCTCGGATTCTTCACCTCGATATAGGGCACGGTGTGCGCGCCGCACTCGTCGCCGATCAGTAGGCTGTCGCATTCGGTGCGGTTGCGCACTCCGTCGGCGTTGGCCGCAACGCGCACGAGGCCGCGATAGGTGTTGTTCGACTTGCCCGCCGAAATGCCCTTGGAGATGATGGTCGAGCGGCTGCCCTTGCCGTTATGAACCATTTTGGTTCCCGTATCGGCCTGCTGGTAGTTATTTGTAACCGCAACCGAGTAGAACTCGCCCACGCTGTCTTCGCCGTTGAGCACGCAGCTGGGGTATTTCCACGTCACCGCGCTGCCGGTTTCGACCTGCGTCCAGCTGACCTTGCTGCGCGCGCCCTGGCACAGAGCGCGCTTGGTGACGAAATTGTAGATCCCGCCCTTGCCGTTCTCGTCGCCCGGATACCAGTTCTGGACGGTCGAATATTTGATCTCGGCATCTTCCAGCGCGACCAGTTCGACCACGGCGGCGTGGAGCTGGTTCTCGTCGCGCATCGGCGCGGTGCAGCCTTCGAGATAGCTGACGTAAGAGCCCTTTTCGGCGACGATCAGCGTGCGTTCGAACTGGCCGGTATTCTCGGCGTTGATGCGGAAATAAGTGCTGAGCTCCATCGGGCAGCGCACGCCTTCGGGCACATAGACGAAGGTGCCGTCCGAAAAGACCGCACAATTCAATGTCGCGAAGAAATTGTCCTTCTGCGGCACCACCTTGCCGAGCCATTTCTTCACCAGCTCGGGATATTCGCGGATCGCCTCGCTGATCGAGAGGAAAATGACGCCCGCCTTCTTCAGCTCCTCGCGGAAGGTGGTGGCGACGCTGACGCTGTCGAACACCGCGTCCACCGCGACCTTGCGCGCGCCCTTCACCCCGGCGAGCACTTCCTGCTCTGCGATGGGGATGCCCAGCTTCTCGTAGGTCTCGCGGATCGCCGGATCGAGCTCGTCGAGCGATTCCAGCTCCGGCTTCTTCTTCGGCGCGGCGTAGTAATAGGCGTCCTGGTAGTCGATCGCCGGATAGCCAAGCTTCGCCCAGTCCGGCTCTTCCATTTCCTGCCACATGCGGAAGGCCTTGAGGCGCCAGTCGAGCATCCATTCGGGCTCGTTCTTCTTGGCCGAGATGAAGCGGACCGTGTCTTCGGTCAGGCCCTTCTCGGCGAATTCGGTTTCGATGTCCGAAGACCAGCCGTGCTCGTATTCGGCCACCTTGGCGGCAGCTTCCTTGGCCTCACGGTCCTGGATGTCCACTTGCTCGTTCACGCGAGTTCCTTTTCCTGCGCCAGTTGCACGAGGCTGACACCAGCCAGCGCGCTGCGCAGCGTTTCATTCACCAGCGGCCAGTGCGGCCGCACGCGGCAATCATGGTCGACCGAGCAATCCGTGCCTTCCACGCAGGCCGTCAGCGCAATCGGCCCTTCGACCGCCTCGACAATGTCCGCCAGCGTGATCGCCGCAGCCGGCCGCGCCAGCTGCAAGCCGCCGCCTGCCCCGCGCACCGAGCGCAGGAGGCCCGCGCCGACCAGCTTGCTCACCAGCTTCTGCACCGTGGGCGCAGGAAGGCCGGTTTCCGACGCCAGTTCGGACGCACTCACCCTGCCCCCGCCGCAATGGCGGGCTGCCTGGCTCATCGTGACGACAGCGTAGTCTGCAAGGTTCGAAAGGCGCATGGCTTCTTAATCGGACAATATCGTTCCGATTAGCCAGCTATGAGCGGAAGACGCGATTTTCAACGGAAAACCGCCAATTGCGAGTCGTTAGCAACTAGGGGTCAGTCGCCCCTCTTTGCCAATTCCTCGTCCTGGTTGCCGCCGAACAGATCGACCGAGCCGTAGCCGGGTTCGCCCAGCGTTTCCTTGACCACCGAATCCACCTTCGGCTGCAGGCGGCGCGGCGTACGGCCGGTGAAGTGGCGAATTTCCTTGATCATGTGCGCCTGGTCATAGAACGCCTCGCGGAGTTCGGCCTCCAGCTTGGGGGTGAGGTCGGGCATGGCCAGCATGGTGGCGGCCCGGATCGCCCGGTAACGGCGGATCAGGCGCACCGGCGGCTGGCCGAAGAACCGCGTCACCAGCCGTTGCACCTGCCGTTCGGAATAGGGCAGCCGGTCTTGCAAATCGGCAATGTCCGGTTTGAGCGAGGACGACAGCCATTCGAGCGTGCGGTCGATCACCTGCAGGTGGCGTTCGGACAAGGGCGAGATCCCGCTCGCGACAATCTGGGCCAGTCGATCGAGCGCCTCGCGCTCACCCAGTTCGCCGCTTTCGGCCTGCCGGACCAGCGCCAGCATGGGGGAGGCGATCTCTTCCGGGAAGACATCGGCCACAGGCACGGAGCGGTCGCTGTATTCGTCGACCGGCAGGCCCGTCAGCGCCGCCCAGCCGCGAAAGTTGAGCGATACGCCCAGCATGACCGTATGCGGATCGATGGCGAATTCCTGCGCCTGCAACAGCGGGCACTGGAGGAAGGCCGGCGTGGTACGCGATGCCCCGCCCTTGGCGAAATGCATCGTGCCGCCGCCCTTCAGCGTCACTACCAATTGCCCCGAATAGGCCGGCATCATATCAGCCACGCCTGTCTCGCCCGTCCGCAGGATATACAGCGAATTGAGGTAGGGCGTCAGCGCCTTGGGCGCAGCAACCCACTCGAACCTGTAGCTGCTATCGGCGTGCGCCGTCTCGGCCATTCCGTGTGCGCCCCTGTTTTCGCCCCTTGAACGGGTGACATCCTGCGCCCGCATCACATGAAAGTCCATTCGACTTTGTCGGTTTCTTACAAAATATTCAAATGAAACAAAAAAAAGGCGGCCCACTGGGAGCCGCCCTGTGTAGGTGAGAACTCGTTGCATTGCTGCCTCGAGCCCTTCGGGTCGCAGGGAAGGTATTAGCGAGTCTTTCGATTCTTTGATTGTATGCACGCGACACAAGATCTTGGCCCGCATCATTTTGCCGATAATTTACAATTTGCCCCTTCTTGGGACGCTCGCCTGCTCGACAGCATGGGGTGCATCGGCCATAGGCCCGGCATGCTTTTCGACCTTGCCCGCCCGGCACTTTTTGCCCTCGATCCCGAACGTGCACACCGCCTTACCGTTGCCGCGCTGAAGGCCGCCCCTGCCGGTTCCCCTCCGAAAACAGGCGTTTTGGCCACGAATGTGGCGGGGATCGACTTTCCCAATCCGCTCGGGATGGCGGCAGGCTTCGACAAGGATGGCGAAGTGCCCGACAAGCTGCTCGGGCTTGGCTTCGGCTTTGCCGAGGTCGGCTCGATCACCCCGCGCCCGCAGGCGGGAAATCCCAAGCCCAGGCTGTTCCGGCTGGTCGAAGACCGCGCGGTCATCAACCGGATGGGGTTCAACAATGGCGGCGCCGAGGCGGCTGCACGGCGACTCGCAGCGCGCAAGGGACGGCCGGGCGTGCTCGGCATCAACATCGGCGCGAACAAGGACAGCGAGGACCGCATCGCCGATTATGCGGAAATGACCCGCATCATGGCGCCGCTGGCAACCTATCTTGCCGTCAATATCTCCAGCCCCAACACGCCGGGCCTGCGCGCGCTGCAGGACGAAGGCGCGCTGGTGGCTTTGCTCGACGCAGTATTCGAGGCGCGCGGAGAGACCGGACCGCCGGTTTTCCTCAAGGTCGCACCCGATCTCGAACCCGCCGATGTCGACGCGATTGCGCGCATTGCGGCGGACAAGGGACTGGGCGCGCTGATCGTCTCCAACACCACCATCACTCGTCCGGACCTGCGCTCGCACCATGCGGGCGAGGCGGGTGGTTTGTCGGGCGCACCCTTGCGCGAGCTTGCACTCGAACGCCTGCGCGATTTTCGCAAGGCGACCGGCGGAGCCATCCCGCTCGTTGGCGTTGGCGGCATAGCGAGCGCCGAGGACGCGTGGACGCGTATCCGGGCCGGCGCGAGCCTCGTCCAGCTCTATAGCGCGATGGTCTATGAAGGCCCCGGCCTGCCGCGCCGCATCACCAGCGGACTGGAGCGACTGATGAAGCGCGACGGGTTTTCCTCGATTGCGGACGCCGTCGGAAGCGAATAGCCTCGCGCGTGATGATACGCTTCTCGGTCCTCCCGCTCGCCGCGCTTGCCCTTTCGGCTTGCTCCACTTCCACCGGCAACACCCCGGACTTCGGAATGACGCCGGGCATTCCGTTACCTCCGCTAGGTGCGGTGTCAGCCGCAGACCCGCGCGCGCAGGCGGCGGGCGAAGAGATCTTGCGAAAGGGCGGCAGTGCGACCGACGCTGCGATTGCTGTCATGCTGGCACTGACCGTAGTCGAGCCGCAGAGTTCGGGCATTGGCGGCGGCGGCTTCCTCGTGCGCGGCGAGGCGGATGGCGATGTCACGACTTACGATGGACGCGAGACGGCACCCTCGGGCGCCACGCCGACGTGGTTCCTCGACGAAAAGGGCGAAACGCCGCCGTTCCGCGAGTCGGTCCGCAGCGGGCTGAGCGTGGGCGTGCCGGGCAATATCGCGCTCGCCGCCAAGGCGCATGGGGAGCACGGCAGGCTGGCATGGGCGGATATCTTCGCCCCCGCCATCAAGCTTGCGCGCGAGGGCTTCCAGATCAATCCGCGCATGCATGACGCGCTGGGTCGTTCGCGGCTGACCGGCGGGCATAGCGAGATGGCCAAGGCGCTGTTTTACGGCGCGGACGGCGAACCGCTGCCGGTCGGCACGCTGGTGCGCAACGAGGAACTGGCGAACTCATTCGAGGCTTTCGCCGCGGGCGGTGCTGAAGCCTTCTATACCGGCGAGAACGCACTGGCTGTCGCCACCACGGTTGCTGCCGACACGCCCAAGCCGGGCGCGATGACCTATGACGACATCGCCGGTTACGAGGCCAAGGAACGCAGCGCGGTGTGCAGCAGCTATCGCGAATACCGCATCTGTTCGATGGGCCCGCCGACTTCGGGCGGGATTGCAGTGCAGCAGATCCTCGGCCAGCTCGAACGCTTCGACCTCACCGCGCTGGGTGCGGAGAATGCGGTCACCTGGCACCTGTTTCTCGAGGCCCAGCGCCTCGCCTATGCCGACCGCGAGCTCTATGTGGCCGACAGCGATTACGTGACCGTCCCGGTCGCAGGGCTGCTCGAAAAGAGCTACCTTGCCGAGCGTAGCGCGCTGATTTCCGAAGATAGGTCCATGACCGAGATCACGGCTGGTCGCCCGCGCGGTGCGCCCATGGCACTCGCCGATGGCGACGAACCGGTCGAGCACGGAACCTCGCACCTCGCCGTGGTCGACAGCTTAGGCACCATGGTCAGCTACACCTCGACCATCGAGAGCGCTTTCGGTTCGGGCCTCATGGTCGGCGGCTATTACCTCAACAACGAGCTCACCGATTTCAGCCGCTCGCCGGAAGTCGACGGCCGGATGGTCGCCAACCGGGTGGAGGGCGGCAAGCGGCCGCGCTCCTCCATGTCGCCAACCGTGGTCTACGATCCGCAAGGGCGTCCCTTCTTCGTCGTCGGCGCGGCGGGCGGCAGCACCATTCCCGTCACAACCGCGCGCGCCATCATCGGCGCCATCGATTTCGGCCTCTCTGCCGAGGAATCGCTCCGACTGCCCTTCCTGATGGCTTTCGGGAACCGCGTCCTGCTTGAGGAAAATACCTGGCTGGAAGCGCAAGCAGAGCAATTCCGCGCACTCGGCCATGAGGAGCTCATCATCCGCCAGGCCCCCATCAAGGGCGGTGCCTTGCGGCGGGTCGGCGACCAGTGGGAGACCGCGCGCGACCCGCGCCTCGAAGGCTATCTGGACATGCCCTGAGGTGGCGCCGCCGCCCCCTTGCCGTAACTGGAGCGGGAGCCTAAGCCCCTGCCCTTCGTTGGTCGCACAACAAAGATAAGTATTTTCGAGGAGCCTGCCTGTGCTGTCGGATATCGATTCCGCCAACAATCTTGTCGAACTGTTCCTGAAGCGCGCCGACGAACGGCCCGACCGCGCCTTCCTGGGCGCAAAGCGCGATGGCGAATGGCAGACCATCAGCTGGAGCGAAGCGGCAGAGCAAATGTGCCTGCTCGCCGAAAACCTGCGCAAGCTGGGCCTGAAGCCGGGCGACCGTGTCTGCCTGGTATCCGAAAATCGCCCCGAGTGGTGCATCGCCGACCTCGCCATCATGGCTGCGGGCTGCATCACCGTTCCAGCCTATGTCACCAACACCGAGCGTGACCACGTCCATATCCTCGACAATTCGGGGGCCAAGGCGGTCATCGTCTCGACCGAGAAGCTGCTCGGCCCGCTCCATGGCGCGCTCACATCGACCGGCATTGCCGACCATGTGATCGGCATCGAGGACCTTCATCGCCAGCAATCGGGCAGTTTCGCCTACCACCAGTGGGACACGCTGGTGGACGGTGATGCCGCTGCAGCGCGCAAGGCCGTGGAAGAGCGTATTGCGGGCATCGGGCGCGGCGACACCGCCTGCATCATCTACACCAGCGGCACGGGCGGCGCACCGCGCGGCGTGATGCAGCACCATGGCGCCATCCTGTGCAATATCGCAGGCGCGGCGGAAATCCTCATCGAGGACTTCGGCATTGACGATGAGGAACGTTTCCTCTCCTTCCTGCCCGCCAGCCACGCCTACGAACACACCGGCGGCCAGTATCTTCCCATCAGCGTGGGCGCGCAGATCTTCTACTCCGAAGGCCTCGAGAAGCTGGCAAGCAACATCGAGGAAACCCGCCCTACCATCATGGTCGTCGTGCCGCGCCTCTTCGAAGTGCTGCGCACGCGCATCATGAAGCAGGTCCAGAAGCAGGGCGGCCTTGCGGAAAAGCTGATGGACACCGCACTCGAGGTCGGCGAGCGCCGCGCCGAGGGCAAGCCCAAGTTCGGCGACGGAGCCAAGGATTTCGTGGTCGGCCGGTTGCTCAAGCCGAAAATCCGCCAGCGTTTCGGCGGGCGCATCAAGGCAATGGTTTCGGGCGGCGCGCCGCTCAATCCGGAAGTCGGCATCTTCTTCGAGAGCATGGGGCTGACCATGCTGCAGGGCTATGGCCAGACCGAGGCCGGCCCCGTGGTCGCCTGCAACCGCCCGGCAGCAGGCATCGCCATGCATTCGGTCGGCCCGGCCATGCGCGGGGTCGAGGTGAAGATTGCCGAGGACGGCGAAATCCTCTGCCGCGGCGAACTGGTGATGCACGGTTACTGGCAGAACGAGGCCGAGACCGAGCGCACGATCAAGGACGGCTGGCTGCATACGGGCGATATCGGCCATCTCGACGAAAAGAACCGGATCGTCATCACCGACCGCAAGAAGGACATGATCGTCAACGACAAGGGCGACAACATCGCCCCGCAAAAGGTCGAGGGCATGCTCACGCTGCAGCCCGAAATCGGTCAAGCGATGGTCGCGGGCGACAAGCGGCCCTATATCGTCGGCCTGCTGGTTCCCGACGCCGAATGGGCGGTCGACTGGGCCAAGGAGAACGGCAAGAAATTCGACATGAAGGCGCTGCAGGACGATCCCGAATTCCGCAGCGCTGTGCGGAAAGCCGTCGACCGCGTGAACAAGGACCTCTCGGTCATCGAGAAGGTCCGCCAATTCACCTTCGCGGACGAAGGCTTCACCATCGAGAACGAGGAAATGACCCCCTCGATGAAAATCCGTCGCCACAAGATCCGCGACCGCTATGGCGATCGCCTCGACGGCCTGTATCGCAGCTAAACATGCGGAATATAGCGATAATCCTTGCCGGCACGCTGGTGCTCGGCGGGTGCACCACGCGCCAGCATGTCAGCAATGCGCTGCCCTCAGCGCTAGAAGCGGGCTGGCAGGGCGAGCGAGTCTGCACGCTTCAGCACCAGACCGACACGCACCGGGTGCTGCGCTGCACCTTCCCGCCCGGCGTGGGCCATGAGCGGCATTACCACCCGCCGCATTACGGCTACGCACTGAGCGGCGGCACGATGCAACTCACCAGCGAAAGCGGCACGCGCACGGCGACGCTGGCGACGGGTTCGGACTATGCGAGCGACGGGGTGGAGTGGCACGAAGTGGTCAATGTGGGCGAGACCACGGTGACCTACCTGATTGTGGAAGAGCTATAAGCCGGTCGCGGCGAACATCTGGCTTGGGAGGCTGTCGATGGAAGCCCTGAAGATCATCGTGTTCTCGGTGCTTGCCGCAGTAGTGTACGGCATATTGCACGATCAGGTCACGGCGCATGTCTGCGTCGAGTATTTTACAGTCGCTCATCCGCCCGTCTTTGCGACCAACTCCCCATTTTGGCTTGCGGTGGGTTGGGGCATCATTGCGACTTGGTGGGTCGGGGCGATATTGGGGCTTATCTTGACCCTTTCCGCTCGATGCGGAGCTGCTTCGAAAATCGCGTTCTGTTCGTTGCGACCGAAAATCGTCCTCTTGATGCTTATCAGCGCAACGATGGCTTTGGCCGCCGGTTTGCTGGGCGCGCTGCTTCAGTCGTCGGGACTCAACGTAATTGGGAGTTGGGAGAATGAAATCTTAGCCACTCGCCACAGTCGTTTCGCTTTCGCGGCATGGGCACACACGGCGAGTTACTTAATCGGGGGAATCGGAGGACTGATCTTGGCAATTGCGACCCTGAGAAAACGGTTCAGGCAGCGATTTCCTCGATGAACTCCGGATAGAAGCTCGGTGCGCGGTCGCTCCAGCCGGGGGCTGTGGCGGCGGCTTCGCTCAGGCTCTGGAGGAGCATCTTGCGGCGTTCGGGGCGGATTTGCGGGAGCGCGGCGGCGGCGCAGAAGGCGCTCGGCAGCCACGGGCGCGCATCGGCTCCGAGCAGGCGTTCGTAGAGGAAACGGAAGGCCGAGAAGCACTCGATGCGCTCCTGCGCGAGGTCGAAGGCGGCCACGCGGGTAATCTTGCCGATGAAGCTCTCGATGGCGTCGAAGCCCGATTCTTGCGGAATCGCGCCGCGCAGGGCCTTCAGTTCCTGGTAGGCGACATACTGGCTGCGGATCGCGGCAGTCTCACCCTGCGTGCGGCCCCAGATGCGGAAGGCATCGCAGCGGCCCAGCCCGATATCGAGGCTGCGGCGGATATAGCGCTGCTCGGCGGCGGTGAAGCTGGCGAACTCGCGCATTTCGGCGATGGTCAGCGATGCAGCATTGGTAACAGCCATTGATTCGACTCCTTCGTCGAATCGGAATGTCGGCCAATATGGTTAATTTTTGGTGGTGGGACTTTCATGGGCGCCCTCAGACGCCGGGCGCGACGCATCCGCGTCACTTGGCTTCGCGGCATGAGCCGCGGCGGCCATGCAGGTGACCTTCGGTCAGCTGCGTCTTCGACTACGCTTCCGGCCTTGCGGGCCTGCGGCCCGTTTAGTCCTGAGATTAGAGTTCGACGACGTCCTGCCAGTCATCATGGCGCTGGGCCATCGCCTTGAAGAAGGGGCAGAGCGGAATGATGGCGATGCCCTTGCCCCTCGCATCTTCCACTACCTGTGCCGCCAGCGCCTCGCCGATGCCCTGTCCGCGCATGCTCTCGGGCACGCCCGTGTGGTCGACGATGATCCGCGTCGGGCTCACTCGCGAGAAGGTGATTTCAGCCTCCTCGCCCCCAGGGGCGCGATAGACATAGCGGCCCTTGCTGTCCGTCTCCTCGAGTTCGACCTGCAAATCCGCCACTGTCATTCCTTCCTCAGATGAGCCCCGCCAGCGGGCTGCTCGGGTCGGCATATTTGCGCCGTCCCATGCGTCCGGCGAGATAGGCTTCGCGGCCCGCTTCTACGCTCAGCTTCATCGCGCGGGCCATACGGATAGGGTCCTTGGCCTCTGCGATGGCGGTGTTCATCAGCACGCCGTCGCAGCCCAGCTCCATCGCCACTGCCGCATCGGAGGCCGTTCCCACGCCTGCATCGACCAGCACCGGCACATTCGCGCCCTCGACGATGAGGCGAATGGTCACCTGGTTCTGGATGCCGAGACCCGAACCGATCGGCGCGCCAAGCGGCATCACCGCCACGGCGCCCGCCTCTTCGAGCTGCTTGGCGGCAATCGGGTCGTCGACGCAATATACCATGGGGAGGAAGCCCTCCTTCGCCAGCACCTCGGTCGCCTTCAGCGTCTCGCGCATGTCGGGGTAGAGCGTCTTGGCCTCGCCAAGCACTTCGAGCTTCACGAGGTCCCAGCCGCCCGCCTCGCGCGCAAGGCGCAGGGTGCGGATGGCATCGTCGGCGGTGAAGCAACCGGCGGTGTTGGGGAGGTAGGTGGTCTTCTTGGGGTCGATATAGTCGGTCAGCATCGGTGCCTTGGGGTCGCTGACATTGACCCGGCGCACCGCCACGGTGACGATTTCGGCTCCGCTCGCTTCGAGCGCAGCAGCGTTCTGCTCGAAATCCTTGTACTTGCCCGTGCCAACGATGAGGCGCGACTTGAAGGTGCGTCCGGCGACGGTCCAAGTGTCGTCGTCCTGCCCACCGCCGACGAAATGCACGATTTCGAGGCTGTCGCCCTCGGCCACTTTTTGTTCGCCCAGCTCGCTGCGCGGCGCGATCACGCCGTTGTGCTCGACCGCGACCTTGGCAGGGTCGAGTTCGAGCTCGCGTACGAGGTCTGCGATGGTGGAAGCGGCGGTGCGGCGGGTTTCGCCATTGACGGTCAGGCTGATCATGCGGCCCGACTTAGTCTCCGCAGCGCTCCTTGCAAGCGGCGGAATGACAATGACGGAGGTTGAGGATGTGCCCGAGCGATACCAGCGCCACGCCGATGATGGTCAGGATGGCTTCCTTGTAGCCATGTTCGACCGCCAGAGCGCCGCCCATGAAGGTGAGGCCGGTCATCGCAATCACGAAGGGCGCGGCCATACGGTGACGCAGCGCGCCCCAGCCGATGGCGACGGCAGCGATCAGCGTAGCAATCGCCAGACCCCAGCGGTGGATGTCGGGCGAGAAGAACAACTCACCCCCGATGCCGAGGCCCGACACCAGCACGATGCTGGCCAGGCAATGCAGCGCGCACAGGCCCGAGAGCCCGATACCTATACGGTCGAGCCGCTGCCGAATCGGATTGATGGCGCGTTGCAACATGTCATGACAGATATGTGATAGTATCACCTGTTACAAGGGCAGGTTGCGAAAAAGGACGCAGTTCGTCGCTTGCTGTGGCCGTTATGCCGATTGAATCAATTGCACTTGCGATTGGGGGCGCTTGCGGCAATCACGCCCAACCATGAACGATACCATGACCGAGACACCTTCCAGCGCCCGCCCGGGGCTGCTTGCCAACTGGCTGTTCATCGTTGCCGGGCTCGTCGTCCTCATCGTGACCGTGGGCGGCATCACGCGCCTCACAGAAAGCGGGCTATCGATTACCGAGTGGAAGCCCTTCCTCGGTGCGCTCCCGCCATTGAGCGATGCCGACTGGCAGGCAGAATTCGAGCTCTACAAGCAGATACCCGAATACCAGCAGATCAACGGTCCTGCGGGGATGGACCTTGAGGCGTTCAAGTCGATTTACTGGTGGGAATGGATACACCGCCAGCTCGGCCGCCTCATCGGTCTGGCGCTGGCCGTGCCACTCGCCATCTTCGCGCTGCGCAAAATGGTGCCGCAGGGCTATTTCTGGCGCCTGTTCGCGCTGGTGGCGCTGGTCGGGCTGCAGGGCAGCTTCGGCTGGTGGATGGTCGCCTCTGGCCTAGAGACGCGCACGGATGTCAGCCATTTCCGTCTCGCCATTCATTTGTGCACTGCGCTTGTCCTGCTGGGCGGCCTCGTCTGGACCGCTTTCGACCTCAAGCGTGTGGCCGCAGGCAAGCCGAAGCCAGCCGGTATGACCGCGCTCGCTGCTTGGACAGGGGTTATTCTGTTCGTGCAGTTACTGCTCGGCGCCTGGGTCGCTGGGCTGGAGGCAGGGCTTGCCTCGGATAGCTGGCCCTTGATGCAGGGGCGTTTCATCCCCGAATTCGATTCCTCGCAAGGCATTTTCTGGGCGATGACGCATGACCCCTTCCTCATCCACTGGATGCATCGCTGGTGGGCTTGGGTGGTCGTCGGCGCACTGGTGGTGATGGCGCGCAAGGTGAAACCGGCGAGCCGCAAGGCCTCGATCGCCATCCATTCGGCTTTCGGCACACAGGTCCTGCTCGGCATCGCCACGGTGATGACGGGCGTCGAATTCCACCTCGCCGTGCTGCACCAGCTGGTCGGCGCGCTCCTCGTTATCGCCTTCACCGTTGGGGCGCATGTGCTCGGAAGGCAGGAATGAGCGCACTCGTCTACTGCCCCTTCCCCGACGCCGCATCGGCACGTGAGGTCGGGCAGAAGCTGCTCGCCGAGGGTCTTATCGGCTGCATCAACATCGGCGCACCTATCCACTCACTGTTCGAATGGGCGGGTGAGCACGGCGAAGGCGAGGAATGCCCCGCACTCCTGAAAACCGACGCATCGCTGCTCGAACGGGCGATTGCACGCCTGGAGGACTTGCACCCTTACGAAGCTCCGGCAATATTGGGCTGGCCCTGCATTGCCGGGAAAGCCACTGCCGGGTGGCTGGCGGGGCTCGACGGGGGGAATGGGAGCAATGTCCAGCAATAGACGCGCCATACTGGCTGGTATCGCAGCCGGAGCCAGTCTGTCTTTACTGTCCCTGCCCGTCAGGCTGGCGGCAGCACCTCGTGGAATCACCTTTCCCGAAGGAAGATTCATCCTGCGGCGGGAACTCGAACGCGGTCTTGGCGGCGGTGCGGCCATTGTTGTTACCCGGAACTGGGAATGCAGTTTCGACCAGATTGGCGCGGGAGCATCCGTACGCGGCACACAAGGGCGTTGCGATGTCAAAGCTCCACCGGCGCTCGCCGCACTGGCCGAAATGGAGCGTTCGCGGAAAGTTACCGGCCTCTTTCCCATGAAGCTCGATAATGAAGGGCATATCTTCGACTGGGGCGGCAGGGGCGCGACCGGTATCGAAGCGGCGCTGCGCGCTGCGGACGCGCGCATAGACAGTTTGACCTTGGCAGACGGCGACAAGCGCGATGCGAAGGCGTGGTTGGCGCAAGTCGGGAGCACGGCGGCCGAAGTGGTCAGCCAGGTCCCGCGCGACCTGTTCTTCCCCGAAGCGGGCAAGCGGACCGAAAACCGCAAGATGGCTCTGCCTGATGGCCAGACCGGCTCCTACGACATCACCATCGAGGCCGAAGCGCGCCAAAGCGACGGTTTGCTGGTCTCCAGCGAACGCCGCATCGTGACCCGCATCGGCGACAGTTCACGCATTGCACGCGAGCGCTGGACGCTCCTTGCCTGACCAGCCCAGAGGTGGGAGTATTATTTTACCCCACCGGAGATGCGCGGAATTGCTTGACGAATCGCGTGCCTAACGCCATTTGGCGCGCGCTTAGCGGCTCCATGCGTGGGGCCGCGCAATCGTTTAGCGGCCGAGAAGCTGGCCGCGATAACTCGAGCAAACGGATACGCAAGCCATGAAGGCTCTCACGAAAGTGACCCAGTCGGCCAAGCCGGCAGAGGTCGAAAAGGACTGGCACATCATCGACGCCGAGAATCTCGTCGTCGGTCGCCTCGCCGTCATCATCGCCAATCACCTGCGCGGCAAGCACAAGCCGAGCTACACCCCGCATGTCGATTGCGGCGACCACGTCATCGTCATCAATGCCGACAAGGTGAAGTTCACCGGCAAGAAGATGGACGACAAGATTTATTACAAGCACACCGGCCACCCGGGCGGCATCAAGGAAACCACGCCGAACAAGGTTCTCGGCGGCCGTTTCCCCGAGCGCGTCCTCGAAAAGGCCGTGCAGCGCATGATCCCGCGTGGTCCGCTGGGCCGTGCGCAGATGCGTGCACTCCACCTCTACAACGGCACCGAGCATCCGCATGAGGGCCAGAAGCCCAAGACGCTCGACGTCGCTTCGATGAACCGCAAGAACAAGGCTGTTGCATAATGGCTGACGAAACCAAGAACGACACCGTCTCGGATCTCGCCGATCTGAAGGACATCGCTTCCGACGCGCCGCAGGGCGATTCGGCAGATATCGCCGCAAAGGCCGACGTTCCCCTGCGCGAGCAGGAACTCGACGCACAGGGCCGCGCCTACGCCACCGGTCGCCGCAAGGACGCTACCGCACGCGTCTGGCTCGTCCCCGGCAGCGGCAAGATCACCGTCAACGGCAAGGACCAGGAAGTTTACTTCGCACGTCCGACCCTTCGCCTCGTGATCGACCAGCCTTTCGCCATCACCGAGCGCCAGGAACAGTACGACGTTATCGCCACCGTCAAGGGTGGTGGTCTGTCGGGCCAGGCCGGTGCTGTGAAGCACGGCATCGCCCAGGCACTCGCCAAGTACGAGCCGGCCCTGCGCAGCACGGTCAAGGCCGCCGGCTTCCTCACCCGCGACAGCCGCGTGGTCGAGCGTAAGAAGTACGGCCGCGCCAAGGCACGTCGTAGCTTCCAGTTCTCGAAGCGTTAATTCGCCTCGGGCCGGAACACCGGACAAGAAAAGGGCGGCCTTCGCAGGCCGCCCTTTTTCTATGCCTGTCTTGGATTGCTCACCGCTGGAGCGCCATGATGCCCCAAGCAAGGAAGGTGCCTGCGAAGAACAGCGGCCAGCTCCACCAGAGTTCGTACTGGTAGATATCGACATGGAAGATGTTGAGGTGGCCGCCCTGGCGCCCCTGGCTGCCAATCAGCACCGAGAATACATAGGATAGTATCCCGCCCAGCGGGATGGCTTTTACCAGTTCCATTACCGTTCCCTCGCGTCCGCGGGGGAATTTCAGCAAGAGTGGTTGAGATTCGGCATATGCCTAAAGTTAATGCACCGGAGGGTCGACGCGCGGGACCTGCCTGACCGGCGCGACCGGGTCGCCCGGCTCTCGCGGCGGAAGCGCGTTCTCGGGCACGTCGTCGATCTGCATGTCGGTCGTCTCGACATCTTCGAGATTGCGCACGCAGACGGTCAGGCTTTCGCCGTCCCATTCGATCTCGTTGAAGCTGGGCGGGGTCGAGCGGGTGCGCTTGGACAAGGTGCCTGCTCCAATCATCCGCACCGTGCCATCGACGGTCTCTTCCATGATGTCGAAGGCATCGTGGACATGACCCGACAACACCGCCTGGACCGGGCGACGGGCGAGTTCGCGCAGGGCCTTGTCGCCGTTCTTGGTGAGCGCCGTGCCTTGCGTCCCCACTTCGCGCAAAGGATGATGGACTGCCACCAGCGCGCGGGTGCCTTCAGGCAGGGCATCGATGGCCGCGAGGCATTTTTCCAGCGCGGCATCGGTTACCCAGCCCTTCGACCAATTGAGCCGCGGCTGCGCGCGAACGGCTGTCTTCAGCGGCACGATAGCGAGATTGCCGAGGTCCAGTTCCTTCTCGACCTTCTCCGCCATCCCGCGAAACCGCTTGTAGGGATTGAAGAAGCGCTCGATGGGATTGAAATAGGGCATGTCGTGATTGCCCACCTCGACCGTCACCGGCGCGGTAAGCGAGTTGATCCAATGCGTCGCCGCATCGAATTCCCGCTGCCGCGCGCGCATGGTGAGGTCGCCGGTAATCGCGACTGCGTCGGGTTTGCGCTCCTCGATTTCCTGCTTCACCCAGTCGAGCGCGCGATTGTTCTCGAGACCGAAGTGGATGTCGGAGAGGTGGAAAATGCGCCGGATTTCAGAAGCCATGATGGGTCGCTAGCAGATCGACTTCGCATGGGGCCACCGTGAATGTGGCTTTCGGCGGCAAAGTAGCCGGTTCGCCATCGATCAGGACTTCCAGCGGTGCTCCGTCGCAGGTTTCCAGCGTGACCTCGTCGACCAGGCCGAGCCGTGTGTGCGGACCCTCGCGGAAGTTTCGACGCAAGAGGGCCCAGCTTTGCTGCAGCAGTTCGCCCGCGCCCTCGGCATGGAAGGCATCGAGCTGCATACCGCGATGGCTCGGGGTGAATTCGATGAGCGGGTAGCCCTCGTCCTTGCCGAGGCGCGGTCCGCAGACACGCACCATCGAGCCGCCGGTGGTCTCTGCGAGCGCATCGCTGGTACCCTCGGCCATGGCGGGGATATCGAAATCGCGCATCGCCTCGCGCACGCTGGCCCAGCTTGTGCCGGGTCCGGCGAGCAGGCCTGCGAGCGCGTCCCCCTTTTCGCAGCGCGCCATCAGCGGGCGCACCGCTCGCGTCGCGCCGCTGGCAATTCGTTCGATAATCGTTTCCAAAGCGGCATCAGGGCCGTGAAGCCGCTTGCTCAGCAGGTTCATCGTGCCGCCCGGCAGCACGGCAATCTGCCCGCCCCAGCCGCGCAGCTGCGTGATGGCTGCATTGAGCGTGCCGTCTCCGGTGAAGATGGCGAGACGGCCAATGCCGGCGGCATCGAGTTCCTCCGCCGTCGGCAGGTCGTCGTCGGGGAAGCCTATCTTGCGGGCGATGGAGAAGCCCCTGTCGCGGCAATGGGTTTCGAGCGCCGCGATGGCGCGCTCGCTATTGCTGCCCGACCGTGAATTCGTGAGGAGCCAGATAGGGTTATCATCAGCCATGGAGGAGAAGCGCGCGGTTTTCGCGGCGGTTCCCGAAGTGGAGCCGAAGGCGGTCAGATGCGTCCGGTCAGCACCAGCCAGGCCGTGCCGAAATTGAAAAGGCTGTAGATGCCATAAGCAACCCCCATGCCGGGAAATCCGTTCGCGGCGAGCAACATGGCCACCAGCAAGAGGACGAACTCGAACCCGAGCGATACGCGGCCACCGCCAGACTTGTAGAACGCAGGCAGTGCATCGAGCATCGGGTGTCCGCTTTCGAGCACTGCCTTGTGGACGGCGAAATTGCCGATTCCGAGCAAGAACAGGACGATGACCAGCATTCCTCCAAGATAGGAAAGCCGTTCGCAGATTGCCAATCGCCTTTCGTCGGCAGAATTCAGCATTCGGTCAAAATCGCGGAATCGCTCGTCGATGGCCGAGTGCAAATCGCACTCGCCAGGCGCATTCACATGGCCGTGGCGGGGCTGACCCCAGTTCCCCAGACTCGTTCCGGCCCCGCCCAGACGCCCGCCCAAGCACAGGGAGTTTCGACATGAAAAACCTCGTCCTTACAGCCGCTTTCGCCCTTGCCGCCGCCACCCCGGCCGTTGCGCAGGACAAGGCCGACGCTGCCGCCGATGCAAACTATTCGCGCGACCTCGTCGTCACCTATGACGACCTCGACCTCGACAAGCGCAGCGACCAGCGCAAGCTCAAGAACCGCCTCGACAAGGCGGCCAAGATCGCTTGCGGCTACCAAGAAATCCGCACCGGCACCCGGGCCAAGGATAGCGAGGCCCGCACCTGCTATCGCGAAGCGCGCGCCAACGCGCTGGCCACCTATGATGCGGTGATGGAGAGCCACGGAAAAGGCGGCTGACGACCCTTAGCCTGCCCTGATACCCCGGCCGGACTGCAGTCCCCCGGCCGGGGTATTTTTTTGTCCAATGAAGACGTGACGTTCACCGACAGACTGCCAGAAATCCACGACAGCCCCCGTCGTTCGCAGAGCCGCCATCGCGCTTCGTCGTGCTGTCTCCCCCTTCCGTCAAATGAGCCGATCCCTCGTCGAAACCGGCGTGCAATTACAGTTGTAGCTGGGCAATACAGTACGTGAGCCGGGCCCGTAAGATCCCCCAACCCCGACCAAGGCCCGGCGAACTCGAGGAGATTGAACATGAAATTTCTTATTGCAGCTTCCGCTACCGCCCTCGGCCTGCTGACCGTAGCGGCTGTTCCCGCGAGCGCCCAACAGGTGCGCTTCGAAGTGGAATATGCGGACCTCAACCTGCAGACGGCAGAGGGGATCGAAATCCTCGACCGGCGTATCGAGCAGGCCGCGCGCAAGGCATGCGGATACGGCAAGGTCACGACCGGCAGTCGCATCCCTTCGCGCAAGGCGAGCAAGTGCGTCGACGAACTGGTCGCCAAGGCCAACCAGCAGTTCGCAACCCTTACCGGGAAACAGGCGAAGGGCGGCTAAGTCACCAACTAAACTAGCGAGAAACCCTGGCCGCGGTGTGCGCGGTCAGGGTTTTTCTTTGGCGATCGAAAAGCGAGAAGAGCGTTAGCGACCAGCCATCGCCTTCACCTTGGGCAGGTAGGTGCGCCCGATGCGCAGCGCTTCGCCATCTTCCATTTCCGCAGACCAGACACCCAGCCCATCGTGGCGCAGGCCCTTGATGCGGTCCTTGCGCAGGATGGTCGAGCGGTGAATGCGGATGAACTTGGCCGGGTCGAGCCGTTTTTCGAGGCCCGCGATGGTTTGTAGCAGAAGATAGCTACGGTCTTCGACATGGAGGCGGACGTAATCGCGTTCGGCATCGATGCGTGAGACTTCCTCGGTGTCGATACGGATGAGCTCGCTGCGATGCGGTATCCAGAGCTCCTCGAGCCATTTGCTCGTCTCGCCCCCGCCCTCGCCGCGGCGGGCGAGCGCGCGCTGGATGGCGCGTTCGAGCCGTTCGGGCTTCACCGGCTTGAGGACATAGTCGACTGCATCGAGGTCGAACGCCTCGACCGCGTAATTGTCATGCGCGGTGACGAAGACGACCGCCGGGCTGGTTTCCTGCTTGGCCAATGTCTTGGCGACCGAGAGGCCGTCCACCTCGGGCATGGTCATGTCGAGCAGGATCAGATCGGGTTCGAGCGCTTCGATGAGCCGCAGGGCCTGCGCACCGTCGCTCGCGGTGCCTACCACGTGAAGCGCGTCCATCTTGCAGCAGATCACCTGCATGCGTTCGACCGCGAGCGGTTCGTCGTCGACAATCAGGGTGCGCAGCTTGTCGCCAGTATCCTCAGCCATGTTTCACCATCGGTAGCCTGAGTTCGGTTTCATATCCCTCGAGCGACTGGCCCGAGGTAATCGTGGCTTCGTTGCCGAAGCGTGCCTCCATGCGGTCGCGGACATTGGCGAGACCAATGCCGAAGCCGCCCGAATGGCCGCTGGGCAGGCCGGGGCCGTCGTCACTGACGCGCAGCACCAGCCGGCCATATTCCTCGCGCGCGACAATCGAGATCGTTACCGGGCGGTTGCTCGCCGAGACGCCGTATTTGACCGAATTCTCGACCAGCGGCTGGAGGATCATGCCCGGCACTTTCAGCTGGGCGAGTTCCTGCGGCAGGTCGACGCGGACCTTGAGCCGTTCGGGGAAGCGCACCGCCTCGATTTCGAGATAGTGCTCCTGCAAGTCGATCTCGTCTTCGAGGCTGACGTCGCCGGTCGAATCCTCGGCCAGCGAATGGCGGTAGAAGCGCGAGATCGACTGGATCATCTGCTCTGCGCGGTCTTCCTTGCCGGTCATCACCAGCGCGGAGAGCGAATTGAGCGTGTTGAACAGGAAATGCGGGTTCACCTGGTAGCGCAGGCTTCGCAGCTCCGCGGCCTTTGCAGCGCTGCGGAAACGCTCTCCCTGTCGCTCGGCCGCCCGGGCGCGGGCACCGGCGACGATGGCGAGATAAAGCGCCGCCCAGGCCAGCAGGAGGAAATAGCGGCTCAGCGCCAGATCGGTCAGCCGCCGCCAGTAATCCGCCAGCGTAGGGGCGGGTTCGATGACGATCGAAGCGGGCGGGGTCTGGGCGGCAGCGCCGCCTTCCTGCACCCCGTCGGCGGTCATCTGTCCCGGGATGTCGAGCAGGAGATTGCCCGATTCGTCGCGGCGGATGTTGAGACCGCGCTGCTCGCCGATTTTCTGGCGAACCTGGTCCTCGATCGGCGCGAAGACCATGGTGTTGATTTGCGCGATAGCGAGCGAGGCGGGTACGGCAGCGATGATGGCAATGCCGACTTTCAGCGCGAGGCTGCGATGATCGAACAGGCGCAGGAACAGCCACAGGAGGACGGTCACGCCTGCGCCTGCAACGCAGACGAGCAGGCGACGCCATAGCAGTTCGTCCTGCATTTCGAGGCCGACCACGGCACCGCGGGCGGTAATCAGCAGGAAATAGGCCACCCACAGGCCGAGGATGGAAAAAAGCACCACCTTGGCCGGCACGCGCGGCACGGTTGCATTCATCTGGGGTTCACTGTCCAAAACAGGTTCTATGTGGAGCGTTGGCCGCGCAAAAGCCAGCGCCGCCATCGACGGCGCTGGGCTGTTGGTCGAGCGGAGATGTTATTCGGCAGGTTCGACTTCGCCCCTGGCAATCTTCTCGCGCCATTTGGCGGGCGCCAGCGTGTGGACATTGTTGCCCGCCGCATCGACCGCGACGGTGACCGGCATGTCCTGGACCTCGAACTCGTAGATGGCCTCCATGCCGAGGTCCTCGAATGCAACCACTTCGGCGCCCTTGATGGCGCGGCTGACGAGATAGGCGGCCCCGCCCGTCGCCATCAGGTAAGCGACCTTGAAACGGCTGATGACTTCCACAGCGTCATGCCCGCGCTCGGCCTTGCCGATCATGGCGAGCAGGCCGAGGTCGAGCATCATTTCGGTGAACTTGTCCATGCGCGTGGCGGTGGTCGGGCCAGCCGGGCCGACGACTTCGCCCATTACCGGGTCGACCGGTCCGACATAATAGATGGCGCGCCCCTTGAACTCGACCGGCAGTTCCTCGCCCTTTTCGAGCATGTCGTGGATACGCTTGTGCGCCGCATCGCGTCCGGTGAGCATCTTGCCAGAAAGCAGCAGGCGGTCGCCATGCTCCCAGCTCGCCACTTCTTCGGGCGTGAGATTGTCGAGGTCGACCTTCTTCGCCGCCGCATCGGGTTTCCACGTCACCGCGGGATAATCGTCGATATTGGGCGCTTCGAGATAGGAAGGCCCCGATCCGTCGAGCGTGAAATGCGCGTGGCGCGTCGCGGCGCAGTTGGGAATCATCGCCACCGGCTTGCCCGCCGCATGGCAGGGCGCGTCGAGGATTTTCACATCGAGCACGGTCGAAAGGCCGCCCAGCCCCTGCGCGCCGATACCCTGCGCGTTGACCGCATCGAAGATGTCGATGCGCAGCTGTTCGATGTCGCTCTGCGCGCCGCGCTGCTTCAGCTGGCCCATGTCGATCGGGTCCATCAGCGAAAGCTTGGCAAGCTTCATGCAATGTTCGGCCGTGCCGCCGATGCCGATGCCGAGCATGCCCGGCGGGCACCAGCCTGCGCCCATGCTGGGTAGCTGCTCGACTACCCAGTCGACGATATTGTCGCTCGGGTTCATCATCTTGAACTTGGACTTGTTCTCGCTGCCGCCGCCCTTGGCCGCTACATCGACATCGATCGTATTGCCCGGCACCATCTCGACCGAGAGCACGCAAGGCGTGTTGTCGCGCGTGTTGCGGCGGGTGAAGGCGGGGTCGGCGAGAATCGAGGCGCGCAGCTTGTTGTCGGGGTGGTTATAGGCCTGCCGCACACCCTCATCGACCACTTCCTGCAAGGAGCGCGCGGTGTCGAGGCGGCAGTTCATGCCCCACTTCACGAAGACATTGACGATGCCGGTGTCCTGGCAAATCGGGCGATGCCCCTCTGCGCACATGCGGCTGTTGGTGAGGATTTGCGCGATGGCATCCTTTGCTGCCAGACCTTGCTCGGCCTCGTAAGCCTCGCCCAGCGCGCGGATGTAATCCATCGGATGGTAGTAAGAGATATACTGGAGCGCGTCCTTCACGCTCTCGATAAGGTCTTCTTCCTTGATGACCACCATGTCGCTCATCGCTGCTTATTCCCATGTTGCAGATTTGCGCTCCCCGATAGGCGTGTTTGCCGCCATCGGTCAAAGCGCTTGGAAGCAACGGGTCTTGCGCCTAAGTGAACTGACAGCTTGCAAAGCCGTGTTATCGATGTAATACAGCACCGGATACTTATGACCACCACGACCCAGACCCGCCCCGATTACGCTGCCGCCCGCAAGGCGATGATCGACAGCCAGTTGCGCACCAGCGGCGTGAACGAGCCTTTCGTGCTCGAACGCATGGGCGCTGTCGCGCGCGAGGATTTCGTGCCGGAAGCGTCTAAGGGCACGGCCTATATGGACCGCGCCATCCGCCTCGCCGATGGCGGCTCGCTGCCGGCACCGCTGTTCCACGGCGCGATGCTGGCCGAAGCGCGTCCGGCTGCCGAAGACAAGGTGCTCGTGGTTGATGGCGGCAGCGGATACTTGACCGCACTGGTCGAGCCGCTGGTTGCGTCGGTGAAGACGATTTCCCCGAGCGATGCACTTCAGGCCAAGAAAGGCGACTATACGCTCGTGCTGGTCGACGGCGCGATCGAACATGTGCCGGCCAATATGGCCAAGCTGGTCGCCGAGGGCGGCCGCATCGTCACCGGCCTGGTAGAGCGCGGCGTCACCCGTCTCGCCACGGGCCGCAAGTCGGGCAAGGCGCTTGCCCTCCTGCCGCTCGCCGAAATGGGCGTGCCGCGCATGGGCGCATTCGACAAGCCGGAGAGCTGGAGCTTCTGATTGATGGGTAAGAGCGGGGTCGTTCGAATACTGGCATTGTCGGGCAGCGCGCTCGGCCTGGGCCTGGCTGCCGCTCCGGCGCATGCGGACACGCTGCAGGAAGCGCTGACCGATGCCTATTACAACAATCCCATCCTCGAAGCCGCGCGTGCAGGCCAGCGCGCGACCGACGAGAACGTGCAAATCGAGCGCGCCTCGGGCCTTCCTTCGGTCGAAGGCACGGCGGCCGTCACCGAGTTCATCAAGCAGCGCTCGACCAGCTTCTTCACGCCGCAGCGCGCGCTGACCGCAGGTGTCGACCTCGGCGTACCGATTTATTCTGGCGGCGCGGTGAAGAACTCGGTCGCCGCCGCCAAGGAACGCGTCGAGGCGGGCCGTGCAGACCTGCGCGGCACGGAAAGCGCCATTTTCACGCAGGTCGTTGCGGCCTATATGGACGTGCTGCGCGGCCAAGCGCTGGTCTCGCTTTCCACCAACCAGGTCGATGTGCTCGGCGTGAACGCGCAGGCGACCAGCGACCGTTTCGAAATCGGCGACCTTACCCGCACCGATGTTGCCCAGTCGCAGGCGCGGCTTGCGCTGGCAGAGGGCGATTTGCGCAGCGCCGAGGCCAATCTCATTGCCGCGCGCGAGGATTATATCGCGCTTGTCGGCGAGGCGCCGACCAACCTCCAGCCGCCACCGCCGCTTCCGGGCCTGCCCGACAGCGCCGCAGAAGCTGTCGATGTTGCGCTGGAAAACAATCCCGACCTCATCGCCGCTCGCGAACGCGCTTCTGCAGCCGGTTACGATATCGAGGTTGCAGGCTCCAGCCGCCTCCCCCGGGTCTCGGTCTTCGCGGGATATGACTACGACAATTACCTCGGCTCGATAGCCGACGGCCCTCTCGATCCGTCGGACCCAACCAGTCCCGTCGTCCCGAGCGACCAGTCTGCCACTGCCGCCTCGGCCGGCGTATCTTTGCGAGTCCCCCTTTTCCAGGGCGGCCGCCCAGCAGCCCTTCAGCGGCAGGCGACTGCCCGCGCCACGGCAGCGCTCGAGCAGGTGATTGCGGCAGAGCGCGACGTCATTGCGCAGGTCCGCTCGGCCTATTCGAGCTGGCAGGCGAGCCTTGCCATCATCGAAAGCTCGCAGACCGCCGTATCGGCCGCCGAACTCAGCCTCGAAGGCGTTCGGGCGGAGAATTCCATCGGCAATCGCACCATTCTCGACGTGCTGAATGCAGAGCAGGAATTGCTGCAATCGCGCGTCCAGCTCGTGACCGCTCGCCGCAATGCCTATGTCGCGGGTTTCTCGCTGCTTGCCGCCATGGGCCGCGCCGAGGCACGCGACCTTGGTCTTGCGGGCGAAGGCGTGCTCTACGACCCTATCGACAATTACGAGCGCGTGAGCGGCAGCATCTGGGACTGGGACCGCGACCCGGCACCCGAGGCCAGCACCTCGCGCACGGTCGACGTCCCTGCACAGGACGCGAGCATTCCGGCGATTGAAGAACAGACCGTTACGCCGTAGCACTGGTCGCAGTCCCGATTCGGGATTGGGCAACAGGCAGGGCGTAAACGGCATGCAACACCACGGCGAACCCTCGGTCGAAGAGATCCTCGACTCCATCAAGAAGGTTATCGCGCGCGACAGCGAAGTGCGCACGCAGGCCACGCAGCGCCGCCGCGGACTGATTGCCGGCGGTGCCGAACCTGCCGATGCCGACGAAGCCGAAGACGTGCTCGAACTGGGCGCAGGGCTGGGCGAAGAACTCATCCTCGAAGACGATGCCAGCCTCGATGCCGCTTTCGGAGAAGAGCCGGGCGAAGACGAAATCGAGGAAGAGGGCCTCATCGCCGATGCCACCCGCAGTGCGATGCAGCAGAACTTCGCCGCGCTGACCATGCTCGCCAAGCCTGGCAAGCAGCCGCAAATCGTGCGTCAGGGCGAAACCTCGCTTGAAGGCATGGTACGCGAGATGCTGCGCCCGATGCTCGCCAAATGGCTCGACGAAAACCTGCCGGGCATGGTCGAGGAACTGGTGAAGGCCGAAATCGCGCGTATTGCGGGCAAGAAGCGCTAAAACTCTTATCAAGCCCAGCATGCCGCGCTACACCGCGCAGCCATGACAGCACGCATCCGGGTCGCCGCCCCGCTCGCCAGCGCCTTCGCGCTCCTTGCCACCCCGCTCGCCGCCGAAGAGGCGCGTGCGCCGATGCAGGCGGAAGACCTCGTCACCATGCCGCGGCTGGGCAGCCCGACGGTCTCGCCCGACGGGACGATGGCGGTCTATTCGGTGACCACCACCGACAGCGAAACCTACGCGCGCTCGGGCCAGCTTTATGTCCGCTCGCTCGCCGACACGGACGCAAAGCCTGTCGCGCTCGACCTCAAGGGTTCCTCGACCAGCTTCGGCGGCGACGGCTGGCTCTATTTCATTGCGCCGGGCGAAGGCAGCGACGCCTCGCAGGTCTGGCGCGCCAAGGTCGGCGCGAATGGCTCGATCAGCGGAAAATCGCAGGTCACCTACATTGCGCGCGGCGTAAACGGCTATCACGTACCGCGCGATGGCACGAAAATCGCCATCTGGACCGATATTGCGCGCAGCTGTCTCGAAATCGACTGCGACGATAGCGCGAAGGCCTATGCGCCGGGTCCGGGCGATGGCCGCCTGTTCAATTCCGAGGACGGCTTCTTCCGCCACTGGGACAGCTGGGAAACTCCCGGCACCTACAGCCGGGTGTTCGCCTTCCCGCTCGAGAACGGACGCGCCACCGGCAAGGGAATCGCGGTCGATGGCCCGCTGGGCGCAGGCGGGCCGAGCGGTGACACGCCGAGCGCACCCTTTGGCGGGGGCGAGGACATCGCCTGGGCGCCTGACGGCTCGGGCCTCTACTTCGCGGCGCGCGAAGCGGACGGAAACGAGCCGCACAATGTCAATTTCGACATCTGGTGGAGCGATTTGTCGGGAGGTGCGCCGGTCAATCTAACGCAAGCCAACGAAGCGCTCGACATGCTGCCGACGCCTTCGCCCGACGGACAGTACCTCGCCTATGTCGCGATGGCGCGGCCGGGCTACGAGGCGGACCGCCAGGTGGTCATGCTGCGCGACCTCAAAAGCGGCGTCACCACCGCTCTGACGCAGGATTTCGACCGGAGCTTCGGCAGCCTCGCCTGGACCCCCGATTCGCGCTGGCTGGTCGGCACGGCGCAGGACGTGCTCGACACGCCCGCCTTCCGCATCGACCCGCGCAGCGGCGAAGTCGAGCGCCTCGACCTGATGGCGGGCAACGAAGCGCATCTCGGCAATATCACCCCGCTGGCGAGCGGCGATGTGCTCTTCACCCGCGATTCCATCGGCGCGCCGAGCGAACTCTTCCTCTCGAAGAACTGGGAAATGGCCGAGCCGCTGACACAGGTCGCGACCCCCACCATCGGCAAGTTCGCCCCCGTCGTGGTCGAGCGCTTCAGCTTTGCCGGCGCCAATGGCGACACGGTCTGGGGCCAGATTACCAAGCTCGAAGGCCACGAGGGCCAGATGCCCGCCATCCTCTACGTCCACGGCGGGCCGCAGGGTTCCTTCAACGACGGCTGGTCAAGCCGCTGGAACCCGCGCGTCGTTGCCAGCCAGGGCTATGCGGTCATCTCGGTCGATTTCCACGGTTCGACCGGCTACGGGCAGGCCTTCACCGACAGCATCAATGGCGACTGGGGCGGCAAGCCGCTCGAAGACCTGAAGCTGGGCCTCGCCGCCGCGCTCGAGCGTGACGAGCAGATCGACGGCAGCCGCGCCTGCGCCATGGGGGCGAGCTACGGCGGCTACATGATGAACTGGATCGCCGGAAACTGGCCCGACCGCTTCGATTGCCTCGTCCAGCACGACGGCCTCTTCGACATGCGCAGCTTCTACTACACCACCGAGGAACTGTGGTTTCCCAAGTGGGACTTCGGCGGCAGCTATGCCGAGAACCCGGACAGCTACGAGCGCTGGAACCCGGTGAATTACGTCGAGAACTGGAAGACTCCTATGCTCGTGATTGCGGGCGAGAAGGACTTCCGCGTGCCCTATACGCAGGGCCTCGCCAGCTTCACCGCGTTGCAGGAACAGGGCGTGCCTGCGCAGTTGCTCGTCTTTCCCGAGGAGAACCACTGGGTGCTCGGTGCGAAGAACTCGCTGCAGTGGCACAACACGGTCTTCACCTGGCTCGACCGCTGGCTGAAGCCGGATGAGTAAGAAGGGCCTCGAAAAGGCGCAAAAAGCCCTCGCCAAGATTGGCGGCGAGGAGGTGGAACGGCAGATTTTCCTCTGCGCGGTTAGCGAAAAGCAGAAATGCTGCTCACGCGAGGACGGAAAGGCTGCGTGGAACTACCTCAAGAAGCGGCTCAAGGAATTGAAGCTTGTCGGGCGTGGCGGCACGGTGCAGCGGACCAAGGCCGACTGCCTGCAGATCTGCGCGCATGGCCCGATCGCCGTCGTCTGGCCGGAGAACGTCTGGTACCATTCCTGCGACGAGGAAGTGCTCGAAGCCATCATCCAGCGCCACCTCATCGGCGGCGTGCCGGTCGAGGAATACCGTCTGCGCGGGATGGAGGACGCCTAGTCCTCGTCCACCGAATTGTCGGGCAATTTGTTGTCGACCGCATCGTCATGCCCCGTGCCTGACGAGAGGAACATCAGCCCCATCAGCGCGCTCGCCAGCAGCATGGTGAAACCGATACCCAGCGCGGTCGCGATGTAGAAGTGGACCGAAACCTCCTCGAACTTCCACAGAAGTGCCATCGCAATCGCCACGATCCCCACCGTGAGCAGGAACATGAAACGCATGATGCGACGGAAGCGGGCCCAGGCGAAGGCAGCGGCTTCGGGGTCGTCGAGGGGGGATTTGCTGACCATTGGCGCCCTCATGCGCCTGTGCGCGGCGGCTTTCAACACCGCGCCACACAACGGATTCGCCATTTCACGGGAAAAATGGCATTCTTCCTGTCTTGCGAAGAGGAGGCAGCATGCAGATCGGCAAGCTCATAGAAGGCCGCGCCAGTTCGGATATTATCTCGGTCAATGTCGACCAGCCCGTGCGCGAGGCGGTCGGCTTGCTGGCCTCGAAACGCATCGGCGCCCTCCCGGTGATGGCGGGCGGCCAGGTAGCCGGTATCTTCTCCGAACGCGACGTCATCTATCGGCTGGCGGAAGAGGGCCAGTCGTGCCTCGATCGGCCGCTTGGCGAGGTTATGACTTCTCCCGCGATTACCGTCGACCGGACGACCTCGGCCAACCAGGCACTCGCGCTGATGACGAAGCGTCGTATCCGTCACCTGCCCGTCGTCGAAGGCGGCGCGATGTGCGGCTTCATCTCGATCGGGGACCTCGTCAAATCGCGCATGGACGAGGTGCAGCACGAGGCCGATGCGATGCGCGATTACATCGCCCACGCTTGAGCCGCGCGCCCGCGCTCCCTACATCGCCACCATGGCCGAAATGCTCACCCTGACCGAGGCAGCCGCCAAGCGCGTTGCCGCCATCGCCGAGAAACAGGCGAAACCCGCCATCCTGCGCCTGTCGGTGGAGGGCGGGGGCTGTTCCGGCTTTCAATACAAATTCGACCTCGCCGAAAGCGCCGAGGGTGACGATTCGGTGAGCGATACCGATGGCGTGAAGCTGGTGGTCGACCCGGTCAGCCTCGACCTCGTGGCAGGAAGCGTGGTCGATTTCGTCGAATCTTTGGGCGGTGCGGCATTCCGCGTCGAGAATCCCAATGCGGCCGCTGGATGCGGCTGCGGCTCGAGTTTCGGGATTTAAGTTAGACCCGGGCGGCTGCTTGGGGCATGGGTCCTTCCATGCGTATTGCAACCTTCAACATCAACGGCATCAAGGCGCGCTTGCCGCGTCTCCTGGAATGGCTCGAGGAAACCCGGCCCACCGTCGCCTGCCTGCAGGAAATCAAGACGATGGACGAGGGCTTTCCCGCGGAGGAATTCGAGAAAATCGGCTATCACGCCATCTGGCACGGCCAGAAGAGCTTCAACGGCGTCGCCATCCTTGCCGACGGTGAGAAACCGAAGGAAATCCAGCGCGGACTGGGTATCGACGGCCCCAGGGACGGCGAGGGCGAGCAGGCACGCTATCTCGAAGCCGAGGTGAAGGGCCTGCGCATCTGCAACCTCTACCTGCCCAACGGCAACCCGCATCCCGGGCCCAAGTTCGACTACAAGCTGGCGTGGATGGAAAAGCTGCGCGCGCGCATGCACGACATCTGGGCCGAGGAAGTGCCCGCCGTTGTGCTCGGCGATTTCAACGTCATTCCCGAAGACAAGGATGTCTGGTCACCCAAGGCCATGGCGAGCGATGCGCTGATGCAGCCCGAAAGCCGCGATGCCTACAAGCGCATGCTGGCGGACGGATGGACCGACGCCATCGACACGCTAAACCCTCGCGGCGGCGTGTGGACCTATTGGGATTACCAGGCCGGTGCATGGCAACGCGACCGTGGCTTCCGCATCGACCACCTCCTGCTCTCGCCCGAGCTGGCCGACCGGATGACTGCGGCTGGTGTGGACAAGGAATATCGCGGGCGCGAGAAGTCTTCCGACCACACGCCCGTCTGGGTCGAAATCCGCGACTGACCCACAACGAAAGAGGGCGCCGCACGACGCGACGCCCTCCCGAACTCCATCCAGCCGGTATCAGCGGTAGAAGATGTGTGTCTTGATCGCCGCGCGGCGCGTTTTCTTGCGCGCCCAGCCCGGCTTTACGTAGGTTGCGTGGAAATAAAGCGAATCCTGCGCCTCGCTGTCCCACAGGCCCTGATGGGCGATGCGGGCAATTGCGGTCGCGCGCTTCCATGCGTCGGTGCCGGTCTTGATGCGCGGCATGGTGCCGCCACGCACGAAGCTGAACTGCGCGCGCTGGTAAACCACGCCGCAATAGCTTTCGGGGAAACGGCTCGATTCCGAGCGGTTGATGACGACCTGCGCCACGGCCAGCTGGCCCGACAGCGGCTCGCCGCGCGATTCGAAATAGACGGCGCCTGCAAGGCAGCGCATCTCGTCGGAAAGCTCACCCGCAGCAGGCATGGCCGCGACGAGTTCGCGCAGGCTATTGGCCTCGGGGGCTGGAATTTCTGGGTTGGCTTCCTCGGGAAGCTCCTGGACCACTTCTTCGCTGACGAAGACGGGCATCACCTCGGTGGTGAGCGGTGCGTCTTCAGTGGTAGTCAGTTCTTGTGTCTGGGCGGCGGCCTGGGCCACCTCTGCGCCGGTTTCTTCCGCACCGGCAAAGCTTGCAATCATAGTCGCGGCGCCTGCCGCGATACCAATCAGAGACTTTCGCATGTTTTCCGCTTATTGGGCGGTGAGTAGCTGTCGCAGGCTGGGAACCGGTGCGCGTTACTGGCGTCTGGTAGAACTTGGTTCCTTTAGCGGGCCTGCCGCTTGCTCCCCGTCTGCGTGCTAGTCCATCGACCCCATTGCCAATCGGACCGCCTGCGCATCGAAGCTGGGGCTGCAAATAGTCACATTTGAAACCGCGTCAAGTTAACGCGAGGATGAATCTATCAGCCGTTCCACATCGGGACCGTCGAGTTCGACGAACCAGCAGTCGGGGTCTTGACGTTGCCGCCGCGCCACATATTCGTCAAATTCCTGCGGATTTTCAACATCTTGCTCGCGGGTGCAGGTGTAGCGGCGGGAGCCGTCGAGTTGCGGCATGCGCTCCCAAAACCGGGTATTATTGCCACTATGAGTGGTTAATATCACGATGCTCCCGGCATCGTATTCACCCTTTTGGAGTACCATTCCGAAGCCGCCGAGGCCCTGAACCAGCTTCAACAATCCTCCGACTTCAAGGTGGGCAGGCAGCCGCCCCTCCTCGCTCATGCGGAATACCCATCGAGGCTGGAGAGGGGGATGCGCGATTTCATGAAGGTGCCGGTTCCGCGGCCGATCTCATCGCCCTCGGCATCGACCAGCCGCGATTCTGCAACGAAGACCCGGCGGCGGCCGCTCACCCAGCGTCCCTCGGCGACCACTTTCCCCTCGCGCACGGGCTTGGTGAAATGGAGGTTGAAGCTGGTGGTGAGCAGGAAGCGGTCGGTCACCAACGTGTTCGCCGCATAAAAAGCGGCATCGTCGAGCATCTTGAAATAGATCGTGCCATGCGCAGCGCCCGCCGCATGATAGGCGCTCTCGGTCACTTCGAAGGTAATGCGCGAGCGCCCCTCACCGGTCACTTCCAGCGCGGAATCGAACATCGCATTGACCGGGGCGGAGGCATAAAGGCTTTCCAATGCGCGCCAGTGCGTCTCGGCTCCGCTGCTTGCCGCCCCGTTCATCGCTGAAATCCGTCCGTCCTTTGCCTAACCGCGCGGTTCGACCCAGCCGATCGAACCATCGGCGCGGCGATAGACCATATTATGCGCTTCGGTAGCCCCGTTCTTGAAAAACAGCGCATTGGCGTTCTGCAGGTCGAGCAGCATCACCGCATCGGCGACAGAACATTCGGGGATGAGCGCGCTGGTTTCGGCAATCACCGGGGGGCTGTCGTGATCGACCTCCTCCTCGGTATCGGGTTCGGGCGCGGCGAAGATGGTGTAGGCCGCTTCCTGTTCGCGCATCGCGTGGTCGGCCTGTTCGTGGCGGTCCTTGATGCGGCGCTTGTAACGGCGAAGCTGCTTTTCGATTTTCGCCGCCGCCGCATCGAAGGCCTGGTGCACGTCATGCGCCTCGGCATGCCCCTTGAGGATGAGGCCCTGCATCACATGGGCGACGATGTCGGAGGAATAAGCCCCGCCAGCCGCCTTGCCGAAGGTGACGTGGCTGGAGATGGCGCGGTTGAAATACTTTTCGACGATGCCCTGCATTCGGTCTTCGACATGGGTCTGCAAGGCTGCGCCGGTGTCGATCTGATGGCCAGAAACACGGATATCCATGAAGTATCTCTCCTTACAATCGCGCCCTAAACATGGCCAGCCCCGTCTGCCGGATGATGTGCGCGGGACATCTACCCCCAGAGAGGGTTTTCTATCCCGGCCATGAATTCCCTGTGCCGTGCGAGCTCGTCCGGCGTGGGCGAATGCGGCCTTGCCTCGCGCCGGGGACCCTCTGGTGCCTTGCGCACGGCGACGAGCTCCTTCGGGGCTTCGGCAGCGGCCGCCTCGGCTGCCAGTTCGAGCCCGATCTGGCGCCCGCCCTTCAGTTCGACATAGACCTGCGCCAGCAATTCGGCATCGAGCAGCGCGCCGTGCTTCACACGGTGGCTGCGGTCGATTCCATAGCGTGTACACAGCGCGTCGAGCGAGAGTTTCGCGCCCGGATGGCGTTTCTTGGCGATTTGCACCGTGTCGACCATGCGGGTCATGCAGACGGGCTCGCTGCCGCACAGCGTCAGCTCGGCATTGAGAAAGCCAAAGTCGAAGCCGGCGTTGTGCGCGATGAGCGGCGCATCGCCGATAAAGTCGAGCAATTCCTGGAAGGTATCGCGGAACAGCGGCTTGTCCGACAGGAAGGCGGCGGAAAGACCATGCACGGCCTCCGCGCCTGCGGGCATGTCGCGTTCGGGATTGTAATAGGCGTGAAATGTCGCGCCGGTGGGCACGAGGTTGACCATTTCCACACAGCCGATTTCGACCATCCGGTCCCCCGTCTTGGGGTCGAGGCCGGTGGTTTCGGTGTCGAAAACAATCTCGCGCATTGCGTAATCTATCGGACTCAATGCGGCAGATTACAAGGGGGTTGGATTCCCTATTTCCTCGCGCAGGGATGCTATGAGGGAGAGCACCTCGTCCTCGGTTTCGGCAAGCGACTGGCCGGTATCGATGATGTGGTCGGCCCGTTCGCGCTTTTCGGCATCGGGCGTCTGCAGCGAGAGGATATGGGCGAATTTCTCGGGCGTCATGTCGGGCCGGGCGAGCACCCGCCGGCGCTGGACCTCTGCCGGGGCGGAGACGACCACGACGCGGTCGACTGCCGCATGGCCGCCTTTCTCAAACAATAACGGGATATCGAACACGACGAAGGGCGCGCCGAAATGTTCGAGCAGGAAGGCCTCGCGTTTCGCTGCCACGGCGGGATGGACGATGGCTTCGAGCCGCGCGAGCGCCTCCTTGTCGCCGAAGACCTGCTTGCCGAGCTTGTCGCGCAAAACCCCGGTTTCGTCGGTGCTGCCCGGAAATTCCGCCTCAATGGCCGTGACCAGCTCGCCGTCCGCTCCCTGCATTGCGCGGACCTCGGCATCGGCATCGAAGACCGGCACGCTCGCTGCCTCGAACATCGCCGCGACGGTCGATTTGCCCATGCCGATGGAGCCGGTGAGCCCGATGATGAGCGGTTTTGTCATGCCATGAGCCTCGCGCGCAATTCGTCATCATGTCCGCGCGGTGGCTCTTCGCCGAAGAAGTGGGTGAAGGCCGCAGCGGCCTGCCCGATGAGCATGGAAAGGCCGTCGATGGTCTCGAAGCCCGCCTCGCGCGCCGATTTCAGGAAGTCGGTCTCCACCGGGTCGGTGACAATGTCATAAGCAATGGAGCCGGGCGGGGCATGGCTCCAGTCGAAGGCGAGCGGAGGCTGTCCGCGCATGCCTAGCGGGCTGGCGTTGACGACAAGGTCGCAGCAGCCCTCGCGGTCGTCGAAGGCGAAATCGGTGGCTTTCGCGAAGTGGGCGAGGGGGGCAGTGTGGTGTTCGCCCTCGGCGAGTTCATCGAGCAGCTCGCGTGCTTTTTCCGGATCGCGGCCAGCGAGCACGAGGGTGAAACCTTCTGCGCTCAGCCCTGCGACAATCGCCCGCGCTGCGCCGCCCGTGCCGAGCACGCGCGCCATGCGGAAATAGTGCTGCTTGCGAAGCCGCTGCTGCAGAGGTTCGAGGAAACCCGCGACGTCGGTGTTGCGCCCGACGAGCTTGCCGTCTTTCGCACGGTGGATGGTGTTCACCGCGCCGACGCGCTTCGCCAGCGGCTCCAGCCGGTCGACCAAGGCAAGGACGGCCTGCTTGTGCGGCATGGTGACATTGCACCCGCGCCACTCCGTGTCCTCGCGGCGCGCGGCGATATATTCCGCCAGCCCGTCGGTGGTCACATGATGCGCGCGGTATTCGGCATCGAGCCCGAGCTTCTCGAGCCAGAAGGTATGAATGGCAGGCGATTTCGACTGCGCAATCGGATCGCCGATAACTTCCGCGTAAATCGTCACGAGGCGAGCACGCCTTCCTCGCGCAGGGCATCCAGCACCTGCAAGAGCGGCATGCCGAGCACGGTGAACTGGTCGCCCATAATGCTCTCGAACAATTGCACGCCCGGCCCTTCGATGCGAAAGACACCGACGCAATAGGAGACTTCGGGCCATTCCGCGTCGAGATAGGTTTCGATAAATTCCTCGCTCAATTCGCGCACCCTGAGGCGGGCGAAATCCGAGCCGACCCACACAATCTGCCTGTCCCGCGCCAGCGCCGCCGCGCTGTGGAGCGTCATCACCTTGCCCGAGAAGAAGCGCAAATGTTCGGCCGCCTGTTCGCGGTTCGCGGGCTTGTCGAAACGCCGCCCGTCGACCTCGACCAGCGAGTCGCTGCCGAGCACAACGCGGCTGTCCGAAACCGCCGCAGCCTTCGCCGCCGCCAGCGCCTGCGCGACTTCGGCGGGCTCGGCCCCGTCCATTTCAGCCTCGAGCGCGCGCTCGTCGACATCCGCGCCGCGCGCTTCGAAGGCCACGCCCGCGGCCTCCAGCATCGCCTTGCGCGAGGCGGAATTGGACGCGAGCACGATGCCGCTGCCCGACAATGCACTCATATCGCCTTCACTCCCTCGAAATCGCCGCCCTCTTTCGACTGCCGCTCCTGGTAGAGGCGAATGATCGCCGCGGCCGTCTCCTCGATCGAGCGGCGGGTCACGTCGATGACCGGCCAGCCATTGTCGGCGAACATGCGGCGGGCGAAGGCCACCTCGCTTTTCACGCGTTCGTTGTCGACATAAGCGGTCTGCGCTTTTTCGTTCAGCGTCAGCAGGCGGTTGCGGCGGATTTGCACCAGCCGCTCGGGCGCTGTGGTGAGGCCGACGACCATCGGGTTTCTCAGCTGGTAAAGGTTGGGCGGCGGCGGGCTTTCCACCACCAGCGGGATATTGGCGACCTTGTAGCCGCGGTTGGCGAGGTAGATGCTGGTCGGCGTTTTCGAACTGCGCGAGACGCCCGCGAGCAGGATATCGGCCTCCTCCCAGTTTTCCCAGCCGATCCCGTCGTCATGCGCGATGGTGAACTGGATGGCCTCGACACGCTCGAAATAGGCCTTGTCCATCTGGTGCTGGCGACCGGGGCGACCATGCGCTTCCTGCCCCAAAGCCTTTTCCAGCGCCTCGGTCACGCGGTCGAGGATGGGCACGGCCGGCAGGCCGTTCTGCGCGCACACCTCTTCCAGCCGCGCACGTGCCTCGGCATTCACCAGTGTGAAGAGGACAAGACCCGGGTTAGCCTTGAGTTCGGGGACGATGCGGTCAAGGTGCTGCTTGCTCCTGACCATGGGCCAGAAATGGCGCACGACATGGGCATCGTCGAACTGCGCGAGCGCTGCTTTGGCAAGCATTTCCAGTGTTTCGCCGGTGCTGTCGGAGAGCAAATGGAGGTGGATACGATCGGGGATGAGGGCCTCGTCTCGGGCTTGTGGACAGCTTCGGGATAAACCACGGGACAGGTCTGGCGACAAGTTCGGTGATGAATTCCCTCCCCGTTACGAGTCAGCTTCGGGGGTGATTCCCGCACAGCAAGGCCTGAGTTTTACAGCGGCTGGGAACAGTGGGGACAAGTTTGACTCGACTCAACTGAATCCACGAGTCGCAAATGACCCGAAATGCTTCCATCGCGCCAACTTTTCGGGCAGGGGCCACTTGTGCCCGATATCCACAGGGCCAACAGACTCCATCAATCCTTTAAATAACTAGGTATTATTGGACTCCTGAATGCCCGGTCTCCTTCTCGACACGCTGAACGGCGCGCCAAGCGCCAAGGTCCCTCTCTGGCTCATGCGCCAGGCAGGTCGGTACCTTCCCGAATATCGCGAGCTGCGCGCGAGCAAGGGCGGATTCCTCGAACTCGCCTATGACAGCGAGGCAGCCTGCGAGGTGACCTTGCAGCCGATCGACCGTTTCGGCTTCGACGGGGCGATCCTGTTTTCGGATATCCTGATTGTCCCGCACGCGCTGGGCCAGAAGCTCGAATTCCTGGCGGGCGAGGGGCCCAAGCTCTCGCCGCGGCTTGTCGATGCCACGCTTGAATCGCTCGCTCCCGCACCCGAGTGCTACGAGCCGATTTACGAAACCGTGCGCCTGTGCCGCAAGCGCCTGCCCGAAGGTGTGACCATGCTGGGCTTTGCGGGAAGTCCCTGGACCGTGGCGACCTACATGGTCGCAGGCGAAGGCAGTCGCGACCAGCACGAGGCGAGGGCGCTTGCCTATCGCGACCCGGCCGCGCTGCAGGCGATTATCGATGCGATTGTCGAGCAGACCATTACCTACCTCTCCGGCCAGATTCAGGCCGGCGCCGAAGCAGTGCAGTTGTTCGATAGTTGGGCGGGCAGCCTTGCACCGGACGAGTTCGAGAAGTGGGTCATTGCTCCCAATGCGCGGATCATCGCTGCATTGGCCGAAATGCATCCCGATACCCCGGTCATCGGTTTTCCCAAGGGTTCGGGCGAGAAGCTTCCAGCCTATGCGCGCGAGACGGGCGTGAAGGCTGTCGGGGTGGACGAGACGCTGGACCCGCGCTGGGTCGCACGCGAATTGCCCGATGGCATGCCGGTGCAGGGCAATCTCGACCCGTTGCTGCTGCTCGCAGGCTCGGACGAGCTTGAAAAGCGTGTCGCCGCCATCCTCGAAGCCTTTGCGGGCCGTCCGCATGTCTTCAATCTCGGCCATGGCATCGACCGGCGCACGCCGATTGCGCATGTCGAGCGGCTGATTGCCGCCGTGCGCGGATGGCAGGGGTGAAAATCTGCGCGCGGCCTCCTAAGTTGCGCGCATGCAGGATGTGCTTGTCATGACCTACCTCTGGCTGAAGGCCGGCCACATCATCTTCATGGTCTTCTGGCTGGCGGGGCTCTTCATGCTCCCGCGGCAGATGATTTACCTTCACCCCGCGGCGCCGGAATCGGAAGAATCCGCGCTTTGGACCAAGCGCATGGGGCTGCTGCGCAAGGTCATCCTCACCCCAAGCATCATCGTGGTGTGGATTTTAGGCCTGCTGCTGGCCCAAACGCTGCAAGTGTGGGGTGAGGGGTGGCTGCACGCCAAATTGTTGCTTGTCGTGCTTCTGAGCGGCTTCCACGGGCTTATGGTCGCCCAGTCGAAGAAGATGGCGGCGGGGGAACGTCCGCTCAGCGAGAAACAGCTGCGCATGTTCGGCGAGATTCCCGGCATATTGCTCGCGCTCATCGTCATCATGGTTGTGGTCAGGCCGTTCTGACACTCCGCCTGTCGCTTTGTGAATTGACGCGGACGCCGCGCGAATTTATTTGCACCCCACCTACCGGCTAGAGGCCCCGCGCATCTGACGGGGCCAGGTCCGCTTTCTCCAAGCCCATACCGACCTGCCGGCCATTCCCACTCTATCCCTGAGAAACATAATGCATCTCAAAGACTTGAAAGCAAAAGCACCCGCAGACCTCGTGGCAATGGCCGAGGAACTGGGTGTCGAGGCGGCCGGCACCATGCGCCGCCAGGATCTCATGTTCTGCATCCTTCGCGAGCTCGCGGATGATGAAGAGTACAATGAAGAAATCATGGGCATTGGCACCATTGAGGTGCTGCAGGACGGCTTCGGCTTCCTGCGCAGCCCCGAGGCAAACTATCTCGCCGGCCCCGACGATATCTACGTCTCGCCCAACCAGATCCGCAAATGGGGCCTGCGCACCGGCGATACCGTAGAAGGCCAGATCCGCGCCCCGCAGGAAGGCGAGCGCTATTTTGCGCTGACCGGCCTGACCTCGGTCAACTACGAGGACCCGGCAAACGTCCGCACGCGGACCAATTTCGACAACCTCACGCCGCTTTATCCCGAAGAGAAGCTGACGCTCGACAATGTCGACCCGACGGTGAAGGACAAGTCGGCGCGCGTCATCGATATCATCTCACCGCAGGGCAAGGGCCAGCGCGCGCTGATCGTCGCGCCGCCGCGCACCGGTAAGACCGTGCTGCTGCAAAACATCGCCAAGGCGATCACCGATAACCACCCCGAAGTCTTCCTGCTTGTCCTGCTCGTCGACGAGCGTCCGGAAGAAGTCACCGACATGCAGCGTTCGGTCAATGGCGAGGTCATTTCCTCGACCTTCGACGAACCGGCCAATCGCCACGTGCAGGTCGCCGAGATGGTGATCGAAAAGGCCAAGCGTCTCGTCGAGCACAAGAAGGATGTCGTCATCCTGCTCGACTCGATCACCCGTCTCGGCCGCGCCTACAACACCGTCGTGCCCAGCTCGGGCAAGGTGCTGACCGGCGGTGTCGATGCCAACGCGCTGCAGCGCCCGAAGCGCTTCTTCGGTGCCGCACGTAACATCGAGGAAGGCGGCTCGCTCTCGATTATCGCGACCGCGCTGATCGACACCGGCAGCCGCATGGACGAGGTGATCTTCGAAGAGTTCAAGGGCACGGGTAACAGCGAAATCGTCCTTGACCGCAAGGTCGCCGACAAGCGCATCTTCCCGGCTCTGGACGTCGGCAAGTCCGGCACCCGCAAGGAAGAGCTGCTGGTTGACCAGGGCCAGCTGTCGAAGATGTGGGTCCTGCGCCGTATCCTCATGCAGATGGGCACAGTCGACGCGATGGAGTTCCTCCTCGACAAGATGAAGGATTCCAAGACCAACGAAGACTTCTTCGCCAATATGAACCAGTAAGGTGGCGGGACCGCAGCGGTTTGTCCTCACAGGAGGACCCGGCGCGGGAAAGACGACATTGCTTGCAGAGCTGGCCCGGCGCGGCTTTCGGACGGTTCCGGAAGCGGCCCGGGCCGTTTTGCGTGGAGAGGGCGGGCCCGGACTGCGGGCAAACGATCCGGACGGGTTTGCTGCGGCAATCCTGAAGCGCGAGATATGCCGTCATGCGGCGGCTGCGGGCTGGGAGGGTCCGATGTTCTACGATCGCGGGCTGGGTGACCTGGCTGCCATGCCCGTCTCGTCCCGTTCCCTGAAGGCAGAGATCGAGCGTCAGCTACAAGCCTGTCGGTACGAACCCGTAGTTTTTCGAGCACCTGCCTGGGAGGAGATCTATTGCCGCGATGCCGAGCGCACACAGAGCTGGGACGAGGCTGTGGCGAGCGATCTCGCCGTTACATCGGCGTGGAGAGGTGCTGGCTACACGATAGTGGACCTTCCCTCGCTTGACCCGGCGGGACGAGCGGAGTTCGTTCTCGCCCTAATTTGAGCCCTTCATCGCCTCCAGCATCGCGGCCATTTGCTCCCAGACCTTGTTCACGGCCTTCAATGGTCGCACCATGACTTTGAAGTCCACGATGGTGCCGTTCTCGTCGAAGCGGATGATGTCGACGCCATTGACATGGATGCCGTCCATCTGTGTCTCGAATTCGAGCATGGCATTGTCGCCGTCGACCAGTTCGCGGACATAGCTGAAGCTGTCGTTGCCGAGCGTTTGCCCGGCCGCCGAAAGATAGGCGACGACAAGGTCGCGACCCTTCTGCGGCGTATGGACCACGGGCGAGTGGAAGACCGCATCTTCATGGATGATCCCAGCAAGCTCTGCCGCCTTGCTGCCGTTTTCGATGACATGGTGCCAGTTTTCGAGGCCCCTTATTGCCGACATGTGGCTTCTCCAAAGCTATCAAACTGCGCGGCGGCCCACGCCTTGGCATATTGGGTGCCCTCGGGACTTTCCAGGAGCTCGCCGGGGCGCAGGAAATTGTAGATATTGTCGATGCTGTCGCTGCGGGCGGAATTTTGCCTCTCAGAGATGTGGCAGGGCTCGATCTGCCACGGATTATCGAGGCCCATGGCGACGACCATTTCACGAAGCGCATGAAGGGTATGGCGCTGGAAGCGGGTGACACGCTCGGCCTTCGTAGGGACGACGAGGCCACGCTGGCGGGTGGCATCCTGTGTCGCGATGCCAGTGGGACAGCGGTCGGTGTGGCAATTCATCGACTGGATGCATCCAAGCGCAAACATGAATGCGCGGCCTGCATTGCACCAATCCGCTCCGAGACCGAAATTCATCGCAAGACCAGCGCCCGAATGCACCTTGCCCGCTGCGGCGATCTTGATCTCGTCTTTGAGGCCCGTCCCCACGAGCGCATTGCGCACGAGGATCAGCCCCTCGCGCAGCGGCATACCGACGCGGTTGGAGAATTCGACCGGCGCAGCGCCCGTTCCGCCTTCGGCCCCATCGACGACGATGTAATCGAGCCTGATCCCGGTTTCGAGCATCGCCTCGCAAATGGCGAAGACTTCATGCGGCTTGCCGACGCACAGCTTGATGCCGACCGGCTTGCCGCCCGACAAATCGCGCAATTGCGCCGCCCATTCGAGCAATTCCACAGGTGTCGAAAAAGTCGAGTGGGCAGGGGGTGAAATCACGTCCCGACCAATCGGCACGCCGCGCGTTTCGGCGATTTCCTTGGTCACCTTTGGCCCGGGCAGGACGCCGCCATGGCCGGGTTTGGCACCCTGGCTGAGCTTGATTTCGACCATCTTGACCTGCGGGTCGGTCGCGGTCTCGGCGAACTTGTCGGGATTGAATGTGCCGTCCTCGTTCCGGCAGCCGAAATATCCGCTGCCGATTTCCCATACGAGGTCGCCGCCATGCGAACGGTGATAGCGCGACAGCCCGCCTTCACCCGTGTCGTGGTAGAAATTGCCCGCCGCCGCGCCTTTGTTGAGCGCCATGATGGCGTTGGCCGAGAGCGAGCCGAAGCTCATCGCCGAGATATTGAACAGCGAGGCCGAATAGGGCTGCGAACACTGGCTCGACCCGACATCGACGCGCCATTCGGGAGGGGCATCCTCGTTCGGCACGATGGAATGCGCCAGCCATTCGTATTCGTCCGAATAGACATCGAGTTCGGTCCCGAAGGGATGCGAATCGAGTTGCCCCTTGGCGCGGGCGTAAACGAGGCTGCGCTCGTCGTGGTTGAAAGGCCGGCCTTCAAGGTCTCCCTCGACCACATAGGCCCGGGCGAAAGGGCGCAGGTCTTCCATGATCCAGCGGATACGGGCAACGAGCGGGTAATTCCGCCTAAGTGTATGTTTACGCTGAAAGAAATCCCAGATTGCGATGACAAATAAGGGGAGGGTGAGGACAAGTCCCCACTTCAACCATCCCCACGGCGCAATCCAGAACAATACCGACAGCACCAAGAGCGCCACCGGTATTCCGTAGCGTACCGCCAGTTCAGCGGAATCGCGCCACTTCGCCTTGTTGGGAATCAAGCGAGATGCTCGGCAAAGAAGTCGGCCGTGCGGCTATCGGCAAGGTTCGCTGCCTCTTCGCGGCGGCGCTTGCCGAATTCGGTGGCGAAGCCATGGTCCAGCCCTTCGTAATCGTAGAGCGTGACTTTGGGATGGTCGTCGAGACCTTCGTGCATTGCCTTCTGCGTGTCCTTGTCGACGAAACCGTCCTCGGTGGGCACGTGGAGCAATAGCGGGTGCGCGATGGCGTGTTTTTCGTTCAGCAGGCCGTCGATGCCTACGCCGTAATATCCGACAGAAGCATTCACGTCGGTACGCGCGGCGGTCATATAGGCGAGGCGGCCGCCGAGACAGTATCCCACGCAGCCCACCTTGGCGACGCCTTCCTCGCGGCGGATATGATGGATGGTCGCCTCGATATCGCGGATGCCTTGGTCTTGGTCGAACTTGCCCATCAGGTCGAGCGCGCGCTGGAATTCGGGTTCCACATCGGGGTCGAGTTCGACACCGGGCTCAAGCCGCCAGAAGAGGTCGGGCGCAGCCGCGAGATAACCTTCCTCGGCGAGCTTGTCGCACTTGCGGCGGATGCCTGCATTTACACCAAAGATTTCCTGGATGACGAGGATTGCCGCCTTGGGAGTATCGGCGGGTCTTGCGACATAGGCATCGAACTTCGCATCGCCGGACAGGGTGGCAATCGTAACGGTCTCGCTCATCGGTGAATTCTCCCTCGCAGGTCTTCGAACTGTCTTATGCTTGCATGACGCGGCATGCAGCCCCAGATAGGCGCTTACAAGTCCTAACGGAGGAAACGCGATGAAGGTCCATATCGAGATAGATTGTACGCCGGAGGAGGCGCGGACCTTCATGGGCCTGCCCGACGTGGGCAAGGCGAACGACATCTATGTCGACATGATGTCGAAGGCGATGAAGGGCGTGTCGAACACCGACCAGCTGCAGGAATATGCCAAGCAGCTCGCGCCGATGGGCCAAGCCGGCTTCAAGCTGTTCCAGAGCTTCATCGAAGGCGCGCAGGCGGCGCGCACTCCCCCCAAGAAGCCCGACGCTTCCGACGACTGAGCTCTTCCCCGCATGACCGACACCATCTTCGCCCTGTCCAGCGGAGCGCCTCCGGCTGCCATCGGCGTTGTCCGGATTAGCGGACCGAAGGCCGGTGAAGTTGTCGAGACGATGTGCGGCGGGATGCCCGAGCCGCGACATGCAAGTCTTCGCACCTTGCGAAATGAAAATGGCGACGCGCTCGACAAGGCCTTGGTGCTGTGGTTCCCCGGCCCGCGGACCGCGACAGGGGAAGATTTGGCCGAGTTCCATTGTCACGGGGGCAGGGCGGTCATTGCGGCTGTCGAGCGGGCACTCGGCCGGATAGACGGAGTGCGGCGAGCGGAGCCGGGCGAGTTCACCCGCCGCGCCTTTGCCAACGGCGTCATTGATTTGGCCGAAGCAGAAGGCCTCGGCGATTTACTTGCAGCCGAAACCGAATTGCAGCGTCGCGCCGCGCAGGAAGCTGCGGGTGGCGGGTTGTCCCGGAAGGTCGAAGAATGGCGCGAACGGGTATTGCGGCTGTCGGCACTTGTGGAGGCGCAGCTCGATTTTGGCGATGAAGACGATGTCGGCGGTTTGCCGGAAATGTTTCACGTGGAACTTTCACAGCTCCTCAAGGAGTGGCGAGAGGCTATCGAAACGCCAAGGGTGGAGCGATTGCGTGATGGCATCCGTGTAGTTTTCGCCGGCCCGCCCAACTCGGGGAAGTCGTCGCTCTTCAACGCCATCCTCGATGAGGGGGCAGCCATTGTTTCGGCGGAAGCAGGTACGACGCGTGATGTCATCGAGCGGCCCGTCGCTTTGGGGGGCGTGCCGTTCCTCTTGGTCGACACGGCTGGCCTGCGTGAGGAAGGAGCAGGAGATATCGAGCGTATCGGTATCGAACGTGCGCTCGGCGAATTGGGGAGGGCGGACATAGTTCTCTGGCTCGGCGAGGAAGGCCGTGGACCGGAGGGCGCGTTGGAAGTGGCATCGCGTTCTGATCTGAACAACGAAGAAAAAGCTGAGCCAGATTATGTAGTTTCCGCCGTAACCGGTGACGGAGTGGAAAGTCTGGTCGCCGGGTTGCTCGAGCGCGCAAGGGGCCTCTTGCCCAAGCCGGGGACCGCGGCACTGAATGCCCGTCAGGGTGATGCGCTTAGTGAGGCAATGGAGGCGTTGAGTGGCATCGAGACTGATGCGGATTTCCTCCTGACGGCAGAGCGGCTGCGCTTGGCGAGGGTTGCTCTCGATCGCTTCCTAGGACGCCAGTCCACCGAGGACATGCTCGACGCGCTCTTCGGTCGGTTCTGTATCGGCAAGTAACTTCATGAGAATGTTCCACGTGGAACAACCTTAGCGCTTTGCCGCCAACGTCGTTTGCGGTATCGGCGCAGCCATGCAGGATTTCGACATCATTGTGGTCGGCGGCGGACATGCCGGCGTCGAGGCGGCTTGCGCTTCGGCAAGGATGGGCGCGCGGACGGCGCTGGTAAGTTTCGATCTCTCGAAGATCGGTGCCATGAGCTGCAATCCGGCGATCGGCGGATTGGGTAAGGGGCACCTGGTTCGGGAAGTCGATGCGCTCGACGGTGTGATTGGGCGCGCTGCCGATGCGGCTGCCATTCACTACCGGATGCTGAACCGCTCGAAGGGGAGTGCGGTCTGGGGCCCTCGCGTCCAGGCTGACCGGGCGCTGTTTCATCGTGCGGTGCAGGGCATCGTGTCCTCGCAAGAGAACCTTTCGCTGGTGGAGGGTGAGGCTGCGGCACTGACCATGGAGGGCGATGCCGTCTGTGGTATCAAGCTCGCCGACGATAGCGTCCTGCGCTCCTCGGCTGTCATCCTCTGCACCGGCACATTCCTCGGCGGGACGCTTTATCGCGGCGAAGAGCGGTTCGAGGGAGGGCGCATTGGCGAGGATGCGGCACGTGTCCTTGCATCGCAGCTGCGCGATGCCGAACTGCCGATGGCTCGACTCAAGACCGGGACACCTCCACGCCTCGACGGGCGTACAATCGATTGGGCCGGTCTCGAAGAGCAGCCGAGCGATGGCGAAAGCTGGACGATGTCCTCCATCACCGCTCGGCGCACGAACCCGCAGGTCTTTTGTGCCATCACAAGGACCAACACCGAGGCGCACGATATTATTCGTGCCAATCTCGACCGTTCGCCGCTGTTTTCGGGAGCCATCGGGGCAGCCGGCCCTCGTTACTGTCCCTCCATCGAAGACAAGATCCATCGTTTCGGCGATCGGGAGGGGCACCAGATTTTTCTCGAGCCGGAGGGGCTTTCGACGCATCTCGTCTATCCCAACGGGATCAGCACCTCGCTCCCTGTTGATGTCCAGCACGATATGCTGCGCGCGATGAAGGGGCTGGAACGGGTGGAGATGGCCGTCCCCGGTTATGCGGTCGAATACGACCATATCGACCCGCGAGCCCTTCGCTCGACGCTTGAACTGAAAGCCATTCCGGGCCTCTACTGCGCCGGACAAATCAACGGGACCACCGGTTACGAGGAAGCTGCAGCGCAAGGCCTTGTTGCTGGCATGAATGCGGCGGCCAGTGTGCTGGGCCGGGATCCTGTCGGTCTTGACCGAGCCAATTCCTACATCGCTGTCATGGTCGATGACCTCACCCTGCAGGGCGTCAGCGAGCCTTACCGCATGCTCACGGCGCGTGCCGAGTACCGTCTTCGTTTGCGTGCCGCGAATGCGGATACGCGCCTCACCGGTCTTGGCATCGAGGCTGGGTTGGTTGGGGATGAGAGGGCCGACTGGTTCGCTTCACGTGAAGCGCGACGTTCGGTCATCGATAATCGGCTTGACGAGGAGGTTCATGCCCATGCGCTCATCGATGGCGGGTTGAAGGCCAAGGCGGACCGCGGCTCACAAAAGCTGCGCGAGTGGCTGAGGGGTGGGCAGATATCCATCGACGAGCTTGCGGGTATCGTTGGCGGCATAGACCCGCAGGACGCACTCACGGTCGAAATGGTCGAGGACACCATCTACGAACCCTATCTCGCCCGCCAAGAGGCCGAGCTGAGGGACCTGAAGGCAGGGGAGCAGCTGAAGCTCCCGGCCGACTTCCCCTACGACCGCGTGCCAGGACTATCAAACGAGATGGTGGAGCGTCTTGGCCGGGCACGGCCCGAGACGCTTTCCGCCGCTGGACGTGTGCCCGGGATTACGCCCGCAGCCCTTGCTGCGCTTCTCGTCCATGCCCGGCGGTTGGAGGAAAAAGCAGCGTGATTTCCAACGAGACTGACGCGCGGAGCTTCATCGCAGGGCTCGGCGGGGCCGAAGCCATCGCCAAGCTGGAAGTGCTTGCCGAAGACTTGAGGGCCGAGAACGCTAGACAGAACCTCGTATCGAAGGGTTCGCTGGAGGAGGTGTGGGTCCGACACTTTGCTGACTCGGCCCAGCTCATCCCGCATGTTCCACGTGAAACACGCGGAGCCTGGTTCGACCTCGGCAGCGGTGCGGGCTTTCCGGGGCTGGTTCTGGCCATCCTCCGCCCCGACGAGCCGACGGTCCTGATCGAATCACGGAAGCGCCGAATCGAATGGTTGGAAGCGATGGCGCGCAAACTCGAACTCGCGAATTGCGAAATCGAGGGAAAACGTCTCGAGCTCGCCGACACGCGAAAAGCGGCGGTAATCTCGGCCCGAGCCTTTGCTCCGCTACCCAAACTGCTCAGTTTATCCGCACGCTTCTCCACAGCACGTACACACTGGGTGTTGCCCAAAGGGCGTTCCGCAGCGCAGGAAGTGGAAGAACTACCGCGCAAGCAGCGCAAAATGTTCCACGTGGAACACTCCATTACGGATGACGAAGCCGGAATCGTCGTCGGTCAGGGCAAGGTAGAGGCTTGAGTATGATTACCATCGCGATTGCAAACCAGAAGGGCGGGGTGGGGAAAACCACGACGGCCATCAACATCGCCACGGCCATGGCAGCATCGGGATGGCGCACGCTGCTGATCGATCTCGACCCGCAGGGTAACGCCTCGACCGGCCTCGGCATCGACAATGCCGCGCGCGAATTCACCACTTATGACTTGCTGGTGGGCGACGCTACGCTCGCGCAGGCTGCACAGAATACCGAAATTCCCGGTCTCGACATCGTGCCTGCGACGCAGGACCTTTCTGGCGCCGAGGTTGAGCTTGTTTCGGTCGAGGACCGCACCCATCGCCTGCAGAAGGCGCTGGCTGCTCCGCAAAATGGTTTCGCCGGTTACGATGTTGCTTTCATCGATTGTCCGCCTTCACTTGGTCTCCTGACGCTCAATGCGCTCGGCGCAGCGGACACGCTGATGGTCCCGCTTCAGTGCGAGTTCTTTGCGCTCGAAGGGCTCAGCCAGCTGCTCCAGACGGTCGAGCGCGTGCAGCAACGCTTCAACCCCGATTTGGGCATAGTCGGCATCGCGCTCACCATGTTCGACCGCCGCAACAAGCTGACCGACCAGGTTGCCGACGACGTGCGCGATTGCCTCGGTAACCTCGTGTTTGAAAACGTTATTCCGCGCAATGTGCGCCTGTCCGAGGCTCCCAGCCACGGCATGCCTGCGCTTATCTACGACCATAATTGCCCCGGCAGCCGCGCCTATATCGGCCTGGCTCGCGAACTGATCGGGCGCCTGCCAGAAAAGAGGAAAGCCGCATGAGCGCTGCAGTAGACCGCAAGAAGAAACTCGGCCGCGGCCTTGGCGCGCTGATGGGCGAGATCCAGCGCGAAGAGCCGCTGGTTCGCGAATCCAGTAACGAAGGTAACCAGTCGGGCGATGCAGTGGCTCCGTCGGCTACGGGCCTCAGCGACATCCCGGTCGCCGACATTTCGCCTCTCCCGGGCCAGCCTCGCACGCATTTCGACGACGATGCGCTCGACCAGCTTGCGGCCTCGATTGCGCAGCGGGGCGTTATCCAGCCTGTTATCGTCACCGCCAAAGGCGACGGACGGTACCAGCTCGTCGCCGGTGAGCGGCGCTGGCGTGCGGCCCAGCGCGCGCGCCTGCACGCCATTCCTGCCATTGTTCGCGACCTCGACAAGCGCGAAATCATGGCGCTGGCGCTGATTGAGAACCTCCAGCGCGAGGATCTCAACCCGCTCGAAGAAGCGCGCGCTTACCAAAAGCTGTCCGAAGAAGAGGGCATGACGCAGGCGGAAATCGCCCAGTTGGTCGACAAATCGCGCAGCCACGTCGCCAATTTCCAGCGCTTGCTCGCGCTTCCCAACGACGTGCTCGACATGCTGGCCGACGGACGGCTCACCATGGGCCATGCCCGCCCGCTTATCGGCAATGACGATGCGAGCGACATTGCCCGCAAGGCGGTGAATGACAATCTCTCGGTTCGCCAGGTGGAAAAACTGGCGCGTGGCGAAAAGCCGAAAGCCACGCGTTCGGGCGGAACTACGTCGGTCGTCGACGCAACCGATGATGCCGATATCACGGCGGTACAGGGTCATCTCGAAGAGTTCCTCGGCCTGCCAGTCAAGATCAAGACTGAAGGCGCGCCCGGCACGGGTACGGTGACCATCGGTTACCGTACGCTCGACCAGCTCGACCTGATTTGCCAGCGATTGACCGGCGGTGATATCTAAGAGTTAGATTCTTTCCGAGATAATCTCGGCAAGTCTTTCAATTGCCGCCTTATCTTCCTCGTCGAACCGCGCTTTCGAAGGGCTGTCGAGGTCGATAACCGCCACGACGTCGCCGCCGCGCATCACTGGCACGACGAGCTCCGAATTGGTCTCCGAATCGCAGGCGATGTGGCCGGGGAAGGCGTGGACGTCCTCCACCAGCTGCGTTGCTGCATCGGCGGCTGCCGTACCGCACACGCCCTTGCCGAGCGGGATCCGAATGCAGGCAGGTCGGCCCATGAAGGGGCCGAGAACCAGTTCGCCCTCGACCATGCGATAGAAGCCGGCCCAGTTCAAATCGGGCAGGAAATCCCACACGAGCGCGGCGACGTTGGCCATATTGGCCACGCCATCGGGTTCGCCAGCGGTGAGCGCCTCGGCTGCTTCGTGGAGCTGGCGATAGGCTTCGGGCTTGGGGCAGTCGTCTGCGGGTCGGAAATCGAACATGGCGTCCATCTAGGGCCGCCGCGAGCGCGCGCAAGGGCTGATGCGACTAGATGATTGCGGGCAGGGCGGGGCTCGCCTATCCCTTGCTTCCATGAGCATTCTCAAGAAGCTGGGCATTGCCCTTCTCGTCATTCTCCTCCTCCTAGCGATATTCGCCTATTTTGTGACGCGCGGCGATACCGCAGGGCTATCGGTAGCCGAGGTCAGCGGGACCGACCCGACGCTCGAAGAGGCCGATGCCGAGACTTTCCCGACGGTCGCAATTGCCGACCCGGTGGGTTGGGCCGAGGCCGAGAAGCCGGTCGCGGCGGAAGGCCTTGCGGTCAATCGCTTCGCCGAAGGCCTCGACCACCCGCGTACGCTCTATGCGCTGCCGAATGGCGATATCCTCGTTTCGCTCACGCGCTCGCCCAATCAGGGCGGTGGCGGCATCATGGGCTGGATTGCCAACAAGCTGATGACAAAGGCGGGCGCGAATGGCCCGTCCGCGAACCAGGTCGTGCTGCTGCGTGACGAGGATGGTGACGGCACGGCGGAGACCCGCAGCGTGCTGGTCGACGGACTTGATTCTCCCTCGGGCATCGCCTGGTCCGACGATACACTCTACATCGCAAATCACGACGAAGTGCTTGCTTTCCCTTACGAACTCGGCGGTGACCGCGTGACGGCAGAGCCGCGCAAGGTGGCCGACCTTGCCGCAGGGGGCGGGCACTGGATGCGCAACCTCGAAATCCACCCCGACGGGCAACGTCTTTATGTTGCGGTGGGTTCGGATACCAATATCGCCGACAAGGGCATGGAGGCCGAAGAGGGTCGCGCGCTCATCTGGGAGTTCGACCTCGTCAGCGGCCGCCGCCGCCAGTTTGCAGGTGGGCTGCGCAATCCCAACGGGCTCGACTTCAGCCCGTGGTCGGGTGAACTCTGGACCACGGTCAACGAGCGCGACATGCTCGGCAGCGACCTCGTGCCCGACTACCTCACCAATGTGCCCATTGGCGCGCAATATGGCTGGCCCTGGGTTTATTGGGGCGACAATTACGATCGCCGCGTGAAGCACCCGACGCCGCAATATATCAACTACATCCGCAAGCCCGAATACGCGCTCGGCCCGCATGTCGCGGCGCTGGGCTTCGTCTTCAGCAGGGAAGGCGCGGCGCTGGGCGAGGCCTTCGGCAGCGGCGCCTTCATCGCCCGCCACGGCTCGTGGAACCGCAAGCCGCCCTCGGGCTACGACGTCGTCTATGTCGCCTTCGACGCGCGCGGCAATCCGACCGGCAAGCCTGTTCCGGTTCTCACCGGCTTCCTCAAGGATGACGGCGATACGCGGGGCCGCCCGACATGGGTCGAATGGGCGGGGGACGGCTCGCTGCTCGTGAGCGACGACACGGCCGGCATCATCTGGCGCGTCACCTCACCCGGCGCCACTCCGCAATCGGCCATCGAACGCGTGCGAGGCGACCGCCTTCCGCCGCAGCGCGAACTGCGCGGACAAGCGGCGACCTTCGGGCAGGACGAGGACGACGATTACGCCCGGTACGTCACGCCGGAATAAGGTGAGGACTCAGCCCAAGAGCGCTTCGGTCGGGATCGCGTAGAGCGCCTCGCCGCCCGCCATGGCCGAGGCCTTGAGGCCTGACGCTTCAGGCACGATACGGTCGAGGAAGAAGCGTACGCTGGCGGGCTTGGACTTGACCAATGCAGGCGCGTCGCCGCTCTCCACCGCGCGCAACTGGCGCAGCAGCTGCCACCCGGCCGTTGCCACCGCCAGCATGGTGCAGAAGGCCACACTCCCGGCAAGACGGTCGTCAAGGCTGGCCTCGTTGCGCATCCATGCGACGACGTCGGCACAATCGCGCGCCAAGGTAAGGAGGTGCGCCTCACCGCCGCATTCGCGCTCGATATCGGCAATCAGGCTGCCGATTGCCTCGCCATCGTGCAGGCCGAGCTTGCGGGTGACGAGGTCGGCGGCCTGGATACCGTTGGTGCCCTCGTAAATCGGGGCGATGCGCGAATCGCGCCAGTGCTGCGCCGCGCCGGTTTCCTCGACAAAGCCCATGCCGCCATGGACCTGCACGCCGAGACTGGCGACTTCGATGCCGATATCGGTGCCCCAGGCCTTGATGAGCGGCGTGAGGACCTCGCCGCGGGCCTTGGCGTTCTCGTCGCCCAGCACGCCGCGGTCGACCTGACCGGCGGTGTAATAGAGCAACGCGCGCGAGCCTTCGGTCAGTGCCTTCATGCGCAGGAGCATGCGGCGCACGTCGGGATGCTCGATAATCGACACAGGGTTCTTGTCGGGTGAGCCTGCGCGCGCCGACTGCACGCGCTCCTTCGCGTAATCCATCGCCTGCTGCGTGGCGCGCTCGCCGATTTGCACCCCTTGGTTTCCGACGTTGATGCGCGCGTTGTTCATCATCGTGAACATCGCCGCGAGGCCGCGATTCTCCGCGCCGACCAGTTCGCCGATGCACTCGTCGTTGTCGCCGTAGCTCATCACGCAGGTGGGCGATGCGTTGATGCCAAGCTTGTGCTCGAGGCTGACGCAGCGGACGTCGTTGCGCGGGCCGAGCGACCCATCCGGTTTCACATGATACTTGGGCACGGTAAAGAGCGAGATCCCGCGGCTGCCCTCGGGCGCATCGGGCAGGCGTGCGAGGACGAGGTGGATGATGTTCTCCGCCAGCTCGTGCTCACCCCAAGTTATGTAGATTTTTTGTCCCTTTATCAGGTATTTGCCCGCATGCTCGCCATCTTCGATGGGTTTCGCCGTGGTTCGCAGCGCGCCGACGTCGGACCCGGCCTGCGGCTCGGTCAGGTTCATCGTGCCCGACCACTTCCCGCTTACGAGGTCTGGGAGGTATTTCTGCTGCAATTCCTCCGAACCATGGTGCTCCAGCGCCTCGATCGCGCCGACGCTGAGCATCGGGAGCAGGTTGAACGCCATATTCGCGGTGCCAAGGTTTTCGAGCACGTTGCAGGCAAGCGTGAAGGGGAGACCCTGCCCGCCGAACTCTTCGGGGGAGGCGATCGCGTTCCAGCCCTGCTCGACATAATGCGCATAGGCCTCGGCAAAGCCGTCCGGCAGGCGAACCACGCCGTTCTCCAGCTTTGCACCCTCGAGGTCGCCCACCCGGTTGAGCGGCGCGAATTCACCGGCTGCGAATTGTCCTACGCCTTCGACGATGGCTTCGACCATATCGGGCTCGGCGGCAGCGAATTTCTCGGACGCGGCAAGCTCTTCGATGCCGGCGTTCACGCGGATGGCGAGCAACTGGTCCTGGGTGGCGGGAGTGTAGGTCACGCGGATATCCTCTTGGCTTTACCTGCCCGCAGATATAGCGCGCAGGCATGAGCGGCAAATACGCTACGGAAACGCTCGGCAGCGGCGAAGGGGGCCTCGCCCGTGCAGGCGAAATCCTGCGGGGCGGCGGGCTGGTGGCCGTCCCGACCGAGACGGTTTACGGACTCGCGGCGCGTGCCGATGACGATGCGGCGGTTGCGCGTATTTACGAGGCCAAGGGACGGCCAAGCTTCAACCCTTTGATTGTCCACGTTTCCTCGCTCGATGCGGCGAGGCAGCTTGCGGATTTCTCGCCAGAGGCGGAGCGACTGGCACAGGAGTACTGGCCCGGGCCGCTGACGCTCGTCCTGCCGCGCCGCAAGGACGCCAGGCTGGCCGAAGCCGTGACGGCAGGGCTGGGCACCGTGGCAATTCGCATGCCGAATCATTCGGTTATGCGCGAAATTTTGAGCAGCCTCGACTTTCCGCTCGCGGCGCCATCGGCCAACCGCAGTGGCTTCATCAGTCCTACCAGCGCCGCGCATGTGCTGGCGTCGCTCGACGGGCGCATCGATGCCGTCATCGATGGCGGAGAGTGCGAACGCGGCCTCGAATCGACGATTATCGCGGTGCGCGAGGGTGGAGCGCTCGAGCAACTGCGCCCGGGGCCGCTCGACTTCGAGAGCCTCTCCGAGGCGGCGACACAAGGAGGCCGGATCGAGGCGCCGGGGCAGCTTGCGAGCCATTACGCGCCGGGCAAGCCGGTGCGCCTCGACGTCATCCGCAGTGTGGAGGACGAATTTTACATTGGTTTCGGGGAAGTTGCGGGCGATTGCTCGCTCTCGCTCGAAGGCAATCTGGAGGAGGCGGCGTCACGGCTCTATGCCTGCCTGCACCTGGGGGCTCAGTCCGAAAAGCCGCGCATCGCCATCGCGCCCGTCCCCGATTCGGGGCTGGGCCGGGCCATCAACGATCGCCTCAGGCGCGCTGCCACGCCGGCAGGTTAACCGTCCTCCGGCTCCACCGGGATCGTGGGGATGATTTGCTGCATCTGCGCATAGGTCTCGCGCGCTTCGTCGCAGGCGCGGCGATTGCCCTCGTGGCACTTGTCGAGTTGCTTGTCGTACTGGCGCTCGAGCTTGGCGAGTTGCTCCTCGCGGCGGCGAATTTCCCGGCCACGCTTCTCGTCCGCTTCGGACTGGCTGGTGGTGGCAAGGTCCACGCCCTTGCTGACGACCTTTACCGGCGCGGTCACGACATCGGCGACAGTGCTGATACAGCCGGAGACGAGAAAAGCGGAAGCGGGTACAAAAAAGAGGGCCAGGCGGCGCACGGGGGAATTCCTTTCGTGCGGCCACCTAGCCCTGTTGGTGTGAAAACTCGATTAATCCGGCTCAGGGGGCCGGGGGTGCATCCGGTGCTTCGGGCGTCTCCGGAGCGCTTGCCTTGTCAGATTTGGCAGTCGAGCCACCGCGGCACCTCAACTTGCCCGAGCCCATCGACTGGACGGTGCAATCCGCGTTGCCAATAACGGTGACGGTGCCGGAGCCCATGATCGACGCCTCGACCCGGCCGTCCGAAGCGAATTCGGCGTCGCCCGAGCCTGCGACCGTGACATCTGCACGCCCGGTCTTGAGGGCAGCCAGACGGCCCGAACCCGACCCGGCAATGGTGAGGTCGAGACGGTCGACTTCACCGCCTGCTTCCAGATTGCCCGAGCCGGCGATGGTGAGGTCGAGCTGGTTGGCAGTGATCGTGCCGACCTTGGCAGAGCCCGAGCCTGCAATGGTCACATCGGACTGGCCATCCATCGCGTCGGCTTCGACAGTGCCCGATCCGGCGAGGACGATGGCGGTCAGGCTGGGCATGGTAAGGCGCACCGTAGCCGTCCCGATATTCCGGTCGGCATCGCGGTCGCGCATGATACCGAGAGCGCCGTCATCGAGGGTAAAGCGAAGCGCGTCGACGGCCTCCTGGTCGCCCGATACGTCGATCGTGAGGGCATCGCCGCGAGTGACGACGACATTGTCAGGCCCTGCGAGGACGATTTCGCTCGGCGCTTCGCCGCCCTGGTCGAGTTCGGCAAGGGGAACGCCCTTGCTGTCGCCGATGGTGATGTTGCCGTTGCATCCGGCGAGGAGAGCGCCTGCAGCCAGTGCCGCGAGCGGGGCCACGCCCTTCAATACCTTGTGGATCATGCCTTGTCCTTTCCTGTCGCCGAATTGGCTTGGCGTATTGGTGACATAATACGGCACGCACCTAAGTTCAACCCGCAGCAAAGGGGCCACCCCTTGCGGAGCGGCCCCTTCGTCGAATGCTGTAAGCGGTTTGTCGCTCAGGCTTCTTCGGTGTTCTCGTAATACTGCGGCGCATGTTCGCGCAGCACGTCGAGGATTTTTTCGAGAGCGGTGGGCTCGTCGGTCTTTTCCATCGCGGCCAATTCGCGAGCGAGGCGGCTGGAGGCCGCTTCGAAAATCTGACGCTCCGAATAGCTCTGTTCGGGCTGGTCATCGGGGCGGAAGAGGTCGCGCGTCACTTCGGCAATCAGGACGATTTCGCCCGAATTGATCTTCGCTTCATATTCCTGCGCGCGGCGGCTCCACATCGTGCGCTTGACCTTGGGCTTGCCCTTCAGGGTTTCCATCGCTTCCTTCAGGGTCTTGTCCGAGGACAGCTTGCGCATGCCGATCGATTCGACCTTGTTGACCGGTACGCGCAGCGTCATGCGCTCTTTCTCGAAGCGGAGGACATAGAGGTCGAGCTGCATACCGGCGATTTCCTCGCTCTGCAGTTCGATGACACGGCCCACGCCGTGCTTGGGGTAGACAACATAATCGCCAACGTCGAAGGCGTCTGCCTTGCTCGCCATGCATCAATCCTTTCGTCGGAGCCGTGCGGGGGGATGCAGCGTCACAAAACTTCCTGTCCGCGCCCCGAATTCGGTGCGCGGGAGATGTCTTCTTGTGGTGCTGCTAGCTTGACGGCCCTTTCAATTCTCACATCTGCGCCGGCAGGGACCGGTGCAGTTGTTGCATTATATAGCACAACCTAGCGATTATTGCGAGTCTTCGCAGTTTCCGGCCCCTCTTCGTCCTTACCGGAAGCTTTCACGGCCGCGTATTCCGCGCCAAGCAGGAGCAGCAGCGCGCTGGCGTAGAACCATGTGATGAGCACCACGACAGCGCCGAGCGAGCCATAGGTCGCGTTGTAACTCCCGAAATTCGCCGCATAAAAGGCGAAGGCAGCGGTGGCCGCCAGCCAACCGGCGGCAAACAGCAGCGCTCCCGGGAGGATAACGCGCCAAGCGGGTTCCGGCTTATTGGGCGCAAAGCGGTAGAGCAGCGCCGCGCCGCCGGTCGCCGCGAGAAGGAGGACTAGGAAGCTTGCGAGCGCGCCTATCGGCCCAGCAAGGACCGCCAGCGTCGTGCTGATTCCCCCGAGGGCGACGAGGCCGATAATACCAGCGAGAGTGATGGCGAGCGCAACGAGATTCCCCCTCACGAAGCCGCGCGCCTCGCCTGCATGGAAAGCGATGTTCAGCCCCATCATCAAAGCCCGCGCCCCATTGCGTGCGCCCCAAAGCGCGATGCCCAGGGCGACGAGCAGGCCCAGCCCCTGTGCCCCGGCAGCTCCTTCGCTGACATTGCGCAGCTGGTCACCAATTATCTCAGCGGCCGCGGCGGGCAGGTTGGCGGAAAGCGCCTCGATATGTCCCGCCACCGTTTCGGGGTCGGCAAACACGCCATAGCCCAGCACTAGCGCGCCGAGCGCAGGGACCAGCGCGAGCAGCGCGTAATGCGCGATGCCTGCAGCAATCAGCGAGATGTTATCATCCGAGCCAGCGGCCCAGGCGGCTTTCAGGTCGGATAGCACCCGTCCGGCGCGATCAGTCGCCTTCGCCGGGTTCGGGGCTGAAGTATTTGTCGAACTTGCCCTCTTCGCCCTTGTGCTCGTCGGCATCGGCGGGCGGTTCCTTCTGGCTCGTAATGTTCGGCCATTCGGCGCTGAACTTGGTGTTCAGCTCGAGCCATTTCTCGAGATTGTCCTCGGTATCGGGGAGGATAGCCTCGGCCGGGCATTCGGGTTCGCACACGCCGCAATCGATGCATTCCGACGGGTTGATGACGAGCATGTTCTCGCCCTCGTAGAAGCAGTCGACCGGGCAGACCTCGACGCAGTCGGTGTATTTGCATTTGATGCAGGCGTCGGTGACGACATAGGTCATGGAGCGAAGTGTCCCTCTCAGAAGTGTTGTGCTGCGCTGCTATGGCTATTCATGCGCCGGGGTCAAGTTCCCGATAACATTCTTGCGCCTCGCGCGGTGGCCCGCGGCGCTCGGGCAGGGTGAGCACTTCGACCAGCTTGACCCCGTTCCCGATGGGTAGGGTGAGGACATCACCCGTCGCGACATCACGGCTGGCGCGGAGCACGCGTTCGCCGTTCTTGCGGATATGGCCTTCCTCGATGAGCTTGCGGGCCGCGCTGCGGGTGCGCACGAAGCGCAGGAAACAGAGCAGGCGGTCGAGCCTCAACTTACCCCTGCTTCATCAAGTCGGCGAGACCGGCAAAGGCGCTGCCTTCGCGCGGAGCCTGCTGGCGGGCAGGCTGTTGCCGTTCCTGCTTGCGGCGCGAGGGGCGCCATTCCCAGCTGTCGGGGCGGGGCGGACCGAAAGCGCCCTCGGCAAGCGGCTTTGCGCGCTGGACGCGGAAACCGGCCTGGCCGAGCAGGCGCTCGGCGTTCTTCTCTTCCAGCCCGATGGAGATGGGCAGCGCGAGGTCGAGGCGGAACTTGCGGCTCTTGTCGGCCTTGGCGCGCGCCTCGTGCGCGGCGCGGAAGATTTTCTCGGCGAGGTCGAGCCGGATGGCCTGCGAGCCTGCATGGCGATAGCCGGCGGGGAGCTTCTTCGCGTCGGGAATGACCGGCAGCATCGCTTCCTGCAGCGGGCGGCGGTCGATGCCGAGCTGGCTGAGGAGCTGGCGCGGGGCGGGCTTCAGCAGCATGGGCGCGAAAATGTCGAGCGCGCCGAAGGTCACGCCAATCTTGCGCAGGAACGGGCGCATTTCCTTGGGCAAATGCTCGATGCCCGCCTTTTCGCGGGTCACGAAGCCGTGTCCGGCAATGAGGTTCAAGAGCAGCGCGCGCGCCTGGCTACCTGCCTCAGGATTGGCCGAGGCGATATGCATGCGCCGTAGGGGCTCGAGCGGCTCGAGCGTCTTGTCGAGCCATGCGTCGAGCGCGTCCATCAGTGCCTTCTTCGCATTGTCCGGAAGGAGCAGCACCTCGCGCGAAGGTTCGAGCGCGGGTTTCACCTGCCCGTCGCGCGGCTGCAGTTTTGCCAGCATCTGGCCATTCCAGCGGATGGCACCGCGGGAAAGCTCGATATCGGCAAGGTCCGATGCCGCCAGCTTTTCCGCCTTTTCGCCAAGGATGCGCGGAAGGGCCTTTTCGGCCGCAGCAAGCAGCATCTTGCGGTCGGCATGGTTTGCCGCCGGGTCGACTTCGAAGCGGAAGCCCTCGACCTTACCCAGCGCCTCGTCCTCGACCAGCAGCGTGCCGTCTTCGGCGAGCGTGATGGGGAGCATGGAGGCGTCCTGTCCCAGCGATTTCATCAGTATGGCAGTCCTTCGGTTCACGAATCTTTCGGTCAGCCGCGCGTGGAGCGCATCCGACAATTTGGCTTCAACCCCACGGGCGCGCGCCGCCATTTCGTCACGGGCGAGCACCCAGTCGGGCCGCTGGCAGATATAGGCCCAGCTGCGGATGGCGGCAATTCGCCCCTGCAGGGTGTCGATATCGCCGCTTACATTGTCCAGTTCGGAAATGCGCGCGGCCACGTAATCTGCGCCAATATAGCCCTGGCTCAGATCCTGCCACAGCCGTGCGACGAAGCGGGCGTGCACGTCGGGGCCGCGCGCGCGGAAATCGGGGAGCGAGCAGGTCTCCCAGAAGCGTCGTACCATGCCCGGCCCGCGGACGTTGGCGGCAACCGGCTCGTCGGCAAGGCGTTTGAGGGTGGCGAGGTCGATGGCCTCAGGCGCCAGGCGCAATGCCTCATGCTCCGGCGGGCTTTCGAGGTCCGCAATCAGGACCCCGAGCGAATCGAAGCCCGGCTCCGGCTCGCGCCAGAACAGCTTGGTGATGGGAGCAAAACGATGCTCCTCGATGGCGTAGACTTCCTCGTCGGTGAATTCGGGGGCGGGACCCGCTTTGCCGCCCGCGCCAGCAAGCGTGCCGAAGGTCCCGTCGCGCTGGTGGCGACCTGCGCGCCCGGCAATCTGCGCCATCTCGGCCGGGAACAGCCGCCGCATCCGCACGCCGTCGAATTTGGACAGGCCCGCAAAGGCGACATGGTTGATGTCGAGATTGAGCCCCATGCCGATGGCATCGGTGGCGACGATATAGTCCACCTCACCATTCTGGAACAGTTCGACCTGCTTGTTGCGCGTTTCCGGTGAAAGTGCGCCCATGACCACGCCCGCCCCGCCGCGGAACCGCCGCAGCATTTCCGCAACCGCATAGACCTGCTCCGCGCTGAAGGCGACGATGGCGCTCCTTGGCGGCAGGCGCGATAGTTTGCGCGGGCCGATATGGGTGAGGGTGGAGAAACGCGGTCGCTCCGAAACCTCGACGCCCGGTATCAGCGCCTTCACCATCGGCTCCAGTGTCGCAGAGCCGAGCAGCATGGTCTCCTCGCGGCCCCGCGCATTGAGCAGCCGGTCGGTGAAGACATGGCCCCGCTCGCGGTCCGAGGCCAGCTGCGCCTCGTCCAGCGCCACAAAGGCGCGCTCGTTTGCACTCCGGGGCATCGCCTCGACGGTGCAGCACAGATAGCGCGCATCGGGTGGCTCGATGCGCTGTTCGCCGGTGATGAGCGCGACCTGCTTCTCGCCCTTGATCGCGACCACGCGGTCGTAGACTTCACGCGCGAGCAGGCGCAGCGGAAAGCCCATCGCCCCGCTCGAATGCGCGCAAAGGCGTTCGATGGCGAGATGGGTCTTGCCGGTGTTGGTGGGTCCGAGGACCGCCTTGACGGAGGCGTCGTTCACATTTGCCTAGGTGGCAGCGCGGGCTGCAAGGTGCAACCATCCGCCGAAATCCGCCCACGGTTCGTCGCTCAGGAGACTCGCCCTGTCGACGGTTAAGACGAATTTCACTTTGTTTGTCTATCAATTCGGGCAATCAGGACGAAACGTGCGACGGGCAGGGTCTTGTCGGACAATCGAAAGACGAGGGGCACAAGTGGGTCTTTCCACGCACAGGAAAGCAAAAGGCGAAAAGCAGGTCGTTGCCGGTCTCGGCGGCGATGCTGCAATTGCCGAACCTGCGCGCGCCGCTTCCTTCAGCGATATGCGCGACCGCGTCTATTCGCGGATCGAGAATCTCGACATCGCACCCGACCTTGGCGCGGATATCGGTTCGAAGCGCTGGTTCCGCGGTCTCGGCACATTCGTCGGCCTTTCCGTAGTGGCGCTGGCCTTCTGGCCCGACTTCGCCCCGCTCGAAGCGGCCTCGCCGCTGCCCGACGATGCACAGGTGCGCAGCGAATACCGCAGCCAGATGATCATGCCGCTGGGCCTTGGCGCCGATACGGGCCGCCGCATGGGTCCGACCGCGCTGGTCCGCCCGCTCGCCGAAGCGCCCGAGCGCCCGCAGATGCAGCTGCTCGCCACGCTCGGCCGTGGTGACAGCCTCGAGCGCACACTGATGCGCGCGGGCCTCGCGCGCGGCGAAGCGGACGAGGTGACAAAGCTTATCGGCAGCGCCGTTTCGCTCGATGACCTCGAGCCGGGCACGCAGATCGATATCACGCTGGGCCGCCGCCCCGAAGCCGGTGCCAAGCGCCCGCTCGACAAGCTCAATTTCCGCGCGCGTTTCGACCTTGAGCTCAAGGTCGACCGGCAGGGCGATGACGGCCCGCTCAACCTGACCCGCCGCATCATCCGTGTCGACGAGACGCCGCTGCGCATTCGCGGGCAGGTGGGCGACAGCCTCTATCGTTCGGCGCGTGCCGCAGGCGCTCCCGCAAGTGCGGTGCAGGCCTATATCAAGGCGCTGGGCACGCAGCTCGACCTCCAACGCGATGTTCGTGCAGGCGACACTTTCGACATGATCGTGTCGCACCGCCGCGCCGCCACGGGCGAGCGTCAGGCAGGCAAGCTGCTCTTCGCAGGCCTCGAACGCGGCTCGCGCGGCGGGGTGAACCTGATGCGCTGGGGCGAAGAAGGCGATTTCTACGACGCCGACGGCACGGGCGAGGAAAAGGGCGGCCTAGTCGCCCCCGTCCCCGGTCGGATGACGTCACGCTACGGCATGCGCCGTCACCCGGTTTTGGGCTATCGCCGCATGCATTCGGGTGTCGATTTCAGGGCGCGGCACGGAACGCCCATCGTCGCCGTGACCGATGGCCGTGTGACCGGCGCCGGTCGCATGGGCGGCTGCGGTAATGCCGTACGCATTCGGCACAATAACGGCATCGACACGCGCTACTGCCACATGAGCCGCATCGCGGTGAACCGCGGGGCGAGCGTGCGGCGGGGGCAGGTCATCGGCTATGTCGGCTCGACCGGCCTCTCGACCGGCCCGCATCTCCATTACGAGATGTATCGCGGCGGCAAGGCCGTGAATCCGGCTTCGGTCAGCTTCGTGACCCGCAAGCAACTCTCGGGCAGCGAGTTGGAACGCTTCCGTTCCGCCATGGGTACGCTGCGCGATGTCGAGGAAGGCGCGGCACTTGCCGATCTGGCCCCGACCGCCGAGGAAACCGCCGAAGAAGAACCGGCCCGCGAAATCGACAAGCTCGACAAGCCCAAGACCATCGGCTGACCTCCTCCCGGATTGCGTGAGCCTTCGCTTTACGGCAAGGCTCCGCCCCATGACAGACGCCGCCTACCCCGCCACTCGCCTCCGCCGCACGCGCGCCCATTCCTGGAGCCGCGCGATGCACCGCGAGACCGTGCTCACCCCCGCAGACCTTATCTGGCCGCTCTTCGTCACCAGCGGCACCGGTGTGGAAGAACCGGTCCAGAGCCTACCGGGGGTTTCGCGCTGGTCGGTCGACGGGATCGCCAAACGCGCGAAGGAAGCGGTCGAGCTCGGTATTCCGTGCATCGCGCTCTTCCCCAACACTCCTGCCGACAAGCGCAGCGAGGGCGGGGACGAGGCGCTCAACCCCGACAATCTCATGTGCCGCGCCATCAAGGCTGTGCGCGATGCCTGCGGGAACGACATCGGCATCCTCACCGACGTCGCACTCGACCCCTACACCAGCCACGGGCAGGACGGACTGGTCGATGCGCAGGGCTATGTCCTCAATGACGAAACCGTCGCCATTCTCGTCGACCAGGCGGTGAACCAGGCGGCGGCCGGCGCGGACATCATTGCGCCCTCCGACATGATGGACGGCCGCGTAAAGGCGATCCGCCTGGCGCTGGAAATGGATGGGCAGCCCAATGTCCAAATCATGGCCTATGCCGCCAAATACGCCTCTGCTTTCTACGGCCCGTTCCGCGATGCGGTAGGCTCGGGCGGCCTGCTGAAGGGCGACAAGAAGGGTTACCAGATGGACCCGGCCAATGGCGACGAGGCCTTGCGCGAAATTGCCATGGACATCGCTGAGGGCGCTGACAGCGTCATGGTGAAGCCCGGCCTCGCCTATCTCGACGTCATCTGGCGCGCCAAGGAGCGCTTCGGCGTTCCTGTCTTCGCCTACCAGGTCAGCGGCGAATATGCGCTTATCGAGGCAGGAGCCGCCGCCGGTATTGCCGACCGCGAGGCGCTGCTGATGGAAAAGCTCGTCGCCTTCAAGCGCGCGGGCTGCTCGGGAATCCTCACCTATCACGCCCCCGTGGCGGCGAGCCTGCTCGGTGCCTGAGTTCCGCCACGAAACCGACCGCCTCGTCTTGCGCGACTGGCGCGAGGAGGACTGGGAGCCGTTCTGGCAAGCCACCAACACGCCTGCCGTCATGGAGTGGCTGGGCGGCGTATGCGATGACGCCAAGCGCGCTGCCGCCCAGCAAAGACTGCTGGATTATCAGGCACAGGATGGTCACACCTTCTGGGCCGTCGAGCGTAAGGAGGATGGCGTCATCCTCGGCTTCTGCGGGCTGAAGCGCTGCAACCAGGCAGGCGGGCCGGTTGGCGAGATGGAAGTCGGCTGGCGCCTGCGCGAAGATGCCTGGGGCAAGGGCTACGCCAAGGAAGCCGCTGCCGCCTCGCTCGACATCGCGTTCGAGCGCTTCGGAGCTGAGCAGGTGGTCGCGCTGACCGTCGAACCCAATGTGGCCAGTTGGGGACTGATGAAGCGTCTCGGCATGCGGCACCGCGAGGACCTCGATTTCCAGAACAGCGACTTCGGGGCCGACACCATTATCGTCTATGGCATTGAACGCGGCGCCTGGACGGACCTCGATGGCTGACATTATCGCCGAAACGCAAAGGCTTATCCTCCGGACCATCGATGAACCCGATGCGGCCGAACAATACCGCGTGCTCAACACTCCTGCAGTCATGGCACGGCTGGGTGGGCCCAAGGAACTGCACGAGATCGAGGCGAAGCACGCCAAGGCGATGCAGTGGTACGCCCAGCGCGGCTTCAGCTTCCTGATGCTCATCGAAAAGGAGAGCGGCGAACTTGTCGGCCATGCGGGCATCAAGCTGGTCGACAATCCCTTGGCCAAGAATCAGGGGGATCATGAAATCGGCTGGCTGATACGCGAAGATCGCTGGCGCAGGGGCTATGCCGAGGAGGCGGTCCGCGCTGTGCTCGAATGGGCTTTCACCCGGGTCGATGCGCCGCATGTCGTCGCGCTGACGAGCGAGGCCAATGTGGCGAGCTGGAAACTCATGAAAAAACTCGGCATGGTCCGCCGCGAAGACCTTGATTTCGAAGATCCCGAATATCCCCCCGAGGATAATCCGGTCATCCAGTATTCGCTCACGAAAGACCAATGGGAGCACGCGCAATGAACCGCCCCGGCGTCAACATCATCCCCATCCACAGCAAGACGCCGAAAATCCACGAGAGCGCCTTCATCGCGCCTGGCTGCACCATCATCGGCGACGTCACCATCGGGGCGGAGAGCTCGGTCTGGTACAATTGCGTGCTGCGCGCCGACGTCAGCCGCATCGTCATCGGCGAGCGGAGCAATGTGCAGGACGGCAGTGTGCTCCACTGCGACCCCGAGCGCCCGGGCGACCCCGACGGCAGCCCGCTCATCATCGGCAACGACGTTCTCATCGGCCACATGGCGATGGTCCACGGCTGCATCATCGAGGACCGCGGCTTCGTCGGCCTTGGCGCCATAGCGATGAACAAGGCGGTCATAGGCAGCGACGCCATGCTGGCGGCGGGCGCCATGCTCACCGAAGGCAAGGTCATGGGCGCGCGCGAGCTCTGGGGCGGCCGTCCCGCGCGCAAGATGCGCGACCTCGACGATGCCGCCATTGCGGGCATGCGCATCGGCGTGGCGCATTATGCCGAGAACGCGAAACATCATTCCGAAGCCGTTGCGGCGGCGCTCGACTAGCGGATGGGTCGACCCAAACAGGCCCTTCCCGATGCGAGCGCAATCGAAGCCCTGATCGACGAGCGGGGCCAGCTGCGGGTTCGCGTCACGCCGGGTGCGCGGGTGGACGATGTGAGCCTTTTCGAAGGCCAGCTTGCCGTGAAGACACGGGCAAAACCGCAGGATGGCGCGGCGAATGAAGCGGTGATGGCCGTGGTCGCCAAGGCGCTGGGCATCGCGCCGTCGTTCGTCGCGTTGTTACGCGGCCAGACTTCGCGCGAGAAGGTGCTGCGGATTTCCCGTTAGCTCGCCGGCTGGCGGATGTAGCGGAACATGTAGCCGACGAAATCGGCCTTGCCGATGTCGAGACCTTCCTTGCGCAATATCGCGTAAGCCGTTGTTGCGTGGAAATAATACTGCGGAACGGCCCAGTCGCGGACATATTCGCCCGCGGTCAGGTCGAAGGTCATGCCATTGGGAATGACCAGTTCGATCTTCTCGTTTTCCGCGAGGAAATTGTGCGCCGACCATTTCTCGACATCGGCCTTGCGCTCCGCCACCATCTTGCGCGCTTCGGCAAGGGTTTCAGGGTCTTGCTCGGTGGATTTGAAGTCGAGCCCGATGAGCCGCGCCATGGCTTCGCCCGGCATGTTCACCAGGAACCGGACCTGCGTGGAAAGGGGCAGCATGTCTTCGGCCAGCTTCTCGGCGAGCAGCGCATCGCCCTTGCCGTGCTCGGCAGCCTTCTTGAGCAGTCCGTCGAGCGTCCCCAGCATCTGGAGGTGCGTGGCGACGAGCAAATCCTTGTGGGTCATCATTCTCTCCCGTGTACCGCGCCGCACCTAGCGCATGAGGCACTGCCGTCAATCGGCGATGAGGGCGCGCAGGGCCTCGATACGGTCGGCCTCGTGCGGGGGCTTGTCCCAGCGGATGCGGTGGATGCGCGGAAAACGCATGGCGAGGCCGGACTTGTGGCGCTTACTCTCGTGAACGCTGTCGAAGGCGACTTCGAAGACGAGGCTCTTGTCGGTCTCGCGCACCGGGCCGAAGCGATTGACCGTGTTGCCGCGCACATGGCGGTCGAGTTTCTTCAATTCTTCGTCGGTGAAGCCCGAATAGGCCTTGCCGACGGGCAGCAGGTCGGCGCCCTCGTCGGGGTCGCCGTCCCAGCAGCCGAAAGTGTAGTCGGAAAAGAAGCTCGAGCGTTTGCCGCTGCCGCGCTGAGCATACATCAGCACGCAGTCGACCAGCAGCGGGTCGCGCTTCCATTTGTACCAGTATCCCACACGGCGCCCGGCGATATAGGGGCTGTCCTTGCGCTTGAGCATCAGCCCTTCGATGGCGTCTTCGCGGCTGCCTTCGCGGATTTGCGAAAGGTGCTCGAAATCAGTCGCTTCGACGACGGAGCTGATATCGAAATGAGATGCGGGAAGCCGTGACGCCAGCGCTTCGAGCCGTCCGCGCCGCTGTTCCCACGGGAGCGGGCGCAAGTCCTCGCCTTCGAGCAGCAACACATCGTAAAGCCTTACAAATGCGGGATAATCCTTCAGCATCTTCTTCGAGACGGTCTTGCGCCCCAGCCTTTGCTGGAGCGCGTTGAAGCTCGCCGCCCCGCCAGCTTCGCCGCCCTGCACATTGCCGCGCACCAGCAACTCGCCGTCGAGCACCGCATTCATCGGCAAGACGCCCAGCAATTCGGGGAAAGTGGCCGAAATATCGTCTCCGGAACGGGAAAACAGGCGCGTTTCGCCGCCTGCGCGTACCAATTGCACGCGAATCCCGTCCCATTTCCATTCTGCGGCGTAATCGCCAAGGTCGACAACCGTCTCCTCGAGCGGGTGGGCGAGCATGAAAGGGCGGAAGGTGGGCAGGTTCTCGATATCGGGCGGCGCGGCACCATCGGCGGCCCAGGCGAAGAGGTCAGCGTAGGGCGGGGTGAGGCCGTGCCAATATTCCTCCACATCCTCGACCGAGACGTCGAAACTTTGCGCGAAAGCCGTCTTGGCGAGCCGCGAGCTGACGCCAATCCGCATACCGCCGGTGGCCAACTTGAGCAGCGCGTAACGCCCCGAAGAATCGAGCCTGTCCAAGAGCTTGGGAAGTTCTTTTACCACTGATTTGCGGTTCATGGCCGAAAGCAATTCCACCGTCTCGCTGACCGAGGGCGGTGAGGGCGGCTCTTGCGGCGCGGGCCAGAGCAGGCTTGCCGTCTCGGCGGTATCGCCCACGAAATCGCGACTCAAGGTCCACAGCACCGGGTCGATACGGTCTTTCAGGAGATTGCGGATGGTGGAGCTTTTAACTGCGGGGAAATCGAGCCCGTCCGACAGCGCCGCGAGCGCCCATCCGCGGTCAGGGTCGGGGGTGGCCTGCAGATACGCGGCAATCAGCCGCAATTTCTCGTTGCGGCTGCGCGTATAGACCAGCGCGTCGATGAGGGCGGCGAACTCTTCCACGCCTTCAGTCGTCCTCGTCCTCGTATCCCACCAGCGCGAGCGCCTTGGCGCGGCGCTGGTGAAGCTGGCACCATCTGAGCAGCGCGTCCTCGCGGCCGTGTGTAATCCAGTTCTCCTGTGCGTCGACTTCGCGGATGGTGCGGGTGAGTTCGCTCCAGTCGGCATGGTCGGAAATGACGAGGGGCAGCTCGACATTGCGCTGGCGGGCACGCTGGCGCACGCGCATCCAGCCGCTCGCCATGGCGGTGATGGGTTCGGGGAGACGGCGGCTCCAGCGGTCGTTCAAGGCCGAGGGCGGGCTGATGACGATAGCCCCCCGCAAATCGCCCTTCTTCGCATCGGCAACGAGGCGCAACTCGCCGAGATCGACGCCGTGCTCCTCGTAAAGCCGGCACATCTTCTCCATCGCGCCATGGAGGTAGATCGGCTGGTGATGCCCCGCCGCGCGCAATTCGGCGATGACGCGCTGCGCCTTGCCCAGCGCATAGGCACCGACGAGTACGCAGCGGTCGGGATGCGCTGCCAGCCGGTCCAGCAGCTTGCGCATTTCCTCCTCGATGGGCGGATGCTCGAAGACCGGCAGCCCGAAGGTCGCCTCGGTGATGAAGATGTCGCAGGCCGTGACCTCGAAAGGCGGGCAGGTCGGGTCCGCGCGGCGCTTGTAATCGCCGGTCACGATGACCCGCTCGCCGGCATGTTCGAGCAGGATTTGCGCGCTGCCGAGGACGTGGCCTGCAGGGATGTATGTCGCATCGACGCCGCCCTTGAGGCGGATGGTCTCGCCATATTCGATTGGCACGGCCTTGTGCGGGATTTCACCGGCATCGTCCTCGGCCCCGGTGCGATAGCGCAATTCCATGATGGCGAGCGTTTCGGGCGTGGCGACGGTCTGGCCGTGGCCTCCGCGCGCGTGGTCGGCATGGCCGTGGGTGACGAGCGCGTTGTCCACCGCGCGGCTGGGATCGACCCAGCAATCGGCGGGGGGGATGTAGATCCCGTGCGGTTCGGGCTTTATCCAGGAAAAAGGCGCGGCCATCGCCGATTCAAGCAAGCGCCGGGCGATGCGTTCCCGTCAGCTCATCGCGGGCGGGCGCGAAACCGTTCGAGCACGCGCCGGAAAGTCGGTTTCTGGCCGGTCGAGAGCAGGCTGGCGCGGAACAGGCGGCCGATGAAGACCATCTCGACCGCAATCGCGATGGCGAGCAAGATCCCCGAGCCGATGAGCACCCAGGTCTCGATACCCATCCCAAGGCGCGCGAGCACGGCAAAGGGCGTCCAAAGCGGTATCCAGGTCAGAAGGTCGACCATGACCCCGCCCTTGCCTGCAAGGATGGCCTGCAGGAGGAAGGTGATCGGCAGCAAGATGGCGAGCAGGACAGGCATGAGATAGCCCTGTGCCTCGCTCATCGAATCCACCATTGCGCCGATGGCGACGAAGATGGCCGAAATGCCGATATATCCCGCGATGAAGAAATAGAGGATGGCGATGATGATGCCGGGCGAGGACACCGGTTCCAGCGCGGGGCGGATCATGTCCGATATCGTGCCCTGCGTGGCAAAGGCGGCTGCAGCGGCGCAGGCGGCCCAGACCGCGATCATCAGCAGGCCGACCGCAAGGCTGCCGAGCAGCTTGCCGTACATCAGCTCTTCGGGGCGGATGCAGGCGAGCAGCGATTCGAGGAGCTTGTTCGAACGTTCCTCCACGCTGCCCTGCAGCATCCAGCTGCCCGAGAGCATCAGGCTCATCATCAGGATGTAGGAAAGCGCCAGAGGTACGATGGAGCGCACCAGCAGCGCCTCACGCGCACCGCCACCGGGGGGCGGGGTGGTGACGGAAATGGCCGGCACCGCACCCTGGATGGCGGCGGCATCCGCTCCGCTCACGCCGCGCTGGGCGAGCAGGCGTGTACGCAGGTCGCCGGTCAGCACCTCCTGCAGCGTGGCCACGAAGCTCGGGCGGGGCTGGTTGGCAGAGTAGAGGTCGATGCGCGGGTCGGCGGGGTAGTTCTCGCCGATGCGGACGATAATCTCCGGCGCGTCGGCGCTGTCGGCCTCGAACAGCGCCTGCGCGGCATTGCTGAATTCCTCGCGATCGAGCGCGGCAAGCTCGTCGCCGGCGGCGAGGAACGTGTAGTCCGGACTCTCCGGCTCGAATTCGGGGACCCCTTCGGGGCTTGCCGATTGCAGCTTTTCCACCGCCCCCTCGACTCCTCCGGCGCGGCGGAATGCGTCGATGTCTTCGGCGGTGTACCAGCGGTCGTGCTGGGTCCACGGTGCGCCGGGCGCCACGCCGTCGAGATCGTACCGCTGGCTGTGCCGCGACAGGCGGCGAAGCGTCTCGCGGTCGGCGTCTTCGTTGAAGCGGGCCTCGATCTCGGCGGCAGCATCGGTACCCGACAGATCGACCAGCGCGACCCGGGTCGCCTCGGCGCTGCCGAGCGTACGGGTGAAAATGGGCCCCAGTGCCAGCGCGGCGGGAAGAATGAGGAGTGTGAGCCAGAAGCTCTTCAAAGCAAGGATCTGGCGAAACTCGCGCTTTGCGACGAGGAGGACATTGCCCATCATTCTTCCACTCCCTCGCCGCCAACCAGTTCGACGAATATGTCGTGCAGGCTCGCGCGGTGCTCGTTCCACCGGCGTAGTGCGATGCCCGAGGTGGAACAGTGTTCGAGCACGCTTTCGGGCTGGACGCCGGGGTCGAGCTCCACCTGCCATTCCTGCCAGCCATCGACCGGAGCGCCGACAGGGTCGGCCGAGTGTACGCCGGGAAGGGCGGTCACCTTGTGGTTCGATACGACGGCGATATGCGCCGGCAATTGCGCGCGTGCTTCTTCAAGCGTGCCTTCGAAACGCTTGCGTCCCTTGCGCAGCAGCAGCAGGCGGTCGCACAGGCGCTCGGCATGCTGCATGACATGGGTCGAGAAGATGACCGCCGCGCCGCGCTGCGATGCCCGCAGGATTTCGTTCTCCAGCAGTCCCTGGTTGACGGGGTCGAGACCGGAGAACGGCTCGTCGAGCATGAGGAGTTCGGGCTGGTTGACGAGGCTGGTCGCCAGCTGGACCTTTTGCGCCATGCCCTTGGACATGTCGCCGATCTCGCTCTTTGCGCGGTCGGCCAGGTCGAAGCGTTCGAGCAATTGCATGCCGCGCGCCCTTGCCGTGGCCGTATCCATGCCCTTAAGCCGTCCGAAATAGATGATCGTGTCGATGGCGCTCATCGCTGCATAGAGCCCGCGCTCTTCGGGAAGGAAGCCGATCGCGCTTGATTGCCTGCGATCCGGCGCGGCCCCGAGAACGGAAATGCTGCCCGAGGTCGGTCGGATGATGTCGAGCACCATGCGCAGCGTCGTGGTCTTGCCTGCACCATTGCCGCCGAGGAAGCCGAAGATTTCGCCTGGCGCTACCTCGAAGGACAGATCATTCACTGCCAGCACATCGCCGAAGCGCTTGACGAGATTGCTTACTTCCAGAACCGACATGGCTGCCTCGCCCCCAAGAGTGGCCGGACCCTATGGATTATGGAGCGTCAGGGCAAGCTGGCTGAGGCCGGACAGAAAAGGGGCCGGTTTGCGCCGACCCCTTCGTGTTGTTCTGGCAGATTTTCTCAGCTCTCGCCGTCACCCTTGTCGCCGCTCTTCTCCGGGCCTTCGCTGGCTCCGGCGTCAGGCTTTTTCTTGGGCGCAGCCTTCTTCTTGGCGGCCGGCTTTTTCTTTGCCGCCGGTTTGGCCTTGGGCGGTGCAGGAGTGAGTTCGAAGGCGGGCTTGCCGTCCTTCATCGTCACCGACACCTCGCCGCCATCGGCCAGCTTGCCGAACAATAGCTCTTCGGCGAGCGGCTGCTTGATCTTCTCCTGGATCAGGCGGCCCATGGGCCTCGCGCCGTAGAGCTTGTCATAGCCCTTGTCGGCCAGCCACGCGCGGCTTTCCTTGTCGAACTGGATATCGACATTCTGTTCGGCCAGCTGCAGTTCGAGCTGGAGGATGAACTTGTCGACCACGCGGGCGACCGTGCTCTTGCCCAGGTAGCCGAAGGGCACGATCGCATCGAGGCGGTTGCGGAATTCCGGCGTGAACATGCGCTTCACCGCTTCCTCGCTCGCATCTTCCTTCGACACGTCGCCGAAACCGATGCCCTGCTTGGCCATGTCGGACGCGCCCGCATTGGTGGTCATGATGAGCACCACGTTGCGGAAGTCGACCGTCTTGCCGTGATGGTCGGTCAGGCGGCCGTTATCCATCACCTGCAGCAGGATGTTGAAGAGGTCGGGATGCGCTTTTTCGATTTCGTCGAGCAGCAACACGCAATGCGGGTTCTGGTCGATGGCATCGGTGAGGAGGCCGCCCTGGTCGTATCCGACATAGCCCGGAGGCGCACCGATAAGGCGCGAGACGCTGTGGCGCTCCATATATTCGGACATGTCGAAGCGCTTGAGCTCGATTCCCATGATGCTGGCGAGCTGCCGCGCGACTTCGGTCTTGCCGACGCCGGTCGGGCCGGAGAACAGGAACGAGCCGATGGGCTTGTCCGGATCGCGCAGGCCTGCACGGCTGAGCTTCATCGCGGTCGAGAGCTTGTCGACGGCCGCATCCTGTCCGAAGACGACGTGCTTGAGGTCGCGATCGAGGTTCTGGAGCGCCTTCTTGTCGTCACTCGACACCGATTTGGGCGGGATGCGCGCCATGGTCGCGATCACGGCCTCGATTTCCTTGGCGGTGATCTTCTTCTTCCGGCGGCTGGGCGGGACAAGCATCTGCATCGCGCCGACCTCGTCGATCACGTCGATCGCCTTGTCGGGCAGCTTGCGGTCGTTGATGTAGCGCGCCGAGAGCTCGACCGCGGTCTTGAGCGCATCGGGCGTGTACTTGACCTTGTGATGCTCTTCGAAAGCGGTCCGCAGGCCCTTGAGGATGGCAATCGTATCCTCGATGGTCGGCTCGTTGACGTCGATCTTCTGGAAGCGGCGCAGCAGCGCGCGGTCCTTCTCGAAGTGGTTGCGGAATTCCTTGTAGGTGGTCGACCCGATGCAGCGGATAGCGCCGCTGGAAAGGGCTGGCTTCAGCAGGTTGGAGGCGTCCATGGCCCCGCCGCTGGTTGCGCCCGCACCGATGACCGTGTGGATTTCGTCGATGAAGAGGATGGCCTCGGGCATGCCTTCGAGCTCGTTTACGACCTGCTTCAGCCGCTCCTCGAAATCGCCGCGATAGCGCGTGCCCGCCAGCAGCGCGCCCATGTCGAGCGAGTAGATGATCGCTTCCTCGAGCACTTCGGGCACATCGCCCTCTACGATCTTGCGCGCGAGGCCTTCGGCAATCGCGGTCTTGCCCACGCCCGGATCGCCCACATAAAGCGGGTTGTTCTTCGAACGGCGGCAGAGGATCTGCACCGTACGGTCGACTTCCGGGCCGCGGCCGATGAGCGGGTCGATCCGCCCGTCCTCGGCTTTCTGGTTGAGGTTCACCGTGAACTGGTCGAGCGCGGTTTCCTTCTTGTCGGCAGCCTTGCCACCTTCTGCGCCGGGCTCGCCGCCCTGCGCCTCTTCCGCGCCCTGAGGGGGCTTGCTCTCGACCTGCTTGCCGCCCTTGCCGATGCCGTGGCTGATGAAGCTCACCGCATCGAGACGGCTCATATCCTGCTGCTGGAGGAAATAGACCGCATAGCTGTCCCGCTCGGAGAATAGCGCAACCAGCACATTGGCGCCGGTCACCGTGTCCTTGCCCGAGGACTGGACATGGAGGATGGCGCGCTGGATGACACGCTGGAAACCGGCGGTCGGCTGCGGGTCCGCGCCTTCCTCGCTTTTGAGCGACTGGTATTCCTGTTCGAGATATTGCTTCACCACCGCCGACAATTCACCGGTGTCGACACCGCAGGCGGTCATCACGCCTGCTGCATCCTCGTCGCCGATGAGCGCGAGCAGCAAATGCTCGAGCGTGGCGTATTCGTGACGTCGCTCCGCCGCATCGGTCAATGCGGCGTGGAGGGTCTTTTCGAGGTTGGCGGCAAAACTGGGCATCAGGTCTCTGCTTTCCGAAGGACTCGCGGGTCTGCGAGATAAAGACAGGCTACCTTATGAAGGTTAGCCAAAGCTGTATGTTCCGAAGATATGGGGGCGTGGCGGCTGGTTTGAAGGCCTTGCCCCATCGCTCAGCTCTTTCGCCCGAAAAGCGCCTCGGCGGCATCGCGGTGCGCGGCGGCCTTGTCCCGGTGGGTTTCGACGCGGGCGATCTCGGCCTTCAGCAGGCCGATGCGCTCCTCCAGCTCCTCTTGCGAATAGGGGCCGAGGTCCTCGCTCGCGAGCTTGCTCGCGGCATCGCCCCGGGGGCGCGGGCGGTCGTCGTCTTCCATGCACTCCACAATCCACCGCAGCCCGGTTGCTGTCAACACGAGCGCGGGTTAATGCACCGCAGATTTCGGCAATGACGCCAGGCTATCAGGGGGCTCTTTTGGCGACTGGCTTACCAGAGACAATGACTGCAATGGGTTACGACGAGCCCGGCGGTCCGGACGTTTTCCGACCTGAAACTATTCCTGTGCCCGAGCCAGGCGAAAACCAGGTCCTCATCGAAGTCAGCCATGCGGGGGTGAACCGTCCCGACGTCATCCAGCGGCAGGGCTTCTACCCGCCGCCGCCGGGCGCCTCGCCCATTCCGGGACTGGAAGTCTCGGGCAAGGTGGTGGCCATCGGCAAGGGTGTCGCGCCCGAAATGCTCAACCGCAGGGTGTGCGCGCTGGTGAGCGGTGGTGGCTATGCCGAATACTGCCTCGCGCATGCGGCGCATTGCCTTGCGGTGCCGCGGCACATGGAGATGGCCGATGCCGCCGCCATTCCCGAAACGCTCTTCACCGTGTGGCACAATGTCTTCGAACGCGGGTTTGCGGCCGATGGCGAGACATTGCTCGTCCATGGCGGCACCAGCGGTATCGGCACCATGGCGATCCAGCTCGCCAAGGCTTTCGAGATGACCGTCATCACGACCGCCGGAAGCGAGGAAAAATGCAGCGCTGCCCGCGAGTTGGGCGCGGACCTTGCCATCAATTACAAGACGCAGGACTTCGTCGAGGAGGTGAAGTCATTCACGGGCGGTAAGGGCGTTGACGTCGTTCTCGACATGGTGTCGGGCAGTTATGTCCAGCGCAATCTCGACTGCCTCGCCGAGGATGGCCGCCACGTCACCATCGCGGTGCTCGGCGGGCTCAAGGCCGAAATCAACATGGCCAAGCTGATGAGCAAGCGCCAGATGATGACCGGCTCCACGCTGCGCCCCCGTTCGGACGAGTTCAAGGCGGTGCTGGCGGACGAAATCTACAACCACGCCTGGCCCCTGTTCGAAGACCGCACAATTGCACCGGTGATGGACAAGATTTTCCCGCTCGCCGAGGTGACAGCCGCGCACCAGCGGATGGAAGCAGGCGAGCATATTGGGAAGATAGTATTGCAGGTTCGTTGAGGCTCGGGACCCTCGGCACGCTATCGCTTGCCGAATCCGCTCCTCTCGCCTACATGAAAACCGCAATGGCCGCTCCGAAAGGGGCGGCCCTTCTATTTTCGGAACCTTCAAAAGGCACTTTTCATGGCCGACCAACCCACCCCGCTGATGCCGCATGCTACCGCCACCTGGCTGGTCGACAACACCGGCCTTTCCTTCGAGCAGATTGCCGAATTCTGCGGCCTTCACATCCTCGAAGTGCAGGCGATGGCCGATGACCTTGCGGGCAGCAAGTATACGGGCCGCGACCCGCTCCATTCGGGCGAGCTGACGCAGGCCGAGATTACCAAGGGCGAGGAAGACAGCGAATATCGCCTCAAGATGCAGCGCGCGCCGGTCGCGGTCAGCCGCACCAAGGGCCCGCGCTACACGCCGGTGTCGAAGCGCCAGGACAAGCCCGACGGCATCGCCTGGATCCTGCGCAACCACCCGGAAATTTCCGACGCGCAGATTGGCAAGCTCATCGGCACGACGCGCAACACCATCGGCGCCATCCGCGAGCGCAGCCACTGGAACATCCAGAACATCCAGCCCAAGGACCCGGTGACGCTCGGCCTGTGCTCGCAGCGCGAACTCGACGCTGTCGTGGCCAAGGCGGCCAAGAACCTGCCCGCTCCAGAAGAGGGCGAAGAGGCAGCACCCGCCGTCAGCGGTGTCAGCGACCGCGAGAAGCTCATCGAAGAGCTGCGCGCCGAACGCGATGCCAATGAAAAGGCTGCTGCCGAAGCCGCGCAGGAGGCCGAGGCCGAGGCTTGGCTCACCGCCAAGCGCGCCGCCGAAGAGGCTGGCGAGGGCGCCGAAGAAGCCTAAGGCTTTGGGCCGGACACAAAAGGGCGGGAGAGGCAGTTGCTTCTCCCGCCCTTTTTGCTTGCGTTTAAGGCGGGATGCGGCATGTTATTGACATGGATGTAAATAGCTATGCCTATCACCATCCCACGCCGTGGGACGCGCAATTCCAGCTGGCGAGCCTGCCGGACCTGCTGGCGCAAACCGTCGCCAAGGCCCCGCAGGCACCGTTCCTGCACTTCCTCGGCAAGACGTACAGCTATCGCGACATCCACGAAGAGGCGAAGCGCTTTGCCGCCGGCCTGATGGCGCGCGGGATCGAGCCGGGCGACCGCGTCGGCCTGTTCCTGCCGAATGTGCCGATCTACGCCTCCGCCTATTACGGCGCGATGATGGCGGGCGCGGTGGTGGTGAATTTCTCGCCGCTCTACACCGTCGAGGAATTGAGCTGGCAGGTCGCCGACTCCGGTACCCGCCTGCTCGTCACGCTCGACGTGCCCGAACTCTATGCGACTGCGGCCGAGGTCCTCGAGCAATCGCAGCTGGAGACGCTGGTGGTCGGCTCGCTCGCCGACATGCTGCCCTGGTACAAGGGACTGGCCTTGAAGACGCTGGGCCGCAGCAAGGTGGCCAAGGTCGGCTATTCGAAGACCACGCTCGGCTGGGCGGACACGCTTGGCGATGCTTCTTCCGCGACATTCCCTGCCATCGATGCGGCACACGACATCGCGCTGCTGCAATATACCGGCGGCACCACCGGACGGCCAAAGGGCGCAATGCTCGGCCATTCGCAGCTGGCGATGAACGCGCAGCAGACCGCCGGGCTCAATCCCTTCGGCACGCCTTCGCAAGAAGTCTTCATGGGGGCGCTGCCATTCTTCCATGTTTTCGCCAACACCGCGCTGCTCAACCATGCGATGGTGACAGGTGCCTCGATTGCCATGGTCCCGCGTTTCGATGCAGGGCAGGTGCTCGACACGATAGCGAAGTACAAGACGACCGGCTTTCCCGGCGTGCCGACCATGTTCCAGGCACTGCTCGACCACCCCAAGCTGGCCAAGACCGATATATCCTCCATCAAGGTTTGCATTTCGGGTGGCGCGCCCATGCCCGCGCCGGTGCATGACAAGTTCGAAAAGGTCACCGGCGTGCGCGTGGTCGAAGGCTATGGCCTCACCGAGAGCTCGGGCGTGGTATCGGCCAATCCCTATGAAGGCGTGCGCAAAAAGGGCACCATCGGCCAGCTCATCATGGGTACCGAGGTCATCTTCCTCGACAAGGAAGACCCCGAAAAGCTCGCTCCTGAAGGCGAGCCCGGCGAGCTTGCCGTCCATGGCCCGCAGATCATGGTCGGCTACTGGAACAAGCCCGAGACCGGGAACGACACTTTCGTCGAGCGCGACGGCAAGCGTTGGCTGCGCACCGGCGATGTCGCTGTGATGGACGAAGACGGCTTCCTCGAAATCGTCGACCGCATCAAGGACATGATTGCCGTCGGCGGGTTCAAGGTCTTCCCGAGCCAGGTCGAGGACGTGCTGCTTGAAAACGATGCCGTGAAAGAAGTGCTCGTCATTGGCGTGCCCGACGAATACCTCGGTGAGCGTCCGCGCGCCTATGTGACGCTTAACGACGTCACTGCGACCGCTGACGAGTTATGCGAATGGCTCAACGCTCGCGTCGGCAAGCACGAGCGGGTCGAGAGCATCGTCATCCGCGAGGAACTGCCCAAGACGCTGGTCGGCAAACTCGACCGCAAGGCCCTGCGCGCCGAACTGGGCATTTGACCTCCGCATAAAGAAAGGGCCGCACCCGTCTTCTCACGGGGCGGCCCAATCCTCTCCTAGCTGGAGAAATCAGTTGGCGAGCTGCAGCTCGGGCTTGGCGTCTGCCTTGGGGGCGGCAGCCGGCGCGCTCTTCTTCGGATCGCGGTGGGCGAAGCGGCCTTCGACCTGCGCGCCCTGCTCGATGGTCAGCGCATCATAGAAGACGTCGCCGGTGATGCGGGCGGTCTTGAGGATGACCAGTTCACGCGCGGTGATCGAGCCTTCGACCGTCCCGGCGAGGCGGGCGCTCTCGGCTTCGACTGCGCCGGTGACCTTGCTGGTTTCGCCCTGCACGAGGCTGGTGCAGGCGATGTCGCCTTCGACATTGCCGTCGATATGAAGGTCGGCCGATGCCTTGATGTCGCCCTTGATGGCGAGGTCCGAACCGAGGACCGAAAACGTGCTGCTATTCTTGGAAGCCATGGGGGCGCTGCGTCCTGGATTAGTGGGAGGCGTGGGCGAGCTCTGGGGCTCGGCGGATTTCTTCGAGAACATTGGGGGCTGTCTCCAGGAAGGTGCGGGGATTGACGGCGCGGCCGTTGATACGGACCTCGAAGTGGAGGTGCGGGCCGGTCGAACGACCGGTGCTGCCCATCTTGGCGATGATGTCGCCAGCGCCGACGCTGTCGCCGACCTTGGCGTCGTAGCGCGAGAGGTGGGCATAGCGGGTCATCAGGCCGTTGCCATGGGTAATTTCCACGGTCTTGCCGTAGCCACCCTTCCAGCCGACGAAGCTGACACGGCCCTTGGCTGCGGCATAGATCGGAGCGCCGATGCCGCCACGGAAGTCGAGGCCCTTGTGCATGGCAGCGCGGCGGTTGAACGGGTCGCGGCGATAGCCGAAGCCGCTAGAAATCATGTCACGCCGCGCCGGGGCGAACTGCGGAACGCCGCTGAGCGCTTCTTCCAAAGCCGACATGCGGGCCATCGAAAGGCCGAGACGTTCGAAGCGCGGGTCGATATTGCCCTTGCTGTCGGTGGCTAGCCCTTCAAGCGGACCACCCATCGCCTGGCTCTCGCTGCGGCGAATCACGGCATCGGGGTTGAGTTCGAGTTTCTTCAGCGCGGCAGCAGCACGATTGGCGCGCCAGTCGGCATAGCGGGTAAGGCCTTCGACGACCGCCAGCTGGCGGGCTTCGATCTTGGCGAGTTCTGCGGCCTGAGGGAAGGCGGCGCTGACTTTCTGGACGGTGGCAGCAGCTTCGGTCGAGGAATCGCTGACCTTGGTGTCGACCTTCATGTCGGCCGGCAGCAGTTCGGCAACGCCTTCGATGAATTCCATGCGGCGGTCGAGGTCGGTGCTGACCGCCTCGAGGTTGTCGCCGTAAGCGGCGAGACGTTCTTCCGATGTGGCGACCTTCGCTTCGCGGCTCAGCAGGCTGTCGCGATCGGCGCTGGCGCTGTACTGCGCCCAGCCGGCCACGCCCAGCGATGCAGCCCACACCACGGCGACGCCGACAGCAGTGGCTGCAGCAGCCTTCTGCACGCGCGACGAAATGGTGATGAATCGAACCTGGCCTTCCGAACGCATGAAGAACTCACGGTCCGGAAACCAGCTGTTGATACGGCTTACCCAGCCATCGGTTGAAGTTGAAATGTCCAAAACGACCCGTCCCTTGGTCTATATCCCTGCCATGGGTCGTATGGGAGAATCCTAATAAAATCGAATCCGGGTTCCCATAGAATCCACGAGTTGAGTTCTCGATGCGGTGAAGCGTTTCATCGCTGCAAAATTTTCGGAAAATTTGGAGATTAAAAAGTTTCAAAAGAGTTAACCATATTCCAGCGAATCGAGAACGTTCACATGCGCTGACAAGGACTTGCGTGGCTGCTAGGGCGCGAAACATGGAACGAGCCGGAAACTGCTGATTCGCATGGGAATGCGCAGCACTCGCATCGGCCTGCTCGGGGGCAGCTTCAATCCGGCGCATGGCGGGCATCGCCGCATCTCGCTCTTCGCGCTCGAGGCGCTCGGGCTGGACGAGGTCTGGTGGCTTGTCTCGCCCGGAAATCCGCTCAAACCAAAGGCTGGAATGGCGCCGCTCGCCGCGCGGGTCGTCTCTGCTATCGAGCAGGCCAAACGCGCGAGAATCCGGGTTTCTGCCATCGAGCGCGAACTAGGGACCCGCTTCACCGTCGACACGCTCGCCGCGCTCAAGCGCCGCTATCCCAAGCGCGAATTCGTGTGGCTCATGGGTTCGGACAACCTTGCCCAGTTCCACCGCTGGAAGGATTGGCGTGGGATAGCGCGAGCGATGCCGATTGCAGTCATCGCGCGGCCCGGCTATGATGCAGATGCTGTCGCAAGCCCCGCGATGGCCTGGTTGAGGCGCTTCCAGCTGCCTTTGTCCAGCTTTCGAAATGGGGGCGAATGGAGCGCACCGGCACTGGTGACATTGCGTTTCGATCCCGACCCGCGTTCGGCCACGGCCATCCGCCGCGCCGACCCCGACTGGGCATCACGCCACGCCGGTTTTTCCCCGCGAGACCAGGTTACACACCGTCTGATTCCCGCAAGGGAGGAAACGACCACGTGAGGAATCGCGTTGTTCTTTCCATGACGCACCCTATCTCGAGGGCATACCAACTCAGGAGTACGATAAACGCCTATGACTCAGGCGCATACAGATCCGGCTGTCTCCGGGACGACAACGGCGAAGGTCATTCGCATGACTGATGCCGACAAGAAGGAACTGCTCGACTTCGTGCTGAAGCAGCTCGACGACGATCAGGCGCAGGAGGTTGTGACCATCGATCTCGAGGGCAAGAGCTCGATTGCCGATTACATGGTAATCGCCTCGGGCCGTTCGACGCGCCAGGTTGCCTCGATCGCGCAGAAGCTCGCCGAAAAGCTGAAGCAGAACGGCTATGGCCCGGTGAAGCTCGAAGGGCTTCCGGCGGCCGACTGGGTGCTGCTCGACGCGGGCGACATCGTGGTCCACCTGTTCCGCCCCGAAGTGCGCAGCTTCTACAATCTCGAACGCATGTGGGCGTTCGGAGACGCGCCGCCCGTGGCGGGCACGGCGTAATCTGTTTTTCGCGCCGACCTCCGTCGGCGCGTCCTCGGCGCTATTTCGACGCTTGCAGCGTCGAGCACCTGCGGGCGGGCGGTCGCCCTTTGACTGCCGTGACCCAGAACGGGTGCGAACCATGAGGTTTTGCCTTGCTTCTTCACGTCATCGCCCGAGGTAAGATCGCGCGTTCGCCCGAGGCCGACCTCGTGGCGCGGTACGAGAAGCGGCTGACGTGGCCGGTGAAATTCACCGAATTGCCCGAGACCGGCGGGCGCATTCCTGAGCCGCAGACCCCTTTCAGGACCGTGCTGCTCGACGAGCGCGGGAAGGATATTTCCTCCGAAAAACTGGCTGAAACTCTCGAACGCTGGCGCGACGACGGCATGCGCGAGTGCCGTTTCGTGCTGGGCGCTGCCGACGGGCATTCCGAGGAGGAGCGGCGCGATGCCGACCTGCTGCTTGCTTTCGGCAAGGCGACCTGGCCGCATCTGCTCGCCCGCGCCATGCTGGCAGAGCAGCTTTACCGCGCGACGACGATCATTGCCGGTCACCCCTACCATCGCAGCGGATAATCGGGCATCAGACGCCGTGGAAAGCCTGACGTCATGAACCGCGCCGCCGCCAGCCTTGTTGCCGTCATCCTCGCGATTATCGTGGGGACACAAGGCCTTGGCCCGCTTACTGCGCAAACTGCGTCAACCTCCGAAAGCGCTGCTGAAGCACGCGAGGCGCTTGCCATTGCGCGGCAGCAACAGCGTAATGCCCGCCGCCGTGCCGAACAGCTGGAAGCACAGGGCGAGGCCGCCGAGGAAGCGTCGGCCAAGGCGATTGCCGATGCTGCTGCCCTGGCGGCACGCGTCCAGCAAGCGGAGGCGAACGTTTCCGCCGCCGAAGCCGAGCTTGCCCTCGTCGAGCGCGAACGGCGCAGCCTGTCGCGCGACCTTGCACGCCGCCGCGAGCCGCTAGCCCGCCTTACCGGTGCGCTCGAAACGATGGCGCGGCGCCCGCTGGCACTGGCGGCACTCCAGCCCGGCAGCCTGCGTGACGTCGTCCATACCCGCGCGGTCCTCGGCAGCGCCATCCCCATCGTGCGCCAGCGCACCGCCGCCCTGCGTGGAGATTTGAAGCGCGCGCAATCGCTCGAGGCCGAACGCCGCCAGTTCGTCGCCGACCGCCGCGAGGCCGAACAATTGCTGGTCGAGCGCCGCCGCAACATGGTCGCTCTCGCCGAAGAGCAGCGCGTGTTGGCTGAGCAGGCGTCAGGCGGCGCGAATCGCGAGGCAGAGCGCGCGATGGAACTCGCCGAGCAGACGCGAGACCTCGACGCGCTGGTCGGGAGGCTCGAAGAGTCCGCCACCATCCGCCAGCGTCTCGCTGCTCTCGATGGCCCGATTGCCCGTCCCTCGCAGCCGGGTGCCGCCGGCTTGCCATCGCGCTCCTCCGGCAGTGGATCGTCGCAGAGCAGCCTGGATAGCTATATCCTCCCCGTCGCTGGCCGCGTGACGGCAGGCTTCGGCGAGGCCACCAACTCTGGCGGACGCAGTTCGGGCATTACCATCCGCGCGCGCCCCCAGGCGCAAATTGTCGCCCCTTCCGGCGGACGCGTGGCCTTCGCCGGGGAGTACGAGGGTTATGGGCGGATTGTCATTCTCGAACATTCGGGCGAATGGACGAGCCTTGTGACGGGCCTCAGGAGCCTTGCGGTCACCACGGGCCAAGACGTCACCGCAGGGTCGCCTCTCGGCCTTGCCGCCAACGGTGCGCCAGCCATCGGCCTCGAGCTCAGGCGCAAGGGTAAACCGGTCAATCCGCTCGACCAGCTACGCTGAACGCGCGAAAATCCGCTCTTCGCAGAAATTTCCTCGCGAACGCGGCACATTCCGGCTCATCTTTCATTCACCGGCAATGCGATATAGACTGCCGTCACAGACTTCGGAGTTGTGCCTGATATGAAACTTGCCGCCTACCTTCGCTCGGCAGCCCTCGTCACCGCGGTCGCGCTGGTGCCCGCCACCACTGCCGGCCTCGCGCAGGTCGAAGGCAATGCAGGCCCCGAATTCTCGAAACTTTTCGCGGTATATCAACGGGTCAAGGCCAGCTACGTAGAGCCGGTCGAGGACGAGGTGCTCATCAATGGCGCCATCGACGGCATGCTGGCAGCGCTCGATCCGCATTCGGCCTATCTCGACGGCAGCGATTTGCAGCGTCTCGAAACCATGATCGAGGGCAACTATTCGGGCCTCGGCCTCTCGGTAGTGGGCGAAGACGGCGCAGTGAAGGTCATTTCGCCCTTCCGCGGCAGCCCGGCCGACAAGGCGGGCATCAAGGCCGGCGACTTCATCACCCACATCAACGGCGACCTTATCGTCGGGCTGGAGCTCGACGAGGCCGTTGCGCAGATGCGCGGTCCGGCAGGCACTTCGATTAACGTCCGCATATTCCGTCCGGGGCGCAGCGAGCCCTTCGATGTCGACGTCACCCGCGGCGTCATCGAGCTCGAGCCGGTGACCTGGGAACTGCAGGACGGCAACATCGGCCACATCATGGTCAACGAGTTCTCCCGCGACGTGGGGGCCGATGTATTCGCCGCGTGGAAGGCGCTCCAGACCGAGGCGACGGGCCGGATGAACGGCCTCGTGCTCGACCTGCGCAGCAACCCGGGCGGTTCGCTCGACGAGGCCGTCGCGCTCTCCGACCTCTTCCTGACGAAGGGCCAGATCGTCTCGCAGCGCGGACGTGCGCGCGGCGAATCGATTTCCTACGATGCCGAAACCGTGTGGCGCGGCGACATGGCCGAAGGCCTGCCGATCATCGTGCTCATCGATGCAGGTTCGGCCTCGGCCAGCGAAATCGTCGCAGGCGCGCTGCAGGACCATCGCCGTGCCGTCATCATGGGCGACCGCAGCTTCGGCAAGGGCAGCGTGCAGTCGCTCCTGCCGCTGGGCCGCGATGCTGCACTCAAGCTGACGACCGCGCGTTACTACACTCCCTCGGGCCATTCGGTGCAGGAAGGCGGCATAAAGCCCGATATAATGGTCCCGCAGTTGTCGGATCCCGACCTCGCTGCGCGCGCCAAGTTCACCATGCGCGAGAGCGATCTGCGCGGCCATCTCATCAACGACCTCGGCATTAAGGACGAGGATCTGGAGCGCGACAACCGCGACGACCCGCGCTTCCAGCAGACTGCCGAACAGCTCGAGGAGCAGGGGATCGAGGATTTCCAGCTGCACTATGCGCTCGAGACCCTGCGCCGCACTACGCCGAGGGCCGTTGCCAGCCGTTCGAAGTAAGGCTAGCGGCTGAAGCGTGAACACGGATAGTCCGAACCTGAAGCTGGCCCAGCGCACCGCGCTCGCCGTGCCCGCACTCCTGCTGGCGGGCGCCTATATCTCGCAATACGGCTTCGGCCTCTACCCGTGCGAAATGTGCTGGTGGCAACGGTGGCCGCATTTTGCCGCCGTTGCGCTGGCGCTGGTGCCCTTCTTCGCGCCGCCCAAGCGCCTTTGGGTCGCGCTGGCTGCGGGCGGGATCCTGACTTCGGGCCTCATCGGCCTGTTCCATGCGGGTGTCGAATATGGCTGGTGGGAAGGCATCACCTCCTGTGCCGCCATCCCGCAGACAGGCTCGGGTGAAAGCGCGCTCGACGTCATCATGAACGCCCCGCTGGTGCGCTGCGACGAACCGGCGTGGACGCTGCTCGGTATCAGCCTTGCCGGTTTCAACTTCCTGATTTCGGCAGCGGCCAGCCTGTTCGTCTTCAACCTGCTGCGGAAGGACACCAAGGCATGACGAAAACACCAGCCAGCAGGACCCCCGACCACATCGCGCGCATGATCCGTGTCGATCAGGCGGGCGAATTCGGCGCGACCCGCATCTATGCAGGACAGCTTGCCGTCATGGGCGACCGCGCGCCCGATTCCGCAGAAATTGCCGGCATGGCCGAACAGGAAGCGGGCCACCGTGCCAAGTTCGATGCGCTGATGGCGCGGCGCGGAGTGCGCCCCACCGCGCTCCAGCCCTTCTGGGACAAGGCGGGCTTCGCGCTTGGCGCAGCGACTGCGCTCCTCGGGCCGGAAGCCGCCATGGCCTGCACCGCCGCGGTCGAAACCGAGATCGACCTCCATTATTCGCAGCAGCTCGACCAACTCGAAGCGACCAACGAAGACCCCGAACTTGCCGCGATGATCGAGGAGTTTCGCGAGGACGAGCGCGAACACCGCGATGCCGCGCTGGCCGCCGGGGCCGAGCGCGCGCCCGCTTATCCGGTGCTGTCGGGTCTCATCCGGCTGGGCTGCAAGGCGGCGATCAAGATTTCCGAGCGTATCTGACGGGAACGCAGACCCGTTCTCGCTCGCTTCATCGATAGTTCACGCGGGATAGCGCCAATGTGCGAATGTCCCGCTCGCAAGAGGCCCAAGATGACCAAGTCCCTTTATGCTCTCGCCGCCCTTTCCGCCGGTCTTGCTGTACCGGCCATGGCCCAGACGCCCGTCGATACCGGCGATGAAAGCTACAATATGGTCATCGTATATGGCGACGACGAATGCCCGCAGGGCGAGGACGGCACCATCGTCGTCTGCGCACGCCAGGCCGAAAGCGAGCGCTACCGCATCCCCGAAAGCCTGCGTTTTACCGACGGGCCCAAGGCCGAAGCCTGGGTCAACCGCGTCGAGCGCCTCGAAACGGTCGGGAAGTCGGGCATCATGTCCTGTTCGCCCGTAGGTGCGGGCGGTTTCACCGGCTGCACGCAGCAGATGATCGAGGCGGCCTATGCCGACAAGGAAAACGCATCTTCGGTCCGCTTCGGCGAAGTGATTGCCGCCAAGCGCGAAGAGCGCCTGTCGACCATCGATGCCGACGCCGAACGTACGCAGGCCGAGGTCGAGATGATCGAGCGCGAATATATGGAGCGGCTCGAGAAAGAGCGCGATGCGCCTGCGCCGGGCGAGGAAGACCTGCCGACGGTCGGCCCGGTCGACGAAGCGGAAGTGGTGGCCGAGGACGACAGCGAAGGCTGATTTCGCTTTTCTGTCAGTCATTTGCGGCTAGACCGTGAGAATGGCTGCCAAACCCAAGATCCTCACCGTCTTCGGCACCCGCCCCGAGGCGATCAAGCTGTTCCCATTGGTCCATGCGCTCCAAGCGGACGACCGCTTCGACAGCCGTGTCTGCGTATCGGCGCAGCATCGCGGAATGCTCGACCAGGTGCTGGCTATTGCCGGGGTGGAGCCGCATCACGACCTCGACCTGATGACGGCGGGCCAGACGCTCGACGAACTTACCGCACGCGCTCTGACGGGCATCGGCAAGGTGCTCGACGAGGAGCAGCCCGACTGGGTGGTGGTGCAGGGCGATACGACCACGGTCATGGCGGGCGCCATCGCGGCCTATTACCGCAGGATTCCCGTTTGCCATGTCGAGGCGGGCCTCAGGAGCGGGGATATCCACCAGCCATGGCCTGAAGAGGTGAATCGGCGTGTGGTGGGGACCTTCGCAAAAATGCACTGCGCGCCGACGCAGACCAGCGCCGATGCACTGCTGAGGGAAAATGTCGACCCGGCAAGTGTCCACGTGACGGGCAACACGGTTATCGATGCGCTCCAGTGGGTGACGAAGCGTATCGAGGAGCAGCCTTCGCTCGCCTCGGGCCTCTCGGAGCTTGAACAGCGGTTCGCAGGCAAGCGCATCATCGGCATGACCAGCCACCGCCGCGAGAATTTCGGCGAGGGCATGCAGAATATCGCCAATGCGGTTAAGCACATTGCTTCACGACCTGATGTTGCGGTGATTTTTCCCGTGCATATGAACCCCAATGTCCGCGCTGTGATGAACGAACAGCTCGAAGGTCTCGACAATGTCGCGCTCATCGAACCGCTCGACTATCCGCATTTCGCACGCCTGCTCGACATCAGCCATCTCATGCTGACCGACAGCGGCGGCGTGCAGGAAGAGGCGCCCGCGCTGGGCAAGCCGGTGCTGGTGATGCGCGAGACCACTGAGCGCCCCGAAGGCGTTGTGGCCGGAACGGCGAAACTGGTCGGGACCGATGCCGACACCATCGTGCGCGAGACGGAGAAGCTGCTCGACGACCCGCAAGCCTATTCCGCCATGGCCCGCGCGCATAATCCCTTTGGTGACGGGCACTCCTCGCAGCGCATCTGCGACTTGCTGGCGGATCGGGCATGATTGTCGGTATCGCCTTCGCCGCATTCGCCCTTTTTGGGCTTCAGCACCTCCTGCGGAAGGATGTGCGACGACTTACTCGCCCAATCGTAACGGTCGATGCAGAAGTCATAGGAAATGAGATGCCGAGTGGTTTCTGGTTTGTCGAAGGACCGACTGCACGCCTAAGTTTCGTCTACTCAGGCAGAGAGTATTCGGTGCTCCATACCTTCCAGACTCCCAGGCAAATCGGCACTATCGAGACGCTGAGCTTTCCGGAAGGCCATCCTGAAGATGCGCGCGAACCTCAGGCCTATGCGCGCGGCGTACTCTACGCGCTTTTGCTTCTGTTCTTGGGGTTGGGTGTGGCTATTGCAAACGGCGTTGTGTGAAGTCTCACAGGCCGTGGTAATCCCTGAACCACTGTACGAATTTCGGCACCCCCGCATCGATTGACGTGGTTGGCTGGTAGCCGATGTCGCGCTGGATGGCATCGATATCGGCATAGGTCTTCTCGACATCGCCCGGCTGCATCGGCAGCAGCTCGACCTCGGCCTTTTGGCCGCAAGCTTCCTCGATAAGCTCGATAACGCGGGTCAGCTTCTCGCTGCGATGGTTGCCGATGTTGTAGAGCGCATGCGGCTTCACGCTGCCGCCTGCCTTTTCCTCTCCGTCATCGGCAGGCGGCGAATCGAGACAGGCGACCACGCCGCTCACGATATCGTCGATGAAGGTAAAATCGCGCCACATCTCGCCGTGGTTGAACACCTTGATGGGGCGTCCGGCGAGGATGGCATCGGTGAACAGCCACAGCGCCATGTCGGGGCGGCCCCACGGTCCGTATACGGTGAAGAACCTGAGGCCTGTCAGCGGAGTGCGATAGAGATGGGCGTAGGTTTCGCTCATCAACTCGTCCGCCTTCTTGGTCGCGGCATAGAGCGAGACGGGATGGTCCGCGCGGTCCTCGACAGCGAAGGGCAGCTTGTCGTTGCCGCCATAGACGCTCGAGGAGCTGGCATAGACCATGTGGTCGACCTTGCGGTGGCGGGCGACCTCGAGCAGGTTCACATGGCCCATAAGGTTCGCCTCGACATAGGCGCGCGGGTTCTCGAGGCTGTAGCGCACGCCCGCCTGCGCGCCCAGATGGATGATGCTGTCGAAGTGCTCGCCTTCGAGTGCGGCCGACAGCGCCTCCCAGTTGGAAAAATCGACCTGCTTGAAGGTAAACCGCTCGCCCGCCGACGCGGCGACATGCGCCACGCGGTCCTTTTTCAGCGAGACCTGGTAATAGTCGTTGAGGTTGTCGATGCCGAGCACCTCGTCGCCGCGCGCACACAGCCGCTCGGCGACGGCCGCGCCGATGAAGCCTGCCGCCCCGGTGACGAGGACCCGTGCCACTTCAGACCTTATCGAGCGCGATGTCGGGCGCGTCTTCCTGCTTCATACCCACGACATGATAGCCCGCATCGACGTGATGCGTCTCGCCGGTCACGCCCGAGGACAGGTCCGACAGGAAGTAAAGGCCCGAGCCACCGACATCCTCGATCGTGACATTGCGGCGCAGCGGCGAGTTGTACTCGTTCCATTTCAGGATGTAGCGGAAGTCGCCGATGCCGCTGGCGGCCAGCGTCTTGATGGGCCCCGCACTGATGGCGTTCACGCGAATGCCTTCGGGGCCGAGGTCGTTGGCGAGATACTGCACCGACGTTTCCAGCGCCGCCTTGGCCACGCCCATCACGTTGTAATGCGGGATGACCTTCTCCGCGCCGTAATATGTCAGCGTCAGGATGCTGCCGCCATTGGGCATCATCTCGCGCGCACGCTTGGCGACGGCGACGAGGCTGTAGGCGGAGATGTTCATCGTCATCAGGAAGTTGTCGAGGCTGGTGTCGACATATTTGCCGCGCAGCTCGCTCTTGTCCGAAAAGCCGATGGCGTGGACGACGAAATCGATCGTGTCCCAGCGTTCCTTCAGCGTGTCGAAGGCGCTGTCGAGCGCGTCCATGTTCGACACATCGCATTCGAAGACGAAGTCGCTGCCGAGCTGCTCTGCGAGCGGCGCGACACGCTTCTTCAGTGCTTCGCCCTGGTAGGAGAACGCCATCTCGGCGCCCTGCTCGTGCAGCTGCCTGGCGATGCCCCAGGCCAGCGACTTGTCGTTCGCCAGACCCATGATGAGGCCGCGTTTGCCCTTCATCAGACCGCTCATTCCTCGTTTCCTTCCTGCTCTTCCTGCATTTCCCGTGCGAGCTGCGCCCTTCGCCGGTCGTCGTCCTGCCCGATGGCGATCATCTCCTCTTCCGGAGTTTCCGCTAGGGCAGCATTGAGTTCCGCGCCGATAACGACCCCTAAGCCCACAAGCCAGAAAAAGAACAGCGCAATCATCACCCCGGCCAGCCCGCCATAGGTGAGGTCGTAGGTGAAAAAGTTGCTGAGCACAGCGGGCATGATGGTGGTGACGGCAATCCACCAGATGGTCGTCAGCAGCACGCCCGGCCACTTGGGATAGCGGCGGCGGCGGTATTTCGAAGGGGTCAGCGTGTAGAAGATGAGGTACAGCGAGCCGAACAGGCCGAGCGCGGGCACGATGCGTGACAATTGCAGTTCGAGCAGCCGGTCCACGAGTTCGGGGAAATAGGCCTCGATGACCTGCTGCGCGGTCCCGATGACGAATTGCGCCATCAGGCTGAGCATCAAGAGCAGCACCGCGCCGAGGATGACGCCGGTCGAGAACAGGCGGTATTTCCAGAAAGCCTTGGTCGCTTCGGTGCCATAGGCCCGGCGCAGGATGTCGCGGATGGTCTCGACGAGGCTGCCGACAGTCCACAGTGCCACCAGCGCTCCGGCCCACAGCAGCCAGCCCGAGCGGGCCTGGACCACATCGCGCGCCACCGGCTCGATCACATTGCCGACCACGGGGGGCAGGGCAAAGAGGACGGCATTGATGGTCGCCGCCCGCTCGCTTTCCTCGCCGATGGCGGAAAATATCGCCGCGCCGAGGATGAAGAAGGGAAAAATCGCCAGCATCGCGAGGTAGGCGAGGTTGCCGGCGTGGATGAAACCGTCGTTATAGGTTCCGACAAGCGTGCGCTTGGCCACTTCCCATGCGCGCGTCCCCGGGCCGACATGGTTCTTGATGCGGCCGCCCAGATGCTGGGCCTCCTTCCGGCGCGCCTCGGGCGACAGCGAATGGACTTCGCGTTCCTCGGGCGGGGGAAGGGGGTGCTGGGTCAGGTTACACCTGGAGCTTGCTGCGCGGGTCGCTTTCGTCCTTCCACCCATCGAGCCGCTTGGCAAGTTCGCCAAGGTCTTCCGGCAGCTGGATTTCGAGCGTGACGAGCTGGTCGCCGCGGCTGCCGTCCTTCCTGGTGAAGCCCTTGCCCTTCAATCGCAGCACGGTTCCGCCGCTGGTACCGGGCTTGATGGTCATCATCACCGGCCCGTCGACCGTCGGCACGCGGACCTTGCCGCCGTTTACCGCCTCGTCGAGCGTGATCGGCAGGTCGAAGCGCACATCGAACCCGTCGCGCTGGTAAAGCTTGTGGCGGTCTATCTTGATGGTGACGAGGCCATCGCCCGGGCCGCCCGGTCCCTGCTCGCCCTTGCCCTTGAGGCGCATCTGCGTGCCGTCTTCGACACCCTTGGGCAATTTCAAATCGATGGTCTTGCCGTCGGCCAGCGTGATGCGCTGGTCCTTGAGCGTCGCTGCCTCGACGAAGGACAGGCGAAGCGTATAGCCGATGTCTGCACCCTTTTGCGGAGGCGCGCGCCGCCCTCCAAAGGGGTCGCCGCCCATGCCGCCACCGGGACGAGCGCCGCCACGCGGGCCGCCGCGGCCTCCGCCGAAGAGGCCTTCGAAAATGTCGCCGAGGTCGACCTGCTCATTGCCGAAGCCTTGGAAGTCCTCTGCCCGGAAACCGCGCTGGCCGCCTGCACCGCCGCGGAAACCGCCGCCACCGAAGCCGCCTCCGCCGCCCATTCCGCCGAAGGGATTGGTCGGATTGCCCTCCATGTCGATTTCGCCGCGGTCGAATTGCGCGCGCTTGTCCTTGTCGGAGAGGAGGTCATAGGCCTTGGTTACGTCGGAGAACTTCTCCGCCGCCTTGGGGTTGTCCTTGTTGCGGTCCGGATGCAACTCCTTGGCGAGCTTGCGATAAGCGCTCTTGATCGCTTTTTCGTCGGCCGAACGCGGAACGCCGAGAGTGGAATAGGGGTCTGCCATGGTGTGTTAGCTAGTTGCTACGCCGGATGCGCGCAAGATGCCCTCGCGCGCAGCGGGCTTTCCTACGATTGCGGGGGCGGCTAGGGGATGGGTCATGTGCTCGCTCAATGTGCCGAAAGCCGCCAAGGTTCCGCGATTTAGCCGGGAATTCGGCCTCCCGGATTATCTGCCGATGGACCGTGTTCCACGTGTTCCATCCTGTAGGAGCCTGCGATGAACGAGGCACAAAGCGCGATTCCGGTCACCGACCCCTTCGCCTTGTTCGAGGAATGGTTTGGCGAAGCCAAGGCGGCCGAACCCAACGACCCCAACGCCATGGCGCTGGCCACCGCCACCCCCGATGGCCGCCCCTCGGTGCGCATGGTGCTGCTGAAGGGTCACGGCTCGCAATGGGGTGAGGGCGGCGGTTTCGTCTTCTACACCAACGCCCAGAGCCGTAAGGGCGAGGAAATCCGCGCCAATATGCAGGCCGCGCTGCTGTTCCACTGGAAGAGCCTGCGCCGCCAGATCCGTATCGAGGGCACGCTGACCGAAGTGTCGAGCGAACAGGCCGACAGCTATTTCCACTCGCGCCCGCGTGCCTCGCAAGTCGGCTCCGCGGCCAGCGACCAGTCGCGCCCGCTGCCCGACAGGCAGGTCTATCTCGACCGCGTGGCGGCGCTGGAAGAGCGTTTTCCCGAAGGCGATATCCCGCGCCCGCCGCACTGGACCGGCTTTCTCCTGACCCCGCACACGATCGAATTCTGGCGCGACCGCAAATTCCGCCTCCACGACCGGCGCCAGTTCACGCGCCCGGGCGCGAAGGAGGCGTGGTCGGATACGCTGCTTTATCCATGAAATCATCCGCTTCCCTCAATTCCGTTCGTATCGAGCGGAGGACGCAGTCCGCAGTCGAGATACAGGCGAAATTGCGCCAACATGTCTCGACTACGCTCGACACGAACGGAGGCCGGGGTGACCGATAATCGCGCCATACTAGCCCGTTCGGCAGCGATGGCCTCCATCACGGTGGCGGTCATCCTCGTTGCGCTGAAGTCGTGGGCGAGCTGGAAGACCGGCTCGACCGCCATGCTCGGCAGCCTCGCCGATTCCGCATTGGACCTCATCGCCAGCATGGCCACGCTGACCGGCGTATGGATTGCCTCCATGCCGGCGGACGAGGACCACCGATTCGGCCATGGCAAGGCAGAGGCGCTGGCGGCGATTTTCCAGGTCATGCTGATCACGCTCTCGGCCTTCGGCATCGCGGTGCGGGCGATCAGCCAGCTGGTCGAGGGTGGACAGACCACGGCGGCGGAGGAAGGCATTGCGGTCTCGCTCATCGCCATCGCGCTGACATTCGCGCTGCTCGGCTGGCAGCGCTATGTGATGCGCCGGACGCGCAGCCTCGCGATTGCGACCGACCACCTCCACTACAAATCGGACCTGTTCCTCAATCTCGCGGTCATCGCCGCTCTGGTGCTCGACCAATATGCCGGATTGGGCATGGCCGACCCGCTGTTCGGCCTCGCGATTGCAGCATGGCTGGGTTGGGGCGCCTTTTCGGCCGCGCGCGATGCCGTTGACGATTTGATGGACCGCGAATGGCCCGAAGAAAAGCGGCTGGCCTTTGTCGAAGCTGCGGCGAAGCACCCCGAGCTTTCGAACCTTCACGATTTGCGCACTCGCACCAGCGGCAACCGCGATTTCGTGCAATTCCATGTCGATATGCCGCCGACCATGACAGTGGAAGAGGCGCACGACATCATCGAACGGGTGGAAGAAGACCTGTGTCGCCGCTTCCCCAACATGGAGCTACTCATCCATATCGACCCCGAGGGCCATGTCGACGAACCCGACAACCCGCTGGTCGAGGAAGATGAATTCGCCAAGCTGGAGGGCGATGCCAAATGAAGCTGCCCTATACCCATGTCGATGCCTTCGCCTCGCGCCCATTCACCGGCAACCAGGCGGCAGTGATGCCGCTCGATGCTTGGCTCGATGACGAAGTGCTGCAGGCCATCGCGGAAGAGAACAATTTCGCTGAAACCGCCTTCGTGGTGAAAGACGAGACGGGCGAGGCCGACTGGGAATTGCGCTGGTTCACGCCGACCGAGGAAGTACGGCTCTGCGGGCATGCGACGCTTGCGAGCGGACACGTGCTGCTGGAGCGCGACGGAGGCGATGCGGTGACTTTCCGGACAAGGAAGGCTGGCGTGCTCGAAGTCCGGCGGAGCGAGGCGGGGTATGAACTCGCGCTCCCGCTCATCGAGACAAGCCCGGACGAATGGGAAGAGGCGGTCGCGCTATTGGGGGCCGAGCCGAAGGAAGTCTGGCTCAATCCCGAAGGCTACGGCGTCTATTTTTACGACAGCGAGGCCGAGGTGCTGGCACTCGACCCTGACCTCAAGGGCCTGAAAGCACTCGGGAACGACCAGTTCATCTGCACCGCCTATGGGGAGACTACCGATGTCGTCAGCCGCGTTTTCGTGCCCGGCGGAGGGGTGGACGAGGACAGCTTCACCGGCTCGGCGCACGCTTGCCTCACCCATTTCTGGAGCGAAAAGCTGGGCCGCGACAGCTTCAGCGCCTTCCAGGCCTCGCAGCGCGGCGGTCATGCGCAATGCCGCCGCGAGGGCAACCGCGCGGTGCTCGGCGGCGAGTGCGTGACCGTGGTGGAGGGAAGCTTCTACCTGCCTTCGGAAGGGTAAAGCTCGACGATATCGGCGAGCTGCTGGAGCATGGCGATACGCTCCGCGCGGTTCGAATGGCCCAGCCGCACCACCGTCAGCCCCTGTTCGGGCGAGACGAAGACATATTGCCCCATGTGGCCAATCTTCGAGAAGGCCGAATGCGGGGCACGGTCTGGGAAGAGCGGATGATGCGTCCCGCCTGTCGGCCGGTTGAGCCAGGTCTGGAGGCCGTATTGCGGCGATGCGGGGCTGGGCTTGACCATCTCGGCCACCCAGCTGCGCGGGACGAGCTGCTCGCCGCGGTAGGACCCCTTGTTGCGCAGCAATTCGCCCAGCTTCGCCCAGTCGCGCGCATTGGCATGCATCAGGCTCCCGCCGATGAGCGTGCCTGCGCGGTCGAATTCTGGGACCATCGAGGTGGCGCCCAGCGGCTCGAACAGGCGGGCGTGGAGATAGTCGGACACCGCGCGGCGGCGCGCTTCGGCATGGTCGGCATCGGACAAAGTCCGCGCAGCGATGTCGGCAAGGATGACCGTCGTGTTCGATGAATATTCGAACTTCTCGCCCGGCTCGGCCTCGGGCGGTTGGGCAGTGGCGTAATCGGCCATGTCGTCGCGCCCGTCGAGGAAGAGCATGCGCACCTCGCTGCTCTCGTAGGGCGGGTCGCCGGCTTCGGTATGTTCGAGGCCGCTGCGCATCTGGAGCAGGTGGCGCAGGGTGATGTCGGCGCGCGGGTCGCCGCTCCGCTGCCAGCGCGGGACGGGGGCAGGCTGGTCGAGCCGCAGCAGCCCGTCGCCGACCAGCTGGCCGATCATGATGGCAGTGACCGTCTTGGCCATCGACCAGCTGATGAAGCGGGTCTCGGCATCATAGCCTTCCGCATAGCGTTCGGCGGCTATCTTGCCGTCTTTCATCACGATGAGCGCACGCGTTTCGCCGAGGCCTTCTTGTGTGAAAAGGTCGTCCACCTCGCGGGCCAGTGCCTTGCTCGGCGCGCCGGGATTCTCGGTCACCGCGGCCAGCGCTTCGGCGCTCAGTTCGGGCTCTTCGGCAGGTCCGGGACCGCCGCAGCCGACAAGGCTTGTGGAAGCGAGGGCAAGGGCGATAAGGGGGTGCGGCCGCGAGAACATCCTCGCGTCACTCGCATGAGGAATGTGCCCGCGCAATGGCGAAAAAACGCTCTCTCCTGTCCCGCTGGTGGCTCTGGCTCGCCGTGCTGGTTGCAGCCCTGCTGGGCGCGGCATGGCTGGCCTATGGCGAGGGACTGGCGAAGACCGGCGCGGCAGGCACGGCCTATGGCGCGCGGGTGGCGTGTTCCTGCCGCTTCGTGGCGGGGCGCGACATGGACGACTGCGCCAAGGACAAGCTCGAAGGCATGGAGATGATATCCTTCAGCGCCAACGAGACCACCAGGAGCGTGACCGCTTCCATCCCCTTCATCGCCTCCGACACGGCGACCTATCGTGAGGGCTATGGCTGCATGCTGAAGAAGTGGGAAGACTAGGCTTCCGCCTCGAGGAAAGCGGCGTAGGCATGCCGCAATCCTTCCTCCAGCCCGATTGACGGCGACCAGCCGAGCGCGGAAAGCTTCGTGCAATCGAGCAGTTTGCGCGGCGTGCCGTCGGGCTTCGAGGTGTCGGTCACGATGCGGCCTTCGTACCCCACCGTCGCGGCCACCTTCCGGGCAAGGTCGAGGATCGCGATATCCTCGCCGAAGCCGACATTGACGTGCGATTCGCCCGAATAATTGGCGAGCAGGAAGATGCAGGCGTCGGCGAGGTCGTCGACATGGAGGAACTCGCGCTTCGGCGTGCCCGTGCCCCAGATGGCGACTTCCGCCGCACCTGCGAGCTTCGCCTCGTGGAAACGGCGGATGAGGCCGGGGATGACGTGGCTGCCTTGCGGGTCGTAATTGTCGCCCGGGCCGTAGAGATTGGTCGGCATGGCCGAGATGAAGTCGCAGCCATATTGCGTGCGATAGGCGGCGGCGAGCTTCAGCCCGGCAATCTTGGCAATCGCATAGGCCTCGTTGGTCGGCTCGAGTGCGCCGGTGAGCAGCGCGTCTTCGGTTATCGGCTGGTCGGCATGCTTGGGGTAGATGCAGGACGAACCGAGGAAGAGCAGCTTCTCGGTCCGCTGCTGCCGCGCCGCCTCTATGACATTCGCGGCGATGGCGAGATTGTCATAGAGAAATTCGCCCGGCCGCGTGGCATTCGCCATGATGCCGCCGACCCGCGCTGCGGCGAGGATGACCGCGTCGGGCTTATGCTCGGCGAACCAGCCGCGCACCGGCGCCTGTTCGCGCAGGTCGATCGAGCGGTCGGCGGTGAGAACCTCGCAATCCTCAGCTCCCAGCCGCCGGACCAGAGCCTTGCCCACCATGCCGCCGTGGCCCGCGACATAGATGCGCTTACCCGCCAGCGGATAGAGGCTCACGCCGCGCCTGCCTCGGCTTCGGCCAAATCGCTCTGGTACATTTCGCGTGCCAGCTCGCGCACCGGAGTGCTGGCTTCCCAGCCGAGCTTTTCCTTCGCCTTGCTGGCATCGCCCAGGAGGAAATCGACCTCGGTCGGGCGGAAATAGCGCGGGTCTATTTCGACGAGGCAGCGGCCCGTGGCCTTGCAATAGGCCTTCTCGTCCTCGCCGGTGCCGCGCCATTCGAGTTCGAAACCGGCATGCTCGAACACCCACTGGGTGAATTCGCGTACGCTGATGGTGACGCCGGTGGCAAGCACGTAGTCGCCCGGCATGTCCTGCTGCAGCATCATCCACATGCCGCGCGCATATTCCTTCGCATGGCCCCAGTCGCGCTTGGCATCGAGATTGCCGAGGTAGAGCTTGTCCTGCCGCCCCAGCTTGATGGCGGCGGCCGCGCGGGTAATCTTCCGAGTCACGAAGGTCTCGCCGCGCACCGGGCTCTCATGGTTGAACATGATGCCGCAGCTGGCGTGCATGTTGTACGCTTCGCGGTAGTTGACCGTAATCCAGTGCGCATAGAGCTTGGCCACCGCATAGGGGCTGCGCGGATAGAAGGGTGTAGTCTCGGTCTGAGGGATTTCCTGCACCATGCCGAACATCTCGCTGGTGCTGGCCTGAAAATAGCGCGTGTGGCCTTCCAGCTTGAGGATGCGGATGGCCTCGAGCAGGCGCAGCGCACCCAGCGCATCGGCATTGGCAGTATATTCGGGCGTCTCGAAGCTCACCTGCACATGGCTTTGCGCGGCGAGGTTGTAGACTTCGTGCGGCTGCACTTCCTGCATCACGCGGATGATATTGGTGGCATCGGTCACATCGCCGAAATGCAGATGCATCGAAGGGTTGGGGTCGTGCGGGTCCTCGTAAATGTCCTCGATACGGCCCGTGTTGAAGGAAGAGGAGCGGCGCTTGATGCCGTGAACCTCGTAACCCTTCTCCAGCAGCAGCCGCGCAAGATAGCTGCCGTCCTGACCGGTCACCCCGGTTATCAATGCCCGCCTGGCGCTCAACCCGTTTCTCCTTGTTTTTCGAAAGCGGTAAGCCTCAGCGAGGCGCTTTGGCAAGTCAGGCGTCGCAGGCGGTGGTCGAATCGATCCAGCCGCCGCCCACGACCCGCTCTCCGGCATAGATGACCGCGGCCTGCCCCGGCGCGACGCCGAATTCGGGCGTTTCGAAGCGCAGCGTCGTAGGCGCATCGTCCCCCAGCGGGCCTTCGAGCGTGACGGGAACCGGTTTTGCAAGGCTGCGGACCTTGGCGGTCAGCGGTAGGTCTGGCAGCGGGCCGATGCGGTTGGTTTCGACCAGATGCGCCGCCGAGACCGCCAGCATGCGCTTCGGGCCGACCTTCACCTGCGCTTCGGCAGCGTCGATACCGACAACATAGAGCGGTTCGGGCTGTCCGCCGATATCGAGCCCGCGGCGCTGGCCGACGGTATAATGGATGACACCCTTATGCTCGCCCAATTCCTCGCCGGTGGCGGCATGGACGATGGCTCCGGCGCGCGCGCCTTCGGGGCGCATCTTCTTGACGATCTTGGCGTAATCGCCGTCGGGGACGAAGCAGATGTCCTGGCTGTCGGGCTTGGCCGCATTGCGAAGGCCAAATGCTTCGGCCAGTTCGCGCACTTCGCTCTTGGGCAGGCCGCCCAAGGGGAAGCGCAGGTAATCGAGCTGGTCGTCGGTCGTCGCGTAAAGGAAATAGGACTGGTCGCGGGCAGGGTCGGTCGCACGGTGGAGTTCCGCGCCCGCCGCGCCCATCACGCGCTGGACATAGTGGCCGGTGGCGAGGCAATCCGCGCCGAGTTCGCGCGCCATGGCGAAGAGGTCGGTGAATTTCGGTCCCATATTGCAGCGGATGCAGGGGACGGGCGTACGGCCGGACAGATATTCGTCGGCAAATGTCTCGACTACTTCCTCGCGAAATGCGCTTTCGTGGTCGGAAACGTAATGCGCGATGCCGAGCCGGTCGGCCACGGCGCGGGCATCGGCGATGTCGTCGCCCGCGCAGCATGCGCCCTTGCGGCCCGTCGCCGCGCCATAGTCGTAGAGTTGCAGCGTGATGCCGATCACTTCGGCACCGCTCTTCGCTGCCAGCGCTGCCACGACCGAGGAATCGACGCCGCCCGACATGGCCACGACGATGCGGGCCTCGGACGCGGGCTTGCCAAGGTCGAACAGCGCGGCGGCGCCGGCCGGGTCGAGATAACGGGATTCGGGCATGCGCGGCCCCTTACACAAAGCGCGCGTCCGGCTCCAGCATTTACCGAAATCCGCCGCGAAACATGATTCACGACCTCTTTACCATGTGCGCCTATCAGGGTCGGCATGTTTGAGGGGCAATTCAGCAAGAAGAGCGTCGAAGAGGCGCGCAAAACGGATGTTTTGCACCAGTTCCGCTGGACGGAGCTGGTCGCCAAGCTTTCGGCGACTCGCGAGCTGCGTGAAGAGCTGGCGCGCAATGAAGCCGGGGGTTTTGAGGCCTTTGGCGAAGTCCGCCGCGAAAATGGCGAAACAAGTAAACGGGCTGTTAACCACACTGGTTTAGCGCATGGCAAAGACGAGGCGCTAAACGGGGGCCAAGCCGCAACTGGTGCGGTGCACGGCGACCGAGAGAAATAGATGATCGAAAATCAGGACATCCGCCCTGCACAGGTAATTGGCCCGCTTGGCGAGCCGCTGACCCTTGAGGACCTGCCCAAGCCTTCGACGAAGCGCTGGGTCGTGCGTCGCAAGGCGGAAGTGGTGGCAGCCGTGAACGGCGGTCTCTTGACTATCGACGAAGTGCTCGAGCGCTACGGCCTCACGCTGGAGGAATTCGCGTCCTGGCAGCGCGCGGTCGATCGTTCGGGCATGCAGGGCCTTCGCGTCACCCGCATCCAGCACTATCGCGACCTTTACGAGCGCCAGTTCAAGTACTGAGCGCGTGCTCCCGCACAGCGGTGCGGGAACCAAAACCTCCTGAATCCGCTCAACTCCCTGTCCCCGCTGTGAGGAGAGGGAACCGCCGGTCTTGCCGCCCGTTCGGGTGTCATAGGGTCGGATGGGAGTGTAACAGGAGGTTTTACAATGGGTTGGATTATCGCAATCATCGTCGGCGGCGTCGCCGGCTGGCTCGCAAGTCTCGTCATGAACCGTGACGCGTCGATGGGCATTTTCTGGAATATCGTTGTCGGCATCGTCGGTGCGCTTATCGGCAATTTCCTGGCAGGCACGCTGCTCGGCATCGAGGGCACTATCCAGTCGTTCAACCTGACCGGCTTCATAATCGCAATCGTCGGCGCCATTGTGCTGCTCGGCATCGCCAATCTCGTCCAGCGTGGCCGCGTGCGGTAACCCCGAGGACGCCAAGAACTTACCGGATGGGCGGTGCAACAAGCGTTGCGCCGCCCTTTTTCCATGTGCCGGAGGCAGCGAGGGCACACCTGCTCGACATTCGTCCGCCGTTTTCGCCTCCCCGTCGAGCACGACATTGCCGTTCAACCCCCGCTGTCCTATTGGGAAATCCGCAGGCTTGCGCTTTGTGATTTAGTCAACTAACACACCAAGCGAAGACAAGCCGCTGCCAACGGGGCCAGCAAAATGACGTATGAATCGGAAATTCGGGCGCAGGGCACAGAGCCGGTCGAGATGGGTCTCGATGGCGAAACGCTCGGGGGAAAACAGCAGATGAGTCGCAAACGCCGCAATATCGTGCTCGCACTCATCGCTGCTGTCCTCGTCGCGATTGCCGCCTATTTCCTGATGGCCGGTGACGATGCGCCTGCCGAACAGGCTCCGCAGCTCCAGGCCGTGACCGTCGTCGCGCCGGGCCGCACCACCGTCGAGGGCGAGATTACAGCCACCGGGACGCTGGCTGCGCGCCGCTCAATGCCTGTGGGCGTGGTGGGCGAGGGTGGCCGCGTGGTTTCCGTGCCAGTCGACGCCGGTAGCTGGGTGCGCCAGGGCCAGGTCCTGGCGGTCATCGACCGTTCGGTGCAGTCGCAGCAGGCGCAAAGCGCCGCCGCACAAATCCAGGTCGCGCAGGCCGATGCCAATCTCGCACAGGCCAATCTCGACCGCGCGCTGCAGCTGGTCGAGCGTGGTTTCGTCTCCAAGGCGGATGTCGATCGCCTCACGGCTACCCGCGATGCGGCGGTGGCTCGCGTCCGCGTCGCGCAGGCGCAATCACGCGAATTGCAGGCGCGCAACGCCCGTCTCAACATTGTCGCTCCTGCTGCGGGCCTCATCCTCGAGCGCAATGTCGAGCCCGGCCAGACGGTGAGCGGTGGCTCGCCGCCGCTGTTCACCATCGCCAAGGGCGGCGAGATGGAAATGCTCGCCCAGCTCGGCGAGACCGAACTCGCCAGCATTCGTGCCGGCGCCAGCGCCGAAGTCACTCCGGTGGGCTCCGACCAGAGCTTTACCGGCCAGGTGTGGCAGGTCGCCCCGACTATCGATCCGCAGACCCGGCAGGGGACCGCCCGGGTGGCGCTCTCCTACCGCCCCGAACTGAAACCCGGCGGCTTTGCGAGCGCGACCATCAATTCCGGCACGGTCGTCGCCCCGGTCCTTCCCGAAAGTGCCATCCTCGACGACGACGGACAGCCCTATGTCTATCTCGTCGACAGCGAGAACAAGGTCGCACGCCGCGACGTGGAAACGGGTATGATCACCTCGGCGGGACTGACGATTACCGAAGGCCTTACCGGCAGCGAGCGCGTCGTGCTGAGGGCGGGCGGCTTCCTGCGTGAAGGCCAGGAAGTGGCGCCCAAGCTGCAAAAGAACGCGAACTGAGCCGATGAATTTCCGCTATCTCTCCGCCTGGAGCATTCGCAACCCGGTCGTGCCGCTGGTGCTCTTCGTAGCACTGACCATCGCTGGCATGATCAGCTTCCTGCGGATGGAAGTGCAGAACGATCCGGATATCGATTTCCCTGCGGTCATCATCTCCATCTCGCAGCCCGGCGCTGCGCCGACCGAAATCGACACGCAGATTACCGAGAAGGTCGAATCCGCCATCTCCTCGATGGAAGGGGTCGAGACGATCACCAGCACCGTGCGCGAGGGCAATTCGCGCACTTTCGTGACCTTCGAGATCGGCAACGACGTCAACGACCTCGTCAACGAGGCGAAGTCGAACATAGACCAGATCCGCGGCGACTTGCCCGACGGCATCATCGAACCGCGCGTCTACAAGGCGCGGGCTGGCGGCGGCAGTTTCGCCAATTACGCCGTGGTAGCCGACGACATGACGATGGAGCAGCTGAGCTGGTTCGTCGACGACACGGTTTCCAAGCGCCTGCTCGCAGTCCCCGGCATGGCGAGCGCATCGCGCAGCGGCGGGGTGAACCGCGAAATCCGCGTTATTCTCGATCCGGCGCGGATGCAGTCGCTCGGAGTGACCGCTTCGCAGGTCAATGGCTTCCTGCGGCAGAACAATCTGAACGCAGGCGGTGGCCAGGCGGAAATCGCCGGTGCGCGCCAGTCGGTGCGCGTGATTGGCAATGCAAAGACCGCCTACGAGCTCGGCCAGCAGCGCATTTCGCTCGGCGGCGGGCGCTCGGTCAAGCTCGCGGACATCGCGGATGTGCGCGACGGCCAGAGCGAGATTACCTCCGTATCCAAGGTCGGTGGCCAGCCCGTGGTCACGATTGCCCTGTCGCGCGCGCGCGGCAAGTCGGACGTCACGGTCTACGACGAAGCCCAGATCGTCATGCAGCAGATCGAAGAGGAATATCCGGGCATCGAGTTCGTCGAACTCTTCAACATCGTCAAATACACCAAGGCGCAATACGAAAGCTCGATTGCCGCGCTGATCGAAGGCGCCATTCTGGCGGTGGTCGTGGTGTTCTTCTTCCTGCGCGACTGGCGCGCGACGCTTATTTCCGCAATCGCCATCCCGCTGTCGGCCATCCCGACCTTCTTCTTCCTCGACTACATGGGCTTCACGCTCAACCAGATGAGCCTGCTCGCGCTGGGACTGGTGGCGGGGGTCCTGGTCGATGACGCGATCGTCGAAATCGAGAACATCGTGCGCCATATGCGCATGGGCAAGACGGCCTATCAGGCCTCCATCGATGCGGCCGACGAAATCGGCCTTGCCGTGGCAGCCACCAGCTTCTCTATCGTCGCGGTGTTCCTGCCCGTGGCGCTCCTGCCGGGCATTGCCGGCCAGTATTTCGAGAATTTCGGGGTCACCGTCGTCGTCTCGGTGCTAATGAGCCTTGCTGTGGCGCGCATGATCACGCCTATGCTGGCGGCCTACTTCCTCCAGCACCATGGCGAGGCCGACCACGCCAACGGCCCGTGGATCGAGCGGTATTCGCGCGTGCTCGAGTGGACCCTCGACCGCGACAAGGCCCGTGCCATCAAGGCGGACAAGATTGCCCGCAAGGGCCGCATCGGTTTCTTCGGCAAGCTCGCCGCCCATTTGCGGGGCGATCACCGCGCGTGGATCATGGGCGTGGGCCTCCTGTCGTTTATCGCCACCATCTTCCTCTTCATCGTCACCCCGAAACAGTTCTTCCCCGATGCGGACTTCGATTTCGCGCAAGTCGGCATGTCGATGGTGCCGGGCACGACGCTCGAGCAGACGCAGGACCGCGCCGAGCAGGCCCTCGCCATCATCGAAGAGCAGCCTGAAGTCGACAACGTCCTGATGACGGTCAACGAGGGCAGCGCCGAATTCTTCATCACCTACTTGCCCGAACGCGAGCGCAAGAGCGACGAGATCGCACGCGAGGTGTCGACCCAGTTCCGCCAGGTCCCCGATGCGCGGCTCAACTTCCGCAACATGCAGGGCGGCGGCGACGGCGGTCGCGGGCGCGCGATCAATGTCATGCTGTCGGGCAGCGACCCCGAGCTGCTTGAACGGACCGCGGAAACGCTGGTCGAGCAGATGGGCGAGATCCCCGACCTGCAAGGCCCGCGTGTCGAGGCCGACCTCCAGCGGCCCGAACTCATCATCACGCCGCGTGCCGACCTTGCGGCCTCGCTCGGCGTGACGACCGCCTCGCTCAGCCAGGCCATCCGGATCGCGACAATCGGCGAAATCGACCAGAATGCCGCGCGCTTCTCGCTCGAAGGACGCCAGATTCCCATCCGCGTGATGCTGCCCGAGGATTCGAGGGACCGCATTGCCACCATCCAGAACCTGCCCGTGCCCACGGCGACCGGCGGCTCAGTCCCGCTCGCGCGTGTTGCCGATATCCGCTTCGGTGCAGGCCCGACGAGTATCCAGCGCGAGGATCGCCAGCGCCGCGTCTATGTCAGCGCCGACCTTTCGCCGGGCGCCGAAGAGGGCGTTGCCAAGCGCAAGATCGACCAGCTTCCGATCATGCAGGACCTGCCGCTAGGCGTCTCGAACGCCCCGAGCGGGCAGGACCGCTGGCTGGCGGAGTTCTTCGTCAACTTCCAGATCGCGCTGGTGGCGGGCATCCTGCTGGTCTTTGCCGTGCTGGTATTGCTCTACCGCCGCCTGATGTCGCCGCTGGTGAACATGGGCTCGCTGCTCCTGGCACCGCTGGGCGGCATCCTGGCCATCATGCTGGCGGGAATCTCGCTCTCGCTGCCGGTCTTCATCGGCATCCTGCTCCTCTTCGGGATCGTCGCGAAGAACTCGATCCTGCTGGTCGATTTCGCCATTGAGGCGATGGACGAAGGCCACCGCAAATACGACGCCATCATGGAAGCAGGGCGCAAGCGCGCGCAGCCCATCGTGATGACCACGGTCGCCATGACTGCCGGCATGATCCCGACCGCTGTCTCGCTCTCGGCCGATGGCGCTTGGCGCCAGCCAATGGGCGTCGCGGTTATCGGCGGCCTGATCCTGTCGACCTTCCTCACGCTGCTTATCGTCCCGGCAGGCTTCAGCCTTGCCGACGGCATCGAGAAGCGCGTCGGGCCGTGGCTGCGTAATCGCCTCCTGTCATATCGACCGGGAATGGACGACGGCACCATCCGCGGGCAGAAGCCCGGGATACATCCGGCGGAGTAAGCGTCGCCTAGGATATGGCGGGCAAACCCGAAACTCTCTCTTCCCTGGGCGCAGCGCCGCTCCCGCCCGACCGTGCGCGGGTTATGCGCCGCACGGCCACCGGCATGCTGGTGCTGATGGCGGCTATCTTCATCGCCTCGGGGCGCTGGCTCGATCTCCATCCGGCATGGGGCTACGTCCACGCCTTTGCCGAGGCGGCCATGGTCGGCGGCCTGGCTGACTGGTTCGCGGTCACCGCATTGTTCCGCCGGCCGCTGGGCCTGCCGATCCCGCACACGGCCATCATTCCCGAGAACAAGGACCGCATCGCCGACACGATGGCGGGCTTCCTGCGGGAGAATTTCCTCACCCCGCAGGTGGTCGCGCGCCGCATGGGGGCGATGAACCTTGCAGGGGCTGTGGGGAGCTACCTCGCCGACCCCAAGGCGATGCAGGATTCGCGTGTGCGCGTCGGCGCGGGCGAACTCGCGGTCGAAGTGCTCGAATCGCTCGACCCCGAACGGCTCGGCACACAGGTGCGCGCCGGCCTCGCTGCCCAGATAGAAAAGCTCGAAGTTGCCCCGCTCATCGGCGGCATGCTCGATGCGATGATCGAGGACGGGCGGCACAAGCTCATCATCGACAAGATTATCCGCTGGGCCGGACTCGTGCTCGAGGACAACGAGCAGATGGTCCGCGACATGGTCCACAAGCGCGCCAATGCCGTACTGCGCTTCACCGGTCTCGACGAGCGGCTCGCCAATTCGGTCATCGATGGCCTCTACAAGCTGCTCGCCGAGGTGCTGGTCGATCCCGAGCATCCCTTGCGCGACAAGATCGAGGAAGGCCTCCACGAACTGGCCCGCGGCATGCGCGAGGACCCCGAAATGCAGGCGCGGGTGGAGCGGATGAAGGTCGAACTGCTCAAGAATCCAGCCATTGCCGACTGGTGGCAGGCGGTATGGGAACGCATCCGCGCGCGGCTCATCAAGAGCATCCGCGAGAGCGGCGGCGCGGGTAAGGGCTATCTCGGCGAGACGCTGGCCGAGCTGGGTGGCGCGCTACGCGACGACCTGCGCCTCCAGCAGCAGGTCAATCGCTTCGCGCGCCGCACCGCTGTCGGCGTGGCCCAGCGTTATGGCGACCAGATCGTCCAGCTGGTGAGCGAGACCGTGCGCCGCTGGGACGCCACCACGCTGACCGACCGCGTCGAGAGCGCCGTCGGCCGCGACCTCCAGTTCATCCGCATCAACGGCACGCTGGTGGGTGGGCTGGTAGGCCTCACCATCCACTTCATGTCCGAAATGCTCGGCTAGGGCTGCCTAGGGCAGCACGTACCGTATTTTCGTCGCGTAATACGAGCGCATGGGCTGGCCGTTCGCATCGAGCGCAGGCTCGAACTTTGCGCGCTCCATGGCGCGGCAAGCCGGCGAATCAAGCGCTTCAAGCTCGGTTGCATCCGACTGGCGGCATTCGATGATCTCGCCCTTCTCATCGACCAGCACGACAAAGCGTACCGAGCCCTGTTCGCCGCGCCGCAGCGCCTTGGAGGGATAATCCGACATAAATCTGCGAATGACCACCTTGGAATTGGTCCATTCGGGACCGCGCTGCATGGTCCGGTGCTGCTCGAGGTCGAGTCCCCAGAACTCCACGAGGTTCTCGGCGCACTGGTTGAGCGCTCTGAGCGCCGGGACGAGGTTCGGTAGTTGCAGGGTAACGATGGTCGTGTCGTCCTGAACGACGCTCAGCATTTCATGACCGACAAATCGTTCTGTCGGGATGCTCGCAAGGCCGGATGCGTTTTCGACGTTCCAGTTGTACTCGATATCCTTGCCCCGCTGATCCGGGGCCGAAAGCGATGTCTCGACCGTCATGAGGGCTGGCTCGTAGTCGCCGAAAGAGCCCTTGCTGTATCGCTCCTCGTAAACGGGCTCGAGAGTGCCGAACCGGAAACCTGCCGGTTTCCTCCATTTCGTTTCGCGGATTGCAGGCCCTGCGACGAGGAAGTCGGCAGTGGTGCTTGGCTCGTCCAGCTCCATCAGCAGGACGTGTTTCGTAGTTCCGTCCCCGAACTCGCGAGCAAGCCTGCACTTCTCGTTGGCCGCGTCGAGGTGCCACGGACTTGAAGGCTTGAGCACGGGGCCGGGTTGGGCCTCTCGCGCATGGAGACCAGGCGCGACCAGCGTGGTCGATGCTGCTGCGGCGAGAACCAGAATTCTCGGTGTACGTGTGCTCATGATGCGAACCCTAGTCATCCTTGATCTTGAACCCATGGGCATCGGCGGAGAAGCCTTCGCCCCGGAGCAGTGTGAACCGGATTGCGGTGAGGACTAGGCTGCGAAGCGAGTTGCCGTCAGCATCCTTCGCCGGCGTGTAACGGGCGTGCTCGACCATCCCGTTGCACGCGGCGTCGCGCAGCACCTTTGCGGTCATCTGGGTGATGACATGGCAATGTTCGACACGCCCATTCGCGCCGATAACAAGGCGCATGTTGACCACGCCGTCCCAGGCTGAACGAGCAGCCTTTGCGGGGTAGTTTTCCTGCAGCTTTTTCGCCCAGACCTGCATGTCGAGGGGCTTCGGGCCGCTTTTGCGGGCCAGCGCAACCTCGTCGGTGATGCCCATGGCGATTAGCTTCTGCTTGTTGCATTCCTCCAGCGCCTCGAAGGGCTCGCGCATGGCGCCGGTTTCCAGTTCGAGCGGGACATCGGCGAGGCCGTGGACGAAATAGGTCTCGCTCTTCTCAATCCGGGCAAGATAGGCCTGCCGGGCCTCTTCGAAGCCGTCCTGTTGTTGTGCCTTGTTCGCCAGGGTGGGGAAGGGAAATCCGGCGACGACAAAGCCATCGAGACCGCCAACGCCGGCTCTTGCCCACATGTCGTATTTGCCCAGCGAATCTGCCGGCAGGAAGCCCGCGTTGATTTCCTTGCGAGGCTTTTCGACCTCGTCGCCGAAGATGCCGAACTGCATGATGGCGCCCGGATGCACCTGCTGGATCGTGAACTTCAGCCGGTTCTCGCCCGAGGCGAAGTCGCGGATGATGGTGCAGCCGTCACCCGAAGTGTTGAGCCGCCACTGGCCTTGCGGCGCATATTTGCTGGATTTGAACTCTTCAGCCGAAGCTTGTGTGGCCGGAACTGCCATCAAGCCAAATAGAGCGGCGAAGAAAGGTAAAAGGCGCAAAGAAAATCCCCCTGTTTCCGGTAAAATACAGGAAGCTGGGGGATTTACAATTTCATTGGATAGTTAGAGCTTTTCGGTCAGCTCCGGCACTGCCTTGAACAGGTCCGCCACGAGGCCGATGTCCGCGACCTGGAAGATCGGGGCGTCTTCGTCCTTGTTGATGGCGATGATGGTCTTGGAATCCTTCATGCCGGCAAGGTGCTGGATCGCGCCCGAGATGCCGATGGCGATGTAGACTTCCGGAGCCACGATCTTGCCGGTCTGGCCGACCTGGTAGTCGTTGGGCACGTAGCCCGCATCGACTGCGGCGCGCGATGCGCCGATGCCTGCGCCGAGCTTGTCCGCCAGGGGCGTGATGATCTGCTCGAAGGTTTCGCCGTCCTTCAGCGCGCGGCCACCCGAAACAATGACCTTGGCGCTGGTGAGTTCGGGACGGTCGCTCTCGGCGATTTCCTGGCTGACGAAGCTGGAGATGCCAGCGTCGGCAGGGCCCGAGATTTCCTCGATTTCGCCCGAACCGCCTTCGGTCGCGGCCTTGTCGAAGGCCGTGCCGCGCACAGTGATGACGAGCTTTTCATCCGAGCTTTCGACGGTCGCAATGGCGTTGCCGGCGTAAATCGGGCGGGTGAAGGTCTTGTCGCCTTCGACCGAGAGGATGTCCGACACCTGCATCACGTCGAGCAACGCTGCGACGCGCGGGGCGATGTTCTTGCCGGTGGTGGTGGCGGGCGCGACAAAAGCATCGTGGTGGCCCATCTGATCGGCGATGAGCGGGGCGACGTTCTCTGCCAGCGCGTGCTCGTAGGCTGCATCGTCGGCGAGGTGGACCTTGCCCACGCCCGCGACCTTGGCGGCCTGTTCGGCAACCGCGCGGCAGCCCGAACCTGCAACCAGCAGGTGGACTTCGCCCAGCTTGCTCGCCGCAGTGACTGCAGCCAGCGTTGCGTCCTTCATCTCGGCATTGTCGTGTTCGACCCAGACGAGAGTTTTCATAGTTCTGTTCCTTTCCAGTCCGGGTTCTTACGCGATGCCGAGCGCTTTGATCTTGGCGACCAGCGCATCGACGTCCTCGACCTTTTCACCAGCCTGGCGAACCGGCGGTTCGGAGACATTGGTGGTCTTGAGGCGCGGCGCGGTGTCGACGCCGTAATCGGACGGGCTCTTGGTATCGAGCGGCTTCTTCTTCGCCTTCATGATGTTCGGCAGCGAAGCATAGCGCGGCTCGTTCAAACGAAGGTCGGTGGTGACGATGGCCGGAAGCGTCAGCTTCACGGTTTCGAGACCGCCATCGACTTCGCGCTTCACCGTAACGCTGTCACCGTCGACTTCGACGGTGTTGGCGAAGGTGCCCTGCGGACGGCCCATGAGGGCAGCGAGCATCTGGCCGGTCTGGTTCGAATCGTCGTCGATTGCCTGCTTGCCGAGCATCACGATGCCCGGGTTTTCCTCTTCGGCAATGGCCTTGAGGATCTTCGCGACGGCAAGCGGTTCGACTTCGTCGTCGGTTTCAACGAGGATCGCGCGGTCTGCACCCATGGCGAGTGCGGTGCGCAGCGTTTCCTGCGCCTTTGCCGGGCCGATGGAGACGGCAACGATTTCTTCCGCCTTGCCGGCTTCCTTGATGCGGATGGCTTCCTCGACGGCGATTTCGTCGAAGGGGTTCATGCTCATCTTGACGTTGGCAAGGTCCACGCCCGAGCCATCGGCCTTCACGCGCGGTTTTACGTTGTAATCGATCACCCGCTTGACGGGGACGAGGATTTTCATGGGGGTTACCTTCCTCTCGATAAGAAACTGTGGCGCCCGCCTAGCTTGCGTTTACGTAAACGTCAAGCGAGGCGGGCCGGAATTCGCATTGCTTGTCCCGCTCCCTCGCCTGCGGAAAACCGCAGGTCAAGCGCGCCGGGCCACTCTTCTTTACTATGGTTCGCGAGGCGAATAGTTTCGCGTGTCAGACGGGAGGTTTGCGATGCGCGGCTGGATGATGATTGCAGGGCCGATCGCCCTTTCGGCGAGCGTGCTTGCCGCTCAGGAAACGCGTGTCGCTCCCGAAGATCATGTTCCGCCTCTCGCTACTCTCGGGCAAATGGACTGGCTGATCGGCCAATGGGTGGGAACTGGAATTGGCGGGGCGCCCGCGATGGAGAGCTGGCTGCCCCCGAGCGGAGGCACCATGGTGGGAATCTTCGTGCAGGAGACCGCCGAGGGCGCAATCCGCTTCACGGAACATCTCTATCTCATGGAGGAGGAGGGCACGCTGGTGCTGCGCCTCAAGCACTTCAACGCCGACCTTACCGGATGGGAGGAGAAGGACGGCATGCTGACCTTCCGCCTCATCGCGGTGGAGGACTGCGCGGCCTATTTCCATGCGCTCACGCTGAAGTGTCGCAATCCCAACTTTCCGGGCGAGGGCATCCTGGCCGCAGTTCGAATGCAGTCAGGCGGGGAGCTGGTATTTCGCTTCGACGCGCTTGGCCCGGACCACCCACAACGTTGCCCAGACGCCATGACTACCTCCGATATGAACGAATGCTACGCCGGCGTGCTTGCCCGCGCTGATGAACGGCGCGAGGCCTATCTCGCAAAGGCAATCGAGCTAAACGCCGACCGGCCGGAGCTGGCGAAGGAAATCGAGGCCAGCGATGCGGCCTTCCTCGCCTATCGCGATGCGGAATGCGGGGCGGTCTACGAAGACTGGAAGGAGGGCACGATCCGCGGCGTGATGGGGCTGACCTGCAGTATCTCCATGACCGACAACCGTACACTGACAATCTGGAGCAACTGGCTCACCTACATGGACAGCACGCCGCCCGTCCTGCCAGAGCCGAAGACCACGCCGTAAAGGAAAAGGCCGCGCCAACACGAAGCCGGCACGGCCTTTCTACCTGTCTGGAAGGGGCGCTCAGGCCGCCTTCTTCACCTCGGCCACGATCTTACGGGCGGCGTCGCCCAGGTCGTCGGCCGGTACGATCGGCAAGCCCGAGTTGGCGAGGATTTCCTTGCCCTTCTCGACATTGGTGCCTTCGAGGCGAACCACCAGCGGCACGTCGAGGTCGACTTCCTTCGCAGCAACCACGATGCCTTCCGCGATGGTGTCGCAGCGCATGATGCCGCCGAAGATGTTGACGAGGATACCCTCGACCGCCGGATCCTTGAGGATGATCTTGAACGCCGCGGTGACCTTCTCGGTCGTCGCGCCGCCGCCCACGTCGAGGAAGTTGGCGGGGAACGCGCCATTCAGCTTGATGATGTCCATCGTCGCCATGGCAAGGCCTGCGCCGTTGACCATGCAGCCAATGTTACCGTCGAGCTTGATGTAGGCAAGGTCGTATTCGCTTGCTTCGACTTCGGCCGGGTCTTCCTCGGTCTCGTCGCGCATCGCTTCCACGTCCTTGTGGCGATAGAGCGAATTGCCGTCGAAGCTCATCTTGGTGTCGAGGACGAGGAGATTACCTTCCTTGTCTTCCACCAGCGGGTTGATCTCGAGCATTTCCATGTCGAGGTCCATGAAGGCGGTGTAAAGCTGCTTGGCGAGCTTCTGTGCCTGCTTGTTGGTGTCGCCCGTCAGCTTGAGCGCGAAGGCCACCGCGCGGCCGTGGTGGGGCATGAAGCCCTGCGCCGGGTCGATGGTGATGGTGGTGATCTTCTCGGGCGTCTCATGCGCGACGTCCTCGATGTCCATGCCGCCTTCGGTCGAAGCGATCATCGCGACCTGGCCGGTAGCGCGATCGACGAGCATGGACAGGTAGTATTCCTTCTCGATGTCGACACCGTCGGTTACGTAGAGGCGGTTGACCTGCTTGCCCTCATCGCCGGTCTGGATGGTCACCAGCGTGTTGCCGAGCATTTCCTTTGCGTTGGCTTCGACGTCCTCGATGCTCTTCGACAGGCGGACGCCGCCCTTGGCATCGGGGCCGAGTTCCTTGAACTTGCCCTTGCCGCGGCCACCGGCGTGGATCTGCGCTTTCACGACATAGAGCGGCCCGGGAAGCTGCTTCGCGCCTGCGACTGCCTCTTCGACGGTCATTGCTGCGTGTCCTGCGGGAACGGCGATGCCGTATTTCGCGAGGAGTTCCTTGGCCTGGTATTCGTGGATGTTCATGTCGGTCGCTATTCCTTCGCGCATGGCTCGCGCGTTTGGGGGGTAGGGAGTCGATGCGCGCATAAGCATACGTAGGCCTTCTTGAAAAGAGCGGGTTTCGGGTGCAGGGCGACCATCACTTCCATGATTGACAGCAAACGCCTCGAATTCATCGTCGGCCACGCCGGCGAGATAGCGCTCGGCCTGTGGCCCGGAGCAGGCGCCGAGCTCGATTCGTGGGAGAAGACCCCCGGCAGCCCGGTGTGCGAGGCGGATCTTGCAGTCGATGCCTTCCTGAAGCGCGAACTGGGAGCCTTGCTGCCGTCTGCCGGCTGGCTGTCCGAAGAGACGGTCGATAATCCCGACCGGCTGGAGCGCGACCTCATCTGGCTGGTCGACCCGGTCGACGGCACGCGCGATTTCATCCGCGGCCGCAAGGGCTGGGCAGTCTCGGTAGCGCTCATCAGCGCCGGACGGCCGCTCATCGGTACGCTCTGCGCGCCTGCGCGCGGCGAGGTGTGGCAGGCAGTGGCGGGGCAGGGCGCGACGCTCAACGGTACGCGCATTTCGGCCTCGACGCGCCAGGAGTTCGCAGGCGCCCGCGTCCCGGCGGCAGACCTGATGAAGCAGGACCGCATGCTCACCAGGGTCGAGCAGCCCAATTCCATCGCCCTGCGCATCGCCATGGTCGCCGACGACCGCGCCGACCTCGTGGCGACGCTGCGCTGGGGCTACGAGTGGGATATCGCGGCTGCTGGTCTCATTGCCCGCGAGGCAGGGGCGGCAATCTCAGACAGCTTCGGTCGCAAGCTCAACTACAACAAGCGCGACCCGCGAGCCTTCGGCGTCATCGCCAGCGCGCCGGGTATTCACGCCGCCACGGTCGAGCATCTTTCCGAACGCGCGAACTCGCTCGCACGCGACTAGGGCCCGAAAAGACTGGGGCACGAAAAAAGGGACCGGAGTGACCCGGCCCCTTCTTTCTGCGACTGTTCGATCTTGCAGGCTTACTGGTTGGCCTGCGCCGCTTCGACATCTTCTTGGTCGAAGGGGATGATCTTGATTTCGACGCGGCGGTTGAGCGGCTCGTTCACGCCGTCGGCCGTCTTCACCTTGAGGTGTTCGTACTGTTCGCCATAGCCCTGCCAGCGGATACGCGAGGAGCTCACGCCCTGGCCGATAAGGTAGTTGGCAACCGCCTGCGCGCGCTGCTCGGACAGGCGCTGGTTGAGTTCGGTCGAACCGGTCGTGTCGGTATAGCCGTATACGTCGACGAGGCTGTTGGGATACTGGATCAGGCTGGCCGCGACATTGTTGAGCGTCGCGCGGAAGGTCGAGTTGATCGTGGCGCTGCCGGTGGCGAAGGTCACGCCATCGGGGAGGTTGACGAGGATGGCTTCACCGCCGTCGACTTCGCTCACGTCGACACCCGAACCGGCGGTCTGTTCCTTCAGTTCCTTGATCTGCTGGTCCATGCGATAGCCGACATAGCCGCCTGCCGCACCGCCGGCTGCTGCGCCGATGATACGTCCGGTCTTGCCGCCGATGACGCCGCCGAGCAGGCCGCCGGCAACCGCGCCGCCGACACCGCCGAGCACGGTGCGCGAAACCTTCTTCTCACCCGTATTCGGGTCGGTCACGCAGGCCGAGGTGCCCATGAGGGCGACTGCCGAAAAGCCTGCGAGGAAAATCCGTGATTTTGTCATGTTCTATTCCCTTTTTTGCGAGCCGGGCTGGCAGAGGGCTCCTGCCCCTGACCCGCCCGAGTGCCTTGGGACGCGCCCACCAGCGTCTCTGGGAGTATCAAACACGTGAATTCACAGCCTGTTCCGAGAAGCGCTGGCAGCGGCGCAGAATTGTGCTAGCGAAAGGCTTGTGACACCCTTTCCCTGGACCGACCTGCTCATCATTGCCGGGCTCATCCTGCTCAACGGCGTCTTCGCCATGAGCGAGCTGGCCATCGTCTCCGCGCGCACGGGCAAGCTGCGCACCGCAGCGAGCGCGGGCAGCGCGGGGGCCAGGACCGCCATCGAGCTGGCTGAGGACCCGGGTAGATTTCTCTCTACCGTGCAAATCGGTATCACGCTGGTGGGCATCGTGGCGGGTGCCTATTCGGGCGCGAGCCTCGGCGGGCCGGTGGGCGAGCGGCTCGAAGCCATCGGGGTACCGGCGGATTGGGCAGCCGAGGCCGGTTTCGCGCTGGTCATCGCGCTGACGACCTATTTCAGCCTCGTGGTCGGCGAGCTGGTGCCCAAGCAGGTCGCCCTGCGCGCAGCCGTGCCGATTGCGGTCACCATGTCGCGGCCGATGGCGCTTCTCGCGAGGGTCGCCGCGCCGCTTGTGTGGCTGCTCGACGCCAGCTCGGGCGCCTTGATACGGCTGCTTGGGGTCAAGCCTGGCGGGCAGAGTTCGGTAACGGCGGAAGAGCTGCACATGCTTTTCGCCGAAGCGACCAATACCGGCGTTATCGAAAGCGAACAGCACCAGATGCTCGCGGGCGTGGTCCGCCTCGCACAGCGTCCGGTGCGCGAGGTGATGACGCCGCGTACCGATGTCGACTGGATCGATGTGAACGCCGGCGAGGCCGCGATTCGCGCGCTGCTCGAGGAAAGCCCGCATTCGGTCTGGCCGGTGGCGGATGGCTCGCCCGACAAGGTGCTCGGCCTCGTGCGGGTGCGCGAGGTGCTGGGGGTCTTGCTGGCAGGCGAGGGCGTGCAGCTCGAGGCGCTGATGACCAAGGCGGAGGTCGTCCCCGACCAGCTCGACGCGGTCGACGCGCTGCGCGTGCTGCAACAGGCCGATATCGCCATGGCGATGGTGCATGACGAATACGGCCACCTCGACGGCATCGTGACCCCGGTGGACCTCCTCACTGCTCTGGTCGGCGATTTCGCCAGCGACCAGGACCCCGACGATACCCCCGGTATCGTAGAGCGCGACGATGGTTCGCTGCTGGTGGCAGGTTCGCTCAGTGCCGACGCACTCGCCGACCGGTTGGCGCTGGACTATGGCGACGACCGCGAGTTCGCCACGGTGGCAGGTTTCTGCCTCGCGGTGCTGAAAAAGCTCCCTGCCGAGGGCGAGTGGTTCGAGGAACAGGGCTGGCGCTTCGAAGTGGTCGACCTCGACGAGCGCCGGATCGATAAGGTCCTGGTAAGCGCAGTGGGGCCTGCGAAGGACGATGACGTCTCGGGCGACTAGACTGCGGGCGTAGTGGCTCTAGGGTTTTTGTTTTTCGAACCGACCTCCGTCGGTTCGTCCTCGCTAGACGTGCAGCAAGCTGCACCCGCTGCGGGCGGGCGGTCGCCCTATGACTGCCGTGACCAAGGGCATACCCGAATTCTGGTAGCGTCGCGCCAAAACCGGGCCGGCGGAGGCCCGGCAAGCGCGACCGCGCGCCCGCAGGTGCTCGACGCGGACACGCGTCGAAACAGCACCGAGGATGAGCCCGCGGAGGCGGGCTCTTAAAACAAGAGAAAGTGATCCCCGGCGATTAGCCGGGTATCACGGCCTGTGCCGATGCGCCGTCACCCTCGGGGGCCGCGATGATGTCGCGGACCACGGTGCCCTTGGCGACCGTGTTGGTTTCTTCCGAACCGACCGAGGAGCGGATGCCCGCCTCGGCTGCACCGGCGCGGTCGAGCGCGCTGGTTTCGACAGAGCTGCGCTGTGCAGGGCCGCCGAAGAGTGCTTCCAAAGTCTGCTCGGCAGCCGAACCTTCTGCCGGGCGCGGAGCGCCGGGAGCCGGCGGCACGAGGTTGAAATCGGGCGGGACCACCAGCGGGGCCTGGCGCTGCACGGCGAACTCGTCCGGACGGTCACGGTTGAGGAAACCGCCGCTGCCACATGCGGCCAGCATGCTGGTGGTGGCGCCAAGAAGGGCGATACGGGCGATGGTGTTCATTACTTGCTCTCCGCGGCGTCTGCCGGCTTGCCTTGCATGAGGTCGTCGACCTCTTCGTCGTCCTTGTCGCGCATGAAGAAGGCGCGGGCAAGGATTATCAGGACGCCGATGGTAATCGCTGCATCGGCAATGTTGAAGATGAGGAAGGGGCGGAATTCCCCGATGTGGAAGTCGGCATAGTCGATGACATAGCCGAGTTCATAGCGGTCCTTGATGTTGCCCAGCGCGCCGCCGAGGATGAGCGACAGGCCGAGGATATCGCCCCACGTCTTCTCGCGGAACATCCAGACGGTCACCACCAGCGCGATGAGCGCGGTCACGCCGACCAGTATCCAGCGCGATTCGAAACTGTCCGCCTCGAACATGCCCATCGAAACGCCGAAATTCTGCGTCCAGCGCAAATCGAAGAAGGGCAGCAGGTCGATGACGCCTTTCTGGCGCAGCTGCAGCGGTTCGACCATGAGCCATTTCACATACTGGTCCACGGCATAGATGACAAAAGCCACGACAACGCCAATCAGGCGCATGCGAAGAAGCGGATTCATGTCAGGCAGCATCCATCTGGGCGACAACGGGTTCGCAGCGGTCGCACAGCGCGCCGTCTTCCGCAACGGAAGGCAGCAGACGCCAGCAACGGCCGCATTTGTGTTCATCGGTGCGCGAGACTTTCACAGTGTCCTCATCGCCGCGCGTCACTGACGCGGTGATGAACAGCTCGGCGAGGTCTTCGTCGGTAAAGCCCTCGGGCACGGCGCTGGCAGGGACCACCACATCGGCCTCGAGGCTGGAGCGGATGGTCTTGTCGCGGCGCAGCGGTTCGATGGCTTCGGTCACGCGCTCGCGCAGCGCGCGCAGCTTGTCCCAGCGCGCCCCGTCGGCGGTGACACCGGGGACCGGCGGCCAGTCGAGCAAATGGACGCTGCCGCCATCGGGATAGCGCGTGGTCCAGACCTCTTCAGCCGTGAACACCAGCACCGGCGCGGCATAGCGTACGAGGGCGTGGAACAGGAGGTCGAGCACGGTGCGATAGGCGTTGCGGCGCGTCGAATCCGGACCGTCGCAATAAAGCGTGTCCTTGCGGATATCGAAGTAGAAGGCCGAGAGGTCCTCGTTGCAGAAATCGACCAGCAGGCGCGTGTAGGTGTTGAAGTCGTACTCTTCGAGCGCCTTCTTCAGCTTGCCGTCGAGGTCCGCCAGCAGCGCAAGGACATAGACTTCCAGTCCGGGAATCTCGCCCGCATCGCCCATGTCGCCGACGAAACCGTCGAGCGCGCCGAGCAGGTAGCGGAAAGTGTTGCGCAGGCGGCGGTACTGGTCGCCCACGCCCTTGAGGATTTCATCGCCGATTCGGTGGTCTTCGGTGAAGTCGACGCTCAATGCCCAGAGGCGGATGATGTCGGCGCCGTACTGCTCCATCACCTTCAGCGGGTCGATGGTGTTGCCGAGGCTCTTCGACATCTTCTTGCCGTCGCTCGCCATGGTGAAGCCGTGGGTCAGCACCGCGTCATAGGGCGCGCGCCCGCGGGTGGCGGAGCTTTCGAGCAGGCTCGACTGGAACCAGCCGCGATGCTGGTCACTGCCTTCGAGATAGAGGTCGGCAGGCCAGCGCTGTTCGGGCCAGCGGTCGCCTTCGAGAGTGAAGGCGTGGGTGCAGCCCGAATCGAACCAGACGTCGAGAATGTCGGTGACCATTTCGAATTCTGCCGGATCGTGGGCGGCGCCAAGGTACTCGGCCTTGCGAGATTCGTCCCAGGCATCGACGCCCTGTTCGCGCACCGCTGCGACCACGCGGGCGTTGACCTGCGGATCTTGCAGATAGGTGCCGTCGCTGCGGACGAAGAGCGTGATCGGCACGCCCCATGCGCGCTGGCGGGAGAGCACCCAGTCGGGACGGCCCTCGACCATCGAGCCGATGCGGCGGCGGCCCTTTTCGGGATAGAACTTCACCCGCTCGATTTCGCGCATGGCGATTTCGCGCAAGGTCGAGTGGTCCTTGCTTGTGGCCATGGCGACAGCGGCGCCAAAGCCTTCGGGCACGGCGACATCGAAGTCGCCCGTGTCGAGCGGCTTGTCCATCGGCACGAACCACTGCGGCGTGCAGCGGTAGATGACCTTGGCCTTGGAGCGCCACGAATGCGGATAGGAGTGTGCGTAGTCGTCGCTGGCCGAAAGCAGCGCGCCTGCTTCGCGCAGGTCCGAACAGATCGGCCCGTCGGGCGAATTGAACGCCTTGTTGATCACCGCGCGGCGGCGGTCGTCGCTGCCGCCAAGCCATTCCCAGTCCTCGCGATAGCGCCCGTCGCCCATGACCGCGAAAACCGGCTCGATGCCGTGCTCGCGGCAAAGCAGGAAGTCGTCCTCGCCATGGTCGGGCGACATATGGACAAGGCCCGTTCCGCTGTCGGTGGTGACGAAATCGCCCGCCAGCAGCGGACGGGGCTTCGCGTAGAACCCGCCGAGATGGTGCATCGGGTGACGCGCGACGGTTCCGGCGAGGTCGGAGCCTAAGTAAAAGTCGCTGACGGCGTTCGCTTTCGCACAAAGTCCAGCTGCGTGAAGTCGCTCCTGAAATGCTTCAGAAAGTTCGGTGGCTACTAGATAACGACCGATGGGTTCGACATTATCGTCGAGCGCTTCGATAAGAACGTAATCGACATCCGGTCCATAGGCCAAAGCTTGGTTCACCGGGATCGTCCACGGCGTGGTGGTCCAGATTACCGCATGCGCGCCGACCAGTTCCTTAATCGGCGATTCCACGATCTCGAACGCCACGTCGATCTGGGTCGAGGTGATATCCTCGTATTCGACCTCGGCCTCGGCCAGCGCGGTTTCTTCGACCGGCGACCACATCACCGGCTTCGATCCGCGATAGAGGTTTCCGGCCTCGGCGAACTTCATCAGCTCGGCAACGATGGTCGCCTCGCTTTCAAACTGCATGGTGAGGTACGGATTGTCGAAATCCGCCATCAGGCCGAGGCGTTTGAGCTGTTCGCGCTGAACATCGACCCATTTCTGCGCATAGGCGCGGCATTCGGCGCGGAATTCGCTTGGCGGAATCGCGTTCTTGTCGCGCTTCTTCTTGCGAAACTGTTCCTCTACCTTCCACTCGATCGGCAGGCCGTGGCAGTCCCAGCCGGGCACGAAAGGCGCATTCTTGCCAAGCAGCGTCTGCGAACGCACCACCATGTCCTTGAGGATACGGTTCAGCGCATGGCCGATATGCATGTCGCCATTGGCGTAGGGCGGGCCGTCGTGAAGGATGAACTTCTCGCGGTCCTTGCGGCTCTCGCGCAGCTCTTCATAGAGGTTTTCTTCCTGCCAGCGCGCAAGGATCTTCGGCTCCTTTGCGGGGAGGCCGGCCTTCATGGGAAAATCGGTCTTGGGAAGGAAGACCGTGTCTCTGTAATCGCGCTGTTCAGTCATTGCCGCGCGCGCTTAGAAGATGGCGCGCTTTCTCGCAATCTTTCTCCATCTGCGCGACCAAATCATCGAGGGAAGCGAACTTCGCCTCACCGCGCAGGAAGTGGTGGAAGGCGACTTCGATTTCCTGACCGTAGAGGTCGCCGGAGAAATCGAAGAAATAGGGTTCGAGCAGTTCCTTGGGTGGTTCGAACTGCGGGCGCACGCCGATATTGGCCGCGCCCTGCAGCTCTTGCCCGGTCGAGAGGATGCGGCCCGTGACGGCGTAGATGCCGTATTTCGGGCGCAGGTAGCTCTCGATGGAAAGGTTGGCGGTGGGGTAGCCGATGGTACGGCCGCGCTTGTCGCCATGTTCGACCACGCCGCGAATCGCGAAGGGGCGGGTGAGGAGGCGCGCAGCCTCCTGCGGGTCGCCGTCGCGCAGGGCCTCGCGCACGCGGCTGGAGGAGACCGCCTCGCCGCCGTCCATCACCGGCTCGACCGCGCGCGCTTCGATGCCGACCTCGCGGCCAAGTTCGACCAGCCGCTCGAAATTTCCGCCGCGCGCCTTGCCGAAGGTGAAATCGCCCCCGGTGACGACGCCCTTCGCGCCGAGCTTTTCAGCAAGCAACACGCGGACGAAATCTTCCGCCGTCGTTCCGGCCAGCTCGCCGTCGAAATGGAATACCAGCATCGCGGTGGCCCCGGCGGCAAGGTAGAGTTCCTGCCGCTGTTCGAGCGTGGTCAGCCGGAACGGCTCGGCATCGGGCTTGAAGAAGCGCACCGGATGCGGGTCGAAGGTGGCGATGATGGAGGGCCGACCCTCGGCGCGCGCCCAGTCGATGGCTTCCTTCGCCACCGCCTGGTGGCCGAGGTGGAACCCGTCGAAATTGCCGAGCGCGATGATGGCGCCGCGCAGGCTCTCGGGCAGCGGGTCGCGGTGGTCGAGGAACCTCACGCGGCTGGTTCCCCGATGCGGGTGTAGGTGAGGAAGGAATAGGACGGCCTGTCGCCTTCCGCCTCGAAATCCTCGCGCCCGGCAATTTCCCATTCGGGGCCGAGCGGGGGCATGAAGACGTCGCCGTCGAAATCGCGGTGGATTTCGGTGAGTTCGATTTTCTCGGCAAGCGGCATGAAAACGTCGAAAATCGCCGCGCCGCCGATGACCGCGATGTCGCCTTCGCCCGCCTTGGCGAGGGCTTCCTCGACCGAGCGCACCACTTCTGCGCCGGTCGAATCCCAGCGCTCGCGCCGCGTGAGCACGATGTGGCGGCGACCGGGCAGGAGGCCGGGCAGGCTCTCGAAGGTCTTGCGGCCCATGATCATCGGGCTGCCCATCGTCAGCGCCTTGAAGCGCTTCAAGTCGGCGGGGAGGTGCCATGGCAGGCGGCCTTCCTTGCCGATCGCGCCATTGGCGGCGCGGGCGTAGATGAGGAACAGGCTCATCCGCGGGTGTCGCGCGAGACCAGCGTGAGGTGGCCCATCTTGCGCCCCTCTTTCGCCTCGGCCTTGCCGTAGTCGTGCAGGTGCGCGCGCGAATCGGAGAGGTGGCGGTGCGCCTCCTCGATATCGCTGCCGAGGATGTTGCGCATTTCCACCCGCGCAGCGGTGGTGCGGGTGTCGCCCAGCGGCAGCCCGGCGACGGCGCGGATGTGGTTCTCGAACTGGCTCGTGGCTGCGCCCTCAATGGTCCAGTGGCCCGAATTGTGCACCCGCGGCGCCATCTCGTTGAACACGGGCCCTCCGTGCGTGGCGAAGAATTCGAGCGTCAGCACACCGACATATTTCAGCGCATCGGCCACCTTGCGCGCCAGCTCGCGCGCTTCGGCGACCTGCGCATCGATTTCCTTGGTGGCCGGATAATGCGAGGCGGAGAGGATACCGCCCTCATGCACATTGCGGGTCGAATCCCAGAAACGGATTTCGCCTTCCTGGCTGCGCACGAGGATGACCGAAAATTCGGCGTCGAATTCGACAAAGCCTTCGTAGACGCAGGGTGCATCGGGGAATTTCAGCGCGGAGGCCTCGTGCACCGACATGATGCGCCACTGGCCCTTGCCGTCGTATCCGTCGCGGCGGGTCTTGAGGATGCCGGGTGCACCCAGCCGGTCCACCGCGCTTTCGAGGTCATAGCCCGAATCGCACTTGGCATAGGCTGCGGGCCTGCCGCCGAGACCCTCGATGAAGCGCTTTTCGTTCAGCCGGTCCTGCGCGGTTTCGAGCGCGAGCGGGTCGGGGAAAATCTTGGCCTGCGGAATGGCGCGGGCGGTGTCGACGGGGACGTTCTCGAATTCCCATGTCACCACATCGCAGCGCTCCGCAAAAGCGGCGAGGGCAGTTTCGTCGTCCCACCCGGCGCTGATGAATTCGTCGTTCACGCTGTGGCTGACATTGTCGCCTTCGGGCGCATAGCCGATTGTGCGATAGCCCAATTGCGCGGCGCTCATGGCCATCATCCGGCCAAGCTGGCCGCCACCGAGGATACCGATGGTGGACCCGCGTTTGAGCATCAGTCTTCGGGCCTCTCGGTCACGGCGTCGCAGCGCGCCTGTCGCCAGTCCTTGAGGCGCTGCGAAAGGCCGGCATCATTGTTGGCGAGAATGGCGGCTGCGAAGAGGCCTGCATTGGTCGCGCCTGCCTCGCCGATGGCGAGCGTGCCCACGGGAACACCGGCGGGCATCTGGACGATGGAGAGCAGGCTGTCCTGTCCCGAAAGCGCCTTCGACTGCACCGGCACGCCGAGCACCGGCACGTGGGTCAGTGCGGCAATCATGCCCGGCAGATGCGCCGCGCCACCTGCGCCTGCGATGATGACCTGAAAGCCTTCACTCTCGGCGGCCTTGGCGAAGTCGTACATCCGGTCGGGCGTGCGATGGGCTGACACGATGCGGACATCGGTCTCGACGCCCAGTTCCGCCAGCACCTCGGCGGCGCATTTCATCGTGGACCAGTCCGACTGGCTGCCCATAACGATTGCGACCTTTGCTCCTCCCCCTTGAGCCATCTTACGCGTCCTTCAGGTAATAGCGTTCGCCCTTGGGCGTCGTGCTGTCGAATTCGTAGACGATGGGCTGGCCGGTCGGGATTTCGAGGCCGGTAATCTCGTCATCTGAGATGTTCGACAAGTGCTTCACCAGCGCGCGCAGCGAATTGCCGTGGGCTGAGATAATGACCGTCTCGCCCTTGCCCAGCAGCGGGAGGATCGCCTCCTCCCAGTAAGGCAGCACCCGCTCGATGGTGAGCTTGAGGCTCTCGGTCAGCGGTACGTCGATACCTGCGTAGCGCGGGTCGTCCGACAGGTCGAACTCGCTGCCGCGCTCCATTTCGGGCGGCGGAACGTCGAAACTGCGGCGCCAGATGTGGACCTGCTCGTCGCCATGTTTGTCGCGCGTCTGCTGCTTGTCGAGGCCGGTGAGGCCGCCATAATGGCGCTCGTTCAGGTGCCAGTCGCGGGTCACCGGGATCCACAGCCGGTCGCATTCTTCGAGTGCGAGGTTGAGCGTCTTGATGGCGCGTTTCTGGAGCGAGGTGAAGGCGGTGGTGGGCAGCACGCCTTTGGCCTTCATCAGCCGTCCGGCCTCGCGTGCTTCTGCTTCGCCCTTTTCGGTGAGGTCGACATCCCACCAGCCGGTGAAACGGTTGGCGAGGTTCCACTCGCTCTGGCCGTGGCGAACGAGGATCAGCTTCGACATATTCGCTCCCGTTTTCGGCTCCGGCCCGCTCCCCCACCCGGCCACCCACGGCACGATACTGTTTGGGTGGCCGGGTGGGGGAGTGGGCTGGCACCGCATCCCCGCACAAGCGGGATAACTATAGGCAGTGCGCGTTAGCGTTCCGAATCTGGCTTGGAAACCCCGTCTGCGCCCGATTCGCGCATTTCGCGGGTCTGGGTTTTCCTGCGGCGCAGGTTCTCACGAAGTTTCGCGGCGAGGCGTTCCTCGCGTGTCATCTTGTCGTTTGCGGCGCTCATGACGCATTCCTTTTGCGAATTTCGCTTTACGGGGCAAGCGAAGGTTGACTTATCCGCCGCGTCTGCCAATAGCGCGCGCCTCCACCCCATCGGTAACACCGACGGGCAGCATGTGCTGCTGTAGCTCAGTGGTAGAGCGCACCCTTGGTAAGGGTGAGGCCGGGAGTTCAATCCTCCCCAGCAGCACCATTTTTTTGAAGAAAAAATGGTTTTCTTGGCGTTTCGCTCGCACCTCCGTGCGAGCGTCCTCGGCGCTGTTTCGACGCGTGCCGCGTCGAGCACCTGCGGTCGGCCAGTCGGCCTCTGACTGCCGTGACCAAGAACAGGTCAGCCTATCTGGCGATGTCTCGGTCCGCGACCAGCGGACCGCAAGGGCGACCGCCCGCCCGCAGCGGGTGCAGCTTGCTGCACGTCTAGCGAGGACGAACCGACGGAGGCCGGTTCGAAAAACAAAAACTCAAACCTCTCCCCTTGCGCCAGCGTTCTCAGGACGGCACCCCTCGCAACAAGAGGAGACATCGATGGATTTCCGCCTTACCGACCAACAGCGCGAGCTTCGGGATGCTGCGCGGAGCTTTGCGCGCAAGGAATTGCCGGACCTCGCGCGCGAGATGGAGGAGAAGGACTTCTGTGTGCCTGCCGACATGGTGCGGCGGTATGGCGAGATGGGGTTTCTCGGGGTGAACTTGCCCGAGCAGTATGGCGGGCTGGGGCTCGGCCATCTCGAGGCGCTGCTGGTGCTCGAGCAGTTCGCGATGATTTCCAACGCGGTCGCCTTTCCTATTTTCGAGGCGCTGGTGGGTCCTGCACGCACTATCGAGCGGTTCGGCTCGGACGCACTAAAGGCGCGGATAATTCCCGAGGTAGTCAGCGGCGAATCGACGGTGGCGGTGTCGATGTCCGAGCCAGATGCAGGGACCGCGCTCACCGATCTTTCCACCCGTGCGCGCGACGAGGGCGACCACTTTGTCCTCGATGGCAACAAGCGCTGGACCTCGGGCGCAGGGCATGCGCGCTACTATGTCGTATATACCCGCCTCTCGGATGCGCCCGGTGCGAAGGGCATCGGCGCGCTGCTGGTCGACAAGGCGATGGAAGGCGTTTCCTTCGGCCAGCGCGAGCAATTGATGGGCTTCCGCGGTATCGACACTCGTGACATCACCTTCGACAGCGTAATGGTCCCGCGCGAGAACCTCATCGTGCCCGCGGGCGGGTTCGGTAAGCTGATGAGCGCCTTCGGCCTGGAACGCTGCGGGAATGCGACGCAATCGCTCGGCCTTGCCGCCGCCGCGCTCGAACAGGCGACCGAATATGTCCAGGAGCGGACCGCTTTCGGCAAGCCCATCGTCGATTTCCAGGCGGTGCAGATGCGGCTGGCAGAGATGGCGATGCAGGTCGAGGCCGCGCGCCTCCTCATCTACCGCGCCGCTGCCAATGCCGAACACAATGAAGACGGCCTTCCGAGCGTCTATGAAAGCTCGACCGCCAAGTGCTTTGCTAATGAAATCGTCCGCAGCGTAACCGCCAACGGCATGCAGGTGATGGGCGGCTACGGCTATCACAAGGAATACGGCATGGAGCAGCGCGTGCGCGACGGTTTTGCCTGGGGCATCGCGGGCGGGACCACCGATGTGCAGAAAACCAATATCGCGGCGGCCATCGTCGGGCGGCGCTTCGACCAAAGGCGTTGACGCGCGCGCTGTCTTGCATAGGTAAGGCGGTATGGACGAGACACACGATACTCCGAGCGCCAGCGCGCCGGAAAAACTGACCCCGCTGGACCCGCGCTACAAGACGCTGATGCGGACCGTAGCAGCAATCGTCGCCTTCGGGCTGTTCATCGCCGCCACCATTTCCGAATTCGCCATCGACGGCTGGACCGGCGTGGTGTGGGTGCCTGCAGTGCTCGTTATCGCCTATATCGTGCTTTACTTGCCGATGCGCCGCTATGCGACGCGCGGCTACTCGCTCGCCGAGGAGCGCCTGCGCGTGGTGCGCGGGGTGCTGTTCCATTCGGATACCGTTGTCCCCTTCGGCCGTGTCCAGCATATCGACGTCGACCAAGGGCCCCTCGAGCGCGGCTTCGGGCTGGCGACGCTGACGGTGCATACAGCAGGCTCACACAATGCCTCGGTTTCGCTGCCCGGCCTTGCGCATGAGGATGCGCTGGCGATGCGCGAGGACATCCGCGCCGCCATCCGCCGCGATACGCAATGAACGACGTGGACACAGGCGCGCGGCGCACCGACCCCAAGGGCTTCCTCGTGCGCGCCGCAACGATGCTCGCGCAGCTGGTCATCCCGCTCGGTGTGGCGGCGGTAACGGTTTTCGACGATGGCGAGCTGTCGGGCAAGCTGGCGTGGGCCGCGCCCTTTGTCGTCGCGCTCATCCTGTTCAATGTGCTGGTCGCCTACCTCCAGTGGACGCGGCTGACCTACACCGTCGGCGACAGCGACATTCGCGTCGAGAGCGGTGTGTTGTCGCGCGCCGCGCGCTCGGTGCCCTACGAGCGCATCCAGGATGTCAGCCTCGAGCAGAAACTGCTCCCGCGCCTGTTCGGCCTCGTCGAGGTGAAATTCGAGACCGGCGCGGGCGGCAAGGACGATTTGTCGCTCACCTATCTCTCCGAGGCGGAGGGCGAACGGCTGCGCGAATTGGTCCGCAGCCGCCAGGAAGACGAGGTCATGGTCGCGGATGGGGCCGAGAAGGCTTCGGTCGAAGAAGCCACACCGCTCTTCACCATGGGTCCGAAGCGTGTCCTCACCTTTGGCCTGTTCGAATTTTCGCTCGCGGTGGTCGCCGTGCTGGCCGGTCTGGCGCAACAATTCGATTTTCTCCTGCCGTTCGACCTGTGGGATATCGAGGAATGGGAGCAGCGCCTTGCCGGACCGGGCCAGTGGCTTGCCGGGCTCGGCGCGCTGGCGCAGGTCGTCGGAGTCGCTGCCGCCCTGCTCACACTGGGCGCGGTTGGGGTCGCGACCGGTCTCGTGCGTACAAGCTTGCGAGAATGGAATTTCCGCCTCGAACAGACTGCCAAGGGCCTGCGCAGGCGGCGCGGGCTGCTGACGCGGACCGACCTCGTCATGCCCGTCCGCCGCGTCCAAGCGCTGCGTCTGGAGACCGGATTCCTGCGCCGTCACTTCGGCTGGCACGGCCTCAAGGTCATCAGCCTCGCCAGCGACAGCGGGGCGGCGAATCACGATGCCGTACCCTTCGGCCAGATGGAGGAAATCGCGCCGGTCGTGGGTGTGACGGGCTTCGCGCTGCCGCCCGCCGATTTGCAATGGGAGCGGGCGCTCAAACGCTACCGCACCGACAAGGTGGTGCTGGCGGCGCTCTTGCTGCTGCCCGCGACCCTCGTAACGGCAATCATCGGCGAGAGCTGGTTGTGGCTCGCCCCCTTAGGCAGCCTCGCATTCGTCATGCTCGACCAGTGGTGGGGCTGGCGCAATGCCTGGCGGGCGCTGGGCGAACGGCAGCTCTATTCGCGCCACGGCTGGTTCACTTCCAGCCTCGCCATCGCCTCGCGCGTGAAGCTGCAGTCGGTCGAGGTTTCTCAAGGCCCGATTGCCCGCCTGCGTGGCTATGCGAGCCTTCACCTTGGACTTGCCGGCGGGCGACTGCGTATACACGGCATGCCGGTCGAGGAGGCCTATGCGTGGCGCAAGGCGTTGTGCGAGAGCATGGCCCGCAACGACTTCGGCGAACTGCTCGAGAGAAGCGGCTCCTAGGCGCGCAGGTTGGCCAGATCCTTGTGCCGGTCGAAATAGCGTTCGACATAGGAGCAGTCGGGCGCAATCTTGAATCCGTGCTGGCGTGCGTCGGAGATCATGGCCTTGACCAATTGCTCGGCCACGCCCTTTCCACGGGCTTGCGGCGGGACGTAGGTGTGTTCGGCATGACGCACGCCCCCGCGGTCGGTCCAGCTTAGCTTGGCAACGCTGTCGCTTTTTTCCAATTTCGCAACATAGTCTCCATGAGTGACCCTGTCGCGACGTTCTATTTCCAGTTCTGCGATACCCATGTTCTTTTCTTTCCTTGCTGTCTTTCGAACGCATTGGCGGCTAGAGGCGTTCCGATGAAATTCCTCTCCGACAATGCCGCCAGCGTCCATCCCAACGTGTGGGAGGCAATGCGCAAGGCCGACGCGCCCGACTCTCCCTATGATGGCGACAGTCTGAGCGCAGAACTGGACGAAAGGATGTCCGCCCTGTTCGGGCGCGAGTGCGCCACGCTGTGGGTGGCGACGGGGACGGCGGCGAACTGCCTCGCGCTCGCCGCCATGTGCCAGCCGCATGGCGGCGTCGTGTGTCACGAGGAAGCGCATATCGAGATGGACGAAGGAGGCGCGCCCGGCTTCTACCTCCACGGGGCCAAACTGCTGCTGGGGCAGGGCGAGGGGGCCAAGCTCGATGCGGACGCCATCCGTGCCGTCATTGACCCCATCCGCGACGATGTGCACCAGGTCCAGCCGCATGCGATTTCGATTACGCAGGCGAGCGAATACGGCCGGGTCTATCGCCCGAAAGAACTCACCGCCATCCGTGCGCTTGCCGACGAGCGCGGGCTGGGGCTGCATATGGACGGCGCGCGCTTCGCGAATGCGGCGGCCTTTCTCGACCTGCCCGCCGGAGAGGTGGCTGGGCCGGTCGATGCTCTCAGCTTCGGCTTCGTCAAGAACGGCGGGATGAGCGCGGAGGCCATCGTGTTCTTCGATAAAGGGCTTGCAGACGTGGCGAAATACCGCCGCAAGCGGGCAGGGCATTTGCAAAGCAAGGGCCGCTATCTCGCGGCGCAAATCCACGCCATGCTCGATGGCGATGTGTGGCTGTCCAACGCCCGCTCCGCGAACGCTGCTGCCGCCGAAATTGCCGGGGCCTGCGGCGAGCGCCTGATGCACGCGGTCGAGGCCAATGAGTTGTTCGTTCGCCTCTCCGCCGAAGAGCGTGAGACGCTGCGCGGACAAGGCTTCGAATTCTACGACTGGGGCGCGGACGCGGCGCGCTTCGTCACCGCATGGAACACGCGCGAGGAGGATGCCCGCGCGCTGGCAGGGGCCATCGCAAACCTATGAGCGCTTCGTCCGGCTCGGAAAGCCTGCTGGCGCCGAAGAACCTTGCCGCCTTCCTCCTCGTCAGCCTCATCTGGGGCGGGACTTGGCTGGTCATTCGCGACCAGATTTCCAGCGTGCCGCCGAGCTGGTCCATCAGCTGGCGCTTCGTCGTGGCGGCGCTGGGCATGTTCGTTCTGGCGAAGCTGCGCGGCGAGCCGTTCAAGCTGTCGCGTGACGGCTGGAAATGGGCGGCGGCGCTCGGCCTGTTCCAGTTCAGCCTCAACTTCAGTTTCGTCTATAACGCCGAACACTACATCACCTCGGGCCTCGTGGCGGTGATGTTCGCGCTGCTGGTCGTGCCCAATGCCGTGCTCGGCAAGTTCGTGCTCGGCCAGCCGATAAGGCGCGAATTCGTGCTCGGCTCGACCATCGCTGCCGTGGGCGTCGCGATGCTGTTTGCGCAGGAATACCGCGCCTCGCCCGCGACTCTAGCCGAAGTCCTTACCGGCGCGGCGCTGACCGTGGGCGGTATCCTTGCAGCCAGCGCGGCCAATATCGTGCAGGCGATGGACGGGGCGAAGAAGCAGCCGCTCCTCACTTTGCTCGCATGGTCGATGGTGGTCGGGGTGGCGCTCAATTCGCTTTTCGCGTTGGCGACCGAGGGAGCGCCGCAATTCGACCCGCGGCCCTCCTATGGGCTGGGCATTCTCTATCTCGGGCTGCTGGGGTCGGTGGTGACCTTCCCGCTTTATTACGGACTGGTGCGCAAGGTCGGGGCGGGGACCGCGGCCTACAGCTCGGTCATCGTGCCGATTGTCGCGATGATTCTCTCGACACTATTCGAAGGCTTTGTGTGGGGACCGCTTCCGGCAGCTGGCGCGGCCATCACGCTCATCGGCATGGTCGTGGCGATGCGCGGGCGCGCTGCCCCTCCGCCAAGGCGCGCTACGCCAGAGCCCTGATGGCGGCGAGGCCTTCGCGATAGGTCGGATAGCGCGGCTCCCAGCCGAGCACGCGCTTCGCCTTCCCATTCGCCACCCGCCGGTTCTCGGCATAGAAACCGCGTGCCATGGGCGAGAGGTCGGCTTCCTCGAGGGTCTTGAGTGGTGGTGGCTCGACACCTGTCAACCGCGCCGCTTCCTCGACCACGGCGTTCTGGCTCGCCGGAAAGTCGTCCGAGAGATTATAAGCGCCCGGCGGAGCATCGCTCGCGATAGCTGCCACAAGGCCGCTCACGATATCGTCGACATGTACACGGCTGAAGACCTGACCCGGCAGGTCGATGCGATGCGCCTTGCCTGCCTCGAGCCGCTCGAAAATGCTCCGTCCGGGGCCGTAAATGCCGGGCAAGCGGAAGACCCGTGCGCCAAGTTCGAGCCACTTTTCATCGGCCTCGCTCCGAGCGGTGCGCCGTCCACCGCCGGTGGGTGAATGCTCGTCGACCCAGGCACCGGCAGCATCGCCATAGACTCCGGTCGAGGAGAGGTAACCGAACCACGCCTCACCCATGTCCTCGCGATAGGCGTCCAGCACCGGGTCGAGGCCGCTCTCACGGTCGGGCGGGACCGAGGAGAGGACATGGCCTGCCTCGCCCAGCGCCTGCACCACCGCCTCGCGGTCGGCGAAGTCTACATTGCCCGCGCTTCCCGTCGCATCCACCTGCCAGCCGCGCGCACGCATCGCTTGCGCAAAACGTCCTGCCGTGTAGCCGAGGCCGAAGATGAACAAACGGGGCATCCCAGCGTATTAGCTCAAAGCCTCGAGAAAGACAGGACCAGCATGGATATCGCCCGCACGCCCGCCAACCCAGATGGCAATATCGAGATGGCCGACGCCGCCGTCGAGCCCAAGGCCCCGCCCGAAATCCGGCGCGAGGATTACAAGCCCTTTCCCTGGCTGGTCCCCGAAACCCGGCTCGACTTCGACCTTGGCCTCGACTCGACCCGCGTGCGTTCGCGGCTGACTGTCGTTCACAACGAAAAGTCTCCGCGCTCCTCCACCATCCGCCTCAATGGCGACGGGCTTACCCCGACCAGCGTGAAGGTCGATGGCGAGGTTTCGCGCGCCTATGTCATGGACGGGGACGATCTCATCCTCACACTCGACGACAATGCGCATGAAATCGCGATCGAGACCGAAATCGACCCCAGCGCCAATTCACAGCTGATGGGCCTTTATGCCTCCTCGGGCATGCTCTGCACCCAGTGCGAGGCGGAGGGCTTCCGCCGCATCACCTTCTTCCCCGACCGCCCCGACGTGCTCTCCACCTATACGGTGAAGATGAGCGGGCCGAAGGCGCTGTTCCCCATCCTGCTGTGCAACGGCAACAAGGTGGCCGAGGGCGAGGATGGCGAGAACCACTGGGCCGAATGGCACGACCCCTGGCCCAAGCCCTCCTATCTCTTCGCGCTGGTGGCAGGTGACCTCGTTGCGCGCACCGACAGATTCACCACCATGAACGGCCGCGAGGTCGAGCTGAACGTCTATGTCCGCGACGGCGACTTGGAACGCACCGAGCACGCGATGGAAAGCCTGAAGCGCAGCATGAAGTGGGACGAGGAGGTCTTCGGCCGCGAATATGACCTCGACCTCTTCAACATCGTCGCCGTCTCCGATTTCAACATGGGCGCGATGGAGAACAAGGGCCTCAACGTCTTCAACACGAAATACGTGCTGGCCGACCCCGAAACCGCCACCGATGGTGACTATGACGGGGTCGAAGGCGTCATCGGCCACGAATATTTCCATAACTGGTCGGGCAACCGCATCACTTGTCGCGACTGGTTCCAGCTTTCGCTGAAGGAAGGCTTCACCGTCCTGCGCGACCAGCTGTTCAGTCAGGACATGGGGTCCGAACCGGTCAAGCGCATCGAGGACGTGCGCGTCCTGCGCGGGGTGCAATTCCCCGAGGACAGCGGTCCGCTGGCGCATCCCATCCGTCCCGACAGCTACCGCGAAATCAGCAATTTCTACACCTCGACCGTATACAACAAGGGCGCCGAAGTCATCCGCATGATGAAGACGATGGCGGGCGACGAGGCCTTCCGGAAGGGCACCGACACCTATTTCGACCGCCACGACGGCGAGGCGGCGACCTGCGAGGATTTCGTCAAATCCATCGAGGACGGCGCGGGTCTCGACCTCACCCAGTTCCGCCTGTGGTACAGCCAGGCCGGCACGCCGAAAGTGACGGTCGAGCTTGCCCATGAAGGCGACGAGGCTGTCCTGACCCTCACGCAGACCGTGCCCGACACGCCGGGGCAGACGGACAAGAAACCTATGCCGATCCCGCTCAAGATTGCCCTGTTCGACCGGACAAGCGGCAAGCATTCGGGCGAAGAACTCATCGTGCTCGACAAGGCGAGCGACACATTCCGTTTCGGCGGCTTTGCCGAAAAGCCAGTGCTGTCTATCAACCGCAGCTTCTCCGCACCGGTCACCATCCAGCGCGACATCGCGGGCGAGGACCTCGTCTTCCTCGCGGCGAAGGATGACGACCCCTTCGCGCGCTACGAGGCGATGCAGGACTTGATGGTCGGCCACCTCGTACCGGCAGCCAAGGGCGAATTGTCCGATGAAACCCGCGAGGCGGGGCGCAAGGACATCGTCGGCGCTTTGAAAGCGGTGATCGAGGACGAATCGCTCGATGACCTCATGCGCGGCGAGCTGCTCTCCATGCCGAGCCAGACCTATATCTCCGAGCAGATCGAGGCCGCCGACCCGGGCCGTATCTTCGAGGAACGCGAGGCGCTGAAAGCGCATATCGGCAGCGCATTGAAGGACGAACTCCACCGCCTCTACGAGCGCGCGGAGAAGGTCCCCTATTCGATGAGCGCCGAGGCCAAGGGCGCGCGCAAATTGAAGACGCTTATCCTCGTCTATGCCGCCGCCAGCGACCCGCAAAAGGCCGCCGAACTGGCTGCGCACCAGTATGACCACGCCGACAACATGACCGACCGGCAGGGCGCGCTCATGGTGCTGACCGGCATCGACAGCGCCGAGAGGACGGGCAAGCTCATCGATTTCTACAATCGCTACGAGGGCAATGCGCTGGTCATCGACAAGTGGTTCTCGCTGCAGGCGATGTCGCTGCACCCGCAGGTCATCGAGCATGTGAAGGCGCTGGCCGACCATGAGGACTTCACGATGAAGAACCCCAACCGCGTGCGCTCGCTCTACATGGCCTTTGCCGCCAATCCGCACGGCTTCCACGCGGCGAGCGGTGAGGGGTACCGGATGATTGCCGACCTCATCCTTGAACTCGACCCCATCAATGCGCAGACCGCCGCGCGCTTCGTTCCGGCGCTCGGTCGCTGGCGCAAGATGGAGCCCGCTCGCAGCGCGCTGATGCGCGAGCAGCTCGAACGCATTGCGGCGGCGCCCAAGCTGTCGCGCGATACCTTCGAACAGGTCACCCGTTCGCTTGGCTGAGGTGCTGACGGCAGAGGCGCTGGCGGGTATCCCGCACGGCTTCTCCACCCGCGAGGGGCTGGAGAGCGCCGACGTGCTGCCCGGCGCGCCGCTGGTGAAGCTAAAGCAGGTGCACTCCGCCGATGTCGTGGTGATGCGCGAGGCGGGCGGCGAGATGCGCGAAGGCGATGCCATGGTCACCGATCGACCCTGCCTGCTGCTCGGCATCGTGACCGCCGATTGCGCACCCGTCCTCTTCGCCGATGTCGAGGCGGGCGTGGTGGGCGCAGCGCATGCGGGCTGGAAAGGTGCGCGTGCCGGAGTGCTCGAGGCGACGCTTGAGGCGATGGAAAATCTGGGCGCGGACCGCGTGCGGATTTCGGCAGCCATCGGCCCCACCATTGCACAGGCCAGCTACGAGGTGGACGAGGCCTTCCGCCTTCAGTTCGAAGATGCGGACGAGCGCTTCTTCGCGCCCGGCCGCGAAGGGCACATGCAGTTCGACCTGCCCGCCTATGTCGCCCATCGGCTCCAAGTCGCGGGCACAGGGCGAATCGCCGACCTCGCGCTCGATACCTATGCCGACGAGGCGCGATTCCACTCCTATCGGCGCGCTACGCACAGTGGCGAGCCTACACAGGGACGGCAATTCAGCGCCATCGCCCTGCCTGCACCGGACTGACCGCTCACGTCACAAAGCGTCGCATTCTGGCCAAAATGGCGGTTGGCAATATGCGATGGAGCGGCTAGAGGCGCGTCCAAACCGGAAATACCCGGGGGCTTTTGCGCAGGCTGAATCCGCCTGTGCGAAATGTAACCGGTCCTCTTTCCGGCATGGTTCGCAACATTTTCCCGCCGCACCGACGAGGTGTGGCTCGTAAGGCAGGCAAGGCAAGGCGCTGATGGCAGACACGACTGCAACCGCTACTCCCGAGACGACGACGACCGAAGACGGTATCCGTCGCCGCGACTTCCTCGACATCGCAGCCGTCAGCGCGGCAGGCATCGGCGGTCTCGCCGTGGTCTATCCGCTGGTGAGCCAGATGGCACCGTCGAAAGACGTTCTCGCCGCAAGTTCGACCGAAGTCGACATCTCGGCCATCGAGCCGGGCCAGGCGATCAAGGCCGTGTTCCGCAAGCAGCCGCTCTTCGTGAAGCGCCTGACGCCCGCGGAAATCGAGGCAGCCAACGCCACCGCAACCGGCTCGCTGCGTGACCCGCAGAGCCTCGCCGACCGCACCAAGGAAGGCCATGAGGACATCCTCGTCACCATGGGCGTCTGCACCCACCTCGGCTGTGTGCCGCTGGGCGCTGCCGAGGGCGAAGTGAAGGGCGAGTTCGGCGGCTATTTCTGCCCCTGCCACGGTTCGCATTACGACACTGCCGGTCGCATCCGCAAAGGTCCGGCCCCGACCAACCTCGAAGTACCGGAGTACGAGTTCACCTCGGACACCGTCATCCAGGTCGGTTGAGTTAGAAGACGAGAGACAGACACATGAGCTTTCCCTGGGCACGCCAGTACGAACCGAAGAACGGTCTGACCAAGTTCCTCGACGAGCGGCTTCCGCTTCCGCGCCTCGTCTATAACGCCGTCGGCGCCGGCTATCCGGTTCCGCGCAACCTTTCGTACTTCTGGAATTTCGGCGTTCTCGCCGGCTTCTTCCTCGTGGTGCAGATTGTCACCGGCGTGGTGCTCGCCATGCATTATGCGGCGAACGCGCAGGTCGCCTTTGCCACGACCGAGCACATCATGCGCGACGTCAACTGGGGCTGGCTGATGCGCTATGCCCACGCCAACGGAGCGAGCTTCTTCTTCATCGTCGTCTACCTGCACATCTTCCGCGGCCTGTTCTATTCGAGCTACAAGGCCCCGCGCGAAATGATCTGGCTGCTCGGCGTCGTCATCTTCCTCCTCATGATGGCCACCGCCTTCATGGGTTACGTGCTGCCCTGGGGCCAGATGAGCTTCTGGGGTGCCAAGGTCATCACCGGACTGTTCGGCGCAATCCCGCTGGTGGGTGAGCCCATCCAGGTCTGGCTGCTCGGCGGCTTCGCCCCCGACAATGCCGCGCTGAACCGCTTCTTCTCCTTGCACTTCCTGCTGCCCTTCGTGATTGCCGGTGTCGTCATCCTGCACATCTGGGCGCTGCACATCCCGGGTTCGTCGAACCCGACGGGCGTCGAAGTGAAGAGCGAAAGCGACACCGTCCCCTTCCACCCGTATTACACGGCGAAGGACGGCTTCGGCCTCGGCATCGCACTGCTGCTTTACTTCGCGATGGTCTTCTTCCTGCCCAACGCTCTGGGCCATCCGGATAACTACATCGAAGCGAACCCGCTCTCGACGCCGGCGCACATCGTGCCCGAATGGTACTTCTGGCCGTTCTACGCCATCCTGCGTGCCTTCACCGTCGACTTCTTCTTCGTCCCCGCGAAGCTGATGGGCGTCATCGCGATGTTCGCATCGATCCTGCTGTGGTTCTTCCTGCCCTGGCTCGACAAGTCGCCGGTGCGCAGCGGCCACTACCGCCCGCTGTTCCGCAAGTTCTTCTGGTTCGGCCTCATCCCCGCGATGATCGTCCTGTTCATCTGCGGCGGCGCGCCTGCGGAAGAGCCCTATGTGATGCTCAGCCAGATTGCGACGGCCTACTACTTCCTCCACTTCCTGGTGATCCTGCCGATCATCTCGAGCGTCGAGAAACCCGAACCGCTGCCCTATTCGATCACCGAAGCCGTCCTCGGCTCGGACAAGAAGGTCGTCAAAGGCGAAAACACGTCGCCGGCCGTCTAAGCGAGTAACGAGAGACCCATGACCAAGCTTCTCAGCGTCCGCCTTGTTGCCATCCTCGTCGGCCTCGGTTTCACCGTCGCCGTCCTGTGGGGTTTCCTCGTCGGTGCCTACAACGCCGCAACCGAAGAGGCTGCGGGCCACGTCCCCTACGAACACCCGAAGGAACTTTCGTGGTCCTTCGACGGGCCTTTCGGCAAGTGGGACAAGGCCCAGCTCCAGCGCGGCCTCAAGGTCTACGACGAAGTCTGCTCGGCCTGCCACAGCCTCAAGTTCGTCGCTTTCCGCGACCTCGAGCAGATCGGCTATTCGGAAGCCATGGTGAAGGCCTATGCCGCCGCCAAGACGGTTCCGGGCATCGACCCGAACACCGGCGAAGCCAGCACGCGTCCGGGCCTGCCGACCGACTACTTCCCGTCGCCCTATCCCAACAATGTTGCGGCCGCTGCGGCGAACAACAACGCCATTCCGCCCGACCTTTCGCTGATGACGAAGGCGCGCGGCGACGGCACGAACTATGTCGCATCGCTGCTGATGGGCTATCAGGAGCCTTCCGCCGAACTGCTCGAAGAGCATCCCGAAGCGGCTCCGGGACCGGGTCTCTATCACAACCCGTACTTCCCCAACCTCAATCTCGCCATGGCACCGCCGCTCACCAGCACGGGCCAGGTGACCTACGACGATGGCACCGAAGCCACGGTCGAGCAGATGTCGAAGGACGTCGCTGCCTTCCTCACCTGGACGGCAGAGCCGACCCTCGTGAAGCGCAAGCAGACCGGCTGGCCGGTGCTCATCTTCCTGCTCTTCGCGACCGTCCTTGCTTACATGTCGAAGAAGCAGATCTGGTCGGCGGTGAAGCCGAAGAAGTAATCCGCTTGGAAACAAGCGACTTGAAACGCCCCTCCATCCACGCGATGCGAGGGGCGTTTTCGTATCCGGGAGAGAGACAATCGCGCCGCATGAGCTGAAATCGCTGGTCCGCACCATCCCCGACTTCCCGATCGAGGGTATCCAGTTCCGCGACATCACGACTCTCATCGGGCATGGCGAAGGTTTCGCCGCAACGGTCGACTGGCTTGCCGAAAGGGTGCGGGGCAGCGGTGCCGAAGCGATTGCCGGGATGGAAGCGCGCGGATTTATCTTCGGCGCGTCGGTGGCGGCCAAGCTCGCCTTGCCATTCCTTCCCATACGCAAGTCCGGCAAGCTTCCATGCGAGACCATCGGCGTCGATTACGCCCTTGAATACGGCTCTGACCGGCTCGAGATGGATCCCGCCTCGGTTGTGTCAGGCCAGCGTGTCGCGATGGTCGACGACCTGTTGGCGACAGGCGGCACGGCCTGTGCGACCGCCACCCTGCTGCGCAAGGCCGGCGCCGTGGTCGAGCATGCATTCTTCGTCATCGACCTGCCCGATTTGGGCGGCGCGAAGAAGCTCTCCGAGTGCGGTGTCGCAACTGCCGCGTTGATGGAATTCGAAGGCGATTGAGAGATTCTCTTCGCGCCCTTGGATAAAACACCCACCTAAGGCATTGGTGTGGGGAGCGGCCCGCGCGCGGGCGTAACGCAACGAGGGGCATGGAACAGACACTCGTCATAGCCTTGGTAGGCATCCTCGGTATCGGGGCCCAGTGGCTGGCATGGCGCACGGGCCTTCCGGCCATCGTGCTCATGCTCATCGCCGGCTTCCTCGCAGGTCCCGTGCTCGGCGTGTTCGATCCCGAACATGCTTTCGGCGAATTGCTCGAACCAATGGTTGCCGTCGGCGTTGCGCTCATCCTTTTCGAAGGCGGTCTGAGTCTCGATTTTCGCGAACTCAGGCATACCGGCAGCGCGGTCATGCGACTGGCGACGATTGGCGTCGTCCTGGGTTGGACCTTCGGCGCGCTGGCCGGCATCTACATCGCCGGCCTCGCGCCGGAAGTCGCGATCCTCTTCGGCGGTATCCTCGTGGTGACCGGCCCGACGGTGGTCATCCCGCTGTTGCGGCAAAGCTCGATCAAGTCGCGCCCCGCCTCGATCCTGAAGTGGGAAGCCATCGTCAACGACCCCACCGGCGCGCTGTGTGCGGTCATTGCCTATGAATACTTCCGCAAGATAGCCGAGCAGCCTGGCGCAACGCTGTTCGAAGTTGTCCCGCCGCTGATTATCGCTGCCATCATCGCCGGCCTCATCGGCTATGTCGCGGCCCTCGCCATCGCATGGTCCTTCCCGCGCGGTGCGGTGCCGGAGTACCTCAAGGTGCCGGTGCTGCTGACCGCGGTTATCGGCGTGTTCGTCATCTCCAACCTCATCGAACACGAGGCGGGCCTGGTCGCCGTAACCGTCATGGGCGTGGCGCTCGCGAACATGAATGTGACGAGCCTCAGGTCCATCCACCCGTTCAAGGAGAATGTGGCTGTCCTGCTCGTCTCGGGGATTTTCATCCTGCTGTCGGCTTCCCTCAGCCTCGAGGATATCCGCTACATCAACTGGCCGATCATCGGCTTCCTTCTCGCGCTGCTGTTCATCGTGCGCCCGGCGACGATCCTGCTCAGCCTGCTGGGAAGCAGCATCCCATGGAACGAGCGGCTCTTCCTTGGCTGGATTGCGCCGCGCGGCATCGTGCTCGTAGCCATCTCCGGCCTGTTCGCCCTGCGCCTTGCCGAGCCGCCTCTCGAATTCGAGGACGCGAACCTGCTGATCGGGCTCAGCTTCGCCGTGGTTGTCGTCACGATCGTCGCCCATGGCTTTACGGTCGACTTCGTGGCCAAGCTGCTCAAGGTGAAAGGCACCACGCGGCCCGGCATCCTGCTCGTGGGAAGCACGCCCTGGACAATCGCGTTGGCCGAGCAGATGCGCGACCTCAAGGCGCCAGTCCTCGTGGTCGACGCGAGCTGGCAGCGGCTCGGCCTCGCACGGCAGAAGGGGATTGAGTTCTACCACGGCGAGATCCTCAACGAGGCGACCGAGCACAATCTCGAACTGGCGCCCTACCAGAACCTCGTCGCGGCAACCGAGAACGAGGCCTACAACACGCTGGTCTGCAACGAATTCGCGCATGAAATCGGGCGCGACAGCGTTTTCCAGCTGGGCGAGAGCGCCGATGGCGACGACCGTCACTCGCTGCCAGAGAGCCTTCGCGGCCGCGCTCTCTTCGAAAGCGGCTTTGGCGTCGAGGACGTGAGCGAACGCCAGCGCCAGGGCTGGGTCTTCCGCAAGACGCGCCTTTCCGAGGAGTTCGACTTCGACAAGATGCAGGAAAAGCTGCCCGATGCGGCCAACATGCTGCTGCTGGTGCGCGACAACGGCACAATCCGCTTCTTCACCCACGCCGCCAAGCCCGAGCCGCGGGCAGGCGACGTCATCCTGAGTTTCACCCCGCCGCAAACCAAGACGGCGGAAGAGAAGGCGGCAAAGAAGGCGAGCAAGAAGCAGGGGGTCCAGCAGGCATGAGACGGGTGTTGAAATCAGGTGGCTTGGTTCTGGCGCTGGCAGGCGCGCTGGTGCTGGCCGGATGCAAGGCAAAGGAGGAAAACCCCGAGCCACAGCCGACGGCAACCGATGGCCCGCGCTCGATCTTCCAGGGTGACGCCGACAAACAGGTCTTGCCCGACACCCAGCTTGCACCGCTTGAAATGACGCTGTCCTTCGCCGACGGGACCGCCGAGCTGACCGAAGCGGTGCGCGCCGAGCTGGCCACGATTGTCGAATCGCCGCAGGTCGCGGCGGGTGGCCCGATCGTCCTGCGCGGCCACTCCGACGTGAGCGGCGAGGGGGCGACCGATCTCGAATCATCCCGCGAACGGGCAGAGGCCGTGCGCGACTTCCTCCGCGAAGCAGGCATTGCCGAAGAGCGTATCGAAGTCATTGCCTTCGGTGGGCAGAACCCACTCGAACCCAACGCCTTGCCTGATGGCAGCCCCAACGAGGAAGGCCGCGCTGCCAATCGCCGAGTCGAGGTGACCGTGGAAACGGGCCGCAGCGCAAAGCGGCAGCAGACGCTCGTCGAGACCCTGACCACACCCGAGGCTGGTGAAACGCGCGCACCCGGCTCGGCAGCGAGCACGTCCGCCAGCGAGCAATGACCGGTTGACGAATCCGCTTTCGCGAGGCATCTGCCGCGCTTCCGGAGACGCGGGTATAGCATAGTGGTAATGCTCCAGCCTTCCAAGCTGGCTAGAGGGGTTCGATTCCCCTTACCCGCTCCAGTCCCTTCACATCGCTGAAGAATTCATGCGCGGGCCAGATACGCAAATGGCCGGAAGCGAGCGGGGAGGTGCGCGCGTCCGGCCAAGGCAACCCGAAGAGCCTGATCGAGGGCTCAAACGGACTTTCGACTTAATTTAGCGATTCCTGAAATGCCAGTCACCCGATGCGGGGACAATGGTGGATTTGTTAACTGTATTTTCGTGCAAGCCCCTGTTGCACAAGGAACAATTGACTCCGGCCGGTAAAGATTCCACATACGTATACGTCGATGGGGAGTCTATCGATGCACACATCAATCGAGGGAGTCTCGATCATGGCATATGAAGCCGATTACGGCGTCTTCATCGGACGCTTCCAGCCGCTCCACCTTGGTCACGAACATATCATCCGCGATGCACTCGAGCGCGTCGGGAAACTTATCGTGCTGGTCGGATCGGCCAATGTCGCGCGCGACCCGCGCAATCCCTTCACCTTCGAAGAGCGCGAGGCAATGCTGCGCGGCTCCTTCGCCTACGAGATGTCGCAGGGGCGCATCATCGTCGAACCGCTCGACGACCACCTCTATTCCGACATCGCCTGGGTGGCCGAGGTCCAGCGCCGCGTCTCCGACATCATTCTCGAAGACGCCAATCCCGAGCATGCGGGCCTCCACGGAACGCGCGATTTCAGCGTGGTGCTGGCGGGCTATGGCAAGGACAATACGAGCTACTACCTGAAGCTCTTCCCCGAATGGGGCTCGATCCAGCTGGACACGAACAACTCGACCTTCGGCGCGACAGATGTCCGCGAGCGCTTCTTCCGCCGCATCCCCGAAGTGCCCTATGCGGCGCTCTCGAAAGGCGTGGCCGAGCAACTCGAGGAATTCGCCCGCAGCGACGAGTTCAAGGCGCTTCTGGCCGAAGCAGAATATCTCGAAGCCTATCCGAAGGAGTGGGGAGAGGGGCCTTTTGTCACCGCCGATGCGGTGGTGGTGCAGGCCGGGCATATCCTGCTGGTCGAGCGCGGCCAATTGCCCGGCAAGGGCCTGCTCGCGCTGCCGGGCGGCTTCGTCGACAAGCACGAGCGCATCCGCGACGCCGCCATTCGCGAATTGCGCGAAGAGACGGCGATTTCGGACGGCAAGGGCCAGATACCGCCCGCCATGCTGTCGAGCTTCATCGAGGACAGCGCGACGCGCATTTTCGATGCTCCCGCCCGCAGTCTGCGCGGCCGCATCATTACCCACGCCTTCCTCTTCCGCCTGCCCGAGCGCCGCAATCTCGCACAGGTGAAGGGCGGCGACGATGCGGCGCACGCCCGCTGGTACCGCCTCGGCGAATTGCGGCCCGAACAGATGTTCGAGGACCACTGGTCGATCATCGAGCAGATGGCCGATTTGTAAGCGATTTTAACCGGTTCGGAGGAGTTCCGGGCCAAATGCAAAGCCAAACGTGAGGAGTTCACACCATGGCAAACAACATCATCCTTTCGACGGACAGCTACAAGCACAGCCACTTCCTCCAGTACCCGCCCGAAGCGCGCGTTATCAGCGCCTACGGCGAGAGCCGGACCAACAATTTCGCCGACGAAGTCCTGTTCCTAGGCCTCCAGCCTTTCCTCATCGATTATCTCGGCAAACCGCTGAGCCAGGACGATATCGAGGAAGCCGCCGAGCTGTGCGCCGCGCATGGCGTCCCCTTCAACCGCAAAGGCTGGCAGGCCATCCTCGACGACCACGGGGGATACCTCCCCATCGAAATCAGCGCGCTGGAAGAGGGGCGCATGGTCCCGACCTCGGTGCCGCTGTTCCAGGTGGTGAACACGGACCCGCGCATGCCGTGGCTGACGACCTTCGTCGAAACGGCACTGCTGCGCGCGATCTGGTATCCGACGACGGTCGGCACGCTCAGCCGCAAATGCAAGAGCGTCATCGCCGCAGGGCTCGAGCGTACGAGCGACGATGTCGCAGGCCAGCTGCCCTTCAAGCTCCACGATTTCGGCGCGCGCGGCGTGTCGAGCGGGGAGAGCGCAGCGCTCGGCGGCATGGCGCACCTCGTGAACTTCAGCGGGACCGACACGCTCGAAGGCATCCTCGCCGCGCGGCGCTATTACGGTGCCGACATGCCCGGCTTCTCAATACCCGCCGCCGAACACAGCACGATGACGAGCTGGGGCCGCGAGCGCGAAGAAGCAGCCTACGAAAACATGCTCGACAGCTTCGAGGGCGAGAACGCGCTCGTGGCGGTGGTCTCGGACAGCTACGACCTCGACCACGCGGTCGAGAGCATCTGGGGTGGCAGCCTTCGCGATAAGGTATTGAGCCGCAAGGGCACGCTGGTGGTGCGCCCCGACAGCGGCGACCCGGTCGAAACGCCGCTGCGCACGCTCACCAAGCTGTGGGACATCTTCGGCGGGCAGGCCAATGGCAAGGGCTACAAGGTCCTCGACCCCCATGTCCGCGTTATCCAGGGCGACGGGATGAATGTCGAAAGCATCGCGCGCCTCGTGCAGGCGGTCGGCGATGCCGGGTTCGCGGTCGACAACATCGCCTTCGGCATGGGCGGCGGGCTGCTGCAGCTGGTCAATCGCGACACGCTGCGCTTCGCGATGAAGGCCAATGCCATGCAGGTCGAGGACGGCAGCTGGCACGATGTTTCGAAGAAGCCCGCGACCGACCCGAGCAAGGCCAGCAAGGCCGGGCGTCAGGCGGTGGTCGAGGAAGGCGGCAGGCTGGTCGCGAGGAAGCTCGACGACATCGACCCGGCTGCCGACCAGCTCAAGCCTGTGTGGCGCAATGGCGAACTGCTCGTCCGCCACAGCTTCGACGAAGTGCGGGCGCGTAGCTGGGAGTGAGGTTCAGCGGCTCACCGGCATATTGTCGATGAGCCGCGTCCCCCCAATCCTTGCGGCGACGAAGAGGCGGGCATTCCCATTGTCCGCCTCGAGCCGCTCGAGGCTGTCGGCATCGCGTATCTCGGCATAATCGACACTGTCGAAGTCGGAGACCTGCAGCACCTCGCGCAAATTGCCGAGCGGGCGGTCGGCGTTGCCGCCCTCCGCCAGCACCGCAATCGCATCCTTCATCGCAGCGGGCAGGCTGGCGGCCTGCGCCCGCTGCTCTGCCGAAAGGTACGCATTGCGGCTGCTCATCGCGAGCCCGTCATCCTCGCGCACGATGGCGACGCCGTGGATGGCATCGACATGCGGCAGGGTGAGGTCGAGGTCGCGCGCCATGCGGCGGATGACGGCGAGCTGCTGCCAGTCCTTCTCCCCGAAGAATGCCATGTCGGGCATGACCTGGTTGAACAGCTTGCAGACCACCGTCGCTACGCCGTCGAAATGGCCGGGCCGGTCGCCGCCACACAGACCCTCGCTCACACCGGCGACCGAGATATTCGTGGCATAGCCTTGTGGGTAGACCTCTTCGGGCTTCGGCGCCCACAGCAGCGCCACACCCTCTCTCTCCAGCAGCTCCGAATCCCGAGCTAACTGGCGTGGATAGGCATCGAGGTCCTCGCCCGCACCGAACTGGCGCGGGTTCACGAAAATGCTGGCAACGACATGGTCGGCCGCCTCTTTCGCGCGCCTCACAAGCGTCAGATGACCCTCGTGCAGCGCGCCCATGGTAGGCACGAGCGCCACGCTGCCGCCGTCCCGTCTCAGGACAGCCAGCGAATTCCTCAACACTTCCAGTGTGCCAGCGGTTTGCAACGCGGAATCCCCTCGGATATGGTTTCGTAAAGCCAGCCCTAACCATTTCGGTCGGGGCAATACAACGACAAGAAGAGCTGACCACTTGCCCCACGCCGCGCCCCACTGGATTACCTTCGCCAACGAAAAGGGCGGCACGGGCAAGTCGACCACGGCGGTGCATGTGGCGATCGCACTCGCCTACAAGGGCGCGAAAGTGGTCGGTTTCGACCTCGATCACCGCCAGCGCACCTTCGACCGCTATATCGAAAACCGCGCCGAAACTTCGCATCGCCGGCTCATCAACCTGCCGACCATCGATTGCTACACCGTCCCGCCCATTCCCGAAGAGGAGTTCGGCGAGCTGGTGCACAAGCACGCGCGCGATGCCGATTTCGTCCTCATCGACACGCCGGGCCGTGACGATCCGCTGGCGCGTTTTGCCGCGACGCATGCCGATACGCTGGTCACGCCGATGAACGACAGCTTCGTCGATTTCGACCTCATCGGGCAGGTCGAGGGCGAGAATTTCAAGGTCCGCAAGCTGTCCTTCTATGCCGAACTCATCTGGGAAGCGCGCATCAAGCGCAGCCGTAAGGCGCTGGAGGAAAACCGGCCGGAGATGGACTGGGTCGTGGTGCGCAACCGCACCGGCCATACCGAGGCGCGCAACCGCGGCCGTATCGAACAGGCCTTGAAGGAAATGTCCAAGCGCGTCGGCTTCCGCGTGGCGCATGGCCTCTCCGAGCGCGTCATCTACCGCGAACTGTTCCCCTCGGGCCTGACCCTGCTGGACAAGGGCCATCTGGGCGACCTCGGCACCAGCCACCTCGTCGCAAGGCAGGAATTGCGCCAGCTGATGGCCGCACTCCGCCTGCCCGAACCGAAGAAACAAGAGCTGCCGCTCGAAGAGAAAGTCGACGCGTGATTAAATTCCTGATGCTGGCCGTGGGCCTGTCGTTCTTCTGCCGATGGGCGCTGGGCAAGTGGCCGTGGGATTACCTGCGGCCCACTCCGACCCGGCAGCAGGCCATCTTCCGTGCGCGCAGCCTGCTCAATGTCTCGGCCCGCGCCGATCACAGGGAAATCCGCGAGGCGCACCGGCGCTTGTCGGCCATGGCGCATCCCGATAAGGGCGGCAGCAAGGCGCAGATGCAGGAACTCAACGCTGCGCGCGACCTTCTTCTAGATGAACTCCCCTACGAGACGCCGGAGCCTCCCCAGTGACCCATACATTCGATTCCACCGTCCTTCGCGAATACGACATACGGGGAATCATCGGGGAGACACTGGGGGCTGACGATGCCCGCGCCATCGGCCGCACCTTCGGCTCGATGCTGCGCGAAGAGGGCGGCAGCCGCGTGGCGGTGGGCTATGACGGCCGGCGCTCCTCGCCCATGCTCGAACATGCGCTGGTCGAAGGGCTGACGGCGAGCGGCTGCGACGTGGTCCGCGTCAGGCTGGGCGCGACGCCGATGCTATACTATGCCGAAGCCAGCGACGAGGATGTGCACGGCGGCATCCAGATAACCGGCAGCCACAATCCCCCCAATTACAACGGCTTCAAGATGGTATTCCAGGGGCGCCCGTTTTTCGGCAGCGACATCCAGGAACTCGGTAGGCGCTCTGCTGCTGGCGAGTGGACCGACGGGGCGGGCGAAGTCGAGGAGCGCGAAATCCTCGATGAATATGTCGCTCGCATGCTGACCGCGCTGGACGGTATCGACGCTACTTCGCTCGAAGGCATGCGCATTGGCTGGGACGCGGGCAATGGCGCTGCCGGCCCCGCGCTCGAAAAGCTCGTGGCGAAGCTGCCGGGCGAGCATCATGTCCTCTTCACCGAGGTCGACGGCGGTTTTCCCAATCATCATCCCGATCCTACTGTCGAGGAAAACCTTGCAGATCTGAAAAGCCTGGTCTCCGCAAAGTCCCTCGATTTCGGAGTGGCCTTCGACGGTGACGGCGACCGTATCGGCGCAATCGACGGCGAGGGGCGGGTCATCTGGGGCGACCAGCTGCTGATGATTTACGCCGAGGACCTGCTGCAAAGCCGCAAGGGTGCGACCATCATCGCCGACGTGAAGGCCAGCCGCGCGCTCTACGACCATGTCGCGGCCTGCGGAGGCGAGCCGCTGATGTGGAAGACCGGCCACAGCCTCATTAAGTCCAAAATGAAGGAAACGGGTTCGCCGCTGGCCGGCGAGATGAGCGGCCACGTCTTCTTCGCCGACGAATATTACGGTTTCGACGATGCGCTTTACGCAGGCGTGCGCCTGATGGCGGCCTCGGCCCGGCTGGGCAAATCGGTGACCCAGCTACGCAGCGACATGCCGCAGATGATCAACACCCCCGAGATGCGCTTCCAGGTCGACGAGAGCCGCAAGTTCGCTGCCATCGAAGAAGTGAAGGAGCGCCTCTCGGGCACCGATGCGGATGTGAACGGCACCGATGGTGTGCGCGTGAACACTTCGGACGGCTGGTGGCTGCTGCGCGCCTCGAACACGCAGGATGTGCTCGTCGCGCGCGCCGAGAGCGACAGCGAGGCCGGGCTGGAGCGTCTCGTCGGGCAAATCGACGAGCAACTGTCGCTCTCCGGCCTCGAGCGCGGGGAAAGCGTGGGACACTGAGGATTGCCATTCGGGTCGCAGGAAAACTGGCCGTGGTCCGACCTCGGCATCGAAGAGACGGCTGACAAGGAAGCCATTCGCGCTGCCTTTGCTGCGAAGAAAGCCTCGCTCGACGGCTCGATGCAGATTTCCGCTTTCGCGCGCCTCACCGAAGCGCGCGAGAAGGCGCTGTTCCTGGCTTCCGAACTTCAACGCGCTGCCGAGCGCGGGGATGAGGGGGCAGCGGGCAAGCCCAGCATTGTCGCCCCGCCGCCGGTTCCCGAACTTCCCAAGGCTCCGGAACCTCCGCGCATGGAGGTGCCTGTCTACGAGGAGCTGGACCCGGACGATTTCCGTCCCGAGCCGGTTGACGCAGGCGTGCTGGAGCAAGACCTCCCCGAACCCGAACCCGAACCCGAACCCGAACCCGAACCCGAACCCGAACCCGAACCCGAACCCGAACCCGAACCCGAACCGGAGCCGGAGCCGGAGCCGGAGCCGGAGCCGTATTTCGAGGCCTCGCCCGCGGTCTACACCGACCCGGCCTACGAAGACGCACCCTACGAGCCCGGGACTGGATATTCGCCCGAGGACTATAGCTTCGGCCAGCAACAGACGACGACCTTCTTCGAACGCTACGGCATCGAAAATCGCGCCAATTACTGGGTACTGGGTTTCGTTTTCTTCCTAGCGGTCTGCAGCATCTTCGATGACGAGACCAGCAAGCCCGAACCCGAGCCGGAAACGCGCGTCATTGCCGAGCGCGTCCTCCCGCCGCCATCGATTGCCGAACTCGCACAGGAGCCTGCGCTGGGACCGGTGCTGGTCGAGCTGTTCGGCGAAGGCACGACTTACGACAGCCTTGCTCGCCAAGACCGCGAATTTGCCGAAACGCTCGCTTTCCAGCTGAGCATCGACGGTTTCGACTCCGAGCCGGGCCGCGCTTACCTGCGGCATGAAATCATGCGCGTGCGCCCGGTGGTGGCAAAAGAAGACCTGCTGGATGCAAGCCGCCTTTACCTTGGATGGCTCCAGCAGGCGCGGTCGCAAGGCACCGACAGCTGCCGCAATGTCCATGGCCGGATGTTCAAGGATGGCGCGCCGGCCATGGGCGAGGAAGCCATGGAGGCCGAACGCGCGCTTGCCCGCGATTTCGTCGCCAAGCGCAACTTCTCGCGTCCGACCGAGGGCGGGTCGAGCATCAACTTCCCCGCATGGCTTATCCGCGCCGCCGAAGAACGCACCGGCCTTGCCGACAGGCAATTGTTCGATGCTCTAAGAGATGTCTCCAGCCCGGCCCGATGCGATGTCGTGATTGCCTTCGTGGACATCATCCTCGCCCAGCCGGACGACGACGTGCTCCCGGTGCTCGAAATTCTTTAGGTCTCGAGGGGAGCGCTCGCTGCTTGCGGCGTTTCGGTCTCCCTCAGCAGGAAGGTTTCTGCCGCCTTGCCCTGGAACGGCGTGCTGTCGAGCAGGGTCTTGAGTTCGTCCATTTCGGCCACGCAGACGATATGCTCGCCCGAGCCGAAATGCATGCATGGTCCGTAAACGCCCTCGGTCACGAAGGCGATGTGGTCGGTGTTGACGATGGCGTTGCTGCTCTCGCCCTGTGTTGCAAGTTCGATGAATGGCACGCGAAAACCTCCGTTGAAGCTAGCCCCTTCGACAAAGCTGCGACCCGGATTGCGCCCGTTCCAATGCGTTATGCTTGCGGCATGCTTACCACACTTTCGCAGCCAGCGCTAAGAACGCGTGAGCCTGTCCCTTCGGTCGCTTGATTGGCCGCGCAGCCCTCGGCATAAACCGCGCCCGGACAGGGAGTTGCAAGTGTATATCGGTATCGACCTCGGCACGACGAACAGTGCCGTTGCCATCTGGCGTGACGGAAAGAGCGAGCTGGTGCCCAATGCGCTGGGCGAAATGCTCACGCCCTCGGCCGTCTCCATCGACGAGACCGGCCAGACCTGGGTCGGCCGCGCGGCGCTCGACAGGCTCGCCACGCATCCGCACCAGACCGTCACCAGCTTCAAGCGCATGATGGGCACCGAGGCGAGCGTCACGCTCAACAAGCGTGATTTCAGCGCCGAAGAGATGTCCGCGGTCATCCTGCGCAGCCTTGCCGACGACGTGGAAGCCGCGACCGGCGAGCGGCCCGAAGGCGCCGTCGTCACAGTGCCGGCCTATTTCAACGAGCGCCAGCGCCGCGCCACCCGCCGCGCGGGCGAGATCGCGGGTCTGAAAATCGAGCGGCTCATCAACGAGCCGACCGCTGCCGCGCTTGCTTTCGGCCTCACCGACCGGGGCGACCGCGAGCCCTTCCTCGTATTCGACCTCGGCGGCGGCACTTTCGACGTCTCGATCGTCGAGATGTTCGACGGCATCGTCGAAGTGCGCGCTTCGGCGGGCGACAACCGCCTCGGCGGCGATGATTTCGACCAGGTCATGGTCAAGCTCGCCCGGCCCATGCTCGAAAATGACGAGGCGCTCGAAACGCTGCCCGGCGACCGGCGTAAGGCGCTGCTCCAGCTGGCGGCGCAGAAGACGCGCTGCGAGCTGTCGACCAAGGCCGAGGCGCCGTTTTCGGTCACGGTCGATGACACCGAACTCACCGCCATGATAACCACCGAGCAGTTCGAGGAAGCCGCCGCGTCGCTCGTGCGCCGCCTGCGCGACCCGGTCATTCGCTCGCTGCGGGACAGCAATATCGATGTGAAGAGCCTGTCCGACGTGGTGCTCGTCGGCGGGGCGACGCGAATGCCGGTGGTGAGGAAAGCGCTCACCCGAATGTTCGGGCGCTTCCCCAATTCCTCGGTCCATCCCGACCACGCCGTGGCGCTGGGCGCGGCCATCCAGGCCGGATTGCTCTCGGGCGGCGAAGGGCTGGAGGAAATCCGCATCACCGATGTCGCGCCCTTCACGCTGGGTATCGACGTCGCCGACCGCGATGCCAAGGGCAATTACTATACCGGCATCTTCTCGCCCATCATCGACCGCAACACGCCCGTACCCGTCAGCCGCGTGCAGACCTATGGCACGATGGAAAACGGCCAGCGCGAAATACGTTTCGGCGTCTACCAGGGCGAGGCGCGCGACGTGGCGCACAACGTCAAGCTGGGCGAACTGAAGGTCCCCGTGCCCGCGCGCCCGGCGGGCGAGGTCTTCATCAACGTGCGCTTCACTTACGACACAAGCGGCCTGCTGGAAGTCGATGTCGAGGTCCCGGCATCGGGCCTCAAGCGCAATCTCGTCATCGTCGACGAGGACGACAAGCGCAGCGCCAAGGACATGGAAAAGAGCCGCAAGGCGCTGGAAGCGCTCAAGGTCCACCCGCGCGAGGAGGCCGAGAACGTCGCTCTGCTGGCACGGGTCGAGCGCGCCTATGAAGGCTTCACCGGCTTCGACCGCGAGATCATCGGGCGCTGGATCGGCGACTTCAATTCCGCGCTCGAGACACAGGACCGCCGCACCATCGCCGATGCCCGCGCGCAGTTGACCGAAGCGCTCGACAAGCTCGAGGAAGACGAGCCGCTATGAGCGGCTTCCCGTGGAATGTCCTCGGTATCGGCGAAACGTCCGACAAGGGCGCAATTCGCCGCGCCTATTCCGCGCGGTTGAAGGAACTCGACCTCGACCATCAGATTGCCGAATATGCCCAGCTCAGGCAGGCGCGCGACCATGCGCTGTGGCTGGCGGCCAACCCGCAGCAGGAGGACGATGATTTCGGCCTTGGTTCGCTCGACGATGACGACTTTGGCGATTTCGAAGATGCACCCGTCCCGACGACCTATGACGGCGACGACGATTTCGAATGGGAAATCCGCGACGGCGAACTGGCGGATGACGGATATGGCGGGGACCTTTCGCTGGGCACGCGGCCGGGCCAGCTAGACCCGTTCCTTGCGCGCCGCGAAGAACCCGAACTGCCCGATGGCTGGGCCGAACTTGCCGCGCTCGTCTTTCCCGGCGGGATGCAGTCGAACGAGCCATTCACGCCTGAAGAGGCAGACGAGGCCGATGCCGCGCTCGACCGGCTGATTGCCTGGGCCGAGGAAGGCGACCTCGAACGCGAAACCACGCTCGACCACAATCTTGCCGAGATGCTCGCAGGGGGCTGGCCGCGCAGCGCGCCGGTGGTCGACAAGGCCAACACCGCCTTCCACTGGCTGGGCGAGGCCGGAGGGCTGGACGAGCGCCCCGCGCTTCAGTTCCTCAACGCACGAACCGAAGGCATGCGCTTCCACGATGCGGTGGAGCATGACGGGCACCCGCTGCACGCCGCGTGGCGCGAGTTGCAGCAGCCGGGGAAGGTCTCGGTCCTCGGCCGCATCAAGGGCAACCGCAGCGATATCGAGCGGCTGTTGCAGACTATCCGTGGTCGTTTCCCCGAGCTCGAAAGTCTGCTCGATGCGCAGCGCGTGCAGAGCTGGGAGACGCCTGCCTCGGACATTGTCTCGTGGGCGGTGCAGCGGCTGTTTATCGCCTTCTTGCTCGTTCAGGTCGTGCGACTGGTGTTCTTTTCCGACCCGGCCCCGATGGACGAGCAACTTGCCGACCGGTTCGCGACAACGCAGATGGAACAGCTCCACGAAGGCAGCGCCGAAGTCTTCGATGCGACATTCTGGTGGGTCAAGGGCAAGGATGAGGCCTTCGCGGAGGAATACGAAGCTTACATCTTTGAGGCTCCCGAAGGGGAGGCGGGCGAATATGCGCGGACAATCACGCGAAACCGCATGCTGTTCGCGCGCTTCAAGGCCGATTTCGATACGCTCGTCTCCCTTCAGTCGGTTCGCCTGAGCTGGCTCGATGCGGCGAAAGACGACCGCGATCTGTGCGGTGTCGTCCTCGATGGTTCGTTCAAGAACGGCGGCCCCGAACTTGCGGGCGAGCAGGCCGAAGCCGAGCAGCTGTTGTCGCGCCAGCTGCTGGAGAAGGGATTGCTCTCGGATTACGAAACGCAAGGTGCATCATCCACGACAATCCCGCCATGGCTTATGGATAAAGCGATGGCGGAAACCGGGCTGACTTACGAGCGCTTCGACGAGGCCCTGCAGGACCCGAAGCACGAGGAGCGATGCGCGGTCCAGGCGGCGCTCTTGCGCGGCTTGCTAGAGGACCCTGCGCGCGCTCCTCTGGAGGCTTTGCGCGGGCTGTGAGCGAGGTGGTGGAACGCGGACCGCGCTCCAGCGCTCTTACAGCGTGAGCGCCGCCGATATCCCGCCCGAGATTGCCGACTGGTTCTCCGGCCGCGGCTGGCGCGTGCGGCGGCACCAGGCCGAAATGCTGGCCGCGAGCGACGCAGGCCACCATGCGCTGCTGGTCGCCGATACGGGAGCGGGCAAGACGCTGGCGGGCTTCCTGCCGACGCTGGCTGCCTTCGCGCCGTCGCGCACCGGGGGCGAGCCACCGGAAGGCCTTCACACGCTCTATGTTTCGCCGCTGAAGGCGCTGGCGCATGACGTGCAGCGCAACCTCCTCACACCGGTCGAGGAGATGGGCCTGCGGCTCACCGTCGAGACGCGCAGCGGGGATACGCCTTCAGACCGCAAGAAGCGCCAGCGCACAAAGCCGCCCAATGTACTTCTGACCACGCCCGAGAGCCTTTCGCTGCTGTTGTCCTATCCCGACAGTTTCGAGATGTTCTCTGGCCTCAAGCGCATCGTCATCGACGAGGTCCATGCCTTCGCCACCGGCAAGCGGGGTGACCTGCTCGCGCTCGCCCTTTCACGATTGCAGGGAATCGCGCCAGATATGCAGCGCGCGGCGCTTTCGGCGACGGTGGCCGGGCCGGAGGGCTTTCGCGAATGGCTCGCGCCGTGGGGCGATATCGACAGCGTCCAGCTCGTCGAGGGCGAACAGGGCGCGCCTGCCGAGGTCGAAATCCTCCTGCCCGAAGAAGAGCGCGTGCCTTGGGGCGGTCATGCGGCCACTTGGGCCATCCCACAGCTTTACGAGGAGATCCGGCGCAACAACACGACGCTGGTCTTCACCAACACGCGTTTCCTTGCCGAATATATCTTCCAGCACCTGTGGGATGTGAACGAGGAGAACCTGCCCATCGGCATCCACCACGGCTCGCTGTCGAAAGAGGCGCGGCGCAAGGTGGAAGGGGCGATGGCGCGGGGCGAGTTGCGCGCGCTGGTGGCGACCGCCAGTCTCGACCTCGGGGTCGACTGGGGCGATATCGACCTCGTGGTGCAGATGGGTGCTCCGAAGGGCTCCAGCCGCCTCCTGCAGCGCATCGGGCGCGCCAATCACAGGCTCGACCAGCCCAGCCGCGCGCTGCTGGTGCCGGGCAACCGGTTTGAATTCCTCGAGGCGACTGCAGCCAAGGAGGCGGTCGACGAAGGCAAGCGCGACGGCGAGGATTTCCGGCCCGGCGGGCTCGACGTGCTCGCCCAGCATGTCATGGCCTGTGCCTGCGCCGCGCCGTTCGAGGAGGATGAATTGCTGCGCGAGGTGCGCTCCAGCCTCGCCTATGCCTGGGTCGACGAGGAGGTGTGGGAGCGTGTGCTCACCTTTGTCGCCACTGGGGGCTATTCGCTGCAGGCCTATGACAAGTTCAAGCGCATTGTGCGCGACAAGCAGGGCGTGTGGCGGCTGACGCATCCCGAACAGGCCGCGCGGCACCGGCTCAACGCAGGCATCATCATCGACAGCGAGATGCTGGAGGTGCGCATCAATTCGGGTCGCGGGCGGGGCGGGCGCAGCCTCGGCAAGATAGAGGAGCGCTTCGCTGCGCAGCTATCGCCTGGAGACACCTTCGCCTTTGCCGGTATGAGCCTCGAGGTGGTCAAGCTGCAGGACATGGAGGTGCTGGTGAAGGCCGCCACTTCCAACGCGATGATACCGAGCTATGGCGGCGCGCGCATGCCGCTGACCACGCACCTTGCCGAGCGGGTGCGGACCATGCTGGTCGACCGCGCTGGCTGGGCGCGTTTCCCCGATGATGTGCGCGAATGGCTGGAGGTGCAGGACTGGCGCAGCCAGATGCCGGGGCCGGGACAATTACTGGTCGAGAGCTTCCCCCACGCCAAGCGGCATTACTCGGTCTATTATACCTTCGAGGGATGGAACGCGAACCAGAGCCTCGGCATGCTCATCACGCGGCGGATGGAGGACCGGGGGCTGCTACCCGGAGGTTTCGTGGCGAATGATTACAGCCTCGCGGTGTGGGGGCTGAAGCCGGTCGAGGACCCGGCACCGCTGCTCTCGCCCGACATCCTGCAGGACGAGTTCATCGAGTGGGTGCAGAACTCGCACCTCCTGCGCCGCGCATTCCGCGAGGTGGCGGTCATCGGCGGGCTGGTCGAGCGGCAACATCCCGGCAAGCGCAAGACGGGCAAGCAGGTCACCTTCTCGACCGACCTCATCTACGACGTGCTGCGAAAGTACGAGCCCGACCATGTGCTGCTGGAGGCTGCATGGGCCGATGCGCGCACGCGGATGACCGATGTGGGGAGGCTGGGCGACCTGCTCGACCGTTCGGCGGAGCAACTGGTGCATGTCGAACTCGACCGGGTGAGCCCGCTCGCCGTGCCGGTCATGGTGATGATCGGCCGCGAGGCTACGCCGCAGGGTGCAGTCGACGATGAATTGTTGCTGGAGGCAGAAAGCCTCGCGGGCGCGGCCATGCGGGTGGAAGAATTGCCCGATTAGGCCCCGGTCAGGGCACGGGCTGCAGCAACTCGCTGCATTTGTTCGAGAGGGGGGACACGTCGGGCTCCGGCGGGTGCCACAATATGCCGAGGGGTGTGCCATCGCCCTTGTCGAATTTGCGGTGTTGTTCAATTCCGCCGAAGCAGAACGACGAAAATCGAGTCAGCCCCTTATCGGCCAGAGCGGCGAGAACTTGAAGCGACGCGCCATAAGGGGCGTCCGCGGCTGGTTCGAAGATGACTTCCGCAGCGATAGGCTGCTGCGCAATCCACTCGAGATGGTTGGCGAACTGGGCTCGATCAGCCACCATGCCATTGACCATCGGTTCGCCCAAAGAGGACACCGATATGCGCTGCACGCTCCCTTCTCGGGTCGGGGTCATATGGGGGTATGGTGCCGGCAGATCGATCATCACCGCGTGTGTGGGCGTCGGGTAGCTTGCCATCGACAATACGGCAGGCAGCATGAGTACTCCGGCAATCGGTGCGACATTGGGTCGCCGGATGGGCTCGCCGTGGTCGAACTTGGGGTAGGGCCTCCTGCGCCGCCTCATTTGCTTCACTCCCCCGAACGTCCGAATTCGCGATGGTGATGGTTGCCGATGAAGGCGAACTTCTCGACGCCTGCATCCTTGATGAGCGCGATCGTGCGCGCGGAGGTCTGGTAGCTGGCCTTCGCATCGGGCTGGAAGCGGACGAGCGGTTCGGGGGTCATCGTGGCCGCGCCGGCCAGCTGGTTGAGCAGGATCTGGCGGTCGACTTGCTGGCCGTTCCAGTAAAGGCGGTCTGCGGCGTCGATGCCGACCGTGTTCTCCGCGCGGATTTCCAGCGACGGCGTGTCGGTGGGCAGCGGGATGAGCAAAGCATGGGTGGCCATGGGAATGACCATGATGAACATGATGAGGAGGACCAGCAGTACGTCGATGAAGGGCGTGACGTTCATGTCGCTGAACATGGTGCGGTGGTCGTAAGTGCGACGGGCGGCGAAGGGCATGGGCAGTCTCCTCGTTGCTTGATGTGATAACATCACAAATATTTGATGTTGGCAAGAGGCTGTAATTGAAGGGTCGGGCAGCGGGCTCAGCGGACTTACGCCAGGCAAAGAAAAAGGGGCGGATTTCCCCGCCCCTCGTTCCGTTTGTCTGTAGCCGATGAAGGCTTACTGCATGCCGGCCTTGCCGAAGCTGCGGTAACGCTCGTTGCCGACGAAGCCGAACTTCGTGACGCCGCTGGCCTTGATGATTTCAAGGACACGGACCGAACGATCGTAGCTGGCGAGCTGTTCGGGTTCGAACTGCAGCTCGGGCTCGGGATCCATGCGGGTCGATTCCTGCAGCAGCTGGACCAGTTCGCCGTCCGAAATCGGGTTGCCGTTCCAGAGCAGCTGGTCATCCTGCGTGATCATGAGCTTGTTCTTGATCGGCTCCACGATGACGTCCGGCGGGTTCTCCGGCGGAGTCGGGAGGTCGATATCGACCGAGTGGGTCGCGACCGGAATGGTGATGATGAACATGATGAGGAGAACGAGCAGGACGTCGATGAGCGGCGTCATGTTCATTTCCATCATCGGGCTGCCATCGTCCTTGCCGCCTGACATTGCCATGGTGGGTTACTCCTGAAAAATTGCCTGCCGGCCAGAGCGCTCGAAAGCGCTATCAGCCGTTGGGGTCGACCGGGTTCGAGATGAAGCCGACGGTCGGGTAGCCTGCCGCCTGCACGTTGTAGATCGCGCCTGCAACGCACGACCAGGGTGCATTCACGTCCCCGCGAATATGGACCTGCGGGATCTTCTCGGGGTCCTGCATGATCGCATCGGGGCCGCCTGCACGCGTCACGATCGTGTCGAGACGTTCGAAGGCCATGTCGTAGAGCTCGTCCGACGTTACCGGCGTCGTATTGTTGAAGTAGATCCGGCATTCGCCATTGCGCGATGCGCCCGCGAAACCGGTGTCGCCTGCGCTGAGGCCGGCATCGTCGCTGGTGCTTACCGTCAGCAGCAGATTCTCGACCTTGTCCTTCGATTCCTGCGACTCGAGGACCGGGATTTCCAGCTTCTCGATGGTCTGGATCGCGACCGGGACCGCGATGAGGAAGATGATCAGGAGCACCAGCATCACGTCCACGAGCGGCGTGGTGTTGATGTCCGACATCGGCGTTTCTGCGCCGCCGCCCATCTGGATCGCCATAGCTTACATCCTATCCGTTCAAATATTCACAACGTTGCTAAAGTCTGCCGGTGCGGACGGGTGCTGCCCACCCGCACCGGCCAATGACTTAGCGCTTGGTCGTGGTCGTCGTGGTGGTCGTGCCGGCAGCGGGCTTGGCGCCCGGGACGGTACGGCCAGCAGCGGCCTTGCCGGCAGTCTGCGTCGAGGTTGCGGTCATCGCCGGGGGCTTGATCGAACCGTTCGAGTTGATGTTCGCCAGCAGGTCGGTCGAGAAGCCGCTCAGCATCTCGGCGATGCGACGGTTGCGGCTCTGCAGCCAGTTGTAGGCGAACACGGCCGGAACAGCGACCAGGAGGCCGATGGCGGTCATGATGAGTGCTTCACCAACCGGGCCTGCGACCTTGTCGATCGATGCCGAGCCGGCCATGCCGATGTTGATGAGTGCGCGGTAGATACCGATAACCGTACCGAGCAGGCCGACGAACGGAGCGGTTGCACCCACGGTCGCGAGGAACGGCAGGCCGCCGGCGAGCTTGGCGTTGATGCTGTGCTCCGAACGCGCGAGCGAACCGTGCATCCAGTCATGCGCTTCCATCTGGTCGCTGAGCTTGGCGTGCTTTTCTTCGGCGATGAGCGCATCGTCGACGAGCTGGCGCCATGCGCTGTTCTTTTCGAGCTTGGTTGCGCCTTCCTTCAGGGTGTTCTGGCGCCAGAACGCGGTGCGCACGTCCTTGTACTGCTTCATCACCTTCTGCTGTTCGAACAGCTTGGTGAAGAGGATGTAGAACGAACCGACCGACATGATGACCATGATACCCAGGATCGTCCAGGCGACGGGGCCACCCTGTTCCATGGCTTCCATGAAGCCGAATTCGTTTGCGGGAGCCGCGGTGAGAAGAGTGAAAGTCATAGCGAGTAGTCCTCTAAGAAAATTTATCTGTAGTCCTTGCCCTGGTCCCTAGTCGGGCAGGACATACCGAATTGATTGCGACGTGGTTTCGCTGATCGGGTCGCCGGCGGCGTTGAGCGCCGGGTTGTAGCGAGCATAACGCTGCATCCCGCGGCAGGCTGCCTGGTCGAGCGCGCTCGAACCCGAGCTGCCGGTAACCGAACAGGCTTCCACGCGGCCGTTGGCACCAACCGTGATGCGCATGGTCACGGTGCCCTGTTCCTCGCGGCGCAGGGCGCTGGAGGGATAGTCACCCTGGATACGCGCGGCCCAGCGGTTGAGGTTGTCGGGCGACACGCCGCGTGCCTTCGAAGGCACGGGGCACGAGGCCGAAACCGCAACGGTCGAACCGTTCGGGCAGGTCTTGGTCGCTTCCGGGCAGGCCATCGACGCGAAGACGGTCTGGCCACCGGGACAGGTCTTGGTCGGCAACGGATCAGGCTCACGATCGGTGATCTGTGTCGTCGTCCGGTCGAAGACAGGATTTGGCTTCGGATTCAGCTTCGGCTGCGGCACGACCGGCGGAGGCGTGAATTCGGGCACTTCCTGTTCGGGCGGAGGCGGCGGAGGCTCGTCCTCGGGCTCGGGCGGCGGGGGCTCTTCCACATCGACCGTAGTTACGCGCTCGACCACTTCCTTGACTGCGCTGATAGCGAGTCCAGTGACGAGCAGGTAACCGAGGGCAATGTGAATGAGGGCAACGATGACGATCGCGATAACGCGATTACTACTCATCTGTTGGTCAGCATAAGCCATTCGGTTGCATCACTCCATCGTGTCTGCCCGATTCGCACCGGGCCAGTTCATGGCGCCGTTTGGGGGGTAGGTACGTATCCGTACCCCGGCACCGCATTCCTATTACACCTTGGCGAACCCTTCGAGGAACGTCGGCGCTGGGCCAGGCTTGTTCCCGAATAAATCGCCAATGGCAACTCTCAGGCAATATTGTATCATTAACCCGGTTATGGTGCACCCCTTAGCGGTGGAGGGCTTCACGGGGCAAGCGCTTTATCGGTTCACGGTCGATTCACGGCCTCTGCTCCAAGGAACGCTTTGACATGCTCCAAAGTTTCCGGATGGAACCAAGAGACGGTTTTTACGAAAGGTTTATTTCAACGCCATGTCCAAATTGCCGATTCTCGCTGCAGCTGCAGGCCTTGCGCTGGCCGCTCCGCTGGCCGCACAACCGGCTCCCCCTGCCGCGCTCACTTATGCGGATATGGTCGATCTCGCAGAGGCCGCCCCGCTCGTTATCCGCGCGAGAATCGTCGATCAGGTTGCCCTGAAGCCCGAGCGCGCCCCCGATGTCGCACCGGGCCATGTGCGCCTTTATATAGAAGCCGAGACGCTGGCGCTGATCGCGGGCAATGCGCCGCTGGGGCAGGAACTGGAATATCTTGTCGATGTCCCGCTCAATTCAAAGGGCAAGGCCCCCAAGCTCAAGAAGAGCGAAGTGCTCCTGTTCGCGCGGTCCGTACCCGGACGGCCGGGCATGCTCCAGCTCGTCGGCAAGGGCGCGCAGCAGCCTTACAGCGCCGCTTTCGAAGAACGGCTGCGCCCGGTCCTGACCGCGCTCGTGGCACCCGATGCGCCCCCCGCAATCGTCCGCGTCGGTGATGCGCTGGCGGTCGAGGGCACGCTGGTTGGCGAATCCGAAACCCAGCTTTTCCTCGATACCGCAAACGACGGCCCGGTCTCGATTACCGTGGTCCGCCGCCCCAACCAGCCGGTGCGCTGGGGTGTCTCTTGGAGCGAGATCGTCGACCAGTCGGCGCGTCCGCCTGCGAAGAAAACGCTCGAATGGTACCGCCTTGCCTGTTCGCTGCCGTCCGACCTGCCTGCGCAGGCGAACCTGTCGCGCGATCCGCGGGCGCGGGCGATGGCTGCCCGCGACTATGCTTATGTGGTCGAGCAGCTGGGCAGTTGCGACCGCTCGCTCTGACAAGCAGCCGCACACGCCCAGCTTAGGGCGGGTCAAGACAAACTGGTTCACGCCCCCGCCGCCCATGCGCTAGGCGGGGGCGCATGGAACCGTTCCGACACACTTTCCGCGTGCGCTATGCCGAAGTCGACCCGCAGAGCGTCGTCTTCAATTCGCGCTATCTCGAATATGCCGATGTCCTCGTCAGCGAGCATTTCCGCGAGGCGCGCGCCAATGGCATGCCCAAGGATGTCGAATTCCACGTGCGCAAGGCGGAGGTCGATTACCTCGCTCCCATCCGTCTCGACGAGCTTATCGAGGGCCGCCTGACAATCGAAAGCATCGGCAATTCGAGCATGCGGACGCAGATTACATTGCATGGCGCCGACGACGGCTCGCTGCGCGCGGAGATTCGCCTGCTGACGGTCCATGTCGACTTGCCCGAAGGCCGCCCGACACCTGTGCCCGATGCGGTGCGCTATGCCTTCGGTTTCCCCGCGCGGGAGACGGTCGATGGCTGAGCCGCTTCGCATAGCCCTTGCCGGGCTGGGTACGGTCGGTGTCGGCGTCATCCGCCTCATCGAGACCAATCGCGACATGATCGCCGCGCGCGCCGGGCGGCCAATCGAAATCACGGCCGTCACTGCACGGGAGCGCGGGAAGGACCGCGGCGTCGACCTCTCGCCCTATGCCTGGGTCGACGACATGCACGCCATGGCGGAGCGCGCCGATGTCGATGTCGTGGTCGAACTCGTCGGCGGCTCGGATGGTCCTGCGCTCACCCTCGCGCGTGCTGCCTTCGATGCGGGCAAGGGGCTGGTGACGGCCAACAAGGCGATGGTCGCGCATCACGGCCTCGAACTTGCCGAAGCGGCGGCGATCCATAACTCGCCCTTCGCCTTCGAGGCCGCAGTGGCGGGCGGCATTCCGGTTCTCAAGGGGCTGCGCGAAGGCACGGCGGCCAATGCGCTGACCCGCATCTACGGCATCCTCAACGGCACCTGCAATTACGTGCTCTCCGAGATGGAGCAGACCGGCGCGGACTTCGACGAGATGCTCGCTGCCGCGCAGGACAAGGGCTATGCCGAGGCCGACCCCGCATTCGACATCGAGGGCGTGGACGCGGCGCACAAGCTCGCCATCCTCGCCGCCATCGGCTTCGGTACGCGTATCGATTTCGAGAACGTCCGGACCGAAGGTATCACCGAGGTGCGCGCAAGCGACATCGCGCAGGCCGACAGTCTTGGCTACGTCATCCGCCTCGTCGGCATCGCCTCGCTTGTCAGCGAGGGCGACGATTGCCGCCTGCTCCAGCGCGTGCGGCCCTGCCTCGTACCTTTCCGGCACCCGCTCGCCGCGGTGACAGGCCCGACCAACGCGGTGGTGGCAGAAGGCGATTTCTCCGGACGCCTGCTGTTCCAGGGTGCAGGTGCTGGAGACAAACCCACGGCCAGCGCCGTGGTAGCCGACCTCATCGACATCGCGCGCGGGCAGAGCGGCGCGCCTTTCTCGGTGCCGACAACCAGCCTCGTCACCTATCCGCCCGCCGACCCGGGCAACCGCGTGGGGCGCGACTACATCCGCTTCACCGTGGCCGACCGTCCCGGCGTGCTGGCGGAAATTACCGCCGCGATGCGCGATGCCGATGTCTCGATCGAAAGCCTCATCCAGCGCGGGCGCGACCACGAGGGAGGTGACGTGCAGGTGGCGATGGTCACGCATGAGGGCCCCGAACGCTGCGTGACGAAGGCGCTCGAACTGCTCGACGGCTCGCCTAGCCTGACGGCTCCTCCGCTGGTGATGCCGATCCTGAAGGATTGAGCGGTTCGGGCAGGCCGAGTTCATCGGCATTGCCCTGCAGGCGCGGTTCGTCCGCGACTGTCACCGAGCCATCGGGGTTGGCCGAATAACCGCGCGGCGCGAGGCCGCGCGCCATGCGGTCGGCATCCGAGCCGACCGGTGTGTCGGGCAATTCGTCGAAGTCGATCATATAGGCTGGCGGCGGCGGGCAAGGCGGGAGGAAGCACCCGCGCGCTGCCACGAAGCCGTGGTTGGGTATACCGAACGCCTCGGGCGCCTGCGGGTCGTTGTGATGCATCGTCCGCTCCGCATGCTTCCGCTCGGCGGTTTCCTTGTCGTAGAGCCGGTTCTCGTCCCCGCTGCGCTTCCGGCAGACCACAATTTCGCCGATGAGGACGGCTGCATCCTGATCGTCTTCGCAGTCCTCATAGATTTCGTCCTCGGCCTCTTCGCGCGCGGCGAGGATGTCGATGGTCAGCGGCGGCTCTCCGGTCTGCGCCTCGAGCGCGTCCTTCGGCTCAGCGGCCTCCTGCGCTGCCAGCGGCATGGCGACCACCATCAGCGGGGCGGACATCGCAAATCGCAGGCTCCATCTCGACAATCCGGCCCTCCCTGTCTATCGGCCCGCGCATACGAATTCACAGGCGCGCCTTCGTTCGCGTCGCACCCATGCTTTCAAGGACTGAACCCCCCATGAACTCGACTCCCGGCAATCCGCTCGACCGCGTCCTCGTCCTCGAAATGGTCCGCGTGACCGAGGCTGCTGCCGTGGCCGCTTCCAAGCTCATCGGACGCGGCGACGAGAAGGCCGCCGATGCCGCTGCGGTCGAGGCGATGCGCAAGGCCTTCGACACGCTCGAAATCGACGGCACGGTGGTCATCGGCGAAGGCGAGCGCGACGAGGCGCCCATGCTCTTCATCGGCGAAAAGGTCGGCGGCGCGCCCGGCCGCGGACCGAAGATCGACATTGCGCTCGACCCCCTCGAGGGCACGACGATTACCGCCAAGGCCGGCCCCAACTCGCTTGCCGTGCTCGCCGCCAGCGCGGAAGGCTGCCTGCTCAACGCGCCGGACGTCTACATGGACAAGCTCGCTGTAGGCCCCGGCTACCCCGAAGGCATCATCGACCTCGCCAAGTCGCCGACCGAGAATGTCGAGGCGGTGGCGAAGGCCAAGGGCGTCGAACCTTCCGACATCATCGTCTGTGTGCTCGACCGCCCGCGCCATGCCGACCTCATCGCCGAACTGCGCGGCATCGGTTGCGGCGTGGTGCTGATCGGCGATGGCGACGTGGCCGGCGTCATCGCGGTGACCGACGAGGACACCACCATCGACATGTACATGGGCCAGGGCGGCGCACCCGAGGGTGTGCTCGCGGCAGCAGCGCTGCGCTGCGTCGGCGGTCAGTTCAACGGCCGCCTCGTCTTCCGCAACGACGATGAAAAGGCTCGCGCCGCCAAATGGGGCATCGAGGACCTGGACCGCATCTACACGCGGGATGATCTCGTGAAAGGCGACTGCATCTTTGCCGCAACCGGCGTGACCAGCGGATCGCTGCTTGACGGCGTGAAGTACCTGCGCGGCGGCAAGATGACGACCGAAAGCGTGGTCATGCGCGCCAGCTCCGGCACGGTGCGCTGGATCAAGGGCGAACATCGCGTCTAAGGCGCAGGTTGTAACTGCTACCGGCCAAATTTTCGGCAAAGGGGCGCAAAACCGCGCTTGGCCATGTTGCAATCCCGTGACGCTAGGCTAGGCGGGGGTCACAGCTTCCGACGGGGATTCGCTTTCATGAAAATCATGGCCGCCAACTCGAACCTGCCGCTCGCACGCGCGATTGCGGGTTATCTTGAAATGCCGCTTGTCGATGCGCAGGTGCGCCGCTTCGCGGACGAGGAAATCTTCGTCGAGATCCACGAGAACGTGCGCGGCGAGGATGTCTTCGTGGTCCAGTCCACGAGCTATCCCGCGAACGATAACCTCATGGAACTGCTCATCTGCATCGATGCGCTGAAGCGCGCCTCGGCCCGCCGCATCACTGCAGTTGTCCCCTATTTCGGCTATGCAAGGCAGGACCGGAAGCCCGGCCCGCGTACGCCGATTTCGGCCAAGCTGGTCGCCAACCTCATCACCGAGGCCGGCGCCGACCGCGTGCTCGCCGTCGACCTCCACGCAGGCCAGATCCAGGGCTTCTTCGACATCCCGACCGACAACCTCTTCGGTGCGCCGGTCATGGCAGCCGACATCCAGGCGCGTTATGGCGACCAGGATCTGATGGTCGTCTCGCCCGACGTCGGCGGCGTAGTCCGCGCGCGTGCGCTGGCCAAGCGTCTCGACAACGCGCCGCTGGCCATCGTCGACAAGCGCCGCGACCGTCCGGGCGAGAGCGAGGTCATGAACATTATCGGCGACGTGAAAAACCGCCACTGCATCATGATCGACGACATCATCGATTCGGGCGGCACGCTGTGCAACGCCGCCCAGTCGCTGCTCGACGAGGGTGCGGCTTCGGTCACTGCCTATATCACCCACGGCGTGCTGTCGGGCGGCGCAGTCGCGCGTGTCGACGGTTCGGCGCTGAAGGAACTGGTGATTACCGATTCCATCAAGCCGACCGAAGCAGCCAAGGATTCGGACAAAATCCGTATCCTCACCATCGCCCCGCTGATCGGCGAGGCCGTGCGCCGCATCGCCGACGAAAGCTCGGTCAGCTCGCTGTTCGACTAAGCCGCGCCGTTGGTCGGCGGTTCGGCCTCCGGGTCGCGCCAGGGCACTTGCGCCACGCCCAGTTCGTCCATCGCCTCGAGCCGCCGCATCTGGCGGATTTCGAGGTCGATGCGCAGCAGTACGGCTTCCATACGGGCAAGCGCTCCGGGCGAGGTCCCGAAGAAGTGCTGGATCTCGCGCGTCATGTGCGACTGGTCGAAATAGCGCAGGCGGAAATCGGCTTCCTCTTCCGGCATGGCGACTCCCAGCAGCGCTGCTGCCATGTCGAGGGCGCGGGCGCGGCGGACGGCCTGCTTGGGGCTGATTCCGAAGCTGGTCCTCACATGGCGCTCGACCGTGCGCCGGCTCACGCCGAATTGCTCGGCCACCTCGTCGAGATCGAAATCGACGTCGGTCAACAGGCGCTGGCTGATTGCCAGCGACATCTCCTCGGGCGGTGTCTTGACGCGCTGGAACAGGACCTGCCGGCATCGCTCCTCGAACTGGTCGAGCCAGGTTTCCCGGCTCTCGTTCACGTCATAGTCGGCGCGCCGGATGTCACCGGGAATGTCGGAATCGAAGCATTCGATCCGGTCGAGTGTCTCCTCGTGCGTTTTCGACTGGTCGAACGACGGGGCACCGGGATGGAACTGCACCATGAGGAATCGTATGGGCCCCCTGACCTCGACCTCCATTTCCCTGGTCTGGGGACCGAAGTAGAGCGTCCGGCTACCGTGCCTTGCGTCGAAATCGCGCGGTCCGTCGGCGGTCTGGAAACGCCATTGGCCGCGTAAGGGGACCCGGATGACCGGATTGTCGGAAAAGAAGCCGCAGCGGCGCCGACCGGTCCCGTCTTCGATGTCCACCACCGCGAGCGACTGGACCCAGGGAGCAATATCGCGAGCGGGCGCGCGGCTATAGGCAAGCGGCAAGCCGTCGCGCGTCAGCCCGGTGGACGAAGCGAGCGCAGCAGAGCGGCCATTTGCGCGGTGCGGCTTGGGAGGGGGACGCCGGTTAAGGCTCATCATCTGTTCCCTTCAGTGCGACCCGAAGGGCGACGTCGGTCGTGCAGTGCGTCTTGACCAATGCCGCGCACCTGTCAAATGCGCACCCATGGCTACACGTTCCGATCTCGACCTCGCCCACCGCCTCGCCGATGCCGCAGGCGACGCTATCCGCCCGCTGTTCCGCGGCGATTGGGACCAGGAGCAGAAGGAGGACCGCACCTTCGTCACCGAAGCGGACCGCGCCGCCGAGGCAGCCATGCGCGCGATTCTCGAGGCCGAGCGCGGCGATGACGGCATCATCGGCGAGGAATACGGGACGCGCAACGAGGGTGCGGGGCGCCAGTGGGTGCTCGATCCCATCGACGGGACCACCAGCTTCATCGCCGGTCGGCCGATTTTCGGTACGCTTATCGCCCTGCTGCAGGACGGCTTCCCCGTGCTCGGCATCATCGACCAGCCGATCGGGCGCGAGCGCTGGGCCGGACGCATGGGGCATGAGACGACCTTCAACGGCAAGCCCGTCCGCACCGCTGCCTGCCGCGAATTGTCGGGCGCGGTGCTGGGCACGACCAGCCCGCATGCCTTTACCGAGGGCGAGGCCGACCACTTCATGGGACTTGCCAAGGCGGTGGCCGAGCGCAAGATCATCTATGGCGGCGATTGCTACAATTACGGGCTCGTCGCGAGCGGGCATATCGACCTCGTATGCGAGGCGGGCCTCAAGCTGCACGATTTCGCTGCGCTGGCTCCCATCGTCGAAGGGGCGGGCGGGTTGATGTGCGACTGGTCTGGCGAGCCGCTTCACGCCGGAAGCGACGGTACCGCGCTCGCCATCGGCGACCCGGCACGGCTCGAGGATGTGCTCGAGGCCATGGGGCTGGGGTAAATAAGCAACAGTCCCGCCCGCTTCTGTGACCTGAATGTCTTTGTTTATAGAATTCCAACGATTGGCTTTTAAAGCGCAGCCGCCGATTGGACGGCAATTCAAGGGCTAATTCAGGGTCTGTATTATTATGAAGAAGATTGTTCTCGCATTGGCCATGGCCGGTGCCTGCATGCCTGTCGCGGCACACGCGCAGGGCGAATATGAAGAAACCGACGACTACGTCACCGGAGCCGAATACAAGTCGGGCTTCCGCGTGGAAGGCCGCGTGTTCTACGAAACCATCAGCGATCCGGCAGAGATCCGTTACGAAGGTATCTATTACTACCAGGTCGGCGAGACCGTCGAATTCGGCAACGGCATCGGTGTCGGCTTCGAAGCAGGCTACGATTTCCCCGTCGGCGAAAACGTGACCGTCGGTCCGTACTTCACCTATGATTTCTCGAGCCTTGAAACCTGTGAAGAAGGCGTCTGCTTCACGGCCCCCGAATATTGGGCGACCGGCCTGCAGGTTGGCCTCGCCAGCGGCGATACCGGCCTGCTTTACGGCAAGCTCGGCTACGGCCAGCAGACCGCGGCCCTCGAGGGCAGCTTCGCAGACGGCGGTGTCATCTACGACGTCGACGCACGTGACACCTTCGGTGGTTACAACTTCGCCATCGGCTACGAGCATGGTTTCTCCGAGACCATTTACGCTCGCGGCGAGTTCGGCGTCAGCGGAAACAACGACGTCTGGGGCTATGACCTCCAGCGCCTGATTTTCGGCATTTCGACCGGCGCGCGCTTCTAAACAGCGCCGTTCGCAAGAACGACCAGATGAGGGGCGGCGGGCTTTTGGCCCTGCTGCCCCTTTTTCATGGGCCTTCCCGGACCTTCACCGCGCCGCACCCGTTGCAGCGCCATGGATAGAGCGAAGACGATATGCGTGACCGGGGCGGGCAATGGCATCGGCCGCGCCATCCTGATGCACTTCGCCGGCCTCGGCTGGCGGGTGATCGGCCTCGACATAGATAGCGAGGCGCTGGCCCAGCTACGCGATGCCTTGCCGCGCGAACAGGCGCTGCTGCTGACCTGCGACACCGGCAGGGAAGGCGAGGTTTCGCGCGCTTTCGAACGCATCGCCGAATGGCTGGGCGACGACGGGCTCGATTGCCTCGTCAACAACTCGGGCATTTCCGATCCCTATTGCGGGCCACTCGAAGACCTCGACCTCGCCGACTGGCAGGCGTGGCTCGACGCAAGCCTGACCGCCGCCTTCCTCGTGTCGCGCGCCAGCCTGCCGCACCTCAGGCGGGCAGGGCAGGCGAGCATTGCCAATATCTCCTCGACGCGCGCAGTGATGAGCGAGCCTGAAACCTTCGCCTATGCCGCGGCCAAGGGCGGGCTCGATGCGCTGACTCACTCGATGGCCGTGACGCTCGGGCCGGACATTCGCGTCAACGCCATCCGTCCGGGCTGGATCGAGACCGGCCCGTGGCAGAAACGCGGCGCGCGCAGCCATCCCGAGCACCGCGACAAAGACCGCGAGCAACATCCCGTCGGACGCATCGGCAGGCCCGAAGATATCGCTGGGGCAGTGGAATATCTGCACGGTGCCGGTTTCGTAACCGGGCAACACCTCAATATCGATGGTGGCATGACGGTAAAGATGATCTACGAGCACTGACATGAGTGCAGGGGGAAAACTGGAAGGCCGCGTGGCCCTCGTGACCGGCGCAGCGCGCGGTCTGGGGTTCGAAATTGCCAAGCGCCTGGCGGGCGACGGGGCTGTCGTATTCATGGGAGGGCGGGACGCAGACGCCTTGCGCAAAGCCTGCGAAGCCATCGGCGGCAATGCGCAGCCGCTCCCCTTCGACGTCAGCGATGAGGCAGCCACTTGCGCCGCATTCGCCACTTTCGGCGAGGGCGGCCTCGACATCCTCGTCAACAATGTCGGAGAGCGCGACCGGCGAGAGCTGGGGGATATTTCGCGGGCCGACATGGCCCGGCTGCTCGATACCAACCTCGTCGCGCCCTTCGACCTGGCCCGGCGCGCCGCGCCGCTGATGCGCGCACGCGGCTACGGGCGGATCATCAATATCACCTCGATTGCGGCCGAGATCGCGCGCGGCGATGCCGCCTACACTGCGAGCAAGGGCGGGCTGGCCGCCCTGACCCGCGCGCTGGCGGCGGAACTTGGGGCCGACGGGATTACGGTCAATTCTGTTGCGCCCGGCTATTTCGCCACCGAGGCCAATGCCGAAATGGTCGCGGACGAAGCCATCGCCCGGCACCTTGCACGCCGCACCTCGCTCGGTCGCTGGGGCGAACCGCACGAGATAGCAGGCGCGGTGGCCTTTCTCGCCTCGGGTGATGCAAGCTACATTACCGGGCAGAGTATCGCGGTCGACGGCGGCTATCTCGCCCATTTCTGACTTGCAATATCGCGCACAACGGCTATTTGCGCGCCCTTCACCGACACGTGATTCCCCGCCGGTCTGGCCATTAGGGCTGCCAGGGCTGGCGCGACGTGTCTCTGACAAGGAGATGAAAATGCCCAAGCTGAAGACCAAGAGCGGTGTGAAGAAGCGCTTCAAGATCACTGCAACCGGCAAGGTCAAGCATGGTGTCGCCGGCAAGCGCCACCGCCTGTCCAGCCACAATGCGAAGTATATCCGCCAGAACCGCGGCACGACTGTCCTGTCCGAAGCCGACTGGAAAGCCGTCAAGAGCTGGGCGCCCTACGGCCTCAACTGATCGCGAACTAAGGAGATACTGATATGCCTCGCATTAAACGCGGCGTTACCACGCGCCAGAAGCACAAGCGGCTCCTAGACCAGGCCAAGGGCTATCGCGGTCGCCGCAAGAACACCATCCGCGTCGCGCGCCAGGCGGTCGAAAAGGCCGGCCAGTACGCATACCGCGACCGCAAGGTCAAAAAGCGCAACTTCCGCGCCCTGTGGATCCAGCGCATCAACGCTGCGGTTCGCGCCGAAGGCCTGACCTATTCGCAGTTCATGCACGGCACCAAGCTCGCCGGCATCGAACTCGATCGCAAGGTCATGGCAGACCTCGCCATGAACGAAGGCGCTGCTTTCAAGACGATCATCGAACAGGCCAAGAAGGCGCTTCCCGCCTAATTCGCCGGTCCGATTGCAAGTAAAACGGGCGCTTCCGGCAACGGGAGTGCCCGTTTTCTTTTATCGCAGATGGAGAAGCCCTCCAAAATGCGCTAGGCTGCGCTGAATGAGCGAGGGCAATACAACCGGTGCAGTGCCCCAGGTCGCGGTGCGTTTTTTCGCTCCGCCCGACGACCTCGCGCCGTGCTTCACGACATTCTACAAGATGGAGGTGAGGCCCCCCAGGGGCAAAATCCTGTCCGACTACCTCCAGCCCGAATGGTCGAACCTGCGTTTCTTCATGGGCGAACCTCCGCATGCCTACCCGCCCGAGGGCGGTGATGCGGTGACCTCTTCCTTCCAGGCCACCGGACCCAGTTCGCTCCCGATGCGGTTCGAACTGCCTGCCACGAGCATGTGGGGCATCGGCCTCCTGCCCCTGGGGTGGGCGCGCTATATGGCCGCTCCGGCGGACGAATTTGCCAATACGATTTGCGACGGGCACCAGAGCGAAGTCTTTTCCCGCTTCACGCCGCTTCACAACGCCTTGTGCTCGGGAGGTGAAAACGACGCGGCGCAATTTGCGCTGATCACCGAATTTTTCCGCGACCTTGCGCCGATGCCGCGCGACGCGTCCCGTATCCTCAAGGTCCACGAGGCCATGGTCGATCCCTATCTCATCGAGGTGGGCACGCTGGCAGAGCGGGTCGGCATCACCACCCGCACGCTGGAACGCCTGTGTCGCAGGCACTTCGGCTTCCCCCCAAGGTTGCTCCTGCGCCGCCAGCGCATGATGCGCAGCCTTGCGGCCTTCATGCTGTCGGACGGCAAGAGCTGGACCGAAACGATCGACCGGCACTATCACGACCAGGCGCATTTCGTGCACGAGTTCCACACCTTCATGGGCATGTCGCCGACGCAATATGCCGCAATGCCGCATCCTGTCCTCGCTGCCTTCATGGAAGAGCGGCAAAGGGTCTGGGGTTCGCCTGTGCAGACGCTCGACACGCCGCGCCATTTCGAACCGGACGACGAGGCCGAATGAACCGGGGCCGGGTTGCGCGTCACAGGGTCGACCTCGAATTCTTTCTTCCGCGGGAAGAATTGCGCCCCTTCATCACGACCTATTATCGCATGCGCATTTCGGGTGCGATGGATGACCCGGTGGTCGATTACCTGCACCCCGAGTGGACCAACCTGCGGTATTTCCCGGAAGGTTCGGTCAAGGCGGCCATCGGGGCGGGCGACCCCGAACCCATCCCCGCGCTCAGCCTGACGGGACCCACCACGCTCACCAACCTGTTCGAGGCGACCGACGGGACAAGCTGGGGTATCGGTATCCTGCCGCTGGGCTGGGCACGGCTGACCTCTGCGTCGGCCAGCGATTTCAGCGACCGGATCAGCGACCCGGCAGCCCATCCCGAATTGTCCGTGCTGGCCGGCGTGGCCCCGCTCCTGCGCGATGCGCAAGAGGATGCGCACGCAGTCTGCGCCTCGCTATCGGACCATTTCCTCGATGCGCTCGCAAGCGCCGCACCGCGCGAGAAGGCCATCCTGTCGGTGCAGCGCAGGCTGGTCGACCCTGCTGTCCACACGGTCGCCGAAATTGCCGAAGCTGCCGGAATGTCGGTGCGCACGCTCGAGCGTTTCAGCCGCGACGTGTTCGGCTTCTCGCCGCAATTGCTCCTGCGGCGCCAGCGCTTCCTGCGCAGCCTTGCGCAATTCATGCTCGATCCGTCGATGAAATGGATCGAGACACTCGACGCGCATTACCATGACCAGGCGCATTTCGTGCGCGACTTCAAGCACTTCATGAAAATGACACCGCGCCAATATGCCGCGCTCGACCATCCGGTGCTGTCGGCGGCTGCCGGGGCGCGCATGGCCACGGCGGGCGCGGCGATGCAGGTGCTGCACAGGCCGGGCAAGCCGGGCGGTTGAGGCTCTCCCCCTTGCTTTTAAAGCACAATTGCGCCGATAGGGGCCGTCCATGGGCGACTCCGCACCTGCGATAAGCGAATTCAACTCCGGCGGCCTGCGCCTGCGGGTCATCGGCCTCGCGCCCGACCTCGCCCCCTACACGCTGGGTTGCTATCGCACCGAAGTCGCCGAAGACACGCTGGTAGAAGACTGGCTGCCTCCCGAGCAGGCCAATTTGCGCACCGGGACGGCCGACATCTACGAGGCCTGCATCGGGGACGACCCGCTGGTCGATGTCCCTGCCGCCGTCATTTCCGGTGCCACCAACCGCGTCACCCGGCTGCGCATCAGCAACGGCAAGTTCTGGGGTATCGGCCTCACCCCCGCCGGATGGGCGCGATTGGTGGGTTATCCGGCCTTCGAAATGGCCAACAGCTTCCGCGACATCAACGAGGTTGAGGGGCTCGAACCACTCGCCGACCTGCTGGATTCGCTGCTTGAGGATGGCGACGACATGGTTGCCTGCGCCGAGCGGATTACGACATGCTTCCGCGCCCTCCTGGGCAGCCGCCCGCGCGAGGAAAGCACCATCCATGCCGTCCATCTCAGCCTGCTGTCGGAAGATACCACCGCGGTTGCCCCGCTGGCCGCGATGGCGGGCAAGAACCCGCGCACGTTCGAGCGTTTCTGCAAGCGGCATTTCGGCTTTCCCGCGCGCGCGCTGCTCAAGAAGCAACGTTTCCTGCGCAGTCTCGGCAAATACATGCTCGACCCCTCGATGAACTGGATAAATGCGCTCGACACGCATTACTGGGACCAGGCCCACTTCATCCGCGACTTCAAGGCGGTGATGGGAATGACCCCGAGCGAATATGCCGAGCGCGACCACCCGATCGTCAGGGCGGCGGTTGCGGTGACCAGCGCTACTGCGGGGGTTCCGCATCAGGCGCTCCAAGGGCCGGGTCAGGTGCTCGAGGACGAAACTGGGGTTTAGCATTGCGCCGCTTGCCGCTAGAGGCAGCCGCGAAGACGAATCCCTGTCGAGAGTAGCATGACCGATCTGGCACAATTGCAATCCGATGCGCTGGCCCGCATCGAAGCGGCGGACGACGCCGAGGCGCTTGAGGCGCTGCGTATCGAATTCCTCGGCAAGCAGGGCAGCATCTCTGCGCTGATGAAGACGCTGGGCAAGATGACGCCCGAAGAGCGGCAGGAACAGGCCCCGAAAATCCAGGGCGCGCGTACGGCGGTCGCCGACGCGATTACTGCGCGGAAAGAGGCTTTCGAGGCCGAGGAACTGGAGCGCAAGCTCGCCACCGAACGGCTCGACCTCACCCTGCCTGCGCCGGAAGCGCCCAAGGGCAGCGTGCACCCGGTGAGCCAGGTGATGGACGAGCTGGCCGAAATCTTTGCCGACCTCGGCTTCTCGGTCGCCACCGGACCCGAGATCGAGGACGACTGGCACAATTTCACCGCGCTCAACATGGCCGAAACGCACCCCGCGCGCGCCATGCACGACACCTTCTACTTCCCCGACCGCGATGCCGACGGCAACCGCATGCTTCTGCGCACGCATACTTCGCCGGTGCAGATCCGCAGCATGATGAAGCAGGGTGCGCCGATCCGCATCATCGCGCCGGGCCGCGTCTACCGCTCGGACAGCGACGCCACGCACACGCCGATGTTCCACCAGGTCGAAGGCCTCGTCATCGACAAGGATATCAACCTCGGCCACCTCAAGTGGACGCTAGAGACCTTTCTCAAGGCTTTCTTCGAGCGCGACGATATCGTGCTGCGCCTGCGCCCCTCCTACTTCCCCTTCACCGAACCTTCGGTCGAGGTCGATGTGGGCTGGAAGGACGTCGGTGGTCGCCGCGTGCTCGGCGGTGACGGCGATGCGCCGGGCCATGGCTGGATGGAACTTCTCGGCAGCGGCATGGTCAATCGCCGCGTAATTGAATTCGCCGGGCTCGATCCGGACGAATGGCAGGGTTTCGCATTCGGCGTGGGCGTCGACCGCCTCGCCATGCTCAAATACGGGATGGATGATTTGCGCGCCTTCTTCGACGGCGACCAGCGCTGGCTGGACCACTACGGCTTCTCGCCCTTCGACCAGCCGACCCTCTCCGCAGGCGTGGGAGCAGGCGCATGAAGTTCTCGCTCGAATGGCTGAAGTACTTCCTTGAAACCGACGCAAGCGCGGCGGACATCGCGGCTGCGCTCAATCGCATCGGCCATGAGGTCGAAGGCATCGAGGACCCGGCGGAGAAGCTTTCCGGCTTCCGCGTCGCCAAGGTGCTGACTGCCGCCAAGCATCCCGATGCCGACAAGCTGCAGGTCCTCACTGTCGATACCGGCGAGGGCGACCCGCTGCAGGTCGTTTGCGGCGCGCCCAATGCGCGTGCGGGTATGAAAGGCGTGCTGGGCCTTCCCGGCGCGGTGGTCCCGGCCAACGGCATGGAACTGCGCAAGAGCGCCATCCGCGGCGTGGAATCGAACGGCATGATGTGCTCGGTGCGCGAGCTCGAACTCGGCGAAGAGCACGATGGCATTATCGAGCTGCCCGAGGACGCGCCGGTTGGCCAGACCTTCGCCGAATATCACGATGCCTCGCCTGTATTCGATGTGGCGATCACGCCGAACCGCCCCGATTGCATGGGCGTGCAGGGCATAGCGCGTGATCTTGCCGCTGCCGGCCTCGGCACGTTCAAGCCGGTCGAAGCCTCGGAAATCGTGGCGTCGGGTGAGTGCCCGGTCGAAATCCGCACCGACGATCCGGAAGGCTGCCCGGCCTTCTACGGCCGCGTCATTCGCGGGGTCGACAATACCAAGCCTTCGCCCGAATGGATGCAGCGCCGCCTCATCGCGGCGGGCCAGCGCCCTATCTCGGCACTGGTCGATGCGACCAACTACCTCATGCTTGCCTTCGGGCGTCCGGCACACGTCTATGATCTCGCCAAGCTGTCGGGCGCAGTCGTCGCTCGCCGCGCAAAGGACGGCGAGACGGTCGAAGCGCTCAACGAGAAAACCTACACGCTCGACGACACCATGACCGTGATCGCCGACGACAATGGCGTGCACGATATTGCCGGCATCATGGGCGGCGAACATTCGGGCGCGACGACAAGCACGACCGATGTCCTCCTCGAGATCGCCTATTTCGATCCCGAGCGCATCGGCGTGACGGGCCGCAAGCTCGGCCTCGCCTCGGATGCGCGCACGCGTTTCGAGCGCGGCGTCGATCCGGCTTTCCTCGACGATGGCCTCGCGCTGCTGACCGACCTCATCGTGAAGACCTGCGGCGGCACGCCGACCGAGGTGGTGCGGGCAGGCACCCCGCCGACCGAAGCAAAGACCGTGAAGTTCGACCCCGAGCTGACCGAGCGTCTTGGCGGCATCGCGGTTTCGCAGGACGAGCAGCGCGCCATCCTGACCTCGCTCGACTTCACGGTCGGCGACGACTGGACGGTAACCTGCCCGCCGCGCCGCCACGACATCGAAGGCCCGGCCGACCTCGTCGAGGAAGTGGTTCGCATCCACGGCATCGACAATGTCGAGAGCACCCCGCTGCCGCGCCGTCCCGGCGTGGCGCTGCCGACCGCCACGCCGCTCCAACAGGTCGAGCGGAAGCTGCGCCGTGCTGCGGCTGCTCGCGGTCTGAACGAGGCGATTACCTGGTCCTTCCTGCCGACCGCCGAGGCGGAACATTTCGCCGATGGCGCGGAGCTGTGGGTGCTCGACAACCCGATCAGCGAGGACATGAAGGCGATGCGTCCCTCGCTCATCCCCGGCCTGCTCTCGGCTGCAAAGCGCAATGCCGACCGCGGTGCCGACGGTGCGCGCCTGTTCGAAATCGGCCGCCGCTACTTCCGCGGTAAAGACGGCGCGAGCGACGAGAAGCCGACGCTGGGCGTGGTGCTATCGGGCGAGAAGACCCCGCGCGGCTGGGCCAGCGGAAAGGCGGCGAAATTCGACGCCTATGATGCCAAGGCCGAAGCCATGGCGCTGCTCGAAGCCGCCGGTGCGCCGGTCGCAAACCTGATGGTGATGGGCGAGGCTGGCGACCAGTTTCACCCCGGCCAGTCGGCCACGCTGCGCCTAGGCCCCAAGAACGTGCTCGCCCGCTTCGGAGCGATCCACCCGAATACGCTCAAGGCTTTCGACATCGACGGGCCGGTGATGGCGGTCGAGATCTTCCTCGACGCGATCCCCGCCAAGAAGGGCGGCGGCTTTGCCCGCTCGGCCTATTCGCCGCCCGCATTGCAGGCGATCACCCGCGACTTCGCCTTCCTCGTCCCCGCCGACCTTGCGGCTGGCGACCTCGTGAAGGCCGTGCGCGGTTCGGACAAGAAGGCCATCGTCGACGCGCGCGTCTTCGACGTCTTCGCCGGACAGGGCGTGCCCGAAGGCAAGAAGTCGGTCGCAGTCGAAGTCGTGCTCCAGCCTGGCGAAAAGAGCTTTACCGATGAAGAGATCAAGGCGATTTCCGACAACATCGTGAAGAACGCCGCCAAGCAGGGCGCGGAGCTTCGCGGATGAAGACCGCCTTCGTCACCGGAGCCACCGCAGGCATTGGTGAGGCCACCGTCCGCACGCTGGTCGCGAGCGGCTGGCGCTGCGTGGCCACCGGGCGGCGCCAGGAACGGCTCGATGCGCTGGTCGAGGAACTTGGTGCGGACAAGGTCCATCCCGCCTGTTTCGACGTGCGCGATACCGAGGCGATGGATGCGGCAATAGCTGCCTTGCCGGAAGACTTCGCGGGCATCGACCTGCTGGTGAACAATGCAGGGCTCGCGCAGGGCCTCGCGCCCGCGCAGGAAGCCAATCTCGACGACTGGCAGACCATGATCGACACCAATGTGTCGGCCATGGTGGTGCTCACCCGCAAGTTGCTGCCCGTGCTCATCGCGCGCAAAGGCGCGATCATCGCGATCGGCTCGGTGGCGGGCAGCTATGTCTATCCGGGCGGCAATGTCTATGCCGGTTCGAAGGCCTTCGCGAACCACTTCACGCTCGCCCTGCGCGCGGACCTCCACGGCACCGGCGTGCGCGTGACCAGCATCGAGCCGGGCATGGTCGAGACCGAATTCACCGTCGTGCGCACCGGCAGCCAGCAGGCGTCGGACGACCTCTATCGCGGTGCCGACCCGATGACCGGGCAGGACATCGCCGACACGATTATGTGGATCGCCGAACTGCCCCCGCATCTCAACATCAACCGCATCGAGCTGATGCCGGTGAGCCAGGACTTCGCCGGCTTCCGCGTCGCGCGCTCCTAAGAGAACCATGACTTCAGACCGCCGTACATTCGCGATCATCTCGCACCCTGACGCGGGTAAGACCACGCTGACCGAAAAGCTGCTGCTGACCGGCGGCGCTATCCATCTCGCGGGCGAGGTCAAGGCGCGCGGGGCTGCGCGCCGCGCACGCTCCGACTGGATGAAGATCGAGCAGCAGCGCGGAATCTCGGTGACCAGCTCGGTCATGACCTTCGAGCGGGACGGGATCACCTTCAACCTGCTCGACACGCCGGGGCATGAGGACTTCTCCGAAGACACTTATCGCACGCTCACCGCAGTCGACAGCGCCATCATGGTGATCGACGCGGCCAAGGGTATCGAGCCGCAAACGCGCAAGCTGTTTGAGGTCTGCCGCTTGCGCAGCGTGCCGATCATCACCTTCGTCAACAAGGTCGACCGCGAGGGCCGTCCGGTGTTCGAACTGCTCGACGAGATTGCCGACATGCTGGCTTTGGATGTCAGCCCGCAGATGTATCCGGTCGGGATGGGCGGTGAATTCCAGGGTATTCTCGATTTCGAGAGCGGCGAAGTCGTTGTGCCCGAAGGCCCCTCGAAGGAATTCAAGGGCAAGCGCGTCGCCGATTTCGACTTGCCGGATGACATCGCCGAGAATGTCGAACTGGCGCAGATCGGCTATCCTGAGTTCGATCTCGAGGCTTATCGCAATGGAGACCTGACCCCGGTCTATTTCGGATCGGCCCTCAAGAACTTCGGTGTCACCGAGTTGATCGAGGCCATTGCAAAACATGCCCCGCCGCCGCGCCCGCAGCCCGCCGGCGAGGAACAGATTTCGCCCGATCGTGACGAGGTCACCGGCTTCATCTTCAAGGTGCAGGCCAACATGGATCCCAATCACCGGGACCGCATCGCGTTCATGCGGCAGGTGTCGGGCACCTTCAAACGCGGCATGAAGCTGACGCCTTCAGGCCTCGGCAAGCCGGTCGCGATCCACTCGCCGATCCTCTTCTTCGCACAGGACCGCGAAGTCGCCGACACCGCCGAGCCGGGCGATATCATCGGCATTCCCAACCACGGCACCTTGCGTGTCGGCGATACATTGAGCGAGAAGAACCAGGTTCGCTTCACCGGCCTGCCGAACTTCGCCCCCGAAATCCTGCGCCGCGTCGCGCTGGTCGATCCGACCAAGACCAAGCAGCTGCGGAAAGCTCTGGACGATCTCTCGGAAGAGGGCGTCATTCAGGTCTTCTATCCCGAGATCGGCGGCCAGTGGATCATCGGCGTGGTCGGCCAGCTGCAGCTCGACGTGCTGATCTCTCGGCTCTCGGCCGAATACAAGGTCGAGGCCAAACTCGAGGCCTCCCCCTTCGCCACCGCGCGCTGGATCAAGGGCGATGAAAAGGCGATGGCCGAGTTCGAGAAGTTCAATCTCTCAAACCTTGCCAAGGATCGCGACGGCGATCTCGTCTTCATGGCCAAGAGCCCGTGGGACGTGAATTACCAGGAAGAGAAGAATCCCGACCTCACCTTCTCGGCGACGAAGGAACGCTGAGGTTGAATCAATTGTGGAGCCGATGCAAAGCGCGCCCATGACGCTCACCGGCCCCACTTCCCAGACCTTCATATCGCAACGCTTGCGCCTCAACTACCTCGACTGGGGCAATCGCGGAAAGCCGCCTTTGGTGCTGGTCCATGGTGGCCGTGACCATGCGCGAAGCTGGGACTGGGTGGCGGAAGAACTGCGCGAGGACTGGCACGTGGTGGCGATGGACCACCGCGGTCATGGCGACAGTGACTGGGTTTCGGACGGCAATTACCAGGTCAACGACATGGTCTACGACCTCGCGCAGCTCGTCCACCAGCTCGGCGTCGGACCCGTTACCATCGTCTCCCATTCGATGGGCGGCAATGTCTCGCTGCGTTACGCCGGGACCTTCCCCGAGATGGTCAGCAAGATCGTCGCCATCGAAGGCCTCGGCCCCAGCCCCAAGCGGCAGGCGGAGATGCGCGAGAAGAGCTATCCCGAGCGTATGGCCGAATGGATCGGCAAGAAGCGCTCGGCCTCTGGCCGCACTCCGCGTAAGTATGAAAGCATCGAGGCCGCCTTCGCCCGCATGATCGAGGAGAACAGCTACCTCACCGAGGAACAGGCGCGCCATCTGACCATACACGGGGTGAACCGCAACGAGGATGGCACCTATAGCTGGAAGTTCGATCCGCATCTCAACGTCTGGCACATCGAGGATATCGCCGACCAGTTCCTCCACCAGACCTGGGCCGCGATCACCGCACCGACGCTGCTCCTATATGGCGCCGACAGTTGGGCTTCGAACCCCGAGGGCGATGGCCGGCTGGATCACTTCTCCAATGCCGAAGTCATCGAGTTCGAGAACGCCGGTCACTGGCTCCACCACGACCAGTTCGACCGTTTCATGAAGACCATTCGCGACTTTCTCTAGGGACATCCGGCACAAGCGCGCAGGCTGTCCATTGGTGATGATGTGCGCCTGACTTTCGCCAGCTACAACATCCACAAGGCCGTCGGTCTGGATCGCAAGCGCGACCCCGAACGCATACTGTCTGTCATCCACGAGATCGACGCCGACATCATCGCCCTGCAGGAGGCCGACCGCCGCATCGGTGCGCGCGAGACCTGTATTCCCCGCGCTGAAATCGACGATACGCACTGGCGGCTGATCGAGGTCGCCAAGCGCCCGCGCTCCATCGGATGGCATGGCAATGCCTTGCTGGTGCGCCGGAATATCGAAGTCCATGAAGGCGAACCGCTCGACCTGCCGACGCTCGAACCGCGCGGAGCGGCTTGCGGGGAAATCACCGTGGAAGGCCATCGCATGCGCGTCATCGGCACGCATCTCGATTTGTCGGGCCTGAGGCGGCGCGACCAGATCCGCTCGCTGGTGGGCTTTGTCGAGGACTGCACGCGCAATCTGCCGACCGTCATCATGGGCGATTTCAACCAGTGGGGCCGTGCGACCGGGGCCATGCGCGAATTCTCGGACCGCTGGATGGTCGTGACCCCGGGCAAGAGCTACCCCTCGCGCCAGCCGGTCGCCACGCTCGACCGGATCGTGGCGAGCAAGCACTGGGGCTGCGTCGACGCCAAGGTCCACCATACCGGCCTCGCGGCGGTCGCTTCAGACCACCTGCCCGTCGTGGCGACACTCGAGCTGATTAAAAAATAAGCGACAGCCTAAAAATCGAGCATCATTCGCGGCTTTTGCTCTCCCAAACCCCCGAAATCGCCCATTTGCTAGTTTGGCACACCCCTTGCTGCATGTGCGAAAGCCGGCGCTTGGGTCGGTGCGCAACACGAAGGGGTGTGGCTGTGAAATTCATCATCGCCGTCATCAAGCCATTCAAGCTCGACGAGGTGCGCGAAGCACTCGGGGCAATCGGAGTGGCCGGGATGACCGTTACCGAAGTCAAGGGCTTCGGCCGTCAGAAGGGACAGACGGAAATTTACCGCGGGGCCGAATATTCGACCAATATGCTGCCCAAGGTGAAGCTCGAAATCGCGGTTGGCGACGATCTCGCGCCGCAGGTGGTCGAAACCATCCAGCAAGCCGCCAGCACCGAAGCGATCGGCGACGGGAAGATCTTCGTCTTCGACCTCGCCAGCGCCACCCGCATTCGCACCGGCGAAACCGGCGACACCGCGCTGTGACATCCTGGAGGGACACCATGACCATGCGTAATCTCATGCGCGCCGCCGCTATCGCCGGTACCGCGCTTTTCACCGCCACTGCCGCGCATGCGCAGGAGGCAGCCGAAGCTGCCGCGGCCGTACCCAACCCCGGCAACAATGCCTGGATGATGACCGCCACGATCCTCGTGCTGCTGATGATCATCCCGGGCCTGACGCTGTTCTACGGCGGCCTGACCCGCTCGAAGAACATGCTCTCCACCATGACCCAAATCGGCGCCACTGCGGCGCTCGCAATGATCATCTGGGTGATGTGGGGCTACAGTCTCGCCTTCGGCGACACCACTTACGAAGGCACGCTCGGCCTCTTCATCAGCGGGGGCAGCTATTTCCTCGCCGGCACCGATGCGAGCAGCACGGCCGCCACTTTCACCGATGAAGTCATCTCCAAATATGTGTTCATCAGCTTCCAGATGACCTTCGCCGCGATTACCGCCGCCCTGATCCTGGGTGCGACGGCAGAGCGCATGAAGTTCAGCGCAGTGATGGCCTTTGTGCCGATCTGGCTGACCATCGTCTACTTCCCGATTGCCCACATGGTCTGGGCTGGCGGCGGCCTGCTGTTCGAAGACGGCGCGCTCGACTTTGCCGGCGGCACCGTGGTGCACATCAACGCCGGTGTCTCGGGCCTCGTCCTTGCCTACCTCCTCGGCAAGCGCCGCGGCTGGCCGCAGGAGCCGATGATGCCGCACTCGATGACGCTGACCATGGTCGGCACGGGCCTGCTGTGGGTGGGCTGGTTCGGCTTCAACGCCGGTTCGGCACTCGAAGCCGACGGCTCGGCTGGCCTTGCCATGATCAACACCTTCGTTGCCACGGCAGCAGGTGCGCTGGCCTGGATGGTCATCGAGAAGCTGGCGGGCCACAAGGGTTCGGCACTCGGCTTCTGTTCGGGCGTCATTGCCGGTCTCGTTGCCGTCACTCCGGCAGCAGGCAATTCGGGGCCCTTCGGCGCCATCCTGCTCGGTATCCTCTCGGCAGCGGTCTGCTACTTCTTCGTCGCCAAGGTGAAGGCCAAGTTCGGCTATGACGACAGCCTCGATGCTTTCGGCATCCACGGCATCGGCGGCATCGTCGGCGCTATCGGTACGGCGGTTGTCTACCAGCCATGGATCGGCGGCCCGGGCGATGGCTCGACCGCACTCGGTACCCAGCTGGGTATCCAGGTCTTCAGCGTTGTCGTGACGATTGTCTGGGCAACCGTTGGCACCCTCATCGCCGGATATCTCGTCAAGCTGACAATCGGCCTCCGGGTTACCGAGGAAGCCGAAGTCGACGGGCTCGACATCTCCGAACACGGGGAGCGCGCCTACAACTAACCAGTTCGGCGGGGCCGCCCCTTTTCTCTCTCCTCTCGAGGAGTGGCCCCGCCCAACCTTGTTCCTCCTGCGAACAAAGCCTTTGTAAGGGCCGGGACTTTTGAAGAAGTTCCGGCCCCTTTTTCATGCTCAGCTGAAGCAACTATACGGCAGCCTGTGAATAGCCGGCGTTGCATTTGTTTCGCGACGGGCGCATGAAACCCTTCTGTCACATTAACAGATGTGGCGAGAGCATCAGGGAGGAACCACATGCTTCGTGCCAACACGTTGAAAACACTCGTGCGCCCGGCTTTCTTGTCGAGCGTCGCCGGACTGGCGATCGCATCGCCCGCCTATGCGCAGGACACCGAAACCCGGATCGAGACCGATGCCGAAGCGGTTGCCGAGGCCGACGCGCCGGCCATCATCGTCACCGGTACGCGCCAGAGCGACCGTTCGGCAGCAGACACGGTGGCCCCGGTCGACGTGGTCGGCTCGGCCGAACTCAACAACACCGCAGACGCCGACATCGGCAATGTGCTGCGCGTCTCGGTCCCCTCGTTCAACGTCGGCACCCAGCCGATTTCGGACGCTGCGACGCTGGTCCGCCCGGCCAACCTGCGCGGCCTTTCGCCCGACAACACGCTGGTGCTGGTCAACGGCAAGCGCATGCACCGCGCCGCGGTCATCGCCTTCCTCGGCGGCGGTATTTCGGACGGTTCGCAGGGGCCCGACATCTCGGTCATCCCTTCGATCGCCATCAAGCAGCTGGAAGTGCTGCGCGACGGTGCATCCTCGCAATATGGTTCGGACGCCATCGCGGGCGTGCTCAACTTCATCCTCAAGGACGCGCCTGACGGCGGGACGGTTTCTGCACAATGGGGCCAGACCTACGAGGGTGACGGCGACAAATATTCGATTGCCGGCAATGTCGGTATTGGCCTCGGCAGCACGGGTTTCCTCAACCTGTCGGGCGAATATGGCGAGCAGGATGCGACCGTCCGCTCGGTCCAGCGCGATGACGCTGCAGCGCTGATTGCGGCCGGCAACACCGATGTCGCCGATCCGGCGCAGATCTGGGGGCAGCCCAACGTCAATGACGACATGAAGTTCTATGCCAACATGGGCGTCGACTTCACGCCGGAAATCAGCTTCTACGCCTTCGGCAACTATGCCGAGCGCAATGTCGATGGTGGCTTCTTCTTTCGCAACCCGACCAACCGCGGCGGTGTTTATGAAGGACCGACCGTTGATCCGGCAACCGGACAGCCGCTCGCTGCAGCCGATGGCGGTGTGCCCTCGGTTCTCGTCGGCGACCTTTCTATCGACACCGCGGGCGACTGCCCGGCGGGTATCCCGCTTACGAATGGTGGCCTGATTCCCGATCCCACCATCCTCGCCCAGGTCAGCGCCGACGCGAACTGCTTCAGCTTCGTCGAACTGTTCCCGGGCGGTTTCACCCCGCGCTTCGGCGGCGATGTCGAGGATTATTCGGCAGCAGCCGGCATCCGCGGCCAGCTGTTCGGCGGGCTCGATTTCGACCTCAGCTATCGCCACGGCCGGAACAAGACCTCGTTCAGCATCCGCAACACGGTGAACGCCTCGCTCGGCCCCAACACGCCGACCGAGTTCAACCCCGGCGGTTATGCGCAGACCGAGAATGTCGTCAACCTCGACCTGGGTTATGAAATCCCTGTCGGTGGCGGCAGCATCTATATCGCCTCGGGCGCGGAATATCGCGACGAGGAGTTCACCATCACCGCTGGTGATCCGGCTTCCTTCGCGCTGGGCCCGCTCGCCCAGCCGAGCGCGGCCTATCCGACCGGGCAGGGTTTCTCGACCAGCTCCAACGGCTTCCCGGGCTTTGCGACCAATGCCGCAGGCTCGAGCAAGGAAGACAACAAGGCGGCCTATATCGATATCGAAGCCGACCTCGTCGACGCGCTGACCCTGCAGGGTGCGGTCCGCTACGAGGACACCAAGAGCTTCGGCGACACGGTGACCTGGAAGCTGGGTGCGCTTTACAAGCTGACCGATGCGTGGCGCCTTCGCGGCACCTATTCGACCGGCTTCCGCGTGCCGACCGCCGGACAGGCGAACGTCATCAACATCACCACGCAGTTCTCCAATGGCGAGCTGCAGGATGAAGGCACCTTCCCGCTCAACAGCGCGGCGGGCCTCATCGTGTCCGACTATGTCGCGGGCAATGATGTCATCCTGCTGGGTGATGGCAGCACCGGTGCCGGCGGCGTGCGTCCGACGCTGGGCTCGGAAAAGTCCGACAGCTTCACGCTTGGCGTGGCGGGCGATTTCGGTGATTTCACCGTCACGCTCGACTATTTCAACATCAAGCTGCGCGACCGTATCTCGCGCTCGTCGGCCATCAGCTTCCCCGCAGCGCTCTGCTACCTCGCCGATGTCGACGGCGTGGCAACCGGCTGTCCGGCGAACTACAACGACCCGGATGAAACGCTGCCGTCGCCGGCCGAGCTGCTGACCCAGCTCGATGCGGCAGGCTCGCTCAACCGCGGCGACTTCACCGGGTTCGAGGACCTCGTATCGTTCAGCTACTTCAACAACGACTTCGACACCCGCACGCAGGGTCTCGACTTCGTGGCGAATGCGCGGCTCTATCCGTTCGAAAGCGGCACGACCCGGGCAACGCTGGCGATCAACTGGACCGATACCAAGGTCACCGATGCCGGTTCGACCATCTCGGCAACCCGCCAGCGCCAGCTGGAAGAAGGGCTGCCGCAGTGGAAGGGCTTCCTCAACCTGACGCACGAACAGGGCCGCTTCCGCGGCCTGCTGCGCGCCAACTACTTCGGCAGCTATTACGAGGCACACCTCGAAGACAGCACGCTGCCGATTGATGCTGGTGCGGAGCTGACCTTCGACGTCGAAGCGGCCTATGAAGTCCTCGACGGGCTCGAACTGGCTGTCGGTGCACAGAACGTGCTCGACAACTATCCCGAGCTGAACCCCTATTCGGGCATCGTCGGCGCGAAGTATGGCGAGCGTTCGCCCTTCGGCTTCAACGGCGGCAACTACTACCTGCGCGCCCGCTTCCAGTGGTAAGCGAAGCACGCAAGTTGTAATCGGGAGGGGCGGCCGGATTGGTCGCCCCTCTTGTTTTGGGGAGAGGTGAATTGCTCACAATCCGGACGGCCACGCGCGAGGATGAGGAAGCGATTTCCGAACTCATGGTGCTCGCTATCGAGGAACTCCAGAAAGGCTATCTCACCCCGGAGCAAGTCGAGGCATCGAAGGCGGGCATGGGTCTCGATGGCCAACTCATCGAGGACGGGACATATTTCTGTGTCGAGGACGATGGCGCGCTGGCAGGCTGCGGTGGCTGGTCGCGCCGCGCTACGCTTTACGGCGGAAACCACTCGGCGGGCCGCGATGCGCGCCTGCTCGATCCCGCAACCGAGCGGGCACGGATAAGGGCGATGTACACTCATCCGGACCATGTGAAGAAGGGCGTGGGGCGGCTCATCCTCGACACAGCGGAGGAAGCCGCGAAGGCCGACGGCTTCACGGCCATCGAAATGGCCGCCACGATGGCAGGGAAACCGTTCTACGAACGCTGCGGCTATGCCGTCGAGAGCGAATGGGAAGACACCAATGGCGCGGTCCCGGTCCCGCTCGCGACGATGGCGAAGACCCTTTAGGCCTCGCGGATCAGGAACAGTCCCAAGAGCGCGGCCATTGCCAGCCAGATGGCGACCACGAACAGGAGCCCGACCATCGAGTTGGGCCGCTCGGCCAGCCGCGCCGCGCGCTCGCGGAATTCAGCCATGAGCGCTGCCGGGATCAGTTTCAGTACCAGCCAGATACCGAGGGGCACGATGAGTAAATCGTCAAGCAGGCCCAGCACCGGGATGAAGTCCGGGATGAGATCGATCGGGCTGAGCGCATAGGCCGCCACCGCGCCTGCCAAGAGCTTGGCCACAAGCGGCGTCCGTGCATCGCGGGCAGCCAGCCACAAGGCCAGCACATCACGTTTGAGCGTCTTCGCCCAGTCGGCAAGCCTACCCAGCGAGCGCTTCCTTGACGAAATCGGCGCAGCGCTCGCCAATCATGATCGAGGGCGCGTTGGTGTTGCCCGAGACGAGGCGCGGCATGATGCTGGCATCGGCCACCCAGAGCCCCTCGATCCCTCGCACCTTGAGCGTGGGGTCGACCACATCGTCCTCGCCCGCGCCCATGCGGCACGTGCCCACCGGGTGGTAGACCGTGTCCGCGCGGCTGCGGATGAGTGCGTCGAGCTGGTCGTTGTCCTGCAGGTCGATGGGATAGCGGTCCTGCGGGCCATAGGCCTGCAGCGCAGGCGCCTCGGCGATGCGGTGCGACAGGCGCACCCCTTCGCGCAAGGTGGCGATATCGCGCTCGTCATCGAGGAAGTTGGGGTCGATGAGCGGCGCGTCTTCCGCCTTGCGGCTGGCGAGGCGCACCGTGCCGCGGCTCTCGGGGCGCAGTACGCAGGCATGGAGCGAGAATCCGTAGCCCCTGACTGTCGTGCGGCCATGGTCTTCGAGCATGGCAGGAACGAAGTGCCACTGGATATCGGGCGCGGGCGCATCGGGCATGACGGTCCAGAAACCGCCGGCCTCGGCATAGGGCGTGGTCATCGGTCCGCTGCGGTGGCGGCGATGCTCGATAATGGCCTTGGCCATGCGCACCGTGCCTTTCAGCGTGCTGCCGATGAACTGGTCGCTCTCCGTCTCCCAGCTCGATACGTAGTCGATATGGTCCTGCAGGTCCGAACCCACGGCAGGCTTGTCGAGCACGACATCGATGCCATGCTCCTTCAGGTGCTCGGCCGGGCCGATGCCCGATAGCATGAGGATTTGCGGCGAATTGAACGCACCCGCCGACAGCACGACGCCGCCGCGCGCCTTGACCGTGCGCTCGCGCTTGCCGACCGAATAGGTGACCCCCGTCACCCGCCCCTCTGCGATTTCCAGCCGCTGGACGGTCACGCCGATACGAATGTCGAGATTCTCCGAACCGCGCTTGGGCTCGACATAGGCACGCGCGGCGGACCAGCGTTCGCCGTCCTTCTGCGTGACCTGGTATAGTCCGAAACCGGCCTGTTTCTCACCGTTGAAATCAGCATTAAGCGGCAGCTGCAATTCCTGCGCCGCTTCGACGAAAGCCATACTGCCTTCGTTGGCGTATTTCTGGTCGCTGACCCACAGCGGGCCGTCCTGCCCGTGATACTGGCTTTCGCCGCGCACATTGTGTTCGGCGCGCTTGAAGTAGGGCAGCACGTCGTCATAGGCCCAGCCGGTGCAGCCAAGTTCCGCCCAATTGTCGTAATCCCATTTGTTGCCGCGGATGTAGACCATGGCGTTGATGGCCGAGGAGCCGCCAAGGCCCTTGCCGCGCGGCTGGTAGCCGACGCGGCCGTTGAGCCCCTTCTGCGGTACGGTCTCGTACATGTAGTTGGCGGCCTTGTTCGGGATGGCCAGCATGCCGGGCATGGTGATGCGGAAGCCGTTGTTGCGCCCTCCGGCCTCGAGCAGGCACACTTTCTTGCCGGAATCAGCCAGCCGTCCGGCAACCGCGCTGCCGCCGCTGCCTCCGCCGACGACGATAACGTCGAACTCGTCCATCAATGAAACTCCTCTCGATTCGAGAGGTTAGGCAGGCTCGGCCTCGCCTGCAATCGGGTTTTCATCCGCAACCGTTTTGTCCACCGCTGTGCCCGATGTCCGTTCGAGCCAGGCAGCCCGAATCTGGTCGCTGGTCTGGCGGCTGCCGTCATGTGTCCAGCCCGGTTCGCGCAGGAGATAGGACAGCTTGTGTTTCCAGGGGCTGCGCCACATGTCCTGCGCGATGCCGATCCATTCATGGAAGACCGCCCACAGGAGGTTGAAGCTGCCCAATTGCTTGACGATGCCATAGCGGATTTTCTCGTCACGTGTTTCCGGCTCGAACGTGCCGAACAGCTTGTCCCAGACGATGAAGACGCCCGCGTAATTGCGGTCGAGATAGCGCGGGTTGGTCGCATGGTGGACGCGGTGGTGGCTCGGCGTGTTCATCACCGCCTCGAACCAGCGCGGCATGCGGTCGATGGCCTCGGTGTGAATCCAGAACTGGTAGATGAGGTTGAAGCCGCCGCAGATGGCAATCATCACCGGGTGGAAGCCGAGCAGCACCAGCGGCAGCGCGAAGGCGAAGCCCAGCGTGAGGAAGCCGGTCCATGTCTGGCGGAGCGCGGTCGAGAGGTTGTAGTGCTGGCTCGAATGGTGGTTCACATGGCTCGCCCAGAACCAGCGCACGCGGTGCCCGAAGCGGTGGACCCAGTAATATTTGAGGTCGTCGAGCACGAAGCACAGCGGCCAGGCCCACCATACGGCCCACCATTCGGGGCCGAAGTCGAACAGGCGGTATTCCCACACGAACAGGTAGAGCGCGAGGAACAGTCCGCCGAACAGCAGGCCCGAAACCGTGCTGCCGAGGCCGAAAGCGAGGCTGGTGAGCGTGTCCTTCGGCTCGTAGGCATGGCGGTTCTTGCGCCACGCCCACACCATCTCGATGAGGACGAGCGCGACGAAACCGGGCACGGCATATTCGGTGGGCGAGAAATCGGGCATGGTCGCGCTACTTTATAGCCTCAATTCGCTGAACCCAAGCTGGCGCATCATCGAGCACCAGTCTGGCTGCGCCGTAACGCTTTTCGGCGGTGTCGATGACGAGCGTGTCGCCCTCGATTGCGGCGCTGGCTGCGGCGGTGAGGATGCGGCCTGCGAAATGCGTCCCGTGCGGACGCAGCAGCAGGATGTTTCCCGATGCGTCTGACAGCAAGGCACCGCGGCCTTCGCTGTCGAGCGACAGTTTCTCGGCGTCGAAACCGTCGACCGCCTCACCGGCAGCGCGGCGCGCGTCCTCCTCGCTTTCCAGCTTGCGCTCGGGGCCGAGCTTCAGGCTCCAGGCAATGCCTGCGAGGAGGAGGATAGCGGCAAGCGAGCCGAAGAATTGCAGCAGTTGCGGGTCCATGAGGCATAGCGGATTGGCACGGGGCGCGCTTTCCAGCAAGCAGATGTGGACGAGACCCGCAGGTTCGAGATCCACGCAAGCCTGCTGCTGCGCGACAGCCGCCAGCGGTCACCCGCCCTTGGCGAGCATTTCCATCGTCGGGCGAATGGCAGAGGTGCTGTAGCCGGCCGCAGACGCCTTTTGCTCGATATCATCGAGGTCCGCCCCGGCCTTTGCCTGCACCATGGCCCACAGCAGCGTCGAGCGCGTGCCCGAGCGGCAATAGCCGAGCACCTTATCGCCGCCCTTCGCAAGCGCGTCCTGCATCGCGTCGACCTGCGGCAGGCTGAAGCCCGCCGAGCTTACCGGCACTTCGCTGAAACCCATTCCGAGCTGCCTTGCCGCCGCGCCGATTTCGGCGGCGCTGGGCTGGTCAGGTGCCTCGCTGTCCGGACGATTGCAGATGATATGGGTGAAACCTTCTGCCTTGGCCGTCTCGACATCGGCGACGTCGATTTGCGGCGAAGCCCAGAACTTCTCGGTCAATTGCTTGAACTGGCTCATGTGTCGAATCCCTTTGTTGCGGCTGGCACGCGGCGTTTGCGCTGGACCATGTTGAGGATTTCCACCCCCACCGAAAAGCCCATCGCCGCGTAGATATAGCCCTTGGGGACGTGGAAGCCGAAGCCGTCGGCAATCAGCACGAGGCCGATCATCACGAGAAACGCCAGCGCCAGCATGACGAGTGTCGGGTTCTTCTCGATAAATTTCGCCAGCGGGTCGGCGGCGACCATCATGATGCCGACGGTGATGACCACGGCGATCACCATGATGGGTATCTCGTCGGTCATGCCCACCGCGGTGAGAATCGAATCGACCGAGAAGACAAGGTCGATGGCGACGATTTGCGCGATGACCGCACCGAATGTTGCCTTGACCGCATCGGCCGTACCGGGCGTCTTGTCGAGCAGGTCACCCGAATTGTCTTCCGGCTCCATCGAGTGGTGGATTTCCTTGGTCGCCTTCCACAGCAGGAACAGCCCGCCTGCGAGCAGGATGAGGTCGCGGCCCGAGAAGGCCGTTTCGAAGGTCGGCTCGCCATAGGGCCCGGGCTGTCCCTCGATGCCGAGATCGAACAGGGGTGTCTGCAAGGTCACCAGCCAGCCGATCAGCATCAGCATGCCGATGCGCATGATGAGCGCCAGCGAGAGGCCGATACGCCTTGCCCGCTGCTGCTGGTGTTCGGGCAGCTTGTTCGAAAGGATGGCAATGAAGATGAGGTTGTCGACCCCGAGAATGACCTCGAGCATGATGAGCGTGAGCAGCGCGAGCCATGTTGCAGGGTCGGAGAACAGGGTTATCAGGTAATCCATGGGCGAGTGCGATGCCAAGCCGGGCGCGTTCTGACAAGTGAAACCGCCCGTCGCGTGCCATGCGAAAATGTCACATTTGAGCCCTACAAGGAGGCCTCGCGCTAAATTATTCGCATGACGCGAATTTTCGCGCTATGCACGAAGCTGATGCGGGAGGATTTTTTGAAATCTCATGCCCGCACGCGCCAGGCACGCCTTGCGGCCCACGTGTCGGCGCTCGCGATTACCCGGGCTGCGCGACAAGGTATTTTACGACTTATGGGTTACGACAAAGGGCGGCGCCGCGGACGGGACAAGCGCGACAATATCGGCGAGGACAGCTACGATCCCTTCGGTGGTCCTCCGGGCGATTTCGGTGGCGGTGGCTTCGGCGGCGGTGACCGTGGCGGCTTCGGCGGCGGCGATCGCGGCGGCTTCGGCGGCGGTGACCGCGGTGGTTACGGCGGCGGAAACCGCGGTGGTGGCGGCGGCTTCGGCGGCGGCAACCGTGGCGGAGGCGGCTTCGGCGGCGGTCCGCGTGGCGGTGGCGGTGGTGGCAACCGCATGCCAGCCCAGGTTGTCGGCACCGGCAAGGGCACGGTGAAGTTCTTCAACAGCCAGAAGGGCTTCGGCTTCATCCAGCAGGAAACCGGCGGCGAAGACATCTTCGTCCACATCAGCGCTGTCGAGCGTGCGGGTCTCGAAGGCCTGGCAGAAGGCCAGGAACTCGAATTCAACCTCGTCGACCGTGGCGGCAAGGTTTCGGCTCAGGACCTGCAGATTGTCGGCGATGTGATTGCCGTCGAATCGCGTAGCGAAGCGCCGCGCCGCGAGCTGACCGGCGAGAAGGCGACCGGGACGGTCAAGTTCTTCAACTCGATGAAGGGCTTCGGCTTCCTCACCCGCGACGATGGCCAGCCCGACGCATTCGTGCACATCAGTGCTGTCGAGCGTTCGGGCCTTTCGCAGATCAACGAGGGCGAGCGTTACGAGTTCGACCTCGAAGTCGACCGACGCGGCAAGTATTCCGCGGTCAACCTGTCCCCCGCCGAATAAGGCACGGACCGGTACCTTCGCGAGGCGTTTGACCAAAGCGCTGCGAAGGAATAGATCGCTGGCAAACACGCAGATGGCGGTTCCCATATCCGGGGCCGCCATTTGTCTTTTATTTCCTGAGGAGAGCCCACGAACATGTCGATCAGCCCGCTGATGCCCGTTTATCCCCGCTGCGGTGTGCGCCCCGTGAAGGGCGATCATTGCCACCTCATCGACGAAGACGGCACCCGCTATCTCGACTTTGCCAGCGGTATCGCGGTGAACCTGCTCGGGCACAGCCATGCGGGCCTCATCGGCGCGATCCAGAAGCAGGCCGAGACCCTGATGCATGTCTCGAACCTCTATGGCAGCCCGCAGGGTGAGGCACTGGCGCAGAGGCTCGTCGACAAGACTTTTGCCGACACGGTCTTTTTCACGAACTCGGGCGCAGAAGCGGTCGAATGCGCGATCAAGACCGCGCGTGCCTATCACCAGCACGAAGATGGCGATTCGAACCGCACCGAGCTGATTACCTTCACCAACGCCTTCCACGGCCGCACGATGGCCACCATCAGCGCCTCGAACCAGGAAAAGATGCACAAGGGCTTCTACCCGATGCTCGCCGGGTTCCAGTATGCCGAGTTCGACAATCTCGAAAGCGCCAAGGCCCTCGTCAGCGACAAGACGGCAGGCTTCCTCGTCGAACCCATTCAGGGCGAGGGCGGCATCCGCCCGGCGTCGGACGCATTCATCCAAGGCCTCAAGGCGCTCTGTGACGAGCACGATCTCATGCTCGTGTTCGACGAGGTCCAGTGCGGCGTGGCCCGCACCGGCAAGCTGTACGCTTATGAGCATTACGGCATCGAGCCCGACATCATGGCCAGCGCCAAGGGTATCGGCGGCGGCTTCCCCTTCGGCGCCTGCCTCGCCACCGAAAAGGCGGCACGCGGGATGGGGTTCGGCACGCATGGCTCGACCTACGGCGGCAATCCGCTCGCCATGGCGGCCGGCATGGCGGTGATGGACGCGGTGGCGAATGAGGAATTCCTCGCCGAAGTGACCGAGAAGGGCGAGCGCCTGCGCAGCCGTCTCGAACAGTTCATCGGCAACTACCCCGACCTGTTCGACTTCGTGCGCGGCAAGGGCCTGATGCTCGGCATTCGCATGAAGGTCGAAAGCCGGCCTTTCTTCGTCCACCTTCGCGACAACCACCAGCTGCTCACCGTGGCTGCGGGCGACCAGACGCTGCGCGTCCTGCCGCCGCTGGTAGCAGGCGATGCGGAGTTCGACGAGTTCTTCGACAAGCTCTCCGCCGGCGCGGCGAGCTTCGACCCGGCGGCAAGCTGATGGCAGGCGGCGACGCGCTCGACCTGGCCCCGGTGGTGAGGAACTTCCTCGACCTATCGGATGCGGGCGGGGACGCGATTGCCGCCATGCTCGCCGATGCGCAGGACCGCAAGGCTGCGCGCAAGGGCTGGTCGAAGGGTAAGGCTGATACCGACGCGCCGCTCGCAGGGCACGTGCTCGGGATGATTTTCGAGAAGAACTCGACCCGCACTCGCGTCAGCTTCGATGTCGGCATGCGCCAGCTGGGTGGCTCGACGCTCATCCTTGATTCTGGAACGAGCCAGTTGGGCCGCGGCGAAAGCATCGCCGATACCGCCCGAGTGCTCAGCCGGATGGTCGATGCCATCATGATTCGTACCGATGACCACGCCAAGGCCGAAGAACTGGCGCATCATGCCCATGTCCCGGTCATCAACGGCCTGACCGACCGCTCGCACCCCTGCCAGATCGTTGCCGACCTCCTGACCATGGTCGAGCATGGCAAGGCCTTGCCGGGCCTCGAAGTCGCGTGGCTGGGTGACGGCAACAACGTGCTGCATTCGATTCTCGAGGCAGCGGGCATCTTCAAGTTCAACGTCCGGGTTGGTGTGCCGAAGGGCTACGAACCGGAAAGCGAATTCATCGAGATGGCCCGCAAGGGCGGTGCGAATGTCACGCTGACGCACGATGCCGAAGAAGCCGCGCGCGGGGCCGACATCATCGTCACTGACACATGGGTGTCGATGGGGCAGGACCATGCCCACAACAAGATTGCGGCGATGGCGCCCTTCCAGGTCGGCTCGAAACTGATGGGCCTCGCCAAGCCGGACGCGAAATTCCTCCACTGCCTGCCCGCGCATGTCGGCGACGAGGTGACCGGGGAAGTGTTCGAAGGACCGCAATCGGTGGTCTTCGACGAGGCGGAGAACCGTATCCATGCGCAGAAGTCGGTCCTGCTCTGGTGCTTCGGGAAAATCGCGCCCTGATTTCACCCCTGTAAATGGGCAAAGCGCCTTCCCATATGCCTGCGCATGACCGAGACTGCAGAAACCTACTCCGGCCAAACGCTTGGCTTTACCATCCCCTCGCGTGACACGCGCGGCCGCATTGTGCGGCTCGACACGACCTTGGATGCGATCCTTTCCGCGCATGATTACCCCGCGCCCATCAAGCACCTCCTCGCCGAAGCGCTGGTGCTGGTGACGCTGATGGGGTCGCTGCTAAAAGACGACGGCTCGCAAGTCACCATGCAGGCGCAGACAGAAGCGGGGGCGGTGAACCTGCTGGTGTGCGACTATCGCGGCGGGGAATTGCGCGGATACGTCGATTTCGACGCGGAGAAGCTGACCGAGCTCGGGGCCAACCCCTCGCTTTTCGCCTTGTTCGGGAAGGGCTATCTCGCCATCACCTTCGACGTTGCCAAGGGGAAGGGGCGCTATCAGGGCATTGTCCCGCTCGAAGGCGAAACACTGGCCCAGGCGTGCGAAATGTATTTCCTCCAGTCCGAGCAGGTCCCTACGCTCATGCGTTCGGCCGTGCGATCGGAAGGAGGGAAATGCCTCGCTGCAGGCATGCTCATCCAGCACTTGCCCGATGGGGAGGAAGGGCGCGAACGCCTCCATGCCCGGCTCGACCATCCCGAATGGGAGCACGTCGCCATCCTGGGTGGCACGGTCAAGCACGAGGAATTGCTCGACGCCGAGCTATCGCTCGAGGCGATTGTGTGGCGCCTGTTCCACGAGGAAGAGGAGGTTCGGATCGAAGGCGGCGCAGCGATTGAGCGCGGTTGCCGCTGTTCGGTGGAGCACTACCAGGATGTGCTTGCCAAGTTCCCCGAGGCCGACCGCGCAGACATGCGCGATGAGAAGGGAAAGATTGTGGTCGATTGCGCGTTCTGCTCGCGCAAGTTCCCTATCGAGGCGTGAGCGCTCTCGGACGAGATTTCATTTCGGCGCTGTTCCGGAACGGTTCATCGACGAAATATACCATAAGCAGTAAATCATCTGCGTTCCGGATGTGATAATAGTCGAGACATGAAACCGATGCCGAACCGTAAGTTTATCCGCACAGCGGCCCTCGTGGCAGGCTTGCCCGCCGTTCTCTTGGGCGGCGCTGCGCTTGCCCAAGGCTCGCTGGCGATGCTCGATTCGCTCGACAAGGGCGGCTGGGAACTGCGTTATCGTGATGGCTCTACGTCTCGGAACCTGTGCGTCCGCAGCGGGCGGGAATTCATCCAGCTTCGCCATAGCGAAACCGGGTGCAATCGCTTCGTCGTCGAGGATGGCAAGGATGAGGTAACCGTGCAGTATACCTGTCGCGGGAACGGCTACGGCCGCACGAGCATCCGCAAGGAAGGCAATGGACTCGTCCAAATCGACAGCCAGGGCATCGTCGATGGCCGCCCGTTCCAGTTTTCGGCCGAAGCGCGGCACACCGGTCGCTGCCGATAGCCTTGCCCCCGCCCTTGCGAGCGCATAATTGCGCCGCATGAGCGAATTTACTCCTGCAAAGCCCGGTCCCGCCGTCGTCCTGCTTTCGGGGGGGCTGGATTCGATGGTTACCGCTGCTCTTGCGAGGGAACAGGGGCATGACGTGCATGCCCTCACGATCGATTATGGCCAGCGGCATGTGCGCGAATTGGAATCCGCGCGGGCGATTGCGCAAAGGCTCGGTGTAGCGCGGCATGTCGAACTGCCACTCGACTTGCGCAAGTTCGGCGGTTCGGCGCTCACAGCCGATATCGAAGTGCCAAAGGATGGCGTGGGTGACGATATTCCGGTTACCTATGTCCCGGCGCGCAATCTCGTGTTCCTCGCCCTGACCACCGCCTTTGCCGAGACTTCGGGCTCGCGAGATATCTTTATCGGGGTGAATGCGCTCGATTATTCGGGCTATCCCGATTGCCGACCGGAATTTATCGCGAGCTTTGCAGAAACCGCCCGGCTGGGGACCAAGCAGGGCGTCGAGGGCGAGCCCTTTACCATCCATGCGCCGCTCCAGCACATGAGTAAGGCGGATATAGCACGCGAGTGCCACCGCCTTGGTCTCGATCCGGCGTGGAGCTGGTCCTGCTATGACCCGACCGACGACGGCATGGCGTGCGGCGCCTGCGATTCCTGCCGTCTTCGCCGAAAAGGGTTTGAAGAAGCGGGACTTGTCGATACGACTGCCTATTCCAAGGACGCACCTGCCCTGACGGAGTAGAGATTTGACCCAGCCGACGCCCGCCGAAGCCGAACAGACACCAGTGGGGGGCGCGGAAGCGAAGGTCCCTAGCTACAGCTGGTATGCGCTCGGTGTTCTCGTCGTCGTCTACATGCTCAACTTCATCGACCGGCAAATCCTGTCGATCCTGGCCAACGATATCAAGGCCGACCTCGGGGTCGAGGACGACTATCTGGGCTTCCTCTATGGGACGGCCTTCGCGGTTTTCTACGCACTTTTCGGTATCCCGCTGGGCAAGCTGGCCGATAGCTGGAAACGCGTGCGCCTCATGGCGATCGGCCTGACGCTCTGGTCGACAATGACTGCGCTTTCGGGCTTTGCGAAGAATGCAGCCACTCTGACCTTTGCTCGCATTGGTGTTGGCGTTGGCGAGGCGACGGCCAGCCCTTCGGCCTATTCGCTGATTTCGGACTGGTTTCCCGCCCGCCTGCGCGCGACGGCCTTGGCCATCTATTCGTCCGGCCTCTACATCGGCGGCGGTATCTCCCTGCTGATTGGCGCAATGGTGGTCGAGGCATGGAACGAGGCTTATCCGGGGGGTGGCCCGCTCGGCCTCGTTGGCTGGCAGGCAGCATTCCTTGCCGTTGGTATTCCCGGCCTGTTGCTCGCCATCTGGGTGCTCAGCCTGCGCGAGCCGGTACGCGGTGAAATCGACGGCATCCCGACCCCCGAAGATCCGGAACCCTTTCGCGGTTTCCTGCGCGAACTCTTCCAGGTCATCCCGCCGTTCACGATTTTCGGCGCTGCTTCACGCGGCACGAAAGCATTGCTGGTCAACCTCGCAGGACTTGTTGGCTTCGCCGTCCTCGCTTGGGTAATGACAAAAATCGCTCCCGCCAGCGCTTCCTTGCTGCCGGGTTTCGTTTCCGACCAGTGGCTGTTCCTCGGCATCGGCTATTACGCAGTTTACAGCTGGGCGATGGGCCTGAAGGCGCGCGACCTGCCTACCTTCCGCCTGACATGGGGTTCGCCCGCCTTCCTGACCGTCATCCTCGGCTACGGCATGGTCGCCTTCATGGCCTATGCCGGATCCTATTGGGGCGCGCCATATGCAGAGCGCGCTCTTGGCGCCGACAAGTCGGACCTCGGCTGGTTCCTTGGCGCGCCCGCCGCAGTGGCTGGTTTCCTTGGCGTCATCCTGGGCGGGCGTATGGCCGACTTCCTGCTCGAGCGCCGACCCGAGGGGCGCCTCTATGTCGTGCTGTTCGGCCTGCTCGCTCCCATTCCGGCCATCTGGGTGGCTTATACGACACCCGAACTGACGGTGTTCTACATCGCCAGTTTCTTCGCCAACATGTTCTCGGCAGCGGCCTTGGGAGCAGCGGCGGCGAGCAGCCAGGCGCTGGTACTCCCGCGTATGCGCGGACTGGCAACCGCTACCTTCTTCCTTTCGACGACACTCATCGGCCTCGGCCTCGGGCCCTTCATGGCGGGTTACGTCTCGGCAACGAATGGCGACGACCTGTCGACCGGCGTCCTGTCGACACTTGTCGCCGTGCCGGTCGGGTTGGTGCTCTTGCTGCTGGCCATCAAGCTCGTGCCGTCAGCCGGCGCGAGTGTTGTCGAGCGCGCCAGAGCCGCAGGCGAGAACGTCTGAGGCCGGTTCTCTAGCTCGCCGGGCGAAGAACTCCGCAAGCCACGCGTGACCCGGCATCGCCAGCCGGGTCGCTGCGATAGTCGTCGGCACCCTCGTGGATTACCACAGCCGTGCCGTCGGCATCGAACAGCGTTTCCCTCAGCGCGCGCGTATCGGCACCGAGGTCAATTTCGGTGCTTGCGCTGCGTGATGCGCCGATAACGAGGTTGGGCAAATCGCCGAGGTGTTTGCCTTGCGGATTAAGCGAACCGTGTTCGTTCCCGGCGGGATTGAGGTGTCCGCCGGCGCTCTTGAAATCGGGGGCGGTGCACTTGCCAGTCGTGTGCAGGTGAAACCCGTGCTCACCCGGTTCCAGCCCGGTCGCTGCAACGGCGAGGGAAATGGTCCTGCCATCCGAGAGGAGCTGACCTGTACCGGCGGGCAGGCCGTTGGCAAAGGACAGGCTGACTTCCCCTACGCGCTCGGTCGGAATGCTATCCAGACTGGTGCATCCCGCCAGTGCGAGGGCAGAAGTGGCGACGGTCAAAGCAATGCGCATACGGAAATTCCTCCTGGGTTTCGCACCACCAACGAAAAAGGGGCCGGATTGCTCCGGCCCCTTCTCGGTGTTCAACTCCGGAGAGTGAATTACATGCCCGAACCCGGGCCGTAGGTAACTTCCACACGACGGTTCTGCAGTTCGCGAACACCGTCGGCAGTCGGCACGCGGAGCTGGCTTTCGCCGAAGGCTTCGCTGCTGATACGACCATCGGGAATACCGCGAGCGGTAAGATAGTCGCGGACCGAGGAGTTACGACGCTGGGCGAGGCCCATGTTGTACTGCGTCGAACCCGAGGTGTCGGTGTGGCCAGCGAGCATGACCGAAGCCGTGCCGCAGTTGGCGTATGCCGAAACCGCGTTGTCGAGGATGGTTGCTGCCTCAGGCGTGATGTCCGATTCGTCCCAGTTGAAGAAGACGATGTACGGGCCCTGCTGGCACACCGGAGCCGGCGGAGGCGGCGGCGGCGGCGGCGGAGGCGGGGGCGGCGGAGGCGGCGGGGGAGGCGGCGGCGGCGGCGGCGGCGGCGGAACCGGAGCGCCGAAGTTGAATGCCAGCGTGCCCATCAGCGAGTGGCTGCGGAGCTTGCCTTCCCATGCCGTGCCGGCTGCGTCGACGATGTCGACATCTTCAGCAGTGAACATGCGATAACGCAGGCCGACGTCGATCGTGTCGGTCAGCGGTGCCTGGACACCTGCGAGCAGCTGCCATGCGAGGCCGCTCGACGAATCGTCGATTACGGCGTTCGATGCGCGCGGGATGAAGATTTCGCCGTCGACGCTGGTGCGTGCGATACCGAGACCACCACCGGCATAGGCCTGGAGGCCATCGTCCGGACCGAAGTCGAACAGGCCGTTGAGCATGAATGCCAGCGAGCTGGTCGAACCGTCAGCCGGGAATTCTGCGAGCACCGGCGAGCCAATTGCGGCTTCATTGTGATCTGCTTCACGATAGCTGACTTCGGCTTCCAGGCGGAACGCACCGAAATCGTAACCGACGTAGCCGCCGCCATCGAAGCCCTCGTTGAATTCGAGGGTGACCATGCTGTTGTCGTCTTCGTCGACGGTGGTCAGTTCGGTGTTTTCGACGAGCATCGGGCCGAATTCGCCACCGATGTACCACGAATTATCCCTGGCAAGGGCGGGAGAAGCCATGGCCGTCGAGGCCATTGCCATCCCTATGACTAATTTCCGCATTATTTATTTCCCCTTTTTGCGAATTGGAGCCACCGAGTGAAACTTATCTATAGTCGCCTCACGAGGCTGGCAAGCGTCATTCATCGGGAACTGTTGCAAGAATGTCTCAAATCCCGATGTTTAAACAAAGATTTCCGGGTTTGTGGTCCCTCCTTTGATGCCGCCCTAACGTCGTTCGGGTGCCAAGGTTCCGGTGCGGTCAGGAAATTATGCCGAAATTCCGCAATGCGTCGGCAAGTGCGGTAATTGCGTCACGCGCCTCGACATCGACAGTCGTGCCTCCGGCCGGATCGGCAAATGACGGAGCTTCTAGCCAGCCGGCGGTGTAAACAAGCTGGGTCCCGGTTGATGCATCGCGAACCATCATACCTTCGGCGGGATCGAGAAACGTCCACTGCTGCCCGTCCCATGAGGCCATCCGGTCTTCATGACCGGCGAATTCGTCGGTCGCAGGGGCCAGGACGATATAGCAGTCTCCAGCTGCAGGCGCAGCGGGTTCCGAAGTGAGCCGCCCGGTCACGACCGGGTGGAGGAGCGCGTCGATCCGCGCGAGTGCCTCGTTGACAGTGAATTCCTTCTGCGCCTGTCCGGCGAAAAGGTACGGCAAGCCGTGGCGGGCGCTGGTATCGGTAAAGCTTGCAGGATCGCTCATGGATTTGTCCTTTGGGGCATGTGTCAGGCCAGAGTTCCGAGAACGCTGGCAGGGGATTGGGCAAAGCTACCGAATTGCTGCACCCAGAAGGCCTCCCCCGCCTGCGCCGCGCGCAAGGCGTCGACCTCGTCGGCGGCAAGCGACAGCTCTGGAGCAGAAATCAGCCAGGTTGCTTGGGGTGAGGATATGAGGCCGTAACCGACCTTGTAGTGTTCGACTTCCTCGACCAGCGGCTGGGCTACCTCGTCGAGCCAGAGCCACTGGCCGCGAGCGCGCCTGCGCCAGCTGAGACGGATGCTACCATCTGCGGCTCGTTCCATCCGGCAATGGACCGGCGCGGGCGGACGTAGGCTCGCATTCGCGTTTTCCAGTGAAGCCCGGGCGGGTTCGGTGTCCCACAAGCCGATTGCGGCAAATTGGGATTCGGACTGGGCAAGCGGGTTTGCCCCGAGCGGGACGAGGCGGTCGTCGAGCAGGGTGACCAGGGTCCCCGAGGCATGTCCGGTCCCCGCCTCTATTTCCGTGCCGCCTCGCCCGCGCAGGAGGCCTGTCAATTCCCACAGCCCTGCGCCAAGCGGTTCGGCAGCGCGGAATTGCACCACCTCGTTGCCGACCTGAAGGCGGTTGTCGCCCTGGGCGATGCCGGAAAGCGTCGAGCCGTAAAGCTCGGCCTCGTCATCGAGCAATTGGACGCGCAGGCTTGCGCTGGGCTCGAGCCGCATCGCGATGGAGGAGCCGAGCGGAGACGCCAGTACACCGCTCACGGCGCGTTCGCCGGCACCCTGGCCGAGGGCGATGAGGCCGCCGTCGCGTTCGGCGTAGAGTGCCGCGCCCGACCAGCGTCCGGTGGCCGCGCTGGCGGCCGCAAAGATGCTGCGCTGGCTGGCGGTGCCAGAGCCATCCCACGGCGTTTCGAAAACTCTCAGCTGCGTGGTGCTGGCGCCGCGATCGAGAGGGCTCCAGCCGCTGCCGGCATCCGCTGCGCCACCCTGTCCGAAGCCGCTGCGATGGCGCACGAGGTCGAGTTCCACGCCCCGTTCGCGCCATTCCCAGCCATCGACCAGCCAGAGGCCGGGTCGTCCCGGCGCGATAACCACCGAGCCGGGCTGGATTCGCGGGTCGAGTTCGCAGCAGCGCCAAAGGAGGCGGTCGCGGTTGATGGCCGCGCGCCCGTTGGCTTCGCGCGCAAGCCCCAGCGCATCGCTCGCCGAGAGCGCTCCGGGAAACTGGAAGGTGGTGGTGCCCGCTTCGCTGTTTTCCGCGTGCTGCAGGCCGGGCTGGTATTCCCGGGCAGGGTCGTAATACCGCAGCGAGGCAAAGGCTTTCGACCGGGCGCTGTTGCGGGCGGAAGTCACGCCCCCTTGCTTTCCGAAGTCGCCGTCGTCCCATGCAGCGGCTTGCGGCAGGGTGATGGGCGCCGCCGCGTTGGCTGACGCCGCGCCAAGCTTCATTCCGGTGTCGTTTACGACGGGTGCGACAGGATGGAGCCGGTCGACCAGCCGGGCGACATCGCGCAGGCTGCCGGCTTCATGGCTGAAACCGCCCAGCTGCGCAAAGCGGGTCGTCTCGTCCGCCGAGACCTCGCTATCCTCCAGCATTGTTTCGACGAGCCGGCTCGCGTCGCCTGCAAGAACCTCGAAGGTCAGCGCCGGGATGCGGTTGCCGAAATCGGTCAGGTCGAGATCTTCGAAAACGGCGTAGGCGCAGCCACGAAACGCAGGGCACTGGCTGCCGAGCGCCGCCTCCATCAGCGGGTCGCGCGGCTGGTGGCCGTGGCCCTTGTAAACCCGTAACGTACCGGCGCTCTTCAGGTCACCGGCTGCTCCGCGAAGGAGGTTTCCGTCGGCCCAGATGCGGCCGATGTTGTCGATGGGGCCGCTCGACAGGGCGACGGCGAAGGAAACGGTGTAGCTGTAGGTAACCGTCTTGGGCGCGCCCTTGCCGTTGCTCTGCTTGTCGCGATGTTCCTCGAGGTCGGTCGACCAGACGATCGTGCCGGGCACGCGCATCTTGCCATATTGGCGGGCAATCGGCGTGCCATAGCTCGAGCCGGTGACGGTGAGTTCCTTGAGGCGCGCACCTTCGCGCGGCTCGGGCGCGAAAAGCGCATTGTCGATGGCATTTCCGGCCAGCGTTCCGACGACCTGGCCAAGCGGCCCGAGCATGCTGCCGAGAGTGGAAAGAACGATGGTTGCCATGGGCTATTCCTGTACGGCGGCGAGGCGCCAGTGGTGGAGGATGGACCAGCCCGAAAGGCCGGTCTGTATGACGACGCGGCGCAGGCCCGCGTGGGCGTGGACGAAGCGATGCTTGCCGAGGGCGATGAGCAAGTGCTGCTGCGAAGGGCCGGGCCGCACGAGCAGGATGTCGCCGCGCAGGGGCTTGCCAGTGACAGGAGCGAACCCCGCATCGAGAATCTTCTCCAGGTGACGGGAAATGTCGCTGTTGCGGAGCAGGTATCCGCTCGGTGCATCGCTCTTGACGCCTGCCCGTTCGAGCGCACAGGCAGCCAGACCGATGCAGTCGAGGCCCGTCTCGGGATTGCGACCATGGAAGCGGAAGAGCGTTCCTTCGAGCTGCTCCGCATGATTTGCGAAGCGCGCCGCGAGGCCGGTCATCGCGGCTGCGGGTATTGGGCCAGGAGGTCGTTGCCGGGAAGGTGCGGCTCGCCCTGGAAATTTATCGCGTTGTCGAATCGCGAGGCGCAAGTGGCGATGGTCTTGTCGCAGCCTTGGCGAAGGAGGACGCGGTGGCCGGGAGCAATCGCTGCATCGAGCGCTGTATCGAGTTCCAGTTCGCCGTTCGATTGACCGATGATTTTCATCGTCAGGCCGGTTTGCGGACCGTCCAGCCACCGCAATTCGCCGCGCAGGTAGAGGCTCGGCTGGTCAAGTGGGAGGGTCACCGCATTGGCGTCGTGGTCGACACCCTCACAGGCGGTTCGCACCGTGAATCCAACCGCAGACAAACCGCAGCCCGGTCCGCAAAAGCGCGAACGGCACGAGGGGCTGGCGCGCGGCACGGGATCGATATCGAGCGCTGCCTTGGCCGATTGCAACTGCGCCGAGAAACCGGCTGCGTCCTGGCTCACCGCAGCGATGGAGCCGGCGTAGAGTGCGGCGTTCTCCAGCGTCTCCCAATCGACAATGCCGCTCTCGATCCGCGCGCCGTCGAAGCGTCCCGTCCCGATGTCTTTCGGGCGGATCGTGTCGTGCCCGAGCGCGCCTTCGACCTCGGCCTCGTCATCCGCGAGGCTGGCCGACTTGCGAATGGCAGACGGCAGCATGCCGGGGGCCGAACGATGGAGCACGCCGCCGAACCACAGGTCGCGGTCGTGGGTGGTGAAGCCGAGCGTCACGCCGTCGGCGCGGTGGATCCGCCACCAGCTGGCGGCGGTATCCAGCTCTGCGGCGAAGAAGGTGCGGCTCATGATGCCTCGCGGATTTCGATGAGCGGGACAGACGGCGCTTCGCCCGCGGCAAAGGTTGCGCCAGAGACATCGAGGCGGTCCTCGGCAAAGCGCACGGGTACATCGAAGCGGAAGCCTGCGCGGATTTCAGTCCCGGCAGCAGGAGGCGCGTCGAAGCGGATGATGCCTTTGCCGAGGTGACTCCAGCCACTCGCCGGCACGCCATCGACGCTGACGAGGATGCTGCCTGCTTCGGGCCGGGTGATGGGGCGTTTCTGCTCACCGTAGTTGCGGCAGAGCTGGAAGTCCGCCGCAAGGCCATCGCCTGTACCGATAAGTTCGTCCTGCGCGGTAGGCTCGCCATCACCGCCGTTGGAACTGTAATCGTAAGGGTCCCGCAGGCGAAACCCGCGGGCAGGGCCATAGCGCGCGCGGAAGAAATCGATGAGCACGCGCATCTCGGCCTGCGAGCGGACGCCCGGCCCGACATCGTAACGCATCCGCGCATCGCTCCACAGCGCATTGCGGCGCTCGTGCCCCGAGGAAGTGACCGCTACGCTGGTCGAGAATTCCGGGCTGACCGAGGCGTCGCGCCCCAGCGCCAACGGATAGGCGACATCGTCGAAAGCATTCACTTCATCCTCCTCGTATCGGGGCAGCCGCGTGTAACCATCGCGCGAGACCTGCGGCAGCGCCCAGACGAAGCGCTGCGTCACGCCTCTCTCGCGCGCCTCATCGAGTGCGGTGTCGATGAGCGGCCAGAATTCATGTGCGTCGGCAGGGTCGAGCACGAAACCCGAGAAATAGTCCTGCTTCTCTATCGGGTATCCGAGCCGCTGGTCGGTGAAGTCGAGTGCTGTCCGCCGCGCGGCATCTGCGCCTGCGGTGAGCCAATCGTAATCTTCCAATTGCAGGCGGTCGAAGGCAGGATAGGCCCAGTCGCTCGGCATGTTGGCGCGGTAAAGCTCGGGCATTTCGGGGTCGAGCACGGTCGGCGTGAAGGCGAGCAGCAGGATTTCCGCCTCCCCAGTCGCCGCATCGCGGACTGATTGCGCCAAAGCCGAAGTGGCATTGGCAAGCGCTTCGCCCGCGCGGTCCAGCAGCAACTTCTGCGCGTCATTCATGGGCTCGCGCATATCGGTGATGGCGACGAGGTCGTCGCCCCATTCGGTCCGAGAAGGCCCGTCGAAGATGCACGGCGCGCGCGTATCGGGCTGGACCCACCACCAGGGCTCGCCAATCTGGAACAGCACCTCGGCCCCGGCAGCTTCCATCAGCGCGACGAATTGCGCGGCGATAGACTGAAGGAAGGTCATCGCATCGCCGATGAGAGGCGAGAGCAGGGCCGATGGCGGGTCCCAACCGGTCTCTGCGAAATTCCAGCTCCAGTCGCGTTGTTTCCACCAGTTCGGGCAATGCTGCGCAAGCAATTCGAACGACAGCGAAGTGATCGGGGCAAAACCCATCCCGACCGCCCGGGCGAAGAAATCGGCGTGCCACGCTTCGCAGGGGCCGCACAGCTGCCCGCCATATTGCACCCGCTCGACATTGCCTGCGAGCCGGTAATAATGGCTCATGCCGACATAATGGACGATACGTCCGCGGTAGCCGAGCCCTTCGACCTGCCGCAGCAGTCGCGCCGGGGTCTGGTTGAAACTGTCGTCATAGGCGGTCGCCATCTGCTCGCCGTGAGCCGGCAGCATAATGTCGCCCACCTCAAGCATGGCGTGGTCGCCTTCACAGAGCAAATCGGAAACTTCTGCCCATGCGGTGACAAGGGTCGAGAGGCGCTCGGTCGATCCTTCGACATAGCCTTGCGGGGCAAGGCTGATGAACATCCGGTCGATGTCGGCGGGGTGCACGGTTTCGCCCGGCAGGACGTAACCCGACTGCAGTTGTGAGAAGGGCAGGGTGACGACGGCGTCGGTGGGCGACCCTTCAGCGTAGTTCCACAGGCGGACGTACCATGCCCGCTCCGTCCCGCTGGCATCGCGGCCCTCGATGGTCAGTGTCGGCCCATGCGGCTGGTCGAGCGCAACGAGGTCCGAAGAACGCCACCGAAAGCTGAGAACGGTGTGCGCATAATCGCGGCGGGTCTCGTAAGCGAGCAGCGGGTGGTCGAGCGTGTCTTCACTCTCCCAGATCAGGCCGGCGAGTTCGCCCTCGTAATGGAACTCGCAATCCACCCGCATCGCGTTATGCGAGGTGGAAACGACGCTCGCCATCATCGGGCGCGGGAAGTTCACCGTCCAGAAACGCGGGTCGAAGCGCGGTATCCAGTCGGAATGCTGCTTGCGGCGCTTGGACGCCAGCCAGAATGCCATGGTGGATGCTCCTAAACCGACAACGCGCGGCGCACGGCGCTGGCTACCTGGCGCGAGGAGCGCTGGAGCGCGGTCGGTGTGCTGGCGCCGCGTGGCTGGGCAAGGTTGATGGAGACGCGCACGTCGTTCCTCGTGCCGCCGAGCCGGTTGGTCGGCTCGACCTGTCCGGCGGTAGTGGGGACGAAGAGTTCGGGGCCGCGCTCTCCGACGAGGAAGGGCCGGTCGGGCGAGACGATGCCGCCCGTCGCACGGCCCGGCAGGCCGAGGACGCTGCCGATCAACCCGCCGATGCCGCTGCTCCCACCACCCTTGCCGAGACCGCCGAATATCGCATCGAGCCCCGAAGTGAGCGCCTTGCTCGCAATCTGGTCGAGGACAGAGAGCGCTATGCGTTTCAAATCCTCGAATTCGAACTTGCCGTTGCGTAGCGCGGTCGAAAGGCTGCGTTCGAGTATCTTCCCCGCCGCATCGAAACCGCTGAGAAGGCCCGTGTCGAATTCGCGCTTCATCTGCTGCACGTCGGAGGCGAAACCGGAAGTGTCGGCGCGGACCGAGACCACCAGTTCGTCGAAATCATCGTCCATTTGCGTCCCTTTCGATGAGTGCCGCGATTTCGGCGCGGGTGGGCGGCGAAATCGGAGTATCTCCGGTGCCCAGCGAGGCGGCGAGTTCCTCGGGCGTGGCATTCCAGAAAGTGTCGGGTGTCCAGCCGAGCGCCCGCGCGCTCAATCCGGCGAGCGTGCGGGCGTTGCCGGAGAAGGTGCCCATGTCACTGCCCGCGCAGGATTTGGCCGAGCAGCGTCTTCAGGGGCTTGGCCGCTTCGGCGAGGCCCATCGCAAGGACCGCGTCGCCGATGTCCTCGCGCGTGAGCGGGCCTGGGTGGGCAAGGCAGAACCAGAAAAGCGCCGCGATTTCGGTGAGCTTTAGCTGACCCTCGCCCGCCCGCTCGACCAGCGCGAAGAGCGAGCCGAGTTCTTCCTCGGCCCGCACCAGCGCGTCGAAGGTCGGACGGAGCAGGACCTCGCGGCCCTTCACATGAATGGCGGCCTCACCCCGTACGGCATTTGCGGTCACGAAGGCACCACTTCGCCCGAGCTTTCGAGCTGGATGGCATAGGTGCGCTCTCCGTTGAAATCGCCCGCGTAATCGAGGCGCTGGACGAGGAAGGAGCCGCGCATTTTCGCGCCGTCCTCGAAGCTCAATTCGTAATCATCGAGCGTACCCGCCAGTGCATGGCTGCGGATGGTGCTCTCGGCGTCCGAACCCAAAAAAATGCCCGAGGCACTGACCGAGACCGAGCGTGTTCCTGCGCCCGACAAAAGCTCGCGCCAGCCGCCGCTTTCCTTGTGCGTGACGACGACGGTGTCGCCATTGACCGACATCTGCGTCGTGCGCAGTCCGGCGACGGTTTCATAAGTGACGGGCGAGCCGCCATCGCCGACTTTGAGGAGGAAGGCGGCACCTTTCTGGGCTGTCATGATGGTTTACTCCGAGGGGTTTTCGAGAAGCTTGAAGCGGTATTCGAGCAGCGCCGCGCGCAGGTTGCGGGGGCGACGCTCGACCCGGCTGCGCAGGAACTGGGTGACGACCACGCGGAAGCCCGGATGGTCGGGGGCGAGCGTGGCGATGCGCTGCTCAATGCGTGCGGCGATGGTGGCCGTGGTGATGAGGGAATCGCTGCGGTCGAGCAGTTCGAAGGCGACGCGCACCTCGCGTCCGGCGCTGGTCTTGGTCGACCAGTCGGCAGAGGCGCTGGCGGCTATGGACAGGGTCGGAGCGGGCGCGGGCGAGGGGCCTTGCTCGACGATGGCGTTGAGGCTGGCGGCCAGTTCGGTGTCGCTCGCCAGCCACGCGATGAGCAGGGTGCGAAAGGCGCTTTCCATCAGCGGCTCTCCCTAGTGAATGTGGGCCAGACGAAGCGCGGGATGCGCCAGCTACTGCCGTCACCCTTGCGACGGCGAAGCGCGTTTTCGCCATGCGTGCGGGCAAGCGTCTCGGCGCACCGGACGAGTTGTCCGGCAACGGCTTCAAAGGGCGAAGCGCGGTTCACAGGCGCATCCGGCGATAGGGGCGCCACAGCGCGGCGACGGCGGCGGGCGGGGCGTCGGCAGGCCCGGCATCGCGCTCGCGATACTGGTGTGCGGCATAGCGGATGATGCCATGGCGCAGGCCTTCCTCGACCATGGCCCATTCGTCGGACAGACCCGCGTAGTAGCGGGCCTCAACCTGCTGCTCGGGGATGGAGGCGGAGAGCGTGAGCTTGCCGCTGTCGGTTCCGGTTCGCTCGAAGCTTGCCTCGCTATCGGTCAGCAACCTCTTGCCGAGGCCATGGTCAATGGCGGACGCGTCGAGGAAATAAAGCACCGGCTGCGCGCCGAGCGCGTATTCGAGACCGGTCGCGGCAAACCGCTCGCGCACCTCGCTCTTGTAAGCGACCAGGCCGGTGAAGCGCTCGCACATTGCGTGCGCTGCGCCGAGCAGGTCCACCAGCAAATTGTCGTCCGTAGTCGTGGTGATGGCGAGCCACTGTTTCAGCTCGGTCAAGGGCTCCCCGCTCAAACCGGCGGGCGCGGATATCATCTTCATAAACTGCTCGCTCTCGTCGGCAGGAAAAAAGGCGCACCCGCGCCGGCAGGGGTGGACCGGCGCGGGTGCGAACGCATCAGAGCTCGATTTTGAGGAGCTTGATGGCGTTGGAGTCGAGCACCTGGCCGCCCACGCGCTTGGTGGCGTAGAAGTGGACGAAGGGCTTGTTGGTGAAGGGGTCGCGCAGGACCTGCGTCGCGCTGCGTTCGGCGATGAGATAGCCGTGGCGGAAGTTGCCGAAGGCGATGGGATATTCGCCCGCCGCGATGTCGGGCATGTCTTCGGCTTCGACCACCGGATAGCCGAGCAGGCGGTCGGGCTGGCCCTCGACGAGGCCCGGCTGCCACAGGAAGGCACCGTCCGCGGTCTTGAGCTTGCGCACTTCGGCCAGCGTCGCCGAGTTCATCACGAAGCTCGCCCCCTGGCGGTGGCCTGCCTTCAGCGTGTGGACGAGGTCGATGAGCTTTGCGTCGGGGTTCGCGTCGAAGCCATCGCTATCGCCCGAGCCGACATATTGCAGCGTGCCGAAGCTGCGCGCGCCGTCCTCGCTGGTCGAAACCGGCGCCGAGAGGAAGCCCATCGGTTGGTTCGTGCCATTGCCGCCGACGAAGGCTGCGCCTTCCGCACGCGCAAACTCCATCGCGATTTCGCTCGCCAGCCAGCTTTCGAGGTCGAAACCCGCATCGTCGAGCATGGCCTGCGAGGCAGCGGGGTTGGCATAAAGCTCACCCGTCGGCGGGGCGATTTCGGCGAAGTTCGGCGTATCGGTTTCGGGGCGTGCCGCAGCCTCGCTGACCCAGCCCGAGGCCGTGCCGCCGGTCGAAACCAGCTTGCGATAGCCCGCGCTGCCGGTCTGGACGACCTGCGCAATGGCGCGGATGGGGCTGATTTCGGTGAGTTCGCGGGCAATCATCGCGTCAATCTGGCGCGGCACGGCATAGCCGCCGTCGGACGGAACTGCGCCGCTGATGGACTTGTACTCGCTGGTGGCACCGCGGCGCAGGTAGCTGTCGACGAAGCCTTTCACTTCGGGGGCAGGCTCGTCGGTGCCGCCGATGGCGGGGCGAGCGGCAGCGCGGCCGATCTTGTCGACGCGGGCCTTCACCTCGTCGACATCGCTGCGCAGGGCGGCGACATCGGCCTCGGTCTTGTCCTGGCGGGCTACGATGTCGAAGCTCGCTTCAGCCGGGTCGGTGGGAGTGGTGTTATCCATGGGTATTCCTCTTTCTTCACGGGGCACAAAAAAGCCGCCCGGAAGGCGGCGAGGGGGAAAGGGTTTGTGGGGGGGTGCTCAGGTCACGAAGTGCACCCGCGCATTGTCCTGCAGCGGGTGGGTCACGACGCTGACCTCGAACAGTTGGATATCGGCGAGCTCGCGGCCCTGCGGCGTGTGGCGATAGCTCCGCGCGCGGTAGCCGAAGCTGAGGCCGTTGACGGCCCGCTCGCGGAGCAGCTTTGCGGCGCGTCCGGCCGGGTTGTCGATACTCGCGACCACGCGAAGCCCGCGCTCGTCCTCACCAGCGGTCTCGACCCAGCCGATGCGCTGGTCGGGGCGATGCTGCCAGTAGAGCGGGTAGGGGCCGCGCTTTTCTTCCAGCGTGCGGGCGAAGGCTCCGCGGCGGATGGTGTCGCGCGAGGCATCGGCGATGTCGAACAGCGCGGCGTATCCGGCAATGCGTAAAGGCGCGCTCAAGAGACCATCTCCCCGACACCCAGCCGCACCGCGATGCCGACCAGCAGCAGCGCGAGCACGCCGCGCACCATCCATTCTACCGCGGCCTTCCATGCAGACGCCTTGGCATCGCGCCAGGCGGAGAGGAGTTCGCGCAGCTCGTCGATATCGCCCTGCGCGTTCTCGTCCTCGAGCCCCAATCGCCCGAGCACGCGGCGCGCGCCCAGCTCGGAGCTTTCCTCGACGATAGCGCGCAGGGTCACGAGGTCCGCGCCTTGCGTATCGGCCTGCGCGACCAGCCGCGCGAGCATGTCTTCACGGGTCATTGGGCATCCTTTCTGGGTGGCAGGCCGAGCAGTTCGCGCTTCTCTTGCGGCCCGAGAAAATCGGCATCGGTGACGCGTGCCCACAGCTTCTCGCGGTCTTCGGAAAGCGCAGGCACGCGGTCGAGGTCGACGCCGGGCGCCTCGGCAAACCAGTCGCTCATGCCCGCCTGCAGGCCCTTCAGGATCTTCGAGAGCAGCGGCAGCAACGTCAGCCGCCACAGCGCGCGGTTGGCCTCGCGGTAATTGGCATAGGTGTTGTCGCCCGGCAGACCGAGCAGCATGGGCGGCACGCCGAAAGCGAGCGCAATATCGCGCGCGGCGGCGGCTTTGAGCGTCGCGAAATCCATGTCGGCGGGCGAAAGGCTCATCGCTTTCCAGTCGAGCCCGCCTTCGAGCAGCATCGGCCGCCCCGCATTGCCCTGGCCCTGAAAAGCAGCGGCGAGTTCGGCCTTCAACCGGTCGAATTGTTCGGCAGACAGCCCCGCCGCATCGCCGCTGTCATAGACCAGCGCGCCACTGGGACGCGCCGCATTGTCGAGCAGCGCGCGGTTCCATTCGGAGGCCGCGTTGTGGATCGCGACCGCCGGTGCGGCAGCGGCGAGGCAGCCTGCGCCGTAATGGTCGTCGGTTGGATGGAAGCCCTTGAGGTGGACGATATTCGGCCAGCCGTTCTCGTCCTCAAGCGCAATGGTCAGCGTGCGGTCGGCGAGGATGTAGCGATAGGCGGCAGGCCAGCCATCCTCGCCCGCCACCACCTGCACCCGCTCGGGCCGCAAGGGGTAGAGCTCGACCGGTACGCCCGCGCCGTCCTTGATGATCTGGACATAGGCATTGCCATGCAGAGCCAGATGCGCGGCGAGCACTTCCAAGAGCGGCTGCGACCCGCAGGAGCATTCGACAAGGCGCTCCAGCTTCGCATCGCTCCAGGCGACAGGCGCGCCGCCCACACCCTCGGCCACGATGCGCACCGCACGCTGCGCCACCGGATTGGCAAGATAGGCCTCGCCCACCTCGCGGGAGTAATCGAAGGTCGAGCGACCCGGAGCAGCATCGAAAGCCGCAGCCCAGGGCGAGACAAAGCCGCGCGAGACAGGCACGCGCGAGCCGCCCCCGCCCTTGAGGGCGGTGGCGAGACTGGTGAGGAAGGACATGGGGTTCTCCGAGAGAATTTGATCAACAATTTGGCGATTGCGCTAACGCGAGATAGGATTAGCTGATGCGGCTATCCTTTATGTTTTTTGGCGTTGCTCTCTTGCAGTCATGCACCGAGCACCAAGAAAGAGCGCCGCAAGACTGTGAGTTGGCGCTCGCACAGTTTGACGATTGCTATGAGCGGTATGCCACCTCGAGCGACGATAGCTTCGAGCCGATGTGGTATGCGTGCATTCCGCATTCGGAACCCAAGGTTATAAGAGGATCATGGGCTTTGGACTTCGAATGGAATGCCTTCTTTGAGAACAAGGAACCGACCCCGAGAGAAGCATTCCCGAAGGATTATCTCCCGCCCAATTTGGCATTCAAGACTGGGGTCGAAAGGCCCGATGGTCGCGATGGGAAAGTACGATTGTGGCGGGTGACTTTCATGGGCCGCGAACAAACCTGCAATCTGTTCCCTGAGATTCCTCCAACGTTCTTTGTGGAACGAATTATTGACAAAGAGCTCGTGTGGGAGGTCGGCGGATATCCAGATTACACTCTGGAATAGCCCGTCTAAACCTGCCGCACGCGCGGTCTCTTGGTCTTCCCCAGCATCAGCTCCGTAAGCGCCCAGACCAGCGCGTCGGCGCGGTCGGGCGAGCGTCCCGGCCCTTCGTAACCGCCGCCCGCCATCAGCCCGCAGAGCTGGTCTTCCAGTTGGGCGAACATGCCGGCGTGGCGCACGCGGCCTGCTTCGTAGAGTGCGGCGACCGGCTCGGCGCGGGCCACCTTGCCGCGGCTGGCGTGGACCAGCTTCAGTGGCAGCGATACGTCGGCGGCGCGCAGCACGCTGCCGACCATCTGGCCGCCCTGGTTGGCCTCGGCGACTACGCGGTCGGCGTTCCATGCGCTCGCGGCCTCCGCCACCTTGCGCGCCCAGCGTTCGGGGCTGGGGCGGGCGAGTGAGCAATCGGCGAGCACGCAGGCTACGCCGCTCTCGCTCACCCCGCAGACCACGATGCCGCATTCGTCACCCTTTGCGCTCACCGGCGGGTCGACGCCGATGACGATGCGGGTCATGGCCTCGACCGGCAGTTCCTCGCGGCAGGCCTCCAGCATCGAGCGCGACCATAGCGCGCCCTCGACATCTTCGAGCAGCACGCCGTCCAGTTCCTGCCGCCCCAGCGCGGTGCTGCCGTATTTGCGGCGCATCGTCTTGATGAAACGCTCGGGCAGGTTCGGTCCGTTTTCGTAACTCGACCCGCGGGTCACGATGAGTTGTCCCGCATCCTCCTCTGAGCACAAGCGGCGGATGAGCGGCACCGGGCGCGGCGTGGTGGTGGCGACCACGCGCGGGGTCTCGCCCAGCCGCAGTCCCATCATGAGGTTGTCCCAGGCGCGCATCGCCCGCTCGCTGGCGTTGTCCCATTTGGCGATTTCGTCGCACCAGGCGATGTGGTGCTGCGGGCCGCGCAGGCTTTCGGGCTCGCCTGCCGAATAGAGCGTCGCCTGCGCGCCATTAGGCCAGCACACGCGGCGCAGGGACGGTTCGAACACTGGCATGTTTTCCGGCGGGCAGACGGCAAGCAACCCGCTTTCGCCCTCGACCATGACGCTGCGTGCCTCGGCAAGGCTAGCGCCGACTAGGGCAATCCGCATGTCCGGATTGCGCCGCGCCTCGTCGCGCACCCATTCGGCCCCGGCGCGGGTCTTGCCGAAACCGCGCCCTGCGCTGACCAGCCAGCAATGCCAGTCGCCTTCGGGTGCAAGCTGGCTGCGGCGCGCCCACAGTTTCCAGTGATAGCGAAGTTCCTCGCGTTCGATTTTCGTAAGCCTCGCCAGTTCGGCGAAGCGTTCGTTGTCGTCCTTTATCTTCAGGAGCGCGCGGAGCAGGTCATTCCTCTCCGGCATCGCCGTCCACCTGATAGACACCCTGTTCGGCGGCATCGCGCTCCATCGCCTCGCGCCGGTCGCGCATCTTGGACAGCTTCTCGTTGATGGAGGCGATGATGGCGTCCTCGTCCTCGCTCGCCCGCATGGCCTTCTGGCGGCCGACCGCCTCGCGGTGCGCGGCGAGCAGGCGGAAGGCGATGGCATTGTCGTATTTGCGGCGGCTCTTGGTCGGGCCACCGCCGGTCAGCTCGCCGGTGCGCAAGCGGCGGAGAAGATCCATTTCGAGGTTGTCGTACCCTTCTGCCAGCGCTTCCTGCCACTTGCGGTTGAATTCGGGCTCCTCGCGGCGGGCCTTGTAGATTTTCGAGGTTTCTGCCCCGATCTTGCGCGCGGCGGCCGAGACGTTGGACGTTACCGCCAGTTCTGCAAGGAACAGGTCGCGCCAGTTGGAGGGCAGAGATTTCTTGCGCTTCTTCGGCTTCGCCATGGGTCCCTCCCGAACACTCAAGCCGATAGCGGACACGAAAAAGGCGGCGGCCTTACCGGCCCCGCCTCGTCGTTACACACTATCGCGATGTTCTTTATTGCTAGCCAAATAGCGTTACGATGTCAAGAAAAAAGAACCAAATAGGTTCACGCGAGAGCGTTGCCAACAAGCGAAATCCCGAGCCGCAGGCGAGGCAAGGGCGACCGCCCGCCCGCAGCGTGTGCAGCTTGCTGCACGTCTAGCGAGGACGAACCCGCGGATGCGGGTTCGAAAAACAAACAATCCCGCGTTGCCCCGTACGCCCGCCTCCCCTAATCGGACGTTTCACCGGGACGCGAGGACTCACCCCCCAAATGCTGATGAAACCGCTGCGCGGGCTTTACGACTGGACGATGGACAAGGCCGCGCACCCGCATGCCGTGTGGTGGCTGGCCTTCTTCTGCTTCGTCGAGTCGAGCTTTTTCCCAATACCGCCGCATCCTCTGTTGGGCCTGATGTGCCTTGCCGAGCCGAAGAAAGCGCTGAAGTTCGCGACCGTAGCAACGCTGTCCTCGGTTGCCGGTGCGCTGCTGGGCTATGCCATTGGGTACGGACTTTACGACACGGTCGGCGTGTGGCTCATCGATACGCTGGGGCTGACCGACAGCTTCCCGGTCGCGGCGTGCCACCTCAAGAAATACGATTTCGAGGCCATCCTTATCGCAGGCGCGACGCCGGTGCCGTTCAAGCTGCTGACCATCACGGCGGGCTTCGTCGGCATGAACCTCGTGACTTTCGTGCTCTCCAGCCTGTTCGCCCGCGCGCTCATCTTCATGACCGTCGGCATCCTGTTCCGCGCCTTCGGTGCACCCATCAAGCGCGTCATCGACAAGTATCTGGGCACGGTGACGACGGTCTTCGTCGTGCTCGTGGTCGGCGGCGTGCTGGTGCTCACGCAGCTTGGCGGCGAGGGCGACGAGGAAACCGACGCCTGCATCGCTGCGGAAATGCAACAGAACGGCTGAATAGCGCCGCTTTCGGGCCCCAATTAATCCGGCGTTCAGCGATTTCTGGAAGGGTGCGTCCTCGGATTTGCTAACCGGGGGTCGTATCCATGAAAAAGTCACTCGCAGGCCTCGGCCTTGCTTCGCTCGCACTTGCCATCGTCGCTCCGGCCCATGCCGGGACCAGCGCTGATTTCGCCGGTTGCGACGGGCTCAAGAAACCCAAGCGCAGCGACGACGGCATGCGCGGCGAAGCGAGTATCTCTTCCTGGCGCTTCGGCAATATGTCGAATCCGCAAAAGACCATCGACAGCTGCAACCGCGCGCTGGAAAGCGGCAAGCTGCGGCCCGAACAGACGCTGCGCCGCGCCCATGTGATGCGCGCCCGCGGGGCGGCGAAGCTCGAACTCGGCGACAGCGAAGGCGCGCTGGCCGATTTCCTAGCTGCCGAGAAAGCGGGTGCCGAATATGCGGGTGATTTCTTCTACCAGCGCTCGATGGGCGTCTCGCTCGACCTGCTGAAGGCGATCGTGCTCAACGACACTGGCAGACGCGAAGAAGCGCTGGTCCTCGCTGACAAGGCGCTAGCCACGCGGCCCTACGCGCTGGCGGTCCAGCGTGTCGCAACCATGCTGCGCGCCGGAAACGACGAGACACCCGCGGACAGCGAGATCTGGCTGAAGCTCGGACAAATCGACCCGGCCACGCGGGGACTCGCCGGCAATCTCGCGCAGAATGCCGAAGACCTCGCCTCGCTGGCAACCTCGGCGGGAGAACCCTCGGTGACCATGCCCACGGCGCCTTCGATGCAGTCCATCATGCAGAACGGTGGCAATGTCACCGCGCTCATCGGAGAATATTCCGCGCCGGTCGCAATGGCGATGAAGACCGCCTATGCGCTCGCCGCCAATGGCGAGACCGAAGCTGCGCGGGGATGGGTCGAGGCCACCCGCGCGGCAATCGCTCCTGCGACACCTGCCGAAGGTGAGAAGAAAAACAACAATATCGGCCTCCAGAACATGCTGACCGATTTGGCGAAGAGTTCGGTGTTCCAGCCGATGGAGGCGCTCGTCGATGCGCGTATCGCAGTCAGCGAAGGGAGGCTCGCCGACGCGGCGGCTGCGCTGGATGGAAAACAGTTCCGCTCCGCCGTCGTTACCGACGAACTTTATGCTGCCTATGCCGCAGCCGCATCGTCGGCCGAAGGCGAGGTTCCGGCACTTCCCGAACTGGGCGAGAAAATGGAGCGCAAGGCACCCAAGCTGGCGCAGCTTGCCGACAGCCTGCTGATGCGCCCGGAATCGGAGCGCAAGCTTATCGATTACAAAAAATCGCGCCCCAATATCCTCGGAGCGCTCATCGGCGGGGCGGCGACCATGGGCATCGGCCTCCTGGGCGGTATCCCGCGGACCTCGGGTTTCGAGGAGACCGAGAACGAGGACGGAAGCATCAAGGTAGAATACACCGGCAACACCACTTCCGGTGCCGTGGTGCAGGAAATGACCCTGCTGCGCGCTGCCGAAATCGCGCAGGCCGCCGGCAAGAGCCATTTCCATATTTCGGGCCGTAAGGACTTCCAGCGCTATCTCACCATGACGCAATATGGCGTCGAGCAATCGCGCACACTGACCGGCTACAAGACCGACATGACCATCAGGCTGCTCGACAGCCCGGAAGACCAGCCGCACGCCATCGACGCGGTCGAAATCATCGATGCGCTGGGGCCGATTTACTACGGCGACTGAGCCTAGCCCGGGATCACCCCTCGAATTTCGTTTCGAGGGTGATTTCGCAGTTCAGCAGTTTGGAAATCGGGCAATTGGCCTTGGCGTCCTCGGCCAGTTCCTCGAACTTCGCGCGGTCGAGGCCTTCGACCTTGCCCTTGGTCGAGAGGGCGGATTTGGTGACGGTGAAGCCGCCGTCTTCTTTTTCGAGCGTCACTTCGGCGTCGGTGGTCAGGCTGCCGTCGGTAAACCCTGCTTCGGCGAGCTTGAACGAAAGCGCCATGGTGAAGCAGCTGGCATGCGCTGCGCCGATGAGTTCCTCGGGATTGGTGCCCGGCGCATCCTCGAAGCGCGTGTTGAAGCCATAGGGCTGGGCGGACAGCGCGCCCGAGCCGGTGGACACATGGCCCTTGCCGTCCTTGCCGAGGCCTTCGTAAGTCGCGCTGCCGTTGTTGATGGTCTTCATCAGTCAAATCTCCTTTTCACTTCAGGAGACGGCTGCGGCGGGAAATTCGTTCCGGCGATTTGCTAGATACCGAAGGCTTTGAGCACGGCGTCGAACGCGCCTTCCAGACCGCCGCGCAGGCCCTTGCGGCGACCGGCATAGGGCGCTTCCTCGATGACGAGGATGCCTGAGCCGCCTTCGACCTTGTCGCGCAGCAGCGGCTCGCGGCCGAAGAGGTAAGGCAGGAAGGTCTCGTTGCGCGCGACCGAATAGGCGAGGTCGGCGCTGAAGCCAGCGAGCTGGTCCTGTCCGAAGCGGCGGCCCTCGTCGACCCGCTCGACCCGCACCCCGCGCCCGCCTTTGAGGATGAGGCGTGCCGGGCCGTGGAAGACAAGGAAGCGCAATTGCTGGGTCAGCCATGCGTTGAGGTTGAACAATCGCCACTGGCTTTCGATGCGTAAAGGTTGGTCCTGCGGCTGGACCACGGCGGCAAGCGCGCGGGGCTGGAGCACCATCGCCGCGCCTTGGGGCAGGTCCACGGCGGTGACCTCGGCGAAGGGGTCCTCGTCGGCAGAGATGACCGTGGTGGTTGAAGCGCCGCGAACGCGGGTGAGGAAGGTCATGCCGCTGGCGAGGCTGGTGAGCGGGCTTGTCCAGTCGAGCATGGCGCGGGTCCTGAGGCTGGCGCCGTCGGGGCTCGATTGGAGGAAGCCCTGCCGCACCAGCAGTTCCTCACCCTCGCCCAGTGTGACCGGGAAGGAGGCCCGCGATTGCTCTGCGGGTGGTTCGACGGCCACGCGGTTGGCGCCGGGTACCTTGATGCGAATGGACCTGCGGCGCGCGGCGAAGGGGGCAACGACGTAGTAGAGAAGCGTGCGGACGAAGTAAGGCAGCAGCAAGATGCCCAGCAGCGCCCAGGCGGCCGACACGAGAACGTCGCGCAAGGTGTTGTCGGCGATGCCTTGGGCAGGGTCAGGAAGGTCGTCGAGGACCTTGTCCTGCGCCGCCGTGAATTGCTCGCGCGCATCAGCCAGTGCCTTGGTCGCGGCAAGTGCGGTCTTGCGCTGCGTGGTCCAGCGCTGCTGCTTGCCGCATTCGCGCGTTTTGCCCGCCTCAAGCCTCTCGCGCTCGCCGCGAAGGTATGCATCGACCTCGCGGATGACCGGGTTCTGCGCCTCGAAGTCCCGCAGCCGGTTGGTCCATAGTCGGCAGGTGCGTGTTGCGGCGACAATCGAAGCCTCGGTCGGCATTTGGGGGTAGCGGGCGCGGATTTCGCGCGCTTCGGCAAGGTCAATCGCCTCGGTCAGCACGCCTGCCTCGGCGTCGAGCGCTGCCTTGCGTAGTTCGAGCCGCTTGGTTTCCAGGATGCGCGAAGGACGGACAGAGTCGAACCAACCGCCGTCCTCATTCAGTCGTGCCTCAATCGAAGCGCTTTTGCTTCGGACCTCTTCCAGCCGCTGTTCGAGATTCGCGCGGCTCTCGTCCTCGAAGGCCGAGGTGCGTTTGCGCAGCAATTCGCGAGTCTCGGCTGTATCGGCGGCCAGCGCGGTGCGCACTTGCTCGACGCTCATCGCATCTTCGCGCAGCGAGCCATCGCCGAACTCGGCTTTGATCTGCGGCCAGGCGAGGATGTAGAACGCAAAGGCGAGGCACAGGACGAGGTACAGTAGCCCCGTGCGCCCGAGCCAGCCGAACACCGCCTTCATGATGGAGTGCCGGTTTTCATGCGCTCTTCATCATCGCTCTGCGGGTCAGATAATCCCGGTTTCCTTGCCGGATTTCTCGAAGATTTCGAGGATCTGGCCGACCTCTTCCTCGCTATGCTCGGCGCAGAGCGAGCAGCGCAGCAGGGTCATGCCTGCAGGCGTTGCCGGCGGGCGCGCGAGGTTCACATAGAGCCCGTTGCGGATAAGCGCTTCCCACATATGTGCGCCCTTTTCGAGGTCGGGCATGATGACCGCGATGATGGCGCTCTGCGGCTCTTCCGTACCCAGCTTGAAGCCGAGGTCGCGCAGGCCAGCGTGGAGGTTCTTCGAATTCTCCCACAGATGCGCGCGCTTGTTCGAGCCGTGCATCAGCTTGCGGATGCTGGTCGCCGCAGTCGCCACCACGCTTGGCGGCAGCGAAGCGGTGAAAACATAAGGGCGGCACACGAGACGCATGATTTCGAACTTGGGATGGTTCGACACGCAGAAACCGCCGACCGTTCCGACGCTCTTGGAGAAGGTGCCGATGATGAAATCGACATCGTCGATGACGCCCGCATCCTCGACCACGCCGCGGCCGTTCTCGCCGATGAAGCCCATCGAATGCGCTTCGTCGACCAACACCATCGCGCCGTATTTCTTGGCGATGGCGACCATTTCCTTGAGCGGCGCAATGTCGCCCAGCATCGAGTAGACGCCTTCGAGGACTACGAGCTTGCCCGCGCCTTCGGGGATGCGCTTGAGGCGCTTTTCCATGGCCTCGATATCATTGTGCTTGAACGGCACGACCTCGGCCTGGCCCATGGCGCAGCCGTCCCAGATGCTGGCGTGGCTGTCGATGTCGAGGATGATGTAATCGCCTTTGCCGGCAATCGTGCTGATAATCCCGAGATTGGCCTGGTAGCCGGTCGAGAAGACCATCGCATGGTCCATCTCGTAGAATTCGCGCAGCGCTTCTTCGCATTCCTTGTGGCCCTGGTAGGTGCCGTTGAGAACGCGGCTTCCCGTCGTGCCGGTGCCGAAGTCCGCCAGCGCCTGCTTGCCCGCCTCGACCACGTCGGGGTCGAAGGTCATGCCCATGTAGTTGTAGGTGCCGAGCAGGATGGTCTCGCGCCCGTTGCAGATCGCGCGGGTGGGCGAGAGGACCTTTTCCATGACGAGGTTGAACGGGTCTTCGCGCCCCTGCGAGAGAAGCCCTTCGCGCAGCGCGATGATGTCGTCGAACTTGGAGAAGAGGTCCTTGTCGCCGGCATGCGCTTCGAGCGGCTGCGGCTGGTCCGGCTGGCTGATACCTTCGCTCATGCGCCGGCCTGCAGCTTGTGGACCGCATCGACGAGCTGGCCGTAATTCTCGATTTCGGCCTGCTGGTTCATCGAGATGATGATGTCGAACTCGTCCTCGATCTCGGCGACGAAATCCATCACCGTCAGGCTGTCGAATTCGAGGTCGTTCTGGAAGGTGGTCTCATCCTTCAGCTCGACACCCTTCTTGTTGAAAGGTTCGATGAGTTCGCGGATTTTCGTGTCTACCTCGGCACGGTCCATATCGGGGTCCAGTTCTTCAAATGCAGTGCGACCCGCAGGTTTGCGGGGTCAACGAATGGGGCGGCAAAGCGGTTTCCGCCGCCGTTTGTCAAGTTTTTGGCGCAACGCGCCTAGTCGGAAAGCAGCTTGCGGACAGCCGCCATGAAGGGGCCGATACTGACCGGCTTGGCGAGGTAGTCCTGCGCCCCGGCATCGCGGATGCGCTCTTCGTCGCCCTTGCCGGCATAGGCGGTGACCGCGAGCACGGGCACGCTTTCCATGCCGCTGTCGGCCTTCAATTGGGCGATCAGGTCCACACCGCTGACATTCGGCAGCTGGATATCCATGATAACCAGCTGCGGGTCGGACTTCTTGGCCGTGGCAAGAAAGTTGTTTCCGTCCGAAACCGGCACCACCTCGTAGCCGTTGGCCTTCAAGACGTCGCAAAACAGCTTACGGTTGAGGTCGTTGTCCTCGACAACGAGGATTCTCTTTGCCACGGGGCGGGTCACTCCTGCGAATGTGAACGGCACGCCTAGAGCCAAGCGAAAGGACTGACAATTCTCGAACGGAATAAATCGGCAGACGGAGACACAAGGGCGCCCGAAGTGCTGGCGCTGGAAGCGCTCGGCTGGGCGCTGACCGACGAGAAACGCGCCGAGCGGCTCCTTTCGCTGACGGGCCTCACGCCCGACCGCTTACGCCATGGCCTCGACGACCGCAGCGTGCAGGCCGCCGTGCTCGAATTCCTTGCCAATTACGAGCCGGACCTGATTGCCGCCGCAGACGCTTTGAATACGACACCCGAAACACTGGTCGCCGCCGCGAGGGAATTGAACGCATGAGCCGTCCGCTGATTATCTCCGATTGCGACGAGGTGCTGCTCTACATGGTCAGTCCCTTCAAGGACTGGCTCGCCGAGACGCAGGGCGTCGAGTTTCGCATGAATGGCAATGATTTTGCGCAGGCGCTGCGCTGGCAGGACAGCGGCGAGGTGTTGGCGCCGGACGAAATCTGGCACAAGCTCGGCCTGTTTTTCGATACCGAGATGTATCGCCAGAACCCTATTCCCGGCGCCATCGAGGGCATCAACACGCTGGCCGAGGAGGCGGATGTCGTCATCCTCACCAATCTCGTCGACAAGCGCCAGCAAATGCGCGCCGAGCAACTGGCAGGTCACGGCCTCAATGCGCGGGTTTTCACCAATCAGGGGCCGAAGGGTCCGGCGCTGCAAAACATCCTTGCCGAATACCGGCCCTCGAAGGCCATTTTCATCGACGACCTCGCGCAGCATCACCGCTCGGCGAGAGAAACTCTCGGCGAAATCACCACGCTCCATTTGTGCGGCGAACCCATGCTCGCCCCGCATATCGACTGCGCCCATAGCTCGGGCCATGCCGATGCGCGGATCGACACTTGGGCCGAAGCGCTGCCGTGGCTGCGCCAGCAACTGCAGAAGGAAGAAGTATGAGCATCGAGGCGAAACTCGAAGAACTTGGTATCGAATTGCCTGAAGCGGCGGCTCCGGTCGCGAGCTACCAGCCGCTCGTCGTGTCGGGCGATACGGCGTATGTTTCGGGCCAGCTGCCCTTCGTCGACGGCCAGCTCGTCACCGGCAAGCTGGGTCAGGACGTCACGCTCGAACGCGGGCAGGAAGCCGCGCGCGCTTGCGGGATGATGATCCTTGCGCAGTTGAAGGCAGCGGGCCTGCTCGAACGGGTCGAGAAGGTGGTCAAGCTGGGCGGTTTCGTCTCCAGCATCCCGAGCTTCACCGACCAGCCCAAGGTAGTGAACGGCACCAGCGACCTGATGTTCGAAGTCTTCGGCGAGGCAGGACGCCATGCCCGCAGCGCGGTGGGCGTGCCGGTGCTGCCGCTCGACGCCGCGGTAGAGGTCGACGCGATTATTGCCTTGAAGGAATGACCTAAGGCCGTTCGTGTCGAGGGAAGTCGAGACACGCCTGCGCCAACGGTTCTCGACTTCGCTCGAACCGAACGGATAGGGTGTGGCTGTGTCAACCGCGACTCTTATCGACCAACTGATTGTCGGTGCACCCAACCCCGCTCGGGTCGGCTGGCTGCGCGATTGGGAATATGCCCACCGCGGCCTTCACGGTCCGGGCGTGCCGGAAAATTCGCTGGCGGCTTTCGGGCTGGCGGTAGAGCGCGGCATGGGCGTGGAATGCGATATCCAGCGCAGCCGCGATGGCTGTGCGATGCTGCTGCATGACTGGGAACTCGACCGGCTGACGGGGCTGAGCGGGCCAACGGCGAGCCATTCGGCGGAAGAACTGGCGCAGGTCGCCCTGCTCGACAGCGAGCACAGGCTGGCGCGGCTCGACGACTTGCTCCCGCTCCTAGACGGCAAGGTCCCCATCCTTATCGAAATCAAGTCGAAGCGCGGTTACGACGTGCGGCGCAGCTGCCGCGCGGTGGCCAATGCGCTCGAAAACTATGCCGGCCGCCATGCAGTGATGAGTTTCGACCCGCGCGTGTGCACATGGTTTGCGAAATACTCGCCCGAAACGCTGCGCGGTCTCGTCATGCGCGAGGATGATGTCGGGATGACGCAAAAGGCTTGGCAGCGGCACGTCGCGCTCTGGGCGGCGCGACCCGAATTCATCGCCTATCACGTGGCCGCCTTGCCGAACCCGATGGTCGCAGGCTTGCGCAAGCGGGGAATGCCCGTCCTGACCTGGACGGTGAATTCGCCCGAGAGCCGCGCTCATGCAAAGGTCCATGCCGATGCGCTGATTTCCGAAGGAGACGGGCTGGCGTGAACGGGGAGGGACTTGCCGCGCGGATTGCCGGCTCGGTCGGGGCATTCGACCGTGCGGCATGGAACGCGCTGGCGAAGGGCAATCCCTTTATGAGCCACGAATTCCTCACCGCGCTGGAAGATTCGGGCAGCGTCGGTCCCGGCACCGGCTGGCAACCCGTCCCGCTGGTCATCTCGACCGAGGGCGGCCCCCCGCTTGCGGCCATGCCCGCCTATGCCAAGGGCCATAGCCAGGGCGAATATGTCTTCGACCACGCCTTCGCCGATGCGTTTGAGCGGGCAGGGGGAAGCTATTATCCCAAGCTCCAGATTGCCGCGCCTTTTACGCCCGCAACAGGGCCGAGGCTGCTGCTTTCCGACCCTTCGCTTGCTTCGCCGCTGCTGTCGGCTGCCGAGCAGTTATGCGTGCAGAACGATTTCTCTTCCGCCCATGCGACTTTCATCGAGCCACAGCAGGTCCCGCTGTTCGAGGAGCACGGCTGGCTCCTTCGCAAGGACATCCAGTTCCACTGGCTCAACCATGATTTTGCCAGCTTCGAGGATTTCCTCGCTACGCTCACGTCGCGCAAGCGCAAGGATTTGAGGAAAGAACGGGCCGCCGCGCAGGAGGGTTTGGAAATCCTCCGCCTGACCGGCGACGACATCAAGCCTCACCACTGGGACGCATTCTGGGAATTCTATCAGGACACAGGCCTGCGCAAATGGGGCAGTCCCTACCTCACCCGCGCCGCCTTCGACCTCTTCGGCGAGCGGATGGGCGAGAAAATCGTGCTGGTGCTGGCGCTGGACGACGGAGAGCCGATTGCCGGAGCGCTCAATTTCATCGGGGGAGACGCGCTCTACGGCCGCTATTGGGGGTGCACGAAGCAGGTGCGCTTCCTGCATTTCGAGCTGTGCTATTACCAGGCCATCGATGCCGCGATCGAGCTCGGCCTACCGAAAGTCGAGGCGGGTGCCCAGGGCGGGCATAAGCTTGCCCGCGGCTACGAACCGGCCGAGACCACTTCGGCCCACTGGTTCGCCGACAGCGGCTTCCAGTCGGCCGTGGCGGAGTTCCTCGAGCGCGAGCGCGAAGGCGTGGCCGCCGACCGCAATTATCTCGAGCGAAGAACGCCCTTCAAAAAGTCCGTGTGAATCAGGCAACCTTGCGCTGGCCATCCATCAGCCACTGGCGCGCCCGGCGCTGTGCCTCGGCGATTTCGCGAGCGGTCATTTCGTCCGAGACATCGGCTCTGCACCATGCGGCTTCCTCGTGACCCTTGCTGGCCGCGATGTTGAACCATTTGTGCGCTTCGATCATGTCGGTGGTGCAGCCGTGGCTGCCGGTCGAGAAGGCGACGCCCAGATCGTAGAGCGCGTCGATACTGCCGTTCTCGTAATTGTTGAGATATTCGGCGATGGTGACCATCGCTTCATCGCTTTGTTCGATACGGCCGTTGCCGCCTTCGATAGCCTTGAGTTCCATGTCAAAACTCCCCCGATTTCCTGGCCCGGCTCCCCTGCCGGTGAGTTGGAAGCTGCGCCCTTATGGTCAATAATTGGTTAACGTCGGCAGCAACTATTTGCGGATATCGTGAAGCCGGTAGGCTGCGCTTAATCTGTCACAGGGTAAGGATAATTCCGGCAAAGCCGCTTGCGGGGTTTCGGTGCCCTGCCTATAGGCCGCGCCATCGGAGCGCTTCCGGTACCGGGAAAACCCGGACTGGCGGGTAGGGCGGCTCTCCGATCGACACGAGAGTTGGGAAGAAGGGTACCAAGCTCAATGGCCACATCGGCTTCGAATGTTTCGGAAAAGCTCGCGCAAGCAAAAGCTGCCGTCGACCCCGATTACACGCCCTCGGACGACGAAGAATATATGGGCGAGCGCCAGCTCGATTACTTCAGGGTCCTGCTGCTCGACTGGAAGAAATCGATCCACGATGCCGCCGGGCAGACGCTGCAATCGCTGCAGGACGGCCCCATCCGCGAACCCGACCTCAACGACCGCGCTTCTTCGGAAACCGACTGGGGCATCGAGCTGCGCACCCGCGATCGCCAGCGCAAGCTGATCTCGAAAATAGACGCGGCTTTGCGTCGTATCGACCAGGGCGAATACGGCTGGTGCGAGGTTACCGGGGACCCCATCGGCCTGCGCCGACTGATTGCCCGCCCGGTCGCCACCATGACCGTCGAGGCACAGGAAGCGCACGAGCGCCGCGAGAAGATTTCCCGCGACGATTGAGGTGCTTGTGTCGAAAGGTTAGCGAATTAACCTTTTGCATAAACGATTGCTTATCAATCCGTGTTTAAAGCGATGCGTCCAGGGTCGGACGGAAAGCTATAAAAACGGGAAGCGAACGTCATGTCTGCAATCGACACACGCGATTTCAAACGCGATAGCATTTTCCAGATGGCCGATGTCCGGCTCGAGGGCTCGGTCGCGAGCGACCGGGTCAAAATTCGCAATCTTTCCGACAAGGGCATGATGATCGAAGGCGCGATCATTGCCGCGACCGGCCAGCGCGTTGTCGTGACAATCAAGAAGATCGGTGACGTGGGCGGTGTGGTGGCATGGAGCCAGAGCGCGCGGGTCGGGATTTCCTTCGATGAACCCATCGACGCGAGCAAGGCACGCACGAGCCTCTACGGCGAGATGCCCGAAGCACCGCGCTATGCACGCCCGGCTGTTGCGCCTGCCGAGCCTAGCAAGTGGGCCCCGCGAAAGATTTGAACGCCGCGCGCGCTTGAACGCGCGGCCCATGGGTGTAGGGCAAGGCCATGCGCCGCGCCCTTCTCCTTCCCCTGATTGCCGCCTCGCTCGCATCCTGTTCCGGCGCGGACGACGATGGCCTGGTGGAGATCGCCTATCTGGGCGATGCCGCATCGCTCTATTCGGCAGACCGTGAGCTTTCCGAGGGCGCGGCCCTGATGCGCTCTGCCCAGCGGCAGGGGCTGGTCCGGTTCAACGAGCAGGGCGAGGTCGTGCCCGCGCTGGCCGAGCGCTGGATCATCACCGACGACGGCACCAGCTACATCTTCCGGATCAGGGAGTTCGACCTGCCCGACGGCAGCCGACTGACGGCCCGGGCGGTCGCCGAGGAACTCGGCAGGACCCTGTCACGCTTCGACGGCACGAGCCTCGGCCTCGATTTGGAGAAAGTGCTCGATATCCGCGCGATGACCGGCCGTGTCATCGAAATCCGACTGCGCCGCCCCATGCCGGGGTTCCTCAGCCTGCTGGCCCAGCCCGAACTCGGCATTGCCCTGCGCGAAGGCGATGTCGGACCGATGAAGGCGCAAATTGCGGATGGCACCGCCTTGTTCGAGGCACTGCGCCCCGAAGAGCGCGGCCTGTCCGAGCAGGATGACTGGGACGAGCTGGTCAATACGGTACTCATCAGGCCGCTGGCGCCGCGCGATGCGGCCCGTGCCTTTGCCCAAGGGGAAGTCGACGTGCTGCTCGGCGGGCGGCTGGAGACGCTTCCGCTGGCGATAACGGGCGCCCTGTCGCGCGGGACGGTGCGGCTCGATTCCGCCATTGGCCTTTACGGCCTCGATGTGGCCAAGCCCGAAGGCTTCCTCGCCTCGGCCCCAAACCGCGAAGCGCTTGCCATGGCCATCGACCGACCCACGCTGGCGCAGCAGTTCAATCTCGGTGGCTGGGCCGGCTCCAGCCGCATCGTAGCGGCCGGCCTGCCCGGCGACGACGGCACGGTGACCGAGCGCTGGCAGGACCTCTCGCTGGAGCAGCGCCGTGCGCGCGCCTCGGCGGCCGTCGAGCGCTGGCGCGATGCGAACGGGGCGGGGCCGCAGCTGTCGGTCTACCTGCCGCGGGGGCCGGGTTCGACCTATATCTTCCGCGCCCTGGAACGCGACATGGCGCTAATCGGCATACGCCTTGCGCGGGCGCAGTCTGCGCCCGACGCCGACCTTCGCCTGCGTGACAGCGTGGCCCGCTATCCGGGGGCGCGCTGGTTCCTCAACCAGTTCAATTGCGAGATCTCGGCGCCGGTTTGCTCGGCCGACGCGGATTTCCTCGTGCAGCTTTCGCTCGACGCGGCCAATCCGGCCGAAGAGGCCTCCTACCTCTCCGAAGCCGAGCAGACGCTGACGGCGACCAATCTCTATATCCCGCTAGGCTCGCCCATCCGCTGGTCGCAAGTGCGCGCTGGCGTGGAGGGCTTTTCGGAAAACGCCTATGCTTTCCATCCCTTGTTCCCGCTGTCTCGTGCCCCCATCTAGGCAGCATGGAAGACAAACGCCTCACGCCCCTCGAGCCGCAGACTTCGCATAACGAGGGTTTCGGTTCGCAGGGCTCCACCCAAGGCTCCACCGGCCCGCTGCGCTTCGATTTTCCCACCGGAAACGACCCGCAATCCATCCGCCGCCGTATCGAGGCGATGGAGGTCATCCTCGAGCGCAGCATGGTCCTGCCGGGGACGAACTACCGCATCGGTCTCGACACCGTTGTCGGGCTCGTGCCGGTGCTCGGCGACATCATTACCGCCGCCATGGGCAGCTATATCGTGTGGGAAGCGCGCAATCTCGGCATCCCGAAATGGAAGCTGTGGCACATGATGGGCCGCGTCGGCTTCGATACGGCGCTGGGCGCGGTTCCGCTGGTCGGTGATGCCTTCGACCTGCTCTACCGGTCGAACACCAAGAACCTGAAGACCATCCGCAAGCACCTCGACAAGCATCACCCCGAAACGAAGGTGATCGACCAGTAGTTTCATCCGTCACCAATGCGCGCTAGGGCAGCGCGCATGGCATCCGACGTTACCTATTCGAGCTATCTCGACCTCGACCGCATCCTCTCCGCGCAGCACCCGGCGAGCGAGGCGCATGACGAGATGCTGTTCATCATCGTCCACCAGGCGAGCGAGCTGTGGCTCAAACTCTGCCTCCACGAACTGACCGAAGCGCGCGAGTGCATTAAGGCCGACCGGCTGCGCCCGGCCTTCAAGATGCTGGCGCGGGTGGCGCGGGCGCAGGGGCAACTCATCCAGAGCTGGGATGTGCTGAGCACCATGACCCCGCATGACTATTCTACCATTCGCCCGTTCCTTGGCGGATCGAGCGGGTTCCAGAGCGCGCAATACCGGATGATGGAATTCCTCCTCGGCGGGCGCAATCCGGACATGATTACCATGCACGAGGCGACGCCAGATGTGGCTGCGGCCCTGCGCGCCGAACTCACCCGCAAGAGCATCTATGCCGAGGCCATCGCGCTGCTCGCACGGCGCGGGTTCGACATTCCTGCCGATGTGCTGGAGCGTGACCATGCCAGCGTGTGGGAGCACTCGCCTGCGGTCGAGGCGGCATGGGCGGAAGTCTACCGTGACCCGAAGGAATATTGGGACCTCTACGAACTGGCCGAAAAGCTGGTCGATCTCGAATACCACTTCCAGCGCTGGCGTTTCGGGCATCTGAAGACGGTCGAGCGGATCATCGGCTTCAAGAAGGGGACTGGCGGGACCCCCGGCGTGCCCTATCTCGCCGGCGTGCTGAAGGCGGCCTTCTTCCCCGAACTCCTGAGCGTCAGGACCGCGCTGTGAGCAGCTGGAAGAGCAAGCGCCGCATCTGGGACATCAGCCAGGTCCTGCGTCCGGGCCTTCCCGTATGGCCGGGCGATACCGAATTCGCTTTCGAGCGGACATGGCGGATGGACGAAGGCTCGCCGGTCAATGTCGGCAGGATGACGATGAGCACGCATTCGGGCACCCATGCCGATGCGCCTTTGCACTATGCCGAAGACGGGCTCGATGCGGCCAGCATGGCGCTCGACCCCTATATCGGCACCTGCCTCGTGGTCGATGCGCGCGGGGTGAATGGTGAAGTCGATGTCGCCGACCTGCCGCATATCGACAGCGTCGACCGCGTGCTTTTTCGCACATGGGATGCCTTCCCGCATGACGAATGGCGCAGCGACTGGCTGCCGATTGCCGCCGAGACTATCGAGTGGCTCGCGCTACAGGGCGTGAAGCTCATCGGCACCGACGCGCCGAGTGTCGACCCGCAGGAGAGCAAGACCATGGACGCGCACCACGCGGTGCTCAAACACGACATGCGCATCCTCGAAGGGCTGGTGCTCGATGATGTCGAAGAAGGGCGCTACGAGCTCATCGCTTTGCCGCTGAAGGTGGGCGGGGGCGATGCGGGGCTATGCCGCGCCATCCTGCGGGAGCTTCCCGATGATTGAGCGCGCAAGGCAACTCGACGCGGGCGACCCGCTGGCCGAATATCGCGAGCGGTTCCTTGTGCCCGAGGGTGTCATCTATCTCGATGGCAATTCGCTGGGCTGCCTGCCCAAGGCCACGCCTGCGCGGCTGGAAGAGGTGGTGCGCGAGGAATGGGGCCGCGACCTCATCCGCAGCTGGAACACGGCTGGCTGGATTGACCTGCCCGCAAAAGTGGGCGGCAAGATAGCGCCGCTCATCGGGGCGAAGCCGCATGAGGTCATCGTCGCCGACAGCGTTTCGGTGAACCTGTTCAAGCTGATTTCCGCTGCGCTTGCCATGAGGCCGGGCCGCAAGGTGGTGCTCAGCGAGCCGGGCAATTTCCCGACCGACATCTACATGATTGAAGGGCTGGAAAAGCGGGACCTTGCGACAAGGCGTCTGGCCGCCCGCGACAAACTGCACGAGGCACTGGATGAGGATGTGGCGCTCCTCCTCCTCACCCATGCGCATTACAAGACCGGCGAGTTGTTCGACATGGGCGAACTGACCCGCGCTGCGCATGAGGCAGGCGCCTTGGTGCTGTGGGACCTCTCGCATTCGGGCGGCGCGCTGCCGGTCGATCTGAACGCCTGCGAGGCCGATTTCGCGGTCGGCTGCGGCTATAAATATTTGAACGGCGGCCCCGGTGCCCCGGCCTACGCCTTCGTCGCGGAGCGGCATCTGGAGGACACGCAGCAGCCGCTGTCCGGCTGGATGGGCCACGCCAAACCCTTCGCCTTCAGCGACGACTACGCCCCCGCGCCCGGTATCGAGCGCCTGCTTTGCGGCACACCCGGCATCCTCGGCCTTTCCGCGCTGGAAGTGGGCGTGGACCTCATCGCCGAAACCGGGGTCGAGCGGCTCTATGCCAAGTCGCAGAAACTCTCCGAATTCTTCCGCCAGTGCCTCGCCGAAAGCGGCGTGGAAATCGAACTCGTCAGCCCAACCGACCCGGCAAGCCGCGGCAGCCAGCTCTCCTTCCGCCACGAGGAGGCCTACGCCATCTGCCAGGCCCTCATCGCCCGCGGCGTCATCGGCGATTTCCGCGACCCCGACATCCTCCGCTTCGGCTTCGCGCCCGCCTATCTGCACTTCGAAGACATGGCCGAGGCGGCGCGGCACTTGGCTGAAGTGCTCGAAAGCAATGAATGGCAGAGTAACGAATTTAACAAGCGGGCTACTGTAACCTAGAGACCCCGACGAGTGCTCACGCTAGACAACTTCGGCTGATGTTGGTGCAAATTGCACAAGTGCGAGGCCGGCGAACATTACGGCGGTGAAAAAAATGTTGTCCCAGGTGCCAAATATTCCCCAACCAAGATACTTGTTTACGGCAACTGGGATGAAAGTAGCTAGCCAGATTGCCGCCGCGATTTTAAATTTCTTGTCATGAGCGGAAGGGAGCGTGACGAATTGGCCTCGCTGCGTTTCCCATAACCATTCACCTGAGCGTGCATCATTCACGCGCACGACTTCCGAAAGGTTTAAGTCGGTCCGCGTATTTCCGGACTCAATTGCCATACGCTCTGTGCCATCGCCATCGTGAAATTGGTCGATATGCCAACCTTCAAGCAGACTTAGCGTTGCGTGGTTGCTCATCGTGATATCGGTGGCAATGTTCTCCCGCGACAAAAGTAGTGCCAATAAGTCGCTTCGGTCCTCGGCAACCATGATTTCAGATGTCAGCGGCACACAAACATATCCTCAAGCTCTTGGGATTCGAACTCACTCCTCCAGCTCGATATCCCAATAGAGCCAGTCCCGCCACGTCTCGTGGAGGTAGTTCGGCGGGAACATCTTGCCGTGCTGTTGCAGCTGCCAGTGGGTGGGGCGGATGGGCTCGGCGTAGAGCTGCATGCCCGCCTGTTTCGGCGTGCGGCCGCCCTTCTTCATGTTGCAGGGTGCGCAGGCGGTGGCGATATTCTCCCACGTGGTCTTGCCGCCTAGCCGGCGAGGGGTCACGTGGTCGAAGGTGAGATTGTGCTGGTCGCCGCAGAACTGGCAGGAAAACCTATCGCGCAGAAACAGGTTGAAGCGGGTGAAGGCGGGGAACTCGCTCGGTTTCACATATTGCTTCAGCGCAATCACGCTGGGGATTTTCATGTCGAGATTGGGCGAATGCACTTCGCGGTCATAGGTCGCGATGACATCCACACGGTCGAGGAAAATTGCCTTGATGGCGGTTTGCCAGGGCCACAGGCTCAGCGGGTAATAGGAAAGCGGGGTATAGTCCGCGTTGAGGACCAGCGACGGACAGCTCTGCAGGTTGCGCGTGGGGTCATCCTCGGCGCTGCGAAACCTCGCGGCTCTTTCCAGCAGTTCGGCCCTGAACACGTCGCGTCCCTCCCGATACTCTTGGGTGTGATACATCCACTTGCACGGCAAAGCGTCAAGACTGTTACGCACTGCCTATCCACAGGCTTGTCCCGTTGATATCCACATGGGCTAGGGTACGGTGGCATCATGGTGGTCACCCGCTTCGCCCCAAGCCCTAACGGCTCGCTGCATCTTGGCCATGCCTATTCGGCCATCACTGCGCATGATCTGGCGAAGGAGCGGGGCGGCACATTCCAGCTACGCATCGAGGATATCGACGGGGTCCGCTCGCTCCCCGAGAAGGCCGACGAGTTCCGCGAGGACCTTGAGTGGCTGGGGCTGGAATGGGTGGAAATGCCCGCCCAATCGACGCGGCTGGAGACCTACGAGGCCTTCGCCCGCAACCTCCTCTCGCGAGGATATCTTTATCCCTGCACCTGCACGCGCAAGGACATCATGGCGATGAAACCGCGCATGGGTCCGGAAGGCGCGATTTATCCCGGCACCTGCAAGGGGCGTAACCTCGATCCCGAGAAGCCCGCAGCCTTACGCCTCGATGTCGACCGCGCGATGGCGGAACTGCCCGAGCTTTTCTGGGAAGACGAGGTCAATGGCACGCAAATCGCAGATCCGCGCCCTTTCGGTGACGTCGTACTAGTGCGAAAGGATGCGCCAGCCAGCTATCATCTTGCTTCGACGCTCGACGATGCCTCTGACGGGGTGACGCTGGTGACCCGCGGGCAGGATCTCTACGCCATGACCCACATCCACCGCGTGCTGCAGGAACTGCTCGGCCTGCCCGTGCCCATGTGGCACCACCACCCCATCCTCTTGGGCGAGGATGGCGAGAAGCTCGCCAAGCGGCGCAACTCGCCCAGCCTTGCCGACCGCCGCCGCGCTGGCGAGGACGGGCGCGTACTGGCCGACCGGTTGCGGCGCGGGGAATTCGGCGCTGGAATTACGCTGGCGAGTGCCTAGATAGAGGCCATGAACACTTTCCTCGTCATCCTGCTCGTCGCGGCCATGGCCATGGTCCTCTTCTCGCTCATTCGCGGTGTCGTTGCTTTCCTGCAAAGCACCAAGGTGGATCTGCAAACCGGCGAACAAGTCGATGCGACCGAAATGCAGCTGAAGCAGAACAGGGCCATGATGGCGCGCGTGAAGTGGCAGGCGGTTGCCATCGTCATCATCGCGATCCTGCTCGGCGTCGCGACCTGACGCGCGTTCCAGGTGGTAAAGCTCAACAAGATTTACACCCGCACGGGCGACGACGGGACCACCGGCCTCGTCGACGGCTCGCGCCTGCCCAAGCACGCAGGCCGCATGGAAGCCATCGGTGCGGTGGACGAGGCGAATTCGGCGCTGGGGCTCGCTGCCGTGGCGCTCGAAGGGTCGGACCACGCCAAGGCGCTGTTCCGCATCCAGAACGATTTGTTCGACCTCGGCGCGGACCTTGCCACGCCGGCTGGCGAGGGCGAGGATTTCGCGCCGTCGGAAATGGTCCTGCGCATCGTGTCCGCGCAGGTGGAGTGGCTGGAAGATGCCATCGATGCGGCCAACGAAGGGCTGGAGCCGCTCACCAGCTTCGTCCTGCCCGGCGGCACCGAGGCCGCTGCCCGCCTCCATGTCGCGCGGGCCGCCTGCCGCCGTGCCGAGCGCAGCATGACTGCCATGGCCGCGGCCGAGCCGACCAATCCGCAGGCGCTCGCCTATATCAACCGCCTGTCCGACTACCTCTTCGTGCTCGCCCGCGTGGCGAATGACGGGGGGAAAGGCGACGTGAAGTGGATTCCCGGCGCTAACCGCTAGCCAAGCCGCTGCCCCCTCGCTAGACCGCCCGCTTTGCTGCAGGTGCGAAGGGAAATTGAGTGAGCAAGACTATCGCCATCATCGGTGCGGGCCAGATGGGTTCCGGCATCGCGCAGACGGTTGCCCAGCACGGGCTTGATGTGCTGCTGGCCGATGTCAGCCTCGACGTCGCCGAGAAATCGGTCGCAGGTATCGACAAGGCGCTCGGCAAGCTGGTGGGCCGCGGCAAGATCGAAATCGCCGAGGCCGAGGCTGCGATGAAGCGCATCACACCCGTCGGCGATTACGACCGGATGACCGAGGCTGATTTCATCATTGAGGCAGCGACCGAGAAGGAAGAAATCAAGAAGGCCATCTTCGAGAAGGCGGGCGAAAAGCTCGGCCCCGATGCCATCATGGCCTCGAACACCAGCTCCATCCCGATTACCCGCATGGCGAATTACTCGCCCGACCCGGCGCGGTTCATTGGCCTGCATTTCTTCAACCCGGTGCCGGTGATGGGCCTCATCGAAGTTATCCCCGGGCTCGCCACCGCGCCGACCACCACCGACCGCACCAAGGCTTTCGCCGAGGCGCTCGGCAAGGAAGTGGTGTTGAGCCAGGACGAGCCCGGTTTCGTGGTCAACCGCATCCTCCTGCCGATGATAAACGAAGCCGTCTTCGTGCTCGGCCAGTCGACCGCTGGTATCGAGGATATCGACAAGGGCTGCCGTCTCGGCCTCAACCACCCGATGGGGCCGCTGCAGCTGGCCGATTTCGTCGGTCTCGACACCTGCCTCGACATCCTCATGGTGCTCTACAAGACCACCCGCGACACCAAGTATCGCCCTGCGCCGCTGCTGGTGAAATATGTCGAGGCCGGCTGGCTCGGCCGCAAGACCGGCCGCGGTTTCTATGATTACTCGGGCGAGGAGCCTGTACCGACGCGCTGACGGGAACACGTCGTCGAGGCTGCCCGTTGGTCAGGCAAAGGAGATTTTGCATGACCGACCGTAAGCCCGAAAGCCAGGAAATGCGTCAGGCGGGCCTTGCGCCCGAAACGCACAATGACGAACAGGACGACCACCGCAGCCAGGCTCAGGAAGTGGCCGAGCAGGCGCAGAATGTGGCAAGCCAGACCACTTCGCCTACCGAGAGCGTGAAAGGCGACAATTCATCAGGCCTGATGGGCGATTCCACGCAGGACACCGTCGACCATATGCGCGACATGGAAAGTTCCGGTCGCATCGATATGAATGCGTACCGCGGTGAGCCCAACCACGATGATAATGAAGGAAAATACGGGAAGAAGAACGAAGTCGACCCGGATTTGCCCAACGAAAACGACTGACGCGCACCGCGCGGGAATTCACCAGTCGATGGGCTCGGCGTCCGAATAGGGCTCTGTATCGTTGACGAGGTAGCTGTAATCTTCGGGTGTCGGTTCCGTAGGACCGCTCGATGACCCGGCATCCGCATACCACGCATCAAGGCTAAGCGGCTCCTCGCCTTCGTCGGCAGGAGCCGTTTGCGTTACCTCGCGGTATTCGGTGTCGCCGCTGCCCCGCCGGGCGTTCAGCCGCGCGTTCGCGGAGGCGATTTCATCCCTGTGCGTTTCGGCAAAGCCCAGCTCGGCGTCGCGAATTTGCGCCTCGCGGCTGAACGCATTGTTGAGCAGGTACAGGCCACCACCGCACAGGGCGATGATGACGGCGAGCGCAATGAAGGTCGAGCGTAGCGACATGGCTACGACTCATGCGCTCGCAATGGTTAAAATCAGCTTTTCGCCGCTTCCGATTTAAGCCGGTAGAGTTCGTCCAGCGCCTCGCGTGGGGACAGCGAATCCACATCGAGCGCCTCGAGGGCATCGCGTAGGGTGTCGCACTTTTCTTCCTCGGCCTGCGCAGTCACCGCAAAGAGCGGCAAGTCGCCAAGACCGGCCGCAAGACCGCCGGTTTCTGCACGGCCCTTTTCAAGCTTGTCGAGCACGGCCCTGGCCCGCTTGATGACCGGCGACGGGACACCGGCCAGCTTCGCCACCGACAGGCCGTAGCTGCGGTCTGCAGCGCCCCTGGCGAGTTCGTGCAGGAGGACGAGGTCGCCCTTCCATTCGCGCGCGCGGACATGGTGGAGGCTCAGCGCATCGCAGGTTTCGGCAAGGCGCGAGAGCTCGTGGTAATGCGTGGCGAAGAGGCAGCGGCATTCGAGCTGCTCGTGCACCGCCTCGACCACCGCCCATGCCAGTGCCATGCCGTCATAGGTCGATGTCCCGCGTCCGACCTCGTCGAGGATGACGAAGCTACGGTCGGTGGCCTGCGAAAGGATGGCAGCGGTTTCGACCATCTCGACCATGAAGGTCGAGCGCCCGCGCGCAAGGTTGTCCGATGCGCCCACGCGGCTGAACAGGCGGTCGGCGATGCCGATGCGGGCCGCTGTTGCGGGGACAAAGCTGCCTGCCTGTGCCAGCAGCATGATGAGTGCGTTCTGGCGCAGGAAGGTCGATTTACCGCCCATGTTCGGGCCGCCGATGAGCCACAGCCGGTCATCCGAACCGAGCGAGCAATCGTTGGCCACGAAACGTTCGCCGGTCTTTGCGAGCGCCTGTTCCACCACCGGATGGCGGCCGCCGGTCACTTCGAGGCAAGGCTCGTCCAGGATTTCGGGACGCGCCCAGTCGCCCTCGACCGCGCGTTCAGCCAGCGCTGCCGACACGTCGATGCGGGCAAGCGCGGCGGCAGTGGCGGCAATTGCCTCGCGCGCGGCAGTCACTTCGCCGATCAGTTCCTCGAAATGCGATTCCTCTGCCGCCAGCGCATGTGCGCCTGCCTCGGCAATGCGGCTGGCTTCCTCGTGCAGCCCGACCGAATTGAAGCGTACTGCGCCCGCCATGGTCTGGCGGTGGGTGAAGCCGCTGTCCTGCGCCATCAGCTTGTCGCCGTGCTTGGCAGGCACCTCAATGAAATAGCCGAGCACCTTGTTATGCTTGATTTTCAGCGAGGCGGTGTCGGTTTCCTCTCGGTACTTGGCCTCCAGCGCGGCAATCGCTTTGCGGGCATTGCCGCTGGTCTCGCGCAAAGCGTCGAGCGCGTGGTCGTAGCCGCTCGCGATGAAGCCGCCCTGACTGCGCTCGGTCGGCGGCGAGGGCACGAGCGCGCGGGCAAGGTGGTCGACCAGCGCGGCGTGGCCCCCCAGCTTCTCGCACATCATGGCGAGCAGCGGCGGCAGGTCGGCACTCGCACCCAGCATGTCCCGCACGCGGCGGGCTTCGGACAGGCCGTCGCGTATCTGGCCGAGGTCGCGCGGGCTTCCACGTCCGGCGACGAGCCGCCCGAGCGCGCGGCCTATGTCGGGAGCCTGACGGAGCATGGCACGCAAATCGGCACGCAGCAGCGGGTCGGCGTGGAAATGCTGCACGCTGGCAAGCCGCATTTCGATATCGGCGAGGTCGGCCAGCGGCGCGGACAGGTCCTCGGACAATTGCCTTGCTCCGGCCCCGGTCGCGCAGCGGTCGATGCAGGCAATCAGGCTCCCGTCGCGCCCGCCATTCTGCGCGGAGAGGATTTCCAAGCTGGTCCGCGTCGCCGCGTCCATCGCCAGATGCGCGCCGCTCCCGCGCGCGACAGGCGGCAGGAGGAAAGGCAGTTTCCCGCGCCCGGCGTGGTCGAGATAGGCGACAAGTCCCGCCGCCGCCGCCAGCATGGGCCGAGAAAAATCGCCCAGCCCGTCGAGCGTGGCGAGGCCGTGCAGCGCTTTCAGCCGCGCTTCGCCATCGTCACTGCGGAAGTCTTGTCGCGGGCGGGCGATGACATCGGAAGGGGCATCGTCCCAATCCTCGGGAGCGACCACTTCGCTTGCCCCGAGCCGGGCGAGGGCGGCGTCGACCCTGTCGGGGGCGCAGTCCTCAAGCTCCATCCGCCCGGTCGAGATATCGCATGAGGCAATGCCCACCCCATCGCGCACCGGGGCCACGGCCACCAGCAGGTTCGCGCGGCGCGGCTCGAGCAGCGCTTCCTCGGTCAGTGTGCCGGCAGTGACAAAACGCACGATGTCGCGCGAGACCAGCGCTTTCGACACCGGCTTGCCCTCGCGCCTGGTGCGCTCTTTCGCCTCGTCGGGCGTTTCGGTCTGCTCGGCAATCGCCACGCGGCAGCCGCCCTTGATGAGCCGCGCGAGATACCCTTCTGCCGAATGCACCGGCACGCCGCACATCGGCACCGGCTCGCCCCCATGCTCGCCGCGCGTGGTCAGCGCGATGTCGAGCACCTGCGCCGCCACCTTCGCATCGTCGAAGAACAGCTCGAAGAAATCGCCCATCCGGTAGAACAGCAGCGCGTCGCCTGCCTCTTCCTTGAGGGCAAGGTACTGCTGCATCATCGGGGTGGGTTTGTCGGCCATGCCCCTCCCGCCTAGCGAGGGCGCGGGCGATTCGGGAGTCGGGCGGGCCAGCCTTTCCCCTATGACTTGGCGCAAAATGCTCTTAGGGGCTTTGACCAAGACAGCAGAGGACCAATCCAAGGGACCCACATGGCCGAAGAAAAGCAGACCGGTTTCAACACGCGCGAGGCGCTCTTCTACCACGAGACCATCCGTCCGGGTAAAATCGAGATCATCGCCAGCAAGCCCATGGCGACCCAGCGCGACCTCGCGCTTGCCTATTCCCCCGGCGTCGCCGCCCCGGTCGAGGCGATTGCCGAAAACCCGCAGGATGCGGCGCGTTATACTGCCCGCTCCAACCTCGTCGCGGTCATTTCCAACGGAACCGCCATTCTCGGCCTCGGCAACCTTGGTGCACTGGCTTCCAAACCGGTGATGGAGGGTAAGGCGGTGCTGTTCAAACGCTTCGCCGACGTCGATTCCATCGACCTTGAACTCGATACCGAAGATCCCGAAGCCTTCATCAATGCGGTCGCGCTGATGGAGCCGAGCTTCGGCGGCATCAACCTCGAGGATATTGCCGCCCCTGAATGTTTCATCATCGAGCAGGCGCTGCGCGAGAAGATGAATATCCCGGTGATGCATGACGACCAGCACGGCACCGCCATCATCTCGGCTGCCGGCCTCATCAACGCCTGCCACTTGACGGGGCGTGACCTCGACAAAGTCAAGATGGTGGTCAACGGGGCGGGCGCGTCGGCGCTGGCCTGTACCGCGCTCATCAAGGCGATGGGCGTGCGGCACGAAAACGTCATCGTCTGCGACCGCGCAGGGCCGATTTACCCGGGCCGCGACAATGTCGACCAGTGGAAGAGCGCGCATGCGGTCGAGACGCCGCATCGCAGCCTCGAAGAAGCTCTGGAGGGCGCCGACGTCTTCCTCGGCCTGTCGGCGGCAGGTGCGCTGAAGCCCGAGTGGGTCGCGAAGATGGCCGATAAGCCCATCATCTTCGCCATGGCCAACCCGGTGCCCGAAATCATGCCCGAGGATGCCAAGGCCGTGCGGCCTGACGCCATCATCGCCACGGGCCGCTCGGACTATCCGAACCAGGTCAACAACGTGCTCGGCTTCCCCTTCATCTTCCGCGGCGCACTCGACGTGCAGGCTACTGCCATCAACGAGGAAATGAAGATTGCCGCCGCCCGCGCCATCGCTGAACTCGCCCGCGAACGCGTGCCCGAGGAAGTGGCGGCAGCTTACGGTGTGACCCACCAGTTCGGCGAGGAATATATCATCCCCGCCCCCTTCGACCCGCGCCTGATGGAGGTGGTCTCCTCCGCCGTGGCGCAGGCGGCGATGGACAGCGGTGTCGCGCAGGCGCGCATCGAGGACATGGAGGCCTATCGCCACCAGCTGAAGGCCCGCCTCAACCCGACGACCGGCGCGCTCACCAATATCTACGAGCAGGCCAAGGCCAATCCCAAGCGCATGGTCTTTGCCGAGGCCGAGGAAGACGTCGCCCTGCGCGCCGCCATCCAGTATCGCGACTACGGCTATGGCGAGCCCATCCTCGTCGGTCGCACCGACAAGGTGCTTGCCAAGCTCAAGGAGCTGGGCGTGGACGATCCGGACGACTGGATCATCGAGAATTCGAACGTGTCGGACAAGGTGCCGGCCATGAACGACTATCTCTACAAGCGCCTGCAGCGCCGCGGTTATACCGAGCGCGACGTGGGCCGCATGGTCAACCAGGAACGCAACGTCTTCGCTGCGCTCTTGGTCGCTCTTGGCCATGGCGAGGGCATGATAACGGGTCTCACTCGGACCTATGCGCAGACGGCGCGCGAAATTGCCCGCGTACTGGACCCGAAACCCGGCGCAACGCCTTTCGGCATCCACATGATGATCGGCAAGAACCAGACGACCTTCCTCGCCGATACGACCATCAACGAGCGCCCGAGCGCGGCCGAGCTGGCGCATATTGCCAAGGAAACCGCTGCCGTCGCGCGCCGCATGGGTCATGAACCGCGCGTTGCTTTCATGTCCTATTCGACCTTCGGCAACCCGTCGGGCCAGTGGCTCGGAAACCTGCGCGATGCCGTGGCACTGCTCGATGCCGACGATACGGTCGATTTCGAATACGAAGGCGAAATGGCGCCAGACGCTGCGCTCAATCGCAAGGTGATGGAGCTTTATCCCTTCAGCCGCCTGTCCGGCCCCGCCAATGTCCTCATCATGCCCGGCCTCCAATCGGCCAACCTCTCGGCCAAACTGCTGCGCGAACTGGGCGGCGAGACCATGGTCGGCCCGATGATGATTGGCAGTGAAAAGCCGGTGCAGATTGCCCCGATGACCGCGATTGCGCCCGACCTGCTGACGCTGGCGGTGCTCGCAAGTGCAGGGGTGGTCGGCTGAGGCAGGCATGACCATCGCCGACCAGCGCGCACGTTTCGCAATCCCGGCGGAGGTTCACTACCTCAACTGCGCCTATATGGCGCCGCTGTCGCGCGAAGTGAGCGCGGCAATGGTCGCAGGCGCGCGGCTGAAGGAACAGCCGTGGGACTTCCGCCCGGCGGACTTCTTCGCCGTGACCGAGGAATTCCGCGGGAAAGCCGCACAGCTGGCGGGAGTGCCAGCTGACTGCATCGCGGTGGTCCCCTCGGTCAGTTATGGCCTCGCGATTGCCGCGAAGAATATCCCGATGGAAGGGGGCCAGACGGTGGTGACGCTGGGCGACCAGTTCCCCTCCAATGTCTACGTCTGGCAGGAGAAGGCGGCGCGGTGCGGTGGCAAGGTTATTGCCGTCGAGCGCCCCTCGCAAAGCTGCTGGAGTGAGGCGGTGCTGAGTGCCATCGGGCCGGAAACCGCCGTCGTCGCCGTGCCGCATAACCACTGGGCCGACGGGCGGCTGGTCGACCTCGTCGCGGTCGGCGAAAAGGCGCGCCAGCATGGCGCTGCGCTCGTGCTCGACCTCACGCAGTCGCTGGGCGCAATGCCGCTCGATTTCGACGCCGTGAAACCCGATTTCGCGGTCGCGGCGTGCTACAAATGGCTCATGGGGCCCTATGGTATCGGCATGCTCTACGTGGACCCGAAATACCACGAGGGCGAGCCGATCGAACACAATTGGATCAACCGCGCAGGCTCGGAAGATTTTGCGCGACTGGTCGATTATCGTAGCGATTTCCAGCCCGGTGCGCGGCGCTTCGACATGGGTGAGAAATCCAACGCGCCGCTGCTGAAAGGGGCAGGCGCCGGCATCGACTTCCTGCTCGAATTCGGGATCGAAACGGTTTCCGGAGAGCTTGGCCGACGTACCGAGGCGCTGGCGAGAGAAGCGCAGGCGCTGGGCCTCACCTCTGCCGAAATCGGTACGCGCGCGCCGCATTTCCTTGCGCTTGGTTTCCCCGAAGGCGTGCCGGACGGCCTCACCGAAAAGCTTGCCGAACGGCAGGTGCATGTCTCGCTGCGCGGGACTTCCCTGAGGGTCACGCCGCACCTCTACAACACTCCGTCCGACAGCGATGCGCTCGTCCAGACACTGCGCGACTGCCTCGCCTGAGCGGGCCTCCGCAACGCTTCATCGACCGCGCCGCCGCCGGTTAATTCCTTGGCAAGCCCGCGCTGTGTCTAGGCCTTCCCGCGTGCAAGGGATCGCACACAGCAAAGGACAATCCATGAAGAAAATCATCGTACTGGCCGCGCTTGGCGCCGGCCTCGCAGCAACCCCCGCCATGGCGCAGGAAAAGGAAGCCCCGGGCGGCCTCTATATCGGCGCGCTCGCTGGCTATGAAGGCGCCAGTGTCGAGACCGCCGGTTCCACCGTCACGCTCGACAGCGACGCTGCGGTCTACGGCGTGGCAGTCGGTTACGACCTGTCGCTCGGCGGCGCCTTCGTCGGCGTCGAGGGCGAGCTTTCGACCAGCGACAACTCGGCTGAATTCCCGGACAGCGCCGGCGCTGCCTATGACGGCCTCAAGGCCGGCGGCCAGTATTACATCGGCGCGCGCGCCGGTCTCGCGCTGACCTCGGGCATCGCCGCTTACGGCAAGGCGGGCTACACCTCGCTCGACACCAGCGCCTTCACATCGGCCGGTTCGCTCGACGAACTGGACGAAAACAGCAGCGGCTTCCGCTTCGGCGGCGGTCTCCAGTTCCAGCTTCCCGGACCGCTCGAAGCGCGCCTCGAATACCGCCGCTCGAACTATGACGATTCCGCCTCGGGCGAATTCGGCGAAGTGACGACCGACCAGGTCGTGGCCGGGGTCGGCCTGCGCTTCTAAGCGCGCACAACGCTAGAACGGCAGGGCCTTGCCGGTGTAGTCGACATATGCGTAGCCAGCGCTCGCATTCTCGACCACATCGGCGAGGCCCTTTGCACTTTCCTCGACCGTAATCTTGGCATTGGGGCCGCCCATGTCGGTCTGCACCCAGCCGGGATGGAGCGAGAGGACAGCCACGCCGCGCTCCTTCGCATCCTGTTCGGCGATGCCCTTGGCGAGCATGTTCTGCGCGGTCTTGCTGGTGCGGTAGAGTTCATAACCGCCCGAGCTGTCTTCGATAGAGCCCATCAGCGAGCTCATGAAGGACAGCGAGCCGCCTTCCTTGATTTGAGGCAGTAGTTTCTTGCCAAGATGGGCGGGGCCGAAAGCGTTGGTCATCATGACCTTGGCGACCTCGTCCGAAGTTGCCTTTTCGCTCGACTGATGCTTCGCGCCGGTAATCCCGGCATTGACGATGACCGCATCGAACTCGCCCTCGATATCGAAAGTGGACGGGTCGGTGACGTCGAGTGTCGCCACATCCACCCCCTCGAGTGCGTGAAGTTCGTCGCTTTGCGAGCGCTCGGTCCCGGTGACCTGCCAGCCGCGCGATTTAAATTCCTCGGCCAGGCCGAGACCAATACCGCGCGATGCGCCGACGATGAGAATGTGCTTGGACATGTGGGGTTCTCCTAAGGGTCCTGACCCTAAGCCGGGTGGACCAGCGTCTTGAGGTTCATGAATTCGTGGAGGCCGAACTCGGCCAGTTCGCGCCCGTGACCCGAGCGCTTGATGCCGCCGAACGGCGCTTCGATTTTCGAGCCGTTGACCGCGTTGAAGGTGGTCATGCCTGCCTCGATGGAATTGGCGAAATGCTCTTTCTCGTCCTCGTCATTGGTCCACACCGCCGAGCCGAGGCCATAAGGAATGGCATTGGCGATGGTGGTCGCGTGCTCGATATCCTTCGCCTTGTAGAGCTGGCCTACTGGGCCGAAGATTTCATCCGTTCCGGTTTCGCTGGCGAGGGGGACGTCGGTCAGAAGGCCCGCCGTCATCCAGGCGCCGGGTTGGTCGAGTTTCTCCGCACCGAAGAGCAGGGTGCAGCCTTCCTCTTTCGCCTTCTCAACCTGTTCGAGTACGGTGTCGCGCTGGCCCTCGCTGGAAAGCGGGCCGAGTTCGGTATCGTCATCCATCGGGTCGCCCAGCTTCACGTCCTTGAGCGCGGCGGTGAAACGCTCCGCGAAATCGTCGTAGATGTCGGCATGGACGATGGTCCGTTTGCCGCAGATGCAGGACTGGCCGTTGTTCTGGATGCGCGCGGTGACAGCGTCCTTCACCGCCTCTTCAATATCGGCCGAGGGCATCACGATGAACGGGTCGCTCCCGCCCAGCTCGAGCACGACCTTCTTCAAATTCTTGCCCGCGCGCTCGGCCACGGCGCTGCCGGCGCCCTCGCTGCCGGTCAGGGTGGCGGCGACGATGCGGGGGTCGTCGATGACCTTGCCGATGGGGTCGGAGGAAACGCATAGGTTCTGGAACAGGCCTTTGGGACCGCCGGCCTCGAGCACCAGTTCCTCCATCCGCGCGGCGACGCCCTGCACGATGCTCGCGTGTTTGAGCACACCGACATTGCCCGCAAGGATGGTCGGCGCGAGGAAGCGGATGACCTGCCAATAGGGGAAGTTCCACGGCATCACCGCGAGGACCGGACCCTGCGATAGCCAGCGCCCTTCGGCCCGTCCGCCGTCCGAGAGATCCCAGAATTTCGACTCCAGCATCGGCGGGCCATGCTCGGCGTAATAATGTAGCAGGCTCGCACACTTCTCGACCTCGGCGCGCGCCTGCGTGATGGGCTTGCCCATCTCGGTCACTGCGAGGCGGGCGAGGTCTTCCTTTTTAGCCTCGTAAAGGCCGCCGAGCGCGCTGAGCAGTTTAGCGCGCTGATGGAGCGGGGAGGTGCGCCATTCGCGATAGGTGCGGGTGGCTGCTTCCAGTTTCCGGTCGATGCCGTTTTCGTCGAGTGTTTCGTAGGTGGCGATGGTCTCGCCGGTCGCGGGGTTGGTGGTGGTAATCAAACGCTGGCTCCGGATGAAGGTCTACCCTTCAAGCGCGAAGCTAGTCGATGCGTTCCGCAAGGCTACTTTCGGCGAAAACGGAAATACCAGACCTCGTGGCCATAGGTGTTGCGCGCCTTGTGCTCGTAGCGGGTCTCGCACCAGCCCGAGGGACGGTTTTCCCAGCTGTGTCGGTCCTCGACCACCCATTCGAACACATCGGTGAAGCGGCGCATGACCATCAGCGCGTGGCGCAGGTAGACCGGGTGGTCGGTGCCGAAGCGGAACTCGCCGCCGGGCTTGAGCTTATCGGCGAACATGCGCACCGGCCCGTCGTTCATCATCCGGCGCTTGGCGTGCTTGTTCTTGGGCCAGGGGTCAGGATGGAGCAGGTAGAGCATGGTCAGCGCGCCATCGGGCACGCGGGTAAGGGCATCGAGCGCATCACCATGGTGGATGCGGATATTGGCAAGCCCCCCGTCGCGCACATGGGTGAGCGCCTGTGCGACACCGTTGAGGAACGGCTCGGCGCCGATGAAGCCGTGGTCGGGCAGCATGTCGGCGCGATAGGCCATGTGCTCGCCGCCGCCGAAACCGATTTCGAAATGAAGCGGTCGGTCGAAGCCGAACAGCGTCTCTGCCGTGACCGGCCCCTCTGCGGGGACGGCAATCTGCGGCAACAGCTTGTCGACCAGCTCCTGCTGGGCGGCGCGCAGGGGCTTGCCCTGGCTACGGCCATAGAGCCGGCTCAACGTGGTCGGGTCGCCTTCCTTGAATGCTGACATGGGCAGGGCCGCTAGGCGAAAAGCGGGTCGCGTGTCCAGTATCCAAAAAGGCTTCGTGGCCCGCTTCAGGCCGCTTCGGCTAGCTCCGGCTGCAGCTTTGCTTCGTCAATTTGTATCAGCAAGCGGGACAATTCCCGCGGCAGTACCGGCTTTTGCATATGGTAATCGGGCGCGACGTAATCGAGCCGTGCCGCGAGTTTTTGAAGGTCCCACCCGGTGACGAGGACAGTGGCCAATCCGGGATAGTCGCGCTTTATGCGGGAGAGGAGTTCCATGCCGTCGTCCCCGCCGTCGAGCGAGTAATCGAGCAGAAGGATGTCGGGCAGGCGGTTGTCGAGCATGCAGGACGCGCCTGCGATATCGCTTGCGGTCGCCAGGACCTTGAAACCTGCGGCCTTGCAGATTTCGCGCATGAGGAAGCACAGGACCGGGTCATCTTCGACGATGCAGACAGTCGGAAATTCGTTGTTCGTCATCAGTGCCCCCGGGTTCCCGTGCGGTCCAGTCCCGCTTGCGATTCCCTAGCCCGAAATGGCGCGATTTTGCCCTCCGGACGAATACCTAGGCGGGAACCAAAAGCCCCTTGATCCTGCGCGCTTAGGGATACGCAAAACGCCCGGAAGCCGAAGCATCCGGGCGTCTCGCTGTCCCATCCAAGGAGGATTTGTTTTTCGGGCCGCTTGCGGTCCGCAAAGCCGACCGGCCGTCGCGCGGTTAGCGCGGAAGCCTTAGGGGCCGGATAGCCCCGCCGGCGCTTGAGGCAAACAAATTAAGCCGCTTCGGCCTCTTCGTTCGGGTCGCGCAGCACGTAGCCGCGGCCCCAGACGGTTTCAATGTAATTCTCGCCGCCGCATGCATGGCTCAATTTCTTGCGCAGCTTGCAGATGAAGACGTCGATGATCTTGAGTTCGGGCTCGTCCATGCCGCCATAAAGGTGGTTGAGGAACATTTCCTTCGTCAGCGTGGTGCCCTTGCGAAGCGAGAGCAGCTCCAGCATCGCATATTCCTTGCCGGTGAGGTGGACGCGGGCGCCGTCGACTTCGACGGTCTTGGCATCGAGGTTCACGGCCAGCTTGCCGGTGCGGATGATCGACTGGCTGTGGCCCTTCGAACGGCGCACCACGGCGTGGATGCGGGCGATGAGTTCTTCACGGTGGAACGGCTTGGTGACGTAATCGTCGGCGCCGAAGCCGAAGCTGCGGATCTTGCTGTCCATCTCGGCAACGCCCGAGAGGATGAGAACCGGCGTCTGCACCTTGGCGACACGCAGCTTCTTGAGCACGTCATAGCCGTGCATGTCGGGCAGGTTCAGGTCGAGCAGGATGATATCGTAATCATACAGCTTGCCCAGATCCAGGCCTTCCTCGCCCAAATCGGTCGAGTAGACGTTGAAGCCTTCGGTGGTCAGCATGAGCTCGATCGCTTTCGCGGTTGTCGGCTCGTCTTCAATTAGCAGTACACGCATGGGTCGTCCCCCTAGCCCTGGTTTCCGATGCCCTCTCCCCCTGAGAAAAAGGCGATGTCCCTTTGTTAACCATTTAGGGTCTGAACGGAAAAGGTTAACGTGAGGTAAAAACCGTTAACACTTTTTCCTGTGGCAGCTTTGCATCAAAGACTGCTGAGCTTCTTCTGGCGGCGGCGCTGGGCGCTGGAGCCGATACCGATGGCCTCGCGATACTTGGCTACCGTGCGGCGGGCGAGATCGAAGCCCTCTTCGTTGAGCATGTCCGCAAGCTTCTGGTCGGACAGGACTTTCTTCGGGTCTTCCGCATCGCAGAGTGCCCGGATGCGAGCCTTTATAGCCTCGCTGCTGGCGCCTTCGCCGTCGGCGGCCGCCACGCCGCTGGAAAAGAAATACTTCATTTCGAAGGTTCCGCGCGGGCAGGAAAGGTATTTGTTACTCGTCACGCGGCTGACGGTCGATTCGTGCATTTCGATTCGCTCGGCCACTTCGCGCAAGGTGAGTGGACGCATCGCGGAGACGCCTTCGCGGAAGAAGCCTTCCTGCAACGTCACGATTTCGCTCGCGGTCTTGAGGATGGTCTTCTGCCGCTGGTCGAGCGCGCGGATGAGCCAGTCGGCCTCTCCCAGCTGTTCGTTCAGCCATGCGCGACTGGCCTTGTCGCGCGCGCCCGATTCCAGTTCGACATAATACTCACGGTTCACGACGAGGCGTGGCAGGCTCGTCTCGTTGATACGAATTTCCCATCCGCCGCCCTTGCCTGGAGTGACGAGAACGTCCGGCACGATCGCCGCTTCGCTCGACCCGCCATAGGCGCAGCCGGGCTTGGGGTCGTAGCTGCGTAGTTCGGCCAGCATGTCGGCGAAGTCCTCCTCGTCGACATCGCACAAGCGCCTGAGCCGCGCGATTTCACCACCAGCCAGCAGGTCGAGGTGGTCGATGAGGCGCGCCATGCAGGGATCGTAGCGGTCGGCTTCCTTCGCCTGCAGCGCGAGGCATTCCGAGAGACTGCGTGCCCCCACGCCTGTGGGGTCGAGGGACTGGACGAGGGCCAGCGCGCGCTCGACCTCGGCCAGCGGGGCGCCCAAATCGTCGGCGAGCTCGCGCAGGTCGGTATGAAGGTATCCGGCCTCGTCGAGCTCGTGGACAATGCGTGCTGCAATCACGGCTTCGCGGGGATCATGGGCCAGCGCGCCTATCTGCGCCGAGAGGTGTTCGGGAAGCGTTACACCTTCGCTCGAGCGGTTTTCGAGGTCGGGAAGATCTTCACCGCCCAGCCCCGTTCCGCCTGCCTCGGACCAGTCGCCGCGGTCGCCCGGCGCGGCTTCGGGGTCCTTGGCATACTCGGCAATATCGAGTGCGCCATCGCCGTCGAAGTCCGGCGTCGCCTCGTGTTCGGCGGGCGGCGTATCGGGAGCGTCTTCCCCCTTCTCGCGGCTTAGCTCGCCGACTTCGAGCAACGGATTGCTCTCCAGCGCCTCGGCAACGAAGCTTTCGATTTCGAGATTGGACAGCGCCAGCAGCTTGATCGCCTGCTGCAGCTGCGGCGTCATCACCAGCGATTGGGTTTGCCGTAGGTCGAGGCGCGGTGTCAGCGCCACTATTCTTGCTCGCTCACGTTCGGTCGGTGCCAGCCCACACCCCCTCCCGGCCAACCCATGGGATTATGCTGCTGGGTTGGCCGGGAGGGGGTGTGGGCCGGAGCGGCCCCGGCGGACCGGAATCCGCCAACGAACATCAGGTTTCCGCCCGCCGGATAATCATAATGTGAAGTTCTCGCCGAGGTAGAGCCGCTTGACGTTCTCGTCGGCCACCAGAGCTTCGGGCGTTCCGGCGAAGAGCACCTGTCCGCCATAGATGATGCAGGCGCGGTCGACGATCTCGAGCGTCTCGCGCACATTGTGGTCGGTGATGAGCACACCGATGCCGCGTGTCTTCAGGTCCTTAACGAGGTCGCGAATGTCGCTGATGGAAAGCGGGTCGATGCCGGCAAAGGGTTCGTCGAGCAGCATGATCGATGGCTTGGCGGCCAGCGCGCGGGCAATTTCCGCGCGGCGGCGTTCACCGCCCGACAGTGCCATCGCGGGGCTTTCGCGCAGGCGGGTGAGGCCGAACTCGTCGAGCAGCCGATCAAGTTCCGCAGCGCGCGTTTCCTTGTCGGGCTCGACCATTTCGAGCACGCAGTTGATATTCTGTTCGACGGTCATGCCGCGAAAGATGCTGGTTTCCTGCGGCAGGTAACCAAGGCCGAGGATGGCGCGGCGGTACATCGGTAGCTTGGTGACATCTTCGCCGTCCATAAGGATGCGGCCGGCATCGGGGCGTACGAGGCCCATGATCGAATAGAAGCAAGTCGTCTTGCCCGCACCATTGGGGCCGAGCAGGCCGAGCACTTCGCCCTTGCCGACGGTCAGCGAGATGTCGGTCAGCACCTGCCGCTTGTCGTAGCTCTTGGCGATGGAAATGACTTCCAGCCCGCCCTGCGGGATGGGCGGTGCAGCGTCGTGCACCGCTTCGTTATCGGGGCTCAGTACGTCTTCGGCCATGCGGGGGCCATAGCATGCGAATGCGCGAGGAAAACCCCCGATGCGCGCCCAATTTCGATGAATTGGCAAGATTCCTGCATAGACAACATGGACTTGGGTAATTCCCGGTGCGTGGCTTGCCAAGAGGCAATAATTTTGAAACTATAAAGGCTTGAGGATGTCTGGGGAGACACACCATGGGTGAGGCTATCGGCAAGGGGCACAAGCTCGCTTCGGCGCAGCATGAGCACAAGCGCAATTGGTGCAAGGCGATGAGCGACAATGTGGCGCTCGCGCTGGTGGTCTATACCGGCCTGCAGATTTTCGTCACGGTGGAGGCGCTGCGTCAGGGCGTATCCTCGACGCTTCCCTATTTCGCCCTCATTATCCTCGTGGCAGCGATCATCCCGGCGTGCCGCTGGGCCGAACAACGGTGGAAGGACTTGTCGGCCGAAGAGTCGTGCGACGAAACCCTGAAATGGCAGTTCCGGCGTGACCAGGCCGTCTTGTGGGTAGCTGCCATCGGCCTGCCGCTGGTTTTCACCGGCCTGTTCAAGGCGCTCTTCTTCGCCTTCTCCTGAGACTTGCGTCCGCAGCTTAGGCTCCCTAGCCGGACCCTTCACCGGGTTTGCGGAGTAGTATTGCTGCATGATTGACAAAGAAACCGCTCTGGCGCGCTGCCAGGACCTCGTCGCGCTTGCTGGCAGGATGGGGGCCGATGCGGCCGATGCCGTGGCGCGCGCCAATGCTTCGGAATCGGTCAGCATGCGGCTCGGCCAGCTCGAAGAGGTCGAGCGCTCCGAAAGCGAGGAAATCGGCCTGCGCGTCTTCGTGGGCAAGCGCTCCGCCTCCATCAACACCAGCGATTTCGCCGAAGACGGCCTCAAGGCGCTGGCCGAACGTGCGGTGCAGATGGCGGGTCATGCGCCGGAAGATCGCCACGCCGGGCTGGCTCCCGAAGAGGCCCTGTTCACCGGTGAATTGCCCGAACTCGAACTCGACGATCCGGACCAGCCTTCTCCCGAGTACCTGCGCGAAGCGGCGCTGGCGACCGAGGATGCAGCGCGGGGCGTTGCTGGCGTTACCAACAGCAATGGTGGCAGTGCCAGCGCCAGCCGGGCAGTGGTCGCACTGGCCACCTCCACCGGTTTCGGCCGCGGCTATGCTGGAAGCGGGTTTTCGCTGTCGGCGAGCGTGATTGCCGGTGAAGGAGGGGGCATGCAGACCGATTATGCCTCGCGCAGCGCCCGTTTCCGCGCCGACCTTCCGTCACCCGAAATGGTCGGTAGCGAGGCCGGTCGGCGTGCAGTTGCGCGGCTGAACCCGGTCTCGATGCCGAGCCGCAAGCTGCCGGTCGTGTTCGAGCCGCGCATCGCGGGCGGGCTCGTCGGCCATCTTCTCGGCGCGATGTCGGGGCCAGCGATTGCGCGCAAGGCCAGCTTCCTGCTCGGCCACGAAGACGATGAACTGTTCGATCCGGCCATCCGTGTCGTCGAAGAACCCTTGCGCAAACGCGGACAGCGCTCGCGGCCCTTCGACGGCGAAGGCCTTGCCTGCACCAACCGCACGCTGGTCGAGAATGGCCGCATTTTCGGCTGGCTGACCAATGTCGCTTCGGCCGACCAGCTCGGCCTGGGCCTTACCGGCCATGCGTCGCGCAGCGGCGGCGGATCGCCGGGCGTTTCGGCGAGCAATGTGCACATGGAGCCGGGAAGCGTCAGCCCCGAAGCCCTGATGGGGGATATCGAGGACGGCCTCTATGTCACCTCGCTGTTCGGGCAGGGCGTCAATACGGTCACGGGCGATTACAGCCGCGGGGCGACGGGTTTCCGTATCCGCAAGGGCGAGATCGCCGAGCCGGTTGCGGAGATAACGATTGCCGGTAACCTGCTCGAGATGTTCCGCGCACTCACCCCTGCCGACGACCTCGAGATGATACGCTCCATCAACGTGCCGACCCTTCGCATCGACGGAATGACGGTGGCCGGCGAATGAAGCAGCTCTTCGCCGCACTCGCCCTGATGGCCGCAGTTCCCGCTGCCGCCCTCTTGCCGAGCGCGCCGGAGACCGAGGCCCCGCCCGAACCCGCCGCCCCTGCGCAGACTATCGAGGACACGCAGGACGCCGGCGCGGACGAACGCATGCGCGAACGCATCGAAGGCATTTTCGCCGAATTGCCCGCATTCGAGGCGGTCGAGGTGGCTGTCAGCCAGGGCGTGGTCACGCTCTCGGGAGTGGTCCCGCAGAGGGAAGACATCGCCCGCGCCGAAGCGATTGCGGGCCGCGTGAGCGGCGTGGTCACGGTCGAGAACGGCCTCGAACGCGACGTCTCGATTTCCGCCGAAGGAACCGGCATCGCCAGCCTTGCCGACAAGTGGAGCGGGTTCGTCGCGATGCTCCCGCTCATCGGGCTGGCGTTCCTGGTGTGGGCAGGGATTTCGCTCGTCGGCTATCTCATCGCAGGTCTCGGCGCGCTCTGGCACCGCCTTGCCCCCAACAGCTTCCTCGCCGAACTGATCGCCAGCGCCATCCGTTTCGCCTTCGTGGTAGGCGGGCTGGTGGTCGCGCTCGACATTATCGGGGCGAGCGCCTTGCTCGGCGCGGTGCTGGGTGGGGCGGGGGTCATCGGCCTCGCGCTGGGTTTTGCCTTGCGCGAGACAATCGAGAACTATGTCGCCTCGCTGATGCTGAGCCTGCGCCAGCCCTTCCGTGCCAACGACTGGGTACAGATCGACAACCTCGAAGGCCGCGTCATTCGCCTGACCAGCCGCGCCACGGTGATGATGACGCTCGACGGCAATCACCTGCGCATTCCCAACAGTCAGGTGTTCAAGGCCATCATCACCAATTTCACCCGCAATCCCCAGCGCCGCTTCGAATTCGAATTGGGTGTCGATGCCGACGACGATGCCCGCGCCGCGCGCAAGCTCGGGCGCGATACGCTGGCGTCGCTCGACTTCATCCTGAATGACCCGCCGCCCGAGGCGCGCATCATGGAAGTGGGCGATTCCAACGTCGTGATCCGCTTCCTTGGCTGGATAAACCAGAACGAGACCGACTGGTGGAAGGCGCAGAGCCAGGCCATCCCGGCGGTCAAGGAAGCGCTGGAACATGCCGGCTTCGGCCTGCCCGAACCCATCTACCGCCTGCGCTTCGACCCGCGGTCGGCGACGTTGCCGTTCGAAAATATTGCCGAGGGCAAACGGGGGGATGCGGGCGCTGCTGAGACGCCGAAGAAAGCCCCGCAAATCACCGTCACCGAAGCGGACGAAGACGTGCGCCCGGTCAACGAGATTGCCGACATGGTCGAAAAGGAACGGCGCCAGACCGGCGGCGAGCAGGAAAAGGACCTTCTCGACCACTCGCGCCCGGTCGAATAATCTCGCGAGATAGAAGAAGGGGCGCCTCGCAGCGCCCCCTCGTCCTTACTTCTTCTTGTTCGCTTCGTAGCGTTCGATGCATTCGCGTACGATGCGCTTGGCATCGTCGGCGTCGCCCCAATTGCCGATGCGCACCCACTTCTCGGCTTCGAGGTCCTTGTAGTGGGTGAAGAAGTGCTCGATCTGCTGGAAGATGATCGAGGGCAGGTCCTTCGTCTGGCCGACGTCGGAATAATAGGGGAAGGTGGTGTCGACGGGCACGCAGATGAGCTTCTCGTCGCCGCCGTGCTCGTCTTCGAGGTTGAGCACGCCGATGGGACGGGCGCGGACCACGCAGCCCGGGATGAAGGGCGAGCGCGAGATGACCAGCGCATCGAGCGGGTCGCCGTCGTCCGACAGCGTATGCGGCACGAAGCCGTAGTTCGCCGGATAGCGCATCGGCGTGTGCAGGATGCGGTCGACGAACAGCGCGCCCGATTCCTTGTCGAATTCGTACTTCACCGGTTCGCCGCCGGTGGGGACTTCGATGATGACGTTGAGGCTTTCGGGCGGATTGTCGCCCACGGGGATCATGTCGATGCGCATAGATGCTCTCGTTAGTGGTTGGCGGTTCCAGCCCACTCCCCCTCCCAGCCACCCGATCATGCCCTGATAGCGTATCGGGTGGCTGGGAGGGGGAGTGGGCTGGAACCGTCCCGCCGTGAGGCGGAAAAGGATGTTAGCCCCTCTCCCCAGAAAGACTTGGCGGCCCGATAGCGCCCCAGCGATATTGCGGCAACCTGTTCTCTCGACTAAGCGCGCGGCCTATGGCCAAGACACCGCAAGCAATCCGTGGAACGCAGGACATTTTCGGACCCGACGCCGAGGCTTTCGCCTTCGTCGTCGAAACCTTCGAGCGCGTGCGCAAGCTCTATCGCTTCCGCCGGGCCGAAATGCCGGTATTCGAAAAGACCGAGGTTTTCGCCCGCTCGATCGGCGAGACGACCGATATCGTGTCGAAGGAAATGTACAGCTTCGACGACCGCGGCGGCGAATCGCTCACCCTGCGGCCTGAATTTACCGCCGGCATCGCACGCGCCTATCTCTCGAACGGCTGGCAGCAATATGCGCCTGTAAAGCTCGCGACGCATGGCCCCCTGTTTCGCTACGAGCGCCCGCAAAAGGGCCGCTATCGCCAGTTCCACCAGATCGACGCCGAAATCATCGGTGCCGCCGAGCCGCAGGCCGATGTCGAACTGCTCGCCATGGCCGACCAGCTCTTGAAGGAGCTCGGCATCGAAGGCGTGACGCTGCACCTCAACACGCTGGGCGATGGCGACAGCCGCGAGGCCTGGCGCGCGGCGCTAGTCGAGCATTTCCGCGCGGTGAAGGACGAGCTTTCGGAAGATTCGCAGGAGCGGCTGGAGAAGAACCCGCTGCGCATCCTCGATTCCAAGGACCGCCGCGACCAGCGTTTCGTCGCCGACGCACCTAAAATCGACCAGTTCCTTTCCGACGATGCGCGCGCCTTCTTCGACGCGGTCACCAGTGGCCTCGACGCGGCGGGCGTGAAATGGACCCGCGCGGAAAGCCTTGTGCGCGGTCTCGACTATTACCGCCACACCGCCTTCGAATTCATTCCCGACGAGGGCAGCGAGGCGGCAGGCAAGCTCGGCAGCCAGAGCACTATCCTCGGCGGCGGTCGTTACGATGGCCTCATGGAAAGTCTCGGCGGCACGGCTACACCTGCGGTAGGCTGGGCCGCCGGTATCGAGCGGCTGGCTATGCTGGTCGGCGAGAAGGGCGAACCGCAGGCCGATGCCATTGTCGTGGTCGAGAATGACGATGCAATGACCTCGGCCATCCAGGCGCTCGGCAAGCTGCGCGCTGCGGGCTTGTCGGCGGAGCTGTTTGCGTCGGGAAGCCCGCGCAAGCGGTTCGACAAGGCGGTGAAGGCGGGCTCGAATGCCATCGTCGCCTTCGACATCCGCGATGGCGAAGAGAACCGCCGCATCAAGGCCGACGAGGCTGGTCAGGCACGCATCGAAGAAGTGCTCGGCTGAGACAATGCAGGTCCCTGCCGAACGCCTCGACCAGATTGCCCATCGCTTCGCCGAACTCGAGGCGCGGATGGCTTCGGGCACGCTCGAAGGTGACGAGTTCGTCAAGGCGAGCCGCGACTATGCCGAGCTCGAACCGGTGGCGAAAGTCGCCGCCGAGGTGAAGGCAGCGCGCGAGGAAATCGCGAGCCTCGAAGAAATGCTCGCCGACCCCGAAATGAAAGCGATGGCAGAGGAGGAGCTTGCCGAGCTCCAGAAGCGGCTGCCCGAGGCCGAGCGCAAGCTCGCCGTCGCCATGCTCCCGCGCGACAGTGCCGACAACAAGCCCGCCATGCTCGAAATCCGCGCCGGCACGGGCGGTGACGAGGCGGCGCTGTTCGCCGGTGATCTCTTCCGCATGTACGAACGCTATGCCGCCGAGCAGGGCTGGAAAGTCGAGCCCGTCAGCATGAATGCGAGCGAGGTCGGCGGCTTCAAGGAAATCGTCGCCAGCGTGACCGGCCCCAATGTCTTCGCCAAGCTGAAGTTCGAAAGCGGGGTCCACCGCGTCCAGCGCGTGCCGGAGACCGAGAGCGGCGGGCGCATCCATACCTCGGCGGCGACGGTAGCGGTGCTGCCCGAGCCGGACGAGGTCGATATCCAGCTCGACCCGACCGAATTGAAGATAGACACTTATCGCGCAAGCGGGGCAGGCGGCCAGCACGTCAACACCACCGATAGCGCGATCCGCATCACGCACCTGCCGACCAATACGGTCGTCACCTGCCAGGACGGGCGCAGCCAGCACAAGAACAAGGAAAAGGCGATGCAGGTCCTGCGCACGCGCCTTTACGACGCGCAGCGCGAGGCGACGCAGGGTGCGGAGGCCGAGGCGCGCAAGGCGATGGTGGGTACGGGCGACCGCTCCGAACGCATTCGCACCTATAATTACCCGCAAGGCCGCGTGACCGACCACCGCATTGGGCTGACCTTGCAGAAGCTGCCGCAAATCATCGCCGGACCGGGTCTCGCCGAACTGGTCGACGCACTGATTGCCGAGGACGAGGCCAAGCGGCTCGCCGCGATGAGCGAGTGACCGTCGCCGAGGCCATTCGCGCCGCGACCGAGCGCCTTACCGCCACCAGCGGGACGGCGCGGCTCGATGCCGAACTCCTGATGGCGCATGCGCTGGGGACGGAACGGTCCGCCATGCTGCTACGCTCGATGCGGGACCCTGCGCCCGAAAGTTTCGACGGGCTGGTGGAGCGGCGTGCCCGGCACGAGCCTGTCGCTCATATCCTTGGGCGACAGGAATTCTTCGGACGCGACTTCAAGGTTACCCCGGACACCCTTATCCCGCGCGGCGACAGTGAAGTGCTGGTCGAGGCGGCGCTCGAACTCAAGCCGGATGCGGCCCGCGTGCTCGACATGGGTACGGGGACCGGGGCCCTGCTGCTCAGCGTGATTGCCGAGACGCGGGCCACCGGGGTTGGAACGGATTGCTCGCCTGCGGTCCTCGCGGTTGCGCATGACAATGCCGATCGCCTCGCCGTGGAGGACCGAGTGCGTTTCCACCTTCTGGATTGGCGCGAGAAGGGCTGGGCGGATGGCTTGGGCCAGTTCGACCTCATTCTTTGCAACCCACCTTATGTCGAGGAAGACGCCGCGCTCGATGTCGATGTCCGGGATCACGAGCCGCACTCCGCGCTGTTTTCAGGGCCGGAGGGGCTAGACGACTATCGCATCATTATTCCTCAGCTGCGTAAGTTGCTGACGGATAGAGGCATGGTGATTCTCGAAATCGGACATGAGCAATCGGTGCCTGTGAGTGAAATTGCGCAGAGCGAAGGCTTCGACGTAAGCTTGCGAAAAGACCTCGCAAAGCGGCCACGTGCCCTAATTCTGACATAAGGGGGTTGGCAAAGCGGGCTGGAGGCTTTAACTCTGGCCTCAGGCCAGTGGTGCGCGGCAGTGTCTGCCCCAAGGGTCTGCAGCTCCGACATGGCAGTTACGGTGCGAGGCTATAGGCCCCGCATACCATGCACAGACCGGGGCATTCATACTGCGGGAGGGCGCAGCATGATCGATGGATTACGCAGGCATCAGGCGGACCGCGGGTTCGCGCCGCGCCATAAAGGTAAGGAATTTCCTTGAACAATAACCGTAACAACAACCGCCGTCGCGGCCGGAACAACAACCGGAACCAGGGTGGCGGCAACTCGGCTAACCGGATCGACAGCCGGGCACGCGGCAATGCGCCGCAGCTGCTCGACAAGTACAAGAAGCTCGCACAGGACGCCCAGCACAATGGCGACCGAGTGCAAGCCGAATACTATCTCCAGTTCGCCGACCACTATTTCCGCGTCATCGCCGACAACAAGGCGCGCCAGGAAGAAGCCAAGGCCAAGCGCCAGGAAGAACGCGGCAACCAGTCGGACGACGACAATTCGGACGATGACGGCGACGACAACCGCAAGGGCCGCAAGCCCCGCGGCCGCCGCGACGACAACGACGGCCAGCAGGAAAAGCGTGCCCGCAAGCCGCGTCGCTCTTCGAACGACGACGGCGAATCTGGCGATTTCGAGCCGGACGACAACCCCTTCACCCGCAAGGATGACGAGGACGAAGCGCCTAAGAAGCGCCGTGCGCCGCGCAAGGCGAAGAAGGGCGAAGAAGGCGTGCCCGGCAATGAGGGCGAAATCGACGTGGCGGTCCTGCCGCCGGCAATTGGCGCGGATGATGAAAAGCCCGCACCGCGCCGTCGTCGCCGCAAGGCCGAGGATGCCGAGGATGCAAGCGCTGTCGGCTGACACGCGCTTGCAAAGCCTCACTTTTCCTTGCCATCGCCGCGCCCTGATTTAACAGGCGCAGGCGATGGATCGTATCGCAGCAATTCTCGCCTCACATCCGCGATGGAGCGCATTGCTGCTCGGCGCGCTTGCGGCGACCGGCTTCCAGCCGCTGCATCTCTGGCCCATTGGTCTCGCCGCCATGGCCGTATTCGTATGGCTGGCTGCCCGGCAGGATAGCAGCAAGAGCGCCTTCCTCACCGGCTGGCTGTTCGGCGTCGCGCATTTCACGCTGACCAACAACTGGATTGCGACGGCCTTCACCTTCCAGGCCGAGATGCCGCCCGCGCTCGGCTGGGCGGCGGTCCCGCTTCTCTCCCTTTATCTCGCTGTCTGGCCCGGGCTGGCCGTACTCGCAGCGTGGAAGCTGGCGCGCGGGCGCGGGCTGGTGCCGTTTGCGCTCGCACTTGGTGCATTCTGGATTGCCGCGGAGTGGTTCAAGAGCTGGGTCTTCACCGGCTATGCCTGGGGCCCCTTCTCGATGATGCTGCTGGGCGACTGGTCGCGGCCGGGCGCTGCGCTCGTCCTGCCGTGGATCGGAACCTACGCCCTGTCCGGGATCGCAGTCGCCCTCGCTGGCATTCTGGCGGCGCTCGTCGCCGCCAAGCGCTGGCTTCCAACAGGTGCTTTGATAGCGATCACATTGGCCGGGATGTTTTGGCCCGCTGGTGCGAAAGAAAAGGGCTTCCTGCCCGTCACTCTCGTCCAGCCGAACCTGCGGCAGGAGGAACTCGCCGATCCGACCAAGTTCGAAGAGCAGTTCCAGCGCATCGCCGCGTTAAGTAAGCCCGAGCGCCCGCTCTCGCGCCGCCTGGTGCTCTGGCCGGAAAGCGGCGTCCCCGACTATCTGCGCGACGGCTATCCGCAGCGCTATTATTTCCAGATGACAGCCGCAGCCGACCCGGCATTTGCGCGTTATCGCATCGGCCAGACCATCGGCGAAGGCAGCTTGCTGCTGACCGGTGCGACCGACCTCGAAATCGGCACGGTGGACGGACGCGAGCGGGCCGTCGGGGCCTATAATACTGTCACGCCAATCGATGCCGAGGGCAATCTCGGCCAGCGCTACGCCAAGGCTCATCTCGTCCCCTATGGCGAGTACCTGCCGATGCGCGACATCCTCGAGCCGCTTGGCCTGTCGCGACTGGTAGCAGGCTCCATCGATTTCATCCCGGGTCCGGGGCCGCAGACGATCGATCTTGGACAGCACGGCAAGGCGGGCATGCAGATTTGCTACGAAATCGTCTTCTCCGGCGAGGTGGCCGAACGTGGCAACAGGCCGGACTACATCTTCAATCCTTCGAACGACGGCTGGTTCGGGGCATGGGGCCCGCCACAACACCTCGCGCAGGCACGCATGCGCGCCATCGAGGAGGGCCTGCCGGTCCTGCGCGCCACCACGACCGGCATCAGCGCCATCATCGACGCGCGCGGCGTGGTGCGCGACCATATCGGGCGCGGAGAGGCCGACCGCATCGACACGCTCGTCCCGCCAGCCCGCTCGGCCACGCTGTTCTCGCGGGCCGGACACTGGCTCACGCTTGTCTGGGCGATAGTTCTTCTGGGTGTATCGCTGGTTGCCATGCGCCTGCGGCCCCGTTACGTGTCGGACAACACATAAAGTCTTCTTTATATCTTTCTATCGGGGTCCTTCATGCGCACCAATTACCTGTTCACGTCCGAGAGCGTTTCCGAAGGGCATCCGGACAAGGTTTCCGACCAGATCTCCGACGCCATCGTCGATTTGATGCTGGCCAAGGACCCGGAATCGCGCGTCGCTTGCGAAACGATGACCACCACCCAGCGCGTCATCCTCTCGGGCGAAATCCGCTGCGCGCCCATGTACGACATGAACAATCCCGAGTGGGCCGTGAACGGCGGCTGGGCACCGGGTGCGAAGGACGAAATCGAGCAGGCCGTCCGCAAGACGGTGAAGGATATCGGCTACGAGCAGACCGGCTTCCACTGGAAGACGCTGACCTTCGAAAACCACCTTCACGGCCAGTCTTCCGAAATCGCGCAGGGCGTCGATGCCAGCGGCAACAAGGACGAGGGCGCCGGCGACCAGGGCATCATGTTCGGCTTCGCTTGCGACGAGACGCCAGACCTCATGCCGGCGACGCTCGACTACAGCCACAAGATCCTCGAACGGCTCGCTGCAGACCGCAAGAGCGGTGCGGCGCCCTTCCTCGAGCCCGATGCCAAGAGCCAGCTCTCGCTTCGCTATGAAGACGGCAAGCCGGTGGCCTGCACAGCCATCGTGGTCTCGACCCAGCACGCCAAGGGCTATCACGAGGGCGAGAAGGAAGCCGAGCTCAAGGCCTATGTGAAGGGCGTGGTCACCGATATCCTGCCCGACGGCTGGGTTTCGGATGCGACCGAATGGCACATCAATCCCACCGGTGCCTTCGAGATTGGTGGTCCCGATGGCGATGCGGGTCTCACGGGCCGCAAGATTATCGTCGATACCTATGGCGGTGCTGCCCCGCATGGCGGCGGGGCTTTCAGCGGCAAGGACCCGACCAAAGTCGACCGCTCTGCCGCCTACATTACCCGATACCTTGCGAAGAACATCGTCGCGGCCGGTCTCGCACGGCGCTGCACCATTCAGCTCAGCTACGCCATCGGCGTTTCGAAGCCGCTCTCGCTGTATGTCGACACGCACGGCACTTGCGCCGACGGCGTGACCGACGAGGCGCTGGAAGATGCCATCCGCGGCATCGAGAAGCTGGGCGGCCTGACCCCGCGCGGCATCCGCACGCATCTCGGCCTCAACAAGCCCATCTATCGCAAGAGCGCGGCCTATGGTCACTTCGGGCGGCAGGCGGACGGCGACGACTTCCCGTGGGAGCGCACCGACCTCGTCGATGACCTGAAAGCCGCTATCGGCTGATTATCCGGAGAGGTCGTCCTGGCCCTTGGCAGGCGAGGCTTTCCGGATCGCCAGTTCGGCATCGGAAAATACGAAGGGGCTGCGCACCGATGGCATGCCATCGATGTCCAACTGCAGACCGCGCGCCTTGACCTGTGGGTCGGCGAAGACCTCGTCCAGTTCGTTGATGGGGCCGGCTGGAATACCGGCCTTGGCGCAAGCGTCGAGCAGCGCTTCGCGTGACCAGCTGGAAGTTGCTTCGGCTATCATTCCGTCCACTTCGGCGCGGTTCGCCACGCGGCTTGCATTGGTCGCATAGCGCTCGTCCTCAAGCAGGTCGGTGCGTTCGAGAAGGGTCAGCAGCTTGCGGAAGAGGGCGTCGTTTGCGGGCGCGAGCACGACCTTGCCGTCGCTTGTCGGGAACACGCCATAAGCGCTGACCTGAGCGTGGGCGTTCCCCATCCGCGGCGGGTTCTCGCCGGTGGTGAGGTAGCTCATCGCCTGGTTGGCGAGCAGCGCGACCGAGCTGTCGAGCAGGCTCATGTCGATCCACTGGCCCTTGCCGGTCCGATAGCGCATCAGCAGCGCGGCCTGCACGGCGTTGGCTGCCCATAGACCGCAGGACAGATCGCTGATCGATACTCCCATCTTCATGGGGTCGCCATCGGGCTCGCCGGTCAGCGCCATGAAGCCACTCATAGCCTGCACTACGAAATCATACCCCGGTTCGTTGCGGCGCGGACCGTCCTGGCCGAAGCCGGTGATGGAGCAATAAACGAGGGCAGGGTTGGCCTTGGCCAGCGTTTCGTAATCGAGCCCGAACTTCGCCAGTCCGCCCGGCTTGAAATTTTCCAGCACCACGTCCGCCCCAGCGGCCAGTTCCGCAACGCGTGCAAGGTCCGCTTCGTCCCGGAAATCGGCGACGATGCCGCGCTTGCCACGATTACAGGCGTGGTAATAGGCGCTGGTTGTCTCGCCGCCATGCTCGACCCATGGCGGCCCCCAGATGCGTGTGTTGTCGCCTTCGGGGCTTTCGACCTTGATGACGTCCGCGCCGAGGTCGGCAAGGATTTGTCCCGCCCATGGTCCTGCCAAGACACGGGCAAGCTCGAGCACCTTCAGCCCGGCGAGCGGGCTATTCTCGTTGCGCGGGTTTTCGAGCCAGTCGGCCATGGTCGGATCAGCCGAGCGCGACCTCGTAATTTGCCGTCGTGCTGTCGGCGATGTCCTGCTCGCTCACGCCCGGCGCCAGTTCGATGAGCTGGAAGGGGCTTTCGTGGTCCTTGCGGCGGAACACGCCCAAGTTGGTGATGATCATGTCGACCACGTTCTGGCCCGTCAGCGGCAGGGTGCAGCTGGGAATGAACTTTGCGCTGCCGTCCTTGGCATTGTGGTCCATGACGACGATGATTTTCTTCACGCCTGCGACGAGGTCCATCGCGCCGCCCATGCCCTTGATCATCTTGCCCGGGATCATCCAGTTGGCGATGTCGCCATTCTCGGCCACTTCCATCGCGCCCAGCACGGTGAGGTCGATATGCCCTCCGCGGATCATGGCAAAGCTCTGCGCGCTGTCGAAATAGGCGCTGTGGGCAAGCTCGCTGATGGTCTGCTTGCCCGCATTGATGAGGTCGGCATCCTCCTCGCCCTCATAAGGGAAGGGACCGATGCCGAGCATGCCGTTCTCGCTCTGCAGCGTGACATGCATGCCCTCGGGAATATGGTTGGCGACCAGCGTCGGGATGCCGATGCCGAGATTGACGTAATAGCCGTCCTCCAGCTCCTGCGCGGCGCGGGCGGCCATCTGGTTGCGGTCCCAGCCGGTGCGGGCGGTCGTGTCGGTCATGTCAGTTGCCTTCATTCATGATTGCGGGCGCGGCGGGGGCGGTTTCAGGAGACCAGCGGGTGCCCTCGGGGAAGACCTCGTCCACCGTGCCTTTGAGCGAATCGCCGTAAACCGGGTTGGGCAGGACGAACCAGCCATTGCCCCACAGCTGCGCCAAATCGCCGCGCGCTGCCAGTTCGCGGCGCTCGGCAGCGGGCAGTTCGTCGTCGTTGAAGATGTCGGCGAAGTCGCCGAGGTTGTCTCCGGCGAGTGCGACGACGCAGTAACGGTCGGCAATAAGCGCGCGGCGACCATCCTTGCCCCCGTTGGTCGTGCCGTCGTCACCGCGCAGGTACAGCGTGTCGCGGTGGACCGTCTCGCCGAGGCCTGCTGCTGCAATCGCCTTGGCCGCGCCTTCGGGGCTGTACTGGCGATTGGTGTTGAAGACGGGCGTGATGCCTGCTTCGCGCAGGCGGCGCAGCCCCGTGACCGCGCCGGGGACGGGCTTCACATAGGAGGCGCCGGTTTCTTCCCAGAGCTTCCAGGTCTCGCGCGAATAGCTGTTGCCCGTCTTGGCCGACCAATACTCGTAGCCAAGGTTGAGCAAGACGGTCTCGTCGACATCGAAAACCACGGCGAGCGGCTTCCAGCTGTCACCGATGGCACAGGACTGCGGCTCGGCCACTTCGCCGCCGATACCCATGGCGACCGAAGTCGGCACCTTGCGCTCGCGGCTGCGGGCGATGGCGTAATCGGCAAGGCCGCGCCACGCCTGGATCGAGGCACCGGCGGCCTCGCCAGAGCCATAGAGCCACTGCATGGTGTCGGGCGCATCGGCCGATGCGACCGGCGCTTCTGCTGTGGGCGTAGTCTGGCAGGCGGCGAGCGCGAGGGCAGCGAGCGAAACGAGAGCCGCGCGCATCACGCCTCCTCCCGCTTACGGGTGGTCACGAATTCGATCTTCTTGTCGTAGGGCGCGCCGACAATCATGCGCTGGACGTAGACGCCGGGCAGGTGGATGCAGTCGGGGTCGAGGCTGCCGGTCGGCACCACTTCCTCGACCTCGACGACGCAGACCTTGCCGCAGGTTGCGGCAGGCTGGTTGAAGTTGCGCGCGGTCTTGCGGAAGACGAGGTTGCCCGTCTCGTCCGCCTTCCACGCCTTGACGATGGCGAGGTCGGCGAAGATGCCGCGCTCGAGGATGTAGTCTTCCCCGTCGAAATTCTTCACTTCCTTGCCCTCGGCCACCTGCGTGCCGACGCCGGTCTTGGTGTAGAAGCCGGTAATGCCCGCTCCGCCTGCGCGCATGCGCTCGGCCAGCGTGCCTTGCGGGCAGAACTCGACTTCAAGCTCGCCGGAAAGGAATTGGCGTTCGAATTCCTTGTTCTCGCCCACATAGGACGAAATCATCTTCTTCACCTGCTGCGTGCGCAGCAGCATGCCGATGCCTTCATTGTCGATCCCGGCATTGTTGCTGGCAAAGGTGAGGTTCTTCACCCCGCTGTCGCGAATGGCGGACAACAGCCGCTCGGGGATGCCGCAAAGGCCGAAACCCCCGCTGGCAATCAGCATGTCGTCTTTCAGCAGCCCGTCGAGGGCGGCAGCGGCATCGGGATAAAGCTTGTTCATCGAACCTCCGTTACGGCTTGGCTGCTAGCGCCGAGTTTGCGATAAGTCACCCCCGCAACAAGGAGATACCCGATGCGCGCCCTGTCCCTGCTGGCTCTGCTGTCCTTGCTCGCGGCCTGCGAAGCAGAGCCTGCGCCGCAGCCGACCCCGCGCGCGACGGCCGACCCGGTGGTGGTGAAGGCCGAAGTCGATCGGCGCGAGATGTTCGGAGATGTGGCGAAAAAGGGCGATTTCGATGTCCGCTTCGGGGAGCCTTTCATGTCGCTCGACGTGCGCGGGGAGAAAATCGGCATCTCGCAATCGGGCGGCTACAAGGTCGTCTCGTCGACACGGACGCAAGAGGGCAAGGGCTATGTCTTTCGCGCAAAGGAGGGACTGAACGCAGGCGAGGCCCCCTTCGTGCTCACCATCGCGCCCAAGGCCTGCCGCGATTCCTTTTCCGGCGAGAGGACCCAATACACGGCCTGGCTCGGCACCGATGCAGAGCCGCGCCGCCTGCAGTCCTGTGCTGCACCTGCGAGGTAACGCCGAACCTGCACCAAGGTTAATCAAGCATTTAAACGGACAGGTTGCGCCTCACGCAACAAACCTTGTTCTTTTCGCACTTGCACAAAAAGCTGGTCGCGAGCATATGTCTCCCTGCCTTTCAGGCATCCTCTCCCAAGACTTTTCCAGCCCGGTTGGTTTTCCAGCCGGGCTTTTTTCTTGCCCGAAATCCTTGTCGCGCGGACCTCTCGCCTCCCTCGCTCATTGCATCACTGACATGTGTCCCCATCTGCGGGAGCACTGAAGACGATATTGCGAGGGAGCCAAGCCCATATGGCCGATGCGGAAACTGCAACGCCGGTAGAAGAGAACACAGTCAGGCTTCAGGTCGCCGCAGCACGGCAGGAAGAAAGCGGTCAGGGCATCGCCCGCATGCCCCGATCTGCCTTCCAGGCGCTCGGCATTACCGAAGGTGATACTGTCGAAATCACCGGCAAGCGCGCCACGGTGGCGATCGCCATGTCCGCCTATGACGAGGACCAGTCGCTCGAAGTGGTCCGGCTCGACGGGCTCCAGCGTGGCAATGCCGAGGTCGGTTCGGGCGAGCATGTGATCGTGCGCGCCGCCGAAAGCCGCCCTGCGACACGCGTCGTCTTCGCGCCCGCCAATCGCGACATGCGTTTGCAAGGGCCCGCGCAAGCGCTGAAGCGCAATTTCGCCGGCAAGCCGCTCACGGCAGGCGACCTCGTCGCCACCACCGGCCAGCAGCCGGTGCAGAATATGCCGCCCGAAGTGCGCCGTATGTTCAACGCGCCTGCCTATGCACTCACGCAAATCCGCCTCTCGGTTGTTTCGACCACGCCGAAAGGCATCGTCCATATCGACGAGAACACCGAAGTCGAATTGCGCGCCGAATTCGAAGCCCCGCGCGATGCGCGTGCGGTGGTCAATTACGACGATGTCGGCGGCATCGACGATACCATCCAGGCCTTGCGCGAGATGGTCGAACTGCCGCTACGCTATCCCGAACTGTTCACCCGCCTCGGCGTCGATCCGCCCAAGGGCGTGCTTCTCCATGGCCCGCCGGGGACCGGGAAGACCCGCCTTGCGCAGGCGGTGGCCAATGAAAGTGATGCCGAGTTCTTCACCATCAACGGCCCGGAAATCATGGGCTCGGGCTATGGCGAGAGCGAGAAGGCGTTGCGCGAGGTGTTCGAGAAGGCAGGCAAGTCTGCGCCCGCCATCATCTTCATCGACGAAATCGACTCCATCGCCCCCAAGCGTGACCGTGTGCCGGGCGAGGCTGAAAAGCGTCTTGTCGCGCAACTGTTGACCTTGATGGATGGCCTCGAGGCGCGCTCGAACCTCGTCGTGATCGCGGCCACCAATCGCCCCGATGCCATCGACGAGGCGCTGCGCCGTCCGGGCCGCTTCGACCGCGAAATCGTGGTCGGCGTACCCGATGAGAAAGGTCGCCGCGAAATCCTCGGCATCCACACCCGCGGCATGCCGCTGGGCGACAAGGTCGACCTTACCGAACTGGCCAAGGCGACCTACGGCTTCGTCGGCGCGGACATCGCCGCCCTCGCGCGCGAGGCGGCCATCGATGCCGTGCGCCGTATCATGCCGAAAATCGATCTCGACGAGCGGACCATTCCGCCCGGTGTTCTCGACGATCTGTATGTGGGCCGCGAAGACTTCCTCTCCGCCCTCAAGCGCATCCAGCCCAGCGCCATGCGCGAAGTGATGGTGCAGGTCCCCAATGTCGGCTGGTCCGATATCGGCGGCGTGGGCGATGCGATCGAGAAACTGAAGGAAGGCATCGAGCTTCCGATGAAGAACCCCGACGCCTTCCACCGGCTCGGGATCCGTCCGGCCAAGGGCTTCCTGCTCTATGGCCCTCCCGGCACCGGCAAGACGCTGCTGGCCAAGGCCGTCGCCAAGGAGGCCGAGGCGAACTTCATCTCGATGAAAAGCTCGGACCTCCTCTCGAAATGGTATGGCGAGAGCGAGCAGCAGATTGCCAGGATGTTCAAGCGTGCCCGTGCGGTCGCGCCTTGCGTCATCTTCATCGACGAAATCGACAGCCTCGTGCCTGCACGCGGGTCAGGGCAGGGCGAACCGCAGGTGACGGGCAGGGTGGTCAACACCATCCTCGCCGAGATGGACGGGCTCGAAGAGCTGCAGTCGGTCGTCGTCATCGGCGCGACCAATCGTCCGACGCTGGTCGACCCCGCGCTCCTGCGTCCGGGTCGATTCGACGAACTGGTCTATGTCGGCACGCCGGACAAGCCGGGGCGCGAGCAAATCCTCGGCATCCACACGGCGAACATGCCGCTCGCCGAAGATGTCAGCCTTGCGGACATCGCGGGCAAGACCGAGCGTTTCACCGGTGCCGATCTCGAAGACGTGGTCCGCCGCGCCGGTCTCAACGCGCTGCAACGTGCGGGCGGCGATGTGCAGGAAGTGACCGCTGCCGACTTTGCCGAGGCGCTGAAGGACAGCCGCGCGACGGTAACCAGCAAGATGGAAGCCGAATACAAGAAGATGCGCGGCGAGCTGAAAAAGCGTGCGGCCGAGGTCCAGCCTATCGGCTTCATCCACGAAGGCATGGTCGAGCCCACGCGCGACCGCAAGCACGGCAATGTCGAGAGCTAGCTAGCCGCATTGGCTAGCTACGAGCCTTAGCCACCCTTGGCGCGCTGGTTCGCTGCCTCGACCTCGAGGCGATGGCGGATCAGCGCGTCGGGCTGGTTTTCCTTGAGCCACGCCAGCATGTGCTCGCGCACCGCGCAGCGCAGGGTCCAGAGGTCGCCGATGGTGTCGGCGCTCATCGAAAGGCGCAGTTCGATGCTTTCGGGGTAAGCCTCGGTCATCAGCAGCGCGAGGTTGCGCCCGTCCCACAATTCGTGGCCCTTCACGAACCGCTCGAATTCTTCGCGGATCGGCTCGACTTCGGCGATTGGGTCAAGGTGGAGCATGACCGGGCCTGTCAGCTTCTCACTGACGCGCGACCAGTTCTCGAAGCTCTGGTCGAGGAAGCGGCTGGTCGGCACGACGAGCACGCGCTCGTCCCAGGTGCGCACGGTCACGAAGCTCATGCGGATTTCCTCGACGCGGCCCGCCTGTCCGTCGACCTTGACGAGGTCGCCGATGCGCAGCGGCTGGGTGAGCGCCATCTGGAGCCCCGCGATGAGCGATTTCAAGGCTGGCTGCGCGGCCGCACCCACGGCGAGGGCGGCCAGACCGGCCGAGGCCAACATGGTCGTGCCGATGTCGCGTACGCCCGGGATGTTGAGCATGATCAGCGAGACCGCGATAATGATGATCGCCACGCGGGCCGTACGCGAGAGGATGGCAATACGCGTACGGTGCCCGCGATTGCCGACGTCTTCGCCTTCGACCTGGAGCTGGTGTTCGTAGCCCGCAGCAAGGCCCTTCACGAACGCGAACGCGACCCAGCCGATGACGGCGGGGGTGAGGAAGCTGACGAAGAGGTCCCAGCCATCGCCGACCAGCGCGTCATGTTCCGCTGCGATGGAAACGGCAAACGCAATCATCGCCCAGCGAACGGGCTTGCGCACCTTGGCGACCACCACATCGTCCATCTGGCTGGATGATTTGCTCGTTATCTTGCGCAGGACCTTGAAGATGGCCCAATGCGCGACAAGGGCAACAAGGATAGCGCCGCCAAGAGCCACTCCCGTGTGGATCAGGCCCTCATAGGAAACCGGCCAGTTGCTCGGATGATAGCGATCGAACATTGGCGCGCGCTCTATGCGGCGGGAGGTTCGCTGGCAAGTTTTGTGGCGCTTTTCGCTTGTGGCAGGTCGATAGTCACGACGAGCCCGTCGGGCGTGAAATCGCGCGTGACGCTGCCGCCGAATTGCCGCGCGGCGCTCTCCATCAGCAGGCTGCCGAAGCCCTTGCGTTCGGGCGGTCCGTCGAGCGGGACGCCTTCCTCGCGCCAGGTCAGGTGCACGCTATCCCCGACCCATTTCCACGAGACATCGATGGTCCCGCCCTTGGCCCAGGCACCGTACTTGACCGCATTGGTGGTCAGTTCGTGGAAAACGAGGCCGAGCGGCGTGATGCGCTTTGCCGGCAGCAGCACTTCCGGTCCCGCGATCGTCGCGGTCTGCTTCTGCGAACGATAGGGTGCGAGCGTCGTCTCGATAAGCGTTTCGAGCGAGGCCAGTTCGCGGTCGAGCTCGCCCTGGCTCACCTCATGCGCCGTAAGCAGCGCGCGCACACGCTGGGCGATGGCGTCGGTAACCGGCTTGGCCTCCGGCTTGTCGCGCGCGCTCATCTGGACGATGGCAAGGACCACGGCGAAGATGTTCTTGACCCGGTGGTTGAGCTCGCGCGCCAGCAGGTCGGCCCGGTCGCGCGCTTCGCCCACGGCGGCAGCCTGAGCCGCTTCGGCCTCATGCCGGGCCGCGCGCGAGACGAGACGCGAACCCAGCAGGATCGCAAGCAGCAGCAGCATGATGAGCGTGCCCAGCAGCGGCAGCACGCGTCCTTCGATGCGCGCGGTTTCCTCGGCCTGTTCGGCCAGCAATTCGCGCTCGATCTCTTCCATCTCGTCGAGCGCACGGCGCAGGCGCTCCATCGTTTCCTGTCCCTCGTCGGTCAGCACCGCGCGGCGGGCATCGAGCAGGCGGCCGTCTTCGAGGAGGATCACCGTGCCTTCCATTTCGGAGAACTTCGCGCGGGCGAGCGAATCGATCTGGTCGAGCAGCTCCTCCTGCCGCGTCGTGGCGCCATTGCCGATCAATTCGCGCAGGCGGCGCAAGGCCGGCTCGATCTGTTCGCGGCCCTGCCGGTAGGGTTCGAGATAACGGCGGTCGAGCGTGATGAGATAGCCGCGCTGGCCGGTCTCGCCGTTGAGCGCAGCGGTATCGACGCGCTCGAGCTCCTCGATGATTTGCGCGGTCAGCTGCGAGCGTTCGCGCTGGAGGCGCTCGGCTTCCACCGTCTGGTAGACGAGGAAGATGAGCCCCAGCATCGCCGCGCCGATGAACAAAAGCACCGCGGCATTGGACAGCCTGAGGCCGAGGAGGGGGCGCTTCGCCTCCATGGCTAGTGCGCGGCTCCCCAGCTCTTGCCCGTGCCGATGTCGACGCCTAGCGGGACCGACAGTTCGACCGCGGGCCGAGCGGCGGTCGCCATGACGTTTTCGATGACTTTCGATGCCGCCTCGACATCGCCTTCGGGCAGTTCGAAGACGAGTTCGTCATGCACCTGCAGCAGCATGCGGACATGGTCGAGCCCTGCCTCTTCCAGCGCGGGGTTCATCCGCACCATCGCACGCTTGATGATGTCGGCGCTGGTGCCCTGGATCGGCGCATTGATAGCCGCGCGCTCGCTTCCCTGCCGTTCGCCCTGGTTCTTGGAGTTGATGCGCGGGAACCACGTCTTGCGGCCGAAGAGCGTTTCCGAAAAGCCCTTCTCGCGCACGCTTTCGAGCGTGTGGAGGATGTATTTCTGGATGCCGGGGAAGCGCTGGAAATAGGTGTCGATCATGGCCTGCGCCTCGTCCGGCTCGACCTTGAGCCGCCCGGCAAGCCCCCAGCGCGAAATGCCGTAGAGGATCGCGAAGTTGATGGTCTTTGCCCGAGCGCGGGTGTCGCGCGTCACCTCGCCGAACATTTCGGTCGCGGTGCGCGCATGGATGTCCTCGCCATGCTCGAAGGCTTCGCGCAAGGGGGCGACATCGGCCATATGCGCGGCGAGGCGCAGCTCGATCTGCGAGTAGTCGGCGGCGAGCAGGACATTGCCCTCTTCCGCCACGAAGGCATCGCGGATCTGGCGGCCGATTTCGGTGCGGATGGGGATGTTCTGCAGGTTCGGGTCGGTCGAAGACAAGCGTCCGGTTTGCGCGCCGACGAGGCTGTAGCTGGTATGGACGCGGCCCGTTTCCGGATTGATGGCTTCCTGCAGCGCGTCGGTATAGGTCGACTTCAGCTTGGCGAGCTGGCGCCACTCGAGCACCTTGTCGGCAATCTCCGCGCCGTCGCCAGAGAGGCGTTCGAGCACCGACTGGTCGGTCGAATATTGCCCGCTCTTGCCCTTCTTGCCGCCCTTGTATCCCATCTTGTCGAACAGGATTTCGCCAAGCTGCTTGGGGCTGCCGACAGTGAATTCCTGCCCGGCGATTTCATGGATTTCGCCTTCGAGGCGCTTGGTCTCGGTCGCGAACTCTTCCGACAGTTTCGCCAGCCGTGCACGGTCGACCTTGATGCCGTGGCGCTCCATCCCGGCAACCACGGGGACCAGCGGGCGATCGACCCGTTCGTAGATTTTCGTGCCACCCTCGATGGGCAGGCGGCGCTTCAGATGCGCGTGAAGCCGCCAGGTGACGTCGGCATCCTCGGCGGCATATTCGGTCGCCTTGTCGAGCGGGACTTCGGGGAAGGGGATGGCCTTCTTGCCCGTCCCGCAGACTTCCTTGAAGCTGAGGCAGGTGTGGCCGAGGTGGCGTTCGGACAGCTCGTCCATGCCGTGCCCGCCGCCGATGCCCGCTTCGCTGCGTCCGGCATCGAGCGCGAAGCTGATGATCATCGTGTCGTCGATCGGCGAAACCGCAATGCCCTCGCGCGCCAGCACGTTGAGGTCGTACTTGCCGTTCTGGAAGACCTTGAGGACCGCCTCGTCCTCCAGCATCGGCTTCAGCGCATCGAGCGCGGCCTGCTTGTCGATCTGGTCGGGCTTCTCGGCAAACATGTCGCTGCCACCATGGGCGAGCGGGATGTAGCAGGCATCGTTGGGGCCAAGCGCAAGGCTCACTCCGACAAGCCGCGCGCGGATTGAATCGAGGCTGTCGGTCTCGGTGTCGACCGCGACCAGCCGCGCAGCCTGCGCACGCGCCACCCATTCCTGCAGCCGTTCGAGCGTCTGTACGCATTCATAGGCCGAGCGGTCGATCGCGGGCATTTCGGGCAGCGGCTGGGCATTGCCCTCGTCGATCGCGTCCGCACTGGCGGTCTGCTGCTTGGGCGGGTTGAGGTCGGTCGCGCGGTTCGGGCTACCGGTCCCGGCATCGAGCCGGCGCAGCAGGCTGGTGAAACCGTGCTTTTCGAGGAAGGCGGCGAGCGGCTCGCTCGGCACGCCATCGAGTTTCATGTCCTCGAGGTCGATGGGAAGCGGGCAATCTTCCTTGAGCGTCACGAGCACGCGGCTGAGTTCGGCATCCTCGCGGTGTTCGAGCAGGCGTTCCTTGAGCTTGCTCTTCTTCATGTCCTCTGCCGAATCGAGCGCGGCGGTGAGGTCGCCATGTTCGGCAATCAGCTTGCTCGCTGTCTTCGGTCCGACGCCGAAGATGCCGGGGATGTTGTCGACCGAATCGCCCATCAGCGCGAGGACGTCGCCCACCTTTTCGGGCGGCACGCCGAACTTCTCCTCGACTTCCTCGATATAGATGCGTGCGCTCTTCATCGTGTCGAGCATGTCGATGCGCCCGCCGTCTTTCTCGCCCACCAGCTGCATCAAATCCTTGTCGGAGGAGACTATGGTGACATCCCACCCTTCCGCCTGCGCAGCGCGCGCATAGGAGGCAATCATGTCGTCGGCCTCGACGCCCTCTTCCTCGATCATGGGGAGACTAAAGGCGCGCGTCGCATCGCGGATGAGAGGGAATTGCGGGACCAGGTCCTCTGGCGGGTCGGGCCGGTTGGCCTTGTACTGGTCGTAAATCTCGTTGCGGAAAGAATGGCTCGACTTGTCCAGGACCACCGCGAGATGCGTCGGGCCATCCGCCTTGTCGAGGTCGTCGGCCAGCTTCCACAGCATGGTCGTGTAGCCGTAAACCGCGCCCACCGGTGTGCCCTCGGGATTGGTGAGGGGGGGGAGGCGATGGTAGGCCCGGAAGATATAGGCGGAGCCATCGACGAGGTAGAGGTGCTTTTTGTCGGCCATTATTGACCGCACTAGCAGCGAGTCGCGGCCAAGGGGAGCGTTTGCAGCGCAAAAAATGTGGCCGAAAAAGTGGCGGAAATGCGGCGAATTGAGGGCAATGAGCCGCGAATTGTGGCGAATCTGCTTGCTAGGTCACAATCCTGCCACTATTTAGACACTGTAAGGCCGGAATTGCCGGACCTTGCGTGGGAAGAGCCTTCGGGTTTCCGACCGCACTCAAAACTCGCTGTTTAAGGATTATTATTATGCGCAAGATCGCACTCGTCGCCGCCGCTTCGGCCGCTGCTCTCTCGCTCGCTGCTTGCTCGGAAGCTACCGAAGACGCAGCTGAAGAAACCGTTGAATCGGCTGAAGCCGACGCAGAAGCAAACGCTGAAGCTGTCGAAGCTGGTGCTGAAGAAGCTGCTGCTGAAGTCGACGGCGAAATGGCTGAAGTCGAAGCTGAAGTCGAAGGCGAAACCGTCGACGAAGCTGCTGCTGACTAATTAGTCGCACGCTTCGGACGCGTTACGTTCGAAACAGGAAAGGGCGGTGCCGCGAGGCGCCGCCCTTTTCTTATGCCTTCGAGCGATGGCGCAGGTTCAACCGCCGTAATCGGCGTCGGCCCAGACACGGCGATTGTCGTCCGGGTTAGAAAAGCCGCGATAAAGCGCGCCGGTAATGGTCGAGATACGCGCATCGCGCATCTGGCGGGCTTCGAGCTTGCGTGCGCGGTTGCCGTTTTCCGCCGCCATCGAGCTGCTTTGTCCGGTGACATAGATCGCCACGGCAATCGGGCGGCCGTCGGGCGTATGGAAAATGCCGATGTCGCTGGCCGTGCGGCTGAGCGTGCCGGTCTTGTGAGCAAGCCCCGCGCTGGTCGGAAGGGCCGAGCGCATGCGCTTCTTGCCGGTCGTCGTCGCCCGCATTGCGTCCATCAGGACAGCGCGCGAGGATTGGCTCAACCATTTGCCCTGGTAAATCCCGGCGAGCAGCTGGCCCATGGCACGCGGAGTGGCGCTATCCCTTACGTCGACCGAAGAGGCCGGATCGATCCGGCCGTCCTCGCGCACCAGCGTCGCGATATCGCGGGTCAGCTGGAATTCGCTGATACCTGCGTCGCGCATCCACTTGTTGACCGCCGCCGGACCGCCGACCGCATCGAGCAGGGCGTCGGTGCAGGCATTGCAGCTCTTGGAAATCATCAGATTCAGATGTTCGAGCCCGGTGAGGTAGGCGCCGCCACGACGGGGTAGGCGCCACTCGCTCGTCAGGCTCCATTTGCCGGCATCGACTCCGGCGAGATAAACGGCTGCGACGGCGACCTTGCTGGTGCTCGCCATCGGAAAGCGCTGGTCTTCGAGCACACCGACTTCACGCCCGGTCGTCAGGTCTATCGCATAGACGCCGATGCGCCCGCGCGAGCCATCTGCCAGCGAAGCCAGGGTCTTCTCGAGATGGCTGTCGTAAACGGCGTCGAAGCTCTGGGGAGCGCGCACCTCGGTGCCGAGCAGCTGGTCGAATTGCGCCGTGTAGCCTGCGTCCTGACTGCCCGCACTTTGGGCCTGCACCCCGACCGGCAAGCCCAGCGCCATTGCGCCCGCTGCCAGCACACTCGTAAGTTTCATGATCCGCATGGTTCTCCCGATACCACATTTATGGTTGTCGGAACATTAACGTTAAGCACGAATCATACGCAAGCGCAGGCGCGACGAAATGTGTCGCGCCTGCGCCAGAGGCTTTCGCGGCAATGAAATTTCCTTAGGCCGTCATGCCGACGCGATGACCTGCTCGATCTTCGCGGTCGGCTCTCCCGTCACGGTCTTGTCGATTTCGCCGACAAGGCGCCGTTCGAGTTCGGAATGATAGTGCCGCCGCATTTCGCCAAGAGTCTTTGGGTCGGCGATCACCAGCACATCGGTGAGTTCGCCGGATATGGCTTTGGCGTTCAGCCATTCGGTCGCCGCTGCACCATGGGCCAGTTCGTTGAGGTCGGTGCGCCCGCGCTCCTGGCCGATGTCGTCCTGATGTTTGACCCCCGCACTGAAATTGGTCGCGGTGAGGTCGGGCTTTTGCGCATTGCCGAGTTTGGGTTCGAACGGCTGGCCGGTGTTCTGCATGACGGTGAAATGTTCTCCGTCGACGATTGCGACATGGGCCTTGTGCGGCAGCTTCATGGGCTGGTCTCCTGTATGAATTGTCTACTTGCCAAACCAACGGGCGAGAGCGCGAAGGGGTCCGGACTTGTGAGCCGCATCGCCATGCGTCACAGTGCCGGGCATGGGAGAGAACGACGGCGCGAGCCAATTGCAGGCCGGGTTGAACAGGGCGCTTGGCCGGGCGGGGCTCGGCGAGGCGGCGGGGCTGGTGCGCCTGACCGGCGGGGCGACCATGGAGAGCTGGCGCTTCTCGGCGGACGGTGAGGATTGCGTCCTGCGCCGCGCGCCGAGCCTTGCGATGATGGAGGACCGTCCCTTTGGACATCCTACCGAAGCAGCCATCATCAGGGCCGCGCGGGCTGCAGGCGTTACTGCGCCCGAGGTGGTGGTCGAACTGGAAGAGGCCGACGGTATCGGCAGCGGCTTCGTGATGCGCGCTCTTCCCGGCACTCCCGACCCGCGCGCGATTTTGGCCAGCGCATCGCCTGCACAATCGGTTCAACAGGCCGCAAAGGACTTGGCACGCATTCATTCCCTCGACGCCGCCGACTTGCCCGACGAGATTCCGACTCTCGAATACCGCGAGGGCATCGAGAAACTGCGCGAGCAATTCGAGGAGGCAGGTGGCGACCGGCCCATCATCGCGCTGGGTCTTCGCTGGCTGGTGGACAATGTGCCTGAGCCGGTCGATCCGGTGCTCAACCATGGCGACTATCGGCTTGGCAACTTGCTGGTCGAGGATTCCGAACTGACCGGAGTGCTCGATTGGGAGCTCGCCCATTTCGGCGACTGGCACGAAGACCTCGCCTTCGGCTGCATGCCGGTCTGGCGCTTCGGCGCCTATGACAAGCCAGCGCTGGGGCTGGGGTCGCTGGAGGAATATTTTTCTGCCTACGAGGCGGCTGGGGGAAGGCCGGTCGACCCCGCTCGCTTCCGCTTCTGGACGATCTACCGGACCGTCTGGTGGGCGCTGGGGTGCCTGAAGAATGCAAGGGTCTGGCGCGAGGGACAGGACCGGATGCTCGAGCGGGTCGTGATTTCGCGGCGGACCAGTGAGCAGGAGCTGGATTTGCTGCTGCTGATCGAAGAGGCGAAGGGCGTCACAATCAAATGGCCCGACGCTCTTCCGAAATGGAGCATGCCCGAGAGCAAGGCCGAGGGCGAGGCACTCGACCGCGAAATCGTAGAGGCCGTTGCCGAATGGCTTGCCACGCTCAAGGACAAGGTCGAGGGGCACGACCGGTTTCAATTGGCTGTTGCGAGAAATGCGCTCGCTATCGTGACCCGTGACCTCGTCTGTCCGAGGTATGCCGCCGACGTGGGCTATTCGGAATCCATCCTCGCCGGCGAGACCGATATTTTCTCAAGTGGCGAGCGGCTGCGGCTTATTAGGCACAACGCTCTGGAAAAGTGCCGGGTGGATTCGCCCAAATACCCTTCGATTCCGATCGCCCGCGCAAGATGGATGGGATAGCTCGCATGGACTTCACAATCCCGCAGGACCTCGAGGATTATTACGCCGAACTCGTCTCCTTCATCGAGGCAGAAATCGAGCCGCTGGTCGCGAAAGACGACAACATCCGTTTCTTCGACCACCGCCGCGAGAATGCGCGGACCGATTGGGAGCGCGGCGGGCTGCCCAATCACGAATGGGAAGACCTGCTGCGACAGGCGCGCAAGGCTGCGGACAAGGCGGGTCACTGGCGGTTTTCCGCGCCGAAGAAGTATGGCGGAAAGGACGGCTCGAACCTCTGGATGGCCGTCATCCGCGACCGGTTTGCGCAAAGGGGGCTGGGTCTCCACAACGACTTGCAGAACGAGCATTCGATTGTCGGCAACTTCCCCTTCGTCGCCATGTTCGAGACCTTCGGGACCGAGGAGCAGAAACAGGAATTCATCCTCGGCGGCTTCGAAGGGAGCCGCCGCGTCGCTTTCGGCCTGACCGAGCCCGACCACGGCTCCGACGCCACTCACATGGAAACCACCGCGGTCCGCGAGACGCGCGATGGCGTGGACGGCTGGCGCATCCACGGCGAGAAGATGTGGATCACCGGCATGCATGTCGCGACGCACTGCGCGACCTTCGCCCGCACCAGCGGCGAGGCGGGCGATGCGAGGGGCATCAGTTGTTTCCTCGTGCCCAACCCCACGGACGGCCTCGAAATCGAGGAATGGATGTGGACCTTCAACATGCCCACCGACCATCCGCGCCTGTCCTTCAACAATGTCTGGGTGCCCGACAGCGCCATCCTCGGCAGCGAGGGACGCGGGCTCGCGCTGGCGCAGAGCTTCGTCCACCAGAACCGCATAAGGCAGGCGGCGAGCAGCCTTGGCGCGGCGACCTATTGTGTCGAGGAGAGCGTGAAATATGCACGCGCGCGCAAACCCTTTGGGCAGGAACTGGCACGCAACCAGGCCATCCAGTTCCCGCTGGTCGAGCTTGCCACCCAGTGCGAGATGCTGCGTCTGCTCATCTACAAAACCGCGTGGGAGATGGACAACATGGCCCATGAGGACATCGAAAAGACCATCTCGGACAGGGTCTCCATGTGCAATTACCAGGCGAACCGGCTCGTTTGCGAAGCCGCCGACCGCGCAATGCAGGTGCACGGCGGCATCGGCTATTCGCGCCACAAGCCCTTCGAACATATCTACCGCCACCACCGCCGCTATCGCATCACCGAGGGCGCCGAGGAAATCCAGATGCGCAAGGTGGGCGCCTATCTCTTCGGCTATCTCGGCCCGCGAAAGGGCAAGTTCGCTTACCCCTGAACCCTAAAGAGAAGTCGTTGGTCGAGTGAATGCTTGACCTCGGCCCTCGCATGCGTCTCATTCGCCACGATTACTGTTGGGGACTGAGAACATGACGAATTTCTTCCGCCTTGCCGCAACCGGCTTGCTTGCGACCACTTCCACCGCAGCTCTGGCGCAGGAGGTGCCCATCGTGCTTCCGGGCGCACCGGGAGAAGCGCCGCGCGTGATTGGCGAGGCCGAGGCGATTGCCCTGTCTGACACGCGCTATTCGCCCGCCGACGTCAATTTCATGCAAAGCATGATCGTCCACCACCAGCAGGCGGTCGACATGGCCAAGCTGGTCAAGGCGCGCACCAATAACGACGCTGTCCTCAAGACCGCCGACCGTATCGAGGCCGGCCAGAAGGACGAGATGAAATTCATGCGCGAATGGCTCGAGGCGCGTGGCGAGAAGACCGCCATGCCGCATTCGATGCATCACGGTGCGCATGGCCACGGCGCGATGAAGGGCATGGCGAGCCCTGAACAGATGAAGGCGCTGGCCGCTGCCAATGGCACCGAATTTGACCGCCAGTTCCTGATGCTAATGGTGGCGCACCACCAGGGCGCGCTCGACATGGTCGAAGAATTGCACAATTCGCCGGGCAGCGCCTACGACCCGGTGATGTTCGAATTCACCAATGAGGTGGTGAGCGACCAGCAGGCCGAAATCGACCGCATGAACGCGGTGCTTGCCGCCCTTTCGACCGACCCGCGCGCGACGCTGGCCGCCGGTTTCCGCGATGCGGGCGAGGCGATTTCCAACCTGCGCCTCGTGGTCGCGCAGCCCAAGCCGGCCGGTTTCTTCGATCCCGAAAACCCCGCCCAGCTGCAGCCGCTCATCGAGAAGGACGAGGAAGACAAGGACACCTCCGCCAAGCGCGAGGAAGACGAGGAAGACGAGCCGCAATTCGGCCAGCGCGGCTCGCTGCTCGACTTCGCCAACACCGACATCGCTTTCTCGGGCGACCTGATGGTGGCGGGCAGCTATCACGGCTTCAACGCATACCGCCTCGGCGAGGACGGCGTGCCGGTCCTGCTTAGCTCGACCGTCTGCCCCGGCGGGCAGGGCGACGTCTCGATTGTCGGCGACCTCCTTGTCATGAGCGTTCAGGACAGCCGCGCGCGCGTCGACTGCGGCCTCCAGGGCGTGGCCGGCAAGGTCAACGCCGAGCGCTTCCGTGGCCTGCGCATCTTCGACATTTCCGACATCACCCGCCCGCGCCAGGTCGGGCAGGTGCAGACCTGCCGCGGCAGCCACACGCATTCCATCGTCAGCGCCGATGCGGACCGCATCGTGGTCTACAATTCGGGCACCAGCTACGTGCGCGACAATGCGGAACTGGAAGGCTGTTTCGACAGCGCGGGTGACGAGACCGCGCTGTTCAGCATCGACGTGGTCGAAATCCCCGTCGCCAATCCGGCGGCCTCACGCATCATCGACAGTCCGCGCATCTTTGCCGCCGACGGCCAGATTGCCGGCCTGTGGAAGGGCGGCGACCACGGTGAGGGCACGCAGGACACTTACATCACCAACATGTGCCACGACATCACCGTCTTCCCGGCAAAGAACCTTGCCGCAGGGGCCTGTTCGGGCAATGGCATCATCCTCGACATTTCCGACCCGATGAAGCCCAAGCGCATCGACGATGTGACCGACAAGGGCTTCGCCTATTGGCACTCGGCGACCTTCAACAATGACGGCACCAAGGTCCTCTTCACCGACGAATGGGGCGGGGGCGGACGTCCGCGTTGCCAGGCAGGCGACCCCAAGAACTGGGGCGCGGATGCGTTCTACGCCATCGAGGACGGCAAGCTCGAATATCGCGGCATGTACAAGCTCCCCGCGCCGCAAGGCGACAAGGAGAATTGCGTCGCGCACAACGGCTCCATCATCCCCGTGCCGGGACGCGATATCTTCGTGCAGGCATGGTACCAAGGCGGCATCTCGGTCATCGATTTCACCGATGCGACCAACCCGTTCGAAATCGCCTATTTCGACCGCGGACCGGTGGACGAGGACCAGCTGATTACCGGCGGTTACTGGTCGGCCTATTGGTACAATGGCCGCATCTACGCGACCGAAATCGCGCGCGGGCTCGATGTATTTGCATTGGAGCCGAGCGAATTCCTCACCGCAGAGGAAATCGCGGCGGCAGAAGCGGCGACCTATGAAGGCAATGTCTTCAATCCGCAGACCCAGACGCAGGTCACCTGGCCCGACGAAGTGGTCCGCGCGGCTGAAGACAGCCGCAAGGGCGGTTAAGGCCTAGAACCAGGCGCGAATGCCGAGAAGAAATGCAAGGCCGTCGGGGTCCTCTCCGGCGGCCTTTGCCATATCTGCCGTCTGGCCGATCATGGCCTCGTATCCCACGCCGACATAGGGCGCGAATTCGCGGGCGATTTCGTAGCGCAGGCGCAGGCCGGTCTCGATCTTGGTGAGACCAGCGCCAATCTCGCGCTCGGGAATATCCTGCGCCGACAGTTCAAGCTCCATGCGCGGCTGCAGGATGAGGCGCTGCGTTATCTTCTGGTCGTATTCGCCTTCCAGCCGCGCGGTTAAATCGCCGCGGTCGGAGAGGAAGACGGCGCCGTCGACATGCCACATATAGGGCGCGAGGCCCTGCACGCCCAGCACGAGATGGCTGCGCGTTTCCGGCTCGAGGTCGAGCCGCACGCCCGCCTGCAAGTCGAAGAAGGGGCCGATGGCGTGACCCCATAGCGCCTGCACCTCAGCGTCCTCCAGACCCTCTCCGAATTCGCCTTCGCCTTCCGACTTGATGACGAATTTGTCGATATCGCCGCCGTACCAACCCTGCAGGTCCCACAGATAGGCCTCGTGCCCGTCGGCAATGCGCAGTTCGAGACGCTCGGCCATGAGCGTGCCCGTCAGCATGTCGCCATGCGTGGCGTGGTTGGTCGCGCGCGCCTTTGCCATCCGGTCTGCGCCATAGATTTCGTCGGCGGCGTGCTCGGGGCCTTCGAGAGCCTCGGGCGGCGGCGGTCCTTCGGGAAGCTCCGGTACGGAGTGCAGCGAATGATCCATCGGCGCCGGGTCGGATTTGGGCGGCAGCACCAGCGGCGCGGGCTTCTTCCTGGGGGCGTGCTGCGAATGGTCTTCGGCGGGCTTCTCGGTCTCAGGCTGCGCGTGTCGCGAATGATCCTGCGCGGCGGCAGGGAGAGCGGCCAGCATCAGCGGCGCGGCGAGGAACAGGCGCGCGCTCATGCCTCCACCTCGGCTTCCGGGAAGGGCCGCACGGTCACGGTCTGCATCATGCCTGCATGCATGTGGTAGAGCAGGTGGCAGTGGAAGGCCCAGTCACCCGGCTCGTTGGCGGTGACGTCGAAGGTTGCGGTGCTGCCCGGCTGGACCACGACCGTATGCTTCAGCGGCTGGTTCATCATCCCTGCGCCATTGACCAGCTCGAAGAAGTGGCCGTGCAGGTGGATGGGGTGCGCCATCATCGTGTCGTTGACCAGCTTCACCCGCACGCGCTCGTCATAGGCGAAGCGGATGGGATCGTCGGTGACGGCCGAGAACTTCTTGCCGTCGAAGCTCCACATGTAGCGTTCCATGTTGCCGGTCAGGTGGATTGTCATCTGGCGCGTGGGCATGCGGTGCGGGTTCATGCGCGCGGCCTTGAGGTCGGTGTAGCGCAGCACGCGGTGGTCCACATTGTCGAGGCCGAGGCCCGGGTAGCCCATCCGGTCCATCGGCATGGGCGAGACCATGTCGATACCGGGTCCGACCTTCACATCGGGCGGTAGCTTCGAGGTATCGCGCATCGAGTGGTCCATCGAACCGTGGTCCATCCCCGCCATCGCATCACCGCCGCCGTGGTTCATGCCCGAATGGTCCATCCCGCCATGACCGCCGCCATGCGCATCGTGGTTCATCGCCCCGCCGCTTGCGCCGTCCATCGAGCCCATGCCCATATCGGCCATGGTCAGCGTGACCGGCTCGCGCAGGGGCGGGGGTGTTGCGCGGTGGCCCTTGTGCGAGGTGAGCGAGGCAAGGCCCATGCCGCTCCGGTCCATCGCCTCGGCCACCAGCGCATGGCTGCCCGCTGGCGGGGTCACGATGACATCATAGGTCTCCGCCGTTCCGATCTGGAATTCATCCACGTCGACCGGTGACACATCCATCCCGTCGGCGGCAATCACCGTCATCGGCACGCCGGGAATGCGGATATTGAAGAAGGTCATTGCCGAGCCGTTGATGACCCGCAGCCGCACGCGCTCGCCGGGGGTGAAGAGATATTCGAGCCCGTCCATCGGCCCGTGCCCGTTGACGAGGAAGGTATAGGTGTCGCCCGTCACGTCCGAAATGTCGCGCGGGTTCATCCGCATCCCGCCCCACATCAGCCGCTCCTTCAGCGGCATGTCGCCCTCGGTAGCGGTCTGCATCTGGCGGTTGAAATAGTGCTCGCCGACCTTGAGCAGGCGCGCGATTTCATGCGGGTGGCGCGGGGTGAACTCGCTCAGCAGGACGACATAGTCGCGGTCGTAGCGCGGGTCGGGTGTCGCGCTTTCGATGACGATGGGGCCGTAATGCCCTTCCTGCTCCTGCAGGCCCGAGTGCGAGTGCCACCAGTAGGTGCCGCTCTGGCGAATGGGGAATTCATAGGTGAAGGTCTCGCCCGGCCGGATGCCCGGAAAGCTCACCCCCGGAACGCCGTCGAACTGGAACGGCAGCAGCAACCCGTGCCAGTGGATGGAAGTGTCCTCGGCGAGGTTGTTGGTCACGTCAATGCGGACGTTCTGACCCTCGCGCAGACGCACCAGCGGGCCGGGGACGGTCCCGTTGACGGCGATGGCATGGCCCTTGCGCCCGCCGACGGTGAAATGGTGGTTGTCGACGGTCAGCGCGATACGCTCGCCCGACACCTCGCCGTAGCCCTGTTTCGCATGGGTCAGGCTCTCGCCCTTCGCCCATGCGGGCATAGCCAATCCGCTCGCTGCGACACCGGCGGTGCCGAGCATGAAGTTGCGGCGGGAAACCGGCCCGAGGCCCATCTGTCTGGAAATCATGCCCCGATTATAGGAAACGCGCGCGTGCATTCAAAGGGCGAAAAGGCAAGAAGGCATCATGACGAAATCTGCATTCACCCTCCTGCTCGCCGCCATAGCCCTGCTCGTCCAACCTGCCACAGCCTTGGCGCATGGGCCGGAATCGCACGAGGAGGAGAAACCGGCAGCGGCCGAGCTTGTGGCTGAAGCGAAGGAAGATGCATCGCCAGATGTCGCCCCAGCCGAACCGTCGGAACCCGGTCCGGCGGCGCATTCGCCCGAATATGCAAACCTGCTCAATAATCTCCACCCGGCGACTGTTCACTTTCCTATCGCCCTGCTGCTGTTCGCTGCTCTTGCGGAGCTTCTCTTCGCCGCAAGAGGCACCCAGCGCATGCGTCACGCTGCGGAAATCGCGGCAATCGCTGGCGGCATTACCGCCAGCCTCGCGGCGCTGTTCGGCTGGATACACACCGGGATTTGGCTCGGCGGCGACGGCGCGATGCAATGGCACCGCTGGCTCGGGACGGGTCTCGGCATTGCCGGCCCGCTCATAGCCTGGGTCGCGCTTTCTGCGGGCGAGCGGCGCGGCGCGCTTCGCGTCCTGCTCGCGCTCTCTGCCCTCATTCTCCTCGCCCAGGGCTGGCTCGGCGCGGAACTCGGCCATGGCGCCGGGCATTTGTGGCAGTAAATCAGGGGAGAATTACCGATGGCAGACGCTCACAAGGGGCACGAAGGCAACTACAAGAAGTTCATGGCGATGGTCGGCACATCGACCGCCATCATGTTCGGCCTCATGTATCTCAACACCTATGCGCTCGATCACGTCATGTGGAGCGAGACGCGCTTCTGGATGACCTTTGTCATGGGCGCGGTGATGGCGGTGGTGATGCTGCTTTTCATGTGGGGCATGTACAAGAACACGAAGAAGAACTGGATCATCATCGGTGTGTCGGTGGTGACCTTCGTGCTCGCCCTGTGGCTCGTGCGCAGCCAGGAGACGGTTTACGACAATGAATGGATGTCGGCGATGATACCGCACCATTCGATTGCCGTGATGACCAGTGAACGCGCGCATATCGAGGACAAGCGGGTGCAGGAACTCGCCAATTCCATCATCAAGGCGCAGCGCAAGGAAATCGCCGAGATGAAATGGCTGATCGACGATATCGAGAAGAACGGCACTGCCACCACCGAGGAAGAGGCAGCCGCGCGGCCCGTGCCCAAGTTCGAAGGCTTCCTCAACGAGGACGGTGGCGCGACACCATAAGCGCCAGTCGTCGCAACGAATAATTTAAGAAAATCGGCGATGATGACCCTGTAACAGCGCAAATGGACGTTGCGCTGGATTTGGCCTTTGGAATATATCGAAGGCGGATCGAAACAGGGGTCGTATTACATGAAGAAGTTGTTGGTGAGCGCCATTGCGCTGGGTCTGGCCATGCCTGCCATCGCGCAGGAACAGGCCGAAGAGGTGCAGCAGGTGCGCCCGCCTGTACCGCCGCCCGTCCGCGCCGTGCCGTCGCCGCCGCGTTTGCCGACCATTCCGCCGCCGGCCCCCATGGTGCGCGTGAGCGGCTTCCCCTCGCTGGAGGCGGAAGTGGCAGAGTTTGGCGCAACGCCGACCTATTCGGGCGTCTGGCCTGCCGACAAGAAGCAAGTGAAGGCTTTCCGCCGCGAGCGTGAGAGCCAGCGCAGCATCTGCACCAAGCGCGACAACGTCATATGGAGCCTTGCAGAGAAGAAACTTGCTGCCTGTGACGCGCTGCTCGGCGGGCCGGAGCCGGAGGACGCTCCGACCACGCGCGGCTTCCTCTCGGTCGACCGTGCGCTCGACGAGAACGAGGCTGCCGCAGCCCGCGCCGAGTTGCTCCAAGGCCGTGCGCTCGCATTGCTCGCGCTCGATGCCAACCGCCTCGCCATTGCTGCTGCCGATGAGGCGGATGAATGGGGCGTGCAAGCCAACAACTCGCTCTACGAGCTGAGCGGCGGGCTCGCCAACCAGATGATCCGCGCCTACGCGCTGGTCCGGCTGGGCGAACAGGACAAGGCGCAAGCGGCCATCGATGCGCTGCGCGCGGCGCGTCCCTATTCCACCAGCATCGCGATTGTCGCCAACAACCTGCAGTCGGCGCTCAACAAGGACGACCTCGAAGTCCAGCGCGAGCAGCTTTATGCGCGCATCCCGCTCGACCCCGATGTGCAGCAGATGGCCTTCCTGATGGACCTCATGTCCGGCCGTCTTGAAGATGCCGACAGCCTCGGCGACGCGATGAGCTTCACCAAGCCCAAGATGCGCGGTGGCTGGACGGTCCAGGGCGATGCCCAGCCCTGGGAAAAGCTCGACGTCGAAGTGACCTTCCAGGGACTGCGCGCCTATACCGCGGCCGTGCTTGGCAATGCCGAAAAGAGCGAGGCGATCCTTGCCGAGACGCGCATGATGATCGACGATTACCGCGGACCCGACCCGCGTGAATCAGACGCTCGCAAGATCCGCAAGAAGAAGGTCAGAGAATACCTCGCACGGGCCGAGACGGCGTCCAAGGTCACGGCAGACCTCGCCACGATCATGTCGGCGGTTCCGGTTCGCGAAACCAACAAGGGCAAACCGTTCGACGAGATCGCGTCGAACCTGAGGGAGCTGGGCGGCATGAATGTCCTGCTTCCGGTCCTCGTCGAGCAGCTGCGCCTTGCAGGTGACGACGACGCTGAGATGGCCGCCAAACGGGCCGATGCGCTGGTTGCTCGCTTCATCCGCGTAGGGTCGGAGATCAAGCCTGCGCAATTTGGCGCGATGCTCCCGACGACCGAATTCCTCAATGCCGTCCCGGACTTCTCCTCGACCGCGAGCAAGTGGCTGTTCGGCGGCAACTCGGGCTGGTCCAAGGCGGAAGAGAAGGGCACCGACATCATGACGGTGCGCTACGAAACGACCAAGGGCAGCAAGCCGATGATGGAGGAAATGCTCCTCATTGCTGCTGCGGGTATCGCGCGCGACAAGGGCAAGGATGGCTTCGTCATCCTGTCGAACCGCACCTTCAAGCGGTACACGACGACCACCTCCTATTACGGGGGCAGCTGGACCAGCGACTCCGGCTTTGAATCGCAGGCGCGTATCCAGCTCATCGACAGCGCCAACCCGCCCGCACTGTTTGCGAGCACGCCCGAGCGTATCATCCTCGCGTCGGATATCGAGGCCAATCTCATGCCGCGCTTCGACGAGTATTTCGCAAAGAAGGAAGCGCGCAAGCAGCGCTGACGATTACGGGACAGCAGGGGCCTCGCGCTCCTGCCCTCGAACGACAAAAGGCCCGGCAGGATCGCTCCTGCCGGGCCTCTTTGTATGTGCCTGTCGGCTGGTCGGTAAGGCTTAGAAGCCCATGCCGCCCATACCGCCCATGCCGCCCATGTCGGGCATCGCAGGGGCTGCAGCCTTGTCTTCCGGCTTGTCGACGACGGCAGCTTCCGTCGTGATCAGCAGGCCGGCGACCGAGGCAGCGTTCTGCAGCGCGGTGCGCACGACCTTGGTCGGGTCGATGACGCCGGCAGCCACGAGGTTCTCGTAGGTGTCGTTAGCTGCGTTGAAGCCGAGGGTTTCGTCATTGCTGTCGAACAGCTTGCCCGAAACGACCGCACCGTCATGGCCGGCGTTGGTGGCAATCTGGCGGACCGGAGCGGTCAGCGCGCGGCGGACGATGTCGATGCCGCGGGTCTGGTCGTCGTTGCCGCCGGTCAGGCCTTCGAGAGCCTTCGAAGCATAGAGCAGCGCGGTACCGCCGCCCGGGACGATGCCTTCTTCAACGGCTGCGCGGGTGGCGTGGAGCGCGTCGTCGACGCGGTCCTTGCGTTCCTTCACTTCGACTTCGGTTGCACCGCCGACCTTGATGACGGCCACGCCGCCAGCGAGCTTGGCAAGGCGTTCCTGCAGCTTCTCGCGGTCATAGTCGCTCGAGGTGTTGTCGATCTGCGTGCGGATTTCCGAAACGCGGGCCTTGATGTCGTCTTCCGAGCCGGCACCGTCGACGATGGTGGTGTTGTCCTTGTCGATGGTGACGCGCTTGGCTTCACCGAGCATGCCGAGCGTGACGTTTTCCAGCTTGATGCCGAGGTCTTCGGAAATCATCTCGCCCTTGGTCAGGATCGAGATGTCCTGCAGCATGGCCTTGCGGCGATCGCCGAAGCCCGGTGCCTTGACCGCTGCAACCTTGAGGCCGCCGCGCAGCTTGTTGACCACGAGGGTCGCCAACGCTTCGCCTTCGATGTCTTCCGCGATGATCAGAAGCGGGCGGCCCGACTGGACAGCCGCTTCGAGAACCGGGAGCATCGCCTGCAGGTTCGAGAGCTTCTTTTCGTGGATCAGGATGTACGGGTTTTCGAGTTCGACCGTCATCTTTTCCGGGTTGGTGATGAAGTACGGGCTGAGGTAGCCGCGATCGAACTGCATGCCTTCGACGGTTTCGAGCTCGAATTCGAGACCCTTGCTCTCGTCGACGGTGATCACGCCTTCCTTGCCGACCTTTTCCATGGCTTCGGCGATCTTCTCGCCGACTTCACGGTCGCCATTGGCCGAGATGATGCCGACCTGCGCGATTTCTTCGCTGCCCGACACTTCTTTCGAACGGCCGGCGAGGTCTGCGACGACCTTCTCGACAGCGAGGTCGATACCGCGCTTCAAATCCATCGGGTTCATGCCCGCAGCAACCGACTTCATGCCTTCGGTCACGATCGACTGGGCAAGAACGGTTGCAGTGGTGGTGCCGTCACCGGCGGCGTCGTTCGACTTCGAAGCGACTTCCTTGAGCATCTGCGCGCCCATGTTCTCGAACTTGTCTTTCAGTTCGATTTCCTTGGCGACGGAAACGCCGTCCTTGGTGATGCGGGGTGCGCCGAAGCTCTTGTCGATCACGACGTTGCGGCCCTTGGGGCCGAGCGTAACCTTGACGGCATTGGCGAGGGTGTCGACGCCGCGCAGGATGCCTTCGCGCGCGTCGCGGCCGAACTTAACGTCCTTGGCTGCCATTGGTGTTTCTCCTGGAATTCTTTGTGGTTAGTGAAAGCGTGAGGTGGTCAGGGCTCAGCCCATGATCCCCATGATGTCGCTTTCCTTCATGATCAGCAGGTCTTCGCCGTCGAGCTTGATCTCGGTGCCCGACCACTTGCCGAACAGAACGCGGTCGCCAGCCTTGACGTCGAGCGGGGTGACAGTGCCGTCTTCGGCCTTCGCACCTGCGCCGACGGCGACGACTTCGCCTTCGCTCGGCTTTTCCTTGGCGCTGTCGGGAATGATGATCCCGCCGGCGGTCTTTTCTTCTGCTTCGATGCGGCGCACGAGTACACGGTCGTGCAGCGGACGAAATGCCATGATGATGACCTTTCAGTTAGGTTGAAATGTTCGTTGGCACTCCCGGGGTGAGAGTGCCAGTGGCGCGGATATGTTGATGCGCTTGCGCTAAGTCAACGGGTGCGAAGCGAAAAAATTTCCGCAAATTTCGCCGAGGCGTGGCTAGGTCTGGGCAGCGCGTGCCGGACGGCTGGTAAGCTGCAGTTTCTCGCGCCTTGCCCAGCGGTAGGTAAGCAGGACGGCGGCCACAACAAGGCCGGTGGCTAGGCCGATCCAGACGCCCACGCCTTCGAGGCTGGTATAGAAGCCCAGCCATACCGCCGTGCCGATGCCCGGCACCCAATAGGCGAAAGCGGCAATCCACATCGGGATGCGCGTATCCTGCAATCCGCGCAGCGCGCCAGCGGCCACTGCCTGCATTCCGTCGGCCAGCTGGAAAGCGGCGGCCACGACGATGTATTTGAGCGCGAAGCTCACCAGCACGGCGTTCTTCGGGTCCCACGGGTCGATGTAGATGGCGAGCAGGGGCTTTGGGATGAGCACCATTGCGAGGGCGGTGGCGGCCATGAAGCCCGTCCCGATGGCGATGCCCGTCCAGCCCGCGCGCTTCATGCCCTCGGTATCGCGCGCGCCGTAGAAATAGCCCACGCGGATGGTGGCTGCCTGCCCGACTCCGAACGGAACCTGGAAAGCCAGCGCGGCAATCTGCAGTGCGACCGTGTGGGCCGCGAGCTGGGTCGCGCCGATATTGCCCATCAGGAAGGCGGCTGCACCGAAGATGCCTGCCTCTGCCGTAATGGTGAGCGCAATCGGCGTGCCGACGCGGGTTATGTGCCAGAAACGCGGCCAGTCGGGCGACCACCAGCGGCCGAAAATCCGATAACGGTGGAGCTTCGGGTCGAGCCTGATGGCGATGACGTAAGCGGCCAGTGTCACCAGCGAGGTGATGATGGTCGCCACCGCCGCGCCGCGCAGGCCAAGCTCGGGTGCGCCGAAATTGCCGAAGATGAAGGCGTAATTTGCCAAGGCGTTCACGAAGATGCCGCCCGCCGTGATGGCGGTGGCGAAGATGGGCCGGTCGAGCGTCGAGACGAAGCTCCTCAGGACGTTGTTGAACAACATCGGCACCATCGAGAAAACGAGGATGGTGTTGTATTCCAAGGCCATGCCGATGATGGCCGCCTCCTGCCCCGTGGCGCGCATCAGCGGGCCGAGGAGGAGGCAGAGGCCCATTCCCATCACGCCTGAAATCGACGCCAGCCACAAGGCCATGCGGACCGCGCGGCGGACCGGTCGCAGGGCGGGTGCGCGCTCGCCGAGTTCTGCCGCGGCGACCGGGGCAACCGCACCCGTCAGCCCGGACAGAGCCCACATGACCAGCCCGAACAAGGCGATGGCAAGCGCCGAAGCGGCCAGTTGCGCCTCGCCCAGCCGCGCGATGAAAATCACGTCGATGGCATAGGTCAGCATCTGCAGCAGGTTGGCAGCCGCCAGCGGCCAGCTGAGCTTCATGGTGGCCGCGAATTCGTCGCGCCAGCCATCGCTGCCGGATTGCGGCAGGGGCGTCGAGGGAGCTGCTTCACTCATGGCATCACGCTCCCCCCGAATCGGAAAGAGCCGACCCGCTTAGGCGGATCGGCTCTTCGGCTCAAACGGGAATGTAAGAACCCGGCGGCGCCCTCCGACAGGCGCCATGCCGGGCAGACCGGGCTCAGCCCTTGACCGAGGCCACCTTGCCCTTGTTCCCGAGCGCGCGTGCACGGCGGTCGCTGCGCCGACGGTTCTGTCGCCGACGGCTGTAGCCGAAATAGGCATAGGCGTATTCTTCCGACGAGTGGAGGCGACGGCCCGAGATGAACTCGAAGGTGCCGCGTGCGATGCGCATGCCGAAGCGGCGAATGGCATCGATCGACATGAGGGCGTCCACTACCAGCAACAGGGGCAGGACCATGAACAGGCTCAGGTGCTTGCGAACCTGGCGCGAGCTGTGCGCCTTGGGCGCGATCCGCACCATCAGTGCGCTCAGGATGAAGGTGCCGAGCAGGTAGGCTGGCACCGCAAGAAGTGCAGTGTTCATTGGACGATCCCGTTAAGCGACTTATTGTTTAAGTCCGGCATCAGTAGTGCCACCTAGAGGTAAACAGGATGCTAGCGGAATCTGGATATTTCGCGAATTCCGGTGGTTTTGGGTTAATATCGGGTTTCAGCCCCACAAGGTGTGGTAATTTGGCCACGCCACGCCACCAGCCCTGTAATCGCGTGCATGTCTTTCTTTTCCAGTAGAATTGTCTAAAGTACGGTCAGGGCGCGAGAGAGGGATTGTTCGCATTATGCGAATGGAAGAAAAAAACGGCATCGAGCGCCGCGAGCCGCGCCTCGTCCTGCAACTGAATACCGGTGTCGGGCAGGGCGGTCAGGCATTCGACGCGGAAATCATGAATTTGTCGCGCGATGGCATGCTGGTGCGAACGCAGGCCGAGCTGACCATCGAAGAACCGATCGAAGTCGTTTTGCCCCAAAGCGGGGCCGTGCAGGCGACTGTCGTGTGGTCGGCCGACGGCATGTATGGCTGCAGCTTTGCGGAAACGATTTCCGAAGACGAGCTGCAGGCCGCCAACGACCTTGCCAAGGAAGAACCCGAGGACGGCAAGCGCTTCGGCGTCGACCATGAAACGCTCGGCAGCCGCATCAAGCGCCTGCGCACTGCGCGCGGCTTCACCATGCGCGGGCTGGCGGAGAATGTCGGGGTCAGCAAGCCGACCTTGTGGAAGTGGGAAGGGGACCAGGTCCGCCCGCGCCACGAAACCATGCAGCGCCTTGCCGAAGAGCTCGACGTGAGCGAACTCGAACTCGTCTATGGCGCCCCTGGCCTCGGCGAGGCGGCGATGATCGCCGAAGAGGACGCGGCAACCGGCTCGCTCGCCGATATCGTGCGTGCCAGCCGCAAGCGCATTGCCCGTGCGGCAGGGGTCGACGAGGCCTGCGTCGAAATCAACATCAACTGGGACAGCAATTAGGCAGCGCTGCCGCGGTCCTGCTCTCTCAGGGGCGCAGGACGAGGCGGTCGTGGATGGCATCATAGCGCAGGTCGAGCCCCGCGGTGCGTACCCGATCGAGCGAGAGCCGTCCGCTTTCCCCCGCCGGCGGAACCCTGCCAGCCTTGTCCGCTGCACCAAGCTGCGCGAGGGCTGCGAGCAGTTCCGCCCGGTCCACTTCGATCAGCGAACCGCCGATCAGGAAAATCGTAAGCCCGGTTGCCGCACCGCCTTCAGAAGCGAGCGTCTTGGCCACGCCGACCCCGCCATCGCGCGCGGAAACACCCTCGGGCAGGCTGAAATCGATCGGCAGCACTCCGTTGGCATCGGGCACCAGATCCGGCCTTTCGGCGCGCCTGGCAGCAGGCCGGCGAGGCGCTGCCGCCGCCAGCGCAGGCCTGGGAGGGGCCGAAGGGGCTGCAGCGGGGGCCGTACCGGTGGACGGTATCGTCACCTCGGCCAGCGGCACTTCGGGCTCGACTGGCGACATCAGGGTGATGCGGGGCATCTCATGGCCGAATTCGACCACCCGCTCTTCGGGGATGCGGTCGAGCGATACGCGCACGACAGCACGGTTTTCATGCGCGGGACGCATGGCGAGCGAAAAGGCCGCGATCGCGACGAGCGTGATGATGACAACAGCTGCCCGCGCATAATCGCGCGTGGCTACCGGAGCCCAGCGCTCCTTGCTGCGACGCATCACGATCATAGGAAGAGAAAACCTGCATAGGCCAGCGCGCCGCCGCCGATGGCAACGCCGTATGGCAGCTTCCCGAAGTCTCCTCCCTTGCCAATGCGGCTGGGCATGATGCGCGTGAGGAGAGACCAGAAAATATAGAGCAAAAGTCCTGCCGCCGTAATGGCAACAAACAGCATCAGCATGCCCGACAGCGGGAAAAAGGAAGCAGCAGCGGCGTAGAACTTGCCGTCCCCTCCGCCGAACACGCCGGCAAGGAACAGCAGGTAACCCACGACAAGAGCGAGCACTGAATGTGCGGCGTGCAAGCCGAGCGCAGTCCAGCCACCGCTGGCAAAGGCAAGGCCGAACCCGGCCAGCAGCATCACGCCGCACAGGATGTTCGGCAGGCGCCTCGTGAAAATGTCGAGCAAGGCGCCCGTGCTGGTGAACAATCCAAGTGCACCAAGCCACAGCGTGGCAATTGCCATGGGTCGTCAGTCCTTGCTGGAAGGCGCCTTGCGGGGGGCAAGCCTCACGCGGAGCGGGTAAGAGAGTGCATTCCCCGCCTCGCCGACGCGAACACGCGCTGCAGGTTCGGGAGTGCGCGATTGCAGGCGGATTTCAGCTGGCCGCGCGGTGATCTGCGGAGCAGTCAACGGCTGGCCACTCGAAAGCTGGACGCGCGGTTTCGCAGGCGCCGGCGCATCGGCCTCGACCGGTGCGAGTTTGCCGACCGAGACACGCCGCGAAGGGGTTGCCTGCGAAAGCGTAATCGTCCGCTTTTCGCCGCCACTCATCACCACACGGCGGTCAGGGGCGGCGTCTTCTGCCAAGGCCTCTTCGCTGCGGGCGAACTCGGCATATTGCTCGGCCGCCTGCTGGCGCTGATGGAAGGCGAAACGCGCGCTCTGCGCCAGATCGCTGCGATAGAAACGGTCGAGATTGGCTGCGAAACGCTCGGGGTTGATCCTCGTAGCCGACACGAAATAGCGCTCTGCCAGGTCGGCACGCCCAAGCTTGGCGTAAGCGACGCCCAGGGCATTGAGTGCCTCGCCGCGCAGGGCGGGGTCGAGAGCTGCGCGGTGGAGCGGGGCGATGGCGTTCCCGGGATTGCCCGCCTTCAACTGCGCGCGGCCTTCTTCGAGGTCGGCAGGGCCAATCGCGTATTGCGGCGTGTTGGAATGCTTCGAGAAGTCGAACGCCTGTACGAAGCTCTTGCAGCCTCCGAGACTGGTCGCCAGCGCTACAAGCGCGAGTGTGGTTGCAGGTTTCATGGTCATCCTCCTCCAAGAGCGGGTAGCACGTCCCGTATCGTGCGGACTGCGGCTGGCAGCACCAGCACGCCGATCATGGTGGGCAACATGCAGGCCACCAGCGGGATAGAAATCAGGACGGGCAGTCGATAGGCTTTTTCCTCGGCCCGCATGCGACGTGCCTCGCGCATCTCGGCCGCGTAGACCCGCAGCGTGCTCGCGATGCTGGTCCCGAGCTTGTCCGACTGGATCATCAGCGTTGCGAAAGAGCGGATCTCGTCCACTGCCGAGGTTTCGCCCATCCGGCGCATGGCCTCTTCACGCGAAGCACCGGCGCGCATCATGAGCGTGGTTTCGCTGAACAGTTCTGCCACGAGTGGGTGGGTTGTTGCCAGTTCGCGTCCGACACGTTCCATCGCGGCTTCGAGGCCAAGACCGGCTTCCACGCACACCAGCAGCAGGTCGAGCGCATCGGGGAAGCCGTTGATGATGTCATTCTGGCGCCGGTCTGCCTTGGCGCGAACGAATACCGCCGGAAGAATAAAACCGAAAATCGCCGCCAGTGCGGAGAAGAGATACAGTTGCAGCGGTCCCGGCGGTTCAGCCGAGGCGGAAGCTACGAGAAGATAAAAAACCGGCAGGGCAAATACCATCACGACGCGAACCAGCGTGTAGACGCGCGGCGCCGACGCCTTGCGATAGCCGGCCGCTTTCAAACGCTTGACCAATTTGTCGTCGTTGATGTCCGTCAGCTTGATGCCGGAGGACTCGATCGACTTTGCAATCTGCGCCCAGCGGCTCTCGCGCTCTTCCTCGAGAACGCTGCCCGAGTAACCGCTCGACCCATCGCGACCCAGCTTGGCAAGCTGCGATTGCGAGAGCCGCTTGCGCGCCGCCCAACTCGACACGAAAAAGACGATGCCTACGGCGAGGGCGAATATCAGGCCAAGGACCAGCAGGCGGACGACCCAGTTCGAGATGGCTAGTTCGAGCATGTCAGACCTTGATGTCGATCATTTTGCGAATGGTGAAAACACCGATGAAATAGAGCACGACGAGGGTAATCGAGCCGAAGATGAAAATCGGGTCCTCGATCACGTCGAGATAGAAGCTCGGGCCGCCCAGGAATGTCATCACGAAGGCAAAGACCGGCAGCACAGTGAGCATCCATCCGGTCATCCTGCCCTCGGAGGAGAGCGCGCGCACCTTCATGTACATCGAGTGACGCTCGCGAATGACATTGGCGAGGTTTTCGAGGATTTCCGCAAGGTTGCCGCCCGTCTCGCTTTGTACGGCGAGCGAGACCACGAACATCCGCATGTCCTCGAGGTCCCAGCGGTCGGCCATGGCATTCAGCGCGGAAACCAGGTCGGCGCCGTAAGTGACCTCGTCCGCGACGATGCCGAACTCGGTGCCGATCGGATCTTCCATCTCGCGTGTGAGCAGTTCGATGCCCGATGCGACCGGATGGCCCGAGCGCAGGGCGCGCACGAAGATGTCGAGAGCCACCGGGAACTGCTTTTCCACCTTCGCGCGGCGCTTCGCAGCACTTCGCTGGAGGAAGAGGTAGGGCAGGCCGAACGCCACCGCGACGGAGAATATCAGCGCAAGCTGGATGACCCCGAAACCGATTGCAGCGCCGAGGCTGGCTGCTGTCAGGAGCACCAGGCCGAAGATGACCACGCCTGCGACGGCCATGACCAATGCGACCTGTCCCACGGTGTAGGGGACCGCCGCAGCGAAGATCGTGCGCTGGAAACCTTCGACGATGCCGCGGATGATCGGCGGCAAATGGGTGTGCTCGGTCGGGCTGTTCTTGAGGAGTTGTGCAACCAGTTCGTCGCGGTCGGCACCCGACTGGATGAGCGACATACGCCGGTTCACGGCGGTTGAATATGAGCGTTTCTGGGCCGCGGAGCGAGCGAATGTCTGCGCCAGCAGGAAGACCGCAACGAACACGGCCACCAGGAACATGATGCGGATCGCGGCTTCGGTCATCTTATCCGATCCTCACTTCCGGGCGGAACAGCTCGGAAGGCAGGATGATGCCATGCGCTTCGGCTTCCTGGAGGAACTTGGGGCGGATGCCCGTTGCTTCGAAATGGCCCTTGACGCTGCCGTCTTCCTCGCGGCCGGTCATCTTGAAGCGGAAAATTTCCTGCATCGTGATGGTTTCACCTTCCATCCCGGTGATTTCCGACAGGCTCTTCACCTTGCGGCGACCGTCCGAGAGACGTCCGACCTGGACCACGACATTGATGGCAGCGGCAATCTGGGCGCGCGACGATTTGGAGGTGATGTCGATGCCGCTCATGCCGATCATCTGTTCGACACGGCTCAAGGCATCGCGCGGGGTGTTGGCGTGAACGGTGGTCATCGAACCATCGTGGCCCGTGTTCATTGCCTGCAGCATGTCGAACGCCTCGCCGGCGCGGACTTCGCCCACGATGATGCGGTCGGGGCGCATACGCAGCGCGTTCTTCACGAGGTCGCGCTGGGTGACTTCGCCCTTGCCCTCGATATTGGGCGGGCGTGTCTCGAGACGGGCGACGTGGCTCTGCTGGAGCTGGAGTTCGGCCGAGTCCTCGATGGTAACGATACGCTCTTTTTCGTCGATGAAAGTCGACATGGCGTTGAGCAGCGTCGTCTTACCGGAACCCGTACCGCCCGAAATCAGGACATTGCGGCGCGATGCCACGATCGCCTCGAGAACCTGCGCCATATCCTCCGGGATCGAGCCGAGGTCGATCATCTTGCGGATGCTGATGGGCTGCTTGGCGAATTTACGAATGGACAGCAGCGAACCGTCGATGGCGAGCGGCGCAACGATGGCGTTCACGCGGCTGCCATCGGCAAGTCGAGCGTCTACGAAAGGGGAGCTCTCGTCGACACGGCGCCCGACCGCGCTGACGATCTTCTGGATCACACGCATCAGGTGTTTTTCATCCTGGAAGCGGGTCGGCACGCGGGTGAGCTGGCCGCGGCGCTCGATGAACACCGTATCATGGCCGTTCACCAGGATATCGGTAATCGTGTCGTCCTGCAGCAGCGGCTCGAGCGGGCCGAGGCCGAGCAGTTCATCGACGACCTGCTGGATCAGGTTTTCGCGTTCCTGGCGGTTGAGCGGGTGGTCGTAGTCGGCCACCAGTTCAGGCATGATGGCCGCGATCTGGCTCTTGATCTGGTCGACAGGCGTCTTGTCGAGCATGCCCAGATTGAGCCGGTCGAGCAGCGCCTTGTGGATCGAGACCTTGAGGTCGAGCATCGCTTCGCGCTGCTTGTCCTTCTCGCCGAAAAGGATGCGCTCCTGTTCGTCTTCGTCGACGATCTGGGTCGGCTCTATTTCCTGGTGGCCTTCATGCTCTTCCGAATTGCGGATCTTCCACATGGCTTCAACCCTCCTCGGCCAGCGCGAGCAGGTGGTCTGCAAGCGCTTCGATATCCGAAGCAAACCGGCTCCGGCGCTCGAGTGTTGTAGACAAAACGCCCTGCGCCTGCGCTTCCTGGATTAGCTGTGTTTCAGAATGGACCAGGCCTGCGATGGGATGATGCAGTGCATCCTCGATACCCGAGCGGTCCACTTTCTTGAACATGCCGCCCTGCACCCTGTTGAGCGCAATCGCGACCTTGCGGGGGTGATAATCGAAACTGCGCAGCAGCTGCAGGCGTCTTTTGACTTGCCTGAGAGCGCCAATTGAATTTTGCGAAACCAGAAGGACTGCGTCGGCGGCCAGCATGACCGACATCGCCCAATTGGTCAGCGATGACGGCATGTCGAAGATGACGAGGTCATACTTGCGCTGGGCAAGTGCAATGACGCTCTTGAGCGAGGCCAGTTCGACCTCCTCGATCGGCATAATATCGGTTGGGGCGGCAATCACGTCGACGCGGTCGTTGAACTCGGTCGCAACCGCGCGAAAAAGCTCATCGTCGAGGCGGTTTCCGGCCTCGAGCAAATCGACCAGCGACTTGCGCGATGGCTGGTCGAGGTAGGACGAGGCGTCCCCGCTCTGCAGGTCGAGATCGATCAGGCAGGCTCTGCAACCCTCTCCGAAATCACGAGCCATGGCGTCGGCAAGATGGGTGGCGAGGGTGGTCGCGCCTGCACCGCCCGAGCACTTCTGCACTGCAAAGGTAGGCGCGAGTTCGACAGCCACGTCTTCTGCCGTGCCGACAAGCTCACGGTCGACTTCGAGAATGGCGGTCAGCAGTTCGTCCGAAGTGAAGGGCATCGCTACGACGTCGCCAATGCCCTTGCGCAGCATGAGGCGGGTAATCTTGAGATCGACTTCCGGAAGGCCGGCGATGATTGCCAGGTTCGGCCGAGCCGCGCGCAGCGTATCGAGGCGCGCGAGCGAGCGGCTGTCGGCAGGGTCTACCTCGATGACGGCAATGCGAGCGCGCGATACCAGTTCGGCAGGCAGGTCGCGCGCGGGGCCGATTTCGACCAGCGTGACCGTGTCGGCGAGCTGTTCAAGCCCGCTCAAAGCTCCCGGGCGTGCAAAGACAAAGACCTGTTCCGGTGTTCCGGTCATGTTGTCCGTCCCCATGGAGTTGATGTTCTGGAAATTGCTCATGTTGTTATCAATTCGAAAAGGTGCCGTTGCTGTCTTCAGAGGTCAGCGAATAGGCAAATTCGGGAAGGTCGACCGTGCCCACCAGCAGCGTGAAGATTGGTGTGTGCTGCATGCCGGTAAGGCGTACGGTGACGATGGGTGCGACGTCGGGACCGTTGGGGTCTCCTGAATATCCTAGTCCGGACCAATCGTAGTCGATCTGGACGTTGTCGGCGTTGATGCCGTTCTGGAAGGTCTGCATGCGCTCGACGATGCTGGTGAATGCCGCAGCATCGCGGGTAAGGCCGAAGGAGCAGGTGCCCCCCGCCTTGCAGGTGCAGGACGTATCCGTGCAGGTCACGCCGGGAAATTTGTCTGCCGGTACAGTGGTCCCCTGCGGGACGCCTCCGCTGACGGCGTAGCTGTAACTGTAGAGATCCTGCGGAACCATGTCGGTCGCAACGGCCCAGCGCGCGCCCATCTGGGTGGCCTTTTCCGCACGATTGATGGTCCAGGCGTAAAAGCCGACATCCATGATGCCGAGCAGGAAAATGACCATCAGCGGCACGATGAGGGCGAACTCGGCAGCGGCGGCACCGCGCGTGTCGCACATGTATGATGCAAAACGCGTCATATGCCGTTCACCGCTGCTTCGGCGCTCGCGTAGACGCTGGAGGTGCTGTCGATGAAGCCAAGCGTGTTGAAGAGCGAGGCGTAGTCGGCACGCGCCTGTACGCGGACGATTGGCGCGCCTCCGGAAGTGCCCTTGTAAATGCCCTGGCCGTCCCAGCTCGCATCGCAGCGATGGGTCACCGTCACGTCTGCATCGACCATGTTGGGAACGCGCGATACGGTCCCGGTCAGCGTTCCTGTCCGGGTGACGGTCTGCACCTGACCCACGGCCGTGGTGTCGGCAGCCCCGCCACAGGGGAAGCTGGAGAAAGGCAGGCGCCCGGCAAAGCGCGCACCTTCGCGCACCGCCTTGATGACCTTCTGTTCGGTGTAGAAGAAATGTCCTGCCTCGAAGGCGCCGTACATCAGCAACACCAGAAAGGGTATCAGCATGGCCATCTCGGCCGCTGCTGCGCCGCGCGTGTCGCGGAGAAAGGCGAAGAAGCTCCTCATTCGATCAGGTACGGAACATCTTTCTTGATGTTCTGCCCTTCGGTTGCCCCGCCACCGAGCGAGGTTTCGCCGATGACTTCGACATAGACGTCGCTCTTTTCGGTGATGGCATTCGCGCCGCTTCCGCGGTTGGCGCTGGGTTCAACGAGGAAGACGTCGACATATTTCTGGATGGGAGCGTCGTCGGTGCTGGGACCGACATTGTTGCTCACACAATTGATGACAGCGACCGAGAGTACACGGCGGTCGGGGACGGCGCCTGCAACCTCGACACCCGGAGTTACGCAGACAGGTGCGCTGTGCGCCGTCAGCGCAGACGTTCCAACATCCGACTGTTGCTGCATCCTCGTGGTCGGATTTTCCGCTTCATATTTATAGACCTGATAGCGCGTCGGCGTCTCGGTTCCGAAAACCGACGACATGCTGAACGGCCAGCTCCAGTTTGCCGAGTTCGACAGGAAGTAGGCGCGCCGGTCCCAGTTGCCGTCGCCGATCTTGTCACCTGCGCATTGCCCCAGCTTGCTGACCGCGTGGCACATGTCACGCGGGTAGCCCATCGGCGAAAGGCCGGCAGCTACGGTCGGGTCTAGCGGCACGTCCTTCGAGGTCGGACGATAAGGCACCGCGCCTTGCACCCAGCCGTTGGAACCGCCTCCGTTCACGATACCGCAGCCGGCACCGCTGCCCTTAAGGAAATCGTTCTTGGAATTGGCGGACGGCGGGCAATTGGTGTTGCCCGTTCCGCACACGACATTGAGGCCGCTGGCGTAAATGTCGAAGCGCGTGTTGAAGAAATCCATCACGACGACCTGGAGCCCGGGCTTGATGTCGGCGCCGTCGGTGGGGACGCAGTTGCCCGGTATCTCGCGCGAACCGATCAGTTCCTTGGTGACATTCGCGCCCGAGCCTGAATCGGTCTCGAGATAGCCGAAGACGCCTTCGCCATAGGTCCCGCCGCCATCCTGCGTGATGAGGCGGATGCCCTTGCCAATGTAATTGGCAGTAGTGAACTGCGGGTCATCGCCTTCGTTCGGGTTGCACATCATGACCGGCGGCACCTTGCAGATGGCCGAGCCAAGGCCCGCAAAAGCAACGCCGCCGATCTGGCCGGAGGCAAGGCGACCGGTTATCGGGATGAGCGCATAATCGACCGAGCGGGTATCGACGATCACCTCGATAAAGCGCGCATTGGCGTCGGTGGTCGCCGGGGTGGCTTTTTCCTTGTCCTGGTAGAACCGGATCTGGCCGGCGGCATCGCAGGCGGTTTCGCTCGTCAGCGTGACGAGGTTGCTCTCTGCCGCCATCATGACGAGGTTCTGGAGCATGCCCGAGGCCGCATTGGCCGCGCGCTCGCAAGCGCCTGCCTGCCCGTCGAGCTGGGTAGCTCCTGCCAGCGCGGCCTGGTCGGCCCCGTTCTGCAACTCGCTGTCGACGCCCATCAATCGGGCGTAATCGAAAGCGAGACCCGCAAAGGCAATCAGCGGAATCAGAGCAAGCGCATAGGTGGCTGCCACCGCGCCGCTCTCGTCGCTCCTGAAATGCCTAAGGGGTGCCGCTTTCATGATACATGCTCGCTGAACTAGCTTAGTTTCCGCCTTCGCTGATGGTCTCGGTCGTGCTGAGTTCCTGGACCTCCTCGACTTCGCCTGCGCGATAGGCATCTGCTGCGCGCACGGCGTTGCTGGCCGAAGTGGGCGGAATGGGGTTTTCGTACTCTGGCGACGGGTTCACGACCTGCGCTGCCATGGTTGCACGATTGGCTTCACCCCAGGAAGGGTCGGCCTGCGTGAGGTCGAGACGACCATCGTTGTTCATGCAGGCGCTGACCGACATGGCCGCGAGGCCGAGCAGGGCAAGGCGTTTGGGCTCAATAGTCATAATCGTCACCTTCCGTAGCGGGAGTGGCATCCGCCGGCACGTCGCCGGTGATGGGATCGAGCGGGCGGGGCTTGTAGCCTTCGCCATCGAGAAGCAGGACATCGGCCTCGCTGGGGTCGTAGACCCGGTCGGTCGGCAGGCGAACCTGTTCGGGCTTGATCGGAGCCACCAGACGCGGCGTCACCACGATGAGAAGCTCGGTTTCTCCGCGCTGGAACGAAGTCGAGCGAAACAGCGAACCGATGATCGGGATCGAGCCCAGCAGCGGTACCTGGTTGACCGTGGTCTTGAAATCGCGCTGCAGGAGACCGGCAATCGCGAAGCTTTCACCATCGCGCAGCTCGAGGACCGTATTTGCCCTGCGGGTCTGGAGCCCGGGGATCTGCAGGCCGTTGATGTTGATCGAAGCCGTCGGGTCGATCGAGGACACTTCGGGCTGGACGACAAGGTTGATCACCTTGTCCGACAGGACCGTCGGCGTGAAGCCGAGGCTGACGCCGAAGGGCTTGAATTCGACCGTAACCGAATTGCCGCCGTCCTGGCCGCCACCACCGCCATTCTGGACGACGGGGATGGGGAATTCGCCACCGGCAAGGAAGGAAGCCGTCTCGCCCGACAAGGCGATCAGGGTCGGCTCGGCCAAGGTCTTGGCCATGCCCTTTTCTTCCAGCGCATCGATGAACAGGTCGATATCGACACCGAGCACGTCGCTGAACGCGCGGCCGACGATGCCGAAGCCGCCCTGGATGCTGTCGATCTGGAACGGGTTGTTGCCTCCGCCAATGCTGTAGCCACCTCCCGGGAGGCCTGCGCCATTACCGGTCGCGCCGGCAACGCGGCCGCCGGTGATGAAGCTGCTGACACCAAGGTCTTTGCCCACGCTGCGCGAAACTTCCGCGAAGCGCACTTCCAGCATGACCTGCTGGCTGCCACCAAGCTGCATCAGATTGACGATTTTCTCGTCCGGAGCATATGCGCGGGCAAGTTGCACCGCGCGGTCTGCCACGCCGGCGTCGCTGACCGTCCCCGAGAGGACGATGGCGCCATTCGATACGCGCGTCTGCACCGGCTGGCCGGGCATCAGCTGCGTCATCTGTTCGCGCAGGCCTGCGACATCGGGACCGACCGAGATGTCCATTACCGCGATTACGCGATTGTTACGGTCGTAAAGCGTAAGCGAAGTCGTGCCGACTTCCTTGCCGAGAACGTAGATCGAATTGGTGGAGACCGGGAGGATGTCGGCAATTTCGTCATTGCCGATCATTGCACGGTCAATGGCCGTATCGGCGGTGAGCACCTGACTCTTGTTGACGGCGATTTCCACGGTTCCGGCGTGCATCGACATGCCGTTGTCGCCAGAGACCTGGGCCTGCACTGCAGTCGGGACCAAGGCGGTTCCGGCAAGTGCGAGGGCGAGGGCGGTGATGGGCGTTTTGAGCTGTTTCATCTTAACGCTCCACTTCATAGGATTGGGCCTCGGTGCCGCGTACGATGCTCATCGTAGGGCCGCGAGGGCGGCTGGGCGTGCTCGTCCGGCGAGTTGCCTGCGACTGGCCGCCGAGCATGGCGGGCGTGAGGTTGATGACCGGCTGCGACTGCGGCGCGACGGCATTGCCGCCACCGCGGCGACCGTAGATGCGCAGGTTCTCGCCGCCGAGGTCGCGCGCCACGACCGTTTCGGTCGCGCCGACTTCCTGGTTTTCGACATTGCGTAGTGCGAGAGTGAACGTCCCGACCTCGCGTGCCAGCGCCAGTTTCTGCGCGCCGAACAGATCGGTCTGCAGCGTGGCGGTGGGATTGACGGCGGGTTCGGTATTCTGCTCGTCGGCAACAAGTCCGGTCGCCAGAACGAGCACGTTTTCGAGGACCACGGTGGACATCTTGTCCTGCGCGGCCGCACCTTCTCCGGGGATTTGGCGGGTCAGGATCACGTCGACCACGTCGCCGGGGCGAACGAAGCCGCCCACGCCTGCGACGCTATCGATCGGAATGGCGACCGCGCGCATGTCTTCGGGAAGGTTGGAAGCAAGCGTGGCCCGCCCGTCCGCACCGCTGACCTTGCTGGCAAGGACAGGCTCGCCCACAGTCATGGGGCGGAGTGCGACACGGCCGCCGGCCGCTGCTTCCTGAATGCTGGTGAAGGCGCCTTGCGGCACCGAGTCTCCTGGCCAGTTGACCAGCCTGGTATTGGTGTCGGTTATCCGGGTTCCGAATGCCACGTCCTGTGTGGCAACGACAATGCGCGCCATGCGCAATTCGTCGGCCCTGCGTTCTTCACGCTCCTGGATGCCGCTGAAATAGGAATTGGCCAAGAAGACCGCCACTAGTCCGATGACTACGGCAATTCCGAGAATTACGAGATTACGTCCTCGCATCGTTCCGCCCCCCTTTGAGCAATAGAACTCGTCTGCGCCCGGGCCACCAATACACTAATTATTCTGTATTTGCAGCCGAAAACCGCCCCTCGCCCGAAAGTGGGGAGGGGCGGATTCCGAAGTCTGATCTTAGTCAGCCGGTGCGAGGTCGCCCTGGCCAGCTTCGATCTGTGCTTCTGCGTTCACGATCGAGTCGCGGATTTCGCCGCCGAGCAGGAGCATTGCAGTTGCGATGGCTGCGCCGACGATGGCGAGGATGAGAGCGTACTCAGCTGCCGAAGCACCCGACTCGTCACGAAGGAAGTTCTTGATCATAGTATTTACCCCAAGTTTAAATTCAGACCCTGCCACCCACCATGGGAAGCCGCGTCTCATTTGGTCGATGGCTCCGGCCTCTATTTCCGGATAGCCGCCGCTCGAAGGGGGTAGTGTTGGAACCGGCGCGACCCTGTTTTTGTCTAACTGGCTCACGCCAATTCGTTTCACGCTGGCTCCCTTCGAAGCCCAATAAACTTCCCTCAAATGCAGCTTGCGGTCAACTTTCATGCAACGCTATTTTTTTATGTCGAAAAAACAGTCAGTTGAAAAGTTTTGGCTTTAAGATTTCCGGTTAACGGGGGCGCCTGTTGCCAGTTTGGCGCAGTGATGAATCGCAATTCGTGCGGCCGATTTGACGGTTTTTTACAATTGGCCCTTTTTTTCTAGTGACTTAGTGATTCGCGGGGCGCCTGGCGGGGTGCTGGAGCGGGCGCGTCCCCTGCTTCTCGTGCCGGGGTCTTGGGATGACTCCTGCGCGCGGGAGCGGGCGCATTCCTACCTTCCGCATCGCCGCTCGTTGCGGGCTAAAGCCCACTTTCTGCGAGAAAATCCTGTTCAGCCAGTCCCGCGCGAGGGGTGAAGGGGCCGCGACTCGCGTAAATACGAGTCCTCCGGCGCGATTCGGCGCTTCAAGCCTTTCTGGCCGAGCCGCGCAGCACGCTCTCGGATCTGGAGTTGTCCCAATTCAGGACTTGAGGGTTTTATCTCATCGTTTCCGTAGCTTGTGGCCTTCTTGGTCCCCTGAACTGCGCGTAGGTGTGTCTCGCACGAGCTACGCGCAAGTTAATTCGATTGCATATAGGGCGAGAGAATGGTTTCTTTCCGTGCAACGACACATCTTTCCTCCGGCACGAGTCGTCGGAGGGCGGGAATTAAGAAGTCGGGACCGCGAGACAGAACGGAACAGCCCCGGGGCCAGGCCACGGCCTGACAATCACCTGGGGCACCAGACCGGCCCAACCGGCCCGACCATCCGTCACCTGCTCGCACCGGAAGGCCAGCCCTTCCAGCCCGGCAAAGCAAGGACGGACGACATGGACAGCTTCGACACGAACAACGAATTCGCCGACGCCCAGGACAGCGGCAATGCCGATATGGGTGAAGCGCAGGGCAATGCGGCCCCGGCAATGGCGGTTCGTCCCGGGGATGTCATCCTGCAGCCCGATGCCAATGGCGTCGTGGTACTTCCCGAAGGTGCCAGCCTCGAGAACATGAGCGCCGAAGGTCGCGACCTCGTCATCGTCCTGGACGACGGCTCGCGTGTCATCATTCCCGAAGGTGCCATCATCGTCCCGCAGATCGTCGTCGATGGCGTGACCGTTCCTGCCGCCAACCTCGCCGCGCTGCTGACCGGCAACGAGCCGCAGCCGGCTGCTGGCGACCCGCAGAGCTCGGGCGGCAATTTCGAAGTCGACCCCGGCAACATCCAGGATGCCTACGCGATCGGCAACCTGCTGCCCTATACCGAGCTGCAGTTCCCGCAGCCCGAAGAGCGCGAAATCATTCCTTACGATGTCGAGGAAGATCCCGTCATCGTCATCGAAACGCCCGACAACCCGGCCGGCGCGATCAATGCCATCGCCACCGTCGATGAAGACGGCCTGCCCGCGCGCAACGTCGATGGCACGGACGAACCCGAAGGTACGCGCGAGGAAACCGCCTCCGAAGTTTCCTCCGGTACCATCGTCTTCAGCGCACCCGATGGCGTCGACATCGTCAGCGTCAACGGTGTCAATATCATTGCGAATGGCGAACCCGCGTTCACGCTGGGGGGTACCATCACCGGAGACGTCGGCTTCCTGACCATCACCAGCATCAATGTCGCGGCTGGCGAAATCGGCTTTACCTTCACTCTCACCGACAACCTCCTGTTCGAGACCGTCGACGGCTCGTTCGAGATGACCGTGACCGACATTGACGGCGACAGCTCGGTGGCGACGCTGCAGATCAACATCATCGACGACAACCCGATCGCACGCGACGATACCGCCGAAGTCGAGGGCGGGACGTTCGGCCCGATCTATGGCAATGTGGTCCTCAGCAACGACGAGCCCGGAGCCGACGGCTTCCAGGGAGAGGACAGGGTTACCGGCTTTGCCAACGACGGCGGCTCGGCCGACCCCGGCGAAGTCCTTGTCGGGACCTATGGCGAGCTGACCATCTTTGCCAACGGGGACTATGAGTACACCCGTTTCCACAACACCCCCGGCAATGTGAGCGAGGAGTTCACTTACACCATCGTCGATGGTGACGACACGCCGAGCACTGCCACGCTGACGATCAATATCGGCAATGCGCGGCCCAGCATCACGACCGTCCCGACCGGTGAAGACGAAACCGTCGTCGAAGAGGGCCAGCTTCCCCCGACGACCGGAACGCGCGACGATGAGCCTGAAGGGTCTTCATTCGACGGCAACGACGAGACCGCCACCGGCGTCATCGAGTTCACGTCGCTCGACGGCGTGCAGACAGTCAGCATCGGCGGCGTCGAGTTCGATCCGGCCACGCTGCTCGATCCCACGAATCTCCCCCTCGTCGTCATCGCGGATGACACCGGTACGCTGACGATCACCGGCTACACCTATGACGATCAGACCGGCGATGGCACGATCACCTATGTCTACGAACTGACCGACAACACCGGCGACCCCGATAGGACGGTTGTCACCTTCCCGATCGAGATCGTCGATCTCGACGGCGAGCCCAATGTCGAGTCCGAGGACCTGGTCATCACGATCATCGACGACGTGCCGACCGCGAATGACGATGTCGACAGCGTGACCGAGGACGGTCCGCTTGTGGCCGACGGCAACGTCATCACCGATCGCGAGGGCAATGGCGGCGAGGATGTTACCGGCGCGGACGGCGCGGCGGTGACGGCGGTCGATTTCGACGGCACGAGCTATGATCCGGGCATCGAATTCGCGACCGAATTCGGTTTCCTGACCATCTTCGCGAACGGCGAATATGTCTACCGGCTCGACAATTCGAACGAGTTTGTCCAGGGCCTCGATGCGACCGAGAGCCTGACCGAGGTCTTCACCTACACGCTGACCGATGGCGACCAGGATGCCGACACCGCGACGCTGACGATCACGGTCAATGGTGCCGATGACGGTGTCACCATCAACGGCCTGACCGCCGAAGGACCCGACCTCGTGGTCGACGAAGACGACCTGGCCGATGGCTCCTCGCCGGATGCGGCTGCGCTGACCCAGAGCGGCCAGTTCACGGTCGACAGCCCCGACGGGCTCGCGACGCTGTCGGTCGGCGGCGTGCAGGTCTGGGGCGCTGGCGAAACCTATCCGCTCGAAATCCCCGGAACATATGGCACGGTCCGCATCACCGATGTGACCGAAGTCCTCGACGCCAATGGCGACGTGGTCGAAGCGATCATCGATTACGAATACGTGTTGGCAGGCAACACGCTCGACCACGATGCGGCCGGCCAGGACGGCGTGTCGGAAAGCTTCGCTGTCGTTGCTTCGGATACCGACGGTTCGCCCGCCAACGCCACGCTCGATATCGATGTCATCGACGACGTGCCGACCGCGAATGACGATGTCGACAGCGTGACCGAGGACGGTCCGCTTGTGGCCGACGGCAACGTCATCACCGATCGCGAGGGCAATGGCGGCGAGGATGTTACCGGCGCGGACGGCGCGGCGGTGACGGCGGTCGATTTCGACGGCACGAGCTATGATCCGGGCATCGAATTCGCGACCGAATTCGGTTTCCTGACCATCTTCGCGAACGGCGAATATGTCTACCGGCTCGACAATTCGAACGAGTTTGTCCAGGGCCTCGATGCGACCGAGAGCCTGACCGAGGTCTTCACCTACACGCTGACCGATGGCGACCAGGATGCCGACACCGCGACGCTGACGATCACGGTCAATGGTGCCGATGACGGTGTCACCATCAACGGCCTGACCGCCGAAGGACCCGACCTCGTGGTCGACGAAGACGACCTGGCCGATGGCTCCTCGCCGGATGCGGCTGCGCTGACCCAGAGCGGCCAGTTCACGGTCGACAGCCCCGACGGGCTCGCGACGCTGTCGGTCGGCGGCGTGCAGGTCTGGGGCGCTGGCGAAACCTATCCGCTCGAAATCCCCGGAACATATGGCACGGTCCGCATCACCGATGTGACCGAAGTCCTCGACGCCAATGGCGACGTGGTCGAAGCGATCATCGATTACGAATACGTGTTGGCAGGCAACACGCTCGACCACGATGCGGCCGGCCAGGACGGCGTGTCGGAAAGCTTCGCTGTCGTTGCTTCGGATACCGACGGTTCGCCCGCCAACGCCACGCTCGATATCGATGTCATCGACGACGTGCCGACCGCGAATGACGACACCGCCGGTCAGGCGACCGAGAACACCCCGATCGTCATCAATGCGCTTGAAAACGACGTGTTTGGCGCAGACGGGGTGGTCACCATCGGCAACCCGGAAGATGTCGAGGTCGTGGTGACGACCCAGGGTTCGCAGGGCACCGCCACCTATGATCCGGCGACCGGCCTGTTCACCTACACGCCGGACGCGGGTGCAGGCAGCGACGGCAACCTAACCGACAGCTTCACCTACACCATCACCGACCAGGACGGCGACAGCTCGACCGCAACGGTCACCGTGAGCCTCCAGCCCGACAGCGAGCCGAGCGGCGCGACTGTCGCTGCGGCGGTCGACGACGACGGACTTGCCGGCGGGAACCCGGCTTCGAACACGGGCGATCTCGACACCGGCAATGCCGATGAGACCGTCTTCAGCGGTACGCTGAGCTTCGATGTCGGCAACGACACGCCTGCGACTGTCAGCTTCGATGCCTCGCTCGACGGATCGAGCGTCATGCTGGGCAGCGAGATGGTGACCTACTCGGTCACCGGCAACACGCTGACCGCATCCAGCGGACGTGGCGATATCTTCACGGTCGAGATCACCGACAGCGAAACCGGTGCCTACACCGTGACCCTGCTGCAGAACGTCCTGCACACGGACGGCGGCGACGAGAACGACGCCTTCGCCAGCATCGATTTCACCGTTTCCGACAGCGAAGGCGAAGAAGCTACCGCCACACTCGACATTACCTTCGACGACGACGCACCGACCGCGACCGACAACACCAATGCGGTGACCGAGGGCGACAGCGTGGGTGGCAATCTGCTGACCGACGATGACGGCTTCGGCGTCGACGTGAACGGAGCCGACGGTTCGCTCACCATCCTCGACGTCACCGGCAGTGGCTCGAGCGACGATGGCGCGCCCTTCGTGGTCACCGGCACTTACGGCGAACTCACCGTCCAGGCAGACGGCAACTACACCTACCAGAGCTTCGCCAACGCCACGAACATGGATGTCACCGACAGCTTCACCTATCGCATCGTCGATGCCGATGGCGACGTTGCCGAAGCCACGCTCGACATCGACATCACCAATGTCGCGGGCGCGGTCGAGGATGATGGCGCGACGGTGAACGAGGCCGGCCTCTCCTTCGGCAGCGATGCCGACAGCGACAGCGAGCGCGATGACGATGGCCAGATCACCGTCCTCAACGCCACCGGTACCTTCACCTATGTCCTGACGAGCCCGGCCACCGGCACATACGGCACTCTGGACCTCAATGAAGACACGGGGACCTACACCTACACGCTGACCAGCAATGTCGACGGCGACAGCCTCGTCCCCAGCCAAGGCGGCGACAATGGCACCAATACCGTTACCGGCCAGGAAAGCTTCACTTATGAGGTCTATGACGACCTCGGCAATTTCATCGGCAGCGGCACCATTGCTGTCAGCATTATCGATGACGTGCCCTCGATCGACGCTGCGGTTGTCGATGGCGACGCAGTTACGCTGACGACCTTCGACGCGGAGACCGTCGGCGGCACGAGCGTGGCTGTGTCGACGGCCAACTTCAGCGATGCCTTCTCGGTTGCCTCGAGCGACTACGGCGCCGACGGCGCAGGCACGATCGCCTGGGATTACGGCCTGGTCATCGACAATGCGACTTCGGGTCTCACCAGCGATGGTGTTCCGGTTACGCTTTCGATGAACGGCGACGTCGTCGAAGGCCGCGCCAACGGCGTTCTCGTCTTCACCGTCGAAGTGAACGACACGACGGGTGTCGTGACGCTCACCCAGTATGAAGAGATCGATCACGATCTGCCGGGTTCGGACAGCGATTACGACAGCCAGCTTGAAGCGCTCGCCAATGGCGTGATCTCGCTGAGCGGGACGGCGACCATCACCGATGGCGAT
>NZ_JAIGNK010000004.1 GCF_019711435.1 Qipengyuania polymorpha
TGGTTCTCGACCTCGGCGGCAATGTCCGCTTCGCAGACGATGGCCCGACCATCGACGCTGCGGTTGTCGATGGCGACGTGATCACGCTGACCACTCAGGATGCCGAAACCGAAGGCGCTGCCAGCGACACCGACGTGTCGACGGCCAACTTCGGCGGAGCGTTCTCGGTCGCCTCGAGCGACTACGGCGCAGACGGCGCAGGTTCGACTGCCTGGGCTTACTCGCTGGTCATCGACAATGCGACGTCGGGCCTGACCAGTGGCGGCAACCCGATCACGCTGAGCATGAACGGCTCGGAAGTCGAAGGCTTTGCCAACGGCGTGCTGGTCTTCAGCGTCTCGGTCGATGCCTCGACCGGTGAAGTAACGCTGACGCAGTACGAGGCAATCGATCACGATCTGCCGGGCGATAGCAGCGATTACGACAGCCAGTTGGCAGTGCTTGCCGATGGCGTGCTCTCGCTCTCGGGCACTGCAACCATCACCGATGGTGACGGCGATACGGCTGAAGAAACCGTGGTCCTCGACCTCGGCGGCAACATCCGCTTCGCCGACGACGGTCCGATTGCAGTGGCCGACACCAACACCATGACCGAAGACACCGCTTCGGTGGTCGGCAATGTCGTGACGACCAATGCCGACGACTTCGGTGCCGATGGCGCAGGCAGCCCGGCTGTCACCGCTATTTCCGGCTTTGGCGGGGCAGGCACGGTAGGCGGTTCGACCTTCGGCGAGTTCGGTATTCTCTACCTGAACGACGACGGCACCTATTCCTACGTGCTCAACAATGGCGCGGTGCAATACCTCGACGACGGCGACAGCGAGACCGATACTTTCACCTACACCATCGTCGACAGCGACGGTGATACCAGCACCACCACGCTGACCATCACCATCACGGGTTCGAACGATGCGCCAACCGTGGGGGCCGATATCGTGGCTGTTTCCGATGAAGGCCTTGCCGGGGGCAACCCCGACAGCGTCGGCACACCGGGCGATACGACCAACTCGGTTTCCGCTACGGGCCAGGTTGTCATTGGCGATGCCGACGGTGTCGATGACATCGAGGCCGTTACCCTGGGCATTCCGAGCGGCGACCTGTCCTCGGGCGGCGAGACCGTGCTCTGGGTCCTCCAGGACGACGGGCAGACCCTGCTCGGCTATACCGGCGACATCAACGGCGTGGAGGGCGTGGATTACACCCCCGTCGTACGCGTCACCATTGATAATGCCGGCAATTTCGAGGTCACCCAGCTCGCCCAGATCGATCATACCTATGGCGACGATGTCGAAGGCACCACCTCGATCACGATCCCTGTCAGCGCAGACGACGGGACGACTGTCACCACCAACGCGAACAGCCTGTCGGTTGTATTCGAGGACGACAGCCCGACCATCGGGACCTTCAGCCCGGATACGACGACTGTCGCCAACGTAGCCAATGCGACTGCAACGGGCACCTTCACCTACTCGCCGGGCGGGGACGGGCATGGTGAGTTCATCATCACTGCGCCTGCCATCGATGGTATTACCTACCAGCCGGTCACCCAGACCATGGTCGACCTGACCGATGACGGAATCGACAACCCCGTAATGGGTGCGGTTCTGGTCGGTACGGCCACGGAAGGCGGGCAAGCGATCTTCCAGTTCGCCGTCGATGTCGACGGGAACTACGAGTTCGAGCTGCTCGAACCGGAGCTTTCGACTTCGGAAGACCTCTCCTTCTCGCAGCTTGCAGCAGGTGGCCCGGGCTTCCGCGAACTGAACGACGATGAGAACACTCCGGTCAACGAGAATGGCCGCGTGGAATTCACGTCGAACGGGACTGGTGTGAATGCCAACAACAACAACTTCGGCGTGTCGAACTCCTTCCTCGATGCAGGCGAGTGGTTCGAAGCCGAATTCCATAATCCGGGCACCGATGGCGACGATCCCGCGCTCACCGATGCTGAATTCCTCAGCGCTGTCGACATCAACGTCAATACGTTGAAGAATGCCGGTGGACCTAACGCGGGTGGCGACAGCACTGGGCCCAATGTCACGATCAACTGGATCGCCTACAACGATGCCGATGGGACACAGGAAAGCGGCACTGTGACTGTCACAAGCACCGGCGCGATCCACATCGACCCGTCGATCGAATTCAACCGCATCTATATCGAGAACGTCGACGAGCTCGGTGTGAGCGATGACGGTGGCCGTATCCAGATTGCCGGCTTCACCATCTACAAGACCATCCTGCCGCAGGACCAGGAGTTCAACTTCACGGTCAGCGCGCTCGACTCCGATGGCGATGAAACCGGTACGGTTGCAGACCTTTCGGTCACGCTCGATGCCGACCTCGTTTCGACGATGGAAGCGCCGGGCAAGCTGGCCGAGGCTGCGACGCTCGACCTTGCCGTCAACGACAACGAGGTGTTCGCCAGTTCGCTGACGAACCAGACCACTTCCGCCCCGCGTTTCGATATGCGCGGCATGGAAATGGCGACGGTTGCGGCGATGGCCTCGGGCTTCTTCATGCCCGAAGTCATGACGGATCTCTCGCAGACCTTCGGCAACACCGTTTCCGCCGGTGGTCATATGGTTAATTTCGAGTTTGCAGGCGGCCTCGACATGGCAGCCGTGCAGCTTCCGGAAGCCTATGCGACCAGCTTCGAAGGCTTCGTGGAGACCGCTCCGGCGATGCTCGAAGGTCCGATGATGGCCAACATCCTTGAAGGCAGTGCGTTCGACATGCCGCAGTTCGAAGCGGTGGCAGGCATCGAAACCGGCGGGGTCGACTTCATGGCCGACATGGCTGCGACGTCGAACTTTGCAGGTGGCCCGAGCGTGTTCGAAGGCTTTGCCGGCAGCGGCGAGGCGGCGAATGCGATGGAAGCACTGCTCATGCTCCAGGCTCCGGCCCAGCTTGCAGAAGCTGCTGCTTTCGAACCGGGCAAGGCACTGGGCGAAGCCGTGGCCGACCTCGCTGCCGAAGCTCAGGTCGATGCCATCGTGGACCACTTCGCCATCGGCGACGGTCCGGCCATGATGTCGTCGCCTGCCGAAGGTCTGCTCGACAGCATGATTGGCAATGATATGGCTCTCACCGCCATGGGCATGATGACGCAAGACAATAACGACGAAGCGGCTGCACTCGCAGCGGCTACCGCCTAATCGCAAAGAGAAGTTTGCAAGAAGGGGCTTTGCAATGAAAAGAACAACCGCGATTTTCGCTCTTGCCGGAGCCGCAGTGGGGATGACCCCCGCTGCGGCCTTCGCGCAGGATGACCTGATGGCAATGGATGGCAGCGAACTGCGCAGCGCCGTCCAGATGCGTTACGATGCAGCGCTCGCGCTCACCAACGACGCTGCCATCGTGGCCGCCAACGACCCGCGCTATACCTGGGCGAGCGAGGCGAAGGCGCAGTGCGGCATCGCGCTTGGCTATCTCAAGTCCAACACCAAGGACCCGGTCAGCCTTTCTAAATGCGCGTTGGCCTATGACATGATGAACCGCACGCCGCAGCAGCGCGTCGCCGCTCCCATGCCCGAACCCGAACCGCGCCCCGAAGCCTGCACCGCGCAGGCACCGGGCCTGATCTTCTTCGAATTCGATTCCGCCACGCCGCAGCAGGATGCGGTCGAGACGGTGGAATATGTCGTTGAGAACGCGGGACCCTGCAACTGGACGAGCTTCACCGTCGTCGGTCACACCGACCGCGCGGGCAGCAGCGCCTACAACCAGGGCCTTTCGGAACGCCGCGCCGAGTCAATCGAGAGCCTGATGGTCGCCCGCGGTATTTCGGGCGCTGCCATCACCACGCAGGCGAAGGGCGAGGAAACCCCGCGCGTGCCGACCGCCGATGGCGTGCGCGAGTTGCAGAACCGCCGCGTCGAAATCCTGGTCAACCAGTAAGAGAGGGGACGAACAATGCGCAAGACAACCCTGGCAAGTGCCGCGGCGCTCCTGCTGGCAGGCTCGGCTCCGGCCGTGATGGCCCAGACCGCCGCCACTGAACCGGTCTCGATGCAGGACGCGATTTCCATCGCCATGCAGTCCAACCCGGACATCCTGCAGGCCCAGTACAACAAGGAAGCCATCGAATTCGAACGCCGCCAGGCGCAGGGTCTTTACCTGCCCCGCGTCGGCATCGAGGCGTCGGCAGGTATCCGCCGCCTCGAAAACGGCACTCGCCGCGCGCTCGGCATTGCCGATAACGAGCTCTATCCGCTCGAAGCCGGCATCAATGCCGAATGGACCGTGTTCGATTTCGGTCGCCGTCGCGGCGAACTGCTGCGCCAGGCTGCCCGTGTCGACGGCGCCTCGCTGCGCGTCACCGAGCGTTCGGAATTCATCGCCTTGCAGATTGCACGCCAGTATCTCGACGTGCTGCTGCAGGAACGTGTGGCTGCTGCGGCGCGCGACAATGCGATGTTCCACCAGACTTTGGTGGGCGACCTCCAGCGCGGCGTTGACGAAGGCTCGATTTCGATTGCCGACCAGCAGCAGGCCGAGGAACGCTACCAGTCGGCCCTCGTGCGTAACGAGGAAGCGGACCTGGAGCTCCAGAACGCCTATATCTCGCTGCGCCGACTGACCGGCCTCGACATCACGGCCGGCACGCTGCCGCCCGACCTGTCGGCTGCCATGCCGGCAGACCTTCCGACCGCCATCGGCTTTGCCCGGCTCAACAACCCGCTCGTGCGTGAAGCGCAGGCCGATGTCGATGCAGCCAACGCGCTGGTGGATTCCGCGGAAGGCGACCTGTGGCCGACCATCAGCCTCGAAGGCCGCGCCCGCACGGGTGAGGACATCGATGGTTTCGCTGGCGAGACAACCGACCTGCAGGCCCGCGTGGTGCTGCGCTGGGACGTGTTCGACGGCGGCATCAACCGCGCCAAACTGCAGGAAACCGTGCGCCAGGCGAGCCTCGCACGCTACGCCTTGCACGACCGCCAGCGCGAAGCCGAAGAAGATGTCCGACTCGCATGGCAGCAGCTCGACACGCAGCGCCGGATCACGAGCCAGCTCGACCGCCAGAGCCAGGTCAGCGACGACCTGCTGCTGAGCTATCGCAGCCAGTTCAACATCGGACGCCGTTCGCTGCTCGACGTGCTCGATGCGCAGAACACGCGCTTCAATACGCAGGTGCGTCTCGAAACGGCACGCTTCTCGCAATTGTTCGCGCAGTACCAGACGCTTGCTGCTACCAACCGCTTCCTCGATGCGCTGAACATCGCTCCGGGTGCCGGAGCGGGTCAGACCGAACGCGAACGGTTCGATTACGGACCGCCCGTGGAAGCCGAACTGCAGCGGCGCGTCGACGGAGACTAGACGTTACGCAAAGGGCCATGATTGGCTATGGAACAAGCAAGGGCTGACATGATTGACGGGCGGGTCCTGGACCCGCTCGTCGATTGCATTGGTGAAGCGGCGAGCCGGTACGGCTTGCCGTTTTCGCGCGGTATGCTCGCCCAATTGCCGCGCAATCCCGAAGGCTTGCTGCCAGCGCACCAGGCTCCGGCCGCGCTCGACCTAGCCGGGCTCAACCACGATGTGCTGCGCCAGCGCCGCCTGCCGGCCAGTGCCAAGCAGCTTCCCGCCATTGCCGCGCTTGAAGAGGGCGGTTTCATCCTGCTGCTCGAGGCGCAGGAAGACGAGCTGCTCGTCTGGCGTCCGGAAACGGGCGCCGAAGCATGGGAAAAGCGCCTCGACCTCGGTGAGGGTTATGCCGGCACGCTGATGCCGGTCTATGGCGACCCCGACCGCATGCGCGCCGACGAAGCGCCGTGGCATACCAAGGCCCGTACCCACTGGTTCTGGGGCGAGCTTCGCCGCGAACGCAGCGCCTTCACGCCGGTCATCCTCGCATCGCTGCTGGTGAACCTGCTTGCCGTCGCGCTGCCGATTTTCACGATGAACGTCTACGACCGCGTCATTCCCAACCAGGCGCAGGAAACGCTCTGGGTGCTGGGCACGGGCGTGCTGCTCGCCTTCGCGCTCGAGTTTGCGCTGCGCCGCGCGCGCACGTCCATCGTCGACGAGATTGCCCAGCGTCTCGACCTCAAGCTGAGCCAGAAAATCTTCTCGCGCCTGCTCGCCATGCCGCTGTCGGAGCGCAAGGGCCACACCGGCTCGATGGCGGCACGCGTCGCCGAATACGCTATCGTGCGCGATTTCTTCGCCTCGACTTCGGTCGTGCTGCTGGTCGATGTCGCGTTCCTGCTGGTCTTCGTGGGCGTCATCGCCATCATTGCAGGCTGGCTGGCGCTGGTCCCGCTGACCATCATCGCAGCCATGGCGATTGCCGGCTTCATCCTGCAGAAAAAGGTCGTCGAAGCCTCGCAGGATGCTCAGGCCGATTACGGTCTCCAGCAGACGCTGCTGGTCGAATCGCTTACCGGCGCCGAAACGCTCAAGGCCATGGGCGGGGAGGGCGGCATGCTCTCGCGTTGGCATCGCCTTGCCGATGTCGGCGGGCATTCGCAGCTGCGCTTGCGCAATATCAACTCGATTGCCGTGGGCCTCGCGCAGGTCTTCCAGCAGCTGTCGACCGTGGCGCTGATCATCGGCGGCTATTACCTGTTTGCGGCAGGCGACATCACGATGGGCGCGATTATCGCCATCGTCATGCTCGCCTCGCGCTCGCTTGCGCCCGCCGGCCAGATTGCCTTCCTGCTTACCCGCGGGCGGCAGGCCAAGGAAACGCTCGCCAGTATCGAGCGCATGTTCGAGACCGGTGACGAGCGCAAGCAGGGCGCCAGCGTGGCACCCGCTGCCATCAAGCGTCCGCGCATCGTCTTCGAAGACGCCGAATTCCGCTATGCCGAGGAAGCGCCCGCTGCGCTTTCGGGCCTCAACCTCACCATCGAGCCGGGCGAGCGTATCGCCATTGTCGGCCGCGTCGCCTCGGGCAAATCGACCTTCGGGCGCCTGCTCTGCGGTCTCTATGCGCCGAGCGCCGGGGCCATGATGGTCAACGGCATCGACAGCCGCCAGTACCGCCCGCAGCAACTGCGCGAAGCGCTCGGTTTCGTCGGCCAGGACGCGGCGCTTTTCTCCGGCTCGGTGCGCGACAACCTCACGCTGGGCCGGCTCGGCCTGTCGGAAGAGGCATTGATCGAGGCCATGCGCGCGACCGGTGCGGACCAGTTCCTCAGCCGCGATGCGGGCGGGTTCGACCGCTCGGTCGGCGAAGACGGCCGCCAGCTTTCGGGCGGCCAGCGCAGCTTCCTCTCGCTCGCGCGCGCACTCGTCGAGCCGCGCGAACTGCTGTTCCTCGACGAGCCGACCGGCGCGATGGATAGCGAGACCGAGAAGATGTTCGTCGAACGCCTGTCGGGCGCGATGACACCCGAGCAGACGCTGGTCATCTCGACCCACCGTCCGGCGCTCTTCGCCATCTGCAACCGCCTCATCGTCCTCGACAAGGGGCGCATTGCCGCCGACGGGCCGATCCAGGAAGTGCTCGCCAAGGCCGGCAGCGCGCGTGGAGGCCAGCTATGAGCAAGGCTGCCGTCACCAAGATCAAGCGCGCATGGGGGTTCACCTTCCTCCTCGTCGCGAGCCTTGTCATCGGCACTTCCTCGCTGCTGGTGCCGCAGGAGAAAGCCGAGGCGATGGCCAAGCTCGCGCCCGAGATGCAGGCCGACCTTGCCGAGATGACCACCTCTGCCGAAGCGATGGATTCGCTAGTTGAAATCGACGAGAGCGATGCGCTGGCGCGGAACGAGGCCATCCCGACAATGGAAGGCCGTATCGAGCGGGTAGGGCGCTTCTCCGGCATTCCGATGTCCTCGAGCTATTACGGCACGGCGAACGACTGCCTCGCCCAGGCGGTCTATTACGAGGCCGCGCTCGAGCCCGAACAGGGGCAGCGCGCGGTGGCGCAAGTCGTCCTCAACCGCGTCCGTCACCCGGCCTATCCGAACACTGTTTGCGGCGTGGTCTACCAGGGCTGGAACCAGCCCGTCTGCCAGTTCAGCTTCACCTGCGACGGTGCATTGATGCGCAAGCCGCAGGCCGATTTGTGGCGCAAGTCGAAGGCGATTGCCCGCGACGCGCTCGCGGGCCGCGAAGTCGCCGAAGTCGGCACTTCGACCCACTACCATGCCGATTATGTCGTCCCCTACTGGGCTTTCCGCATGGGCAAGCTCGCCACGATTGGCCGCCATATCTTCTATCGCTTTCCCGGTTCGCCGGGCCGCGCTGCCAGTTTCTACGGCAATTGGGGCGGGCGCGAGTTCAAGCCGCAGATCGACTTCGCGCGTTTCCTCGCCAAGGATGATGGCGTAGTCGCCATGGCAGCCGAGCCCGAATACACGCCCGGGCTCACAGTTACGCCCGATGTGACCGATCGCCATGCCAAGGCCGATGTCGGCGGCCGTATCGACACCACCAAGACCTGGCGCCTGACCATTCCCGACCCGGTCGCCGCCAGCGCATCCTATCGCGATACCCTTTCCTCGCAGGGTGCAGCCACCGCGCAGCCCACCGGGACTTCGGAGCAAGAGCAATGACCCTCTTCCAGCGCTGGAACACGATGAGCGCGGCGCAGCGCCTGATTGTCACCGCTGCGGTCGGCATCGCCGTCCTCTTTGCATGGGCCGCCTTCGCGCAGGTCGACCAGATTACGCGCGGCACGGGGAAAGTCATTCCTTCGAGCAAGGCGCAGTTGGTCCAGCCCGCCGAGCCTTCGGTCGTGTCCGAAATCCTCGTGCGCAGCGGGCAGAGCGTGAAGAAGGGCGACCTTCTCGTCCGGCTCGACGATTCGCAGAGCGCCTCGCAGCTGGGCGAGCTTCAGACCGAGAACGAACGGCTCGCCGCACGTGCGCAGCGGCTCGATTCCGAGGCGTCGGGCAGCGCGATCGGCTGCGAGCCGGGCACGCCCTGTGCTGAAGAGGCGCGCCTCGCTCAGGCCCGCCGCGACACTGCGCGCGCGCGCGAAGCCTCGCTCGCCTCGGCAGTCGAGCAGCGCCGCCGCGACCTGTCGGAAGCACAGGCGACCGCTTCCAGCCTCGAAAGCAGCCTGCGCCTCGCGCGCGAGCAGGTCGACATGCTGCGCCCGCTCGCGGCCAAGAACATCGTCCCGCAGACCGACCTCCTTTCCGCCCAGCGCGAAGTGGTCGACTTGCAGGGGCGCCTTTCGGCAGCGCGTCAGGCAGCAGGCCGTGCCTCGGCGGCCATTCGCCAGGCGCAGGCCGACCTCAACCAGGCACGCGCCGATTTCCGCCAGCAGGCGCTTGCCGAACGCAGCGAAGTCGCCACCCGCATTGCCGTCAACGAGCAGAGCATTCGCGGGGCGTCGGCCCGCCGCGACCGCAACGAATTGCGCGCGCCTTCGGATGGCATCGTCAACGACGTGCAGATCACCACCGAAGGCGGCTTTGTCGGCGCGGGTGAGAAAATCATGCAGATCGTGCCCGTGGGCGACAAGCTGCTGGTTGAAGCGCGCATTTCGCCCAGCGACCGCGCCTTCGTGAAGGTGGGCGACAACGCCAATGTCAAAATCACTGCCTATGACTTCTCGATCTATGGCGGGCTCAAGGGCAAGGTCGCGCAGGTCAGCGCCGACAGCATCTTCGACGAGGTCGAACGCGAGGCCTATTACTCGGTCATTATCGAAACCGACAGCTCGTTCATTAAGAAGGGCGGGGTGAGCCTGCCCATCGTGCCGGGCATGGTTGCCGATGTCGAAATTCTGACAGCGCGCCGCAGCGTGTTGTCATACCTCTTCAAACCGGTGAACCGCGCCTTCGACCGCGCAATGACCGAGCGCTAGATTGCGCCCTTGTTCAGCCCTGACGGCCTGCAAACCGCATGCCACCGCGCTTCCGGTGCTCACGTACTGGAGTACGCTGCGCTCCGGGTCGCGATGTCCTACGCTTTTCGGCACGTCATCATCTGAACGATGACACAATCCTGAGCTTTCTTGGGGGAGAGCAGGGGGCGTGGAGGCATCGGCTTCCGCGCCCCTTTTGCGTCTGGCTCAGTAGCCGTGGAGCCAGCTCTGCTTGGCGCCAAGGCTCATGACCGGGCGATAGCCGTGGCTCTGCGAGGCATCGAGCGGGGCGCTGCCGACATTGTCGAGCATCAGCCAGCCGTCGCCGTCCTTCACCAGCAGCACCGCATGGTCCCGGCGGCGGATGAGGTCGCGCGCGAGCGTCAGGACCATGTCGTCCCGCGACACACCGGCCGCGGCGAGCAGTTCCATCTTGAGCAGTGCGAAATCCTCGCAATCGCCCTTGCCGAGCCGCAGCGTGGTCGCCGCATCGGCCCAGTAATCGCTCTTGCCGAAAAGGTCGATGTCCTCGGCGTGGGAAATCTCGCGGTTCACCCAGCGGTTGACCGAGGCGACTAGCTCGCTGCGCTGGCCGTCTTTGCCGCCGACATGCAGGAGCGTCGCGGAGAGGTTAGCGCGGCTCGCACCGACACGTTGCCACTGGGCATCGAAGCTGGTGCGGGCGATCGGCACCATGCGGCTGCCGAGGACGAGGTCCTTGCGCGGCGCAGGTGCGTAATAGGTCTGGACCACCGGGCGGCTGGCGAAGGCCCGCTGGCCGAGGTCGATAGTCCCCGCCGAAGCGAAGGGCGAAGCGCCGATGGCACATCCCGAATTGCGCTGCGCCACGGGTGCTGCAGCCGGTTCGAACTTCTTGGCAGGGGCGCTCGAGAACAGCGGGTGCGAGGCGGGAGCGCCTGCCTGCTGTGCGCGGATGGCGTCGAGCGCGCTGGCACCGCCGATGATCTGCGCAGCCTTGCTCGGCACGCGCGCGGCGATCGAAATCGGTGCGGTTGCCCCGTTGTTGTACGCTGGGTCGTTGATGGCGGCGGGTGCGGCAATAGAGGAACCGCAATCGCCCGCCATCATCTCGACGGTCTGCACCGCTACGGCCGGGACGGCTGCCTGCGCTACCTGGGGTACGAGCGCGAGCAGCGCAGCGCTGGCAATCGCGGTGCGCATGGTGGAGATAGAGGTTGGCTTTCCGACCATGCCCCCTTGCTAGGGCGGCAAGCTCAAGGAACGGTTTCGGCTCAAGGTTAACGGCGGGGTAACTTCCCGCTTCAGCCCCCCGTAAGCTGGCACGAAGTAATACCTAACGCGTATTCATGAAAACTTGGGATTTTGCCGATGCGTCCTGCTCGTACTTTCACCTCGCTTGCCCTGATTGCCGGTCTGATGCCAGCCACTGCCATGGCGCAGGAGATTTATGGCGGCGTCTATGCGCATGGGGTGGAAACACCCTTCACTTTCGAAACGAACGAGGGGGGGACCGATTTGCAGGCGGGTATCCGCTTCGACCCCATCGAGGGGCTGGCCGATGTGCAGCCTTATGTTTTCGGTTCGGTGAATCTCGATGGGGACACCAGCTTCGTCGGCGCAGGAGTGAGCTGGAAGGCCGAAGTCGGGCCCGTCTATCTTCGCCCCGGCGTGGGCCTGGTCATCCATGACGGGCCGGAGCTGCGGGTCGATCCTGTCGACGGCTATCGCACCGACCTCGGCAGCCGCGTCCTGTTCGAGCCCGAAGTCGCCATCGGCGTCGACCTGTCCGAGAAATTCTCGGTCGAGGCGAGCTGGGTCCACATCAGCAATGCGCGCCTCTTCAATAGCGAGCAGAACCCGGGTATCGACATGATGGGCCTGCGGGTGAACATTGGCTTCTAGAACCGGGGAGGACGACTGATGAGGGCAGGAATAGCGTTTGCGGCACTTGCCCTCGCCAGCTGTGCGAGCAGCCCGCCGGTGGAAAGAGGCGAGGCTGAAACGGCTACGCCCGCGACATATCCTCCTCCTCTCAGGGCTGTCGCGGTGTTCACCAATCCGAACCAGCCCAGCCAACCCCAAAGAACCTACCAGGGCGTGGTGGAAGTCGACCGCTCTTTCGCCAAGTGCAGGGCATGCCATACTGCTACCTCCGATCGCCACGGCATTGGACCATCGCTCGCTGGCGCCTATGGTCGATCTTCCGCCTCAGCACCGAATTACCGCTATTCGACAGCACTCAAGGAGTCGGGGCTGGTGTGGGATGCGGCCACTCTCGATAAATTCCTCGAAAATCCGCGCGCGATGGTGCCGGGGACGAAGATGAGTTTCGCGGGCCTCAAGGACCCTCTCCAGCGCGCGCAGGTAATCGCTTACATCGAGCGGCATAGCGACTGAAGCGTCAGTCCTGTTTGTAGACGACGCCTTCCTTCATCACGAAGGTCACCTCTTCCAACAGGGTGAGGTCCTCCAGCGGATTTCCCGAGACGGCGATAATGTCGGCCGACGCACCCTTGCGCAGCGTGCCTACCTCGCCGCCCATCCCAAGGGCTTCGGCTGCATTTACGGTCGCCGCTTGCAGGGCCTCGGCGCTGGTCATGCCGAAGCGGGCCATGCGGGATAGCTGCCTTGCGTTCTGGCCGTGCGGATAGACACCGGCATCGGTGCCGTAGACCATCTTCACTCCTGCATCATGGGCGCGCTCGAAATTGCGCCGCTGGGTCTGGCCGACGGTGCGCTCCTTCGCGAGGCTTTCGGGCAGGATACCGGCGGCCTCGCCTTCGCCGAGGATGAATTCGGTGACGTAGATATCCATCGAGAGATAGGTCCCGTTCCTGCGCGCCAGCGCGATGCCTTTATCGTCGATGAAACTCGCGTGCTCGATGGTGTCGACGCCGGCCTTCAGCGCGTTGAGAATGCCTTCCGTGCCATGCGCGTGGCTCGCGACTTTCATCCCGTGCGAATGCGCTTCCTCGACCAGTGCGCTGAGTTCCTCGAGCGAATATTGCGGCGCGCCGACCTTGGTGCCTTTCGAGAGCACACCGCCGGTCGAGCAGGTCTTGATGAGGTCGGCACCGAACTTGCGGTTCTTGCGCACCATGGCGCGTGCAGCCCAGGGACCGTCCGCGACCCCCTCGCCGGTGCTGTCATATTGTGCGGGGAGCAGGTTGTCGTCGGAACAGTGTCCGCCGGTGATCCCGATGGGCGGGCCGGAGACAATCATGCGCGGTCCGGGGATTTCGCCTTCTGCAATCGCATCGCGCAAGGCGACGTCCGAATAGGCCGACGCGCCGACATTTCGCACGGTCGTGAAGCCGGCGAGGAGCGTTTTCTCCGCCGCGGCGACGCCCGAAATCGTAGCCCTGACATCGGACACGGCGAGCTGCCGGTAGCCATGGATGTCCGAGCGGCTGGTCAAATGGACATGCATGTCGATGAGGCCGGGAAGGATGGTCGCATCGCCCAGATCAACTTCGCGGTCGGGCGCCTCGGCATCGCGCGCTTCGGCACCGGTGGCGACAATCACGCCGTCCTCGATGAGGAGGGCGGGTGAGGCGACCAGTTCGCCGCTTTCGACATCGACCATCGCCGCAGCCGTCAGCCTGACCACCTCGGCATTCGCGGCGGTGGTCGACATGGCAAGTACCAGTGTGGCGGCTATTGCTTTCAGGCGCATCAGTGTTCTCCCCTGACCGGATGTCAGGGGAGGCTTATCACCGATGGCTGGACACGCAAACGCGGGTTGTCAGGCGCGCATCCGGCGGCGTTGCGAGCGGCTCGAACGGCGTGCCGGCTTGTTGCGGGTAGTCTTGCGGGCGGGCGGCGCGTAGCCATAACTGAAGTAGCCGTACTGCTTGCGCATCTTGCGGCGGCGGCGACGACCCGAGAAGTCGTCGAACCATCCCATGGCTGCGTGTCCTGCTCGTTCCACCAGCTCGCCGACCATCACGAGGGCGTCGATGGCGAGCAGCAGCGGAAGTGCCGGAAACAGCCACATACGGTCTTCGACCTGTTGCGCGCTGACGGTGGATTTCGCCATGCGTATCACGCAGGCGGCAAGGTAGCCGCACAGAAGTGCGAAGACGAACATAAGCGATCCCGTTGTGTTTTTTATCGCGCACTCCCCCCGGAGCGCGGCGTGCCCTTAAGCGTGCATCCTGCGCGAATGCAACGGGGTTGCATGCGAATTCAGGAAAAAACCAGAATTGTCCATCTTTGGCCCGAACAGGTCGGGCGCACGAGAAAGGGCGGCACCTTGCGGCACCGCCCTTCCTTGTTTTCTCGAAGAGAAAGCGAAGCTTACTTGAGCTCGACGGTACCGCCGGCTGCTTCGATCTTGCCCTTGATTTCTTCGGCTTCTGCCTTGGCAACGCCTTCCTTGAGCGGCTTCGGCGCGCCTTCGACGAGGGCCTTTGCTTCGGTCAGGCCAAGACCCGTGATGGCACGGACTTCCTTGATGACCTGGATCTTCTTGCCACCGTCGCCGGTGAGGACGACGTCGAATTCGTCCTTTTCTTCAGCAGCGGCACCTGCGTCACCGCCGCCGGCCGGGCCAGCAACAGCAACAGCAGCAGCGGCGCTCACGCCCCACTCTTCTTCAAGTGCCGTGGCAAGCTCAGCGGCTTCCATGACGGTCAGCTTCGACAGTTCTTCAACAAGCTTGGCGATATCAGCCATGATGTTTCACTCCAATAAATAGGCCGGGGTGTCCTGCGGACTCTGCCCCGATGAATATGTGTTCGTGCGTCGAACCAGCTCTTACGCGGCTTCCGTGGCGGCATATGCGCCGAAGACACGTGCGAGCTTGGCTGCGGGTGCGTTGACGACCTGGGCAACCTTGGTTGCCGGTGCGTTGACGAGACCCACGATCTTGCCGCGAAGTTCGTCAAGGCTCGGCATCGAGGCGAGTGCCTTGACCCCAGCTTCGTCGAGCTTCTGCGCGCCCATCGAACCGCCGACGATTTCGATCTTGTCGGTGGTCTTGGCGAACTCCACCACAGCCTTGGCTGCAGCAACCGGGTCCTCGGAATAACCAAGGGCGGTCGGACCGGACAGGAATTCATCGATTCCCGTATAGTCGGTGTCCTTCAGGGCGAGCTTGGCGAGACGGTTCTTCGCAACCTTGTAGGACGCACCGGCTTCACGCATCTTCGTGCGCAGTTCGGTCGACTGAGCAACCGAAAGGCCCAGGTTGCGGGTCACGACGACCACGCCAGCCTGGTTGAAGACTTCGCTGAGCTGGGCGACCGAATCGGCTTTCTGCGAACGATCCATGCCATACTCCTTCACTATGACCGCATCGGATGGCTCCGAAGCGATCGGCTACGTTTGTCCATGCCGATATTTCGACACGGGCGGGTCCGTTGATGGGGAAGGAGTGCGCCAAGTGGCGCGAAACGACAGGGGTTTAGCCTGTCATGAAAATCTCTTTTCCCCGTCTAGGCTGGAAATTAAGACCGGCAGATCCCGGTCACCAACTGTCTCGGACGGATGAGGGCGGATACAAAGAGACCCGCCTTCGGTGGCGGGCCTCTAAGGATTTCAGCGATTCTGTCAAGCGATCACTGTACGCTTTCGTAGGTGAGCAGGTCGCCCGGCTGGCATTCCAGTTCGCGGCAGATGGCCTCGAGCGTGGAGAAGCGGATGGCTTTCGCCTTGCCGGTCTTGAGGATGGACAGGTTGGCGAGGGTGAGGCCCACACGCTCGGCCAGTTCGGTCAGCGTCATGCGCTTGGCGTGGAGCAGGTCGTCGAGTTTGACCACGATATTGGTTCCTTCTTCTGCTGGCATCACACGGTCCCTTCGAGGTCGGCGCGCATGGCGGAGCCGTGCCGGAACACGCGGGCGAGAATGAAGAGCACGACGACCAGCACGATACCGCTGAGGTCGAGTCCCGCGTCGACAGTTATGCCTTCCTGGTCCTCGAAGATCTTGGCGATGTAGAGCGCAGCGCCTGCGGCAGGAATGGCGAGCAACTGTGCTGCGAGTGCGAGCCAGCCCATCAGGGTGAGGCGCTCTGCATTCTCGGGCACGAACGGATCGCCTTCTCCGACCGTGTCGATGATCTTGCGCAGGAGGCGCAGGAACCAGAAGGCTCCGACCAGGAAGATGATGGCGAACACCATAATTCCGAGCACGGCGGCAAGCGGGAAGACGAAATCGGGGTTATCGAACTCGACCCGCGCCTCGGCGGTAATCTTGTCACGCAGGAACAGGACGAGCGGCAGGCCGATGGTGAGCACGATGGCCGCAAAGCCGAGGATGGCTTGCATGACGACGACGATAATCCGGCCTGCGAGGAGCAGGGGGTCGTTGGGACGGGCAGTCATATTTCTCTCCGGAACGATGGCTTAGGCGAGCGTCGGCGCGTCGATGACGGCCAGCTGTGCCGGCGGCACGCTGGTCACGGCCTGAAGCGAGACGAGGGTGATGGTGATGGCCGCAAACGCGGCGGCAAAATGGTTGGTGAGACGGGGCATTTATCGAACTCCTTGATCGTCAATATCGATAATCAATAAGTCGCGTCGGGCTTATTGTCAAACGATAATATCGAAAATCGATAATGCTTCCGTTCGGGTCGTCGGTTTGGCCTCCCGCGCCCTTTGCCCTATAGCGAGGGCAGGGGAGAAACCCGGCCCATGATCTTCGGAAAGCTGTTCGTCAGGCTCACCCTTTTTTACCTGCTCGTGACCGGCGGGGTCGCTGCGCTTGTCGCGTTCGATCCCGAGCTGGCCGGCTATTTGCCGCTTGGCGGTGCGCAGACCCTGCTCAGCCAGTCGACCGGCGATCCGCTGACCGGCGTGAGGATTGGCGCGGAAAAGGTCGCCGATCTCGGCGGCTCGGTCCTGTGGCTGTTTATCGCGGTCACAGGGGCCGTCCTCACGACGCTGCCGCTCACCTGGACCTACATGGCCAGCAGGAGCCGCGCCGAATACGACCAGGCGCTGGTCGAGACGATGGTCGTGCTGCCCATCGCCGTGACGGCCATCGTGGTCATGGTGCACAATTCGCTCGCGCTGGCGTTCTCGCTGGCAGGCATTGTCGGCGGGGTGCGGTTTCGCAACACGCTCAAGAGTACCGGCGATGCGATCTACATCCTGCTCGCGATCGGAATCGGGCTTGCGGCGGGAATCGGCGCGCTGGAGATCGCGCTGGTGATGACGATCACCTTCAACTACGCCTTCGCCTTCCTGTGGATGGCCGATTACGGCGGCAAGGACGGTACCCACCGCTACCTGCGCTCGCCCGACCAAAAGCCTGCAGACGACGACGCGGACGACCACGAGCAGTCGGGCGAGGGGAGCGAGTAGCTCGCCGACTTAGCGGCAGCCGGACAGGACCTTGCGCTCAAGCTCGGCAATGTCCTTGTAGAACCCCTCGAGGTAACCGGTCATGCTGTCGCGCGACCGCGATGATGCGTGCGGCGTGGCCGCGATCTCGCGCTCGAGCTCGCCCCGGAGGCTGCGCAGCCGATCGGCCTCCGCCGGGACCAGCGCGTTGAAGCGACACAGCCCGCGGTAGACCCGCTGCCTGACCGAACGCGCGCGGATTCCCTCGTTCGGAACGGCGTAGCTGGCGTTGACCAGCCCGGAACTGTCGAAGTCGTAGGGGATGGGCGTAAGCCCGCTGCGTGCCCCGTTGCTGTCCCCGATGAGCCGCGAATTGTGACAGCAGCGATCCCCCGGCGGGCCCACCGCCATGGCCCAGTCGGTATTGCCGATAAGGTACTGGAAGAGGGCGTATCGCGCGGCATCCTGCTGGTCGAGTGCGGCCACGGGGACCTTGACGACATCCACTTCCTTGCGGCCAAGCCTGCGCGCGGCATCGTCGACATCTTCTATAAAGAAGCCGAGGCGCTCGGCTACCTTCTGGCCATCGTCCATGTAGGTAATTCGAGCAAGGCGGACGCGCAGGCTCTCGGGCGTCACCCGGTTGTATAGCCGGTATGCGGCATATTCGCGCAGCACCGCTTGCTCGAACCGGTCGTTGTCGCGACAATGGGTGACCAGCTTGATACGGCTGTTCCTGTAGAACAGCGATTGCGCCTCCGGCTTGTCGGGGAAAGCGACCCGAAGCGGCGGGAACTGGCAATTCTTCTTCTCCCGCCGGGTCTTCCCCCGCGCGGCAAGCGTGATCGCGTGTACCTCGCCCGCCGCCTCGAGCCGGGCAGGATGCGGCTCGGTCGAGCGCTCCGCCCGCTTCGCGATCCTATCTATCGGACCGGTGAGGGTCACCTCCAGCGTGGTATCGGACGCAAAAAGAGGCGTGACTTTTCCTGCGTTCTCCTGTGCAGCCAGCGGCGCTGCAACAGCCGCCGCAGCCAGCACCGGAGCGAGAACCTTCATGGGAAGCTCTTGGCGAATAACTGTGCACTCCAACTACCGTCCGCCTCGCGGCGGAACGCGCGCACCTCTTCGCCTTCGATCACCAGATAGCTGGCAGGCCCGCCATAATGCGCGGAGATCCCGGTATCGATCCGGAGCAGTTTGCCATCGAGGTCGTCGACAATCCCCTCGATCGACGGCGTATGTGCGACCACCAGTCGGCGCGCTCCATAGCGCGACAGGACGAGATCGAGCTCCTCGGAACGTCCGGGGCGCGGCACCGCGACTTCGTCAGCTGCTTCGGCCTGCCCTGCCTCTTCGTTCTCTCCGGGATTGGTCGCGGGTGCGACCACCGGCTCGCGCATCACATTCCCGCGATACCACAGCGGGCCAAGCGGGTCCTCGAGTATGGTGCGATCGGTGAGCGGGTCCGCCCCCAGCGCGTAAACGAACCGGCCATTGATCGCTTCGATGGGTTCGCGCGTGAACTCTTCGCTGAGCCCGCCATGGGCAAACAGCGTCTTGCCTAGCTGGATCACCGCGGGAAGTCCCGCCGCCCAGACGCCGAGCTCGCCTCCGGGGATCCATGCGCGGCGATGTTCGAGCATGCCGAGCGGGGTCTCGGCAATCCATTTCGTCTTGATTTCCTTGTCTGTCAGTTCGGCATCGGCCTGCCGGTAGAAGGCGATCAGCTTCTCCTTGTTCGCTTTCCAGACGGCCTCGCGGCGGCTTTCGGAGCGGCGATTCTCGAAGGCTTCAAATTCTCCCGGATGGACGTAGCGCAGATCGCCGATGGCATTCATCGCTTCGTGATTGCCAAGCAGGACGATGACCTTGCCGCCCGCTCCGGCGGCTTCTTCCTGCAAGGCCTGCAGGTGGCGGATGATCTTCAGCGAATCCGGGCCGCGATCGGTGATGTCGCCCATCTGGACGAGGGTGGTCTCACCGCCGGCCCAGCTTCCGCCTGCATCGATCAGCCCGGCCTCGCGGGCAATCGCTTCCCAGGCGGAGAAATCGCCGTGCAGGTCACCCACGGCCACGATCCGTGCAGGCGGCTCTTCGTGGGCTTGCGCGAAGGCGGGCGCTGCAAGCAGTGCCGTCAGCGTGGCCATCCAGAGCAACAGTCGGTGCATGCTACCTCCTGTTCGAAAGGGGAACACGATAGCATAATACAGGGCGACGGTGTCAGAATTCCGGCCATCCGGGGGCGGGCCGGGCCATCCGCATGGCCGGGAGAGATTATCGAGGGGCGGGAGTCGCCATCAGGCCCAGTGGGCGGCCGTCATTGTCCTCGACGAAGCCCATCCATTCCTCGCTGCCGTCCTCATGCGTATGGATGCGGTGGGGAGCGGAGACCACCTTTGCGCCGCGTTCCTCCATTTCCCGAAAGACCGCGTGGATATCGCCGACGCGGAAATAGAGGATGCTCTCGGGTCCGGCCTCGCCTTCGACCAGCATCAGGCGGGTGCCGTTACAGGCAAAGAAGGCCATGTTTCCGGCATCGAACAGCGGTTCGAGACCGAAAACGTCGCGATACCACTGCCGCGCCGCATCGATATCGCTCACCGTTCGGGCAATCTGCCCGATCGGGCCGAGGGCGTTTTCGCTGCTCATTTCGCTCTGTCCTTCCATGGCGCTACCCATTTCCACTCCGCTCCAGCGCCTCAAGTCGGCGCGGCTGTCCATGCCGAGCTTGCCGAGGATGTTGGAGACGTGAAACTTCACCGCATCGACGCCGACGCCTTGCCGGGCGGCAATCTGCGGGTTGGTCAGCCCGTGCCGCACGCCATCTGCGACCCGCCATTCGGCAGGCGTGAGTATGTCGGGATGGGCAGGGCGCCCGCGCTCCTTGCTGGTGCTCATAAGGCGAGTGTAGCGTGGCTTGCGACGAATTTCCCTACCCGGGGTTTTGCGCAGTTGACCTCGCGCGGGCGAATTCCTACATGCCCCCTCGACCGCACGCTTCGAGCGAGTCCGATTCATGCGCGGGGATCGGACACAGGATGGAGGCGGCGTTTCCATATCGCGACGCTTTTCATGAGCTGCAGCTGCCGCCGCTACCGGTGTGCATTCGCTGCGGCCTTTTTGCGTCTCCAGCGATATGGCTCTCACGCGCATGAGAACCCAATTCGCTCCTGTCCGCGCGGGAGCAAGCACACGAGAAGAGGTAACTACCCCTTATGGCTACCAAGGCGAAGGCACCCCGCAGCACGGCTTCGGGTACCGCAAAGCGGCGTATCCGCAAGATCTTCGGCGACATCCATGAAGTCGTCGATATGCCCAACCTCATCGAGGTCCAGCGCGAGAGCTACGAACAGTTCCTGCGCTCCGACAAGGACGCGGGCCACGTTTCGGGCCTCGAAAAGACGCTGCGCTCGGTCTTCCCGCTGCGCGACTTCGCCGGCACCGCCGAACTCGACTTCGTCCATTACGAACTCGAACCGCCCAAGCACGACATCGTCGAATGCAAGCAGCGCGGCATCACCTATGCCGCGCCGATGAAGGTCACGCTGCGCCTGATCGTCTTCGAAGTCGACCAGGAAACCGAAACCCGCTCGGTCCTCGATATCAAGGAGCAGGACGTCTACATGGGCGACATGCCCCTGATGACGGACAACGGTACCTTCATCATCAACGGCACCGAGCGCGTTATCGTGTCGCAGATGCACCGTTCGCCGGGTGTGCTGTTCGACCATGATCGTGGCAAGACCCACAGCTCGGGCAAGCTCCTCTTCGCTGCCCGTATCATTCCGTATCGCGGTAGCTGGCTCGACTTCGAATTCGACGCCAAGGACATCGTCAACGTGCGTATCGACCGCAAGCGCAAGCTGCCGGTCACCGCGCTGCTCTATGCCCTCGGCCTCGACAGCGAAGACATCCTCTCGCACTTCTACAGCAAGTCGGTCTGGAAGCGTGCCAAGGACGGCTGGGAAATTCCCTTCGTCGCCGAAAACTGGCGCGGCCAGAAGCCGGCCTTCCCGCTGGTCGATGCCAAGACGGGCGAAGAAGTCTTCCCCGCCGCGCAGAAGATTTCGCCGCGCGCTGCCAACAAGGCAGCCAAGGACGGACTCGAAACCCTGCTGCTGCCGACCGAGGAAATCTTCGGCCGCTTCGCCAGCGAAGACCTGATCGACGAAAACACCGGCCGCATCTACATCGAAGCCGGTGACGAAGTCTCGGCAGAGAACCTCGAAGTTCTCGACGCTGCCGGTGTCGACAGCCTCGAGCTGCTCGACATCGACCACGTCAACACCGGCCCGTGGATCCGCAATACGATGAAGGTCGACAAGGCCGAGAACCGTGACGAGGGCCTCGAGGCCATCTACAAGGTCATGCGCCCCGGCGAACCGCCGACCAAGGAAACCGCAGAAGCGCTGTTCGAAGGCCTGTTCTTCGATGCCGAGCGCTACGACCTGTCGGCCGTCGGCCGCGTCAAGCTCAACATGCGTCTCGACCTCGATGCCGAAGACACCGTCACCACGCTGCGCAAGGAAGACATCCTCGCCGTGGTCAAGGAACTGGTCGACCTCAAGGACGGCAAGGGCGAAGTCGACGACATCGACAACCTCGGCAACCGCCGTGTCCGCTCGGTCGGCGAACTGCTGGAAAACCAGTACCGCGTCGGCCTGCTGCGCATGGAACGCGCGGTGAAGGAGCGCATGAGCTCGGTCGACGTGTCGACCGTGATGCCGAACGACCTCATCAACGCCAAGCCCGCCGTGGCTGCCGTGCGCGAGTTCTTCGGCTCCAGCCAGCTCTCGCAGTTCATGGACCAGACCAACCCGCTGTCGGAAGTCACCCACAAGCGCCGCGTTTCGGCGCTCGGCCCGGGCGGTCTTACCCGCGAGCGCGCAGGCTTCGAAGTCCGCGACGTTCACCCGACGCACTATGGCCGCATCTGCCCGATCGAAACGCCGGAAGGCCCGAACATCGGTCTGATCAACTCGCTCTCGACCTTCGCGCGCGTCAACAAGTACGGCTTCATCGAGACGCCGTATCGCAAGGTGAAGGACAACAAGGTCACCGACGAGGTTATCTACCTCTCGGCGATGGAAGAGCAGAAGCACACCGTCGCACAGGCTTCGGCCGAACTCGACGACAATGGCGGCTTCGTGGAAGAGCTGGTCTCGGCACGCCAGGCCGGCGACAACCTCATGGCTCCGCGCGAAACCATCACGTTGATGGACGTCAGCCCCAAGCAGCTCGTCTCGGTCGGTGCATCGCTCATTCCGTTCCTGGAAAACGATGACGCCAACCGCGCACTGATGGGCGCCAACATGCAGCGCCAGGCCGTGCCGCTTGTCCAGGCGGAAGCGCCGTGGGTCGGCACCGGCATGGAAGAAACCGTTGCGCGCGATTCGGGTGCGGCCATCACCGCCAAGCGTGGCGGCGTGGTCGACCAGGTCGACGCGACGCGTATCGTCATCCGCGCCATCGGCGATGTCGAACCCGGCCAGTCGGGCGTCGACATCTACACGCTGCAGAAGTTCCAGCGTTCGAACCAGGATACCTGCATCAACCAGCGTCCGCTGGTGAAGGTGGGCGAGACGATCGAAGCCGGCGACGTTATCGCCGACGGTCCTTCGACCGATCTTGGCGAACTGGCACTGGGCCGCAACAGCCTGGTCGCCTTCATGCCGTGGAACGGTTACAACTACGAAGATAGTATCCTCATCTCCGAGCGTATCGTGAAGGACGACGTCTTCACCTCGATCCACATCGAGGAGTTTGAAGTCATGGCTCGCGACACGAAGCTTGGCCCTGAAGACATCACCCGCGACATCCCGAATGTCGGCGAGGAAGCGCTGCGCAACCTCGACGAAGCGGGCATCGTCTACATCGGCGCAGAAGTGCACCCGGGCGATATCCTCGCAGGCAAGATCACGCCGAAGGGCGAAAGCCCCATGACGCCGGAAGAAAAGCTCCTGCGCGCCATCTTCGGTGAAAAGGCCAGCGACGTTCGCGACACCTCGCTCCGCCTGCCGCCGGGCGTTGCCGGCACCGTCGTCGAAGTTCGTGTCTTCAACCGCCACGGTATCGAGATCGACGACCGTACGCGCGCCATCCAAAACGAGGAAATCGAACGCCTCCGCAAGGACGCTGCCGACGAACGCGCCATTCTCAACCGTGCAACCTACAACCGCCTGCGCGACATGCTCGTCGGCCAGACGGCTTCGGCAGCGCCCAAGGGCGTGAAGAAGGGCACGAAAATCACCGAGGACGTGCTCGAAGGCGTCGACAAGCACGAGTGGTTCAAGTTCGCCGTTGCGGATGACAACCGCCAGGCCCAGCTTGAAGCGGTCAAGTCGCAGTATGACGAGAGCGTGAAGGTCATCGACGACAAGTTCGAAGACCGTAAAGAAAAGCTCGAGCGCGGTGACGAACTCGCTCCGGGCGTGCTCAAGATGGTCAAGGTCTTCGTTGCCGTGAAGCGCAAGCTGCAGCCGGGCGACAAGATGGCCGGCCGTCACGGGAACAAGGGTGTCATCAGCCGTATCCTGCCGGTCGAGGACATGCCGTTCCTCGCCGACGGTACGCCGGTCGACATCGTCCTCAACCCGCTGGGCGTGCCTAGCCGCATGAACGTCGGACAGATCTTCGAAACGCATCTCGGCATGGCTGCCCGTAATCTGGGCATGCAGATCGGCGAACAGCTCGAAGAGTGGAAGAAGGCCAACCCGAACGCTTCGGAAGACTACGCCAAGGCGAAGCCGCCCGAAGCCGTGATGGAGCGCCTGAACGAAGTCTATGGCGACCGCTATGCCGAAGACCTCAAATCGCGTTCGACCGAGGAAATCGTCGAGCTCGCCGGCAACCTTGCCCGCGGCGTCCCGATGGGCACCCCGGTGTTCGACGGCGCGCGCGAAGGCGATGTGACTGTGGAACTGGAAAAGGCAGGCCTCGACGCAGACGGCCAGTCGGTCCTCTTCGACGGCCGGACCGGTGAAGCATTCGACCGTAAGGTCACTGTGGGCATCATCTACATGCTCAAGCTGCACCACCTCGTCGACGACAAGATCCACGCCCGTTCGATCGGCCCCTACAGCCTCGTCACCCAGCAGCCGCTGGGCGGTAAGGCGCAGTTCGGTGGCCAGCGCTTCGGTGAGATGGAGGTCTGGGCACTCCAGGCCTACGGTGCAGCCTACACGCTGCAGGAAATCCTCACCGTCAAGTCGGACGACGTCATCGGCCGTACCAAGGTCTACGAAGCCATCGTCAAGGGTGACGACACCTTCGAGGCCGGCATTCCGGAGAGCTTCAACGTGCTCGTCAAGGAAATGCGCAGCCTGGGTCTCAATGTCGAACTCAAGTCGCTTGCCGACGACGAGGACGACGACGGCCTCGCGATCGCGGCGGAATAGGGGAGCGCAAGTTCCCCACCGCTCTCCGCCCATTAGAATTACCCCTTAGGGAATTAAGTCATGAACGAACTGACCAAATTCACCAACCAGCTCGCGAAGCCCGAAACCTTCGACGAGATCCAGATCGGCATCGCCAGCCCCGAGCGCATCCGCTCGTGGTCCTTCGGCGAAATCAAGAAGCCGGAAACGATCAACTACCGTACGTTCAAACCCGAGCGTGACGGCCTGTTCTGCGCCCGCATCTTCGGTCCGGTGAAGGACTACGAATGCCTGTGCGGCAAGTACAAGCGCATGAAGTACAAGGGCGTCGTCTGCGAAAAGTGCGGCGTCGAAGTCACCGTGACCAAGGTCCGCCGCGAGCGCATGGGCCACATCGAGCTCGCCGCTCCGGTCGCGCACATCTGGTTCCTGAAGTCGCTGCCGAGCCGCATCGGCCTGCTGCTCGACATGCAGCTCAAGCAGCTCGAGCGCGTGCTCTACTTCGAGGCCTACATCGTCACCGAGCCGGGCCTTACCCCGCTCGAAAAGCACCAGCTGCTGACCGAAGACGAAATGCTCGAAGCGCAGGACGAGTATGGCGAAGACGCCTTCTCGGCCGACATCGGCGCGTCCGCGGTCAAGACCATGCTGATGGACCTGGACCTCGAGCAGGAAAAGGAAGACCTGCTGGAAGAGCTCGCGACCACCAAGTCGAAGCTCAAGCCCGCCAAGATCATCAAGCGCCTCAAGGTCGTCGAAAGCTTCATTGAATCGGGGAACCGCCCCGAGTGGATGATCCTCGAAGTCGTGCCGGTCATTCCGCCCGAACTGCGCCCGCTCGTCCCGCTGGACGGCGGCCGTTTCGCGACGTCCGACCTCAACGACCTCTATCGTCGTGTGATCAACCGTAACAACCGCCTCAAGCGCCTCATGGAGCTGCGCGCGCCGGACATCATCGTCCGCAACGAAAAGCGCATGCTGCAGGAAGCTGTCGACGCACTGTTCGACAACGGCCGCCGCGGCCGCGTCATCACCGGCGCGAACAAGCGTCCGCTGAAGTCGCTGTCCGATATGCTCAAGGGCAAGCAGGGCCGCTTCCGTCAGAACCTGCTCGGCAAGCGCGTCGACTATTCGGGCCGTTCGGTCATCGTGACCGGTCCCGAACTCAAGCTGCACCAGTGCGGCCTGCCGAAGAAGATGGCGCTCGAGCTGTTCAAGCCGTTCATCTACGCCCGCCTCGACGCCAAGGGTCTTTCGATGACCCTCAAGCAGGCGAAGAAGTGGGTCGAGAAGGAGCGCAAGGAAGTCTGGGACATCCTCGACGAAGTCATTCGCGAGCACCCGGTACTTCTCAACCGCGCACCGACTCTCCACCGTCTCGGCATCCAGGCCTTCGAGCCTGTGTTGATCGAAGGTAAGGCGATCCAGCTCCACCCGCTGGTCTGCGCCGCCTTCAACGCCGACTTCGACGGTGACCAGATGGCCGTCCACGTGCCCTTGAGCCTCGAGGCGCAGCTGGAAGCGCGCGTGTTGATGATGTCGACCAACAACATCCTCTCGCCTGCCAACGGCAAGCCGATCATCGTGCCGTCGCAGGACATGGTCCTCGGCCTCTACTACCTGTCGATGGAACGCCAGGAGAAGACGCCCGAGTTCATCGAAGGCGACGATGGCGAGAAGCACGAGCAGCTGCCGATGTTCGCCGACATGGCCGAAGTGCACCAGGCTCTCGAAGTGAAGTCGGTTACGCTGCACTCGAAGATCATGGCGCGCGTCCCGCAGGCCGACGAGAACGGCAAGGTCGAGATGAAGCGATTCGTCACGACGCCTGGCCGTATGCTCATCGGCGAATGCCTGCCGAAGAACCACAAGGTTCCCTTCGACATCGTCAACCGCCTGCTGACGAAAAAGGACATCGCCGACGTGATCGACGAGGTCTATCGTCACACCGGCCAGAAGGACACGGTGCTGTTCGCCGACGCCATCATGGTGCTGGGCTTCCGCCACGCGTTCAAGGCCGGCATCTCCTTCGGTAAGGATGACATGATCATTCCCGACAGCAAGGCGGGCATGGTCGAAGAGACCAAGGCGCTGGTTGCCGATTACGAGCAGCAGTACCAGGACGGTCTCATCACCCAGCAGGAAAAGTACAACAAGGTGATCGACGCGTGGAGCCAGTGCGGCGACCGCGTGGCCGACGCCATGATGGAAGAGATCCGCTCGCAGCCGGTCGACAAGGACGGCAAGGAAGCGCAGATCAACTCGATCTACATGATGTCGCACTCCGGTGCGCGTGGTAGCCCGGCGCAGATGAAGCAGCTGGCCGGCATGCGCGGCCTGATGGCCAAGCCTTCGGGCGAGATTATCGAGAACCCGATCATCTCGAACTTCAAGGAAGGCCTTAACGTCCTCGAATACTTCAACTCGACCCACGGTGCCCGTAAGGGTCTCGCGGATACGGCGCTGAAGACGGCGAACTCGGGTTACCTGACCCGTCGTCTGGTCGACGTGTCGCAGGACTGCGTCATCGTCGAAGAGGATTGCAAGACCGACAATGCGCTCGAAATGCGCGCCATCGTGCAGGGCGGTAGCGTTATCGCCTCGCTCGGCGAGCGCATCCTCGGCCGTACGGTTGCCGAAGACATCGTCAACGCTTCGACCGACGAAGTGATCGCCAAGGCCGGAACGCTCGTCGACGAGCCGATGGTCAAGGTCATCGAGGAAGCCGAAGTGCAGGTCGCCAAGATCCGCAGCCCGCTGGTCTGCGAAGCCAAGCAGGGCGTTTGCGCCACCTGCTACGGCCGTGACCTTGCTCGCGGTACGCCGGTCAACATCGGCGAAGCTGTCGGCGTCATCGCCGCACAGTCGATCGGTGAACCCGGCACGCAGCTGACCATGCGTACCTTCCACATCGGCGGTGCCGCACAGCTCAACGAGACCTCGCATCTCGAAGCCGTGTCGGACGGTAAGGTCGTCTATCGCGACATGCCCACCATCACCGACAAGAAGGGTCGTATCCTGTCGCTCGCCCGCAATGGCGAACTGGCAGTGATCGACGCCGAAGGCCGCGAGCGCGAAATCCACAAGGTGCCTTACGGTACCGTGCTGATGCACAAGGATGGCGGCAAGGTGAAGGAAGGCGATCGTCTTGCAGAATGGGATCCGTTCTCGCTGCCGATCATCACCGAGCAGTCGGGTGTGGTCCGTTTCCAGGACCTCGTCGATACGCAGACCATGGAAGAGCGCGTCGACGACGCCACCGGTATCGCCCAGCGCGTCGTTACCGAGCTGAAGACCACGGGCCGCAAGAAGGAAGACCTTCGTCCGCGCCTCACGCTCTTCAACGATGCCGGCGACGACAGCGAAGCGGCGCGTTACATGCTCGCTCCGGGCACGGTGCTGTCGGTCGAGGACGGTCAGGAAGTGCAGGCAGGTGACATCCTCGCCCGTGCTTCGCGTGAAGCAGCCAAGACCCGCGACATCACCGGTGGTCTGCCGCGCGTTGCCGAACTGTTCGAGGCCCGCGTGCCGAAGGACAATGCGATCATCGCCAAGATTTCGGGCAAGATCGAATTCGTCCGCGAATACAAGGCCAAGCGCAAGATTGCGATCGTTCCCGAGGAAGGTGATGCAGTCGAGTACCTGATCCCGAAGACCAAGATCATCGACGTCCAGGAAGGCGACTTCGTCAAGAAGGGCGACACGCTGATTTCCGGCTCGCCGAACCCGCACGACATCCTCGATGTCCTCGGGATCGAGGCGCTGGCCGAGTATCTCTGCACGGAAATCCAGGAAGTCTACCGACTGCAGGGCGTGAAGATCAACGACAAGCACATCGAGGTGATCGTTCGCCAGATGCTGCAGAAGGTCGAGATCACCGACGGTGGCGACACCGTGCTGCTGCCGGGCGAACAGGTCGACCTGGAAGAAATGAACGAGACCAATGCGAAGCTCGCGAAGAACAAGGAGCCTGCCAAGGGCACTCCGATCCTTCTCGGCATCACCAAGGCCTCGCTCCAGACGCGTTCGTTCATCTCGGCCGCGTCGTTCCAGGAAACCACTCGCGTGCTGACCCAGGCTTCGGTCGAGGGCAAGAAGGACACGCTGGTCGGCCTCAAGGAAAACGTCATCGTGGGCCGTCTCATCCCGGCCGGTACCGGCGCGGGCATGAACCGCATGCGCGTGACCGCTTCCAGCCGCGACGCTGCGCTTCGGGCACAGTGGAAGAAGGCGCAGGAAGCGATCATCGCTGCCAACACCGCAGAAGAAGAGCACGAGGCAGAACTCGCCCAGGGCCCCGAAGCTGCGATCGGCGACGATCCGCTGGCGGCGATGGAAGGTGAAACCCACGGCACCGATGCCGATGCAGGCGAATACCTCAACGAAGACGCCAAAGACGGCGAATAAGCCAGTCCATGGCGACTAACGAATTGGCCCCGCCGGAGCGATCCGGCGGGGCTTTTTCTTGGGCACCGTCAATGAAGCGTGAATCCCGCGGAAATTCTAACGCTTGACCATCAACCGGCGAGGTTGCACCATCTTCCCGTAGCCAAGGGAAACCGCGGCTGCGGGGCGCATGCACACGGGGGACTGAGGTGTCGCAAAGCCAGGATGTGACCGATCTTGAGGTCGAGGAGGATGACGCCGTGCGCGCAGACCCCTTGCAGCGCCTGCTCCTGTTCCGTCGAATCAAGAGCCTGAGCTCGGGAGCATGGACCTCGCTCCTGCCCGCGCTCGCATCGATATTCGCCCTGCTCTGGACCTTCTGGAACGACGCGCCGCACATCGTCATCCTGCTATGGGCGTTCGCCCAGATCGGACAGCTGTGCATATTTGTCGTGCTCGACAAGCAACTCGATCTCGATAGCGCCAGCTTCGACGAAATGCAGGCGCACTGGCGGCGTATTCTCATCCTCCAGGCAATCGGCAGCACCATCTGGTTCGTGGTATTTCCCTATCTTGCACCTTTCGCGACCGGCCTCGAGATCGCGGTGCTTGGTGTCATCGGCACGGCCGTCCTGTGCGGGACCTTGCTGGTCCACCGCAACGCACCGCAGGCCGCGCTCTTCCACACGCTGACCATGGCGCCCTCGCTGGTCGTCTCATCCTTCCTGATCGGCCAATGGGGTGCGTGGCCGACCATCATGCTTATCGGCGCATTCGCGATCGCCCTCGTCGGCGAAACGCGCGCGCAGGAACGATATTTCGTAAGCGCAGCAAAGACCGAGATCGATCGGCGCGAGAGCACGGCGACAGTCGGCATGCTGCTCAACGATTATGAAGAGCAGTCTTCCGACTGGCTGTGGACGGTCGGGCCGCACGGAAATTTGCGCGACGTGACCGAACGCTTTGCCCATGCAGCAGGGCGCAAGCCCGGGCAGCTCGAAGGCACGCCGATAACCCGGCTCTTCCATAATGGCGAGGAGGCGGAGGAACTGGCGCGCTGCGTTATCGAGCGGCGCCCGTTCCGCGATGTGCTCGTCAGTCTGCGCGTTGCAGGTGAAAAGCGCTTCTGGCGCCTTTCTGCCCGCCCGCGCGAGGATGGCCGGATGAGCGGGGTGGCGCGCGATGTTACCGCCGACCGGCTCATCGAGGAACGCGTCGCTTTCATGGCGCATTACGACAATCTCACGGGCCTCGCGAACCGCTACCTGTTCAACGAGCGCCTGCGCGCCCTGACCGGGCGCAGGGACGCAGAAGGCTCGAACATCGCGCTCTTCTATCTCGACCTCGACGATTTCAAGGCGATCAACGACACGCGCGGGCACCTCGTCGGCGACCGCGTGCTGCGCGAAGTGGGGACGCGGCTCGAGCAGGAGGTTCGCAACGAAGACCTCGTCGCACGGCTGGGCGGTGACGAATTCGCCGTCCTGATCGAGACCCGCGCCGGTGACGGCCTTCTGATCGAGCGCGCCCACCGCTTCCTGTCGGTGGTGCGCGCGCCCTACGAAGTCGACGGCAATTCCTATCGCATCTCGACCAGCGTCGGCGTCGCCCGCTCTGCCGACGGGGAATGCGATGCGGAAGAACTGATGCGCCGCGCAGACCTCGCCCTCTACGCAGCCAAGGCGCAGGGGCGCGACAAGCTGGCGCTGTTCGAGCCGGCGCTCGATATCGCCGCGCGCGAGCGCCGCCGCATCGAAAGCGATTTGTCCGAGGCGCTGCGCAAGGGCCAGATGCGCATGCAATACCAGCCGGTCGTCGATCTCGACACGGGTGAGACGACAGGGTTCGAGGCCCTGCTGCGCTGGCATCATCCCGAGCGCGGCATCATGGGCCCGGGCGAGTTCCTCCAGGTTGCCGAGGAGACCGGCCTGATCAGCTCGCTCGGCGAATGGGTCATCCGCCAGTCGCTCGCCGATGTCTCGGCCATGCCCGGAAACCTGCGCATTGCCATCAACCTGTCGCCGACGCAGGTGAAGAACCCCAATCTCGTCGCCACCGTGGCGCAGGCGATCCATGCGACCAATATTGCGCCTGAACGGGTCGAGCTCGAAATTACCGAGCACGTCCTGATGGAAGACCAGGAGAGCGGGCATACCACGCTCATGCGCCTGCGCGAGCTGGGCATCCGCATCGCGCTCGACGATTTCGGTACCGGTTACTCTTCGCTTGGGTACCTGCGCCGCTTCCCCTTCGATCGGATCAAGATCGACCGCAGTTTCGTCACCGACATCGCCAGCGATTTCGGCAGCCAGGCGATTGTCTCCACCATCACCCGGCTGGCCGACGCACTGGGTATGGATACGACAGCCGAAGGCATCGAGGAATCCGCACAGCTGGAATTGCTGCGCAAGCTGGGAGTCCATGAAGCGCAGGGTTACCTCATCTCGCGCCCCGTACCGCCGGAGGAACTCTTCGACATGGAAGGTGGCAAGGGCGAAGTGGTGCTGGCCGCCGATTTCGAAAGCTACCGCAAACGGCGGAAAGGCATGAGCGCCCGCAGCAAGGGAAAGAATACCGCCTGATGCGCAGCCTGTTCGTGCTTCCCCTTCTGCTTGCCGGATGCAGCCCCGCCGAAGAGGATGCGCCTGCTCCCACATCGATGGAAACGCCGGCGCTCGAGCCCGCTGTCGAGCTGGAGGGATACTGGCGGGTCGCGGGAATTGACGGTGAACCGTTCGATGCTTCCTACGCAATCGCGCTGGTGGCGGATGAGGACAGCATCTGGTGGGAGCCCGAATGCGCGCTGCAATATCGCGACTACAGCATATCGGGCGACACCTTCACTGCACCCATGCGCAGTAACGCCAACCTCGAAGTCTGCGATATCGGCTTCCCCGAGGAACTGCCACAAATCTGGTCCGCGCTGGAAGCTGCCGACCGCATCGAGCGGACACCTCAAAACGGTGTGCAGATTTCGGGCAATGGACGCAGCGTAACCCTGTTCTCGCAATAGTCCTCGCCATGCGCTATCGGCGCGCTCGATGACTACGATAACCCGTTTCGCGCCCTCTCCCACCGGGCGGCTCCATGTCGGCAATATCCGCACCGCGCTCCACAACTGGATGCTTGCGAGGAAAGCTGGCGGTCGCTTCCTCCTGCGCATCGACGACACCGATGCCGCGCGCAGCCGCGAGGAATATGTCGAGGCCATCCGCGCCGACCTCGAGTGGCTGGGGCTCGAACCCGATGGCGAGGAGCGGCAGTCCGAGCGGCTTGAGAAATACGAAGCAGCCTTCGAGGCGCTGAAGGCGGCGGGGCGGGTCTATCCTGCATACGAGACGGCGCAGGAGCTCGAGCTCAAGCGCAAGATACAGCTGGGGCGCGGGTTGCCGCCGATCTATGACCGCGGCTCTCTCAAGCTGACCGACGAAGAGCGCGCCGCAAAAGAAGCCGAAGGCGTCGTTCCGCACTGGCGCTTCAGGCTCGATCACGAAGAGCCCATCCGCTGGGACGACGGCGTGCGAGGGCTCCAGAAATTCGACCCTGCACAACTCTCGGACCCGGTCATTCGCCGCGCAGACGGCAGCTGGCTCTACATGTTGCCGAGCGCGGTCGACGATCTCGACATGGGCGTGACCGATGTCCTGCGCGGCGAGGACCATGTCTCGAACACAGCCGTGCAAATACAGATGTTCACCGCGCTTGTCGCTACGCGCTATTCCGGCGCGCAGATGCCGCGTTTCGCGCATGAGGCGCTGCTCGTGGGCAAGGAAGGCAAGCTGTCCAAGCGTCTCGGTTCGCTCGGCTGTGATGCCTTCTGCGAGCGCGATATCGAGCCAGAGGCGCTTGTCGCCATGCTGGCGCGCCTTGGTACTTCGCAGCCGGTCGAACCGATTGCCGACCGCGCGAAGCTGGTCGAAGCGTTCGACCTTTCTACTTTCGGCCGGGCGCCTGCGAAATTCGACGACACCGAGCTCGATCGGCTCAATGCTGCAATCGTGCACCAGATGGCATTCGAAGATGTGAAGGACCGCCTCCCCGAAGGCATGGACGAGGCAGGGTGGCATGCCGTGCAGCCGAACCTGACGCACGTCAGCGAAGCATCGGACTGGTGGAAGCTGGTCACCGGGCCGATCGAGAGCTGCGAATTCTCGCCCGAGGACAGCGCGTTTCTCGCGGCCGCGGCACAGGCGCTGTCATGGTCCGAAACACCCTGGCAGGATCTCACCGCCACGCTCAAGCAAAGCACCGGGCGAGGGGGCAAAGCGCTGTTCCTGCCGCTGCGCCAGGCACTGACCGGGATGGACCATGGCCCTGACATGAAAGAGCTCCTTCCGCTTATCGGCGAGGCCGAAGCGAGGGCGCGACTGGAACGCGCCGCCTCCTAGCCGCGTTCACTACCCCATGGGGCACAAGCACAGGGGTAGTCGACAAGATGGCAGGTAAGGCGCTGGTGCCTACGAAACGGTGGCTCGCGGCGCTTACGCCGGGCAGCGCCATGCGCGATGCCATCGCCGGTATCGTGCTCTCCATCCTGCTGGTCCCGCAGGCCATGGCCTATGCGCAGCTGGCGGGGCTCCCGCCGCAGATGGGTCTTTTTGCAGCGCTTACACCGCCGCTCCTGTACTTCTTCTTCGGTACCAGCCCCTTCGTGTCGGTCGGCCCGGTCGCACTGGTCTCGCTGGTTATCGGGGAGGCGGTGGGAAACAGCGGTCTCGCACCAGAGGTCGGCGCAGCTATCGTTGCGATCGAGGCGGGCGTCCTCCTCCTCTTGCTCGGCGGATTTGGCCTCGGCCGGCTGGTCAATTTCATCAGCGAGCCGGTGCTGCTCGGCTTCACGGCAGCTGCGGCGTTCCTGATCGCCGCCAGCCAGCTGCCCACCCTGCTGGGTATCGAAGTGGCGCGGGCGGGAGACCTGCCGACCGCATTGCAAGCTCTTGGGGCAGGGCTGCCGGACTTGCGCCCCACGACTGCGCTCATCGGCGCCGCCGCGCTTGTGGCCCTGCTGTTCGCCAATCGCTACGCGGCGGCGATACTCTGGAAAATCGGGGTGAAACCGCCCTTCCGGCTGGCGCTGGCGAAATCTCTCCCGTTGCTTGTCATCGTGGCAGCTGGTTGGGCGGCACGGAGCGTAGACGCCGAAGTGCCGACGGTAAGATCCATCGAAGGCGGCCTACCAAGCCCGTTTACCTCTTTCGTCACAATGGCCGACTGGATATCCCTGCTACCGAGCGCGCTGGCAGTGGCCATCATCATCTTTGTCACCGCCACCGCGGTTGCCAAGGCGCTGGCGGGTGAAGACCGGAGCAAGCTCGACACCAGCCGAGAGGCGGTGGCGCTGGGTGCTGCCAACGTCTCGGCTGCGCTGACCGGGGGCTATGCCGTCGGGGCCAGTCTCAGCCGATCGGCGCTGGTGCGCGATAGCGGCGGGCGCACCCCACTGGCTTCGGCGATCGCTTCGCTCGCCATTATTGCGGTGCTGTTCCTCCTCGCGCCGATGCTGTCCTACCTCCCGAAAACGGCACTCGCTGCGCTGGTCATCAGCGCCGTGTTCGGTCTCATCAACCTGCGCGAAATGCGCGCGGTGTGGAAGCACGACAGGATAGAAGGCTTCATCATCCTCGCGGCATTCCTCGCCACGCTCGCCTTCGGCGTGCGGCTGGGACTTGCCGTGGGCGCGCTGCTCGGGCTGGCCTATTTCCTGTGGTTCTCCTCCGTCCCCCGCGTGACCCGTATCGGCACCGATGACGGCGGAACGACATTCCGTTCGATCGAGCGCGACGAGGTGGAACTGACCACACTGCCCGCGCTCGTGGTGCGCATCGACCGCTCGATATATTTCGCCAACGCGTCCTATATCGAGGAAGAACTGTTCAAGCGCCTGTCGCGCCACGACAAGGTCACCAGCCTGGTGCTCGACATGAGCGCGGTGAACGACATCGACGCCAGCGGTGTCGCCATGCTGCGGCGCACGGTCCAGCGGCTGAAGTCGCAAGGGATCGACCTGCATTTCGCCGCCGTCCACGAACCGATTGCCGAGAGCTTGAAATCCCTCGACAGCAATGTCTGCAGCTTTCACCGCACGGTCGGCCATGCGGTGGAAGGTTGCGGTGTCTATCTCCAGACCGACATCGCGCCGACCTGAGGCTCAGCCCTCGTGCTTGTCGAGCTCGTTACCCGAGATAGTGACGACGTGCATGAGGTTGGTCGAACCCGGCGTGCCGAAAGGGACGCCTGCCAGCGCCACCAGCTTGGAGCCCGCGCTGCCGAAACCGTGGCGCAGCGCCATGCGCTTGCCCTTGGCAATCATCTCTTCGAAACTGCCGATGTCCTTGGTCGCCACGGCATGCGCACCCCACAGGAGTCCGAGCCGGCGGGCGGTCGTCATGCTCGGCGTTAGCACCAGCATCGGCACGCTCGGGCGTTCGCGGGCGACGCGGCGGGCGGTGGAGCCGGAGCCGGTGAAGACGGTAATCGCCTCGATTTTGACCGTGTCGGCCACGGTCATGCAGGCATGGGCGAGCGCGTCTGCCGTGGTCCGGTCGGGCGGGGTATCGAGGAAGCGCACGCGGTCGAGATAGGCCTCGTCGCCTTCCACCTGCCGCGCGATGCGGTGCATGATGGTGACAGCCTCTTCGGGCCAGTCGCCTGCGGCAGTCTCGGCGGAGAGCATGACCGCATCGGCACCGTCATAAACCGCGTTCGCGACGTCGGAGACCTCGGCACGTGTCGGGGCGGGGCTTTCGATCATGCTCTCGAGCATCTGCGTTGCCACGATGACGGGCTTGCCAGCGGTGCGCGCCTTATTGACGATCTGCTTCTGCAGAGGCGGGACTTCCTGCGGCTCAAGCTCGACGCCGAGGTCACCGCGCGCGACCATGATACCGTCTGACATTTCGATGATTTCATCGAGGCGGCGCACGGCCATCGGTTTCTCGATTTTCGCGCAGAGCGAGCCCTTGCCGCCCATCAGGCGGCGCGCTTCGGCAAGATCTTCGGGGCGCTGGACGAAGCTGAGGCCGATCCAGTCGACCCCCTGCTCCATGGCAAAGGCGAGGTCCTTGCGGTCCTTGTCGGTCATTGCAGGAATCGGGATTTCGGCATCGGGCACGTTGACGCCCTTGCGGTCCGAAATGACGCCGCCGACTTCGGCCGAACAGAGAATCTCGTTCTCGTCGGCACGAATGACCTTCAGGCGAATCTTGCCGTCGTTGATGAGCAGGCGCTGGCCCTTTTCGAGCAGGCCGAACAGCTCGGGATGCGGTAGCTGCACGCGGGTTTCGTCGCCGAGTTCTTCCTTGCGGTCGAGCGTGAAGTGGCCCGAATGGCGGATGACCGCCTGCCCGTCCTTGAACTTGCCCACACGCAGCTTCGGCCCCTGGAGGTCGGCGAGGATGGCGATGGGACGATGGAAGTCCTTTTCCATCTGGCGGATGGCGCGAATGGTCTTCTCGTGGTCGGCATGCTCGCCATGGCTCATGTTGACGCGGAAGGCGTCGACGCCGGCCTTGAACAGGCGGGCAAGCATTTCGGGCGAACGGCTGGCAGGGCCGACGGTGGCGAGGATCTTGACCTTGCGGCCACGGGGATCGACGCGTTTGGGATCGAGCTTTTGCATGGACAACGCCTATGGCAGAGACGTGCGGCAACTCAAGGACAAGCTTTCGATGGATACCAATTCAGATGCGCTCGACAACCTGCCCGATGCCGTAGCGGCAAAGGCTTTCCGGCGGCTGGTGCGCCATTTGCAGCATCGCCATGACGCGCAGAATATCGACCTGATGGGATTGTCGGGTTTCTGCCGCAACTGCCTTGCCGACTGGATACTCGACGCCGGCTTCGAAGGCGACAAGCTGGCCGCGCGCGAACTCATCCACGGCATGCCGCAGGAGGAGTGGAAAGCGACCCGTCAGACGCCCGCGACCGAAGAGCAATTGGCGCGGATGGAAGCCAGCATCGCGAAAAATCGCGTGGACTAGCGAGTCGCCGCCTTCACCCAAGCCGGGTGGGTGGCTATCCGGTCCACCAACCGATTCTCATTTCACTGGAGTTTTCACGAAAATGGCCGAAGCCACCGACGACCGCCTGCGCCTTCTCATCGAGCGCATCGAACGCCTCGAAGAAGAAAAGAAGGGCATCGCCGACGACATCCGCGACGTCTACGCAGAAGCCAAGGCGGTGGGTTACGATACCAAGATCATGCGCCAGATCATCAAGCTTCGCAAAATGAAGCCCGACGAGCGCAGCGAGCAGGAAACCATCCTCGATACTTACAAGGCCGCGCTCGGAATGGGTTGATATTGCTTGCTTTCCTGTGTGACTTAGTGCAGCAACACACCAAGCAAATCAGGGGAGGGTTGCATGGCGCGTACAAGCAGTGGATCGAAGTTCGTCGGGCTGGTCCTGTTCGGGCCGGTCATCATCGCGGTCGTATCGGTGCTTGCTATGCTCTTCGGAGCGGCCGCCGGCTGGCTTGCGGGGCTGATTTTCCCGCAAGTTTTCGAGCGGCTGACCACGCTGATATTCGGCGAGGAAATCCCGGCGTGGCAATTGGGCGCGATGCTGGGTTTCATCGCGACTTTCCTGCGAACCTCATTCCCCAACCGCCGATAGGAGATAATTCATGCCCGGTCCCTGGAAAGATGCGCGCGGCGTCATCGTCACCACCACGCCCACAATCGAGGGCCGTCCGATACAGGAATACCTTGGCATCGTGACGGGCGAGGTCATCGTCGGTGCGAACCTTTTCCGCGACCTCTTCGCCAATATCCGCGACATCGTGGGCGGGCGCTCGGGCAGCTACGAACGCATCCTCGCCGATGCGCGCAAGCAGGCTATCGAGGAAATCCAGGCTGAAGCAGCCACGCTCGGCGGGAATGCGGTGGTCGCCATCGACCTCGATTACGAGGTTATCGGCGACACAGGTTCGATGCTGATGGTCTCCGCCAGCGGGACCGCTGTCAGGATTTAACCCCTCACGAGGCCCAATGCCTCGTAGGTTTTCTCCAGCGTCGGAACGGCAATCTCGCGCGCCTGCGATGCACCGCGCGCCAAGATGGCATCGAGCGCCTCGCGGTCTTCCAAGAGACCAGTGAAACGCTCGGAAATCGGGCGAAGGGTTTCGACCAGCAGCTCTCCCAGCGCGGGCTTGAACTTGCCGAAGCCTTCGCCGCCGAATTCGCCCAGCACATCGTCGACGTTTCTGTCGGTCAGCGCGGCATAGATAGTGACGAGGTTCAGCGCTTCGGGGCGCTCCTCCAGACCTTTTTCCTCGCTCGGCAAGGGCTCGGGGTCGGTCTTGGCCTTCTTGACCTTCTTCATGACCTCGTCAGCACCGTCGGCGAGGTTGATGCGGCTCATGTCGGAAGGGTCCGACTTGCTCATCTTCTTCGCACCGTCGCGCAGGCTCATGATGCGCGCGGCCTGTGGGGGGACGATGGGGTCGGGTAGGGTGAAAACCGGCGCGTCCTCGGATGCGAAATCGTTGTTGAACTTCTGCGCAATGTCACGCGCCAGTTCGAGATGCTGCTTCTGGTCCTCGCCCACGGGTACGTGGGTCGCCTGGTAGAGCAGCACGTCGGCGGCCTGCAGCACGGGATAAGTGAACAGCGCGACCGACTGGCCCTCGCGGTTCTTGCCCGCCTTGTCCTTCCACTGCGTCATGCGGTTGAGCCAGCCCATCCGCGCCGTGCCGCCCAGCAGCCATTGTAGCTCGGCATGCTGCGGGACCTGCGCCTGGTTGAAGAGGATGGAGCGCGACGGGTCGATACCGCAAGCGACCAGCGCGGCGGCCATTTCGAGCGTGCCGCGCTTAAGCTCTGCAGGCTGATGCGGCATCGAAATGGCATGCAAGTCCGCGAGGAAGAACAGGCATTGTTCCCCGTCACCCATCTCGTCCTGCATGCGCACCCAGTTGCGGATGGCACCCAGGTAATTGCCGAGATGGAGGTTGCCGGTGGGCTGGATGCCGGAGACTACACGCATGATGACTTAGGGAGCTCTCTTCTTGGTGAGGGCAGCGATGCGCTGCCTGTCGATGGCGCCGACCGCGAAGGCCATGCCGAAATAGACCACTGCCGAACAGCCGACGAGCACGAGCAGCGCGCCCAGTCGCTCGAACAGTCCGGCGGAATACCAGCCGGTTAGCAAATCGCGCGCGAACCACAAGGCGGCGCCCATGGCGGCAGCGGCGACAAGTTGGCGCCCCACGCGGCCCAGCAGCGCGAGCGGGACGGTGTAATAGCCGCGCTTGACCAGCACGGCGTAGAGATAGCCGACGTTGATCCACGCGCCGATGACGCTGGCGGCGGCAATTCCTGACACGCCATATCCCAGCGGCTCGATGGTGAGGCCGGGCAGGGTGAGGCCGATGTTCCAGATGCAGCTCGCCACGAATACGAACAAGGAGATGAAGGCGGCGTAGACCGGCGTCCTCGTATCCGAACGGGCGTAGAAATTGGGCACCAGAACCTTGACCAGAACGTAGGCGGGCAGGCCGAGCACGAGCACGCCCAGCACCGAGCCTGCTGCAGCAGCATCTTCAATCGTGAAGCGTCCGCCCTGGAAAATCATCGTAATGAAAGGCGTCGCGCAAATCGCCATGGCGACCGCTGCAGGAATGGTCAGCAGCATCGACAGCTCGATTGCGTCGGACTGGATACGGTCCGCGCCTTCCTTGTTATTGCCGCCGACGAACTTCGACAGCGTCGGCAAGATGGCGGTCGACAGCGCGATGCCGATGATACCGAGCGGCAGCTGGTTCAGCCGGTCGGCGTAGTTCATGTGGCTGACCGAGCCCTCGTAGAGCTGGTTGAGGAAGTAGAGCTGGACCAGCGTGTTGATCTGGTAGGCGCCGCCACCGATGGCTGCGGGCAGGGCGATGATCGACAGCCGCTTCACCTCGGGCGTGATGCGCGGCCACAGGATACGCGGGCGGAAGCCTTCCACCCGGGTCCAGATATAGAGCCACAAAAGCTGCAGCACGCCTGCCACGGGCACGGCCCAGGCGACGACGAAGCCGACCTTCTCCACGCTCCAGCCGAGCGTTGCCGCGGCGTATTCGCTGCCGAGCAGCGCCGCGATGAGGACGAGGTTGAGGATTATCGGGAAGCTTGCTCCGGGCGCAAACCGGCTGACCGAATTCAGCATGCCGGTGAACAGCGTCACCAGGCTGACCAGCAGGATGTAGGGGAACATGATGCGGGCGAACTGCACCGCCATGTCGAATTCGGTCGGATCAATGGGCTTTTCCGCCAGCACCCAGATGACCCAGGGCATGGCAATCATCATCACCGCACACAGCAGGATGAGGACCGGCAGGAAGATGCTCAGCACATCGTCGGAAAAGCTGCGTGCGCTCTCAAGGCCGCCGTCCCCGTGGAGGCGCTTGGAGAACATCGGCACGAAGGCGGCCGAGAACGCTCCTTCCGCGAACAGGCGGCGGAAGACATTGGGGATGATGAAGGCCTGGAACCACGCATCGGTCACCGCATTGGCGCCGAGCACGCGGCTGAAGATCATCTCGCGCGCCATGCCGGCGACGCGGCTCACCATGGTGAGCGAGCCGATCGTCCCGACATGTTTGAGCAGGCTCATGGCCTAGCTGGTCTCTCGTCTATCAGGCGTCGCCGGCCGGCGCGGGCGCGGTCTGGCCCTGCTGCGCCGCGCGGGCCTGGAGCTGCTGCTGGTAGAGGGCATCGAAATCCATCGGATCGAGCATCAGCGGCGGGTAACCGGTGTTCTGCGTGGCTTCGGCAATGATCGAGCGCGCGAAGGGGAACAGCAGGCGCGGGGTCTCGGCAAAGAGGAAGCCATGTGCGTGCTCGTCGGGCACGTTGCGGATGCCGACGAGACCGCAATAGGACAGCTCGACGAGGTAGAGATTGCCCTTCTCGGTGTCGGCGCGGACGATGAGCTTGAGTTCGACCTCGTGAATTTCCTCGTTCACGCGTTCCGAAGCGATGTTGACCTGCACGTCGATCTTCGGCTGTTCCTTCCACTGGAAAGCCTTCGGAGCGTTCGGGTTCTCGACCGAGAGGTCCTTGATGTACTGGTTGATCAGGCCGACGGTGGGGCGGTTGTCCGCGCCATTCGCACCCGCTGCGGGGTCGGGGTTGATGTCGGTCAGTACGTCGTTTTCATCGGCCATGGGAAATCACTGCTTTCACGTAAATCGAATCGGAGGTTCCGGCGGCCTTATGGCTGCCCGGATTGGTTCGTGGGCGCGCCTAGCACTCCGCGCCCAGCGGAGCAATGCGCCGCAAATGGAGCGCGGCAAGTCATTGCCCGTTTGTAATTCCTCCCTATCTAAGGCAGGTATATGTGGAACTGCACGCCCCCGTGGCTCGTAGGCAGATAAGAACACCTGATTGGACAGTTAATCGTGATCACCGAGATCGTCATTCTCGCCGTTATCGCCGCCTTTCTCGGGCTGCGCCTCTATTCCGTGCTCGGCGAACGCAGCGAGCATGAAGAAGAGCCTGCGCGCCACCGTTTCGACGCGCCCGATGGGCAGGTGCCCCCGGCCGCACAGCCTGCAGCCCAGCCCGTCCGCCAGCCGGTGCAGCTGCGCAGCGTGGACAATGCGTCGTCGGCCAATGAAAGCGCCATTCGCGCGATTGCCAGCGCCGATCCGCGTTTCGACCTGCTGGCCTTCCTCGAAGGCGCCAAGGCCGCCTATGGCATGGTTCTCGAAGCTTTCTGGAACGGCGACAAGGAAACCCTGCGCGAGTTGACAGACGATGATGTCTATGCCGGCTTCTCGGCAGCCATCGATGCGCGTGAAGCGGCTGGCGAAAAGCTGGAGAACCGCCTCATCCGGATCGAGGATGCGACGATCCATTCGGCCGAGCTCGACAAGCGGACCGCGCGGATTGCCGTGCTGTTCGTTTCGGACATTGCCTCGCTGACGCGCGACAAGGACGGCAATGTCATCGACGGTTCGCTCGACGATGCGGTCGAAAGCCGCGACATCTGGACCTTCACCCGCAATGTCGATGCGCTGGACCCGAACTGGGTTCTCGACGAAACCGACCAGGGCTGAGCCAAACCCTTAAAATCCGGAGCCAGGAAAATGCATCGTCTCGCCGGGCTGGTCGCAGCCATCAGTCTCGCGGGATGTACTGCCATTCCCGACGCTCGCCCGCCACTGGACAGCGGCGTAGTAGACCAGCCCGAACCGATACCGGCGGATACCGCGCTTGCAGCCACGCTGACGGCCGGTCCGCCAATCGAGACCATGCCCTTTGTCGACTGGGATGCTGGGTCGGCGCTCGCGGCGTTCAAGCGGTCTTGCGACAAGATCCTCTTCCGTGATGACGTGAGCGGGCTGACCCGCCGCATCGACTGGCAGGCACCTTGCGGGGCCGCTGCAAACTGGTCCGGTGATGCCGCCGACTTCTTCCGCGCGCAATTCGAAACCGTCGTGGTTGGCGACGGGAGTGCCTTTGCCACCGGCTATTACGAGCCCGAAATCCAGGGCAGCCGCGTGCAGGCTCCCGGTTACGAGGTCCCCGTCTACGCTTATCCCGAAGACCTCGTGCGCGCCTGGCCTGACGATATGCCTGAAGCCGAACGCACCGGACGCCCGCCGCTCGGGCGTTACAATGAGGAAGGCGAGTTCGTGCAATATTACGAGCGCTCCGAAATCGTCGCGGGCGCTCTCGACGGCAAGGTTCCGGTCATTGCCTGGGCGGCAGACCCGGTCGAATTCTTCTTCCTGCAAATACAGGGCAGCGGCCTGCTGCGGCTCCCCGACGGCGGCGTGATGCGCATCGGTTATTCCGGCCAGAACGGCCGTGAATATGTCGCCATCGGGCGGCCCATGCGCGAACAGGGGCTGATCGGCGACGGGACCGACTATCCGACATCGATGCAGGGCCTGATGGGCTGGCTGCGCGACAATCCGACACGCGCCGACGAGATCATGAACCTCAACAAGAGCTGGATCTTCTTCCGCGAGCTCGACACCGAGGGGCCGCTGGGGTCGCTCGAAGTGCCTGTCTTCCGGCAAGACAGCGTGGCGGTGGACCCCAAGTTCGTCCCCTACGGCGCGCCGGTCTGGCTCGACATGGAGGCGGACGTGGCCGACGGCCTCTGGATCGCACAGGACACGGGCGGGGCCATCAAGGGCGCCAATCGCTTCGACACTTTCTGGGGCAATGGCGCTGACGCTCGTGAAATTGCGGGCGGCATGAGCAGCAGCGGGAAGGCCTACCTGCTCTTGCCCAAGGGGACGCTCGCGCGCCTCGAGCAATGAGTGCGCCGCGTGGCCTGAGCGCCGAAGAAGCGGAGGCCTGGGAAAAGGTCGCCGCGACCGTCGAGCCGATGCATGCGCGCCCCGTGAAAACGCTCGCCGCCAACCCTGCTCCTGCTCCGGTTCTCCCGAAGAAAATCCTGTTGAAGCCGCAGCGGCCTGCACCGCCGAAGATGCCCCAACCCAGGCCGGCGCCTAACCCGCCGGGCAATCTTGACGGGCAGTGGGACAAGCGCCTCAAGTCCGGTGCCATCCAGCCCGACTTCACGCTCGACTTGCACGGGCATGGTCTCGATGCCGCCTACGACCAGCTGATGAGCGGGATTGCGCAGGCCCGCGCCATGGGAGCGCGCACAATCCTGCTGGTGACCGGCAAGCCGCGCCCGGTCGACCCTGCCGACCGTGGCAGCAAGCGCGGGGCAATCCGGGCCAAGGTGCTCGACTGGCTGGCACATTCGGGCCACCATTCGGCCATTGCCGCCGTGCGCCGCGCCCATATCCGCCACGGCGGCGAGGGGGCGCTCTACATCGTGCTCAGGCGGCAGCGCGGATAAGCTTGCGCACGAGCAGCAGCAAGGCGGCGACGGCCATGAAGATGATGGCGAGCCCGACCATGTTGAGCAGGACCATTCCCAGCCCGAGGCTAGGCTGATCGAGGAAGAAATAGGGATAGAACCCCGTCAACGCGCCATTCACCAGTGCGAAGGCGCCGTAAATCACCGGCACCAGCATCACGATGGGTAGCGAGCGCCAACCGGCGAGGCCGTCGCGCGAGAACAGCAGCCACCAGAGCACGCCGCCTGCAGGCACCAGCGTGTGGTGGGCGATATTGGTCCACCAGTCGATACCTTCGGGGTGGTGCGCGGAAGCGAGCAGCAGGTGATAGACCGCCGCGATAATCACCAGCGCAGCGGCCAGCGCGAAAGGCACGCGAGGTTCAACTCGCCCGCTCACGGCTATCCAGCCGAAGACCAGTCCGGCTGCGAGATTGCCCCAGATGGTGAAGAACTGGAACATCCAGCCGACGACCGGGAAGAAGGCATCCCCGCGCTGCATATTGCCCGCCACCTGCGCGACGAGCGAGCCGATGGCGAGGATGGAGACGAGCGCGGCAAGGCTGCGCGAGGGCCCGGATGAGGTGATGTCCATTTTCGCCACCTAGCCGCGCCGGTCCCCGTGGCCAAGCCAGCAAAAAGCCCCCGCCTTGCGGACGGGGGCTCCCTACAGTCCCGAAGGGTCCTTGGCGGCCCTACTTATGGTACTTCGCGTAAGTGAGGTCGAAGCGATCGGCGTCCATGACCTTGGCCCAGGCCTTGACGAAATCGCGCACGAACTTCTCCTCATTGCCATTCTCGGCATAGACTTCGGCCACAGCGCGCAGGCGCGAGTTTGAACCGAAGACGAGATCGGTGCGCGTCGCGCGCCACAGTTCCTTGCCGGTCTTGCGGCAGGTGCCGACAAATTCCTCGTCGCCGCTCTCGTCGACCGCATCCCAAATCACGCCCATCGAGAGCAGGTTGGTGAAGAAGCTGTTGTCGAGCTTGCCCGGCGTTTCGGTGAGGACGCCCATCTTGTGGCCATGCGTCGTGTGCCTGGTGACCGCACCCATGGCGCGCAGGCCCCCGACCAATACGGTCATCTCCGGGATCGACAAGCCGAGCAGGTGGGCGCGGTCGACCAGCATGTCCTCGGTTTTCACCGAGGCCTTGGTCTTGAGGTAGTTGCGGAAACCGTCGGCGAACGGTTCCAGCGGCTCCCAGCTTTCCGCGTCGAAGTCTTCCGCCTTCGCATCGCCACGACCCGTGGTGACGGGGACGGAGATGTCGAATCCCGCATCCTTCGCCGCCTTCTCGACCGCAGCCGAGCCGGCGATGACAATGGCGTCGGCCATCGAAATGCCACCGCGGATCTCGTCGAGCTTGTTCAGAACCTTACCGAGCTCTTCGGGATCATTGACCTTCCAGTTCCTGATCTCGTCGAAGCGGATATGCGCGCCGTTGGCGCCGCCGCGATGGTCCGAATTGCGGTAGGTCGAGGCCGAGGCCCAGGCTGCCTTCACCAGTTCGGCAATCGACAGCCCGCTATCGAGCACCTTCGACTTGAACGATGAGACATCGCTGTCCGAAACCTGCGTGCCGGCCGGGACGGGATCCTGCCAGATCAGGTCTTCCTCGGGAACCTCGGGGCCGAGATAGCGGACCTTGGGTCCCATGTCGCGGTGGCACAGCTTGAACCATGCGCGCGCGAAGGCGTCGTCGAGCGCCGCCTGGTCGTCACGGAAACGCTCGGAAATCTTGCGATATTCCGGGTCGCGCTTCAGAGCCATGTCGGCGGTGGTCATCATCGTCGGGACCTTCTTGGACGGGTCGCGCGCATCGGGCGCCATGTCCTCGGGGTCCGGATTGACCGGCTGCCACTGGTTTGCGCCCGCGGGCGACTGGACCAGCTCGTAGTCATATTTGAACAGCAGGCGGAAATAGTCGCCGCCCCACTGCGTCGGGTTCGGGGTCCATGCGCCCTCGATGCCCGAAGTGGTGATGTGGCCCTTGCCGATCTCGTCGGGATCGGTGAGCCAGCCGAAGCCCATGCGGTGCAGCGTCTCGCCTTCGGGTGCGCTGCCGAAGGTGTCGGCGGGCTTGGCGCCATGCGCCTTGCCGAAGGCATGCCCGCCCGCGGTAAGGGCAACGGTTTCCTCGTCGTTCATCGCCATGCGGGAGAAGGTTTCGCGCATGTCGCGGGCCATGCCTTCGGCATCATGCGGATTGCCGCCCGGTCCTTCCGGATTGACGTAGATGAGGCCCATCTGGATCGCGGCGAGCGGGTTTTCCAGCGCCATGCCCTCGTCGGGCTGGATGCGGGTTTCGGCGCCCGTATCGACCCACTTTTCCTCGGTGCCCCAATAGACGGTTTCCGGATCGAAGACGTCCTTGCGGCCGCCGCCGAAACCGAAGACGGGGCCGCCCATCGATTCGATGGCGACATTGCCAGTGAGGATGAAGAGGTCGGCCCAGCTGATGTGCTTGCCGTATTTCTGCTTGATCGGCCACAGCAGCCGGCGCGCCTTGTCGAGATTGCCGTTGTCGGGCCAGCTGTTCAAGGGGGCGAAGCGCTGCTGGCCGCTGCCGCCGCCGCCGCGCCCGTCGCCGGTGCGATAGGTGCCCGCTGCGTGCCAGGCCATGCGGATGAAGAAGGGGCCGTAGTGGCCATAGTCTGCCGGCCACCATTCCTGGCTGTCGGTCATCAAATCGGTGAGGTCCTGCTTCAGCGCCTTGTAGTCGAGCGCGTTGAAGGCTTCGCAATAGTCGAAGTCGTCACCCATCGGGTCGGCCGCGCGGCCACCCTCGGTCAGGATCTCGAGGTCGAGCTGGTCCGGCCACCAGTCACGGTTGCGGCGTCCGAAAAGCCCGCGTGTCCCGCTATCTCCGTGAAAGGGGCATCCGCTGATATCTCCGGTCTTTGCGTCCATGAAAGCTCTCTCCTCTATAAAAGACTCGGTCTCCCGTCCGAGAATGAGAGCACAGTGAACCCCGCCTTCTAATCCGTCCAATCGATTAAACGGTTCAAATTGATTGCCTGAGGCGATTTTGCGGCAGGTCAAGCTCTCGCAAGCAAAAGCGCCGCCATCCCGCTGGAATGACGGCGCTTTCATGTCCGGATTATGGCCGGGTCAGGCAGCTTGCGCGATATCCTCGGCAGGCTCGGTGCGGATGAGATAGTCGAAGGCCGAGAGACCGGCTTTCGAGCCTTCGCCCATCGCCACGACGATCTGCTTGTAGGGCACGTCGGTGACATCGCCCGCGCCGAAGATGCCGGGCAGATTGGTGCGGCCTTCCTCGTCGGTGACGATCTCGCCGAATTTCGTCAGTTCGAGGCCGCTGCCCTCGAGCCATTCGGTATTCGGCACGAGGCCGATTTGCACAAACACGCCTTCCAGATCGATCCGGCGTTCTTCGCCGCTCTTGCGGTCCTTCACGACGAGCCCGTCGACCTTGCCATCCTTGCCGGTAATCTCGGTGGTCTGGCCGCTGGTGACGATTTCGACATTGCTCATGCTCCGCAGCTTCTTCTGGAGCACTTCATCGGCACGCAGCTTGTCGTCATATTCGATGAGCGTGACGTGGCCGACGATCTTGGCAAGGTCGATGGCGGCCTCGACACCCGAATTGCCGCCGCCGATGACCGCGATCCGCTTGCCCTTGAAAAGTGGGCCGTCGCAGTGCGGGCAATAGGCCACGCCCTTGTTGCGATATTCGGCCTCGCCCGGAACGCCGAGGTTCCGCCAGCGCGCGCCGGTTGCAAGGATGAGGCTGCGGGCCTTGAGCGAAGCGCCATTGCCGAGTTCGACCGTATGCAAGCCGCCTTCTTCCTTGGCGGGCACGAGCTTCACTGCCTTGGCGAGGTTCATCAGGTCGATTTCGTTCTCGCCGACCTGGCTTTCGAGCTGGCCAGCCAGCTTCGGGCCTTCGGTGTAGGCGGTGCCGGGCAGGTTCTCGATGCCGAGCGTGTCGTGCAGCTGGCCGCCGAAGCGTTCAGCCGCGATACCGGTGCGAAAGCCCTTGCGCGCGGTATAGATGCCCGAGGCTGCACCGGCGGGCCCGCCGCCGATGATGAGCACTTCGAACGGGTCCTTGGCGGCGAGCTTCTCGGCTGCCTTTGCGTCTGCGCCAGTGTCGACCTTGGCGAGGATTTCAGCGAGCTCCATCTTGCCGTTGTAGAACGGCTCGCCGTTGAGGAAGGTCGCGGGCACGGCCATCACGTCGCGTTGCTCGACCTCGTCCTTGTAAGTACCGCCCTCGATGAGCGTTGCGGTGACGCGCGGATTCTCGAGCGCCATCAGCGTCAGCGCCTGCACCACGTCGGGGCAGTTGTGGCACGAGAGCGAGAAATACATCTCGAAATGGAAATTGCCTTCGAGGCCGCGGACCTGTTCGAGCAGGTCGGCATCGACCTTGGGCGGATGACCGCCGGCCCAGAGCAGCGCGAGCACGAGCGAAGTGAACTCGTGACCCATCGGTAGGCCCGCAAAGCGCACCCACTTCTCCGCATCGCTGGCGCGGCGGATGACGAAGCTGGGCTTGCGTTCGTCGGTGCCGTCGAAGCTGGCGGACACCATATCGTGCAGCGCGGCAATCTCTTCGAGCAGTTCGCGCGTCGCCTGCGACTTCTCGTCGTCACCGAGCGAAGCGACCAGCTCTACCGGCTCGCGCAGGTTCGCAAGATAGGTCTTCAGCTGCTGGGTCAGGTTTGCATCGAGCATGGACGGACTCCGGGCGTTGGTTGCGATGGGGCTTTGAAAAAATTGGATTTGGAAAAAGGCCCGGGGCGGGGGGGAGGGAGTGCCCCGGGCCTTCCAGCGACCCGAGATTATGGCTCTCGGGCTCTTGGGGTGGGCGCCACTATGTTCGCCCACCTTAACGGGAGGTTTCCGCTTAGATCTTGCCGACAAGGTCGAGCGAGGGGGCCAGCGTGTCGCTGCCTTCTTCCCAGGCTGCCGGGCAGACCTGGCCGGGGTTGGCGCGGACATACTGTGCAGCCTTGATCTTGCGGGCGAGTTCGTTGGCATTGCGGCCGACGCCTTCGCAGGTCTGTTCCATGATCTGGATGACACCGTCCGGGTCGACCACGAAGGTTGCACGGTCGGCAAGGCCTGCGCCTTCACGCAGCACGTCGAAGTTGCGTGCAAGGACGTGGTTCTGGTCGCCGAGGAAGGGGAAGTTCAGCTTGCCGATCTTCTCCGAGGTGTCGTGCCAAGCCTTGTGGCTGAAGTGCGTGTCGGTCGACACGGCATAGACTTCGACATCCATCTTCTGGAGCATGGCGTACTGCTCGCCGAGGTCTTCGAGCTCGGTCGGGCAGACGAAGGTGAAGTCGGCCGGATAGAAGAAGAAGACGGCCCACTTGCCCTTCACGTCTTCGTCGGTGACGTCGAAGAAGTCCTTGCCGGCCTGGAAGGCGGTGGCGTTGAAAGGCTTGATGGTGCTTCCGATGATACCCATGGTTTTTCTCCGTTATTCGGGTTTGAAACTCAGGGCTCCCAGATAGGGCGTGCTGCGATGCACAAAAGCGATTTTGTGCGATTGCGAACATCGGAATTTTCAATCAGTGACTTGGAACTTTCGGAAAGCCCGCAGTAAATAGGATTTCGATGGTAAATGGCAGCATTATATCGGCTGTCATCCGCGCATATTGGTGTTAGGCGTGGTATCGCAGCATATGGGCAAAAGGGGTCGAAAATGCTTGGAAGGTTGATCTGGCGCGCAAAGCAGGCGGTGCACACTTTGCGCAACGCGACCAGGCCGGAAAAGCGCTCCTGCCCCATCTGCCAGTACGAGGGCTTGTTCGGCCCCTTCGGCTTTCCGGTAAGGCCGGAAGCACAATGCCCCAAATGCAAATCGCTCGAGAGGCACCGCCAGCTGGCGCTGTGGCTCGAACGCGATGGCAACAAGGCGCGTTTCGCGGGCAAGCGCCTGCTTCATTTTGCGCCCGAAAAGGCGATCGAGACGCTGCTTCGTCCCCATGTCGAAAGCTATGTCACAGCCGATCTCGAACCCGGCGTTGCCGAGCTCGTTATCAACATCGAACAGATCGACATGGCCGATAAATCTGTCGGCGTGATCGTGTGCTCGCACGTGCTCGAGCATGTCGACGACGCCAAGGCGCTGCGCGAACTCGAACGCATCCTCACCGATGACGGCTTCGCCTTGCTGATGGTCCCCATGGTTCACCACTGGGAAAAAAGCTTCGAACGCCCCGCGCCCACCGTGGCGGAGCGCATCAAGTACTTCGGCCAGTTCGACCATATCCGCCGCTATGGCCGCGATTTTGTCGAGCGGGTGAAGGATGCCGGCTTTGCGGTCGAGGCCTATTCGCCAACGCCCGAGGAATGTATCGAATACGGCCTGGGGCTCGGCGCGGTCATGTATGTGGCAGAGCCCCAGCGGGGCTGATTATAACCCGCACAGAGCGGTTTAACGCTCGTGCTACCTTTCAGAGACTTGAGCCCGGTGCAGCATCATGTGGTCTGCCAGCACCAGCGCCATCATCGCTTCGACCACGGGCGTGCCGCGGATGCCGACGCAGGGGTCGTGGCGGCCCTTGGTGCGGACTTGCGCGGCGTTTCCTTCGCGGTCCACGCTGGCGACGGGGGTAAGGATCGAGCTGGTCGGCTTGAACGCCACGCGGCACACCACCGGCTGGCCGGTCGAGATGCCTCCCGCGATACCGCCAGCGTGATTGGCGGCGAACTCGGGGCCATCCTCGCCCGGTGAGATGGCATCGGCATTCTGCTCGCCGGTCAGGCGTGCGGCGTCGAAGCCGTCGCCGATTTCCACGCCCTTGACCGCGTTGATGCTCATCATCCCTGCCGCGAGGTCGCTGTCGAGCTTGGCATAGACCGGTGCGCCCCATCCGGCAGGCACGCCCGTCGCCACGCATTCGACCACCGCGCCGAGCGATGAACCGGCCTTGCGCGCGTCGTCGACCAGCGCCTCCCAGCGTTTCGCCGCCTCGGCGTCGGGGCACCAGAAAGGGTTTCGGGCGATTTCTTCGCGGTCGAAATTGGCAGGGTCGATCCGGTCGCCGCCGATTTCGCTGACATAGGCGAGGATGCTGACCCCGCCGATGATCTTGCGCGCCACTGCGCCCGCCGCCACTCGCATCGCCGTCTCGCGCGCGCTCGACCTGCCGCCGCCGCGATAGTCGCGAAAGCCGTATTTCGCGTCATAGGCATAGTCGGCATGGCCGGGACGATAGGTCTTGGCGATTTCCGAATAGTCTTTCGAGCGCTGGTCCTTGTTCTCGATCAGCAGCGAGAGCGAGGTGCCGGTGGTCTTGCCCTCGAACACGCCCGACAGGATGCGGACCTCGTCCGGCTCCTTGCGCTGGGTGGTGAACTTGTTCTGCCCCGGCTTGCGCGCGTCGAGGAAGGGCTGGATGTCGGCCTCGGCAAGTTCGATACCCGGCGGACACCCGTCGAGAACCGCGCCGATGGCAGGGCCATGGCTTTCTCCCCAGGTGGTGAAGCGAAGCACGCGTCCGAATGTGTTCCAGCTCATGCCCGCCCTTCTAACCCAACCGCCGTACGTGTCGAGCGTAGTCGAGACACGTTTTCTCGCGCCCACCCAAGCCGGTCTCTCGACTGCGCTCGATACGAACGGGGAGAAGCGACGAGGCGGACTGGCAAATCTGCAAGGGTAGCGTAAAGAACAAACCATGATTGCGAAGCTGAAGGGCCTGCTCGACGAAACCGGTAGCGACTGGGCGGTGATCGATGTTTCGGGCGTCGGCTACCTCGTCCACTGCTCGACCAAGACGCTCGCCGCGCTGGGCGAGAAGGGAGAGGCTTGCACGGTCTATACCGACTTGCAGGTGTCCGAGAACGACATGCGCCTCCTCGGTTTCGCCGAGGCTGCCGAGCGTGACTGGTTCCGCCTGCTTACGCAGGTGCAGGGCGTGGGTAGTAAGGTCGGGCTCGCGATCCTCTCGGCATTGTCGACCGGCGAGGTGCAGCAGGCCTGCTCGAACGGTGATGCGGCGACGATCGCCCGCGCGCAGGGCGTGGGGCCGAAACTTGCCGGACGCATCGTCAACGAGTTGAAGGACAAGGCGGGCGCGCTTCCGGGCGGCGGAATGGCTGGCGGCGCGGCCCCGGCGACGCCTGCGGGCGGGGCGAGCGCCGATGCCGTGAGCGCGCTGGAGAACCTCGGCTTCAAGCCCGCCGTGGCGGCACGCGCGGTGGCAGCGGCGCAGGGCGAGCTGGGCGAAGGCGCGAGCGAGGGCGACCTCATCCGCGTGGCTTTGAAGAGGGCAGCGGGATGAAGGCCATCGCATTGAAAATGACTTTGATGAGCGCGGCGGCGGCCTTGCTGGCCAGCTCGGTCAGCGCGCAGGATATGAGCGCCTTCAAGACCGGCCCGGTGTTTCACGATTTCGGCCCGCATGCTGCAATAGATGGGTTGGAGCCCTTCGCTGCCGACACCGAGTTTTCGCACAGCTTCGATGTCGCCAAAGCGGCCGAGGAAGGCGCGCGCAATCGCGGCTTCGAGAGCGCGGCGCGGTTCATCAACATGCATGTCGCCAATGGTGTGGCGGAAGAGAATATTCGCGTGGCCGTGGTGGTACACGGGCCTGCCGTGCTCGACGTGCTTTCGGCAGAGGGCTGGGCGGCGCATGAGCGCGAGGGCGAGAACGGCAACGCTGCGATGGTGCGCGCCATGCTCGACCACGGCGTGCGCTTCATCGTCTGCGGCCAGAGCGCCACCGCGCAGGGCGTCAGCGCGGACCAACTGATCGAAGGCGTCGAGATGGACCTCTCCGCCATGACCGCCCACGCCAAGCTCCAGCAGCGCGGCTACACGGTGAACCCGTTTTGACAGGATGGAGTTTTAGCATGTTTAAGCGGATAGTCGGTTGCCTCCTTGCCGCCTGCGCATTCGCCGCCCCCGTGCAGGCGCAGGACTTCCTGAGTGAGAGTGGTCCGGTGTTCTCGGTATTCGGCCGCTGGGCGCCTGTCGAAAACATGCAACCTGTCGAAGGACAGGTTTTCAAGGCAGTTTTCGATACCTCCGAAGGGGCCAAGGACGGCGCGATAAATTGGCGTTTCGATAGTGCCGCTCGTTATATCAATCTGCTGGCTGATAATGGTGTTCCTGCCGAGTATATTCACGTTGCAATTGTGGTGCACGGGTCAGCGAGCTGGGATGTGACCAACGATACGGCATATTCGCGCAAGTATCCGGACCGAGCTAATCCCAATCGTGAGGTTGTCGCCAAGATGCTCGAAAAGGGTGTCCGGTTCTTCATATGCGGCCAAGCTGCCGCCTCTCACGGCATCCGCAATGAAGATTTGCTACCGGGAGTGACGATGACCTTGTCGCAAACCGTTGCCAATTCCGTTCTGCACAACGAAGGCTTCACCAACATACCGTGACTGACCCCGTCCCCCTCCATTCGCCTGACCGGCAGCCGGAAGACCCGGATGCGGCGCTGCGTCCTAAATCGCTCGCCGAGTTCGTCGGGCAGAAGGCGGCGCGCGAGAATTTGCGCGTGTTTATCGAGGCGGCGAAGAATCGCGGCGAGGCGATGGACCATGTGTTGTTCTTCGGCCCTCCCGGCCTCGGCAAGACCACGCTGGCGCAGATTGTCTCGAAGGAATTGGGCGTCGGTTTTCGCGCTACGTCAGGGCCGGTGATCGCCAAGGCGGGCGACCTTGCCGCGCTGCTCACCAATCTCGAGCCCAATGACGTGCTCTTCATCGACGAGATCCACCGCCTCAATCCGGTGGTCGAGGAAGTGCTTTATCCGGCGATGGAGGACCGCGCGCTCGACATCATTATCGGCGAGGGGCCCTCGGCGCGCAGCGTGCGGATCGATTTGCCGCCCTTCACGCTGGTCGGCGCGACCACGCGGCAGGGGCTGCTGACCACGCCCTTGCGCGACCGTTTCGGCATTCCGGTGCGCCTCAACTTCTATACCGAGGACGAGCTCTTGAAGGTCGTCACCCGCGGGGCCGGGCTGCTCGGCATGGGGATCGACGAGGGCGGGGCGCGCGAGATTGCCCGCCGTTCGCGCGGTACGCCGCGCGTCGCAGGCCGCCTGATGCGCCGCGTGCGCGATTTCGCCAGCGTGCTGGGTGAGGATGTGGTGACGACCAAGGTGGCGGACGAGGCGCTGACTCGGCTCGAGGTCGACAGCCTTGGCCTCGATGCGATGGACCGGCGCTACCTCACCATGATTGCGACCACCTACAAGGGCGGGCCTGTGGGCGTGGAAACGCTGGCCGCTGGCCTCTCTGAGCCGCGCGATACGGTGGAGGAGGTCATCGAGCCCTACCTCATCCAGCTCGGCCTCATCGCCCGCACCGCGCGTGGGCGGATGCTCAACGATGGCGGCTGGAACCACCTCGGCATGACACCGCCGGGTGCACCCGAAAGGCCGCAGGGCGACATGTTCGATAAATAGTTACTGCTTAACGGGGAGGCCCGCCTCTTCCCACGCCAGGATGCCGCCCTCCATATGGACGGCAGTGGCGTTCTTCGCCTCGGCCAATCTCTCGGCCGCGATGCCGGAACGGCGGTCCGAACGGCAATAGAGGAAGAGATCCGCACCGCCTGCATCGGGGAGCTTGGCGGGGTCGAAAACGTCGACCGGGAGGTTGATGGCGCCAGCGATGTGGCCCTCGGCAAACTCTTCCGCAGAGCGCACGTCGATGAGCTGGATAGCCTCGCCAGCCTCGAGCCGCGTGGCGAGTGCCTGCGGCTCGATGGTGAGGACCCCGACCTCGCGTGGGCCGGGGGTCTTGGTTTCGGCAACGGGGGACGCATTCCCGCAGGAGGCAACACTCGCCGCCGCCAGCAGGAGGAGCGCCCCGCGCAGCATCAGGCTGCGGCCAGTTTACGCAAGACGTAATGGAGGATGCCGCCGTTGCGGTAATATTCCATCTCGTTCGCCGTATCGATGCGGCAGAGCGCGGTGAAGCTGAAGGTCTCGCCGTTTTCGCGGGTGACTTCGACTTCGATGTCCTGGCCCGGCGTAAGGTCGGCAAGGCCCTTGATGGTGAAGCTGTCGCTTGCCGTCAGGCCCAGGCTCTGGCGCGTGTCGCCATCCTTGAACTGGACCGGCAGTACGCCCATGCCGACGAGGTTGGAGCGGTGGATACGCTCGAAGCTTTCGACGATCACGGCGCGCACACCCAGAAGGATCGTGCCCTTCGCCGCCCAGTCGCGGCTCGAACCCGTGCCGTATTCCTTGCCTGCGATGACGACCAGCGGCGTGCCGTCGGCCTTGTGCTTCATCGCCGCGTCGTAGATCGGCATCTGCTCGCCATTGTAGACGGTCTCGCCGCCTTCGACGCCCGGGACCATCTCGTTCTTGATGCGGATATTGGCGAAGGTGCCGCGCATCATGACTTCGTGGTTGCCGCGGCGCGAGCCGTAGGAGTTGAAGTCCTGCTTCGCGACCTGGTGGCTCTTGAGGTATTCACCAGCAGGCGAATCTTCCTTGATCGAGCCGGCGGGCGAGATGTGGTCGGTAGTGGTCGAATCGCCGAGGATGGCGAGCGGTTTCGCACCGTTAATGTCGGTCAGCGGAGCCGGCTCCATGCCCATGCCTTCGAAATAGGGCGGGCTGGCGACGTAAGTGCTGGTCGGGTTCCAGCTGTAGGTGTCGGAAGCTTCGACCTTGATCGCCTGCCAGTGCTCGTCGCCCTTGTAGACGTCGGCATAGCGGGTCTCGAACATCTGGCGGTCGATGTTCTTGGTCCGGTGATCGCGGATTTCCTCGTTCGTCGGCCACACATCGGCCAGCATCACGTCGTTGCCGTCCTGGTCCTGGCCGAGCGGGGTTTCGGTGATGTCCTGCGTCACCGTGCCGAGAATCGAGTAGGCGACCACGAGCGGCGGCGAGGCGAGAAAGTTGGCGCGTACGTCGGGCGACACGCGGCCTTCGAAGTTGCGGTTACCCGACAGGACCGATGCGGCGACGATGTCGTTGCCGTTGATGGCCTTGCTGATCGGCGGGGCGAGCGGGCCCGAGTTGCCGATGCAGGTGGTACAGCCATAGCCGACAAGGTCGAAGCCCATGGCGTCGAGATCGTCCTGCAACCCGCTCTTTTCGAGATAGTCGGTGACGACCTGCGAACCCGGTGCGAGGCTGGTCTTGACCCACGGCTTGGGCGCCAGGCCCTTCTCGCGCGCCTTCTTGGCGACGAGACCGGCGGCAATCAGCACGTCGGGGTTGGAGGTGTTGGTGCAACTGGTGATGGCCGCGATGACCACGTCGCCGTCGCCGACATCATGGTCCTTGCCTTCCACATCGACGCGAACTGGCGCGTCCTTCTTGTAGAGCGTCTTGAGGTCGGTGTTGAACAGCTCGTCAACCTGCGGCAGCGCGACGCGGTCCTGCGGACGCTTGGGACCGGCGAGGCTGGGGACGACCTTGGAGATGTCGAGTTCGAGCGTCTTGGTGAAGACCGGCTCGTTCTCGGGCGTGAACCACATGCCCTGTTCTTTCGAATAGGCTTCGACCAGCGCGATGGTTTCCTCGTCGCGGCCGGTAAGGCGCATGTATTCGAGCGTCTTGTCGTCGATGCCGAAGAAGCCGCAGGTCGCGCCGTATTCGGGTGCCATGTTGGCGATCGTCGCGCGGTCGGCGAGGGTGAGGTTGGCAACGCCTTCGCCGTAGAATTCGACGAAGCGGCCAACCACGCCGACTTCGCGCAGCATCTGTACGCAGGTCAGCACGAGGTCGGTTGCGGTCACGCCTTCGGCCATCGCGCCGGTCAGCTTGAAGCCGACGACTTCGGGGATGAGCATCGAAATCGGCTGGCCGAGCATGGCGGCTTCTGCCTCGATACCGCCGACACCCCAGCCAAGCACGCCGAGGCCGTTGATCATGGTGGTGTGGCTGTCGGTGCCGACGCAGGTGTCCGGATAGGCGACCAGATGGCCGTCGGGGCCTTCGCTGTTCCACACGCCCTTGCCGAGGTATTCGAGGTTCACCTGGTGGCAGATGCCGGTGCCCGGGGGCACGGCGGTGAAGTTCTTGAAGCTCTTCGAACCCCATTTGAGGAAGTCGTAACGCTCGGCATTGCGCGCGTATTCGAGTTCGACGTTCTTCTCGAATGCCTTGGGGTGGCCAAACTCGTCGACCATGACCGAGTGGTCGATGACGAGGTTCACGGGAACCTGCGGGTTGATCTTGGCGGTATCGCCGCCGAGCTTGGCAATCGCGTCGCGCATGGCGGCAAGGTCGACCACGCAGGGCACGCCGGTGAAGTCCTGCAGCAGCACGCGTGCCGGGCGGTACTGGATTTCCTTGCCGGTGGCCGGGTTCTTCTGCCAGTCGGCAATCGCCTGCACATCGTCGGTCGAAACGGTGAAGCCGCCGTCTTCGAAGCGCAGCATGTTTTCCAGCAGGACCTTGAGGCTGAACGGGAGCTTCGACACGTCGCCGATTTTCTCGGCTGCCTTGGCGAAGGAATAATAGGCGTAATCCTTGCCGTTGACGGTGAGGGTGGAGCGTGTTCCGAGCGTGTCCTGGCCGACCTGGGTCATGCGGGGCTTCTTCCTTTCTGTATGGAGCCGTCACCCGACCAATGGGCAGGGCGGCAAAATGTGCCGCGCCTGTGCGCTGTGACGGGCAAAAAATCAAGGGTGGCCGCGCTCAGGGCACGGCTCGACGGGAACCCGAGGCGCGCTTCATCGGTTATTAAGGCAAAATCTGGGCAATCGCGCCGCACGGCCAAACCCGCGGCAAGCGCGCGGCCCACATGAGGAGTTAAAATTATGAGTGCCCTGCTCGAGGCGACCGACAAGTCGCACCGAACCCTTCGTCTCGCCGTGATTGCCGCCGCCCTTGGCGTGGCAGGCATGTTTACCGCCGCGGCCACCTTCGCAGGCAGCGAAGCGCAGGCCAATGAGGCAGCACCAACGGTCGCAACCGCCGAATAAGATAACGAAGCGCTAGAGAGCGCTTTGCTCGGGTCGTCGCCTGCGGGTGGCTATCCAGCACCCGATGATAATGAGCGCCGCGCCGATGATGGTCGCGCCGCTCACCCCCTCCCCGAAATAGAGCCAGCCGAAGAGCGAAGCCCAGAGGAAGCCGGTATATTCTATCGGCACCAGCCTCTGCGCCTCTGCGCGGGCGTAGGCCCATGCTAGAAACAGCGCCGCGCCCACCGCAAGCAGCGCGCCTGCGGTGACTTCGAGCCATGCGCGGCCTTCCGGCAATTCGAGCAGGAAGGGCGCGCCGGCGAGCAGGGTCAGTGTCACCACACCATTCTGGAAAGTGCTTACCTCGGCAGGGCCTGCGACCAGAGCCTGCTGGCGTTGCAGCACGAGGTTCCAGGCATAGAGCAGCGCCGATATGCCGATGAGCATCAGGCCGAGCATGGTGTCCTCGGTCAGCTTCTCGCGCCCGATACGTCCGCCGACAATCACCACCACGCCTGCCAGCCCCAGCAAGGCCGCGAAAACCGCGCGGCGCTCGATGGTCTCGCCCAACAATATCGCCGCAAGATAAAGCGCAATCAGCGGGGCGACGAAGCTGATGGCAATCGCTTCGGCCAGAGGCAGGCGCACGAGCGAAGCGAAGAAGGTCCAGCCCATGAAGGCGACCACCACTCCGCGGACCAAATGGACCTTGAGCACCTCGCCCTTTGGCATCCGTCCGCCGCGCCAGTACCAGAAGGGTGCGATGATGGCGAAACCGATGGCGCAGCGCAGCAAGTAGGCGCTGTAGGCCCCCACCGCGATGCTGGCGCTCTTCATTACCGCATCCATCGCTGAAAACAGCGCGATGCCCGCCATGGTGGCGAGGACGGGTTTCAGCGAATGGTCGGGCGCGCTCATCATCGCTGGCATAGAGCGCCCTGCCGCAGGCGCAACTCGGTTCAGCGAGGGTCAAGCCGCTTTCGCCGATTGTGCGCTCCAGATAACGCATTATGTAGCCGGTAGCGCGCGATTGACGCCGCGCACGGCATTATTCGGTGGGCCCAATGACCAAGTTCCAGACCATGACCGGCAGCGCGATTGCAGCCGTCCTCCTTGCAACCTCGGCAGGCGCACAGGACGCCGCGCCCGAGAGCATCCTGCCACAGCCGAAGGCCGAGCAGGAGCAAACGCAGGCTCCCGCCACGCCGCAGACCGTCGACGAGGCCTTCGGCGACATCCAGATGGCGAGCGGCGAGGTGGTGCAGGAAATCCCCTCGCTCGAGGGCGAGTGGACCGTGTCGCAGGCGCAGGCGCTGCTCGATTTCATCCCCGGCATGAAGGCCGAGGGCCTGAACCCGTCCGATTACCAACCCGACGCGCTCACCGCCGCCATCGCTGCGGGGGAGAGCGAGGAACTGAACAAGCTCGCCAGCGAAATCTTCGTCTGGCTGGTCGAGGATTTGCGCGATGGTCGCACGCCGATGGAATCGCGCCGCCAGTGGTTCGTCGTCGACCCTGATGCCGACCGCCTGCCGACCTGGAAGCTGCTCGAAGATGCACTGGCCAGCGGCGAAATTGCCGAAACGCTGACCTCGCTCCATCCCAAGCATCCCGACTATGCCGCGCTCAAGGCCGAGCTTGCCACCGCGACCGACGAAAGCCGCATCAAGCTTATCCGCGCGAACATGGACCGCTGGCGCTGGCTGCCGCAGGATCTGGGGCGCCAGTACCTCGTCACCAATGTGCCCGAATACATGCTGCGCCTGACGGTGCGCGGGAAGATCATCGACACCTACCGCGTGGTGGTCGGCAAGCCCGGCCGCACCGCGACGCCGCAGCTTGCCGAAATGGTCGAGGCGGTGATCTACAACCCGACCTGGACCGTACCGCAGTCGATCGTCGTGGGCGAGGGGCTGGGCAACAAGGTGCTGAACAACCCGACCTGGGCGCGCAATGCCGGCTATACGGCGACGAAGGGCGCGAACGGCTGGATCACCGTGGTCCAGCAGCCGGGGCCGCAGAATTCGCTCGGCCTGATGAAGCTCGACATGCCCAACGAGCACGCGATCTTCCTCCACGACACGCCCAGCCGTCACCTGTTCAACCAGGACAACCGTGCGCTGAGCCACGGCTGCATTCGCGTGCAGGGCGCGCGCGAACTCGCCATGACCATGTCGATGCTGGGCAATGCCAAGACCAAGGCCGACATCCCCGCCATTCGGGAGGAGGTGTCCGAAATCACCATGAGCGGCGAGTACACGCGCTATGCGATGGAAAAGCAGTGGCCGGTCTATATCACCTATTTCACCATGGCGACCGATGTCGAAGGCCAGATGAAGACCTTCAAGGACATCTACGACCGCGATGCGCCGGTGCTCGAAGCGCTCGACGCACCGCGCGTTTCCGACCGCGCGCGTGAAACGAGCGAGGAAGCCGTCGAAATCATCGACGATATGCAGATTACGACTTGAGGCAGCGATAGCCCCGGCTCAGTAGACGCCGGGGTTCGTCCGTTCGAAAGTGCCGCCACCGGGCCTGCGCAACAGGTCGACTTGCGCCACCGGCGGCATCCGCCGGCTGCCATCGGGCTTCAGGCCGAGGCTGTCGGCATAGAGCAGTCGGCCGCCGCTTAGTTCGAGAAGCACCTTGGCGAACTGGTCGGGGCCAAGGGCAAAGCAGCCGTTGGAACGGCCGAGGCGGCCCCATTTCGTGATATGTTCGGGGCGCGCATATTCGGCCGGATGCATCACGATCGCCCGCGACAAGGCCTGGTCATTGGTCGGGTCGAGCCCGTCGAGCCGGATCGAGGTGCCGTATTTCCCGCGATACCAGCTGCGCGTCATATAGGCACCGCGGCTGGTCGCCTCGCTGCCCTCGATGTTGGAAAAGCGTTTCAGCCACCCGTCATGCTCGCTGTCGGAGCCCGTGCCGTGGCTGACGAAGAAACTTTCGACCCGCTCGTTCACGAGGTCGACGAAATGGAAGCGTTCCTGCGAGGAATGCAGGCCGAAATCGGCAATCCCGACGATATCCTTCTTCCAGATGATATCGCCTGCCCGCGCCAGTTCGCGCCGGGCGATGTCGAACAGCGCCTTGTCGCGCGCCGACGTGGCGGAAGCCTGCGCGAACACGCGCGCCGGGAGCGTGAGCGCTGCGCCTGCGGTGAGGCCGGTCCTGAGGATATCGCGTCGCTTCATACCTAAGGAACATATACCACAAATCTATCGTTCCCGTGAACGCTTTTCAGGATTGCTCGTGAAGCGCCTTCGCCTGCATCCCGAGCCGGATCAGATCTGGCATGTGTCGGGCGATCGCCTGCTGGAACTTGCCCAGCACCGCGAGTTTCGGGCTGCCTTCCGCGATGAGCCTGGCGAGCGTCGGTCCGCCGAAATCGAGCCGCGATTGCGAGAGGTATTTGCCGATTTCGGGGCTTTGCGCCCATGCCCCGCGGTTCATCATCGTGACCAGTTGCGCATAGGGAAAAGTCGCTGGCGAATCGGTCAACGGTCCGGGCATGGCGAAGCGGTTCTTCTCCTCGTCGGTCTCGAACGCCGTTTCGAGGAAAGCTGCCAGCGCGGCGCTGAAGGTTACCACCGGAACATGCAGCGGCTGCAGCGTGATGGTGTCGCCGTCGAAAATGGGCCGCTTCGACCGCCGCACGTCGAGCGGCACCGCCGAGGCCGTGCAGTCGATGAAGAGGCTAGCTCGAGGGACCTCGGCCTCGCCCGCCGCGAAGACCAGCTTGCCGGGCGCGATCGCCGTGACCCGTCCCATTCGGATGACATTCTCGATCTTGCGCAGGATATCGACCTCGCCTTGCGAGATGGTGGCGAAGTGGAACATTTCCGGCTCGACGCTTTCGTCGATGCGCAGGTAATATCCCTGCTCGCCAAGGATGCGCATCAATTCCGCTCCGTCCTGCGCCTGCCCTGCGGCTTCCAGGATCGCGATTTGCATGCTCATCGAAGTTTCGAGATTGTCCGCGCCCGGCTGCGTATACTTGCGGTTCCACAGCCAGCTTTCGCGTGGGCGGACCCAGCTGATGTTTTCCGGCGCGACGCCATTCTCGATCAGCCACACCCCGGTATCCATCGCGGTCTTGCCCGCGCCGAGGATGACGAAATGCTCCGGCTGCTCCGCGCGCTTCCAAAGCTCGAGCAGCCCGCCGGGCGGGGCGATGTCGACACCGTCGGCCACTTCAAACTGGCGCTTGTGGGTGGAGGGGACCGAGGTCTGGTAGAAGGTTGCATCGACCAGCTTGCGACGCACCTTTATGGTCTTTTCCTCGCCCGAGAACAGCGGCCTGACAGTCGCGCGCCTGTCCTCGTCCATCCCGCCGAAATCGTGCGAGGGAAGGTAGGTCACCCGCCCCGTCGGCAGCAGGCGCGCACTCATCACCGTCTCGAAATAGGCGAGCACTTCGGACCCGCTCGCCAGTGCGAACAGCCCCTTGTTGGGCCCGTGCGTATCGATGTGCTCATTGGGAAAGGCGAGCGAATTCACCCCGTAGTTCGCGCTCGGCTGGTGGAGGGCGACGAAGCCATAGGCGTCGTTCCAGTGACCGCCGGGCTTGGCATGGCGGTCGACGATGGTGACAGTGCAGTCGGGGTCTTCCGCGACCAGCGTATCGGCAAAGGCGAGGCCGACCGCGCCTGCGCCGACGATGAGATAGTCGGTTTCCATATCGGCCATTCTCTCCTCCCGACTCCGCCAGAGCGCGCGCTGTAGCAGGGAAAGCCGCCAGGGTCAGCAAGGGGGGCGGCTTGACAAGCGCAGCTACCGTTATAGTGTGTTATATATCTAATACCCATAAGGACTGTATGATGCGCTTGACCATGCTGGTCGCCCTGTCGCTGGGCCTTGCCGCCACTCCTGCCCTCGCACAGGAGGAGACCGCCCCCGAACCGACCATCGCACCGATAGCGCTCGGTATCGATGCCGACGGACTTTCCGGTCCCGGCGCCGACATTATCCGCGAAGAGATGGCGCAATCGCAGTTTGTCATGGTCGGCGAAGACCATGGCTATGCGGGCGCGCCACAATTCCTCGGCGCGCTCGCTGCCGAAGGCGCGGACCTAGGCTTCGACAACTATGCCATCGAAGTCGGTCCTTACAGCACCGCCTGGCTACGTGACGTTCTTGCGGACGGCGGTCCCGATGCGCTGGCCAAGGCGCTCAAAGGTCGACCGCTGGCGCTGCCCTTCCTCGGCAATCGCGAGGAAGCCGAAGCGGCGATGGGCTTTCTTGGCGAAGGCAAACTCTGGGGCGTCGACCAGGAATTCATCGGCTCGCCACTGGTCCATCTCGAGCTGCTGGGCGAAGGCGGGGACCCCGCACTGCTGGGCGACCTGACCAGGCGCGAGCAAGAAGCCTTCTCAACCGGCAACCAGCAGGCGGTGCTGATGTTCTCGATGACCGATGCGGAATGGGACGCTCTGGAGGGGGCCTTTGCGGGTAACGAGAGCGCGCTCGACCGTCTCGCTCAGCTTCGCCGCAGTGCCACGGTCTACAAGCATTGGGTGACCGGGCGCGGCCTCGACAACAATCTCGACCGTATCGAAATCATCCGCGAATATTTCCTCGATGCCTATCGCGCGGCCGAGGCGCGCGAAGGCAAGCCGCCGCGCGTGCTGATGAAGTTCGGGGCCACCCATGGCTCGCGCGCGACCACTCCGATGAACACGTTCGACCTCGGCCCGCTTATCGAGGGCATGGCGGCAGCTAACGGGATGGAGGCGCTACACATCGCCTATCTACCGCTCGCCGGAAAGCAGCTCGCGACCATGCCGAGCCCCGACGGTTTTTTCACCATCAAGGATACCGACGGCACCAAGCTGCGCGCCCTGCTCGTGCAAGCCGGCGTGGACATCGCGCCGATCGAAGCAGACAAAGGCCATTTCCTCATTCCGACGGAACCGGTGAAGCGCGCGCTGCGCAACAAGGGGCTGGCCGAACTCGACGGAATGACGAGGTTCGTCGTCCTCGGTTTCGATTATATCCTGACGACGTCGGCGGGCGTGCCCGCTACGCCGCTGGCAGAGCGCTGAAGCCCTCGTTGGCACGCGCGCACGCAATCATCGAACGCGCGTGCCTGGCGCCGATGACACGCGGGTCCTTGCCGTAGCCGCCGCCCAGCGAACTGGCGACGGGGAGGCCTCGCGAGCGGACTGCGGCGATGACAAATTCATCGCGGCGGTCCAGACCCTCGTCGGAGAGTGACAGGCGGCCCAGCCTGTCGTCCGCATGCCCGTCGACCCCGGCCTGGTAAAGGACGAGGTCGGGCTCGAACCCGTCGAGCACTCGCGGCAGTTGGCGGTCGAGCGCTTCCAGATATCCATCGTCATCCACCCCGTCCGGCAGCGGCACGTCGAGGCTGGAATTGGCCTTGCGGACCGGGAAGTTCTTCTCGGCATGGAGCGAAAGCGTGAAGATGTCCTCGCGCCCTGCGGTGAGGCTGGCTGTCCCGTCGCCCTGGTGCACGTCGAGATCGACGATCAGGATGCGCTGCGCTTCGCCCTCGGCAATCAGGCGGTTCGCGGCCACGGCGAGGTCGTTGAACACGCAATAGCCTGCCCCGGTATCGTAGAGCGCGTGGTGGCTGCCTGCGGCGGAATTGGCGGCATAGCCGTGGCCGCGGGCAAGCTGCGCGGCGAACCATGTCCCGCCATTGGTATGCTGGACGCGTTGCGCGATGTGCGGCGTGACCGGAAAGCCGATCCGCCGCTCCTTCTCGTGCGGGACGCTGGCGGTGAAGACCTGCTCGACATAGTCGGGGCAATGCACCGCTTCCAGCCAGCGGCGCGGCATGGGCGGCGGGGCATGTTCGGTGACGGGGTAATCGCTTGTCCGCAGCGCCGCCATCACCGCCATGTATTTGTCGAAGCGGAAGGTCCCCCGGGTCGGGGCGGGGGCCATGTAATCGACATGATGGACGACGTGGAGGATGGCGCGGCCCTCAGAACAGCGGTGCAGGCAGCGGGACGGGCATCTGCAACTGGCGCGCGATGAGTGTAACCCACTCGCCGACCTTGGCAATTTCCCCGTCCACCACGGCGCTGCGACCCTGCTCTTCCTGTTCGCGCACCACCTCTTCGTAATCGCCGCCCTGCTTGGCGTGTCTGGCGAAGAGCGGCCCCTGCGCCACTTCGGCAATTTCCTCCGTCCCCGCCTCGAAGCCGTAGAACCCGGCGGCGGCGGCAAAGGTCGCTCCCTTGTCCTCGACAAAGCGGCTGGAGAGGAGCGTGCGCACGCGGTCGGGGAAGGTCTGCGTCAGCCCGTGGAACTGCCGCACGTGGAAAAGCCACATGAGCGCAGCGGCCTGCATATCGGTCAGCTCGTAAAAGGCGTTTTCATCGAGGCCGAGGTCGAGCGGCACGATGCGCCGGTTGTGCGCCAGCTGCTTGCGCGCCCAGATGCGCCCCTCCAGCCCCTTCTTGGCGACAGAGCGCAGGAATTCCTCGCAGGTGCCGTAAATGCAGATGGCCTTGGAGGATGTATCGTCCTGCAGCAGGAGCGGGATGAGGCCATTGGCGAAATTCGAGGGCTTGGCGATGACCACCTCGTCCCCGTCGCGGCGGCCCAGCAGGCGCATCAGCGGCGCGATGAGGCTGCGTGCCTGCGGCGTCGGCGGCGAGGCTTGCAGGCTGTTGAATATCATCGGCTCGCTCAGCCCGCGCACGCCATCCAAGGCGTCAAGCGCTTTCACCAGCAGCGTCGAACGGCAAAAGGCGCTGTGGAAGATATAGGAGGGGGCAGGGCCAGTGGCTGCCGCAGCGCGCACCTCGTCGCCTGCAATCCACACTGCATCCGCGGCACTTTGCGGCTTGTATTCGGCGAGGAATGTCAGCTCCTTGCGAGCCCCTTGCGGGATGCGTAGGAACTGCACGCGGTCGGCCGCCGGGTCGTAGGCATGCGGCAGCCAGTCGGTATCGGCGAAAATGTCGTTTGCCTCGGGCATCGGCTAGCGCAAATGGCAGAATGGTTCGGGCGCGACAAGCGGGCCTGAGGTACGGTGAAGGACGGCATGAAGTTCAGGCTCAATCCCAAGCTCGATGCGAAGCGGCTGGCGACGCGCTATGCCGAGGCGAGCAGGCTGCGGGTGGAGAATATCTTCACCGAGGATACCGCGAAGGAGATCCACAAGCGGCTGTCCGAACTCGACTGGTGGCTGACCTATAATGACGGCAATCATGTCAACGAACTGCACCCGCTGCACCTGCGCCAGCTGACGCCGCAGGACAGCGCCGCCATCCAGCAAAAAATCTTCGAGAACGCGCGGCGGCAGTACCAGTTCATCTACAATTACTACCCGATGTATGCGGGCTATTTCGCGCCCAAGCTGCCGCCGATGTCGCTCGACCCGGTGTATGAATTCCTCAATTCGGCCCGCTTCCTCGATTTCGCGCGTAAGCTGACCGGGCATGGCGACATCAAGTGGTGCGATGCGCAGGCGACGCTGTTCCGTCCGACGCATTTCCTCAAGTACCACACCGATGCGCAGAGCGAGCACAAGCGCCGCGCCGCCTATGTGCTCAACTTCACCACCGAGTGGGACACCGACTGGGGCGGGATGTTGCAGTTCTGGAACGAGCGCGGCGATGTCGAGCTGGCTTTCAAGCCCACTTTCAATGCGCTCAATATCTTCACCGTGCCGCAGCCGCATTCGGTGAGCAGCGTGACGCAGTGGGCGCCGGGCTTGCGGTTCTCGATAACCGGCTGGATGCGCGCCGACGACCCGCCGGGGCCTTTCGGCGAGGGTTAGGCCGGGTCCGCCTCGGCCAAGGCGGCGAGTCCGTCGTAAATCTCGTCCTCGCTGCGGCTGGCGGCATTGCGCCAGGTCGTGGCCGTATCGGCGTTCACCAGCGTGCCGAAGGGTGTGAGGACAAGGACATTGGGCGTGCCCTCCGGCTTCTCCAGTCCGAAGCGATGCGCGATGTCGAGATTGTGCCCGTCGCCCGTTTGCGGCAAGCCGACATTGACGAAGACGAGTTCGTACTCGGCCTCGACCAGTTCCTTGAAACGCGGCGTTTCCAGCCAGCCCGCCAGTGCGCGGCTGTCGTGGCACCAGTTGGCGCCCATCACCAGCAGCACATGCTTGCCGCTCGCCATCGCCCGCTCGAGCGCCGCATCGACATCGGCGCCGGCATCTTCGGAGACGGCGTAGGATTTCGCCTCGGGATGCGAGGGCGTGGCGACCTGCGGCGTGGTCGTGCATGCCGCCAGCGAAAGTGCGAGGAGCGGCGTTACCAAATGCTTCATGCGGGCTGTCCTTCGGGTGTCTCGGCCATGTTCACTTGGCTATCCAGAACAGGCGGGCGGCCAAGCCAGTAGCCGGCCGCGAGCCCGGCGCCCATCCAGCAGCACATCAGGCCGACAAGCAGCGAATCCCAGACCATCAAGCCCCAGACTACGGCATCGCTCTGTCCCATGGCGAGCGTGTGGTTGTATTCGTGAAGCATTTGCGCAGGAGCAAAGGCCAGCATCGAGAGGAAAGCAGCGAAGAGGGTCGCGATCCAGCCTACCGTATAAGCGCGGCGCAAGGTCATGCTGGTGTCGCCCCAAAGCGGCCCGACAAGATAGATGAGCAGCGGCAGGGTCGCGATCTGGAAGCCGTAGTCGAGCACCAATGGCACATCGCCATCCATCGCTTCCTTGATCGCATATCCGACAAGGCCGGAACCGATATTAAGCGCCAACGCTATGAGGAACTGCTTCCACGCAATGGTGCGCAGGTCCCACCAGCGCTTGCCTGCTCCGCCTATGAAACGTGCTGCGGCAAGCGTGGCGAGGATGACTCCGGCAACCTTGAAATAGCCGAAGGCCCATCGCATGGGGTCGTTGGCAAGCGCGTTGAAGGCGTCCTTGCTGCCGAACATGCCCAGATCGATCTCGGCAATGTGCTGCACGAACTCAGGCACGATCACGATCAGCGGGATGAGCGGTGCCAGCCAGAACAGTGAAAGGCCGCCAAGGAAAGTGACCCGCAGCCCGTTCGCGAGCCGCCCCAGCATGTCCTTCATTCGGCTGCTTCCGCGTGGGGGTCGAAGGCGGTCTCTTCACCTGCCTCGATTTTCGCCGCCTTTTCCTCGACCAGTTTCACGATGTGGTCGAGCATTTCGTCGCTCTCGATGTGGTGGTTCTTCACGCCCGAGAGGTAGACCATGTGCTTGCCGCTGCCGCCGCCGGTGAGGCCGATGTCGGTCTCGCGCGCTTCGCCAGGGCCGTTGACCACGCAGCCAAGCACCGAGAGGCTCATCGGCGTCTTGATGTGTTCGAGCCGCTTTTCGAGCGTTTCTACCGTGCGGATGACATCGAAGCCCTGGCGCGAGCAGCTGGGGCAGGAGACGACGCGTACGCCGCGGGTCCTAAGGCCGAGCGCTTTCAGCATCTCGAAGCCGACTTTCACTTCCTGCTCGGGCTCTGCCGACAGCGAAACGCGGATGGTGTCGCCGATGCCCGCCCATAGCAGGCTGCCGATGCCGATGGAGCTCTTCACCGTGCCGCCGATAAGGCCGCCTGCTTCGGTAATGCCGAGATGCAGGGGGCAGTCCACTGCCTCTGCCAGCCCGTGATAGGCAGCGACCGCAAGGAACACGTCGCTGGCCTTCACCGCGACCTTGTATTCGTGGAAATCGTGGTCCTGCAGCAGCTTGATATGGTCGAGCGCGCTCTCGATGAGCGCTTCGGGGCAGGGCTCGCCGTATTTTTCGAGCAGGTCCTTTTCGAGCGACCCTGCGTTCACGCCGATGCGGATGGCGCAGCCATTGGCCTTGGCGGCACGGACCACTTCGGCGACGCGCTCGGAAGAACCGATATTGCCCGGATTGATGCGCAGGCAGGCCGCGCCCTTGTCCGCCGCTTCGAGCGCGCGCTTGTAGTGGAAGTGGATGTCAGCAACGATGGGGACGTTAGACGCGCGCGTAATCTTGTCGAAATCGCGCGTCGATTCCTCGGTCGGGCAGGACACGCGGATGATGTCCGCGCCCACATCCTCGCAGCGGCGGATCTGGTCGATGGTCGCGCCCACATCCTCGGTCGGTGTGTTGGTCATGGTCTGCACCGAAATCGGCGCATCCCCGCCGACGGGGACATTGCCGACCATGATCTGGCGGGACTGACGGCGCTCGATATCGCGCCAGGGGCGTACGGAAGACATGGGCGCGATATAGAGCGCCTAATGTGAAGGGGCAATGACGCGCCGCGCGTCTGGTTTTAGAAGCGCGCTCCGACCGAGAAGGCGAGGATGTCGGCATTGCCCGAACTGTCGCTGCGGATCCGTGCGTCGACGGCGGCAGGTGTGCCCTTGAAGAAAGTGTCGGTGCGGTCGATCGGTTCGCTCTTCACGAAGACATGCGCATAGGCGAGGCTGGCGGTGAAGGTGTCGTTGATGTCGTAACTCGCCCCGACCGAAAGCCAGGTGCGGTCGCCATCGGGCACGCGCGTAGTGCGGTATTCGTCGGTGATGGGCGATTCGTCGAACATCGTGCCCGCGCGCAGCGTCAGCCGTTCGTCGACATCGTATTCCGCGCCCAGCGCCATCGAATATGTATCGCGGTAGAATTGCTCGTTCACCTGCGGCTCGAGGCCCTCGGGCTCGACAAGGATCTCGTCGAAATTGCTCCAGTTGTACCAGCGCCAGGTGCCGTAGACGCGCCATGGCGTGTCGGTGCCGAACATCACGCTGACGGTGGCGATGTCCGGGGTCGAAAGCGGCGCGACAGCCGGAGTGGTCACATTGTTTCCGGCGAGCAGGCCGGTGAGGCCCGACAGGTCGAATTCGCCATCGAGATCGTGCTTGACCGCCGAACGGTAGTGCGCGCCGATGCGCACGGGATCGAAAGTGGCGATGAAGCCGGCGTTCCAGCCGACCGAAATATCGTCGCCCGTGATGCGCAGCGCGCCATCGGGGTCGGCCGGGTCGAGATTGGGCACGGCATTGGCGAGCTCGACATCGATGTACTGGACGTCGATGCCCGCGCCGACCGAGAAATTGTCCGACAGCTTGTAGGCAATGCTGGGCTGCACGTTCAGTGTGAAGAGGTCGGACGTCACCGAATCGTAGCGGCCGAAGAAATCCTCGTCATAGTCGACCACCACGCCGAAGGGGCTGTTGACCCCGAGACCCACCCACAAGCGGTCGGTCACTTGCGCGCTGGCATAAAGAGACGGTACGACCAGCGGCTGGGCAAAGGGGTTACCGCCATCGCTGCCGGTCACGGGCAGGGTGACGGGCAGGCCGGGCACGCTGCGGCTGGTGCCGGTGTTGGACTGGCGCGCGTCGACGAACAGCGCCTGCGCATTGCCTTCGATCTGGATGCCTTCGAGCTCGGTCATCCCGGCAGGGTTGAAGAAGATCGTCGCCGGCGTATCGGCGGCGGCCGCCTCGCCCGAATAGGCGCGCCCGGCCTCGGTCGTGGATTGCTCCTGGATGTAGAAACCGCCTGCGTGAGCAGGCGCGGCGAGGCCGAGCGCGATGCCGAGGCCAAGCGCGGACGAAGCGGGGCGCAGGGAGTGGGTCATGCAAGGGTAACCCTCCAAGGCGACCGGTGGTTTCCGATTATCGCAATCGGAGCCGGCCAGGGGGCCTGGGTCAGTTCCCTGGCAGCGCGAAGGCGACGAGGTGGTCGCCGGGTTTGGTTCCGACCCGTGAGTGGCCGCCTGCCGCGATGACCACATACTGGCGCCCCTGCCAGACATAGCTCATCGGGGTGGCCTGTCCGCCTGCGGGCAAGCGGCCCTTCCACAGTTCCCGCCCCGTCGCCACGTCGAAGGCGCGCAGGTAGTTGTCCATGGCAGCGCCGATGAAGACAAGGCCGCCGCCGGTGATCATGGGGCCGCCCAGCGCAGGCGTGCCGAGCTCCAGCGCGAGCCCGCCCGCCAGCTCCTCGGTCGTGCCCAATGTCCGGCGCCAGACGATGGCACCGCTGTCGAGGTCGACGCCAGCAAGAACGCCCCAGGGCGGCGGGGAGCAGGGCAGGCCGAGCGGCGACACCAGCGGATCGCGCGACATGGAATAGGGGGCGCCTTCCATTGGTGCGAATTCGTCGCTTTCGCTGATCCGGTTCGATGCCCGGGCTTCGTCCGAACCGCGGTGCAGCCGCACATATCCCGCCAGGTTGTTCATGTTGACGACCATGAGGTTGCGTGAAGGATCGTAGGCCGTGCTTCCCCAGTTCGCACCTCCGCCCTGGAAGGGGTAGGCGAGCGTGCCCTCGAGCGAGGGAGGGGTATAGAGCCCCTCGGCCCGCAGCGATGCCAGTTTGGAGCGGCAGGCGAGCTTGTCCCAAACGGTCAGGCCGAACGCATCGTCGGGATCGAGGCGGTCGGGCACGATTGCGGGTGTCAGTGCGGGAAAGGGCTGGGTCGGCGAAAGCCGCTCGCCATTTACGCCCGCCTGGGGGACCGGTCTTTCCTCGATCGGCAGGAAAGGTTCGCCGGTCTCGCGATCGAGGACGAACACATGGCCCGTCTTGGTCACCTGCGCGACCACTTCGTGCAGCCGGCCGTCGCGCCAGACCTCGTAGAGACCAGGCTGTGCGGGCAGGTCGTAGTCCCAGACATCGTGGTGGACAGCCTGGAAATGCCAGGCGACTGTGCCGCTCTCCCCGTCGAGCGCGACGAGGCTGTTGGCGTAACGATTGTCGCCTGCGCGGTTGCCGCCGAAATAGTCCGGGCTGGGGCTGGACGTCGGGAGGAAGACGAGCCCGCGCTCCTCGTCGACCGAGATCGTCGACCAGACGTTGGCGTGATTCCCGCGGATCTCCGGCGAGGCTTCCAGCGGGTCGAATGTCCAGCGCGGCTCGCCGTCTCGCGCGTCGAACGCGAACACCGTTCCTTCGGGCGCATCGGTGCGCAGATTGTCGCTGATCGAGGTGCCGGTCACGACAATATCGCCGACGATGGCGGGCGCCGAGGTGATCTGGAATTCGCCCGGCCAGCGAAGCGTAAGCGAGGGTTCGATGCGAAGCTGTCCTTCTGTGCCGAACGCCTCGCACGGCTTGCCCGTTCGCGCGTCGAGAGCGATGATGCGGGCATCGACCGTCCCGAGGAAGATGCGCTCTGCGCAGTCTGCGTCGCTGTCGGCTTGGTCGTCCGCCCAGTAGGACACCCCGCGACATGTGTACTGGTTGCCCGGATAGCTTCCCGAAGGGACTTGCGGATCGAACCGCCACTTTTCCGTGCCCGTCCCGGGATCGATTGCGATGACCTGCTGGAACTGGGTGCAGTACACAAGCGCGTCGGCGACAAGGATCGGTGTTGCCTGGAAGGCGCTGTTCGCGCGGTCGCTATCGGGTCGCCCTGCGAGCGCGCCACTGCGATGTGTCCAGGCAATCCGGAGGCTGGACACATTGTCGCGGTCGATCTGGCCGGCGGCGACATAACGGTTGCCGCCCGGGTCCCCGCCATAGGCTCGCCAAGCTGTTCCAAGGTCGCCGGGATCGCTTCTCACGACCCGTGCCTCTCCCTCGATATCGAGAGTTTGCCCCAGACCGATCAGGTGCCAGAACGTCGACCCGCCGAGAAAGCTGGCGGCCACCAGCAAGAGCACTGCAAGTCCTGCAATTTTCAGGATCTTTCGCACTATCCCCACTCCTCCCGGATGTCCCGCCGACCCGGCTCGGCCTGCTGGTCCACGCGCCACATTGCAGCCAGTATCTGGATATTTGTAGGTCTATGCGGCAACAGCTTGCAAATGAGCGAAGCGACCGATGATGTCATCACCGAAAATGCGCTCCTGTTCGGGCGTGTGCTCGACGGGCAGGGCGGCGCACGGACCATCGAGTGGGAGGAGGCCATCGACTGGCAGCCGGTGGCACCGGGCGAGGTGCTCTGGCTCCATGTCTGTCGCAACCGGCCCGGGGTGCAGGACTGGCTCGAGAACACGCTGGGGGTGCCCGAGCCGACCGCGGAGTTGCTCACCAGCGACCAGACCCGTCCCCGCGCCTTTGCCGAGGGCGAGACACTGGTCGGCACGCTGCGCGGTATCAACTTCAATCCCGGCGCGCAGCCCGAAGACATGATTTCGATGCAGATATGGTGCGATGGCAGGCGGCTCATCACCTTGCGCCGTCATCCCCTCCAGACCCCGCGCGAGGTGGTGGCAAGGCTCGACCGCGGCAGCGGCCCGCCCGATGCCGGTGCCACCATCACGCTGCTTGCAGAACTGATGATTGCGCGCATGAGCCAGTCGATCATCGACATGAACCATGTGCTCGACGAACTGGAAGACATGGACGCGGAAGAGCATGCGGACGACATGCTCAAGCGCATCTCGACCATCCGCCGCAACTGCCTTGGGCTGAAACGCCACATGGCCCCGCAGCACGAGGCGCTCGAGCAGATCAGTCGCGATGCGCCCTACTGGTTCGAGGATCACGACCGCCGCGAGATCGCCGAGAGTATCGCCCGACTGCGCCGTTATCTCGACGATATCGACATCAGCAAGGAAAGCGCGCTGGTGATGCAGGACGAATTGCGCGCCCGCAGCCTCGCATCGAGCGAGCACGCGACCTACATGCTCACGATCGTGGCGGGCATCTTCCTGCCGCTCTCGTTCCTCACCGGCCTGCTCGGCATCAATGTCGGCGGCATGCCCGGCATGGACGACCCCGACGCCTTCTGGGCCGTGGTCGTCCTGTGCGGTTTCCTGTTCGTCGCGCTGATCGTCGTGTTCAGGCGACTACGATGGCTTTAGGCCTCACCCGCCGCTGCGCTGCGAGGGGATGAATTCCTCGCGCACGGCCTTGGCGATGAGTTCGAGCGGGATGATGCCCTGGCTCAGCAGGAAGTCGTTGAACGCCTTCTCGTTGAAGTCCGCGCCCAGCGCCAGTTCGGTCTCGACGCGCAGGTCGATGAGCTTGCGATAGCCGTAATAATAGGAGCCTGCCTGCCCCGGCATGCGAAATTCGTAGCGGTCGAGTTCCTGCTTGGTCATGCCGGGCGAGAACAGCGCTTCCTCGCGCAGCACGCGCTCGGCCTCTGCGCGGGTCATGAGGCCGAGGTTCAGCGCCGGATCGAGGAAGGCGCGGGCGGCACGCAGCAGGCGGAACTGGAGCGCGATGAACTGGCCTTCGATGGGCTCGTGCGGGAGCATCTCGGCCTCGGCATAAAGCGCCCAGCCTTCGACATTCACGCTGTTGAAGGCATAGAGCATGCGGGCAAGGCTCACGCCCTGTTCGACCAGCGCGGCGAACTGCATTTCGTGGCCCGGACGCGCCTCATGCGCGCTCAGTGTCCAGCTGGCGGCGGGGTGGTTGAAGTCGTCATAGACATTGTCGGCGCCTGCCGAAGGATTGCCCACGGTGAGCACGAAAGTGCCCTGCTCGCCGGTGTTGCCGATGAGGCGCGGCGGGCGCATGTGCGGGGCCGGCTGGGCAGCGCTTTCGGCAGCCGAGGCGACGCGCATCTGCAGCTCGCTGTCGGGAAGTGAGACGATATCGTTCTCGCGGATTTTCGCCTCCAGCTCGCGGTTCACATTGCGGTAGAATTCCTCGATTTCGTCATTGTCGATGGTCTGTTTCTTGAGGTTCGCCATGACCGAGGCCATGTCGGTTTCTTCCCAGCCATATTTCTCGGCAATCTGCGGGGCGAGCGCTTCCATCTGCGCGCGCAGTTCGTAGAAACCGCGGCGGGCCTGACGCATCGATTCCTGGGGGTTCATGTCGATGCCGACCTGCTTGAGGCTCAGCGCATAGAGTTCTTCGGGCAGGCGCGCGGTGTCGCGGGCTTCGGGAAGCACGGTGGTGCGGGTCCACTCGCCATAGTCGGTGAGCTGGCGGTCCATCGCGTCCAGCGCTTCTTCCGCGCCCTCGATTTCGTATTTCTCGAACAATTCGCGGATGCCGGCGGTGAAGGTCGGTATTTTCTCGAGCGATTCCGCCACTTCCACGCGGTAGGGCCCCATCTTGCCCGCGCCCCGGCTGGCTTCGTAGCGGCGCTTGGCGAGTTCGGTCATCGGCTCGGTACCGGGCCAGGTGCCGGTGAAGCGTTTCAGCAATTCGAGCGCCTTGGCGCGGCGATGCTCGGCGGTCTGGTCCGAGAGCAGCTGGCCGATGGCGTAGAACATGCCCTGCGGGACTTCCGCATAATCGAGCATGTACTTTTCGTTCAGCGCGATGCCCTCATTGTCCATCTCGAGCGAGTTGATGAGGATTTGCAGGTCCTGCCGCACGAATGGGTTGGTCTCGGTCGCAAGGGCCGCCTCGTATTCCGCAATGAGAGCCTTGGCAGCAGCGACATAGCGCGCGTTCCGGTCGAGCGACATGTCGTTGACCAGGCCATCATACTGTTCGTAGCCCGCCGAAGAGGCACCGATGGGATAGAAAGATGCCTGCAGCGCAATTGCCTTCTGCGTGTAGGCATTGCTGGTCTCGACCCAGTCGGGCGTGGCCGGCGTTTCGGCGGCATCCTGCGCCAGCAGGGGGGCGGCGGGCAGGGCGCTCGCGGCGGCAAGCGCGATGGCAGCGGCGAAAGTCTTCATGGATTCTCTCCCTCGGTATGAGGGAGGGGTGGCGCTCGGAGCCGCCTATGGCAAGCCTCCACCCGACGAAGGGCTGTTACCAGCGGACCAGCGGCGGCACCGCGAAGCGCCCGAGGATGCCGCACAATAGAACTGGCGCGACATGCCAGATACCGAGATGGCCGATGTCGTCGATGGGGCAGGCGAGGCCGAAGGCGAAGCTGCCGAGCGCGCCTGCGGCAATGCCTGTATAGATCCCGGCAGCGGCGAGCGAGACCGGCGCGCCGCGCCGCAGCCAGACGATGAGCGCGCCTGCCGTCACCAGCCCGAAGGCGCTGCCCGCAAGGAAGCAGCCGAGGCCGTACATGTCCTCCATCACCGCCGCCGCGAACCCGCCGATACCGAGCATCATCAGCGCGGTTGTGGGAAGCAAGGCGAGCATGCCCGCCGACCAGCGCGCGCCATCATGCGTGTTGCCGACATGCGGGCTCGCCATGCGCAGGACCGCGAAGGAAGCGGCTGCACCCAGCAGCGCGAGCATACCGTTGGTGATGAAGAATACGGGCGATGCCTCGCCCGCAAGTACGCCGCGCCACAGCCCGTCGAGCAGTTCGACCAGCACCACCGTAGCGACCACGGCAAGCGCCACCAGCGCCAGCCCGCCCGAAATGCGCATGGGGCGCACCGGGTCGAGGTCATAGGAAAGCTCGTCGATGAGCGAATTATGGACCCGGTTCATTTTAGTCAGCCTTCTCTACGAGCGCGGACAGCTTCTTCAGCCCGCGATGGATATTCACTTTGACGAGGCTTTCGCTCTGGCCGGAGCGCTGGGACGCCTCGGCAATGCTCAGCCCTTCGATTTTCACGAGTTCGATGGCTTCGACCTGCTTTTCGGGCAGGTGGACGAAGAGCCGCTCGAGGCTCATGCGCGCCATCACGGCTTCTTCTTCGCTGTCCTCGGCGGCATCGTGGTCGCCGAGTTCGTCCTCTGCCGAGCGGTAGACCTTGCGCAAATGGTCGATCCAGCGATAGCGCGCGATGGCCGCGAGCCAGGGGTAAAAAGCCCGTTTCGGGTCCCAGGTCGCGCGCTTGTTGTGCACCGCCAGCAGCACTTCCTGCACGAGGTCGTCGAGCTGGGCAGGTGCGACGCGCTTCCGGAAATAGCGTTCGAGCCATAGCTGCACTTCGGCCAGCAGCGCGCGGTAGACGGCCCGGTCGCCCTTCTGGGCGGCGACCATCATCTGCGCCATGCTGGCTTCATCGGCTATCATCGAACCACTCCTGCACCGTCGTGTGCTGGACCGTCATTCGGACGCGTGGCCGGAAAGGTTACAGCGCGTCAGTAGGCGAAGGACTGCCCGACCATTTCCTCGCTCATCGACCACAGCCGGTCGGCCTTGTCCTTGTCGATGGCATAGCTGCGCACGCCGCCGCCGGTGTCCTCATTGTCCTCGTCGGCAACGTGGCAATCCTCGCAATAGAGCCCGCCTGCGCCCTCCAGTTCCTCGGTCGTCGCGACCCAGCAGGTGGTCGCCGCGCCTTGCGGGATTGTCTTGAACGGCTGCGGTTCCTCGCCGCGCTCCTCGGCGGACTTGCGGATGCGCTCCATCAGGTTCTGCACATCCTCTTCGCTCATGTGGCGGCCGAGGTTGGTGTGAATGCCGCCCGGGTGCAGCGCGTAGGAGTGGATGCCGCGTTCTGCCAATCGTTCCTCAAGCCCGACCGCAAAGAGGACATTGGCGGTCTTCGACTGACCGTAGCTCACCCATTTCTCGTAAGGGCGGCTTTCAAAATTGGGGTCGTCGAAATCGACCGGCGCGATGTGGTGGCCGCGGCTGGACAGGTTCACGATGCGCGGGCGCTCGCCCTTCTCGACCAGCGGCATGAGGAGGTTTGTCAGCAGGAAATGACCCAGATGGTTGGTGCCGAACTGCATCTCGAACCCGTCGGCGGTCTTTGCCTCGTCGCAGGCCATCACGCCCGCATTGTTGATGAGCAGGTCGATTTTCTCGAAGCGCTCGTTGGCTTCGGCCCCTGCCTTCCTCACGCTGTCAAGCGAGGCAAGGTCGCAGACCAGCGTATCGACCTTTGCTCCGGTCGCAGTGGCGAGTTCGTCGGCAGCGGCAGACAGCTTGGTCGCATCGCGGCCCGAGAGGATGATGTGCGCGCCCTTGGCTGCCATTGCGCGGGCCGTCTCCTTGCCGAGACCCGAGTATCCTCCGGTTATCAGCGCGGTGCGGCCCTTGAGGTCCCTGTCCGCCAGGACCTCGTCTGCAGTGCTTTCAAATCCGAATTCGCTCATGTCTCGCCCTCGTGAGTTGCAAAAGAGGACGTAGCACAAAGAAAAGGGGGCGCGAGGATTTTGTCCCCGCGCCCCCGACACCCTCTCTCCCTGGTGTCTTGTCAGCCGTGCTTCACGCGCCCGGAGGAAGCGGATCGTCGCTCTTCGGAGCAGCCGCCTTGCGCCGCTTGGGCTTGGGCGCTGCCGGTGTGGGGCTCGCGCCTCCAAGGTCGCTGTCCATCTGGTCGAGCTTGCGCGCCGCCCAGTCGCGGCCGCCGAGCCCGAAGGCCAGCGCGCCCGCCACGGCCACGCCTGCAATCAGGATGGTCAGCGCATTGGCCGGTATCATGCCGCCGATGCCGGTGAACTGCAGGCCCATGAAGACGAACAGGATGATGGTCGCCCAGCGCACGATGGTGGCTGCGGTCCCGTTCTCCCCGTCGCCCGAAATCAGGCGGGCAAGCAGGTTGGCGATGAAGAAGCCGAAGGCGATGATGACCGCGCCGAAGATGACGCTGCCGCCCAGTTCCAGCACCTTGTCGAGGATGCGCGTCAGTTCGGGGAAACCGAGCAGGCGCGTCGCAGCGATGGCGAAGAACAGGATGATGGCCACCTGCACCACGCGGGCGATGATGCTGGAGGCGCGCGAGCCTTCCGCCATCATGCCGCTTTCCGCCAGCGCCCGATCGACGCCAAGGCCGGGCAGCACTTCCTTCAGCACCTGCACCACGAACTTGCTGATGAGGTAGCCGATACCGAGCAGGACCGCTGCCGCGATGATGTTCGGGATGGCGTTGAAAATCAGCTGAAGCATCGAGCTGGCAGGTCCGGAGATGCTTTCGATATTGAGCGCATCCAGCGCCATGATCGACACGAAGATGACGATGATGGCGTAGACGATCGTCGCAATGGTCTTGCTGATCGCGGTGTTGCCGGTGACATTGTCCACCCCGCCGCGATTGGCCCATTTGTCGAATTCGACCGTCTGCAGCGTCGTGGTGATGAGGTCGCGCACGATACGCGCCACCATCATGCCGATGAAGAAGATGAGGCCGGCCCCGATGAGGTTGGGCACGAACTCGACGACGTTTTCGAGCAGGCTGTCCACGGGGCCGGCAACTGCGCCGAGACCGAGGATTTGCAGCACGATGAGAAGGCCGAACAGCCAGATGAGCAAGGATACGATCTTGCCGAGCGATTCACCCAGCGACGTGCCGCTGCCGGTATTGCGCTGGAAGAACGAGATATTGTCCACCAGCTTGGCAAAGGCCCATTTCGCAGCCTTGGCCGCGACCCATGTCACGAGCAGCGCGACGAGGGCCAGCCCGAGTTTTTCGAGCACCTCCATCGCGACCACTTCGTCGAAACGATAATTTCCGATACGCATGAAACCTCTCCCTCTTGGTTTCCGTAGCGTCGAGCTATCACTGCTGTCGGTTTTGTCCAAACAGCCGGAAGGGATGGAGTGGATAACTTTGCGTGCTATGCCAGCGGGATGAGAGGATTTTTCACCGCCGCCGCCACCGGTTTCGCATTTGCGCTGACCGTGTTCGCCCCGTCCGCTTGGGCGCAGGAAGAGGAGCCGCGCTGGTCGATCGCCATCCATGGCGGGGCGGGGACCATCGCCCGCGAGAACATGAGCGACGAGGAAGATGCCGCCTATCGCGCGTCTTTGCAGGCCGCGCTCGATGCGGGGCGCAAGGTGCTCGAAGACGGCGGCGAGGCGCTCGATGCGGTCGAGGCGGTGATTGTGATGCTGGAGGATGATGCGCGCTTCAACGCCGGGCGCGGCGCGGTATTCACCTGGGACGAGACCCACGAACTCGACGCATCCATCATGGACGGGCGGAACCGCGATGCGGGTGCGGTCGCGGGTGTGACCGGCATCCGCAATCCCATCCTGCTGGCGAGGAAAGTGATGACCGATAGCCCGCATGTCATGCTGGCAGGTGAGGGCGCAGAGGAATTCGCTTCCGAGCATGGGCTCGAAGTGGTCCCCAACGAGTGGTTCGACACCGATTTCCGTCGCCGCTCGCTCGAACGGGTGAAGGCGGACAAGCTTTCCGCGCTGGATGTCGACGTGAAGTTCGGCACGGTCGGGGCGGTCGCGCTGGACACGCATGGCAACCTCGCCGCAGGCACCTCGACCGGCGGCATGACCGGCAAGCGCTGGGGCCGTATCGGCGACGCGCCCATCATCGGGGCAGGCACCTATGCCGACAATCGCAGCTGCGCAGTCTCGGCCACGGGCTGGGGCGAATACTTTATCCGTGTCGGTGTGGCCCAGCAGATCTGTCTTGCGATGAGGTTCATGGGCGTCGGTGCTTTTGGCCCAAGCGAACAGGAGCGGTTGCAAAAGGGGACGATGGCGCAAGCTGTGGCCGATACCGTCATGGATGATGTCAAAGAGCTTGGCGGCGACGGTGGTGTAATTGTCGTGACGCCCGACGGCCATGCGCTCTACAGCTTCAACACCGCAGGCATGTACCGCGGCCGCGCCACCAGCGAGGGCGTGAACGAAGTCGCCATTTACGGCGACGAATAGCCTTGTCGCCGGGGCCTAGCCCCGCTTGCGGGCCTGTGCATAGCTGCCGAGCAGGCGGACGCCGTTGGTCTGGAACTCAAGCTCTTCCAGGGCGGCGTCCACGCGGCTGTCGCCCGGTGCGCCCTCGATGTCGGCGTAGAACATCGTCGCAGCGAAGCTCGCGCCCTTCTGGTAGCTTTCCAGCTTCGTCATGTTGACGCCGTTGGTCGCAAAGCAACCCAGCGCCTTGTAAAGCGCGGCGGGGATATTCTTCACTTCGAAAATGAGCGTGGTCATCTTCATCGCCGCCTCGATATCGGCAGGCTTTCGCGGCTCCCTTGCAAGCACCACGAAGCGCGTGGTGTTGTCGGCGGCGTCCTCGACCGCGTTTTCGATGATGTCGAGGCCGTAGAGCTCGGCGGCCATGGGCGGGGCGATGGCGCAGTAATTCGGGTCCTGCAACTCTGCCACGTAAGCTGCCGCACCCGCAGTGTCGGCATGGGCGAGGGCGACGATCCCGCGTTCTTGCAAAAATTCGCGCGACTGGCCGAGCGCCTGCGGGTGGCTGTAGGCGGCCTCGAACGGACCCGGCCCGGTCGCCATCAACGCATGGGTGATGCGCATGAAATGCTCCGCCACGATGGCGAGCCCGCTTTCGGGCAGAAGGAAGTGGATATCCGCCACGCGCCCGTGCTGGCTGTTCTCGATGGGGATCATCGCGCAGCCCGCCTTGCCGCTTTTCACCGCATCGAGCGCATCCTCGAACCCGAGATAGGGCAGCGGCAGGCATTCGGGATCGAACTGCATCGCCGCCTGGTGCGAGTTCGACCCGGGCGCACCGCCGAAGGCGATCGCGCGCGTAGGCTCGGCAGCGGCGGCTTGCCGCATGATGTCGACCATTTCGATGGCGGGTCTGGCAAAAGTACGCATAGGCCCTCGGTGTTAGCGGGCAATTCGCATGTCGCAAGCGCTAACGGGTCTTGTGCTCTTGCACATGAGCGCGCGCGGCACTAGAGCGGCGCGCAACCACCAGACCACTACGGATTCTTGCAGGCTTTTACGCAATGGACGATCGTTTCAACACCGCCTCCGGTTGGGTTCTCTTTTCGGGTATCGTCGCGCTCGGCGCTTCGATCGCCTCCGGCATGTATTTCCACGCCGACAGCAATGACGTGCTCGAACAGGGCGAAGCAGGCTATTACGTGGAAGGCGTAGAGGAAGAAGGCGGCGCGGATGCCGGACCGAGCCTCGCCGAAGTGCTCGTCACTGCCGATGCGGCTGCGGGCGAGAAGGTCTTCGCCAAGTGCCAGGCCTGCCACACCATCAACCAGGGTGGTGCCAACGGTATCGGCCCAAACCTGTACGGCACCATGGGCCAGGCCATCGCCGGCCACGCAGGCTTCGCCTATTCCTCGGCCCTGTCCGACAAGGGCGGCCAGTGGACCTGGGAAAACATGGACGAATGGCTGAAGAGCCCCAAGGCCTTTGCCAGCGGCACCAAGATGAGCTTCGCCGGCCTCTCCAAGATTGAAGACCGCGCCAATGTCATGGAATACATGGCCTCCATGGGCGGCGCACCAGCCAAGCCGGAATTCGTGCCTGAAGCCGAAGTCACCGAAGAAGGCGTAAGCATCGAGGGCGAAGACCCGACCGAAGCAGAAGCAGCCGGTGCACTGGGTGCTGACGAGCCGGTCGCTTCGGACAATGCCGCAGGCGACAACGAAGGCGCGACCAAGGTCGACTAAGCCTCGCTACAAGCGATTACGAAAAGCCCCGCCACCGCGCGGGGTTTTTTGTGCGCCAAGGGTTCTTGGGGCTCCTAGCCCTTGAACCCCTGCGCGATGACGTACCACTCGCTCGAGCCCTTGCGGCTGGCGGGCGGCTTGGCATGCTTGACCGTCTTGAAGTGCTTCTTCAGGAGGTCGAGCAGGTCCTTGTCGGTCCCGCCCGCGAGCACCTTGGCGAGGAAGGTCCCGCCTTTCTCGAGGTTCTCGACCGCGAACCACGCGCCGGCCTCGACCAGCCCCATGGTGCGCAGATGGTCGGTCTGCTTGTGGCCGACGGTATTGGCGGCCATGTCACTCATCACGAGGTCGGCCTTGCCGCCCAGCGCCTCTTCGAGCACGCGCGGCGCATCATCGTCCATGAAATCCATCTGGAAGATCTCGACGCCCTCGATGGGTTCGACTTCCAGCAAATCGATGCCGACCACCTGCGCTTTCGGCACCACCTTGCGCGCCACCTGCGCCCAGCCGCCAGGCGCGATGCCGAGGTCGACGATGCGCTTCGAGCCTTTCAGGATGCCGAACTTCTCGTCCATCTCGATCAGCTTGTAGGCCGCGCGGCTGCGATAGCCGTCGGCCTTGGCCTGCTTCACGTAAGGATCGTTCAATTGCCGCTGCAGCCAGCGGGTGGAGGATTCCGAGCGTTTCTTCGCCGTGCGGACGCGCGTATCCTTGTCCTTGCCTGACCTAGACATCCTGTTCCTTCATCCGTTGGAGCGCGTTGCGGCTGCGTTCGCCATCGGCATCGGCCGCCATCAGGCTGCGCAAGATGCCTTCGCGAATGCCGCGGTCGGCCACGCCCAGTTGCTCCGACGGCCAGATATCGAGAATGCTCTCGAGGATGGCGCAGCCCGCCACCACGAGGTTTGCGCGGTCATCGCCGATGCAGGGCAATTGCCGCCTTTCCGGCCCGCTCATGTGCGATAGCTTGAAAGAGATATCGCGCATGGCTTTGGATGGCAGGATGAGCCCGTCGACCGCCTGCCGGTCGTATTGCGGCAGTTCGAGATGCAGGCTGGCAAGCGTGGTCACCGTTCCGCTGGTGCCGAGGAGGCGGATGGGGTTGGGTCCCTTGGCGAATTCGCGCACGCGCCCGGCGAAGGGCTTGAAGCTGTCGAGCACGGTCTTGCGCATGCGGCGATAGCGGTCGAGCCTGAGTTCCTCGCTGTCGTCCGAGCCATCGACGGTATCGGTCAGCGAGACCACGCCCCAGGGCACGCTCATCCAGTCGAGGATGCGCGGCACTGCGCCACTCGGTTCGACCAGCACCAGCTCGGTCGAGCCGCCGCCGATGTCGAAGATGACCGCAGGGCCCGCCCCGTCTTCCAGGAGGATGTGGCAGCCCAGAACGGCAAGCCGCGCCTCTTCCTGCGCGGAGATGATGTCGAGCACGATGCCGGTTTCCTGCCGCACTCGCTCGATGAATTCCTCGCCATTGCTGGCGCGGCGGCAAGCCTCGGTTGCGACCGAGCGGGCAAGGTGCACATGGCGGCGGCGCAGCTTTTCGGCGCAGACGTGGAGCGCGGCGAGCGTGCGGTCCATCGCCTCGTCCGACAGGCGTCCGCTGGCGGCCAGCCCTTCGCCCAGCCGCACCACGCGGCTGAAGGCATCGATGACGGTGAAATTCTCGCCCGAGGGCCGGGCGATCAGCAGGCGGCAATTGTTGGTGCCGAGGTCGAGCGCGGCATAGGCCTGCTTGCGGCCACGGGGGAATTGCGGAGGAGCGGGTTTGGTCCGGGCGGATTTCTGCTGTTCTGCCTGCGGCTGGCGCGGCGATGCGTCGCGTGCCTTCGCCCCGTTCTGGCGGGGCCGCTTGTCGGGCCGGGAGGGGCGCTTGTAGCGGAAATCGGCTACCTTGCCGGACGTGCCGCCCCTTGTCTTTCCGTGCCCCCGTTTCATGTCCGGCGGATTACGTTCCGCCATGGGGATGTCTTTCGTTATTCCTCCCGCGCAAAACCACCTCGCGCGGGGACCTGTGGGCGATGCTAGCGGGCGATGACGAAAGGGGCAAGCAGAAGGGTTGACCTTCCGCGTTCGCGAAACTAGATGCGCGGCCTCTCTTGCGGCTGCGAGGCGATTCTGCCCGGCTGACCTGAGAGCCTGATGCCCCGTCGTCTAATGGTAAGACTACGGACTCTGACTCCGTCAATTGAGGTTCGAATCCTCACGGGGCATCCATTGCTTCCTCAAAAAGCGGCTCACTTCTGCGATTTTTTGCAGAATCCACGATTTATACAGATTTGGAAAACCGCTCGTTTACCTCTGCGGGGCATTCGGGGCCCCGGACAAAAACAGGGGTCAAACCATGAAATTCGATTACAAGATCCAGCGCATCGATAAGCCGCTTTCGCAGGAAATGACGGGCACTGGCGGCGACGACATCCTCAACGGCACCGAGGAAGACGATACCATCGACGGCCTCGTCGGCGAGGACACCATCGACGGCGCAGGCGGGAATGACGTTATCCGCGGCGGCTTCAACAACGACATCATCTTCGGCGGTAGCGGCAACGACACCATCTACGGTTCGAACGGCTGGGACGTCATCGAAGGCGACCTTGGCGACGACCGCCTCGAAGGCGGCAACGGCAACGACCGTCTCTATGGCGATGAGGGCATCGATACGCTGTTCGGCAACTTCGGCGCCGACCGCCTCGAAGGCGGCGACGGCGACGACATCCTGCGCGGCGGCGACGGCGACGACACCGTTTACGGCGGTGCGGACAATGACGATGCCAATGGCGCAGCCGGCAACGACACCATGTTCGGTGAAGATGGTGACGATGTGCTGCGGGGCGGTGACGGCATGGACGAGATCTATGGCGGTCTCGGCGCGGACACCCTCCTCGGGAATGGCGATGCCGACACCATCCGCGGCCAGGGAGGCAACGACTATATCGACGGCGGCGACGGCAATGACGTGCTGCAGGGTGACTACGGCGACGACAATCTCTTTGGCGGTACTGGCACGGATCTCATCCAGGGCGGCTACGGCGCCGACCGTCTCAATGGTGGCGCGGATTCGGACGACCTGTACGGCGATGCCGGCAATGACGTGATCAACGGTGATGCCGGTGACGACTCTCTTTACGGCGGTGACAACAATGACGAGCTGAATGGCGGCAGCGGCATCGATGTCCTCAACGGCCAGGCAGGCAACGACACGCTCTACGGTGGCACCGAGACCGACACCCTTTACGGTGGGCAGGACAACGACCGTCTCTTCGGTGAAGACGGACACGACAACCTCTTCGGCGATGAAGGCAGCGACCGCGTCGACGGTGGTGTCGGCAACGATTATCTCGGAGGCGGCGACGGCGACGACGTGCTCATCGGCGGCGACGGCTTCGACTATATCAGCGGCGGTGACGGTGACGACGTCATTACCGGCGGCGCTGATGGCGATTATCTCTACGGCGATGCCGGCAACGACCGTCTTTCGGGCGGGCTGGGCGACGACTTCCTGACCACCTACTCGGGCAATGATATCCTCACGGGCGGCCAGGGCAACGACTGGTTCAATTTCAACGGAGTGCCCGATGGGACAAGCGTCGCGACCATCACCGACTTCACCAGCGGCGAGGATACGCTGGGCGTATCGCCGTGGAATTTCGGCCTCTCCTATTATGGCGAGCTCAACGCCGACAACTTCCAACTCGGAACCGAGGCTGATGATGCGGACGACCGCCTCATCTACGACCAGGCGACCGGCAATCTCTATTTCGATGCCGATGGAAACGGTACCGAAGTCGAGGCGGTCCTTTTCGCCAACCTCGGCGAGGGCACGCTTCTGGAAGTCACCGACATCTACGCCGGTGGCGGGCAGGCAGCAGAACCGGCCAAGGCAAGCTTCATGGATGCCGACCTCTCGGTGAACGAAATGTTCTTCGGCTGATTGACCTCGACAAGGTAAATGGGCGGGCGCCTGTTCGATTGCGGTCAGGCGCCCGTTTTGTTTCTGCCAGCGATAAATCCTGAGCTTAAGTGACTGGTTTGTCGCCGAGAGTGACAAAAGCTGAAGCGTGTGCCAAAACACGGTTAATGGTGCAGGAAAGAAGTCGCATAACGCGGGCCAAAGTCCTCGAGGCAGCGCGCGAGCTCATCATCGAACACGGTCACGAGCAGGTCTCGCTGAAGGACATCTGCGAGCGTTCGGGCGTGTCCAACGGCAGCGTGTTTCACCACTTCGGGTCGAAGGAAGGCATCATCCGCCAGCTCTTCAGGGCAGAGCGTGGTGCCTACCTCCACGCCGTGCAGGAAGCCATCCTCGCGCATGAGGGCGACCCATGCGATGCCTTTGCCGCCGGGACCCGCGCAGCCATGCGCTACCAGGCCGAACACCCTGTTCGTTACGAGCGACTGATAGCCGAATTTTCCGACAGCGAGTGGCTGCGCCAGAATGTCGATGTGTGGCTGGAAGTGGCCTCCGAGGAGGAGCAGCCGGTGATCGAGTGGGCCCGGGAGCATTTCGCCAGCGGCGCCTTGCCGGTCCTGCAACCGGCGTTTTACCAGGCCGCTTTCCTGGGGCCGACCGAACTGCTGTCGCGCGCGCATCGTCAAGGAAGGCTGGCCGGCGAGCTGGAGGCGATGGGTGACGACCTGGCGGAATTCGTCAGTGCGGGTCTGAAGCGGCTGCGGGAGCGGCAAAAGGCAGGCAAGGAATAAGGTTGGCGCTCAAGCGCTGTTGCAGGACTGCACCATGATTTCGGAAGGCTTTCGAAGAACAGTTGTGCCGAATACTTGAATGAGGGATTATGTTGTCGGAGGGGTCGCGCATTCCGGCGATTCCCGAAAGGTCGGAGGGGTTAGGGTCGCATGGCACAGATCGATGGAACGTCGGGCAACGACAATCTCGTGGACACGCCGGAAGACGACGTGGTCAAGGGCGGTGCGGGTAACGACACCTTCTCCAGCAGCGAAGGTGATGATGTCGCTTACGGCGAGGGCGGTGACGATACCCTCTCCTCCTACGCCGGCGACGACCGGTTCTTCGGCGGCGGCGGCAACGATCTGCTCTATGCCCTGCGCTATTACGGCGAGCCGGCCAGCACGATCCGTTTCGATGCGGGGGCCGGAAACGATTTCCTCGAAGCCAATATCTCCAACGGCTCGATAGTCACTCTGATAGGCGGCTTGGGTGACGACACGTTCTACGCCTCGGGCTGGGGCGGGACCATCATCGCCGACGGAGGGGACGGCGCGGATGTCTTCAACCTCGAGATTGACAGCCTTGTCTATACGCTCACGCTCGGCGCGGGCGTGGACACGATCCACCTGCAAGGCTCGGGCGGCTACGACCTTGCCGAATTGATCACTGTCACCGACTTCGAGACGGGCGCCAACGGCGATGTGCTGGACATGCGCGAGTTCCTCGAGATGCTTTTCGGGTCTGCGCAGGAAAACCCGTTCGCGCAAGGATACATGCAGCTGGTCCAATCGGGCGCCGATACCTTGCTCCAGATCGACCAGTGGCAGGAAGGCGCGTGGACGACGTTCATCACCTTCAAGGATACGCAGCTCGGCGACTTCACTTACCAGAACCTAGGCTACACGCCCGACGGCAGCCCCATCCCGGGCGAAATCTGGGTCGGTACGGAAGGCAATGATGTCCGGCAGGGCACGGACTATAACGACGACCTGCGCGGCATGGGCGGCGACGACATCATCGGCGGTGGATTCGGCGATGATGCCATCCTTGGAGGAGCAGGGCACGACCGCCTGTTCGGCGAGGCGGGCGACGACCTTATCTACGGCGAAGGCGGCAACGACATCATCTCGGTCGGGACCGGGACGGACGTGGCCTATGGCGGCGGCGGAAATGACACTCTGACCGCCAATCACGATTTCAACGCCAGCTTCGAGGACGTCGCCCGGCTTTACGGCGGGGGAGGCGACGACTTGGTGGTCGCCATCTCCGACGGCGGCACAACCATAAACATGTTCGGCGGAGACGGAGCCGATACGCTCCAAATCAGTGGCAGCTTCGGACAGGTCAACGCCGATGGCGGCGCAGGCAACGATCTGGTCGAGGTTTCGCCCTTCGGCGTCGGGTCGAGGATTACGCTTGGCACCGGCACCGATACGGTGCGCCTGACCAGCGGCTTCGGCAATCTGGCCGGCGGTGTGGTCATCACGGATTTCGTCGCCGGTGACGCGGGCGACACGCTCGATTTTTCCGAAGTGCTCTCTTACTTCGACCAGAGCTGGGACGGCCAGAGCAACCCCTTCCGCGGCGAATACATGCGCCTGCGGCAGGACGGCAGCGATACCGTGCTCGAATACAGCTATGGCGGTGTCAACGCGCCAGATATGTACGAGGCCATCGTCCGCTTCGAGAACACCCAGGCGAGCGCGTTCACGAGCTTCAACTTCGGCTTCGCGCCCGACGGCAGCTATCCCCCGGGCGAGGTCTGGTCGGGGACCTCCGGCCCCGACGTCTACGAAGGGACGCCGGGGAGCGACACAATTTATGCCATGGGCGGAGACGACTGGATTCGCGCCTATGACGGTGACGATGTCATCTACGCCGGTGGCGGCAACGATACGATCGACGGGGGCGACGGAGCCGACACCATCTACGGCGGCGCCGGCAACGATACCATCGACGACTGGGGCAATGGCATCGGCAACGACTTCATCGATGCCGGCGATGGCGACGACGTCGTCACCATCATCCACTCGGTCGCAGGCCCTGACGAGCAGTTGGGCATCGTCCTCGGGTCGGGCAATGACACGCTCTATGTTTACCAGTCCGGTTCGGCCCGCAACCTCGTTTATGGCGGCGCTGGCAATGATTACGTGTGGTATGCCGCACGCCAGGGCCATGCCGTGATGAATGGCGGTGGCGGCGACGACACCTTCGAAATCTTCCTCACCGGATCGACCTATGAATTCACGCTTGGTGGAGGCGCAGACCTCGTCCGCTTTGGCGGCCAGATCGAGCAGGGCCGCTATAGCGATGCGGTGATCATCAACGACTTCACGGTCGGCCCCCAAGGCGACCGGCTCGACCTCGAACCGCTGACCTACGCCAGCTACATCAACATCAATTCCTGGAATCCCTTCGCGACCCAGAGCGCACGGCTCATCCAGGTCGGCGGCGACGCCATCATCCAGTTCGATGTCTACAAGACCGGCAACTGGGAAAACATCGTCGTCCTGAAGAACGTCGACATCGGCACCTTCACCGACAGCTACAACCTCGGCTACGACCCGGGCACCCGCACGCTCTATGGCACCGAGGGTGCGGACACGCTGAACGGCCTTTGGGGCAACAACAAGGTGTTCGGCTATGCCGGCAACGACATCCTGCGCGGCAAGGGCGGTGACGACACGCTCGACGGCGGCATGGGCGACGACCAGCTGATCGGCGGCATCGGCGACGACACCATGTACGGCCAGGACGGCAACGATGTCATGGATGCCGGCTCCGGTAACGACTGGCTCGAAGGCGGCGCGGGCGACGACAAGCTCTACAGCGCGTCGGGCAACAACATTTTCGACGGCGGCGACGGCAACGACACGCTGCTCGGCGGCAGCGGCAGCGACATCGCCTATGGCGGCGCTGGCAAGGATGTCCTGCGTGGCCGGTCGGGCGACGACGAGCTTCACGGCGGCGCCGATTACGACATCCTCACCGGCGGCTGGGGCAACGACGTCCTGTATGGCGGCGAAGGCGGCGACCGCATGCTGGGCGAAGGCGGCGGCGACCGCATGTTCGGCGGCCTTGGCAACGACACCATGTTCGGTGGCGGCGGTATCGACTTTATCCAGGGCGATGAAGGCAACGACACCATCGACGGCGGCGACGGCGATGATTCAATCTATGCCGGTGACGGCGCCGACACGGTCGATGGTTCTGCCGGCAATGATTACATCGAGGGAAATCTCGGCGACGATATCCTTCGCGGGGGGCTGGGCGCTGACCAGCTGCGCGGCGACGAGGGGCTCGACCAGCTCTTCGGCGGAGACGGCAACGACGAGCTTTGGGGCGGCGACAACGGCGACAAGCTATACGGCGAAAACGGCGACGACGTGATGCACGGCGAGGCCGGGAACGATCGCTTGTATGGCGGTGACGGTGTCGACGTCCTTTATGGCGGCACGGGCAATGATTTGCTCGAAGGCGGCCTGTTGCAGGACGCGCTGTTCGGCGACGAGGGTGAAGACACGCTTTCGGGCGGCGCTGGCGACGATGTCATCGACGGCGGGGCCGACGATGACGAAATCGATGGCGGCGACGGCGCCGACCTCATCCTCGGCGGGGCCGGAAGCGACGTTATCCTTGCAGGTCTTGGCGATGATGATGTTGCCGGAGAAGACGGCAACGACCTCATCTACGGCGGCGGCGGCCACGACTTCCTGATCGGCGGCGACGGAAGTGACGAGCTCTACGGAGAGGATGGCGACGACTTGCTCGTCGGCGGCGATCGCGGCGATCGCATTTACGGCGGCGCGGGGACCGACATCATCTTCGGCGGCGGCGGTTCGGACCGCCTTTGGGGCGGCGAGGGTGTCGACATTTTCGTCTTCGATACCGCGCTGGGCATCGACAATGTCGACGAGCTGGGCGACTTCCGGTTCTACGAAGACGCCATCGTTCTCGACCTCAGCGTATTTTTCGGCATTGGCGCGGAAGGCGTGCTCTCTGCGAGCAAGTTCCACGCGGGCACCAATGCCACCAGCACGAGCCACCGCATCATCTACGACGCGAACACCGGCCAGCTGTGGTACGATGCGGACGGCAGCGGCAGCGGTGCCAAGATCCTGTTTGCCAAGCTGACACCGGGCTCTGCGCTCGAAGCCTCCAACATCGAGGCCTATTTCCTCGAAGAAACGGCTTCACTGGGTGATGGCGGGACCGCGTGGCACTCGGGAGATTTCCTCACCGGCGCGGAAACGCCGGTTCTCTAATACACCGGCAACGTAATTCTTGACCGCCAAGCGGCGCGCGAAAAAATTCGGGCGTCGCTTCGGTGTATTTTGGCAACGTCTTCATTCATTCCCGTGATATTCCTGACCACAGGCTAGACAAACCTTGCGCGCCTCGCATGTTACGGGTCGAATTTTTTGTGGGGTCGCAATCATGACAAATATTACCGGCACGGCCGGAGACGATTTTTTTTGGGATACCGACGGGGACGATACCGTAAACCTGCTCGCAGGTGACGATACGCTCAACTCGACCAGGGGGAACGACACCGCGTACGGCGGAGACGGTAGCGACACCCTGTATTCCAACAAAGGCGATGACCGTTTCTACGGGGAGGCTGGCGATGACACATTGCGTGTCTGGCGAGACGGTGAGGGTTCCGACACCGTCCTTGTCGATGGCGGGGCCGACAACGATTCATTCGTTATAACTGTCAGCGGTTCTAACAATTCGAATGTGACTGCGCTCGGAGGCACGGGCGATGACCGCTTTACGCTTGAGGGCAGAAGTGCGACCGGGGTAACGGTCACGGCGGACGGCGGCGACGGCAACGATTATTTCTCTGTAGCAGTCGAAGGGTTGACCTACACACTCACGCTGGGCGCGGGCATCGATACGGTCCGTCTCACCAAGATCTACCGACACCGGCCTGTGGACGAAGACATCACGGTTACAGACTTCGAGACTGGTATCGACGGCGATCGTATCGATTTCGACTACCTCCTCTCGAATGAGAGCGCCTGGGACAGGGAGAGCAATCCGTTTGTCCAGGGTTTCATACGTCTGGTGCAATCGGGCGACGACACTCTTGTGCAGTTCGACCTGGGGCAGGTTGGAGCGTGGGAAACGCTGATCACTCTTCAAAACGTGCAAGCGACCGAAGTCGGCTATTACAACCTCGGCTGGACCACCGATGGTTCGCAAGTTCCGGGGGAAACGTGGACGGGAACCGAGGGTGACGACGAATATAACGGCACAGAGCGCGGGGACACCGTACGCGGCCTTGGCGGTGTAGACCGCCTTTGGGGTCTGGATGGCGATGACATCATGTTTGGCGGCCCTCAGGGCGACTACCTGTGGGGCGGTAATGGCGGTGATACACTCTACGGAGAAGGTGGGGATGACTCGCTCATAGGCGCCGCCGGTGACGATATCCTGTATGGTGGTGGAGGAAATGACGGCTTGTCTTTGGGTGAAGGCAGCGGCCGAGCTTATGGGGGAGCCGGCAACGATACTTTGGGCATCTTCCTGTCTCCCTATCAGAACGAAGCCGAACAGGCGTTTCTGGACGGCGGCGACGGCGATGACACTATTCTTCTCGATTTCGACGGAAACATAAGTGTCACCGCGCTTGGCGGAGAAGGTGCAGACGTCATTTCCTCAAGCGTCTTCACAAGCAGTTCCTCAAGCATCGTGATTGACGGCGGGGCAGGCGACGATGTGATCGAACTGCTGCCTGCCGGGGGCTACGAAATTACCTTGGGAGATGGTTCGGATACGCTCCGTTTCCTGGCATCTATGGTTTCAACGGTCTACCAACGGCCGATCCAGATTACCGACTTCGACACGTCACCCGGCGGCGACGTTCTCGACATGGACGAGTTCTGGAACAACCTGCGCCGCCAAATGGACCTGCCGGACAATCCCTTCCGCAACGGGAACTTTCGTCTCGTCCAGCAGGGGGATGATGTACATCTCGAATACAGCGACACGGGAGGAAGAGACCCCGAAGATTACTATCCCTTCGCCGTTTTCCAGAACACCAACGTAGCCGATTTCAATTCCGATAATCTGGGTCACAACCCAGATGGCAGCGACCCGGAAGGCATCACTTTCGAAGGCTCTGACGACGCCGAGGTGATAGCTGGGACATTTGGAGCCGATACGATCCGTGGCGGTGGCGGCGACGACGTCATCGAAGGGGCAGGCAGCGACGACATTATCTACGGCGGAGACGGCAATGACATTATCGATGGCGGCGCTGGCAACGACTTGCTCTATGGGGGGGCGGGCGATGACAGCATCACCGACTACGGCAATGGGTTCGGAAACGATTTCATCGACGCGGGAGCCGGAAACGATACTGTTGAAATCGGCCATGGCAACAATGGCGAGCAGGAAAGCCTGTTCATCAATCTGGGTGCCGGCAATGACGAACTGAACGTCCGTTATTCGGCCAGCGTCCTCACCTACATTTATGCTGGTGGTGGAGACGACACCATTCTGTACACTAGCGGCCAAGGTACTGTCGAAATCTATGGCGGTGGTGGAAACGACGAGATCACATTCTCGATGTGCGGCGCAGACTATCGCATCAGTGGCGGTGCTGGCCAGGACCGTTTGATCCTGCGGTACACCTCGAATTATGGCGAGTGGGCAGACCACATAGTGATAGCCGATTTCGAGACCGGCGAGGCGGGCGACACTTTTGACTTCGCTGCCTACTTCGAGCGAAAATTCAGTTACCTCTCCGCATGGAACCCCTTCACCACCCAAAGCCTGAGGCTGGTTCAGGAGGGCGAAAATGCCCTGTTGGAAGTGGATGTCTCAGGGTTCGGAGGGTACAGTACGATTGCAGTCTTCGAAGGCGTTGACATCGGTACTGTGACCACGTCCAATTTCAGCTGGGACCCCGGCACGCTGTCCTTCTACGGCAGCGAGGCCGGAGATACGCTGAAAGGCCTGTGGGGTAACAACTCCATGTATGGCTATGCGGGCGACGACACCATGTCGGGCCAGGCCGGCGACGATACGCTCTTCGGCGGGGACGGCTTCGATTCCCTCTCCGGTCAGGTCGGTAACGATACGCTCGATGGCGGGGCGGACGACGACTTCCTCAACGGCGGGAAGGGCAATGATACCCTCATCGGCGGAACCGGAAACGACGAGCTCTTCAGCTGGCTGGGCGATAACCACTTCGACGGCGGCGACGGCGACGACAAGATCATCGGCGGCGGCGGTATCGACACTGCTTTCGGCGGGCTTGGCGACGACATCATCCGCGCCAAGGCGGGAGACGACGAACTCCATGGCGGAGCAGGCGCCGATTCCATGTCCGGCGGCTGGGGCGAAGACCTCATGCATGGTGACGATGGCGACGACACCATGAACGGCGAAGGCAATGTCGACACCATGTACGGCGGCCTCGGCAGTGACTTCATGCGCGGCGGAGACGGCGCGGACACCCTCCATGGCGAAGACGGCAACGACTTCATCGAGGGCGGCAATGCGAACGATGCGATCTACGGCGGCGCGGGCAACGACAAGCTCTTCGGCGAGGCGGGCCATGATTATATCGAAGGCGGCGACGGTGCCGACCGTATTTACGGCGGTTTCGGCGACGACACTCTGTTCGGCGATGGCGGCTGGGATGTCATCGACGGCGGAGATGGCTACGATGTCCTGCTGGGCGGCGCGGGTTCGGACACGCTCACGGGCGGTGCGGGTGTGGACGTGTTCATTTTCAACACGGCGCTGGGTGCAGGCAATGTCGATACCATCACCGATTTCAACGTTAGCGAGGACGGCATCGTTCTCGATCGCGATGTCTTCGCAGGCATCGCGCAATCGGGTGTCCTGTCGGCATCGGCCTTCCACGAGGGCTCGTCGGCAGCCGATGCCAGCGACCGCATCATCTACCACAAGACCACAGGCGAGATTTTCTACGACGCCGATGGCAGTGGCGGCGGGGCAGCAGTTCTCTTCGCCAAGGTCACCGCGGGCACACAGCTGTCTGCGGCCAATTTCGAAGCCTATTATCTGCAACAGGCTGCCGAGATGCCCAAGGAGGCGGCTGCGGCGAGCTTGCCCGACTTCCAGCCGGTCGAGCCATTGAGCCTCGATATTTTCGCGATCTAGTCAGGACTGGAATGTCAAAAGTGGGCCGCAGCTTGAATGCTGTGGCCCACTTTACAATTGCTGCCCTGTTTCAGAAGCCGAACAGGACGCTGGCCCGCGTGCCCACATCGCCGTCGGCAGTGTTGCCGCTGGCCGAGACGGTCACATAGACGTCTTCGGCCACCGCGCCGGTGAGGCTGCCCGCAAAGGCCTGCGTGCCGCGATAGTTCGCGACCGAGCCAGCCAGAGAAATGGTCTTGCCCGGCGCAATGGCAGGTGCGCCCATGGCCATGGCCGAGGCGATCCCGCCGCGCGTGGCGGAATCCAGTTCCTCGAGCCGGAAGTTCGTATCCGCAAGCCCGCTTTCCAGCATGGCGACATCGGCAGACAGCATGGCAAACTGCTCGTCGGTGACGGCGGCGATAGTGTTCATCTGCGCGCGCAGCTGATCGAAGCCTGCCGAGACGCTCGACTGGCTGGCGACCGCCGTGCGGCCGAGCACACCATTGGCATCGGCGGTCACCGTGTAGATGGCACCCTGCTGGCGCGCATTGCCTTCTTCCAGCCCGGCCACGACCGTCGCGGTGCCACTGGTGCCGAGCATGATCTGGTTGGCGTTTGTCGTTTGCGCGTTCTGGCCGATTGCTGTCGAGCCATTGAGCGTGGCTCGCGCGTTCTGGCCCACCGCAGTCGACCCTGCTCCGGTCGCGACCGAGGCTTCGCCGATTGCCGTGCCCTGGTAGCCCGCTGTTGCCGCATAGCCGATTGCGGTGCCGCGCGACTGGGAACTGGAACTGCCACCCATGGCCAGCGCGCCGAACCCTGCCGCACTCGATGCACGCCCTAGGGCAAGCGTTCGCTGACCTGTCGCCGAAGCGTCGGTGCCGATTGCCATGGCGTGGAATTCGGTTGCCTGCGCACGGCTGCCCAGAGCGAAAGCCTGTCCCCCTGTAGCCTGCGCGCCATAGCCGAGCGCGACCGAGAGGTTGGTGGCAGCATTGGCATCGGTGCCGATGGCCGTCGCGCCGAGCCCGGCAGCCTGGGCGCCGAGTGCATCCTCGCCCTCGAGCCCGTCCCCGCCGATGGCGAGCGCGTATTCGCCCGTTGCTCCTGCCAGGCCGCTTGCTGCGCCGGTCGCGAACTGGGCCAGTTCGGCAGAATTCGCTGCGGCGCTGCTTTGCAGGTCGGAGATAGCATTCGCGTTTACGACCGTCGCCGCGAGGGCAGTGTCGGCAACATCCTGCGCCGTGTTGGCTGCGGCAAGTGCTGTATTGGCGGTGTCCAGTGCGGTGGAGGCATCACTCCCCGCGCTGCCGATCACCGCATCAACATAGGCTTTGGTCGCTGCATCGGTGTCATCGATCGGTGCGGCGACATTGGTCAACCGCCTCAGGATTTCGGTCTCGTTGAAATCGATTGACCCATTGCCGTTGCGGTCTTCCTCGGCGCGGCCGAAAGAAACCGTCAATTCCTCATCGCTGCGCGAACTGGCGCCGATCGCGATGGCATTGAATGCAAGTGCTTGCGCTCCTGTGCCGATCGCGATGGCATTTGTCTCTGCGGCATTGGCCTGTTGGCCCAAGGCGAGCGAGTAGTATTGGCTTGCGCGTGTGCTAGTGCCTATGGCGATGCCTCCATAGGAACCTGCTTCGGTGGTGGCTCTTGACCCGATAGCAATACTGCTGGAGCCATCTGAAACCGCATCGGTTCCCATCGCGATGGAGCTTGAACCGTTCGCTTCGGCGGCAGAACCCTGGGCTATGGCTTCATAGCCTGTCGCGATGGAATCCATGCCGATTGCGATGGCGCCATATTCCGAAGCGCGTGCACCGAGTTCTTGGAAATCGCCGCTGTCGCCGCCTATGGCGATGGCTCCCTCTCCGCTGGTTGTGGTTTGCGGACCAAGCGAGACGGACTGAAGGCCAACCGCCCGGGCACCATATCCGATTGCCATGGCGTAGGCTGCATTCGTGGCATCCTCATCATCGATGCCCGCAAATGCGTTTGCGCCCAAGACGATTGTGTAATCGTCATAGCCATTGGCAAAGCTACCGAGCGCGACGCTGCGCATTCCTTCGGTTCCAGCCGCATAGCCCATTGAGATCGCATATTGTGCGCTGGTGAGAGCATTGGCGCCGATCGCGATGTTCCGTTCGCCCGATTGGTTCGCATCCGCGCCTATGGCTATCCCGAATAAACCATTCGCGACGGCGCCTATGCCGTCGAGGTTCTCGGCATCTGTGCCGATGGCGATGCTCCTGTTGCCGATGGCATTGGAGAAAACGCCCAGGGACAGCGAGTCTTGGCCATCTGCGCTGGCCATCTGGCCGATCGCAACTCCGCCGATCCCGTTAGCGCTTGAAGACACGCCGAGTGCGACCGCTTGCGCGCCGAGCGTCTCGGCATTGGTGCCGATAGCAATGCCATTCCGCCCGAGGGTGTGGGTGTCCATACCGATCGCGATGCTGGTCGGACCTTCTGCAAATGCACCGCGTTCATCTTCGTCCCCGCCGTCTGCGCCAATAGCGATGGCGCCGATGGCTACGGCTTGAGCCGATTCACCAATGGCCGTGGTCGATACTTCGGAAGCAAGAGCAAAACTCCCAAGCGCGACCGACCAAATACTCGCGGCATTGGCCTCATTGCCAATCGAAACCGAGTAAATGCTGCTTACCTGAGCCTCATTGCCAATGGCGACCGAGTAGGGGCCGGTCGCGGCGGCCTGATATCCAATCGCGATACTGTAGCCGGAATTGCTGTTGACGTCTGCCCATGCGCCAATGGCGATGCCGCCCGTATCGAAAACACCGGCCTCGTAGCCGAATGCCGATGCGTAGGATGGTGTCGTCAAGTCATTGTCGCTGTCGGTTGCTTCGGCAAAGCCGCCACACGCGATCGCTGTTAATTCGTTGTCCGCTTCGGCAAAGCCGTCTCCGTCTGGCGCTTGGTTCGGGTCGTCATTGGATTCGAGAATACACTCGTCGGCTTTTGCAGGAGTGGCTGAAAGCCCGACCATCGCTGCGCCAGCGAGCAGGGTCAGGCGGATGGAACGAGGTGGCATGGACATGGTAAGGCTCCCCTCGCGGGGTGTCGCGGGAATCCTTCCCGACCTCTAACCTCCCGCATTGATTAAGATTTTACCCCAAGTTCTGCGTCAAACCTTGTAAGCGCGCGACAAGCTGGACGATGCGACGTGTTGCGCCTACAAAGCACGCCATCCCCGGGGAGCGCGCGTGCGCTGAGAGGGAGGTCTCGCACCCTCCGACCCGTCGAACCTGAACCGATTAGCATCGGCGGAGGGAGTGGAGCGGCGCCAGGTAACCGCTCTCCGTCCGCCTTATGGAGAGAGCACGCATGGCCGACATCAACAGCAAATTCGACATCGGCGTCACCACCGGTCCCATCCGCGGCAGCCGCAAGGTCCATGTCGGCGCCAAGTCGGGCAGCGGCATACAGGTCGCCATGCGCGAGATCGATCTCGAGGGCGGTGAACCCAGCGTGCGCGTCTACGACACCTCCGGCCCCTATACCGATCCCGATGCCACCATCGACATCCGCAAAGGCCTCGAACAGAAGCGCCGCGAGTGGATCATGGCCCGCGGCGATGTCGAGGAATATGACGCGCGCGAAGTGAAGCCCGAAGATAACGGCCAGCTCGGCCCCGACCGCAGTGGCGGCGTCCCCGGCTTCCCCAATGTCGCCAAAAAGGTGCTGCGCGCCAAGCCGGGCATGAACGTCAGCCAGATGCACTACGCCCGTCGCGGCATCATCACGCCCGAGATGGAATATGTCGCCGAGCGCGAGAACCTGGGCCGCGAAATGCTGCGCGACGAAGCCGCCCGCCTCACCGCGCGCAACGATGGCCAGCCCTGGGGCGCCGAGTTGCCCGACTATGTGACGCCGGAATTCGTGCGTGACGAAGTCGCCCGCGGCCGTGCGATCATTCCCAACAACATCAACCACCCTGAGACGGAGCCGATGGCGATCGGGCGCAACTTCCTCGTCAAGATCAACGCCAATATCGGCAACTCCGCCGTGGCATCCGACGTGGCGGCAGAGGTCGACAAGATGGTCTGGTCGATCCGCTGGGGCGCGGATACGGTCATGGACCTTTCGACTGGCCGCAACATCCACGACACGCGCGAATGGATCATCCGCAACAGCCCCGTCCCCATCGGCACCGTGCCGATCTACCAGGCGCTGGAGAAAGTCGGCGGCATTGCCGAGGACCTGACCTGGGAAATCTTCCGCGACACGCTGATCGAACAGGCCGAACAGGGCGTCGACTATTTCACCATCCACGCCGGCGTGCGCCTGCCCTATGTCCCGATGACCGCGAAACGCGTCACCGGCATCGTGTCGCGCGGCGGCTCGATCATGGCGAAATGGTGCCTCGCGCATCACAAGGAAAGCTTCCTCTACGAACGCTTCGACGAGATCACCGAGATCATGAAGGCCTATGATATCGCCTATTCGCTGGGCGACGGCCTGCGCCCCGGCAGTATCGCCGACGCCAATGACGAAGCCCAGTTCGCCGAGCTCTACACGCTGGGCGAACTCACCAAGCGCGCCTGGGAGCAGGACGTGCAGGTGATGATCGAAGGCCCCGGCCACGTGCCGATGCACAAGATCAAGGAGAACATGGACAAGCAGCTCGAAGCCTGCGGCGAAGCGCCCTTCTACACGCTCGGGCCCCTCGTAACCGATATCGCGCCGGGTTACGACCACATCACCAGCGGCATCGGCGCGGCGCAGATCGGCTGGTACGGCACCGCCATGCTCTGCTACGTCACGCCCAAGGAACACCTCGGCCTGCCCGACCGCGACGATGTGAAAGTGGGCGTGGTGACCTACAAACTCGCCGCCCACGCAGCCGACCTCGCCAAGGGCCATCCGGCCGCCAAGGTCCGCGACGACGCATTGAGCAAGGCGCGCTTCGAATTCCGCTGGCGCGACCAGTTCAACCTCAGCCTCGACCCCGACACGGCCGAGCAATACCACGACCAGACCCTCCCCGCAGAAGGCGCCAAGACCGCCCACTTCTGCTCGATGTGCGGCCCGAAATTCTGCTCGATGAAGATCACGCAGGAAGTGCGTGACTTTGCGGCGAAGCAGAACTCGGACAGCTATCTGGCGAGCGAGAACATCAAGCGCGAGACCGGCGAGGACGAACGCGAGGTCGCGCAGGAAGGCATGGAGGAAATGGCCGAGAAGTACCGCGAGGGCGGCGATCTCTACATGCCCAGCAAGTGAGCGACATCGACTTCAGCAAGTACCGCGCCTTCCCGTGCGAAGAGTGGGCAATAGATGTTCGCCAGCGCCTCTCTGCGGCCTATCGAGAGTGTCGGTGCGCTCTTGACGGGAATTACCCGCGCATCTTTCTCACCGGGATCAAGTTGCCGCCAAGTGTGAGTCAGGAGACGTACAAGCAGGTTTCCGAGGCTTATCGCGCGGAGATCGAAGGCGAACCGGAAATCGCCGAGCTCCTCGCACAGGCGCGGTCACGCGGGATTGATATCGGCTGGGGCGGTTATAGCGATCCGACAGGCGAGGAAGTCAGCTTGGAGATCGTGGTGACGGAAGACACGGAAGCGCGGCTACGCGATTGGCTCGGCACGGAGGGGGTCGGTTAATGGTCTTCGGGTTCGGCAAGCAGAAGCGCGTCAGCGCTGCCGATCAGCTCGCGTCGGGGAAATGGAAGTGCGTCAGCTGTGACGAGTGGCATAGGTGGCCCTTCGACCTTGCCGCTTTTGCACCCGATCCGTGGCCGCACGAGGTAGCCTACGAGCAGAACGGCGATTTGCGCTTCGATGGCGATTTCCTGTCTGAGGACTTCTGTATCCTTGGCGGCAAGCACTTCATGGTGCGCGCGATCCTTCCCGTGTCGGTGATCGGCGTGCCCGGCGAGTTCGCATTCGGATGCTGGAGCACACTGAGCGAGACGAATTTCGACAAATATATCGACGGCTTCGACGCCGGTGAGTACCCGGACGCGCCGCAATGGACCGGTTGGCTGATGAACCGGCTTGCGGACCTCGCGCCGGGGGCGGAGCCGCTAGGAGTGATCGTCCAGCCGCAGCCTGGACGCCAGCGCCCGATGCTATGGGTGCAGGACGAGGAGCATCCACTAGCGATCGCGCAATCCGAGGGCATCACAGCCGAGCGGATGTTGGAGGTATTCGGCCACTACGGCCACGCACCAGCCGCAACTGAAGGCTGAAGCAGGGCTACCCCACCGGAACCAGCTTCTCCACCAGCGCCCTGAGTTCGCTCGGCGTGGTGTGGCCGGCGACGATCTCGTGATAGCCGATGCCCGCCTTGCGCAGCGCTTCCTTCTTCACCGCATCGCGCGCGGCGTGAATTTGGCTGAGTTCCCCCACCTAATCACACCGATACCGGCAACCGCCAGCAGAACCAGCCACAGCTTCGGATTGACCGTCCAGAAGTTCACGAAGAGCGCCGCATGCATCGCGGTATAGGCGGCGAGCCAGCCGAGGCCCCAGCTCCGGCGCAGAAGGGCACCGATCGCGCCGATCGAGACGACCATTCCCATTGCCCCGATATAGGCGAAATAGGCGGGCACCGAGAAGCCGACGAGGTTGACCTCTGCCGAGCCGAAAAAGGCGCGTGTGTCGGCCAGCGCCTCGACCGCTTCTCCGCCAAAATTCCACCATTCGGCCGCCTGTCCGATCATCAGCCCGCTCACACCTATCCGGATGAGCCCGGAGGCGAGGAAGACAAGGGCGACAAGGATGGCCAGCAAGCGTTTCATAGGGTGTATTGCTTACACAATACACAGGGTTCGTCAACGCCCAAGCGTGGGGGCATCACTTGCCCAATTTCACCAGCACCCGGTCCAGCGCTTGTAGAAAGTTCGACCGGTCCGCCTTGCTGAACGGCGGCGGGCCTCCGCCAACTCCGTCCATCCCGGCGCGTAGGTCCTCCATGATCGCGCGGGTGGCGATGGCGCTGCCGATGCTGGCGGCGTCGAAGGGTTTGCCATTGTGGCGCAGGACGTTTGCGCCCGCCTTTAGGCAGCGTTCGGCCAGCAGGATGTCGGCGGTGATGACTACGCTGCGCGGCCCCGCATTATCGGCAATCCAGTCATCCGCGGCATCGAAGCCGTCCGAGACCACCACGCGCTTCACACGCTCGCTCACCGGCACGCGGAAGGGGCTGTTGCTGACCACGCGGACATGCGCCTTGTGGCGCTGCGCCACGCGGTAGACCTCCTCCTTCACCGGGCAGGCATCGGCGTCGACGAGTATGGTGACGGGATCGCTCATGCAGCAATCGTTAGGCGTTTCGGCACTCCCGTGCTACCCAGCCCTTGCTGACGTCGAAATTTGCGACGGATGTCGAGATTTGAAGACCGCCGCTTGCCTTAGATGGCCCCGGCGCAAACCAGGCGACGATTTCCTTTCTTCGGACGATTTGATGCACGACCGGCGCGTATGTCGCGCGGCGGCAACCTTTAGCGTTCTCGAAAGGAACCGATCATGGCCAAGACTGGCACCGTAAAATTCTTCAACACCGACAAGGGCTATGGCTTCATCCAGCCCGACGACGGCTCTGCCGACAGCTTCGTCCACATCAGCGCCGTGCAGGCCGCCGGCATGCAGACGCTCGATAAGGAACAGCGCCTCAACTACGAAGTCGAGCAGGGCCGCAACGGCAAGGAAAGCGCCGTGAACCTCTCGGCTGCCGACTGATTATCCGGTCTCCCCTCCCGACGAGTGCGGGAGGGGAGCCACCCTCCTGCCCCGGAGCCCCCATGGCCCAGACTTACGAATTCTACGCCGCCCGCGCCGACGAGGCCCGCAAGGCCGCCGATGCCGCGACGCTCGACAATGTCCGGGATCGCGAACTGCGCGCGGCGAAATCGTGGGAAGAGCTGGCCGAACACGCCCGCGGCGTGGCCGAAGCGCGCGTGAAGGTCGAACGCGAAAAGCGTGAAGCCCGCGAGGCGGCAGGGGCGCTCGAAGCCTAGCTCTTTCCTACAGTATGAGGTGCGCGTTACGCCCCTCGCATGATGCTGTCCGACCTTCATGATTTGCGCAGGATTCCGCGGCCCGTGGCCCGACGGAGGTTTCCGCGCTGGACCGTGTTCCATCCGTTCCATCCTGTTGGATTGGGGATGCGAAATCGCTCGAAATTCGGGGAGCGGAACCCCATATCGATCGTTGGGAAGGAAAGATAACAAAGGAGAGTTCCCAATGCAGGTCCAGTTCAACTCCGACAGCAGCGTCATGGGCACCGAGAACGTGGCCGAGCGTATCGAGGCCCGTGTGCGCGACAAGCTCTCGCGTTTCGAAGGCCGGCTGACCCGGCTCGAAATCCATGTGCGCGACGAGAACGGTGCCAAGGGCGGGGGCGACGACAAGGCCTGCACGATCGAGGCAAGGCCGAGCGGGGGCAAGCCCATCGGGGTGACCGCCCATGCGGCCAAGGTCGACGATGCCGCCGGCAAGGCAGCCAACACGCTGGCTCAGCGCCTCGAGCGCCATTTCGGCAAGGGCGACAAGCACAAGCATGACGCACGTCCCGACAAGGTGATGTAAGAACTGGGGCGCGGCTCGTCCCGTATGAGGCGCGCTTCGCCATAGTTACGCCGGATTTCGAAACATCCGAATGTCTCTATCGTTCGTAACTTGAAGCAGCAGCCGGGTGAGCCGGCTGCATCGCGCTTATTCTACGAAAGAAAAAGGGACCTATCATTAACAAGATGACACTTGCGCTGGCGTCTGCCGCATCGCTCGCACTCGCCGCTTGTGGCGGGGAAGCTGAAGAGCCGGTGGCCGACGATACCGCCATGGCCGACCAGATGGCCAACGACACGGCCGAAACCGGCACGATCGTGGAGGTCGCGCAGGGCGACAGCCAGTTCTCGACGCTGGTCAGTGCCGTGACCGCAGCCGGCCTTGGCGAAACGCTGTCGGGCGAAGGTCCGTTCACCGTCTTCGCGCCGACCAACGACGCCTTCGGCAAGATTCCCGAAGCGACGCTGACCGAACTTACCACCAACGACACCGAAACGCTGGGCAACATCCTCCAGTACCACGTTGTCGAAGGCAATGTGGACGCCGCTACGCTGACGCAGGCAATCACCGATGCAGGCGATTCAGGCTATACGATCAACACCGTGGGTGGTGGCACCCTGACGGCCAATGTGGTCGACGGGAATGTCGTCCTCACTGATGCCGCAGGTGGCACCTCGACTGTGACGGCAACCGATGTCGCGGCTTCGAACGGCGTGATCCACGTCATCGATACCGTGCTGATGCCGCAGTAAGCGCGAGTAGCCAGACAACGAAAAGGCGGCCCCTCAACAGGGCCGCCTTTTTCGTGCTCGTTCTCAGAGTTGTGCTCAGAAAGTCAGTTGCCCTTCCTCGCGTCCCTCCCACCAGTCGATGCGCCTGGGTGAGACTTCGATCAGGATCAGCCCCTCGGTATCGAGGCCATTCTCGAACCAGGCTTCGAGGTCCGCAACCCAGTGCTTCTCCAGCACCTCGCGGTCGCGGTGAAGCCTGCCGGTGCCCTGGACCGCGCAGTAGAAGTCGCCGCTGCTGTAGGTCGCGCCGCACTGGTTCGACGTTTTCAAATCATCGTCGATACGGCCGTCGTCGGTGGCGAAGTGATAGGATGTGCCATCCTCCTCGCTCACATCCTTGTTGTTGGACATGGGGCGTGCGGCGATTGCTCCCTCGCTACCGGTCTTGGTAACGAGCATGGCGACATCGATGGATTTGAGCTTGCCGGCAATCTGGGAAAGCGAACGGTCGGACATTGGCTGCGACTCCTTCATAGGTGGGCGGTGAAGGAGTAACCGGCAGGGAGGCAACTCGTGCCCGCAAGGGCTCAGCGGCGGTTGAGCCGGGCGATGAGGGCGACGAAGAAGGCCGTGCTCCAGCCCAGCAGCAGGATGCCATTGATCCCCTCGATCGCGGCGACCAGCTGCCAGGCGCGGACGAGCCCCTCGTCGTCATAGCCGATCGTGCCGTAGGTGATGGTGCTGAAATAGACCGCCGTGTGCAGGTCCGGGAACGCTCCGCCCAAGTGGTAGAGTACCGCGTAAAGCCAGATTTCCAGACCGTGGATTGCAAACAGGCCCAGCACCACGCCGAAGGTCACGGCTACCCCCTGGGCGCTGAGCGGGGAAATGGCAGCCTCGCGTTCTTCCATACGCTCCAGCCGGAGGATGCGGCTGAGGAACACCAGTCCAAGGCCATGGATGGTCACGGTCACCAGGACCATTCCGGTTGCTATGGCGAGTTGCGCGAGCATCGGTGCCGCGCCTCAGGTCGCCGGTGCGCCGCGGAACTTGCGACCGGGCCAGCTTTCCGGCGAAAACCAGGCGCAGGCGATGTCCGGCCGCGCATCGGCAAGCGCCATGAACCCTTCGAAGGTCGATACGGCCTTGGCGCAGCTCAGTTTCTTCAGCTCGCGACAATTGATGAGCGCGGAGAGGTCCTTGTCGGCGATGCTGGTGCTGCACATCGAGAGCTCCTCGAAGGCAAATCCATCGAGCGGGTCGATACTCGCGAGCTTCTGGACGGTGTTGATGGAACCGTCGAGTTTCAGTCTGACCAGCCGGTCCTTCAGCGGGCGCATCCAGCGAAGGTCATAGAGGTGCTTGGCATTCTCGATGTCGAGCTGCGTGAGGTTCGGCAGCGCGAGGATAGGCGTGAAGTCGGTGATGTTGCGCGGGGAATCGATGCGCAGCCGCTTCAGCCGGGTCAGTCGCTGAAGCCCGTCGAGCGAGGTCGCGGTGGTGGGCCATTCGAGACTGAGGTCCTCCAGCGCGGTGAGCTGGCAGATCTCCTCGAAGAAATCCTGGTTCACCGCGCCCGCTATCAGCGTACGAAGCCGGGTACGGGTCGAAATGCCGCGGAAGCTGTTCTTGATGCGCATGTGCCGGCCCGTGGTCGCCTCGGGGGCGATGCCAAGGGTTGCACTGAATTCGTCGACATCGCTCATCACGGGTGAGACTGCCGCGTTTCCTTCGGCTTCGCAATGACCTTCCCCAGCCGGGTCGTTCCCGGCGTCCGACGCAATCAGTCGCGGCGCGCGAGCGCGGCAGATACGTCGATGGTCCGCGAATTGCCGATACTGGCCTCGTCGGCGGGTTGGGGTGCCGGTTCCTGCGCGACGACTTCTGCCGGTTCGGCGAGCGCCATCGGCGCTTCCGCGCGCGTCATGGCCGTTCGCTCGGGCTGGCCCGTGGGAGGCGCGGCCTGCTGTTGCGTCTGCACGTTCTCACTGCCGTGGAAGGCAAGCAGGCGTCGCTCGTGCTCGATACGTTCGGGGCTTGCGGTTTCGTAGAAATCGTAGCCCGCGTCCATATAGGCGCGCTCGTCATCGCGGCCTTCCCACCACAGGTCGCCGCCGCGGTCACGCATGCGGCCGTGGAGCGAGAGTTCAGCGACCTCGATGGTGCCGTCGGGAGTCTTGAGCGGATAATGGTCGGGCGGGCGCTTGCCGTCGCGCATGGCAGAGTTGGAAGCGCGCACGATGGGTGCTTCGGGCATGGTCTCGGTAAGGCCCCGCTTGAGGACCGGGCTGTCTCCGATGGTGGCGCCCGAAACGGCTCCGGCAATCGCCACCACCGCCACCGCGCCCAGGATATGGGGGGTGAATTTCATCGAATGTCTCCGCAAAAGCGTCTTGCCCAGGATAACGGCTGGTGCGCGGGGCGGGTTCCCGTTCCTAAGCCCCGGGTTGGCTTCATCCCTCTTTAACGACACCCGGTAAGCCCGCTGCAAAGCTTGGAGGCCACAGTTAATGCGATAGTGATATTTTTGCGCGATAAGCCCGGCGCAAATTACGGTTTACGGAACGCGAGACGATGCACGAGTTACAAAAGCAGTTCGCCAGCGAAGAGGGCGAGGCCGCATGGAATGCGGTGATGCACGAGCATTTCCACACCGGCTCGCTGGACGAGGCGCAGGCCTATCTGGTCTCGCAGCTCGAAGCGCTCGGCACCGAACTGGCGACGCGCTGCCTCATCGACGATCCGGACCGCGTCAATATTGCCGGCTGGGACGAATTGTACGAGGCCATCGAACTGCACGAAGGCGACCCCATCACGGGCGTGACGCTGGCCATTGCGAACGAGGCCGATCGCGCCTTCGAGAAGGGGCAGGTGCACCATCCCTACATGATGCTCGGCCTCTATAGCGACGACCATTATACCTTCAGCGGCAAGAGCGGCCACGATCTGCTCGCCGAGGCAAGCTCGGAAGAAGGGCCCGCCTGGGCCGGCTATGACGAGGACATCGAGGTCTTCCTCGAGTGTGAAGGTCTCGACGCCATCAACACCGCGCTGGTGCACCACAAGGAGCGCCACTTCTTCCGCGACGACATGCCCGAGCAGGCGCCTGCCCGTTATGTCGAATATGTGCTGGCCTGCTGGTGGCGTGCGCTGCTGTTCCACCGTGCGGTCGAGAAGATCATTTCGCAAAAGCCCCTGCCGCATCATGTGCCGGTGCTGGCCGGCATGGTCGACATGAAGCCCGACGTTATGGCGGTGCACGGCGAGGTCGAAGGCGCACGCCCGGCTCTGCGCGCCGAGGAGGACGAAGGTCCGCAGATGGCCGAGATGCTGCCGGCTGCAATGATTACCCGCCGCGAGGTCGAGGAGGTGAAGGAGCCCCCTTCCGGTACCGACCTGCGCCGCCGCGTCTCGGAATCGAGCGAAGTGGAAGAGCCGCCCAGGAAGAGCCTGATGGCCCGCATCTTCGGGCGCTGATGTCCCCACTCCCGGCTTGCGCTCCCCGGCGGCTGCGCTAGGCTCCCTGCCGAACAGGGGAGCTTCCGAAATGCCAAGCCTGCGCGCGCGCCTCGTCAACCTCGCCTTGCCGCTGCTCGGGGTAAAGGCTTTCATGTCGCAGCCGGAAAAGATGGATGCGCGTATCGCCAAGTTGCGACGCGCCAAGCCCGTCCGACCGGGCGCGAAATGGTACAAGCGGCTCGATATCGGCGAAACATCGAGCCATGGCTTCCCGGTCTTCACCTTCGCTCCGAAGGGCGGGGCGAAACCGGGTGCGCCCCACCTCCTGTACCTGCACGGCGGGGGCTATGTGATGCCCATCGCCGCGGTCCATTGGGACACTGTCGCCAGATTGTGCGAGCAGTTGGGCGCGTCGGCCACGGTGCCGCTCTACCCTCTCGCGCCCGAAGTCACGGCCGATCAGACCCTGCCCGCAATCCAGTCGCTCTATACCGAGCTGGCCGGGATGCACGGGGCAGGGAACCTGACCGTCATGGGCGACAGCGCCGGAGGCGGGATGGCGCTGGCGCTTACGCAAGCTGTGGCTGCATCGGGCGGGATGCTGCCGGCCAGCCTCGTGCTTTTCTCGCCCTGGCTCGATGCGACTGTCTCGGGCGAGGGGCAGGACGAAATCGAGCCCAAGGACCGGATGCTTTCGCCAAGCGGGCTCGAGGCTTGCGGCACGCGCTATGCCGGGAAGCTGCCGCTGACCGATACCCGCGTGAGCCCGCTGTTCGGCACGCTCGAAAACCTTCCGCCCATGGCCATCTTTGCCGGCACGAGCGACATCCTCGTGGTCGATGCGCGGCGACTGGTCGAAAAATTGCAAGCGCTCGGCGTGAACGACTTCCTCTACCGCGAGTATGAGGACATGTTCCACGACTGGATGCTGTTGCCGGTGCCTGAGGGTAAAAGAGCCCAGGCAGAAACGGTCGACTTCATCCGGTTGCACCATTCACGCGAGGCCGCATGACCAAATTCCTTCCTATCGCCCTGACCGCCTTCTTGCTCGCGGCGTGCCAGTCGGGAGACGGCAGCGCAGGTTCGGGTGCCACGCAGGCCTATTCCGGCATCGCGGAGGATGAAATCATTTACCTGACGGGCACCGAACCTTTCTGGGGCGGTGAAATTGCTGGCGGCAAGGCGCTCTACACGACGCCCGAGAACCAGGACGGCATGCGCTTCGATGTCGAGCGTTTTGCAGGCAACAACGGACTTTCCTTCACCGGAAGCATCGACGGAGCCGGGTTCGACCTGATGGTCACTCCCGGGGATTGCAGTGACGGCATGAGCGATCGGACCTACCCCTTCGTCGCCACGCTGGAGATCGACGGTGAACAGCGCAATGGCTGCGCATGGACCGACAGGCAGGCGTTCAGCGGGCCCGCTCATCCATGATGCGGGGCTCTCGACTATGAACACAGTGCCACGCTGGCCGCGCCTGCTCGGGCTGGCGGGCCTGCTGCCGCAGTTGGGCGCATTGCTGGTAGCGCTCTTAGGGCCTGGTGATGTGCATGAACCGGCCCGCGCCTTGGGGGCGCTCTACGCGGCGCTCATCTTTACTTTTCTGGGCGGCGCTTGGTGGGGCATCGCCGCGGGGGCTCCGGCTGCCGAACGTCGGGGCGGGCTGGCGTGGGCGTGGGTGGCGGCGGTCGTGCCCAGCCTCCTTGCATTCGGGCTGGTCGGTGCTTGGATGCTCGACCGGCTGCAGCTCGAACCGCTGCTCGTGATGCTTGGCGGCGGGCTGCTCATGGCCGTTGCCGTCGATGTGCGGCTCGGCTCGCTTGCGCCGCGCTGGTGGATGCAGTTGCGCGTGCCCCTGTCGCTCATTCTGGGCGCGGCAACGATAGCGCTCGGACTCGCCTAGCCCGCGACCCCGGCGCGCTCCAGTTCCGGCCTGAGCCGCCCCGTCAGCCACAGCCACCACATCCTGAAATCCGCGCCAAGGCTCCACAGCGGATAGGTGAAGGTCGCTGGCCGGTTCTTCTCGACGCCGAAATGCGCGACCCAGGCAAAGAAATAGCCGGCCACGGGCATGGCGGCGAGCAGCAGCCAGCGCCCGGTCAGGGCTGCCGCTACTGCCAGCAGCACGACCAGCGTCGTCCCGACATAATGCAGCGCCCGCGTGCGAGGCTTCGAGTGCTCCCGCAGGTAGAAGGGCCAGAAATCGGCAAATGTTTCGTAACGTTCGGACATGGCACGCATCAAACGCCGCAATCGCGGAAGGGTCAAGGCCGCGCATGGGGTGCCGCAAGCTTGCGCATGCACGCCGCGTCACCCCTTGGAGAGCGTTCTTCCTCTCGCCTGCGACGGCAAGAGGACTTGCCCTCCTGCAGCCGGTTCAGGTCAGTATAGGCCGGGAATGTCGCGCTGCACGGCGCTCGGCATTTCTGGCTGGAGCAGGCGCGGCGAGCCACCTTCGGCCTTCACCGTCCCGTCCTTCGCCGAAGCGCTGATCGGGGTGCAGGTCCTGCCAGCGATGAAGTCGAGCGCGACCGCCACCGACGCCTCGTTGGCATCGCCCAGCTGCGCGGTGAGGTCGTCGCCGGCGCGGCAGGTGTTGGGCATCACGCTGGCAAGGCCGTCGAAATATTCGCCCTGGCCGTTGGCATTGACCGTCTTGAAGGTGACGGCGCGCAGGCGGTCGTCACAGGCCGAGCGGTCGAAGGCGAATTGGCCCACGGGTTTGCCATAAGTGTTCGCGCCGACCAGCGCGATGTTGCTGCCAAGGTAAGGGATCATCGAATTGGTCACCAGCTCGCTGGCCGACGCCGTGCCGCCGCGGCCGATGACCGCGAGCTTCATGGCGCGGATCTGCTGCGGCTGGTCATTGAAGAAGGCGGTCGAATTTTCCGCCGACCTCGACGGGCGCAGGATGGTTTGCGAGTAGATCTGGCCTTCGAGACCTTCCGCCATCAGGTCGCCGAGCAGTTCGGCCACCGAAACCAGTCCGCCGCCATTGTAGCGCAGGTCGAGAATGACATTGGTGATTCCCTGGCTTTGGAACTGCTGGAAAGCGGCGCGCAGCTGGGGCGCGGCATCGGACACGATGAAGGTGCGCAAGTTGACGTAACCGACCTGGCCGCCCGCACCGTCGTCAAGGATTTTGACGCCGTAGCGATCCGATACGGGATCGAGCGAATATTCCGCCTTGGTCACGGTGGCGGTCGTTTCCACACCGGTGCGGCTGCGGAGCGTAAAGCTACGCGTCACGCCGGGGTCGCTCGGGCCGAGCGCCTCGCTGAATGCATCGTCCCCTCCCGCGGCCATGATCGACGCGGTCGACTGGCCATCGACTGAAAGGATTTCGGTCCCACGGTCGAAACCCGCAGGATAGGCCGGGGCATTCTCGAAAGCTTCGGCAACGAAAACCCGGTTCGCCGCCTCGTCATAGGCCAGGCGGATGCCGAAACCCGCGTTAGAGCCATTGTTGATGAGGTCGTTCTCTTCCTCGATCGACGTGATGTAGGTGAAATAGCGGTCCTTGCGCTGTGCGCGCGCATCGGCGACCATTGCGTTGATATACGACTGCACGCTGCCATGCGCCGCCTTGTTGACGCTGGTGTCGAGCAATTCGGGGAAGAGGTACCATTCTTCGAGCACGTCGCGGGCCCAGTCCTGGCGTGCCGACAGCGAACAGGTGCCTACCTGTCCTCCGGCATTCGAACCTGAATCGTCATCTCCCCCGCAAGCGGCGAGCGATGCAGCCATGGCTGCGACGAGTGCGGTGCGACCCAATTTCATATGCGATTTTCCCCGGTTCCGGACGACATCTTCCTGGCGTGTCGACTCGTCTGGAGCTTGGCCAATTAACTGCCCGTGAGCAAGCAACATGTCCTTTGATGCCTTCGAGACGGCCTCCGAGAGGCGAATCCGGTGGAAAACCACGCCGAACCGAGGGGAAAATCGTGCAAATACGCCTTGGCGCCATGGCTTTTTGCCAAATCCTGCGCCTAGGCTTGCCCCTCCAAGGCGCTCCTTGTGCGCCAAGGCGATGAAATGGAGTTTGATTTTGAGTACCGGAACACCCGCTTGGGTTCAGCAGGCAATCGGCGGCGAGGCAAAGGCCCCGCTCACCATCGGCCAGGTCGCCGAAGAGAAGCTGCTCGGCAAATCCGGTTTCGCGCTGTCGAGCGATGCCTTCCGCGATGGCGGGGAAATGGACCCCAGCTTCACCGCTGTCGAGGAAGACGCCGTTGCTCCGCCGCTCGAATGGACCGCGCCCCCGCCGGGCTCGCAGGAACTGGTGCTGGTGGTCGAGGATGCCGATGACGGCAAGGTCCACTGGCTCGTTTGGGGCCTGAAGGCCCAGAAGGGCGCGCTGTTCGAGGGCGAGGCTCCGCCGCGCACGGGCAAGAACGCGCTCGGCAATTCGGAATGGCTGCTGCCCGACCCCCCGCTGGGCGTGGAGCACCGCTATGTTTTCCAGCTCTTCGCAGTCGACCTGCCGCTCACGCTGATGCCGGGCGCGGGGTACGAAGAGCTGCTTAGGAATATCAAGGGACACGTCACAGCCGCCGCGGTCCTCACTGCCCGTTTCGAAGGGCATGAGGTCGAGGAGCTGGACGCGGCAGACTTCGACATCGAAGACTGATCAATAAAAGAAGCCAACTGAAAGGATACTGACATGGCTGGCAAGAACAACGCACTGCAGAAGCCGGTGAACCTGTCGCCGCAACTGGAAAACGTGGTCGGCAAGGGCCCCATGACCCGCGCGCAGGTCACCAAGAAGGTGTGGGATCACATCAAGGCGAACGACCTTCAGGATTCGAAGGATAAGCGCATGATCAATCCCGACGACAAGCTGGGTGCAGTGATCGGCAAGGAGCAGATCTCCATGTTCAAGATGACGGGTGCCGTTTCGAAGCACATGTCCTAAGTTCCTAGGAGCGGCGGCGCCACGGCCAGTCCGTGACGCCGCCGACCCACAGGGCCAGCCAGACGAACACGGGCTGCGCAAGCATGCGCGGCAGGTGATAGGCAAGCCCCAGACCTTTGTCCTCGCGCGCCATATCGATAGCGAAATGGTTGATGTTGGCGGGGAAGACGCAAATTGCGTATAGCGCCAGGCCGATAGCGCCGGCCTTCCTCAGATTGAGCGACCACGGCTGGGCCAGTGATGCTGCGCCCAGTAGCTCGGCTATGCCCGTCCACCAGACGACAGCCGCGGGGAAGGGTACCCAGTCAGGCATGATGGCAAGGAACGGGGCGGGACTGGCAAGGTGCATGGTGCCTGCCAGTGCATAGAATGCCGCGAGCAGCCAGCGCAGGCCGTTGCGTCTCACTCTTCGGTGACTTCCACGCCGTTCCAGAATGCGATGCGGTCCTTGATTTGCGCGGCCTCGGGCTTCGGGGCGGGGTAATACCATGCCGCATCGGGATTGATGGCTCCGCCAGCATTCACCGAGTGATACTGCGCCGTCCCCTTCGACGGACAAACGCTGGTCCTTTCGCTCGGCACCAGTGCACTGCGCGCCACATCGCCAGCGGGGAAATAGTGGTTGCCCTCGACCACCACCGTATCTTCACTGCGGGCGATTTCCTCGCCATTCCATCGCGCCACGACTGTCATCGACTTCCTATCCTTAGTGTTGGCTGCGCCAAGGCACGGCTGTTGCATGTCCTGTCGTTGCCCGTTCCCGCTAAATGCGCTCCAGCGTCAGCGGACAGCGTTCTCCGTCGTAGAATGCCTCGAGGGCATCGGAAAAGACCTGCGCATCCTCGTCACGGCAGGCGCGCTCGAAGAGCGTCATCGAGCTCCTGAACTTCATCGCATCGACAGTGCCGAGAATGTCTTCCGCGCTCATCGTGCCGGCCCATTCGAGCATGGCCTCGGTCGCCTCGAACAGGCGTGGCCCCAGTTCCTCATGTCGGCAATAGGCAGCGGCTTCGTCGAGATCGGCCAGCGCGTATTTCTTCGCCTTGGCGCTTCTACCCAGTCCTTCGAGTTGCGGGAAAACGAACCACATCCAGTGGCTTTTCTTTGCACCCTCGCCAATTTCCTCGAGCGCCTGCTCGTAGGTGCCGCCATCCTGCGCCTTGACGAAGTGGTCGAATGGTTCGCTTTGCGCCATTACCTCAGCGGATAGTGACCCGCGTGTCGATCCATCAGTCGGCGCCCGATGTTTCGGGAAGGTCGGAACGATCGGTCGAGGCTATGTCCTCGAGTTCGTCCTCGCTCATGCTGTCGTACATGTCCTTGGAAGCGCCCTCTAGGTCTTCGACCTTGGTCTCTCCGCGCTTTGCGGAAAGGGCGGCCCCGGCAGCTTGCTGCTGCGCCTTGCTCGAGGCTTTTGGCATCAGCCCTTGTCCCAGGCCGACAGTTCACTTCCCCGTTTGAGGACCTCGTCCCCATCTTCCTGCTTGATGAGGTAGGCGGGGTTGTCCTCGTCACCGTCCCTGGTGACTTCACTGCCCTGCAGCGTGCGGGTCACTTCGCGCTCGAACCGCTCCTTCACCTGGCCATGGCCTTCGCCATTGCCCCAGTTCCATTTGACGTACTGGTCCGTCTGGAAGCTGTTGGAATTGCTCATACGACCTCTCCTGCTGTCCGCGCGCTCAGTTCTCGATGACCTCGATACCGTCTTCGGTGGTCGTCTCGTCTTCCGGCGTTGCCGTCTCGTCGTCGCCGAGGTCCGTCTTGCTGGGGACGCCGACAATGCTGTCGGTATTATCGCCCTCTTCCTCCATCGACTGGATTTCTCCGCTGACGGTGGCTTCTTCCTCGACATCACCTTGCATCATCGCAGGGATGATCCAGACGATCGACATCAGCAACACGGCAAGCACCAGCCCGCCGAGCAGGATCCAGCGCACCACGCCCTCTTTCGAGCCGCCGCTGGCTTCGGTTTCGGAGACGTGAATTTCGTCGCCTTCTTTGTGCACGTCAGATTACTCCCTGTTATCGCGATCCCGCGGGTTTCAGGCAGTTCTACGGTCAGGCGTGGCGAATGTTCCCCCGGTTCAGGGGCGCGGCGCTAGTCGCGGAGCAGGTCGTTGATCCCGGTCTTCTCGCGGGTCTGCGCATCGACCGTCTTCACGATGACTGCGCAGGCGAGGCCGGGGCCGCCATCCTTGCCGGGCAGCGTGCCGGGCACGACCACCGAGAAGGGCGGGAGGTGGCCGCGGATGACTTCGCCCGTGTCGCGATAGACGATCTTGGTCGACTGGGTGATGAAGACGCCCATCGAAACGACGCAGCCTTCGCCGACGATGACGCCTTCGACAATTTCCGAGCGCGCGCCGATGAAGCAATTGTCGCCGATGATGGTCGGGTTGGCCTGCATGGGTTCGAGCACGCCGCCGATGCCTGCACCTGCCGAGATATGGCAGTTCTCGCCAATCTGCGCGCAGGAGCCGATGCTGGCCCAGGTGTCGACCATGGTGCCCTTGCCCACATAGGCGCCGATGTTGACGAAGCTTGGCATGAGAACGCAGCCGGGTGCGATATAGGCACCTTCGCGGGCAATTGCTCCGGGAACGACGCGGAAGCCAGCCTCGCGGAAGCGCGCATCGTCCCATCCGGCAAACTTGCTCGGCACCTTGTCGAAGGCGGGGTGGCCTGCGCTGCCGCCTTCCATCACGCGGTTGTCGTTGAGGCGGAAGGAGAGCAGTACGGCCTTCTTGAGCCACTGGTTGACGGTCCAGCCACCCTTGCCGTCGGGCTCGGCCACACGGCCCGTGCCGCTGTCGAGCATTCCCAGTGCCGCATTCACCGCCTCGCGCACGTCGCTCGATTGCGGCGTGACGTTTGCGCGGTCTTCCCACGCGGCTTCGATGCGGTTTTCGAGGTCGGCGCTCATGCTAAATCTCCGTTGGTGTGCGGAAGAGCGCGTTAGCAGCGTGGGCGCGCTAGTCCATCCCTGCGGCGAGCGCGAATTCATAGGCCCGGTCCACCAGCGGCCCGACCCGCTCGCTCATCGCCTTGGCGTGGGCGCTGGATGCGGTGCCGTCGATGACGCGCTTCTTGATGCCCTGCATGATGCCCGCGAGCCGGAAGAGGTTGTAGGCGAAGTACCAGTCCATCGGCGGCACGGGATAACCGGTGCGCGCGACATAGCGGTCCACCGCTTCCTGCTGCGACGGAATGCCAAGCGCTTCCAGATCGAGGCCGAGCACGCCTGCACGTCCGTCGGCCGGGTTGTGCCAGTTGAGCATGAGGTAGCTGAAGTCGGCAATCGGGTCGCCCAGCGTCGACAGTTCCCAGTCGAGCACGGCGAGGACCTTATTCTCGTTTTGCTCGAAGATGAGATTGTCGAGCCGGTAATCGCCGTGCACCACGCTGCTCTCGTGCTGCGGCGGGATGGTTTGCGGCAGCCATTCGATGAGCCGCTCCATCTTCTCCATATGCTCGGTTTCGGAGAGCTTGTACTGCTTCGACCAGCGGGCGATCTGGCGCGCGCAATAGTCGGTCGGTTTGCCATAATCGCCAAGGCCGATTTCGTCGGGCTTGCGCAGGTGGAGGTCGGCCATGGTGTCGATCATGGCGTTGTAGATTTCGCGGCGCTCTTCAGGCGTGTTGTTGGGCAGCGCGCCGTTCCACAGGCTGCGTCCGTCGGCGAGGCCCATGACGAAGAACTTGCTGCCGATGACTTCCGGGTCCTCGCAGAGGCCATAGGTTTTCGGCACCGGGAAACCGGTCGGCCCCAGCGCGTGCATGGCCTTGTATTCGCGGTCGACAGCATGGGCGCTCGGCAGCAGCTTGCCGAAGGGCTGGCGGCGCAGTACGTAAGAGCGACCCGGCGTATCGATCCGGTAAGTCGGGTTCGACTGGCCGCCCTTGAACTTCGAATAGGAAATCGGGCCTTCGAAGCCGTCGACATTGGCCTCGAACCATGTGGTCAGCGCACCCAGGTCCATCTGGTCGCGCTCGGGCACTTCGATGGTGCCGACCATTTCCTTGTCGAAATCGATCTCGGGCATGCCGGTCTCTGTCATCAGTCGAACACCACCACGCTGCGGGCGGACGTGCCCTGTTTCATCTTCTCGAAGCCCTCGTTGATTTTTTCCAGCGGGATGCGCTCGGCGATGATCGTGTCGAGGTCCAAGAGGCCGCGCATGTAGAAGTCGACGAGGCGGGGAAGGTCGACCGGGAAGTGGTTCATGCCCATGATGGCGCCCTGCAGTTTCTTGCCCGAAAGCAGGTCCATCGCGCCGAGGCCGACCTTGCAGTCCAGCGGCATCATGCCGAGAATGGTCGCCGTGCCGCCGCGGCGCAGGATTTTTACCGCGAGGTCGGCGCTGGCCTGACGGCCGACCGCCTCGATCGCATGGTGCACACCGCCGCCGCTGATTTTGATCACTTGCTCGACCGCATCGTCGGCCATGGCATCGACCGTGTGAGTCGCGCCGAGCGTCTCGGCGAGCGCGCGCTTTTCGGGGATGGGGTCGATGGCGATGACTTTGCCCGCGCCGGTAATTTTCGCCGCATTGATGGCGGCAAGACCGACCCCGCCGCAACCGACCACGGCCACAGCCTCGCCCGGCACGACCGAACAGGCGTTGAATATCGCACCCGCACCCGTCGTCACCGCACAGCCGATCACGGCGGCCCGGTCGAGCGGCATGTCCTTGTCGATGGCGACGCAGGCATGCTCGTGGATGAGCATTTGTTCGCAGAAGGCCGACAGGTTGAGCATTTGCGCGACCGGCGCGCTGCCGTCGGCGCGCATGATGCGCGGCGCGGCGGTCTGGTCGCGGCGGGTGTCCGCCCCCATGCACAAGGCCATGCGGCCGGTGACGCAGAACTCGCAGTGGCCGCAGAAAGCCGAGAGGCAGGAGACCACGTGGTCGCCCGGCTTCACCGTTTTCACTTCGCTGCCGACCGCGCGGACCACGCCCGCCGCCTCATGGCCGGGAATGGCGGGGAGGGGGTGCGGATAAGCACCGTCGATAAAGTGCAGGTCCGAATGGCACAACCCGCACGCCTTGGTGTCGATCAGGACCTCGTGCGGGCCGGGTTCGGCAAGTTCGACCTCGCCGATGGTCAGCCCGCCGACCTGCTCAAGGATTGCTGCCTTCGCCATCAGCGCGTCGCCCCCATGTCGCCCGAGCTGAGGTTCGAGCTGCCGTCGGTCGGTGCCTTGCCGTCGCGCAGCGCGTTGGCGGTGGGCCCTTCCTCGGGCATGTGCTTGGCGAATTCCATGCGCGCGATCGAGCGGGCGTGGACCTCGTCGGGGCCGTCGGCAAGGCGCAAGGTTCGCTGGTGCGCGTAGGCATTTGCGAGGCCGTAATCATCCGACACGCCGCCACCGCCATGCGCCTGGATGGCATCGTCGATGATCTTGAGCGCCATGTTGGGCGCCTGCACCTTGATCATGGCGATTTCCTGCTTGGCGGCCTTGTTGCCGACCTTGTCCATCATGTCGGCGGCCTTGAGGCAGAGCAGGCGGGTCATGTCGATGTCGATACGGGCGCGCGCCACGCGCTCTTCCCAGACCGAATGCTTGTAGATGGGCTTGCCGAAGGCTTCGCGCTCCTGCAGTCGCTTGCACATCTTGTGGAGCGCCTCTTCGGCAACGCCGATGGTGCGCATGCAGTGGTGGATGCGGCCCGGGCCGAGGCGGCCCTGCGCAATCTCGAACCCGCGGCCTTCGCCAAGCAGCATATTGGTGACGGGGACGCGTACGTCCTTGAGCTCGACTTCCATATGCCCGTGCGGCGCATCGTCATATCCGAAGACGGGGAGGTGACGCAGCACGTTCACACCCGGCGCATCCATCGGCATCAAAATCATCGACTGCTGCGCATGGCGGCCGGCCGAGAAATCGGTCTTGCCCATGACGATGGCGACCTTGCAGCGCGGGTCACCCACGCCCGACGACCACCACTTACGGCCATTGATGACATATTCGTCGCCGTCGCGCTCGATGCGCGTCTCGATATTGGTCGCGTCCGAGCTCGCAGTGAAGGGCTCGGTCATGAGGAAGGCGGAACGGATTTCGCCGTTCATCAGCGGGGTGAGCCACTTTTCCTTCTGTTCGCGCGTGCCGTAGCGATGGAAGACCTCCATATTGCCGGTATCGGGCGCGGAGCAGTTGAAGACTTCCGAGGCGAAACCGATGCGGCCCATTTCCTCGGCGCAGAGCGCATATTCGAGATTGGTCAGGCCCGGGCCTTCGAAGTCATAGGTCTCGTCGACATGGTGGTGGCCGTCATTGCGCGGCGGCATGAAGAGGTTCCAGATGCCTTCGGCCTTGGCCTTGGCCTTGAGGTCCTCGACCACCTGGATGACCTTCCAGCGATCGCCTTCCGCGTCCTGCGCCTTGTAGGTCGGAACGGCGGGACGGATATGGTCCTCGATGAAGTTCTTGACCCGGTCGCGCCAGTAGGCTTGCCGTTCGGTGGGTTCGAAATCCATCGTGTATTTCCTCTCTCAAATATCCGTTTCGGCTTGAAACTGGCATAGGTTAACGGCCCGCGCCAAGCGATTTCTGGCGAGCGGTGGTCAGGGCACGATGGTGCCCGCGTCGACATCCCCCCGTGCCGCAGCGTCAATCGCATCTCGCCTTCTTTTCGTCAGCGTAACCAGCCGCGCCTCGTGCTCTTCGCGGCTGATCGGGAAACGTCCGAGCCAGAAGGCTGCGAGCACGGCGAGGACGATCGCGGCAATGGCGTAGTAGAGGATCATGTCGGAGAGCACGGCCTGCTCCACCGCTCCGGCTCGCGCTCCATCGGGAAGCCGGGCGGCACCCACGATCTGCCCGGTCAGGAAGATGCCGACACCCGTCGCGCATTTCTGGATCAGCCAGTTGCCCGAATAGAAGGCGCCCTCGGCACGGCGGTGGGTGCGCTCTTCGAAGGCCTCGACGATTTCGGCGATCATCGAGGTGGCCGAAATCATCATCACCACGCCGAACATGTTGGCTAAGAGCAAGGTGGCGAGAAAGGCGAAGGTCGATGCGCTCGAGCCAGCCTCCGGCCAGAGGCCGGTGAGGAGGAGCACGTAGGGCGTGAGGCCGAGGATGACGCTGCAATAGGCGCCGATGGCCGCGCTCCTTGCCTTGCCATACGCGCGGTGCATCTGCCCGACGACGAAGAACATCAGCACGACGGACAGGAACAGGGTGAGCGCGTAACCCAGCAATCCGGTGAACCATACCGGCCCGCCATCGATAAGCGGCTGGTCGAGCTGCCACACGAAGACGTTGAGGTAGTTGGAGATGGAAAAGGCCATCCCCTGGTTGACGTAGGCGGCCAGCGCACCGGCCGCGAAGAAGAGGAAGCTGCGTTCGGAAAAGGCGTCGAAGATCTCGTCGAACGCGCCTCTGAGGCTGAACGGCTCCGGGCGTTTTTCAGGCCATTGCGCCACAAGCCGGTGCTGCCCAAGTGCCGATCCGGCCACCGAGAGGACCATCAGAACCGCACCGAAAATGCCGAAGCCCAGATATCCCTCCTGCTCGAGCAGGCCGTCGGGGCCGGACATGAAGACCGTGTAGGCGAGCACCATCATCACGATGCCGCCGAGCCATCCGGACAGGAAACGATAGCGGAACAGCGTGGTGCGGTCGTCGTAATCCTGCGTGATTTCCGGCACGAGGCTGATCGAGGGGACCTCGCAGGCCGAGAGCAACACACGCACGCCGACCGCAATGGCCACGAGGCCCCAGAAACCGGGAGCCTCCCCGCCCGGCGGATGCCACAGGAGTACCCACATGATCGCCAGCGGTATCGGCGCGAGATAGAGCCATGGCAGGCGGCGGCCCCATCGCGTGTATGTCCGGTCGGACAAATTGCCGATAATCGGGTCCACGACCGCATCGACCAGCAGGGCAATCAGCAGCGCGAGGCTGACCAGCCGCGCGTCCATGCCGAGCACCTGGTTGTAGAAAATCAGCAGGAAGAAACTGAAGCCGAGGTCCTTCACCCCGAACGCCACCGCCCCGAACCCGTGAACAACTTTCAGCCGCTGGGGCAGGGGGCCTTCGATATATGCCATCAGGCGGGGCTTTGCCCTTGATTTTGCATCGCTTCAAGGGCGTCGAAAATCCCTGGGGCCTCGGGGTCCCACGAATGGCGCGGCCCGATGGTGAGCCCGCCGTCGACCAGCATCGAGGTGCCGGTCATGAAGCTGGCCGCATCGCTGGCGAGGAAGGCCACTGCTTCGGCGATGTCGCGCGGCTGGCCGCCGCGCATCACCGGCTGGGCGTTGGACGACATCTGCGCAATGACCGCTTTCGCCGTCCTCGCCATGTCGTCTTCCATCCCCATCGAGGAGGTGAAGATATTGGTGTTGATGAAACCGGGCTGGACCGCGTTCACCCTGATGCCGTGCTGCGCAAGGTCGGTCGCTGCGCATTTGGTGAGGTGGAGGACACCCGCCTTCGCCACTGCATAGGCGGTCGGCGAATAGCCCGGCCCCACCGCCGCCACGCTCGACACATTGACGATATTCGCGCCCTTGCGACCCTTCATGTGCGGCACGGCATAGCGGATGCCGAAAGCGACCGAGCGCAGCAGCAGGTCCATCGTACGGTCCCACTCGTCGGGCTCGATTTCGTCGATCCCTGGACGCGCGCCGCCAGCGCCGGCATTGTTGAAGACGACATCGATGCCGCCGGTCTCTTGCGCCGCGCCGTCCATCAGCTTGCGGATGTCCTCGGTCGAACTCACGTCGCAGTGGCGGTAGCGGACGTCTCCGTCCGTTTCCTGCTCCAGCGCCTTGCCGCCCTCATCGTCGATATCGGAGGCGAAGACGATGGCGCCCTCGCTGGCGAACAGCCGCGTTGCCTCGGCGCCGATGCCCGATGCCGCGCCGGTTATCACCACGGTCTTGCCGTCAAATCGCATCGGTCTCTCTCCCGGAAATCCTCGCTTTCAAGCTTAGGCGCACTGGGTGCTTCGTCAATGCAAACCGCCTGACGCTACGGCATGGCGCTTCGCCGTCATCGCCCTTGCGAAGGCCTCGCGAATCACCCTAACGTAAACGTCAACCGAGGAGACCTGAGAGGAGTCGGTCATGTCCGATCTGGAAAGCTTCCGCGCCGAAACGCGCGAATGGCTCGAAGCCAATTGCCCCCCCGAAATGCGCAAGCCCGTCCGTGACGAGGCCGATGTCTACTGGGGCGGCCGCAACGCGACGTTCAAGAACGACGCGCAGAAGGCGTGGTTCGAAGCAGCCCGCGACAAGGGCTTTACGGTACCCGAATGGCCCAAGGAATATGGCGGTGCCGGCCTCTCGCCCGCCGAGGGCAAGGTGCTGCGCCAGGAAATGGCTCGCATCGGCGCGCGCCCGCCGCTTTCCAGCTTCGGCATCTGGATGCTCGGCCCGGCGCTGCTGCACTTCGGGACCGAAGGGCAGAAGAAACGCTTCCTTAGCGAGATTGCAGCGGGCGAAATCCGCTGGTGCCAGGGCTATTCGGAGCCGGGTTCGGGTTCGGACCTCGTTTCGATGCAGACCTTCGGCGAAGACAAGGGGGACCACTGGGTGGTCAACGGCCAGAAAATCTGGACCTCCTACGCCGATGAAGCCGACTGGATTTTCTGCCTCGTCCGCACCGACAAGCAGAACAAGTACCAGGGCATCACCTTCATGCTGTTCGACATGGCGGGCAGCGGTGTCTCGACCAAGCCCATCAAGCTGATTTCGGGCAACAGCCCGTTCTGCGAAACCTTCTTCGACGATGTGAAGGTGCCCAAGTCCTATGGCGAGGATTGCCCCGGCTATGTCGGCGAAATCAACCGCGGCTGGGACGTTGCCAAGTACTTGCTCGGCCACGAACGCGAGATGATTTCGGGCGCTGGCGGCGGCGACCGCACGGCAGCTATCGGCGCGGCGATGAAGCGCAATGCGGGCGAACTCGACCCTGTGCTGCGCGCTGAACTCGCGCAATTCGATGTCGACGCGCTGGCCTATTCGGCGATGGGCGAGAAATTCCTCGACGAACTCAAGGTCGGCAAGGCGCATCCCGCGCAGCCGAACATGATGAAATACGCCGGGACCGAACTGAACAAGCGTCGCCACGAGCTGATGATGGCCGCGGGCGGAAGCCGCGCCCTCGAATGGGAGAGCGAGGAAACCGGCGGCGGCAAGGGTGCGCGAAATTGGCTGCGCACCAAGGCCAACTCCATCGAGGGCGGCACGAGCGAAGTCATGCTCAACGTCATCTCGAAGCGTATCCTCGACCTGCCGGGAGCCTGATCGATGCCCCTTTATTACGACGACGACCAGGCGATGCTCGCCGAGACAGCACAGCAATTCATGGCCGAGGAAGGCGCAATTGCGAAACAGCTGCGCCACTGGCGCGACCGCGATTGCAAGGACGGCTTCGGCCATGGCCTCTGGAAGCAGTTTGCCGAGATGGGCTTCACCGGCATGCTGGTGGGCGAAGATGATGGCGGGCTCGGCATGGGTAATGTCGAGGCAGGGATCGTGCTCGAGAATATCGGGCGCAATTTGACCCCGTCGCCTTTCCTGTCCTCCTCCGTGCTTGCCGCGACTGCATTGAAACACGGCAGCGACGATGTGCGCGGGCGCTGGCTGCCGGGCCTTATCGAGGGCGAGAAGGTCTACACCGTCGCCATCGACGAAGGCGCTAAGCACCGCCCCGAAACCATCGCCTGCAAGGCGGAGAAGTCGGGTAATGGCTTCAAGCTGTCGGGCAAGAAGGACTATGTGGTCTACGGCGCCTCGTCCGAGATGATTGTCGTCGCCGCCCGCACTTCGGGTGACGATAGCGACAGCGACGGCATCACCCTCTTCGCCGTGCCGCAGGATGCCGACGGCATGAGCCACGACAGCGTGCGCCTCGTCGACAGTTCGATGGCGAGCCATGTCACATTCGACGGTGTCGAACTCGACGGCGATGCCGTCATCGGCGAGGTCGACGGCGGCCGCGAGGTGCTCAACGCCATGCTGATGGCGGGCCGCGTGGGTGCTGCTGCCGAGGGTGTCGGCGTTGCGCAGGGCGCGATGGACATGACCATCGACTACCTCAAGCAGAGGAAACAGTTCGGCAAGCTCATCGGCGAATTCCAGGCGCTGCAGCACCGCGCCGCGCACCTCTATTCCGAAGTCGAGATTGCCCGGGCGGTCACCATCAAGGCGGCCCAGCTGCTCGACGGCGGCAGCGAGAAGGCCGACCTCATGGCCTCGGTCGCCAAGGCCAAGGTCGCCAAGGCGGCGGGCCTCGCGGTCAAGGAAGGCGTGCAGATGCACGGCGGCATCGGCATGACCGATGAATACGACATCGGCCTCTACATGAAACGCGACCGCGCGCTGCAGGAATTCCTCGGCGACCAGTATTACCACGCGGGCCGCGTCGCCGAGATGAGCGGTTACTAAACGGGAGAGATGAAATGAACCTCGAAGACATGTTCAGCCTCAATGGGCGCATCGCTCTCGTCACTGGCGGCAGCCGCGGCATCGGCCGCATGATCGTGGAGGGCTTTCTCGCTGCCGGCGCAGAGCGGGTCTACATCACCGCGCGCAAGGGCGGCGAACTGCACGAGACCGCCGGGGAACTGGGCGAGAAGGTCGTCCCGATCCAGGGCGACATCTCGACCATGGAGGGCATCGACGAACTGGTGGTCGAGATTTCCGCCAAGGAGGACCGGCTCGACATCCTCGTCAACAACGCGGGCGCGGCATGGGGGGCGGACTATCTCGACTTCCCCGAAGAGGGCTGGGACAAGGTCATGGACCTCAACGTCAAGACGCCCTTCTTCCTGACCCAGAAACTGCACGCGCTGCTGACCGCCAATGCCAGCCAGGACAAGCCCGGCAAGGTCATCAACATCGCCAGCATCGACGGCCTGCGCATCAACCCTTGGGAGACCTATTCCTACCAGGCCTCCAAGGCTGCGCTCATCCATTTGACGCGCCGCATGGCCGCGCGGCTGGTGAAGGACCACGTCTATGTCACCGGCATCGCACCGGGCGCCTTCCCGTCGAACATGAACAAGGTCGCCCGCGATCATGCCGAGGCGAGCGCGGCGGGCATTCCCAACAAGCGCGTGGGCGACAAGTTCGACATGGGCGGAAGCTGCGTCTACCTCGCCAGCCGCGCAGGCGACTACACGGTGGGCGAGACCATCGCGGTCGACGGCGGCATCGTGAACGCGCATTTGCCGACCCACTTCGCGGACCCCGCCGGCGGAAGATAATTTCCTACGCTTGCGCCTGCTGCAAGTTGACGATGTACATACGTCGGCGCCTCGCCAAAGAGGTTGCCCTAGAAACGCGAAAGCCCCGCTGGATGGCGGGGCTTTTTGCATGGACTGCTTGAGCTACGATTTGAAAGAGCGGGCGAAGGTTATGGGTCGATTCCGGAGTAGGAAAGCGAAATGTCCGACATTGGGTGGGAAGCGGACTGGCGGGTTTTCCGCCGCTCTCGGCTGGGATGCGCCCTGCCAATGAGGGCTAAAAATGGGAATTCTCCGCTCGGCCGGTATAAATGTAATGTTGATGCCCAAGGACAAACCATCTTTCACTTCTTTTCATTTTCACAACTGTGTCTCGGCCATCGTAACTGTTCGTTTGTGCTGGTATTCCCAAGATCCGGTGCCTCATTCCCCACGGGCGTTCAGAAACGGCCACTCCTGCGTCCCGGAGCACCGGCGGAGTTCCGCTACCACTACGATAGAGAAATCCCCATTTGCGATAGACAAGTACGCCGGGAATGGACTTCGACCCATCCAAGTGTCCTTCTATGATATCGAGCGTACGGGTTTGCGCCGCGCGCTCGGCGCAGGCTCGCCATTGCATTGCCCTCAACCTGTAATCCGGTCTCTTGTAGTCTGGCACGTAGGGGCCATCCTCGGAGATCGTAACGCCCGAATTGATCGCTCCGCCGTCCTGCGAATTGAATGGCAGATCGCTCATCCGCGGAACGCCAACCATCAGATCATTGATATATCGATGGGGGCAGTCTGCATAAACGAAGTCAGGATCGCCAACCCATCGCCCCATAATAAGGTAAGCTGTTGGCCAGATTGATATTTCTTCGGTATCAAAGTCCGGGTCCGGCTCAGGCTTGTTCCGATCGTCCGCGAATAGATACTCTGTGCGCATCGCATACTCGAGGTGTTTCGCCCTCCACTCCTCGACACTGTCGATCTCCGTGATCGTGTAGGCGGCATAGCGGGGGCCTTTACCGTGATACTTCCCGTCGCGATGATACCCTCTGAAGCGCTCTTCCATAGAAACCCTCTCAGCCCTCTCTGGGTCCACCCACGGGTTGGGCGAGAACGGTTCGAAAGGCGGCGCAGACAAGATTTCGCGCACGTTCTTTGGAATGCGCCCAACCTTCCACAGCGTAAGCGTGCCCTTGGCATTTCTGAACCGAGCCTGGGGATGCTGGTAATAGTCACGCGAAATGTAGGATTCCATGCGCTCCGGATCACGCGAACGCTCCGACCAGATGACCAGCGGCATGACATCGAATGATCCGATTTCATCCCAACCACGCGTCTCCTTTGAGTTGCCATTGACTGTGACGAAGGCCCGGTTGCGCCGGCACATGTCAGGCAAACGCACCACCACTCGGCTACCATCTGCAAGATCGACACCGGCGGTCTTGGGATAGGCCTCGGTTACAGCGGAATTTGGCGATTGCCCGAGGAAGCCGCCGGAAATGAGCACTGTGGTACAGGTCACCATCTGATCGACCACCACCCGCTGCGTGCCATAATCAGCCTGGAACTGGACGCGGTACCACATCGCCTTGGGACCGGACGCCGCCTCTACCGCATTGTCCAGCCAGTCGTCACCGAACACCCCGCAGCCAGCGGTCAGCCCTGCAAGGCACAGCGCTGCGAGGCGCAGCATAAAGCTGGAAAGTATTTGCGACCCCATGGCGCCCCGTCGAATACCTTAAAAGCCTACAATGTCACCGCTTTTTGTGAACAGTAAGTTACCGGCCGGATGCGGCGCGCCTGATGACCAGTATCGGGTCGTTAGCAGTCATCCCACTCTAAGCCATCAACTCCCGCACAAACGCTATCAGTCCCGTCCGCATCAAGCACCTCGCGCACTTTCGCAAAACACGCATGCACGTCGTCGTTGATGACCACATAGCCGCTCTCCGCCCAGTGGCTGATTTTGCCGCGAACGCGTTCCATGCGGCTGTCGATCACATCCGCCGGATCCTGCGCGTGGCTTTCGGGGCGCTGGCGCAGTTCGGCGAGGCTCGCAGGGCGATAGCACCGTCCCGCGCGGGCCGTCTCAGTCTGGATTGAGGCCGAAGGACTGGTCGAGGATGCGTGCGGCCATGCGATCGGAATCGCCGCCCTGCTCACCTGCGACAATCGCCTCAAGCGGGGCGTGGAGCCGGTAGGTCATATTCCGCTCCGTAAATTCGCGGACCGCCTGGCCCCGCAGCATGGTCGGGATCACCCGCGTGAGCAGCTTGGTGCCGAACCCTTCGGAAGGCGGTTCGCTCTCGGGGAATACCCTGTCGTCGCCATATTCGCGCCAGACCAGCTCGAACTGGTCCTCACTCGTGGTCCAGTTGACCTCGACGAAGGTCTGGTCGCTGGCCGACAGGCTGTATTTCTGGGCGTTGGTCGCCAGTTCGTGCAAGGCGAGACTGATCTGCTGTGCCGCTTCGGGGTTCACGGTCAGTTCGGGGCCGGCATAGGAAAAACGATCGCCGTAAATCTCTTCCAGCGGTTTTAGGCCCGCGTCGATAACGCGGCCGAGATCGATCGAGCTTTCGTTCTCGCGCTCGATCGACTTGGTGGCGTTGGCCAGCGCCCGCACGCGGCCAAGGAAAATCTGCATGAAGTCGCCGAGGCTGTCCATGCCGCGCGCGGTCTGGGTCGCCAGCGAAGTGACCACGGACAGCAAATTGCCGCTGCGATGGACGGCCTCGCGCGTCTGGATGGCCAGCGTGGTGTTCGCAGCCTTGAGTTCGGCCGTGCGTTCCTCGATCTGCCGTTCGAGGGAAGCAAGCGTCTCTTCGTGCGCGGCAATCTCATCACGCAGGCGCGAGTTGACCTTTTCCATCGAGGCCGGTGACGGGAACTTGATGAGCGCGGGGGCAAGCTTGAGCAGTACGAGCGCAGTGGCGACCGAGACCAGTCCGGTTGCCAGCTTGAGCCAGCCGACGATGGGATAAATGGGATACCACAGTGTCACGATTCCGAAGAGGTGCGTAAGCCCGCACAGCATGATGAACGAGCCGAAGAGCGCGACCAGGCCCGCGTGCGGAATGTCCTCGCGCTTGCTCAGCACCGTGAACAGGGCGAAGGGAATGGCGGTGTAGGCGAGGAAGATGAGCGCGTCCGAACCCGCCCAGAGAATGAGGAGCCAGGGCTCCCAGAGCAGGCACATGCCGTGGGGCATGTAGTCGCCATGTTCGATGATGTGTTCCAACTTCCGCTTCCTCGATAGCTAGCCCGAAAAGGGCCCGGGGCGGTCACGTGAGCGCCAGACCGTGAGTGGCGTTAAATCCTGCAAAAGCAGGAGGATAGATACACGCATGCCGCCGTGCAAGAATAGCTTGCTGCTGTCCGGGCGGCAATAAGTCCCCGTGCGCCTAACTCATCAGCTGGCGCACGAAGGGGATGAGCCCCGTCTGGCGCTGGCGTTTCATGCGCTCGGCGTCGAGGATTTCGCGGACCTTGGCGAAGCATTCGCCCGCGTCCTCGTTGATGACGACATAATCGTAGGCGTCCCAGTGGCTGATCTCGCTGCGGGCGCGCTCCATACGGGCGGCGATCACCTCGTCGCTGTCGGTGCCGCGGCCGCGCAGCCGGTTTTCCAGCTCGGCGATGCTGGGCGGGAGGATGAACACGCGGACCACGTCCTGCTGGTCCTTCTGGTAGAGCTGCTGCGTGCCCTGCCAGTCGATATCGAAGAGGAAATCTTGGCCTTCCTTCAGTGCATTACGGATGCGGCCCTTGGGCGTGCCGTAGCGGTGGCCGAAGACATGCGCCCATTCGTAGAAATCATCCTCCTCGACCATGCGATCGAACTCGGCATCGTCGACGAAGTAATAATGCACGCCGTCCTTTTCGCCCGGGCGCGGTGGGCGGGTGGTGACGCTGACCGAGAGCTTTATCGCCGGGTCCGCATCCAGCAGCATGCGGCTGATGGTGGTCTTGCCCGCCCCGCTGGGCGAGGAAAGGATGAACATCAACCCGCGGCGGGCGAGGGCGTCGTCTTGTGTCTCGGTGGAATCGGCCATGCGCGCTAGTGGCGCATCGGGCGGTCTGGAATCAACCCCGCGCGGGGCCTTTTCAGACCGCTGTCTCGCCCTTCGACTGCTTGCGCAGCGCTTTCTCGCCGGTGCGGCGGGCCCTGCGGCGCGAGTTGCTGCGGTCGAAAATCGTCTTGGCGAGCAGTCCGCCGCCGACGAGCAGGGCGCCGGGTACGGACTTGGTGGCGAACTTGGTCACACCATAAGCCGCCAGCGTTTGCACCAGCGAGCGGTTCTCGACCACGTCTTTCGCAAACTTGCTGCCGTATTGGCGGCCGAGCAATGCCTTCTCCAGCGTCTGGCGGGTCAGGCGGCCGGCGCTGCGCAGGATGATGTCGTGGATGATGAGGTTGGTGGACGGGTTGGGGCTGGGGCCGGGAATGGCGTTTTCGCCGCGCGCATCTTTCTTCATGCCCGCAATTTCGTCGCTCACCGTGTCGGTGAGGTGATTGGGCGCTTCCGCGTTCGAAAGCCCTACCTTCTTGGAAAGTCCCATGCCTGCCCCATTGCTGTGGCGGGGCAGTGGGCCCCGCGCTTAATTCTTGCGGCCGAAATCGACCGTGACGACGTTGGAGCCGTCTTCCGCTCCTTCAACGGGCGCAGGCTCGCCCTGTTCCTCGTCATTGCCTGCCTCGTCGGTCGGGGCAGGGGCCATGTCGGCGACGGTGGCCTGAAACTGCAGCCCGAAATCGACCGCCGGGTCCACGAATTGCGTGATGGCGGCGTAGGGAATGTCGAGTTCGGCGGGTATCTGGTTGAACGACAGGCCAACCGAGAACCCGTCTTCGCGCACGTTCAAATCCCAGAACTTGTTCTGGAGCACGATGGTCATCTCGTCGGGGAAGCGCTCGCGCAAGTGGACGGGGATGGAGACCCCCGGCGCATGCGTCTTGAAGGTGATGTAGAAGTGATGCGCGCCGGGCAGTTCGCTGCCGCCCTGTTCGATTTCGCCCAGCACCCGGCCGACCACGGCGCGCAGGGCTTCCTGCACGATGGTGTCGTAGGGGATAAGGCTGTCAGGCGTAGCTTCACTCATGCCCTTATAATTGGAACTGCGGGCGCGCCGGGTCAAGCGGTTTAAGGTGCCCTTTACCCTGTCCAAAGCCGCAATTTCTTGCGCGCTGCGCCTGCACCCCTATAGGCTGCCTCCCATGCGTACAGGCCGTATCGAAAGAAACACCGCGGAAACCAAAATCCTGGTCGAGGTCAATCTCGACGGGACAGGGAAATATGATGTCCACACGGGCATCGGTTTCCTCGACCATATGGTGGAGCAGGTTGCCAAGCATGGCCTCATCGATATCACGATGAAGGTCGATGGCGATTTGCATGTCGACCAGCATCATACGACCGAGGACAGCGCGCTCGCGCTGGGGCAGGCGCTCTCGCAGGCGCTCGGCGACAAGGCGGGTATCGCGCGCTACGGCAGCGCCTATTCGCCGATGGACGAGACCCTGGCGCGCGTCGCGCTCGATATTTCCGGCCGGCCCTATTTCGTGTGGCGCGCTGGATTCAGCCAGGAAAAGCTGGGCGAATGGGACACCGAGCTTATCGAACACTGGTTCCACTCGGTCGCGCAGACCTGCGGGCTGACGCTGCATGTCGAGCTGCTTTACGGCACCAACAACCACCACATTTGCGAGGCCATCTACAAGGGCTTCGCGCGCGCCTTGCGCGCGGCAGTCGAAATCGACCCGCGAAAGGGCGGCGCCATTCCGAGCACGAAGGGGCAGCTTGGTGGATAAAAACGCAATCACGGCTGCTCCGCAGCCGCAAGGCCGACCGGCCGCCCGCAGCGACGCGATCTTCGATCGCATGAGCGAGGAGGTCGCGCGCCCGGAGGGGCGTGCGGAAAAAAGGAATGGCTGAGGTAATCGCGCTCGTAGACTACGGCGCGGGCAATCTGCACTCGGTCGAAAACGCGCTGAAGCGGGTGGGGGCGAAGGTCACCGTCACCGCCGACCCCGATGTGCTGCGCGCCGCCGACCGTATCGTGCTGCCCGGTGTCGGCAGCTTCGGAGCCTGCGCGGCGGGCCTGCGCGCGGAAAAGGGCGTCATCGAGGCCATGCGCGAGCGGGTCTTCGTGGGCGGCGCGCCTTTCCTCGGTATTTGCGTCGGCATGCAATTGCTCGCCACTCGCGGGCTCGAATATGGCGAGACGCCGGGGCTGGGCTGGATTGACGGCGAGGTGCGGCTCATCAAGCCGACCGATATTTCGGTGAAGGTCCCGCACATGGGCTGGAACGATGTCGCGCTCACCCCGCATGCCAAGGGGCACGATATCATCGAGCCGGGCGAGGCTTACTTCCTCCATTCCTATCACTTCCACGCGAATAGCGGGAAGGACGTGCTCGCCATGACCGACCATGGCGGCGGGCTGGTGGCTGCCGTGGGCCGCGACAATATTCTGGGCGTGCAGTTCCATCCCGAAAAGAGCCAGAGCTATGGCCTCAATTTGTTAAGCCGCTTTCTGGAGTGGAAACCGTGATTGTCTTTCCCGCCATCGATTTGAAAGCCGGACAGGTGGTGCGCCTAGCCGAGGGCGATATGGACCGCGCCACCGTTTATGGCGACAACCCCGCCGCACAGGCGACGCTGTTTGCCGAGGCAGGCGCAGGGCATCTCCACGTGGTCGACCTCGACGGGAGTTTCGCAGGCTCGGCGCAGAACCGCGAGGCGGTCGAGCAAATCGTCGCGGCCTTCCCGGGCCATGTCCAGCTGGGCGGCGGCATCCGCAAACGCGAGGATGTCGAGGGCTGGTTCGACGCAGGCGTGTCGCGCATCGTGATGGGCTCGGCGGCTCTGAAGGACCCGGAATTCGTGCGTGAAATGGCGCGCGAATTCGAGAACGGCATTGTCGTCGCGGTGGACGCGAAGGACGGCATGGTCGCGACCGAGGGCTGGGCGGAAGTCTCCGACGTCCCCGTGGTCGACCTCGCCCGCCGGTTCGAGGATGCAGGCGTCGCCGCGCTGCTCTTCACCGACATCGGACGCGACGGCTTGCTCAAGGGCGTGAACCTCGACGCGACGGTGGAGCTTGCCCGGCAAGTCGACATCCCCGTCATCGCCAGCGGCGGGGTGAAGGGACTGGACGACATCCACGTCCTCTCGCTCCACGCGAAGGACGGCATCGAAGGCGTGATTACGGGCCGCGCGCTTTACGACGGGCGGCTGGACCTTGCCGCCGCTCTCGCGATGGCGGCGCGGGCGTGAGCCTTTACGCGATTTTCTACCTCATCGTCCTCGGGGCGATGACCTTGTGGCAGGGCAGGACGGTCTATCGCATCGTTTCGACCGGATACGCCTGGCGGAGCGAAGATGTGTTCTCACGCAGCGAGAACCCCCGGGCATGGCTCGGCGCGCTCGTTTTCGAAGCAACGCTTTTGGTGCTCGCCATCGGTTTTTTCGTATACGTCGTTATCGGACAGATTTCATGATCGCCCCTGACCGAACCTCCTACAGCATTGCCGACGCGCTCGGAGCAGGAGCGCGCGCATGAGTGGAGCCATTGTCGCCCTCGCCATTATCTTCGTGCTCTTCTGGATTCTGAAGAAGGGCAAGAACTCCTCGAGTGTCATCGTCACCGGACCTGGTGTGCTCAAGACACATGATGTCGAATGCAAGTTCCGCACGCCCGCAGAATGGCACGGCAAGCTCAGCCAGTCGCGCTGGAGCGACGGGCAGGAGCGCTTTACGCTCAATTTGCGCAAGCTTCCGGGTCGATACAGCGGGCCGGTGAGCCTGTTCTACAAGGGTGCGCATGTCGGCGACTTCGAGGCTGCGCACGGCAAGATTGCCTTCTCCGCGAAGGGTATGGTCGACGACGGCAAGCCGCAATTCGACATCGGCGAGGAAGTCCGCCTCGAGTTTGGCGGACAAGTACTCACCGGAACGGTGGAGCCAGACTGATGACCGTTCGTATCCGCGTCATTCCCTGCCTCGACGTGCGCGACGGGCGTGTGGTGAAGGGGGTCAATTTCGTCGACCTCAAGGATGCCGGCGACCCGGTCGAGCAGGCGCAAGCCTATGACCGCGCCGGGGCGGACGAGCTGTGCTTTCTCGACATCTCCGCCAGCCACGAAGGGCGCGGGACGCTGCTCGACATGGTGCGGCGCACGGCGGCGGTGTGCTTCATGCCGCTGACCGTCGGGGGCGGGGTGCGCAGTGTCGAGGATGCGCGTGCGCTGCTCTTGGCAGGCGCGGACAAGGTTGCAGTCAATTCCGCTGCTGTTTCGCGGCCCGAGCTGGTGCGCGAGATTGCCGAGAAGTTCGGCAGCCAGTGTGTCGTGGCCAGCGTCGATGCGCGCGCGCGGACCGAGGGCGAGGGCTTTCGCGGCTGGGAAATCTACACCCACGGTGGCCGCAAGCCGACCGGCATCGACGCGGTCGAGCATGCGCAAAAGCTGGCCGAACTCGGCGCGGGCGAACTTCTCGTCACCTCGATGGACGGCGACGGGACGAAGCAGGGCTACGACCTCGAACTGACCCGTGCGATTGCCGACAGCGTTTCGGTGCCCGTCATCGCCAGCGGCGGCGTGGGTACGCTCGACCATCTCGTCGAAGGGGTGACGCAGGGCCATGCCAGCGCCGTGCTCGCCGCCTCCATCTTCCACTTCGGCCAGCACTCCATCGGCGAGGCGCACCGCGCGCTTCGTGCGGCGGGCTTGCCTGCGCGCGGCTGAACGCCCTAGGACTCGAACCCATGGATACGCTGACCCGCCTCGAGGCTACCATCGCCCAGCGCCTCACCGCTTCGCCGGAGGAAAGCTACGTGGCCAAGCTCAATTCCAAGGGCCTTGCGAAGATTGCGCAGAAGGTCGGCGAGGAAGCGGTCGAGACCGTCATCGCCGCCATGTCCGGCACGCGCGAGGAACTGGTGTCCGAGAGCGCGGACCTCTTGATGCACCTCATCGTCCTGCTGCAGAAACAGGGTGTTTCGCTGGAGCAGGTCATGGCCGAACTGGACCGGCGCGAAGGCGTCTCGGGCCTCGAGGAAAAAGCGAGCAGGAGCGAATAGTCATGCCCATCGACCCGACCAAGCCCTATGATGACGAGAACATCTTCGCCAAAATCCTGCGCGGCGAAATTCCCTCGTCGAAGGTTTACGAGGACGAATGGGCCTTCGCTTTCGAGGACATCAACCCGCAGGCCGAGGTCCACACGCTGGTCATCCCCAAGGGGCGCTATGTCAGCTGGGACGATTTCAGCGCGAAGGCTTCGGCAGAGGAAATCGCCGGTTTCGTTCGTGCCGTCGGCAAGGTTGCGCGCGACAAGGGCCTCGTCGAGCCGGGTTACCGCATGATGGCCAATGTCGGCGCGCACGGCGGTCAGGAAGTGCCGCACCTTCACGTCCATATCTTCGGCGGAGAGCCTCTGGGCCCGATGATTGCGCGCCGTTAGTCGCGCGCCAGAGTCGCTTCGTCGTTTGACGTTGCGCCCGGACTCCCCGCTACGCTAGACGCGGCCTCCTATGGACGAGAGGCCCAATCCCCCCGACGGTGTCATCAACGGCGACACGCATCTCTATGCCGTGCGCGCCTATTACGAAGACACCGACCTGTCCGGTATCGTCTATCACGCGAATTACCTGCGCTGGTTCGAGCGTGCGCGCAGCGACCTGCTTCGCCGGCTCGACATCGACCAGCGCGCAGCGATCGAGGAAGGCGGCGGCGCCTATGCCGTTTCCGAGATTAACCTCAAGTATTTGCGCCCCGCTAAGCTAGATGACGACATCACCATCCACACGCGCTGCACCGAACTGAAGGCCGCGTCCTGCCGGATGCACCAGAAGGCGTTTCGCGGCGAAGAACTCCTTGCCGAGGCACATTTGCGCGTCGGTTTCGTTTCACCCAATGGCCGGCCCATCCGCCAGCCCGAAGAATGGCGTGCGGCCTTCGCGCGCTTCGTCGACCAGACCGAGGATTGATGACCACTCTTCCGCTTCTCGCCGCCACGCGGCTCGACCCCATCCAGCTGTTCCTCGATGCCGATATCGTCGTACAGGCAGTGATGGCAGGCCTTCTCCTCGCCAGTGTCTGGGTATGGGCCATCATCGTTTCCTTCAGCCTCCGCATGCGCAAGCTGAAGGATGTGCAGACCCGCTATGAGGGCGAGTTCTGGCAGGCCGACAATTTCGACAGCTTCATGTCCGAACGCGGCGGGCGCGACATTCCCTCTGCCCGCGTGGCACAAGCGGGCGTTGCCGAATGGCGGCGCTCGACCAAGGGCGAGATCCGCGACCGCGAGGCGCTGAGAGGCCGCATTGCGACGGCCATGGACAGCCAGATTGCGCAGGAAGCAGACGACATTGCCGAGCGCCTGAACTTCCTCGCCACGGTCGGATCGGTCGCGCCTTTCGTCGGCCTGTTCGGCACCGTTTGGGGCATCATGAACAGCTTCTTCCAGATTGGCGTGCAGGAAAGCTCTTCGCTCGCGGTGGTCGCGCCGGGTATTTCCGAAGCGCTTTTCGCCACCGCCATCGGCCTCTTCGCCGCCATCCCGGCAGTGATTGCCTACAACCGCTTCAGCCACTCGGTCGAACGGTTCGAGAGCCGACTGCACCGTTTCTCCGACAAGCTGCACGCCAGCTTCAGCCGCCAGCTGGAGCAGCGCTGACATGGCGATGGCGCTCGGATCGGGCAATGGCACGCGCCGACGCAGGGGGCGCGGCGGGCGGCGGCCCATGTCGGAAATCAACGTCACGCCCTTTGTCGACGTGATGCTGGTACTGCTCATCATCTTCATGGTCACCGCGCCCATGCTGACCGCCGGCGTGCCCATCCAGCTGCCCGACAGCCGCGCCAATGCGCTGCCGCAGGAACAGCAGCAGATATCGATGAGCATCGACGGCGAAGGCTATGTTTATATCGACGACAACCAGGTGCCCGTGGGCGGTCTTCCCGCCGCGCTCGAAGCCTTGCCGCGCACCGGCGAAGGGCCCGATATCACGCTGCGTGCCGACCGCAGCCTCGACTATGGCCGCGTGATGGCGGTGATGGGCGAATTGAACCGCGCCGGTCTCAATCGTATTTCGCTGGTGACCAATGGCGGGCAATCGGCCCCGCCGGTCAACAATGGTTCACCTTCGGAAGAATAGTCGGACCGCCAGGATGGAGAGAACCGGCATCAGGGCAGAGGAGAAAACGGGGCTTATCGTCGCCGTCGTCCTGCACCTTGCCGTGCTGGCCCTGCTGTTGGTGCAGGCCATGCTGCCCGCACCGATCATCCCGAAGACCGAGCGCATGACCGTGAGCCTCGCCGAGGATGTCGGGCTGGAAGCAACCGCGCCCGATCCTGTCGAGGAAAGCAGTGCCGCGATTGCGCCGACCCTGTCGGATTCGCCCGCGCCTGCGCCGGAAATCCTCGACGCGCCGAGCGAGCCGGTGGTCGAAAGGCCGACCAAGCGCGTGCAGTCGCCGGTCCCCGCACCGGGCGCAACAACGAAGCCGCGCCGCGAAACCCCCCGCGAAACCGCGAAGCCCAAGTCGAGCGAAACGGGCGGCGGCTCGCGCATCGGACAGGATTTCCTCGCCGGTTCGGGCGACAGCACCCGTACAAGTGAAACGCGCACACCCGCTTCGCAAATTGGTTCGCAGGCCAAGGCCTCGCTGTTCCAGGCGGTCGGACGGCAGCTGCGCCCGCATTGGCGGCCCGTCGATGGCGCGGACCGCGAGCTGCTGGTCTCGCAGGTGCGGTTCCGATTGAATCCGGACGGCAGCCTCAATGGCTCGCCTGTCCTTCGCGGTCAGCGCGGCGTTACCGACGCCAACCGCGCCCAAGCCGGACGGCATGGCGAGAACGCCATTCGCGCCGTCCAACTCGCAGCCCCCTTTGACCTTCCGCCCGAATATTACGAGGCGTGGAAGGTGGTCACGGTAGATTTCGACTGGAAGCTTTCGCAATGAAGAAACTGATCATCACCGCAATCGCCTTTGCAGCGGCTCCGCTGGCGGCGCAGAACCAGGACCTCGGCGAGCCGATGGCGGAAGGCCAGGACGTCGAGACCATCGAGGAAGAAGAGGGCCTCTCCGGCTCGGTCAGCTTTGAGGGCAATCTCGACGACCTCGGCATCGCCATCCCCGCCTTCGCGACCGACCGCAATGTCGCAACCCCTGCCAATGCGAACGGGACTGAAGCACTCGGCCTCGAACTGGCGCGCGTCATCACTTCGGACCTGCGCAACAATGGCCTGTTCAAGCCGACGGGGCCGGACTCGCTTCCGCGTCCGAGCGCTGCCGACATCCAGTCGCCCGTATGGTCGACATGGGGCGTACGCGGTGCGGAAATGCTCGTCCACGGCTATGTCCGCGCGCGCAGCGACGATAGGCTGACGGTGGGTTGCTACCTCTACGACATGGAATTGAAGAGCCGCCTCGTGGCCGAGGGCTGGGTGGTGTCGCCTGCCGACTGGCGCCGCGCCGCGCACAAATGCGCCGACCTCATCTATTCGCGCCTCACCGGCGAGAGCCCGTTCTTCGACAGCCGCATCGCCTATATTGCCGAGACGGGGCCGAAGGATAACCGCGTCAAGCGCCTCGCCATCATGGATAGCGACGGGGCGAACCATCGCTTCATCACAACCGGTCGCTCGACCGCGCTCACGCCGCGCTATTCGCCCGACTACAAGAAGCTGACGTATCTCAGCTATGTCGACGGCAATCCGCGCATTTATGTCTACGACATCGGCACCGGCAAGCAGACGCTGGTGACGCAGAGCGAGAACCCGACCTTCGCCCCGCGCTGGAGCCCCGACGGGCGCTGGATCCTCTATTCGATGGCCGTGGGCGGCAATACCGACATCTACCGCGTCTCGGCGCAGGGCGGACGCAGCGAGCGCCTGACCGACACGCCTGGCATCGACATCGGCGGGTCCTATTCGCCCGACGGCAGCAAGATCGTGTTCGAAAGCGACCGTTCGGGCGCGCAGCAGTGCTATGTCATGGATGCCGACGGCGGCAACCAGCGCCGCATCAGCTTCGGCGGTTCGCGCTGTGCGACGCCCGAATGGAGCCCGCGCGGCGACCAGATTGCCTTCACCAACGCCAGCAGCTTCAATGTCTCGGTCATGTCGCCCTCGGGCGGCAATGTCCGCACGCTGACGCGCGGCTGGCAGGACGAGGCCCCGACCTGGGCGCCCAACGGCCGCATCATCCAGTTCTTCCGCACCGAGCGTAACAGCGGCAAGACTTCGCTCTGGCAGGTGGACCTTACCGGCGAGAACGAGCGCAGCCTGCCGACGCCGGTCGATGCGTCGGACCCCGCATGGGGACCGATTTTACCGTAAGTGCATTGGTTTTACCGTGGGGACGGTTGATCCGATGGGGGCCAAGAATGAGTTCCACCGCTGTTTAAAAGGGGACAGCACTATGAATACCCGTATTGCCACTGCCGTGATGCTTTCTTCCGCACTCGCGCTGGCGGCTTGCCAGAAGAAGGCACCCGAAGAACTTCCGCCGATGCCGGAGGAAATGCCTGTCGCCACGCCGACGCCTACGCCTGCGGGCCCAGCCGTCGGTTCGATGGAACACTTCCTTGCCGCTGTCGGCCAGGCCAACACGGTCGTCTATTTCGACACCGACCGCTACAACATCGATGCCGAAGACAGCGCCAAGTTGCAGCGGCAGGCGCAGTATTTCAGCCAGTATTCGAACGTCACCTTCACCATCGAAGGCCATGCCGACGAACGCGGGACGCGCGAATACAACCTCGCACTGGGTGAGCGCAGGGCCAATTCGGCGAAGAACTACCTCGTCAGCCTCGGCATTCCTGCCAGTCGTATCCGCACCGTGAGCTACGGCAAGGAACGTCCGGTGGCCTTGGGCTCAAATGAAAGCGCATGGGCGCAGAACCGCCGCGCGGCGACTGTCACCATCAACTGATTGGTGCACCGACAAACAAAAAGCCCCGGTTCACGCCGGGGCTTTTTTGTTTCTGGCGGGGGCGAAGCGCTCAGCGCGAGGCTTCGAACCCGATGAGCGGAGCTGCTGCAGCCGAGGAATGCGCATCGGATGCAGCACCGGTATTCGCCAGCGTCGAGGCGAGCGCGACGAAAGCCATGCTCAGCACGGCGATGGTGGCGGAGAGGGATAGCTGTTTGCTCATATGCGGCCCCTTAGGCGGTCGTTTCTTAACGTCTCGTTGCAATGCAACATTTCACATTGCAACTGGTTCCCACGTCCTTGCGAACTTCGCCAGCATCCCTAGATTGACCGCCATGCCCGCTCGACCAACGACATTTCCGGCCCGCTGATGCCCAAGGCGCGGCGATCCAACGACTGGGGCTTTCCCCGCTGGCGTGGCTATGACGAGAGCCGCGAGGCCGCGACCGTGCGCCTGTGCGATCGCCATGGCTGCGAGGAAAAGGGTGATTGCCCCGCGCCCAAATCGCCCAACAGCCCCGAACGCTGGTACTTTTGCCAGCGCCATGCGGCCGAATACAATTCCAAGTGGGACTATTTCGAAGGCCTCGACAAGGCCGAGAAAGAAGCGCGCGCCAAGTCCGAGAAGGCCGAGAACGCAGGCTACGCCGAGGCGCAGCACTATGGCTGGGGCGGCTCGGGCGACGGCTCGCGCAGCGCCGACGAAATGCGCGCGCTGGAAGTGCTCGAACTCGAGAGCGATGCCGATTTCGCGGCGGTGAAGAAAGCGTGGCGCGTAAAGGCAAAAGCGGTCCATCCGGATGTGAAGCCGGGGGACAAGGAAGCCGCGGACGCGTTCCAGAAATACCAGCTCGCCTATGAAGTTCTGAAGTCCGCCGAGGAAAGGCGCGAGTGGAAGGGCTGAACGGGTTCCGACCCTGCCTGTCCCACATGTATGAAAACGACATTAACCCTTTGTTGGCGCTTTCGGCGTAAATACTGGCCCGCGTATAAGGGCTAATCATGCAGACACGGACAACAAACCGACAGGGAAGCAATATCGTGCTTCAGTGCCGCACGCCGGTCCAGCGTGCGCAGGCCCTGATGTGCGATATTTCCGAGACCGGTTGCCGCATCGAGCTGTTCGATGGCTATGTCAGCAAGGGCTCGACGATCTTCTTCGAAATCGACCATCGCAACGAGCTTGCCGGGCAGATTGTCTGGGTCCGCGGCAGCGAAGCCGGCGTCAAATTCATGCACAAGCTGAGCGCGGTTGTTCGGGCAGCGCTCGAACTCTGATCAGGCCAGCCGCCGCTTTATCGCGGTTGCGACCCGCATTCCCAAGCCGGGCCCCTGCTCGGGATAGAGGTAAGGCTCGATAGCCTCTGCCTCCATGACGGCCAGCTCCCCCGACGGCAGCCGCGCCATGTCCACGCGGCAATAGAGCAGGTCGGTGAAGGGCAGGGCGGCTACGACCGCCTGCGCGTGCGCGAGGTCGGCCGGCTCCGGCACATAATCTTCTTCGCGTCCGCCATAGAGCGACTGGATACGGTATTCACCCTCGGCAGCGCGTTTCAGCACGCCATGGCTGAACGCGCCATCGATGAAGACGAAAGTGTATTCGCCTTCGTCGACGACGCTGGGGAGGAATGGCTGGACCATGCATGCGCGGCCCATGTGCCAGTTGCTGTCGGGCAGGTCTTCGCGCGTGAAGCTGTGCTGGCCGAGCCCGCCTGCGCCGACCTGTCGCTTCACCACGACCCGGCCGGTCCCGAACATCTCCATCGCGGCGAGGACATCGTCGCGTCCGGCGTCCTCCAGCCATACGGTCGGAACGATATTCGCACCGCGCTCTTCGAGTTCGCGCAGGTAGGTTTTCTCGGTGTTCCAGCGCACCACCCTGGGCGGATTGCACACGGCGATGCCCATCCCCGCCAGCGCTTCGAGCCGGACGAGAAATTCTGTCGGATGGTCCTGATAATCCCAGGCCGTTCCCAGCAGGACCAGGGCCAGGCCCTCGAATTCGCGAAGCGGAGCGCGCCAGTCTATCTCGACCAGTTCCAGCCCCTCTGCGGCGAATGCCGGACGCAGCGCCGCGACTTCCAGATCGTGCTCGAATGCATCACCCCGCCGGGGGCCGTGCCCCGGCAAGGTGTCTGCACAGGCAAGGAAGCCGATGCGGGTCAGACCGCCTCCAGCGCCTGTTCGAAGTCGGCGATGAGGTCGTCAGGGTCCTCGATGCCGATGGAAATGCGCACGAGATTGTCCGAGATGCCCAGCTCCGCGCGGCGGCCTTCGGCGACCGAGAGATGGGTCATCGAGGCGGGGTGGCTCGCCAGCGTCTCGGTCCCGCCGAGGCTGACGGCGAGCTTGGCAATCTTGAGGCTGTCGAGGAAGCGGAAGCATTCCGCCTCACCGCCCTTCAGCAGCAGCGAGAAGGTGGAACCGGCACCGAGGCAGTGGCGGTTATAGATGTCCTGCTGGCGCTCGTCCTTGATCATGCCGAGATAGCCGAGGCCTTCGACCTTGGGATGCTTCGAGAGGAAGTCGCAGACCTTCTCGGCGTTCTCGCCCGCGCGCTGCATGCGCAGTTCGACCGTCTCGAGGCTGCGGCACAGCATCCATGCGGTATTGGGGTCGCAAATGCCGCCCATCGTGTTGCGCAGCATGCGGATGGCGTCGATGAAACGCTTCTTGCCCGAGACGCTGCCCGCGACGAGGTCGGAATGGCCGCCGACATATTTGGTCAGCGAATAGACCACGAGGTCCGCGCCATGGTCGAGCGGGCGCTGCCACAGCGGGCCGAGGAATGTGTTGTCGATCGCGATCGAGCATTTGTCGGGGTCGAAATGCGCGTCGCGTGCTTCCTTCACCGCCTCGATGTCGACCAGCGCGTTGGTCGGGTTGCCCGGGCTTTCGAGGTAAATCATCGGCACTTCGCCGCCCTTTTCCTCGGCTAGCGCCTTGGCCTTCACCATCACCTCATCGAGTTGCTCGCGCGTCGCGCCGGCAGGGAAGTCGATGAAGCTGACGCCGTATTTCGCCATGGTCTTGGCGATGAAGCCTTCGCTGGCTGCATAGAGCGGGCCCGAGTGGACGATGACATCGCCCGCCTTGCAGGCCGCCAGCAGCAGCACGGCAATCGCGGTCATGCCGCTGGAGAAGGAAAGCGCTTCTTCCGCGCCGTCCCACACCGCGAGGCGGTCTTCGAGGATTTCCTGGTTGGGCGCGTTGAAGCGCGAATAGACGAGGCCGTCGGCGCCGCCCGGACGCTTGCCGGTGATGCCTTCGAAGTGGCGCTTGCCGTCGGCGGCGCTGGGGAAGGCAAAGGTCGAGGTGAGGAAGATGGGAGCCTTGAGGCTGCCTTCCGAAAGTGTCGGGTCGAAGCCGTGGCCCATCATCAGCGTGCTGGGCTTCAATGGCTGGCCGTTGATTTCGGGGATCTTGCGCTTGGGCGCCATGCGGGGGCTGGTGGGGTCGATGGTGTTGTCGCTCATGGGTGCGAGCATCCTTCCTGCATATCCGCTCCCAGGAAGGCGGGAGCCGGTGATGCGTGTCCGGGGCACCCGTTCCTAACCTCCGCAGGAACGCCTCTCCGCCGGCCGCTCTTATGCGCTTGCCATTATTGCGGAGCGGGTATGGAATCAACTCCCGCCGCTCAGGTGAGCGAGGCCCTTCCCCAGACCACGAAGACGATCATGAAAATGCCCGCGATGTCGAGCAGCAGGCCGGCTTTGACCATGCGCTCGATGCGGATGCGGCCCGTGGCCCAGGCGATGGCGTTGGGGCCGGTCCCGGCGGGCAGCATGAAGCCCCAGCTTGCCGCCAGCGCAGCGGGCATGGCGAGCAGGACGGGATCGACACCAAGCGCAATGACCAACGCGGCGACCACCGGGATGATGCCGCTGGCCGTCGCTACATTGCTGGCGAACTCCGTGGTGAGCACCACCATGGCCACCACCGCGATGGCGACGAAGACGAGCGGCCAGTTTTCGAGCGGCAGCAGCGCTTGGCCCAGCCAGTCGGCAAGCCCGCTCGCGCCCATTCCGACAGCCAGCGCAAGGCCGCCGCCGAACATCATGATGACGCCCCATGGCGCGCGATTGGCCTCGTCCCATGTCAGCAGCGGGCGGCCGGTGCCGTCGGGCAGGAGGAACAGGGTGAGCCCCATGGCAATCGCGATCGTCCCGTCGGTCAGCGAGCCTGCGGGCAGATAAGGGGCGATGAGCATCTGGCTCATCCACAGCACGAAGGTGACGGCGACGACCGGCACGAGCCGCTTTTCCGCGCTGGTCCAGGCACTGTGCGTGTCGATGGCCGTGCGCGCGGCGGCAATGTCGAAGGGATGGCTGCGCACCTGCTGGACCCATGCCACCAGGAGGGCAGCCAGCGGCACGCCGAGCACGACCACCGGAAGGCCGTACATCGCCCACTCGGCGAAGGTAATGCGTACGCCGGTCATCTGGTCGAGCAGTCCGACCGCAATCGCATTGGTCGGCGAGCCGACGAGCGTGCCCAGCCCGCCGATGCTGGCGGCAAAGGCAATCCCGATAGGCAGTGCGCCCGCCAATCCGTCTTGGTGGCCTACCGGTAGGCGCTTCGCGCCAGCTTCGCTTCCGCTACTTGAGGCCGATTGGCTCTCACCTCCTGCGATCACAGCCAGCGCCATCGGCATCATGATGAGTGCGGTCGAGGTGTTCGATATCAGCATCGACAATATCGCTGCCGTCGCCATGAAGGCGAGCAGCACGCCCGCCTGTCCGCGCCCGCCCACGAGCTTCAGCAGCGCCAGCGCCAGTCGCCGGTGCAGCCCTGTCCGCTCGATGGCGAGCGCGATGAAGGCTCCGCCGAGGATGAGGAACAGGATGGGCGAATAATAGGCGCCCGCCGTTTCCTTCGCCGTCATCACCCCGGCAAAGGGCAGGACGAGAAAGGGCATCAGCGCGGTGGCGGTGAGCGGCAGGGCCTCGGTCATCCACCATGCCGCCATCAGCACCACGAGGCCGGCTACGATGAACGCCTCGCGGCTCATGCCTTCGGGTGCGGGCAGCACGATGGTGAGGGCGAGCGCCAGTGCGCCCAGGACGAGGCCGATAGTCTTGGCGGTCACGAGATCTGTAAACTCCCTCTCCGGCGCCAACTGCTAACAGCGCTTTGGCGGCAGGACAATCGCCTCGCTTGCCGCCTTGGCGTCACCCCCTTAGGGTCCGCGCAAACGACTCATTGGGGAGGATGAGAATGCTCAGGAAATTCACGTTTGTCGCCGCCGTTTCGCTGGCGGCGATGACCTTGTCGGCCTGTTCGCAGGGCATCGAAAGCACACCGGTCGCAGCCGCGCCGGATATGGCTACCTATACTGCCGCGCAGTTCTTTGAATCGACCTCCTATGGCGTCGGCTCATCCAGCGGCTACACGTTCTCCGCCGATGGCGAATACATTCTCGTCAATTCGGACCAGAGCGGGGTTTTCAACGCCTACATGATGCCGGTCGGCGGCGGTGAGGCAATCCCGCTGACCACTTCCACCGACAATGCGACCTTCGGCAGCAGCTTCTTCCCGAACGACAACCGCCTGCTGTTCACCGCCGACGAGGGCGGCAACGAGTTGAACCATCTGTATGTTCGCACGCTGGACGGCTCGATGGTCGATCTGACCCCGGGCGAGGACTTGAAGGCGAGCTTCGCCGGATGGAACGCCGAAGGCACGGTCTTCTTCGCCACCACCAACGAGCGCGACAGTTCCGCCTTCGACCTTTACGCCTATGACACGCTCAGCTTTGCGCGCAGCCGCATTTTCACCAATGAAGGCGGCTTCAGCATCGCCGATGTCTCGCCCGACGGGCGCTGGGTGGCGCTCACCAAGGCCAATTCCAGCGCCGATAGCGACATCTACCTCGCCGACCTGCAGGGTGATGCGACGCCCAAACTCATCAGCGCGCACGAGGGCAATGTGAGCCACGGCGTCTACACCTTCACCCGCGAGAGCGATGCGCTGGTCTACGGTACCGACGAACATGGCGAATTCAGCGAGGCCTGGCGCTACAATCTCGCCACCGGCAAGAAACGCGTCATGCTGGAGGAAGACTGGGACGTCTCCTACGTCAGCTATTCGCCCAGCGGCCGCTATCGCATCAGCGGGGTCAACGAAGACGCGCTGACCGCGGTCACCATCCTCGACACGCTGACCGACAAGGAAATGAAGCTCAAGGGACTTCCAGCGGGTAATCTCGGGAGCATCCGTTTCGACGAGGAAGAGAAGCGGATCGCCTTCACCCTGTCGTCGGACACGTCTCCGACCGATATCTATCTCGCCGACCTCAAGAGCGGGAACGCCACGCGGCTGACCAGCGCGCTAAACCCGGCGATCGACGAGGGCGACCTCGTCACTGCCACCGTGGCGCGTTTCAAGAGCTACGACGGGGTCGAGATCCCCGGCATCCTCTACAAGCCCAAGGGCGCGAGCGCGGCCAATCCGGCACCGATGGTGGTCCTGGTCCACGGCGGTCCCGGCGGCCAGAGCCGGCGCGGTTACAGCCCGATGATCCAGCACCTGGTGAACAATGGCTATGCCATCTACGCCATCAACAATCGCGGATCCTCGGGTTACGGCAAAACCTTCTTCCACATGGACGACAAGCGCCACGGCGATGTCGATTTGAAGGACGTGGTCGCATCGAAGGGCTTCCTGCAAGGCCTCGACTGGGTGGCCGACGACCGCATCGCGGTGATGGGCGGCTCCTATGGCGGCTACATGACCGCTGCTGCGCTGGCCTTCCATCCGCAAGTTTTCGATGCGGGCATCAATATCTTCGGCGTCACCAACTGGGTGCGCACGCTGGAATCCATTCCGCCGTGGTGGGGCAGCTTCCGCGACGCGCTTTATGACGAAATGGGCGATCCGGCCACCGATGCGGAGCGTCACCGCGCCATTTCGCCGCTGTTTCACGCGGGCAATATCGTGAAGCCCCTGCTGGTGGTGCAGGGTGCCAACGACCCGCGCGTGCTGCAGGTCGAGAGCGATGAACTGGTCGAAGCGGTGCGCGCCAATGGCGTACCGGTCGAATACGTCCTCTTCCCCGATGAAGGGCACGGCTTCCGCCGCAAGGAAAACCGCATCACCGCCTCGGAGGCCTACCTCGCCTTCCTCGACGAGCACATCGGACGGTAGATTGGAGAGGGGCGGGGTCTTAGTTGCCTTCGCCTTCCTCACTTTCCTCGGTTGAGCCTTCCGCAGCAGGCTGTTCTTCGGCGCTGGGCGGCGTGAGCACGATCACGCGACCACGCAATTCGCCGCGGCGGCGCAGCTTGTCCATCTTCTGCATCCGCTCGTTGAGCAGGCGCGCAATCGACGGGGTCACCCCTGCACCGACCGGCTGGCCGTTGCTTTCGATTTGCGAATAGACCGGCTCGCGCTCGCCCCCGGCAAGGTCGGCCACGCGGTCTTCGTACTGGTTGACGACGAGCTCGGGTTTCTTCGCGATGAGCGCCTTCACGTCATCGTCGGCGTGCTTGGTGAGATGAGCGCGCAAATCGTCGTCCATGGCCGGGAAATAGAACCTCGCGGCTTCGGCATAGATCTTCGAAACCTGCAGTTCCTTGCCATAGGATTCGACCCCGCGCAGCGAGTTCACGAATTCGCGCGCCGAAATGGCCAGCAATTCGTCGAGATTGGCAGAGGTGAAGGCGCGGCGTTGAATGGAAGGCCCGCCCACCTCGCCGCGCGTGAAGCCATAGAGGACTTCGGGCTCCTGCCAGTTGGGGAACACGATGCGGTTGCGGATGTCGTGCGGGCTCAGTTCGACCCCGGCCACCGTCACCAGCTTGAGTGTGTCGAGCGAGACGATCTCGCCCTCCAGCAACATGCGCGAGGGCGATTTCATCGGGTAATTGCGGGCAATCGCCTCGATTACCGCGACATTGTGCAGGTTGAGCCAGTAGGCGAGCTGTTCGTCGCGGGGCAGGGCGGCGATGTCGATCTCGGTGCCGATACGCTCCAGCTCGTGGAGATAGTCGGTCAGCGGCTCGATGGCTTCCTTGTCGAGGAAGGAATAGAGGATGCGGTTGCCTTCGAGGCGATAGCGGGAATCGTGACCGTAGACCTGCCGTGTACCCACCATCGGCTCGGGCCGGGGCAGTCCTTCGCGCGTCGACTGGCCCATGCGCAGGACCATGAATTCCAGCGCCGTGTCGAAGAAGCTGTAGTCCATGCTGGCAGGCTCGCCCGAGGGGCGCGGTGTGAACTGCGCCAGCGGTCCGCTTTCCGGCTGCACAATCGCGTCGTCAGCGGTTTGCGCGGACGCGGCCTGCGGCACGGCGATGGCCGACGCGATGGCGAGGAGGGGAAGGGGGCGCATCATCTTCGTGGGAGCCTCTGCGATAGACTGCTTGCTAATGGTGGCGTCCCTATACAGCCGCGCTGCTGAACATTCCATGTGTCCCGCCGACCACGGGCAGTAGTTCGTCGATGCCTCTGCGGGCTCCAGACAAGAAAAACGGGGCCCGCGCCATGGCGCTGCCCCGTTTTCATTTCATCTTGGCTCGAAGAGATTACTTCGGTGCGAGCACCATCACCATCTGGCGGCCTTCGAGGCGCGGGAAGCTTTCGACCTTGGCGATCTCTTCGACATCGTCGCGCACGCGGTTGAGCAGGTCCATGCCCAGCTGCTGGTGCGCCATTTCGCGGCCACGGAAGCGCAGCGTGCACTTCACCTTGTCGCCGTTCTCGATGAACTTGTTCACGTTACGCATTTTCACGTCGTAATCGTGATCGTCGATGTTCGGGCGCATCTTGACCTCTTTGATGTCCTGGGTCTTCTGCGTCTTGCGCGCGAGGTTCGCCTTCTTCTGCGCCTCGTAGCGATATTTGCCGACATCGAGGAACTTGCACACCGGCGGGTCCGCATTGGGGGACACTTCGACGAGGTTGAGACCCAGTTCGTTGGCCTGCTCGGTCGCTTCGCGGGTGTACATCACCCCCAGGTTTTCGCCTTCGTGATCGATCACGCGGACCTTGGGGACATTGATCATGTTATCGTAGCGCGGGCCGCTTTTCACGGGCATTTGCATGCTGCGCCGGGGTGGACGGGCTATGGGGCTATCTCCTTTTGGTGCCTCTTAAGAACGCGCCCATGTAGGCGCTGTTCCGCAGATTCGGAAGGGGCAAGGGGTTAATGCGCGCGGTTTTTCGCGCGCGCGTGGCCCTTACGCAGCTTTGGACCAGAGATTGAAGCGCGCCAACTGGCCCTTTGCAGGTACGACCGCGTCTATGCGGTCGGCCGGTTGCAGCGCCTTGAGGATGGCCGGGTCGGCCGCGTTCATTCCGCCGGTGTAGGCTCCGAAAGCGGGCAAAATCATGCGGCCCGAGGGCTTGCCGTCCGCGCCTTCGTTGGCGCTTACCACGGCGCAGGGCCGGCGGATCATGCGCTGGCGGACCTTTACCTGCAGGCGCGGGTGGTAGTGACCGGACAGCTCGGGCCGCGTCTCGCCCTGCTTGGCGCGGTGGCGCAGGATGGTGCCATTGAGCTCGATTTCCTCGACCGGCGTGCCGCCGCAGCGCGCTTCCATGTCGGGATCGTGGTTGCCGGTGATCCAGACCCAGTCGACCGCCTTGGTCAGCGCCTCCAGCATGCCGCAGGCGTGCGGCTCCAGCCGGGTCGAGCCATCCGAATCGTGGAAGTTGTCGCCCAGCGTGATGACCCGCCGCGCGCCGGTTTCGCGGATGGCGAGCGCCACGCGCTCCAGCGTCTCGCGGCTGTCGTAGGGCGGGATCATCTGCCCGTGACCTGCAAAGAAGCTCCCTTTCTCCAGATGCAGGTCGGCGACCAGCAGCGCATTCTCGCGCGGCCAGTAGAGCGCGCGGCCCTCTGTCAGGACGAACTCCTGGTCTGCGAACGAAAGGGGAACCATGCGCTGCTATTGCCGCCTGCGCGCTGCAATGGCAAGGGCCTATGCATGACCGACTGGATAGCCCAAACCGACACCGCCCGCACCTGGTTCGAAACCCTGAGGGACCGCATCTGCGCCGAGTTCGAGAGCATCGAGCACGAGGCGGGCAGCGATGCTGCCTTCCAGTACGACAGCTGGGAGCGCGAGGAAGAGGGCAACGAAGACCCGGGCGGCGGCACGCGCGGGCTGATGAAGGGCAAGGTGTTCGAGAAGGTCGGCGTCAATGTGTCGACCGTGCGCGGCAATTTCGCGCCCGAATTTGCGGCCTCCATCAACGGCGCTTCGCCCGAGAACCCCGGCTTTACCGCCACCGGCATCAGCCTCGTTGCGCATATGGCCAACCCGCATGTGCCTGCGGTCCATATGAACACGCGCTTCCTGACCACACAGGCCGCATGGTTCGGGGGCGGAGCGGATTTGAACCCGCCACTCCCCTACGAGGAAGACACGGCAGATTTCCACGCCCGCTTCCGCGCTGCCTGCGCTGCGCACAACCCGACCTATTACGACCGCTTCAAGAAATGGGCGGACGACTATTTCTACATCCCCCACCGCGGCGTGCACCGCGGGGTGGGCGGGATTTTCTACGACCACCTCGAATGCGAGGACGAGGCCGCTTTCGAGCGCAACCTCGCCTTCACCAAGGACGTGGGCGAGGCTTTCCTCGATATCTTCCCCAAGCTGGTCCGCCGCCGGATGGAGCGCGAGTTCACGCCGGAAGACAAGCAGCAGCAACTCGAATGGCGCGGGCGCTATGCCGAATTCAACCTCGTCTACGACCGCGGCACCTTGTTCGGCCTCAAGACCGGCGGCAATATCGACGCCATCCTGATGAGCCTGCCGCCCGAGGCGACGTGGAGCTGACCGCAGCAGACCGCTCGGCTTTCGAAGGCCGTTCGCGCGAGGTCGATTACGACCGGCGCGAGAAGCTGCACTACCTAGGCGAGTACCGCCGCGAACTGCCCAACAGCCTGCAGCGGATGATGGAGAACGCCTACGATTGGGAGCATCTCCCGTTTGTCCACCCTGCCTCTTTCTCCGATATCGCCCTGGTCGAGCAGGGCGGCTGGGGCTGGCGTTGCAAGGTCGCGTTGCCGAACAATGGCGGCACGCAGGCGGTGGAGCTGCTGGTCGACAAGCCACGCCATTATTGGGCCACGACCGTGGTCGAAGGATTCGGGCAGGGCGTGGAGATCCACACGCAGGCAAGCGAAAACGGCGATGATGGCATCGTCGTCTCGGTCAATTTCTACCTGCCGCAGCCACCGGAAAGCGAAGCCCAGGAGCAAATGCTGCTCGCCGCGCTGACGCATCAATACTCAGCGCTCTATGACGAGGACGAAGCGCTGATGAGCGGGCGGCAGGAAGCGGTCGACAGGCGCAGGGAAACACGCGGCGCGAGGCTGGCGGCTGGGACGGTCCTGGGGCGGGCGGTCGATTTCGATTCTGCCTCGGGAAACCTCGTCACCGCCGAGGAGCGGGAAATCGTCTTGCGCCGACATGACGGCCGCTGGCTGGCGCACCCGGCGGAATGCCCGCACATGCTTGGCCCGCTTGCGGCGGCCGAAGGGAAGGATGGCCGCGTGACCTGTCCCTGGCACGGCTACAGTTTCTCGCTTGCAGATGGCGCGGAGACGCAAGCGCGCTGCGCAGCGCTCAAACTGGCAAGGGTGTTCGAGGACGAAGCCGGTCGGCTCGTCCTCGAAGACGAACTGTAGCGCTCATTCCTCGGGTGCGTAGACCCGCACCCAGTCGACCAGCATCGCGACCTTGCCCGTCTTCACCGCTTCGACGGTTTCCGCGGGGATGCCGTTATAGGGCTCCTCGATGCGGTTCGTCTTGAACGGGTAGGCGCCGCCCATGGCGAAATTCAGGATAAGATACTTGTCGTTGTCGAAGCGCCACTTGCCGTAATTCTCGACCATCGGCCTGGTCACGCGGTAGTGGACGTGGCCGTCGATGAGGAAATCGATCTGCTGGTCGGTCCACTCGACGCCGTAGGTGTGCCACTGGGTGACATCGACGCCTTCGGGGAAGAAGAACTTGTTCACCAGCGGGGTCTCGCCCGAATAGCCGGGGCCGTGCAGTGCCACGCCGACCCAGTCCTTCTCGCCGACATATTCCATGATGTCGATTTCGCCCGTGCCCGGCCACTTGTCGTTGCCGAGCAGCCAGAAGGCGGGCCACACGCCGACATTGTCGGGCATCTTGATGCGCGCTTCGGCGCGGCCGTGCATGAAGTCGAACTTGCCTGCGCTTTCGATGCGGCCCGAGACGAAGGGGGCGTTGCGGTCCTTGTTGGGATCGATGCCGGGCTTGAACACCGGACGCAGCATCAGCACGCCGCCGTCGGCGCCCTCGATACCGTCGATGAAATTGATGACCGCCGGATCGTCGACATACATCTGCTGTTCGTTATTGACCCAGAAATCGGGGCCGATGACGCGCCATTTCTCGCGGTCGAGTTCGCTCGCGTTGAATTCGTCGGCGAAGAGCAGCGTGCGGTCGGGCGCGATTTCGTCGGCCAGCGCCGCGCCCGCATCTTCGGGATGGGCGGCAAGGCTGGTGCCCGTCAGGGCAGCGGCAACAGCAAGGGCGAAACTCGGGGTGCGGAACATGGCGGCCTCTCCTAAACGTTGTGAACGTTCCCATGACTGATTTTGCTCGCAAAAGCGAGTCGCTGGGTACGATTTCACACGCCATACTGGATTAGCGCGGCCTTATGGTCGATAGGCAGCTCAGCAATTCACGGGGAGCCGGTTTCGTCCGGCAAACCCGCAACCAGACCGGAGAGACATCCATGCGCCGCATCACCGCCAGCCTCGCGCTCCTGCTTGCCACTGCCGCCTGCACCAATGCGATGAGTGAGCCGCCGGTTTCGACCACGGCGCCCGAGCCGATGGTCTCGCCCATCCTCACCGGCCCCGAAGCGCTCGACACGCTGACCTGGGCCGAGCCGCAGAAGGCGCGGGTGACGCATGTGGCGCTCGACCTCGACCTGGATTTCGACGCCAAGCGGGTGGGCGGCAGCGCGGTGCTCGATTTGCTGGTTGCGAAGGGCGCCGACCGCATCGTCCTCGACACCAACGGTCTCGAAGTGACCCGCATCACCGACACTGCTGGCCGCGAGCTGGACTGGGCGCTCGAGGAGCTGGAAGAGGCGGGCGAGAAGGGTTCGCCGCTCACGGTCATCCTCGATGGCGCGCGCAGCATCCGTATCGACTACCGCGCCCCGCAGGATGCGACCGCGCTGCAATGGCTCAGCCCCGAGCAGACCGCGGGCGGTGTGCATCCCTTCCTCTTCAGCCAGGGTCAGGCCATCCTCAACCGGACGTGGATCCCGACGCAGGACAGCCCCGGCATCCGCCAGACCTGGGAAGCGCGCATCACTGCGCCCAAGCCCCTCGACGTGGTAATGAGCGGCGTGGTGCAGGGCGAGCCCGAGGACCTCGGCAATGGCCGCCGCGCCTTCCGCTTCGTGATGGACAAGCCCGTCCCGCCCTATCTCATCGCGATTGCCGCGGGCGACATCGACTTCCGCGCCATCGGCCCGCGCACGGGCGTCTGGGCCGAGCCTTCGGTCCTCCCGCGCGCTTATGCCGAGGTCGCCGATACCGAGGAAATGGTGGTCGCCGCCGAAGAGCTTTACGGCGAATACCGCTGGGGCCGCTACGACATGATAGTTCTGCCGCCGGCCTTCCCCTATGGCGGCATGGAAAACCCGGTGATGACCTTCCTCACCCCGACCTTCATCGCGGGCGACCGCTCGAACAACGGTCTCGTCGCGCATGAACTCGCGCATAGCTGGTCGGGCAACCTCGTCACCAATGCGGTGTGGGGCGACAGCTGGCTCAACGAAGGCGTGACCACCTATTTCGAGAACCGCATCGTCGAAGCGGTCTATGGCAAGGCGCGCGCCGAGCAGGAAGCCGCGCTCATGTATGCCAATATCCTCGAAACGCTGGGCGAGGTGGGCGATGACGCGCCCGGCACGGCGCTGAGCACCGACGGCGGCTACGAACTCGGCAGCGCAATTGCCTATGACAAGGGCGCGTTCTTCCTGCGCACGGTCGAGCGTATCGTCGGCCGCGACCGCTTCGATGCTTGGCTCCAGCAGTGGTTCGACAACCACGCCTTCCAGCCCGCGACGAGCGAACTGTTCTACGACGACATGATGGAAAACCTCGTCGCCTCGGATGCCGAGGCCGAGCGCCTGATGTTGCGCAAATGGATTTTCGAGCCCGGCCTGCCCGGCAATGTCGCCAAGCCCGATCCGGCCGCCTTTGCCGCAGTCGACGGCGCAGTCGCCCATTATGCCGACCACGGCATGCTGCCCGAGGCATGGAGCAGCTGGACGGCAGCGGAGCAAATCCGCTTCCTCGACAACCTTCCCGCCGAACTCACCCACGAGCAGCTGGCTGCATTGGACGCCGCGCTCGGGCTCTCGTCTACGGGCAACAATGAAATCCTGTTCCTCTGGCTCGAGATGGCACTGGAGAACCGCTACGAGCCCGCCGTGCCGCAGGCCGAGGCCTTCCTCGCCCGCGTGGGCCGCGCCAAGTTCGTGCGCCCGCTCTTCGCCGTGCTTTGGAACGAGGGTGAGTGGGGCCGCGCACACGCCACCCGCATCTATGCCAAAACACGCGACAGCTACCACTCGGTCACGCGCGGCGGCGTGGAGCGGGTGATGTCGGCGGAGTGATTGCGCGGCTTGCACCGGAAGGTGCAGGACTTGCGTTTGCGGAGAGCAGGCATTCGCGATAGCGATGCGCACACAAGGGAGGTGCCGCATGCTTCTTCGCCTGAACCCCAAGCTTCGCTCGGCGCTGTTCGTGCTGGTCCCGCTGCTGGCAATCGCGGCGGGGCGGCTGGCCACCCATAGCGAGCTTGCCGCGCGCCATCCGCGTACCGCCTCGCTCCTGTTCCTCTGGCTCTGTGCCGATTCGCTGGCGCTGGCGATCATCGCCAAGGCTCCGCGTAACCGTCCCGAGATCCGCGCCTTGCTGGGCGCCATCGCAGCGGGCTGCGTGGTCGCGACCGTGGGAGCAGCCGCACCGGTGCGCGCGGCGCTGTTCGATATGCAATCTGTCGCCATCGCCATGGCGCTGACCGTCGCGCTGGCAGTTGTCTGGAACCTGCGCGCGGCGGCGGGCCGATATCGCAGCAGCGGCTCGCTCAGCCATGCCGCCGAAGCCATACTTCCGTCCACGACCGTGAAGTTCGCCGCAAAAGAACTCCACATGCTTCGCCTCGCGCTGGTCGGATGGCGCCTGCAGCCGGACGTGCCGCAAGGTGCGCGCGCCTTCGCCTACCACTGCGTCATCAATCCGATGATTGCCGTATTCCTGGTGCTTCAACTGATCGAAATCGTGGTGGTCGACTTGCTCGTCAGCCACTGGAGCCGCGAGGCCGCTTGGGTTCTCCTCGCGCTCGGTATCTGGGGCGCGCTGTTCTTCATCGCGATGATGCAGGGCTTCCGTCTCTATCCCGTCCTGCTCGAGAGGCACAGCCTGCGCGTGCGTTCCGGCCTGATGATCGACCTGAGAGTGCCGCTAGCCGATATCGAAGCGATGGGGGCGGCCATTTCGGGCGAGGAACTGAAGCAGGACCATGTCCTAAACGCGGCCATCCTCTCGCATCCCAATGTGGTGCTGCAGCTGGCCCGCCCGCTCGAATACCGGCCAGCCTTCGGCAAGACGCGCATGGTGACACGCGTCGCGTTTCGCCTCGATGAGCCTGCGCCCTTCGTCGCAGCGCTGCAAAGCAGGATTTAGCGCGCCCCACACGCATTTTTCGTTGCATTGCAACAGCGTTTGCCCACATCGTGGGGCCAACATGCTGCGCCAGTACGAACTCGTAGAGCGGGTCCTCGAATACGACCCAGACGCCGACGAGGCGATGCTCAACCGCGCCTATGTCTATACGGTGCAGAAGCACGGTACGCAGACGCGCGCGAGCGGGGACCCCTATTTCAGTCATCCGGTCGAGGTCGCGGGCCTGATGACCGATTTGAAGCTCGACCAGGAAACTATCGCCACCGCGCTGCTCCACGATACGGTCGAGGACACGCTCGCGACCATCGACGATATCGAGAAGAACTTCGGCGGCGAGGTCGCGCGGCTGGTCGACGGGGTGACCAAGCTTTCGAAAATCGAGCAGATGCCCGAGAACGAGCGCGCGGCGGAAAACCTGCGCAAGTTCCTGCTCGCGATGAGCGAGGACATCCGCGTGCTGCTGGTGAAGCTTGGCGACCGGCTCCACAATATGCGCACATTGAACTTCATCAAGAAGCCTGAAAAGCGCCAGCGCATCGCGCGCGAGACCATGGATATCTACGCCCCGCTGGCCGAGCGCGTTGGCATGTACGAATACATGCGCGAGATGCAGCTCCTCGCCTTCGAGCAGCTCGAGCCCGAAGCCTACGCCACCATCACCAACCGCCTGCAGCAGATCCGCGAGCAGGATGGCGGGCAGGTCGATGCCATCGCGCTCGACATGAAGCATGCGCTGGCCGAATCGGGGCTGACGGTTGAGGTCTCGGGGCGCGAGAAACATCCTTATTCCATCTGGCGCAAGATGGCCGAGCGGCATGTGTCATTCGAGCAGGTCACCGACATCATGGCCTTCCGCGTCATCTGCGACGACGTGGCCGATTGCTACCGCGCGATGGGGGTGCTGCACACCACGTGGCAATTCCTGCCGGGCAAGTTCAAGGACTACATCTCGACGCCCAAGACCAACGGCTATCGCAGCCTCCACACTTCGCTGATTTACGGCAAGTCGATGCGCGTCGAGGTGCAGATCCGCACCCGCGACATGCACCGCACGAACGAATTCGGCCTCGCCGCGCATTGGGCCTACAAGCAGTCGGAGCGGCCCGATGGACAAGTAGGATGGCTGCGCGACCTCATCGAAATCGTCGATGCCAGCCACGATGCCGAGGAACTGCTCGAGCATACGCGCATGGCGATCTACCAGGATCGTATCTTCGCCTTCACTCCCAAGGGCGCGCTGCACCAGCTGCCCAAGGGCTCGACCGCGGTCGACTTTGCTTTTGCCGTCCACACCGAGCTTGGCACGCAGACGGTGGGCGCGAAAATCAACGGGCGGCACATGCCGCTGCGCACCCAGCTCAACAATGGCGATGTGGTCGAAATCCTCAAAGGCAAGAATGCCGAGCCGCAGATGAGCTGGCTTGGCTTCGTCATCACCGGCAAGGCGCGCGCCGCCATCCGCCGCGCGGTGCGGCTGAAGGAACGCGGCGAGGTCGCCGAAATCGGCCAGAAGCTTTACGACGAAATCGTTACCCGTGTGCCTGCAAAAATCGGCAAGAAGGCGCTGCGCGAGGCGCTAAAACGGCTTGAGATGGAAGAGCCGGAAGACCTCTTCTACGCCATCGGCGCGGCCAAGATTACCGACCGCGCAGTGATGGAAGCGCTGATGCCCGGCAGCACCGAGGGCATGGCCGACGAGGACGACGAATGGCTGCGCAGCGGCAAGTCGCTCTCCATCCGCGGGCTGACTCCCGGCGTGGGATACGACCTTGCCGAATGCTGCCACCCCGTGCCGGGCGACCGCATCGTGGGCTTGCGCAAGCAGGACAAGGGCGTGGAAGTGCACGCCATCGATTGCCACCAGCTGGCGACGGGCATCGACAATGACTGGCTAGACTTGTCGTGGGGCAAGCGCTCGCGCGGGGCGGTGGGCCGCTTGCGCGTCACGCTTTACGACCGCCCCGGCACGCTGGCCGAGATGGCGGGCATTTTCGCGCAGAACGTGGTAAATGTGAAAAGCCTCGAGCAGACCCAGCTCGACCATCCCTTCACGACCTACGAGGTCGACCTCGAAGTGCAGGACCTGGCGCATCTCACCCGCATCCTGAGCGCCCTGCGCGCCAGCGATGCCGTGGCGCAGGCGGAACGCGCATGAGCTTAGGCTCACAGTGCGGACCTAGCGCTGCCGAGGCGGCGGAATGGCGAAGATATCGTGCGGAAGCTCGCGCAGCGCGTGCACGCCGCACGGTCAAGCGGGGTTCTGTGCGAGATCGAAGCCATTCCGCCATCCCGGAGAGATTTGGCCAAAAAGGCCCAGTGCTTTGTCGCAAGAGCTTGGAAGATGCCGATCTGCCTGCGCCCTTGCTTCTCGCCCTGAGCCTTTTTGACTCAAACCTCGGCAGCGCTAGGTCCGCACTGTGAGCCTCCTTGTCGGGATAGACCACATCCAGCTCGCCATGCCGCACGGCGGCGAGCCGCATGCGCGCAAGTTCTGGACCGGCGTGATGGGGCTGGAGGAAGTCGCCAAGCCGTCGCATCTTGCGGTCAATGGTGGGTGCTGGTTCGAGGGCGAGGGGATAGCCATCCATTGCGGTGTGGAAGATGCCTTCCTCCCCGCGCGCCGCGCGCATCCGGCACTTCTGGTCGAGAACCTCGGCGCGCTGGTCGCCAAGCTCGAGGCCTCGGGCGTGCCGTTCAAGCCAGGCAAGGAGCTGGAAGGCTATCGCCGCGGCGACATCGCCGACCCTTTCGGCAACCGCATCGAACTGATGGAAAAGCTCTAGAGAAGGTTGAGTTCGAGCGCCACGCTGTCGCCCTCGGCAAGATCCTCGGCGCGCATCACTTTCTTCGAAACGAGCAGGACCCATTCGGTTTTCTTGCTTTGCGGGAAAACCGAAGTCTTCCACTGCGTCCCGCCCACCCGCGCCATCACCTTGACCGAGCCGAACCCGCGCCGCGCGCCGAATTCGAGCCGGTGCAGCCGTTCGTGCATGGCGATGGCCTCGGCGGTTTCGCCGCTGATGGTGACCAGGTGATAGGTGCCGCGGTCACCCTGCCAGCGCTTCAAGGGCAGGGTGCAGGAGAGCGTTTCGCTCACTCGGCCACGCGGCGCACGGGGACCATGACATTGCAGACATCGGCCCCACCTGCAGGCACGTTGAAGAACGGGTCGCGGCGGTTCGCCCGGGCCTTGACGTAGTCAGCAAAGGTCGGGCCGCCTGCATCGAGATATTCGAATTCCGGCCGGTCGTTTTCGGGAAGGTCGCTTGCGACACGCACGCTGAGGATGGGCGTCCGCATGCCCTCGTCCTCGTAAAAGCCCAACTGGCCCTTGCCGCGCGGCAGGCTGGAGAGGTGTTCGATGCCTTCGACAATCCTCCCCACCAGCGCGATGTTGCGGTCGAGATGGCGCGGTGCGTGACCGATGACGGTGTAGAGTTCCGCACCCGTGCCGGCATCGGGCGAAAGGTTGCGGCCCACGCCGACCATGCCGTAGCAGTGGATGGGCCAGACGCTGGAAGGCCCGGTCGCGTGGTCCTTGTACTTCACGATCGCCCCGGTGGTCTGGTTGACCTGCTCGACGATTATTTCCCCGTCAGTGAAATCCATCGCCACGGGCATGGCCCCGACAAAAGCAAAGCCGTTTGCGTAAGGGTCGTCGAAACCGGTCCACCCGGGGGCGGCCCTGGTAGTCGGCATCAGTCGCTGGATAGCATCCCGGCGTCCCCTTGAGGCCCAGAGTTTGTCGAACATGTCCGGCGTATAGGCGAGGACGTAATCCTCCTCGCTGGTTTCGACGAGCCCCTCCGGAAGCGCCTTTGGCGGCCCGTCGCTTTCGGGATTGTCGTAATTGGCATCGCCCCACTGGACCACGTAATTGTCCTGCACGCGGTTGACGGTAATGTCGTCGAACCAGCCGGAACGCGCGAAAGTGCGGATATTGGCGGTCCACTTCTCGCTGAAGGGGGCTGGCATGAGCTGGATGAAGACCTCCCGCGGATTGCCTTCGGCATCGGGGGCGAGCGTCATGACGAGCAGGTCCTCCGGCGCGACGACGGCCCATTCGTCCGCACCGGCCTTGGCAACGATTTCATTCGGGCTGGGCCGCGGCGTCTCGCCTTCCTCCTGCGCTGCGATAGGTGAGCTAAGTGCGAGCGCTGCAGCGAGCGAAATCAGGTGCTTGGTCATGGTGCGGGAGCTTGGCAGCATTAGGGCCAAACAAAAAGCCCCTTCGCGCGCGTTGTATGGGCGCAAAGGGGCTTTGAAGCGATGTTCGCAGGGAATGCCATTCCGCGCAGCACCGCAACTTGGGGGGTGTAACCGGACAATGCGCACGCGCGCGCGCCGGTTCCAACGGTTCGTCGCATTTTGGTTCGGGAGGGGCGGGCCATGGCTGTTGCGCGAGAGAGTGACTCCCGCTAGAGGCCCGCGGTCCGACCAAGCCACCCGCGCTCAAGCAGCGTAGCGGTAGCGCGAACAGGGACACGGAGCAGTGGCCGAGTGGTCGAAGGCGCACGCCTGGAAAGTGTGTATACGGTAACCCCGTATCGAGGGTTCGAATCCCTCCTGCTCCGCCACTTCCCTTTCTCAAGGGTTCCCACCCCTTATCTATTCGACTGTAATTGCTTGCATTTGGCGGTGTTCGGTGTCCTAAGCGTTGTCACCCAATGTCACCTAATGCCAGATGATGTGGGGGCAGTTTGGGGGCACGAAATCAGTGAGGTGGGGGCATGCTGACCGACGCAGCAGTCAGAAAAGCGAAGGCGCGCGAAAAAGATTATAAGCTGGCCGATTCCGGTGGGCTGCATCTCTTCGTTACGAAAACGGGTCATCGATCGTGGCGCTTCAAATACAGATTCGGCGGCAAGGAACGACGACTTGTCTTCGGACCATACCCGGAAGTGTCACTAGCCCAAGCGCGCAATATGCGCGACGACGCCAAACGGCTTCTTCGAGAAGGTCGGGATCCGAATTACGAAGCCAAACTCGCGAAACTGACTAATACGCAGCGTCACGAGCACACGTTTGAAGCGTTGGCGCGCGAATGGCACAGCGTTCAGAAAGATCGCTGGACGGAAGTTCATGCCGACGATTCATCAGCAGTATGGAGCGGGATCTTTTTCCCGTTTTGGGCGACTTGGCCATGCCAGACATCGATGAGCATCTAGTTCTATCGACTCTCCAGGCAGTCGAAGCGAGGGGAGCGATCGAGACCGCACACCGGCTCCGGCAACGAATTGCGAGTGTTTTCAAGTTTGCTCGCTTTAGGCAGGTCGTAACACACAATCCTGCCGATATAGGCGAACTCCTGAGGCCCGTGCCCCGAGGCAAGCGGTGGCCGGCACTTCTCGATCTGGACGAAATACGTGGCTTGATCGCTGCAGTCGACCGTGCCGGCGCCAATCCAGTCACCCGCTTGGCGTCAAGGTTTATGGCCCTGACGGCTCAGAGACCGGGAATGATCCGAACCGCGCCGTGGTCCGAATTCCACGACATAACATGGTCCGATGCTGGGGCAGTTGACGAGAATGCGTATTGGCTCATTCCCGCAGGACGCATGAAGCTGGTACTCGAATTGAAAGGTGATGACGCTTTCGACCACAAGGTCCCGCTGGCTCGCCAGTCCGTCGAAGTGCTTAAAACGGTTAGACTGACTGGTCGCGGACCTCTGGTTTTTCCGGGCAATCGCTCCTCGTTTAGTCCTTTGAGCGAGAATGCGGTCAACTATATGTATCATCGCCTTGGTTACAAAGGCCGCCACGTCAGCCATGGTTGGAGGTCGTCATTCTCGACCAAAATGAACGAGCATTTTGCGCGCCAACACGTGGGAGCCGGTCAGCGCCTCGTACTTGAGCGTCTGATTGTCGACTTGATGCTCGCGCATACGCCTGCTGGAATGTCAGAAACCGAACGCCGATATAATAGAGCAGGATTTATGGATCGTCGGCGCGAAATCGCGCAGCTCTGGGCCGACTGGATCATGGACGAGCAGATGAGCAGCACCGAGTTGCTTGAAGGGCCAAGGCGACCACTATCCAAGTCTCGCTAAGTTGGATTTTGCATCCAATCGGCGATTTGGGACTCACGCCAAGCAACCATGTTTACGCCGAGATTAACTTGGCGGGGGAAAGTGCCCCTCCCGATTTTTCGGTATAGGGTGGAGCAGCTCATACCCGTCACATAGAGAACCTCTTCGACACGCATGAACCGATCCAAACGCGCGTAGTTGCCGACAGAAGGCAGTTGGGTGCCGCTGTCGAGCGGGCATAGTGGTATCTCTTCATCGTTTTCCAGACGCTCGGCGGACATTCGGCGGTCGATGCGATTGTTCTTGGGCATGGGCGTTTCTACCCATGTCCAGGGCGAGCCGCGCATGGGGCACCCCACCAACCCTTCTCTTTGGTGCTCATTGCTGTAGAAGAAACTCCGGTAAAACATCGACTTTCTGACCAATTTCCAACCGTTCCGCTCGCGCTTTGCGATGGAGACGAGCGCAACGCTCACCTCGAACGCCACTACAGTAGCCAACTCAATACGGTCCGCTTCGATGCCCGCAGCGAAGCTGGCTGGACGAGCATGTTCAACCACCTAGACAATGTTCCTGCAGATCATGCGGTGGTGGTCGATCTTCCGGCAGGCGCAGGCTGCATGCTGCACCAAGAAGCGGCGCGGCTTATCGCCAACGAAGACCTCGGAATGCCTACGATACATGTCTGGGTGGCAACCCCAGGTGAGGATTCGGTTCGCCTTTTCCGCGACCTCATGGCCATCGCACCTGCATCACGAACAGCGTTCGTTATGAACAAGCATAACGATGAAAGTCTTGGTCGCTTCGACATCTGGATGAACTCCCGGACACGCGCTGAATTTCTCGCAGAAGGCGGATTGGAGGTGACTCTGCCGAAGCTGCCGCAACGCCCGCATGACATGATTGCCAACCAACGGCTGCCCTTTCCCTCGGAACGCCCCGCGAGTTGGTTGCGTGGTGACTGGTTCACCTTCCTCTCGTTCAGGGCAGCAGTCGAACGCGAACAGGCCTCGCTGATCCGCCTGATCGAGGAGATGTGCTGATGGTTACGATCAAAGAACTCTTCATTCGTATGGTCGACCGTTCGCCCGACAAACGTGACTGCGAATTGATCGACAAATTGGCGATTACCCTTCCCGACGAACTCAAGAATGATATTGGGATGAAGGCCGAGCTTGTCTTGCGTGCTGCCCACATTCGGCAGCTCGAAGAAGTGATGAACGAAGCAGCAAATGTGGTTCGCCGCAAGGTCGAAATCGACGGCGAGAAGTGGGCCATGGATGCTGCCAATCGGGTCTGGCGCCGTGTCGAAGCACAGCTTCCTCCCAGCGCCTCTACGAAAGTCTTCTGGACGCTCATCGCGATCACATTTTGGTCTGCGTTGCTGGGGGCTGTCTTTCACAACATGGGCTGGAACTCGAGCGAAGAGACATACGAAACGGCCAGTGAAAGTCTGCAGGCTCTGACCGAGACCGAATTCGCCTTCTGCGTGGTCTATGCAGCTCAACATGCATCGCAGATCCGGTCCGGGAAAGGGCCCGGAGACGCCGCAAAAGCGTTGCGCGCTTCTACGCGCAATTGCGCCGCAGAATACGATCAAAGGCGCGTGGCGCTGCAGCAATAAGACTGAAGAGTGAAGTAGTGCGACCGCATTCGCGGTCGGCTGCCACCTCAATGGGTTCCTTAAACGGAATAGTGAGGAAATGAGCAAGGGCTGGCTATCGACTACCGCGCCCGTCCTTCGACGTCGCGGAGGCTACTCTCTGTCGTTCAACTCTGTCGCGCACCCTGCGTAGCCTGACCTTGCTGGTGGCAGTTTCGCCTGCCCCCAGACCCCCACACTGAACCACTAATGCTTAACAAGAGGAAGGAATGAAAATGCCTGGAAAACCCGGATCCGAGACCCGCTATCGCAACCACGTTCGCACAACCCGTTGGAGCGACCAGGAACTTGCCTACCTGACTGAGCTCGCGCATTACTCCGGATGCTCGGTCCCGGAGCTACTTCGCCGCCTGGTCTGCCGTGCCAACCACCAGATTATCATTTCGCGCGATTTAGTTTACCAAGTGACTAGGCTTGGCACGAACGTCAATCAGATCGCCAAGAAGCTCAACAGTGAGCAGCCGGTCTCTGCTGATGAACTGACGGCTGCATATCAGCAGCTTCTGAAAGCCGTGAGCGTCGCGCGATCATGATTGCCAACCCCACCTGGGGCGCGAACTTTGCGGGCCTTGTCGACTACTTGACCGAGAACCGCGACCACCAGGTCCTCCATTTTGAAGTGGTATCGTCCGTCGAAAATGCCGCTGCGGAAATGGAGGCTGCCGCATCGTTGAACAGCCGCGCAAAGAACAAGCTTCTCCATCTCTCGCTTTCTGCAGCCCATGAAGATGGCCAGCTTTCTGATGACAAATGGCTTTATATTGTAAGCCAGCAGCAAGAGGCCCTTGGCCTTGACGGCCATGCATTTGTCGTTGTGCGTCATGAAGACACTGAGCATGACCACGTGCATGTCTTCTGGTCCACCATTTCACCGCGAACTGGGAAGACACCACCCAAAATGTGGTTCCTTAAGAAGGGCTGCGCGACTGAAAATATCGGCCCGCAAGCCCTGACAACTGAACAGGTTGCGCGCGTTCCAGAGGCCTATCGCGCTCTGCGAAGCTTCGACTTCCGCGCCTTGGCGAGGGTACAAGATGTCTGTCGCCGCGTTGCGCGCGAGCTGGACCTGCGCCGACTGAATACGCCGCAGGAGGCCAAAGCGCAGCGTTTGAAAGCGTTGGAAAGGGAAGCCGAACCTGGTCAGAGAAAGCGTGCCGAGCGCACGGGTTCGGTGCCGCTGATGGAACGATCTGAAGAAATTCGAGAGGCTCTAGACCAGCGAGTTTGGCAATCGAGAAGTGATGCACTCGCAGCCATCGGTTTGCAGCTTGAACCTGTCTACACTGGCACAAAAACGAAGAGGCTTCGCGGTCTCACTATCGCTGATATCTCGGATCCGGGTAACAAGCTGAAAGCCTCTGCACTGGACACGGGCGTTCAGAAGTTCGGCTTGGGGTCACTGGACAAACGCATACTCAAAGGCACGCCAGACTTCAAAACATGGTGGCCCGAACGAAAGATGTCGTCCTCTTTTGAGCCTCTTCAAACTCCAGATGCGCGGTCAGAGCTCAAACAAGACTATGATCTGGAAGTCGCTCAACACAAGCTCGACCAGGAAAAACGCCGTCGCGAGCTAGCGGATTTGCGCATACGCCAGACCCGTGAGTTGCGCGCCAAACGGCGCGCCCTCATGAAGCAACGCAAAAACGAAGCTATACGGTTGAAGCCGTCGGAACGTCGAGCATTCTATTCGCGATTTTCGCAACAAGTCCGCAAGCGCGAGCTTGCAGAATTGGAAGCTCGCCACAGAGTCGAGAGATCGCCACTAAGGCGCAGACGAATGCCAACATGGCACCAGTTTATAGCGGCTCGTGCCGATGCTGGTTGTCAAAAAGCAGGCGTGGTTCTGGCAGCGATGCGGCCTGTCCAAACAGTCAAGAAGACAGTCACAGCAACTGGTCCGAAGAAGCGATTGTCGGTTCCGAACAAGGAGCATTCCAAAGATCAGCACTTAGCCAACCAACCGACAACGCGCATCCCAAAATCAAAGTCTTTTCTCTCTGGTCGAAATCAAGGAAACACCGAAATGCCCGAGCATTTGGCCGCGTATTGGCAGCGTCATAAGGGTGGCCAAGGTCGGTCTTGAGGGTTCGGCTCGCTGCCTTTCATTGGCAGCTTTGCGCCCCATTACGGACGTTCAGGCTCTCCCTGAGAATACCTGAGAGCGGACCGGCAGCTTTGCTTCGGCAACGAGTACCGTCAATGTCCGATTATGGGTGGAAAGCTGACGTCACTACTCTGGCGAACGGAACACGGCATAGATGCAGTATCCTCCCTGCATTTCCCAACGGCCACCAGCATCAAGACACGCGTCAATGCTTCGCTGTTCTCTAAACCACCAACCCAGATATGCTCCAATGGAAACGGCCACTACGATTAGCAGGATGGTTTTCGTTCGGTTGCTCATGGCCCGACTATCGTCTTATTGACCAGGTTCCGCAATCGGGTCGGAAGCGGAATGGCAGCTCTTTGAGGAATTTGGGCGAAAGCAGACGAACAGTTAGCGGCCCAAAATACGCTTCACCGCTTATGTCGAGCGCAGAACTGCACACAGGAATTGGCAGCTGCGGTGGGCATTATGGCGCGGTGACTATAGCACCAGAGCAATCCTATGGGCGGGACCCCGCTTGGATCGTAGCCACGCAAAACGCTCAGGGTCCTGATCAAGCAGAAATGCCCGTATGCGATCGCGCTCTGCATCAGGCATGCGAGCGAGTAACACCTTGATGTCGTGGTCGACTGCCGCTCTAGCTGCCCCCCGCTCCTCGGCTTTCATAAACCAATCACGCCCTGCAATGATCTCGTTCAGCTCCATGTGAACGGCCCCGAGGAGTGTGCAGGGGCGGTAGTCGTTCGGTGCAAGTGCGTGCGCCTCCTCGCCCAACGCTTTGGCCTCAGCATGGCGATCGACGGCTCTCAAGGCTGCGCCACGTGTAGTTGCCAACGCCGATCGCACCTTGGGCGATGATTTTTCAGTCGCGGCCAGCGCGTCCTCGGTGGCTGATCAAGGCGTCCGAAGGATTTGATCGGAATCCGCGCCGTTATGCTGTCGCGCTCGGTTGCGAGGTCGAGCATGCCAGTGAGTTCGTATACGCCGACAATATCGACCTGATCTCAGCTGGAGTAGCCACCGAGATTGGGGCATCCTGCAGGATCTGCCCTCGAACAGGCTGCGACCAACGCGCATATCCTCCCAGCGACCAGCAGATCGAAGTCGATCTGTTCGAAAGGGGCGTTGTTCCCTATTCGATGCGACAAAGCGGCTAGATGCTGATCTGGCGAAACGGATGAGAGCGATGGGCGAAGAGCGATCGCAAGAGATAGAGAGCGAACAAGCCAAAATGCATACAGCCAGCACAGCCCACAGATGGCGAGAGATGGTTGCGGACGATCTCCCGCGCGTGCTTGCCATCGCGGACAGGTGCCATCCCGATCATCCTGAAGACGAGGCGGTGTTTCGAGAGCGGCTCGAACTTTTCGCAGGAGGATGCTGTGTTCTCGAGCAAGACGGGGAGACCGTTGGATACATCATTTGTCACCCCGCTACTTTCGGCCACCCGGTGCCACTGGACACACTGCTAGGCGCACTGCCTGACAATGCGGATGTGCTCTACATTCATGATATCTCGATAGACTTGGGTATGCGCGGTCAAGGGCTTGCAAGTGAGGCGGTTGATCACGCGAAGCGGCTTGCCCGCAAGCACGATTATGACCGGGTTGCACTGGTGGCGGTCAATCGCTCTCAGGATTTTTGGGCAAAGCATGAGTTTATGATCATAGCCGACGAGGACATCGGCAAAGCGCTGGTCGGATATGGTGGAGCCAGTAGCTATATGGTCTGCGATCTCACCTAGACTGGAGCGAGCCTCTGCATGATTTGCGACTTTGATCCTGTAATCTGTCCCAGATGAAACTGATCGAGGTGTGAAAGAAAGGCCTCCAGCGCCCCTGCCAAGGCGGGCTTGAGCCCGCATACGCCATCGATGGCGCAGCCTTCCTTGCCTCCCATACAGGCGACAAAACCGTTCGTATTTTCCAATGACCGGACAACCTCGCCTACATTGATTTGCGAAGCCTGCCGGGCGAGCCGCAGGCCACCGCTCCTGCCCCGCAAGGTTTCTACGAATCCTGCGGCTGCAAGGTCCTGTGCCACCTTGGCCAGGTGGTTGCGCGATATCCCATAGTGCTCAGCGATCCAGTCGATCGAGACCACATCGTCTTTGGCGGCAAGCGCCATAAGCATCCGCAGCGCATAGTCGGTTCGAAGGTTCAACTGCATAAAAGCGGTATATCAGATATTGCTTTTCCCGCAAAACGGGATATAAGAGGTATATTATATACCTGTTTTAAGGTTTACGAGATGACCGCAAACGTCAAAGTTTCTCGCGCAGATGTGCTCGATGCACGAGCAGCGAAGCGCGCTCACGCTGAATCGCTCGGCGTCACCGAGCAGTTCGTGTCGCAACTGGTGGACGAATTCTACGGACACATTCGCGAGGACGACCTGCTTGGCCCTATTTTCGCGGACCGTATTTCGGAGTGGCCCACGCATCTTGAGCGCATGAAGTCCTTCTGGCGCTCCGTGTTGTTCAACAGCGGTGAGTTCGCAGGCAATCCCATGCGCAAGCACATCGAGATTACTGGTCTGGAAGAGCACCATTTCACCCGCTGGCTGGACCTCTTTTACGCAACGCTCCGCACGCTCTCGAGCAAGCCAGAGCCGATCAGACTGGTTGCCGACCGAGCCCGCGCAATTGCTGACAGTCTCCTGACAGGCATTACGATCGGAAAGTCCGGAATCTCGGGGTCAACTGCAGGAAGGAACCTCCCCCATGTTTGAACAGCACACCTTACTCGCGGAGCGCGAGGTCCATCCGGCAAACGAAGTCGAGGCTCTCGACGGCATTCTGCAGCCGCTCTCGGTTGCACCAGTAGCTCCCGCGAATGCGGGCTTTCAGCTCCCAGCCCGGGTCTGGCAGATCATGCTCTCATGCTACGGCATATTCTTCTTCGCGATATTCTTGGCGACGGGCGGCAGTACGGCGGCGCGCTTCGCGATCGTGATTTCCGTCCTGTACACGGCAATATATTTCGGGGTCGCACGCCTGGGTGCGCGTCAAGCGGGGCGTGAACAGACTTCACCCCTCGATTGCGGTGAAAAGCTTCCAACCTGGACCGGCCCGATGGATCGCAAGGCGGTGTTTGCGCAGGTTCTCGTTGTACCGGCAACAGTCTCTCTGTTCGGGATCGGCATTTTGATCATCGTCCTAGCGGTTGGACCCGGCGCGTGACACAGCCAGTCGAGCTCCCACCGAATGTGGTCAAATACGCCGAAAGTCCGATGTTTTCAGCAGAAACTGTTCCGGACAAACTGACCTCCGAACACAGACTAAAGCCAGGCGTCTGGGGCCGACTTTGCGTTGGCAAGGGCTTGGTCGAGTTTCACACTACCGGACCAGCCTCATCGACAACCGCCGTCAGAGCCGGAGAAAGCTTGATTATCGAACCGGCGTTATCGCACTTCGTTCGACTATCGGCCGATGCGCAATTCAAAGTGACCTTTTATCACTAAAAAGGCTTCGGGGGTTTCAGTCTTTCGCCCATAGGAAGCATGAACCGATAAATTACGTCGCGAGAGCTTCGAGCACGTCTCGGCGCAAAATGGTTATTGTTCTGTGACCCGATATCATGATCACGCCTTCGGTGCTCTCCCTGACGAGCCGGACTTGATCACCGTGTGTGCCGCTAAGGACGTGGACCCAGACGAGGTCCGACTGATCAAGCCGACATAAGCTCAGCCCACTCGACCTACGGATAAAATTCGAGGCTATTAAACGGCTTCTTAGCGGCAGGACTGAACGAGAAACTGATCTACAAGCGAAAGGGGGCCGATAGCGGACAGGCAAGAAATAGGTAAGAAACCCTTTTATGGCCGAGATAGCTGAACGGTCTGTAGGTAATACCATAGGGAGAGGTGCCGAGGCCGCTAGGTAATCGCCAATTTGCGTGCACCGCCTCGGCAGGCATGGAGCGTAACCTAATGACATCTGTTAAATGCTAACCGCTTCTTTACCATAAAAGGATATCCGGGGTTTGATGGATAAGGGCGCGACATTTCCGAAGCTTGGACCGGAGGCGATAGAGGTCTGCGGCAGCTTGGCAGGTGCGGTGGTAATCAGTTTCATCTACGGTGTGCTGGCCTACCTAAGCCTTGAGCTCACGCTCGGATCGAACAGCGTTGCCGCGTTCTGGATGGGCAATGCGGTGGTCGTGGGTATGTTGCTTGGTCGCGGGATGCGTTGCCGGGTTGCTGCCGTCAGCCTCTGCTTTCTCGCCAACATTGCAGCCTATCTGGCAGTCGGAATATCAACTGCACTCGCAGTAATCCTGTCGGGTTCCAATATGTTGGAAATCCTTCTCGCGTTATTCGCGCTCGACCGCCTCGTAATCCGCTCTCGAACCTTTGACAATTTGAGCCAATTCGTGAAGCTCGCGGTTGTCGGCGCCCTCGTGCCTTTCGTATCGGGTGCCGTTTCGGCGAGCGCGGTGGCCATGCTGGGCGGCGGCGATTGGCTCACCACGTATGGGCTGTGGGTCGCTGCCCATAGTCTGCAAATCCCGATTTTCGCATCGGTCCTGCTTATTCTTCGCAACTCGCTCGAGGACCGCAGTTCCTACGAAACTGTTCCTGCAAGAAATTGGGCAGCGCTGATCGCCGCAACGCTTGCGACAGCGGCGCTCATATTCGGTCAGACAACCTTTCCGTTCCTCTTCCTTGCCATGCCGCTGGTCATTTTTGCCGCATTCACGACAGGGCGACTGGGCACCGCTGTCGTTGTCGCCATTCTTTCCCTCGTCGCTTCCCTGGCGACCCTGAACGGCATGGGGCCGATTGCGCTCGTCAAGGGCGGTGCGCGCGAAGAAGTCATCGCGCTCGAGGCGTTCCTGCTTTCCTGCCTTGCGATCGGACTTCCAGTGGCGGTGGCGCTGGCCAACAAAGCATCGATCCGTGATGACTTGCAGGAAAGCCGGGACCTCGTGGAGTCGATCCTCGCGGGCGTCGGCGACCTTGTTTTCCGTGTCGATGCAAACTGGCGCTTTACCTACGCCAATCCGCGGTGGAAAAAGGTCACCGGATTTGCGCCCGAAGACCTGATCGGCACAAACCCTTTCCAGAACCTCATCGACCGCAATTCCGTTGACCTGCGCGCCGAAAAACACGCCATTGAGAAGGGACGCAAGATAGCGGAAAGGATAATTGTCCAGACTACCACCGCAGAAGGACGCACGCTGCAATTCGCCGTCGGCATGAACCCTCAGTTCGACCGGTTAGGAAATTTCGTGGGCGGCATCGGCACGGCGACCGACGTCACGGAAAAATTGGCACGCGAACACGCGCTGACAGAGAGCGAGAAACGTTTTCGACGCCTTGCCGAAACCGCGCCGGTCGGAATCTTCCAAGCCAACGCAAAAGGCGAGATTACCTACGCGGCCTCACAATGGGTGGAACGCTTCGGACTAAAGGCCGAAGATTTAATCGGTCACCGCTGGAAGGACGCCTTGGCAACCGGCGAAGAACTGGAAAACGATCCGGCCTTTGCGGGGTTCGATCAGACGAACCCCATTCGCCACCGCGTGCTGAATTTTCGCAACCGCCAAGGCGAAGAGTTCTGGTGGGAAACGATCAATTCCGCTGAGTTTGACGAGTCCGGTAATGTCTCCGGCTTCGTTGGGGTCGCGCACGACATCACCGAGCAGCGCTTGGCCGATGAACGCCTGCGTGAAAGCGAGCGGCGCTTTCAGGCACTGGCCAACATGGCCCCGGCAGGGATTTTTCGCACAGATGCGACTGGTAGCTGCACCTACGTCAACGCGGCCTGGAAATCGCTTAGCGGTCTTGAAGATGGCCAGTGGGAGGGCGACGGTTGGTCCAGCGCAGTACACCCCGAAGATCTCGATCGCGTAGTGGCAATATGGGTCGAGGCAGTGCGCACCCAGACCACGGGCGAAGAGGAATTTAGATGGCTCAGGCCCGATGGATCGATAGTCTGGACGCATGTGACATTTGGCCCCGAGTTTGGCGAGAACGGCGCAGTCACTGGCTACATCGGGGTTGTCAGCAATATAACCGAGGAGGTCGAGGCGCGCCTGCGGTTGGCAGAACGGGAACAGCAACTCGCCCTTCTGGCCGACAATGCGACCGACGCCGTGCTGCGGCTCGACCTCGATGGCGTTTGTAAATACGCTTCACCCTCTGCCCGGCAAGTATTCGGGCTCGACCCCGCGCTTTTTGTGGGTAACCAGTTTATCACCGGCTTCCACGAGGACGACGCGGACGAAGTCGTCTCGCAATTCCGCGCGCTGGCATCCGGTGAATTGGACAATGTCCGCATCACCTTCCGCTCTAAGAGTCTCATCCTGCCCGACGAATATGCCTGGCTCGAAGCGAACTGCGGGCTCGTTCGGGAGGGAGAGAGCGGGGAGCCTCTGGAAATCATCGCATCGCTGCGAAATGTCGATCAGACCAAGCAGCTTGAGAGCGATCTTCTGGAGGCGAAGGAGCGCGCAGAGTCCGCCGCGGCTGCCAAGTCGGACTTTCTTGCCAATATGAGCCACGAAATCCGCACTCCGATGAACGGTGTGATCGGCTTCACCGAAGTGGCGCTTGCCGGAGAGCTAGACGAGGAATTGCGCAGCAATCTGGAAATGCTGGCGGATAGTGGCAAGGCGATGCTCGCCCTGCTGAACGACCTCCTCGATTCAGCGAAGATCGATGCCGGACGGATGCTTATCGAGCCGCAACCGGTGAATGTGCGCCATAAGTTGCGCGGCGCGATTACGATGATGACGCCGGCAGCCGCGCGCAAGGACGTGGAAATTGTCCTGGAGGCCGATGACGACGTTCCAGAATGGCTCGAGAGCGACCCGACCCGGCTGCGCCAGATCGCACTCAATCTTATCGGCAATGCCGTGAAGTTTACGGAAAGCGGCCGGATAACCGTTTCGCTCCGAACAGCCGAGGGGGGTGAGAGGTTTGAAATCGCGGTGAGCGATACCGGCATCGGCATTCCGCAAGATAAACTCGAGCAGATTTTCGAGAAGTTCACGCAAGCCGACAGCAGCATTGATCGGCGTTTCGGCGGCACGGGCTTGGGTCTCCCGATCTGCGCCCAGCTTGCAGATCTGCTCGGCGGTTCGATCGCCGTCGAGAGCAAGGTCGGCAAGGGATCCACCTTTACACTGACCTTGCCGCTTGTGACGGTGGACGCGCCCGGCAAAACGACAAAGGAAGTGAAAGAGAGGCGCCAGCTCTCCGAGAGCACGCTCAATGCCCGCATCCTTGTCGCCGAAGACAATCTCATCAACCAGCAGGTTACTCTCGCCATGCTCGAACGGATTGGGCTGAGCGCCACTATTGCGACGGATGGCCAAGACGCTGTTGACCGCGTACTGGCCGCCAACGTGAGCGATGAGCCTTTCGATCTGGTGCTGATGGACGTTCAGATGCCAGTGCTCGACGGCCTAGCCGCCACCCGCGCCATCCGTGCTGCAGGTGTGGACGCAAAGCGCCTGCCGATTATCGCCGTTACCGCCAACGCCTTTGCGGAAAATACCGAGGAATGCCTTGCGGCCGGCATGCAGGGACACCTCCCGAAACCGCTCTCGCTGGACGACCTCGCCGAAGTTCTCGAACAGTGGCTAGGGGTTCCACCTGGGCTTGAACTGCCGCAACCGCCTCGACAACCCAGCGAGAAATTAAGAAAGAGCTTTTCGAAGCGCAAGGCCAAAGCACTTGAGGCTATTGATGCGGCCATACGCAAAGGAGAGCTGGAATCCTGCTCGCTTGGCGAAGTCGCGACCCAGTTGCACCAGATCGCAGGCGTTGCGGCTTTCTTCGGCGAGACCGATCTTGGGGCGGAATGCAGCCAGCTCGACCAGCGGCTCCGCAAATGCCCGGATTCTGTGAAAGCCCACGACTTCACAGTGGTTCGCAGCCTGCTACAGGCGTGAGTGGGATTTGAATTAGGAGCGAGTGTTGAGGAATTATCGACTGATCGCGGCAATGGGTCTCGTTCCCGTAATGTTGACCGGACAACCTGCTCATGCGGAAAGCGAAGTGTTCGCCGATGTCTCGGTGCGCGGAGTGGCGGCCAAACGCGATGTCGTCGAAAGCGATGAATTCGACAGCACCGGATATGGGGCTGATGCACGGCTCTTCTACGAAAACGACGATGAGAGGATAAGGTACTGGGTCGATACGTCGGTCGGGATCTTCGATTACACTGACGAAGGCCGCTCGACGCGGGAAACCTTCCGCGGCGAATTGGGCGGTGCGTACCAGATAAGCGAAACCATCGAGCTTTCGCTTGAAATTGCTCATTCCGAAAATCTGGTTTTCGTGGAATCCCTGCAGGCCGATCAAAAGCGCGGCCGATTGCAGGGGCAATGGGAACGAGACGACGACCGCGTCCGGGTCCATGCAGAGTATCGCCATCGCAGCTATGACCAGGAGGTTGAAGCGACCGGCAGCGGCATGCGCTATTCGGCCGAATACAATCGGCGCTTTGGCTCCTATCATTGGCTTCGCTTCAGGGTGTTTCAGGATGCCATAGATAGCGAAGACAACCGGCGCGACTACAATCGCATTTCAGGGGCTGTCGACTATAGCCATCCTGTCACCAACCTCCTCCGCGCGAGGGCCAATGTCGACGTCCGGAGCTGGAAATTCCCGGGCCGCACTGCGCAAGGCGATCCCGATGGCGACAAGCGCAAAGACAGCTATATCGCGCCCGAAATCGGTCTCGATTACGGGCGGCAAAGCGGCGGGATTTTCGGCAATCTGCGCCTAAGCTACCAATTGCGCACGAGCAATGACGAGCGTTTTACGGGCGACACGCCACGTGTGGCGGCGGAAGTTGGATACCGCTTCTAGCGCCGGCGTGTCAGTCGCAAAGCCATGTCACGGACATTATTGCCCGTTTCGCTCATCCAGCCGGACAACCAGCCACCCTTCTGGCGAATAGTCAGCCGCTTAAGTTCTATCGCGGCGCGGGCGCTGCTGATCTGTTCTGCCATCACTGCCCGATAGACTTTTTCTGCTGCCTTGCGCCGGCGAACGGCATCGCTGGCATCAAGGAATGCCTCGGTAAAATCGGTCAGCCATTTGCCGACAGAGCTTTCGGATTTTGCTTCGTCCTCCTGCGATGAGTTCGCGAAATCCATCTCGCGCCGTCTGAGTTGCGCTTCCATCCGCTCGATAATGCCAGCCAGCGATCGAGAGGTAATCGTCGATGAAATATCGCCACGCTCCCGCAGAGCGGAAATCGTTTCGCGAACCTTGCCTTCCGACAACGCGCCGAATTCCTGGAAAGACGAGAGGGTCTGGAAGCCCTGCTCGGCTCGACCCGCATCCTCGCCCAGCAAAGCCTCGCAAGCGCCGTGGACCGCGTCCCACGCCTGCCAGGTGTAGACAAAATCGAGCCCTGTGCCCTTGATATTCTGCAAACCCATGATCCGGTTCAACAGTCCGGGCGGGGTTTCCCGTGCGATCTGGCGAACCAGCGTGTCGCCCTTGGTGAAATAATTGCGGACCGGAACAAGCGACGCCATGAAGCTTTCTCGCAAGGCTTCGCGGATGGCGGCGTGTGCCTTTGCGAGATCATCGGTCAGTTGGCTGCGCAGTGATTGGCAGACGCCGAGTGCAGTATCGAGGTCGGCGATGTGCTTTGCCACCCGGTCGGCGAAGTCTTCCGGCAGCGCCTCACCAAGTGCAGCGGCGAGCTTGCCCTCCTGCCAAGCTGCGACAAATGCCGATGTATCCGCTTGGCCCAATTCGCCGAGCATGGCGATCAGGCGCCATTCGATCTCCTTGCGCGACCGGGGAAAGCGATGCCGCTTCATGAGCGCATCGAACGCCTCGTCCACTCCTCCTTCGGCCGACGTAAGGTCAATCGCGGCAGCATACTCATCCCACTCCTGCCGGATGAAATCGAGCAAGCCTTCGATGTTCGAGCCGATGAGGAAATGCCGGTCTGCACTGACATCGTTGACGATCATGCTGGCAAAGACGCGCGATCGCGGCACACGGTCTGCCCGATTGTTGACGACTGTGGTGACGAAAACACCCGGGTCGCTCGACAAGTCGTGATCGGCAAAGCCCATCCGTGTCCAATTGCCCATAGCGCCGAACCGCTCGTTGGCGGACATGCCCATGACGAATTCGAGCAATGCGCCATCTACGGCAGAGCGAGGATAGACCTTCAGCACGCCGAGATCGGCGACCACTCGATCGGCCATTTCCTTGACGCAATAATCACGGTCCAGCCCCAACTCGCGGCCCATGGCATTGACCAAAGCAATATTGTTAGGGTGTTCGGCATAGGGAAACCGGTCAAGCAGGCGCTTGTGCAGCAGGCCGGCATCGCGCCAACCGACAGTCTCGACCCGTGTGTCGAACAGCTCCGCCCGCTGTTCGAGAAGCGGCAGCATCTCTTCTTCCGAAGTGCACAGCACGGATCCTTCGGGAACGAACTCGCACATGACTTCGGCCACATTGCGCCCGGCCGGCCCCTGCACGTCTTCGTGATCCGGAAAGGTGTTGGTAATGGTGGCGATATCGTCCTTCATCCAGTCGCGCTGAAGAATTTTCACGAAGCTCGGATTGAGCGCCATGCATTCCCAAAGGAAACTGCGCGCGCCGACACCCTTCGCAATCGCAAGCAGATCGGCCTGCTCCCAGATGGTCGCCTTGTCGTAGGGTCGAAACAGGAATAGCTCGGTCAGGTCTCCGTAGGGTTCGCCCAGCAGGAACATCGCCTCGCAGCCTGTTGTCTTGGACACCAGCGGTGCGCCCAGCGAGTTCATCAGCCCCGCCTTCAGGCGTTCCGTCCCTGATTTACCCCTCGTTCCCCAACCACCCAGCGACAGGGCGATGCTCTTGCGAAGCAATCGAACTTGGCGCGCCTTCCACATGTGCCGTCCGAAAAACCATGCCGATAACAGGACGAGAAAAATGGCAAGGTCAGTGAGCGAATTCTCATAGACGGTAGCCACATAGGCGGCGATTTCGTCGAGCAGGAAGGGGATGCCCAGCAAGATGCCGCCGACGTCGAACAGGCGGGTCACACCTTGGTCGGGCTGGGCAATTTCCTTTGCGCTCTCCCCCTCTGGGTAAGGACGATGATGCAGCGTGACCCCCAACTCTTCCAGCCGTTTTACATAGGTTGCCGGGTCATTGTTACGCAGGTCGGCCAACTCGGGAAAACGGCGTGTGACCTGCCACCACACGCTTGCACGATCCAGAAGGCCTTCGGGCGAAGTTACCGCGGTGAGTCCCTCGCTGGTGTAGATACGCGTTTCGCCCCCCCGGTCGACAGCGGAGAGTACGAGATCCAGCAAGGGCAGATAGTTGCGCCAGCCGCCTTCACTTGCGATGTGCAAAGGTTCCCCTGGCACAGCGGTTGGGGCAAGCTCTGCCAGGTGCGCCGAGGGTGCCACGATCCCGCCCCGAAAGACACGCCCAATCGTGTGATAAAAGGCCTGCCGTTTGTCGGTCGCGCCCAGCTTCAACTCGTAGAGCGTCCGCCAGACACGCCGCTCGAATACCTCGCCGCGCGTGATACGAGGAACCCTGCCGGTTGAAAGGGTCAGCGAGAAATCCTGCTGCGTCAGCACGGACATCACACGCCCTACGCGCGCCTCGTCTGCCGCGAGATAAGGCGCAATTTCGGGAAGACGCCGCGTTTCGCCCTCGGTCATTCCTGCCACGGCTGTCATGATTAATGCTGCAATTTCCTTGCCATCGCTATCGCAGCTCAGCCAGATCCGCTCACTCGCCTCACCCGCCCAGCGTCTGACACGCGGCTTCGGCGCAGTTTGCCGCAGGTTTGCAAGTGCAGTCCGAAGGGTCGAGGCCCACTCGTCGGCCTGCGGCTCTTGCGCGAGCACTGCCCAGTCGACGAATTCGCTGCTCGCAGCGATTGCGCAGCGTGTGACGAACTCGTCGTTATCGTTAGGCAAGAGCGCGAGAATGATGTCGAGCATCTCTCCTCCACCGATGGTCGCGGCGAGCAAGCCGGTGCGGGCCAAGAGGGCGGCGCGTACCTGAGCATCGAAATCGGTGACAAAGGTGCTGGCAATCGTCCGTGCGATTTCCCCCGGAACCAACGGAATGCTCTCGGCAACAGCCTGCCTGACAGCCCCGTCCAGGTCTTGAGCAAGGCGCATCTGGTGACGTGTCAGATGCCGATGACCGGCCAAATGGGTTGCGAGCAGGTAGGCCAGCCGGCGCCGGATGAAGATGCGGTTATCGTCGAGGATCGTCGTCCCCATCGTACTCGGGGCCTCCAGACGTCGTTCGACAATACCGTCGACCGAATCCGGATCAAGATGGAACAGAGCTTCCATTGCTTCGCACTGGACCCAGCAGTCTTCCCGGTTGTCGAGGGCTGCGCGGCGGATGTCACGCAAGGCCGCATCGACCCAGAAATTCTCCTTATCACGCACTGCCGCCTTGCCGAGGCGAGCGAGGCACCGATAGGCGGCGGCTCGCACACGGGCGTCGCCCGGATGGTTTCGCAGCCGCATCAACATTGGCGATGCGTGCTTGGAGAGGGCGGTATGCCACGCGCCCAAGTCCATATGCGGGAGTACGGTCGTGGCCATGGCCGCCAGTCGGTCGGCGGCGAAGGCGAGGCACCGCTCGCCATGCCCACGCCTGCGGCGGAAGCGTTCTAAAACGGCATCTATATCGAAGGGCTCTCCGACATGACGCTCGTCGGAGCGGCGTTGATGTCCGGTCGAACCCATCGTTTCCGCAAAATGCAGGATCGCCGCGTTGCGCTCCACGTCGTCGAGCGCCTTGTCATAGCGCACCGCAAAGGCCTCGCGCGCCCGCTCCATGTTGCTCAGCCGCTCAAGCGTCGAAAGGGCGAAGCCAGCAGGAATGCCGATCAGTTCTCCCGGCTTTTCCAGCATGAGCGGATTTGCCCGCCCGTACTCTTCCAACTCACTCATCAAATCCGCATCGAGCCGGGCGCGCATCGGATTGCTCGCGGCGACCAATCCTTGGCGGTAAAGGCGATCTATTTCGCTCAGCGCCCCATTCCTTGCGCCAGGCATTCGAGAAAGTTCGAGCGTGCATCTTGGTCCGCGATCAGGAATTCCCGCAAGGCGAGCGACATTTCGATGTGAACAAATCCATCGAAACCGTTCTCCCTCAAAGCCTGCCCTTGCGCGTTGGAAAGCGCTCCCAATTCCGACACATCATTGGGATAGACAAGCACGCGACGCGGATAGAACGCGGCGCTTAGGCAGTCGGCCATGTCGAGAAGCGATCCGCTTGCGCTGCCGGTCCCGTTGCTCAGGATCACATCGGCATCGGCCCCGGCCTGCGATTGCCTCATCTCGCGGTCGAAGCCGTGCAACTGTACCACCAGACCGGCCGGGTATATTTGCCCAAAGGCAAGCGAGAATGCGGTAAAATGGTTGCGGGGGCTGCGCGCGAGGTCGGCCGCATTGGCGCAAGCATCCTGTGCCCTTCGCGGCGCGGAATTCCAAGCCGCCGCAGCCAGGCTGCCCTCCGCAAAAAGCTGCAGCGCCAGCGTTCCGGTATGCCGATCCGCCGCGCGATGCGGTGCGGATATGAGGATGGGAGCGGAGTGCCGGGAGAGTCCCAGCATGTATGCGCCGCGCCCGGCGCAATCCTCGGCGGTCTCGTCAAGCCTGAGAGCGTCGAGAGGAGGATCTGCAATTGAAACGTCGAAGCCCTGGCCCCGGATTGGGTCGCGCCAACGTTGCGATGCCGTAGAAGTGAGTGCCTGTGCAAAGCCTTCGCGGGCTTCGCGCAGCTGCGTCTCCTCAGGCTCCTCGATACGCACAGCGCGCGAGAGCGGTTCGAAAAATAGGGCTGCGAGGGCGGCAGTGATGATCATGATGCTTGCGAGCAGGACATGTCGGCGGTTTCTCACCTTCATGGCGCGGCCACTACCTCCGCCTCGTTTTCGTCCACATCGACTTCGTACATTACGACGAGCTGGTAGGCTTCCCCAGCGATCCCGTTCGGACCGATCGGTCGCCAGTTGTTGCGTGAAGCCGCCCGCATTTCCGCTTCGCTCAAGATGTCCGCCGGAAAAGCCGATCCGCTGGTGAGTTGCGCCTGCTCTTCGGAACTTCTTCGGCGAAAAGCGACCAGTGCGCCACTGTCGGATAGCGGCTGACGCTCGTAGACGCGTATATCCATACCGAGCACGCCGCGGTCCGCATCGAGCGCGAGCAGGTTAATTGCGGCCGTGCCCTCCGGCGCGTCGATAATCGCCTCGTTCTGGATGGCGATCCGCTCGTTCGAAGTGCGCAGGAAACGGTGAGGTTCGATTTCTTCGGTCATTTCGGGCAGCACCGCACGCGAATAGATGTCTCGCTCCTCGATAACTGCCCCTGCCGCGTCAAGGAAAGCAACGCGATATCCATAAACCCAGCCGGCAGGAGCGATGGGTGCGCTCTCCGCGATCGAGACCGAGGACAAGAGACGCACCAGCTCCCTCTCGCCCGACAACGTAAATTTCGTCGGCCTGTCGAGTCGGAGCCGGTAAACCAGCGAGCGCTTGGCGCCATCGACGTCGTTGACGCCTTCTGCGCGCAACAGGCCCGAAATCCTGTCGCCTAGCCGGTCGGTGCTAGCGGCAAGAATGAGACCGATAAGCATAAGGCTTCCGAGAAGTGCCAAACGAACGACGTGGCTGAGACGCATCGTCATCTCGTCTCTCCTTCCTCGTCGGCCCGCGTCCAGAATACCGCGAAACGTCCTCCTTCAATCTGCTGCAGAAATCTGAGGCTGCGATTGCGCCCGGCATCATAAGCAGCGAAACGGCGCGACCGGTCGGACACCACCGCATCAAGACCTGCGCTTCGGGAGAAAGCGACGAAGGGTTCGGCCCAGTTTGCGTCTGGAGACAGTACATCGCTGGCGATCACCAGATTCGACCCGCCGGGCATCGGTGCATCGTCGCCACGTGTCTCGCGTACTTGGATAAGATAAGGCGGTCGTCCGTCCTCCCTCCGGCGCAGCAGGGCCTGTGTCACGGTGCCGAAGCTACTCCGCTGACGGGCGAAATAAGCGGACGCTTCGGGGGCGACCAACAGAGCACTAGCGCTCGGCTGCGACATCAGTTGCGCGCCGGTTTCTGCGGTGCTGGAAGCGCCTCCGTGTGCTTGCACGACGAACGGGCCTTCGTTCTCAGGTGCGATGAGAAACGTACCACTGCTGCCATCGCGTGCCGCAAGCCTCCACAGGGCGCGCCCTCGGAGGCTGCATTGTTCGAGGCTGAAATCCAGCAAGTCGGCACTGGCCGTCGAGAGTACGGGCTGCTCACCGCGCTCGAGCGAACGCAAAAGCGGTTCGATGACTTCGAAGCGCAGATAGGCAAGCTCGACGAGCAAGATGTCTTCCGCTTCTTCGGCAATAGCAATCTCGCATGCAGGGATATCTGCAAATGGCGCGGCTTGCGGCCTGACAAGGTCACGCAAGCCGCTCTCGCCCAGTGCCAAAGTCACGGCATTCGAAGGAACGAGGCTTGCGAATTGCGGTGGGGGTGCACCGAAACCTACTTCAAGCCCCGGCAATGCCTCGCGCAACCCCGCTACGTCGAGCGTAGCCGCGCCCCGACCGGCAAGCTGAAGCTGCCTTGCGCTGCTACTACCCCCTACGAGCAAGATCGGCTCGCTCGTACTTGCGCTCGTAAACGCAGAAACGAGACTGCTTTGCGTTTGCTCGGCAGGGCCTAGGGGAGAGCCGACGACCAGCCAGCGCGCATCTTGTTGTTCACGCAAGGACAAACCCGCTGCAACCAATCCCGGCGTCGCGGTCGGATCAGGCAGGATCACGGCAAGGTCGTTGCGCGCTGCACCGTAAAAAACAAGCGCATCGCGTCCGCGCCCGTCGGCTCGCTGAATCAGAAGGCTGCCATCTGAGAGGCCGCGCATCTTCCAGCCGGCAGCTTCATAAGATTCTCGAACGAAGCCAGTGCCCCCGCCAGCTTCGATAAGCGCAACCAAACGGCCAAACTCTTCTGCGTCGCCGTCAGCGAGGGCAGAGCCGTTGCCCCGGATGCCGCGAAGGTGTGCATCGCCTGCTGCCGCAGCAAAGGCGAGCGCGGCGTAACGCCCGCGTCGCTCTGCTGTGGTGCTGGTCAGGTCATTAATGCTCTGCGTCACGCCAGGGACGGCAGCGGACAGTGCGAAACCCACGATATTTCCCGTGACGGCGCCAACGAAAGACACCTGCAGGGTGGACCGCATCAGGCGCGGAAATATCTTCTTGTCGTGCGCCTTGATGGCAATCAGTGTGGAAAGGAGATAGCCGAACCCGAACAGGTCGGTTGTCTTGATATCTATCGCCAGGATGACCACCGCATAGCCGAGCAACATCTTGTAGGCGAAGGCGATATTGAAGAAGAGCAAGATCTTGCGAGCTCCCTCTATCGTGGTGTTAGCCAGCCAAGGTGTGCGAAGGAGCAGAACGGCGGCGCCGTAGATCACTCCTGCCTCGAGAAAAGAAGTCAGGATCTTGGCGGGCTGATACCACTGGAGGGCTATCAGGGCCGGGATTAGCACTCCCGAAAAGTCCCAACCGTACCGCAGGTTCATCCGGCTCGCGATGATCGCTGTCAGCGTAAGGATAATATACGCTTTCGGACTGGCGAGGATCGAGCTGGCCAAACCTTCGTAAAGATAGGAAATCCCGCTGATGCGGAAGTTGGTGAACTCCATCAGGCCATAGCGCACGATCAACCACGCGATCGCCGTAGTCACGATAGCCGCAGCCAGACCGCGGGCGAGGCCGGGCTTCCAGAACTGGTTCGCCAGAAGCGAGACGACCACAAGGCCGAGGCTCTGCAAATTGTTGCGCCAGTCGAACTGACCCAGACGATCGCCGAGCATATCCGCCAACTGCGGCAGGAGCCAACCGTCCATCGCGAGGCGCACCGCGATGCTCGCTATAACCAGAGCCACAAAGCGGTCGCGTCCGAAGACGCTATGCCACCGCCCATTCCCGAGCCTCTCGGAAAACCAATACACGAGCAAATAGGTGATTATGGCTTCGACCACGATCACCCCTGCCGCGAGCGGTTTCAGGATGACCAGCGGGACCAGATAACCGGGCACAACCAGTCCGGAAAGCACCCAGCCAAAACGCAGGTTGAAAAAGCACACGACGAATACGCCGACCCAGACGGTGGTAATGACCGAACTGGCCAAACCTCCTTCGGGGAATATCGGCAGTATCATCGTGCGCCCCCCATCAGGTCAGCCGCCTGCGCGATCCTGCAGTAGAGCGCCGATCTGTTCGATCAGGTCTGCGGGATCGATCGGCTTGCGAACAGTTCGCGCCACACCCAGTTCTTCGAGCGACCTGCCGCCCACGGAGTCTACCGAACCTGAAATCACGATCACCGGAGGAGGGTTGTCGAGCTTTTGCGGAAGTGCCTGCAAGAATCGCACCCCGTCGATGCGCGGCATGATGATGTCGAGAAGGATGAGGTCGGTAGGATTGTGTGCTACATCGGCCAGCCCGGCTTCGCCGTCATTCGCAATTCGGACCTCATACCCTTCATCCTCGAGCAGCTCGGCCAGCAATTCGCAGCGCAACTCGTCGTCATCTACAATCAGGATGGCCTTGGCCGTCATACGATACGCCTCAATGTAAGTTCGAAATTATAGCCCCTGCCGGTTTCGCTTTCATAAGTGAAGTCAGCACCCCATCCGGTTATCACAAGCGCGCTTTCCTTGATTATCTCGAATTCAGGGATTTCGTTGCGGGGTGGTGCGGCAAAGGCCTGCTTCAGACGTTCTCGCGCCATCCCGAAGCCGCCGGTAACATTGATGCGGGAACGCGCCGCCTCCTCCACTAGCGAAACGGATATCTTACTTTCAGGCGGGCTGTCGGCAATCACCAGCCGCAGCAAGGCCTCAAGCATTTTCGACAGCACGAAGGGATCACCGACACTATAACCCGACACACCCGGCAGGTTGAGTTCGATCTCGACCTCGTAACTCGCCGCAAGATCGACCAGCTGCGCCCGAACCTTTTCGGCGATGGGCGCAAGTTGGATCGGATGCGCCGTGAACTCATTCGCAACCGGGACGTTTCTTGCCAATGCGTTCATGGAGTCCAATCGACTTGTCGCCGTCTGGGTGGCTTGTACGATCCTGTCGATCATGCGCAGGCGCCGCCCTTCGTTACCGTCCGATTTGCGGGCCAGCGCAGCACCAAGGGCAATCGTTTCGAGGTCGTTACGCATCTGGACATCGACAAATTCACTGACAGCCCTGCGCAGGTCTGACAGTCGTGCCAGTTCCGTCGTGTCGAAAACTTCGAACACCACAACGTTCTCGCGCGCGGACACGGCCGGATCGGGACTTGCAATCCGCAGTGTGGCGTTCAGGCCAGGAATTCCGTGGACCGTTGCAGAAGCTTCTCCCCCCTCGCGCAACACATCACGCAAAAGCGCTTCCGCCTGCCCGTCGGTCAACTCGGTCAAGCTCTCGATGACTTGGGACATCAGCACCGTTTGCGGGTTGAGGTCCGCAGCTTCGAGCAGGTCGATCATTTGCGGATTTGCATGGAGTGGGAAGCCGACCACGTCGAACACCATCACGGCCGAATGCAATTGGTCGACCGCCTTTCTCAACTGGCGTCCGTGTCGCGCGATAAGTTCGATAGCGTTGACAACTCGGAAGTCGACCGGATCCACGGCGCGCAAGCCGCGCTGCTGAGCCGAAAGGCTTGCATGCGATATCTGCAAGGCGAGAAAACTTTGCGCGATGCTGCCGGCTATGAATTCGCCGCCTTCGGCCTCGGGATGATCGCCGAATGTGTAGAGCCAAAGGAAGGGCTCGTGACGTGAACCGATAGTCCGAAGGCGAACATTCCCAGGCCAGTCGGGCAAAACATCGCCTGCATCTGCCGACATAATAGAAGGCGAGCCGTCGAAATTCCTGAAGAGTTCGTAGAAAGCGCTCTCGTCCAAATCGGAAATTCCCGCCTCGATAGATGCAAGGACGTCCGGTCTAGCGCGCTTGCGGGGACGCAAGAGCAGCATCTTCGCGATCCCTGCCGTCGCTGCGGTGGCAGTGAACAAGTCGGGAAGAGTGTCGCGGTTGCGGAATGCTGTGTGGGAGACGGTCTGTTCGATGGCCGGAACGAGCGCGCGCTCCAGCCGAAGGTCCTTGCGCCTGCCCTGCAATGCCACCGTGCCGAATGCAGACAAGATAAGGGCCGATAGCATTCCTCCGAAAGGAAGGATGCGTCCTGCCGTTTCGAGAACGATCCAGCCCGACACCATAATACCGACGATGAAAGCCCCAGATAGAAAAAACGAGTGGATCCTCCTGCGCGTGAAAATCAGGCCAAGTCCGCACAGGATGGCCGTGGCAAAAATAAGCGCAGCCGCGACAGTCAGGGAAAATTTGGTGCTGGACGTATTGGTCAGCAAGGCCTGCATGGCATAGGCCGAAAATTGAGCGGGAGGCACCGCGGCCGTATCAGGTGACAAAGGGGTGGTTACCCGATTGGACCGAAGTTCGGCTGGCGTCGCTACCAGCACTGTCATTCCCGCAAGGTCACCCTCGGCCAGATTACCTGTCATGATCTGCTCGGAAGTTAACACCGCAAAAGACAGGTTTCGAGGCATCGGGATATAGTATTTGTCGGAAGCAGGACGGACATCGGCAACTGAAGTCTCGAGCATGCCCAGCCGTCGCGCATCGAATCGAATGCCCGTGGGCAAGGCGCGATGGATACCGTATTCTGCCATAGGGGCAGCACGGGGCAGGCGTTCGGGATGTCCGGGCACCTTCGCCGGCACCGCCATTTCAATGGAGAAATTCCCCGAAGCAGAAGCGGGGACGAGATATCCCAGCTTTGTACGTGCAAGGTATCGCGGAGGGAGCGCAGAAAAATCGCCCTCTGGATCGCTCAGGAATACGACGTTCTGTGCGCCTAGCACGAAGCTAGCCTGCGCCAAGTCGGCAGCACTTGTCGCCTCGGCATTTTCTACAATAACCACTTCCGGATAAGCGTCGGTCGGACGAACCGACAGGCGATCGAATATCAAGCCATCTGCAATTTGGAATGCGCCGAGAAGCTGCAGGCAAGTCGCAAGAACGGCCGCTATTGCCGCAGGAAGCAGGTATTGAGTGTCTTTGGCCAATCCTGACCCTGCGACAAACCTCAGCTTTCTGCCGCCCCTGTCAAACTCGTCTGAAATCTTTTGCCCTCCAATCGTTTATAGCTTTGGCATCATCAAGTTCGCTGTCAATTCCATTACACCTTTGGATCAATGGCGATCGAAGTCAGGAACCCGGCGACGACCGAGCGCCAAAACCGAAAAATTAGGAGAAAGTTTGATGATCGCACCGCGTCTGCTTTTGCGCACGTTGCCATGATGCGCAAACGGCTGAATTGGGGGCGCTTGGTTGTCAGCCGCGTCAGCTTGAACGAATGTCTGCTTTCGGGAGATTTACGCTATCACTCGAACGACCGATATTGGGGCGCGAAGCGGACAAGGTGACCACAAGCGCACGATAGCTCGTCAGCGGAAGGAAGAAGCCCGCTGCGAAATGCAAAGAGGTAGACCTTAGCCGGCCTTGGCGAAGCGAGACCTTCGCTCTGCCCCTGGCTGACGAGGCTGGAGCCTACGTCGCAAAACTGTCTTTGGGTCTCATCCTATTCAACGAAGCAGCCCCTGAGGCGCGGGATCGAAAAAACTTACACCAAGCGCCACAAACGTTAGCAAACTTTCCTATGATAAAGGTAAGCCTCGTAGGAATGGAATTCGCCATTAAGCACCGAGGCAAGGAGGTCGCATGACTAGAGAAGTACTGAAATATTCGCTGCCGCTCATCGACGTGTGCGCTGGCAACAAAGTGGTCTTGCCGGAATTTGGGTTTGATGAGGCCGTGATCGTGTCCGAGAAATATAGAGGGCGACCGTATGCTCACGATATGCGCAGCGGCCACTACGACCTTTCGCACATCGACCCCCGCGACGAACGTCACAACTTCACTGCAGAAGAGTTGGAAGAACAGGAATATGCTGATCATATGACCCTTATCGTCACGCGCGCTTCTTGGACCCAAGGTATCGTGCTCTACGTCACGGACCTTCAGCGCGAAGTCACGATCATCGATGACGAGCCTTGGGATATCTAAGGGGCTTGCTCACTTCGTAAGCTCATTCCTGTGGGGGTGATCGAGCCATTTCCTTACTTTCAACCGGCACCCTCTAAGGCGGGTGCCGGCGAGTTTAGGTGAGCGAGCCGGAGATCGGGTTTGCGCAACGGATGAGGTCGCTCAAAGCGGGCTCTTCTCTTCACGTTGCTATCCGCCTCCGTGCGCTTGCCTAGCGCTGAATGGCAATGGGATTTGATGAGATGGTTGGCTGACGCCGAAAGGTGAAAATTCCATCTGAGGTGTGCAGACTTGCAGCCAGCTGCGCGCCGCCTTGAGAATCCTCATGTCATCGAAAAGCAAGAACCGCGAGGTTGCCTACACTCGCGCCATAAAGATTTGCCAGAACCTGGCCAAGCTGACCGTCTACGAACTGATCGGCGGTCAGGTCCTCTTACCCAAGGAAGAGGAGGGAACGACACTGCAACCGAGACCTCTGGTGCTCTTACCCGTTGTAGACGAGCCATCGGCAGGCGCGGTTGAGGCCGTCGCCAAGATCGGCACGACCTTTGTCGCCGTAAAATCTACGCTCCATCCAGCAGGCGATCAGCAGGTCGAGTTCACGGTTCTTGTGCCCAATAACGTAGAGACAGCTCGCCATGGCAATCTGCGCGCATGGAGCGATCGCAGGCACCGCATCTTCCTAGTGCCTGATGCCGACGGCAAAAAGGACACCGCAGCCTGCTTCGAGTTCGACAAGGGTCTCCGCCAAACCACGCAGCCGTGGACGGACAAAGCCGATCTCGAACGCGGTCTGGATCTGGCCAGGACGCGGCTCCTGTCGGCCAATGGAGAGGGTGCCGATAACCGGCACGACTCGACCGTCAAGTGAACAAGTGCTCGGCGGTAAGGCCGAGAAAAATATGAAATTAAGAGGGGAGGGCGAGCTCGGCCAGAGCGGCCTCCCCCGAAGGAATATCCAACGTGAATATGATTACCCTGCAACGCCCTCGCGAGGGCGAACCCTTGCTGCCGCCTACTAATTACAGGACCTTCAGGACGCTGAGCAGGTTCGGCGCATTCGTGAGCGCATCCGGACTTTCGTGCGAGGGCCAAGATATGAGCGCCCACGCTGCGGACGGGTTCTATGCCGACCGGGAAGCGAGCGTGGTGGTGACTGCCACTTCTTGCGACCGGCCGCTTTTCTTCCCCGAATGCGAGGCTCTCGCCCAGTTCCTGCAGATGGACTTGGTCCTGATGCGGTTCGATCCGCTCCTTGGTGCCTCGTTCGATGTGCTGATGGCAGGCAGCGATAGCTGGCTCTGCGACTTCCTCGCCTGGCGCCGCGATGGCGGAGACATGTGGCTGGTGCCCGCTCGGGCTTCGGGTCCGTACTTCTGCCTGAACGAGAGCAGGCTCGAAGCTTTCGAAGGCGCTCCTTACGCAAATGGGTCCGAGCGCTACGCCGGCATCATTCGCGCCATCGAAGCTCCGTCGTTCGAAGGGAGGTTCTAATCATGGCCCAGATCACTTCCAACAATATCGCACTTGTCGATGACGTGGTGGAGTCGCCGCAGACGAAGTTGAGCGTGTTCGTCCACGATTGCTGCGATGACCATCGCGACTTCGCCTTCTCTCGCCACTGATACAAAGGTGAGGAGAACAGGATTGGTGTCCGGCCCTGGTTCGACAAGAAGCTCTTCCCCGGCGAGGACCGCCGGTACGGGTGCGCGGCCAAATACGACCTGCTTCTGCCCCCGACCGCTCCGGGGGATCTTGGCAGGTTCGGGACCCTCGTTGACCGGTTCGACGATACTCTCCCGCCCTATGAGCAGCACGCGATGGTCCACGTGAAGATCATGCTCGATCCTGCTGAGGCCTGGCACGTCGGGTTCGAACGCGTGCGCAGCTACGCGCGTCATCACTTTGCGCATCGCTTTGCGACCGTCCTGATCGCACATATCCCGGGCCTCGCTGGCCTCAAGGGGCAGGGCAATCATGTTCACTGCGCGGTTCTTTCCCGCGAGGTCACTATCAATGGCTTCGGCGGTGCGTGCACCGATCTTTGCAGCGACCGTGGCTACGAAGCGGCGCTTGCAGCCTGGCGCGAACACAAGGAGAGCTGGGAGGATGAAGGAGCATGAGCGATGAAGCAAAGCCTGCTCCCTCAGCCTTCCTTGCGGAGCATCTGGCGCGCAAGGGACCGGAAGAACTCGACAAGATGCAAGCCACAATCGACCTCGCTCGCAAGCTGCTGGCGAGCGGGGAGGTCGAGCCATACGCCGACGGGCATAACCTCTTCGAATTGCCTCCTTATCCTTGGGAAGTAAGCGAGGTTGCGATCGATCTTCCAAGGTGTATCTTCCTTGGAACAGTGAGCGATCTGGCAACGGGCACCGGCCACACGGTTTACTTCGCTGCTGGCCTCGCTCGGGACGAGGATGAGTTCCGCCGCCAGCTGGCAGCTCACATCGGTCACACGCTTGCCAATGGTGCGACGGTGAAGGCGGGACTTGGAAACTTTCCGTTCTCGAAGACCCTCATCTCGCATCCGCTCCGCCAGAAGCTCCAGAAGTTTCATGAAGGTCGGAATGCGCCAGCGAGCTTCTTCTACCTCGGTCAGTGGCATGAAAATCGCTCGTGACGGCTCGCTGTCCGGAGGCTCTCTGCCTAGACCAGCAGGACCGGGCGAGGGCAACCAAGCATTTCCGTGAGATAAAAAAGAGAACAATAGAAATGAAGAACATCCTGAACCTAAGCGACCGGCACATTGCTATCCTCGACGTCGAGGCATCGGCGCTGGAGGCGGGAAGCTATCCGATCGAAGTGGGTGTGGCGCTCGTTCGCGGGCCGTCCGAGCCTATCGGTGTCGGAGCAAAGCTGATCCGACCGACCAAGAAGTGGCTTGATACCGGCGTGTGGTCGAAGTCTTCGGAAGCGGTGCACGGCATGCCTCCGGATCTAGTGAAACGTGAGGGCAAATCCGTCGATGAGGTCTGTGACTGGCTCAACGGTTTGCTCGGCACAGACACCATTGTTGCCACAGATGCTCCCAGATACGACCAGGATTGGCTCGACACGCTGTTCGCTGCCGCAGATCATGAGCAGAATTTCAAGGTTCTCGACTTTCAGGTCCTGACGCGAGACTTCAGCGCTGACCAGCACCGCCACCTTGCGTATCTGCTAAGGAAGGATGCTCCACCGCATCGTGCAGCTGAGGATGCATTGCGCCTGGCTTCCAAATTGATGGAGACGCACTGGGGGCACCCGCCGAGAGAAAGTCACTTACCCGCGTTTTCCGATTTCGGCGGAGAATCCAAGTGAGGCTGGGGCACCCTTGGGGGCATGGGCTGAGGTACCACTCTGTAAAAGCCCGTGTCGCGGGGCCTATGGCGAAATATGTGGCTCCCTCCTGCTCCGCCATCCTGCCTGTCCGCAGGATGGGCTGGATGGTGGACCTGCGAGAGGCTGAGACCCCTACGGTCCGGATTCGAAGCGCGCAGCGCGAAGAGGGCCGAAGCGAAGCGCAGGCCAATCCCTCCTTCCTTCTCCGAATAGAAAGCAACCTTCGAGGGACGAAATCCGGGCGCGAGGCAGGTGCTCCCGCGTCACTGCGGGATGCGTGTCGATGGGTTGGCAAGGGTAAGTGGCGGAGAGGGAGGGAAACTCGACCCGAGAAATAAAGAACGTATTTTTCAGCTATTTAGAACAAACCTTCTCTCGAGGAATGTAACAGAAAATGTTACATGTGGCGCTCCAGATTAGGGCGTATCGGAAGGGGGCAGCGTGGACGGCGCAACGACCTCGACGTCGCCACCTCGGTCCTCCCCTTCGTCGAGGTCGAGTACGCCCAGAAGGTGTGCGCCAACCACTGTCGTGACCAGTCCCGCTATTATTCCACTAATCCATGAAATCATCGAGGGTCCGAGCTTCCGCACAAACCCATCCTTCTTCTTGCGGAGATAAATGGCCGCAAAGGGCAGGTACTTTGAGTGCAGCCACGTCACTGCCAGCAGAAGAACAACGCCTGTCGCCATGAATATTGCGCGATCCGCAAGGGTCGCGAAGCTTGGCAAAAGGATCAGGGCAACGAGCAACAAAAGCTGGTTCAGGCTGATCCCCCAGCGTGCATAGGTTGTCACGTATGTACGCTCGAATGCCGAATGGTGCGCTTTAGGGCCTCTAGTTTCCCAAGAACCCATGCCTCGTTCTCGCCTTGTGTCATCGCCCAATTCACTTGAGGCCCGAACTCGATCGTAACGGCCTGACTGCCTACAGCAGCGTCTTGCTTCTGCGCGAATATGCGAACCAATGATGCAGTGTCGGAGCCGAACTCGAACTGTTCGAAGTCCTCCAGATAGCGAGCTTGCTCGGTCCCGGTGTTGACCGAAACGATCACCGAAGGAAACTCCGAACGTAGACTGCGGGCGATCTTTAAGATGCCATCTCGATCAATCTGGATGGCTCCGAAGTTGTGCCTCGCCGAGTGATGCTGGTTGGCATCGCCGACCTCTTGCGCCACATCATCATGTTCATGGGGGAATAGATGGAATGTTCCCCCAGTGCCGATGGACGTCTCCCAATCACCTCGTATCTGTCCGCGAGCGTCTAGCGCACCTTTCGCGATGAAAGTGCCAAACTCCACTCCCTCAATCTCGGTTTGCGGCTGGCCAGTGATGGACAAGGTGGGAGGGTCGAAGCTGCCTTCTACAGCGTAGACCGCAACAATACCGGGTTCATTTAGCCTAAGAACGCCCGTAAGCGCCTCATCTTCGCCTTCAAGCTTCAAATAAACGTTGCCAGTGTTCGTGCCGAACACCCTGCCAGCCCAACGTCGTGTAATCGCCACCGTGACCTCAAAGATTGTGAGATAAAGTAGCTGACCTCTTTACGGCGCGTATTCAACGCATGAGGGAAAGATGTCCACGCCGAATAGCGCCAGATCACTCTACCTCAATCGTCGGTGCAACTCGTTGCAATCATTTTCGAGACTAAACGGCGAAGGCTACTCGTAGGGTTTCTCGATCCACTGACGCCCTCCCATGATCCTCGCAGCTAGATCATAGTCATTTTCGTGTTGGTCGGGGTCAGAGGTTCTCCAGGTGTCGTCTGGGAGGAACCCGGAAAGCATCGCCATACGAACGGCTGCATAATGGTCGGTGAGGCCGTATCTTCGTCTCTCGCGCTGTTCCTTTAGCTGCACCTGCCAGCGAAACAGCACTCCGGCGCGAACGAGGCTTCCAATCGCTCGGCTAATGCCGGGGTTCCTCTGGTCATCGTCGATAGCGCCTCCGGTGAGAAGCACCTGCTTAACAAGCGGGTTGAAGAGATGGCCCTGACCGGCAGTTGCCTCAACCAAATGTCCAACGAAGGTCGGAACGTCCGCCACATCTACACGAGGAGGGATTGAAGCGGCACGCCCCAACGCTCGCCAAGGCAAACGTTTGGTCGCATTTTCCGCCAATCTATCGAGAAGAGAGATCAAGCGATCATTTCCGGTGCTGCAACCCCGCAAATGGTGCCCAAATGCCCTCCGATAGCGGACCTCAAAACGGGTTCGAAGGTTAGTCTTCGCGTATATCGACAACTCCACGTTCCGCGTCCCCGTCAGAGGAACCACAAGGTGAGGGAAGCCATCGTCTTGGAAAACAGCGAAGCTGGTGGGGACCGGGCGACCGTCGCTAGGCACGTCCCAGAAATCTTGCCGTTTAATGCGCCGTGCCAAGTCCAAGCCTCGGTCAGTGAGACGTCGCGTTAGAGCGACCGGGTCATTGCAGCGGCGTTCGGTGTATAATTCAGCCTGACGTAGGACTAGTGACCCCCAAGCAACCTCGACGCCATAGGCGGTTGCAGTTGCGCAGCTAAGCATCTCCAAAACCAACTCGTGGAGCTTGGCTTCATAAACGCTTAGAAAATCCGATCTTGCGGCAGTGCGCTCTGCCGGTGTTGCTCCGCCTAGCTCGGCGACAGACACCAGCACATTCTCACTTTGATCGAGCGCGATCTCTCGACGTTCCGAGTATGCGCCTTCATGAAACGCCTCGTCAGTTGACGCGATAGGCTTGAAGAACCGCGCTAGCGTCAGGTCTTCAAGGCCAGCGCCGTTGCGACGAACCGCAAGTGCACGAGTGGTGGTCGGGTTGAGGTTCAGTTCGAGTGTGATTTTTGCTTCGCCCGCGACGCATTCATCTGCTCGTCCAGGAGATGCCATATTAATTTTGAGGTCTCCGCTTACGGCGGCTCCATATCTCACCTCGGCGCGAAACCTGCGTCCTACAGTGGGCGCAGCCCTGATGAAGCTGCTTGGGCCGATCTCGCGCAGATACCCGAGGAAGGAACCGGCGTCACTCCACTGGACCCGGCCCCTCACTGTCACACGCATCTTGTCTGGCCAGAACTCCGTCGCCTCGGGGCCTTTAGACCAATCGAGTTGCGTCAGCCCGTCTCTCTTGCGAGGCCGCGCAGGTGGTAATGTCGTCCTGTTCGTCATTTGGTTTTTTCTGATTTTTCTTTTTCGCCCCTATAGACGGGGCCTGCGACCTTGGGGGTTTTCCAGCTTCGCACCTAAGTGGGGGATACGGCGCAGTAACGGTCTACTGTAGCCTTGGAAATCGAGAACTTCTGCATCGTCTCGCGGACTGTTGCCCCATTATCGTTGCGCCATTGACGGACTGCCGCTGGGTCTGCGGCTAACGGCCTCCCAAGGCTCGGCTTGCCCCTATGCGTCCTGCCAGTCTCGCGAAGCGACTTGCGCGCAACGGCTCGCCCCGCTTCGCATCGTTCGCTGATGCGCTGCCGTTCCATGTCGGCGATCTGGGCGAGTACGGCGACGATTAGCTCTCCTACGCCCCTACCGATGGGGCCTAGCCCACGGACATCAAGCGTAATGCCATCTTCTAGCAAGCGGCGCACAGTCGATTGGACATCCAGCGCGTCGCGACCGAGCCGATCAAGTGCATAAACACAGAGGGTGTCACCCTCACGAACGTATGAGAGAAGCTTGGCAAATGCGGGCCGCGATGCTGCGAGACTCGCCCCGCTGACACCTTCGTCGATGAACTCGCGGTCGAACGGTCCAGTCAAAGCTTCGCGCTGCGCTTCGATGCTCTGCCCGCCGGTGGAAACCCGGTAATATGCTATGCGGCTCATGTCGTCTCCGAAGCCTCAAAAGATAGGGTAACATTATGATATTGCATCAGAATATGCAAACCGTATGTTTTGAGGCAGCGAACTTCGTGCGTGAGAGCCGCCTCAAAACCTACAACTTTTGCAGCCCCATTTTTCCGTCCATTCACCATGGTGAGGAGATTGCTGAGTTTTGCATTGTGTTTTAAGGTGAGTTTTTATGTTGACTCACACTTAAAGCTCACATAGTGGTGCCTGACCCTGAACTGGAAAAGGAATCCAAATGGATCAGAACGCACTTATTGATGGAATGAAGGCTAATCTCCGTACGGCAGTGGGTTTCACTGGCACCCTGAGCTTGCCGAAAAACGTTGAGATGGCCACGCAAGCCTTGATTGCAGATGGCGCACCCAATTGTGCGCTTGTCGCAATGACAAACCTAGCCGCGACCGCGACCGATAATACAATCCAGCCCGACATCCTTAAGAAGCGCCATGGGGGTGTTGATCTGCGCTCTCTCTATAAGAAAACCACCCGGCCCGTATTGAGCGAGATCATTAAGGCGCTTGGGGTCACGATGGCGCTCTCGAAGGACCCGTTCGTGTCCAACCCCTTCCGTGAAGAGAAGGTCGACGAAAACTGGGTTGAGGAGCGGGGTAACAAGCTGGCTGGAGCAGAAGAACTGCGAGTGCTCCTGGCATACGCATCGGCAAACCCTCGTGAAGCTCTTGAAGTGCTTTGCGCAGTCGGCAAGGCCTACACTGAGAAACTCCAGCTCGCAAAAATCTCCTATAATCTGCCCCCTCGGATCACCACGCATTTCGCAGCGAAGTTGCTAAACGATTGGATGGGCCAGCAAAGCAGCAAAGGGTCCCGCCTTGAGATCACAGCGACTGCTGTACTGCGATATACCGGCAGCCAAATGTCGGGTGGCTGGAGCGAGGTAGAGAGCCACGAGGTCAATGACTCGACACCCTATGATCAGATTTGCCGTCATCGAGGATCGGTTGTGGCGCTATCGGAGTGCAAGGATCAGCCGGTGACCGCATCCCACGTAAATCAGCTGTCCGACGAAATGCGTCGAATGGCATGTTCGCGAGGCTACCTGTTCAGTCGGAAGGAATGGCTGGAAAAAACGGACTGGAAGACAGTCGAGGAGGCTCTAACCTCGCGCAGTGTGCTTGGCTATCGGATCGATGTTATCGACATCATGGAGGTCATTCGCTCGTGGCTTCCGCTTGTCGATCAGGATGAGCGTGACCTCCCCGCCTTCATGGGCATCTTCACCCAGGAGTTGGACAAACGGGGGCAATTGGAGGATCGAAGGTCGCTGGCGACCCTTATCGACGATCTGGTCAATTCAGGACGCTGACGCTACGCGGCTTGCCCGATCGCTGCAGCATTATCTTCCATGAGGAGTTGCAGGCCCTTGGGTATGATAGGTTCTTCTCGCTCCTCCATACCGTATCGGCACTCCAATATCTCACGCACTGCACGAGCCACCACCTCTGCTAATCCGCATGGCACAGCATTCCCGATCTGGCGATACATGGCAGATCGGGAACCAGCCAATTGATAGTCACTGGGGAATGTCTGGATGGCCAAGCATTCGTCAACAGTCAGACGCCGCAGTCGCGGCGGTGCAGTTCCACTGCTTGCCTTCCCCCCACCCAGTAATCCTCGGTGATAAGCCTCCACAAACGGCGCCTCACCGTCGAATATCTGCGCTTCATCAATAATCGGCGTCTTATTGCCCCCCATAGATGCCGGAAGCGTGGGCGAAACCCCGTCCGCATCGAACGGACGACCAGCACCATTGAACAACATTCCGGCATAGGGAGAGCGACGCAGTACAGGCGCCTTCGCGTATGTGATTTTGGCGCTGCAAGTTCGAATATTGCCCTGCGATCCAGCTGGGCCGAGATCGCGCACTATCTCGCCGATCGAGCGTGGTTTCGAGCGTGAAGCTTTCAGCAATTCATTGAGACGCTCTTTCAAGCTAAAGTCCGCTTGGTCCGAAGCCTCTTTTCGAACACCCACGATGAACATCCGCTCACGATTTTGCGGAACGCCGAAGTCCGAGGCCTTCAAGACCATTAACCGCACGTGGTACCTGTCAGAGGCTCGTTCCAAGAGGTTCTTGCGGACCTCCTCCCAACGATTGAGGGATGCAAGTGCCTTCACGTTCTCGCAAATGAAAGCGCGCGGCTGGACGGCATCAACGGCATCGAAATAGGACGACATGAGAGCACTGCGAGGATCGTTCGGGTCCATCCGACCGGCTACAGAAAAGCCTTGGCAAGGGGGGCCGCCGAACAGGAGATCGATGCCTTTTATGTCACAAAACTGGGGGAGAATATCAGTTAGTGAACCCTCAATAATGTGGTGTCCGTGATTACGGCGATAGGTTTCGCACGCATCCCTATCTATGTCGTTCGCCAGCACAATCTCGAAGCCCGCATCACGGACGCCAACGTCCATCCCACCTGCTCCCGAAAAAAGCGAGAGAGCGGAGAATGCTGGCATATCGTGTTCGGAGTTCAATTTCGTCGCCTTTCATCGATTGCGTCCTGCCCTAACTCGTAGAACAAATACGAAACGAAGCAACCAGACACTGCGATTTTGGACCTAATTCTGTCTATCGCTGGATAGGTCCTTTTCCACCACTCCGAGAGATCGCCCAAGTGCAACAAGTTGCAAAAATCGCCCAAAAGCCGGATTTGAGGAGTGCTATGAACTTTCGCAGATCTGGTATCGTGGAAGCTTGCATATCTCCTCATATCGGAACCTAATGCTGGTACCGCCGTACTTGTCGCCTTCTGTTTTTGCGGCGTGTCCTTGAATATTGTCGCGAGCCTCGTGGTCCATGCGAACGCTCCTTGCGACGCGCTTGAACCGGTGCCTCCATCCATGATTAGGCAGCAGTTCTTTATCGGTGATACCTAGTTCACGAACCCATTTCGCAAGGCGCTCTGCAACCTTTTTATACTGAGGATTGCCCGCAGTGCCGCCACGATGGTTGCTAGGGTCGTAGAAGAGCGGTCCCGTCCTTCCCGCAACAGCCTTGAGGAAACCCTGTTCGATCAAGTGTGGATGAAGCGGGACCTCGCGCGCCATGTTGGCCTTCTGACCTCCTGCCTCTGGGGTGATCCGGATACACCAGATACCTTCGTCATGCTCGAACACATCCTGGGCACGAAGTTGCGCAATCTCTCCAACGCGCGCACCCGTGTACGCGCAGAGCCAAGGTATCCAGCGCCTCCCAAAGCCTCGGAGCGGGGCGGTGTCCGGCTCTGCATTTGACGAGGCGGTAAGTATGATCCGCGCCTCTTGCTCCGTAAGTCCGGGTTCGGCCCTCAACCTTCTTTTGCTCGGGACTATGATGGCCACGTTTGCCGCTGGGTTGGTCGCCAATCTGTCATTGCGTTCCGCCCATCCAAAGACGGTCTTCGCTGCGGCTAGATACTTTTTGCTGATAGTGCTTTGCGAGCGCGACGGCTTACCCTCTACAGGCATGAGCAGCGCGTCCTTCCAGCCCACGATGTCCGATTTCACCACCTTGGAAGCGTCATCGTGCCCAAGATGGTCAATCAACGAAAGGAGGCATCCGCGCCATGCCTTAATAGTCGCGGGAGAGGGCTTCGCCTCCACGGCATAGGCGTCGAAGAGAGACAAAATAGAAGTAGGTTGGCGTGCACCTTCCCGGCGAGTTCGCTCCGCATCCTGTCGATACAGCTCCGGAACAAAAATCCCGGTCGGAGCGGGCCTGTTTTCGAACGCCGCTTCGGCCTTTACGATGTCAGCCCAAGCGATTTCGGCTCGCGCAACCGCGCGGGTGAGGTAGGCCCCGATAGGATCATCGCTAGGTATAATCCATCCATGTCTCACCGAAAGATGCTCGCTGATCCACTGCGTTTGCAACTGCGGCGGAGAGTGGCGAGATTGCATGGCCCGCTTGGTCCCACTCCGTACTTGATCCTGCTCCTGAATTACCGCCTCGCCAAGCTCTTGCCGACGGAGTTCGTTAGGGAGCGCAGCCCTTTCCTAATTGGAAAGCCACGCTCTTACGGCTTCATCGACCTCATTCGGCGTGGGCACATGAGACAACGGGCGGATCGTCTGGGCGTGCTGTGTCGGATCAGGCTTGGCCCGCGAAGCTGCCACGACCCGCTCGAACTCCGCCAATCGGACGGCCAACGCATGGCGAGCCTCACCAAGATCGCTTGTCCCCAAGGCCACGACATCCACCGGTTTTCCGCCGAAGGCATACCGAACGTCCTTCGGAACCGCTCTCTTGAAGTAGTACCTCTGTCCACGACGGAAGAGGTATCGATGATTTGCAACCCGTTGCAGCGTGATCCTCGGAACAAGAAATGTTACACAAAAGGTTACAGTTCATCGCCCATAACTCACGGGCTTTCAACGTCTTTTTACGGTTCAAGGGCTTAGGGAATGACTGGCGGAGAGGGAGGGATTCGAACCCTCGATACGGTTGCCCGTATACTGCATTTCGAGTGCAGCGCATTCGACCACTCTGCCACCTCTCCGCATGTAGGGTGCGCTTGATGGGCCGTGGCCCCGGTCGAAGCGAGGGCGCCCATTAGCCTTGCCTGCGCGGCTTGCCAACCCCTTTTGCATGCGAAAACGGGGGATGGTGCTCGGCTTGCCCTTGTCTTGCCGCCGCAGCGCACCATATCCTGCCTATTCATGGACAGGGCATCGTTTTTCTCCGCACAGGCCGGCCGCACTCTCGAGGCGCCGCGCCGTATCCTCACGCGCTTCGCCATCGGCGACGTGGTCAGGCATCGCACATTCGATTTTCGCGGGGTCATCTTCGATATCGACCCGGTCTTCGCCAATAGCGAGGACTGGTACCAATCCATCCCCGAAGAGATTCGTCCGCGCCGCGACCAGCCGTTCTACCACCTGCTCGCCGAGAGCGACGAGAACGATTACGTCGCCTATGTAAGCCAGCAGAACCTGATTGCGGATTCGCTCGCCGGCCCGGTCTCGCATCCCGATGTGCACCAGTATTTCGAGCAATTCGAGAACGGCCGCTACCGGATGCGCAATCGCCTGACGCACTAGCGCGGCCACCACTCGTAACATCGATGCCAAAAAGTTTGGGGCCGGACTGCCAATGGCAATCCGGCCCCCTCCCGTGACAGATTCAGGGCTAGGTCGTCCGCCCCGGGAGTTTCCCTGTGGGAGGCGAACGCTCACTGCGCTGCATCCCGCTTGCCCTTTCGGTAAGCGAGGAAAGTTAACGACCCGGAAGCAATTCGCGGTTTTTTTAGTGTAAATCCGGATTAATTCTGAATTCTCGCCCGTGCGCGCGCCTGCCCCTTTATTCGGGGCCAATTACCGCTAGCAGGGCCTGACGATGCGCTTTTTGTTGATGCCTTGATAACCATGGGCTGCTAGGAGTCGTGTCACAGGGATCGTTAATGAGATGAAAAGCTTAGCATCTGGATGCGCATTTGCGCTCGGGGCCGTGCTGGCTGCTGTCGGCGCGCAGCAGGCGTGCGCGCAGGAAACAGGCCAGGCTGCAGCGCTGCAATCCGGCGAGGATCCCGCGCTGCCGCAGCCCGAGACCAAGCCGCTGGCTATCGACTTCGCGAACGACCCGGTCCTGACGCTGGGCGATGCCAAGGCTGACCCCGAGACTTTCCGCACAATCGTGGTGTCCGCGCTCGAGCAGAGCCCGACGGACCGCGAGTCCGCAGCGCTCGAGAATGCGGCCGAAGCGCGCGTCGGCGAAGCGCGGGCAGGCTATCTCCCCGCCATCGACGTGGGCTATTCGGCCTACACCACGCTCGAGCGCAATTTTTCCAACGACCCCTTCAACCTCATCGAACGTTCGCGTCCGCAGAGCCGGGTCGATTTTACCTTCTCCATCGCCCAGCCGCTCATCGACTTCGGCCGTACGCAAGGCCGCGTGCGTTCGGCGGCAGCGCGTCTCGAGGCTGCCGGTTTCGAGCGCGAAGCCAGGGCAGGCAATGTCGCGGGCGACATGGTGATCGCCTGGACGCAGGTATTCGGCTTCCAGGCGCTCGAGCGCTTGCTCGAAGGTTTCGTCGAGGCGCAAGACACGCTCGATGCGGGTATCGAGACCCGTATCGAACGCGGTGTCTCGGCAGAGGGTGACCGTGTGCGCGTGGCCAGCCTCCGCTCTCAGGCAGAGGTCGAGCTTGCCAATGTCCGGCGCCAGCTTGCGAGCGCGGAAGCCCGCTTCGAAGAGCTGAGCGGCTTCGCCCCTCCCGACCGTTTGCTGCGTCCGCCACTTCTCGGCGACACGCGTTTTTCGCGGGACTACGCCATCCTCGCTGCGCAAAATGCGCCGCAGGTGAAGAGCGCCGAAGCCATTGCCGAGGCGCGCGACGGTGAAGTGATGGCTGCCGAGGCAGAGAAGCTGCCGCAGATTACCGGTCGCATCGATCACGGGCGCTACGGCATCTACGAAGATGGCCGCAATGATTACGACACGCGCGCCACGCTCAATTTCAACTGGCGCATCCTTGGCGGCGGCGTGTGGTCGCGTTCGCGCGCTGCATGGGCCGAGGCCGAAGCTGCCGACGCGGTGGCCGACCGTCTGCGCGAGGAAGCGCGCCGCGATGCCGCGATTGCCTGGTCCGACGTGCAGGCGATCGAGGAACAGGTTCGCGCGCTCGAAGAAGCCTACAAGGCCGCCCGCCAGTCGCGCGACATCGTGTTCGCGCGCTTCGGGGCCTTGCGCGGCTCACTGTTCGATGTCGCCGATGCGCAGAACGCCTATTTGCGCGCGGCATCATCCTATATTCGCGCGCTGACCGAACTGGACCAGGCGCGCTACGTGCTATTGCTGCGCACCGGGCGACTGCTCGACGTGCTTGAAATCGAGGAAGAAGAGGTGCCGTTGTGAGCGATATGTCGCTCGTCGAGATCCCGCAAAAGCGGATTGCCGACTGGCTCGCCGAGCCGATCAAGCGCAACTGGCGCACCTATGGCAAGGTCGCGCTGGCCGCGACCCTCATCAACATCTTCGGGCTTGCGAGCGCGCTATTCACGATGACGGTTTACGACCGCGTGGTGCCCAACGCCGCCTATGGCTCGCTGCTGGCGCTTTCCATCGGGCTCGGCATCATCCTCTTGTTCGACTTCATCCTCAAGCTCCTGCGCGCCTATTTCGTCGACTTCGCCGGGACTAAAATCGACGAGGAAGTGGGCGAGGAAGTCTTCGGCCGCCTGACCGCCATGCGGCTCGAACTGCGCAAGGGCTCGACCGGCGCGCTGACGGGCATCATGCGCGAGCTTGAATCGATCCGCGATTTCTTCGCCTCGGCCACGCTGGTCGCGATCGTCGACTTGCCGTTCATCATCATCACCCTGCTGGTCGTGTGGGCCATCGGCGGATGGGTGGTCGCGGTGCCTGCAGCCATGGTGCCGCTTGTCATCATCGTCGGGCTCGCCTCGCAGCCTGCGCTCCAGCGCATTGCCGCCAAGACCATGGGGCAGGGCCTGCTCAAGCAATCGGTCCTCATCGAGACCGTCGGCAGCATCGAGCATGTGAAGGTGTCGGGCGCGGACGGCATGCTCAAGCGCCGCTGGCGCGAGGCGGTCCGCGAACACGCCCATAGCAATATGCGCCAGCGCCTCATTTCCTCGGTCGGCACCACCTTCGCCACGACTGCCGGGATGATAAGCTATGCCGGCGTGGTCATCATCGGCGTTTTCCAGGTGGCCGATAACGAGCTGACGCTGGGCGGCCTCATCGCCTGCTCCATCCTTGCCGGCCGCGCAATTGCACCGCTGGCACAGATTTCGCAGCTGGTCGGGCGCATTACCGCGACCCGCACCGCCTATCGCCATGTCCGCCAGCTGATGGACCAGCCCAAGGAGGGGCCCGAGACCGAGCCGCTCGAAATGGGCACGACCGATGGCGCGATCGAACTGCGCGGCGTGACCTTCACCTATCCCGGCGGCAGCGCGCCCGCGCTCGACAATGTGAACCTGAAAATCGAGCCGGGACAGCATGTCGCGCTGCTCGGCCGCGTGGGCTCGGGCAAGTCGACCATCGCGCGCCTGATGCTGGGCCTTTATCCGCCGCAGGAAGGCATGGTCCTCGTTGACGGCGTCGACCTTGCCCAGTTCGACCCTTATTCGCTGCGCGCGCAAATCGGCTCGGTGCTGCAGGAGCCGGCGCTTTTTTCCGGCTCCATCCGCGAGAATATCGTGCTCGAGCGTCCTTTCATCGACGACGAGGAAATGCTGCGCTCGAGCCGCGTTTCGGGCACCGACCTCTTCGTCTCGCGCATTTCCAACGGCTACGACCTCAAGCTGGTCGACCGCGGTGACGGCCTCTCGGGCGGCCAGCGCCAGTCGATTGCCGTTGCCCGCGCGCTGGCCGGCAAGCCGCCCATCGTGGTGATGGACGAGCCGACCAGCGCGATGGACGCGCAGACCGAGGCTGACCTCATCGGTCGCCTCGATGAGGAACTGAAAGGCCGCACGCTGGTCGTCGTCACCCACCGCCAGCCTCTCCTGAAGCTGGTCGACCGCATCATCATCATGGACCGCGGCAAGGTCGTGGCCGACGGACCGCGCGACGAAGTGCTCAAGAAGCTCGCGCAAGGGGGCAAGCAGGCATGAACACGCTTCCCGCAGAACAATCCGAAGAGCCCATCGTCATCCATGACGAGGAGCACGAACGGCATATCGAAGACCTCGTCGACGATATCGAGCCCGGCAAGGCGTCGAAGCTGCTCTTCTGGGGCATCCTCCTCTTCTTCGTCATCTTCCTGATCTGGGCCGCCTTCGCCGAAATCGACCGCACCGTGCGCGGCATGGGCCGCGTGATTTCAAGCAGCGAGTTACAGGTCGTCTCCAGCCTCGAGGGCGGTATCCTCGAGGACATCCTCGTACGTCCCGGCGAAGACGTGACCGCAGGCCAGCCGCTGCTGCTGCTGGACCCCACCGAAAGTGGCGCCAACCTCGGCAGCACCAAGGCGACTGCCGATGCGCTCGACATGAAGGTGGCGCGCCTCACCGCCGAAGTGACCGGCCGCGCGCCCAGCTATCCGGCCCCGGCCGACGAAGAGGCCGCGCGCCAGCTCGAAATCGAGAAGGCGCTTTATGCTTCGCGCCAGGCAAACCTTCGCAGTGCGCTTGCAGCAGGCTCGGCCCAGCTCCAGCGTTCGCGCCAGCAGGTGGCGGAAGCCAATGCCGCCATTGCCTCGCGGCAGAGCGCGCTCACCCGCGCCGAGACCGAGCTTTCCGCCCTCCGCCCGCTGGTCGAGAACGGCATCGAACCGCGTCTCACCCTGACCCGCGCCGAAGCCGAGGCATCGAGCGCCCGCAGCGACCTCGAAGGCGCACGCGCCACGCTCGGCCGCGCACAGGCGCAGGTCGCCGAAGCTAGCGCCAACCTCGCCCGCATCAGGCAGGACTGGCGCGAACAGGCGGCGAGCGAGCTTGCCGTGACGCAGGCCGAATTCGAAGCCCGTTCGAGCACGCTCCCCGCACTGCAGGAACGCTTCCAGCGCACCACGCTGCGCGCGCCCATCAAGGGCAAGGTCAGCCGCGTTCTCGTGACGACGCGCGGCAGTGCGGTCAGCCCGGGCGAAGCGCTGGTCGAACTGGTGGCGCAGGAGGAAAGCCTGCTGGTCGAAGCGCGCGTATCGCCGCAGGACATCGGCAATGTCCGCATCGGACAGAAAGCCAATGTCGGCATCACAGCCTATGACCAGTCGGTCTATGGCAAGCTCGACGGCGTGGTTTCGACCATCTCGGCAGACTCCATCCAGGACCCGCAATCGGGCGAGATCTACTATCTCGTGCGCGTCACCACACAGGACAACGCGCTCGAAGGGCCCGGCGGGCAGGAGCTTGCCATCGGCCCGGGCATGATTGCCGACGTCAGCCTGCTGGGCGACAAGCGCACCGTGCTGCAATACATCCTCACGCCCATCACGCGCCTGTCGGAAACGGCCTTCCGCGAGTAGTAGGGACTGGTCCGGAACGGATTAATCACGCCGAAAGGCGTGATATGCGATAGGTTTTCTGGCAAGGTGACTTTGCCGGGGGCAGCGCCTTGCGCTCCGACAGATTGGGAAGGGTCAGTGGATGTTTGAAGTCGAACCATGCTGCGCGTGCTCGGTATGCAAGTCCGACAGCCGCACACTCATGGGCGGGGAGACCATCGTCACGCCCGTGCTCGACGCCAAGGACCACTACGCATCCGGCTCGGTGGTCTACGCCAATGGCGAGGACATCCCGGGCAACGCATCGACCACCGCCACCATTTCCGTCGGCGAAAGCGTCACCGACGAATTGGAAGCCGTTGGTGATACCGACTGGTTCCGCATCGAGCTCGAGGCGGGACAAACCATCTCCATCTCGCTGTCCGGCACCGGCAGCAACCCGGTTCCCGACACCTATCTTGCCATTTACAACTCCAGCGGTTTCGAGCTGGCGCGCAACGACGATGGCGGCGACGGTCTCAACTCGCTGATGCGCTTCACCGCTTCGACCACCGGCACCTATTATATCGAGGCCGATTCCTACAACAGCCTCGAAACGGGCGAATACACGCTGACCGTGAGCGAGGCCGCACCGCTCGAACTCTTCACCATCGACCAGATATCGGACCAGCTGACCGAAGGCTATTGGGGCGGCAGCCAGCGCTCCTTCGAAGTCGGTGTCGATGGCATCATCACGGTCGACATCACCACTCTCAACGCTACCGAACAAAGCCTCGCGCGCGAAGCACTGCTGCTGTGGGGCGACGTCATCGGCATCACCTTCCAGGAGGTGGGCAGCAATGCCGAGATTACCTTCACCAACAATCTCGAAGGTGCCTATTCGCTGTCATCGCGGTCCGGCACCCGCATCATCAGTTCGGACGTCAACATCAATTCCAGCTGGATCCCGGCGAACTCGGATTTCAACAGCTACGCTTTCCAGACCTACCTGCACGAAATCGGCCACGCACTGGGCCTAGGCCATGCGGGCAATTACAATGGCGATGCGAGCTACGCCAACGAGGCGCTCTATCTCAACGACGGCTGGCCCTACACCGTCATGAGCTATTTCGACGTCAACGATAACACCTACCTGAGCCAGGAAGGCTTCTCCTTCGCCTATGTCGGTTCGCCGATGATGGCCGATGTGGCGGCGATGATCGACCTTTACGGTGCCTCGACCACGACGCGCCTTGGCTCGACGGTCTATGGCTTCAACTCGACCTCCGACCGCGCCATCCACGATGCGAACCAGTACCCCACGGTCGCTTATACGATCGTCGACAGCGGCGGCGCTTTCGACGAGCTGGACTACAGCGGTTTCTCGCAAGACCAGCTTATCGACCTGAGGGAAGAATCCTTCTCCAACATCGGCGGCCTGGTCGGCAATGTGTCGATCGCGCGCGGCACGGTCATCGAATGGGCCCGCGCGGGCTCGGGCGCCGACACGGTTTACGGCAATGCGGCCGACAATCTGCTGCAGGGCAATGGCGGAGACGACTATCTCAGCGGCTTCGACGGGAACGACCAGATTTCCGGCAATGCGGGCAATGACATCATCTATGGCGGCGTCGGCGAGGACAAGCTTTACGGCAACGACAACAATGATGAAATCCGCGGCGGTCTCAACAATGACGAGATGCACGGCGGCAATGGTGACGATACGCTTTACGGCTCGAACGGCTACGACAGCATCTATGGCGGGCTGGGTAACGACACGGCCGCGGGCGGAAATGGCAATGACACCCTTTTCGGCGAGGACGGAAACGACTGGCTGAACGGCAATCTCGGCAAGGACTTCATCCGCGGCGGTGCGGGTAACGACAATATCCTCGGCGGCGAAGGCGGAGACCGGCTGTTCGGCGACGATGGCGACGATACCATGGATGGCGAGGACGGCACCGACGAGATGTTCGGTGGCCTTGGCCAGGACACCATGCAGGGCGGCCTCGGCAACGATGTCATCGAAGGGGAGGGCGGCAACGACTTCCTCTATGGCGAGGGCGGCGATGATGTCATGCTCGGCGGAGCGGGCTGGGACAAGCTGTTCGGCAGCGAAGGGGCAGACGAATTGTCGGGCGGCAATGGCGGCGATTTGCTCTCGGGCGGTTTCGGTGTCGATATCCTCACCGGCGGAAGCGGTCCCGATACCTTCGAAATGGAAATGTTCGGCGATGCCAACATGAACATCATAACCGATTTCGACACCGCCGAGGACAGCATCTCGCTGAGGCGGAATGTCGGTTTCGGAGAACTCGCATGGGGCCAGTTGTCCGAAAGCGCCTTTGCCTATGGCACCCAGGCCAGCGATGCCAATGACCGCATCATCTACCAGTGGTCGACCGGCAAGCTGTTCTATGACCCCGACGGTGTCGGCGGCGAGCAGGCCTATCTGTTCGCGCAGGTCACCGCGCAGACGGCGCTGAAGGCCTCGCACTTCACCGCATTGGGGGCATCCGCACCGCCGCCCCCACTGGGTGGCACCGACGATGCTATCCTCGGTGCCGATACACCCGTGCTCTGACGTGGCACCGGGACGGCTATGCGCGACCTCCTTGCTTCCATGCTGTTGTTCTCGACAGGGTGCATGGCGCCGGGGGAAGATGTGCCCATGAGCGAAGAGCAGATCTCCTGCACATTCGTAAGCGGTGATGCGGCAGGTGACGAAGGCATCGACGCATGTGCTGTATTCAAGGCAGAAGTGGCTGCGCTCGAGCGCGACGACATCGCGGCCCTGTCCCTGACGCAGGTGTCGCCCTACTCGGCGCGCGCGGTCGCGCTGGGTAAGGACGGGGAGGAGATGCTGGTCCTCGATTTCGACGTGATGGATGCGCCACTGGACGAGGCAAAATGGGCCGGGTTCGCGCGCAGCTTCGTGCGGCAGCTCGAGGCCGATCGCCCGTAACCGGAAGAAGGTCGTGGCGGAGACGGAGGGATTCGAACCCTCGATACCCGTTACCAGGTATGGCTCCTTAGCAGGGAGCTGGTTTCAGCCACTCACCCACGTCTCCGCATCGCAAGGCCTCTCGGCTGCGAGGGGCGCGCTATAGCCAGCACTCCCGCCCCCTTCAAGGAAGAAATCGGGCGATTGTGAAATAGGCTGTTTGCCGCATGCGGGACTCGTTTCAGCCCGCAATCGATTCGGTTCATCGCGCTTTCATTGCAGAGGTGCTCAATTGGGATTCTGGTTGCGGTGCAGCGCTTTGGCTGGGCGCCGCGACGCCGGACAAAGGGATCACGATGAACACCGTCACAAAACTCGCCGCTGGCCTTGTCGCCGCTTTCTCCATCGCCGCGAGCCCGCTGGCCGCGCAGGTCGAATCGGTCGACCCCGATGCGGCGTGGGATGCGCCCATCGATGGCGACCTCGAGCCGGTGCAGGATGAACTCCCGCCGGTTTCGGACACGGAGACCGCCACGACCGCCGACACCAGCGGCGACTGGCAGACGCCGACCGTCTCGAACCCGCCCGAATGGAACGAGCAGTCCGCCGAAGCCGCAGCCTCCGACGCGGTCGAAACCGCGCAGGTCGAGGACCCCTCCACCACCTATCGTGAGGACGATCTCATCGGCGCGGCCGAGGGCGTGTTCGGCAAGGGCGCGGAAGGCGTCGCCAAGATGATCCGCAAACTCTTGGCCGACCAGGGCGAACCCAATGGCTATATCGTCGGCCGCGAGGCCGGCGGGGCCTTCATCGTCGGCGCGCGCTACGGCTCGGGCACGCTCTTCCACAAGGTCGAGGGCGAGATGCCCGTCTACTGGACCGGCCCCTCGGTCGGCATCGACGCGGGCGCGAACGCCGGCAGCACCTTTGTGCTGGTCTACAATCTCTACGACACCGAAGAACTCTACGAGCGCTTCCCGGCAGCCGAAGGCACAGCCTATGCCGTGGGCGGCCTCAACGCGAGCTATGTGCGCAAGGGCGACGTGGTGCTCATCCCCATCCGCGTCGGCGCGGGCCTGCGGCTCGGCGTCAACGCGGGCTACATGAAATTCTCCAAGAAGCAGAAGTGGCTGCCGTTCTAAGCGAACTGCGGACAACAAGCGCCATTTGAGGGGCCGCAATCTCGATTGAGGTTGCGGCCCCAGCCATGTTTGCGCAAAGAGCGGCGCATGCTCGATAACCTTAAAGCCCAGGCCCCCGACGCCCTCCTCGCCCTCATCAAAATGCACGCTGCGGACCCGCGCGACGACAAGATCGACCTTGGCGTAGGCGTCTACCGCACCAATGACGGCGCGACGCCCGTCTTCCGCGCCATCAAGCAGGCCGAACAGCGGCTCCTCGAGGTGCAGGATTCCAAGAGCTACCTCGGGCCCGAAGGCGACAGCGGTTTCGTGAAGGCGCTGATGCCGTACATCTTCGGCGAGGGCTCGCCGCTCGCCCCGCGTATCGAGGGAATGCAGACGCCGGGCGGCACGGGCGCTGTCCGCCTTGCCGTCGCTCTGGCGCAGAAGGCCGGGGTGAAGCGCATATTCCTCGGCGTGCCGAGCTGGCCCAACCACGCGCAAATCCTCGACGACGTCGGCGTGGAGACCGTCACCTTCAACCACGCGAGCGACGACGGCACGGCCGACCTCGACGCCGTGCTCGGAGCAATCCGCGATGCGACGGGCGACGGGGCGGTGCTGCTCCACGGCTGCTGCCACAACCCTACCGGCATCGACTATACTGCCGAGCAATGGGCCGCGATTGCCGATGCTTTTGCCGAAAGCGGGGTGCTGCCCATCCTCGACATCGCCTACCAGGGGCTGGGGCAGGGCATGGAAGAGGACGTGCAGGGCGTGCGCGCGGTTCTGGGCAAGGTGCCCGAGGCGCTGGTGGCCTATAGCTGCGACAAGAACTTCGGCCTCTACCGCGACCGAGTGGGCGCCTTCTACATGATGGCGAAGGACGGCGGCGAGCTTGCCGCCATCGCCTCCAACGCCAACGCTCTGGCCCGCGCCAACTGGTCCATGCCGCCCGACCATGGCGGCGCGGCAGTGCGCCTGCTGCTCGAAGACGAAGGCATGACGGCAGTCTGGCTCGAAGAACTCGATGAAATGCGCACCCGCATGCGCCGCGTGCGCGACCGGCTGGGCGCTGCCGACAACGAAGTCCCCGGCCTCGGGCTTGCCGCGCTGGCCGGACAAAACGGCCTCTTCGCCATGCTGCCGCTTTCGAAGGACCAGATTGCTTCGCTGCGCGAGGACCACGGCATCTACATGGCTGGCTCGGGCCGCATCAATGTGGCGGGCCTTCACGCGGGCAATACCGAGAAGTTCATCGCCGCGCTGGGCGATGTGACCAAGGGCTGAGCCGAGATGCCGCTCGACCGGCAACCGGTGCTGGAGACCGAGCGGCTGACCCTGCGCCCGCTGGCCGAGGACGACCGCGAGGCGCTTTACGAGATAGCCTCCGACCCCGCCGTGTGGGAACAGCACCCCATTCACGACCGCTGGCGGCGCGGGGTCTTCGACGCCTTCTTCGACGAAGGGCTGGCGAGCGGCGGCTCGCTCGCCGTGCTGCACAAGAGCGACAATCGCATCGTCGGCCACACGCGCTACGACAAGTATGACCCCGAAGAGGGCGGCGTGGTCGAAATCGGCTGGACCTTCCTCGCGCCCATGTGCTGGGGCAAGGGCCTCAACCCCGAGATGAAGCGCGCCATGCTCGCCCATGCTTTCGAGGGCGTGGAGACGGTGGAGTTCCGCGTGGGCGACACCAACTACCGCTCGCGCAACGCGCTGGAAGCCATCGGCGCGGTGCGCACCGACCGCTACGAACTGGAGCGCTACCAGGGCAAGCGCGTGGTCCACCTCGTCTACGAAATCACCCGCGAGGCCTTCGAGAGTGGACCGCTCGCCTGAGTAGGACTGCCGCAGGGCAGCGCTACAGGATGGAACACTTGGAACACGGTCCTTGGGGAGAAATGCTCGGGAGGGTGTGTCGTTTGCTCGGTCGCTGATTTCAGGGTTTAAGCAACTTACAACCATCCGCGATTAGTGCCGAGAATCCCTAGTGTAGGAAATGTCCGCTTTAAAGTGGCAGCATATCTCGCTTCATTCTTCAGCAGCGAGTGGCGAGGGAGGTCTTACTCCAACACGATAATGTGAGAGCACGATGCCAGAATTGAGATTGCAGCCTATACTCTTTCAATCGCGCTTGGACGAAAAATCATTCTTCGAATGGGCGAAGGCTATCGACTGCGTAAGGGATGTAGCCCTCGTTGGTGAAACCACGATTCTCACGGTCGAAATTCCTACAGTTGAGGATGCGCGAGAACTGATATCTTTGTTCTCACGATACGACTTGGACTTTCAACATTTCGGCCCACTGATGACAGATGAGACCCGCGATATGTTTCTGGACGAGGCAGCGGGGTGGGATAGAGATGAACTCAATCCCGACCTACCGATGTGACATAGATTAACCGGGTTTTTCTCGGCCTTGTTTCACTTGATTTGGGCGGGTTGAAGCCCATCCAAGTGCACAAGCGGTTTACCCAGCCAAACTCTGCATCCGCTTCAGATACCGCGCCAGCACATCTATCTCGAGATTGACCTTCGCGCCTTCCGTCAACGCGCCCAGCGTCGTCACTTCGGCGGTGTGCGGGATGATGTTGAGGGCGAAGTCGCAGGTGCCGTCCTCGCGGTCGCGGACGTCGTTTACGGTAAGCGAGACGCCGTCCACAGTGATGGAGCCCTTTTCCGCCACGAAGGGGGCGAAGGCGCGGGATATGTGGATGGCGAGGTGCCAGCTGCCGCCCTTTTCCTGCTTCCTCGCGACCTCGCCAACCGTGTCAACATGGCCGGTGACGAGGTGGCCGCCCAGTTCATCGCCGAGGCGGAGCGCAGGTTCGAGGTTCAGCTTTGCGCCTTCCTCCCACATGCCCGGCACGGTGCGGCTGACGGTCTCGCCCGAAACGTCGAAGCCGATGCGCGCATCGCCCTTCGTGCCGCCCAGCGTCACCACGGTCAGGCACACGCCCGAACACGCGATGGAGGCGCCGATGTCGATGGCGTCGGGATCGAAGGGGCAGGCGACCACCACGCGCGTATCGCCGCGCTGCTCGACGCTTTCGATTGTGCCGATGGCGGTGACAATACCGGTGAACATTTTTCTCAAGCCTCCTGTCGGGTGCGGCGATAGGCGGAGAAGGTGTCGCTGCCAAGCTGGCGCGTTTCGGCAAGCGCCCAGCGGCCATGCGCCTCGGCGAGGCTGGCAAGGCCGATGTCGCCCAGCGCGGGCATGCCCTTGCCGATGACGATGGGCGCGCGGTAGATTTCGAGCCGGTCGACGAGGTCGGCGGCCAAGAAACTCGCCGCCGCGCCCGCGCCGCCTTCGACATAGAGATATTGCACGCCGTCAAGCTGCGCGATTTGTTGGGGTGCGTTGATGACCTTTACCCCGTCGGGCGCAATGCCGCGGGTGAGGAGGACGCGGGCCGGGCTGCGGTCTTCCAGCCCCTCCAGCCGCACGTCGAGGCGCGGCTTGTCATAACGCCATGTCGCGCCGCCCACGAGGATGGCATCGCTCATCGCGCGGCGCGAATGGACATGCGCGCGCGCTTCCTCGTCGGTAATCCACTGGCTCTCCCCGTCGGCCATCGCGATGCAGCCGTCCAGCGACAGCGCGAGCTTGAGCGTCACATGCGGACGACCCAGCGCGGCGCGGGTGAGATAGCCGGCAAGGCTCTGGTCTACCGCAGGTGTGGGGAGGTGTGCGACCTCGATACCCGCCTCGCGCAATCGCTCGACGCCGCTTCCGGCAGTGCGCGGGTCGGGGTCCTGCGCGCCGATGACAACCTTGGCAACGCCCGCCTCGACCAGCAGGGTCGAACAGGCCGGACCGCGTTCGGACTGGTGGGCACAGGGTTCGAGCGTGACATAGGCGGTGGCTCCGCGCGCCTCGTCGCCAGCCTGCTCCAGGGCAATCGCTTCGGCATGCGGCCTGCCGGTTGTCGCCGTCCAGCCGCGCCCGACGACGCGGCCCCCTTTCACGATGATGCAGCCCACCGCCGGATTGGGACGCGAGCATGGCCGCCCGCGCGAGGCGAGGCGGGCTGCCGCATCCATGAAGGCGGCGTCACTCGCTATCGTCGGTGCTTTCGCTTGTTTCGGAAGTGCGGGTGCGGGGTGCGAAACGCGCATCCTCGGCAGCGGCTTCCTCGGCCTCCTGCGCGCGGATTTCCGCCTCCATCTGGTCGACATCGAGACCCGTGGCGCGGCCTACCTGCTTGTAGAGTTCGCGGCGGCGTTCGAGCCGTGCTTTCGCCTCGGCCTCGCGCTCGTCCTTCAGGCGCTGGTTGGCGATGTTGGAGGCGATGATTTCCTCGTCGGTGCGCCCCTCGGCATAGGTGGTGATATAGGTCACCTTGGGCTGTTCGGGCGGATAATAATACCGCTCCTTGGTCAGCCAGAACATCAGCGTGCCGGTCATGCACATGGCCGCAAACAGGATCGGCCAGCGATGGGGAGTGGGCTTCCTCCACTCGTTCCAGAAATCGGCGAGACCGCCGGCGGCGTTGAACCTGCTGTAAAAAGGCATGATGGCTTAATAGTAGCAGACGCGCCTGAACGCCAGATGCAAGCTCAGCCGAATGCTGCGTAGAGGGTGCGGCCATGCTGCGAGAGCCAGCCATTGGCCTCGTCGATATCGCCTTCGAAGATGGCACCCAGCAGCGCGTGGAAGGCGGGCGAGTGGTCGAAATGGACGAGATGCGCGACCTCGTGCGCGACGACCGAGCGACGGACATGGTCGGGGGCCTGCACCAGCCGCCAGTTCAGCCGCAGCACGCCCTCGCTCGAACAGCTCCCCCAGCGACGGTGCGCGCGGGTGAGTTTCACCGGGGCCACGGAAAGCCCGGCGCGCTGGCAGTAGAAACCCGCATCCTCCGCGAAGAGCGCAAGCGCCTGTGCGTCGAGCCAGCGGGTGAGGCGTTTCGCCAGCGTCTCTTCCGGCCCGCCGATGTGCAGCGTGTCGCCATCGAGCCGGGGCTTGCGCGGCGCATCCGCGCTCCAGGCAATCGCGAGCGACTGGCCGCGATAGTCGAGCCTGCGCTCGGCCACCGGGTCGCGGGTTTCGGGTACCTTGGCGAGCTGTTCATTAAGCCACTCCGCCCTCGCATGGGCGAAGGCCACCGCCTCTTTCGACGCGCACCAGCGGGGCAGGGTGATGCGAACCGCGCTGCCGTCGGGCGCAAGCCGCAGGGTCAGCCGCTTGGCGGTCGGGTGGCGGCGCAGTTCGATGGGCAGCCTGCGCCCGGCAATCTCGATTTCGGGCGGCAGCTTCTGGTCGCGCAACCACTCGATCATGCCGCGTCGTCATCTTCGCCGTCGCCCCACTCGACAATGTGGTGTTCGAGCGGACCGGCCTCGTCCTCGCTGATGACGCGGCCTGCCACCGATACGCCCGCGGCGATTACCGCCTCGCGGTCGCCGGAGATAAGGTAATGCCAGCGTGGCAGCGGGCGGTCTTCGGCGCGGCGGCGGTAGGCGCAGGTGTCGGGCAGCCAGGGCACGCGGTCGACCAGCTTCAGCGTCAGGCGCAGGCAATCGGGCACGAAGGCCTTGCGGTTCTTGTAGTCCTTGCAGCGCGCGGTCTGGCAGTCGAGCAGGGTGCAGGCGACATTCGTCTCCTCGATCTCGCCCGTGTCCTCATATTCAACCTTGTGCAGGCAGCAGCGCCCGCAGCCGTCGCACAGCGCTTCCCATTCTTGGCTGTTGAGTTCTGCGAGCGGGCGCTCCCAGAAGCGGTCCCTCAGCGTACCCATTTCGCCAGTTCCGCGGCCACGGCATCGGGCCCTTCGTCTGTCGGGAGCGTCGCCAGCGGCTCGCCTCCGGGGCCGAACAGATAGGTGATGTTCGAATGCTCCATGAGGTAGCCGCCGCTCTCGCTTTCCTCGCCCTTGCCATAGAAGACGGCAAAGGTGCTGGTGGCGGCATCGAGCTGTTCCTTAGTGCCAGTCAGCCCGATGAGACGCGGGTGGAAGGCATCGGTGAATTCGGTGAGAACCTCGGGCGTGTCGCGCTCGGGGTCGACGCTGACGAACAGCGGCTGGATTTTCGCGCCGAGCTCGGGGTTCTCGGCCTCGAACTTCTTCAGCCCCGCCATCGCGCGCTGGTTGTCGGTCGGGCAGACATCGGGGCAATAGGCATAGCCGAAGTAGATCGTGCGGTACTGGCCGGCGAAATCGCTCCAGCTGACCTCTTCGCCGCTTTCGCCCGTCAGGGTGAAATCGCCGCCGATGGCTGCGCCTGCCAGCGGCGCTTCGCCCTGGTCGACGGTTTGCGGCTCGCTGCCGCACGAGGCGAGAAGGAGGGCGGGAATGACAACTATTGCAAGGCGGGGCATGACATCCATGTTCATGGTCTGCTAACGCCCCGTGTTCAAGGGCAGTGACCACAGGAAACTGCGAATAATCGAGACGGAGAATGGGCGTGCGCAGGCAGGGCATGAAACAGGGTTGGGTCATTGCAGGAGCTACGCTGGCCATGCTGGCCAGCCCGCTGGCGGCGCAGTTCCAGTCCGATGGCTACAAGTTCATCAAGGCGGTGCGCGACCGTGATGGCGATGTGGCCACCCAGATGCTCGACGAGCCGGGCACGACCATCGTCAATGCGCGCGAGATTTCCTCGGGCGAAACCGCGCTCCATGCCGTGGTGCAGGCGCGCGACCTGACCTGGGTGAAGTTCCTGCTCCAGCGCGGGGCCAATCCGAACATCGCCGACAAGAACGGTGTCTATCCGATCCAGATTGCCGCACAGCTGGGCTTCATCGAGGGGGTCGAGCGCCTCATCAAGGGCGGGGCCGAAGTCGACGTGTCCGACAGCACCGGCGAAACGCCGCTCATCAGCGCGGTCCATCGCCGCGACCTGAAGCTCATCGAACTGCTGGTCGAAAAGGGTGCCAGCGCCGACCGGACCGACAATTCGGGCCGCAGCGCGCGTGACTACGCCATGCTCATGGGTGGCCGCTCGCTCGTGCTCGAAACGATCGAGAAGGCCGAGAAGGCAGACGAGGACGAAGCCGAAACCTACGGCCCGCAATAATGGACAATCCCTCACCCGACATCGCCGACCTGACCCTCGACGAACTGCGCCTCGCGCTGGCCCCCGCAATCGCCGATGCCGCCGTCTTCGACGGCTGGAGCGACGAGGCGCTGGTGATGGCCGCCGAGCAGATGGGTGCCGACACCGATGTCGCGCGGCTGGCGTTCAAGGACGGCGCGCTCGACATGGTTTTCGCCTGGATCGAGGCGGTCGACATGGCGATGGCCGCGGCTTTCCCCGAGGATGTCGTCGCGACGATGAAAATCCGCGAGCGTATCCGCGCATTGGTGCAGTTCCGGCTCGACGCGGTGACAGGGCAGGAAGAGGCGCTGCGCCGCGCGCTTGCCATCATGGCCATGCCGCAGAACGTGGCAAAGTCGACCAGGCGCGGCTGGCAAACGGCGGACCTGATGTGGCGGCTCGCGGGCGATACGGCGACCGATTACAACCACTACACCAAGCGCGCCATCCTCGCCTCGATTTACGGGGCAACTCTGGCAGTGTTCGTCGACGACACCAGCGAGGACAAGGCCGAAACCCGCGCCTTCCTCGAGCGCCGCATCGATGGCGTGATGCAATTCGAGAAGGTGAAGGCCAAGTGGCTGAACCCCGAGCGGGAGACCTTCAGTCTCACGCGTTTCCTCGGCCGATTGCGCTATCCGGCGCGCTGACCTCCCCGCTATTGATAATCGGTTGCAATAAGCCAGCCAATCTGACAGTGGCCGCTCCATGACTTTGGACGGTTTCGATAGCGGTCGCACGGCGCGCATTACCGGCGTCGACTGGGCCTCGCTGGCCGAGGACGAGGGCAAGCGCCTCAAGGCACTCGGTGTGGACGAGGGGGCGGAGGTCGCCATCCTCCATCGCGGCGTGTTCGGCACTCGCGACCCGATCGCCCTGCGGATGGGCAATATGACCATCGCCATCCGCCGCATGCATGCGGCCGCGATCAGCGTGGAGGCCGCATGAGCCGCAAGCATACTATCGCGCTGGTCGGCAATCCCAATTCGGGCAAGTCGGCGCTGTTCAACGCGCTCACCGGCGCGCGCCAGAAGATTGCCAATTACGCGGGCGTCACCGTTGAGCGCAAGGCCGGACGGCTGACGCTGCCGACGGGCGAGCCGGTCGAACTGCTCGACCTGCCCGGTTCCTACAGCTTCGATGCCGCCAGCCCCGACGAGGCCGTTACCCGCGACGTGGTGAAGGGTACGTTCGAAGGCGAGGCGGTGCCCGACGTGCTCGTGCTCGTGCTCGATGCGGCGAACCTCGAACAGCATCTCGTCTTTGCGCAGGAAGTGCTCGAGCTGGGCCGGCCCACGGTGGTTGCGCTCAACATGGTCGACCTCGCCGAACGCGACGGGCTGACGCTCGACCCTGCCGCCCTGTCCGAGGCGCTCGGCGTACCGGTCATCCCCACTGTCGCGGTGCGCCGCCGGGGCATCAACGAACTCAACGCCGCAATTGCGGAGGCGGAAACCCATTCCGACGAGGAAGCGCACAAGCGTTGGCACCTGACGCTGCCCGAGCGGCGGCTCTCGGCCAAGCATATGGCGCGCGCTGCCATCCTGTCGAAATCGACCCGCCACACCATCGAAAACGGGGTCGACAAGGTCCTGCTCAACCCGTGGCTCGGCCCGGTCATCCTGTTCGGACTGTTGTTCGTCATTTTCCAGGCCGTGTTCGCCTGGGCAACGCCATTTGCCGATGCGCTGGAAGGCGGGGTGGGCGTGATTTCCGAGGCCGTGACGGGGGCGATGGCGCCCGGCCTTGCGCGCGATTTTCTTACCGAAGGCGTGCTGGCAGGCGTCGGCTCGGTCGTCGTCTTCCTGCCGCAAATCATCATCCTCTTCGCCTTCATCCTCGTGATGGAAGCGAGCGGTTACATGGCGCGCGCGGCCTTCCTGATGGACCGGCTGATGGCGGGCGTGGGCCTGTCGGGCAAAAGCTTCATCCCGCTGCTCTCCAGCTTCGCCTGCGCCATTCCCGGTATCATGGCGACGCGCAGCATTTCGGACCCCAAGGACCGGCTGACGACCATCCTCATCGCGCCGCTGATGACCTGCTCGGCGCGGCTGCCGGTTTATGCCGTCATCATCGCGGCGGTCATTCCGGAAACCACGGTGGGTGCCGGTGTCGGATTGCAGGGGCTGGTGCTCTTCGCGCTCTATGTTGCAGGGATAGTCGGGGCGATGGTGGTCGCGCTGGTGCTTCGCCGCACGGTGACCAAGGGTGCAGCTTCGGGCTTCATCATGGAATTGCCGCGCTACCAGCTGCCGCGTCTCAAGGACCTCGCCATCGGCTTGTGGCAGCGCGCTTGGGTCTTCCTCCGCCGCGCGGGTACCATCATCTTCGTCGCGACCATCGCTCTGTGGGTCCTGCTGACCTTCCCCAAGGCGGAAGAGGGCGAGAGCCAGCTCGATGCGAGTTTCGCAGGCGTAGTGGCCGATACCATCCACCCCGTGCTCGAGCCGGTTGGCTTCAACCGCGAGATGAGCCTTGCGCTCGTCCCCGCCATTGCCGCGCGCGAGGTCGCCGTCTCGGCGCTCGCCACGACCTATGCCGTCGATGCCGAGGACGAGGATGTCGCGGCCGAGGGCGTGACCGCCAAGATTGCCGCCCTGTGGAGCCTGCCCACCGCGCTCGCCTTCCTCGCGTGGTTCGTGTTCGCCCCGCAATGCCTCTCGACCATAGCGGTCGCCCGGCGCGAGACCAACGGGTGGAAGTGGCCCATCGTGATGGTGGTCTACCTCTTCGCGCTGGCGTGGATAGCGGCGGGCGCGACCTACTGGATCGCGGTCAGCCTCGGGCTTTAGCTCCAGTCCGGTGGAAACGCCGCGCAAGGGCCTAGAACCGACTCGCATGGCCCGTTAGGCCAGCGTCCAACAGATTCGCGAAGGAACAAAACGATGGCCGGTAGCCTCAACAAAGTCATGCTGATCGGAAACCTGGGCGCAGACCCGGAAATCCGCAGCTTCCCCAATGGCGGCAAGGTCGCAAACCTGCGTATTGCGACGTCCGAACAGTGGAAGGACCGCAATACGGGCGAGCGTCAGGAGCGGACCGAATGGCACACCGTGTCGATATTCTCCGAAGGCCTTATCAACGTGGTCGAACGCTTCCTTCGCAAGGGATCGAAGGTCTTCGTCGAAGGCCAGCTGCAGACGCGCAAGTGGCAGGACCAGCAGGGTAACGATCGCTATTCGACCGAAGTCGTGCTGCGCGGTTTCAACGGCACGCTGACCATGCTCGACGGCCCGCAGGGTGGCTCGGGCGGCGGCGGTGGCGGCGGCTACGGCGGTGGCGGCTCGCGCGGCGGCGATTATGGCGGCGGCAGCGGCGGCGGCCAGTCGGGTGGCGGATGGAACCAGGGCGGAGGCGGCTCCGGCGGCGGCCAGTCGGGCGGCGGCTCGAACTACGACGACCTCGACGACGATATTCCGTTCTAAGGGGCAGGCCGCCCCATGGCGCGCAAGTCTATCATCGCAGTTGCGATAGCCGCGGCCTTCCTCCTCATGGGGTGGAAGGCCGCTTGGTTTGTGGCCGGGGACGATTGCCTCGCGCCGGAAAGTGGTTGGGAGGAGCAAGCCTGTAGCGGTTTCGCCGCCCTCGGCCTCGCTCCGGAGACGCCAGCGCAGTTGGCCGGTTTGCCTGCCACGCCCGACGGGCCTCTCGTCGATGCGGCAGACGTGTTGTCGGAGCAGGAGGAGAAGGCGCTCTCCGCAAGGCTCGACGCTTACAATGCCGCGACGAGGCATCCTCTGGCAGTCGCCACCGTCGAAACCACCAATGGACGGGAAATCGGTGCCTTCACCGACGATGTCGCCAACAATTGGGACATCGGCGAGGAAGACCGGGGCGTGATGGTGCTGATCGCCGTCGCAGACCGTAAGATGCGCATTTCGGTTGCCGATGGAACATTGGGCGTGCTGCCCAATGAACGCAGCGCGCAAATCATCCGGGAGGAGATGACACCGCCTCTCCGGAGCAGCCAGTTCTACGCCGCGCTCGATGCGGCTGTCGAAGCAATCGCCGAAGCGACCAGTCGGGACGCACCCGGTTCGCCTTAATCCTTCTTGAGCGCCGCCAGCGCCTCCGCGAGCGGGCCGCTCGGTTTGCGGTCCTCGTCGCTTTCGATACCGGCCTCTTCGCGCATTGCATCGGCGTCGGGGCCTTCGCGATAGGGGTCGATGGCGAGGCCTAATTCCTGCGCGATGGCCTCGCCAAGGTCGAAGGTCTCGCCCTCATATTCGATTTCGTCGAGGTCTTCCTCGGTCAGTTCGAATTCCGCGTCTTCCTCATATTCGCCCAAGCGCCCGGCAGGCACGAAGCGGAGCGAGAAGTCTTCCGAAATATCGTAGGTGAAATCGTCACGAGTAACAGCGCAGGGCTGTTCAAGCGTGGCGCTGAAGGTGCCCGAGGCGACCACGGCATCGTCCTTCTCGCTGAAGTCGACCTTGGCTGTCAGCGCGTGGATGGCAGTGATGCCGAAGCGTTTGGCCAGCGCCGCGCGCTCCGCTTCGTTCGTTTCGACTTCCATCGTCCCTGCAGGAAGGGCGCGCGGCTTCACCAGCCGGACGAGTTCGTTTGTGTCGCTCATGCCGCAATCTTCCCGGCGCGCAGCTGCTCGGTTTCCGTGCGCTCGAGGCGCTTGTGCAGGCGCATCATCCGCTCGGCGAGCGCATGGGCCTCATCCTCTTGCGCCATGGTCACATTGCGCTTGAGAGCTTCGGCCAGCGCCGCGCGGTCCTCGTCGGCGAGGGCAGCGCGATAGGTGCCGAGACGGCCGCCCATGCTGCTCATCAGTTTACCGATCTTCTTGCCCACCGTGGGGTCGCCGATGCCGGCCTCGCGCAGCTGGCCTTCCATGTCCTCGACGAACAATTCGGTCACGAGCGCGGTGTGCGGGGCAAGCTCCTCCTCGCCCTCCATCCGCAGCATCACGAGGCTGAGCACCAGCGTGATCATATCGAAGCGCCCTTCCACCGTGTCGGCCACGCCGCACATGCGGTACCAGTCGGGCTCGCGCGCCTGCTCGACGATGGTGTGCCACAGCGGGCGCCATTGCTCGCGGGGGTCGGTCTGCGTGCCGAAGAGGCGGGCGAAGATGGACATCGGGATAGCTTCTCGTTTCGTGTTCGTTCAGCGGCAATTAAAGCCGTCATCCCCACCGCTTGGCGAGACACGCATTGCATGAGCGCGCGCGGCGGTTTAGGGCGTCGCTCGCGCATATAGGGCGGGTAAGGCACAAGGCCAAGCGCGCCGAAGTTACGGAGTTGAAGCAGTTCGCATGAACGTCACCAAGATCCTTGCCACCACCGCACTTCTTGCGGCCGGAGTTTCGCTGGGTGCCTGCTCCTCCATCCGCGAATCGCGCGGCTATATCGTCGACCCCGTGCTGCTGAATTCGGTCCAGCCGGGCATCGACAACCAGAAGAGCGTCGAGATGACGCTGGGCCGTCCGACCTTCACCAGCCAGTTCGGCGAGCCGACCTGGTATTACGTGTCCTCGACCACCGGCCGTAAGCCTTTCGTGCGTCCGCAAATCCAGGCGCACCAGGTGCTGGCCGTGCAGTTCGATGCCAATGGCAATGTCTCTTCGGCAGAGCGTTCGGGCCTCGACAAGGTTGTCTATCTGACCCCCGATGGCGACGAGACGCCGACGCTGGGCCGCGAGCGCGGTTTCCTCGAAGACCTGTTCGGCAATATCGGCACCGTCGGCCAGCCCGGAATGGGCGGGCAGGGCGGCCCGGGGCGTTAATAGCTTCGCAGCCTGACCGCTTTGGCTTGACCCCTCCGGCGCGCTCCCCATATCGCGCCCTATGGACGATAGAGACAATCGCCACGGGCTGACCCAGTGGCACGGAACCACCATCATCGGTGTACGCAAGGCAGGCCGCATCGTGGTCGCCGGGGACGGACAGGTCTCCATGGGCAACACGGTGATGAAACCCAATGCGCGCAAGGTTCGCCGGATCGGCGAGGGCGGCAAGGTCGTGGCAGGCTTTGCCGGCGCCACCGCCGATGCCTTCACCTTGTTCGAGCGGCTCGAAAAGAAGCTCGAACAGTACAATGGCCAGCTCCTGCGTGCCGCGGTCGAGCTGACCAAGGACTGGCGCACGGATAAGTACCTGCGCAATCTCGAAGCGCTGATGATCGTCGCGGACAAGGAAAACCTCCTCGTCCTTACTGGCAATGGCGACGTGCTCGAACCCGAAGCGGGCATCACCGCCATCGGCTCGGGAGGCAATTATGCGCTCGCCGCGGCCAAGGCCATCGCCGAATACGAAGACGACCCCGAAGTGATCGCACGCAAGGCGATGCAGGTCGCCGCGGACATCTGTGTCTTCACCAATGGCAATGTGACCCTCGAAGAGGTCTGATACGAACCCCGCCGTTCGTGTCGAGCGAAGTCGAGACACGTCCAGGCCCCCGGTTCTCGACTTCGCTCGAACCGAACGGAAAGCTTGAGAGAAGAATGGACAATCTGACACCCAAGGCGATCGTCGCCGCTCTGGACGAACACATCATCGGCCAGAAGGACGCCAAGCGCGCAGTTGCCGTGGCGCTGCGTAACCGCTGGCGCCGCCAGCGCCTCAATCGCGATCTGCGCGACGAGGTGACGCCCAAGAACATCCTGATGATCGGCCCCACCGGCTGCGGCAAGACCGAGATCAGCCGCCGCCTCGCCAAGCTGGCCGAGGCTCCCTTCGTGAAGGTCGAGGCGACCAAGTTTACGGAAGTCGGCTATGTCGGCCGCGACGTCGAACAGATCGCCCGCGATTTGGCGGAAGAAGCTATTCGGCTGGAAAAGGAGCGCCGCCGCGAGGCCGTGCGCGAAACCGCCAGCCAGGCCGCGATGGAGCGCCTGCTCAACGCACTCGTCGGCGAGAACGCCAGTGAGGCGACGCGCGAGGCTTTCCGCGAGCGCATCGTGCAGAACGCGATGAACGACACCGAGGTCGAAATTGACGTGAAGGAGCAGCCCTCCAGCAACATGGAAATTCCCGGCATGCCCGGCAATGTCGGCATGATCGACCTTTCCGACATGCTCGGCAAGGCGATGGGCAAGTCGAACCTCAAGCGCCGCAAGCTGAAAGTCCCCGATGCGTGGGACCGGCTGGTGGAGGAAGAGGCCGAAAAGCGTATGGACCAGGACGACGTCAATCGCGTCGCGCTGGAGAATGCGGAGACCAACGGCATCGTCTTCCTCGACGAGATCGACAAGATTGCGGTGAGCGATGTGCGCGGCGGCTCGGTCAGCCGCGAAGGCGTGCAGCGCGACCTGCTGCCGCTGATCGAAGGCACGACCGTGGCGACGAAGTACGGCCCGATGAAGACCGACCACGTCCTCTTCATCGCGTCGGGCGCGTTCCACGTCTCCAAGCCCTCGGACATGCTGCCCGAACTTCAGGGCCGCCTGCCCATCCGCGTCGAGTTGCGTGCACTGACCGAAGAGGACTTCGTGCGCATCCTCACCGAAACGCGCGCCAATCTCGTGCAGCAGTACAAGGCGCTGATCGGGACCGAGGAAGTCACGCTCGACATCACCGATGATGCGATCACCGAAGTGGCGAAGATCGCCGCGCGCGTGAACGAGAGCGTCGAGAACATCGGCGCCCGCCGCCTGCAGACGGTGATGGAGCGCCTGCTCGAGGATATCAGCTTCGAGGCGGAAGAACACAAGGGCGAGACCATCACGGTCGACGCCGCCTATGTGCGCGAGCGGCTCGACGACCTTTCGGGCGATACCGACCTCAGCAAGTATATCCTGTAATGGCCGGGCCGGTGCGCGACCGGGAGGCGATGATCGCCGCCATGGAGCCCCGGCTCGATCGCACTCGCTGGCGCTTCGTCCTCGTCAGCCCCGACAAGGCCCCGCAGCTCTTGGGCGGAGCCATCGGCACTTTCCGCGAGGACGAGGGCGTGACGGCCATCGTGCCGTCCGAGTTGGCCGACGAACTCGGCATCGAAGGGCCGGACTTCGCGCGCATCACACTGATGGTGCATTCGGACCTTGAGGGCGTGGGGCTGACGGCAGCCGTGTCAGGCGCGCTCGCGGATGCGGGGATTGCCTGCAACATGGTTGCGGCCTTTCACCACGACCATGCGTTTGTACCAGCGGTGCACGCTGAGGAGGCGTCTGATGTGTTGCAAGAGCTTTCAGCTTCCGCGACCTGAGTTGCGACGTTCAGTCGACACCCGAAATCGGACATCATCACATGGCTGCTAACGACCCGGTTGCGGTCATCCATAATTGATGCGAGCGTCCCTAGGATGAAAATCCCTTTACGCCTATCAATGCTTTGCGCACTTCTACTCTCCTCCTGCGCAAGTGTGCGACAAGGTGAAGTCGCACCTCAAGTCGTTTGGCGTAGCGGATACTTGGACGCTCATTGGGAATATCCAAATTTTTTGCCGGATAGCCAATTCGAGCCCGGAGCATTTCGTTTTCGTTTTCGATTGCGAGAGGCGTTCTGGCAGGATCGCTATTCAGAACCGGTGAACTACGCTCGCATACACCACCCCGATGAAACGGTTTGTTTCAGGGTTTCTGGCGAAGGCTATTTCAACCGAGCGTCACCAGATGCTTTCCCACCCAACCACAAGGATGAATTTGTTTTCGTGCAAATCTCAGAGCTGACGCAGGAAAAATCCGAACTGTGCGCGGAGCGATTCAGTACCAACAAAAATGGTAGCGTCCGCTAACCACCCAAAGGTCGCCTGACCGGTTACGGATGTGGCGCCAGCCCGATCTCCACGCCCGTCTTGTCGGTCAGCGCGAACTTGTCGACCAAGTCACTGCTTGCCCGGTTCAACCCTTTCACCTGCACGCTGCGGCCGTTGCGGCGCATACGTTCGACCACCTTGTCGAGCGCGCCGATGGCCGAGATGTCCCAAAAGTGGGCCTTGCTCACGTCGATGATGACGTGGTCTGCCGGATCGCTCTGCGTGCTTTCGGGGCCGAGTGCTGCCTCGAAACGCTCGACGCTGGCGTAGAAGATCTGGCCCTTGGCGCGGTAGGTGGCGGTGTCGCCCTCGCGCTCGCGCACGACCTCGAACATGGTCATTACCTTGTGGGTGAAGAACACGCCCGACAGGACCACGCCCGCCAGCACGCCGAGCGCTAGGTTATGCGTCGCGACCACGACCACGACGGTGGTCAGCATCACGACCGAGGACTGCCATGGGTGCTTGCCAATGTTGGGGATCGAGTTCCACGAGAAGGTCCCGATCGAGACCATGATCATGATCGCCACCAGCGCCGGCATCGGCACCTGGCCGACCAAGTCGCCGAGGACTGCGAGAAGGATAAGCAGCGACAGGCCCGCCGTGAAGGTCGAGAGCCTTCCACGTCCGCCGCTCGTCACGTTGATGACCGACTGGCCGATCATCGCGCAGCCGCCCATGCCGCCGAAGAACGCCGCGACGATGTTGGCGACGCCCTGGCCTGCGCTCTCACGGCGCTTGTTCGAGCCGGTGTGCGTCATGTCGTCGACGATCTGCGCGGTCAGCAGCGATTCGAGCAGGCCGACTGCCGCCATGGTCGCCGAATAAGGGGCGATGATGGCAAGCGTCTCCCACGTCAGCGGCACGTCGGGCAGCATGAAATAGGGCAGGCCCTCGGGCAGCTCGCCCATGTCCGCCACGGTGTTGACCGGCGCATTGATGTAGATCGAGAGCGCGGTGAGCACGATGATCGCTACCAGCGGGCTGGGAATGGCGGTGGTCAGCTTGGGGAAGAGGTAGATGATCGCCAGCGCGGCGGCGACCATGGCGTAGGTTTCCCACCCGACATTGGTCAGCTGCGGCAGCTGCGCCATGAAGATGAGGATCGCGAGCGCGTTGACGAAGCCGGTGATGACCGAGCGGCTGACGAACTGCATCAGCAGGTCGAGCCGGAGCAGGGCGGCAATACCCTGGAAGATGCCCATCAGGATTGTCGCGGCGAAGAGGTATTCCACCCCGTGATCGCGCACCAGCGGCACCACAACCACGGCGACGGCAGCCGTTGCGGCGCTGATCATCCCCGGACGTCCGCCGGTAAAGGCAATCACCATGGCAATCGCGACCGAGGCATAGAGGCCTACGCGCGGGTCGACGCCGGCGATGATCGAGAAGCCGATCGCCTCCGGGATCAGCGCGAGCGCGACCACGAGGCCGGCCAGCATGTCTGCGCGGATGTTGGAGAACCAGTCGCGTTTGATCGCGCCGAGGTTGGGCATGGTGGAGTTTCCGTCAGCTGTCAGGTGAGGGTACCCCGCAAAATCAAAGGGCGCCCGGATTGCGGACGCCCTTTGGACTATTGTGCGCTGCAGCACAACCCCGGGGCGGGGTGGGCCTAGATGATGAAGTCGGCCACGGTCAGGTCGATCTGGCCTTCGAGGCGGATGACGACATCGGCATTGCCGTCACCATCGGTATCCCCGAGCACCATGGTGAAGCCGCCGGGACGGATGTCGTAGCGCAGCTCTCCGGCAGTGCCGGAAAAGACCGCATCGCCGATCCAGGTGAAGCTGTCGTGTCCACCGCCGGCAATGGCGTCGATGCCCTTGAGGTTGATGAAGTCGCTTGCCGCCTGGTTGAAATCGGCGATGACATCGGAATTGGTGTAGGCGCGTCCGGCAAGGTCGCCGTCGGCAAAGACGAATTCATCCGCCCCGCCGCCGCCATAGGCGATGTCGCGGCCCGCACCGCCCACCAGCCTGTCCGCCCCGCCGCCGCCGTAAAGCACGTCGTTCTGCGCCTCGCCGTAAAGCCTGTCGTCGCCCGCGCCGCCGTAGAGAACGTCGTCATTGGCACCGCCGAAGAGGTTGTCATTGCCATTGCCGCCGGCGAGCTGGTCTTCGCCGGCCCGGCCGACGAGGCGGTCGTCCCCGTCGAACCCGCGCAGCACATCGTCGCCGATATTGCCGATGATGTCATTGGCGAGCGCGTTGCCTTCGCCCACCGCTCCGGCTGCCCGCAGGAGGATTAGGTTTTCGAGATTGTCTCCGAGCGTGAAATCGGGGCGCAATGTGCGAACCGTATCATTGCCGCCGCCTGCCAGTTCGACAATCGTGTCGTTGCCGCCGACATAGTCGTAGGTGTCGTTGCCCGGCCCGCCGACCATCGTGTCGCGTCCGCTGCCGCCGAGAAGGTAGTCGAAGCCTGCACCGCCTTCCAGCGTATCGTCCTGATCTCCGCCGTAGAGGAAGTCGTTGCCCCCGTTGCCGATGAGCGTGTCGTACCCGCCGAGGCCGTTGAAGGTATCGGCGCGGTCGCTGCCGATGATGGTGTCTTGCCCCTCGTCGCCATCCTGCGTGCGACCGGGCACGTCGTCATAGGAAAGGTAGAGGTCGTTATCCCCTTGTGTGCTTCCGGGAGTACCCCCGGCATGCATGGCCGCGCGACCGCCGAGGTCGGGGAGCGCGAATGTCGTCCGCCCATCACCCCCATACATCGTCCCGAGCAGCGAGAAGAGCGCGGTATTGCTGGCGATGCTGACCAGTTGCCCCTGCGCAGGTGCGAAGCCGGTGGGAACGCCCGCGCCGGCAAAGAAGATGATCTGTCCGAGCGTTGCCGTGTCGGATAAGACGAAGTCGTCCGGCTCCAGATCCTTTGGAGTTTCCTGGTTGCGCGACGGGAAGACGCCTTGCATCGCGACCAGCACCTGCATGACGAGGCCCGGCTGCATATTGTCGATCGCCGCACCGTCGCCGCCAACTTCGATCGGCATCCCGTCGGCATCGAAGACCAACCCGTCCGAGCCGACCACGCTGCCGACCGGCAACCCCGAATCGGAACCGATAATGGTCCGCCCGCGAAGGTCCGGGATGGCGAAACTGGTCACGCCATCGCCGCCATAAGTCGTCCCGATAATCGAATAGAGCAGCGGGTATCCGGAAATGGGGAGAAGGCGGCCGTCGCAGATCATCGCGCCATTGGGGTCGAAGTTGCCCGCCCACAGGTGAACCGATCCGGTGAGGTTCGCACTGCCCGAGTCCATCCCGTAGCCGCCCGTATGGATGACGTAGTTGAGACCAAGGCTCGTCTCGTAGTTGTTGAGGGCCTGGCCGTTGCCTCCGAACGAGGTCGGCAGGTTGATTTCGCTCAGCGGCCTCGTGTCCGCGCCGTAACTCTGCCCCAGGCCGATGGAGTCGAGGCCGGGACCCCAGCCTGCACCGATCGCAAGGTCATCGCGCAGGTCGGGCAAGGCGAAAGTGGTGCTCCCGTCACCTCCGTACAATGTTCCCATGATGGAAAAGAGAGCGGTGTTCGACGCGATGGACAGGAGCTGGCCGGAGGTGAACAACGTGCTACGCGGCGCGAAATTGCCGGCGAACTGGACTATGTACCCCATACTGATTTCGCCACCGATCACTTGGTCGCGGCTCGGGTAGAGTCCGTATTGTATGAGTAAGAAGTTGATGTCCTGCGAGGCCTGCCGGTTATCGACCAGGATCGGTTCCTCTGCGGCCCGCAGCGGCATCTCCTTGTCGCCATAGACCAGGTGCTGGCTGGTAAACTGAAGGTCCTTCATTGTCGCCCTCCCCAGGGAACGTGTGAGGGCAGGCCGACTCGGACGGCAGCGCCCTTTGCTCGCACAGGATAAACCCTAGGGGGGAAACATCCAAATTTGATAAGGCTTTACAATCCGCTGGGATGTGCCGAATCAGGATTCCAGCACGCCATCGTTCTCTTTTTCGGCCTGCTGGCGCGCCCACATCTCGGCATAGAGGCCGTCGTGTCGCAGCAATTCGCCATGCGTGCCGATTTCGGCGAGCTTGCCATGGTCGAGGACGAGGATGCGGTCGGCATCGGCGATGGTCGACAGGCGGTGTGCAATCGCCAGCGTCGTGCGATGGGCACTGACCTTTTTAAGGGTGCGCAGGATGTCTTGTTCGGTCCGGCTGTCCAGGGCGCTGGTTGCCTCGTCGAGCAGCAGGATGGGCGGGTCCTTCACCAGCGTTCGCGCAATGGCCACACGCTGCTTCTCGCCGCCCGACAGCTTCAGCCCGCGCTCGCCCACTTCGGTGTCGAAACCTTGTGGCAAACGCTCAATGAATGGGAGGATGGCTGCGGCCTGTGCGGCTGCCGTAATCTCTTCCTGCCCCGCTCCCTCGCGGCCATAGGCAATGTTGTAGCCGATGGTGTCGTTGAACAGCACGCTGTCCTGCGGGACGATGCCGATATGGGCGCGCAAGCTCTCCTGCCGCACCTTGGCGATATCCTGCCCGTCGACCAGGATGCGGCCGCGCTGCGGGTCGTAGAAACGGAACAGCAACCGGGCGATGGTGCTCTTGCCCGCGCCCGAGGGGCCGACGATGGCGATATTGCTCCCCGCCGGAACCTCGAAGGTGAGGCCGTGGAGGATGGTGCGCTCGGGCTCGTAGCCGAAATGGACGTGGTCGAAGGTGATGGAAGGACGGCGCACGACCAGCGCAGGTGCGCCGGGCACGTCCTTTACCTCCGCCTCGGTGTCGATGAGGCGAAACATCTCCGCCATGTCGATGAGGCCCTGGCGCACGGTGCGATAGACCATGCCCAGCATGTCGAGCGGGCGGAAGAGCTGGGTGAGGTAGGTGTTCACCAGCACAAGGTCGCCGGTGGTGAACTGGCCGCGGCTCCAGCCCCAGACGGTGAAGGCCATCGCGCCGCCCATCAGCAGGTTCATGATCGCGGCCTGCGCGATATTGAGGATGCCGAGCGAGTTTTCAGACTTGATGGCCGCTTCCGCCCATGCCCGCGCCGCCTCGCCATAGCGTTCGCGTTCGCGCGTCTCGGCACCGAAATACTTGACCGTCTCGTAATTAAGCAGGCTGTCGACCGAGCGTGACAAGGCCTGCCCGTCGAGCTCGTTCATCTTGCGCCGCAACTCGTTGCGCCATTCGGTAATCTTGCGCGTCACTATTATATAGGCAGCGACAGTGAACGCGGTGGCCGCCACCAGCTCCCACCCGAAATTGAAGTAGAAGATGACGCCGACTGCAATCAGCTCGATGGCCGTGGGGGCGATATTGAACAGCAGGAAATAGAGCATGACGTCGATGCTCTTGGTCCCGCGCTCGATGGTCTTGGTGATCTCGCCCGTGCGGCGCGACAGGTGGAAGCGCAGCGAGAGCTGGTGCAGCCGCGAGAATGTGTCCTCGGCCAGCTGGCGTGTCGCATCCTGCCCGACCCGCTCGAAGGTGATGTTGCGAAGGTTGTTGAAGATGACGCTGGCAAAGCGGCCCGCGGCGTAGGCAATCACCAGCGCCAGCGCGACCATCACGCCCTCGTTGGCGGGCGTGGTCATCGAATCCACCGCTTCCTTATAGGCGAAGGGCAGGGCGAGGATGGTCGCCTTGGCCGCCAGCACGAATGCCATCGATCCGATGATGCGGCGTTTCAGGAGCGGGTTATCGCGCGGCCACAAGTAGGGCAGGAACCGCTTGATGGTAGCCCAGCCTTCGAGGTCCTGGGCGGTCTGGCTCTGTGCGGTCTCGGGCGGCATGGCCCGCTATCTGGGGCAGCCGCCGCCCGAGGACAAGGTCAGGAGCGACCGCGCGTCATGTGGTCGGTGAAATTGACCGGGCCGCGCCGCATCACGTCGGCGGGCAGGTCGAACAACACGCGGCGGCTGGCGAAATCTATCGCCACGCGGTCGAACATGCGCAAATTGCCCATGCCGAGGATCAGCGCGGGCTGGTCGGTATAGCCGAGCGCTTCGAGGGCGGGGCTGTCGGCAAAGCCAATGGGGACCTGCGACAATTGCATGGGGCCGATCTCGAGCCGCTTGGCAAAGGTCAGGTCGCCTTCGATCGTGTAGCCATGCACGTCGGTGGAGCTGAAGGTCATGTCCCCGCGCATGCGCAGCTTCTTCAGCAGCGCCATGTTACCGAGCGAGTTCTGTGCCCCGGTATCGATGATGACTGCCGTCTTCACTCCATCGAGCCGGGCATTGGTGATAATCATCTGCCCCAGCTTCGCCCGCGCGCGCACGACGATCTCGTAGCCCGAGTTGCCGCGGAACTGTTCGGCATCGGCAACCGACATGCGGCCTTCGGCGAAATCGATAAGCACGCGCATGTCCTGCAATGTGTCGAGGCCCAATATGCCATCCGCCCCGATATTATGCCGATCGAGGAGGGGGGACGTCAGCCCGCTCAGCGTGCGGTCGGCAAATTCCAGCTGGTCGATGGCAATCGTGTCCACCACCCTGGTCGACCCCATTGCGACCAGCGTGGCCTTGCCCGATGGTTCAAGCGCGAGATCGCTGGTGATGCGGGGAGTGACAACGGTCGCCTGCGCACCGGTATCGATGAAGAAGCGATAGGGGCCTTCGCCGGCGATCGTGACCGGCACGGTCATCCGCTCGTACCGGTCCTTGTCGAAGGCGACATCGATGATTTCCTCGTCGCCGCCGGCCACCTCGCCAGCTTGCTGTTCGGCACCGTCCGTTTGGGCCATGGCCATGCTGCAGCCCAGGATCGTTGCTGCCGTTGCTGCAAGGAATTTCGCGCCCATTTTCGCTCTCCATATGCTGGCCGCCCAGCCAGCCTCTCACACGCCCCATATGTATATAGCATGGAAGAACCCGATTCCGGAGTCGGTTCGACGCTGTGCCTTGCAAGCGTGCAGCAGGTGTCTGGTGAATCGGGGAGGGCGACCCGAAGGAATGAGGTGATTCCAGTGGCTGAATCGGCTCCCCAACCGGTGATTCCAACCGCCAGGGCCCGCCAAACTTGAAATTTGCCCCCGCGACCCCATCTATGAGGCTGAGGGTGCGGGCCGCCAACCCCGCGGAAATCCGTCAGATTTCGTGAATGTGAAATAATCCTACAAAAAGGCATTGACGGAATCGGGGCGGC
>NZ_JAIGNK010000005.1 GCF_019711435.1 Qipengyuania polymorpha
GAAACCGGACAGCGCCGATGGTACTAGTGCTCAAGCACTGGAAGAGTAGGTCGTCGCCAGGCATTAAAGCCGGCGGGTGCGCGGGAAACAAACCCATTCACAAGTTCAAAAAAGCCGCTGCCGGGCATCCCCGAGCGGCGGCTTTTTAGTCTCTGGCCTCCGCGCCCGAGGCAAGGCCAAACGACCCGCAGGGTCGCAAGGCCGGAAGCGTAGTGTAACGCAGCTGACCAAAGGTCACCTGCACGGCCGCCCGAGCTTATGCGAGGAAAGCCAAGGCTGCGGACGCAGCCGCCGGCGCCTGAGGCGCCACAAAAAGGTACCGCGGGGTGGAGCAGTCCGGTAGCTCGTCAGGCTCATAACCTGAAGGTCGTTGGTTCAAATCCAACCCCCGCAACCAACTCAAAAACAAGCCCGCCATCACGGCGGGCTTTTTTGTGCCCAAGGCAAATGTGGGCCGGACTAAGCCTGTGCACCCTTGATCAGTGCATCGACAACCGCCGGTTCGGCCAGCGTCGAGACGTCGCCCACCTTGTCCGGCTCGCCCTCGGCAATCTTCCTCAGGATGCGCCGCATGATCTTGCCCGAGCGGGTCTTGGGCAGGGCGGGGGCGAACTGGATGGCATCGGGCGAGGCGATGGCACCGATTTCCTTGCGCACGAACTGGCGCAGCTCCTGCCGCAGCTCCTCGCTTTCGGGCTCGCCCGCGTTGAGCGTGACATAGGCGTAGATGCCCTGTCCCTTCACATCATGGGGCATGCCGACGACGGCGGCCTCGGCGACCTTGGGATGGGCGACAAGCGCGCTTTCGACCTCGGCGGTGCCCATGCGGTGGCCGGACACATTGATTACATCGTCCACCCGGCCGGTGATCCAGTGGTAGCCGTCGTCGTCGCGCCGGCAGCCGTCGCCGGTGAAATACATGCCAGGATAGGTGGTGAAATAGGTCTGGAAGAAGCGTTCGTCGTCACCCCACACGCCGCGCATCTGACCGGGCCAGCTCTGCGTGAGGCAGAGGTTGCCTTCTGCGGGGCCGGTAAGTTCCTTCCCGTCATTGTCGACCAACTTGGTATAGACGCCGGGCAGGGGCAGGGTGGCGCTGCCGGGCTTGGTCTTCACCGCGCCAGGGACGGGGGTGATGAGCATGCCGCCGGTTTCGGTCTGCCACCATGTGTCGACAATCTCGCAGCGGCCGTCACCGACAACCTCGTGATACCAGTTCCACGCCTCGGGATTTATCGGTTCGCCCACCGTGCCCAGAAGGCGGATTTGCGAGCGGTCGTGCTGCTTCACCCATTCGTCGCCCTCGCGCATGAGGGCGCGCAGGGCGGTGGGGGCGGTGTAGAAAATCGTCACGCCCAGGCGGTTCGAAGTTTCCCAGAAGCGCCCGAAGTCGGGATAGTTGGGCACGCCGTCGAACATCACCGTGGTCGCGCCATTGGCGAGCGGGGCGTAGACGACATAGCTGTGGCCGGTGACCCAGCCGACGTCGGCGGTGCACCAGAAGACATCTTCATCAGTCGCGCCAAACACTATGTCGAAAGTCGCCGTGACCCACAGCAAATAGCCGCCCGTGGTGTGCATCACCCCCTTGGGCTTGCCGGTCGAGCCGCTGGTGTAGAGGATGAACAGCGGATCTTCGGCGTTCATCTTTTCCGGCTCGCAGGTCGCAGAGACCTCTTCGCGCAAATCGTGCCACCAGCGGTCGCGCCCTTCGACGAAATTCACCTCGCCGCCGGTGCGCCGGACCATGATGACCGCTTCGACCGGGGACTTTTCCAGCGCCTTGTCGGCGTTGTCCTTCAGCGGGATGCGTTTGCCACCGCGCACGCCCTCGTCGGCGGTGACGAGCAATTTCGCGCCGCAGTCCTCGATACGGTCGGCAAGGCTGTCGGGCGAGAAGCCGCCGAAGACGACCGAGTGGATGGCCCCGATGCGCGCGCAGCCGAGCATGGCAAAGGCGGCTTCGGGGATCATCGGCATGTAGATAGCGACGCGGTCGCCCTTGCCGACACCGCAAGCCTTTAGCGCATTGGCGAAGCGGCAGACCTCTTCGTGGACCTGAGCGTAGGTAAGCGAATAGCCTTCGCCCGGTTCGTCGCCTTCGAAGATGATGGCGGTTCTGTCGCCACGCGTCGCGAGGTGGCGGTCGAGGCAGTTGACGGTGACGTTGAGCTCTCCGTCCTCGAACCAGCGAATGCCGAAATCGCCCTCGTCGAAGGAGCTGCGGTTGGCCGTGGTGGGAAAGCTGTACCAGTCGAGCCGCTTGGCCTCTTCCAGCCAGTAGCTTTCCGCATCCTCGTTCACGGCCTCGTGCCGCGCCGCCAGTTCCTGTGCATTCATCGCTTCGGCCTCTCTATCCCTTGGGGGCAGAGCATATCGGTCTCAGGCGCGCATGCAATTGGCTTGTGCTCAGTTCTGGAGCTTGAGGCCAATCCACAGGGTGCGCGGCGTGCCGAAGTCGATGGAGCCGCCCTGGTTGCGTGTGACGATGTCCTCGTCGGTCAGGTTCTCGCCGCGCAAGACAAGCGCGAACCGTTCGGTCAGCGCAACTTGCGCGAAGGCATCGAGCGTGGTCGCTGCGGGCAGGACGTTACTTTCGAGGTCGTCCTCGAACTGCTTGCCAACATGGCGCAGCGTTGCGGAGACCAGTCCGTCGGTGCCGATACGATAGCTCAGCGTCGCGCCGCCGACCCAAGCGGGTGTTTGCGAGGGGCGGTTGCCATCAAAGGCTGCGCCAGCCTGCTGCGCCTCGGCTTCGGTATAAGCGAGCGAGCCGTCGAAACGCAGAGGGCCGAAGGAGAGGCCAGCGCCCGCTTCGATACCGCGCGCATGAATGGCGTCAATGTTCTGGCGCTGGCGAGTGACCGGGTCGAGCGTGACATTGGCCACCGCGCCCTTCACCCGGTTGTCGAAGGCAGTGAGGGAGAGGTCGATGTCTTCGCTGGGCGAGAAATCCACACCGGCCTCGAAACCCTCCAGCTTTTCGTTCTCCAGCCGGGCGTTGGCATTGGTGGTCACCGGGAAGACGACGAATGGGCGGTAAAGCTCGTTCAATGTCGGCAGGCGCAGGCCGGTATAGGCAGCGGCGCGCAGTTTGAGCCCGCCACCCGCCTCGAACACCGCACCACCACGGAAGGATTCTTCCCAGCCGCTGCGATCGGCGTAGCTTTCGTTTTGCAGGATGGTGCCATCTGCATCGCGTGAGGTATAGAAGCCATTCCGGATGGTGTAGCGGTCGAGCCTTGCCCCTGCGGTCAGCGTCAGCGGCCCGAGCATGAAATCATTCTCGACGAAGAAGCCGAGGTCGGTATTCGTGCCGCCAGCGTTGCGACGTTCGCGCACCGAACCGGTAAAGGCACTCAGTGCGGTTTCGTAAAGCTCGCCGTCGCTGCGGCGGTAGTCGATGCCGAGGCGAAGGACGTTGCTCTCGCCAACCGGAGGACGGATTTCGAACTTGCCCCCGAGTCCGGTCGAAGGGGTGTTGCGCTGGTCGAGGACCGGCACGAAGCGCGTCGAGCTGATGACCACATTGGTGAAGTTGCGCGCTTGCACATAGGCCAGCGCGTCGAACTGCCAGTTGCCGCGGCCCACGAGGCGCAGGCTGGCGTCCTGCCCCGTGCTCGAACTGTCGGCGCCATCGAAGCGCAGCGTGCGGCGGTCGTCATAGACGAGGCCGCGTGCCTGCAATTCGACGGTGTCGGTCAGCGGAGCCACACCGCGCGCCTGGATAGAATAGCTGTCGAAACCGGCGCGGGTGCTGGCGTCGACGCGGTCGGCCTCGGGAGTGGTGAAAAAGCCCTTGTCGCGGTCCCACCGGCCCGAAATCACGCCGAAGCCGCTGCCGAGGTCGCCCGCGACATGCGCTGCGCTCTCGGTCCCGCCACGGTCGTTCACGTAAACATGACCGCCGAAATTGCCGAGCGTCGCCGCATCGGCGCTGGTTAGCTCAATTGTGCCCGCCAGCGCGCCTGCGCCGAAGGGGCCGGAGCCGCCGCCACGCGTAATCCGGGCGCTACCGAGCCGCTCCGGCGCGATGGCGGAAAAGGGGATGAAGCCAAAGAACGGGTCGGCCATGGGCACGCCGTCGAGCAGCACGAGAGCGCGGCTGGTGGCATTGCCGCCCAGCGAACGGAGTGTCGCCCCTTGCGCGCTGGGGTTGGACGAGCGGCTGTCCGAACGTCGGAATTGCTGGAAGCCCGCGACCGACGATAGCGCATCCTCGATACGGCCCGAGCCGGTCGAGACCAGCTGCTCGCGTTCGATAACCTGCGTGTCATAGGCTGGGGTAGCCGGTGTTTCCTCCAGCCCCGTGCCTGTCACGACAATGACCTCAGGCTCATCCGCCTCCTGCGCGAATGCTGGCTGGGTGCCGATAAGGGCAATCAAGGCGGAAGAAAGAGCGGGGACCCGGAGCATGGCTGCAAGCTCTAGCGCACATGGCATGCATCACAAGCCATCGCTTGACTTCGCAGCATCAGGTCGGCTCAAGCCGCACACGGAATCGAGAGAGGAAAATCCAAGTGTCGAAAGCTGCCATCCCGCCCCGCCATCGCTCGTGGCTGTTCGCTCCGGGCGACAGCGAGAAGAAGATGAACAAGGCGAGCGAGGGCGAGGCCGATATCGTGATCTTCGACCTCGAGGATGCGGTGGCGGATGATGCCAAGCCCGCGGCACGGCAGGCTATCGCGGCATTTCTCGGCACGCGCGACAATGCGGAGCACGACCGGCTGTGGGTGCGGGTCAATCCCCTCGACGGACCGCATACCGCGGATGACCTTGCTGCCATCATGCCTGCTCGGCCCGGCGGCATCATGCTGCCCAAGGCGCGCGGGCGGCACGATGTGGAGGAACTCGACCGGCTCCTCACGCCGCTGGAAATGGAACTGGGTATCGAGCCCGGCTCGACCCCGGTCATTGCGCTGGTGACCGAGGTGGCCGCAGCCATGTTCACCACCGGCGACTATGCAGGCGCGCCGCGTCTGGTTTCGATGACATGGGGTGCGGAGGATTTGGCGGATTCCATCGGGGCGCTTTCGAACCGTGGACCCGACGGCGAATACAGCTTCACCTACGAGCTTGCCCGCAGCCTGACGCTACTCGGCGCGGCAGCGGCAGGCGTTCCTGCCATCGAAACCATCGACGGCGATTTCCGCAATCTCGAAGGGTTGAAGGCGCGCGCCGAGAAGGTGCGCCGCGACGGCTATCGCGGGATGCTCGCCATCCATCCGGCGCAGGTGCCGGTCATCAACGCAGCCTTCACGCCCAGTGACGAGGAAATCGCCGAGGCCCGCGAGATTGTCGCGCTGTTCGAGGCGAACCCCGGCGCGGGCACCATCGGTCACAAGGGCAAGATGCTCGACCGCCCGCACCTCAGCCGCGCGCGGCAGCTGCTGGCGCAGGTCGAGGATTAAGCCGAAAGCTTCGCCACTTCCGCCAGCACGCGCTCGGCCCATTCGGGGCGGCAGATGAGCAGGTCGGGCATATAGGTATCGGCCTGGTTGTAGACGAGCGGGCTGCCGTCGATGCGGCTGGCGTGCATGCCATGCGCGAGAGCGACCGCTGCCGGAGCGGCGCTGTCCCATTCGTACTGGCCGCCGGTGTGAAGGTAGATTTCCGCTTCACCGCGCACCACCGCCATGGCCTTGGCCCCGGCCGACCCCATCGGCACGAGTTCGGCGCCGATAGCCTCCGACACGGCAACCGCTTCGGCAGCCGGGCGCGTGCGGCTGACGACCATGCGCGGAGTTTCGGCAGCGGCGGGCACATCGATTGGCGCATCGGTGCGCAGCACGCAGTCGAGACCGGGCAGGGCAACCGCGCCGGTTTCGGGCTTGCCGTTTACGCAGAGCGCGACATGGACCGCCCAGTCGCTGCGCGCTTCGCCATATTCGCGCGTGCCGTCGACAGGGTCGACAATCCACACACGCTCCTTCGACAGGCGCGCATCGGTGTCCTTGCTTTCTTCCGACAGCAACCCGTCTTCGGCGCGCTGCTGGGTCAGGGCGTGACAGAGGAACTGGTTTGCCGTCTGGTCGCCCGCCTTGCCGAGCGACTTGCCCTCGAACATGCCGCTCTCGCGGACCTGTATCAGAATTTTGCCAGCCACTTCGGCGAGGTGGGCGGCGAGTTCGGCGTCGGTCATGGGGCGTCCCTGTAGGTCTGAAAGAATTCGGGGGCCGCATGGCAGACCGAAGCCGCCTTGCGAACCCCCGAAGAGCGTCTTGAATGCGAATTCTTATGCGGTGGCAGGACGCCGCGCGAAGATTCCGAACATTGCGATAATCGCATAGCAGGCAATCGGCAGGATCAGCGCGGTGGCGAGGCTGCCGCTGGCGTCGGCAATGACACCGTAAAGCAGCGGAACCACTGCGCCGCCGAAGATGGCGACGTTGATGATGCCCGAACCGTCGGCTGCCCGCGGACCCAGCTTCTCGCAGGCGAGCGAGAAGATGGTCGGGAACATGATCGAGTTCATCAGGCCCACGGCAAGCAGGCTGTAAGCCGAGACTTCACCCGTCGTCAGGATGCTGATGAGGATGAGGGTAATCGAACCCGTCGCGTTGAAGGCGAGGATCTTGCCCGGCGAGAAGATGCGCAGGAAGTAGGAGCCGATGAAACGGCCCACCATCGCACCGCCCCAGTAGAGGCCGATCATCCAGCCGATGACGCTTTCGGGCTCGCCAAGGACGCGGTCCTGAGCGAGGTAGTTGATGATGATCGAGCCGATCGAAACCTCTGCACCCACGTAGAGGAAGATGCACAGCGCGCCGAAGCTGAAGCGTTTGCGCGTCAGCAGGTCGTTGTCATAAAGCCAGGTCATCGGGGCTGCAATGATAAGCAGCACGCCAAGCCACGCGTTGACGTTGATCGCGAGTACGGCGCCGATGACGATGATGGCGAGGCCGATGAGATAACGGCCGTTGGAAACGAACTCGTTCTCGCCCATCATCTTGGAATCGTGCGGCAGGCGGTTGCGGAACAGCCACACGGCCAGCGCCACGACCGCAATGAGGGCGGCAACGCCAAGGTAGCCCTGCCAGATGGCCTCGCTCTCGGCCTGGCGATAAGCCGTGAGTTCTGCGCCGGAAAGCTGGTCTGCACTGACATTGGCGAGGCTGCCGAGGATGACGGCGGCACCCACAATCGGGAAGACCGTCGTACCGAGCGAGTTGAAGGCCTGCGCGAAGGTGAGGCGGCTATGCGCCGTCTTCTGCGGCCCGAGCAGCGAGATCAGCGGATTCGCCACGACCTGCACGATGACCACGCCGCTGGCGAGGATGAACAGGGCGAAGAGGAAGATCTCGTAAGTCGCCGTCTGGCTGGCCGGGATGAACAGCAGGCAGCCGACCATCATGGTCAAAAGACCCGCCACCGCGCCGCGCATATAGCCCAGCTTCTTGACCAGCTTCGCGCCGGGAATGCCGATGACGAGATAGGCGAAGAAGAAGCAAAACTGCACCAGCATCGCTTCGGTGTAGCTGAGCGTGAAAAGCTCTTTCAGCTTCGGGATGATCACGTCGTTGAGCGAGGTGATGCCGCCGAAGATGAAGAACAGGCCGAAGACGAAGTAGTTGAGGCCCGGGGCATGAATGCCGCCGCCCTCTTCCTCGATCGGCATCGGGTCGGTGCTAGACGAAACGTCTGGTGCGAGTGCCATTATCAGTATTCCTCCCAGAAGCCGGCGTCAGTCCCGCGACCCGGCGTATTCCTCACGAAACGCTGTGTGCCAGCCTTTTGGCGCGACACAAAGCGAATATGAATTTAAGCGGCTCAGAACGAGCAGGCGGTCCCTTCGGCGAACTCCTCGCGCACGACGGTGCCGATGTTGATCTTGAACGGCCCCTGCGACGTGATCGTGAGCGAAGGCCCAAGGTCCGCCATGCAGTCTTCGGTCAGGATCATCTCGCGATAGCCCTTGCCTTCGGCGACCGAGAGCTGGTCCGTGATGTCGAGCGGCTCGCTTGCGCCGGTCTTGATGTAGACAGCAGCAGAAGGACGGGTCTGGACCTCGTAGGTCACGCGGTAACCCGGGCCGTTGTCGCCGCCAGCCTGCGTCAGTTCGAGGAACGCGCCCGGACCGAAGCTGACAGCGCGGGCGTCTTCCTGCGTATTGCGGTCGAGGCCGACTGCGGAAATGCCGCCCGCTTCGCCGCGAAGATTGTCGAGCTTGCCGGTGGCCGTATTAGCCAGCACGCCGTCTGCAAGGCGGCCGCTGACATACCAGTCGGCAGCTGCGCCGGCCATCAGCGGGGCGCAATCCTCGTCGAGCGTCGGGGTTGCCGAGGTGTCGGTGAGCGAACGGCCATAGCCGACCGGAAAAAGCGCGCCTTCGGGACCGTTCAGGGGGCCGAAGTCGCAGGTCGCAGGCCAGCTAAAGCCGAGCTTGCCGGTCGCGGGCACCTTGCCGGTGAGGACATCGGCCACGCCTGCGCCTTCGCTGCCCGGCAGCCAGCTTGCCACGAAGGCATCGGCGACGTTCATCTCGCGGTTCATCCACATCGGGCGGCCCGAGAGGAAGACGGCAACCGTCGGTACGCCTTCGGCCTTGAACTTGCGAAGCAGCTCAAGGCCTTCCTCGTCGGTGAAGCCAAGGTGCTTACGGTCGCCAGCGAATTCAGCGTAGGGCTCTTCGCCAAAGACAACCACGGCGACATCGGGCTTGGTGGTGTAGCTGCCGTCCGAAGACAGCGCGGCCGTGCCGCCACTTTCCTTCGCTGCCGTCTCGAGACCCTTCCAGATGGAGGTCGCGCCGGGGAAATAGCTGTTGTCGAGGTCGCCGCCGCCCTGCCAGGTCAGCGTCCACCCGCCCGAGGCCTGCGCGATGTCGTCTGCGGCCGTGCCTGCGACGAGGATGTTGGCGCCCGCCTTCAGCGGTAGAACGCCATTGTTCTTGAGCAGGACCTGCGACTTTGCGACCGCCTCGCGCGCAATTGCGCGGTGTTCGGCCGAACCGATGAGTTCGTACTGGCCAGCATTGGGGCGGCCCGAGGGCTGGACGATTTCGTCGAGCAGGCCCGCACGCATCTTCACGCGCAGCACGCGGCTGACGGCTTCGTCGAGACGCGACATCGGGATGGTGCCGTCCTCGACTTGGCTGACCAGCGTTTCGAGCAGGCCCTTCCAGTCGTCGGGGACCATGTAGATGTCGAGGCCTGCGAGGAGCGACTGCGGGCAGTCGGTGTTGGTGCAACCCTTGACCTGTCCGTGGCCGTTCCAGTCGCCGACCACGAGGCCGTCGAAGCCCAGTTCGCCGCGCAGAACGTCGGTAAGGAGATACTCGTTGCCGTGCATCTTGCGGCCGTTGATCGAGTTGAAGCTGGCCATGATGGCCTCCACGCCCGCATCGATGGCGGCGGGGTAGGGCGCTGCATGGATGGCCTTCAATGCTTCGATATCGCCGGTCACTTCGCCCTGGTCGACACCCTGGTCGGTGCCGCCGTCGCCGAAGAAGTGCTTGGCGGTTGCGATGACATGGCCCTTGCCGAGGCGGTCTGGGTCACCCTTGGCGCCCTGCAGTCCCTCGACCAGCGCCGCGCCCAGGGGGGCGACGATCTTCGGGTCTTCGGAATAGCTTTCGTAGGTCCGGCCCCAGCGGTCGTCCTGCGCCACCGCGATGGTGGGCGAGAAGTTCCAGTCGATGCCAGTCACTTCGATTTCGACCGCCGTGGCATGGCCGATGCGGCGGATGAGGTCGGCATCGCGCGTCGCGCCCAAAGCAATATTGTGCGGGAAGATGGTCGCGCGGATGACATTCGTGTGGCCGTGCACAGCGTCGGTGCCCCACATGGTCGGGATGACCGGCTCGCCGTTTTCCATGGGCTCGACCGAGGCGAGATACATCTCGTCGGCGAGTTTCAGCCATTCGCTGGCTTCGGCATATTCGTCGCCGTAAGGGCCGCCGTTGCCGCCGTTCAAATAGCTGCCGAAGCGATAGCGGCGCATGTCCTCGGCGGTGAAGCTGTTGATCTGCGGCTGGATGAGCTGGGCGACCTTGCGCTCCACGCTCATGCGCGAGACGAGGTCCGCGACGCGCGCATCCTCTGCCGAGCGGGCATCGGCGACCGGAGTCGATTCGACTTCCGCCGGTACCGCATTGCATCCTGCGAGCGCGAGTGCCGCGCCCGACGCCAAGAAAAACGCCTTCATATCCATCATCCCTCTGCGTTCCCTATTTGGTTGAGAACGTTCTCAATCGCGAGGAGTGCCATGTGGCGCTGCCAAAATCAAGCTGCTAGTTGGAGCGGGGCATGGTGAGCAGGAGTCCGGTTGCAAGCGCGGTCAGCACCGCCAGCACAAGGAACAGGCCCGCAAAGCCGAAAACCGGCACGAGGCTGAGGGTGAGCCAGGGCATGATGAGGCTCGGCACGGTGTTGGTGAGATTGAACAGGCCGAGGTCGCGCCCGCGTGTTTCAGGCCTTGGCAGGACGCGCAGCGTCTGGCTCGAGTGCAGCGCGAGGAACACGCTGGTCGAGAGGCCGAAGACGACGTAACCTGCGATGGCACCTCTCAGGTCGCCCGACAGCGCCATCAGGACGAGGCCTACAGCGCCGATTCCCGCGCCCAGTGCCAGCGGCAGGATGGGACGGTCGTGCCGGTCCGACCACCGACCGGCGAGCAGGGCGGCCGGGACCGACAGGACAAGGACGATCGCGAAAATGCGTGCCGTATCATTGTCGGTGAAGCTCGGATCGATCCCGGTGAACCAGATGAGGAGGTAGGCGAAAAGCGCCGCTTCCGCGATCTGGACCAGCAGCCGGGCGAGCCACATGCGCGAGACCGCGCTGCGTTTGAACCGGCGCGGCTTGGGAGCTGCTTCGGCTTCGCTCGTCATCAGCTGCGGCATGGCGCGCGGCTGGCCCAGCAGCAGCACGGGCAGCACCATTGCGGCAACGAGGCCGGCGACCAGCCACAGCCTTTCGTCGGGAGAGGCGAGGCCCGGGATCGTCACCAGCGCGCCCGAAGCCGCACCGAGGGCTGGGGCAAATGACAGCAGGCCGCCGAGGAAGCCCTTCTGCTCGTCGGGCACGACGTCGCCCGCCCATGCCGCGAGCGGCCCGAGCATCATGTTGAGGCCGAACTGCCAGCCTATGATGAGGACTATCAGCGGCACGGTGTCCTGGGCCGTCGGCACGCTCACGAGTAGCGCGAAGGACAGCGCCAGCCCGGCGAAAATCCACGGTCGGCGGGTACCCGTGCGGTCGCTCGCCCAGCCGAAGGCGATATTGCCGAGGCTGGCGGAAATGGCTCCGGCAAAGGCGATATAGGCGAGCAGGTCGATAGCACCTTCGCCTGCCATGTCTTGCGCGCGCAGCGGGAGCAGCAGGGTCAGGAAGGGCACATAGGACACCGCGCCGCCCGCGACGGCAAGCGCGTAGAGCCACAGGAAGCGCAGCGACTGGCGCTGCGGCTGGGTGGTCTCAGTTTGCGCCATTGCCCGGCACGCGCGCGGTCGAGCCGCGGACCACGAGTTCGCCATGCACCGAGATCACGCCTGCAGGCTTGGCTTTCTTGCGCGCCTCGATCAGCAGTTCCACCGCGCGCGAGATGGTCGCCGAGATCGGCTGGTCGACGGCAGTCAGCGGCGGCTGCGTGAAACGCACGATCGGCGAATTGTCGAAGCTGACCAGCGAGAGGTCCTGCGGGACTTTCAACCCGCGCTTGCGCGCAACCTCTAATGTGGCGAGCGCCATCTGGTCGCTGCTGGCGATGATGGCGGTGGGCGGATCGTCGCTCTCGAGCAGGGCGGTGGCGGCGACAATCCCGCTGTCGAAGCCGAAATCGCCTCTCTCGCACAGGTCTTCGCACGGCAGTTCTGCGTTTTCCATCGCCTGTCGCCACCCGGCGATACGGCGGTCGGAGAGGCTGAAATCTATCGGCCCTGCGATAAATCCGATGCGCTCGTGCCCCAGTTCGATGAGGTGGTCGGTCGCAAGGGCGCCATGGAAACGGTCGCCCATGGTGATCGCGAAACCCGGTCCCTCCTCGGTCGTGCCGATACGTGCAAAAGGGATCCCGCGCTCGGCCAGCAGGCCGGTAATCAGCGGGTTCTCCGAATGCGGCGGGGTCAGGATGACACCGTCGGGCTGGAGCGCGGCGATGGCTGCGGAAAGCTCCCGCTCGACATGGTCGCTATGCGTGTCGACGAGCTCGATGAGCATGCGATAGCCGTGCTCGGCGCAGGTCAGCATGCCGCCAAGGAGCATCTGGTCGACCCAGTCGCGCCCTTCGCGCGCGCGCCAGTCGGAAATGGTCGCGTCGCGGTCGTTCAAGGCGAGGATGAGATAGCTGCGCGAGCCGCTCATGCGCTGGGCCGCGATGCTGGGCACATAGCCGAGCTTGTCGATGCTCGCCTGCACGCGCTCCTTCATGGCGGGGCGCACATTGGGCTCGTTGTTGATGACGCGGCTCACCGTCTGCAGGGAAACCCCCGCATCGGCTGCCACGTGCTTGATAGTTACCGACTGGCGCCGCCGAGCCATTCGCCTGATCCCTCCAGAAATTCCAGTTCGCTTCCGATCCCTGCCTGCCCCTCCTCAGGCGGGAACCGGTTCCTTCGCGCCGCAATAACGGCTGACATATTCATGATGCGCGGGAAGTGCGGCAACCGTCTTGCGCGTGTTTTCCCTGATCAGTGCGAGGAATTTCGTCAGTTCCTCGTCGCCCATCTTGCGCGCTACGGGGTGATGCGATTGCGGGAAGATTCCCTGTCCCATCATCACCTGCACCCAGCTATTCTCGGCAAAGAGTTCGTCCGACTTGCGGAACACGCGACCGGATTCGCGGAACAGCTCGATTTTCTGCTTGAGGCTCTGGGGAATATCCATGGTCGCACACTGGCGCCAGAACGGGCTGTCGCGCCGGTCGGTGGCCTTGTAGTGCAGGATGAGGAAATCACGGATCTGCTCCATGTCGAGCAGCTGCTGGTCGTTGAATTCGGCGACGTCGCTTTCCTTCACCTCGCCACCCGGCATGATGCGCAGGAAGCGGATGATGGCGCGCTGGATGAGATGGATGCTGGTCGATTCCAGCGGTTCCATGAAGCCGCTCGACAGGCCGACCGCGATGCAGTTGCGGTGCCATTGCTTGCGCCGCGCACCGGTCAGGAAGCGCAGGCGGTTGGGCTTCGACACGGTCTCGCCGGTCACCGTGTCGAGCAGGCGCGCCTCGGCCTCGTCGTCGCTGAGGTAGCGGCTGCAATAGACGATGCCATTGCCTTGCCGGTGCTGTAGCGGGATGCGCCATTGCCAGCCGGAATCATGCGCGATGGCGCGGGTATAGGGGATCGGCGGTTGCACGCTCCTGGTCTGGACCGCCACGGCGCGGTCGCAGGGGAGGTAATGGCTCCAGTCGTCATAGCCGACGTGCAGCGCACCTTCGATGAGAAGCGCGCGAAAACCGGTGCAGTCGATGAACAGCTCGCCCTCGATGCGCTTGCCGCTTTCGAGCAGGAGCGCTGCGATATTGCCGCTCTCGGTATCCAGCTCCACCTTGGCAATCTTGCCCTCGACGCGCGTCGTGCCTGCGGCCTCGGACAGCTTGCGCAGGTAACGCGCATAGCTCGTCGCGTCGATCTGGTAGGCGTAGTTCAGGCTGCGATCGGGCAGGTGGGCGAATTTCTTTTCGAAGCCAGCCTGCAATTCGAGGCAGTAATCGTCGTAGCTGTAGTCGATGCCGCGCTCGCGGCCCTCGAGCCAGAAGTGCCAGAAGCCGGCCGACCAGTGATCCTTTCCGGTGGAACCGAAGGAATGGAAATATTCCTCGCCGTCCTTGCCCCAGTTCTCGAAATTGATGCCCAGCTTGAAGGTGGCGTTGGTCTCGCGCATGAACTCCGCTTCGGGAATGTTCATGATCTCGTTGAAGGCGATCAGCGGCGGGATGGTGCTTTCGCCCACGCCGACCGTGCCGATGGCATCCGATTCCACCAGCGTCACTTCCGCGGCCCGCCCCATCGTGCGCGAAATGGCTGCCGCGGCCATCCAGCCTGCGGTGCCGCCACCGGCAATGACGATGCGTTTGGGGGTGCGCTGTGTGCTCATCGCGAAAGTGTCCTGAGTAGAAAGGCGCGCAGTTGGCCTGCGGTTTGCGCCGTGAGAGGTGCCAGCGCCCCACGGGCGTCGGCGGGAATGTGTTCGGCGACCTGCGGGTCGTTTTCGAATACGTAGTGGTCGAAAAGCGCGCGCCAGATGGCCTTGTCGTCATCGGGCAGGTCGCGGATGGCAAGGATGGCGTGATAGAGCGCTTCCTGCGGCTGGCCGAGGAAGTTCGCTGCGCGCCGCCACCAGTAATTGATCAGCACGTTGAAATCGGCGAGCCCTTCGACATGGTGCCACCACATCGACGGGATGAAGAGCGCATCACCCGGCTCGAGCTCGGCCACCTGCGCCACTTCCAGCGCATCGGCGAAGCGGGGGAAGGCATCGAAATCGGGCGCATGGAAATCGACCATGCTCACCGCGCGGCCCGCGGGCGTGTTGTCGATCGGCCCGAGGTAGAGATTGTCGAACTGGTCCGGCGGGAACAGCGTGAAGCGGCGGCGCCCTACCGCGCAGCAGGCGAGGTTGTCGGGAAAGTCGTTATGCGCCGCAATGCGGGTTCGCCCGCCGATCCAGATGCTCTGCAGCGGATTGTGATCCGCAACGGGCGAGGGATTGGCATCGACCAGTCCGTCGAAAAACACCTTCATGTCGATCGAGCCGAGATACATCAGCGGCGCATCGATCTTGCCCTCGTGTTCGTCGTAGTGGCGGAAAATATCGGCGAGCCTGGCCTGCGAGGTGCGGAAATTCACCTTCATGTCCTCGCCGTAGAACAGCCGGCCGCCGCCGCCATCTTCGCCGATCGAGACGGTGAAGGGGACATTGTGCGCCTTGGAGAGGATATGCTCGCGCGCGTCTTTCGCCGAGGAAAGCCCGGCTTCGACGATCGGCCAGTCGCGCACGAGCCCGCGCGCAATGAAGGGCTCGCGCGTTTGCGACACGGCAGCCATCAGCGCATCGTGGTCGGCGACCTCGCGCTCGGGCACGCTTCTCATGGAAGCAAAAATCGAGGCGTCGGCCTCAGCCAAGGTTTTCCTTCCGGTCCTTGCGGGAAATCAGCCCCGAGAGCTGCGAAAGCGAGGCGAGCGCCATGAAGATCGGCGTCAGCATTCCGGTCTGGCGCAATTCGTCGAGCGCGGTCACGTCGAGCGCGAAGAACTTGTCTTCGTTGATGATGTGATAGCCGACCAGCGACTGGCGCGTGCCGTTGCTCAGCGGCACGTCGAGGCTGAAGGGCTCGAGCAGGTCGTAACGCTCCAGCGCCTGGAAGAAGGCCGGGGTTTCCTGGAACCAAGCGTGCAGCGCGCCGAGCTGGTCGCTGATCCGTTCGAGGAAGGGCGTCGGACGGCCATCTTCGTCGAACACGCGCGTGCCTTCGCCGCTGGTCGAAACGCGCGGGTGGTCCATGTCGATATGGACCTGCGGCTCGCCGCCTTCCTCGCGCGGACGTCCGACCAGGAAGGGCTTGATGCTCATCGAGAGCGGGATGTAGCTGGCGTCCCACTTGTCGCCCTCGAGGTAGAGGTTCTCGCCATTCTCGAAGCCCAGCATGGCAAGCGCGTTGAAGCCGCTACCGTCGTCGTTGCGGCGGAAGAGGATGGGATAGTCGCCCTGCACCTGGCGGAATTCATGCGGTACGATAAGGCACGCCATGACCGCGTCGCCCCGCTCCACACCATGGTCGGTATGGATGCGCAGTTCGGCGTGTTCCTTGGTATTCAGGCTCTGGTGGTTGCTCATGATCCGGCCAATTCTCCGTGCGCGGCAGGGTTCGCCGCGATGTTATTCATTCTGTCGAGGTAATCCCGATTGCTGGGCAAAGCCGCAAGCAGCGCCCGTGTCTTTTCCCGCATTGCGACCGCCCCTTGTGCAGTCGGCGCGCGCGCGAGGCTGGCAGGCAGGTCGAAACCCATGCCGTAGAGCACATATTGCTGGCTGGCGGCGGAAAAGATTTCGTCCTGCTGCGGGAAATCCCAGTTCGAGGGCGGTGCGTCGCGCCACAGTTCCAGTTGCGCGGCAAGGCGCGGCGGAATCGATGCAGCCTCGCGCTGGGCTAGCCAGTAGGGCTCGCTCCGCCGGCTCAGCACGTAATGCAGCTTGAGGAATTCGACGATGCGATCCCAGCGATAGAGGAAGCGCTCGTTGAACTTCTCCGCATGGAGCGCGGCGGTCTCGGGCCTCTCGGGAAAATTCTCTGCCAGCATGCGGCAGGACAGTTCGATCATCACGATGGCCGAGGCTTCCAGCGGTTCGATGAAGCCGGCCGACATGCCGATGGCGAGGCAGTTGCCGACCCAGAATTTCTCGCGGTGTCCGGTAGGGAAGGCGAGCTTGCGCGGCGCGAGCTGGCTCCGGTCGGCGTGGGGGAGGTGCTCGGCGATATAGGCATCGAGCAGCTCGGCGGCCCGCTGGTCATCGATGAAGCGTGAGGAATAGACGCAGCCGATGCCGCGCCGGGTCGGCAGGGCAATATCCCACAGCCAGCCCGCTTCATGCGCGGTGCCGACGGTTTGCGAGGCAATCGGGCTGCCCGCTTCGACCGGGACCTGCACGGCAAGCGCGCGGTCGTTGAAGGAGACATCCGAGCGGTCGACCCAGCCGCTGCCGCAATGCTCGCCGATGAGGAGCGCGGCCATGCCGGTGCAATCGATGAAGAAATCGGCTTCCAGCCTGCCTGTTTTTGCCAGCAGCAGGCCTTCGATCGAGCTTCCCTGCGGGCCGAGAACCTTGTCGACCCGGTCGGAAATGTGCGTGACGCCGAGGCGGGTGGTCGCGTGGCGCTTGAGCAGCTCGGCAAACTTTCCCGCATCGAGATGGTAGCCATAGTTCAGTGTGCCGGCATAGTCGGGCATGGCGCGTTGGCGGGGCGCAAGGTCGCGCGCGCAGACATCGGCCTGCGGCGACATGGCCTGCGCGAAAGTCTCGTCGCCGTCGCGGAATGCGGCGAGTACCTGTCCGGTCTGGGACGCGGGCGGGGCGGTAAAGGGGTGGAGGTAGCTGTCGCGTTCGCTGCCATCGACCCATCCGTCGAAGCGCGAACCCTGTTTGAAGCTGGCATCGCATTCCCGCAGGAACTCGGTTTCGGGAATGCCGAGGGTGCGCAATGTCTCGCGCATCGTGGGCCAGGTGCCTTCGCCAACGCCGATGGTGGCGATGTCGGGGGCTTCGATGAGTGTGATCGCAAGGTCGGGCCTGCGCGCGGCGAGCAGACCGGCTGTTAGCCAGCCGGCTGTACCGCCACCCACTATGGCAACCTTGTCGAATGTCCCGGGCATTTGATGACCTATAGCTGTCTCTTAGCGAGGCACAAATAAGGAGAGCCGCACTGCGCGCTGGCAGTGCGGCTCTCGAAACTTCGCGGAGTGGGAGGGGGCAGGGCCCCCTCGCCAGACTTAGAAGGAGAAGCGAACACCTGCCGCGTAACGCGGTGCACCGCGATAGGAGAAGAAGGTGTTGTTGTAGCTCCGGCGGTAACCCTTCAGGTTTTCGCCGGTGAGGTTGATACCCTCGACGAAGACCGTCAGCCCCATGTCGAACTCGTAGGAAGCGCTGGCATCGACCTGCCAGTATTCGTCACGATAGAAGGGGTTGGTCGGGTTGGAGCTATAACCGGCCAGGAAGTCGTCACGCCAGTTCCATGCGACACGAGCCTGGAACGGACCCTTGTCGTAGAAGGCAACCGCGTTGGCGCTGTCGGACAGGCCGACGAGAGCGAACTGGTCGACGCTGGCAGGCTGGGTGTTGTCGAACGTCGCATCGCCGTTGACGATGGTGTAGTTCAGAATGACACCGAAGCCGGTTTCCCAGAAGTTGTGCTGGAGCGCGAATTCCCAGCCGTCGATGGTCGCGGTACGATCGGAGTTAGCCGGTACCGTTACGTCAACCTGCAGCGGCGCATCTTCCGGCAAGCCCCTGATGTTGATGCCGCCATTGTTGCCGACGAAGGTCGTCTCCGGATAATTCGCAATGATGTAATCGCGAATTGCGTCATTGCCCGCATTTGCTCCCAGAACTGCGCGAGCTTCATCTGCACGCGGACCGTCATACGGATTGGTTATGCCGTCGATCGTGCCCTGGTAGCTGCCGTTGAACGAGATGTAATTCTCGACGTTCTTACGGAAGTAGCCGACCGACAGGTAGCTTGCATTGCCGTAGTACCATTCAGCCGAAACGTCGAAGTTCTCGGACTTGAAAGGAAGCAGGCCGGGGTTTCCCTGGTTCCCGTCTGCGCCGTCAACGCGGAACAGCGGGTTGTAGGTCAGGCCACCCTGAAGGTTGTCGTAGGTCGGGCGTGTGATCGTATGGCTGTACGATGCACGCAGCTTGATGTCTTCGAACGGCTCGATGTCGAAGTCGACATTGGGCAGCCAGAAGTCGTAATCGCCCTTCGCGCTCGTGAAGATGCGGTTATCGTCATCGATTTCGAGATAGAATTCGTTCGCCGAAGCCCAGTACGATCCGGTGACCGAAGGCACGAGTGCGGTCGATTCCACCGAGGTGGTTTCGTAGCGGAGGCCCGTGATAAGGTGCGCTTCACCGGCGCCGACATCAAACGTGAAGTTGGCTTCTGCGAACGGCGCAAGGGTCGTTTCCTTGATCCGGCGATCGGTGGTCGGTTTTGCAAGACAGGTGCCTGCCTGCGGCGTTCCGACACCGGGCTGGCTGCAGATGTTGAACTGGTCTTCGAGAAGACCCACCACACGCTCCACGTCGAAACCGTAGAACTGCTGGATGATGTTCGGATTATCGACACCGTCCATACCACGGAAAGCTTCCGTGACATCGATCGGGAAGAAGACATCATCCGGCAGGTCGGCGGCGGTGCCGAGACCACCCCAGGTTTCGTTCTGCAGGAAGCCGTAGGCCGATTTGACCTTGTTTTCGGTGTAGGTGACGCCGAAGTCGAGGCTTTCGAGGAAGCCGCTGTCCGATTCCCAGTTACCGCTCAGCTGCACCTGGTCGATGTCGTCGCGGAAGAAGGCGTTACGGAAGGCGTTACCCGTGGCGAAGCGCTGCGAGATGTCGTTCGAGTCAACGCCGGTGGCGTTGGTGTACGAAATGACCGGCAGGTCGCTGGTAAAGTCGATGGTCTGCGTCTGCAGGCCGAAGACGGCCGTGCCGACCGAAACGTTCGAACCGTAGGGCAAGGTCGGCTTCGATTCCGCGCTCGAGGTGTGCGCATCGAGAACCCAGGTGAAGTTGCCCGGAGCCTTCCATTCGACGTTGAAGCCGAGCGACTTGTTGGTCGAACGGTTCGCGGTGAGCGAGCCCGAGTAGGAAAGGTCCGAGGGACCCGTGCCGAAATCTTCCGAGTAGAACAGAAGGTCGGCAACCGGACCGTCGCTGAACGCGCTGCTGGTATTGCCGTGGTTGAACCAGATACCGACCGAGCTCTGGCGAGCTTCGACTTCATTCTGCGAATAGGTGTAGTCGGTGGTGAAGGTCAGGTTGTCCGACGGGGCGTACTGCAGGACGACCTGGCCGTTGATACGCTCACGCGTGATGTCGGTGACGTTGTACGAACCGTTCTGCGGAACCGAGTAGACGTCGGTCGCGCCCGGAGGGTTCTGGGTGTTGTCGCGGAAGCAGACCGTACCCCAGTTCCATTCGTCGGCCGAGCCGCAGCCCAGGTAACCGTCGCGGAAATCGCTGAAGAACTGGTTGAAGCCCGAATTGCGCTTCTGGTAGCTGCCGGTGACGGCGATACCGAACTGCGCTTCGTCACCCCAGGTGTTCGAGATGATACCCGAGATTTCCGGAGTGATGCTGACGTCGCCGTTCTCGGAATCGTCATAGACACCCTTGGCCGCGATCGAACCCTTGAAACCGGGTGCGTCCAGCGGGCGCGGGGTACGGATGTTGATGCTCGAACCGATACCGCCCGAAGGAACGGTGGCACGGCCGGTCTTGTACACTTCGACGGCCGCAACCGCTTCCGAAGCGAGGTTGCCGAAGTCGAACGAGCGCGAGGAGGGCGCGCTGGCACCGTCGCCGAGCGTCGAGGTCGGCATCTGGCGACCGTTGAGCGTGACGAGGTTGTATTCCGGGCCGAAGCCGCGAACGGTGACGCGGGCGCCTTCGCCGTTTTCACGGTCGATCGACACGCCGGTGATGCGCTGCAGCGACTCAGCAAGGTTCGTATCGGGGAACTTGCCGATATCTTCCGCCGAGATTGCATCGACGACACCCTGCGCCTCGCGCTTGATGTTCATCGCGTCGCGCAGCGATGCGCGAATACCGGTAACGACGATAACGTCGTCAGCCGCGACTACCTCTTCGGCAGCCTCTTCATCCGCAGTCGCATCCTGTGCGAAAGCGGTGGTTGCACCCATACCCATCGCCATGACCGAGGCACCGGCCAGGTACTTGGCGAACGTGGGCTTACGTCCAAAAGCCATCTGATTCTCCTCCCAAAACAGGCATTTGGCTCACCCAAATACCCTTTTGTGAACGTTCACCTAATTTATAACCGCCACCCGGTCAACGCGCGCAACCGTATGCGCGACACAAAAATGCGTCACTGTTGCATTCTTGTTTCGGTTGGTTACGCGGGAGTCCGAAATCCATACGAATGCGGACTCACAATCTTGCGTGTTGCCCTTGATGGCCCGCGCGGTTAGCGCTGCACGCGCATGTTCGATCCCCAAGCCTTCCGCAGCGCGCTCGGTTCCTTCGCCACGGGTGTGACCATCGTCACAACGCGCGATGCATCGGGCGCGCCGGTGGGGCTGACGGCGAACAGCTTCAATTCGGTCAGCCTCGATCCGCCGATGGTCTTGTGGAGCCTCTCGCTCCACTCGGGCAGCCTGCCGGTGTTCCGCGATGCCGAGACCTGGGCGGTGCATATCCTCGCTGCCGACCAGCAGGATATGTCCGACCGTTTCGCCACGCCTGCAATCGACAAGTTTGCCGGGCTGGACCTCGTCGATGGTCCCGAAGGAGCCCCGCTCATCGAGGGCTGCGCCGCACGTTTCGGCTGCCGCGCGCGCTTCGAATACGAGGGCGGTGACCACGCGATTTTCCTTGGCGAGGTGGTCGATTTCGACCGGCGCGAGGCAGAGCCGCTCATCTATCACGGCGGGCAATATGGCCGCATCATGCGCGCTCCTTCGGGCGAGGACCTGGAGCGTGAAGGGCTTGCCGAAGAAAGCGGCGAAGGCCTTTCCCTTACGGCGCGCGGGACCGAACTGCTCGCGGCGCTGGAGCGTATCGCGAAGCGCTAGACTTGAGCACCTCCCGCCGATACCGGTTGCAAAACGCAACACGAAAGGGAGAGCCGCACCATGAAAACCGCCATCACCGAAATGTTCGGTATCAAGCACCCCATCATCCAGGGCGGCATGCATTACGTCGGTTTCGCGGAGATGGCGGCGGCGGTGTCGAATGCGGGCGGGCTGGGCATCATCACCGCCCTGACGCAGGGCACGCCCGAAAAGCTCGCCAATGAAATCGCGCGCTGCAAGGACATGACCGACAAGCCCTTCGGCGTGAACCTGACCTTCCTGCCCACGGTCAACGCTCCCGACTATCCGGGCCTCGTGCGCACTATCATCGAGGGCGGGGTGAAAATCGTCGAGACCGCGGGCAACAATCCCGCGCAGGTACTTCCCTATTTCAAGGATGCGGGCGTCAAGGTCATCCACAAATGCACCAGCGTGCGCCACAGCCTCAAGGCCCAGTCAATCGGCTGCGATGCGGTGAGTGTCGACGGCTTCGAATGCGGCGGCCATCCGGGCGAAGATGATATTCCCAACATGATCCTGCTGCCCCGCGCAGCGGACGAGCTGGAAATCCCTTTCGTCGCCAGCGGCGGGATGGCCGACGGGCGCAGCCTTGTCGCCGCGCTGGCCATGGGCGCGGACGGGATGAACATGGGCACGCGCTTTATCGCCACGAAGGAAGCGCCGGTGCACGAGAATGTGAAGGCGGCTATCGTCGCGGCGAGCGAACTCGACACCCGCCTCGTCATGCGCCCCTTGCGCAATACCGAGCGCGTGATGACCAATGATGCGGTCGAGGAATTGCTGAAAATCGAGAAGGAGAAGGGCGCCGACCTCAAGTTCGAGGACATCATCGAGCAGGTCGCGGGCGTCTATCCGCGCATCATGACCGAAGGCGACATGGATGCAGGCGCATGGTCCTGCGGCATGGTGGCCGGCCTCATCAACGATATCCCGACCTGCCAGGAGTTGATCGATAATATCATGGCGCAGGCCGATGAGATCATCACCAAGCGCCTCGCCGGCTTCCAAGCGGGTTGAGGAGGCATCCATGACCAATCCGCTCGACTTTTCCGGCAAGACCGTCCTCGTCGTCGGAGGGACGAGCGGTATCGGCAACGGTATCGCGCAGGCCTTTCGCGAGAACGGGGCCGAGGTGCATGTAACCGGCACGCGCACTTCGGCAGATGACTATCCCGACAGCGAGATGGAGGGGCTGCATTTCGCGCAGCTCGACGTGTCGGATCGCGATGCGGTGGATGCTTTCGACTGGCCCGAAGCGCTCGATGTTGTGGTGCTGTGCCAGGGCATCGCCCGCTATGGCCGCGAGGAGTTTACCCGCGATGGCTGGGACGCGGTGATGGAGGTCAATCTCGACAGCCTGCTCGATTGCGCCAATGCCACGCGGCAGAAGCTGGCCGATAGTGGCGGATCGCTGATTATCGTGAGCTCGGTCGGTGGTTATCGCGGGCTGGTCGGCAACCCGGCCTATGGCGCGAGCAAGGCGGGCGCCATCAGCATGGTGAAATCGCTCGGCGTGGCATTCGGGGCCGAGGGCATTCGCGTCAACGGCATCGCACCGGGCTATGTCCATACCAAGATCAACGATGCCTTCCTGAAGGACGAGAAGACCCAGAAACAGATTATCGCCAGCACCCCGCGCGGGCGGCTGGGCCTGCCCGAAGACATGGCGGGCGCGGCGCTGTTCCTGGCCTCGCCGCTGGCAGACTATGTGGTCGGGCAGACTATCAGCGTCGACGGCGGGATGAGCGTGGGGGCCTGACGCGGCATTTTCCTACTCGTCCGATTGATGGCATGGGCGATGAATGCAGTGGCGGGAATTTTTCGCCCAAGTGTCAACTTCGCATAGGCCGAAAGACGCTTTAAAATTCAGTTGCTTGCAGGGGAATGGGGAGGCTGACATGGTGTCAACTCTGTCAACTTCGTGCTGAAACGGGAGAAGCTCTTACATGGAATACGCCAATCTCGGACCCAGCGGCCTCAAGGTTTCGCGCCTGTGCCTCGGCTGCATGAGCTATGGCGACACCACTCGCGGCTGGCACGGCGACTGGGTGCTGGGCGAAGAGGAAAGCCGCCCCTTCATCCGCGAGGCGGTGGAGGCGGGCATCAACTTCTTCGATACGGCCAATATGTACTCCAAGGGCGCTTCGGAAGAGGTCATCGGCCGCCTGCTGCCCGAGTTCACCCATCGCGACGAAATCGTGGTCGCGACCAAGGCCTATTTGCCGTGGCGCAACACGCCCAATGCTGGTGGGCTTTCGCGCAAGAGCTTATTTCAGGCCATCGACGACAGCCTGGCGCGGCTGGGCATGGATTATGTCGACCTGTTCCAGATCCATCGCTGGGACGAGAGCACGCCCATCGAGGAAACGATGGAGGCGCTCCACGACATCGTGAAGGCGGGCAAGGCGCGGTATATCGGCGCATCTTCAATGGCGGCATGGCAATTCGCCAAGGCGCAGGAAGTGGCGCGGGCGCGCGGCTGGACGACGTTCGTTTCGATGCAGAACCACGTGAACCTGCTCTACCGCGAGGAGGAGCGCGAGATGATACCACTCTGCCGCGACCAGGGCGTGAGCCTCATCCCGTGGTCGCCGCTGGCGCGCGGACGGCTGGCGCGGGCGTGGGACGAGAGCACGGTGCGCAGCGAGACCGACGGCTTCGGCAAGACGCTCTACACGCAGAATGTCGATGCCGACCGCGAGGTTATCGAGGCGGTCGGCGCGATTGCCGAAGAGCGCGGGACTTCACGGGCAACGGTCGCATTGGCGTGGCACTTCGCAAAAGGCATTACCGCCCCCATAATCGGCGCGACCAAGCCGGGGCATATCGGCGCGGTGGTCGAGGCCATGACACTCGGGCTGACCGGTGAAGAGGTCGAACGGCTGGAAAAACCCTATCGCCCAAAAATGCCGGTTGGGGTGGTTTCGACTGCTCCGGATTTCGGGAAAGTCACGCTGACAAGCTGAACTCCCGCCGAGTGTTACAAAGCGCGCTTTGCGGTCACAAACCAGTCACATGAATGCGCCATCGCTTGACCCCTAACAGGGGTAAGGGACGCGCGCGTGGCCGTGATAAATATCTTGATGACCGGCGATGAGGTCGGCGGCTGGGACGGGTTCGACAATGGCGATATGCGTTATGTTTTCGACCGGCTGACAGCCAGCGGTCCGCAGCGGCTTATCGAGGGGCCGGTCTGCGCTTTCGTCGACTGGGTGCTGGAGGATTTGTCCGGCCTCGAGATGTGCCGCCGCCTGCGCGCAGACCCGCGCACCGCAGATGCGCATGTGACCATGGTGCTCGAAAGCTGCGATGCCGAGGACAAGCGCCGCGCACTGGCCGCCGGGGCAGATGACTATGTGGTCGGGCCGGTCGACCGTACCGGCGTGCTCGACCGTGTGCTTGCGCTCGGCACGGGCCGCATCGCGCAGGCGACCAACCGGCCTTTCACGCTGGGCGACCTCGAAATCGACCTGCCTGCCCTGCAGGCTCGCTGGCAGGACAAGCCGATCCCGCTGCGACCGAACGAATTTCGCCTGCTGCGCTTCTTCGCCGAGAATGCCGACCGCGTGCTGAGCAGGGGCGAGCTCATCGACGGCCTCGGCAAGCAGGAGCCGCCCATCGACGAACGCACCGTCGATGTCTGGATTGGCCGTCTTCGCCGCGCCCTGCGGCAAGTGGGCGCGGGCGACCCCATCCGCACTGTCCGTTCGCTCGGCTACGTCTACGACAGCCACTGAAAAAGGGGCCGCTCCGAAGAGCGACCCCCGCAAGGCTGCTTCCGGGTGGAAGGAGCTAGAATTTTAGCGAGGCGCCGAGGCTGAAGCTGCGGCCGACATCGTAGCTGTTGATGTCGATGCGGTTCGTGCCGTTGGTCTGGAATTCCTCGTGGCCCTGGCCGGTGAGGTTGCGGGCCTCGAACTTCATCTCGACCTCTGTGCCGGCAAGCTCGAAGCCCTGGCGGACGACGAAGTCGAGTTGCAGGCCGGGCTTTTCGATGATGTCGGGCAGCGGGCCTGCACCGCGGCTGGAGACACGGTCGCTGGCGTATTTCACCAGCACGGTGAATTGGCTCAGCCGGTCGAGGTCCTCGAGGCCGAGCTGAAGGTTCACGAGGTGGTCCGACTGGCCGGTCAGGGGCACGCCGTCGTCGAAATAGTTTGTCGCCGGCTGGTCCGCGAAGGGGAAGACCCGCGCGATGTCGCCGTCACCCACTTTGATTTCCGACTGGGTGTAGGTGTAGTTCGCCACCACCACCAGCTGCTGGCTGTCGAACCAGCCGCCAAGGTCGAACAGGTCGATATTGTACTGGAACTCGGCCTCGCCCCCAAAGAGTTCGGCCTGCGGGGCGTTGGCGAAACCGCTGATGATTTCGTTGTCGCTGAAGCTGGTGAACACTTCGATCGGGTTGGTGATGTCCTTGTAGAAACCTGCCACGCTCGCGCGGCTGCCGCCACCAATGTAATATTCGGCGCGGGCCTCGTAGTTCGTCAGCTCGCTGTCGATGAGGCTGGGGTTGCCGTTGAATTGGCGGTTGGTCTCCGGATCGAAATAGGTCTGGAAGATAAGCTCGCGGAACTGCGGGCGGGCGATGGTCTTCGAAGCGCTGGCGCGAAACTGGAGACTGTCGGTCGCTTCCCAGGTCAGCGTGCCGCCGGGCAGGAAGTAATCGTTCTCGAGCAGCGTGCCGCTCGATGAGCCGAGCGGCTCGGCGAATACCTCGACCGGGTCGATGGTCTGCGTAGCATCCTCGTAACGTACGCCTAAGTCGAGCGAGATGCGGTCAGTCGGGCGTACATTGACCTTGACGTAGGCGGCCTGGATTTCGAGCGCGGCAGCGAAGGCCGGGTCGGCCTGAGTCGTCTCGAAGATGGTCAGCTCATAGGGTCCGATGCCCGCTGCGGTCTGCGCATCGCGGTCGAAAGCAAGGTCGATAAGCGCATCGCCGAGCAGATTGTCGGGACGGAACACGCCGAAGTATTCGGGGAAGTTCGACGTGCCGCGGATGTCGAATTCGCGGCGGGTCGAGAAACGGTCGGTGTCGGTATAGGCATAGCCGACCGTCGCGTTCAGCCAGTCGTTGAAGACATAGCCCACGTCCACGCCGCCGTACCACAGGTCTTCTTTGAGGTCGGAAAAGGCGACAATCGCCCCGCCACGCTGCGGGTCGAGCGTGTTGAGGTAGATGTCACCGAAGGGGTCGTTCGCATTGTTCGTGCGGACGTAGCTGAATTCCCACTCGAACGGGGCTTCGCGCTTGGTCTGCGCATAGCCGCCGCGAAGGTCGAGAGTGAGGTCGCCGAATTCGAGCTCGCCGACGAACTGGCTGTTGAACAGCTGTCGCTCGAACCACGAGGTGCTCTGGTTGAGTTCGCTGTCGCCGTCCTGGAAGTCGGTGCCTTCCTCCAGCGCCGCACGCTTCAGCGTGTCGTGGATATAGACATTGGTGAAACGGAACTTGTGCTCGCCCACTTCGAGGCCGAAGCCGAGCATGCCGTTGACCAGCACGCGGTTGTCGGTCGCGAATTCGCGGAAGTCCGTGTCGAGTTCGAGGTCGGTGTTGGCCGCGGTCTGCTTCGTGATGAAGCGGTTGCGCCACTTGTTGCTGATCGAGCCGGTGGCAATGATGCCCAGCATTCCGTCAGAGAAGACATCGAAGCTCGTCCCCGCCGTCACGCCGGTCGAGAAATTGACCGGCAAGTCGCCGATTTTCTGGACCAGGTAGAGGTTGGGGTCGTTGATGTCCTTGAGGATGGCCGCCGTGTCCACGCCCTGGTCGTTGATGCGCGCACCACTGTCGAAGAAGCCCTGCAGCGCGTCGTAATTCTCGACATTGCGGCGGCCCTGGTCGAAGCCGGTCCAGTCCCAGTCGCCGCCGAAATAGGTGTAGCCGGGCCCGAAGGTGGTCTCGGTATCGCCCGAAATCGAGCCGCTGACGGTGAGGAAGGTTTCGGTCGGGATGGCGCGGGTGGTCAAATTGATGACACCGCCGCCGAACTCGCCCGGGAAGTTGGCCGAATAGGTCTTCTGCACGAGGCTGGATGCGACGACGCTGGTAGGGAAAATGTCGAGCGGGACGACGCGGCTAAGCGGCTGCGGCGAGGGGAGCGGCAGGCCGTTCAGGAGCGCGAGCGAATAACGGTCGCCAAGCCCGCGGACATAGACGAGGCCGTTGCCCTGCTGCGAAAGGCCGGTGATGCGGCCGAGCGCGCCAGCGATGTCGCCTTCACCCGTACGGGCAATTGTCGCGGTATCGAGCACGTTCACCACCTGCGGCGAGGCGCGCGTCACGTCGCGGTTGCGGCGTCCGGTGACGACGATGGTGCCGCCGGGAATGGAGATGTCGGGCTGCGCTTCTTCTTCCTGCGCGACATCGCCCGGAACGGTATCGTTCGCAGTGTCGATGTCCTGCGCCAGTTCCTCGTCGGGAACTTCCTCTTCGGTCGGCGGCGGACCTTCCGCGCCGGTGCTCTGCGCGAGCGCGGCTGCGGGGAAGGTGAGTGCGGTGGAGAGCAGGAGCAGGGCGGAAAGCTGCTTGCCGGATGACATGGGATTGACCCCCTCAATAAGGTCGGAAACTGGAAAAAATGCAAAAGGGGCGGGGACGCGAACTATGCCGCGTCCCCGCCTGTCTTGGGCCGTGTCAGTCGTAGACCGGCAGGCTGGTGCAGGGCGAGGTCGAGCTGTCGAAGGTCACGGTGCTGGAGGTACAGGTCCAGCCGTTCACCCAGTCGGCATTCTCGGTGAAGACCGCGCCGATGCGGGCGGGCGTCTCGAAGAAGCTGTCCCAGCTGGCGACATCGAAGACCACCACGGCGTCTTCATTCGTGCCGTTCAGGAACAGGTTCTGCAGCGTGTTGGTGAAGGCCGAATTGTTGTTCGAACCGCTATCGAAGACGGTCTCGACATCGGCAGCGGTCGCACCCGAACCGTCACGGAAGGGCGTATCGCAATCGAGCACGAAGCTGTCGAAGGCGACCGGGCCGCTTTCGTCGGGGCCGGTGGTGCGAAAGAGTTCTTCCTGGCCGTCGACGCGAATGCAGGCCGTGCCTTGGTTCGATACGAGCACCGAGTTGGCGATCGAATAGTCGGCAAAGCCGCGAATACGCACGACCTGGTCGTCGGCCCTCTGGTGGACGAAGGTCGCGTTCGAGATGCGCGTGTTCTGGCGCGGGGCGCTGTCGTTGAACGCGTTGTCGCTGTCGGCTTCGATGATCGTGTCGCCTGCGCCGGGGCGCTGGATGGCGATGACATACTGGAGGTTGGCCTTGACGCCGGTATCGGTGTCGATGCTGTCGTCTTCCGCGCCGACGACGATGAGGTTGGTCAGGTTGACCGAGCCGCCGAAGAACTCGACGCCGTCGTCCGAGCTGTTGAAGCTCATGATGTGGCTGAGTTCGGTGCCCGTGCCCGTACCGCCGGTGGTCAGCGACTGGAGCTCGCTGTCACCCGAAAGCACGAAGCCCGAGTAGCGGATTTGCACGTAGCTCATGCTGCCCGAGCTGTCGTCGCGGGTCGCGCCGCCGAAGATGGCCGGCTGTGCCGCGCCTTCGACCTGGCGTTCGCAGTTCACGCTGCCCGGGGTTGCGCCCGATGCGATACAGTCGGTTACCGGAGCGCGGCCCGAGAGGACGACGCCGCCCCACTGGCCCGACGAGCTGTCGGTGTTGAGGCCCTGCACGTTGTCGCGGCTGGTGAAGATGATCGGGCGGTCGGCAGTGCCGTTCGCCTGGATGGTGTTGCCGCGGTTGACGTTGAGGAAGCTCGAACCCGAAGCATAGACGATAACGCCCGGCTCGATGGTCAGCTGGACATCGGTGTCATCGAGACCGTCGCTGGTGTCGGGTGCAGGACCGCCATCGGTGCCGACATCGACGCGGCCGTTCATGCGGTAAAGCAGGCCTTCGATATAGGGCAGCGTGCTGCTGGCGGTGAAGCGCGCAGGCATGGTGCAGACGCGGTATTCGCCGGTCGGGCCCGAGATCGTGCCGCTGTCGGTCAGGCCGACCGGGTCGCTGATGGTCGGGCAACCGGCTGCGGGGGTCACCAGCATGGCGGTCGGCGTGGGCATCGGGGTCGGCGTGCCGCCATTGCCGCCGACATTGATGGTCACATTGCCGCCGGTACCGGGCGACACGATTTCATCGGCGCCGCAAGCCGAGAGGGCGAGTGCGGAAGTGCCGAGAACGAGCAGGCGAGAAAGATTGGTCACGGGTTCGGTCCCCTCAAAAAACCGGAAATGAGTCGAAATTCGAGATGCGAATTCGTTGATCGCGACTCGCCAGCTAGGGGTGCCGTGTGACAGTTTGTGTCGCTTCGTGACCGTTGTGTTGCAGTTTCAACAGGTTTTCGGCCCGCGCCGCGCACATTTCAGAAATATGACAACGTTACGGTTTTGTTGCAGTTCGGTCGGGGCTGAAATATCTCGCTCCCACAAGTTTGGGAGAACAAAAGATATGTCGATGCTTGCAGCAGTAGTGCTTCTGGTCGCAGCCGAAGGCCCGGTGATGACCGTGACGGCGCCCGACAGCGAGTATGATATCGGTTATGCCGAGCTGGTCGCTGGTGATGCTCGCGGGGCGATTGAGGCGATCGAGAACTGCGACAAGCTGCCGGAAAGTGACCCGGCGCGGCAGATCAACCACGCTGTCGCCCTCGCGCGCGTGGGTGACTATGAGGAAGCGCGTGACCGTTTCGCTGCCGCTGCGCGCAATGCCGACCGGCTCGAACTACAGACCTCCACCGGCGACTGGGTCGATTCCAAGGTCCTAGCCCGCCGCGGCCTCGCCATGCTCGATAGCGGCGATTTCCGCGGCTACGAGGCGCTCGCCGTCCGCTGATATTTCTCCGCAAGAGCGGATCTCTCCGACTGGGCCCGTGCCTGCCAGACGGCAGGTGCGGGCCCTTCTTCTTGGGTGCTATCCACCAAATCTGGCATATTCAGCTTCCTGTCACCCCAATGTCATGTAGAGTGTCCACTGGGGTCGCACGGAGGGTGTTCGACAATGATTCGCGCACACTTGGCGCCGGTGGCAGGATTGGCCTGCCTGGCGCTGACCGCTTTCCCGGCGAAAGCGGATGTCTTGGAGATCGATGCGGACGGAGCGCGCTGGGTAGCCGGCGGAGGCTCCGACCTAGCTGCTGCGCAGCTCGTCGATGCCGGATTTGCCGCTCCGGTGGCCGAGGTTCCGGCGGAAATTTACGTGCCCGATGTGGTGGTCGCCAATCCGCAAAACCATGCAGTGGGCGTGCCGGAGATTTACCGCGCCAAGGTCAATGAACTGGCCGCGAAATATGATTTGTCGGCCTCGCTTATCGAGGCGATGGTGTGGCAGGAAAGCCGCTGGCGGCATGACGCCGTCTCGCCCGTCGGGGCGCAGGGGCTGGCCCAGTTGATGCCGGGCACGGCGCGCGATCTGGGGGTCGACCCGCGCGACCCGTTTGCCAATCTCGAAGGCGGTGCGCGGTACCTTCGCACCCAGCTCGACAGGTTCGACGGCGACCTCGAAAAGGCGCTCGCCGCCTATAACGCCGGCCCCGGCCGGGTAGAGCGCGCAGGAGGCATCCCGCGCATCCGCGAAACACAGAATTACGTGGCCGCCATCATGGGCCGCCTTGCAGACCATTCACGGGAGTAGACAATCTTGAAATCGCTTTTCGCCAAGATGGTGGCCATCGCCGCTCTTCTCAGCCCTTCGGCAGCTTTCGCACAGGCCGTGCAGCAGGACCCCGCCGGCTCCGGGCCGGTCGTCAATGCGCTGGCATGGCTGCAGGGCACGCTGCTCGGTAATGTCGCCACCGCGGTTGCGGTCATGGCCGTGGCCGCCGTCGGCTTCATGATGCTCACCGGCCGCCTCAACTGGCGCTTCGGCGCGACCGTCATCATCGGCGTCTTCATCCTGTTCGGTGCGGCCAGCATCGTCGCCGGTATCCAGGGCGTGGCGGCAGCCTGATGACTGCGCTCGTCCGCCACCCCGTGCACAGAGCGCTGACGCGTCCGCAGATGTTTGCGGGCGTGACGCTCAACTATTTCGTGATCAACGGGGTCGTGACGACCGAAGTCTTCCTCATCACCGGCAGCTTCTGGGCTCTGCTCGCCGCGCTGGTGATGCATGGTGTCGGCTATTTCGCCTGCCTGCGCGAACCGCGCATTTTCGACCTCTGGATTACCAAGGTGTCGAAGTGTCCGCGCGTGAAGAACTACAAGCGCTGGGGGTGCAATTCCTATGCCGCGTAAGACCAAATGGATCGGCCCCGCCGCATGGAGCGAGAAGGAAGCCCGCGCGGGCGACCGCCTGCCTTATGCGCGGCTGGTCGACGAACACACGGTGCTGCTGCGCGACGGCAGCCTGATGACCGCCATCCAGGTCCCGGGCCTCTTGTTCGAGACCGAGGATAGCGACGCGCTGAACGCCCATGCGGCGACGCGCGAAGTGATGCTGCGTTCGACGCTCGATGCGCGCTTCGTCATGTATCACCACGTCATCCGCCGCCGTGTCGCGGTGGAGCTGGAAGCAGAATTCCCCGACCCCATCAGCCGCCATATCGATGCGCGCTGGAAGGAGCGCCTCGGTTCGGGCCAGCTGTTCGTGAACGACCAGTTCATCACGCTCATCCGCCGCCCCGCACGCGGCAAGGCGGGGCTGGTCGAGCGGATTTCGAAAAAGGCCAAGGGCCGCAAGCAGCAGCTCGAAGCCGACCCCAAGGATTTGCGCGGCCTGCGCGCTGCCGCACAGGGCCTCGTCGCCTCGCTGCAGGCCTATGGCGCAACCGTGCTCGGCGATTACGTCGGGCCGCAGGGGAATGTGAATTCCGAGATGCTGGAGCTGCTTTCCGCGCTCTACAACGGCGAGATGCGCCCCGTGCGCAAGCCCTCGGACGATGTCGACCTCGGTATGATGCTGCCCTACCGCCGCGTCAGCTTCGGGCTCGACGCGCTGGAAATGCGCGGCTCGGGTTCACCCGATTTCGGCGCGATGCTTGGCCTTAAGGATTACCCCGAAGCGACAAGCCCGGGCCTGCTCGACGGACTGCTGCGGCTGCCGTTCGAAATGGTCGTCTCGGAAAGCTACGCACCCGCCGAGCGCCAGACCGCACGCGAACGCATGGACCTCGCCATTCGCCGGTTGAAAAGCGCGGACGAGGAAGCTGTCGCCGAACGTGCCGACATGATGGCCGCGCGCGATGCGCTGGGCAACGGCGCGGTCGGTTTCGGCGACCACCACCTTACCGTGATGGTCAAGGAATCGAGCCTTGCCCGCCTCGACGATGCAACTGCCGCCTGCGCCGCTGCGCTGGGCGATACGGGCGCGATCGCCGTGCGCGAGGATACCAATCTGGAACCCGCTTTCTGGGGCCAGTTCCCCGGTAACGAGGGCTATCTCGTCCGGCGCGCGCTGATTTCCAGCGCCAATATGGCGAGCTTCGGCAGTCTGCACGGATTTGCGCTGGGTCAGGCGCAAGGCAACCACTGGGGCGAGGCGGTGACGCTGCTGGAAACCACCAGCGCGACGCCGTTCTTCTTCAACTTCCACCACGGCGACCTTGGCAATTTCTCGGTCATCGGGCCGTCGGGTTCGGGCAAGACCGTGGTGATGAACTTCCTTGCCGCGCAGGCGCAGAAGTTCAGCCCCCGCACGATCCTATTCGACAAGGACCGCGGCGCCGAGCTCTTCGTACGCGGCATCGGCGGGCGTTACGACAGCATCCGCGCAGGCGAGCCGACCGGCTTCAACCCGATGGCGCTGCCCGATACGCCGGGCAACCGCGCCTTCCTGCGCGACTGGCTGGGCGTGCTGCTCAAGGCCAACGGGCCGGAAGAAGATGCGACCATCGCAGCGGCTGTCGATGCGGCCTATGCCAATGACGCCTCACTTCGCCGCCTGCGTCACTTCAAGGAACTGCTTTCGGGCACGCGCCGCCCGCAGCCGGGTGATTTGGCTGACCGCTTGGGCGCCTGGATCAACTCTGGCGAAAACGCTTGGCTGTTCGACAATGCCGACGACCAGCTCGACCTGACCGCCCGCGTGCTCGGCTTCGACATGACTGCGCTGCTCGAAAACCCCAAGCTGCGCACACCGACCATGATGTATCTCTTCCACCGCATCGATGAGCGTCTCGACGGCAAGCCGACGATGATCCTCATCGACGAAGGCTGGAAGGCGCTGGACGACGAGGTCTTCGCTGCGCGCATCCGCGATTGGCTCAAGACGCTGCGTAAACGCAATGCACTGGTTGGCTTCGCCACCCAGTCCGCGCGCGACGCTTTGGAAAGCCGCATTTCGACTGCGTTGGTGGAGCAGACCGCGACCATGGTCTTCATGCCCAACAGCCGCGCCCGCGTCGAAGACTATTGCGACGGCTTCGGCCTCACCAGCCACGAGCTTGCGCTCATTCGTACGCTTCCTGCGCACAGCCGCTGCTTTCTCGTGCGCCAGCCCGATGCCAGCGTCGTGGTTCGCCTCGACCTCTCGGGCGCGCCCGAAGTGCTGACGCTGCTCTCGGGCCGCGAAAGCTCGGTGCGCCGTCTCGACTTGCTGCGTGAAGCCATGGGCGATGCGCCTGCCGACTGGTTCCCCGCGCTCACCGGCACGGCATGGCCGGGCGGTCCGGACGATGCGCGCGGCGACGATATCGAGATCGGACTGGCGGCCGAATGACCTCCGCCAACTGCCAGCAGGTCGCCGAACAGGTAGGCAACGGGGTCGCAGCGGCGCTGCGCGGCGTCGACTGCGTGGCAGGCGAGGCAAGCGCGGCCGCTTTCGGCAAGCTCTTCGCTTCGGGCGGCGCGCTCAGCTATGCGCTGACCGCGATCCTCACGATATACATCGCGATCTTCGGCTTCCTGCTGCTGACCGGCCGTACCAATATCGGCGTGCGCAGCCTCGTCCCGCGCATGATGACGCTGGGCCTCGTGCTGACTTTTGCCACCAGCTGGGTCGCTTACCAGAGCGTGGTGTGGAACCTCTTCGTCTACACGCCCGACTGGCTCGCCGGGGTGCTGACAGGCACGCGCGGCTCGGCCACCGATGTCTTCGCGCAGAAGATTGATGTCGTCTTCATCGCTATCCAGGAAGCGAGCGGCAACAACCAGGATTTCTCCGCCTTCAGCCCGCACGGGATGATGTGGCTCGGCGCGATGCTGTTCATGCTCGGCACGGTCGGGCTACTGGTCACGACCAAGATTGCGCTCGGCATCCTCGTGGCGCTGGGGCCGGTTTTCGTGGTGCTCGCGCTGTTCAACGGGACGCGCGGCCTCTTTACCGGCTGGCTAAAGGGTGTGGTTATGTGCGCGCTGGCGCCGCTGTTCGCGGTGCTGGGCGGCTCCATCATGCTCGAGCTTGCAGTGCCCATTCTTTCGGCGCTGACTGCCAATCCGGGCGTTGTCCCGGCACAGGCGGGCATGGCCTTCTTCATGATCGGCGCGGTGCATGTCGCGCTGATGGTGATGGTGTTCAAGGTCGCCGGAGCCATGGTGTCTGGGTGGACCGTCTTCGGCCTCGTGCCCTCGAGGGATGACAGCTCGAACCATCAGACGCCGGCTCCCGCACCCGCGCCGCAAGTGGTCCAGCCGCTCGCACACGCGCAGGCCGCCACGCAGGCGAGCGAACAGGCGCGCCGCATCGATGTCTCGGCTGTCGCCACCGGCGCTGCCGCCAACGACAGCGGCGGCGGGACATCGCGCACCACCAAGGTTTACGCGACCGCTTCAGGCGGCGCTCAGACAGGGCCCCTTACCAGTGGCCCAAGCCGCACGACGGGTATCGGCAGCCGTTTCAAGTCCGCCCCGCCGCGCAGTCTCGGTTCTACGGAGAAAAACCCATGAAACGCGCCATGATTGCCGCGCTCTCGCTCTCGCTGCTCAGCGCCCCTGCGCTCGCCGATCCGCGCCTGCAGGAGGTGATGTATGACGAGATGGAGGTCTTCACGCTCCCCGGCCGCGTCAACGTGCAGGCGAGCATCGTCTTCGGCGAGGATGAAGCCATCGAGAACGTCGCCATCGGCAATTCGCAGACATGGCAGGTGACGCCGAACAAGCGCGCCAACATCCTCTTCGTGAAACCCTTGGAGGCACGCGCGGCGACCAACCTGACCGTGGTAACCACCAAGCGCACTTACCTGTTCGACCTCGTGGCCAGTCCGAATGCCAAGCCGCTTTACGTCCTGCGCTTCGATTATCCGGTCGACCCTGAAGAAGAGGCGAAAAAGGCCGAACTGGCCGAGGCCAAGGCCGAACAGCAGGCGCCCGCAGACCCGTTCTCGGCAGTCGACCCGGCCGACCTCAATTTCGCATGGAATGGTGACGGAGACGCCGCGCTATTGCCCGAACGTGCCTTCGACGATGGCGAGGCGACCTTCCTCACCTGGGGTGCCGGGCGCGACGTGCCCGCCATCCTCGTCACCAACGCCAAGGGCGACGAAGGCCCGGTCAACTATACCGTGCGCGGCGATACTATCGTCATCGACGGCGTCCCGCGCTCCATCACATTGCGTGCAGGCGAGCAGGCCGCCACGCTGGTCAACACCGGCCCCGAACGCACCGCGAGCACTGCGGGCGGCGAATTTGCCCGTATGGGAGATAACTGATGCGCCTCGCCAACCGTATCCCGCAGGACACCAGGGTCGCCAACGACACCGATCCGCGTGACGAGACCGATGCCGAAGTCATCGACCTCGCCCAGCGCAACGCCTTCCCCGCCGTGGCGCGTCCCGGCGGCAAGGGCGATGCGATGGGCATGGTGGCGGGCATCGCCATCGTTGCAGGCCTTGGCGCGGTTACGCTCTGGAGCATGAGCAGCGCCCGCCTGCCCGAGCAGCCGAGTGTCGGCAGCGAGGCGGTTGCGCCGCAGCCCGCAGTCCAGCCGGTAGCGCCGCCGCCTGTCGAAGTAGCTCCGCCGACGCCTGCACAGACAGCCGCCATGGCTGCCCCTGCACCCGCTCCGGTGCTGGCCGCGCCACCGCAGCCTGCAGGTAATCCCTACAACAACCCCACCGTCGTCTTCGACGCTGGAAGCGCAGCCGCTACGCTTGCAACCGGTCCGGCTGTCGAGGCAGGCGAGGGCGCTCCACTCGCGCAGACGGGCGATTCCGCCAGCGATTTCGCCAGCCGCGTGGGCGGCGTCGGCGGCGCTCCGGCGCAGGCCAAGGCGATGACCAATCCCGCCACCACGGTGACGCAGGGCACGCTCATCCCCGCCATCCTCGAAACCGCCATCGACACCAATGTGCCGGGCTACGTCCGCGCCGTGGTGAGCCAGGACGTACGCAGCTTCGACGGCACGCAGGTCCTCGTGCCGCGCTCGAGCCGTCTTATCGGCCAGTACCAGTCGGGCATGCAGAACGGCCAGAAACGCGCCTATGTCATCTGGACGCGCCTCATCCGGCCCGACGGTGCCTCGGTGAACCTCGCCTCACCCGCCATCGGCTTTGACGGCACCACGGGTCTCGAAGGCAAGGTCTCGGGCAACGGCTTCTTCAAGCGTTTCGGCTCGGCCATGCTGCTCTCGGTCGTCGGCGGCCTCGGCCAGCTTGCGACCGGCGGCGCAGGCGGGCTGGTGCTCGGCGGCGGCGGCTCGGCGGCGGCCACTGCGGCAGAGCAGGACGGCAAGCGCGGTCCCACGGTGCGTGTGCGGCAGGGCGAGCCCATCCGCATCTTCACCGCCCGCGACCTCGATTTCAGCCGGGTCAGCTGAGGCAGGCGTGAGCGCGGACATCCACCCCTTCCTGCCGGACGACAATCCGGAAGAAGACGCGCCCAATGTCGACCTGCACGGCGAGCGCAGCGTCTATCTCGAAGCATACCTGAAGCCCTTCGCCGAATGGCTGGAGCGCGACACGGTCACCGAAATCCTCGTCAACCGCCCGGGCGAAATCTGGGTCGAGGATGCGGCGGCAGGCGGGATGCAGAAAGTCATCCGCCCAGATATCGATGACCGCCTGATCCAGCGGCTGGCCGAACAGGTCGCTCGGGTCAGCCACCAAGGCATCAACCGCGAACATCCGCTATTAGGCGCTACCCTGCCCGACGGCGCGCGTGTCCAATTCTGCGGCCCTCCCGCGGCGCGCAAGCACTGGGCCATGGCCATTCGCCGCCATCGCCGCCTCGACCTTCCGCTCGACGCCTACGACACCGGGCCGCTCACTCCTGCGCAGCAAGGGCCGATGCCCGACCCGCAGGCCGAGCCGGTGGCTTTCTTACGCGAAGCTATCCGCCAGCGCCGCACCATCCTCGTTTCCGGCGGTACCAGCACCGGCAAGACGACCTTCCTCAACGCCATGCTCGGCGAGATCCCGAAACAGGAGCGCGTGGTGCTGGTCGAGGATACGCCCGAGCTCAAACTGCCGGGCGAGAACGGCGTCGGCCTCGTTGCGGTGAAGGGCGAGCTGGGCGAGGCCAAGGTGACGGCCAACGAACTGCTTCAGGCAGCCCTGCGCCTGCGCCCCGACCGCATCGTGCTGGGCGAGTTGCGCGGGGCGGAAAGTGTCAGCTTCCTGCGCGCCATCAACACCGGTCACCCGGGCAGCTTCTCGACCATTCATGCGAACTCCCTGCGCGGCGCGCTCGAGCAATTGTCGCTGATGGTCATGCAGACCGGCATCGGCCTCACGCGCTCGGATACCATCGCCTATGCCGCCAGCGTCATCGACGTCGTGGTGCAATTGAGCCGCGATTCCAGTGGCAAGCGCGGCATCGCGCATATTGCGCAGAGCAGCGAACTCCTCTGATGAAACCCACCATGTCGTAAGGGAAGGCAGGCGCAAGGGCGCCATGCCGTAACGTCAATTGCATCCTGTGAAATTGCTGCAATGCAACAAAGGGTCGCAGGGCAGCAGTTTTGCGCAAGAATAATGCGCAAAACCTTGCGCGCATACGAATGTATGATAGCTTGCCTTCAGGCCCCCGTCTGAGTGGGCTGAGGGAAGAGGAGAGGGATTATGAGGATCAGGGCCACCCTGATGGCGGGCATCTGTGCAGGTGCATTCGCAGTTCCGGCCTATGCGCAGGACGTCACCGGCGACAGCAGCGAGTCCGGGATCGTCGAAGAGACCGATGGCAGCCGCATCATCATCGTCACCGCGCAGCGCCAGGCGCAAAGCCTTCAGGAAGTGCCGATTGCGGTCAGCGCCTTCGATGCCGAAGCGCTCGAAGCGCAGCAGATCGAGAACAGCAGCGATCTCCAGCTTTCCCTGCCCAACATCACCTTCACCAAGACCAATTTCACATCGTCCAGCTTCACCATCCGCGGCATCGGCGATCTGTGCGTCGGCACCTCGTGCGATTCCGCCACCGGCATCCACATCAACGAAATGCCGCTGACCAATTCGCGTCTGTTCGAAACCGAATTCTTCGATCTCGAACGTGTCGAGGTCCTGCGTGGGCCGCAGGGTACTCTGTTCGGCCGCAATGCGACTTCGGGCGTCGTGAACGTCGTCACCGCCAAGCCCGACCTTACCGGGTTCGGTGCCGCTGCCGAATTCGAATACGGCAATTACAACAGCATCAAGGCCAAGGGCATGGTCAACGTGCCGATCGGCGATACGCTGGGCGTGCGCGTGGCGGGCTATTTCCTCGACCGCGACGGCTTCGTGAACAACCTCGTCACCGGCAACGATATCGACGACCGTAATATGTACGCCATTCGCGGCACCGTCATGTGGGAGCCGACCGCCGATACCCGCCTGACGCTGATGGGATATTACTTCGAGGAAGACGATGCGCGTTCGCGTATCCAGAAACAGCTCTGTAACCGCGACCCCACCGGCGTGCTCGGCTGTCTGCCCGACCGTCTCGGCAACGACGTGACCAACGCGAATTCGACGCTGGCCGGGGTGCTGGGCTCGAACGAACTGCTTGCGATTGCTGTGAGTCCGGCCTTCGCGCCGCTCGGTCTCGGAAGCCTCTATGGCCCCGACGCCTTCCAGAATGCGGTCAACCCCACCGACCTGCGCACCGTCGCCATCGATTACGAACCGACCTATTTCGCTCGTGAAGAAATCTATATGGCGACGCTCGAGCAGGACATCGGCGCGCTGACCGTCTCGCTCACCGGCGGTTATACCAAGAACCGCATCGACACGACCACCGACTACAATTTGAGCCAGCAGGATTCGCTCGCGAACAATCCCGGCCTGTTGGCGCTCCAGGCCTTTGCCGCCAGCCCGACGCTCGGGTTCGCATTTGCGCCGGTTGCCAACACGCTCATCCCGAACGGGCCGGCAGGGGGAGTATGCCAATCGGCGACCGATCCCAATGGCGTCGGCGTATTCGGCGGCAACAGCATCGGTTGCTTCGACACCAGCCTCAACTTCGACCGGTCCGAACAGGACCAGCGGCAGTACAATGCCGAAATCAACATCAGCAGCGACTTCGACGGGGCTTTCAATTTCCTCGTCGGCGCGAGCTATCTCGATGCCAAGATCTCGGACAACAGCTACTATGTGAACAGCTTCGGCCTCGATTACGCGGCCGGTATTCTCGGTGCTGCCGTCACGGCATCGGGTGCGACCGGAGGAACGCCGGTTTACCGCATCTCGCCCTTCTACCGGAACAACACGCCGGAGATGAACCTCACCAGCTACGGTATCTTCGGTGAGGTATACCTGCAGGCAACCGATCGCCTGAAGTTCACCGCAGGCCTGCGCTACAACAATGACGAGAAATCACTGCGTGCCCGCACCCTGCTTTATAGCGATGGCAACTCGACCGAGTTCAGCGGCGGCCAGGCGCTCATCGCGCCCTATTCGGCGCAGGACATCACCGATGCGCTGAACTATGCCGCAGCCGATTTCGACCGTGCGACGCCGGGCGTGCAGGAGTTCACCGAACGCGACGTCAGTTTCGACCGCCTGACCGGGCGCTTCGTGGCCGACTTCGAGCTGACTCCGGACAACCTGCTCTACGCTTCCTATTCGCGGGGCTACAAGTCCGGCGGTATCAACCCGCCGCTGTCGGTGGGGGCGGTCAACGAGACCTTCGCTCCCGAAGATGTGGACGCCTTCGAAATCGGTTCGAAGAATGTCTTCGGCAACGGCGATCTGGTCCTCAACCTGACCGGGTTCTATTACAAGTACAGCGGGCTGCAGCTCAGCCGCATTATTTCGCGCACCTCGGTGAACGACAATATCGATGCCGATATCTGGGGCATCGAAGCGGAAGCCATCGTCTCACCGGCGGCGAACGTGCTGGTCAATTTCAACGCCAGCTACCTCAATTCGGAAGTGTCCGAGAGCAAGCTGCTGATCAATCCGCGCGATGTCTCGGCAGGTCAGGACGACACCGTCATCATCAAGGACATCAGCCTTGGCAGCAACTGTGCGGTGACATCCGATATCGGCAGTGCAGAGCAGGCGAACAATTTCGTCAATTACGTCAACGGGGTAGTTTTGGGCGGTGTGTTGCAGCCCACCACGCCGATCCCCTCAACCAACACTACGGGCGCCTTCTCGCTCTGCCAGGCGTTATTCGATGTTGCTGCTGTGGGGGGAGCTGGCTTCGGCGGCATCACGGTGTCTTCGGGTATCCCGGTCGACATCCAGGGCAGCCAGCTGCCGCAGGCGCCCGAATTCAAGTTCTCGGTGGGTGCGCAGTACACGCATGAATTCAGCAACGGCATGAGCCTCGTGCCGCGCGTCGACGTGTCCTACCAGGGCGAAAGCTACGGCAGCATCTTCAACGACAATATCAACCGCATCCAGGGCTATGAAATCGTCAACGCCCAGTTGCAGCTGAACGGTCAGGACGAGCGCTGGTATGTACGCGGCTTCGTCCAGAACATGTTCGACAGCGATGCAGTGACCGGGCTTTACGTCACCGACCAGTCGTCGGGCCTGTTCACCAACATCTTCACGCTCGATCCGCGCCGCTACGGTGTCGCTGTGGGCGCGAAGTTCTAGGCGGACCTGTTAAAAGGGGGAGGGAGGGGCGGCCTGCGGGTCGCCCCTTTTCCTATGCGCGGGTGTCGGAATTCGCGAAGGGCGAGAAATCGGTGTCGGTATCGAAAATCTCGACCCCCTCGGCCTGTTTCAGCCTGCCGACCACGACATAGGTCACCGGCGTCAGGACCGCTTCCCACAGGACCTTGAGCGCCCAATTGGTGACCATGACAGTGAGCACCGCGCTGGTCTCCCAGATGCCGAGGAACGCGACGGGATAGAAAATCGCGCTGTCGACCGCCTGGCCGACCACGGTCGATCCGATCGTGCGGCTCCACAGCGCCTTGCCTCCCGTCCAGATTTTCATCCGCGCAAGGACATAGGAATTGACGAACTCGCCCGCCCAGAAGGCGATGATGGAGGCGAGCACGATGCGCGGGACGAGGCCGAAAACGCTCTTGTAGGCCTCTTGTCCGTCCCAGCCGTCGGCGGGCGGCATGGCGACGACGGCCCAGCTCATCAGCGCCATGAAGACCATCGCGGCAAAGCCCGTCCAGATGACACGCCGCGCGCGGGCATAACCATAAACCTCGGTAAGCACGTCGCCGATGACGTAGCTGACGGGGAAGAACAGGATTCCCGCGCCGAAGATGAACATGCCCTCGGGCGCGGGCCACCAGCCTTCGGGCCAGAAACCGACCGGGATGGCCGAAAGCTTGGCCGCGCCGATGATATTGGACAGCAGCAGCACGGTCACGAATGCAGCCATCACAAGATCATAGAAGCGGAAGCGTGGCTCGGTGGTCGTGGCTGAAGGGAGGGGCTTTTCCATAAGCCGCTGCCTATCGCCGATTGGCCTACACGCAAAGCCGCGTTATGGGCAGGTCGGCGCGCGCCCGTAGCTCATCTGGATAGAGCGCGAGACTTCTAATCTTGAGGCAGCAGGTTCGAGTCCTGCCGGGCGCGCCACTTTTGCGAAGTTTTGAGAGTTACCTTGGCTTAGCTAGGTAACGTATAGGTAACAATGCGCTGATGCGGCGCGCCAAGGATAGGGGCAGATTCGGATGGACCTTCAGACCTTTGTCGCTGAGACGCTTTCACAGATTGTCGCCGGGGTTGACGACGCAAAAAGATTCATAGCTGAGAAAGAGATCGAAGCCGAGGTAAACCCAACCCGTCGCGAAGCTGGGAGGGGGGCTAAGGTAGCCAATCCATCACCGGTGGAATTTGATGTGGCAATAACGGTCACAGATGCGACGGACGATAATTCGGCGGAGAAAGTAGGCGGCAAAGCGGGACTAATCAGCGTCCTCTCCCTTCAGGCATCCGCAGAGCTATCTTCGGGATCAGCGAGCGGTCGTAGTGAGACCAACGCTAGCCGCATCAAGTTCAGTGTAATGTTAGCGCAACCTGCACACGTGACCGAATATCCTAAGCCACGACTGCAAGAGGGCGGAAGCTGGAAAACAGCCTAAAAGCTAACCTCGCAAGCTGTGTTCGTCGCGCCCCTATGGCCGCAAGTCTGACATTTTCGATGGTCCCTCAAATTAGGAATAGAACGTTGACCACGCCGCCCAGCGGTTTCATCAGACATTCCTTAGCAGTGGAATTTGTTACCGTCGTCTATTTATCGCAAACTAAGCCACCTCTGCTCTGTTTCGCAGATACCCCGCAAGACTGCTCATTGACCAAACAATAAGCATTTCGACTAATCTCTCAGGATCAGTCGTCGCGACCCCAAGGAACCCAGAAAATACGACTCCAGCAATTGGAACTCCAAGCAGGGATTTCCATTCATCCGGCGGTATCCATCGGCCGAACTCAAAAAAGAAGAGCGCTAACGCGACAGTCGCGTAGTCGATAAAGTCCATCTGTCTCCTCTCAAATTCCCGTGGCTGGTATTTGCTACACAAAGACGGATTTCTTTTCAAAGTTGGCTAGATATTCACTTCACACGCAGTGACAGTCGCACCCCTGTGGCCACATTCCCGGCACTTGGCGCGATCCTCCAGGCTGGCAATCGACAACGGTGCGCGCCGCCTGTTTAGTTCCACCATCATCTCGACCGCATTGGCCTCGATAACGCGACCGCAGCCGCTGCAAGTGATGCGCAGGTTGTAGCCTTGGCGGGCGAACTCATTGACCGAATCGAGAGAGTGGCGGACCATGCTTCAAATGGAACATGGCGAGAACATTGGTCAATGAAGGATTGGCGCGACAAGGAGCCTCAGCCGGGGGACCGCTTCGCCAAACTGGAGTTTGCAGGGCTGTTGGTCTTGGCGCTTTTCTGCTTCGGAGTGGCGGTGTTCGTAGTGGTACGCCGCTTGCTCTAGTTTATCGTTGCGCCATCGCGCTCCATCGCCTCGCGTATTCGGCGGGCCGCGCGGGCAAAGCCCATGCCGATTGCTGCGCGAGGAAGGCCAAAAGCGATGGCCTCTTGCTCCACCGCTTCAAGCTGCTTTGCGAGGATTTCGGCAATCTCGTCATTGCTGAATTGGCTTGCGTCCAGTTTCATTCTCAAACCCCGTTCAGTTTGCGGCGAAGTTCGCGCGCAATCTGGCCTTCGCTTTTGCGGAAGCTATCCGCGTCGGGTGTGTTCACCGTCATATGGATCGGTCTCATGCTTTGCTGGCCCATCGGACCTTGAAGCATGGCGCTTGTTACGCCTGCCGTTTTGACCTTTGACCCGCGTGGGAGGTTCACAAGCTCCGGCCCGCGCTCACCGACAAGCGCCATGCCGCCAGGAGCAAAGCTAGTGCCAGTGGCGAAGCCGGGAATTGGAATGCCCATTGCCCCGGCTAGCGGCTTGATAACTGCTTGCTGAATTTGCAGCCGGATCAGGTCGGCAAGAATGCTTTTCACAACGCCGGAAACCGTGTCGCGCAAATTGCGGAAGTTCACAATTGCATCCGTCAGCGCATCATTAAGCGATTCAAGACCGCGAATTTTGATGCGGTCCAATTCCTCGCCAATCTGCGCGCCCGTCTTGCTTATCTCGCGCCCATAGCGTTCCGCGTCGGTTTCGTTGCGCCTTGCATCCTCGGCACGCTCTCCGGCCTCAATAGCCTCCAGACTGTCTAGGATGGCCTGTGCGCGCCTTTTCTCGGCATCGGCTGCCGTAGAGCTGGCAATGACCATCTCTAGCTGGTTGCGCCTGTATTCCTGCTCCAGTGCAAGAATCTCGGCAGCAATGAGCTTCCGCTCGGCCTGCGTGTTGGCCATGCTGTATTGAAGGTCCAGCTTGTCGCGCTCAATGTCCACGCGGGTTGCGGCCATGTCCGCTGCCTCGCGCTCCAGTTCCACCATGCGCTGATACTCCACCGCCGCTCGTTCGCGGTCGGCAAGGAACTCCACCGCTCCGGCAAGCTCGCGCTTTTGCGCTTCGTTGTAGTCCTCGTTAGCCTCAATCTCTTTCAAGGCCTGAAGGCGGGCAAGCTCCACGCTGCGCAGCTCCAGTTCAGCCCTTTCCTCCGCGCTGGTGGCAACCGCCGACATCGCGGACCATGTGCGCTCATAGAGCGCGCCAAGGTCGCGCTTGAACTGGTCCTCAATTTCCGCCTTGCTACGCCCGGAGCCGCGTGCATTGCTGCCAGTGGCGCTACCGCTTGAAGTGGAGGGTGGGACATACGAGTTGACCGGAGCGGGCGCGGTGATCTTCTTGCGCGCATCGGCAAGGTCTTTGTTTAGCTCTTCAAGCTGCGCTGCGAAGCCGTCCGCAAGGTCGCGAGCCTTGCCAACCTCGGTATCGCCTAGGCCCTGAATGAAGCCAGCCGTTCCGGCCACGCCGCCAGTCGTCGCGTTGCGCTGTGTGCGGGTGCGGATTTGCGCAAGGCGAAGCTCGGCTTTCGCCATCTGGAGCTTCCACCATACGGCATCGCGCTCCTGCTTTGTCATCTCGTAAGTCGCGCGGGCAGATTCCAGCGCAGCCTTGCGGGCCTCGCCGTGGGCGGTCGCAAGGTTGTCGGTTGCCTCCCTAAGCTTGTCAGTGACGCGCTTGTTAATGGCCTGCTGCTCGGCAAGTTTCTTCGCCGTGTCAGTGTGCAGCTTGCTGCGGTTTGCGACGAGGTAAATCACGCCCGCCACAACTGTCAGTGCGGCAATCCACGGTAGTGCCGTTGCGAGCACGGAACCTATCGCCGCTTTCAAGCCTGCGAGGATTGGAATTGCAGAGCCGCTTGCTGTGGCGGCCGCCGTCACCATCCCCCCAAAGGTTTTGAAGGCTGCAATGGCCGGGGCGATGATTTGCGTTACGCCGCCCACCGCAATGCCTAGCGGGCCTAGAACTGCCAACGCCGCGCCTACGCCTGCCGCTAGCTGGAAAGCAAAGGGGCTGGCCTTGGCTAGCTTGGAAGTGAAGTCCGCAATCGCGGTCACAATATTGGTCAGGCCTTCAAGCAGGCCGCTATTCACGAAAGCAATGGTTAGCTGCCGCGTGGCGCTCGTCATTTCGCGCTGTGCTTCGGTGTATTCCTCTAGCTGCTTTGCATCGCTGCTGGAGACAATCGTAGCCTTGCTGGCAAGCCTGTCGAACTCGCGTCCGCTTTCGGCCAGGAGCGGGATTAGGCCGCTGGCTTCGTCGGCAATGGACTCCATGTAGAAGACCATTTGCTCTTGCGAAACGCCGGCCTTCGAGAGGCTGTCATAGTAAAGCTGCAAGGCATCCTTGCCGCTTAGGCCCCGGAAGGCCTCGGCGGTCAGGTTAACCTTGGGCGCAATGTTCTCGAAAAAGTCGGCCATTTCGCCGCCGCCCGTGCTGGCAAAGTCGCCAATCTTGTCGCGGGTGTCTTTGAGAATGTCGCCTAGCTTTTCGGCATTAATACCAACGCCCACACTCGCGGCATGGGCAAGGCGCTGGAAGCGCTCAAAGCCCTCGCCAGCAAGGCGAGCCGAATTGGCCATGCTCTTGCTTTCCTGCGCCATCGTGCCTGCCGCGCGTCCAAAGGCCAACGCCACCCCTGCGATGGGCGCAGTGAGGCCAACGGTGAGGCTCTTGCCGATGTTCTGAAGGTCGCGGCCCATGCGCTTCATGTTGCGCTCCGACTTCTTCATCTGTTTTTCGGCAGCATCTAAGCCGGATTTGAACTCTCCAGAGTCCAAGCCCAAGCTGATTAACAGGCTGCCAAGCATGGTAGTGGCCAAGTGCGGAACTCCAATTGTTTAGGGGAATGGGAGAGGGGTCTCCTTGGGGGAGGACCGTTCCCCCTCTCCCACCCAGGAAACCCGGCGGCGAACCTTGCGAGCAGCCGCCGGGAAAAGGTTACGCAGGCGGAATAATGCCAGCGAGTTCGCAGAACGCCTTGGGCTGTGCGAGCTGCACATCCATGCGGGCATGAACCAGAATGCCGATCTGGCCGCTGTCAGCGTAAAGCTGGTCGAGAATGCGGATGTTGATGCTCTCGCGCATACCAAGGAACATCTGGCGAAAGTCACCATAAACCACGCTCGAAGCGTCGGTCGCCGTGCCTTGCGTGTCGTCGATTGGAGCCGCCGTGGTCGAAAGCAAAGGAACGTTCGAGACCATGCCGGGAACCCCAAGCGGATTTCCGTCTGCGTCCTTCAGCTTGGCAAGTTCGCGTCCCGTGCGAGGGTGATGAATGCCAGCAGTCGGGTTCGGCACGTTTGCCGCGTGCAACTCATAGATCGCATCGATGAGGCTGTCATAGTCAGCCAGAGCCGCGCCATTCGTGCCCATGCTAACGCTATTGATGCCAACCGTGTTCACAACGCCAGTCGGCTGATTGCTCGAACCGTCGCCCCATATTGCGGCGCGGTCCATCTCCAGCGCCATGGTCTGCGCAAGAGCGTTCTCGATCATTTCGCCCACGTTGAGGCTGTCCGCCATTAGTTCGCGCGAGACCTTCAAGATGCCTGCCAGCGACTTCGCGGTGAGCGTCACTGCGCCAAAGGTCGGATCGCCTTCAGCGATGCTCGCGTTCTCAGCGCGCCAGCCAATCGTCGGGTCGGTTTCGAGCCGTGCGATGGCAAGAGTCTGAGATTCCATCGGGACTGTGCGAGCGCCAGCTCGAACCGCCACGGACTGCGAGCGCAGACGGTCGATGAACCAAGAGGCGAGGGGCGTGGGGACGGTATAGCCGCCCGCGCTATCTGTGCCTTCAGCAAGGGCGCGGCGCTCGGTGTCGTTGCGTGCGCCAGTCACCATTGCTCGGACGGTATCGCCTAGGGCATTGCCGCGCTGTCGGGTGTCGCTAAATCGGTCGGTGTTTTCGAGCACGCGAACCGCGTTGCCCTTTTCATCGATCCACTCGCCGCGACCTTCGCCGCTCCAAGCGCGGGCAAAGTCGTTTGCTCCGTCATCGCTGCCGCCAACGCTGCCGTTCGATCCGGGGCGGCGGGCATTGCGCTCAGCCTCATCGGCGGAGTTCATCTGCTCTTCCTCAATGTCGAGCTTGTTTGCATCGAGCGAGCGCATGGCCTTGTCGTGCTGGCGTTCCAATTCGCGCGCCTTCGCCTCGTCGGTCTCGCTTTCAAGGTCGTGCAGGAGCGAACGGGCCTCTTCCATAATGGTGAGGCGGTCGCGTTCCAGTTCAATCAGCTTTTGGGTCTTCATCTATCCGTCCAATTCTTAAGGGCGGATCGATGCAAAAATGCCGAGGCCGCCCGTGAAGGGTGAGCGGGGAATCAGCACCCCGTGGGCCTCGGCATTGCCGGTGATTTTGGCGCTAGCACAAAACAAGAACAAAGTCAAGAATCCAGTGCGTCTTTCAACACTTGTTGCTCTAATGTGTCAGCCAAGTCGCGGAGCCGTTCGACCGCGCCGAAAGGGCCTAGCTGCTGTGCAAGGATCTCCGACAAAGCCGCGCCGGAGATGTTCGCAACCTCATCACGAGAAAGGTGCATGTGAGCGAAGCGGTCGAGAAATGCGGTCGCAATGGCGCGGGCCGCGATGGTGAATTGCTCATCTGTTTCTGGTCGCATCAGGTAATCTCCCCAAATTCGGTAAGTGCCCACGGATCGCCCTCGCCATCCCACGCTGCCATCACTTCATCGCGATAGAGCCGCCAATCGGAGAGCATGGCCTCGCGAACCATGGCTTGGTTCTCGTCGCTAAGCTCCCAGTAAAAGCCAGTCTGATTGCCAGGGACTGCTCCGGGCCAATCGGGGTGCATGAAGTAGCCGCAGCCAGCCAGTAGGCAGGTGCCGGGGCCGTGATGGAGTTCGCTTAGCTTGTGCTGGTCGAGGTCTTGCTTGCTGCGCTTCCGGCGCGTGCGATTGGTAGGCACTTTGGTTCTCCTATTCAGACGGGCGACCGGGGCCGTCCCGCAAGGGTTCGAGATCGAGGTTGAGGGCGCGCACGGCTGCGAGGAATCCGCTGCGCGCGTCTTTTTCGAGATTGCAGGCAGGGTTGAGCTTCACGCCGCCGTAGCGGTCGGGCACAAGCTCGCCGTGTTCTGCGATGGCAGACTGAGCCGCTGTCATTCGGTCCACGCATTCAGCCGCGCGGGAGAGAAGGGCGAGGCCCGCCGCGTCGGTGATCGCGTATTCATCCGCCACCGAGGTATAAAAGGCGCTGCCAGCGTCCCGCAGATGTTTGGGCGCGCTCAACATGATCTGGCATCCTTAGTTTGATTTTTACGCGTCTCCACCGCCGCCAGATTCCCTCCTGCTCGGAGTGATCGAAGCGCCCCCTTAGGGTGTGGTGGCCACCACGGCTTGTGTGGCGGTGCGCTCCAGTCGTGCTGTAGTTCGTTCATTGTCCTCTCCATCAATAGACCGCCATGTCTTCGGACAGGCGCAAGGCTTGCTGTGCGGTCGCGTCCATGTCGCCGCCCATGAAGGTCTCGAAAATGTCGGTGAGTAGGTGAGTGTATTTCGCCCGTTCCTTGTCGTGCAGGGCGTTGGGGTCGCGGCCTATCGCGGTGAAGGCCGTGTCGAGCTTGGAGACCTGTGCGCCAATGGGCAGGGCTTCCAGGTTGTGAGGTAGGTGAGCGTCGAGCGCCCATCGGATAGCCTCGGCTTTAGCCGCATCTTTTTCCTGTCGGATTGCATCGGCCACTCGCCAGACAGGTTCGTCATCCTCTGGCGGGAATGATGCATCGCTAAGACGCGCCGTTTCAAAGGAATTTAGTTTCTCTGTTTCTACAGAATCTAGTTCCTCCTTTAAGGAAATATAGTGTCGGCCAGTTTGCCTAGAGGAACCGCCATTCTTGCTATCGGCTTCACCAACTATCTCATGGGTCGGCTTGGCGGGTTCACCAACTATCTCGCCTGTTTCGGCGTCCACCGTCTCGCCTGAAGGTTGGTCAACTCGCCAACTATCATCGGCAGGATATTGGACGCGCAAGGTGAAGCGCCGCTTGTCCATCAGCTGCGGTTCGCGGGTCACATAGCCCTTGCTAATAAGGCGGGAGAGGCACTTGCTGAAGTTGGTGGGATCGGTGCGGGCGAGGGCTGCCAGCGTTAGGTTCTTCGCATAGCACCCGCCGCCTTTGCCCTTCACCGCGCTCATGCCATCGTGCAGGGCAATGACTGCCGCAACACGCAAGTCGAGCGCGGTTAGGTCCGTGTCTGCGATCATCGCGACCGGCAGGGTGGTGAAGGTTCTAGGCTTGCCCATTGGACTGCCTTCGGTGCAGCTCGCGATGGTGCTTCCGGCATAGCCATTGCACTTTCATCGGGCGGTCATAGTCCGGGTGATGGCCATCGGTTTCGGCCTCTCCGCAGACTTCGCACTTGCCGCGAGTGATAAGGCCGCGCCGTAGTGCCGAGCGAAGCGAAGCGTGCGCCCAGGTGGCCTTCGGATTGGCATTGCGCCACTTGGCTTGCGGTGTGGTTTTGGGCTTGTCGCTCATGCTGCCCTCCGGTCGCTTTGGACCTTCCACGGCCACGCCCAAAGGAGCATGGTGAGGCGGGCGCGCATGGCGCTATTCGCTTGCAAAATCGGGCGGTTTTTAGTAAGAGCTAGGGTGTCCGCTGCAATGGATACCGAAGCCCCTGCCTGTGACCCCAGGCGGGGGTTTTTCGTGTCCATTAGGCTGCTCCCAGCTTGTCTGCGATCCATTTTTCAACCGCCTCGGCACTATAGGCTAAGCGGTTTTGCGTGATGCGGATTGGAGCAGGAAAATCGCCAGCCGCAACTAGGCGGTCGAGCGTAGCGCGAGAGAAAGAAACCTCTTCGCAGACCTTCTTGGGGCTGAGGAGCCTTGCCATGTGTCGCCTCCTTTTTCTTGGGCGACACTTTTAATACTGATATTTTATGCGAGCGCGACCAGTCCCTTGTCCAAGAATTAGCCTATAACCCATGGACTAGCCGCGCTCGTGAACCTCTCTCCATACTTTGAGGCCAGCGAAGGCTTCTGACCTCTGGATGTCAAAGTGCTCGCACGCATCCTGAATGGCATTTTCAAGCTTGATGTCGCTTTCTGGGTGCTCGCTGATAAACTGGCCCCATGCCATCTTGCTTGCCCAATCGACCATGGCTTTGAACAATGGCGGCTGCTTCGGAAGCGGCCCTGTCTTTCCTTTGCGAGCGAGCGTTAGCCTTAGATCGTTGCTCTCTCCGTCTAACGCGTCAGCGAGAATTTGCCGGAGGGTTGGACTGAGTGCGTAGTCTGACCGCAAAACCTCTGCGAGATATGAAGTCGTTTCACTGTCGATTTTACCGCCGGTCAGCGCCAGCAAAACAGGCAAATTAACGTTGTCTGCCTCATCGTCGCCAGTCGATTGCAATTCATATTCAGCCATTGATCGACACCACATTGCCTCCACGGTCGCCATGCACTGCCCTGTCCACTTCCGCCGCCCAAGCTTCCAAAGCATGGCGCTTTTCGGGAGCATAGGAGTGAAGGGCATAGACCTGTCCTGTAACGCCTTGGACGCGGTGATTCAGGACGCGGGAAACCACAAGTTCGGGAATGCCGAGCCGGACCATGTGCGTTGCTGCCGAGCGCCTTAGATCGTGAAAGCGCCAAGGCTCTGCTAGGGCCATGTCCTTGCTCTCTAGCCATTGGTCGATTTGCGACTTGGCGCGCGCAAAGCCCCTCATGGGAGTGTTTGCGGAAGTCGAGAAAACGTAGTCCCCCACTTCTGGCATAGCCTTGATGATTTCCACCGCCGCAGGGGCGAGGGGAACAAGGTGGGCGCGCTTCGCCTTCGTATCGCCTGCCGAGAGCGTCCACGTTGCGTTGTCTAGGTCGAGGTCTGCCCATCGCATCCCTGCAACCTCGCTGCGGCGCTGTGCTGTCAGCAAGAGCAGTCGCGCCCATGGGCCGACCGGATAGCCTAGAAGGCCAGTCGCATTCCAAACGCGCGCGATTTCACCCATATCCAGAACGCGGTCGCGCGGGGTCTCGCTATTTGGCTTCTCGATGCGGTCGGCTGGCGAGTTCTCAATCCAGTCCTGCGATATAGCGTAGCCAAAGACTGTCTTGATGGTCGCCAGAACGCGGTTTGGCAGAACGTCACCTTCCAGCCCCGCAATAAGGTCGCGCACATCAGCGCGCTTTATCTCGCCTAGCTTGCGCCCTCGCCAATGAGGGTAAACGTGAAGCTCTAGCTGGCGACTGATTAGGGCAGGGCGCTTCTTGGCTTTAATCCATGCCTCGGCAGCCACCTCAAAAGGCCTGTCGATTCCTTCCGTGCTGCCATCGCGCTCTAGCGCCTCAATCATTGCCTCGGCAGCGTTGCGCGCTTGTGCCAGTCTCATTGCCGGATAAGTGCCAAGCTTCCGGTTTATCACCTTACCGCCCACACGGCGGCGCAAAGTCCATGTCTTGGCCCCGCCAGCGCCAACACGAAGCCGTAGCCCCGTCACCTTATGGTCGGCATGTTCTTCCTGTCCCTTTTCGGGCGGTTTGATTGCTGCGATCTTGGTATCAGTCAGCATTGGAAAGCTTTCGAAACTGGATGACATTGCTCTCGCGCTGTTTGTCGAAAGCATCCTGCGCTGCGAATTTCAGCTGTCCCGCTAGGCGTGCGCTTTGGTGTGCATCCAAGGCTAGCTCAATCAGCTTTGAGCCGCTTTGAATTTGGATCACGACAAACCTGCCGTCGAAGCTTGCTAGGGGTATCTCAGTTGCTATGTCCATCGGTCGTGCCCTCTATCCAGGGTTGCGATAGAGCCGGGGTGGAGGTTGCCGCCTCACCTCGGCTCGCCTGTTACCTTATCGGCAATAGGTAACATGCTAGGTAACTCAGCTTGAGGTAACATGCAAGCGATGGACAAAATGGAAAGCATAAACCGCAGAATTGCGGGCCTTTGATGGCCTATGGGAACCGTTAGACCTAACTTCTAATCTTGAGGCAGCAGGTTCGAGTCCTGCCGGGCGCGCCATTAGCGGATATTCGAATGGATCGATGGGTCTCGGCTCTAACCGACGCGGTTGCGAGAGCGCTCGAAGAGTGAGAGGAAATCTGCCGCGGGGATTTAAGCCATTCTTATGATCCGGCCGCCGGTCATCCAGAAATCCACTTGGGCGTCTTCAGCGATGGGGCTGTCATTTTCGTGAAGCGGGCCGGGGTTGCCGCCCTCTCTGGTCCCGCAGTTTGCGAGCCTCGCTTTCCTTCACCGCATGACCCTCCAGCGACGTTGTCCAGCAAGCGGCCGAAATACGCCGCGAGGTCAGTCCGCTCGGCCTTGTCCTTTACGGGCTCGATACGATTGTCGACGCCGGCATGTATGTCTTCATCGGTGACATCATCGAGCGGGCGGGGGCCTATGCTCCTTTTGCCTTTCTTCTCGCTGCGGTCGCCGCGGCCTGTACCGGTTTCGAGGATCTGGTGACGCTGTCCAGGGAAAGCCAGGGCCAGAGCCGCGCGACGCCCCGCGCGATCGTGCTGACGCTGCTTGTCGCAATGGTGCTCCACGTACTTGGCTCTGCGGTCGTGGTGATCGTTTTGTGGGACGAGCTGCTTTTGGCCGGCCCGGCTGCCGTCGTTCGGAACAGCGCCCGCTAGCTTTCGGTTCGCATCCTCATAAGCGATGGCGCTTCAGGTTGAGGGTGATGAGCTGTTCGGCCTCGGCCAGAAGCGGGTTCGCAATCCCGATCCGGTTGCTCGCATGCGGCACGCTGTCACTGCTCGCCAGCGCCTGTAGGCTGGCGGAGGAGGCGAGAGGGGCGGGAAGCTCGCCGTAGAGCGCGTGGACGGCAATGCAGACGGCGGCACGATCCGCCTCTTGTGCGATGCGCTCGACGATTGTTGCCAGCGTTCCCCCGCTCGACACGATATCGTCGACGACGACCGGCGTCATACCCGGTCGCAAGCCGCCGAGCGTCCCACCGATACGGACCTCGTGATCGCCGAGACGCTCCTTTTCCAGCACGGCGAAGGGCGCATCGAGCCTTGCCGCGATCCGCTCGATCCAGGGCGCGCTTTCGCTGTCGGGGCCGACGAGGAAGGGGCGCTCGACATGGGCTGCGATCCACTCGGCTATCGGCTGCGTCGCTTCGGCCGCGCGCGCAGGGATGGTGAAGATTTCATCGAGGCTCGTGATCCGGTGCAGGTGCGGCTCCAGCGTGACCAGCCAGTCGAAACGGCGCGAAAGGATTTCGGCAAAGACAGGGGCCGAGACCGCCTCCCCGGGCCTGAAGGCCTTGTCCTGCCGCATATAGGCTAGATAGGGAGCGATCAGCCCGACCTGCTGCGCGCCCTGCGCCTGCGCCGCCTCGGCTGCCAGCAGCAGGGTCATTACCCGTTCGTCCGGCCTGTCGAGGCTGCACAGGAACACCACCGCCCGGTCCTCGACACCCGTCTCGAGCCGGACATAGCTTTCGCCATCGGGGAAGCGGCGGCGTTCCACGTTACCTTCATCGAAGAGCCCGCCTGCAAGCATGTCGCTCGCAAGGCTGTCGGCAGCGTGAAGCGTGAACAGGAGTGGTTTCACTTGGCCCGGACCTCGATCAGATTGGTATTCGTTTGGTAGTAATCGATCGCGTAGTCGAGCTCGCCCCGGCTTTCACCATGCAAGGTGAGCAGCGGCTGCCCGCGGCTGATGCCATCGCCGAGATTGACGTGAAGCGCGACGCCGGCAGTGGGCGCTTGCGGTGCCCCGGCCAGCTTGGCGAGCCGCGCAAGGCGGCGGTTGTCGATATCAGCGACATGGCCCGGGCGTTCGCTTTCGATGACCTTGGTGAAGGGGGCAATGCCGGGGCGACGGAACCCGCCCTGGGCTTCGCAGATTGCCATGAATTTCGCCAGCGCGCGCCCTTCGTCGAGGATAGCAGTGGCTGCGCCAATGCCGCTGCCCGTAGCGCAGGCTCCTCCCATCTCGAGCACAGCAGCGGCGAGCCCCAGCGCCCTTGTGCGCAATTCCTGTGGCGCGTGCGGGTCGTTCTCCAGCACGGCCAGCACGTCGCGTGCCTCCAGCGCCGGCCCGATCCCGTCGCCGACCGGTTGCAGGCCATCGGACATGACAGTCCGCACTGTCAGCCCGAAGGCCTCGCCAACGCCCCGCATGAACATGGCAAGTTCATCCGCATCGGCGCGCGATCGCACCTTGGCGGTCGGCCCGACAGGAACGTCTATCAGGACATGGGTCGAACCTGCGGCAATCTTCTTCGACAATACCGATGCGACCATCTGCGAGGTGCAGTCGAGTTCCAGCTCGTGCTCGACCCGGATGAGCAGATCGTCCGCGGGGGAAAGGTCGATGCCACCGCCCCAGACCAGGCAGCCGCCTTCCTGTTCCACCACGCGGCGCATATCCTTAACGCCGAGATCGACGCGGGTCATGGTCTCCACCGTGTCGGCCGTGCCGGCCGGGGAGGTGATTGCGCGCGAGGATGTCTTGGGGATGGTCAGTCCGGCCGCGGCCACGATCGAGACAACGATGGGCGTGGTGCGGTTGCCCGGCAGCCCGCCGACGCAATGCTTGTCGACCACCACTTCGCCCGGCCAAGAGAGGCGCTCGCCAATCGCCACCATCGCGTGGGTCAGGGCTGTTATCTCGGTGCGCTCGGGCGCATGGCTGGCGAGTGCCGCAACGAATGCGGCAATCTGCACGTCGGAAAGCTTCCCGTCGACGATGTCGCGGAAAATGGCTGACGCGTCCCTTTGCGAAAGCCTGTGTCCATAAACCTTTCCGCGCAAGGCCCGCATCGAGCCGGTGTCGCGCGCATGATGCAGCGTCACCCCTTCGCCCTCGTCGAGGCGCAGCTTGTGCCAGGCGCTTTCCGACAGGCCGATACTGTCGGGCGCGACCATGCCGTTGTCGACCTGATATAAGCGCGCGACCGCTCTCTTCCGGTTGGCCCTGAGCTCGACGCGGGAGCGTCCGCTCAATCCTTCGGAACGGGCTACCGAACAGTCGCGGTGGACGATGGCTACATCCTCGCGCTGGGTGTGCAGGCCCAGTCGGCGGGCTGCCAGGGGCACCAATTCTCCGGGTGCTCCCAGCGCGTCGCGATTGGTGCTGTCGCTCATCCCAGCCGGACCGTTTCGCCGTGTTCGGGCACCCGTGCGTTCCAGCCGTAGGTCTGCGCAATCTCGAACCGCAAGCGATCTGCCGCACCTGCCTCGCCGTGGACGACGAAGCATTCGCCGGGCGGTGACTGGAAGCCGCCCAGCCAGCGCAGCAAATCGTGTTGGTCGGCATGGGCGGAGAGCATGTCGAGCGAGACCACTTCCGCCCTGATCGGGACCTGCTGGCCGTGGATCTTGACCGTCTCTGCCCCGTCGCGCAGCGCCGCGCCCCTCGTTCCGGCGGCCTGGTAACCGGCAAGCACGATGGTGCTCCTGCGGTCGGGCCCATAGCGCTTGAGGCGGTGGAGGATGCGCCCGCCGGTGACCATGCCGCTGGCGGAGATGATGATTTTCGAGCCTGGCTCGGTGTCGAGGCGCTTCGAATGCTCGACCTCGCGCGTGTAGATCACATCGTCCCACGCATCACGGCACTGTTCGGCGGTGAGCCGGTGATCGTCGGGGTGCTTGCAGAAGATGTCGGTCGCGCTGCAGGCCATCGGGCTGTCGAGATAGACCGGCACATCGGGCAGGGCGCCGCGCTTGCGGATGGCGTCGATGTGGTAGAGCAGTGACTGCGCACGGCCCACCGCGAAGGAGGGGATGATGACGCTGCCACCACGCGCCACGGTCCGCCTGATGATCCTTTCCAGTTCGTCCTGCGCGGAGAGATCGGGATGCAGCCGGTCGCCATAGGTCGATTCGACCAGCAGGTGATCCGCCGCGCGCAGCGGCTCCGGGTCGAACATGAGCGGATCGTCGTAGCGCCCCAGATCCCCCGAGATCACGATGCGCGTGCCATCGGCCACCAGTTCGACGATGGCCGCGCCCAGTATGTGCCCTGCGCGATGGAAAGTGATCCAGCAGTCCGGAGTGATATCTATGCGCTGCTTGAAGGGGTGCGGGACAAGCGTTTCCAGCGAGGCCAGCGCATCCTTGCGGGTGTAAAGCGGCAGCGGTGGATCGTGCCGGCTGAAGCCGCGATTGGCGGCGTAGCGCGCGTCTGCTTCCTGCAGATAACCGCTGTCGGGCAGCAGCAGGCCGCACAGCGCGCGCGTACCCTCGGTACAGAAGACCGGGCCGTCAAAGCCGTTGTTCACAAGGACCGGCAAATAGCCCGAGTGATCGAGATGGGCATGGGTCAGAACCACCGCGTCGATGCTGGCCGGATCGACCGGCAGGGGCTTGCGATTGCGTGAACGCAGGACTTTCAATCCCTGGAACAGGCCGCAATCGACCAGCACCCTGCTGCGCGAAGTTTCGAACAGGAACCGCGAGCCGGTGACGGTGTCCGCAGCGCCGAGGAATGTCAGTTCAACGATGGCAGGCCTCCAGCGATGATTGTCTGCCCGATTGCAGCCGAGTTCAAGTTATTCTGCAACCCGTTGGCGGCGATCGGCGCTCCTGCTTCGAGTTTGAACCTCTTGCGGTACTGGTCTAATCGCCTTGTCAACGCGTGATTGTCCACGCCGGAGGTCGATATGCTGTTACGCTTCCTTGTCCTGTTCCTTGCTGCCGCCCTGCTGGCATCCTCGCCCGCAGCGGCGCAGACCGGCTGGACCCCGGCCAAGGCGGAAAACCTCTTGCGCTGGATAGAGCGCGCGCCGGGAGAGGGTATTACGCTCCCCGCAGGAACCGATACGCGCCTGCGGGTCGCAATCGACAGCGGGGATCGAAAACGCATCGCGCCCTTGGCCGGGAATGCTGCGCTCACCTTGATGCGTGCCTGGCGCGGTCGGTGCTGCGGCTCCGAGCGCCCCGCCTGGTGGCACATCGACGGCAGCGTCGACGACGAGGCTTTGTGGGCCGGGCTCGAAGAGGCGCTCGCGGCCAACCGGCTCGATCTCTACCTGCGCTCGGTTCGCCCTTCGCATCCGCATTACGAGGCTCTGGTCGACGCTCTGGAGCGCGAAACGCATGCCGGTCGGCAAGCGGTGATACGTGCCAACCTGGCGCGCTGGCGCTGGCTTCCACCGCGGCTGGGGAAACGCTACCTGATGGTGAATATCGCCGCGCAGGAACTGACCTTGTGGGAGAACGGCAAGCCTCGCGAGCAATGGCGCGTCATCGTTGGCAAGCCGGTCACGCGCACGCCGGTCTTCACAACGCAGGTCAGCGGCGTGGTGCTCAATCCCTGGTGGGAAATCCCTTCGAGCATCGCTGCAGAAGGCATTGCCTCGCTCGTGCAGCGCAATCCGGCGGCGGCCCGGGCACGCGGCTATGTTTACCAGAACGGCCGCTATCGCCAGATGCCGGGCGACAACAACGCACTCGGGCGCATGAAGCTGGTCATGCCCAATCCCTACAGCGTGTTCCTGCACGACACGTCGAACCGCAAGCTTTTCGCCGAGGAAGACCGCTTCTTCAGCCATGGCTGCGTGCGCGTCGATCGGGCGCTTTCCTTTGTGGAAACGCTGCTTGTCGGCGACGGCTGGGATCCGGCGGAAGTCCAGGCCGAGGTGGCCAAGGACGAAACGCACACGATCATCCTGTCGCAGCCGATCCCGCTCTATGTGACCTATTTCACGGCGCAGGTCGAAAACGGGGGCGGGGTGCGCTTCCGGGAGGACACATATCGGCGCGATCCGGTCAGCCTCGCTCCCGAAGAGCGCGTTGCCCTTGCCCGGGCGGACCATCCGCCTGTGCTGCTCGGCGATGCCGCAACCGGATCGAAGAGCTGCAAGAGCTGAGGTCGCAGCGCTATTCGCGGGGGGCGACGCGCGTGCCGTCCTCTATGGTATTGCCAGGATTGAGGATTATCTCGGCATCAGCGGCAATCCCTCCCAGCACCTGCGCGTATTCATCGTTCATCCGGCCTAGGGTCACGGTCGTGGCCCTCGCGCGTCCATTCTCGACCGCGAATACCTGCCAACCGCCATCGGGTCCGCGAAACAGCGCCCCGATGGGCAGACGCAGCGCGTCCTCGGCCTGCCAGAGCGCGATGGTGGCGTCGATCTGGTAGCCGTGGCCCAGCCGCACGCCCTGTGCAGCCGAGCCCTCCTCGAAGCCGATGATGACATTGACCCGCTGCTCCTCGATGCCGAGTGCGGAAATGCGCTGCCGCCCGAAAGGCTCGATACGCTCGACCTTGCCGATCAGCGGATCCGGGCCGCCCCATTGCGAGATTTCCACCCGCATCCCCGGCTCGACGCGCACCGCCTCGCGCGAGAGCAGGTCGACGACGACCTCGATACTGTCGGGGTTGCCGAGCGTCACCAGCGGCGTCCCCTCGGTGATGACCCCTTCGCTTTCGTTGAGAACCGCCAGCACCTCGCCGCCCGAGGGCGCACGCACGCCGACCGCCGCGCCGCTGCCAAGGCCGCTGGGATCGGCCAGCATGGCATTCAGGCGGGCAATCTCCGCCCGGGCCTGCGCCTGGGCCGAACGATCGGCGGCCACCCGCGTGCGCGCCGCCTCCAGCTGCGCGCGCGGCAGGAAACCGCGTTCGAAAATGGCTTCGGCGCGCGCGAGGTCGCGGCGCGACTGGGCAAGCGCCGCGCTGGCACCGCCCTCGGCCGCCTGCGCCGCAGCCAGCGCGCCGCGCATTTCGGCACGCGTGCGCTGGTCGAGCGGGCTGGAGGGACGCCCCGTCATGCGCGTGATCAGCGTGCCGGGCGCGACCTTGTCGCCGGGCTCGAGTTCGATGCGGGACAGGTAGCCGGTAACGGGAGCGGAAACGATGTAGAATTCCTCTGCCCGGGTTACCCCGTCATCGGTAATCCCCACCGTCATCGCGCCGCGCGAAACCTTGGCCGTGTCGACCGCAACGGCTTCCGGCCACATCGCGTAGAGCAGGCCTGCCAGCATGATCGCCGTGGCGAGCAGCGCCCAGCGCCATCGTTTGAGGCGCTCCATCATCATTCGCGTGCCTTCAAGACGCGGACCATATCGAGCCGCATCACGCGTCGTGCCACCGTCACCGCCGTCAGCATGGCTGCGGCCAGCACCACGAGGGCAGCCTTGGCATAGGTTGCGTCGGCGGGCGCGAAGGGCAGGCGGAACAGGTCCGATCCGAACATGTGCAGCATGAACTGGGCGAGGGCGTATCCCATCAGCAGGCCGACCGGGACCGATATGGCCACCAGGAGCGCGATCTCGCCAATGAGCACGACCGCGACCTCGCGCCGGTGGTACCCGAGGACCCGCAAGGTCGCGAGTTCATGCGCGCGCTCCGAGAAAAGGATGCGCGCGCCGTTGTAGACCACGCCGACAGCAATGGCCGAGGCAAAGGCGATGTAGAAGATGATCATCGTGTTGATATTCCCGTCTATCATCTCCTGGAACCGTGCCATCTCCAGATCGCGATCGCCAATGCTCAGCACCACCGGCATCGCCTTGAGCGCCGCGAGGATATCATCTCGGTGCGCCGGATCGATCAACAGCAGGGCTGCTCCGACCGGAGCACTATCGCGGGCCAGCGTATCGAGAGTGTCCTGGCTTGCATAGGCCCGCGCGCCGATGAATTCATCGACCATCGCGCCAACCGGAAGCATGGCTTCGGTGCGGCGTCCGCCCAGCATCTTGACGCGGACGTTGTCGCCCGGACGGACCCCCAGCTGGCTGGCAAGCTGGCGGCTGAGCATGAGACCGCCCGGCGGCATGGCGATCAGGTTCCCGTCCTGGTCGATACGCGCAGAGAGCATGGCATCGGGCGCGATCGCCTCGAGCGCGGTGCGCTCCACCCGGTTGGCGTGGCTCATCTCCACCGGCAGCGCGCGGACCGGCTCGACGCGCAGCACGCCGGGCATCTGCGCCAGCTCGAACAGGACGTCCTCGTTCCGCGCCTCGGTGAAGGTCACGGACAGGTCCTGCTGCTGCGAACGGAAGAAATAGGATGAGAGCATGTAGTTGCTCGAATCGATGAAGCTCAGCGTGGCAAACAGCAGCGCGATCGACAGGCCGACCCCGCCCACGGTCATCGCCGAACGGGTCGGCCAGCGCGCGATGTGCCGCACGATCATGTGCCCGATGGCGGTGAAGCCGGCCTTTTCCCCGACCCGCTCGACGAAGCCGGCGCGATAGACCGGCGGCGGGGGCGGCGACATGGCCACGGCTGGTGTCAGGCGCGCTGCCGACCAGACGCCGCTGACGGCGCCCAGCGCGGCCGAACCCATCGCCAGCGCCCCTGCGCTCAGGAAGACGCCGGGAGCAAAATGAAACCGCAGGAAGGGGAAGTGGTAGTATTCGCCATAGAGCTCGGTCATGGCGCGCCCCATCCAGATGCCTGCTGCTGCGCCCAGGGCAGTGGCCAGCAGGGCGATGGCGAGGGCAAACTTGAGGTAATGCCAGGCGATTGCGAGGCCCGAATAGCCGAATGCCTTGAGCAGCCCGATGAGCGAGCGCTGGGTGCGGATCATCCGGCCCAGCACGACATAGACGAGGAAGGTCGAAACAATCAGGAAGATCGGCGGGATCACCTGCACCATTGCTTCCAGCTGGTCGAGTTCGCTCTCGAGGAAGGCGTGGCTGGGATGATCCTCGCGGGTGTAGGCACCTGCGCCGCCATAGGGCGCCAGGATGCGGTCGATCGCGCGAATGACATCGGCCTCAGATGCGCCGCGTTGCAGCTTGACCGAGAGGGCGTTGATCGCCTCGGTCCGGTCGGTTGCGGCTTCGAGCGCCTCCTCCCCCATCCAGAAGACACCGAAGCGCGTGTCATCGGGCACGATGTCTCCAGGTGCCAGCGCATTGACGTAGTTGGGCGCAAGACCAATGCCGACGACCCTGAGGCGCTGCATCCGGCCGTAGATGATGGCGTCGAACTCGTCCCCCGGTCCAACCTCATTGGCCAGTGCAAAGGCTTCGTCGGCCACGACTTCGCCCGGCTGCCCGGGCATCGGCATGCGGCCGGCTTTCAGCGTGACTCGGTCGAGCCTGTCGCGTCCGCGCTCGTCGACCGACTGGAGGAGGGCGCGCACGGCCTCGCTGCGGTCGGGAAAATCGAGGATCGCATATTGCAGGATCGACCCCTGTGCCTGCTGCACGCCTTCGATCTGCGCCACCTCATCGACCACGCTGCGCGGGGCGCGGGTCATGGAGGAGAAAACGTCGCCGAAATTGTTCTGCGCGTAATAGGCCTCGCGTGTTTCGTAGAGCGAACGATGGACACCCATGGACAGGATGAAGGTCGCCGATGCCGCGGCCAGCACGATGGCGATGGCAAGGGCCTGTCCCCGCATGCGCCACAAATCACGCACGAGCTTCAGGTCGAGTGCCTTCACCAGCTGATCTCCGCCGGGCTGATCCGCCGCTCATTGGTCTCGATCCTGGCAATCGTGCCGTCGAGGAAATGGAACACGCGGTCCGCCATGGCCGCGATCCCGGCATTGTGCGTGATGATCAGCAGGGTGGTGTCGAGCTCGCGGTTGGCGGCCTCCAGCGTTTCCAGCACGCGCACGCCCGTCTGGCTGTCGAGCGCGCCGGTGGGTTCGTCGCACAACAGCACACCGGGCTGCTTGGCGATGGCGCGCGCCACGGCGACACGCTGCTGCTCACCGCCCGAAAGCTGCGCCGGGTAGTGGTGGCGACGCTCGGCAAGGCCGACAAGCGCGAGGGCCTCTCCCGGATCCATCGGATCATCCGCGATATCGGTCACGAGACGGACGTTCTCTTCGGCGGTGAGCGAGGGGATGAGGTTGTAGAACTGGAAGATGAAACCGATCTGGGCGCGGCGGAAGCGGGTGAGATCGGCATCGTCCAGCGCGGAGAGTTCGGTGTCCTCGTAATGGAGGCTGCCCGATGTCGCGCGATCAAGCCCTCCGACGATGTTGAGCAGGGTCGACTTGCCGCTTCCGGAGGGCCCGAGCAGGACCAGTATCTCGCCCTTGCGGATATCGAAATCGACGCCGCGCAGCGCATGCACCTCGGTTTCCCCGGTGACATAGATCTTGCGCAAATCGCGCCCGGTAAAGGCGGTGCGCTCGGCTTGCGCAGGGGAGGCGGTTGCGTCCGGCGGCATGGCTTTGCGCGCCAGCTTGCCCGAACCGCGCTGCGGGGTAAACACATCTGTCGCAGCGGCCCTGCTCCTTGGCACGAGTGCCGAGCGCCAGGGCTGGACATCGATCGCGTAAGTCTTGCCGTGACTTTACCGGAACGCCATGGTCAGGAAGCGCGAATGGCTTGCCTCGCCCGGTAGGCTCCTTGCGCAATAACGAAAGGCCGCGGTTCATGCTCTCGCGTTATCTGCCGATCCTCGAATGGGGACGGACATACAATCGGTCGATCCTGACCAGCGACCTGGTGGCGGCGGTGATCGTCACCATCATGCTGATCCCGCAAAGCCTCGCCTATGCCCTGCTGGCAGGATTGCCGCCGGTCGTCGGTCTCTACGCCTCGATCCTTCCGCTGGTGCTTTATGCGATCTTCGGGACCAGCCGCACGCTGGCAGTCGGGCCGGTGGCGGTTATCTCGCTGATGACGGCAAGCGCCGCCGGGGCGGTCGCGGCGCAAGGTACGGCGGAATATCTCGAGGCGGCGATCACGCTGGCGATGCTTTCGGGCATCATGCTGGCCATACTGGGTTTCCTGCGCGCTGGCTTCCTGGCGAACCTTCTTTCCCACCCGGTCATCAGCGGGTTCATTACCGCCAGCGGCATCCTGATCGCGACCAGCCAGCTCAAGCATATTCTCGGCATTACGGCAGGCGGCGACAACTGGCCCGAGATGCTGGGCTCGATCGCCGCGTCCATCGGCGAGACCAATCCCTGGACACTGGCGATCGGCATTCCGGCGACCTTGTTCCTGTTCTGGGTGCGCAAGGGTGGCAAACCGGCCCTGGTGGCGATGGGGCTCGGCCCCCGCGTGGCCGATATGACCGCCAAGGCCGGACCGGTTGCCGCGGTCGTGCTGACGATCCTCGCGGTGCGGGCGCTCGATCTGGGCGAGCGGGGGGTGAAGATCGTCGGCGCGATCCCGCAGGGCCTGCCGCCATTTGCGGTGCCCTCGACCGACCTTTCGCTGATCGAGCAACTGTGGGTCCCCGCGCTGCTTATCTCGATCATCGGTTTCGTCGAGAGCGTCTCGGTCGCACAGACGCTGGCGGCCAAGCGACGGCAGCGCATTTCGCCCGACCAGGAACTGGTCGGGCTGGGGGCGGCCAACATCGCTAGCGCCTTTTCGGGCGGCTATCCGGTAACGGGAGGCTTCGCGCGCTCGGCAGTCAACTTCGATGCCGGTGCGGAAACACCGGCCGCGGGTGCGTTCACCGCAGTAGGTATCGCGCTGGCGACGCTATTCCTCACCCCGCTGCTGTTCAGCCTGCCGATCGCCACCTTGGCGGCGACCATCATCGTCGCCGTCCTCAGCCTCGTCGACCTCAAGACACCGGGCCAGCTGTGGCGCTATTCGAAGGCCGATTTCGCCGCGCATGTCGCGACGATCGCGATCACACTCCTGGCCGGGGTCGAGCTCGGGGTGATAACCGGTGTGGCTGTCGGCCTGCTGCTCTATCTCTATCGCGCCAGCCGCCCGCACGCCGCGATCGTGGGGCGCGTTCCCGGAACCGAGCATTTCCGCAATGTGGAGCGGCACGAGGTGTTCACCGTTCCGCACGTCCTTTCGATCCGGATCGACGAATCCCTGACCTACCTCAACGCGCGCTGGCTGGAGGAATATGTCCTCGAGCGCGTGGCCGAGCGCCCGGAACTTCGCCACGTCATCCTGATGTGCAGCGCGGTCAACGAGATCGACGCCTCGGGGCTGGAAAGCCTTGAAGCCATCAATCACCGGCTCGGCGACGGCGGGATCGGCATGCACCTGTCCGAAGTAAAAGGTCCGGTGATGGACCGCCTCAAGCGCACCCATTTCCTCGAAGAACTCAACGGCAAGATTTTCCTCTCGCAGGAGCGCGCTTTTGGCGAACTCTCCCGCGACAATGGTGAGCCCGCGGTCCCCCACGACCATTATCACGCGCGCGGGATGATTTGACGGGCTGCTTCGCCGCGAAGGGTGCGTTGTGGCCAGGCATTGCCCGCCAAGGGCCGCACCGGACAGGCTATCCGCGCGCGACCGTATCCAGCGGCTCGCCCGTCACGGGATAGCCAAGGTCTTCACCGATCTCGAGCCAGGTCTTGCCCTCGCGCTCGCCCATGTGCGGCGTGATCGTTCGCACCGGGATACGCTCCGCCTGCTCCTTCGCCGCTGCAAAATCTTCGAACAATGCTAGCCGTTCGAGATTGCGGCGGGTGGGGAAGATGACCTTGATGTCGCCCCGTTCCGCCGCATCGAGCGCGCCCTGCGCGGTAGTCCAGAACAGGTGGGTGTTCTCCGACAGGTCGGCCTCGATTTCCACCGCGCCCGTGCCGAGGTCGGCGATGTAGAAGCGGGTATCGTAGACGCGCGGGATACGCTCGTTCTTGGGATACCAGCGCGCAAACGGCGTCAGCTGGGCGAGGTCCAGCTCCCAGCCGAAATGGTCGAGGACGCTCGCAAGATCGCCGGTCTGCATCAGGTAGCGCCGCGCGGCGCGGGCCTTTTCCGCGTCGATATCGCCGGAGAGGCCGATCGCAAGGCCGGTCTCCTCCAGCGTCTCGCGCACGACGGCAATCTGGTGCGCGGCTTCTTCGGGATCGAGCGGACCGCCCATCATGGCGCCGAGCTCGAAATCGGCCGGGTCCACGCGTCCGCCGGGAAAGACTGCCATGCCGCCAGCGAAAACCATTTCGCGGCTGCGAATGGTCATCAGGATTTCGGGCGGACCGCCGTCGCGGGCATTGCGAAAGATAATGACGGTAGCTGCGGGGATACCGGCGGGCGCGTCTTCGTGGTTGATGCTCATGGGCCTCCTTGTGACCGCAAGCGAGGCGCCTGCCAAGCCGCAAGGGTTAACGCGATGCGTCGGGATTTTTTACAAGCGAGGAGCTGTGAAAATCGGTGTTAACCACTGCCTGGCGCGGGTTCCGTAGCGAAATCGATTTTGGCACGCGCCATGCATGTATACTGGCGTCCCTATCGGTAAAAGCAGGCGGACCACTCCTGGTCTCGTGTCCGCCTCCCCGAAAACAAGAAACCCGCCCGGTCGTCCCACCGGGCGGGTTTTGCTTTTTATTGCTTGCGCCCTCAAGCGCCGGGCGGAGCGCATCCGCGCTCCTTGGCTCGCCGCATAAGCGGCGGCGCGCAGTCGCGCTTGCACTCGCCTGCGGCTCGCGTTTGGTAATCAGCTCTCGGCCTTGGCGACCTGCTTCTCGTCCATAAGCTGCTGGAGTTCGCCGGCCTCGTACATTTCCATCATGATGTCGCTGCCGCCGAGGAATTCGCCCTTCACATAGAGCTGTGGGATAGTCGGCCAGTCGGAATAGGCCTTGATACCCTGGCGGATTTCCATGTCCTGCAGCACGTCGACGCTGTCATAGGCGACGCCGCAATGGTCGAGGATGGCTACCGCGCGGCTGGAAAAGCCGCACTGCGGGAAGAGCGGGGTGCCCTTCATGAAAAGGACGACGTCGTTCGCTTTGACGATGTCGGAGATGCGCGTGTTTACATCGGACATGGTTGCCCTGCCTTTGAATTGCTGAATCTGGTGGGGTTCAGTTGGGGGCTTGGGTGGTGAGTTGCAAGGCGTGGAGTTCGCCGCCCATCCGCTCACCCAGCGCTTCATAGACCATTTTGTGCTGCGCGACGCGGGTCTTCCCCGCAAACTGCGGCGCAATGACCTTGGCTGCCCAATGATCGTTGTCGCCCGCAAGGTCGCGCATTTCGACGACCGCGCCCGGAAGCGCGGCCTCGATCAGGGCGACGATGTCTTCGGCTGGCATCGGCATGGGCGTTACTTCTGGTCGCTCATGAACTGGCGGCGTGCTTCGATGGCGCATTCGTCGAGCTTGGCGCGGATATCGGCTTCGCTGACGTCGCATTCGGCAGCGGTCAGGTCGCCGAGCAGCTTGCGGATGACGTCTTCATCGCCCGCTTCCTCGAAATCGGCCTGCACGACCGCCTTCTTATACGCGTCGGTCTCTTCCTCGGTCAGGCCCATGAGGCCGGCGGCCCATTCGCCCAGCAGGCGGTTGCGGCGCGCGGCAATCTTGAACTCGGTTTCCTGGTCGAAAGCGTATTTGGTTTCTTCGCCGCGTTCGCGATCCTTGAAGTCGGTCATGGTATTCCCCTTGGAAGATGTCGCCTCTCGAATAGGCATGGCGCACGCACGCGGCAAGGGGGCGCGGGCGCTTTAATCCATCGTCACAACGAGCTTGCCGATCGCGCCGCGGTTCTCGAGCTTGGCGATGGCTTCGTGCGCGCGCTCGAGTGGATAGGTCTCGGAGACCAGCGGATTGATCTTGCCGGCCTTCCACAGGTCGAAGAGTTCGGCGATATTGTCGTTGTTCTTCTGCGGTTCGCGTGCGGTGAAGGCGCCCCAGAAAACCCCGCGGATGTCGCAGCTTTTGAGCAGGGTCAGGTTGAGCGGCATCTTGGCGATACCGGCGGGGAAGCCGATGACGAGGAAGCGGCCCTCCCACGCAATCGAGCGCAGCGCGGGCTCGGAATAGTCGCCGCCGACGATGTCGTAGACGATGTCCGCGCCATTGGGGCCGACCGCAGCCTTGAAATCATTGGCGAGCTGCTTGGAGGTGTCCTTGTCGAAGGGCGCGCGCGGATAGATGACGACTTCATCGGCACCGGCCTTCTTCGCCACTTCGCCTTTTTCCTCGGTCGAGACGGCGGCCACCACGCGGCAGCCATAGGCCTTGGCGAGTTCGACTGCCGAGAGACCCACGCCTCCCGCTGCGCCAAGCACGAGGACGGTTTCGCCCTCCTTGATGTCGCCGCGGTCCTTCAGGCCGTGGATGGTCGTGCCGTAGGTCATCAGCAGCGCCGAGGCCTGCACGAGGTCGATGCCGTCGGGCACCTTGAACAGGCGCGCAGCAGATACAGCGACCTTCTCCTGCAGGCCGCCATTTCCGACGCCGCAGATGACGCGGTCGCCGACGGCAAAGCCTTCGACGCCTTCACCCAAAACCTCGATAGTGCCGGAAATCTCTCCACCCGGCGCGAAGGGGCGTGGCGGCTTGAACTGGTACATGTCACGGATGATGAGCGTGTCCGGGAAATTGATGGCGCAGGCCGCCACATCGATGAGCACCTCGCCCTTGCCGGGGGTGGGGGTTTCGATGTCCTCTACTACGAGGGTTTCGGGGCCGCCGGTCTCTTTCGACAGGACTGCTTTCATGCGTGTTCTCTCCGGTTTCGTGTCGGCGCGTCGAGCCATGGCAGGCTGTCCGCGCGCGCTCTCTCATGAGTTTCGATGGCCGCATCGCGCTCCAGCGTCAGGCCGATTTCGTCGAGGCCATTGAGCAGGCAATGCTTGCGAAACGGATCCACCTCGAAGGCGAAGCGGTCCTGGAAGGGGGTGGTGACGACCTGGTTTTCGAGGTCGATGGTGATGGGGTGGTCCTTCGCCACCTCGAGCAGCCGGTCGACCTGCTCCTGCGGCAGTTCGACCGCAAGGATGCCATTCTTGAAGGCGTTGCCCGAGAAGATGTCCGAAAAGCTGGGCGCGATGACCGCGGTCAGCCCCATGTCGAGCATGGCCCATGCGGCGTGTTCACGGCTGGACCCGCAGCCGAAATTGTCGCCTGCGATCAGGATGGGCGCGCCGGCGAAATCCTCGACATCGAAGGGATTGCCGGGCGCCTGACGGATGGTCTCGAACGCACCCTTGCCGAGCCCCTCGCGGCTGACGGTCTTGAGCCAGTGCGCGGGGATGATGACGTCGGTGTCGACATTCTTGAGGCCCAGCGGGATTGCGCGGCCCGAAATACTCGACACCTGTTCCATCAATCGGTCTCCGGTTTCTCGCCCGAGGGGATCGGCCCCGGCTGGTCGGGCTTGTTCTTCTTTTCGCGGCGCTTGTTCGCATAGAGCAGCGCTGCGGCGATGGCGGCGGAGCCGATGGCTCCGGCGATGGCGGCCTTGCCTTTGGGAAGTTTGGTCATGCTTCCCTCATGGGATGGCGCGCGGGGAAGGGCAAGGGGTCACTCGCCCATCAGTTTGCGTACGTCGGTCAGGTGACCCGTGACTGCGGCGGCGGCGGCCATAGCAGGGCTGAGAAGATGCGTGCGCGCGCCCGGGCCTTGGCGGCCGACAAAGTTGCGGTTGCTGGTCGAGGCGCAGCGTTCCCCCGGCGGGACTTTGTCGGGATTCATCGCCAAGCAGGCGGAACAGCCCGGTTCGCGCCATTCGAATCCGGCATCGGTGAAAATGCGGTCGAGTCCCTCTTCCTCTGCCTGCCGTTTGACGAGGCCGGAGCCGGGGACGGCGATTGCCCAGCGCACGCTCGCGGCCTTCTTGCGGCCCTTCAGGACCTCGGCGGCGGCGCGCAAATCCTCGATGCGGCTGTTGGTGCATGAGCCGATGAAGATATTCTCGACCTTGACCTGCTCCATCGGCGTGCCGGGCGCGAGGCCCATGTAGTCGAGGCTCTTGGCAACCGCCTCGCGCTTGGCGGCATCCTCGAACACAGCGGGCGAGGGTACGGTGCCGCCGATGGCGACCACGTCTTCGGGGCTGGTGCCCCAGCTCACCGTCGGCTCGATATCGGCGGCGTCGATGACCACGGACTTGTCGAACTGCGCGCCATCGTCCGTGACGAGCGAGCGCCACCAGTCGACCGCCTTGTCCCACGCCTCGCCTTGCGGCGCATAGGGGCGGCCTTTCAGGTAATCGAACACGGTCTGGTCGGGCGCGATGAGGCCCGCGCGAGCGCCGCCTTCGATGCTCATGTTGCAGACGGTGAGGCGCCCTTCGACGCTCATCTTCTCGAAAACTTCGCCGCGATATTCGATGACGTAGCCGGTACCACCAGCGGTGCCGATGACACCGATGATGTGGAGGATGAGGTCCTTGGGTGTCACGCCGGGGCTAAGCTCGCCCTCGACGCGGACTTCCATGGTCTTGCTCGGCCTCAGCAGCAGCGTCTGCGTGGCGAGGACATGCTCGACCTCGCTCGTGCCGATACCGAAGGCCAGTGCGCCGATCCCGCCATGCGCGGCGGTATGGCTGTCGCCGCAGACGATAGTCGTACCGGGGAGCGAGAAGCCCTGTTCGGGCCCGACCACGTGGACGATGCCCTGCTCTGGCGCGAAGGCGTCGATATAGTCGATGCCGAAGGCGGGCGCGTTGGCTTCGAGCGCCGCCAGTTGCGCCGCGCTTTGCTTGTCGGCAATCGGCAGGCGAGAGCCATCGGGCGCAGTGCGCGGCGTGGTCGGCAAATTGTGGTCGGGGACCGCGAGCGTCAGGTCCGGGCGGCGAACCTTGCGGCCAGCGAGGCGCAGCGCCTCGAACGCCTGCGGGCTGGTGACTTCGTGGACGAGGTGCCGGTCTATATAGACGAGGCAGGTGCCGTCGTCCTGCCGCTCGACGACATGGGCGTCCCAGATCTTCTCGTAAAGTGTGCGCGGTTTGCTGGCCATGCCGCATGGTGTGCCCCCACTTCGGACCACACGCAAAATGGCAAAACCAAGGGCGACCCAAGAATGCCTTTTCCTGCAAGAGAATCATGGAAATGAAAGGTTTTGCCTGCTAACTTACATTCATGTCAGCAAAGCCCTTCTCCTTTCCGATCAAAGTCCTCCCCGCCGATATCGATTTCATGGGGCACGTGAACAACGCGCGCTACCTGAACTGGGTGCAGGATACGGTGCTGGCACATTGGCAGAAACTTGCCCCTGCAGAGGAGGTGGCAAGCAAGGCGTGGGTCGCGCTGAAGCACGAGATCACCTATCGCAAGCCCGCGTTTCTCGACGATGACGTGATTGCCGAGACGGTGCTCGAAAAGATCAAGGGCGCGCGCAGCTTCTACAACACGGTGATTCGCCGCGGCGAGGATGTGCTCGCCGAGGTGAAGAGCATGTGGTGCTGCCTCGACAGCGACACGCACCGGCCCGCGCGCATCAGCGCCGAGGTGGCAGAGCGGTATTTCGGTATCTCGCGCAAGACCCCTGCCGCCGAGTAGGCTTTGCGCTGGCGCTTTGCAGCGCCTATATTGCCGCCATGCAAATCTTCGTCGCCATCCTGATCGTCATTGCGACCGTCCTCGCCATGGAGTGGGTGGCTTGGGCGAGCCACAAATACATCATGCATGGCTTCGGCTGGGCCTGGCACCGCGACCATCACGAACCGCATGACAACCTGCTCGAAAAGAACGACCTCTACGCCATCGTCGGCGCAGCGATGAGCATTTCGATGTTCGCGCTGGGCAGCGAATGGGTGCTGGGTGATGCAGCATGGTGGCCGGCGACCTACATCGGGCTCGGTATCCTTTTCTACGGCATCATCTACACGCTGGTGCACGACGGTCTCGTCCACCAGCGCTATTTCAAATGGGTTCCGAAGAAGGGCTATGCCAAGCGGCTGGTTCAGGCGCACAAGCTGCACCATGCGACCATTGGCAAGGAAGGCGGGGTCAGCTTCGGTTTCGTTTTCGCGCAGGACCCGGCCAAGCTGAAGGCCGAGCTCAAGCGCCAGCGCGAAGCGGGCGAGGCGGTGGTGCGCGAAAGCGCCGGGGCCTGAAGTCATCCCTGACCGCCTGGACCTTACGGGCGACTGGGACGGCACCTTTACCTATCCGGGCGGTCAGCATCCGACGCCGTTTCGCGCGAGGCTCGCGGAGACACAGGGCGGCTTTTCGGGCTCTATCATCGAACCTGATGTCTACAACCCGGCCACGACAATAGAGGCCCGATGTTTCGGCGTTCGCGATGCGCGTTCAGTCGATTTCACCAAGACCTATGTCGATGCGCCGCACGGCTACGAAAATCCGGTAGATTATGTCGGCCAGCTCTCACCCGACGGCATGACTGTCACCGGTACGTGGAGTCTGCTGCACATGAACGGTCGGTTCGAAATGCATCGCGAGATGAGGATGGAAGAAATGAAAGAGGCCGAGACCGCCGAAACGGTCCCGGCCCCTGCCGTTCGCTGATGAGCGCCATTTACCTGGCGTAATTCACATAGAGTCCGTGGATCAGGCCCGGGATGAAGCCGAGCAGGGTCAGCACGAGATTGATCAGCGTGGTCTTGCCGAGGCCGTGCTTGGCCGCAACGCCGAGCGGGGGCAGCAGGATGGTCGCGATCAGGATGAGAATTGCCATTGAGAGTGTCCTTTCGTTCACCCTCCCGTCGTATGACAAATCAACGGCTTGGAAGAGATCCGGTTCCTGCAGGCTATTCGTTGCGCGTTGCGATCCAGCCGCCTGCGATAACGAGGATGGCGATTGAAAAATAATACCAGGGATCGCCCAGCGTGTACCATGTCACCACTGCGCCCACGGTCATGGCACCGATGGCCATGGTCTTCGAACTGCGGCTGATGGCGCGGCGCTCGCGCCAGTCTTTCACCTGCGGACCCCAGTGCGGGTGGTCGAGGATTTTCTGCTCCAGCTCTGGGCTGGAGCGGGCGAAGAAATAGACCGCCAGCAGCAGGAAGGGGACCGTCGGCATGATCGGCAGGAATGCGCCGATCGCGCCGAGTGCTACCGCGATATAGCCGAGGACGCGGTAGAGCAGGCGCATGTCAGGCCGCCGCAATCCGGGCGGCGTGTTCCTTCACCAGCGCGATCATGTTGGGCACGCCCTGCGTGCGGTTGCTTGACAGCTGGTTCTTGAGGTCGAACGGGGCGAGGGCCTCGTGGATGTCCATCGCGGCAACTTCCTCTGCCGGCTTGTCCTGCACGGCCGAAATCACCAGCGCGACGATGCCCTTGGTAATCGCGGCATTGCTGTCGGCGAGGAAGTGGAGCTTGTCAGCCTCGCCCGTGGGATAGACCCAGACCTGTGCCGAACAGCCGCGGACCAATGTCGCATCGGTCTTCAGCGCGTCGGGCATGTCATCCAGTTCGCGCCCCAATTCGATCAGCAGGCGATAGCGTTCGTCGCCTTCGAGGAACTCGTATTCTTCGCGGATGTCGTCGAGAGGTCGCATGGTTGGGCCACTAGCGGCCAAAATGGCATGCGTCCATCGCGCTATACGCCGAGGCCGCCGGGGCGGGTAAAGGCATGGTAGATGACGTAAATCCAGCTGATGAAGCCGTGGAAGATGGCCCACAGGATGGATTGATTCTGGCTCCATGAAATCGCGACCGCAATGGCGCTGCCGAGACCGATGCCGGCCTTGGCCGCATCGCCGCCACCGCTCACAGGTCGACCCCGCTGGCGATGGCTTCGAGCTTCTTGATGCGTTCTTTCAGGTCCGCGATTTCGATGCGCGCGGCACCCATGGAAGAGCCTTCCTCGGCACGCGGGCCGGAATGGCCCTCAAGCTCGCTGCGCTTGAGCTCAAGCCAATCGTGCCAGCCGCGCAGCATGGCGGCGGCCACGATGAGCAGGCCGGTCAGCGCTGCTGCTGCAATGATGATTGTCGGGTCGAACATTTCCCCATGTCCTCCTTGAACCGTTGTTTCCTCTTGCGCCTCAGTCGGCCTGCTTTTCGCGCAGTGCTTCGATTTCGGCGGCTATCCTCTTGGTTTCCTGGGCATCGAGCGAATTGCCGTCGGTGGCGATGCGCTCGAGCACCTTGATGCGTTCGCGCAAATCCTCGATTTCGCGCTGGGCCTCGGGGTCGTCCTTGCCGACCCAATGCTGGTTGCCCTGCTTGTCTTCGATGATGCCGTTCTGTGCGCGGTAGCGGGCGGCCATGACCTTTGCCGTGGCAATCACCATCACGATGAGTACGACTGCGATTGGCCAGTTCACTGGATGCGCTCCCTTTCTTCAGTCGTGTGTTCGATGGCGTCCAGCGCGCGCAGTTCCTCGATCTGCGAGGCGAGCGCATGGTTGCTGTCGGTCGCGATGCGTTCGAGCACGCGGACGCGCTCTTCGAGCTTGCGATGGTCTGCGGCGACTAGCGAGCTGCCATTCTCGGCTTCTGCCTTGCGCGCCCGCAATTCGGCCATCCGTTCCTCGTGCGCATTGGCGCGCCGATGCGTGAGGCTGGCAAATGCGAAGATGATGCTGCCGGCAATCAGGATGAAAGCGAAGATCAGGAACAGGTCGGCGTCCATCAGTTTGCCTCCCGCTTGTCGCGCAACTGCTCGATCTCGCTGGTCAGCTGGTAGCCACTGTCGGTCACGATGCGCTCGACATTGGCCATGCGGTCCTTGATCGATCCCAGTTCGGCGCGCAGTTCGGCATTTTCCTGCGTGAGCAGTTTAACCCGTTCGACCGCCTGGTCGTTCTTCGGATACACCGCCTTGCCCCAGCTGTTCTCGAGCGGGTAGCCGTTCTTCATCTTCATCCAGTTCGAGACGAGATAGCCCGCCGTCATGATGATGACTGCGACGATGAGCGTGATCTCGCCAATCGGTAAGTCCATCACACGCGCTCCTTGTTGAGGGCATCCAGCGAGACACCGCTGCCGGTTTCTTCGACCCGGCGTTCGTCGCGCAGGGCCTCGATCTGAGTTGCCACGTCGTAGCCCTTGTCGGTCACGATGCGTTCGAGGACGCGGACCCGCTGCTCCAGTTCGGAGACGCGGCTCACGTGCTGCGCGGTCTGCTCGGCAGTTTGCGCGGCGGTGGCCTCGATGCGTTTCTCCTCCAAAGCGCGCTGGTTCTTCGACCAGACGATGAAGGCGACCATCAGGAAAGGCGCCAGCGGGATGAGGTAAGCCCAATCGAACACGTTCAAATTCCCCCTTGAGATTCAGTTCTTAGCGAAGCCGCTCGATTTCGGCGGTGAGGCGCGGATTGCTGCTGACGTAGTAGGTTTCCACGTCGGCCAGGCGGCGGTCCACGTCCTTCATCTTCGCGCGGATTTCGCGAGCGGTGCGCTTCGGGTTCTGGCGCACGCCCTGCCAGTATTTCTGCTCGGCAGGCTCGGAATAAAGATGCGCCGGCTTCTTGTTGAGCAGCAGTCCGGCAGCGAAGTAGGCGATAATCGGCCAACCCATCATGATGGTCAGGGCGATGAAGCCGAGGCGGATCCAGAAGGCGTCGACGCCGGTATAGTCCGCGATGCCCGAGCACACGCCCAGCAGCTTCGCATTGGTCTTGTCGCGATAGAGGGTGGTGCGGGGGCTGTTCACTTTGCCATTCCTTTCTTCTCGGCAATCAGCTGTTCGAGTTCGCGCAGCTGCTGGTTGTCTTCCTCGCTGTCATGCACGAGGCGGGCGGGACGGAAATCGGGATTGTCGGAAGCGACCAGGCGCTCGACCGTGTCCATGCGTTCGTCCAGCCGCTTGGCGAGGTTGTAGAGCTCTTCGAGCAGTGCCTCGTCATCGGTGGTGATGGTAGCGGAGGTCTTCCATTTCGTGATGTAGTGGAGGACGATCCACGGCAGCGCGATGAAAATGGCGACGATGGCTAGTACTTCTTCCACGGATCAGTCCTCTTTCTTGGCGTCATCGGTCTTGCCGAGCGCCTTTTTCATTTCTGCAAGTTCGTCGTCGATGGCGTCGGCGCCTTCGAGAGCGGCGATTTCATCGGACAGGCTGGGCTTGCCCGAATTGCCTTCGATGGCCAGCGCGTCGGCGCGGCCTTCGGCATAGTCGACGCGGCGTTCGAGCTGGTCGAAGCGCGAGAGTGCATCGTCGACGCGGTCCTCGGTCATCAGGCTGCGCAGCTTGACGCGGTTCTCCGCGCTTTCGAGACGCGCCGCGATGGCGGTCTGGCGACTGCGGGCTTCGCGCAGGCGGTTCTGCAGCTTGTGGATGTCCTGCTCGTAAGCGCGCAGTGCATCGTCGAGCACGGCGATTTCCTGCTTGAGCTGGTCGGCCATATCGGCCGCCTTCTTCTTTTCGACCAGCGCGGCACGGGCGAGGTCCTCGCGGTCCTTCGACAGCGCGAGCTGCGCCTTTTCGCCCCAGTCGGCCTGGAGTTTGTCCAGCTTGACCGTGTGGCGGTGCATTTCCTTCTGGTCGGCGATGGTGCGGGCAGCACTGGCGCGGACTTCGACGAGGGTTTCCTCCATCTCGAGGATGATCATGCGGATCATCTTCTGCGGGTCGTCCGCCTTGTCTAGCATATCGTTGAAATTGGCCGCGATGATGTCGCGGGTACGGCTGAAGATTCCCATCAAAGGTGCTCCACTGGAGAAAAAGTCCTGTCCCTTGGCCTGCCAGCCACGGGTCGGAGTGGGTGAGCGGCGGAGCCGTTCTACCTCACTGTCGAGCCGCGACAAGGCGGGACGGGAAGGGCGGGCCGGAGCGTCCATTGCGCCAGGAGCGCTAGGGGGACTGTCGGGACTGCGACGCTCCGGCCCAAGGGGGTTGTTGTGATCGGTCACGCGATTTCCACTTGTTCGTAAGATGCGAGCGCCGGCATCGGCGTCGTCACCGCGATCTGCGAACTCAGCGAGACCAGGGCGACCATCGCAGCGATGCTGACGAGGGCGGCTTGTCCAAGCTGGGTGCCGAAGAATTTGCGGTCGTACATGTGTGTCCTCCCTGGACGGTGTTCGTTGTTGTCCCCTGTTCAGCAAGCAGCGTGCCAAACTCGGAAAACGGGAAGAATCCTTGGGTTCGCAACATATCGACAAACAACATCGTGGCGGGGATTGCCAAGCCTTGGTGAAAATTCCTATATATTGGTCATGGAGCGGGAAAATCAGTTCATTGGCCAGTCTGGCGCCTTCCTCGATGCGGTCGAGCGGACCAGCCGTGCGGCCCCCATGCGCAGGCCCGTGCTGGTCATCGGCGAGCGCGGTACCGGCAAGGAGTTGATTGCCGAGCGCCTCCACCGCCTTTCGACCCGTTGGGACGAGCCGCTCGTCACCATGAACTGCGCCGCACTGCCCGAAACACTCATCGAGGCGGAACTGTTCGGCCACGAGGCCGGGGCGTTCACCGGTGCTACCAAACAACGCGCGGGAAGGTTCGAGGAAGCCGACAAGGGCACGCTATTCCTCGACGAACTGGGCACTTTGTCGATGGGCGCACAAGAACGCCTGCTGCGCGCTGTCGAATATGGCGAGGTGACCCGCATCGGCTCCTCGCGCCCGATCCGCGTCGATGTCCGTATCGTGGCGGCGACGAACGAGGACCTGCCCGCCAAGGCCGAGCGCGGCGAGTTCCGCGCCGACCTGCTCGACCGGCTGAGTTTCGAAGTCATCACACTCCCGCCCCTGCGCGTGCGCGAAGGCGATATCGAAGTGCTGGCCGATTACTTCGGTCGCCGGATGGGCGCGGAGCTGGGTTGGGAAGCCTGGCCCGGCTTTGCCGAGCATGTGGCTACAGAACTGGAAAACCATCCCTGGCCCGGCAATGTGCGCGAGCTGCGCAATGTGGTCGAGCGCGCGGTCTATCGCTGGGACAATTGGGAGGTGCCGATCGGTCACGTGCAGTTCGACCCGTTCGACAGCCCGTGGAAGCCCCTGTCGCAAGCGGTTGCCAAACCGAAATCGGAACAGAAGGTCGCGGCCGAGGTCGCGCCATCCGGTCCCGACCTCGAAAACATCGACGACCTGCGCTCGGCCGTCGATGCGCACGAACGCGCTATTCTCGAGCATGCACTCGGCAAGCACCGCTGGAACCAGCGCCAGACCGCCAAGGCGCTGGGCCTGAGCTACGACCAGCTGCGCCACGCCATCAAGAAGCACGGCCTCACTGACGACGATTGATGGCCTCTTGCTTTTCGCAGGACTCGCGCCTATCTGCGCATCAATCCCGACATCGTCGCGACTGTGAAGGGGCTGGCGCCGCAAGGGGCCGGCACCAAACCCCGTTGCTGTGATGACAAGCGAAACCGGAGTATGAATGGCAGATATTGACCGCTTGAACGAAGTTATCGAACCCGAAGCCGAGGCGCTGGGTTTCGAGCTCGTGCGCGTCAAGATGATGCCGTCGGAAGCCGGTGACGGCGGGCAGGCGCTGCAAATCATGGCCGAGGACCCGGCGACGGGCCAGCTGGTCATCGAACAGTGCGCCGCGCTCTCGCGCCGCGTTTCGGACAAGCTCGACGAGCTGGAAGAGCAGGGCGAGGTGCTGGTGCCCGGCGCCTATCACCTCGAGGTTTCCAGCCCCGGCATCGACCGCCCGCTGACCCGCGCGAAGGATTTCGAGAACTGGGCTGGTTACGAAGCGAAGGTTTCGCTGACCGAGAAGGTCCACGGTAACCGGAACCTCAAGGGCGAACTCAAGGGTCTAGATGGCGACATGGTCACCATCGAAGACCACAAGGCGGGCGAGGTTTCCTTCCCCCGCAATCTCATTCATTCGGCGAAGCTCGTCTTGACCGACGAACTGATTGCCGCCACCCAGCCGCTCGATACAAGCGGTGCCGACGACATCGAAGAAGAAAAGGCAGACGACTGATGGCCAGTGCCATTTCCGCCAACAAGGCTGAACTCCTTGCAATCGCGAACGCGGTGGCATCGGAAAAGATGATCGACAAATCCATCGTGATCGAAGCGATGGAAGAAGCGATCCAGAAGTCCGCCCGCAACCGCTACGGCGCGGAGAACGACATCCGTGCAAAGCTCGACCCGCAGACCGGCGATCTTCGCCTGTGGCGTGTCGTCGAGGTCGTCGAAGAGGTCGAGGACTATTTCAAGCAGGTCGACCTGAAGGCCGCGCAGAAGCTCGAAGCTGACGCAAAGATTGGCGACTTCATCGTCGACCCGCTGCCACCGGTCGATCTCGGTCGCATCGATGCGCAGTCGGCCAAACAGGTGATTTTCCAGAAGGTCCGCGATGCCGAGCGTGAGCGCCAGTTCAACGAATTTCAGGACCGCGCGGGCGAAGTCATCACCGGCGTCATCAAGTCGGTCGAATTCGGCCACGTGATCGTCAACCTCGGCCGCGCCGAGGGCGTCATCCGCCGCGACCAGCAGATCCCGCGCGAAGCCGCCCGCGTTGGCGAGCGTGTCCGCGCGCTCATCACCAAGGTCGAGCGTAACAACCGCGGTCCGCAGATCTTCCTTTCCCGCGCGCATCCCGACTTCATGAAGAAGCTGTTCGCGCAGGAAGTGCCCGAAATCTACGATGGCATCATCGAAATCAAGGCCGCCGCCCGCGACCCGGGCAGCCGCGCCAAGATCGGCGTCATCAGCCATGACAGCAGCATCGACCCCGTCGGTGCCTGCGTCGGCATGAAGGGTAGTCGCGTCCAGGCCGTCGTGCAGGAACTGCAGGGCGAGAAGATCGACATCATCCCCTGGTCGGAAGATGGCGCAACCTTCATCGTCAACGCGCTCCAGCCCGCCACCGTCAGCCGCGTTGTCCTCGATGAGGAAGATGGTCGCATCGAAGTGGTCGTTCCTGACGACCAGCTGTCGCTCGCCATCGGTCGCCGCGGCCAGAACGTGCGTCTCGCCAGCCAGCTGACCGGCAACCAGATCGACATCATGACCGAGGAAGAAGCCTCGGAGAAGCGCCAGAAGGAATTCGCCGAGCGCTCGAAGATGTTCGAAGAGGAACTCGACGTCGACGAAACGCTCTCGCAGCTGCTCGTCGCCGAAGGCTTCGCCGAACTCGAGGAAGTCGCCTATGTAGAGCTGGAAGAACTCGCGAGCATCGAAGGCTTCGACGAGGAACTGGCCGAGGAACTCCAGAGCCGTGCTCAGGAAGCGCTCGACCGCCAGGAAGCTGCACATCGCGAAGTGCGTAAGGAACTCGGCGTCGAAGACGCGCTGGCCGAACTGCCGCACATGACCGAAGCGATGCTCGTCACGCTTGGTAAGGCAGGTCTCAAGACGCTCGACGACGTGGCCGACCTCGCCACCGACGAACTTATCGCCAAGAAGCGCGAAGCACCGCGTCGCCGCAACAATGCCGATGGCCCGCCGATGCGCCGCGATCGTCCGCAGCGCGAGCAGGACAAGGGCGGTGTGCTCGGCGAATACGGCTTGAGCGAAGAGCAGGGCAACGAAATCATCATGGCTGCCCGCGCGCACTGGTTCGAAGACGAAGACGAGGCAGCTCCGGCTGCTTCGGCAGACACTCAGGAGGCCGCCGATGCGGACTCCACACAATGAGCGCCTGACGTCCGACATCGCTGAAGCCCCCAAGGCACGGAAAGCTTCCGAGCCCGAACGGCGCTGCATCCTGACCGGAGAGACGGACTCGCGCGATGCGCTGGTCCGCCTCGCCGCGTCCCCCTCCGGCCTGGTCCTGCCCGATGCGCAGGAAAAGGCTCCGGGAAGGGGTGCGTGGGTGTGCTCATCGCGCGCCGCAATCGAAGAAGCGCAGGGCAACGGCAAACTGAAGGCGGGCCTGTCGCGCGCCTTCAAGACCGGCGACCTCGAGATACCCGCGGAACTGCCCCAAAAAATCGAAGATGCGCTCAAACGCGTATTTCTCGACCGGCTGGGTCTCGAAATGCGCGTCGGAGCCCTTATCTTGGGAACGCAGCGCATTGCCGAGACGGCCCGCATGGGCGGCGTGTCGGCGCTTTTCCATGCCAGCGACGCAAGCGAGGACGGGCGCAAGAAGCTCGACCAGGCATGGCGCGTAGGCCGCGAGGCGGAAGGAAGCGGGGAACGCGGCTGGACGCTGCCACTGGACCGCGACGCTCTGTCTGTGGCATTGGGCCGCGACAACGTGGTCCATCTGGGCCTCGCCAACGATGCGGCAGCCGCTCGGGTGATGAAACCCTTGAAGCGGCTGATGCATTATCTGGGGCACGAAATCCCTGACGAATTCGGCGGCGCGGCTTCGCGCGGTCCTGACGATACGAACGATTAGACCTAAGAGAAACGAGCAAGAATGAGCGACGACGACAAGAAACCGGCCCGTAAACCGCTGACCCTGAAGGGTGCGCAGCCGGGTGAGGTCAAGCAGACCTTCAGCCATGGCCGCACCAACAAGGTGGCGGTCGAGGTGAAGCGCCGCCGCAAGCTCACCAAGCCCGGCGAGACACCCGCCCCGGCACCTGCACCCGCGCCCGAACCGGAGGCAACCCCGGCTCCTGCGCCCGCACCTGCGGCCAAGAAACCCGCGCCCAAGAAGGCCGCCGCGCCTGCCGAAACGCCGCAGGAACGCGTCGCGCGTCTCCAGCGCGAGGCCGAGGAAGAGCGCCTGCGCCTCGCCGAAGAAGCGCGCAAGCGTGACGAGGAAAACGCCAAGAAGGCTGCCGAGGAAGAAAAGAAGCGCGTCGCCGACAACAAGAAGGCCGAGGCCGAGGCTGCGAAAAAAGCCAAGGAAGACGCCAAGAAGGCCAAGGATGAGCCTGCGCCCGCTGCCGAAGAAGAGGCCAAGGCCAAGCCGGCCGAAGCGGCCACTCCGACGCCTGTCGCGCGCAAGTTCACGCCGGTAAAGCGCCCCGAAATCAAGAAGCCGGAGCGCAAGAAGAAAGAAGAGAAGCCTGCGCGCGCGGAAGAAAAGCCCGACAAGCGCCGTTCGGGCAAGCTTTCGGTCAAGAAAGCTCTCAACGAGGACGAAGGCCGTCGCGCCCGTTCGCTCGCAGCCCTCAAGCGTGCGCGCGAAAAGGAACGTCGCCTCCAGGGTGGCGGCTCGAACAAGCCGCGCGAAAAGCAGGTCCGCGACGTGGTCGTGCCCGAAGCCATCACGGTTGGCGAACTCGCCAAGCGCATGGGCGAAAAGGGTGCCGACCTCGTGAAGGAACTCTTCAACCTCGACATGATGGTCACCGTCAACCAGACCATCGACCAGGATACGGCGGAACTGCTCGTCGAACAGTTCGGTCACAATATCCAGAAGGTGTCCGAAGCCGATGTCGATATCGCGGTCGAAGAGGATGTCGATCCCGAAGAAACGCTGAAACCGCGTCCGCCGGTCGTTACCATCATGGGCCATGTCGACCACGGCAAGACCAGCCTGCTCGACGCACTGCGCGGTGCAAACGTCACCAAGGGCGAAGCCGGCGGCATCACGCAGCATATCGGCAGCTACCAGGTGAAGACCAAGGGCGGCGACACGATCACCTTCCTCGACACGCCGGGCCACGCTGCCTTCACCCAGATGCGCCAGCGCGGTGCCAACATCACCGATATCGTGGTGCTGGTTGTCGCAGCCGATGACGGCATTATGCCGCAGACCATCGAGGCCATCAATCACACCAAGGCCGCCGGCGTCCCGATGATCGTCGCCATCAACAAGATGGACAAGCCCGAGGCGAACCCGGACAATGTCCGCACCCGCCTGCTCGAGCACGAAGTCATCGTGGAATCGATGTCGGGCGATGTGCAGGACGTCGAAATCTCCGCGAAGGCCAAGACCGGCCTCGACGAACTGCTCGAGAAGATCGCGCTCCAGGCCGAACTGCTCGAACTGAAGGCGAACCCCGACCGCATGGCCGAGGCGACCGTCATCGAGGCGCAGCTCGACAAGGGCCGCGGCCCCGTTGCCACCGTGCTCATCACGCGCGGTACGCTGGAACGTGGCAACACCTTCGTCGTCGGCACCGAAAGCGGCCGTGTCCGCGCCATCGTCAACGACCAGGGCAAGCAGATTAAGAAGGCCGGTCCTTCGATGCCGGTCGAGGTCCTCGGCCTCGGCGGCGTTCCGAGCGCAGGTGACGTCCTGACCGTTGTCGAGAACGAACAGCGCGCCCGCGAAGTTGCTGCCTATCGCCAGGAAAAGGCGACCGAGAAGCGCACCGCTCTGGCTCCGACCAGCTTCGATACGATGTTCAACAACCTCGCATCGAATGTCATCGAATTCCCCGTGCTGGTGAAGGCCGACGTGCAGGGTTCGGTCGAGGCGATTACCTCGGCGCTGCACAATCTTTCGAACGATGAAATCAAGGTCCGCGTGCTGCACGCAGGCGTTGGCGCCATCACCGAAAGCGACGTCACGCTGGCTTCGGCCTCGAACGCGCCCATCATCGGCTTCAATGTGCGTCCCAATGCAAAGGCACGCGAGCTGGTGAAGCGCGACGGGGTGGAGATGAAGTATTACGACGTCATCTACCACCTGACCGAGGAAATCGCGAAGGAGATGGCGGGCGAACTGGGTCCGGAGCGGATCGAGAACGTCGTCGGCCGTGCCGCAGTCAAGGAAGTGTTCCGTTCGGGCAAGAAGGACAAGGCCGCCGGCCTGCTGGTCGAGGAAGGCGTCATCCGCAAGGGGCTGCACGCACGCCTCACGCGCGAAGACGTCATCGTCTCGGCCACGACCATCGCCTCGCTGCGCCGCTTCAAGGACGACGTGGACGAGGTCCGCGCAGGTCTCGAATGCGGTGTGGTCCTTGCCGACACCAACGACATCCAGCCGGGCGACCAGCTCGAGGTGTTCGAGGTCGAGGAGCGTGAACGCACGCTGTGAGCGCCGACCCGACGAAGCACGCATTGGGCGCCGCGCATGCGGAACTGATGGGCGTCGAGTTCGACCATTTCGATGCGGAGCGTGAGGAAATCACGCTCCGCTTCAATGCTCCTATGAGCTTCATTACCCCACGCGGGAGCGTTCAGGGTGGTCTTGTGGCGGGCTTCCTCGACGAGGTGATGGGCTGGGCGCATGTCTGGGCCACCAAACACGAGGAAGCGCCGCTCAATCTCGACATCAACATGACGCTGCTGCGTCCGGTCATGGCCGGGCCGCTGGTCGGCAAGGGACGCGTCATCCGGCGCGGTCGGCGCGTGATTTTCCTCGAAGGCGAACTGTTCGACGAGAGCGGAAACCTCCTCGCGCGCTCGACCAGCACTGCCATCCCGACACCGCGTCCGGGCAGCGAGAAATGACCACGCGGCTCGCCCTTCTGGGCAGCATCAATATCGGCGGCAACCGCATCAAGATGGCCGATTTGCGCGAACGGCTGGCGAAGCGCGGTTTCGGGAAGGTCGAAACAGTCGCGGCCAGCGGCAATGTCGTTTTCGCGAGCGACGAAGCCGAGGATGAACTGGCCGCTCGCATTGCTACTCTCATCGAAGAGGAATTCGGCATCGCCGGCTTTGCCGTGGTGCGGACGAAGGACGAGGTGCGCTCGGCCATCGAGGACAATCCCTTTCACGGCGAAGGCTCGGACAAGATGGTGCACTCCATCTTCCTGCCCCATGCCCCCGTCGAGGGCGGCTTCGAGGCGCTGTTGCAGGCGCACCGCGATCGCGGTGCCGAACGCCTCGCACTGGATGACCGCGTGCTCTATCTGGACTATGTCCACGGCGTCGGCGTATCGGACCTCACCGGACGGTTCATCGAAAAGCGCCTCGGCTGCCGGGGCACCGCGCGGAACATGACCTCGCTCAAACGCATTCTGGCAAAGATGGAAGAATTCGCCGGTTAGTGATGACTTGTCCTGCGTAAAAGTCGAGCAGGTAACTGAAAGCTAACAGGTTCAGCCTTAGGACCCCTCCGAAGAAGCGGAGGAATTTACAGTGCAGGATGATGACCCGACTGTCGGCAAGGCCATCTGGAGGCGGCTCAGCACAAACGCGCGTGAAGAGTGGCCGAATGCAAAGCGTAATTTCATTCAGGAGGAGGTCGATCACCAGCTTCTGGAGGTGGGCATCCCGTGGTTCGGTTCGCTCAAGGCGACCCGCTATTATTTCCTCGGTCTTTTCCTGTTCATGGCGTTTTGCGTCATCCTGTTCTAAACCTGTAGGCGCTACCACGCTTGCGCAGGTGACCGCTTGCCGCCTATGGGCGCGCGATGGCAAAGCACCAGCAATCGACTCCCGAACAGCAATCGGTCCGCGTCCTCAAGGTGGGCGAGCGGGTGCGGCATATCCTGTCCGAACTGCTCGCGCGGGGAGAGGCGCATGACGACACGCTGCGTGCCTCGAACATCTCTGTCACCGAGGTGCGGATGACGCCCGACCTGCGCAACGCCAAGGCCTATGTGAAGCCGCTCTTGGGACAGGACGAGGCGGCCGTGCTCAAGGCGCTGCGCACCAATACGGCATTCTTCCAGAAGGAAGTCGCCAAGCGGCTGGGGCTGAAATTCGCGCCCAAGCTTGCCTTCCAGCCCGACGAAAGCTTCGACGAGGCGGACCGTATCGAGCAGCTGCTCTCCGACCCCAAGGTCGCGCGCGACCTCGAGGACGAAGACTAGGCCTTATTCCGCAATCGCGGGCGCGGCCATTTCGGGCAGCGCATAGCCTACCGGTGCGTCCGGCCCCAGCGGAATGCCGAGATAGAACCACAGCACGATCAGTGCCGTGCCCGAAATGAGCAGCCACACCGAATAGGGCAGCATCATCGCGGTCAGGCTGCCGAGCCCGAAATCCTTCTGCCAGCGCTGCGCGAAGACGAGGATGAGCGGGAAGTAGACCATCAGCGGCGTGATGATGTTGGTCGCGCTGTCGCCCACGCGGTAGGCCGCGGTTGCGCCTTCCGGGCTGATGCCGAGCAGCATGAGCATCGGCACGAGGATGGGGGCAAGCAGCGCCCATTTCGCGCTCGCCGAGCCGACGAACAGGTTGAGCAGCGCCGCAAACAGGACCATCAGCCCGAGCACAAGTGGCAGCGGCAGTCCGGTGCTCTCGATGCCCGCTGCGCCATGGACGGCGGTGATGAGGCCGAGGTTCGACCAGCCGAACATCGCGACGAAGTGTGCCGCAGCGAAGGCGAGGACGAGGTAATAGCCCATGTCCTTCATGCTTTCTGCCATCATGTCCACCAGGTCGCGGTGGTCCTTGATCGTGCCCGCCGCACGGCCATAGGCCCAGCCGGTCAGGAGGAAGAGCAGGAAGAAGCCGGCGACGAGGCTGCGGTAGAGCGGGGCAAGCTCGGTGTGGATGGAGCAATCGACAATCGCCGAGCCGTCCTCTGCAAGGCAGGCGGCCTCATCGACCAGCGGGGTGCCGGGGGCGAAGACCATGACCAGCCACAGGGCGACCACGCCCAGCGCGGCGAGCCCTGCTGCGCGAAGGCCCTTGGAGGCTGCGGCATCGTCGATATCGGTCGGGTCGGGGCTGGTGTCCGAAGCGTCGACACCGGCGGTCGCGCCGCCCTTCCACGGGCCGAGGCGCGGCTCGATGACCTTGTCGGTGACGTACCAGATGATGGGGAGGAACAGGAAGGTCATCGCGCTAATGAAGTACCAGTTGCCCGCGATGTTCGCGGTCCATGCCGGGTCGAGCGCGGAAGCTCCCACGGCCTCCTCGGTAATCCCGAACAGCAACGCGTCGAGCTGGCCGGGCGAGATATTGGCCGAGAAGCCGCCCGATACGCCTGCAAATGCGGCTGCAATGCCCGCGAGCGGATGGCGTCCGGCAGCTGCAAACAAGATACCTGCGAGCGGGATGAGGACCACGTAACCCGCGTCCGCCGCATGGTTGCCCAGCATGGCGACCAGCGCGACCACCGGGGTGAGGAGCGATTTCGGGGCAGCCTTGACCGCCTTCGACATGCCGGCAGCGAAGAAGCCCGAACGCTCGGCAACACCAGCACCCAGCATCACCACCAGCACATAACCCAGCGGGTGGAAGTGGGTGAATGTCGCGGGCATTTCGACCCACAGGCGCTGGATATTCTCGGGCGACAGCAGGCTGACCGCCTCGATAATCAGAGCGCCGCCCGTGCTCTCGTCAAGCGCGGTGGGGTGGACCGCCGAAACGCCCGACAGCGATGCGATGACCGAAATCACCACCAGCGCGATAATCAGGTAGAAGAAGATGAAGACCGGGTCGGGCAGCTTGTTGCCCGTCCTTTCCACCCAGCCGAGGATGCCGGTCTGCGTGCTTGCTGCGGTTTGCGCTTCTGCCATCTTTCGTCCCTGTAATGCGTCCGTTGGGGCGTCTTCCCCAATCCTGTCTGTCGCCCTGCTTAACAGCCCTGCCGCTTGAGGCTAGTCCTGCGGTATGGCCAAGCTCTATTTCTATTATGCCAGCATGAATGCGGGAAAGAGCTCGACGCTGCTCCAGACCGCCTTCAACTATGGCGAGCGCGGGATGAAGGTCTCGCTATGGACCGCCGCGCTGGATGACCGGCCCGGTTTCGGCGCGATTTCGAGCCGCATCGGCCTCGCCAGCGATGCGCATCGCTACGAGGCGGACACCGATATCGAGGCGCGCGTGCTGGAAGAGCACAAGGAAACCGAGCTTGCTTGCGTGCTGGTGGACGAGGCGCAGTTCCTGACCAAGGAACAAGTCTGGCAGCTAGCGCGGCTGGCCGACGAGGCGGGCATTCCCGTGCTTTGCTACGGCCTGCGCACCGATTTCCAGGGCGAACTCTTTCCCGGCTCGGCAGCATTGCTCGGCATCGCAGATGCGCTGGTCGAGATGAAGGCCGTGTGCGATTGCGGGCGCAAGGCGACGATGAACCTGCGCGTCGATGCAAACGGCAAGGCGGTAAGCGAAGGTGCGCAGACCGAAATCGGCGGCAACGACCGCTATGTCGCCATGTGCCGCAGGCATTTCAGCGAGGCGCTGGAGGGCTGAGGCCTCAGGAACACTCGAAGGTCAGCTCCGCCTTGTGCCAATTGCCGGCCGCGAGGTCGTCCGGCGAAATCCAGAAGTGATAGACGCCCATGTCGCCAAACCGGAATTCTGGCAGGTCGTCGTAGGTGATCTGGAGTAGCAGGTGATCGCTCATGTGCGCGTAGATGCCGTCCTGCGGGCTGGCGCCCACCCCGAACATCTGGTGCATCGCTTGTGACGGACGGCGATAGCCACCGTTAAGGTAGGCAAGCACTTCGTCCGGAAGCGCTGAGACTGCCGCGTGATTGCCAGTCATCATCCGTCGGATGCTTGCGGACCGCAGGTCCTCCATCCGGTAAGCTACGTGGAAGCCGCAAATTTCACTGAAGTTGTCCTGCACCTCGCGCATCGCTTCTCCAAGGATTTGCGTCTCCTCGGGCCTCATCTCGCTCCAGGGATCGCGACCTTCGACGAATTGTTCGAAATGGCCGATGAAGTCCGCCAATTCGCGGCCCTTTTCCTCGATTTTCGGGATTGCGCTGCGATAGTTTTCCTCGGTCGCCTCGGCGGAAGCGATCTTTGCGGCGCTGGGCTGCGGTTCGGCGGCAAGACGGCGCTGGTAGTCTCGGCTGGCGGCAATGCTGTCATACTGGCTCTGGATGCGTCGGGGCACTCCTGCGAGCGAGGTGCGCAGCTGCCGCAGTAACAGGTCCGCGCCATACCACCACATGGTGTCGAGGCCTGCGGTTCTTTCCTGGTCGTAACTGCCTGCGGTGAAGGCATAGCCGCGGCCCGGCACCAGCCGGTCGAGCGCGGCAAACTGGGCTGTCTCGATCTCTTCGATGATCTCGTAATCGTCGCAGGGATCGGGCAGGTCCTGAGGCAGGGCGAGGCGCATCAAATCGACCGGCCAGAAGGGAAAGGCCTGGTGCGAGATATGCGAGGCATGTTCCGGCAGCGGACAATCGTCCTCGGCATAGGCTGGCGGCAGATCATGCGGGGCCGGGGTAATTGGGAAATCGCCTTCGGGCACATGGATCACCGCGCCATCGTTGATGAAAAAGGCGAGGGAACCCGATTGTGGAAGCGGGGTATCGGGATTGGCGGCAGCGACTTCGGCGAGATCGATCTGCGCCACGAATGGCAGCGGGACGCCCTTGGCGCTGCGTGGCCATTCAGCATGGCCGAGACGCGGGAGGCCTCCGAAATGCGAGCGGTCTCCCGACCAGTCTCGGTCCTTCTCGCGCGCCTTTCGGACAATGGCGATCGGATCGACCCGCTTGCCGTGAGGCGTCGCCTTGCGAATGCGTTCTTCTGCCATCGCGAAAGCCCGGTCGACCAGCTCGTCGGGAATGTCGCCCTCGAAGGCCGGGAAGGCGCGTTTCAATTCTTCCTGTGTCGGACGGCGCTCTCCCAGCCGGACTTCGAGTGGCAGGAGGAGGCCGCTGTGTCCGGTGTCGGGCTGGTCCTGAAGTGGCGGCGGAGGCGGAGGAGGAGGAGGAGGAGGTGAACCCGTTTCGAGGTTCGCCACGCCCGACAGCGCGCGTTTGCGCGAAATGGCTTCGGGGACAGGATCGGGAGAGGTGAAGCTGGGTTTGGGAATGCTCGGCATCGAGAACTGCGGCAGTCCTATGCCGAGCCTCACGAGCACGCCGAAGAATGCGATGATGCCGAGCACGATAACAACCGGCTCGCGTCCGAATGCATCGACGACCGGGACGAAAATCGCATTGACCAGAGCGCGCGCCATTTCGCCTTTGCCCGTGGCGGCCTCTCCCTCGATAGGCACATGCCACACCATCACGGCGAGGCAGATGCAGAACAGGGCCACGGCAGAGCCTGCTTTCATTTTTCCGATTTGTGAGATCAACATTCGGCTCCGGACTAGCTCACCTCGCCATAGTATATTCGGGTTAAAGCCAATTTAAGCAGGGACTTGTCGCTCGCGTCTTTACCTAGGCGCGTGCGATGCCCATGTGGTCTGGTAATGTTCGAGACTCTCACGCTGGCACTGATACTCGTGCCCTGCCTCATCATCGCCATCGTCTTCCATGAGGTCGCGCATGGCTGGACCGCGCTGGCGCTCGGCGACACCACGGCGCGCGACATGGGTCGGTTGACGCTTAACCCAATCAAGCATGTCGACCCGGTCGGGACCCTGCTCGTTCCGGGCGCTCTGGCGCTGTTCGGCGGGCCGATTTTCGGCTGGGCCAAGCCGGTGCCGGTCAATGCGCGCAGGCTCGACAACCCGCGCTATGGCATGATGGCGGTCGCTGCCGCGGGGCCGGGGACGAATATCCTGCTCGCGCTCATCGGGGCGGTGGTGTTCGGCATCATTTCCGGCTTCACCATGAATTGGGGCGGGACGATCCCGGAATTGATGTCCAACGCCTTTGCCTATTTCATCCTCATCAATGTGTTTCTGGCGCTGTTCAACATGCTGCCGATCCCGCCTTTCGACGGCTCGCATATCGTGGGAGGATTGCTCCCGCGCAGCTGGGCAAAGGGTTGGCAGAAGCTGCAGGCCATGGGGATGTTGCTCATATTCGTACTGATCGCAGCAACTTGGGCGTTTCCCGATGCCCGTTGGATCGAACGGATTTTCTTCGGCCCGGTGGTCTGGCTCGTCGAGCAAATCTACGGCGTATCCCAAGTCGTTTCGCGGCTGATCGCATGACCGAGCGGACCAAACCCGCACCGCACGGCTGGCTGCTGCTCGACAAGCCGCGCGAGCTTGGCTCGACGCAGGCGGTCGGGCTGGTGAAGCGCGTGCTGAGGCAGGGCGGCTACAAGAAGACCAAGGTCGGGCATGGCGGCACGCTCGACCCGCTGGCGGAAGGCGTGCTGCCCATCGCGTTGGGCGAGGCGACCAAGCTGGCCGGGCGGATGCTCGATGCGAGCAAGATCTACGACTTCACCGTATCCTTCGGGACGCAGACCGATACGCTCGATACCGAGGGCGAGGTGGTCGCCACTTCCGACCACGTGCCCACCGGTGAGGATATCGCGGCCATCCTGCCGCAGTTCACCGGAGCCATCGAGCAGGCCCCTCCCGCCTATTCCGCCATCAAGATCGACGGCAAGCGGGCCTATGACCGTGCGCGGGCGGGCGAAGAGGTGGTGATGAAGCTGCGCGCGACGACCATCCACTCGCTCGAAATCCTCGACAGCGAACCTGCGGCCGTCACCCTGCGCGCCCATGTCACGAAGGGCACATACATCCGTTCGCTTGCACGGGACATCGCGCTGGCCCTTGGAAGCGTGGGCCACGTCACCTACTTGAGGCGCATCAAGGCTGGCCCTTTCACCGAGGAACAGGCGATTTCGCTGGACTCGGCAGAGGAAATCGCTAAGGGCGCGCCAATCGAAAACCTTCTCCTGCCGCTAGAGGCCGGACTGGACGACATCCCGGTCCTCAGCCTCGAACCCGACAGCGCGCAGGCGGTCCGCCAGGGCCGGGTATTGTCGGACCTGTCCCATAGCGACGGGCTCCACCTTGCGAAGCTGGGAAAAACCCCGGTGGCATTGATGGAACTCGAAGCTGGCTCGGCCAAGGTCGTGCGGGGTTTCAACCTACCGGATGTCGCGGAGTAGAATGAATGTCGGTTACCACCGAGCGTAAAGCTGAAATCATGAAGGACCACGCACAGGGCAAGGGCGACACCGGTTCGCCGGAAGTCCAGGTCGCGATCCTGACCGAGCGTATTCGCAACCTCACCGATCACTTCAAGGCCAATCACAAGGACAACCACTCGCGTCGTGGTCTCCTCATGATGGTCAACAAGCGCCGTAACCTGCTCGCCTATCTCAAGAAGAAAGATGTCGAGCGTTACAACGCCCTGATCGCGAAGCTGGGTCTTCGTAAGTAAGAATTCTCGGAGGGGCGGCCAAGAGGTCGCCCTTCTTTCTATTTGGCCTCCTGCGCAATTCGGTGCGGGAGTATCAATGGGGCTGATGGAATGCCCCGAACCGGACCGGGACGGTACACCCGGCACTGTAGGCCCCGCACCGCAATGAGGCCGTGCGGGTCATCAAGGAAAATACATGTTCGACAAGAAAACCGTATCGATTGAATGGGGCGGAAAAACCCTCACTCTCGAAACCGGTCAGATCGCCCGTCAGGCTGACGGCGCCGTGCTGGCCACCTATGGCGAAACCGTGGTGCTGTGCGCCGTGACCGCCGCCAAGAGCGTCAAGGAAGGCCAGGACTTCTTCCCGCTGACCGTTCACTACCAGGAAAAATTCTCCGCCGCGGGCCGTATCCCGGGTGGCTTCTTCAAGCGCGAAGGCCGCGCCACGGAGAAGGAAACGCTGACTTCGCGCCTGATCGACCGCCCCGTGCGTCCGCTCTTCCCCGAAGGCTTCTACAACGAAATCAACGTCATCTGCCAGGTTCTCTCGTTTGATGGCGAGACCGAACCCGATATCGTCGCGATGATTGCCGCTTCGGCTGCGCTGACCATCTCGGGCGTGCCCTTCATGGGCCCGATCGGCGCTGCACGCGTCGGTTTCCGCAATGGCGAATACGAACTCAACCCGAGCCTTGCGACCGCGCTCGACGAAGAAGGTCGCCTCGACCTCGTCGTCGCCGCAACGCAGGACGCGGTGATGATGGTCGAATCCGAAGCCAAGGAACTGACCGAAGAGGAAATGCTCGGCGCCGTCATGTTCGCGCATGACGAAAGCCGCAAGGTCATCGGTGCGATCATCGATCTGGCCGAACAGGCTGCCAAGGATCCGTGGGAAATCGACACTTCGGACGATACCTCGGCGATCAAGGAAAAGCTTCGCGGCATCATCGGTGACGATATCGCCGCTGCCTACAAGCTAACCGACAAGTCGGCCCGCTCGGACGCGCTCAACGAAGCACGTGCCAAGGCCAAGGAAGCATTCGCGGAAGAAGAAGCTCAGACTCAGCTCGTCGCTAACAAAGCGGTGAAGAAGCTCGAAGCGGAAATCGTTCGCGGCGCCATCATCAAGGACGGCACCCGTATCGACGGCCGCAAGCTCGACCAGGTTCGCCCGATCGAAGCCATGGTCGGCCTGCTTCCGCGTACGCACGGTTCGGCGCTGTTCACCCGCGGTGAAACGCAGGCGATTTGCACCACCACGCTGGGCACCAAGGATGCCGAGCAGATGATCGATGGTCTGGAGGGTCTCTCTTACAACCACTTCATGCTGCACTATAACTTCCCGCCGTACTCGGTCGGTGAAGTCGGCCGCTTCGGTTTCACGGGTCGCCGCGAAACGGGTCACGGCAAGCTCGCATGGCGCGCCCTGCACCCGGTGCTGCCCGACCACGAGGACTTCCCCTACACGATCCGCGTCCTGTCGGACATCACCGAGTCCAACGGCTCGAGCTCGATGGCGACCGTTTGCGGTGGCTGTCTGTCGATGATGGATGCTGGCGTTCCGATCGAACGTCCGGTTTCCGGCATCGCCATGGGCCTGATCCTCGAAGGCGACGAATTTGCCGTCCTGTCGGACATCCTGGGTGACGAAGATCACCTTGGCGACATGGACTTCAAGGTTGCCGGTTCGGAAAACGGCATCACCACCATGCAGATGGACATCAAGGTTGCCGGCATCACGCAGGAAATCATGGCCAAGGCGCTGGAACAGGCGAAAGCCGGTCGCCAGCACATCCTCGGCGAGATGGCCAAGGCTCTCGGCTCGGCACGTACCGGCGTTTCGAAGCACGCTCCGCGCATTGAGACCATGCAGATCGACAAGTCGAAGATCCGTGACGTCATCGGTACGGGCGGCAAGGTGATCCGCGAGATCGTCGCCGAAACCGGTGCCAAGGTCGACATCGACGATGAAGGCGTGATCAAGATTTCGTCGAGCAATGCCGACGAGATTGAAGCCGCGAAGAAGTGGATCGAAGGCATTGTCGAAGAGGCGGAAGTCGGCAAGATCTACACCGGCAAAGTCGTCAACATCGTCGACTTCGGCGCATTCGTGAACTTCATGGGCGGCAAGGACGGTCTCGTCCACGTCAGCGAAATGAAGAACGAGCGCGTCGAAAAGCCGACCGACGTCGTGTCGGAAGGCCAGGAAGTGAAGGTCAAGGTCCTCGAAATCGACCAGCGCGGCAAGGTCCGCCTGTCGATGCGCGTGGTCGACCAGGAAACCGGCGAAGAGCTGGAAGATACCCGTCCGCCGCGCGAACCGCGTGGTGACCGTGGCCCGCGTGGCGGCGGTGGCCGTGGCGGCGACCGTCGCGGCGGTGGTCGTGGTCCGCGTGGTGGCGGCCGTGACCGCGGCGGCAACAACGACGGGGGCGGTGAAGCCCACGTGCCTGACTTCCTGAAGGACTAAGTCTTTCGGACCCGAGACATGAAGAGGGGCCGCGGGTTCGCCTGCGGCCCCTTTTTCGTGCGCGAGTGAAACTGTGCTAGAGCCTTGCTCCACCGCAGGAGAGCCTTCGAAGGGCCGAGTCGCGGAGCACACCATAAACCGGTCGCCCGGGTCGCTTGTCCAGCACGAGGGAGAGCGAAATGGTCCAGCAGATTGACATGAACAGGGTTGAAGAACTCGCCGGCAAGGTGATCGGCGACGTGGCAGGCGCAATGAGCCTGTTCATGGCCTATATGGGCGACCAGGCCGGAGTCTTCGACAAACTCGATGGGCAGGGGCGCGTCTCGCTGGACAAGGCGGCGGCGCTGACCGGTCTCAATCCGAAATATCTCCATCAATGGCTCGGCTCTGTCTGCGCCGCGGGATACATCACCTTCCACGAAGAGGACGAGACTTTCGAAGTCACGCCCGAGCAGGCGCTCATCATGGGGCGCGAGGGGCAGCCCGCCTGCATGCAGGGCTTCATCGAACTGCTGGTCGCGCAATACGCTGCGCACGAGAAGGCCGTCGAGACTTTCAAGACGGGGGAGGGACGCGGCTGGGATCAGCACCTGCCATGCTGTTTCAGCGGCATCGACCGCTTCTTCCGCCCAGGGTACGTCGCGAACCTGGTCGACGAATGGATCCCTTCTCTTGATGGTGTCGAGCAGAAGCTGAAGGACGGTGCGAGCATCGTCGACATCGGCTGCGGCCATGGCTCGTCGAGCATCCTCATGGCCAAGGCCTATCCCAATTGTACTGTCTACGGCATCGACTTCCACGAAGCCTCGATCGAGGCAGCCCGCCAGCAGGCAAAGGATGCAGGCGTCGAGAATGTGAAGTTCGATGTCGCCCGTGCACAGGATTACAAGGGCAGTGATTTCGACTTCGCCTGCATCTTCGATGCCTTGCACGATATGGGCGATCCGGTCGGCGCGGCCAGACATATCCGGGAGACGCTGAAGGAGGACGGCACGCTGATGCTGGTCGAACCGATGGCGGGCGACAGCATGGCGGAAAACATGCATGCGCTTGGCCAGATCTTCTATGCCGGCTCCACCCTCATGTGCACGCCTGCCAGCCTTGCGCAGGAGGTCGGCCTCGGGCTCGGCGCGCAGGCAGGCCAGAAGCGGCTCACCGAAGTGCTGAACGAGGCGGGCTTTTCGAACGTCCGCCGCGCCTCGGAAACGCCGACCAACATGGTGCTCGAAGTCACCGCCTGAAATCGGCTGCACGGCCATTGAATATTCAGGCACGGCGTGAAATTGTTTTCCTCAAAGGCACTGCAGGGGAGCAAGGCGATGCGCGGTTTGAGGGCTTTGGCGATGGTGCTGTTCGCTGCGGTGCTCTGGCCTGCCACCGCGCAGGCCAGCGGCGGATACAGCTGCGGCGCGAGCTGGTCGCTGGAATCGCCTGACACGGACTGTGCGAGCACCGTGGTCATTTCTCCCGGCAACGACACGCGGGTCAATCTGCTGCTTCTGATGCGCGAAAGCGCTTCGCCCAGACCGGATGCGCCGCCGCTGCAAAGGGGCTGGGAGTTCCAGGAATACGGGAACACGTTCTTCGAGTGGCAAATGCTCGCCGATGCGCTCTTTCCCGCAAGCCCGAGGCCGGGATACCCGCAATTCTACGGCACCCGCTGCCAGAGTGTGAAAGGGGGCGGCGAGGTGTTCATGGCGGCGGTGACGCGCAACGGGCGGGTAGGGCCGATGGACCGGCTCAAGCTGGCCGAAGGACGCGTGGCGCTGGTCTCGCAATGTGAGGGCGACCTCTCCACGCGCGAACTCGACAGGCTGACCGTGCAGCGCAATTATATCTCCCCCGCAGCCGGGGAGTTCGGGACCTATATAATCGGCGCTTCCGCCTTCTATGCCTCGGACTGGCGCACGGCCGCAGCGAAGTTCTCCGCGCTGAAGAAAGCAAAGGACGCGTGGGTGCGCGAAGCGGCGTATTACATGGTCGCCCGCACCGCGCTGGCAATGGCGAATGACAGCGCGGTCAACGAATGGGGCTATTTCGATGCCGACAAGACCGACCTGCAAGCCGCGTCGCTGGCTCGCTCGGCGCTGGCCGATTACCTCAAGGCCTATCCTTCGGGCCGTTTTGCGAATTCGGCCCGGGGCCTCCTACGCCGCGCGACCTGGCTAGGCGGCGAGGCCTCGCGTCAGGGTGAGCACTACGCCCGCCTGCTCGCAAGCGTCGACCCTCACAGCGTTCCAGCACGCGAACTGCTCGAGGAGATCGACAACAAGTTCCTCCTGCGCAGCGATGTCGCCAAGGCCATGCACGGCCCCCTCCTGCTCGCTGCGCACGACCTGCTGCGGATGCGTAGGAGCGAAGACGGCGGCGATGCTTTGGGCGCCTATTCGCGCTATGGTGGCAAGCTGCTGAGCGCGAAAGACCTTGAGGCACAGGCGAGCGCATTTGCGGAGCGGCCGGACCTCTACAGCTTCCTGAAGGCGAACCACGCCTATTACGTGGCGAAGGATTATCGGCGCGTGCTCCAGCTTGTGCCCGACGATGCCCGGCGCAAGTCCTACACGCCGCTGCAATTCAGCCGGCAGGCGCTGCGCGGGATGGCGCTGGCGAAACTGGGTGACCGCAACGAAGCAGGCTTCTGGCAGGAACTGCTCGTCGGGGCCGGCACGGCATACCAGCGCCCGACTGCAGAACTGGGGCTGGCGCTTGCGTGGGAGCGCGCGGGGCAGGTCGAGAAAGCCTTCGCCGCCAATTCCCCCATCCGCGATGCGCGGATCAGGGAGCGGCTGCTGGAGTATTCCGCCGGGCCGCAACTGCTTCGGCAGGTGGCGAGCAAGACCGCACAGAGCGGGGAAGAGCGCGACCTTGCGGCCTATGTCCTGCTCTACCGCGAACTGTCGCATGGCCAATACGCATCGGCCTTGCGCGATCTGGGCCTGGTGAGAAAGGGGGCGCCCACAAATCACTATGACGAAAAGACATATGAGCCCCTGACCCCGGTCGGCCTGTTCACCTCCGGCAAGTTCTCGCAAGCCTACGCCTGCCCCGCCTTGCGCGAGACATTGGGGCGGCTTTCGCGCAGCGCCAGAGACGTGCAGGGTCGCCTGTGCCTCGCGGAGTTCTACCGGCTCAACGGCTTCGACGACCACTACCTCGACTACGAGCAGGCCGAAGGCACACTCGGCAGCTACGCCGACTATCCGGGCAAGCCTGTTCCGCGCAGCGCCATCTATGACGCAATCATCGCCGAACCCGGCGTTCCGCGCGATGCCAAGGCCTACGCGCTGTACCGCGCCATCCATTGCTACGCGCCGTCCAAATATTCGACTTGCGGTGGGGAGCAGGTGCCCGAGGCCAAGCGGGGAGCATGGTTCCGGCGCCTGAAGGGCGAGTTCGGTGACACCCGCTGGGCGAAGGAGGCCAAGTATTACTGGTAGGCGGATGAAGGCGCGGCTCTCGATGGCGCTCGCCTTGCTGGTGGCAGCCTGCTCCTCGCCCGCGCCCGAGCCGCGACCGGTCGACCCGCAGGACTATGCCGATTTTTTCCTGTGGAGCGGCGTGAAGCCGCCCGATTATCTCTCCGAGGCCAAGAGCGTCTATCTCCACTGGGGCGAGGTAAGGCGCAACGACCCCGAGAATATTCTCCCGCTCCGTCGCGCCGTGCCGCAAAATCCGGGGCCGGACCTCTGGCTGGTGGTTCGCGCAGACCGGCTGGATTGGGGCGAAGCGGCCTACACGCAGTTGTTCGCGCAGGTCACGCGGTGGCAGGCGGCGGGCAATCCCGTTGTCGGCATCCAGGTCGATTTCGATTCCGCCACGCTGAAGCTCGGGACCTATGCCAGTTTTCTGAAAGACCTTCGCCGCCGGATGCCCGACGACCTCAAGCTCTCGGCGACCGGCCTGATGGACTGGACCAATGGCGCAGCCGATGCCGACCTTGCCGCCCTCTCCGGCGTGCTCGACGAAATCGTAGTGCAGACCTATCAGGGGCGGATCACCGTTCCCGGCTACGAAGCCTATCTGCCCTCGCTCGAACGCCTGCCGCTGCCCTACCGCGTGGGCCTCGTCGAAGGCGGCGAATGGCAGGCACCGGCATCGCTCTCCGACGACCCCGAGTTTCTCGGCTATGTCGTATTCCTGCTGCCCGAGTGACACGCAAAGCGCTTTCCCATTGCTGCCGCAGCGCCTAGGGAGCGGCGCATGTTACCGCGCGAAGAAATAGCCACAGCCCAGATACCCGGAGGCGACACGCTGACGCTGGTCAGCCACGGGCGGGATTTCATCATCATGCTCGGCCGCAACGAGCTGATGGGCACCCGCATGCAGTTCAGCGAGGAACAGCTTGCCGAACTGACCCTGGCAGAATTGCGCACCAGCTCGCCGCGCGTTCTCATCGGCGGCTACGGAATGGGCTTCACCTTTCGCAAGGCGCTGGAGAAATGCGGGGCCAAGGGCGAGGTGGTGGTCGCCGAAGTCGTGCCCGAAATCCTCGAATGGGCCGAGGGGCCGCTGTCGCACCTGACCGGTGATACGCTCAAAGACCCGCGCGGCGAGGTGGTGCTGTGCGATGTGGCGGCGCTGATCGACGATGCCAATGACGGCACCTGCGCCAAGTGGGATGCCATCCTGCTCGATGTCGACAACGGACCCGACGGCATCGTGCGCGACGGCAACGAGCGGCTCTATTCGCGCACCGGCCTCGGCAAGGCGCGCGATGCGCTCAATCCCGGCGGCGTGCTGGCGGTATGGTCCGCCGCACCCGACCACAAGTTTCGCCAGAGGCTTAAGGATGCCGGTTTCGAGGTCGAAGAGCGCAGGGTTCGTGCCCGCCCCAACAACAAGGGCCCGCAGCACACCATCTGGTTTGCCCGCAAGGGCTGACGGTCAGCTGGCCGCGACTTCGCTGAGAGACGCGGAAGGCCGGAATTCGCTCAGCGTGAGGCTGCGGTTCCGTCCGCTTTCCTTGGCCGCATAAAGCGCGCGGTCGGCCCGCTTCATGGCCGCTTGGAGCGTGTCTTCGGGTTGCATGGCCGAAAGCCCTGCGCTGGCGGTCACCGGATAGGGCAGGTCGGAAACAGCGTCGCGGATGGCGATCGTCAGGCGACGCCGTGCGGTCTCTGCCACGTTTTGCCAGTTGTCGGCATAAACCAGCAGCACGAATTCCTCCCCGCCGAGGCGCGCGACGAACAAGTCGTCGCCCTGCAAGCCCTTGGCAGCTGCCACGAGAACCTTGTCGCCGACATCGTGGCCGAAGCGGTCGTTGATTTGCTTGAAATGGTCGCAATCGACGATGGCGATGCCATCCGGGCGCCTGTTCACGCTGCTGTTGAAATGCTGTTCCAGCCCGCGGCGGTTGGCGATGTTGGTGAGCGGGTCGAGCGCAGTAGCCAGCTTGGCCGCGCGCATGTCTGCCAGCGCACGGTCGCGCTCGTCGCGAATGCGCATGAAGCCGTCGGACACACCCATAGCAGTCACCACGAATTCCAGCATGACGGCAGCAACCATGGCGGTGAGGTAATAGGGCAGCATCCCGCCGACGATAAGCTCGTGCAGCAGAGCCGCGAAACCCACCCCGAGTGCGGGCGCCCATGCAATTGCCTGGAAAAGCGCCGCACGGCTGCCTTTCCTGATGGCTTCGGCAAGTCCCCAGGCCAGCATGCAGGCAAAGCCCAGCAGGACCATATCGTGCAACCAATCGAGCTTGCCCGCGAAGACGACGGCGGGAAGCAATGCGATCGGAATAAGGCTCACCGGCAGCATCATGCGCAAGAGGCGGCGTGCCTGACGCACGACGACACGGCGCTCGATATAGGTGGCGAGCAGGGGGCCGCAGACGGCAAGGCTGATGTCAGTGGCTATCGCACCGGCCAGCAGACGCTCGGCATCGCCCAATCCCAACAGGTTGGGCAGCAGCGGTGAAAGCGCCCAGACCATTACCGCCAGCGCGCAGACGCGGACGACAATCCAGAGGAGGAATTGCTGGCGTATGATCGGGAACAGCGCCGCAGCGGTGCCGCCGAAGATAAACGCGCTCGCAAAGAAGGCGCCAAGCGTGGCGCTTGTCCAATCCATCTTTCGCCCCATTGCCATGGCAAAAAACGTGCCGGTCCCTGGTGCCCCCTGTTTGGCATTAAGGCATGACAAGCTGGTCAACCGATTTGGTAACCAGCGATATAAGAAATATTGGGAAGCCCCATGATTCCCAAAGCTTGGCCGCGTTAAGGAATGGCGACCGAACAGTAAATATTCATGCCCTGAACCAGAAAGCCCGCCCGCTCCCTTGGGAGAAGCGGACGGGCTTTCCTGAATATCCGGAATGGCTAGCCGGGCGCCTCAGCGCACGCGCGGACCGCCGAACGGCAGGGGCGGAGGGGGGCGGCGCGCACCGCGCGGCAGCTGTGCCTGATAAGCCCGTCCGCAATGTTCGACGCAATAGGGGAAGCCGGGGTTCACCGCTTCGCCGCAGAAATGGAAATCGGGTTCGCCCGGGTGCCCCATCGGCCAGCGGCAGACCTTGTCCGACAAATCGAGCAGGCTGGTCTTGTCGGCAATCGACGGGTCGGGCTTGGCCGGCACGAGACGGCGCGGAGGCGCGGGCGGGATCGGCGGCTGCTGGTCGCCGGGACCCTGCCGCAGAAAGCCGCCGGGGCCGACCGAGACGATTTTCGGCAGGTCGGGGCGCTTGTCCGGAAGCGGCTGCGACGGGATGGCCGCATCGGGCTTCATCGCAGGCTTGGCAGCCGGTTGCGCGGGCGCAGGTGCCGGAGCCGGTGCGGCCGCGCGCGGTGCGACCTTCTTCGGAGCCGGTTTCGGCGCGGCAGGCTTGGGCTTGGGAGCCGCTTTCTTCTTCTCCGCCGCCTTCACGGGCGAGGGGCGCGACTTGAGGCCAAGGCGGTGGGCCTTGCCGATGACCGCGTTACGGCTGACGCCGCCCAGTTCCTCGGCAATCTGGCTGGCGGTCGAGCCGCCTTCCCACATCTTCTTCAGCGTCGCGATCCGTTCGTCGGTCCAGCTCATGCGAATCAAATATCCTTCGTGTCTCCGCCATTGGCTGTCTTGCCAGCGGAAGTGCTTGGCCCTAGGCGCACGCCCATGGCCGATCAAGTCCAACCCGCTCCCGCGCCTGCTACCGGCAGCGATGATGCCTCTTTCACCGATAATACGGGTAAGGGGAGGGGCAGTTTCCCGAAACGCGGAGAGCCTGTGATTACCGGCATCAACCGCGTGGGATTATGGAGCCTCTATATTAAGGAGGTCCGGCGGTTTCTCAAGGTCCAGACGCAGACAATCTGGGCCCCTGCCGTCACCACGCTGCTGTTTCTCGTGATTTTCACCGTCGCACTGGGCCGCGAGGGGCGCGAGGTGCTGGGGGTGAACTTCGCCACTTTCGTTGCGCCGGGGCTCATCGTGATGGGCATGATGCAGAACGCCTTTGCCAATTCGAGCTTCTCGCTGCTCTCGGGCAAGATACAGGGCACGATTATCGACTTGCTGATGCCGCCGCTGTCGACCGGCGAACTGATGACCGGCATCGTGGCGGCTGCCGTGACCCGCGCACTCGCCGTCGGCTGTGCAGTCGCGCTCGCAATGATGTTCTATCCCGGCGTGGACCTCTCGCTCGCGCATCCGTGGGCGGTGGCGTGGTTCGGCCTGATGGGCGCGGTGATGCTGGCGCTGATGGGGCTGCTCGCCTCCATCTGGGCGGAAAAGTTCGACCACAACGCGGCCGTCACCAATTTCGTGATTGCCCCGCTCAGCCTGCTGTCGGGCACATTCTACGTCATCGACAACCTTGCCCCGCTGTTCCAGATGATCAGCCGGTTCAATCCGTTCTTCTACGTGATCAGCGGTTTTCGCTTCGGCTTCCTCGGGCAGAGCGACATCGGCGACACCAATGCGGCAGTTATCCAGAGCGCCGTGGGGCTCGGCGTGGTCAACCTCGTCTTCGCCTTCGTCGTCTACCGTATCCTCGCCTCGGGCTGGAAAATCCGCAGCTGACGGCAAGTTTTGCCGGCAAACTGCGTCAGAGAATTCCGTAGCGATATCCCTTGGCGACCGCTTCCGCGAGCGTTTGCGCCTGCAACTTCTTGCGCAGCCCCGAAAGGTGCATGTCGACAGTCGGAACCGCGATCCCGTAGCGGAAGGCGATTTCCTGTCGCTGCAGCCCGGCGGCAAGACAGCCCAGGACATCCTTCTCGCGCGCGGTGAGGTTGTAGGAAAAGCCCTCGACTGTCGCGTCCATCAACGGCCGGATGCGTCCCATCAATGCGAAAGCGGCGACCTGCAACTCGCCGAATTTTTCGCGCGCCACCGCAGCCCCTCCCGTGTCGCCTGCGAAGACGAAGCAAAAAAAGCGGCTCTGCTGCGATCCGGGCGCCATCGGCGCATGTCCGATAATGGCGATGCCATCTTCGATGCCGTGCCTGGCGCATTCGGTCTGTACCCTGCGCGACGCGGGATTGAACGCTTCGATCTCGTCCAGGAAAGGCAGGCCGATGTTGAACACGGTCGTCGGATTTTCAGGTGAGAGATCGCCGGCCTTGAGCAGCGTGTAATCGTCGGGTGCGAGTTCCTCGGTAAACTCCTCGAGGAACGGTTCGGGAAGGAGCGAGCCGTTGAACTCGTTCACCTGTCCCTGTCCGTGTGCCAGTTCGAAGCCGCCGAAATTGCAATGCTCCACCCCCAGCGCATGAATGTAGCGATAAAACTGGGCGATGGGCTCGTCGGCACCTTCGGGCATGGGTTGGCCGACCTCGGGAGAGGCGTGAAGCTGCGTCAGGAAATCAGCAAGTTCCGTGCTCATCGCACCACCCCGCTAGGCGCTGTAGCGCTGTGGACATGCCCTAACTTCTTATAGGTTGCGGTTCGATGTCATTTCCTGCATTTAGTAAAGGTTGGGCCGGGGCAGCTTCTGTGGAAGTAAATGGGGCCTGCGTCCTGATAGAGTGTGGAAAAAGTCTGCCGGGTGTCGGAAACATACATTCCAAAGGCTCTTCGAGACTTTATTCAGGGGCAATCACAGGGGGCGTGGGCCACTCGTAGCACACGTATACTTATGCGCGATCTGCGCAGCGCTTTCGCTCGCCTTGTACAAATCGGTCAATCTGGCCGGATTTAGATATCAAGCGGGGGCGCTAAAATGGCCGATTTCACTGGTGGTGCAGGCAACGACAATTTCACCGGAACCGAAGATGCGGAGACGATCGAGGGCCTCGGCGGCAACGATACGCTGCGCGGCGAGGGCGGTGACGACACCATCACTGGCGGCGACGGCGACGACACGATCTACGGCGGCACAGGGTCGGATTCGCTCGACGGCGGCGCCGACGACGATACCATCCATGGCGGCATTGGCGACACCATCGACGGCGGCACCGGGTATGATGAGGTCCTGCTCGACCTGCGCGCGCTGGTTCAGGCCGCCAATGTAGACCTCTCGGTGCTGAACGGGGGCGGCACGGTCGATTTCGGCAGCGGCACGACGATCACCGGCATCGAAACCGGTGTCATCGAACTCGGCATCTATGACGACATCGTCCAGATGAGCACTTACGGCATCGACCTTTACGCAGGCGACGGTGCCGACCAGGTCACGGGCAGCACGGGCAACGACCGCGTCTGGGGCGAGGAAGGCGACGACACGATCACTGGCGGCGCCGGGCTCGATTACCTCCACGGCGGCAATGGCAACAACACCATCGACGGCGGGACAGGCGACGACACCATCATCGGCGGCACCGGTGTCGACAACCTCTCGGGCGGCGACGACAACGATACGATTTCGGCTGGCGAGGGCGACGACACGCTGAACGGCGGCGCGGGCGACGACGTGCTCGAAGGCGGCCTTGGCGGCGACACGATGACGGGCGGCACGGGCAACGACACCTATGTCTTCGGTTTCGGTATCCCGCGTTCCGAAAGCTCGCCCTCCACAATCGACACCATCACCGATTTCGAAGGTGCCGGGGTCGCGGGCGGCGATCTCATCGACCTGCCCAGCTTCAACAACATCAGCGGCAACTTGCCGCTCGCCTTCAATGCGGACGAGGTGGATTTCGACTTCCAGGGCCTAGGCGGAAACTCGGGCGTCCAGCTTCCGGCCGAATATGTCGGCGACGGCTTCGTCGACGTCTCGTGGAACTACAACGCGGCCGAAAACCGCGTCGAACTGTGGGTCGATGCCGATGACGACGGCCAGTTCTCCGAAGAGGACATGCTGATCTACCTCACCGGCGTGACCAGCTTCTCGGTCGACGATCTGGTCGACAATTTCGTCGTCTGGCGCGGCACGGGCGGGGCAGACAACTGGACCGGCAACGACCTCAACAACACTGGCTATGGCATCGGCGGCAACGACACGATGGACGGCGGGCTCGGCACCGACCGGCTGTATGGCGGCGAAGGCAACGACACGATCTATGGTGGTGGTGATAACGACCAGCTCTGGGGCGATGCGGGCGATGACGAACTGCATGGCGGGGCGAACAACGACACGCTGAGCGGCGGTGACGATAACGACACCATCTATGGCGGCACCGGGTCGGACAACATCAATGGCGATGCTGGCGACGACTTCCTTTACGGCGAAGGCGGCAACGACACATTTACCGACTATTACGGCAACAACACGTTCGACGGCGGTGACGGCGACGACCGGATTACCGTTTATAATTACGACGATGCGACCGTTGCTACCACGCAGTCTATCAGCGGCGGTGCGGGTAGCGATATCATCACCAGCACACG
>NZ_JAIGNK010000006.1 GCF_019711435.1 Qipengyuania polymorpha
TGGCCCGTTCGTCTAGCGGTTAGGACGCGGCCCTTTCACGGCTGAAACACGGGTTCGATTCCCGTACGGGTCACCATTTCTTCCATGACAATCATGCGACCGGACTAGCGCGAGGCAACACCTCTCGCTAAGCGCGGCCTCGCAATGGAAACCCGCACGTTCCCCTGGTCCGCTTTTGCGCTGGCCATCGCGACAGCAATCGGCCTGATGATTCTCGGCCTGCCCGCGCTTCCTGTCCTGTTGATGCTGATGGTCTGGGCCGGTTCGCTCTGGCTGGTCGGGTCCACCCCGCCCCCGCCTGCCCCGAAGAATGGCAATGGCGGCATTTCGCGCGATATGATGGGCGATCTCGTCGAGCATTCCGAAACGCCCGTCATCGTGACCGAGAGCGGCCGCGTCATCATCGCCAATCTCGCCTCGCGCCGCCTGCTTGGTGCGCATATCCTCGGGCAGGACGTAAAGATGGCACTGCGCCAGCCCGAGGCCGTGGGCCTGCTCGACAGCGATGCGGACGGCGCGGCGGTCATCCGCGGCCTCGCCCGCCGCCGCGATATCTGGCGCATCAACCGCAAGAAGCTCGACGGCGGGCTCGCCATCATCGAATTCGTCAACAAGACGGCAGAAGCCGACATCAGTCGCGCGCATACCGATTTCGTCGCCAATGCCAGCCACGAGTTGCGCACGCCGCTCGCCTCCATCCTCGGCTATGTCGAGACGCTGCGAGACGACATCGGCGACCTCGACCCGAAGACGGGCGACAAGTTTCTCGCCACAATCCAGCGCGAAGGCCGCCGCCTGCAAGACCTTGTCAGCGACCTCATGTCGCTCTCGCGCATCGAGGCCGAGAAGCATGACATTCCGAGCGAGACGCTCGACCTCGGCAAGCTGGTCGACCGGGCCGCGCGCGATGTTGCGGGCGACCGCGTAGAGCGGCTCGACCTTGAAGCGCATGGCGATTTCAACGTGAGCGGTGACGAACAGCAGCTGGAGCAGCTGGTTCGCAACCTCGTCGATAATGCCCTGAAATATGGCGACGAAGACAAGATGGTCACCGTGCGCCTCCAGCCACAGGGTGAAAAACGCGTCCAGCTTTCCGTGCAGGACCGCGGTGATGGCATCGCGCCAGAGCATCTTCCGCACCTCACCCGGCGTTTCTACCGCACGGACCCCGGCCGCAGCCGCGCCTCGGGCGGGACGGGCCTCGGTCTCGCCATCGTGAAACACATCGTCGAACGGCACCGCGGCAAGCTCGCCATCGACAGCACGCTGGGCGAAGGCACGCGGGTCAAGGTGACGCTGCCGCTCGCTGCCTGACGCGCGCAAAACTCACGAAACCTGCCATTTTGCACAGGCTGTCCACAGCCTGCAGGTCCGTGCGCGTATTGTGTCACAAAGGCGTAACAGAGCGGTCATAGAGGCGACCCCGAACAGTAACCTTTTAAGGGATTCGTCACATGAAAACGGCCTTCCGGCTCTCCGTAATCGCCGCTGCCATGAGCTGCACCATTGCTACCCCTGTGTTTGCGCAGGACGCTGCAGCGCCAACTCCCGAAGAAGAGCTCGCCGCAATGCGCGCACAGCTCCAGACGCTCACCAGCCGCATCGACCAGCTCGAAACCGAGCTGGAGCAGACGCAGGCCGCCAATAGCGACCAAGACGCCGTCATCGCGGCAAACGCGGAAGCGGTCGCCAAGCCGGCTCCTGAGCCCAAACCCGCCGCCCAGCTTGAAAAGAGCGGCTGGACCTTCAAGCCGCGTGGCCGCCTCATGTTCGACGCAGGCACGCTCGGCGCTCCCGAATCGACCGGTGCAGACGACGGCTTCGGCAATGAGGTTCGCCGCGCGCGCCTTGGCGCTTCGGGCGACATTCCGGGCGGCTTCGGCTACAAGTTCGAGCTCGACTTCGCGGGCAACGAAGTGGAAGCCGCCGACGCCATCCTGACCTATGAAGACGGCGATTTCGAAGTCGTCATCGGCCACCACAACAACTTCCAGTCGCTGGAAGAGCTGACCAGCTCGCTGCACACCAGCTTCATCGAGCGCGCGGCTTTCACCGACGCCTTCGGTTTCGAGCGCCGCATCGGCCTTTCGGCCAATTACAGCGCGGGTATCGTGCTGGCGCAGGCCGGTGTCTTCACCGACAATTTCGACGACACGGGTACGGACAACCGCGGCTTCGACGGTCGCCTCGTCGTGATGCCCAAGCTGGGCGACACGCAGCTGCACTTCGGTGGCAGCGTGCACTACAACGACCTCGGCGAAGAGGACGCGACCGTGCGTTATCGCCAGCGTCCGCTTGTCCACTTCACCTCGACCCGTTTCGTGAACACCGGCAACCTTGCCGCCGACAGCGAATTCGGTGCAGGCCTCGAAGCAGCGATGATTTCGGGCCCGTTCCATGCGGTGGCCGAAGGTTACTGGCAGAACGTCGACATGCCGATGGCAGGCAACCCGACTTTCTTCGGTGGCTATGCCGAAGTCGGCTATTTCCTCACCGGCGGCGACACACGCGGCTACAAGGGCGGCAAGTTCGACCGCACCAAGCCCGCCAATCCGGTCGGTGAAGGCGGCATGGGTTCGCTGCAGCTGAACCTGCGCTACGACCACCTCGACCTGAACGACGCCGGCATCATCGGCGGCATCCAGAATGGCTACCAGGCTTCGCTGAACTGGAAGCCGACCGACTACACCATGTTCAGCGTGAACTACGGCCGGATGGAGTACACCGATTCGGTCCTCCCGACCGCAGATGGCGACACCGATTACGGCGTCGATGCCTTCGGTGTGCGCGCACAGGTCGATTTCTGAGTTCAATGCCGTTATGGGGCCGCTCAAGAGATTCGCGGCCCCACAACGAAAGTCACACTCTTGTCGTCAACACGTAACATTATCGCGCTCTTGCGCGGCTAGTGGACACCAAAGGGGTACCCTAACAATGACCAAGACTTTCAAATTCGCTCTCGCGGCCGCATCGGCCCTCACCCTCGCCGCTTGCGGTGAAAAAGGCGCCGAGCCGATTCACGCTGTGGGTTCCTCGACCGTTTATCCGTTCGCAAAATCGGTGGCCGAAACTTTCAACCGCGACTATCCGAATCTCCCTTCCCCGACCATCGAATCGACCGGCACCGGGGGTGGGTTCAAGCTGTTTTGTAACGGTCTCGGCGAGGACAAACCCGACATTGCCAACGCATCGCGCCGCATGAAGGCCAGCGAGTTCGCGACCTGCCAGCAGAACGGTGTCACCGAAATCATCGAAATCCAGGTCGGCCTTGACGGCATCGCCCTTGCTTCGGCCAAGGGTGGCATCACCATGAACCTCACGCCGAAGATGGTTTACGAAGCCATTGCGGCACGTCCCTATGGCGGTGAACAGACCAACCAGAAGTGGTCGGACGTCGATGCTTCGCTCCCCGATGTCGACATCCTCGTTTACGGTCCGCCCAGCACCTCGGGTACGCGTGACGCGCTCAAGGAACTCATCCTCGAAGTCGGCTGCGACACAAATCCGGAAATGGAAGCGCTGAAGGACAGCGACAAGGACCGGCACGCTCAGCTGTGCACCGAAGTCCGCAGCGACGGCAAGTATGTCGACCAGGGCGAGCAGGACAACCTCATCGTCCAGAAGATCGAAGGCAATCCGAACGCTGTGGGTATCTTTGGCTACTCCTATCTTGAGGAAAATGCCGACAAGGTGCAGGGCCTCAACATGAACGGCGTTGCCCCGACCTACGAGAACATCGCCAACTTCGAATATCCCGGCGCGCGGCCGCTGTATGTCTACGTCAAGAAGGCACACATCGGCGCCATCCAGGGCCTCTCGGAATTCCTCACCCAGTGGACCAAGATGTGGGACCGTGACGGCGAACTCGCCAAGATCGGCCTCGTCGCCAATCCCGATGACGTGATGGCGAAGTCGATGTCGGCTGCCACCAACTACGACACGCTCGACGGCTCCGAGCTCAAGTAAGGACTATAGCACCCACGATGTCGCCAACTCTCCTGCTCCTCCTGGCCCTCGGGCTCGGGCTCGCCGGATGGTTGGCGGCTCGTGCGCGTGCATGGTCCTTCCGGCGCGCCAGCCCCGACGGGCGGCTGGCCAGCCTTCCCAGCTACCACGCATGGTACGTGGCGCTGTGGATTGTCCTGCCCGTCGTGATTTTCGTCGCGGCCTGGAGCGCGATTGCGCCCGGCCTCGTCACGCAAGCCGTGCTGGCCAGCCCCGCTGCGGACCAGCTGCCCGCCTTTGGCTTCCAGCGCCAGACCATCCTCAACGAAGCGCGCGCGGTGGCTACCGGTGCAGCGCAAGGGGTGTTCAACCCGCTCGCCAACGAATTCGTCGAGCCTTACCGGCAGGCAATCGGCAAATATAACTGGATCGGCATCATCGTGACGGTCCTCATCGCCTTCCTCGGCGGTGTCTGGGCATTCCTGCGCCTCAAGCCCGATTTCGCCGCGCGCAACCGTGTCGAGAAGATCGTCATGGCGATCCTGCTGGGCGCTTCGCTGGTCGCCATCCTGACCACGCTCGGCATCTTCGTCAGCCTCGTGTTCGAAACCATCCGTTTCTTCGGCATGGTCAATCCGATCGACTTCCTGTTCGGCACCCATTGGGGCCCGGACCCGATGGCCAATGCCGCCAATCCGGACCCGACCCGCTACGGCGCAATTCCGCTGTTCTGGGGTACGTTGTTCATCGGCGCCATCATCGCCATGATCGTCGCCATCCCGCTGGGCCTGATGAGCGCGATTTACCTGACGCAATACGCCAACCCCAAGCTGCGCGCCTGGGTGAAGCCCGCGCTTGAAATCCTCGCCGGTGTGCCGACGGTAGTCTATGGCTACTTCGCCGCGCTCACGATCGCGCCCGCGATCCGCGACTTCGCTATTTCGCTCGGCGCATCTTCCGCTTCGAGCGAGAGCGCGCTCGCCGCAGGCCTTGTGATGGGCGTGATGATTATCCCGTTCGTCTCCTCCATGGCAGACGACAGCATTGCCGCCGTGCCGCAAGCTATGCGCGACGGAAGCCTCGCCATGGGTGCGACGACCAACGAGACCATCCGCCGCGTGCTCGTGCCCGCCGCCCTACCCGGTATCGTCGCAGGGGTCATGCTGGCCGTCAGCCGCGCGATCGGTGAGACGATGATCGTGGTGATGGCTGCATCGACCGCCGCCAACCTGAGCGCCAACCCGCTCGAATCGATGACCACGGTCACCGTGCAGATCGTCGCCATGCTGACCGGCGAAGGCAGTTTCGACCATCCGGCCACGCTGTCGGCATTCGCGCTCGGTTTCGTGTTGTTCCTGGTCACCCTCGGCCTGAATTTCATCGCCCTGCGCGTCGTGAAGAGGTTCCGCGAAGCTTATGAGTGAGCAAATCGCCCCCACGCGCACGCCCGCTTTCGAAGCGCGGCTGAAAAAGCGCTACGCAGCCGAGAAGCGGTTCAAGACCATGGGCCTTGCCGCCATCGTCTTCTCGATTGCCGTGCTCATCTACCTGCTCGGTACGATGACGCTGAACGGTATCGGCGGCTTCCAACGCGCCGAAGTGGCCGTGCCGATGGACTTCACACAGGCCGGTATTTCCGCCGATCCTTCGGTCATGGGCACGTCCGGCGCGGTCCAGTCGCTCGAGGCGCAGGGCCTGCCCGACGTCGTCGAATATTTCGCGGTCGAGGCACTTGGCGAAGAAGGCGCAGATGAAATCGGTAGCCAGGCCTGGCGCGATGTCGCCGCCGCCATCTCGGCCGACCCCGGTATCGTCGAGCGTCAGGAAACCTTCTGGATTCCAGCCAGCGCCGACCTCGCGCAGGGGCTGGCAGGCGAAGGTTCGCCCGAACTCCAGGCGCTGGCCTCAAGCCTCGCAGAGGAAGGCAAGCTGGCGAAGAATTTCGACACCGGCTTCTTCACCCGTGCCGATGCGACCAACCCGCAGCAGGTAGGTATCTGGGGCGCGCTCAAGGGCTCGATCCTGACGATGATCGTCACGCTCGCCCTTGCCTTCCCGATCGGCGTGCTGGCCGCGCTCTACCTCGAGGAATACGCGCCAAAGAATCGCTGGACCGACCTTATCGAGCTGTCGATCAACAATCTCGCCGCGGTCCCCTCGATCATCTTCGGCCTGCTCGGCCTAGCGGTCTTCCTGACCATTTTCCCGAGCTACCGCTCGGCTCCGCTCATCGGCGGTATGACGCTGGCGCTGATGACCATGCCGGTCATCGTCATCGCCGGTCGTAACGCCATCAAGGCCGTTCCGCCCAGCATCCGCGACGGTGCGCTGGCCGTGGGCGCTTCGCCCGTGCAAGTGGTCTTCCACCACGTCCTGCCGCTCGCCCTGCCCGGCATCCTGACCGGCACCATCATCGGCATGGCCCGCGCGCTGGGCGAGACCGCGCCGCTGCTGATGATCGGTATGCGCGCCTTCGTGGCCAGCCCGCCCGACAGCTTCACTGCACCGGCCACCGTGCTGCCGATGCAGATCTTCCTCTGGTCCGATGAAATCGACCGCGGTTTCGTGGAGCGCACCAGCGCTGCTATCATCGTCCTCCTGCTGTTCCTCCTCGTGATGAACGGCCTCGCCATCTACCTGCGCAACAAGTTCGAGAAAAAGTGGTGACCGTAGTCCATCCAAACCTGACCGACACCGACGCCAAGATGAGCGCGCGCGATGTCAGCGTGTTCTACGGCGAGAAGAAGGCGATCGATAACGTCTCGATCGACATTCCGACCAAATACGTCACCGCCTTCATCGGCCCCTCGGGCTGCGGCAAATCGACCTTCCTGCGCACGCTCAATCGCATGAACGACACGATCCCCTCGGCCCGCGTCGAAGGGGAAATCATGCTCGACGGTGAGGATATCTACCGGTCGGGCATGGACGTGGTCCAGCTGCGCGCCCGTGTCGGCATGGTGTTCCAGAAGCCCAACCCCTTCCCCAAGTCGATTTACGAAAACATCGCCTACGGCCCGAAGATCCATGGCCTGGCCGAGAGCAAGGACGAACTCGACGCGGTGGTCGAGAAGTCGCTGCGCCGCGCCGGTCTGTGGGAAGAAGTGAAGGATCGTTTGCAGGACAGCGGCACTGCGCTTTCGGGCGGCCAGCAGCAGCGCCTGTGCATCGCCCGCGCCATCGCGGTCGACCCCGAAGTCATCCTGATGGACGAGCCCTGCTCGGCGCTCGACCCCATCGCCACGGCGAAGATCGAAGAGCTCATCGACGATCTCAACGGCCGCTATGCCATCGTCATCGTGACCCACTCGATGCAACAGGCGGCCCGTGTCAGCCAGCGCACCGCTTTCTTCCATCTCGGAAAGATGGTGGAATATGGTCGCACTTCTGACATATTCACCAACCCGCTCGAGCAGCGGACCCAGGATTACATCACAGGGCGTTACGGCTGATGCAGGAACATACCGTCAAGGCATTCGACGAGGACATCACCAAGCTGCGCGGCCTGATCGCGGAGATGGGCGGGCTTGCCGAAGTCGCCATCCAGGAAGCGCTCGATGCGCTGGTCAAGGGCGATGACGACCTCGCCAAGAAGGTGGTCAAGGGCGACAAGAAGATCGACGCGCTCGAAAGCGAGATCGACAAGCTGGCCGTGCGCATCATCGCGCTCCGCGCCCCGATGGCCGACGACCTTCGCGAAGTCATCGCCGCATTGAAGATTGCCGGCGTTGTCGAACGCATTGGCGATTATTCCAAGAACATTGCCAAGGCGAGCCGCGAAATCGGCGAGCATCGCAAGCAGTTCGAACCGCTCACCCTGCTCCCCGCCATGGCCGAAGTCGCCAGCGAGATGGTGCACGACGTGCTCACCGCCTATGCCGCGCGCGACCCCGAACTCGCGCGCGAAGTCATCGCGGCAGACGAGAAGGTCGACGCCTTCTACAATTCCATTTTCCGTAACCTCGTCAGCCACATGGTCGAGAACCCTGCGACGATTTCGAGCGCGGCGCAGCTGCTCTTCGTGGCGCGCAATCTCGAACGCATCGGCGACCATGCGACCAATGTTGCCGAAATGGTGCACTTCGCCGCCACGGGCATGTATCCGCCCGATGAGGATGGCTGACACAATTCTGTAGCTTGAGGGTCATACTGGAGTGCCAGACAAACTGCAGGAAGGGGCCAAGGTGCAGGCTGGCAAGCTACTTCTGGTAGAGGACGATCCCGCCCTCTCCGAACTTCTCGAATACCGCTTCTCGAACGAGGGCTACGACGTCCGCACCACTGCGGATGGCGACGAAGCATTGCTGCTCGCCGCCGAGGACGTACCCGACCTTGTCATCCTCGACTGGATGATCGAGGGCACCAGCGGCATCGAAGTCTGCCGCCGCCTGCGCCGCGACAAATCGACCGCGCATGTCCCCATCATCATGCTGACCGCTCGCGAGGCGGAGGATGACCGCATCCGTGGCTTGGAAACCGGTGCTGACGACTACCTCACCAAGCCCTTCTCCCCGCGTGAATTGCTGGCCCGCGTGGCCGCCGTCATGCGCCGCATCCGCCCGGTACTGGCAGGCGAGAGCATCGAAGTCGGCGACCTCACGCTCGACCCCGTGGCCCACAAGGTTTCACGACGCGGCCAGACGCTGAAGCTCGGCCCCACCGAGTACCGCCTGCTCAAGTTTTTCATGGAGAGCCCGGGCCGCGTATTCAGCCGCAACCAATTACTCGACGGCGTCTGGGGCACCGAAAGCGACATCGAGCTACGGACGGTCGACGTCCACATCCGCCGCTTGCGCAAGGCACTGGAAATCGATGGCGCGAAGGACCCTGTGCGGACTGTTCGGAGTGCGGGCTATTCGCTGGAAGCGGCCTGACGCTTCGTGAAGCTCTTCGTAGTTCTAGTCGCCGTCGTCCTGACTGCTCTCATGGTTCTTCGGCATCGGTCCAACACGGCCCACCCCGAAGGTGCCGATGGCGATTTTGTGAACGTACCTGGTGATCAATTCGCACTCATGGTCAGGGGGTGGAGCCGGGCCGAATTGGCCGACATCTTCGCGCGTTTTGCAGCCATCTATAATGTGGGCGAGCCGCAGATCGTGGAAACGACCGCACGGACCTACAGGCTCGATTGGCCCGATGGCTTGCCCGAAGCGCAAATCTGGTTTGCGGTGAATTATGTGCACTACCCATTTGATTTCGACCTGACCGGCCGGACCATCATCGCGGCTGCCAAGGTCATGGCCGGCCATTTGTCGGGCATCCCCGGAGATCGATCTGCGATCCTGTACATTCCCGAAAACGATACCGACCACGACCGCGTCCATGCGACCGATGACAGCGGCGACCATTACGTGGGCGACTTTGGAGATAGCCAGTTTCGGCAAACGAGTGAGGCTCGAAAGCCGCGCGAGGTGGACTCGCTCTTCGCGTAATCAGCGGCAAACGCTCACCCAGCGGCTGTCCATGTCGAAATGGAAGTGGTCCGCGTGGGCGGCGTTGTAGTCCGGTGAAAGTACCGTCGAGAAGGCGCCGCATGCTCCGTCGCGCACCTCGCGCAGGAAGCGCTGCTTGTCGCCCTCCCCCGGCCAGTCGGAAAGCACGCTGATCCGGGTGCCGTCCTCCAGAACGAAGCCCGCGATGTCTAGCGCGTTGGCGGTAGCATGCTCGCTCCACGGTCCTTCGTCGCTGCCATACATGCGGCGGCAGGAATAGGCACCGAGATGCTCAATACGGGCTACGCGACTGCCGAAGATTTCCTGCGCCACCGGGTCCAGAGTGTCGCGCTTCCAAAGTTCCATCGCGATCGCGACGGGACAGGTGGTGGCGGGTGTGTCGGGGCTGAGCGGATAGGCCGATAGCTGCGTGCGGTCCTCGCGGCGGCATTCGCCTTCACCCACAGGCTCCAGTGTGCGGAACGCTACCCCGCTCCGCTCGAGAGTTGCGCGGCAAGCCGGGACATCCTCGCGCAGGGCGAGGATTTTCTGCTGCGTCGCCCAGCCCTTCGGATCGTTCAGGTCGAGCGGTGCCCAAGGGTCGTGCTCGGGATGCCCGGCCAGCCAGCTACGCCCCGCTACGATCAGTCCTGCCAAGACCAGCAGCAACACGAGGCGCCGGTCGAAGACGAATTTGCCGATGTGCCGCGAAAACGTGAACTTCAAAGCTGCGTCCCGTAAAGATCGATCGCGATGAACAGGGCGATCAGGATAAATACAAGGCCGATGCCCCGATCGATCCATCGGCGTGTCGCGGCGCGCTCCATCGCGCGGGCCATTTGCTTGCCTGCTCCGATGTAGAGCCAGCCAACCAGCAGGTCGATGACGAGCGCTATGAGTGCCAGCAATGCGATCTGCCCTCCGATCGAGCTTTCCGGATCGACAAAAGGCGGGATGATGGCAACCACGTAGATCAGCGATTTTGGATTGCCTATTGCCACGGCGATCCCGTCACGAAAGGCATTGGTCGAAAGCTTGCGCTTGAGTTCGCCTGTTTCGTCTTCGCCCGCATGGAAAGAGTGGCGGATGGCCTGCGCCCCCAGCCATGCCAGATAAAGCACACCGGCTACCGCCAGCGCCTTGAATGCTATCGGATAGGCCGAAGCCAGCGTGGCAAGGCCCAGCGCAGCCGCGATCCACCAGACGATGTAGCCGATCTGCATTCCCATCAGCGCGGCCCAGCCTGCGCGCTGTCCGCGCCAGATGGCCTGCCCCATGACGAACATCATCGAGGGGCCGGGCACGATGCTGGTGAGCGCTGTCACCCAGGCAAAGGCAATGAGGCGTTCCGGATCGAACATGGCCGCGCCCCTAACGCGGACCTTAGTGGAAGTCGCGCGATTTCGGGATGATACGCACATCGCGCGGGTGGCCCTGATGCCAGCCGCATTCGCGATTTCCCGGTGGCGGCTCCTGCCACGGCTCGACGGGCTGGTACGGATCGTCCTTGCCCTCGCGCGCCTGTCCTGAGCCTGTCGAAGGATCGCGCGGGTTGAACTTGTCGGGCAGCGGCGACGAGACATGGTCGGCGCGGGCTAGCGGGGCGTTGAGCATGTCGTCCGAGAGCTTGTGCAGTTCGCCGGTCGCATCGGTCATGTGCTGCGCAATGACGTGGATGACCTCGTCGTCATATTCGACGCGGCCCCTCACCTCCATCAGGCGCGAGCCCATGACCACGCGGCGCTGCTTTTCCTTCAGATCCGGCCATACGACGAGGTTGATGACCCCAGTCTCGTCTTCCAGCGTGATGAAGCACACGCCCTTGGCGCTACCCGGCCGCTGGCGAATGAGCACCACGCCCGCGACATGGACCATGCTGCGGAATTTCTTCGCGCGCAGGTCGCAGGCGCGCACGAAGCCGCGCTCGGCAAGGCTGGCGCGCAGGAAGGCCATCGGGTGCGCCTTCAGGCTGAGGCGCGTGGTCTGGTAATCCGCCACCACTTCTTCGCTGAGCGGCATTTGCGGCAGCCGCGTGGCGCTCTTTTCCGCCCCCTCGTCCCGCGCCGCAGCGGCGGCGAACAGCGGCAAGTCCGGACCGCCCACGAGGCTGCGCGCGTCCCACAAGGCCTGCCTGCGGGTAAGCTGCATCGAACCGAAAGCATCGGCGCTGGCGAGCCGCTCGACATGCGCGGGACCGGTGCGGGCGCGGTCTCGCAAGGCGCGCACGTCCTCGTAAGCACCGTTTTCCTCGCGCTCGGCGACAAGCTGGGCTGCGACCGCTTCGGGCAGACCATCGATTTGCCTCAGGCCGAGCCGCAGCGCGATATGCTTGTCGAGGCGACCGTGATCCTCCCCCGCTGGGGGAGGTGGGCCGGGCGCGCAAGCGTCCGGGTCGGAGGGGGCTGGAGAATTGCCTACCACCCCCCCTCCGTCAGCCGCTTCGCGTCTGCCACCTCCCCCAGTGGGGGAGACTTTGCCAATCTCCTCCAGCGTGCAGTCCCATTGCGACAGGTTCACATCCGCCGGCAGCACCCGCACCCCGTGTTCCGCCGCATCGCGCACAATCTGTGCGGGCGCATAGAAGCCCATCGGCTGCGAATTGAGCAGCGCGCAGGCGAAGGCCGCGGGGAAGTGGCATTTGAGCCAGCTCGACACATAGACCAGATGCGCGAAGCTGGCCGCGTGGCTCTCGGGAAAGCCATATTCGCCAAAACCGCGGATCTGGTTGAAGCAGCGCTGCGCGAATTCTCGGTCATAGCCGCGCGTGACCATGCGCTCGACCATCATGTCCTGCAGTTCGTCTACCATGCCCCGGCTGCGGAAGGTCGCCATGGCCTTGCGCAGCCGGTTCGCCTCTTTCGAAGAGAACTTCGCCGCATCGAGCGCGATCTTCATCGCTTGTTCCTGGAAAATCGGCACACCCAGCGTGCGCTCGAGGATGCTCGACAGCTCGTCGGGCGGCCCGTGCTGCGGCGATGGTGCGGGTATCACCACCGGTTCCGCCCCGCGGCGGCGCTTCAAATAGGGATGCACCATGTCGCCCTGAATCGGACCGGGTCGCACGATGGCAACCTGGATGACGAGGTCGTAGAATGCACGCGGGCGCAGGCGGGGCAGCATGTTCATCTGCGCGCGGCTTTCTACCTGGAACACGCCGAGCGAATCCCCCTTGCGCAGCATGGCATAGGTTTCCGGGTCCTCGCGCGGGACATTGGCGAGGGTGAGCTGGCGGCCGTGGTGGTCGCCCAGAAGGTCGAGGCACTTCTTGATGCAGGTCAGCATGCCCAGCGCCAGCACGTCGACCTTGAGGATGCCGAGCGCCTCGATATCGTCCTTGTCCCATTCGATGAAACTGCGCTCGGGCATGGCGCCATTGCCCACCGGCACCGTTTCGGTGAGCGCGCCTTCGGTGAGGATGAAACCGCCCACATGCTGCGACAAATGACGCGGCATTCCAATCATTTGCTCGGTCAGCTTGAGAACGCGCTTCAGGTGGGGGTCGGCCACATCCATGCCCGTTTCGGCGGCGTGCTTCTCGCTGATCTCACGGCCCCACCCGCCCCACACCGTCTTGGCGAGGGCCGCCGTGACGTCCTCCGTCAGCCCCATCGCCTTGCCCACCTCGCGGATCGCCATGCGCGGGCGGTAGTGGATGACCGTGGCGCATAGTCCGGCGCGGTGGCGGCCGTATTTGCGGTAGAGATACTGGATGACCTCCTCGCGCCGCTCGTGCTCGAAATCGACGTCGATATCGGGCGGCTCCTTGCGGTCTTCGGAGATGAAGCGATCGAACAACAGCTGGTGCTGCGCCGGGTCGACATTGGTGATGCCGAGGCAATAGCAGACCGCCGAATTGGCCGCGCTGCCGCGGCCCTGACACAGGATCGGCGGGTCGACCTTCTGCCTCGCAAAATCGACGATGTCCTTGATGGTCAGGAAATAGCGCGCAAGATCCATCTTGCCGATGAGCGCCAGTTCCTTGTGCAGCGTTTCGGTGACGCTGTCGGGCACGCCTTCGGGATAGCGCCATTCGGCCCCCTTCCACGTCTCGCTTTCGAGATAGTCCTGCGGTTCAGCGCCGCCGGGATAGAGCTCTTCGGGATATTCGTACTGCAGTTCGTCGAGGCTGAAACCGCAGGCATCGGCCACCTCGCGCGCGGCGGAAATGGCGTGCGGCCAGCGCTCGAACAGGCGGCACATGGTCTCGGGCGGCTTGAGGTAGCGTTCCGCATTGCCGTGGAGCAGGTGCCCGGCGCGTGCCACGGTGGTCTTGTGATGGATGGCAGTCATCACGTCCTGCAGCGGGCGACGGTCGGGCGTGGCGTAATGCACATCGTTGGTGGCGAGGATGGAGAGGCTGTTCGCGCGTGCCAGCGTGTCCAGCTGTTCGATCCGAGCGATGTCGCTGTCGGTGTAGAGGAAGGCGGCGGCGATATGGCGGAGCGTGGGGAGTTGCGCCGTGAGGTGAGGAAGGATTTCGGCGAAGGTCCCGGTGAACGGCACCCGGCCGGATTGTTCTGCAACCTCACCAGCCTTGCCGCGAAACGGGACGACGTTGCTCTCGACCTCGATGGTGAACTTTGCATCCAGATCGCGCGGCGGCACGAGGATCAATTGCACGCCCGCACTATGCTTCGCCAGCATCGCGAGGCTGATGTCGCACGCGCCCTTCTCCTGCCACTCGCCCGACAGCGTGCGCATCCGCCCCGCAGAGATCAGGCGGCAGAGGCGGCCATAGGCCTTGCGGCTCTTGGGATAGGCGAGAAAGGCCAGCCCCTCGACCGTTTCGATGCGGCAGCCGATGCAGGGCTTCAGCTTGAGCGTCTTGGCCTCGGTATGCACGCGCACCACGCCTGCCATGGTATTGGCATCGGCGATCCCGATCGCGTCATAGCCCAGCGCGCGGGCCTGCAGCACGAGGTCCACCGCGTCCGATGCGCCGCGCAGGAAGCTGAAGCAGGAAACGAGGCCCAGTTCGACGAAGGCGCTGCGCGGCGGCGCGTCTATGCCGTCCGGATCGATCTCGATCGTGCGCTTGAGTATCTGCTGGTCGTTCTCAGGCATCTCACACCAGCTCCTCCAGCCGCGCGCGCACGGCAGCAAGATCGGCATCGAACAGCCGCGCCTGCTCCTCGCGTGCAGGGCCGTCGAGGCGCAGGAGATAGGAGGGGTGCGCGGTGACCCAGAGTTCGCTGCCATCCTCCAGCGGGATAGGCGCACCGCGAACTCTCGAAATGCTCACCGTCTTGCCGAGCATCCCGCGCGCTGCGCTCGCGCCCATGGCGAGCACCAGCTTGGGCTTTACTATGGCGCGTTCGCTCTCGATCCACCAGCGGCAGGTGTCGATTTCCTTCGCGCCCGGGTTCTGGTGGAGCCGCCGCTTGCCGCGCTGGACATATTTGAAATGCTTCACCGCATTGGTGACATAGGCCGCACGGCGGTCAATCCCGACCTTCTCCAGATGCGCGTCGAGCAATTGTCCGGCAGGCCCGACGAAGGGACGGCCGGTCTGGTCCTCCTGGTCGCCGGGCTGTTCGCCGACAATCATCAGCGCAGCGTTCTGCGGCCCCTCGCCCATCACGGCGTGGTTGTTGAGTTGGCCGATAGGGCATTTGCGACAGCCATGGATCGCCTTGTCGATGGCAGCGAGCGTATCGGGCCGCTCCTCGAATTCGAGCGCGCCTTTCTCGACCATCTTTGCCTCACGCCCCTGCGCGCCTGCGATGAGGTCGGGGATGAGCGCGGCCTCGGGCATGTTCTTCCAATATTTCTTCGGCATCTCTTTCAGCATCGCGCCGATTTTCAGCCGTGCGGGGTTGAAGATGGAGGCGTAGTAGGTGCGCCAGAGATCCTCCATCGGATCGCCGCCGGGCGCATCGTGGCGCTCGGCAGGCGGGCCTTCGGACATGGTCTGCGTATCCCAGTGCAGGCTCCCGCGCGGAGTCAGGATGGACCAGCGCATGTTCGAAAAACGCCGCATGAAGAAGCCCGCATTGGCGCGCAGGATATGGTGCTCGGGCTCGAACCAGGCGACGTAATGCTCGCCCACTTCCTCATCCTCGCTCTCGACCAGACGGAAGCGGACGAAGGCGTGCATCTTGTGGCTGTCGCGCCGGACATTCTTGTCGAGCTCTTCCACCCGCCGCACGTCGAGATCGGCCTTGTCCTCCATCATGCGGGGGTTCGACTGCAATCGCCAGAGCAGGCGGTAGAGCAACGCGAACCGCTCGGGGTCGGAATGGAGGATGGCGTTCCGCGCAAGGCTCACGAAGCGCCGATTGGCGCGCACCGGCTTTGCGTCCATCGGCGGCACAGGCATGCGCCGCTCGCCATGCGCGAAGAGATCCCCGCTACCGCCCGGCTCGACCCAGGCGATACGGTCGGGCGGCACGTCGCACTGGACGAGCGCACGCGCGCGTTCGCGCCAGAAGTCGAAATCGTCCGCCTCGGGCAAATGCACCACGTAATAGGTGCCGAGCTTGACGTGCTGGAGGGCAGTCATGCGGCGAACAGTTCCAGCTGCTCGGACTTGGGCGCGAGCAGGCTGCGCAGGTCCGCGCGGTCGGTGAGCGTGATGGGGCGCCAGTCCACCGTCACGATGAAGGGCCGCACCTTGGTGATGGATTGGGTGAGCAGCGCCACATCATCAAGCCGCAGCGCGCGGTGGCGGCGGCTCGCCAGTATCTTGCCCACCGCCTTCACGCCGAGGCCGGGGACACGCAGCAATTGCTCCTTGCTAGCGCGGTTCACATCGACCGGGAAGGCCTCACGAAACTTGAGCGCCCAAGCTAGCTTGGGGTCGATATCGAGCGGCAAGTTCCCGTCCGCCTCGGTCGCCTGCATCACATCGGTCGGCTTGTAGCCGTAGAAACGCATCAGCCAGTCCGACTGGTAGAGCCGGTGTTCGCGGATAAGCGGCGGGCGCTTCAGCGGCAGCACGGCGCTGGCATCGGGAATGGGCGAGAAGGCGCTATAATAGACGCGGCGCAGGCGGAAGTTGTCGTAGAGCCGGCTCGCCTTGCCCACGATATCCGCATCGGTGGCGGCATCGGCGCCGACAATCATCTGGGTCGACTGGCCTGCGGGCGCAAAGCGGGGCGCGTGCTTGAAGCGCTTCCTTGCATCTTTCGCTTCGACAAGATCGGCCTTCACCTTGCCCATCGCGCCTTCGATCTGGCGCGCATCCTTGTCGGGCGCAAGGCGGGTCAACCCGCTGTCGGTCGGCAATTCGACATTGATCGAGACGCGGTCGGCATAAAGCCCCGCCTGGTGGACGATTTCAGGGTCCGCCTCCGGGATGGTCTTCAAATGGATATAGCCGCGAAAATCATGCTCTTCGCGCAGGATCCGCGCGACCTCGACGATCTGCTCCATCGTGTGGTTCGAACTCTTCACGATGCCGGAGGAGAGGAACAACCCCTCGATGTAATTGCGCCGGTAGAAGGCGAGCGTGAGGTCCACCACTTCCTGAGGGCTGAAACGCGCCCGCGCCACGTTCGAGCTCTTGCGATTGACGCAGTAATGGCAGTCGAAAACGCAGTGGTTGGTCAGCAATATCTTGAGCAGCGAGATGCAGCGGCCATCGGGCGCATAGGCGTGGCAGATGCCCATCCCCTCGGTCGAGCCGATGCCCTTCCCGCCCAGGCTGTTCTTCTTCCCCGTGCCGGACGAGGCGCAGGACGCATCATATTTCGCCGCATCGGCGAGAATTTCGAGCTTCTGAAGGACAGTCTGTGCGGTCATTTGTTCACTATACGTTCCAGCGTTGGATTCGCCAATATCAAAAGGCAAAGCGCATACGGGAACCCTCGATTTTCTCCGGCGTAGATAGGACACGGACCGGGCCCCTCTGGCGGATGCTCAAAAGCATTCGTGATGTCGGACGTATCGTCGCCCCCGGACCGGTTTCCGCAATCCGGTGGCAGGATATCACGCAGCCTGCGTGCGCCCGCCGTCCTTCCGACCAGGGCCGCCGCAAAGCTGCCGGTTGGAGTATGTAATGAAGACTATCGCTACCCTCGCCCTCGTCGCACTCGCGGCATCGCCCGCGCTGGCACAGGAAAAGGACTGGAACTTCGGCGACGGCGTAACGCCCGAACGCTGGTCCACCATCAACACCGACTATGCCCTTTGCGATGCCGGCCTGAACCAGTCGCCCATCGACCTCGGCATGCCCAATGCCCGCGGCGACGTGCAGCTCGAAACCAATTTCGGCACCGGCGACGGAACCATCGCGCTGGGTACCGAGAAGGTGCAGGTGGACTTCGAAGAAGGGTTCGGGATGAATTCGGGCGGCAAGGAATTCAACCTTATCCAGGTCCATTTCCATACGCCTTCGGAACACGCCGTTTCGGGCAAGCGCTATCCGCTCGTTGCGCATTTCGTGCATGCCACGGATGAAGGGGAACTCGGCGTCCTCGGCGTGATGTTCGAGGAAGGCGAGGCCAATTCCGCGCTGACCGAAATCGTCTCCGGCGTGGGACAGGGCAAAGGCACGAGCGTCTCGTTCGATATCAACGACATGGTCCCTGCCGACCTCGACGTCTATCGCTACATGGGCTCGCTCACCACGCCGCCCTGCAGCGAGGGCGTGAACTGGCACGTCGCCAACACGCCGATGACTGCCAGCGCCGAACAGATTGCCGCGATGGAGGCCAATCTCGGGCCTTCCGCCCGCTCGCTCCAGCCGCTCGGTTCGCGCCTCCTGGTTGCGCCCGATTGAGGCAATATTGCCGGGACGGTTGCGGCCGTCCCGGCAATTCCCGCTGCACCGGCCCGCTCGTTAACCAGTTTCGCAAAGCCGGGATTTACCAGTTTCGCCTACGCCCGACATTCTGACAAAGGAGGTCTTGCCGGTGGCGCTGTTCCAGAAATTGCCGACGAATACCCAGGACGAACGTCGTACCGTCCAGCGCTATACGGTCGACTGCCCCGCCAAGCTCAAGATGCTCGGCGGTGACCGCGAAGGGCGCCTCTCGGATTTGTCGGAAGCCGGCGCCCGCTTTGAAACCCCGAACCCGCCGCAGGAAGGTGTCTCGGGCCTTCTGTCATGGGGCGATTACGAATTCTTCGGCAAGATCGTCTGGGCGAACGAGAACAGCTGCGGCATCGTGTTCGAGCGCTCCATCCCGCTTGGCGTGGTGGAACAGACCTGCGAAGTCGTCGAGGTGCAGAGCGGCCCGGTCGCCAACTTCGGCAAGATTCCGGTTGCCTCGCGCGGTCGCCGCGCTTCGCTCGTTTCGCGCGACAGCTGACGGTTCAGCATTGCGACACCTCGCGTACGCCAAGGGCGGCGGCGGAGGTCGTATCATGAAATTTGCCGTACCCGCCGCGCTTGCGGTTTTTGCCCTGCCCGTTGCCGTTCTGGCGCAGGACCATTCCGAGCATGACAGCGAGCGCAAGGCTGCGCCCGAACGCTGTGTCGCGGCGACGGTCCTCGTGCCGCCGTTCAACAATACGCCCGACGCGCTGGAGCAGTCGCGTATTGCCGCAACCACGGTCGAGGGCATCCGCAATCGCCGCGGCGAGGCGGCCTATCGCGTTTGCAAGACCAGCGCGGTGGCCCCGGAAATCTCCGAGATTGAAGGCGTGAACGAGAAGCCGCTGACCGAAGAGGAAATGCGCGAGCTCGACCCGGAAACGGCGACGCGCGAGGACTGATTCTCAGGCACACAGCCCCTGTAGATACCAGTCGGGCGCACCCCCGCGCCCGTCGCCCACGATACCCAGCCGGTAGATCCAGTAGCGCCGTCCGCGCTGGTCCTCGATCCGGTAATAGTCGCGCAGCCGCGTGGCCCCGCGCTCGCGCCACCATTCGGGCGCAATGCGCTCCGGCCCCTCGACGCGCGTGACCTCATGCACCTCGCCCCGCCAGCGGAAACGCTGCGGATAGCCATCGGGCGTGGCGTAGAGCACGGCGATTTTCTCCGCGCGATCGAGCAGCTTGAGCGGGCGCTTGTGGAAGGCGAGCTGGCCCTGGCTCACCGGTTCGGGTTCCAGCGGAGGATGCCAGCGCTGGGCTCGTTCGGGAATGTGGCTGGCGAAGGGCACGGGGCGGCTGACGGCGCCCTCGCCCAGCCTCACGGTGAGCCGGTCGACCAGCGCGGATAGCGCAATGCCGTGGTTCTCGGCCGCCGCCTCGATATCGCCCTGCTCCAGCGCCAGGGGCTCGGCCCAGCTCGCGCGCAGGCGCAGCATCTCGATACCGAAACCGGCATCGATATCGTCGAGCTTGGCTGCGAACAGCCGCACGATATGCGCCGCCTCGCGTGTGGCGGCAGCGAGTTCGAGGCGGCGCACCGTCACCTCTCCATCGACACGCCATAGGCCCAGCTCGAGCCTGCGCGCGCCCTCGCCCCGCCCTTCGAGTTCGCGCGCCATGTCTTCGGCAAGGTCGGCCACCACTTGGTCGAGCAGCTGGCGGTGACGGATGGGCTCGAGCAACCGGCGCTGGACCAGTGGCATTTGCTGCGGGACCACGGGCAGCAGCGGCTCGGGCACGCGGCCCAGCAGCTGGTCGAGCCGGATGAGCGGGTTGGCGGCAGGCGACTTGCGGTTGCGGAAGCGGCGCTGGATCGCGTCGCGGCCAATCGTGGTGAGTTCGCCCAGCTGCTTGAGGCCGAGACGGCGCAGCACGGTGACCACGTCCTGGTCGAGCCGGAGCGCGGCGACGGGAAGGCCCGAGAGAGCGCGCATTATGTCCTCATCCCCGCGCCCGCCGATGATGCTGCCCGGGGCCGCATGGTGCGACAGCGCCCAGGCCGCGCCCGCCGTGGGAGCGATGGCGCAGCGCATGGTCAGCTCGCGCTTGGCAAAGGCCTGCGCGACATCGGCCACCAGCCCCTCCTCGCCGCCGAAGAGATGCGGGACGGCGGTTACATCGACCAGCAAGCCGTCGGGTGCGTCCATCGCCGACCACGGCCCCCAGCGCTGCGCCCAGACGGCGAGCTTTTCGAGGAAGGCGAGGTCGCCTGCCGGGTCATAGGGCGCGGTGACGATTTGCGGACAAAGCGTGCGCGCATCAGCGAGCATCATCCCCACCCTCGCCCCGGCGGCAGCGCCTGCGCGACCCACCGCCTCGATACGCGGCCCGTGCGCGGTGTCGGCAATCAGGACGAGCGGCTTGTCGTCGAACTCGCGCCGTTCGGAGGCGCCCTGCCGCCAGCGGTCCATCGCCATGGCGGGAAGCCAGATGGAAAGGATGCGGCGGGTCTGGGGAGGTGACAGGCCCGCCGCGGGCGCATTCACGCGCGGCGGGGCGTGCGGCGATGCTGCAGCCCCGCTGTCCAGTTCGCCACCGCCCGGTCGGCGTCCTCGCGCGCCTTGCTGGCGGTGAGGCGTGTGCCGGTTTCGGCGAGCACCCATTCGCCCGGAGCGTGGCTGCAGGCGCGGAAGAGTTCGGCTTTCCATGCAGGCTCGCCCGGTGCCTGCGCGTTCCATTCGGCTGTGCTGGAGGGGGCCGAGGTGACTTCCCACCGCATCCGCGCCGAGGACAGGTCGCGCCCCGCATCCACGCGCAGCAGGAACAGCGGCACGCCATGCTTCTGCGCGGTCAGCGTCAGCCGGCGCGAGGCGGTGAAGTCGAGCGCTTTCGGATTGCCCGACATCTCCCCGATGACGAAGGCCAGCTCGCGGCAGCGCAGCCCCTCTTCCATCGCGAAGAGCGCATCTTCCGCTTTCTCGGCCAGCACATGGATGACCCGCGCCTGCAAATCCTTCGGCAGGCCGGCGCGATAGGGCCGCCCGCCGAGCCGTGCCGCATCGCGGGTCTGGACCCACAGGACGGAGCGGCGGTCTTCGGCCTCCTGTCCTTCGCCGCGCGGGGTGTTGCGCCAGTCGTCGAGCGCCAGCGCGAGTGCTGCGCCTGCCCCCGCCCCCTCACGCGAGGAGACAAAGATTTCGCTGTGCAGCGCCTTGCCTTGTTGGACCGCAAGACCGGGCCGCCAACGCGCACTGCGCCGCGCCGAAAGCGTGGCGACATCTTCGAAGGCCGTGGTCGGCAGGGAGGAAAGGTCTGGCTGGGACATAGGGAATCGACTCGTCTGTTCCCATTATGTTCCATCTCGTACAGATTCGCAATTCATCCTTTCACAGCCCCGCTCCGGCGCAGGAAACGGAACATGCGGCCCGCACAATTGGTTGAACGGGCAAACGCAAACACGAAAAGGGCACCACAATGAAATATTCCGACGGCAACCCCGACGCGCTCAAGAAGAAGTTCTGGCTCGCGCTCGACGACTCGCCCTTCCTCTTTCTCGAACTCGACGGTCAGTCGGACACTTCGGTCCCGATGACCGCCCAGCTCGACAAGGACGCCAACAGTTCGATCTGGTTCTTCACCCACAAGCACTCCGCCTTCGCCAAGCTCGGCAAGGTCAAGGCGAGCTTCGCCGGCAAGGACCACGACATGTTCGCACGCTTCGATGGCACGCTTGCAGTCGAAACCAGCAAGGAGCGTTTCGACCAGTTCTGGAACAACTTCGTCGAAGCCTGGTACGATGGCGGCAAGGACGATCCCGACATCCTGTTCCTGCGCATGGATCTCGGCGATGCCGAAATCTGGAGCGGCGACCTCGGCCTGCTGAACACGGCCAAGATGGCGCTCGGAATGAATGTCCACGATGAGGCGGAAGAACGCCACGTGGAATCGGTCGATATCTAATTCGACCCAATAAGTAGAAAACGAGTCGCGAAGGGCCGCTCCACACCGGAGCGGCCCTTTTTGCGTCAGCCCCCGTTTTCGTCAGCCAAAGATGCCGAAGAACAGGATCACGGCCAGGATGATCGGGCAGACATAGCGAACCAGCGCGCGCCAAGTCTGGTGCAGGACGCCATCGAGACCGTTCTCGTCGTCGATCAGCTTCGCATCGGCCACCCAGCCCACGAAAATGCAGGTCAGAATCGCGCCGATCGGCATGAACAGTTTCGCCGTCACACCGTCGAGCGCATCGAAGAAGTTCGCTTCTGCAAAGAGCGGGATGAAAGCGAGCGGCCGGAAATCCGCCATATCGTTGAACGACAGCGAAGACAGGACGCCCAGCACTGCGGCGCCAAGCCCGACAATGATGGTCGCCGTCATGCGCGACATCTTGAACCGGTCCTTCACGAAGGCAACCGGAGCCTCGAGCAGCGAGACCGAACTGGTCAGTGCCGCGAAGAACACCATGATGAAGAACGCCAGCCCGATCAGCGACCCGAACGGCATGGCCTGGAACGCGATCGGCAGCGACTGGAACATCAGGCCCGGGCCGACGCTCGCCGAAAGACCTGCGGCAAAGACAATCGGGAAGATCGCGAGGCCTGCCAGCAATGCCACTGCCGTATCGGCACCGGCGATAATGCCCGAGGTCGCGCCGAGGTTGGTGTTGCGGCTGGCATAGGAACCGTAGGTAATCATGCCTGCCACGCCGAGCGAGAGCGAGAAGAACGCCTGCCCGACAGCGGCCAGCATGACCTCTCCGGTCAGCTTGCTGAAATCGAAGGTAAAGAGATAGGTGACGGCTTCGGAGAAATTCCCGGTGAAAGCGCCATAAACCGTGATGCCGAGGAACAGTAGGAAGAACAGCGGCATGAGATAGACCGCGACCCATTCAATACCGCTCGACACGCCGCGCGCGACGAAAAATATAGTCGCCGCGAGAAAGCCCATGTTGAGGCCGATCATCAGCATCCCGTTACCGAAAAGGCCGGGGAGCAAACTCTCGATATCTTCCGCGGCCCTCCCCTCGAACGCGCCTCCGGTCAGGCCGGTCTGGAAAAGGTCGCCGAGGAAGACCCCGATATAATACACGACCCATCCGCCCACGACGCAGTAGAAGCTGAGGATGAGGAAGGCGGCGAACACGCCGAGCGAACCGATGACGCTCCATCCCTTGGACGCCCCCGAATCCTGAGCGACCTTCTGCACGCTATCGGGCGCAGATGCCTGTCCGTGACGTCCAATCAGCACTTCCGACAGCAGGACGGGCAGTCCGATCAGCAGGACGCAGAAAACGTAAAACAGGACGAAGGCCCCGCCGCCGTTCTCGCCCGCCTCTGCGGGAAAACGCCACATGTTGCCCAGACCCACGGCCGAACCGACTGCGGCGAGAATGAATGCACTGCGCGACGACCAGTTCTCGTGGCCTGCCGTTGCGCCCGAACCTGCTGCTGCCATTTTGGTAATTACCCTCTTGTCGCGCGCATCCCGGTGGCGCGTTCTCCCGTATGCGCGCCTATCTGCATCGAATCCGCGGCCACGCCAAGAGGGAAGCTTTGCCTTTGCACGGCGCGCTCGCTAGACGCGTGCCCCATGTCGACGACCTTCCAGCTCGATACGAGCACCAGCAGAGCCAATCCCACGCCCCAGCCGATGAAGCGGCTGACGGTCCCGAAAATCCGCGCGCACAAGGCGGATGGCGAGACCAAGGACCCGCTGGTTATGCTGACCGCCTATACGGCGCGGCAGGCGCAGCTGCTCGACGCGCATTGCGACATGCTGCTTGTGGGGGATTCGCTGGGGCAGGTCATTTACGGCCTGCCCTCGACCATTCCCGTCACCCTCGAGATGATGTCAAACCACGCCGCTGCGGTGGTGCGCGGAAGCTATCACTCGGTGGTCATCGTCGACATGCCCTTCGGCTCTTATGAGGCCTCGAAGGAACAGGCCTTCGAAAGCGCCTCGCGCCTGCTGAAGGAAAGCGGCGCGGCGGCGGTGAAGCTCGAGGGCGGCGAGCAGATGGCCGAGACCGTCGCCTTCCTCAACCAGCGCGGCATCCCGGTGATGGGCCATGTCGGCCTGACCCCGCAGGCAGTCAATGTGCTCGGCGGCTACATGGCGCGCGGGCGCGATGACGCCGAAGCCGAAAAGATTGTCGGCGATGCGAAGGCACTGGACGAAGCAGGGGCCTTTGCCATCGTCTTGGAAGGCGTGCTCGAGCCCATCGCCATCGAAGCGACAAAAGCAGTTTCCTGCCCCACCATCGGTATCGGCGCCTCGGCGCAATGCGACGGGCAAGTGCTGGTGACCGAAGACATGCTCGGCATGTTCGAACGTGTGCCGCGCTTCGTGAAGAAATACGAGAATATCGCCGAGGTCATTTCCAGCACCGTCGGCAAATATGCCGAGGAAGTGCGCAGCCGCAGCTTCCCCACCAGTGACCAGACTTACCAGCCGAAAAAGAGCTGAGGGACCTACACCCCCGATGGAAACCATCCGCAAGTATTACACTTTCTCGCTGTTCTTCACCGCGGTCTGCTTCGCCCTGGCCGCATGGTACGGATGGAGCAGCACCGGCTCGGTAACCGCGACGCTCGGCATCCTCTGGATTGTCCTGGTGCTGTCGATCCTCGAAGTCTCGCTCAGCTTCGACAATGCGGTGGTGAACGCCACCGTGCTGCGCGACATGGACCCGGTCTGGCAGCAACGTTTCCTGACCATCGGTATCCTCATCGCCGTATTCGGAATGCGGATAATCTTCCCGATTGCCATCGTTTCGCTGGCGGCACAGGTCGGTCCGATGGAGGCGGTATCGCTCTCGCTCAACAATCCCGAGCGCTATGAACAGATCGTATCCGATGCGCATGTATCTATTGCGGGCTTCGGCGGGGCCTTCCTCGCCATGGTGGGACTGACCTTCTTCTTCGAAGAGGACAAGGAGGTTCACTGGATTGCCGCGCTGGAGAAGACCATCAACAAGTTCTCCAACGTCCCCGCGGTGGAAATCGGGCTGGTCCTCGCCCTCGTCTATGGCGTGTCGACCGTCCTGCCGCCGGAAGATTCCATCACCTTCCTCACCGCAGCCATCCTCGGCCTGATCACCTTCATCGCAGTCCACGCCATTGCCGCGATTATCGAGGCACGCGAGGCGCGCAAGAAGGCCGCCGGAGAGATCGTGAAGTCGGGCCTCGGCGGGTTCCTCTATCTCGAGGTGCTCGATGCAAGCTTCAGCTTCGACGGCGTCATCGGCGCCTTCGCGCTGTCGAACAATATGGTCATCATCGCGCTGGGCCTTTCGGTCGGGGCAATGTTCGTCCGCTCGATGACCATCCACCTCGTGCGCACCGGCACGCTGGCGCAGTATCGCTATCTCGAACACGGCGCGTTCTGGGCGATTATCGTGCTCGGGATCATCATGCTGCTGTCGGCACGCTGGCACATTCCGGAGACGATTACCGGCCTGCTCGGCGCGGTGCTGATCGGGCTCAGCTTCTGGTGGTCGGTGCGGCACAATCGCCGCCACCCGGAGGATGCGTCGCTGTCGACAGACGACTAGCGAGCGGCGCTGCCAGCACCAGCTGGAAGAAGTGGTAGAGCAGCAGCGGCAGGATGATGAAGCCTGCCTCCTCGCGCGCGAAGAGGATGGTGGCGAGCGGCACGCCGACCGCGGCGCTCTTCTGGGCACCTGCAAAAAGGAAGGCGATGCGGTCGCGGCGGGGTAGCGCAAGCGCGGCCGAGGCCAGCCACGCGCCGCCATTCCCGATGGCAAGTAGGGCGGCAATGCCGATGGCGAGGAACACCCAGGCCAATGGGTCAAGCCTGCCCCAGATGCCCTGCTCCACTGCCCCCGAAAAGGCGACATAAACCGCCAGCGCAATGACCAGCCGGTCGAGCCAGACTACGCGCGCTTTGTTCTGCGTCACCCAGCCTTGCGTCCAGCCTTGCACCGCTTGCCCGATGACGAAGGGCAGCAGGAGGATGAGCGCAATCCGCTCGATGGTTTCCATGCCGACCGCGCCCTCGCCCGTACCGCCGAGCAGGAGGAATATCGGCACCGAGACGAACACGCCGAGGATGTTGAGCAGCGCGGCGGAAATGACCGACAGGCCGACATTGCCCTCGGCCAGCGTGGTGTAGGACGTAGCCGATTGCACAGTCGAAGGCAGCACGCCGAGATAGAGAAACCCGATAGCCACCAGCGGCGGCAGGCCGAAGGCGAGCAGTTTGCTCAGGCCCAGTCCGGCAAGCGCCATGGCTCCGAATACCCAAAGCACCATCGGGAGGATGAAGCGCCAGTTGAGCAGCCCTCGCCCAATCTCGGCCCGCGAAACGCGCATGCCGTTGAGCAGGAACAGCGTGAAGATACCGACATTCGCCACGTCCTGCGCCGTGCCCGATTGCGCGGCGGGTATCGGCAGGACAGCCGCAAGCACTACCGCAGCGACCAGCAGGCGCAGCATCGGGTCGGCAAGTATCGTGCGGAGCGCCATCGCCCCTGCCCTTAGCGCGTGGCCTAGCTCGCCTGCAAATCGTATTGCTTCAAGAGGTCGTAGAGCGTCGGGCGGCTGATGCCGAGCAGCTTGGCGGTCGACGAGATATTGCCCTGGCTGCGGGCCAGCGCCTTGCGTATCATCCGCCGGTCGGCCTCTTCTCGCGCCCGCTTCAAATTGAGCGCCAAATCGTCACCCTCCTCGCCTTCGCCAAGGTCGAGGTCCTCGGCATTCACCAGCTTGCCATCGGCCATGATAACCGCGCGTTTGACGCGGTTTTCGAGTTCGCGGACGTTGCCCGGCCAGTTCCAGCTGTCGATGGCCGCCAGCGCATCGGGCGCAAAGCCCTTCACCTGCGGGTTCATCTCGGCCGAGAAGCGCGCGAGGAAATGCTTGGCCAGCAGCACGCCATCGCCCGGGCGCTCACTCAGCGACGGGATTTTCACCACCACTTCGGCGAGGCGGTAGAAGAGGTCTTCGCGGAACGTCCCCTCGCCGATCATCGCTTCCAGGTTCTGGTGCGTGGCGCAAACGATGCGGGTGTCGACCGGAATGGCCTTGCGTCCGCCGATGCGTTCGATGACGCGCTCCTGCAGGAAGCGCAGCAGCTTTACCTGCAGCGGCAGCGGGATGTCGCCCACCTCGTCAAGGAACAGCGTGCCCCCGTCGGCGAGTTCGATCTTGCCCTCGGTGGTCTTCACGGCCCCCGTGAACGCGCCCTTTTCATGCCCGAACAGCTCGCTTTCGAGGAGATTTTCCGGAATGGCCGCGCAGTTGATGGCAATGAATGCCCCGCTGCGCCGGTCGCTCGCTTCGTGGAGGCCCTTGGCGAGGAGTTCCTTGCCCGTCCCGCTCGCGCCCAGCAGCATGACCGAGACATTGGTCGGCGCGACGCGCTCGATAGTGCGCGCGACCTTGGCCATCTCGGGCGCAGCGGTAATCATCGTGCCGAGGACGGTCTTGTCCTCGCCCACCTTGCCCGCCAGACGGCGGTTCTCGCTCTCGATATTCGCCAGCTTGAACGCGCGCCCGACAATCAGGCCCAGTTCCTCGATATCGACCGGCTTCTGGTAGAAATCATAAGCCCCGCGCTCGATCGCCTGAAGCGCGCTTTCGCGTGCGCCATGGCCCGAGGCGACCACCACCTTGGTGTCGGGCTTCATCTCCATGATGGCATCGAGCACGGCAAAGCCCTCGCTCGTGCCGTCGGGGTCGGGCGGCAGGCCGAGGTCGAGCGTGACCACCGCGGGTTCCTCGCTGCGCAGCGCGGCGAGAGCCTGGTCACGATTACCCGCAATCACCACGTCGTAATCGTCATAGGCCCATTTCAGCTGCGCCTGCAGGCCTTCGTCGTCCTCGACAATCAGCAGCTTGGGTTTGGCGTCAGCCATCAGGCGCTCTCCGCTTGTTTTGCGGCGCGCGGGCCGGCGAGGATTTCATTGGCCGACTTTAGCGGCAGCGAGATCGTGAAGCGCGTGCCCAGTCCCTCGCGCGATTCAACTTCGAGCCGTCCGCCCATCGCGCGGACCATCTCGCGTGCTTCGAAGGCACCGATGCCGAAGCCGCCTTCCTTGGAGGACACGAAGGGCTTGAAAAGACTGCTGCGCAGGAACGCCGGGCTCATCCCCTGCCCGCTGTCGATGATCTGCACCACGCCGGCCAGCCCGTCGCTGTAGACTTCGAGCATGACGGGGTTGTCGGTATCGGTCGCATCGATGGCGTTCTGCACGATATGGGCGAGCGCCTGTTCGAATGCATCGGGTTGGCCGGTGACCTGTACGGCCTCGCCGCGAACCAGCATCACCTTGTGATTGCGCGCGAACCGGTCGGAGACAGTCTTGACGATAGCGCCCATATCGAAGGCCCGCACCTCCTCCTGCCCGCCTTTCCCATAGCGCCCCAGCCGAGCGAGCATGGTGTTGAGCTTGTCCGCGCTGTTCCTCAGCGTCACCAGCATGTCCTTGCGGAATTCGGGCTTGTCTGCATGCTTTTCAGCATTGCGCAGCAGCAGCGACATCTGGCTCGAGAGGTTCTTGATGTCGTGCATCACGAAAGCCATCCGGCGGTTGAATTCGTCGAACCGCGCGGCTTCCGACAGTGCCTCTTGCCCGGCCTGTTCGGCAAGGTAGCTCGCGAGCTGCTGGCCGACGATGCCGAGGAGGTCGAAATCTTCCCAGTCGAGCTTGCGCTCCACCAGCGGACGGGTGAGGACGATGACGCCGACAAGCCGGTCATAATGGAGCAGTGGCACCGCTGCCCATGCCTTGGGCTGCTCCACCAGCCACTGCGGCACGAAGGCAAGCTCGCCCTGATGCTCGATGCCCGCCCGCGCCTCGTCGAAATCGAGGATCAGGCCGTCGCGCTCGAAAATGGTCGCCATTTCGGAGGCGAAAGGATTGTTCGGCACCTCGAGGCCCGGCCAGCGCCAGTGTCCTGCCGGCTCGAGATTCCCCTCGTCATTGGCGAGGAAGAGGAAACCGGAAGGGCTGTCGGTGATGTCGGCCAGTGCCTTGACGGCACGCTCGGACAGGCTCGCCTCGTCCAGCCCGGCGCGCCCGATCGTCCGGGTAAAGCGGATCCACTCGTTGCGATAATCGTAGCGGTGCTTGAACAGGTGCTTGATCGCCGTCACTTTGAGCCACCCGCGCAGATGCTTCGAGGGCAGCCAGATCAGTGCCAGCGCGCCTGCCGCAATGACCAGACCGACCTGCGTGAGGCGCGCGGCATTCCCGGTCAGCATGTCGAGCCAGCTGGCAAGGCCGAACATCACCAGCAGATAGGCACCGATGATGGCCAGCGACAGCATCTGGAAGGTCGCCGCGCGCGAGGGACTGAACGTCAGGCCCGATGCCTTGCGATTGAAGCCGAGGGCGAAGGGAACGGCGATGAAGGCTATCGCCAGGCCGCGCAGCGCCACCAGTTCCTGCGGGAACCGGCTGGCGAGATAGGCGACGGTGTAGAAATTGAGCGTGAAAGCCCACATCCCCGCCATGGCCGCCGCATTCCACCGCAACATGCGGCGCGAAGGCTGCGAGGCACCGGCATAGAGATTGTGCAGCAGCACCAGCGCGCCGACCGCGACCAGCCCGCGGAACAGGGCCGCAGTCTCGAAGGTCAGTTCGGCCAGTTCCTGCGTCACCGCATAGCGATGCCCCACCAGCAGGAGGACGAATTGCAGGACTTCGACGAAAGCCAGCGATGCCGCAACCGGTCGGACCAGCCGCAAGGTCTCATCGCGCCCGTCGTTTGCGAAAAGGCGGAAGAGCACGAAAATCCATGCGAGGTTTGCAGCAATCTCGGTGAGGCCGACAATCGCATGGTTGTAACGGAAGCTGGCCGCGGCAAAGCACCAGTTGGCGGTCAGCGCCAGCGCGACCACACCCGCCCAGCGGTCGGACCGGTCCTCGGCCCCACTACGCGCAATCCACAAGGCCGCAAGCCCGCTGACAACCGCGCCGATGGAATAGAAAATATAACAAAGCGAGCCGGCCCAATCCATCAGGCAGGATCCCGCATTTCAGAAACAAAAACCCCGGTCATGAACCCGGCCCCCGCGCGGCTGTAATTACAGTTTCCGCTTTTATGACGGGAATGGTGAAATGTCGGTAAATTTTACAGCCCGAAAACGAAGAAGGCGACACCTCCCGTCAGGGAAGCGTCGCCTCGCTTAACGTTTGCTGGATACCGCGGCTTAGTTGTCGACCGCGTCCTGCGCAGCTTCGCCGGCGTCCTGTGCCGCGTCGCCGATCTGTCCGGCAGCCTCGCCCACCTCATTGGCAGCATCGGCTACTGCGTTATCCTTGGCCACTTCAGCGCCACTCATCTGCGAAAAAATGAACAGCGCCGCGATGCCGAGGACGACAATCAGAAGGATGATACCCCAGCTGGTGCCGCCGCTCTTTGCCGTGCCAGTGTCAGTGACGACGGTATGCGTGGTGTGGGTATTTCCCGCGCTGTCGGTCGTCTCGGTAATGCGTTCTTCGGTCATGGTTTTTCCTTCCTGGTACCTCAATTGTGACGAAAACGCGGCAAGGGTTTCGCCGGTTCCGGATAAAGAGGGTTAACGGTGTTCAGGAAGTCTGGCCGAACTCGAACGGCGTTGTCCCGCGGCGCATGCGGTCGAAGTGCAATTTCCGCCCACGCGGCGGCAACGAACGCTGCGGACAGCCCTCGCGATAGCAGCGCGCGCAGCCGGGTCCGATTGGCTGCGCATCGTTCGGCCTCAGCGACATGTCCCTCGCCTGTGCGAGCTCGGTTGCGAGCACAGCCTCCACTCCGACAGCGACCACGAAGCGCGCTTCTCCGGGCGCGCCGCTTCCCTCGACACTGCGCATCATGGTCAGCCAGCCCCCCTGCCCCTCGCCCGCATCGTCGAGACTGACATATTGCGTCACCAGCTCCCCTCCGCGCTCGAAAGCACGGTGCGCGTCCCACAGGGGGCAGGAGACATCCTCGCCGGCAAAGCGCGCGGTGCTGGCGCCCATGAAGCTCTTGGAGAATTGCCCAGCACGGTCGAGGCGTATCATGAAGAACGGCAGCCCGCGCTGGCCGACGCGCTGGAGCGTGGTGAGGCGGTGGGCCAACTGCTCGAAACTGACCGAAAAGCGCCGCTCGAGCACGGGAAGGTCGTAGCCGGTCGCTTCACAGGCGCGAAGGAAACGACCGTAAGGCATCAGCAGGGCAGCAGCAAAGTAGCCATCGAGATGCCGCTTGAAGAGCGCGCGGGCGGCCTCGTCCTCGAATTGCGCGCCCTGCGCCACGCCCATGATGTCGTCCTGCTTTTCAAGCTGGGCAATCTTTAGCGCGAGCTGGAAATTGCGCGATGCCGGGCCGAGCATTTCCGAAAGCTGGACCTGCCGTGCATGGAGGTCGAGGCGGCTGAGACTGTCGGGCAGCACCTCGCGTGGCAATATGCGGACCGAGAGCTGGTGGCGTTCGCGCAGTCGCTCGGTCAGGGCAAGGCCGATGTCTCCGCGCGAAAGGCGCATTTCGTCGGCCAGCTCCTCTGCCGCATGGTCGAGGTCGGCGAAGTGGTTGCGCCAGCGCTCGATTTCGCGGCGCGAGGCGTCGAGCGGATCGTCCGACATTTCCGCTGCCGGGCCGGCCTTGTCGTAGAGCCGCGCGAAAGCGGCGGCGACCTGCGGGGCGGCGGAGAGGAATTCGTCTAGTTCCTCGCGGTCGATATCGAGGTCGGCGAAGCGTTCGTCGGCAAAGCGGCGGGCGAGGCCGTCGAGTCCGCCGATGGCTTCGTCCTCGCGGATGGAGCGCGGGTCGAAATCGAATTGCTCGACCAGCGCCATGACCACGCGCGCGCTGACAGGGCGCTGGTTGCGCTCGATGAGGTTGAGATAACTCGGCGATATGGAAAGCCGCGTGGCCATCGCCGCCTGGGTCAGATTCTCGCGCTTGCGCAGCCGCTTGATGGCGGGACCGGCGCGGACGGCATCATCGGCCATTTGTAAATTCCTTTACATATTTACAGACGATCTACGCCGCAACCAAGCTTTCTGACAAGATATTTTGTAAATTTCCCTGCCCGAATCGCCTTCTGAAGCGCATTGTCACTGCAACAGCCCGCCATGTGCAGGGCACCACGGACAGGAGACTACGCCATGACCTACCAGAGCCACATCGCGAAGATGAACGAGACCATCGCCCAGAACGGCGACAGCTGGGCTGCCATCGATGCTGCCAGCGCTGCCCGCATGGCCGTCCAGAACCGCTTCCCAACCGGCCTCGACATCGCGCGCTACACCGCGAAAATCATGCGCGAGGACATGGAAGCCTATGACAAGGACCCGGCGAACTACACCCAGTCGCTCGGTTGCTGGCACGGGTTCATCGCTCAGCAGAAGATGATTTCGATCAAGAAGCATTTCGGCAGCACCAAGCGCCGTTACCTCTACCTTTCGGGCTGGATGGTCGCCGCGCTGCGCAGCGAATTCGGCCCCCTGCCCGACCAGTCGATGCACGAAAAGACGAGCGTGCCCGCGCTGATCGAGGAACTCTACACCTTCCTCAAGCAGGCTGACGCACGCGAGTTGGGCGGCATGTTCCGCGAGCTCGACGAAGCCAAGGCAAAGGGCGATGCGGTTGCCACCCACCGCCTCCTGAAGGAAATCGACGAGCACCAGACGCATGTTGTGCCGATCATTGCCGATATCGATGCCGGTTTCGGCAATGCCGAGGCAACTTACCTGCTCGCTAAGAAGATGATCGAGGCCGGTGCCTGCGCGCTGCAGATCGAGAACCAGGTGTCGGACGAAAAGCAGTGCGGCCACCAGGACGGCAAGGTTACCGTTCCGCACGAGGACTTCCTCCAGAAGATCCGCGCGATCCGCTATGCCTTCCTCGAACTGGGCGTTCCCGATGGCATCATCGTGGCGCGTACCGACAGCCTTGGCGCTGGCCTGACCAAGCAAATCGCCTTCTCGAAGGAGCCGGGTGACCTGGGCGATCAGTACAATGCCTTCCTCGATTGCGACGAAGTCGATCCTGCCGACATCAAGAACGGCCAGGTCTTCATCAGCCGCGATGGCAAGCTGCTTGCCCCCAAGCGCCTGCCCAGCAATCTCTACCAGTTCCGCGCCGGGACGGGTGAAGACCGCTGCGTGCTCGATTGCATCACCGCGCTCCAAAATGGTGCCGACCTGCTGTGGATCGAGACCGAGAAGCCGCATGTCGAACAGATTGCCGGCATGGTCGACCGTGTCCGCGAGGTGATCCCCAACGCGAAGCTGGTCTACAACAACTCGCCCAGCTTCAACTGGACGCTGAACTTCCGCCAGCAGGTCTATGATGCGTGGGAGAAGGAAGGCAAGGACGTGTCGGCATACGACCGCGCCAAGTTGATGAGCATCGACTACGACGGTACCGAACTGGCCGCCGAAGCCGACGAGAAGATCCGCACCTTCCAGGCCGATGCCGCGAAGCGTGCCGGTATCTTCCACCACCTCATCACGCTGCCGACCTATCACACGGCCGCGCTGAGCACCGACAATCTCGCCAGGGAATACTTCGGCGATGCTGCGATGCTCGGTTACGTGAAGAACGTCCAGCGCGAGGAAATCCGCCAGGGTATCGCCTGCGTGAAGCACCAGAACATGGCCGGTTCGGACATCGGCGACGATCACAAGGAATACTTTGCCGGCGAAGCGGCCCTCAAGGCCGGCGGCAAGGATAACACCATGAATCAGTTTGCAGCAGCCTAACGGAGAAAAGAGGATGACTACGATGACCGAAGACACCCCGAAGACCGAGCCGGGCCGCGCACGTGCCCTGTTCTCGACCGCCGACTTCCGCCTCCTGCGCACCGCTCTCACGAGCTACGCACGCCAGACGGAAGATCGCGAGGAGCTGGCGAAGATCAACGCCCTGCACCACCGCCTCGGCACCTACGTCCCTTCGGACGGCTAACACCCCTTTCACAATTCTCCTGGGGAGGAGAAACGGCTGCCGGAGTGCCCCAACACTCCGGCAGCCGTCAATTTGTCTAGCCTCCCTTCGCAGGCATCAAGTCGAGCGCCGCCCCGGCAAGCGCCTCGGCCCCGGTGCGGACCACCGCTTCGGCGTCGGGAGCCCAGAACGGCGAATGCAGCGAGGGGAGCGGCTTGCCCTCCTCCTTCATCGCCTTGAGCATCGCCTCGGGGGTGCCGCTGATCCAGAAGATCATGCTCTTCACGCCTTCGGGGTCGGCGCGGCGGAACTGGCTGAAGTCCTCGCCGCCCATCACCGCAGGCCATTCCATCACCCGCTCGTCACCGAAGCGCTCGCGAAAACCCGTGGCGAGTTGCTGGCTGAATTCGGGATCGTTGTAGGTCGAAGGCGTATAGGGGTCCTCCACCGTCACCACCGGATAGAGTTCTTCGGGCAAGCCTGCCGTAATCGCTTCGCCCCGCGCCACGCGGCGGATTCCGTCGAGCAGCAGCTTGCGACTCTCGTCCGAATAGCTGCGCACGGTCAGCTGCAGCTTGGCTTCGTCCGAGATGATGTTGTGTTTCGCCCCTGCATGGAAGCTGCCCACCGTAATCACCGCCGGGTCGAGCGGCGAGGAATTGCGGCTCACCACCGTCTGCAGCTTCATGACGATGGCGCTGGCGAGCACGATGGGGTCGCGCGTGGTGTGCGGATAGGCCCCGTGACCGCCCACGCCCTTCACATGGATGTCCACGCTGTCGACATTCGCGAGCGCATAGCCGGGCGTGAAGCCGACCGTTCCGGCCGGAGCAGGTGCGGCGGCGTCATGGAAGGCGATGGCATAATCCGGCTTGGGAAAACGGGTGTAGAGCCCGTCTTCGAGCATGGCGAGCGCTCCCAATCCAAGCTCTTCGGCCGGCTGGAGGATCATCACCAGCGTCCCCTGCCACTCGTCCTTGCGCTCGGCGAGAAGCTGCGCAGCGCCGATGAAGCCTGCCATATGCGTATCATGCCCGCAGGCGTGCATCACGCCCGTGGTCACACCGCTGGCGGGCGTGGCGGTTTCCTTGCTCGCATAGGGCAGGCCCGTCTGTTCGATGACCGGCAACCCGTCCATGTCGGCGCGCAGCATGACGGTCGGCCCGTCACCGTTCTTCATCACCGAGACCACGCCGGTCTGGCCGACGCCTTCGGTCACTTCGAAACCGAGATCGCGCATACGCTGAGCCAGCTTGGCCGCGGTCTCGTGCTCCTCGAAGCTGAGCTCGGGATGCGCATGGAGGTCGCGGTAAAGCTCCATCAGTTCCGGCATATCCTCGTCGAGCGAGGCGCGCAGGTCGTTCGCCTGGGCGGGCGCTGCGAAAGTGGTGGTCAGGGCGGCAGCGGCTTCCAGCAATGTTGGACGCAAGTTGGACATGTCTTCGGCAATCCCCTCAGCTTGGAACAGGTGGAACACGGTCCATGGGCTGAATTCCCTGTACTGGCCCCGTGCGTTTATGTTCGGCGCAAGACTGGCAGAGCCCCGCCAAATAGGAAAGCGCCTTAAAGGCCGTAGGTCAGCACCAGCCCGACCGAGAGTGCCGTGACCATGATGGCGACCAGCGGCACACCCGTCTTCACATAGTCACCGAAATCATAGCTGCCTTCGGCCATGATGAGCATGTTGGTCTGGTAGGCGATGGGCGTCGCATAGGAGAGGTTGCAGCCGAACAATACGGCCAGCACCAGCGGCTCCGGCGGCAGGCCAAGCTGCGCGGCGATGGCGAAGGCGATGGGTGTGCCGACAGTCGCCGCCGTCGCGTTGGAGGCGAAATTGGTAAGCACGGTCACGAAAACCATGATGGCGGCGAGCACGAGTGCGGGCGACAGGTACTGGAGACCGACCGACAGCCCCTCGCCCAGCCACATGGCAGCGCCGCTTTCGTCGATGATGCGGCCGATCGAAATACTGGCAGCCACCAGCACGATGACCTGCGCGGAAAGCGCGCGTCCCACGCGGTCGAATTTCACGCAGCCGGTCACGAACATCAGGATGGCGCCTGCCAGTGCGGCAATCGCAATCGGCACCAGCCCGAAGGATGCCAGCGCCACCGAACCGGCCATGATTGCTGCTGCCAGCCATGCCTTCGAACGGCGCGGCAATTCGCGGCGACCTTCGAGCTGGAGCAGACTGTCGCCGCTTGCAAAGGCCTCAAGGTCCTGTTGCAGCCCCATCACCAGCAGCACGTCACCTTCGCGGATGCGGATGTCGCCGACGTCGCTGAACTCGTCCTTCTGGCCGATGAGCGTATCGGGCCGGTGGATACCCACCACGGCCACGCCATAAAGGTCGGCAATACCCGAAGTCGGCAGCGTGCGGCTGTTGAGACGGCTGTCGGCGGTGACCGTCATCTCGACGACCTGGATATCCTCGCCCGTCTCACCGTGTTTGCGCTGGATTCGCTCCAGCACCCAGCCCGGTGCGGCTTCCCCGCGCATTACCGCGATGGCTTCCTCGATGGCATCGTGCGTGCCCGAAACCTTGATCCGCTGGCCGGGGCGAAACAGGCCTGGTTTCACATCGTGGAATTCGATCCCCGAAGGCAGGCGCGGCGCGATCTGCGCCAGCTCGCGCCCGTTGAGCAAGCTGTTTTCGGTCACGCGCAGGCGGGTAAAGAACCGTCGCTGCTCATGCGTCAGTTCGACCCGGTTGTCGTCGAGCATCTTCGGCATGACCAGCCACAGATAGGGCAAGGCCACTATGGCGGCAGCCAGCACGATCGGGGTGAAGTGGAACACGCTCATCATCGGCATGCCGAGGTCGACGGCAATCGAGACGACGAGGATATTGGTGGATGTGCCGATCGTCGTCGCCAGTCCGCCGATCAGCGAAGCCGCGTTGAGCGGCATCAGCGTTTTCGAGGCAGGCATGGCACCGCGCGCCGCCAGCGTCACGAATATCGGTATCAGGAGGACGAGCACTGGCGTGTTGTTCACGAACATCGACAGGAAGAATGCCAGCGCCAGCGAGATGAGCAGGCCAAGCTGCAGGTTGAACTTGAAAACCCGCTCCAGCAGCCGCGCGGCAGGGTCCAGCGCGCCCGTCACGATCAGGCCCCGCCCGAGGATCATGAGCGCGCAGATTGTGATGAGCGCGTAATGGCCGAAGCCGCCGAAAGCTATGGCGAGACCATCGGTCGGCGACTGCCCTTCGAGCGGGAAGAAATAGAGACCCACGGCAATCACCGCGATGGTCAGCAGCGAGATGATCTCGATGGACATGCGGCCGCGCGCAAAGGCGACGAACATGGCGATGGTGACAACCATGGCGGCTATCGCGTGGTAGGAAGGCATCCCGATCATGCGAGCCGCTGAATCACAGGTTCAACCCGTAAGGGCAAGCAAATTTTCAGCGAAGATTCCACGACTTCGCCTCCCGAGTCGCTTTGTCCGCGAGCACGGATGTTTCGCGAATAGCAATGGCGAGAGTGTTGGTTTTCAACATCTTAATTGATTTCGGCGCCACCGCATTGACTCCGGTTGCAATAGCGTTAACCATATTTGCAACTTCGCAGTATCAAGCGAACGGGTCTCCAACGAACACAATCAGGGCCGCAGCCGCTTCGGGCAAAGGACTTATCGCGTCCCTTGTCCGCTCTGGATTCCTCTCGGGGGAGAGCAGGATGGTAGCCCTGGATGCAACGATGAGTGGCGCGCTTGACGTGACCAGCCGCGGTGCCCGGCTATCGGCTGTCCCGTCCCTTGCCTGTGTCTCCCCCGAACCCTCCCACCGTCCTGCCAGTCCGCTGGCCGGCCTGCCTTGCTGAAAGCCCAACCCCATGGAACATCTTATCGACGCCCGCGACCTCGACGATCCCAACACTCCCGAAGACGAAAGCGTCGATGATGCGCTGGGTATCCTGGTTGAGAAACTCGATGACGGCACGGTTTCCGGAACTGGCACCTACACGCCGTTCCTGCGCCAGAACGCGACCGGTCAGGACCAGGCATCGCAGGGTTTCAATACCGACGACGGTGCCGCGCTCGCCAACAACAACAGCGGCGAACTCGACATGGACGCCTCGTTTACCCAGGCGCTTCGGCTCGGTGACATCCCCATCGTTTACGTCGATCCGGATGGCGATGGTGTTTACGACTACTATTACGAGCTGCGCCTCGACATCAACGAGGAGAACAACGCCGGAACCGATGCCAACGGCTCGCCGAATGTCGAACTCGCGCTCACCGAACTGCAGATCTACACTTCCGCCCAGCAGGCCACTCTCGCCGATTACAATACGCTGACTTACGAGGACCGTGCGCTTGGCACGGATGACTCTGTCTTCGACCTCCAGTACGACCTCGATGCCGGAGAAGACCGCACGATCCTGCTGCAAGACACGAATTCCGGATCGGGCGAGGATGATTACATCTTCTACATTCCCGTCTCGCTCTTCGGCGATGCCGAGGCCGACCATTATTTCACCCTTTTCTCGCAGTTCGGGCCCAACCCGGACGAAGGCGCGACCTTCGAGGAATGGCGCATCCGCGACAATTCCCAGATCGACGGCTTCAAGTTCAACGACCTCGACGGTGACGGTATTTACGACCCCGGCGATGGTGAGACCGGCCTCGATGGCTTCACCTTCTACATCGATGCCAACAACAACAACCAGCTCGACGAGGGTGAGCTGACGGCCGTTTCGAGCAATGGCGGCGTATTCACTTTCTACGGCCTGCTCGCCGGCACCTATACGATCCGCGAATTGGACAATGACGACTGGGAACTGACCACCGGCAACGGCGAAGGCGACCACTTTGTCACCATCGACGTCGCAGGCGAGGATGCATCGCTTCTCGTCGGCAACTTCCTGCCGGTACCCGAGCTCCTGATCACCAAGACCGGCCTCACCGACGAAGGTGAACCCTGCATCGACGTGGTCGGCGAGGATATCGTCTGGACCATCGAGGTCACTCGTGCCGGAAATGTCGACCTAGAAAACGTGGTGGTCACCGATGACCGCGTCGACGGCGGCGCGACCGCGCTGGTTCGCAACGATGCGCTCTCGACCGGCGATGACGACGACATCCTCGAGGAAGGCGAGACCTGGGTCTACACCTTTACCGAGACTGCCACGCAGGATATGATTAACAGCGGCTCGACCGTCACCAATACGGCCTATGCCAATGCCACCGCAGTTGGATATGGCACGGCCGCCGATCAGGTCGATGACGATGCCAGCCTCGAAGTGTGCCAGGATCCGGTCATCCAGATCAGTAAGGAAGGCGAGACCAGCGACGGCCAGGATTGCATCGATGTGGTCGGCGAGGACATCGTCTGGACCATTGAGGTCACCCGTGCAGGCAATGTCGATCTCGAGAACGTGGTGGTCACCGACGACCGCTATATGGACGGGATGACCGCGCTGGTCCGCGATGAAGGCCTCTCCACCGGAGACGGCGACAATGTCCTCGAGGAAGGCGAGACCTGGGTCTACACCTTCACCGAGACTGCGACGCAGGATATGATCAACAGCGGCTCGACCGTCACCAACACCGCCTATGCCAATGGCGATGCGGTGGGCACGGGCGATGCGGCTACGCAGGTCGATGACGACGCCAGCCTCGACGTGTGCCAGCACCCGGAAATCCAGATCTCCAAGGAAGGCACGACCGACGACGGTCTCGAATGCATCGACGTGGTCGGCGAGGACATCATCTGGACCATCGAGGTCACCCGCGCAGGCAATGTCGATCTCGACGATGTGGTGGTCACCGACGACCGCTATCTCGACGGGATGACCGCGCTGGTCCGTGATGACGGTCTCTCCACCGGCGATGGCGACGATGTCCTCGAGGACGGCGAGACCTGGGTCTACACCTTCACCGAGTCGGTCACGCAGGACATGATCAACAGCGGTTCGACCGTCACCAATACGGCGACCGCCAACGGTAATGCGGTCGGCTCCGACGTCGCGGCCACCGAAGTGGAGGACGACGCCAGTCTCGATGTGTGCCTCGACCCGGTCATCCAGATCAGCAAGGAAGGCACGACCGACGACGGGCTGGAATGCATCGACGTGGTCGGCGAGGACATCATCTGGACCATCGAGGTCACCCGTGACGGCAATGTCGATCTCGACGACGTGGTGGTCACCGACGACCGCTATCTCGACGGGATGACCGCGCTGGTCCGCGACGACGGCCTCTCCACCGGCGATGGCGACGACATCCTCGAAGCAGGCGAGACCTGGGTCTACACGTTCACCGAGACGGTCACGCAGGACATGATCAACAGCGGTTCGACCGTCACCAATACGGCGACCGCCAACGGTAATGCGGTCGGCTCC
>NZ_JAIGNK010000007.1 GCF_019711435.1 Qipengyuania polymorpha
GCTATTTGAGGCAGCAGCATGAGCGATCGCAATTTTGACGCAATCTGAACTGATAGACCCTGCTTAGACGGGATCGGCGCAATGAACCTGCCAATACTTTTTAAAACCTTCAGCGCTTTCTATCGAGATCGGTTCACCATCGATGCGATGAGTAGCCACCGAAAAATGGCTGACCATTTTCAGCACTTTTTGTTTGAGGTAGCGCATTTCAGGATCATCTGAATCAAAAGCTGTTTCAACTTTTGCCTCTATATATGGCTGCGAATACCCAGACCTATTCCAGTCAATCACGTCGCCAGCAAATGCGACGACTACATCGCAGAGATTTTGGCGTTGCGCTTCCGTCAATGTGTATGGATCGTGCTGATCGTCCATTGTCGACGTATCGCCAGAATCCGATGAACTACAAACCATGTTCAAACCAATGTCTTCGTCAACCAGCGGAGGGTTTTGTTGATTTGACCGAAGTGTAGCCCTTAATGTCGAAAACTTACTTTCACGGCTATATGGATAACCTTCGTCGGGCCTTAGGGCGAACGTGACCAAGTATGGCCGCGCAGAAGAATTACCGCCTCTCAAAGTAAGGTTGCCCCTCCTATAGCTCAGAACCTGATATCCTTCACCTACCTCACGAAAAATCTCGCCAGTTAAGAGTTCGATGAGGCCTGCTTTACTATTAATAGCATATCGCCATACCGTATCTCTGTTGGTTGCCGCCATCCTGATGGAACCCGAATTATCTCGAAACAGGCAATCAACATATCCCGCGCCGCCGATGGCCAAGTGCGGCTGTGCCTCAAGCCAGCGTGAGGCCTGACTATCACCAAGCGATCCGATAAATCCGTCGGAAAATATGGTTGGGACTTCAGCGATTTCGCTTTCTACGGACGATGGAACCGACGCGATTTCACTCTCTTCAATGCCTTCGCCCATATCGGACTTCTCTGTGCCGCAGCCAGCACAGAAAACCGCAAGCACGACTAATAGAAAACCTCTCAAACCCCGCCCCCTTTTCAGTCTCATACACTACAAGCAGTCTAGAATTCCACCTCGGCCAGTTCGGTAACGACGGCGTAATCTTCTCCCAAAGTAGCAAAGTGCTTTTTGCCACAGTCCGTCTTTTGATTTTCTTGCTGACGCCGTTTCCCCCGCTCTAATGTGCTCTTCGTTTCTCGCACAAAGAAGAGCTTATCGTGTCGTTCAGTCACGAATGCCCAATCAGGATTGTAGGGTCCGACTGGCGTGTCGATGACAAACCATCCCGGAAGCTTGCAGAAGAATTTCACGTGCTCATTCACGTCGAGCGCCTCAGCGAAATCGCGCTCGACCTCGCTGTCATATTCGACGAAATCGTAGAGCGAGCGATTCTTGTTTTTCACTTCGTAGAGACGGTTGAGGTAGCGGGTTATCCCCTTTTCCGCTTCTTGCTCGAACCGCGCCATTTCATAGTGAACGCCGTCGATCTTCTCATATTGGATGCCGTCGATCATCAGATCATGCAGCGCACCCTGAATTTCGCGGGCAGCGTGCAGGATGAATGTCTGGGGATTACCGATGAACTCGCCGAGTTTGCCACACTGCTTGAGTATCTCGGCGAGTGTGCTTCGCGTGAGTTCTGTTTCACGTTGAAGCTGCCCAAGAATGTCAGGCAGCTTCCCAGTAAGCCTCGAAGTGCTAACCTTTCGGTCTAGCACGCCACTCGCGGCAACTCCCGAATGCTCCACGGAAACCGCCACTTTCTGGGCCGAGATAACTAGCGGGCTGATATGCTCCATGCCCTTGATGCGCTCGACTGCCTTGGCGATTAGGTCGTCGGTCGAGAATTCCACACGGTAGCGAGTTTTCTGGCTTATCCGATCCCACAGCGCCTTGAAGTCGTCGCCCATGTGAACCTGTTTGCGGAAACTGAGAGTTCGCTTGTCACGGGTGGGTCGAACATGGCGCGAGATGAGATAGCGCCGCAGTTCGTCCTTCACAGGTTTGGCGATATCGTCATGTCCCGGCAATTCGAACACGAATGTGAGGTCGTCGGGGCGGAATTTGTCTGTGTCTACCACGCCTTTGCCGTCCAAATAACCTTGGCTGCGCAAAGTTTCCCAAACCTCATTGGAGCCATCGACGCCTAGAGGTTCATCACTGTCACCGACCTTGCGGATCATTTTGGCGAAGGCGTCACGCGCGACTTCCCCAAACTTCACGCCGCTCTCGCCCTCATATTCCGATTGGAGCGTCTTGGCGAAAGATTGATAGTCCTCATTCGAGATGACGACCAAGCGGTTGACGGACTGGTCCTTCACCCGCTCGCCCTCGGTATTCACAGGAAGACGGAGGCCGCGACCGATTTGCTGGCGACGGCGCATCGTGCTCCCGACCGCTTGCAAAACACAGATTTGGAAAACATTCGGATTGTCCCACCCCTCGGCGAGCGCCGAATGGCTGAAAATGAACCGCAGCGGTGTCTGAGGATCGAGCAGGCGCTCTTTGTGGGTCATGATGAGATGGTAAGTGTCCTCATCGGCTTTTGTCTTACCAGTCGTTTCTTTCGGCTTACCCTTCCCGTCCTTTGAGAAATAGCCGTCGTGCACCGCTTCGGCAGGGTAGGTCGCGACATCCGAGTAGTGCTTTTCGGCCAGTTCGGAATAGGCCTCCTCAAACCACTTCCCGACTTGTCCTAGGCTGGTGGTATTGTTGTCGCCATAAATGCGATAGTCGGCCACGCGATCGAGGAAGAACAGGGTGAGCACCTTGATCCCGCGGCCCTTCATCTCGCGCTCTTTTCGTAAATGATGCTCGACTGCGCGCTCGATCATGAGCTTGGTCACGTCGTCCGCGGCACCGCCCATCTCTTCATGCAGTTTGAGCTTGAGCCCGTTTTGGAAGTGAAGCCGTTCGGCATTCGGTGTCGCGTCGATGTCCGAAATCATCAGGTCGGAATATGCGGGGTTCTCTTTGGACTTTTGAAAGAGTGTGTCGCCCTTTTTCACGGTGACCTTACCGCGCTTAGGCCCGCCCGCGGCCATTTTGAAAATCTCGACCTGTGCCTGTATCGGCGACTTTGTATGGTCAGCCTTTAGGAACTTCACGTATGGATCGGATGATCGATCATCCGCTCCGATGCTATCCACTTCGATACGTTTGACCAGTTGCCGCTCGAACGCCTCAACAGGCCCAAGTCGGAAGAGGAGGTTTCGCGTATCCTTGTGCGTGGCCGAGTAGCGGAAGATCGCAGCGGGATTCAGGCGCTGGATTGCCGCCGCTGCCTTATCGGTATCCATGCGCTGAGGCTCGTCGATGATGACGAAGGGGTTCGTCTGCGAGAGAAACTCAATCGGCTTTCCGCCCATCTTGTCGCTGTCGCGGTAGATTATATTACCGCTTGTTTCACCTTCGCCCGCATCCTTGATGAAGGCTTGGATGTTCATCACCAAGAACTGTAAATGCTGGCCTCCCGCGAACTGCCTAACGCGGCTCGGATGCTTCGAATCGTAAAGATCGAAGTTAAATGGCATTGCGTCATAGAGAGAGCGGAAATGGTCACCCATGACCTCAAGACTCTTAAGCACGCCCTCGCGGATCGCCACCGAAGGCACTACGATGATGAATTTGCGGAACCCGTATCGATGCGCCAGTTCGAAAGCGCTGCGTAGATAGACGTAAGTCTTACCCGTGCCAGTTTCCATTTCGACCGCGAAATCAAGCTCTTCGATGTTGCGAGCCGACGAGACATCATTCGCCTCTTGAACCGCCTTGAGATTCTCGAAAATCTGCTCGTTCGATAGAGTTATCGCGTTGCCCAGCCCGTGCTCGGTCTGGATCAGACCATCGGTAATTGCCGCGCCCGTTTCGGTCTCGACGGTCCCCGTCGCTTGCCCTTCAAAGAGGTCTGCAATCGCGGAGATTGCGGTGTGCTGATAGTCCAGCGAGGGATCGAACTTTAGCTTCATCAGTGAACCCCTCTCAAACCGTGCGGAAGATGCTGCCGTCCTCGCCATGCCCGAGGCGCGACTTGAAGGTCTGGACCGCATTGGTCTTGAGTTGATCGTTCCCTTGGAAGCCTGCGTCGAGGCAAACTACGCGCGCAGCGTCCTCTTTCTCGGCCAGATCGGCGAGGGCATCAATGATGTCTTTTGTGAGATTGCGCTCAAGGCAGATCAGTAATGCGCCATCTGCTACGCTGTAGGCTTTGCCGCCCGCGACGGAGGCTTGTTCCACCTTCGTAGTAAGTTCGAACCCATCCTTTAGGAGGAGTTCAAACAGAATGTCGTCATCAGTGGCGCTCTCACTCGTATGCGAGGCGTGACCTTCGATCTCAGCGAGCAGATCATCTTGGGCAATATCAGATGCTGCATCCCAACTAGTAAAGGAGGATGGGCTCAGATTGAAAGCGCGGAAACCATAATCAATATTAGATGGGCTTCCCTTCTCAGCATGCGGAGCGAGTTTCGACGCGGCCCTACGAATGCGCTCTCGCGACAATTCCGAGATCGTATTGAAATGCTCTTGCCGATCTTCTTCTGAGACCGGCTCTGGCAACTGAACCATGATGAATTTGCGGTTCCCCCCGTCCTCTTTATTGAGGTCAAACACGGCATGCGCGGTGCTGGCGGAACCCGCGAAGAAATCGAGAACGATGTCCTGTTCGTCTGAAGCCAAAGATTGTCGAATGAGCGTTTTCAAGAATTCAATAGGCTTCTTACCACCACGGAAGTCGATGGCTCCCTCGTGACGGCAATTGCCAAAGGCGTCAGCGAAGTTGTGAAAATTGAGAATGGGCTTTTCTTTTCTGGCCGAACCAGTTTTCATTTGCTCCAGTCGCTTTAAAGGGACCCCTGAAAAAAACTTACCTTTCGTAGCTGACTCTTTTTGTGGCCCAGTAAAATATCTGAAACCTAAGCCGTCCTCCCCAATTCCCTTCACCTTGTATAACACTTTTAACCCGTCCTGCGACTTTCGCGGAGCAAGGTTTTTCCCAAAATACTTCCCGGAAGCGTTGACTTTCAGCACGGAGCCAGTGGCCCAAGTCTCCTTCAGCGCCGAGGTTGAGGGTGGCACCTTGGTAATCTTATACTGGCCGGGCTTGAATATCTCGACGTCCCGTCCGCCGATGGAGGTGACGTGTCCTTCTTCTAACTCGTCAATGTGCCAGCAGAATTTCTCAATCTTGTATTCCTCCGACTCCTTTTTTGGAGAAAAATCGGCCTTGGTATAAACCAAAACCTGCTCGATTAATTTTTGGTAGTCGTTCTTCTCAGCCAAGGTTTTTCCGGGATACCTTACTTGCACATACATCGTGACTAGATGGTTCTCTTGACCGAAAACTTGGTCGCAAAGTTGGCGGAGGTTCGCAGCCTCGTTGTCGTCGATGCTGACAAAGATTACACCATCATCCTTTAAAAGGTTTCGCGCGAGGTAAAGTCGCGGATACATCATGTTGATCCAGTTCGAATGCAGCCTTCCGTCTTCTTCGCTGTTTGTGGAAAAGCGCCTTCCGTCGTCACCCCTTTGGCCAGTATAGCTAAGATATGTCCCGAGAGTTTCAGCATACTTGTCGGGGTAAATAAATTCTTTGCCCGTGTTGTAAGGCGGGTCGATGTAAATCATTTTGATCTTGCCGAAATATGCCTTCTGCAAAAGCTTGAGCACTTCGAGATTATCGCCCTCGATGAAGACATTCTCGCTCTCATCGAAATTCACGCTCTCGTCGCGGTCGGGTCGCAGTCCGCCTGTGGCGGGCGCTTGGATCACGCGCATACATGCTGCCTTACCCGGCCATGTGAGGCCAAAGCGCTCCGATCCCTCATCGACCCAATCGCCTAAGACCCGACGAAGCTGGTCGAGGTCGATCTTGTCCTCATTGAAAACTTCCGGAAACAGCCGCTTAAAGTCGGCGCGCTTGCGGGCGGCGACATCATCCGACTTGAGGTCGAAGGGCTCGGGCTGGTCGTTCGAGGTGTCGGTCATATGATCTCAAAGGTTATCGTGAAAAGGTCAGTCGTCTCGGTGTCTTGTGTGAGTTGCTCGGCCACCCGGTCAAGCAGACGCTCCTTGCGCTCCTCAATCTCCTTGGCTTCGCCATCATAGGCCCGCCAAGCCTCATCGCGTTTCTTTTCGCACTGCTGCTTTGCGCGTTGGAGGGTGAGCTTGTCCTGCAATGATCCGGCGAGACGCACCCGTTTTTTTAGATCGGCCAGTTCGTCGTCGTATTTCTTCAAGTCGGCTTTGAGGCCAGTCCTTTTGTCCTCAGCCCAATCGTCGAGTTTGTCCATTTCCTGCTGTAACCAATCGGCTCGCTGCGCATCGATGGCCGTAAGGATTTCGGAGAATTGTTCGTCGAGCGCCCCTCCCAAATCGTCAGGCATTTTATCTGCCTTGCGGGCATTCACAGGGAGATCAAATAGACGCCGAGCCGCCGTGGGATCGATCGCTTTGCCTTCATCGGTGATCGCAGCCAGAACGATATGATCTTGCGCATCAACACCAGTCACTGAGAGCACTCGGCATGCAATCGAGCCTCTCAGACCTACAAACGGTTTGAGAGCCGCCGAGGTGGCTTCCCAGTTTGTATAGTCGAACACGAGATGGCGCGGTGGCAGATCGCGCTGCGCGGCAATGTCCAACAGAAACTGCGCCAGCGGATGACCGATACGATATCGGTGGCCGTCGAGTCCCGCCTTGCCGAGAAAGAACCCCCCGGGCTGCGATGGGCCGACCGCCTTTTTGAGAGTAAACGTGAGGTGATCATCGTCGAAGGCAGCATCGCGGCCAAGTTCATGCTTGGTGACCGCCCAAAGCTTGCGCTCATAGCGGTTCATGTATTCCTTGCTGCGATCGAGATTGATCTTCAGTCGATCATGCACTTCTGCATCAAAATGTTCGAGCAGGGTGCGGCGCGTGTCCTGCATGGTCGCGTCGATTTCCTGCTCCATCTCTGCCCGCAGCGCTTTGAAGCTTGCCTCGATGTCTTCCGCGGTGCGGCAGTTCTGGTAGATTTCGGAAATGCGCTTTTCGAAATCGACGCCTGAACCGATCGCACCGAGCACTTCGTCCGACGCACCGAACACGCCCTCGAACAATTGGAATTTCTCGTTCAGGAGTTCGTAAACCCGCTGGTCGGCGGCGTTCTCCCTATTGAGGAAATTAACGACGACGACATCATGTTTTTGGCCGTAACGATGACAACGACCAATCCTCTGCTCAATCCGTTGCGGGTTCCACGGCAGGTCGTAGTTTACGACGATCGAACAGAACTGGAGGTTGATGCCTTCCGCCGCTGCCTCAGTTGCAATCATTATCTCAGCGCTGTCGCGAAAGTGATCGACCAAGGCAGCACGAATGTCCGCGGAGCGAGAGCCAGTAACCCTATCCGAACCGCGATGCTTATCGACCCAATCGCTGTAGATCGCCTTTGATCGCTCGTCGGTGTTGGATCCGTTGAAAAGAACCAGCTTGTCGGCGTAGCTATTCGCGGAGAGCAGGCTGACAAGATAATCCTGCGTCCTGCGGCTCTCCGTGAAGATGATCGCTTTGCGGGCAGCCCCCAGTTCCTCAGCCTTATCAAAGCCCGCACGAAGTGCTTTCAATAAAGCCTCACCCTTAGCATTCTGGGTGATGGCGGTAGCCTCGTCAGCAAAGGTGCGAAGCTCCTCGATTTCGAGCCCGATAGTTGCGCGTTGTTCTTCCGTGAGAAGTTCAGGTTCGAAATCAGCATCATCGTCGATGTTTTCTGCGCCCCACTCTTCGCGAGTTTCGCGGAAGCCATCGATATCCTCATCAGCTTCAGCTTCGAAAATGGCTTTCCGGACGAACTGGTCGGTCTTCAACTGGCGCTCAAGCTTGGCTGCCAAATTGTGCAGCATTCCCGCGATCGCGAACGTTGACGACGCAAGGAGCTTCCGCATCACCAAGGTCATCAGCGTTCGCTGGCTCGATGGCAATGCCTCTAATTCGTCCCTTTGGAGATAGTCCGAGACATCCTTGTAGAGTTGCCGCTCAGCTTCAGTGGGGGTGAATTCTTCAGTTAGCGGAACACGGTTCGTGTAAGAGACATATTCCGTAACCTGCCGCCGCAAGGTTCGATGGCACAGAGGCGTAAGACGTTCCTTAAGGCTGTCGAAATTCGCGTCGCCACGCTGTGCATATTGAGCCCTGAAACTTTTGGCGTCACCGAAAGCATAATCGTCGATGATGCTGACCAGTCCATAAAGCTCCATGAGCGAATTTTGCAGCGGCGTGGCGGTCAACAATACCTTCGGCACATTGGCCAGTGCGCTCTTGAGAGCCTTCCCAGTCTTATTCGAGTTCTTGTAGACATTGCGCAATCTGTGGGCCTCATCAATCACGGCCAAGTCCCACCTCGTTGTCATGATCTCTTCTTCATGACGGGCGGCGAAGGGCAAAGAGCAGATAATGATGGCATTTTGTTCGAACGGCCTCATCCCGTCCGCCTCTAGCCTTTTGTAGCTCGCGGCTTCCAAAATGGTCGTCGGGAGAAAAAACTTCTCGGCCATCTCCTGAGCCCACTGCTTGCGGAGATTAGCAGGGGTGATCACTAGAATGCGGCGTGCGCCCTCTGTCCACCGTTGAGAAAGCAATAGGCCAGCTTCGATGGTTTTGCCGAGACCAACCTCGTCGGCGAGTATCGCCCCTTTCGACAACGGTGATTGGAAGGCGAAGAGGGCCGCGGCCACCTGATGGGGGTTAAGATCGACTTGCGCATCTAGGAGAGTGCCTGCCAGTTTTTCTGCGTCACCTGTAGCGTGACGTCGCCGAAGCTCGTGAGCATATAGCTTTGAGTGAATGTCCGTCGACAAGAGAAACTGACCCCAATGACCCCTATCCGAGGACCTTAGTTCAATAGGTTATGAGGGCAACGGGGAAATCAGTCTCATTGGGTCAAATCGGGAGATTACTGGAGAAACATCCAGTTCAATCGATCACGGCGGCGCATTCGCGCCCTCCGGCTTGCTGATCGATCTCCTTCACTTCGTTGCGGCGATCCCTCAGCAAGCAGCTTCGGTGAAGCTGCGCGCAGGGCATGCAATGATTTGAGCCCTGACAACTCTCATCCCCCCCTCCCTACGAAGTCCATTCCCAGATTAGAAACAGCACCTCTTCGCAGAGAAAGGGGAAGGAATCTTGGCGTGCAATTGACATCACCCGACGTTGGCTCGCGCATTGCAGATTGTTTAATCCTGCGATCGTGACGATCCGAAACCGATCATTAGCGCGCCCTCCGCACCCAAATTGGATGCATCGTGGTTACTCCCGCGAGGGAGAGCACTTCAGAGCAGCCGCCGCTTTATTCTAGACCGTCCTGAAGCAAGCGGTGTGTCAGCGTGTGACAGGGACCGCCATCTTTTGCTAAGCGTTTTTGACTTCGCCTTAGCCGCGACCGTTGTCCGCTCAACATGCCATCAGGCTCTGGCCCCAATGGTTCTTCCCTCTCCGTCTGAGTCCGAAGCGGTATTTCAGGCGGGCCACCCTTATTCAGTAACGCCCTGCGGATATGTCGAAACTATTTAGCCTGAGAGCCTAACGCGCCGTCAATTTATTTATTCCCCGGTCCTTCCCTTATTGATGTATGGCGGACTTCAAACGGAAGGAGGTTTTCATAAAGCATTGGATACTAGACGTTCTCGGTGAACTCGACGTTCGTGCCCCCGGTCTCGCAGGCCATTTTCTCAGAAGTTCACATGAACGGCGGCAAGTCATTTCCGCATGTATTGCATGCAGTCCCCATGAGCCGTCGAAGGCCGACCTCGACACACTGCAACACCGTTCACACGACGAGATGTTATCGCAGTGTGTCCCTCGTGCCCCCGAGGGGTTCAGACCCGCGTTGAGACGATCGGCGCGCGCTTATCATCCTCCGGTATATTATCGAATGCTGGCGCATCTTCTTCGCCGCCATTCTCCCTCCGAACGTAAGAGGTTTACCCACTTGCGCGATCTCAATCTCGATATGCTCATGAGATGGCGGGGTGCTCCAACCTCATTGCGCACGCCGACGGTTCTGGCGTTGTTCCACAATCGCGAAGACGTGCGCCATTTCGCCGAGGCCCGCAGAATTCTCATTGAAAACGGTGTGGATGCGAGACGCATTGATGATGATCTCCGGGGTCTGAGCAAGCGTCGTTCGCTACCGAAGCTTATCGAAAAATGGACTTCTGGCCTTCAGTTGGCGGCATCGCCATATCGGAGCGACGTTCTCGTGCCAGTTCAAACAGTCGGCGAACTTCGTGAGCTAGGAAAATATTTGCGAAATTGCTCCGCCTCATTCTCATTCGACAGTCTCGCTGGGAGGTCTGTCTTTCTTCGCATTATGGATCGCGACGAGACGATCGGGCTCGTTCATTTGGAGCTTGAGGGCGGGGAATGGTTGATCTGTGAAATTGTCGGCAAGGCAAATCGATCGCCCGGGCGGACTGTTATGGAGAGCGTTTACAACGAACTGAATGGCGCTGGTTTCAGCGTCTGTAGGGAAAGAGGGCCATCCGTGTGGGACAAGGTGCAAAGATTTGCTGGCCTTCCCTACATGACATGATCAGATCGCTGTCGCTCGATGCCACGGCGGCAAATGGCGTAATTCGCATTCGCCGTTCCACATCACCTGAACGGCGATGATCAAAGAGCGCATGCGCGCCCGTTCGTCGTGCCATCTACTATCATCGGAACTGGGGCAGTGTGATTTGAGCCGTTCAAACAGCAATTTGATGGAAGTGAGACAAACGGGCGCGTTGGAGGAGCGAAGATACGCCATGTATCCGGGTGATTTGCCGAGGAAGTCGACTGAGAAATCTTCTTGGGTGCGGCAAAGGCCAAGACTTTGAACTTCGTGAAAAATTGTGTCGAGGTTTGACATAGGGCTCTCCTGTTTCCCTTATTTATCCTCGTAAATTAGCAACTAACTTCGAACTTAAAAAAGCGTCGCAATCACCGCAAATTTAGTTATTCTGGAATGTGAAGCGCTGACCGTAACGAGCGAGCGACCTTAGAGGTTCTCTCCATGTGATGTTCCAGTTTGCCTTCTAGGAACCTAGTGCGCTCCTCGCCATCGACGACTAAGAATGTGGGTTTCATTCTTTGCCACATCTCAAAAGCGGTGAAGCGGAAACCAGCATCACGTAGCCACTTCGTCCGTCGCCGTTCAGGCAAGCCACGGCAGTTTGATAAGAAATCGCGGAGGTTTGGTTCGGAAGGTTCGATCCCGTCGAGATAAAGCCAGTCCTTGACCTGTTGGGCGACCCACCGAGAATTTTCTTTGGCGGAGACGCTAGGATGAACTCTCCCAGTCAGCCATTTTGCCAACTCCGTAAAAGATGGGTTCGGCCCCAAATCTATCACTGCGTCACGAAAAGCCGCTTCAATTACGGGCGCGTAATCAAGCTTCTTCCTTTGTCGCTCAATGAGCGAGAGATATCTTTGGGTGTCAGACATGGCGCACCGTTTCGGACGCGAGCCGACGACAAAACCGATGTCTAAACCGATGACAAGATGTTGGCTCAAAACCGATGAGAGAACCGTAAGGAACTCGACTAAAATTCATTCTCACGCATCCTTTAGCCACCAAATCTTGAAGGAGTTTGCGAGAATGAACTGCACAATCACCGATATTCTGACCAGCCTTGAGGTCGCGATTTCGACAGAGATTACCGCCGCCAATGATCGAGCGGTTCACGCCGAAGAAGCTCTCGAAACAATGCGCGATGGTCTGTTGAGACTGGTTGGCACAATAAAGAGTGAGGCCAATTTCGAAGGGCGTGAGACGAAAGCAACTGGCAAGATCGCAGCGATCGAGGCCACGTCAAACGAGCCAGTGAAAAAGGCTACCAGCAAGACGCGCAGTCGCAGGCCGTCTAATTCGGTATTGCTCGCTATGCTCGATGCCGATTGGAAAACCGCCAAAGACATCCGAGACAAGTTGAGGAAGAGCGGTTCGAGGCCCGCGGAGGGATCGGTTTACAATTGGTATCGTCGTCTCGCGCGCGAGAATATTTCCCGCGTCGAAGCTGCCAGCCAACCAGAGCGTTGGCGTCTGTTGCCTCCGACGGGGCAACAGAAATTGAAGGAGTCCATTTCGGTTGAACAGTGCTCATTTCAGGCCCGCGCGTCTGTTCGAATGTCACGGGCTGTCGCGGCGACCGTGCAAGGTGCCCGAAAGTTCGTCCCTCAAACCAAGCTGAGCGGCAGCCGTCCTGATATTGAAGCGAAATTCAAAGGGCCCCAGTTCGAACTGCACCATGGAGACTGCCTCGAAGTGATGCGCAAAATGCCGTCAGCATCGGTCGATCTGGTATTTACGTCGCCCCCATATAATCTCGCATTCTCCTCTGGTGGTGGTCTGAAGTATGCAGGCACGCGTTCGATGTGGCCGAAAGCTGCACTGGCCGAGGGATACGGCGACTATGATGACGCGCGCGATCCTGATGAATATGTCGAATGGCAAAAAAGCGTGCTGCAAGAATGCTGGCGGCTCATTCCCGAGAACGGAGCGATTTTTTACAACCACAAGCCTCGGGTTCAGAATGGTATCTTGCAAACCCCGCTCGACCTTAATCCCGAACTTCCAGTGCGTCAGATCATCATCTGGAATCGGAAGAGTGGAATTAACTTCAACCGCTCATTCTTCCTCCCGTCGCACGAATGGATTGTCGTCATGGCGAAGCCCAAGTTCCGACTTCGCAAAGGTGGCTGCAACGCGAAGGACGTCTGGACAATTCAGCCAGAGCGCCACAATTCACACCCTGCACCATTTCCAGTCGAACTTCCCCGCAGAGCGATCGAGAACACCGATGCGAAAATCATTTTCGATCCGTTCGCAGGCAGCGGTTCTACAGGGGTAGCGGCATTGGAGAATGGTCGAAAATTCATCGGGATTGATCGCAACGAAGAATACCTCTCCTCAGCGTATGATCGAATGACTGGTCTGATGCTGGCTGACGCCGCTTAGTCTAGCATGGAAAATATTCGGCAGGCACAGCGGCAGGGATGACGAAATCGCTGTTAAGCGAAACCTAACCCGCGCCTAATCTTCTCGATATCCCGCGGAAAACTGAGTTTGTGAGATTGAGTATTGAGAACCCTATGAAGCCATTTTCGAGGAGCGTGGTCGATGATGGCTTCTGCAATCTCGGCATCCGACCGATTGCGAAAGGCATGGAGTGCGATTTCCATTGCAGAGAGATTTTTTGCCCGCGCCCGCTCTAAGATTTGGGCAGAAGATTTCTTCTTCAGTTTCGCAACAATCGCTAGCTCAGGATGCGGTGATCCCGAGACCCTATGAATTGGGAAATCACCGTATCCTTCGGCTACAAAAGAATGGATCGACTGCACACGGACGGCACGGTCCACCTCGGGAAGTGTGATCGCGCCAGCATCTTCCAGAACCTTCCGTATGAACCTTAAAGCGGTCGCCTTAGTTGCGGCAGCGCATGCCCCAGATTGATTACTTGCGTGTGCAAAGTGCCACGCCAATTCGTCACCTTGTTTTGCGATCAAAGCAGCTTCGCACTCGCAATGCAGCCCTTGTGTCGCGCCACGCGTTGCGTCGTAGATGCTGATAATCGTTCCCTGATCATCGATCCCTTCGACGATCATGGCCTCGCCATCATGGCCAATTCTGTATCCAAGCGAATTTCGATGCCTATCCACAAATTAAGGTTAGCGCAGACCGATGGACATGCAAGATTGGAGCGACAGTAGGGCAACAGCTTATTAAGCCCCAATGTGGCTTTACGGTGGGGTATGTGGCCTCATCCACTTCGTCGATTGTGCCAGATCATTTGATATCAAACCGCAATTGACTAGCGTCTTTCCGAGAACGCCAATTTGAACTCAAGGGGGTAGGCAAATTGAAATTTTTGGTTGGGTCGAACGTGAAGAATGAGATGTCGCGGATTGCTTCTGCGGGAAAGTTTGATGCGGCTATCGCCTATTGGGGAGGAGGCGTCACTGATCTGCTGGACTTCCCATCAGACATGTCTGGGTCGCGAATTGTTTGCGATGCATTCAGTGGCGCGTGTAATCCAACCACTTTGCGCGAATTGATCCTACGTGGCGCAAATGTAAATTTTTTGGACGGACTACACGCCAAAGTGATGCTGAGTGGCGATGGTGCAATCGTTGGTTCTGCGAACGCCTCCTCCAATGGGCTGGCATTTGAGGCTGATGAAATCGATTTTGGATTGGAAGCTGCAGTATCGCTCGAATCCGAAGAAGCCGAACACATTGCGGTTTGGCTAGAAAAGATATTCGCACGGAGTTCTTCACTAACAATCGAAGACTTGGAAAGGATTGAACCACTGTGGAGGATGCGCAGGAATGCTCGCCCCGCAGGTTCAAGGGGCTCCCTTAAAAACGCGATCACACGAGGGGATAGCACCTTGCATGATCGCCGTTTCTTCGTTGCTGTCACTGTTCCCGATGATCCTACCGAAGAGGTGGAAGAAAAATACGCTGAGAGTGCCTTCGGTAGGGAACGACAAAGTTCCGATGAAGAAGTGCCATATTTTTGGGACGCACGTGGGTGGAGATGCAAAACAGGGGATGTCATCTTAAGTTTCGAATGGGACGAGGATGAAGAGGCTTATGTCTACGACAACCTCTGGGAGGTCCAAGGCCTTATCGATCGAGGGTTCATCGTTCCGCTAGCGCCAATCAAGACTGCTTTCGGCCTCAAGATGACGAAGACGGACGGACGATCCCTTGCGAAAAAGGTCACCCGCATAGTCGAGAAAGGTGAAATCGATGGAGAGACCAATCTTCTTCCGATTGAAAGGTTCATGAGCCTTTTGTCCGGAATCTCCGACTAATTTTCTCATAGACTGACGCTCATTGCGTCGAGAACTGCATGACAGGATGTTAATTGATAGGTGAGACGAATTGGCGAGACGCCTAGATCATTCTAAGGGCGGGCAATACGAGGCTGATCCTGCGCGTGTGCAGCGTGACGCTGGCGAGTTCCGCGTGCCGTTTGGTTGGAAGCGCAAGTTAACCCCTGAACAGGCAGCCCGTGAACGCGCTAAAGAGGAGGCAGAGCGCAAGGCAGCCCAAAAGCTTAAGATCCAAAGACGCCTAGCCCAAGATAGGGCCAAGGCACGCAAGAAGGTCGAGAAAGAGCGGAAGAAGCAAAAAGCCATTAATCGTCGGATACAGGAGGCAGATCGCCTCAAGAAGCAGCAAGCGAAGAAAGCGAAGGTTCGAAAGACACCAGAGGAGGAAAAAATCGAAGCGGAAGCTCGTGCAGCAGCGAGGAAGGCTTTGCACGAAAAGTATCGAGAGATTGCCCTTCGTCGCAGCGCCGAGGCGGAAGCCAAGAAGAAAAGCCACCTCGAAGCATGGGCCGAAGAGCAGGGCATTATCGGGACCGATCGCTCATCACTGAAGGAAAGGTGGCGCTCACTCCTCCTCAAGAAAAAGGCTTAAATACTCTTCGAGCACCTTTCTGAGAGAAATGGGATTAGCATTTCGCGCGATAGCACGTGTCAATCTTTTGCTCGGTATTGAAGGACGACCCGAGCATCGCAGACCAGCTTCGCTCATTGGATAATGCTGCCAAGTCCATTCGCCTTGTATCACGCTTGTCGTCTCGAAGGG
>NZ_JAIGNK010000008.1:2500-5623 GCF_019711435.1 Qipengyuania polymorpha
TTTCACTCCCCTAATCGGGGTGCTTTTCACCTTTCCCTCACGGTACTGTGTTCGCTATCGGTCATGTGCGAGTATTTAGGCTTGGAGGGTGGTCCCCCCATGTTCAGACAGGATTTCACGTGTCCCGCCCTACTCGAATCTTCTTCGCTCACTTTCGCATACGGGGCTGTCACCCACTATGGCCACTCTTTCCAAAGTGTTTTGCTAATTAACGAAGAAGCATTGGCCTGGTCCCGGTTCGCTCGCCACTACTACGGGAATCTCTGTTGATGTCTTTTCCTCCGGGTACTGAGATGTTTCAGTTCCCCGGGTTCGCTTCACCAAACCTATGTATTCAGTCTGGTGATACCCTATCCACCTCTTTCCGAACGAGCCGAAGCTCAATCGAAAGGAAATGGTGAGGGTGGGTTTCCCCATTCGGAAATCGCCGGATCAAAGATTGCTCACATCTCCCCGACGCTTATCGCAGCGTGCCACGTCCTTCATCGCCTGCACATGCCAAGGCATCCACCAAATGCTCTTACCTCACGCTTGAGAATCCACACCATCAACGACAAGCCTGCATAAAAGCTGCGTTGGGATAGGTGCGGAGGAATATCTCAGCCAGATAATCGTTTGATTGATCTTGTTGTGATGCATAGCTCGCGCAAGTTCGCCCTAAGGCAAACCACACAATCCATGCGCCACGGCATCGATTTAAAAACCCATTCACAATGTCAAAGAGCGGCAGTCGAAACTGCCTAACCGCGCAAATCGCGGTATCTGTTTTCGTTTCATACAATCGGATTTTGATGTCACATCCAGTTACCTGGTGGAGCCTATCGGGATCGAACCGATGACCCCCTGCTTGCAAAGCAGGTGCTCTCCCAGCTGAGCTAAGGCCCCGTAAGACCAGGCAAATGGTAGGCCCGAGTGGATTTGAACCACCGACCTCACCCTTATCAGGGGTGCGCTCTAACCAACTGAGCTACGGGCCTATGCGCCAGCGCAGGCCTCCCTCTTTAACAAGGGCTGCCGCAGGCGGCATGAGCCAGCTCAGGCAAACAGCATCTCACAAGGCTAACCCTGCGAGGCTGTATCCGATTGATGAAAGGACATGAGGACGACGGCAATGTTCTTTGAAAAGTCGCGAAGCATTCCAGCAGCAAGTGCCGGCGCTTTCGTGACAATCCTTAGAAAGGAGGTGATCCAGCCGCAGGTTCCCCTACGGCTACCTTGTTACGACTTCACCCCAGTCGCTGAACCCACCGTGGTTGGCTGCCTCCAGTAAACTGGTTAGCGCACCACCTTCGGGTGAATCCAACTCCCATGGTGTGACGGGCGGTGTGTACAAGGCCTGGGAACGTATTCACCGCGGCATGCTGATCCGCGATTACTAGCGATTCCGCCTTCATGCTCTCGAGTTGCAGAGAACAATCCGAACTGAGATATCTTTTGGAGATTAGCTAACCCTCGCGGGATCGCTGCTCACTGTAGATACCATTGTAGCACGTGTGTAGCCCAGCCTGTAAGGGCCATGAGGACTTGACGTCATCCCCACCTTCCTCCGGCTTATCACCGGCAGTTTCCTTAAAGTGCCCAACTAAATGATGGCAACTAAGGATGAGGGTTGCGCTCGTTGCGGGACTTAACCCAACATCTCACGACACGAGCTGACGACAGCCATGCAGCACCTGTCACTAGGTCCCCGAAGGGAAGAGATCTGTCTCCAGAAATCGTCCTAGGATGTCAAAGGCTGGTAAGGTTCTGCGCGTTGCTTCGAATTAAACCACATGCTCCACCGCTTGTGCAGGCCCCCGTCAATTCCTTTGAGTTTTAATCTTGCGACCGTACTCCCCAGGCGGATAACTTAATGCGTTAGCTGCGCCACCCAAGCTCCATGAGCCCGGACAGCTAGTTATCATCGTTTACGGCGTGGACTACCAGGGTATCTAATCCTGTTTGCTCCCCACGCTTTCGCACCTCAGCGTCAATAACTGTCCAGTGAGTCGCCTTCGCCACTGGTGTTCTTCCGAATATCTACGAATTTCACCTCTACACTCGGAATTCCACTCACCTCTCCAGTATTCTAGCCATCCAGTTTCAAGGGCAGTTCCGGGGTTGAGCCCCGGGATTTCACCCCTGACTTGAAAAGCCGCCTACGCGCGCTTTACGCCCAGTAATTCCGAACAACGCTAGCTCCCTCCGTATTACCGCGGCTGCTGGCACGGAGTTAGCCGGAGCTTATTCTCCAGGTACTGTCATTATCATCCCTGGTAAAAGAGCTTTACAACCCTAAGGCCTTCATCACTCACGCGGCATTGCTGGATCAGGCTTTCGCCCATTGTCCAATATTCCCCACTGCTGCCTCCCGTAGGAGTCTGGGCCGTGTCTCAGTCCCAGTGTGGCTGATCATCCTCTCAGACCAGCTATAGATCGTCGACTTGGTAGGCCATTACCCCACCAACTATCTAATCTAACGCGGGCCCATCTAAAGGCGATAAATCTTTGGTCCGAAGACATCATCCGGTATTAGCTCAAATTTCTCTGAGTTATTCCGAACCTAAAGGCAGGTTCCCACGCGTTACGCACCCGTGCGCCACTAACCCCGAAGGGTTCGTTCGACTTGCATGTGTTAGGCATGCCGCCAGCGTTCGTTCTGAGCCAGGATCAAACTCTCAAGTTTGTGAAACTAACCAATCAAGCACGGGGTAAAACCCCGCCAGCCCGACTAGCCAGAGTATCAAGGAGCCGATACCTGCACTGTCAAACGTAATGGATACGAATGAACATGCATCATCACATCCAGACTGTGGAGCCTGGAAGGATGTGGCAATCGGCTTGTTTTAACCGGTATCCGGAGCCTTGAGGTCCCCGGACCGGGCGCCGTCGCCCACATGTCCCTTCATCAAAAACCAACAATGTCAAAGAGCCGCCGAGACAGAACTAGCGGACAACCAATGTGCCCCGATCTAAACCGGGGGAGCGGCTGTCCGTATCTATATGGCGACCAACCCAGCGTCCGGTAGAACCCGTCAGCGCCGCGTCGGTGAGGGCCATCTAGGGGGCCGCCCCGATTCCGTCAATGCCTTTTTGTAGGATTATTTCACATTCACGAAATCTGACGGATTTCCGCGGGGTTGG